>NZ_WOXZ01000001.1:167500-2807710 GCF_021352185.1 Rhodococcus sp. Ni2
GGATGGACCCGGCTGCGACTGTTCCCCAGCAGTAACGCACAGGAACAGCAGTAACGAGCAGTCGCGCGGGTCCCTCCATACTAGGGGGCTCGCGCAACTCCTTGCCCCTACATCTCGGCAGGGCCCCTACAGCTCGGCAGGCAATCCGAACCTTGCGAACAGACTCAGATCGAAGAAACACGTCACGTGCGAGATCCCGGACTCGGTGACATCGAGAACGTGCAACTGGAAAGCGCGGTGAACACCATCGGGCTCGCGCATGTAGAGGCCGAACGCCGGCTGTCCGTTCGCAGCGGTCGGAAGTAGGCGCATCGCTCCTGGTCCGTCGGCCGGGCATTTGGTTCCGATGAGTTGCCCGATTGCCTCGGGGCCCTGGTACCAACCCTCGAACGGAGGCATCTCCCAGATGGCTTCGCGCGTGAACAGTTCGACGATGGCCTCGACGTCGTAGCTCTCGAAGCTGTGCACGTAGTCGCGAAGCAACTTCCGGGCAGCCTCGGTAGTCGGTTCCACGAGATCGTCCTCGGTGGGTCCGATGTGATTGATCTGCGCGCGAGCCCGCTGCAGCAGGCTGTTTACCGCAGTGGTTGTGGTGTCCAGCGCCTCCGCAACTTCCGACGCCTTCCACTGGAGAACGTCACGTAGAACCAGAACCGCACGTTGGCGCGCGGACAAGTGCTGCAAAGCGGCAACAAGGGCGAGCCTGACCGAATCGCGATTGACGACCATGACGGCCGGATCATTGACGTCGCCCAACGCAGAATCGGCAATCGGTTCCAACCAGGCAATCTCGTTGCGCTCGATCAAATCGTCGGCCGGGTCCGAACTAGGTGCGCCGAGGCCGGTCGGGAGGGGACGCCTCGATCTCCCCTCCAGCGCGGTCAGGCAGGTATTCGTCGCGATGCGGTAGAGCCAGGTCCTGAGAGATGACTGGCCCTTGTAACCGTCGAACCCGCGCCAAGCCCGGATGAACGTCTCCTGGACCTGGTCTTCGGCGTCGTGAATCGACCCCATCATGCGATAGCAGTGCGCCAGCAACTCGCGGCGGTACGGATCGGCAAGAGTGAGGAAATCACTGTCCAACGCCTGATCGACTGTCATTTGTTCAGACTAGTGGCCGAGCGCCCGAAACACAGGCGTCGGCGAGAATTCGATCAGGCAGGCGCCTGCACCGCAGTCAACCTGGATCTCTTCCGGAGAACGAACCCCAGTGATTCGTAGAGTCTGATCGCATTCGTATTCGATTGCACTGCATGGAGAAATGGCAGCTCGCCGCGCTCGCGAATCCCGGTAGCGACGGCACGGATCAGCGTCGTACCCAGGCCTCGCCCCCGAAAGTCGCTGTCAGTGCACACCGCACTGATTTCCGTCCATCCCGGAGGGTGCAACCGCTCCCCCGCCATGGCAACAAGTCTTCCGTCGACGCGAATGCCGTAGTAACTGCCCATCTCGACGGTACGAGGAAGAAACGGTCCTGGCTTGGTGCGCTCGATCAATGCCAGAATTTCGGGAACGTCGCCCGTTCCGAGAAGTTCGACCGACGGATCAACGGAGACTTCGAGTGCGGATCCGTCCATCTGCACCGAGCCGAACTGATCCACAACGCGCCACCCTTCCGGCGGGCGATGATCAAATCCTCGTAAACCTACTGTGCCGCCAGGACCTACGAGTGTGAGTAGGTTCTCCCAGTCCTCGGCGTCCAACTCGGGCGGATGACCGACAAACGGCGCGACCGTCGGGTCGTATCGCGCAACTCTCCCTGCCCAGCGAGCGAATTGCGCATGATGTCCGCGAAGTCCTTGTCGCACAGCATCGTCCAGCGGATGGGTGTCGACATCCGTGTCAACTGTCTCGACAAACGACGCCAGGGTCGCCTCCGTGGTCATCGAACCTCTTCCTGCCCTATTTGCCTGTGTTGGAGGCGAACGAACCTCCCCGCCCACCTCGATGACAACGCTAGGAACACTTGCTGTCGTAGTCGCCGGATAGAATCAAGATGATTCTGACCTCGACCTGTATTTCCGGCGTCAATCAGGGCTCGATTGCAGATCTGCACCAGGACATTCGTCGCGACGCCTCACCAACCGGAAGGCTATTTGGCATGAGCAACTCCGACCCGATCAGGTCTGCATTCGACCAGTTGCCCCTGAAGGAGATGGACGCTGCAACGCTGGTCTTCGCCATCGAGAGCGCCGTCGACGAGCTGGCGATCTCGGGTGAAACCCTACGGCTCGCCATGGAGGTCGCTACCCTTGCGCACCTCGATCAGTTCAGAAAGAACGGGATCAAGTCCGACGAGGATCCCTACATCGTTCATCCCCTACGAAATGTATTGCGGCTGCTTCGGTACGGGTGCTCCGATGTCGAGATCCTGAGCGCAACCGCGCTTCACGACACGGTCGAAGACCGACCACACGCCGTCATCGCGCTCCTCGGTGGCCAGACTGCAGACGACATGTCCGCATCCGAAGCGCAGGAACGTGCGTCAACACTCATCGCCTCGCGCTTCGGCCACAGAATCTCCGAACTTGTTGAGGCAGTGACCAATCCAATCGACTACCCATGCGACAACACCACCGCCGGATATCAGGATCACGTCATCCGCGCGATAGCGGATCCCGCAGTGTTCCTCGTGAAGTTCAGTGACTTCGTCGACAACGCGGGAAGCGTGAAGTACCTGAGCGAGACCGACAGGCTGAGACTGGTCACGAAATACGAACCACTCGTGGAGCACTTCAAGCGGACTTCACTTGCTCTCGGCAACGGATTGCACCTCCCTCCCTCAGGACTCGACGCGATCGCAAAGCACATCGCAACCATCGAAGGCGATTTCTCGAATACGGTCCGACCGGACATAAAAAATACTCGCCAGTAGTACCGATCAGTAATAATCGAGCAACCCAGAGAATTCTCCCAATATGCGATTTTGTTACCAGTGAGTATTCACTTTCTTGCCGATTTCATTACCATCGTGATCCGTGTCACAAGTCCGAATTCGATTGCACCGCAATGATTTAACGCCATATGTGTAACCGTGGTTCACGTTGACTAATATTCTTCAATTCGCCCAGGTGACATGAGCGTCGACATACTGCATTCTTAGATAAACCAGGGATTCCCTGGAAGCAGACACAATATGTTGCTGATTCGTGATTGGAGCGGTTCTGAGTCCACGCCTGCAGGGTGGCGCACAAGGCACACAGTGCCTCAGCGCACACAGCGCTTCGGTGCACACAGTGCTTCAGCGCAGGGGACTCGACGAACCGGAAGGGCAATCACTTGCCGACGCGCAACCGGGGGAAACACAGCGCATCGCGGCGTAGTTCACGAACCGGGGAATCCGGGTACGTGGGACACGGTCGGCTCATATCGCAACGTACGTGACGAAGAATCTCATCAAGGACGGTGGCAGTGACAATGTTCAAACGAATCGCAGTGGTCAATCGAGGTGAGGCCGCGGTCCGGCTGATCAGGGCTGTACGCGAACTGAACGCCGAACACGACTACGGCATTCGCGTCATTGCGCTGCACACCGAGGCCGAGCGCCGCGCCATGTTCGTCCGCCAGGCCGATGAGGGCGTGACCCTGCGCAGCACCGGCACCGGTAGCCCGTACCTCGACTACGCCGAACTCGAGCGAGCACTGCTCGCAGCCAAGGCCGACGCAGTCTGGGTCGGCTGGGGCTTCGTGGCCGAGGATCCCGCCTTCGCGGAGATCGTCGCGAAACTGGGCATCACGTTCATCGGCCCGAGCGCCGACGCGATGCGCCTGCTCGGCGACAAGGTTGCCGCCAAGATCCTGGCCGAGAAGGTCGGCGTACCGGTCGCCCCGTGGAGCGGCGGACCGGTCGAAACGCGCGCCGACGCTCGTCGTCATGCTCAGTCCATCGGATATCCCCTGATCATCAAGGCCCGAAGCGGCGGCGGCGGACGCGGTATCCGCAAGGTCTGGGCCGAAGACGAACTCGAAGTTGCACTCGAGCGCACGCAGGGCGAAGCAGAGCGGTCCTTCGGCGACCCCGTCGTCTTCCTCGAACGCCTTGTCACCGATGCACGCCACGTCGAGGTACAGGTCATCGCCGACAACCACGGCAATGTCTGGGCTCCGGGCGTTCGCGACTGCTCGATTCAGCGTCGCAACCAGAAGGTCATCGAAGAATCCGCCTCCCCCGTCCTGACCGAAGAACAGTCGGACCACCTCAAGAAGGTGTCCGCCGAACTGGTCAAGGCAGCCGGATACCAGGGCGCAGGCACGGTCGAATACCTCTACCAGCCCGAGAACAAGCTCTTCACGTTCCTCGAGGTCAACACCCGCCTGCAGGTCGAGCACCCGATCACCGAGGTCACCACCGGAATCGACCTCGTCAAACTGCAGATCCTGGTCGCCAGTGGTGACGAATTGGTCGGTGACTGCCCGCCCGCATTCGGCCACGCCGTCGAAGCCCGCCTCAACGCCGAAGACGCCGACAACGATTTCGCGCCGGCACCCGGCACCGTTCAGCTCCTCAAGTTCCCGCTCGGCTCCGGCATCCGGGTCGACACCGGCATCGCTGCCGGGGACGTCATTCCGCCCGACTACGACTCGATGGTCGCGAAGGTCATCGCGTGGGGCCGCAACCGCTCCGAGGCACTTGCGCGTCTGCGCACTGCCCTTCGTGAAACCACTGTCGTACTCGACGGCGGCACTACCACCAAGTCGTTCCTCCTCGATCTACTCGATCGCGACGAGGTCATCTCGGCATCCGCGGATACCGGCTGGCTCGACCGCACGGGCGCCCTCACCGGCACCACTCGCCGCGCGGACGTCGCGCTGATCGCCACCGCCATCGATGCTTACGACGCCGAGGAGTCACTCGAGCGTGCGGCCTTCCTCGCCTCGGCACGTGGCGGCCGCCCACGCGCCAATCACGCGATCGGCCGTACCGTCGAGCTCAACTACCAAGGTCAGGCATACAAACTGACCGTCGGGCGTATCGGCCCGCACCGCTACCGCGTCGACGGAGACGCCGGAGACATCGAGGTCGACGTCGATCGTCTCGGTGACTTCGAGTCACGGCTGGTGATCGGTGATCGCCGCTTCCACGTCGTTTCCGTCGTGAGCCCGGCTCGCTATCTCGTCGAGGTCGACGGCATCAGCCACCAGATCAGCCAGGACGACGCCGGCGTAGTCCGCGCGCCGGCTCCCGCCGTAGTGGTAGCAGTACCGGTCGCGGTCGGCGACGACGTCGAAGCCGGATCCACTCTGGTCGTGCTCGAATCCATGAAGATGGAGACCGCGGTTCGCGCTCCGTACGCGGGCAAAGTGCGTGAGGTTCTCGCTACCGTCAACTCCCAGGTCGATGCCGGCGCACCGCTCCTGCGCGTCGACCAGGTCAGTGAGGAAGCTGTCACGGAGAAGGCTCCGCGAGTCCAATTCGATCTTCCCGCAGCAACTTCCGGGTCCGATACCCGCGCAGATGCATTGGCACAGCTGGAAGCACTGACCGCGATGATCAGTGGCTACGACGTCAGCGGCAAGCACGCAAACGCTGTTCTGGCCGAATACGACGCACTTCGCAGCGCACTCGAATCCGAGGACCGCGAACTGGTCCAGGCAGAACTGGCTGTGCTGACCACCTTCGCCGACATCTGCGAACTCTCGCGCAACAAGCCCACCTCGGGCGAGTCCGCGAAGGACGAGTCCGTCCACAGCCCCCGCGAGCACTTCCACACCTTCCTGCACTCACTCGACTCCGAGCGCGAAGGTTTGCCGGCGTCGTTCCGCACGAGACTCGAACGGGCACTTCGCCACTACGACGTCACCGATCTGGAAGATCGCCAGGCCGTCGAGGAAGCGGTGTACCGACTCTTCCTGGCTCTGCAGCGCATGGAAGCCCAGATCCCGGTCATTGCAGCACTTCTCGAAGGCTGGCTCGTCGGCGACAAGGCTCCCGGTTGCTCGGCGCAGGAGCTCAACGAGGTTCTCGATCGACTCATCGTCGCGACGCAGGTCCGCTACCCCGTCATCGGCGACGTCGCCCGCAACCTTCGCTTCCGGTTCTTCGACGAGCCGCGCATCCGCAAAGTTCGCGAAGACGTCTACGACGGAGTACGCGGCAACCTCGCCTACCTCGAAGAGCAGCCGGACGCTGCAGATTTCGACGAGCGAATCGCCAATCTCGTCGCCACTCCCGAACCGCTCCTGGACCTGTTGGGTCGAAAGATCGGCCTCGGCAACCGCGATGGCGGCCCTCTGCTCGAGGTCATCACGCGTCGCTACTACAAGATTCACTCGTTCGAAGACGTCCGCGTTTTCGAGCACGTCGACCGCCGTTTCGTAACCGGTAACTTCGACCTCAAGGGCGACGGGCTGCATCTGGTCTCGACGGTGGCCGAATTCGACGCTCTCGGTACGGCTCTCGACGATGTCGCCACGATCGCGCAGGATGCTCCATCCGGTCGCGGGCTGGTAGTCGACATCTACCTCGACTGGCCTGATCAGCCCGCCGACGGCGACGCGCTCGTCGAGACGCTGCGCACCGAACTCTCGCGCAACGAGACGATCACCCGGTCTCGCCGCGCGACGGTGATCATCTGCAACCCGAACGGGGATCCGGTCCGGTGGGTCACCTTCCGCCCCGTCGACGGCGAACTGGTCGAGGACCACATCATCCGCGACATGCATCCGCTCACGGGTCAGCGTCTGGACATGTGGCGCCTGAAGAACTTCAACGGAAAGCGCCTCCCGGCTCCGGAGAACACCTACCTGTTCCACCTCTCCGCCAAGGAGAACCCGAAGGACGAGCGCCTGATCGCTCTCGCGGAAATCCGTGACGTGACACCGCAGCTCGACGACGAAGGCCAGATGGTTGCGCTTCCGGCCATCGAGCGCACACTTGCCGCGTGCCTCGACGGCATCCGCCGTGCGCAGTCCCAGCGCGGCGACAAGCGTCGACTCGCAGCCAACCGCGTCGTGCTCTACGTGTGGCCGGTCGCCGACGTTCCCAGCGAGCGCTTCTCGGTGATCGCTCAGAACGCAGCCCGACTGACCGTCGGCGCCGGGCTCGAAGAGATCACGCTCATCACTCGGCTCAAGGACCGAAAGGGCGGCGCGCCCAAGGAAGTTGCGCTGCGATTCTCCTACCGCGCGGGTGCCGGTGTGGTCATCAACAAGACCACACCTCCCACCGAACCGCTGCTCCCCCTCGACGCGTACGCCCAGAAGGTCCAGAGTTCGCGGGCACGCGGAACTGTGTACCCGTACGAGCTGATTCCACTCCTGACCGGCACCAAGGGCACCTTCGTCGAGCACGACTTCGACGAAGCGGGCGTCCTGTCACCTGTCGAGCGTCCGTACGGTCTCAACAAGGCCGGCATCGTCGTCGGCCTCGTGAACACGCCGACGCCGCGCTATCCCGAGGGAATGACCCGTGTCGCGCTATTCGGTGACCCCACCAAGGCGCTCGGTACCGTCGCCGAGGCCGAATGCTCACGCGTCGTCGCTGCCATCGACCTGGCCGAGAAGTTGAACGCTCCGGTCGAGTGGTTCGCACTGTCCTCCGGTGCCACCATCTCGATGGAGAGCGGCACCGAGAACATGGACTGGGTCTCCCGCGGCCTGCGCCGGATCATCACCTTCACCCAGAACGGCGGCGAGATCAACATCGTCGTCACGGGCATCAACGTCGGCGCTCAGCCCTACTGGAACGCCGAAGCCACCATGTTGATGCATACCAAGGGCATTCTGGTGATGACCCCGGACAGCGCGATGGTGCTGACCGGCAAGCAGTCTCTCGACTACTCCGGTGGTGTGTCGGCCGAGGACAACTTCGGTATCGGTGGTTACGACCGCGTCATGGGCCCCAACGGCCAGGCGCAGTACTGGGCCCCCGACCTCACTGCGGCGTGCGAGATCCTGTTCCGTCACTACGCACACTCGTACCTCGCTCCCGGCGAACGGTTCCCGCGCCGCGCAGCGACGACGGACCCCGTCGATCGCGACGTGCGTAGCTTCCCGCACACCCACCCGTCGAGCGACTTCGAGACGGTCGGCGACATCTTCTCCTCGGCGAAGAACCCGGATCGCAAGAAGCCCTTCGACATTCGCACCGTGATGCGTTCGGTGGTCGACCAGGACCACTCTGTTCTCGAGCGTTGGGCCGACATGGCCGGCGCCGACACCTCGGTTGTTGTGGACGCGCACCTCGCCGGACATCCGGTCACAGTGGTGGGCATCGAATCCCGCGCGATCCCACGTAAGGGGCACTTCCCCGCCGACGGTCCCGACACTTGGACGTCGGGAACGCTGTTCCCGAACTCGTCGAAGAAGACTGCTCGCGCGATCAATGCTGCGAGCGGCAACCGTCCGATCGTGGTGCTGGCCAACCTGTCCGGCTTCGACGGTTCCCCGGAGTCGCTGCGCAACATCCAGCTCGAGTACGGCGCCGAGATCGGCCGCGCCATCGTCAACTTCGACGGACCGATCGTGTTCTGCGTCGTCTCCCGCTACCACGGCGGCGCGTTCGTCGTGTTCTCCGGTGCGCTCAACGACAACATGGAAGTTCTTGCTGTCGAAGGCTCGTTCGCGTCGGTACTCGGCGGCGCCCCCGCCGCCGCAGTGGTCTTCACCCGTGAGGTGAACACCCGCACCAACAACGACCCGAAGGTGCAGCAACTGGAGGCAGACTTGGCAGCGGCCAAGGATGACACGGAGAAAGCACATCTGCGCGTAGAACTGAACGCTCAGCGCATCGCCGTCCGCTCCGACAAGCTCGGCGAAGTGGCATCCGAATTCGAAGCGATCCACAACATCCAGCGGGCCCGAGAGGTCGGCTCGGTGGATGAGATCGTCCCTGCCGCAGAACTGCGTCCGCAGATCATCGCAGCAGTCGAACGCGGCATGAAGCGCGCACTCGCGCAGTAAGTTTCTCCGCACGTCGAGCGGTCCCGCGAAATGCGGGGCCGCTCGATTTGTGTCCAGGCAGCGCCTGCGTCAGACGCCCTCGAGCGCCTCTCCGATCTCTTCGAGGACGTGATTGTGCTGCTCTGTTGCGAGCAGATGCCCCGCTGCAATGGTGACTGCCACGGGCCACTCGATGATCTCGAAGGCGACCATCAGTCCCATCACCGCAAAGTAGGCGATCTGCTCGGGTCTCGGAACAGGGATGGCACCGACGATCGGTAGCTCCAACTCGAAGCTCCGTGCCGAACGGACGGATTCCACTACCGCGCGGTGATCGACGGGGTTCGTGTGGTCGACGGTGTTCTGGGACATGTCACGATTCCTCAGGATTCATCTCGGGTCGCCCGGGAGTTCGGCGACGTGTCACTTCCAGCAGCGACGCTCACAAGCGTGTCCGATTCACCGGTTTCCGCTTCTTTGATTTCCACGTCGCTGATTTCCACGCTGTCGCGGGCGCTGACTCCCCCGGTTCGGGAGGTGTACGCAGTGCTCGTTCGCGTCGGGATCTTGCGAATCGTCGATTGACCGTTCGCGTTCTCCTCAGTTGCGGCAATCCGCTCCAACACCCGCGGAGCCAGCGCCGCGAGCAGCGTCGCCGCCGACGCGCAGCCCACCGCTTGGCCCCAGGCGATGGGACCGAGCGGCGTGCAACCGAGAAATTGGCTCACCACGGGTGTGCTGACGAGCGTCGCCAGCGCCGCAGCGGATCCGGCAACGGTTGCGACCACCAGCGGACTGCGTGATTCGAGCAGCGTCTGCCCCAGTTGGGTGCCCACCAGGGCAACCAACGCCACCGTCGACGCTCGCCGCCTCCTACCGCTCGCCCGGGCCAGAAGCCACGCTGCCAGCGCACCGATTGCCGTGGCACCGCCGCGGACAGCGATCGTCTGCCACAACGCATGAGCGTCCATCTGTTCGGACTTCTCGGATCCGTTCTCGGACGGGGTGCTCACCGCAAGCGCGGCAGCGGGCAAGGCG
The DNA here is from genome assembly GCF_021352185.1 of Rhodococcus sp. Ni2. Taxonomy (NCBI): domain Bacteria; kingdom Bacillati; phylum Actinomycetota; class Actinomycetes; order Mycobacteriales; family Nocardiaceae; genus Rhodococcus; species Rhodococcus sp. Ni2. The sequence goes on from NZ_WOXZ01000001.1 coordinate 177,419, forward strand.
TCCGTCATCAGATTGACCAGTAGCAACTGCCTTGCGTTGAGCGGTGATTCGCCGGACAACGCAGAACCGATCAGCGCGAATGCGACTTCACCCGCGTTGCCTCCGAGCAAAACCCCTACCGCTGATCTGACCCGCCGCCACAATTGACTGCCCTCGTCCAATGCGTCGGTCAGTCCGCCGACACGGCCGTCGAGGAGCACGATGTCTGCGGCGCCGCGCGCCGGATCACTGTCGGTCGACGCCACCCCGATTCCCACGCTGGAAACTCGGATCGCCGCAGCATCGTTCGCGCCGTCACCGACCATGGCGCACACCCGCCCGTCGGTCTCCAACGCTTGCACGATCTCGACCTTCTGCTCGGGTGTCACGCGCGCAAAGACGCTGCTGCCGCGGACCGCATCCCGTCTTTCGGCGCGAGAGAAGTTCTCCCAGTCAGGACCGGTGACAACATCCTCGCGTGCGACGTCCAACCCCAGTTCGGTGGCGACCGCGGCCGCTGTTGTCGGATGATCCCCGGTCAGCACGCGCACTTGCCGTCCGTCGCCTCGAAGTTCTCGAACAAGTTGCGTTGCTTCGGGTCTGAGCGTGTCCGAGAGTCCGAGAAGGCCGACCGCTTCCAACCCCTCGGAGCAACACTGTTCGAGAAATTGCGAGTCTTCGCCTGCGCGTTGCGCGTCGTGTTCCGACAACTCGCGCTGGGCGACGGCAACCACCCGCAGTCCGCGTCCGGCCATGCTTTGAACGTGCTTCGCCGACACAGCATTCGGATCTCGTCCTGCTTCGGTCACGAATTCCGGCGAACCTTTGAGTGCGATCCGCCTGCCGAGCAAAGCTGCCGAGTACGGCCGCCCCGACCTGAACGGAACGAGGTTGTTCGCCTCGACGTCACCGAAAACCGAAGCATCGTCCAGAGCTTGCTGGGCTGCATCGACGACGGCGGCATCCGTCGAATGAAACACGCGATCGTCGCGACTTCCCAGGGCACTGCGCGCCGCAACTTCCAGAATCTCGCTTTCGTCCCAGCCGTCGACGCGTTCGACCGCGGCCACCCGTAGCTTGTTCTCGCTGAGGGTTCCGGTCTTGTCGAAGCAGACCACGTCGACACGACCGAGCGCTTCTATCGATCGTGGCGCACGAACCAACACTCCTGCTGCAGTGAGCCTTCGCGCTGCGGCCTGCTGAGCCAGAGTGGCAACCAGAGGCAGCCCCTCCGGCACGGCAGCCACAGCCACGGCCACACCTCCGGTGACGGCGCGGCGCAGACCGGTACCACGAAGCAGACCCGCGACTGTCACCAACGCCCCACCGCCGATACTGGCCGGCAGGGTCGCCCTCGTGAGTTCGCGAAGTCTGTTGGTCAGGCCCACAGCAGGTCCGGATCGGGACACACCGACATCGGCACGCCTGGTCACCGTTCGGGCTCCGATGGCCGTGACCACGCCACGACCGGATCCGGCAAGCACTGTTGTCCCTGCGTAGGCCATGCACCTTCGCTCGGCCAGTGGCATCCCAGGGGTCGGGTCGGTCTGCTTGTCGACGGGCAGGGACTCTCCCGTCAACGACGACTCGTCGACTTCCAGCGATTCGACGCTCAACAGGCGACAATCTGCGGGCACGATGTCCCCGGACTCGATTGCCACGACGTCACCGAGTTCGAGCGCGTCGGCCGCTGTCTCGACCGTGCCGTCGTTGGTTACTCGCCGAGCTACCGGTTCCTGAGTCCGCGAGAGCCGCTGCACCGCCCGCTCCGAATGAAGCCGTTGAACAGCGGACATCGCGGCATTGCCGACCAAGACCGAGCCGACCAGGACGGCGTCTACCGGTGAACCGAGGACTGCACTGGCAGCGGAGCCGGTCGCCAACACAGGCGTCAGTGGATCCGCCAATTCTGTTCGCAACGCCGACAATCCGTCACGGATCAACCTGAACCGTGCGGGCGCTCGCACACGAGCTTCCGCACGGTGCGGTGTATGTCGGATGGATTCGGATAGTTCGCGAACGACAGCATCACCGTCCATCTCATGCCAGGTATCGCTCGGAGTACCGACAGGGACGGGCGCTTTAATCACAGATCGGGACAAGGTGTATCCGGTCCACAGTCCCGCGGCCGAACCAGCTGTGATCGGCCCCGGCCCAGCCCCTCGAACTCCCGGAAGCATGATCAAGGCACCCAATGCCGAAGAACCTGAGGAGAGTTCGACACCGCGCCTCGTCGCTGTTCGAGCAGCCGGGAGCGCATGGACAACCCGCCACGCCCCGGCCAAGTCGGTGTGGATGTCGGCACTCACGTGCTCGCCACTCGGTGGTGAAATCCCGATGCGTAGCACTGCCTGTCCCGATATCGCCCTACTCGACACGATCGCAACTGTCCGACCCTCGGCCACCAACGCCGAGAGAGCTTCGCGCAGGCCGGCTTCGGCAGTCGATTGCGCCGGATAGAGCTCGTCGAATCCACTTCGCAGTGATCCGAGCCCGTCGTCGTCGATCGTGACGGCTGCGACCCCGGCCGCACGTATTTCGCCTATCAGTGTTTCCGCCAGACCTTTTCGCACGGGTCGCACGACCACTTCGGCGCCGCCGATGCGGTGCCTTCCCACTCCCACAGTTCCGTCGTTCAGAGCTTTCCTGGCTTGTTCCCACACTGCGACGCGATCCGACTCGGCCACCTCTCGTATGTCGGAAACCCGGAGCGAGTCGTCGAAGAGGACACTCGGATCGACGAGGACGGTGTCAATACGATCGAGCATGCGTAGAGCCGCAGAGTCCGAAACGGCGGTGTGGTGCGTCCGCCACAGACCGTATGACACACCAGCAGCGAATGATTCGCGCGACATCCGAAGCGGCCGCGGCGCCGAAACCTTGATACTCGTCGCGACGGTGTCGCCGCCGGCAGAGACGGTAGCCAGTGCAGCCCCGGCCACCAACTGAACCCCTGCGATCCTGTCTGCGTAACGCTCACCTGAGCCACTCGGTTCAGGCCTCACGGAAGAACCGCGACCGCCAGGTTCGAGTGGCCCCACACGCCGAGAGCTTCGCGCCGCCAGAGTTTCGCGCAGCAGCATCGTCCGCAGCCCGAAATCCACGCCCAATGACGCAGGCGCATAGGTCAGAACATCCGCGAACGACGTCGCCGACTCCAATGCGAAGTCGGTGAGCGAACGGCCAAGGCGCTGTTCGATTCGCCGACGCACCCGGGGTTGATAATTGATCGCCGACGCGGCCGCCGAGACATAGGCGGAACCTGGGATTCGCGGGGCACCGAATATCGATCCCGCTGCTGCAGGAATCATCCCCACACCCGCCAACGCGAGGGTGCCGGTCCGCAACGCCACGTCACTGACAGCGGTTCGCGGAATCGTCGAACCGCCCACCAACGCGAGTCCCGACAACGCCAGGCGCGGCGGCAAAGTTGCCACCGACACCGCACGCCGGGCCATCGCTGAGAACATCAGTGAGTGGATCGAGTGTGCGAAGAACTGTGAGTTCGATCCTGTGACCGGCCGGCCGCCTTGTGGGAGTTTCCGCTCGATTCCTTCTTTACCTGTTCCGGCTTGCTCGTGCGGCCAACCGCCTTGACCTGGCGATCCGGCCGACCGCTCTTGCGATCCCATTCGTGGAGTACCAGGGCCGTGCCGCCGACTGCCAAGAGCACCGGCCATTCCACCAATCCCGCCGCACCCACGGCCGCCATCGTGAGAACAGCCGTCGGCGTCGAGGAACTACCCGCACGAATTCCGTCTCGGACACCCTCCGCCGATCCACGTATCCCGCCCGTCACTCCACCGATCACTCCACCGCCGACGGCTCCGGCCACCGTCGTCGTTGCGTCTGCCACACCACGAACGACGCGGGTGGCTTCGTCCACAATCATCATCGGACGCTCCTATCAGCAGTCCATCGAAGAATTCAGTATTTGAGGCCATACCCAACACCGACGGCGGCAATCACGATCCGATACATTTTTCGGCGAACCTGGCGAGGGCGCGCCATCGCCAGCGCCGTGAGAGGGTACGGTGCGGGATGCAGCGACCACCTTCATCGACGGGAGTTCCACACAGTGGCGATCATCGGAAATTCGGACCTCGACATCTTCCGACTTAGCTTGGGCGGCAACCCTTTCGGATGGACAGCAGACGAGAAGACGTCCTTCGAGATCCTCGACTCGTTCGCCGAAGCCGGTGCAAACTTCATCGACACCTCCGACTCGTACACAGCGTCGGCTCCCGGCAATTCCGGCGGGGAATCCGAAACGATCATCGGGAAATGGATCACCGATCGGGGACTGCAGAACGACATCGTCGTCGCCACCAAGGTGGGTAGCCATCCCGATTTCAAGGGCCTGAAGGCCGACAACATCGCGGCCGCAGCTGAGGCGTCGCTGCAGCGCCTGCAGACGGACTGCATCGATCTGTACTACGCGCATTTCGACGACCCGCAGACTCCGCTCGAGGAAACTCTCGAAGCCTTCAATGCGTTGGTCGTCGCGGGCAAGGTTCGCTATCTCGGAATCTCCAACTACAGCCCCGACCGCGTCCGGGAGTGGCTGCGGATCACCGAGGAGAACGGTTACGCCGCGCCCATCGCGCTGCAACCGCACTACAACCTGGTTCACCGCAAGTCGTACGAACCCGAACTTGCCCAGATCGCCACCGACAACAACATCAGCGTCTTCCCGTACTTCGCTCTCGCTTCCGGCTTCCTGACCGGAAAATACAAGACCCGCGCGGACATCGAAGGCAGCTCCCGCGAACGACTGACGGCCGGATACTTCAGCGACGCCGGACTCGACGTCGTCGCGGAACTGGCGACAATCGCGCAGGCACACGACAGCGAGATCTCGACCGTCGCGCTGGCCTGGCTGCTGACTCGACCGGGCATCACCGCACCGATCGCGAGCGTCAGCCGGCCCGAGCAGCTCCCGGCGCTACTGGACGCCCCGAATCTGGTGCTCTCGTCGAATGAACTGGACACTCTCGAACGGGTGTCGGCGGCAGTCGGAGCCTGAGATCAGGCAGTTTTGAGATGAGCGCCGAGGGCCGTGTTGTTGATCGTCCAGAACGACCAACCGTCATGGCTCTCGGTGTCGCCTGAGATGTGACCGGTGACGGCATTTGCGGCCGCGGTCGGATCTGGGAATCGGCGGCCTTCCATCGGTCCGCGCATGATCTCGACGACCTCGGTGGTTTCGTCGAAGCGCCCGACCCAGCGATATCCGTGGCAATCGGCTGTCATCTCGAGGCGATTGTCGACGACTTCGATCTCCTCGACACCGCTGGCGCGACGCTTCTTCGCGGCGACTGGCGACGTCTTACGCTTGGTCGCAACCGGGGTCTCGACGTAAATGCTCGGATCCTTGACCGCGGCCAAGCCCAGCGCATCCCAACGATCGTGACCGTGCACGACGCGCCCACGCGGAATCGCGTGATGGCCGGTGCGATTACGTCCGGGGCTGTCCATGATCCACAGGTCGACCTCGGCGCGGATGTCGTCGGCGACCTCGTTGGAGGGCAACATGTAGAACTCGTGCGGATCTGCTGCCAGGTCGACGAACACCCAGAACTCGGAGCGGGTGTCGTCACTCTCGAGCGACTCGTCCTGACGCCTGGCCTGCCAGTCACCGTCGAGCTTGGACCGCACGCGGACGATTCGGCTGACACCGTCAGCGCCCGTCACCTCGACGGGATTACGACGTGAGTGCGTGAGACGGACAGCCTTGCCCCCACGCTGCGTAGCTTCGGAAATGAACGCATTGATGCCGCGGCTTGCGGTGTCTTCCATGATCGACCTGTCTCGAGCGGGTACGCCCGCATCACCGGATCGGCATCGGGGTCGAGCATTGAGCGAAATCCCGGCCTTTACTTCGATCGTGTGGCCGGTCAGTACCCCCGACCTTACAGCTCCGGCGACGGCCTGACTACGGCGCCCGACGCTCGTTCCCAGAGGTCAGCAGTGCAATGTCCCCGTAAAGCGCCGCCCGGTGAGCGAACATCAGCTCTTCCACACCGTCGAATTGATCCCCGACGTAGTGCGTGTTTGCAGCCGAAAGTTCACGTGATCCCGAGCGCGCAAGTAGGTCGTCGATCCGGCTGTCGAGGCTCGCTGCATGCGCAACCGCGCGCTGCGAACTCAACTGATCCTCGGCCCGTGCGACCAGGTCACCGATCCGCGCGAGGGCCGCCACGCGCTCGACCAGCTGGTCCCAGACCGCGCCGAGCGCTTCCCTGCGCGAAGCGATTCCGGCTCGGGTTCCCTCGTCGCGTGCCAGTGCAGCCGCGTCGTCCAACTCCGCAAGAATCGAACGCAGCGCGACGGTGTCGACCGCGATCTGGGTGATCTCGTCGGCCAGGTCGAGTTGGTTGCGTTGAATGACGAAGTGGTCGGAATGCCACGCGCTGGAGCTTTCGATCCGGTCGAACAGATTCCCGGCGAGGTAAAGCAAGGCGTCGTACTCACCGGCGCGTCCCTCGGGTTCTGAATCGACCAGTCCGTCGAGGACTTCCGCGATGCGCCTTCCGGCATCGGCGATGACACCGGTTCCCTGGACCTTCCCGAACTGGGCGGCGAGTTTGTCGAGTGCTGCGTTTCCACTGCTGGCCACGACACCGAGCCCCACCGGCAGCTTGGCTGGAACCGGTGTACGGGTGAGCCCGGCAAAGAGAGCCTCGCGTTGCTCGACGTCGAGATGCAGGCCGTCGCGCCGGTCCTTGCGGATGGCACGGACGCTGCTCGCGAAGTGACGATTGGAATGCACGATCGCCGACCGCATCGACTGAACGCGCTTCTCGAGCGCCTGCACCCGTCGTTCGAGGACAACCTGAACAGGGCCGATGCGAGTCGCGAGCAGTCGACGTCTGGTGCGGGCCAGCTCGTCGGTGAGATACCGCAACTCCGAGAAGCCGCCGATCTCCGGGAACGAACGTCCGACACTGCGCCGGTTCGCCAGGATCGACCGCGTCGACTCGTCCGCATAGCCGCCGGCGATCAGCAGCGCGACATCATCGGACAACTCCGGCCGGTTCGACTCGACTGTCCCCGCCGCACACCACTCCCTCACTCGGGTGGAGATGAGCGTTCGCCGTTCGGTCACCGACGCCACGACAAAGACGTCATCAGTTCCGTCTGCCATCTCACGCCTCCTTGTGGTCGCCGGTTACCACTGTTCCAGAATCTGCCGACACGCGCCCGACCCCTGCGACCCAGCTCGACGCACCCCTGCCATACCGTAGGCGTGTGACCTCCCTGCGATCAGACGCGCACGCAGGTCACTCGCGCGCATCACGGACCCCTCCAGCGGTTCAACCGCTGCTTCCAGATCTCGCGATCGAACAACTCCAGTCTTTGTTGCAGGTACGTTCCTGGACTCTCGCGGAATGGTTCGCGATGGCCGACCAACGCGGATTCCTCGCGCCCGCGGCCAGTGTCCCGCTCTTCATGGAAGCCGCGCTGAAGTATCCCGAGCACCGCGAGGCGCTACTTCGCCTCGCCGGTCGACGCGGGCAGTACCTGGCGGAGCAGAACCCGGATTGGGCCCAGCTACGACGAATCGGATCACGCCGGGACGAGCTGTGGCTTTCGCCCGATCCGGACGACCGTACGGCCTGGTTCGATTACATACGTACGGTCGACCCGGAACTGGCGAGCGAAGAGCTCGAGATCGCTTGGGACGACGAGGCCACGGCAAGCCGGCTGCACTTCCTCGACCATCTCGACGTCGGGCTGGGTGAACACGACTACGCGCTCCTCGAGCGTGCACTCGACGATCCAGCCGTGCGGGTCCGTGAGCGTGCAATTCAACTACTACGGCAACTCCCCCGATCTCCGTTTGCCTCTCGAATGGTCACTCGGGCTCGGTCCTGGGTGCGGCTCGAGACGAAGCCCTTGCGGCCGCGCCTTGCCGTCCGATTGCCCGGCTCGCTCGACGACCTCGCATTTCGTGACGGCATCGAAGACGTCCACTACAAGAACAAGGGCATCCGGCGCTGGTGGTTACGGCAAGTCGTGACCGCCACTCCGCTGACGCTGTGGGAATCGATGGCCGGTTCGCCACGCGAGGCCCTCACCATCCCCATCGAGAAGCAATGGCGCGCGGTGATGATCGAATCATGGACTGCTGCAACCGTTCTCCAGAAGAACACCGCGTGGGCGTCGGCATTTCTGGAGCGGGACGGGCGCACGACGGACCGGAGAATCGTCGCCATCGCGGACCCACGCGAGCGTGTCGAGTACATCGTCGCCGGACACGCGGACGAGTACCTTCTGGGCGTCGACGGCAGCGCACTACTCGACGGCATCGACCGCCCATGGCCCCTGGCCGTCGCCGAAAAGTTGTTGAATGCCTTGGAGAACGAAGCGATGGAGCATGCTGCGACGGGTGAGGACTTGGGCATCCACTCGCGTCACAGTCACTTTTCCACCCTGCGAAGCGTGCAGGCGCGCTTCCCTTTCGACGCCGTACCGCTTCTGCAGGACGCGGCGGCCCGAACGAGTGACCCCGGGTGGCAACACGCATTCACCGACAGCGCCGTCAACATCGAGCAGCGCCGACTCCGCTTGGACATCCTGCGCAATCACCGCTGAACGACGAAGGGGCCGCATCCTTGGAACGGAATGCGGCCCCTTCGTCGTTCGTGAAAGATCAGACCACGCTGACCATCTCGTGATCAGCCACACCGGCGGCCAACACCCGAAGGTGATCTTCGGTGCTGCCGAGGGTGTGCTCGATGGCGACGAGTCGGCTCACGTAGTGCCCCACCGGGTACTCTGCGGTCATACCGATACCACCATGCATCTGGATCGCCTCCTGGCCGATGAGCCGAGCCGAACGCCCGATCTGCAACTTCACCCGCGAAGCGATCACTGGATCGACGACGCCGTCGGCAAGGGACATCGTTGCGTACAGACTCATGCTGCGTGCCAACTCGAGCGAGACGTACAGGTCGGCGGCGCGGTGTGTCAGTGTCTGGAACTTTGCGAGGGGAACCCCGAATTGCTTACGCGTCTTGAGGTATTCGGTGGTCAGGCGTAGCGCCTCTTCCATCGCTCCGACAGCCTCGGCGCACAGCGCGGCCTGCTCACGGATCTGCGCGGCCTGGATCAGAGCAGTAGCGTCACCGCCCTCACCGAGTGCTTCGGCCGGCGTATCGGTGAACTCGATCTGCGCCCCGCGCAACCCGTCGTGAGTGGCGTAGGACTTGCGTACCAAACCGGAGGCATCGCTCTTGACGAGGAACAGTCCGACGCCACCGCCGGGGAGCGCAGCGCTCACGACCAAGATGTCCGCCGTCGCGCCGTGGCCGACGGGATTCTTGATACCGGTGATGGTCCAGCCGCCGTCGACCTGGGCCGCCGCGGTGGCCCGTTCGGTTGCCGGCCAACGGATTCCGGGTTCCTGGTCGGCGAACGCGAGGAACGTGGTGCCCTCGGCCACTCCGGGAAGAATCGACGAACGCTGCTCTGCACTGCCACCTTCGGAGATGAGGCCGCCCGGCGTCACGACCGCGTCGAGTAGCGGCTCGGGTGCCAAGCGTCGACCGATCTCGGTCATGACCGCGCCGATTTCCACTGGGCCGGCGTCCATGCCGCCGTCGTCCTCGGAGAATGTCAGGCCGAGCAAGCCGACCTCGGCCAACTGCTTCCAGACCTGCGGGCTCCACCCGGGATCGGAGTCGATGATCGCGTTGCGCTTCTCGGCGTCGTAGCTACGCGCGAGGAGATCCTTGGTGGTGTCGCGGAGAAGTTTTTGTTCGTCGTTGAGTTCGAAGTCCATGCCACGCCTCACAATCCGAGGATCGAGGAGGCGATGATGCTGCGCTGCACTTCGCTCGATCCGCTGTAGATGGATACCTTGCGGTAGTTCAAGTACGTCGGGGCAGTGTGCTGCGCCCAGCTCGCGGAGGCGATGTCGCTGCCCGCGTCGTACGGCAGTGAATCAGGGCCGGCCACGTCCATCAGCAGTTCGACGCTCGCCTGCTGCAATTCGGAGCCACGAAGCTTGAGCAGCGACGACGCCGGGTTCGGCTGGCCGTCAGCGGAACTGGCTACCACTCGGAGCTGAGTGAGCTCGAGGGCAAGCAATTCGTTTTCGAGTTCGGCGAGGCGAGCAGCGAAGAGCGGATCTTCGAGCAGTGTTCCGTTGCCGACCTTGACCTCGGCAGCGCGGGCCTTGGCCTGGGCCAGACGAACCTTCGAGAAACCGACGCGGGTGACACCGGTGCGCTCGTTACCGAGCAGGAACTTGGCGTAGCCCCAGCCCTGGTTCTCTTCACCGACCAGGTTCTCTCCCGGAACGCGGACGTCCTCGAAGAACACTTCGTTGACCTCGTAGCCGCCGTCGATCAGCTTGATCGGGCGGACCGTGACGCCAGGCGTCTTCAGATCGACAAGGATGAACGAGATGCCGGCCTGACGCTTGGGCGCATCGGGATTGGTGCGCACCAGGCAGAAGATCCAGTCGGCGTACTGTCCCAGCGTCGTCCACGTCTTCTGACCATTGATGACCCAGTCGTCGCCGTCGCGGACCGCACGGGTCTTGAGCGAAGCGAGATCGGAACCGGCCTCGGGTTCGGAGAATCCCTGGCACCACCAGATGTCGAGGTTCGCAGTCGCCGGAAGGAACTTCTCCTTCTGCTCCTGCGAGCCGAAGGCCGCGATGACCGGACCGACCATGTTGGCGTTGAACGCCAAAGGTTCGGGAACCGACGCAAGCTGCAGTTCGTCGAGCCAGATGTTGTGCTGGACCGGGGTCCAGTCCTTGCCGCCCCACTCGACCGGCCAGTGCGGTACCGCCAGACCGTGAGCGTTGAGGATCTGCTGCGCCTCGACCATACGGTCGCGCCCCAACTCCTCGCCGTGGGCGTACGCCTCCCTGATGTCCGCGGGGATTTGCGTACGGAAGAACGTCCGCATCTCGTCGCGGAACGCTAGTTCCTCGTCGGTCAATGCCAGGTTCATCGGGATTCCTTCGCACTCGAAACCGGATTCATGTTCGGTTCGACCGTACCCCGACAGCTATGGAGGCGGAACAGGTACCGCAAAAGACGGCACTCAGGGCCGACCCCCTACACGGTTTTCAGGACCAACAGGTAACCCCCGCCCGCGGCGTCGATACTTGTTTCGACATTCAACGCGGGAGCCAGACGCGACAACCGATCGATCAACCAATCCGACGCTTCCTGGGCGTCGTCCTTGCCGGGGCAGCGAGCGACGGCGACGCGGCCACCCTTTCGCTCGAGCTGCTCCACGACCCCGATGATCGGGGCGGGATCCACGACGAACAGCCGATCCGGCCATTCCACAACAGGTTTGACCGCACCCTTCTTGGTGTTGCATGCGCGGTGCGCCAAGCGTTCGACGCCACCTTTGGTCTTGCCACCCTTTTTTGCGGTGTTGATGCTGTCGATACTCGGGCCGCGCGGATCATTGACGGACATATCGGGATCGACCGGTTCGTCACACAGCCAGCAGCGCCAGGATTCACGTTCGCCGACTTCTTGAAGGGTGCTCATGTGGCAACGGTACCGTGCGCACTTTCGGCTGCTTCCGCTACCAAAAGTGCGCACGGGGCCGAAGGCCCTACATGTCTGCAATCGCCTCGAGCGGCTTCGTCTTGGCCGCTCGGTTGGCCGGCCACAGCGCCGCCAAGACACCCACCACACCCGAGCCGATCAGCATTCCGACCACCTGACCCCACGGGATCGTGATCTTGTCGAGGCCCTGATCCGCGAGAGTGCTCACGAAGGCCCAACCGAACGCGATGCCGAGAACAACTCCGACCGCCGCGCCGTACACCGCGATGAGCACCGACTCGAGGTAGATCGTGCGTCGCATCTGTCCGCGCTGCATGCCGACAGCTCGCAGCATTCCGATTTCTCGTCGCCGCTCGACCACCGACAGTGCCAGGGTGTTGATGATGCCCAGGATTGCGATCACGACCGCGAGTGCAAGCAGTCCGTAGAGGATCGCCAACAACGTGTTGATCTGCTGGCCCTGAGTTCCCTTGAACTCCTCACGATCCTGCACCTGGACGACGACGTACTTCTCCGTGGCCGTTTCGAGCTCGGATCGCAGCGTTGTCAGATCCGCGCCAGGCTTCGCCTTCACCAGCACCACGAAGTCCGGCAGACTCTCGGCCGGCATCAGCTTCCTGTACGCCTCGTCCGAGACGATCCACGAGCCGATCAGCTGGTTGTCCTCGAACACTCCCGCGACAACGGTCTGGTACTCGACGCCGCCAGGACCGGTCAACGTCTGGGTCGAGCCGACAGTCCAGCCCTTGTCATCCGCAGTCGACTTCGAGACGAGCATGTTGTTGCCGGTCAGATCGACCGTGCCCTCGAGGATCTTGTACTCGAGCACGCCTTCGATCGGGCCGTCGAACGAAGCGCCCTGCTCGTCCTCACCGTCGACCTTCGCACGCACTCCGTGCAACGACGTCGCGCTCTGCACGTCGGGCACCTGTCGGACCGCGTCGGCCGCACCTCGCGGCACGCCGATCGCGTTGGGACCGGTCAGGATGTAGTCGGCCGAAACACCCACGTCGACAAGAGCATTGATGCTCGCCTTGGCCGAGGAACCGAACACTCCGATGACCGTCACCAGCATCAGACCGAGAGTCAACGCGAATGCCGTTGCGGCCGTGCGACGGGGATTGCGCACCGCATTGGTACGAGCCAATCGCCCTATGGCACCGAACGGCTTGGCGAACACGGCACCGAGCGCGCCGACGATCGGCCGCGACAGCGCGGGAGCCCCGAGAAGCACCGCGATGATCAACGAGAACGCACCGAGGCCGACGATCAGCGCCGCGCCACCACCGGTACCGCGAGAGCCGAACACGAGCAGTGCCACACCGATCACGCCGAGAATCGCACCGATCAACGTCCGCACTCGCAGTGAGTCACCGGTGGAGGCGAACTCCTCACGCATGGCCGCCACCGGCGGGATCTTCGACGCACGACGAGCCGGGGCGTAAGCGCTGAGCGTCGTGACGACGACGCCGACCACCAACGCGACGATGATCGTGCGGGCACCCACCTGGAGCGGGCCTTCCGGCAGACCGACGTCGAATGTGTTGAGGAGACTGCGCAATCCGTAGGCGAGACCGATACCGCCGAGCAGACCGATGATGCTGCCGATGAGTCCGACCACGAGCGCCTCGGTGACCACCGAACGGCCGACCTGCGCTCGGCTCGCACCGATCGCACGCAGCAGCGCCAGCTCACGAAGACGCTGCGCCACGATCATCGAGAAGGTGTTGTAGATGATGAACGTTCCGACGAGCAGAGCAATCGCGCCGAACGCCAACAGGAAGTAGTTGATGAAGCTCAGCGCCGAGTCGACCTCGGCCTTGGTCTCCTCACGAACCTGGTCGCCGGTCTGCACCTTGAGATCGGGGAAAACCTGCTCGACGCGTTGCTGCAGTTCCGTCTGCGACACCCCGTCGCCCGCGACGTCGATGTACTCGACGTGTTGGCCGTCGGTGAAGAGTCCACGGGCCTGCTCGTCGGTGAAGAGCGCGCCGATGAACCCGCCGGTGTCACTGCCCGCCCCCTCGTATATGCCGGACAACGTCACGTCCACGATTCCGCGGGCCGGTGCCAGAACCTTGGCGGAGTCCCCCACCTTCAGTCCGGCTCGCTCGGCGGCGCTGGTGTTCAGCGCGACCTGACCGGTCTGCGTCGGAGGCGCGCCCTCGACGAAGGTGTCGGGTTCGGCAATCGCCTGGCCCGGCGGTAGGTAGGACTGACCGATACTCGGCGCGCCGCCGGTCTGAACAGCGCCGCCGTCTGCGTTGATCAGGACGATCTGTCCACTGACGGCCGGGGCTACCGCTCGGACACCGTCGACTGCGGCAAGTTTGTCGACATCCTCGACCGGAACGCCACTGGTGTTGCGCTCTTCCATCGATACCCGGACGTCGACGCCCTGGGCGGTGTTCTCGAAGATCGAATCGAAAGTCTTCTGGAGGGTGTCGGTGAAAACGAACGACCCCGCGACAAAAGCCGTGCCGAGCACCACGGAGAGAACCGTCAGCGCAAGTCGCACCTTGTGTGCCGCCAGGTTGCGCAGGGAAACCTTGCGCATCGGCGAGTTACTTACCGAAGCCATGTGCTCAAGCCCCGGCTTCCACGTTCACGACCGCCTGCGGAGCGTCGAGCCGCTTCATACGATCAAGGACCGAATCCGCCGTCGGCTCACGCAATTCGTCGACGATCTTGCCGTCCGCGAGGAACACGACACGATCGGCGTACGCCGCTGCCCGCGGATCGTGCGTCACGATCACCACCGTCTGGTTGAACTCGTCCACGGCCGCCCGCAGGATCGAGAGCACCTCCCCGGAGGACTTCGAATCGAGGTTTCCGGTCGGCTCGTCGCCGAAGATGATCTCCGGCTGACCCGCCAGCGCACGCGCACACGCCACACGCTGCTGCTGACCACCCGAGAGCTCTCCCGGCCGGTGATCGAGGCGATCCCCGAGACCCAGCTTGGTCAGGACGCTGTTCAACCAGGTCGGGTCCGCTTTGCGTCCCGCGATGTCGAGCGGCAACGTGATGTTCTCGAGCGCGGTCAGGGTCGGCACCAGGTTGAACGCCTGGAAAACGAAACCGATGCGATCGCGTCGCAATTGGGTCATCTGTTTGTCGGAAAGCGTCGTGAGTTCCGTGTCACCGATGAGAACAGAACCCGAACTGGCGGAATCCAGACCGGCGAGGCAATGCATCAGCGTCGACTTACCGGAACCGGACGGCCCCATGATCGCCGTGAACTCACCGCGGGCGAAATCTGCGGACACCGAACTGAGGGCGTGCACCTGGGTATCTCCGGTGCCGTAGGTCTTGGACAGGCCGACTGCGCGGGCCGCGACATCCTGGGCGTGCGAACTCATGATCGCCTTTCCTGTTCACTTCGGTGCTACTTTGCGGGCGTGACGGGCGCCCGTGAAAACACGGACGCCCGCAATGGTTGGTTCCATCCTGTCGGGTGGCGGGCGCGCCCGCCATCGGGGACCACCCTGATATTTGCGGCCGAGCCGGTCAGGGTCGGGGGAATGCGACCCCTCCTGCTTGTGCGCATTGACTGGAAACAGCGATACGAAGACCGGGCGCACATTAACCTTGTGACACCAATCACACGAGAGAGGCGGCCGAATGTCCGACGCCACCGCTGGAATCATTTTCGATCGGCTAGAGCACTGGGCGACGGTCAAGCCTGATCAAGCAGCGATGACCTTCCAAGGGACCGAATTCACGTGGGCTCAGTGGCGGGACCGCATCTTGCGTATCGCCGCCGCCCTCGCCGAATCAGGCATCGGTGCCGGCGACACTGTCGCGTTCGTCGACAAGAATCATCTGTCCTGTCTCGAAGTCACCTACGCCGCCTCACTACTCGGCGCCGCGAATGTCGTTCCCAACTGGCGACTTTCGAGCGAAGAGCTGGATTACGTTCTCGCGGACTGTGGCGCTCGCATTCTGTTCGTCGGCAGCGAACTACTCCCCCAGGTCGTCGCGATGCGAGACCGCTTGACGGCCGTCGAATCGATCTTCGCCGTCGGCGGTGAACACGACGAATTCGAGCCGTGGATCGACGAGGTCACACCGCTGCACTCCCGCCCCGAGGTGAGCCCCGATGCCACCGCTCTGGTTCTCTACAGTTCCGGGACGACCGGTCGCCCCAAGGGTGTCCAGCTCACGCATCGAAACCTGTTCGCGCACAGCAACAATGTCCTCGAAATCCTGCCGGCCCACGAGGATCACCGATTCTTGATCGCGATGCCGATGTTCCACGTCGGCGGAACGTGCTACGCCATCATGGCAATTCACACCGGTGGCCGCTGTTACTTCACGAGAGAAGCCGACGGACCGTCGATCTTCGCCGGTCTCGCCGCCGGAGCCAACATCGCCTTTCTCGTCCCACCGGTCATTGCCGGAGTCCTGGCCGCAGGCGAGCAGGCGGTCGCCGCCTTCAAAGCATTCAAACGCATCACCTACGGCGCCGCCCCCATGCCGCTCCCACTGTTGCGCGCGGCACTCGCAGCGTGGCCGGACACCGAATTCGTGCAGGTCTACGGCATGACCGAAATGGCAGGCGTCATTACCGCGTTGATGCCGGACGTTCACCGCGACGAGTCGCAGGTCGAGCGCATGGCATCGGCAGGTACGGCGATCCCCGGCGTCGAGATGCGCGTGGTGGACCCCGTCACGCTCGAGGACGTGCCCACCGGAACGACCGGTGAACTGTGGTGGCGATCCGAACAGTGCACACCCGGATACCTGGGTAAGCCCGAGGCGACGGCCGAAACGATTACCGCAGACGGGTGGCTACGTAGCGGCGACATGGGCCGCGCCGACTCCGACGGCTTCGTCTTCATCGAGGACCGCCTCAAGGACATGATCATCACCGGCGGCGAGAACGTCTACTCCCCCGAGATCGAACGAGTACTGGTGGAGCATCCGGCAATCGCCGAGGTCGCGGTCATCGGCGTTCCCGACGACCGTTGGGGTGAAACCGTCAAGGCTGTCGTGGTTCTCACTGCCGAAGCGCAGATCGACGAAGCCGAACTGATCACCTATACACAGGAACGCCTCGCAAAGTTCAAGTGCCCGACCAGTATCGACGTCGTCGAGATTCTTCCCCGCAATCCCACCGGAAAGATCCTCAAACGCGACCTCCGCAAACCGTACTGGGAGAACCGCGAACACAAACTGGTCTGAGTTCGCGTGCTGTAATGGGGCGGTGACTTCGCGCCGCCCCACCACACCCAATCCGACCGATCCGTGCCCGTGCGGCAGCGGCAACGCGTTGGCCGAATGCTGCGGCAAGTACATCAGCGGAGTAGCGCACGCACCGACCGCCGAAACCCTGATGCGTTCGCGTTACACGGCTTTCGCTGTGATGGACGACGAATATCTCACGCGGACTTGGCATCCCGACCATCGCCCAGCCCAACTCGATCTCGACCCCGACCAGAAATGGCTCCGGTTGGAGATCCTGGACACCGAACGGGGCGGGCTGTTCGATTCCGACGGCGTCGTGGAATTTCGCGCTCACTACACATTCGGACGCGAGCGGGGAATGCTCCACGAACGCAGTCGATTTGCGCGAACAGAGGGTAAGTGGCTCTATGTCGACGGCGATATCGGTTAGGTAACTCCGGGCACCGCCGCCGCGGATCCCGATAACGCGAGCCCTACGATCGAGTCATGACAACGAACCGGACGAGATCATTTGCCGCTGTCGCTGCCATCGCAGTGGGCGTGAGCCTGACTGCCTGTTCGCAGGACGCGGAGACCACTCCCACGGCAGCCACCTCGGCCGTCACCTCGACCTCGACCTCGAGTGCAGCAGCGTCGACCACAGAACCAGTCCCGACGGACAGCTCCGACAAGACGTCGGCTGCGGGCACCGAATCCAAGCTCACCGTCGTCGACATCCGAGTGGGCGAGCACGACGGATTCGATCGTGTCGTCTACGAAATGGGCGGAGCCGGCACACCCGGTTGGCGCGTCAAGTACGTCGACGCGGCGACGCAGGAAGGCAGCGGTAAGCCCGTGGACATCAAGGGTGCCGCAGTGATCCAGGTCCTGATCGACGGTTCCGCATATCCCTTCGACAGCGGAGTCGAGCAGTACTCCGGCCCCAACCCGGTCCCCGGCGTCGGCGGAGTCGTGACCGAGGTCAACGGGTCGAACGTCTTCGAGGGAGTCACGCAGTCGTTCATCGGCGTGACCGAGAAGCAGCCGTTCACGGTCACGACGCTCAGCGACCCTCCTCGCGTGGTGGTCGACGTGGCCCGCTGAGGCCGCACTTGACCTGAAGTTTGGTTGAGGTTCTACCTTCGTGTCGTACCGGCCACGTAATCTTCGTGGCCGGCGACCGGAGGGGCGAAGTCATGAGTATGGAAGTCACCGCGTGGAACGCGATGTACAACGCGATGCACGCGCAAGAAGATCGGCGCCCGTTCTCGAAGGCGACACTGAAGCGGATCGCGACGTTCGCAGTTCCACAGAAACGCAACCTCAGCTGGTACCTCGTACTGAGTGTCGTCACTGCTGCGCTTGCCGTGGCAACACCTGTCCTGGCCGGGCGCGTGGTCAACGCGATAGTCGGCGGCGACGCCGTCGACGTGGTCGTCAAACTTGCCGCCCTGATCGCACTGGTTGCACTTCTCGAAGCCGCTCTGGGACTGTTGACCCGGTGGCTCTCGGCCAGCATCGGCGAAGACCTGATCCTGCATCTGCGCACCACCGTCTTCGATCACGTCCAGAAGATGCCCATCGCGTTCTTCACCAGAACTCGAACCGGAGCACTGGTCAGCCGTCTCAACAACGACGTCATCGGCGCTCAGCGCGCCTTCAGCGACACCTTGTCCGGAGTGGTCAGCAATCTGGTCACCCTGGTGATCACGCTGATCGTCATGCTCGGGATCTCCTGGCAGATCACCGTCCTCGCGCTGCTACTTCTCCCGATCTTCGTCATCCCCGCACGGCGCATGGGCGCAAAACTTGCAGCACTCAATCGTGAAGCAGCCAACCATAATTCGCTCATGAGCACCCAGATGACGGAGCGGTTCTCCGCTCCCGGCGCGACTCTGGTCAAGCTGTTCGGCCGCCCGTCGCAAGAATCTGCGGAGTTCGCGGTTCGCGCCAGGCGTGTGCGCAACATCGGAGTCCGGACCGCAATGCTGCAGTCCGTCTTCGTCACAGCACTGACGCTGGTCTCGGCCCTTGCTCTTGCCCTCGTCTACGGACTCGGCGGCTTCTACGCGCTGCGCGGACAGTTGGACGCCGGCGCCGTCGTGGCGATGGCACTGTTGTTGACGCGGCTGTACTCACCGTTGACCGCACTGGCCAGCGCCCGGGTGGACGTCATGAGCGCCCTGGTCAGCTTCGAGCGGGTATTCGAGATTCTCGATCTGGCGCCGCTCATCACCGAGAAGCCCGATGCACGCACGGTGCCGCAGGGCCCGGTGTCCGTCGAGTTCAAGAACGTCACTTTTGCTTACCCATCCGCGGACAAGGTGTCTCTCGCGTCCCTGGAGGAAGTCGCGATCCTCGACACCCGCGGCGGCGAGGACGTGTTGCACGACCTGTCGTTCCGCACCGAAGCAGGACAGATGGTCGCCTTGGTCGGCACGTCCGGTGCCGGAAAGTCGACCGTGGCGCAGATGATTCCGCGCCTCTACGACATCGACTCCGGTTCGGTCGAGTTGGGCGGCGTCGACGTCCGCGACCTCAGTGCCGATTCCATCCGGGAGACCGTCGGCATGGTCACGCAGGACGGGCACCTGTTCCACGAGAGCCTTCGATCCAACCTGCTCCTTGCGCGACCGGATGCCACCGAAGAAGATCTGCGTGAGGTTCTGGAGCGCGCACGGCTCACCGACCTGGTTGCGTCGCTGCCCGACGGACTGGAGACCGTGGTGGGTGAACGCGGTTACCGCCTCTCGGGCGGCGAGCGTCAACGCCTGACCATCGCACGCCTGCTCCTGGCCCAGCCTCGCGTCGTCATCTTGGACGAGGCCACCGCGCATCTCGACTCGACGTCGGAAGCTGCGGTTCAGGAAGCACTCGGCGAAGCACTCGCCGGGCGGACTGCGGTGGTGATCGCTCACCGATTGTCGACGATCCGTTCCGCGGACCTGATCCTTGTCGTCGAGGCAGGCCAGATCGTCGAGCGCGGCAACCATGAGGAACTGCTCGCGCGCGGCGGCCGCTACGCCGAGTTGTACCGCACGCAGTTCGACACCAACGCCCGGAAGAACGGCGCCCTCGCACCGACGCCGATCTGATACCGCGCAGCGCCTTGCCCACACACACACACACACAGAAAACAGGCGCTGTCCTCCTCGCGGAGGGCAGCGCCTGTTTCAGTCTTTATGTCAGTCGTTGAAGCTGTAGGTCAGTCGTTGTAGCGATCGCGTCCGCCACCGCGGCGGTCGTCACGTCCACCGCGATCGTCCCGGCCACCACGGTCTCCACGGCCACTCGGACGTCCCTGCGGCGGCCCGAAATCAGGCTGCAGCTGGATCAGGACGCCGGAGATGCGTGTGCGACGCAAAGCTTCGAGAGTCTCGTTGGAGAGGTCGGCCGGCAGCTCGACGATGCTGTGATCCGGGCGAATGCTGATGTGCCCGAAGTCGCTTCGACGAAGCCCACCCTCGTTGGCGATGGCACCGACGATGGCACCCGGAACGACGCGGTGACGCTTGCCTACGGCGATGCGGTAAGCAGCCAACTCCTGGCCCTCGGGCCCACGCGAGCGCGGGGCCGGTCCGTCGTCGAAACGACGCGGAGGACGTGGTTCACGAGGCTCGCGCTCACGACGCGGCGGTGCCGGCGGCTCGGGAGAAAGCAAGAATGCTTCGCCGTCGCGCGACTGCAACGCCAGAGCGGCAGCGATGTCGATGAGCGGAACGTCGTGTTCCTGGTCGTAGTCCTCGATCATCTTGCGGAACATCGCGAGATTCTCCGAGGCCAGGCTCTCGGTGATGGAGTCACCGAACTTGGCCACGCGCTGGGCGTTGACGTCGTCGACACTGGGAAGCTGCATCTCCGCAAGCGGCTGACGGGTCGCCTTCTCGATGGACTTGAGCAGATGACGCTCACGCGGGGCGACGAACAGCAACGCGTCACCCTGACGACCGGCGCGGCCGGTACGACCGATGCGGTGGACGTACGACTCCGTGTCATGCGGGATGTCGTAGTTGACGACGTGGGAGATTCGATCCACGTCGAGGCCTCGAGCAGCAACGTCGGTCGCGACGAGGATGTCGAGGGCGCCGTTCTTGAGCTGACCGATGGTCCGCTCACGCTGTGCCTGGACGATGTCGCCGTTGATCGCGGCAGCCGAGTGCCCGCGGGCCCGCAGCTTCTCCGCCAGGTCTTCGGTGGCCTGCTTGGTACGGACGAAGATGATCATCGCCTCGAATGCCTCGACCTCGAGGACTCGGGTCAGTGCATCGAGCTTGCGCTGATGAGCAACCTGAATGTAGCGCTGCGTGATGTTCGAGGCGGTCGACGTCTTGGACTTGACGGTGATCTCGACCGGATTGTTCAGGTACTGCTTCGAGATCCGGCGAATCGAGCCGGGCATCGTTGCCGAGAACAGAGCGACCTGCTTGTCGCCGGGGGTGTCGCGGAGGATGCGCTCGACGTCCTCCTGGAAGCCCATCTTGAGCATCTCGTCGGCCTCGTCCAGAACGAGGTACTTGAGATTGGTCAGATCCAGGGTGCCCTTTTCGAGATGGTCGATGACACGACCAGGCGTACCGACGACGACGTGCGCACCGCGGCGCAGTCCGGACAGCTGGACGCCGTAGCTCTGGCCACCGTAGATCGGCAGGACGTTGAGTCCGGGGATGTGCGCGGAGTACTTGCCGAAGGCCTCGGCAACCTGAAGCGCCAGCTCACGCGTGGGAGCAAGCACCAGCGCCTGGGTCTGCTTGATCGACGTGTCGATCCGCGACAGGACTGGAACTGCGAAGGCTGCGGTCTTGCCGGTACCGGTCTGTGCGAGACCGACGACGTCCTTGCCTTCGAGCAGCGGCGGAATGGTGGCAGCCTGAATGGGCGAGGGCGACTCGTAGCCCACGTCTGACAGTGCCTTCAGTACCCGATCATCGATGTCGAGGTCGGCAAATGTTGGGGGTTCGGGGTCACGCTCAATATCACTCATTTGACCAGCAGTTTAGCGGATAGAGTATAGACACGACGACATACCGGGGGTGCATTTACGACAGATCCACCCTCCCAGCGGGTTTCGCCTAGCGTAGGAAGCATGACCGAAGCCACCGCAGCCACCCCCTCCCAGACCGTTGTCGCGATTGCCCAATTCGCCCCGGGGACGGACAAGAAAGCCAACCTCGAATCACTGCGATCACTGGCTTCCGATGCAGCAGCACGCGGCGCGAAAGTTGTCGTGGCGCCGGAATACTCGATGTTCACCGCACCGAAGACGGATGAGCGTTTGATCGAGTCCGCGGAGGACCTGGACGGCGAATTCGGTTCGGCGCTGGCGTCGGTCGCCGCGGAGTTCGGAATCTTCCTCGTGGCAGGAATGAACGAGCGGATCGACGACGTGAGCAGAATCTCCAACACCCTCGTCGCGATGGACCCGAACGGCGAACTGGTGGCGACCTACCGGAAACTGCATCTCTACGACGCCTTCGGTTACCAGGAGTCGGCCGTGATACGCGCGGGCGCGATCACCGAACCGCAGACTTTCGGGTGCGACGGCCTTTCCTTCGGCCTCCAGACCTGCTACGACCTGCGCTTCCCGGAAGTCACCCGGCGCATCGTCGACGTCGGCGCAGACATCTTGCTCCTGCCCGCCCAGTGGGTGCCGGGGCCGCTCAAGGAAGACCACTGGACCACTCTCGTGCGCGCCCGGGCCATCGAGAACACGATGTACATCGCAGCGGCAGATCAGAGCGCGCGCGGCGGCGCGGGTGCCAGCATGATCGTCGACCCGATGGGCGTCGTGATGTGTTCCCTTGGCGAGCAGGTCGGGGTCACCACCGCACTCGTTTCGGCTGCTCGCATCGCCGAGGTACGCGAGAAGAATCCTGCTCTCGCGCTGCGGAGGTTCACAGTCTCGTCGCGGTGACCTGCAGCGAGTAGCGTCGAACTGGTCGGGGTTCGAGCTTCTCGAGGACAACGCAGTGACCCAGTATCGGGATCGATCTTCCGCCGGCAAATTTCTGGCCGGGCGGCTCGAGACCTTGCGTATCGACAAGCCCGTCGTTCTCGGACTCCCGCGCGGCGGAGTTCCGGTCGCAGCCGAGGTGGCTGCGGCACTGAACGCTCCGCTCGACGTCGTGGTGGTGCGCAAGCTCGGCAGTCCGTACAACCCGGAACTGGCGATGGGCGCTATCGGTGAGGGCGGCGTGCGGGTCCTCAACCACGACGTCATCGCAGCGGTTCGCGTCTCGAAAAGAGAACTCGTCGCCGTCGAACGCAACGAGCGAACCGAATTGGAACGGCGGGCGCATCTCCTGCGCGAGGGGCGGACCCCGGTTTCCCTCCACGGACGCACTGCGGTGATCGTCGACGACGGAATGGCTACGGGCGCGAGTGCCGCCGTTGCCTGCCGATGCGCGCGCACCGCGGGTGCTGCCGCCGTGATCGTCGCGGTCCCAGTAGCGTCCCCCGAAGCCATGAGAGTGATCGCGTGCTCCGCCGATCGGGTCGTCTGCCCCTTCGTTCCTGCCCTGTTAGGCGGCGTCGGTGCTGCATTCGAGGACTTTCATCAACTCAGCGACGACGAAGTGCTGTCCTTCCTCGCCTGAGTGCACACCTCTCCAGCCTGAGCACAGTCCAAGAGATCTCTGAGAATTTGTGATGTGTGCAACATTTCGCTCCTCGGTGCCGATAGCCCAAATGGAACAAAAAGAATTCGGCTTTCTGGAGGAACCGTGACCATCTCGACCGATACCGTCGACGCCGTCGCAGCTGCGTGCCGTGACCGCCTGGGCGACCCTTCCGCCTGGGTTGCGTCAGACGCTTATCGACAGAGCCTCGCCCTGTGCATCATCGAATCCGTTCAGTCCACGTCGGGTCACAGCGAAGTGACCGTCGTCGATCGCTACTTGGCGTACCGGAAAGCCCGCGAGGACAAACCCGTCACGGATGGCGCACGTGAACTACTCCGCACCTTCGAGGAAGCCGGCAGTTCGGACCAGTGGGCAGGCAAGATCGGCTCGTACAAGCGTCGCTACACGGCGACGGGTGTCCCGATCGAGGCACGGCACATCCAACAGGTCGCCGAGAAACTCCATCACTTGCGGATCAACAGCGTCGAGGACCTGCTGTCGGCCGCCGATTCCGACAACGCTCTCGACGCCGTTCACCATGCCTGGGTGGACGCGTGCGGAGACGGTTCCGAAGTGACCTGGGCCCACCTGTTGATGTTGGCCGGAATTCCGCACACCGATCTGGGGACCGCTGCCGACACCTTCATCAGCGCGACACTCGGCACCACCGAGTTGCCGGGAGACACCTCGGAGATCCTTGCAGCTACTGCAGAGCAACTCGGAGTGGATCCGGACCGATTGGACTACGCAATTCGGCGGTGGCTGTCCGTGCACGGTCGCACGCTCCAACACGTCGCCTGAGTACCTATAAACAGGCGGTCACACTAAACTGCAGGTCAGCGCCCGACCAGTTCTACCGAATAGTAACGACAGTGCAAAATGACGACTAATGTGATGCAATGCACATCAGAAATGTCAGTAGTCACTGGAGGGGTCAATAGTGCGCGAGTTCTCAGTTCCACAGTCGTTCTCAATTCCGGAGAACGTATCCATGGCCGACTCCGTGTTCCGTCACGCCGAAGAAGACCCCACATTCGTGCCGTTCAAGAGGCCGTCGAACGGTGGATGGGTCGACGTCACTGCAGCTGAATTCGCGAAGCAGGTCTCCGCAGTTGCCAAGGGCCTGATCGCGTCAGGTGTCGAGCTCGGCGACCGCGTCGCTATCCTGTCAGCGACTCGCTACGAGTGGGTCGTTCTCGACTACGCCATCTGGACTGCAGGCGGATGCACCGTCGCGATCTACGAGACCTCCTCCCCTGATCAGGCGCAGTGGATCCTCGAGGATTCAGCGACAACACTTCTGGTCGTCGAAACGGCCAAGCACGCGGAGACTCACAAGGAAGTCACCGACGGCGCAGAAGCCCTCCGCGAGGTTCTTGTCATCGAGTCGGGTGCGATCGACGAGCTGTCCAGTCGCGGTTCGGCAATCACCGACGAAGAACTGCACACTCGTCGTCACCAGGTCACCGCTGCCTCGCCCGCGACCCTGATCTACACCTCCGGAACCACCGGACGCCCCAAGGGTGTCCAGCTGACGCACTCCAACTTCTACGCCGAGTCCAACGCCTGCCGCCTGGCGATGCCGGAGTCCATGGTCCCCGGCAAGAAGACTCTGATGTTCCTGCCGCTTGCCCACGTATTCGCGCGAGCGATCTCCTTCGGCGCTTTCGACGCCAAGGTCACCGTCGCCCACACGTCGGACCTGACGACGCTGCTCGAGCAGTTCGCCGGCTTCAAGCCCAACTTCATCCTCTCGGTGCCCCGCGTGTTCGAGAAGGTGTACAACTCGGCTCGCCAGAAGGCAGTCGACGGCGGTAAGGGCAGCATCTTCGACAAGGCTGCTGCCACCGCCATCGAATACAGCGAATCCCTCGAAAAGGGTGGCCCCGGACTGGCACTCAAGCTCAAGCACGCGGTATTCGACAAGCTCGTCTACTCGAAGTTGCGCGCAGCTCTGGGTGGCGAGTGCGAGCGTGCAGTCTCCGGTGGCGCAGCCCTCGGCGCGCGCCTCGGCCACTACTTCCGCGGCGTCGGCATCCCGATCTACGAGGGCTACGGACTCACGGAGACCAGCGCCGCAATCACCGTCAACACCTCGAGCGCGCAGCGCGTCGGCACCGTCGGCAAGCCGATCAACGGCCATGCAGCACGGATCGCCGAGGACGGCGAACTCCTCCTGCAGGGCCCGGTCGTGTTCGCCGGCTACTGGCACAACGAGAAGGCCACTGCCGAATCCATCGTCGACGGCTGGTTCCACACCGGCGACCTCGGCTCGATCGACAACGAGGGCTACGTCTCCATCACCGGACGCAAGAAGGAAATCATCGTCACCGCGGGCGGCAAGAACGTCGCACCGGCAGGCCTCGAAGATTCCCTGCGTGCGCACGCTCTGATCAGCCAGTGCCTCGTCGTCGGCGACGGTCAGCCGTTCATCGGTGCACTGATCACCCTCGATCCGGAGACTCTGCCCGGTTGGGTCGAACGCAACGGCCTGCCCGCCGGCACCCCGATTGCCGATCTGGTGAAGAACGCCGACCTGATCGCCGAGATCGACTCGGCCGTTGCCGACGCGAACAAGAAGGTCTCCAACCCCGAGCAGATCAAGAAGTACACGATCCTCGAGGTCGACTTCACCCAGGAGACCGGTGAATTGACGCCGACGCTCAAGCTCAAGCGCAACATCATTCACGAAGCTCACAAGACCAAGATCAGCGACCTGTACGCCTGATCGATCGTCTTTCACGAGTCTGGCCCGGTTCGAATGCGAACCGGGCCAGACTCGTTTCACTGTCCGGCGGAGAGTAGTTCCTTTTCGATCTCGGATGGAAGGCCGTGCACCGCACGATCCTCCCGCTGAGTCGGCAGAGTTTCCCGCTGCATCCACTCCCAGGTATCGCGCACGGTGTCTTCGACGGGCCGGCACCGCAGCCCTGCTTGCCCCGCCTTGGCGGTGTCGGCTTCGAGGAAGCCCGCGAACTCACCCTCCTGCGGCACCCAACACGGAAGTTGTGTCCACGGCTGCGCTCCAGCGGCCGCCAGCCTGTCCTCGTCGATCCACACGAGTTCAGCGTCCGAACCGGTGGCAACCACGCACGCCTGGAGGAGTCCGGAGGTAGTGGTGTGGCCGGACGGGCTGATGACGTCGTATGCCCCGCTGATCCCGGCGGCCAGTCCGGACAGGACAAAGGTTGCGATGTCGCGGGCATCGACGTACTGCAACGGTCTGGTCGGCACTCCGGGAGCAACGACACGTCCGCCCGCCGCGATACGCTGCAGCCACCACGGCAACCGCCCGATGTCCTCGCGCGGGCCGAGGATCAACCCTGCCCGCGCGAGTAACGCGTCCGGGAAGGATTCCAGGACAGCGAGTTCGGCCCCGCGTTTGGCGGACGCGT
This sequence comes from Rhodococcus sp. Ni2, assembly GCF_021352185.1. Lineage (NCBI taxonomy): Bacteria > Bacillati > Actinomycetota > Actinomycetes > Mycobacteriales > Nocardiaceae > Rhodococcus > Rhodococcus sp. Ni2. Next base: position 204,122 of record NZ_WOXZ01000001.1, read on the forward strand.
AATCGCTGTAGTCATCGGAGGTCGCAGATGCGGCCACCACTGGTGAGGTCTCGTCTACGTGCAAGCCCCATTGGTAGACGGATCCACTGGAGATGTATGCGTACCGGTCGACGTGACCGAGTAAGACGCGCGCATTTTCCCCGATCACTCGGGGGCTACCCGACCAGGTGTCGACGACAAGATCCCATCGACGATCACCGAGCGCATCAACCATCGCACGCTGATCGGTGCGATCCGCGAACAGGACCTCCGCTGTAGGTGGTGGCGCTCCGGTGAGCCCACGATGGAGCACTGTCACCTCCCAGCCCCGAGCCAAAGCGGCATCGACGAGAGCGTGGCCGAGGAACCGTGTTCCTCCGAGCATCAACAGCTTCATGAGGGCCATCGTCACTTGAAAAGCGTCGTGCGGCAACACGTTCGTCTGGTAGCGCAATTTCCGGCGACTGGGGCACGGACGAACCGCTCAGATACCTCGTCCGGGATTGAGAACGTTCTTCGGATCGAATGCGGCCTTGACTGCAAGCATCATTTCGCGTTCGGTCTGGCCGACCATGTCCGCCATGTACGGCGCTTTGAGAACCCCGATACCGTGTTCACCGCTGATCGTTCCGCCCAACGCCAGTGCGCCGGCAACGATGTCGTCGAAAGCTCCGCGCGCACGATCCTGCGCACCCGATTCGGCAGCGTCGAACACGATGGTCGGGTGGAGATTGCCGTCGGCGGCGTGACCGAAGGTTCCGATCGTGACGCCGTGGCGATCGGCCGCTTCACGAATGCATTCCAACATGGACGGCAACGCCGGCACCGGCACCGCGACGTCGTCGAGAAGTACCGTGCCCAACGCCTCGAGAGCCGGCAAGGCCATGCGGCGCGCGGCGGTGAACTCTTCACCTTCCACCGGATCGTCGGTGTGGAAAACCTCTCGGGCCCCGGCGCTTTCGCACGCCGCGGCGCAGTCCGCTGCCTCGGCGGCCGCCGACCTACCGTCGCACTGGATGAGCAGCATCGCCCCGGCCGATTCGTCCAGCCCCATCTTGGTCAGCCGATTGACGGCGCCGATGGTGACGTCGTCCATCAACTCCATCTGACACGGTTCGGCCACCGCCGACACGGCGAGGACGGCGTCGATCGCGGACTCCGCGGAATCGAAGAACGCAACGACGGTGGTCGCGGCAGTGGGCGCCGTACGCAACCGCATCGTGGCTTCGACGATGACCGCGAGAGTGCCCTCCGACCCGACGAGCAGATGTGTCAGGTCCAGCCCCGCAACGTTTTTGCGCGTTCGTGCACCGGTACGGATCACACGCCCATCCGCCAGTACCGCTGTCAGGGCCGCGACGTGATCACCGGTGACGCCGTACTTGGCGCAACAGATGCCGCCTGCATTTGTCGCCAGGTTGCCGCCGATACTCGAGATGGACCGGCTTCCCGGATCCGGTACGTACCAAAGACCCTGCTGTGCAGCAGCTTCCGCCAGGTCACCGTTGATCACTCCGGGCTCCACCGTGGCGGTGCGCGCGGCAGGATCGATCTCGAGAATTCGATCCATGCCCGCGACGCTCAAGACGATGCATCCGTCAAGTGCGTTGGCGGCGCCGGCCAACCCGGTACCTGCCCCTCGTGTCACCACCGGAACGGCGAGTTCGTGGGCCACCGCCATGACCGCAACGACGTCGTCGACCGTCTTCGCCTTGACCAGCGCGGCGGGCCTTCCGGCTGCGGTGAGCAGTGATTGATCCCGGACGTACGCACCCATTCGGTCGGGATCGGTTGTCGCCCTGTCCCCCACCGCTTTCTGCAGACGCTCGCCCAACAGATCGATACTCGTGGTCATTTTGTTCGTCCTTCGTAGAATCCGCGCACATGGCGCTCGACCAAAACGGCGGCCTCGTCAGCTGCGCCGCGCTCGATCGCGTCGGCGATACCCTCGTGCTCTGCCAGCAGTGCGCCGAGCGTGGCCGCCGAGTTCTCGCGCGAGTCGAGTTCACTCAGCAGGTAGCCGGCGATGCTGTCGCGGAGAACCGTCATGACCAACCCGAACGCCTTGTTCCCGCCGGCTCCGGCCAGCGCAACGTGAAAGTCGACATCGGCGTCGTGGAATGCGACCGAGTCGTCGGCAAGGGTTGCGACGCGCATCCGCTCGATCGCATCCCGGGCGCCGTTCGGCACCGCGACGACAGTGCGCAGCGCAGCAGCTTCGAGCAGCACTCGCAATTCGACAAGATCGCCCAATGGAACTGCACCCACCTGCAACGCCGTGCTGAGAGCTGTGGCCGCGGAATCGGCCGTATGCTCGTGCGTCACCCGAGGCCTGGCAGTAGAAGTGGTGTCCGCGCCGGTCAACAATCCCTGCGCTTGCAGGACCCGAAGGGCCTCACGGACCGTCGATCGACCCACCGAGAACGTCTGTGCAAGTTCCTGTTCGGTGGGCAATGCCTCACCGACCGGGAGTGAACCGTCGAGAATGGCAGCGCGGATTCGTCCCGACACGGCAAGGCTGAGCGGCATGCGCGACAACGGAGTCGTATCCATGCCGCGACGCTACCACCCCTTGCCTGCTTGTCTGACAAACTGTTTAATTGAGGAGATTCGTGACCCGGACCACAACAGAGAAGGTGCCGACCATGACCGACAAGCTCGAATTGGATCCCGCGACCACCGCCGTCGTGCTCATCGAGTACCAGAACGACTTCACCACCGAGGGCGGTGTTCTTCACGAGGCCGTCGCACCAGTCATGGAATCGAACGGACTCCTCGCGAACACCGCCGCGCTGGTCGATGCGGCCCGTGCGGCGGGTGTCACCGTGATGCACGCACCGATCACCTTCGCCGAGGGGTACAACGAAATCACCTCGCATCCGTACGGAATCCTCAAGGGCGTCGTCGACGGAAAGGCCTTCGTGAAGGGTTCCTGGGGAGCTGCGATCGTCGACGACCTCACTCCAAAAGACGGCGACATCGTCATCGAGGGCAAGCGTGGACTCGACACTTTTGCCAGCACCAACCTCGATTTCATTCTGCGTAGCAAAGGAATTCGCACGATACTTCTCGGCGGTTTCCTGACCAACTGCTGCGTCGAATCGACCATGCGCACCGGATACGAGAACGGCTACCGGGTCATCACACTCACCGATTGTGTAGCCGGAACTTCGGTCGCCGAACACGAGAACGCGATCACCTACGACTACCCGATGTTCTCGCACCCCGTCACGTCGAAAGAGGTGCTCGGCGCGCTCTCCTGAGAGGACTACCTGGAATGCGCGAGAAGGAATTCACGGCTGACGTTGGTGACACTGGCGTGAACCTTCTCGTGCAGCAGGTCGTGACCGGCGTCCTCGAACTCGCGCATCTCGACGTTGCGCAGCGTCCGCGCCCAGTCCCGGACGGGATCGACCGGGGCGATCCGGTCGTCGGTACCGTGAACGACCAGGACTGGGATGCCCGCGTCGGAGAGTTCCGCCCACCCGTGTTGCTCGACCGCACTGCGTGGAATGCCGCACAGCACTGCGGAGGCAAAATCGTGATCGCGATGAGCCAGCATCGTCAGCGCCGTCACCGCACCCAAGGAATGGCCCATCACCGCCTGCGGGACTTCGGGCAGTTCCGCCAAAGCGATGTCAGCGAGCGCGGCTGCATCGGCAGCAAGATCGGAGAGCGGAGCCCCGACTCCCGGATCACCCTCTGACAAACCGTGCCCGGTGTGATCGATCGCCCACACGTCGATCCCCGACGCCGTCATTGCGCCCGCAAAGCGGTGATACTGGCCGCTGTGCTGGCCGAGACCGTGCAGAAAGACCAGTGACACCGTGGGCACCGCACCCCCTGCCGCCGGCCAATGCCGAAAGTGCACCTGACCGGTTCGTCCGTCGAAGAAAGGCATGATCGTCATTCTGCACGCCGCTACCGATATCCGCGGCTCGTGAGCGATTACTGGTGGGTTGCCTTGTCGGTGAGCGATGGCACAATCGCCCTGTGTTCCTACTCGATGATCAGATCGTCTACAGCGCCAGCGACCTCTCGGCTGCGGCCTCGTGCGAGTTCGCACTGCTGCGGCAACTCGACGCCCGAACCGGTCTGATCGCGGCCGAGGCCGCCGAGGCGGATCCGATGCTCGAACGGACGTCGAGCCTCGGCGACTCGCACGAGCGCGAACAGCTTCAGAAGTTCATCGATCAGCACGGAGACGGCGTCGTCGTCATGCCGCGACCGGAACACTCACGCGCAGGCCTGACCGCTGCCACGTTGGCCACCGTCGAGGCAGCACGATCGGGCGCGCCGGTCATTTATCAGGGAACCTTTTTCGACGGCCGATTCCTCGGGTTCTGCGATTTCCTCGTCCGCGAAGGCGACACCTACGCGGTCTACGACAGCAAGCTCTCCCGGCACGCCAAGGTGTCGGCACTTCTACAACTCGCCGCATACGCGGATGCGTTGGAGCGCAATGCAATTGCCGCATCCGATCAAGTTCATCTACTGCTAGGCGACGGCAGCACGTCGTCGCACGACATCGGAGACATCGCGCCGGTATTCGCGGCACGTAGAGCTGAACTCGAACGAGTCCTCGACGAGCACCGCGCCGAGGGGAAACCGACACAGTGGCTCGACGATCGGTACCTGCGTTGTGGTCGATGCGACACCTGCAGCGTCGAGGTCGAAAGCCATCGAGACCTGCTGCTGGTTGCGGGTGTCCGCGGCAATCAGCGTGAACAGCTGATCGTCTCGGGGATCACGACAATTGACGAACTCGCCGCGAGCACCGGCCCAGTCGAGGGAATCCGCCGGGAAACACTCGACAAGCTCCGTGCACAGGCAGCGGTTCAACTACGCCAGGAACTGTCCGGCGACGCCGAATTCGAGGTCTACGAACCCTCGGCGCTCGGCGGACTCCCCATCCCCGACGACGGCGACATCTTCTTCGACTTCGAGGGCGATCCGCTCTGGGCCGAGGACGGGTCCACCGATTGGGGGTTGGAGTATCTGTTCGGTGTGGTCGAAGGGCCTGCGGACGACTACGTGTTCAAGCCGTTCTGGGCACACGATCGCGAGGGTGAGCGCCAGGCGCTCCTCGACTTCCTCGATTACGTCACCGCGCGTCGAGAAGCTCATCCAGGCATGCACATCTACCACTACGCCGCGTACGAGAAATCGGCGCTGTTGCGCTTGGCCGCACGTCACGGTGTCGGCGAGCAGACCGTGGACACCCTGCTCAGCGAGAACGTGCTCGTCGACCTGTACCCGATCGTCCGCGCGTGCCTGCGGATCGGACAACGCTCGTACAGCATCAAGAAACTCGAGCCGCTCTACATGGGTGAGCACGGCCGTGACGGTGACGTGACCAACGCCGCCGGCTCGGTCGTCGCCTATGCCGACTACTGCGAATTGCGCGACGGCGGACAAGCCGACCAGGCCAGGGAACTTCTTCAGGGCATCTCCGACTACAACGAGTACGACTGCGAATCCACTCTCCGCCTGCGCGATTGGCTCGCCGAGCGCGCCGCAGAACATGGTGTCGAACTTCGAGAGCCGACCGGACAGATCAAGATTCCACTCGAAGAACTCACCGAATCGGAAATCGCACTCCGCGACTTCGCCGGCCACAAGGCCGGTTCGACACGCACCCCCGATCAGCAGGCTGCTGCTCTATTGGCCGCAGCAGTCGGTTACCACAATCGCGAGCGGAAGCCGTACTGGTGGGCCCACTTCGACCGATTGGTCACACCGATCGAAGACCTCGTGGACATCCGCGACGTCATGGTGGTCGAGCAGTCCGAAATCGAAACGGACTGGCACAAGAGCACCGCGCGGCAGAAGAAGTTTCGTCGCCACATCCAGTTGACCGGAAGTTTCGGCACCGGAACATCTTTGAGTCCGGGCAGTGATTTGTTCGCTCTCTACGCAACCCCCTCCCCCGATGCCGTTGCAAGCGAGAACCCCACCCAACGCGGCACCAGCAGCGTCAAGGTCACCGCCGTGGTCAAGTCCGAAGGGCTCGACGTGGTCACCGTGGAAGAACTGCTCAGCGGTGACGAATACATCGATTCCCCGGTCGCGTTGGCACCTGGTCGTCCGATTCCCACCGGACGCATGGAGAAGTCCATCGCCGCTGCCGCGTCCGACGCCAGCGAGAGCCTGCCCGAACTGCCACACATCGCGGCAGTCGACATTCTCAGGCGCAGCACCCCGAGAACCCTCTCGGGTTCACCGCTGCCACCTGTCGGCACCGACAACAACTACGCCGACGCCATCACCGCCGCACTTCTCGACCTCGACGATTCCTACGTGGCGGTGCAAGGTCCTCCCGGTACCGGCAAAACCTACACGGGCGCTCGTGTCGTCAAGACACTGATCGAACAACACCATTGGCGAATCGGCGTGGTGGCACAATCACATTCGGTGGTCGAGAACATGCTTGGCGGCATTCTGAAGGCCGGCGTGGACCCCGCACTGGTCGCAAAGAAGGGCAGCCGCAGCAAGACCGCGGAATGGCAGGACATCGCGTCCGAGGAATACGCCGGATTCATCGCCGAAGCGGAAGGCGTCGGCTGCGTCATCGGCGGCACTGCATGGGACTTCGCGAATACCGATCGTGTTCCCGCCGGCAGTTTGGACTTGCTCGTGGTCGACGAGGCAGGTCAATTCGCGCTGGCGAACACCATTGCCGTCGCGATTTCCGCGCGAAACCTGTTGCTGCTGGGCGACCCGCAGCAGTTGCCGCAGGTGAGCCAAGGTACTCACCCCGAACCTGTCGACGAATCGGCACTCGGTTGGCTCGCCGAGGGACACGGCGCACTGCCACCCGAACTCGGCTACTTCCTCGAGAAAACGTGGCGGATGCACCCGGATTTGTGTGCGCCCGTGTCCGCATTGTCGTACGAGGGCAAGCTGCGTTCCCAGGAAACCGTCAGTGCGGCAAGAAAACTCGACGGACTCGCTGCCGGAGTACACACGGTGTTCGTCGATCACCGCGGCAATTCCACCTACTCCCCGGAAGAGTCCCAGGAAATCGTTCGCCAGATCCAGGGCCTTCTCGGCACGCCTTGGACCGACCCGAGCGAGTTCGAGGGAACCAGGCCGCTGGAGCAGTCGGACATTCTCGTGGTCGCGGCGTACAACGCCCAGGTGGGCACCGTCGAGCGCGATCTCACCGAGGCCGGTCTCACGGAGGTCGAGGTCGGGACCGTCGACAAGTTCCAGGGCCGCGAGGCTGCGGTGGCAATCGTGTCGATGGCCGCATCTGCCGTCGAGGACGTCCCGCGAGGGATGTCGTTCCTGCTGTCGCGAAACCGTCTCAATGTTGCCGTCTCACGCGGCAAGTGGTGCGCGATCATCGTTCGATCGCACGCGTTGACGCAGTACATGCCCAGTACGCCTGCGGGATTGGTCGAACTGGGTGCATTCATGAGGCTGACGAGCTAGCCGAAGCCTGTCTTACCTGAAGCACTGCCCTACCCGAAGCACTGCCCTTCGCCGCGATAGGTGGGAACCGAGGTTCGGGTGCCGTCGGCTTCGACCACGTACACGCGGTCGAAGCGCTCGCACAGCTCGCCGGCCTTGGCGTGACGGAACCACACGCGGTCGCCGATCGCGATGTTTCCGGCTTCCTTCCCGGTGACCGGCGTCTGGACTTCGCCGGCTCCTTCGTTGCGGAGCAGTTTGAGACCAGCGGGCCAGACCGGTGACGGAACGCGGGTGTCTCCGGCAGGTCCCGACGCGATGTATCCGCCGCCGAAAAGGGTCGTGACGGACGGCGTCGGCTTGCGCACGGCCGACAGTGCGAAGAACAGCGCCGGATCGGGACGGAAGGCACGGTAGCGGTCGAACAGGGTCGGTACGTACAGTCCGGAGCCTGCTGTTACCTCGGTCACCACAGGATCGGCCGAGCTGACCTCCAGCGACCCCGTACCGCCGCTGTTGACGATCTCGAGTGCACCCACGGCATCGGTGACGGCCGCGACCACAGCGCCCCTTCTGGACGCCAGTTCGCGGGCAGAGGCCTTCTTGACCCAACCGATCGGAGCGCTGGTGTCCGGGAGGCCGGCGATCTGGGCTTCGTAGAACATCACTCCGACGACGGAGAATCCGCGTTGGCGCGCACGCGCCGCGAGTGCGGCGACCGCGGCAGGTTCGCGCAGTGGCGAGCGTCGTACGCCCAGATGGATCGGGCCGATCCGCAGTGACGCGTCGACGTCGAGACACACGCGGACAGGCGCATCCCCCGTCGACGCCGAACGAATGAGGTCCAACTGCGCATCGTCGTCGACCATCAAGGTGATCGATGCGAGAGCGGTGTCGTCGGCAGCGAGATCCGCGATGGCGCCACGATCGGCGGTCGGGTACCCCATCAGGACGTCCCGTGCGCCGAGCCCGACCAGCCACAGAGCCTCGCGCAGTGAGTACGCCATGATTCCGCGGAATCCGCCGGACGCGGTCAGTGTGTCGCCGAGAGTTTCAGCCAGAACCGTCCGACAACGAACCGATTTGCTCGCCACTCGCACCGGGGTTCCACCGGCGCGGCGCACCAGGTCGGCTGCATTACTGCGCAGTGTGGTCAGATCCAGAGCAGCCAGAGGCGGGTCGAGTTCTCGCGTGGCAGCAGTGAGTCGATCAAGGGTCCTGGTCACAGATGATCCAATCGTCGCGGCGTGCGACCAGTCAATCACCAATCCTGGACGTATGTCCAGGATTGCGGTTCTACTGAGGCGCGACCACGGCTTTGTTGGCGATTACCTGAACCATTTCTCCGAACTCGGCAATAGTCGCGTCGGAGTCACGATCGACCAGCCATCGCAGAACAAGGCCGTCGATCATTGCAAGACTCAGTCGCGCAATCGAACTCAACGGCTCCGTCCACACCGTGCCCGATATCTTGGCGCACTCTTCGAGAAACGACACCGCGAGCTCATCCATGATTCGGTACTGCTCAAATGCAACCGCCCCAGCACGTTCGGCTCCGAGATTGCGACTACGCAGTGCCTGCGCGGTAATTTCGTAGGTCAACAACTGGCGATCCGGGGTTGCCTCGATGGTCGGCCACATTCCGGTCAGGCCGATGTGCAGCAATTCCCTGAGCCCCTGCACGCCACTGAGATCCGGCGCATGGCGGACCTGCGCGAACGCATACTGCATCGACGCACTGAGCTGCAGAATGAGCGTTTCACCCATTGCCGCGATCAGCGCTTCCTTGCTCTCGAAGCAGTAATGAACGACGCCGAGCGATACCCCGGCCTCCTCTGCCACCGCCCTTACCGTCACAGAACTGACACCGCGCTGTTCCGCAATAGACAAGGCGGACTCGACCAATTGTGTGCGGCGTTCGTCCGCCGGGAGCCTGTTCAGCATCCAATGATCGTAGAACGCAAATGACAAAATCTTCGCGCAATACTTGCCTGGACGACCGTCCAAGTACATTATTGCGTAATGGCTTCGGACACTTGGCAGAACTGGGCGGGCACTCAAAGCGCCGCGCCGCGTCGCTTTGCGACGCCGACAAATACCCGTGAACTTTCGTCGTTGGTCGCCGAGGCCGCTTCGCGTGGCCAACGTGTGAAGGCCGTCGGCGCCGGCCACTCGTTCACCGGTGTCGCGGTCACTGACGGTGTCCTCGTCAGCCTGGACAACTTGAGCGGAATCGACTCGATCACACCGACCGACGACGGTGCGCTGGTCACTGTTTTTGCAGGCACTCGCCTTCATGCTCTCAACGACGCCTTGTGGCAACGCGGATATGCGATGGCCAATCTCGGTGACATCGACGTCCAGTCACTGGCCGGCGCGACGTCCACCGGCACACACGGCACCGGCGCACGATTCGGCGGTATCGCCACGCAGATTCGCGGAATCGAGATCGTTCTCGCCGACGGATCCGTCGTTACCGCAAGCGCCGACGAAAACGTCGAATTGTTCGAAGCAGGCCGCCTCGGATTGGGCGCAATCGGCATCATTTCGAAGATCACTCTCGCCTGCGTCCCGCGATTCACACTTCGCGCAATCGAGGAACCCGACACGCTGTCTCACATACTGGACACCCTCGAGAGCGATCGTCTGGGCTTGGACCACTTCGAGTTCTACTGGTTTCCGCACACCGACCGTGTCCTGACGAAGAGCAATACGCGACTGCCCGGAGATACCGAACCCGATCCAGTGGGCAAGGTCCGCGCGTTCGTCGACGACGAACTCCTCTCGAACACACTCTTCGAAGGTGTCAACCGCGTTGCCACCCTGGCACCGGCCGCGATCCCGAGAATCAACAACGTGTCGTCCCGATTGCTCGGCGCCCGCGAGTTCACCGATCGCAGCTACCGAGTATTCGCGTCTTCGCGCCGGGTGAAGTTCAAGGAGATGGAATACGCGATCCCCCGCGAACACGTCACCGAGACACTCCACGAAATCGACCGCTGGATGAAGAAGTCCGGAACCAACGTCGCATTCCCCGTCGAAGTACGTTTTGCTGCCGCCGACGACCTCTGGCTCTCCACTGCTCACGGACGCGACACCGCATACATCGCCGTACACCAGTACCACCGACGACCCGAAACCGAATACTTCGCCGCAGTGGAGGCAATCGCGCGCGCCGTCGACGGCCGGCCGCATTGGGGAAAAATGCACAACCGGACCGTCGACGACCTGCGTCCTACGTACGACCGACTCGACGACTTTGTCGCCGTTCGAGACAAGTACGACGCGAATCGTGTGTTCGACAACGAATACTTGCGTCAGGTACTCGGCGACTGACGGTCAGTGCCGCAGTAGTTCCGCTTTTCGCGCATCGCTCGCAAACGAGGCTTTGATCGAGTTCCGGGCGAGGGTGTCTCGCTCGGCCTCCGTCAGACCCAGGGCTCGGCCCAGTTCGGTGAAATTGTCGTCGACATATCCCCCGAAGTAGGCCGGGTCGTCGGAGTTGACCGTGACGATCAAACCCATCTCGAGCATCGATCGAAGCGGATGATCCGACAGCGAATCGAACACCCGCAGACGAACGTTCGACAACGGGCAGACCGTCAGTGGAATCTCCTCGTCGACCAGACGCTCGATCAGGGCAGGATCCTCGAGTGCCCGGACTCCGTGGTCGATCCGCTCGGCGCCGAGAATGTCGAGCGCCTGCCAGATGTACTCGGGCGGTCCCTCTTCACCGGCGTGAGCCACAACGTGCAAACCCTCGGCACGCGCGCGGGCGAACACGTCCTCGAACAGTGACGGCGGGTTGCCGACCTCCGCGGAGTCGAGTCCGAGCCCGACGATCGGAGCCTGCAGGCGAATTATCTCGGAGAAGATCTCCTCGGCGTCTTTGACGGGCTGATCTCGGAGGATGGCGGCGATTGCCGCGCTGCTGAGCCCGAACTCGCGCTCACTCGATGCCACCGCATCCATGATCCCGTCCAGGACCTCGGTCAGCGGAACACCACGGACCACGTGCGCCTGTGGATTGAAGAAGAACTCGGCATGCGCGACGCCGGCGGCAGCCGCGCGGCGGAAGTACGCTCGCGTCAGGTCGGCAAAATCCTCCGCGGTGCGCAGGACGGCCATGTTGGCGAAGTAGAGATCGAGGAACGACTGCAGATCGGTGAACTCGTACCTCGACTTCAGATCGTCGATGTCCTTGTACGGCAAGTCCATTCGATTGCGCTCGGCAAGTCGGTAAATCTGTTCGGGTTCCAGAGAACCCTCGATGTGCATGTGCAGCTCTGCGACAGGTGTAGCCATGTCGGTGTTACCGCCCCTTCCAGACCGGGGCGCGCTTCTCGGCGAACGCCGTCGCGCCCTCGCGTGCATCTTCGGACGCGAACACCGGCGCCATGACCTGCAACTGCTTCGCGAAAGCTTCGTCGTCGGACCAACCGCCGGCCTTGACGATGATCTCCTTGGTGACCGCAACCGCGAGCGGTCCGTTGCGGGTGATGCGATCAGCCAGCTCCAGCGCGCCTTCGAGCGCCTTACCTGGCTCGGTCAACGTGTTCACGAAGCCGTAGCGGTAGGCCTCCTCGGCTGTGAAACTGTCACCGGTCAGGGCCAGTTCCAATGCCTTCTGGTACGGAATCCGCTTGGGCAGGCGCAACAATCCGCCTCCACCTGCGACCAGCCCTCGCTTGACCTCCGGGATACCGAACTTCGCTTCGGACGACGCGACCACCAGGTCGGTGGCAAGCACGAGTTCCGTGCCGCCTGCCAACGCGAAGCCCTCGACCGCCGAAATGATCGGCTTACGCGGCGGCCCTTCCGTGAATCCGAGACCGCGTCCCGGCACGAGTACGTTCTCGCCGGCCACGAATGCCTTCAGATCCATACCGGCACAGAAGTTTCCGCCGGCCCCTGTCAGCACCGCCAAGGACAGATCGTCGTCCGCATCGAGCTCTTCGACCGCAGCGGCCAATGCGTGACTGACCGCCGAGTTGATGGCGTTACGCGCCTCGGGCCGGTTGATGGTGATGATCAGTGTCCGCCCGCGCCGCTCGGTGAGAACCTCGTCCGCCATGATGTCCCTCTCGTTTGTCGACCACGCTCGCGTGACTACGCGACGTCGCGTTCGACAATACGGACGAAGCCATCGGGGTCGATCTGCGCGGTGTCGTGAGTGCAGAACCACCCCTGGGTGAACCTCGTCGAGGTCGCTTGCGGCGAGTTCCAATACCGACGCGTGACACTCGGTCCACGGCACAGCAACTCACCGAAGCCACCTGGAGCATCCGGGCCGTACAACGCCACTTCCATTCCACCGAAAGCGATTCCGACGCTTCCGAGGTGGGTGGGTGCCGACTCGGTTGGCAGAATGAGACCAGCCCCACAGGTCTCGGTTTTGCCCCACCCGATCACATGCCGAGCAGCCGGGAACAGGGTCAGCAGCTTGGCTTCCTGTTCGACCGTGATCGGCGACCCGCTGCAATCGATCCACTGCACCGACCTCGAACCGGCACGCGCCGCCGGCCCGAGGGTGAGCAACCGAGGCTCGAGCAGGTCCTCGGGCCGCCCGGTCACGATGTCGACGGTATGCACACTCTCACGCCAGAAGTCGCCGGCGAGGACCACCGTTCCACCGACCACCAACGTCGCGAGCACGTGCACGAATTGCCGTACCGACTTGAAGTCATTGTCCACCAACAGATTGCGCACACCTTCGACGCCGTAATCGCGCGAGTGCAGAATGCCGACGATGGCGGAGAGCACGTTCTCGTTGCTCAACTCGACGCCCAGCATTTCGCCCGAAGAATCGGCGGTGTACGCGAGGATCGCCATCTCCTCCGGGGCGGCACCGTCGTCGATGAACGGAACACCGTGTGGGAGTTCCCCGTCGAGCACCAACACCGAGCCACTGTCCGCGATGACGAAGTCCGCCGCGTCGTCGCTCAGATGAACACCCACCGAGACTGGAACACCGCCGGCGAGAATGACGCCGAGGCACGCCTCCATCCACCTCACCCCGGCGGCGACGCGAATGGCCACACGGTCACCGATCTCGACGCCTCGCGACTTCAGCCCGCCTGCGACCCGCGACGCCTCGGCCCACAACTCCGCGAAGGTGACCTGCTCGCCGTCGACCTCCTCCACCGCGATGCGTGAGGAGAATCGATGAACGGCGATATCGAGGAGTTCGGACAGCGACGGGTCGAGTTGGCTGTACCGAAGCACCCCGTCACCCGCACGGGTGACACGGGCGTCGGCGAGGAGCTGAGTCGAACACGGGTATTCCACAAGCGTCGACCGCATCGATACCTCCACGTCACTGACAACCCACCGGCCATTCGACTATATGACGTGGATCACAGTTCGTGGAGGTCTCTGGCGATAATCGTCGCAAACTTACTTTCCGGAGTAGACCGCTTTGCCCGGTCCGACCTCGAGGAAACTGCGGACAGCGCCGCGTAGGTCATCAGTGGCGAACAGCGCACCGGACACCCCGGGAGTCACCGAATCCGCGTGGGCGATCCCGCCGGAACGCCAGGCCGCCACGATCTGCTTGGTGGCGTCGTGGGCTCGCGTGGGCCCGTCCGCCAACCGGGCCGCCAGGGCACGCGCCGCAGCATCGACATCGTCGTGAACTGCATTGACGACGCCCCACGAGTGCAGGGTTGCGGCGTCGTAGAGATCGCCGGTCATGACCAACTCCCGAGCCCGTCCGGAACCGGCGCGCTCGGCCAAACGCTGCGGTCCACCCATGGACGGCGTCAGACCGACCACTGTCTCGACCAGTCCGAACTTCGCCTTCGGCGCCGCGAGGATGATGTCGCAGGCCAAGGAGATCTCGAAGGCAGCAGTCAGCGTCAGCCCGTGCGCCGCGTAGATGACCGGGCACGGCAACGCCTCGAGCGGATGGCAGATCTGGGCGAACAGTTCGCGCCACAATTCCGCTCCCTGCTCCGGGTTCAGTCCGTCGAACACATGGACGTCGACGCCGGCCGAGTTGACCTTGCCCTCGGCGCGCAGAAGCACAGCGCGCGGTGGGTTTTCGGTCAGCGCTGCAACATCGGCGATGACGGCGTCGAACATGGCCTGATCGAACAGATTGAGTGGTCCGTGCGCGAACGTCAGGACAGCCACCTCGGCACCACCATCGGTGGTGAAGCGCTCGAGACGGGTGGGATGCGATTCGGGAGCAGTCATGCCGCCACACTGCCACATCGAACCGGCCTACGATCGTCGGGTGGACGGTCTGAGAAATGCACTCGCGGACGTTGTGGGACACCGGTTCGTCGTCGACGACGCCGACGTATTGGCGACCCGTTCCACCGACCAGACAGGGCGCTACAGCGGGCGCGCCAGTGCTCTGGTCCGACCCGGAAATACCGCCGAAGTCTCGGCAGTGCTGAACGTGTGCCGCTCGCGCGGCGTACCGGTCACCGTTCAGGGCGGGCGAACCGGTCTGGTCGCCGGGACGGTGCCCGAGCACGACGACGTCCTGCTCTCCACCGAACGCCTCGAGGCGATCGGCGAAGTCGATGTTGCCGCCGGTCGGATCACCGTCGGTGCGGGAGTGACACTCGCGCAGGTACATTCGGCGGCCGCCGCCGCCGGTTTGAAGTTCGGTGTCGACATAGCCTCGCGGGACACTGCGACGATCGGCGGCATGGTCTCCACCAATGCCGGTGGCCTGCACACGGTTCGATACGGGAACATGGCCGAACAGGTGCTCGGACTCGAGGTGGTGCTCCCCGACGGGACCACGGTGCGTCGGTCACCGAAAGTGTTGTCCGACAATTCCGGATACAACCTGCCCGCACTGTGGGTGGGCAGCGAGGGAACTCTAGGGGTGGTCACTTCCGTCGACCTGAAATTACGGAAGATACCGACTCACCGCGTCACATCGCTGACCGGTTTCGACCGACTGCAAGACGTCGTGGACGCGGGGCGCACGTTGCGCACTCTCGACGGCGTCGACGCACTGGAGTTGGTGGACGGCCGTGGACTCGAATTGGCCGCACGCCATTTGAACGCCGCGGTGCCGACGGGGCGACCGTGGTACCTGCTCGCCGAGGTGTCCGCGGCCCACGATCCGCTGGAAGACCTGGCCGAGCTGCTCGAACGCATCGACCCACCGCAGACCCCGGCAGTGGCGGTCGACGATCCCGGCTCGACGCGTTTGTGGGCGGCGCGGGAGTGTTTCGCCGAAGTGGTCGGACTGTTCGGTCCCCCACTGAAATTCGACGCGGCGCTGCCGCTGGACTCGCTTGCCACCTTCGCCGAGGACGCCGCGGCGGTGATCGCGAGTCGTGCCCCCGAGGCAATTCCGATCCTCTTCGGACATGTCGCCGAGGGAAACATCCACCTCAACGTCCTGAACTGCCCGAACGCCGACACCGTGTACCGCAGCGTCCTCGAACTGGTTCGCGATCACGGCGGAAACGTCAGTTCCGAGCACGGGGTGGGCTCGCTCAAACGCAACTATCTGGACCTGGCCCTCTCTGCGGAGGACATAGCCACGATGTGGGCGATCAAGCGAGCCCTGGACCCGAGCGACTATCTCAATCGTGGAGTGATGTTTCCCGACGCGCTTCGGCACTGACGGCCATCGCGTCGTCGTGTGCGTCGCCGCGCAGAGGCCGAGCGAAGCACACCGAAGCGACGAAGCCGATGAGCAGCACGCCTGCGGGCAGCCAGATCGACTCCGACATCGCCGTGCTGAACGGTTCACGGACGAACTCGGGTAGGTGACCCACTCCGGCTTCGGAACTGCCGCCGGTCAGACCCTGAGCCGCCAATCGTGCGGTGATCAGTGCTCCGATCGCGGCACTGCCGAGAACCGCACCCACCTGCCGGGTGGTGTTGTAGACGCCGGCGCCGGCGCCGGCCTGCATCGGAGGCAGGTTGTGTGTGGCGGTGGCCGCGAGCGGCGACCAGATGCATGCGTTGGCGAAGCCGATCAGGCCGATCGGCAGGAGCAGTTCCCAGATCGCGACGTCGGGAGACATAACCAATGCCAGCCAGCCCAGGGCGATCGCGAACAGCAGGAAGCCGGTGCCCGCGATGTAGCGCGGATGCGTCTTGTCGACGAGCTTGCCGATGATCGGCGCAAAAATGCCGGTCAGCACGGCCATCGGAACGAGGAGGAGCGCCGACTGCGTCGGGGAGAGTCCGCGAACTGCCTGGGTGTAGAACATCAGCGGAAGGACCATCGACGTGATCGCGAAGCCCATCGCGGTGATGGCGACGTTGGCGAGCGAGAAGTTGCGGTCCTTGAAGAGTTCGAGTGGGAGCAAGGGCTCGTTCTTGTTGCGCGACTGGTAGAACACGAACACCGCGAGCAACACCACACCGGCGCCGATCAGGCTCCAGACGAATCCGTTCCAGTCGTACGAACTGCCTTCCTGGATTCCGAACACGAGCAGGAACATGCCTGCGGCGCTGAGAATCACGCCGGGGATGTCGAACTTGTGCTCGCTGGTCGGCAACGACGGAACAAGCTTCCATGCGAGGAGGAAGGCGATGACACCGACCGGGACGTTGACGATGAAGATCCATTCCCAGCCGAGATTGTCGACCAACACACCACCGGCAAGCGGACCGACCAGCGTCGCAACACCGGCAACCGCGCCCCACAGGCCCATTGCGGCGCCACGCTTGTTCGGCGCGAACGTGCGTGTGATGACGGCCATCGTCTGAGGCGTCATCATTGCGGCGCCCAGACCCTGGAAAGCCCTTGCCACGATGAGCATCTCGACGCTGCCGGACAGACCACACCACAGTGAAGCGCCGGTGAACAGTACGAGGCCGATCATGTACAGGTTCTTCGGTCCGAACCTGTCACCGAGCCGGCCGGTGACGAGCAGCGGCACCGCGTACGCCAGCAGGTACGCGCTGGTGACCCAGACGACCTTGTTGATGTCGGTGCCGAGGTCCTCCATGATCGCAGGGTTGGCGACAGCGACGATGGTGCTGTCCACCAGAATCATGAAGAACCCGATACACAGCGCCCACAGCGCGTGCCAGGGATTGACCTGCTTTTCCATCTTCAGTCCTTAGGTAGTGCGGACGAGCCTGCGGAGCCGGCCAGCCGGTCGAGAAGTTCTTGTGAGAGCCAGGGCATTTCGCCGCTCTCGATGTCTGTCACCAACGCGCCGATCCACTCTCTTTCGGCGACGGTCAGTGCGTGGGCGTAGTCCGCGCCCACCGTGAAGATTCGTGGTTTTTCCGCCGCCTTCACCGCTTCGTAGTCGGCCTCGAATTTCGCGATCGTCTTGTCGAGGTGCGCGAGACGAATTCGAAGCATCTGACACGCGGTGGACGCAGAGAGGTTGTGCATTTCGGCGAGCGCGAGCGGCAACCGCGGATACTCCCGCACCGGAACCGCCAACATCTCACGTAGTTGATGCTCGAGGGCCTCACGGCCCCGGGCGGTGATCTCGTACGTCGTCCGTTCGGGCCGGTTGCCCTCACGATCGGTCCCGATCGAAGCCAGAAGTTCCTGCTTCTCCAACCGGGAAACCGTGTGATAGAGCGATCCCGGCTTGATCTTCACCAACTGATCGCCCCGGCGAACCGAGGCCAGTTGATACATCTCGTACGGATGCATCGAACGCTCGGACAGCAGGCCCAGAACGGTGATTCCCAGAGGCGTCAGTGACACGTCACCCATGAGTCCCCCTCCCTGACAAGCCGCAATTGACTATTTCTTGACTATTCCACCTGAAATAGTCCACATGGAATATACGACCTCTGTCCATCTCGATCAACCCGTTCGAATCGGACTAGCCTGTAGCAAGTGGACGAACATCACCTCGACATCATCCGACTCGCTTGGGCACGTGAACTGGGCCTCGGCGACTCGGCACTTCGGCCGGCACACACGGCCCGCGTCGTCGGCGACGACATCCACGTTCTCGATCTGGCAGGCTCAGGTGCAATCGTCGGGCCGCAGTGGTTCATCGAGCGCACCGAGGACATCTCCGTCGACGCCCTGCTGCAACCGGCGCGTCTGCTCGAGATCGCCGGCGATCACGGCGGCCGAATCACCGGCCCCGTCGATCTCGCTTTCCTCGGCGACTACACGGACGCGCCACCCGACGAGCAACTACTGATTTCCCACGACATCGACGATGCCCTCGCCGTCGCTGCGCTGTGCCCACCCGACGACAGCACCACAGCCGACCTCGGGAACCGGACGCGGTGGTTCACCGCCCTCACCGATTCCGCCGAGGTGCTCGGATGCGCGGCATACTCCGAATTTCAGGGATTCGTGGCAGATCTCACGACCCTGACTGCTCCAGCGCATCGCCGTCACGGAATCGGCTGCGCAGTAACGCTTCTCGCTGCGGAGGACGCTCTCGATTCCGGATTGATCCCGCAGCTACGCACAAGTCGCGGCAGTGCGATCGGAGCGACGCTTCCACGTAAAGCCAAATTCGACGTTCTGGGGGCATACGCTCGGGTACACGTGCACCTGCCCAGTTGACACTCGAACGAGAGGGACCGCAGATGAGTACGGAAGACGGCGCGAGCGAACCGACATTCGTCGAAGAGGGTCGTGAATTCAAACGCGACACCAACTACATCCCGACCCGGATCACCGAGGACGGCCGCGACGGGTACCCCGTCGAACCCGGGCGATACCGGTTGATCGTGGCACGTGCCTGCCCGTGGGCAAACCGCGCCATCATCGTCCGCCGCCTACTCGGCCTCGAAGACGTACTGTCGATGGGCATCTGCGGTCCGGTTCACGACAAGCGAAGCTGGACTTTCGATCTCGACCCGGGCGGCGTCGATCCCGTACTGAAGATCCCGCGACTGCAGGACGCATACTTCGCCCGAGATCCCCACTACCCCAGGGGAATCACGGTGCCCGCCATGGTGGAGATCGCCACGGGCAAGGTGATCACGAACGACTACCCACAGATCACCCTCGACTTCTCGACGCAATGGAAGAAGTACCACCGCGAAGGCGCGCCGGATCTGTACCCGGAGCCATTGCGAAACGAAATCGACGAAGTGGCCGAGTACGTTTTTCGCGACGTCAACAACGGCGTCTACCGCTGCGGTTTCGCCGGTTCACAGCAGGCGTACGACGAGGCATACGACACGCTGTTCGCTCGCCTCGACTGGCTCACCGAACGTCTTGCCCGGCAACGTTTCCTGGTGGGCGACACCATCACCGAAGCCGATGTGCGCCTGTTCACCACGCTGGCGCGGTTCGATCCCGTCTATCACGGCCACTTCAAGTGCAACAGAAGCAAACTCAGCGAGATACCGGTGCTGTGGGACTACGCGCGCGATCTGTTCCAAACCCCCGGATTCGGTGACACCATCGACTTCACACAGATCAAAGCGCACTACTACATCGTGCATTCCGAGATCAATCCCTCCGGAATCGTGCCCAAGGGACCGGAATTGACACACTGGCTCGAACCGCACGGACGCGAACAGTTGGGTGGCCGACCGTTCGGGGACGGCACACCACCTCATCCGCCCATCCCGTCGGAAGTGGTTCCGGCAGAGCACTGGGCCACCAGGTAGGTCGCGGGGGGCTACTCCCCTGCGTACGTGCCGAAACTCCAGTACACACCTTCGGGATCACGGCAGGTGAACCCCCGCGAACCGTAGTCCTCGTCGCGCAATCCCTGCGTGATCGTGGCGCCCGCCGCGACAGCGCGTTCGTGGAGTGCATCGGCGGCGTCCGCGTCGTCCACGACGATGTACACCGAACCGATTCCAGGCGGCAGGCCGGCGATCGCAGAATCGGTGCGCGGCGAACCCAACATGATGCCGCCACCGCCCGGCCAGTCGAGTTGGGCGTGGTCCACCACGTCTCCCTCTCCGTAGACGGCCTTCTCCACGAAACCGAAGGTGCTCACCAGAAAGTGGATTGCCGCACGGGCGTCGAGGTAGCGCAGCGTCGGCCAGATGGTCGTCGAACGAGATTCCGAAGTGGCGGTCATAACACTCGAACTCCTGCCTGGGAAAACTCACGAAGAAAACCGAGTCTCGTACGAGCCTATGGCCCCGGTGATCACCGCCGCCAGCGAAAACTTCACCTATTCTCGAGATACGGTCCACCTCGCTTCAGAGGAGGACAACTGTGGAGGGGCAGCAATGAGCAAGTCGACGAACAACGACAGCGGGCGTATCGAGAAGGTCCTCGTTTCCGTTCTCGACAACGGAAGCCGCCTGCAAGCGCCCGCAGTGGCCAAATACGTCAACCATGTCCGTAAGGCCCACCCCGACGAGTCACCTGCTCAGATCGTCGAGCGGATGGAGAAGATGTTCATTCTCGCCGTGACCGGCAGCGGCAGTGCCGTCGGCGCCACCGCCGCGGTGCCGGGCGTCGGAACGGTCGCGTCCATCGCTGCCGTCGGTGCGGAATCGGCTTTCTTCCTCGAGGCGTCAGCGCTGCTGACGTTGGCAATTGCGTCAGTGCATGGAATCTCCGTACAGGATCACCAGCAACGACGTGCCCTGGTCCTGGCAGTCGCCCTCGGCGAATCCGGTATGGAGATCGTGCAGAAGGCCACCGGAATCACAGCCAAGAACTGGGGAACGGCAATCACGAGCAAGATTCCCGGACCCACGATGAGGGGAATGAACAGCACCCTCGTGCGGAAATTCGTGACCAAGTACGCCGCCAAGCGCAGCGCACTGATCCTCGGCAAGCTCGTTCCGGCCGGAATCGGTGCGGTCATCGGCGGTGCGGGCAACCGTGCAATCGGCAAGGGCGTCGTCAAGAATGCGCGCGAAGCCTTCGGACCGGCACCGGCCAGGTGGACCGACCACCTGATCGTGATGCCTGCCGACGATGCCGCAGTGCTTCCCCAGACGGAGACACGCCGGGCCATCCGCAGATAGCCGTCCGGGCCGTAGGCTCGCATCACGTATTCGCCGCCGACCCGGGAGCAGCATTGACGAACACCGCAATGGGATCCTTCTCTGCCCCCATCGAGATTCGTGGGTTGACGAAGACGTTCAAGGTGGCGCGCGCGGTCAACGACCTGAGCTTCGACGTTCAGGCGGGCTCGATCACCGGGTTTCTCGGCCCGAACGGTTCGGGCAAGACGACCACGTTGCGGATGCTCCTCGGACTGGTGTCACCGACGTCGGGATCGGCCACGATCAACGGCACCCCGATGCGTTTGCTGCCCAACCCGGCTCGGACCGTCGGCGCAGTACTCGACGTCGGCAGTCTCCATCCGAAACGAACGGCGCTCGGACACCTCGAGATCTACGCGGCCGCTATCGGCATGCCGACTCAGCGCGCGGCGCAGGTGCTGGACATGGTCGGTCTGAGATCGGTCGGAGTCCACAAGACCGGCACCTTCTCGCTCGGAATGCGCCAACGCCTGATCCTTGCCACCGCGATGCTCGGTGATCCCGAGATCCTCGTGCTCGACGAACCCGCGAACGGACTCGACCCCGAGGGCATGGCGTGGCTTCGTCAGTTCCTGCAGACCTTCGCCGGTTCCGGCCGAACGGTTCTGATCTCGAGTCACGCGCTTCGTGAAGTGGAAGCGACCGTCGACAGCGTGGTCATCGTCAGCGCCGGCTCACTCGTCTACCAAGGGACCATGGACGAACTTCGCCGCTCGCAGCGCAGTCGACTGCTCGTCTCGTGTTCCAACCCAGCGCTCCTCGCCACGGCATTGGCCGCTCGCGGAATCATCGACGCCCAGATCACGCAGGACGGACGGCTCGCCGTGGGCGGCACCGACACGTCGGTGCTCCCACCGGTGGCATCCGCCGCCGGTGTCACGATCTTCGGCGTCGCAACCGAAGGCGCAGATCTCGAGCAACTGTTCCTCGCGATGACAACACCGCAGTACGCGGTTCCCCAGGTCGGATACCACCGCCCACCCGGTCCCGGTTCCGGACCGGGCTATTACGGCCCTGCCGCATACGGACCTTCCGGAGGACACCGATGACCACGCTCGTGCGCGCGGAGACACTCAAAGTTCTCACCCTGCGCTACTGGTGGGCACTGGCCATCGCACCGGTCGTCGTGGCCGTGCTGATTGCTGCCTCCACCAGGACGTTCGTCGAAGCCGTGGCCGATTCGGCAGACACCACCTTCGACGTCGATGTCGTGTCCACCGGCGTCAGCCTCGGTGTCTCCAACACGCTTGTCCTGGTGTTCGCGGCTGTCTTCGGAGCACTCACCGCCGGATCCGAATTCGGCTACAAAACTCTCACCACGACGTTCCTCACAGCTCGCGGCCGTGACGGAGTTCTCGGCGCAAAACTTGCCGTCGTCGCGGTATTCGCCGTCGGCTACGCGTTGGCGGTCGAAGTAGTCAGCATCGGCGCGATGTTGCTCTTCGGCCGGGACTTCAGCTTCACCACCGATCTCTTCGCCATCTGCGCCGCAGGCATTCTGGCGTGCGCTCTGTGGGCGCTGCTCGGCGCCGGGGTGGCACTGCTCACCGGTTCGTCGATGGCCGGTGCCCTCTCGGTCATCCTGTGGTTCGTCTTCGGTGAATGGATCGTCCGCGCAGTGCTGCTCGCGATGGATCTCGGCGGGGTCGGGGCCGCGCTTCCGGTGTCGGCCACGATCGGCACGATCATCAATGCGGCCCCGTCGATCGACGTCGATGCGTTTGCGTCCTGGCCGAGCGGCCCGATGATGCTGGCAGCTTGGGTGGTTCTGTTCTGCGGGCTCGGTTGGCTGCGGACCAGGACCCGCGACATCACCTGAAAAGGCTGTCTGGGGCCGGGTCTACCGTGGATCTCGATGAACACGATCAACACGGACAGTCCGGTAGCTGGAGAGGTCGATCGAGCTCCGGGCTGGATCCGCCGCTTGGCGCACGCATGCTGGTTGCACCGAAGAGTTGCCATCGGCGCGCTTCTGGTGACCGTCATCGCTTCGGCGATCGACATCTCGTTTCCTCTTCTGACCCGCTATGCGCTCGACGCCGCAAGCCAGGAGAACCCAGGCAAGGTGATCGGGTTCGTCGCGCTGGCGATCGCGCTGCTCGCGGTCGTCCGCTTCGCGTGCCAGTACGGCCGACGGATGCTTGCCGGCCGACTCTCGCTCGATGTTCAACACGACTTGCGGCTCGCCTTGCTCGGCTCGCTGCAACGCCTCGACGGACGCGGGCAGGATCAGATCCGCACAGGCCAGGTGGTATCCCGGTCCATCACCGATCTACAACTCGTCCAGGGTTTGCTCGCGATGGTGCCGATGTCCGCGGGTGCGCTCCTGCAATTCGTGCTCGCGATCGGCATCATGGCGTGGCTCTCGCCGCTGTTGACTCTCGTCGCTGTCGCCGTCATCCCCGCAGTAGGGCTGGTGGTGTTCCTGATGCGACCGATGCTCTTCGCCGCAACATGGTCCGCGCAGCAGCGGGCCGCCGACCTCGCCCAACATGTCGAGGAAACCGTCACGGGCGTGCGCGTCGTCAAGGGATTCGGGCAGGAACAACGAGCCGTCGACCAACTCGAAAAGCACAGCCGCACGTTGTATTCGGAGCGTCTTCGCGCCGCGTGGTTGAACGCGAAATTCGCGCCGACCATGGCCGCCTTGCCCCAGCTCGGGCAGGTGGGAGTGATCGCTCTCGGCGGGTATCTCGCACTGCACGACAAGATCACCGTGGGAACGTTTCTCGCGTTCGCCACCTACATCGTGACGATGACCGGAGTCACCCGAACTCTGTCGTCGGTCATCGTCATGGCGCAGCTGGCGCGCGCCGCTGTCGAGCGTGTCTACGACGTCATCAACGCTCAGCCGGACATCGCCGATCCAGACCATCCGGTGGACCTGCCCGACGGTCCTCTCGGAGTCACCTTCGACGACGTGGCATTCGGATTCGACACCGAACGCGACGTCCTGACCGGGCTGAACCTCCGCATAGAACCGGGCGAGACCGTCGCCGTCGTGGGGCCGGCCGCGTCGGGCAAGACCGCGTTGTCCTTGCTTCTCCCCCGGTTCTACGCCCCGACTTCGGGTGTAGTGACCGTCGATACCGCGGGCGAGACGTTCCCCATCGGCGAACTGCGCACAGAACAGCTTCGTGCCGCCGTCAGCCTGGTCTTCGACGAACCTTTCCTGTTCTCGGACACCATCGCCGCCAACATCGCACTGGGGCGCGAGGACGCCTCCGACGAGGACATCCGCGCCGCAGCTGCATTGGCACAGGCAGACACCTTCATCGAGGCACTCCCGGACGGATACGACACCGTTGTCGGTGAACGAGGTCTGACGCTGTCGGGCGGCCAGCGTCAGCGCATCGCGCTTGCCCGAGCCCTCCTCGTCGACCCGCGGATTTTGGTCCTCGACGACGCCACCTCCGCGGTCGATGCGGCAACCGAGGCTGCGATCTTCGACGCGTTCCGGGCCAGACGACGGCAAACCACGCTGATCCTCGCGCACCGGCGATCCACCTTGACGCTGGCAGATCGCGTCGCGGTTCTCGACGGCGGACGGATCATCGACTCCGGAACCGTGGACGAACTGGAAGCGCGATGTCCGCTCTTTCGCGCCCTGTTCTCCTCGCCGCCGGAACTACCGGCCGAACTCGACGACGTCGACTCCGATGCTTTCGGACGTGACCGCAGCGAGCCGACAACCGAGCAGTTGTGGCCGCAGGCACCGGAATCCGAAGCCGACAGCACAGCCGCTACCACGCAGGGTGCGGGCGGACCGATGGCCGGAGCGCTCAGCGGAATCGCGGTGACTCCGTCTCTGCGGGCAGCAGTCGACGCTCTCCCACCCGCACGCGAAGACCCCGGAATCGCTCCTGAGAGCCTGCGCGAATCGAATCCACAGTTCTCACTACGACAGATTTTGAGGCCGGTCCGCTGGGTTCTACTGGCGGTTGTCGTGTGCCTTGCCCTGGACTCCGCAGCGGCGATCGCATTTCCCTCCCTCGTCAGATACGCGATCGACCACGGAGTCGTGACCGCGGACAGCAGCACGCTCTGGATCGCGACGGCATTCGGCGCGCTCCTGGTCGCAGCGGACTGGGTCGTCGTCGCGGTCATGACGGTGCTCACCGCCCGGGCCGGCGAACGCGTGTTGTTCGGGCTCCGCGTACGCAGCTATGCACACCTGCAGCGCCTGGGTCTGGACTACTACGAACGGGAATTGTCCGGCCGCATCATGACGCGTATGACCACCGACGTCGACGCGCTCTCGTCGTTCATCCAAACCGGTATGTCGACGGCGATCGTGAGCGTCCTGACCGTCGGCGGAATTTCGATCGCCCTCCTTGCGACCGACGTGACGCTCGGCCTGGTGGCGCTGGCCGTCATCCCACCGCTCGTGGTTGCGACCGTGATCTTCCGCAAGATCTCCTCGGTTGCCTACAGCCAGTCCCGCGAACGGATCTCGCTCGTCAATGCCGACTTCCAGGAGAACATCGCCGGTCTGCGAGCAGCTCAGGCCTACCGCCGCGAAGAAGGTGCGGCGCGTAGGTTCGCAGAACGCTCCGAGAGCTACCGCCGATCGCGGATGCGGTCGCAGCGAGCCATTTCGATCTACTTCCCTTTCATTTCGTTCCTGTCCGACCTCGCGTTGGCCGCGGTCGTGTTCGTCGGTGCGCACCAGATCGCCAACGGATCGACTTCGCCCGGCGTACTGATCGCTTTCGTGCTCTACCTCGGTCTGCTGTTCGGACCGATTCAGCAACTCTCACAAGTGTTCGATGGTTACCAACAGGCAAACGTCGGATTGCAACGAATCGGCGACCTGCTGCGCACTCGCAGTTCGATCGAGACTGCCGACAGCGAGGATTTGATCGCGATCTCCGGACGACTCGACGGCGCCGTCCATCTCGACGGGGTCGGGTTCCGGTACTCGGGTGCGGACGTCGACGCCCTCTCCGATTTCGATCTGCAAATCCCGCCGGGCACGACCGTCGCTCTGGTCGGCCGAACCGGTGCCGGGAAGTCGACGGTCGTGAAGTTGCTCGCCCGCTTCTACGACCCGACGTCCGGATCGGTCGACGTGGACGGAACCGACATCCGGAACTTCCACCTCTCGCAGTACCGACGTCGCCTCGGCGTGGTCCCACAAGAAGCCCATCTGTTCACCGGCACGGTCGCCGACAACATCGCGTACGGCAGGCCGTCGGCGTCGCACGCGGAGATCGAGGAAGCGGCACGTTCCGTCGGCGCACTGAATTCGATAGCCGACATGCGTGGAGGCATGAATCATCCCGTCGGCGAGCGCGGCCAGGGGCTCTCGGCGGGCCAACGCCAACTGATCGCATTGGCCCGTGCCGAACTCGTCGACCCGGACCTTCTGCTCCTCGACGAGGCGACCGCGACGCTCGATCCCGCGACCGAACGAATGGTGCTCGAAGCAAGTCGGTCGGTCACCCGGAAACGGACTTCCGTCGTCGTAGCTCACCGCCTCGCGACAGCTGCCCGAGCGGACCTCGTTGTCGTAGTTGACCGGGGACGTATCGTTGAATACGGCCCGCACGATGTTCTGCGGTATGCCGGTGGTCACTACTCGGGACTCTGGGATGCATCGCAGGCGCGTGAGGGGAATAATCTGACGTCGAGAACTGTCATCGAAGGCAACCCCGTCGCGTGACAGTCGGCACGGATTTGTACCGCCGAGAGAAAGTGCGCGATCGCAAGATCACGTACTTCCGTGAGACAGCTCACAAATTGTGTGCCGCACAATTGCTCGTCACACGCTCGGGCTAATCTCATGTATATAGGCGCTCTGATCGGGTACCGAAATAGAAACGAGGCGAACACCTGCCGTGAGCAGCAGTTCTACATCCCAATTCGGACAGAACCAGTGGCTGGTTGACGAGATGTACCAACGCTTCCAGGACGATCCGTCGTCCGTGGATCCCAGTTGGCACGAATTCTTGACCGATTACTCGCCGGACTCGGCGAACACGGGAGGTGGAAACGGGACTGCCTCGAACGGCAACGCGGCTGCACCCGCCGCTGTTGTAGCTCCGCCTGCTGCTCCCAAGGCCACGCCTCCCGCCCCCAAGACCGCACCTCCTGCACCGGCTGCCAAGGCTGCCGCTCCGGCCCCCGCGAAGACGGCAGCGCCCGCCGCCAAGGCCGCCCCGGCCCAGCCCGCAGCAGCCAAGCCCGCGGCCGCTACTGCGAAGCCCGCCCCTGCCGGCGGAGCCGAGGAAACCAAGGTTCTCCGCGGCGCCGCAGCCGCAGTCGTCAAGAACATGTCGCTCTCGCTCGAGATCCCGACTGCAACCAGCGTGCGTGCCATCCCCGCGAAGCTGATGTTCGACAACCGCATCGTCATCAACAACCACCTCGCGCGTACCCGCGGCGGCAAGATCTCGTTCACCCACCTCTTGGGTTACGCGATCGTCCAGGCAGTCAACGCGTTCCCCAACATGAACCGGCACTTCGCCGAAATCGACGGCAAGCCGAACGCGGTCACGCCCGAGCACACCAATCTCGGACTCGCGATCGACCTTCCCGGAAAGGACGGCAACCGCTCACTGGTAGTTGCCGCCATCCGGAACACCGAGTCGATGAACTTCGTCCAGTTCCACGCGGCATACGAGGACATCGTCCGACGCGCCCGTGAAGGCAAGCTCACCGGCGAAGACTTCACCGGCGTCACCATTTCGCTGACCAACCCGGGCGGTATCGGCACGGTTCACTCCGTTCCTCGCCTGATGAAGGGCCAGGGCGCCATCATCGGTGCCGGCGCGATGGAATACCCCGCCGAGTTCCAGGGCGCCAGCGACGAGAAGCTGGCCGAGATGGGCGTCGGCAAGTTGATGACTCTCACCTCGACCTACGATCACCGCATCATCCAGGGTGCCGAGTCGGGCGATTTCCTGCGCACGATCCACAACCTGCTGATCAGCGACGAGTTCTACGACGAGATCTTCCACGCGCTCGGCAACCCGTACGAGCCGGTGCGGTGGCGCAAGGACGTGCCGGAAGGCGCTGTCGACAAGAACACCCGCGTTCTCGAACTGATCGCTGCATACCGTGACCGCGGCCACCTCATGGCCGACACGGACCCGTTGCAGTTCGTCAAGGACAAGTTCCACAGCCACCCCGACCTCGACGTCATCAGCCACGGCCTGACGCTGTGGGATCTGGACCGTGAGTTCAAGGTCGGCGGCTTCCACGGTCAAGAGAAGATGAAGCTGCGCGACGTGTTGAGCGTGCTGCGCGACGCGTACTGCCGCCACGTCGGCGTCGAGTACACGCACATCCTCGAGACGGATCAGCGTCAGTGGATCCAGGACCGCGTCGAGGGCCATCACGCCAAGCCTTCGGTCGCTCAGCAGAAGTACATCCTGAGCAAGCTCAACGCCGCCGAGGCCTTCGAGACGTTCCTGCAGACCAAGTACGTCGGCCAGAAGCGCTTCTCGCTCGAAGGCGCCGAAGCCGTCATCCCGATGATGGACGCCGTGATCGACCAGGCCGCCGAGCACCAGCTCGACGAGGTCGTCATCGGCATGCCGCACCGTGGCCGTCTCAACGTGCTTGCCAACATCGTCGGCAAGCCGTACTCCAAGATCTTCACGGAGTTCGAGGGCAACATGAACCCGGCAGCCGCTCACGGCTCCGGCGACGTGAAGTACCACTTGGGTGCCAGCGGAACGTACATCCAGATGTTCGGTGACAACGACATCGCTGTCTCCTTGACCGCAAACCCGTCGCACCTCGAGGCCGTCGACCCGGTTCTCGAAGGCCTGGTCCGCGCCAAGCAGGACATCCTCGACAAGGGTGAAGAAGGCTTCACCGTCCTGCCGCTCATGCTGCACGGTGACGCTGCATTCGCCGGTCAGGGCGTTGTCGCCGAGACGCTCAACCTCTCGCTGCTTCGCGGTTACCGCACCGGTGGCACCGTGCACATCGTCGTGAACAACCAGGTCGGCTTCACCACCGCTCCGGAACATTCACGCTCGTCCGAGTACTGCACCGACGTCGCGAAGATGATCGCCGCACCGGTCTTCCACGTCAACGGCGACGACCCCGAGGCTTGCGTCTGGGTTGCTCAGCTGGCCGTCGACTTCCGTGAGAAGTTCGGCAAGGACGTTGTCATCGACCTCATCTGCTACCGCCGTCGCGGTCACAACGAGGGCGACGACCCGTCGATGACCCAGCCGGCCATGTACGACGTCATCGACACCAAGCGCAGCGTTCGTAAGAGCTACACCGAGTCCCTCATCGGCCGCGGTGACATCTCGCTCAAGGAAGCCGAAGACGCACTTCGCGACTACCAGGGCCAGCTCGAACGGGTCTTCAACGAGGTCCGTGAACTCGAGAAGTTCCAGCCCGAACCGTCCGAGTCCGTCGAACTCGACCAGACTCCCCCGGCTCGCCTGACCACGGCTGTCGCTCCCGAGGTCCTCGAGCGCATCGGTGATGCGTTCGTCAACGTCCCCGACGGCTTCACCGTTCACCCGCGCGTCAAGCCGGTTGCCGAGAAGCGCCGCGAGATGGCCCGTGAGGGACATGTCGACTGGGCGTTCGCAGAATTGCTCGCGTTCGGCTCGTTGGCCGAGCAGGGTGCCTTGATCCGCCTCGCGGGTCAGGACTCCAAGCGAGGAACGTTCACGCAGCGTCACTCGGTCCTCATCGACCGCAAGACCGGCAACGAGTACAGCCCGATCGCCAAGATCGCTGCCGACGCCGAAAACGGCGGCAAGTTCATGGTCTACGACTCCGCACTCACCGAGTACGCAGGTCTGGGCTTCGAGTACGGCTACTCGGTCGGTAACCCCGACGCTCTGGTCCTGTGGGAAGCGCAGTTCGGTGACTTCGTCAACGGCGCGCAGACCATCATCGACGAGTTCATCTCTTCGGGTGAGGCCAAGTGGGGTCAGCTCTCCGACGTCGTGCTGCTCCTGCCGCACGGTCACGAGGGTCAGGGTCCGGACCACACCTCCGGTCGCATCGAGCGTTTCCTTCAGCTGTGTGCAGAAGGCTCGATGACCGTTGCGGTTCCGTCGACTCCGGCCAGCTACTTCCACCTGCTGCGTCGCCATCACCTCGACGGCATCCGCCGTCCGCTGGTGGTTTTCACGCCCAAGTCGATGCTGCGTAACAAGGCTGCCGTCAGCAACGTCGAGGACTTCACGACGGGCAAGTTCCGTTCGGTCTTCGAGGAGCCGGCATACGAGAGCGGCGAAAGCGCACGCGAATCGGTCAAGCGGGTTCTGCTGGTCAGCGGCAAGCTGTACTGGGAACTCCTGGCGAAGAAGCACAAGGACGAGCGTGACGACATCGCCATCGTGCGCATGGAGCAGCTCTACCCCGTGCCGAAGCGTCGCCTCAAGGAGACCCTGGACCGTTACCCGAATGCGGATCAGTTCCGTTGGGTCCAGGAAGAGCCCGCAAACCAGGGTGCGTGGCCGTTCCTCGGGCTGGCTCTGCCGGACCTTCTGCCGGAGACCTTGACCGGTATCAAGCGCATCTCGCGTCGTCCGATGTCCGCTCCCTCTTCGGGATCGAGCAAGGTCCACGCGGTGGAGCAGCAGGAGATCTTGGACGAGGCGTTCCTGCCGACCAACTGATCTCAGTAATTTGACAAGGGCCGGGCCCCACATTCCGCAAGGAGTGTGGGGCCCGGCCTTTCTGCGTTCACGTCAATTCGATTGCAGCAGACCCAGATCCGGCCCGGCATCGAAGCCGACGGCGGCCAGTGCCAACGCAGGTAACGACTGAACCGTCAGGTCGATCAGTTCCTCGCGGGTGATGGCGGGCGCTCGGAGCCAACTGATGGTGGCTTCCTCGACAAACGCGATCCAACCGCGAACGGCCAACTCCACCTGAGGTGTTCGAGTCAGGCCGATCTTCGGGAGCTGATCGAGGGTTCTCTTGGCCATGATGTCGCGAGTCTGCTCGAACACCTCACGCATCTGCGGATCCCCGCTGGCGGTCCCCCGGAGCAGCGAGACGTAGGTATTGCGGTTCTCGGTCACGTAGTCGACGTACGACGCCAGCACCGAGCGGAGGGTGAGCATCGGATCGTCCGACTCGCTCGGCTCGGTGCGCTGGAGCATCTGTTCACTGCTGTGTCGGACGATCGCCAGATGGAACTCGCTTTTCGACGCGAAGTAGTGGAACAGAAGCCCCCGCGAGACACCAGCCTGATCGGCGATGTCCTCGACGGAAATCTGTTCGAGCGGCCGTTCGGCCAGCATCCGCGCCCCGAGGTCGATGAGTTGCGCTCGGCGTTGCGCAGGGTCGAGCCGTGTTCGCTTTACTGCGTCCATGCCCAACAGACTACTGAATATTCGTCAATAAGCTATTGACCGTGACTCAATAAAGGCATATCGTTCCCTACATGAGTCTTCCAGTTACAGATACCTCAGCACCTGCCGCGGATACTCGCCACGTCGGCACACTGATCATCGGCAGTGGTTTCGCCGGTCTCGGTGCGGCGATCAAACTGGCACAGGCCGGCATCACGGACTACGTCGTTCTCGAGCGCGGCAACGACGTCGGCGGAACCTGGCGTGACAACAGCTACCCGGGCGCCGCGTGTGACGTGCCGTCGCATTTGTACTCGTACTCTTTTGCACTCAATCCGGAGTGGACGCGCTCCTTCTCCACTCAGCCCGAGATCTACAAGTACATCCAGTCGGTGGCCAACCGCCACAAGGTGCTCGACAAGCACATCTTCGACTGCGATGTTCTCTCCGCACGCTGGGACGAGGCGTCTGCTCGGTGGCACGTCAGCACCAACAAGGGCGAATTCGTCGCAAAGATCGTCGTCTCGGCCGTCGGCGCATTGTGTGAGCCTTCACTTCCGGACATCAAGGGCATCGACGGCTTCAAGGGCGAGATCTTCCACTCCTCGCGTTGGAACCACGACGCCGATCTGACCGGCAAGCGTGTGGCCGTCATCGGAACCGGCGCCTCGGCCATCCAGATCGTGCCGGCCATCGGCAAGAAGGTCTCGCATCTCGACGTGTACCAGCGCACGGCGCCGTGGATCCTGCCCCGCGCAGACCGCGAGTACACCAAGATCGAGCACCTCGCGTTCAAGTACCTCCCCGGCTTCCAGAAGTTGTGCCGCACCGGTATCTACTGGATGCGAGAGACGCAGGTCGTCGGCCTGGCCAAGGCGCCGGTCTTCATGAAGCCGCTGCAGTTCGCCGCCGAGCGTCACCTGAAGGCCCAGATCAAGGACAAGGATCTTCGCAAGAAGGTCATGCCCAACTTCCAGATCGGCTGCAAGCGCATGCTGATCTCGAACAACTACTTCCCCACCCTCGCCCAGGACAATGTCGACCTGGTGACCGAAGGCATCGAGGAGGTCACCGCCAACGGGATCGTTTCGAAGACCGGCACCACGCGTGAGATCGATGCCATCGTCGTGGCGACCGGATTCCACGTCACCGACTCCCCCACCTTCGCGGGAATCTTCGGCAAGGACGGACGCTCGCTCGCCGAGGTCTTCGAAGAGACCGGCATGCAGGGATACAAGGGCGCGGCAGTTGCCAACTTCCCCAACATGTTCTTCCTCGTCGGACCCAACACCGGCCTCGGACATTCATCGATGGTCTTCATGATCGAGTCGCAGATCAACTACCTGGTCGACGCGATCGCCACCATCGACAAGTACGACATCGGCACCATCGAGGTGCGCAAGGACAAGCAGGACAAGTACAACAAGGACCTGCAGGCAGCTATGTCCAAGAGCGTGTGGAACAACGGCGGTTGCGCCAGCTGGTACATGGACAAGCACGGAAACAACACCACCCTGTGGCCTGGCTTCACCTTCCAGTTCCGCAATGCCACCAAGCATTTCGACCTCGCGGCATACCGCAGCGTCGCCACCTCGGATCTTGGCGCCGTCGGCACCGCGACCACTTCACAGATCGACCTCGACGACGAGAAGGCAGTAGCACAATGAGTGATTTTGCAGGCAAGGTCGTAGTCATCACCGGAGCGGGATCGGGCATCGGTCGCGCACTAGCACTGAACCTGGCCGGCCAGGGCGCCAAGTTGGCAATCTCCGACGTGGACACCATCGGGCTCGCCGAGACAACGCGTCTGGTGGAAGCCATCGGCGCCGAGGTGAAGTCGGACCATCTCGACGTCACCCAGCGCGAAGCGGTTCTCGAGTACGCCGACGCGGTTGTCGCCCATTTCGGCAAGGTCAACCAGATCTACAACAACGCCGGAATCGCCTACCACGGCACTTTCGAGAAGTCCGAATTCAAGGACTTCGAACGTGTCATGGACGTCGACTTCTGGGGAGTTGTCAACGGCACCAAGGCATTCCTCCCCCACGTCATCGCATCCGGCGACGGGCACATCGTGAACGTGTCGAGCCTCTTCGGTCTGCTGTCGATGCCGGGTCAGAGCGCATACAACTCGGCCAAGTTCGCCGTTCGCGGTTTCACCGAGTCGCTTCGCCAGGAAATGCTGATCGCCAAGCACCCGGTGAAGGTGACCTGTGTGCACCCGGGCGGAATCAAGACCGCCATCGCACGCAACGCCACCGCAGGCCCGGGTGAAGATCTTGCGGTCTTCTCCGAGTTCTTCGACCGCAAGCTCGCGCGCACCACACCGGAGGACGCCGCCAAGACGATCGTCAACGGTGTTCGCAAGAGCAAGCCGCGAGTTCTCATCGGGATGGACGCAATCGCACTCGACGCCTGGGTTCGCCTCGTAGGATCGGGCTACCAGCGCATCGTCGCGATCGTCGCCGGCCGAATGATGCCCAAGTCCAGCTGAGTTCGTTTCACAGCGCAGTTCGTTTCACAGCGCAGTTCGCACAAAGAGTCAGGAGCCCTGCCGGTGAGCACGTTCACCCTTCCGCTGCCCGTGGTCGCATTCTTGTTGAAGCCGTACTTCCGTCTGGCTTTCAACTCGCGGCTGCCGTATCGGATTCAACGTCTGTTGCTCGAGGCCGGGGCACCGCTACAGCAGGTTCCAGCGGGCGCCGTCGTGCGCCCGCTGGAGCTGGCTTGCCGACCGGCAGAGAAGATCACCGTCGGCGCAACCGAGCGCCCCACCGCAGTTCTCTACCTGCATGGCGGGGCGTACACGCTGGGTTCGCTGTCCACACACCGTTCTCTCGCAGCTCATCTCGCCCGTGAGTCGTCCAGTGCGGTCTTCACCTTGGACTACCGTCTCGCGCCGGAGAATCCGTATCCCGCCGCTCTCGACGACGCGGTCTCAGCCTTCATGCAGTTGGTCACCGAGTTCGACTATTCGGAAGACCGCGTTGCCATCGCCGGCGATTCGGCCGGTGGCGGCCTGGCCGCGGCGACCGCTATCCGTCTGATCGAGCGTCACGGCGTGACCCCCGGCGCGCTTGCCCTGATCTCACCGTGGGTCGATCCCGGCGATCGGAGTGCTACCAAAAAGGCCGACCTGGTGGTCAACACAGCGTGGTCCTTCGACGCCGCCGACGCCTACCTTGCCGGAGGCGACCGTACTGATCCCGGCTACGCACCGATGCATGGCAAGCTCGACGGGTTGCCACCCACCAGGATTCACGTCGGTTCCGAGGAAGTCCTCTACCCGCAGATCATGACGTTCACCGACAAGCTCTCCGCTGCCGGCGTCGACGTGTCCCTGGTGGAGTACGCGCGACTGTGGCACGTGGCTCACGCACAGGCGTCACTGGTGAAGGAAGCAGCAGACGCCGTTTCCGACCTCGGCCAGTTCATCGCATCGAAACTGATTCGTGCCAAGGATGATTCGAGTTCAGCAGTGGGCTCGAACAGTCACTGACGGGTGGCCCACTCCGTCCATGTCACTGACGGGTGGCCCACTCCGTCCATGTCACTGACGGGTGTCCCACCAGGTGCGGGCGACTTCCGAGGCTGACGCCTTGCCGGTCCGCACCTGCTCGATCATTGCGGCGAGATCGGTGGTGGACAGTTCACCGGCAACGACGCTGAGCGCCTTGACAGCCGAATCTCCCAGTGCGCCCGCTCGAAAGAGCGGAACGACATTCTGCGCAGCCAGAACGTGATTCGAATCAGCGAGCACTGTGACGGCATCGGATTGTGCCAACGCCGACAGCGTCGTGGTTCCGAATACTTGTGCACCGGGTACGTCTGCCGGCGTTGCCTGATCGACACCGGCGAAGACACACTCGGCGCCCTCGGCCAACTGTTCCACTGCCCCGTCCTCGACGAATCTCGCGGAGACGAGCGGCCTCGCCGCGGCACACGAAGGAGCAAAGGCTTCTATCGTCTTCGCTCCCAACGACTGTGCGTATCCGGTGTCGAGTGCGAGGACCGCACGATCTTCGGCCATCGCATAGTCGGAGACCGAAAGACCCTCCGGCAGAGAGCGACTCAAGGCTTCGAAGACGTCGTCGGCCTTGCGGGCCGGGGATGACGGGTCGTAGTGATCGAGCAGCGCGCCAGTGAACTCGGGCACCAAAGTGACTCGCGCTGCGTCCAGAGCCTCGAGTGATTGGTTTCGGCCACCACCCACCGATTCGACGCGAGCCGACAGGCCGGAGGAGGAGAGCACCGTCGAATACACCTCGGCCAACACCGAACTCTCCACCGATGCGTCAGCAGCCACCACGATCTGGTCACGAGACTCCGCTTCGGCACCCTCTACCACCGAATCGCCGTTTGCGCATCCGCTGAGAATCGGCAGGACCATCAGTGCTGCAACAACAGTCGAATACTTCGTGCGTGTGCTCTTCACCGAAATCCTCACATCCAATCCCATGGATCGAAAACCGTGCCATGTCGGTACCTATCGTTACACTTGTCGGGCGATGCGCGGTAACCAGTCCTGACGCAGCCACTCGGTGGCGGCGCCGTCGAAGTCACTCGGGTGGCTTCGCCACAAGGGAATGGTTTCCGACGCCCGAAACACGGGACGCCCGAAAAACCGGAAGGACGCTCATGCGCACCTCACGATTTCGTTCCAACCGTTGGCTCGTAGCCGCGGCAACCGTTGTCTCTCTGACTGCACTGACAGCGTGCGGTAGCAGCGACGGTGACTCCAACAGCGATCCCAACGCGATCGTTGTCGGCTCCGCCAACTTCACCGAATCCGAGACGATCGCCAACATCTACGCCGAAGCACTGCGTGTCAACGGGTTCGATGTGTCCACGTCGTTCAACGTCGGCAGCCGCGAGGCGTACATTCCGGCACTCAAGGACGGGTCCATCAGTGTCATTCCGGATTACACGGGAAACCTCCTGCAGTACTTGGATCCCGACAGCACGGCCACCAGCTCCGCTGACGTCCTCGCTGCTCTTCCCGCAGCTCTCGGGTCGGAATTGGCAATTGCGACGCCTGCATCCGCCGAGGACAAGGACGCCGTCGTCGTCACGAAGGAAACCGCTGACAAGTGGAAC
This sequence comes from Rhodococcus sp. Ni2, assembly GCF_021352185.1. Classification (NCBI taxonomy): domain Bacteria; kingdom Bacillati; phylum Actinomycetota; class Actinomycetes; order Mycobacteriales; family Nocardiaceae; genus Rhodococcus; species Rhodococcus sp. Ni2. The sequence goes on from NZ_WOXZ01000001.1 coordinate 240,784, forward strand.
CTGAAGACGATCGCCGATCTGGCTCCGCATTCCGCCGAGGTCAAGTTCGGTGCTCCGGCCGAGTTCCAGGAACGTCCAGCCGGATTGCCCGGTTTGAAGTCCAATTACGGCCTCGACATCTCGGCAGCCAACTTCGTTCCGATCGCCGACGGCGGTGGACCGGCAACCGTGAAGGCTCTCTCCTCCGGTGACATCACCGCGGCAAACATCTTCACGACGTCGGCCTCCATCCCGGAGAACAACTTCGTGGTTCTCGAAGACCCGAAGAACAATTTCCCGGCTCAGAACGTGGTGCCGGTGCTGCGCGCGTCGAAGTCTTCCGACAAGTTGAAGACAGTCCTCGATGCGGTGTCCGCCAAGCTCACCACCGAAGAGTTGTTGGCACTCAACGTCCAGGTGTCCGGCGACACCAAGACGGAGCCGGCAGCGGCGGCCAAGGCGTGGGTGACGGCGCAGGGCCTCGACAAGCCGGTCTCGTAGTCACGTGATCACCTTCGAGGGCGTCACCAAGCAGTATCCGGACGGCACCACCGCCGTCGACCGTCTCGATCTCACCATCGAGGCCGAGTCGTTCACGGTGTTCGTGGGGCCGTCCGGGTGCGGCAAGACGACGTCGATGCGCATGATCAACCGGATGATCACACCGACGTCGGGCAAGATCTTCGTCGACGGTCGTGACATCGCCCAGACCGACGCGGTGAAACTGCGTCTCGGTATCGGGTACGTCATCCAGAACGCCGGCCTGCTTCCGCACCGCACCGTGATCGACAACGTCGCAACGGTTCCGGTGCTGCGCGGTGAGTCCCGCCGCGCCGCCCGTAAAGCCGCGTTGGGTGTGCTCGAACGAGTCGGTCTGGACATCTCACTTGCCACCCGCTACCCCGGGCAACTCTCGGGTGGACAGCAACAGCGTGTGGGAGTTGCGCGTGCATTGGCGGCCGATCCGCCGATCCTGTTGATGGACGAGCCGTTCAGCGCCGTCGACCCCGTCGTGCGTGAGGATCTGCAGACCGAAATGCTCCGTCTGCAAAGCGAACTGAAGAAGACGATCGTCTTTGTCACCCACGACATCGACGAGGCAGTCAAACTCGGTGATCACATTGCCGTCTTCGGTCCCGGCGGGCGGCTTCAGCAGGTGGCGGCACCTCGCGACGTGTTGGCCGCTCCGGCAACGGATTTTGTCGCCGGATTCGTCGGACGCGATCGCGGCTATCGGGGATTGTCGTTCCGCGCTGCCGACGAGGTTCCGTTGCACCCTGTACGCACGGCCGTCGAGAACGAATTGAAGGCTCTACGTCTCGAATTGGGCGAATGGGTTCTCGTGGTCACGGACAACGGAACTCCGCAGGGATGGATCGACGTGACCGGCGTCGAAGGCCTGCGCTCGGGACGAACCCTTGCTCAGTCGACGTCTGCCGGTGGTTCGCTGTTCTCCCCCGGCGGCGACCTCCGCCAAGCACTCGATGCGGCGATCTCGTCGCCTTCCGGTATCGGCGTTGCCGTCGACGGCGAGGGCGCGGTCATCGGCGGGATCCTCGGTTCCGAAGTCGTTGCGAAATTGGCAGATCAGCGTCGACGCGAGGACGAGGAACGCAACCGCGTCGCCTTCACCGAGGGATTCGGGTCGTAGCGGCATGCGCTGGCTCATCGACAATTTCTCGACGGTCGTGGATTACTCGAAGACCCATCTGTATCTGGCACTGCTTCCTTTGCTGATCGGTCTCCTGATTGCCGTTCCGGTCGGAACAGCGATCCGCAACGTCAGATGGCTGCGCCGAATCACGTTGACCCTGGCGAGCATTGCGTTCACGATTCCGTCGCTCGCGCTGTTCGTCACCATCCCCCAGTTGTTCGGACTCAAGACCCTTGATCCTCTCAACGTCGTGATCGCACTCAGCGTGTATGCGACGGCACTGCTCATCCGGGCAGTACCCGAAGCACTCGACTCGGTGCCGGACAACGTCATCGACGCCTCCACCGCCGTCGGTTTCACACCACTACGACGCGCTCTGACGGTCGAGTTGCCATTGGCGCTGCCGGTGATGATCGCGAACATCAGAGTTATTGCCGTTACCAATATTTCGCTGGTGTCAGTCGGATCTCTGATCGGAATCGGCGGGCTTGGAGTCCTGTTCAAACAAGGCTACGACCGCGACTATCCCGACCAGATCGTTGCGGGCATCATCGCGATCGTCGTGCTGGCACTGGCGCTCGATCTGATCCTGTATCTGATCGGCCGATTCCTGACCCCGTGGACCAGAACGTCGACCTCGTCGAAGGTTCCCGCCGTCCTGTCAGCCGAGGGGGAACCCGTATGAGCATCTTCACCGGGGCCTGGGACTTCATCGTCGATCCCGGAAATTGGAGCGGCGACACCGGAATCGGCACCCGCATCCTCCAGCACCTCTGGTACAGCGTTCTGGCCGTGGCACTTTCGGCTGTGATCGCGGTGCCCATCGGATTACTCATCGGCCATCTGCGTCGCGGTGAGATCGTGGTCGTCAGTCTGGTCAACGCACTGCGGTCACTGCCCACTCTCGGCCTGCTGACCTTCCTCGTTCTTCTCATGGGTCTGGGAGTGATGCCGCCGATTCTCGCCCTCGTCATTCTTGGTATTCCCCCACTACTCGCCGGCACGTACGCCGGAATCGCCAGCGTCGACCGCGGCGTCGTCGAGGCCGCACGGGCGATGGGTATGACCGAACTCCAAGTGCTCTTCCGCGTCGAGATACCCAATGCGCTGCCATTGATTCTCGGCGGACTGCGTAACGCGACACTACAGGTGATTGCCACGGCAACGGTCGCCGCCTACGTCAACCTCGGCGGCCTCGGCCGGTACATCTTCGACGGTCTCGCGCTCTACAAGTACGACCGAGTGGTCGTCGGCGCAATCCTGGTCGCGGTTGTGGCTCTCGTCGTGGACGGCTTACTGGCGCTGGTGGTCTGGGCATCGGTTCCCGGGACCGGCAGGCTGCGCCGAACACCCGACCTCACTCGTCTGTAGCTCTCGGTACACACGAAAAAGCCCCGATCGGAACCTTGTGTGCGGGTTCCGATCGGGGCTTTCGTAGTCCCTCTTAGCTGGTCACGCCCTCAGCATGCGCTGCGGCCGCGACGGCTTCCGCTACTGCGGGTGCCACGCGAGGGTCGAGTGGGCTGGGGACGATTTTGTCCGCCGCCAACTCGTCGCCGACCACCGACAGGATTGCCTCGGCGGCAGCGAGCTTCATACCTTCGGTGATGCGACGGGCGCCGGCGTCGAGCGCGCCCTTGAAGACACCGGGGAAGGCAAGAACGTTGTTGATCTGGTTCGGGAAATCACTACGGCCCGTCGCCACGATCGCCGCGTACTTCGACGCGGTTTCGGGGTGAATCTCCGGGTCCGGGTTGGAGAGTGCGAACACGATCGACTCGGGAGCCATCGAAGCGATGAGCTCCTCGGGGATCTTGCCCGCCGAGACACCAAGGAACACGTCAGCACCTTCGAGAGCCTCGATGGCACCACCATGCAGGTCACGGGGATTGGTGCGGGCCGCGAGTTCTGCCTTCACGTCGTTGAGGTCGCTGCGCTCACCCGAGATGATGCCCTTCGAGTCCAGCACGATGACGTCGCTGATTCCGGCGGCGAGCAGGATGTTCGCGCAGGCAACACCCGCAGCGCCGGCGCCGGAGATGACGACCTTGAGTGTGGTGATGTCGCGGCTCTGGACCTTCACGGCGCCCTTGAGTGCCGCGAGGACCACGATGGCGGTTCCGTGCTGATCGTCGTGCATGACGGGGCAGTCGAGAGCTTCGATGACGCGCTTCTCGATCTCGAAGCAACGCGGCGCCGAGATGTCCTCGAGGTTGACCGCGCCGAAGCTCGGACGCAGTCGGATGAGTGTCTCGACGATCTCGTCGGGATCCTTGGTGTCGAGAACCAGCGGAATGGAGTTCAGTCCGGCAAAGTTCTTGAACAGCGCCGACTTGCCCTCCATGACGGGCAGCGACGCGCGAGGGCCGATGTCGCCGAGTCCGAGAACCGCGGTGCCGTCGCTGACCACGACGACGAGTCGGTTGGTCCACGTGTATCGATCGGCGAGGGTTTCGTCTGCAGCGATGGCGCGGCTCACCTGAGCAACACCCGGCGTGTAGGCGATCGAGAGGGCCCGCTGCGTATCGAGCGGTGCTGTGGTCTCGACCGAGAGCTTGCCACCGACGTGAGCGGCAAAGATTTCTTCGTCGGTCAACTCGACCTTGGGTACGTTGATGGCTTCAGTCACGAGGGACACGATGACACTCCTGATTAGTCCAGCCTCAAGCGGGGCTGGGTTACTGGGAAGTAATCCTTCGGACCGCTGCGAAACCACGTTCACAACGGTCAGAGATCATTTCTTCCGCGAACGACTACTGAGAAGAAGAGCATTCGGCGTGCGCGAGAAAGTGGGCCGCAATACATCCGAAGCGTCATGGTGTGGGGCGGGTGAGCCCTGGCGTATCCATGCAATCTAGGTTTCGGGAGAAATTCTGACGAAACCTGCACTTCGGGGCCGGGCTGTGGCGCCGCCTCGAAGTAACTCCAGTTTGCCACCAGAGTCGGATCACAATCAAATCCTCCAAGCGGTCGGATTCCTCACCACACTCGAAACCGAGCCGTCATCCCCACCGTGTCATCCCCACCCAGTCATCCCCACCGTGTCATCCCCACCCAGTCATCCCCACCACTGCGTCACCAACAACAGCCCCGCCACCACGAGCACGACCACCGATCCGGCAACCGCCGCGATACCCCGCCTGCGGTCGCACCAGATCTGCGCGGCGAGAGCAACCACCGAGGCCGCAATGTGCGCGGTGATCGACGTTGTTCCCGGACCTGGGAATCCGCGGTTGCCGCCCAGATATGCCGAACCGATGATCACGAGTGTCAAGACCACGATTCCGGCCGCCACGGTGCCGCTCAGGGCGCGTAGAGCGCGGACCAGCAGCCATTGTCGTTTGTCGGCGGGATAGTCGTAATCGTCTTCGTACTGATAGTCCTGATATTCCTGGTACTGGTAGTCGTCCTCGTACCTGTCGTTCCGGTCGTACCTGTCGTCGTATGTCATCTCTTACGCTCCCGCGACGAATCCGCGGACTGATTCCGCAATGAGTTGAACCGCGATGGCGGCGAGCAGAAGACCGGCGATGCGTGCCAGCAGACTGATGCCACCCTCGCCCAGTATCCGGATCAGTGCGGTCGAGAAGCGCAGGACCACGAACAGCACGAGGTGGATGGACAGAATCGCCAACGCGATCGCCAGATACGACGCCGCTTCACCGTCGGCCTGGGCGACAAAGACGATGACGGCCGCTATCGCACCGGGACCGGCCATCATCGGCGTTCCCAGAGGAACGAGTGCGACGTTGACGTCGTCGGCTCCCTGCGGACGGTTGGAGGCCTTTCCGGTCAGCAGTTCGAGTGCGATGAGAAGCAGCAGCAATCCGCCGGCGCCCTGCAACGCCGGAATGCCGATGTGGAGGTAGTTGAGGATCGCCTGACCGCCGATGGCAAAGACCGAGATGACCGCCAGGGAGACGGCGGGGGCCTGCCATGCCGCTCGATTGCGATCTTCACGGCTTTTACGTCCGACGAGTGACAAGAACACCGGGATGACTCCGGGCGGGTCCATGATCACGAACAGCGTGATGAACACGGTGAGGTAGAGCGTGGTGTCGAGCATCAGCGCCCCAGTACCTCCACGCCGGTGGCAGCCGAGACGAGTTTGTCGAACTCGGCTTCGTCCGTGAGCTCGTCGCCGAGTCCGATCGTCTTGTTCTCGCCGTGGTAGTCAGAGGATCCGGTGACTGCCAAACCGAGGTCGACAGCCAGGCGGCGCAGGACGTCACGATCGTCGCTGCGATGGTCCGGGTGATCGACTTCGAGGCCCCCGAGACCCAAATCGGCCAGATCGCGGATGTGGTCGAGCGCAAGCAATCCGCCGCGCGAACGGGCCCGTCCATGCGCAAGGACGGTCACTCCCCCGGCGGCTGCCACCAGTTCGACGGCGTACTCGAGCGGAGTGTCGTACTTGGGAACGTCGTATCGTCCTCGACTGGACAACAGGTCGGAGAAGGCCTCACTGATGCTCGACACCACTCCCGCTCGCATCAAGGCCGCTGCGACGTGCGGGCGTCCGACGGACGGACCGGCGTCGGCGAGGATCTGATCGGGATCGACGGGCAGACCGTCACGCGCCATCATGGTCGTCATCACCCGGATACGTTCGACGCGTTCGGCGCGCAGTCGCTCACGTTCTTTTGCGAATTCGGGGTGCGTCGGATCGAACAGGTACGCAAGCAGATGTACAGCGACCGGCCAACCACGCTCACCTCGACCTTCGCACGACATCTCCATCCCACGAACCAGGCTGACGCCGGCCGGCAAGGCCTGCGCCGCCTCGGCCCAGCCCGAAGTCGTGTCGTGATCGGTGATGGCGACGACGTCGAGTCCGGCGTCGGCTGCGGCGCGCATGAGGGCAGCCGGGGTGTCGGTGCCGTCCGATGCGTTGGAGTGGGTGTGAAGGTCTATTCGCACTGTTCCAGTGTGTCAGCAATCGGCAACTTCATCGCGCTCCGGTGGGCGAGCCGGAAGCTGACGTACGATTACGCCGCAGCGGCAGCGCAATTCGATCAGGTGTCTCTGTAGTGCCGTTCCCCTGCCGTTCCACTGCATTACAGACCGAGAAGGAGCGAGCGTGCCAACCATGCCGTCACTGCCGAATTGGTCGAACGGCAAATCGACGCAAGCCGATGCGCCCAAGATCCCCGTTCCGGCTGCCCGCGCGATCGTCGACTGCGCGGTCTACGTGGATGGCGTGCGGTTGCCGGGCAAGTACACGCACCGCGCCGCGTTGGCCGAGGTTCGTAGTCGCGACAACGCGTTCGTCTGGGTGGGCATGCACGCTCCCGACGAAGGTCAGATGCAAGATGTCGCAGCAACTTTCGGACTCCACGAGCTGATGGTCGAGGATGCCGTCCATGCACACGAGCGCCCGAAACTCGAACGCTACGACGACGTCATGTTCCTGGTGCTGCGCACGGTCGTCTACGTACCGCACGAGTCCGTCGCGACGGCGAGCGAGATCGTCGAAACCGGCGAGATCATGGTGTTCGTCGGCCCCGACTTCGTGGTGACCGTCCGGCACGGGGATCACTCCGAACTGGCAAGCGTGCGCAAGTCACTCGAGCAGAACCCCGAGCGCCTCACCATGGGCCCGTTCGCGGTGTTGCACGCGATCACCGACCACGTCGTAGACAGCTATCTCTCCGTCATCCAACTCGTCGAACAGGACGTCGACAGCATGGAAGAGTTGGTGTTCAACCCGCGGAACACCGTTGCCGTCGAGCACATCTACCTGCTCAAACGTGAAATCGTCGAACTACGACGCTCGGTCACTCCACTCGGATTGCCACTGCTCCAGCTGACCCAGCCCGCGGGCGGCCTCGTCCCGAAGGAGATCCGGCGATACTTCCGTGACGTACGAGATCACCACACGATCGTGGCCGAACGTATCTCGGAATACGACGAGGTGTTGAGTTCGCTGGTCGACGCCGCACTCGCGAAGATCGCGGTGCAGCAAAACACCGACATGCGCAAGATCTCCGCGTGGGTCGCTATCGCCGCCGTGCCGACCGGCGTTGCCGGTATCTACGGGATGAACTTCGAGAACATGCCGGAACTCGGTTACAAGTACGGCTATCAGTCCATCCTGTTCCTCATCGCGTCGGTGTGTGTCGGCTTGTTCTTTCTCTTCCGTCGCAACAACTGGCTGTGAACCTCGCACGCTGACTCCCTGTACTTGCCACCGTCGCAGGCGGACAATGGATATGGGTACGCATTTTCATTCCGTTCCCGAAATCCATTTTGCGACAAGCAAATTCAGATCCAAGGAGAAGTGGAGGAGCAACCATGCCTACAGTCGAGCAATCCGTGGAGATCGCGTTGCCACCCAAGGACGTCTGGGAGTACATCGCCGTCGCCGAGAACTGGCCCAACTGGGAGAATTCGATGGTCGAGTGCAAACAGATCACCGACGGCCCGATGGGCGTGGGAAGCCGCTGGCACGGTGTCTCGCGAATCCTGGGCAAGCGTCTCGAGTGGACATCCGAATTCACCGAGTACGACCCACCGAGATCTTCGAAATCGACGTCCGTCGAAAGTCCGGTCAGCTTCTCGCAGACCACGACCTGCGAAGAAGTCGGTGACGGCACTCGGGTCACCTACCGACTCGACAGCGAAAGCGGCCTGGGAGGAGTATTCGGCAAGATGGCCGACCCGATCGTCACGAAAGCATTTTCACGGACGGTTCGGGTAAGTCTCGAGAACTTGGCGGACATCCTCGTGCACGCCGAATGATCTGACGGACAAAGCGCCAGCGCAGCTAGAGCGAGGCAGCGGAACGGTGCGGATCGCGGATGTCGATCCCCGCCTCGGTCCACGCTTCCCTCAGTGCCTCCGCGCCGCGCAGACGCACCCAGGCGGCTTCGGTACCGGTCAGGGGGACCACACCAAGGAAGCGCACCGGGTCGAACGGCTCCGGCAGCGTCAGGTCTTCGATCCCGCTGTCACCGAGAAGCACCGCCGTGAACGCAGTGTCCTTCCACAGCGGCTCGCCCAGGTCCAACAGTGCGTCCTCGAGCAGCACGACGCCTTCGACGGACGGCGCCGCGGCCAGCACCGCGAGCGTCCTGGCCACACCTGACGCCACACCGGTGCCACCGCGCAGCGTGAGTACCAACTCGGCGCGGGGTCCGCGTGTGGGGTCTGCGACCAGTTCGTTGGGGTCGCCCATCGGATGACGCGAGCACCCCAGTGTGACGTAGCGGACCAGGCCGTCGGGTGATTCGAAACGCAGCACGTCCAGCGGTTCGACACCGAGGAACGTCACCGAGGCCGCGGTGGGGTCCGGCCCCTCGATGCTGCTGACGAGATGGGCCCGGACGGAAGATACGACGCTGTCTGACACTCGTCCATCTAAACACCGTGCCCGCGAGGTTCGCAGCGCAGATACCTCGCGGTGGCGGTAGCGTCGTCGAAATGGTCTCCGTTCTCGCTGTCAGCGACGAGACCGTCGAATTCCTGTGGAGCAGTCAAGTTCGTTCACTCGGAGTCGACGTGATCCTGGGCGCAGGCGATCTGCCGTTTGCGTATCTGGAGTACCTGTCTGACCAACTGAATGCGCCTTGCGTGTTCGTTCCCGGAAACCACGACGCCGATCTGTCCGGATATTCGAACAAGAGATCGGGTTGGACGCGGGCCGGGATGCCTGCGCAGTGGCCGGGGCCTACCGGCGCAGTCAACGCCGACGGACGCATCGTGACCGTCGCCGGTCTGCGGATCGCGGGCCTCGGTGGTTCCATCCGATACAACACGGGTCCCAATCAATGGTCCGAGCGCCAGCAGAGCCGACGCGCTCGCTCGCTCGCTTGGCGAAACGCCTGGCAATCGCGACTTCCCGGCGGCCGGGCGGGCGTGGATGTGCTGCTCACCCACAGCCCCGCCCGCGGTGTCGGCGACGCCGAGGATCGGCCACATCGAGGGTTCGAATGCTTCACGCCTTTGATTCACAACCTCGATCCGACGGTGATGGTCCACGGACACATCCACCCGCACGGGCGAACCCCTCTCGATCTGGCGGTAGGCCGGACTATCGTGCTCAATACCGTCGGCTTCACGCTGATGGAGATTTCCCCAGGTACTCCGCCGACGATCGTGAGGCGCCGACATGGCTCGTGACACCGGATTTCCCACAGCCGACGCGGAAAACGACTTCGCTCGTCAGCGTCGACGCGCCGACGTGGCACGTCTGGTCAGTTGGCTACGACGCGAACCGGACGACGTCAACGCGATCCTGCCGTTCGACGAGGTTGTCGCAGCTCTGGGCAAGGTCGGCGAGAAGTCTCTGGGGCTGCAGGTCGTCACCATCGAATCGATAGTCGGAAGTGTCGACCGCACAGGTGATTTCGACAGGTACTTCCGTCCGACGTCCACTCATTCGCGCGCTCGTTGGGAGCGACTTGCGGTGGCGCAACGACGCGGCGAATCGGTGCCACCCGTCCAGTTGTATCGGGTCGGCTCCATGCATTTCGTGATCGACGGGCACCACCGAGTGTCCATTGCTTGTGCGATGCACCAGAAGACAATCGACGCGTACGTCACCGAGATCATCACGCGTATCTCGCCGGAAGGCATCACTCAGCGCGCTGATCTGCTCATCAAGGATCATCGCCGACTCTTCCTCACCCGCGTTCCGCTGCAGGGTTCACAACGCGAAGCCGTCCAGGTCACCGACCCGTGGGAGTACGCCGAACTCAGTGAGTGTGTGGAGGCGTGGGGTTTTCGGCTCATGCAGGAGAAGGGTGAGTTCCTCGGCCGAGACACGGTCGCCCGCCGCTGGTTCGGCGAGGAGTTTCTGCCCGTCGTGCGAATGCTGCGGGGCGCCGAGATGTTGCCCGAGCACACCGACGCCGAGGCCTACTTGTGGATCGCACGAGAGCGGTACCGGTTGGTGCGGCGCCACATGTGGAACGACGAGATCGTGGCCGAACTGCGCGATCGAGCACCCCGAAAGCACAAGCCCGCTACGTAGATACAGTGAAGTGAACCTCGCGGTTCGGGATCTTCGGGTGCATGAACTTCAGCAACGAACGCGCTTCTTTCTCGATGGACGCGAGGGCGGTCTTCGGTTGCTGTGCAAACAGAGTCGCACCCAACTCGACCGTCTCCTTGGCCGGCGTCACCGTCGCGAATCCCACCACCTTTCCGCGCACCAGGATGGCGGGCTTGATGATGCCGTTGACGGTGAAGACGCGAGTTCGATACTGCTCGTCCATGATTCGCGAGCGGTCGGCGTGCGAGAGCAGGATGTTGTCGAACGGAGCAAGGATTCTGACCGGCGGTGTTCCGGAGGTCGGTCGTGGCGCGTCCGGCAGGTCGAACACCTCGGCCCCTTTCGCGTTGACAAAGGTGATCAAGCCGGGACGTAGCCTCTCGAAGACTTCGGCGAGTCTCGTGAGCCCTGACCACGCTTGCGCATCTTTCACACTGGCGGGCCCGAAGGCCGCCAGATAACGAAGCACCATCGCATCCGGATCCGGCGATGAACTCACTTCCGTGCCAAGCCAATTCTCCAAGGTCGTCAGTGCCGGTACTCCGGATCGTCCCCACAGGCCTCGCGGTGGGACCTGCACCATCGGCAGAAGTCCTCGAACTCCGTGCGCCAGTCCCTCGGCCGCGTGACCGGGAAAGCGCTCTGCCAGTATCGGTCTCATCTGCATCTGGGTGAGCGGCCCGTCCGCTACGAGGTCCCGTCCCGCCCGCGCCAGAGCGTCGAGATCCAACCCGGTGAGCGCCGCACGCTGTGTGCTGTTGGTGTGGAGATCGCGTTCCATGATCGTCTGAACCGTGGCCCGGAAGGGGCCCGCATCCGCGGCCGAGAGAGCAAAAACCGTGCCCCGCATGGCAACCAGCCGCACCACCTGGCGCTTCTCCACAAGGGTGGAGAGGTCTTCTGCTGCAAAGTTCTTCAGCCGCGCCCACAGTGCCAGATAGGGAGGCGTCGGCGCCTGGGCTTGCAGACCCGCCAGGTGCTCGATCGCATCCAACGCGCTGACCTCGGCCCTCCGCAGCAGGAACTGCCTCGCCAGTGTCGCCAGGTTGAGCTCGCGATCGGTGATCAGTGTCATCGACAACTCCTCAGCGCTCGTGGTCGGATTCGGTGACGATCTGGAACGGTATCTCGACTCGCGCGAGGGTTCCGGACTCTTCACCCGGCCCGACCGAGAACGAGCCACCCGCAGCAACCACCCGCAACTCGTGCGAGAGCAGCCCTATGTGGCCGGCGGCCCGTCGTTCGGCAATCCGATCGACGCTGATCCCCCGGCCGTCGTCCGAGACCACCAGCACCGCACGGTGGTCCAGTCGTGCGAGCTCGATCCGAACATTTTGCGCACCGGCATGTTTGACGACGTTGGCCAGCAGCTCTCGTGCGGCGCCGAACAGGACGTCGTCCGCGGACGTGCGCAGATCGTCGTTCCAGCCCGAAGTGTCGACGTCGACCACTACTCCGCCGCGTCCCTGCGCCGATCGCGCGAGGTCCCCGATCGCGCGGGCAAGGCCCACGTGGACGAGAACTGTGGGATGCAGTTCCGAGACGGACGATCTCAGCAGCGTTGTCGCTTCACCGAGCGCTTTCCCAGCTCGCGCCAACGCGACAGGCTCCGCACTGTCTGCCAATTCGTCGAGATCCATCCGCGCGGCGAGAACGTACTGGAGCGCCCCGTCGTGCAACTGCTCGGACAGTTCCGTGCGCTGTCGCTGCTCGAGCCCCATGAGTTCGGCCAGAAGGCTCGTGCGATGCCCGACGAGTTGTCCGATGGTCAACACGCGTGATCTTTGAATCCGAGTCAGTCCGATTGCGCCTGCGCCCACTCCGGCCAAGGCCATGGTGCTCAGCAGGATCGACGGCCACGGCTCGGAGTTCGAAGTCATCGTTGCCCAGCTGGAAACGAAGAACACCCCGATCGTGCAGGCAACGACGCCGACACACACGTCCGTCCGCAGTTGCGTACACGCCAGAACCGGAATGACGAAGAGCCCGTTGCTCAAGATATCGGCGGTCCAACTCTGCTCGGCCGCGAGACCGGTCAGCAATGTCAGAGTTGCGAGCACGGCGAGGTCGACGAACAAGCCGAGCCAGATCATCGTCACCGGGCCGGTGCCGCCTTTGCGGATCCACAGCGCCACGGCTGCCGACCAGAGGGCATAGGCGCCCAGAATCGCGAAACACCATCCCGCGTCGTTCATCGGCGGGACGAAGATCAGTGTCAGGGCGATGAACAGCACCAGAGCGCCGCGCACCGTCAGTTGGAGGTACGCACCGCGGTAGGCGTGTTCGCGCATGATCCGCTCGAGGTCCGGGCCGCCGGGCAGGTGCTCGGTTCGTACCGAGGATTCGTTCATCTGTCCTCCTGTGCCGCCCATCCCATTTCCCTGTGAATGAGCTTCGCACACGAGATTTCACAATCAACCCGCAATACCGTGAATGGCACAGCATTCACCGAACCTCGAAACCACGCAGGAGTGCTCATGATCTCGACCCGAGCAAGCAAGCGCCGCATCGCCACTCGATTTGCCGTCGCCGGCGCCCTGGCAGCGGCGCCGATCGCCGTGGTGGCCGGGACAGCGCAAGCCGCCCCGGCCTCCACCCATCACGAACAATTCGGCCGCCTGGTCCCCCTACCCGAGCCGGCCGACGCAGCGCCCGGCCCCGAACAGGTACCGCTGCCCTGGGGCGCGACGTATTCGGTCACCTTGCCCGGGTAAAGGTCACAGCAGCAGATTGGCTCCCGTACCGCCGTCGAACACTGCGATCTTGGCGGGATCGAACCAGAGATCGACAGACCTGCCCTGGGCCACCGTGGACTCGGACGAGAGCCTGGCAACCAGTTGACCGCCACCAGCGACGGCCGTTCCCGAATCGGCGGCGAGTTCCTCGAGTTCACGAGAGTTGACGGCGGGGCCACCAGCGAGGAAATACGCGTACTTGTCCGAACCCATCGATTCCAGCACGTCGACGTCGACGGTGAACGTCCCACCGTGCGGCTTCTGCGCTGCATCGACCAGCGCCACGTCCTCGAAATGTTCCGGCCTGATACCGACCACGACGTCCTTGCCCGAGCCGCTGCCCGAGATCTTCGACTGCGCCGCCGCGGGCAGGCGAACATCGCCGATCGGCGTGCTGACGCCGTCGGCCGTCAACTGTCCGGGGAAGAAGTTCATGGACGGGGACCCGATGAACCCCGCCACGAACAGATTGTTCGGTCGATCGTAGAGTTCCTGCGGCGCACCGATCTGTTGCACGATTCCGCCGCGCAGCACGACTACCCGATCGCCGAGCGTCATCGCCTCGGTCTGGTCGTGGGTCACGTAAATCGTTGTCGTACCGAGTCGCTGCTGCAGACGGGCGATCTCCGTCCTCATCTGCACGCGCAGTTTGGCGTCCAGGTTGGAAAGCGGCTCGTCCATGAGAAACGCCTTCGGGCTGCGCACGATTGCGCGTCCCATCGCCACACGCTGACGCTGACCGCCCGACAGGTTCGCCGGTTTGCGATCGAGATGCTGGGTGAGGTCGAGGACCCGCGCAGCGTCGTCGACCTTGGCGTTGATCTCGTCCTTGGACATCTTCGCCAATGTCAGTGGGAAAGCGATGTTCTGGCGCACCGTCATGTGCGGATACAGCGCATACGACTGGAACACCATCGCGATGTCGCGGTCCTTGGGGGCGCGTTCGTTGACGCGTTCACCCGCGATCCGCAACTCACCGGTCGAAATGTCTTCCAGCCCGGCAATCATGTTGAGCGTCGTGGATTTTCCACAACCGGACGGGCCCACGAGAATGATGAATTCTCCGTCGGCGATGGTGATGTCGACATCACTGACCGCCTTGGCTCCGTCCGGGTACAGCTTGGTCACCTTGTCCAGCACGATCTCGGCCACAGGCTTATCCCTTCACTGCGCCGGAAGTAAGCCCGGCCACGATACGACGTTGGAAGAACAGAACAAAGATGATGATCGGAATGGTGATGACCATGGCGGCCGCGGCGATCGACCCGGTGGGCTCCTCGAATTGTGAAGCGCCGGTGAAGTTCGCGATGGCCGCGGGGGCGGTGATGGAGCGTTCGGTCGACGTCAGCGAAATCGCGAACAACAGGTCGTTCCAGCAGAAGATGAACACCAGGATTCCCGCAGTGACGATGCCGGGCGCGGCCAGTGGAGCCACCACCTTCCGGAACGCCTGCCCCGGCGTCGCGCCGTCCATCTGCGCCGCCTTTTCGAGTTCCCAAGGAATCTCTTTGAAGAACGCCGAGAGCGTGTAGATCGCCAACGGCAACGCAAAGGTGATGTACGGCAGGATGAGTCCGGCCCAGGTGTCGAAGAGCCCGAGCCGTCGTTCGATGTCGAACAGCGGGCTCACCAATGAAATCTGCGGGAACATCGCGATCAGCAGGGCAACAGCCACCAGCAGCTTCTTGCCCGGAAAATCCAGGCGCGCAATCGCGTAAGCAGCCATGGTTCCGATCACCACGGCGATGACCGTCGAGATGAGTCCGATGCCGATGGAGTTGATCAGAGCACTGGTGAAGGCGCTGGTGTCGAAGATTCCTCGGTAGTTGTCCAGGGTCCACTTCTCCGGAATGAACTTGCCGTCCTTGATGGTTCCGGCGGGCTTGAAGGACAGGCTCGCAATCCACAGGACGGGAACCAACGCGTACAGCAAGACCAGAAGGTTGACGACGGACCAGCTGATCTTGAGTCTGGGAGTCACGGTCATGTCAGCGTCCTTCCGTATCGGATCCGGGAGCCGAAGCACCGAAAAGTTTGATGAAGATGAACGCGATCACTGCCACACACACGAAGATCAGCACGCTGATCGCGGATCCGATACCCAAGTTGAATGCCTTGAACAGATTGTCGTAACCCAGAATCGACACCGACCCGGTGTCGTTCGCTCCCTTCGTCAGCACGTAGATGTTGTCGAAGATGCGGAACGCGTCGAGTGTGCGGAACAGCAGAGCGACGAGGATGGCGGGCTTCATCAGCGGAAGGATGATGCGTACCAACCGGGTCCACGCACCGGCGCCGTCCACCTGAGCCGCCTTGAGAAGGTCATCGGGCACGAGCGCCAGGCCGGCGAGCAGGAGCAGCGCCATGAACGGCGTCGTCTTCCAGACCTCGGCAAGGACGATGATCGCGAGCGACGGGATCTGGTCGGTGAGCGGCGCACTGCCGTCGGGCAGGAGATTGGCGAGGTAGCCGGTCCCCGGCGTCCACGCGTAGTACCAGCTGTATGCCGCCGCGACGGTGACGATGCCGTACGGGATGAGCACAACGGTGCGGACGAGCCCCTTGCCCACGATCGTTCGGTGCATCACCAGTGCGATGGTCAGTCCGAGAACGAACTCGATGACGACCGAGACAACCGTGATCGACGTCGTCACCGCGAACGCTTGCCACCAGTAACCGTCGGTCAGCACCGACACGTAGTTGTCGAACCACACGAACTTTCGTTGATCCGGGAAGCGCAGGTCGTAGCGCTGCAAACTCAGCCACACGGCGTAGACCACCGGATATGCGGTCACCGCGATCATGAGAATCGCGGCCGGGGCCACCAGCCAGAGACCGAGGCGACGCTCGGCCGCCTTTCCGTCCGACATCTTCGACTTCGCGGAGTGCTTCGGCTCCGGCGATGCCGTCGCGACTGTTGGTGCAGCTCCCGAATTTTCGCTGTCGATCGTCACGGAATCAGCCCCTCGGAATTGACTGCCTTGCGTACCTGCTCGGCAAGATCGTTCACGGTCGATTCCGGATCGATGTTTCCCACAGGGTTCAGCGTGGCAGTGATGAGCGTCGAAATACTCTGATAGGCAGGAGAAACCGGACGAACCGAAGCGGTGTCCAGGCTGTCGCGAACCTCACGCCACGCCGGGTACGCCTCCTGAAACGCCGGGTCGTCGTACAGGCTCTCGAGAGTCGGCGGAACGCCACCGGCTACCGCGTTGTTGCGCTGATTCTCCTCGTTACGCAGACAGGTGAGCGCATCGAAAGCGAGGTCCGGATGCTGGCTGGTCTTGGCCACCGCTACGTTGAAGCCGCCGATCGTGACCTCGGCCGGCTTACCCTCGATCACCGAGGGATACGGAGCGGCAAGGAAATTCCGTTCTCCGTTCACCGTGAGCACCGTGTTTCCGGTGTTCTCACTGGTGACGTTGCCCTTGTCGTCGATGTACGGCAGATCGCCCTTCTCGGCGTTCTCCATGATGCCGGGCAGCACGAACGGCCAGTTGACCTGGAAGGCAGATTTGCCGCTCTCCATACCCAGTCGCGACGACGCTTCATCCCCCTGCGAGATCGAGGGATCCGCACCCTTGGCGGTAGCGACGCGCTTCATGACGGTCAGCGCCTGTTGGGCAGCATCACCGTCGGCCACCGTCACGGTTGTTCCGTCCGGCCCCACCACCGATCCGCCGGCACTGGCGAGAAGGGTGTTGAACCAGACCATCAATCCTTCGTACTGCTTGCCCTGCACACCGATCCAGCTGGGGCGCCCCTCCGCGGCCAGGCCTTCGGAGATGTCGATCATCTGATCCCAGGTCTGGGGTGGTTGCCCGTCCGGCATCAAATCCTTTCGATACCAGAGCAATTGGGTGTTGGTGTTCAATGGCGCCGCATAGAGTTGGTCCTGCCACTTCGCCGACTCCAGCGGACCCTCGAGCGTCCCGTTGCTGACCTCGGCCGCCACGTCGTCAGGAAGCGGCAATGCCCATCCCGCTTCGGCGAATTCGGCAGTCCACACCACGTCGAGCGTCATCAGATCGAGTGACTTGTCGTTGCCGGTCAGACGCCGGGCCAACTGAAGTCGCTGGTCGTCGGCACCCTTGGGCAGAGTTTTCTGCTCGACCCGGTACGCGCCGTTCGACGCCGCCGAACAATTGGCGGCGGCCTCCGCATACTGCTCGGCGCCGTCGGCAGCGGTGTAGAAGGACAGCACCACGCCGTCGTCATTGTCCGATCCGCACGCACTGAGCAAGGGCGCCAACAACAATGTTGCCGCGCCGAGCAGCCCCGCCCGCAATTTCTTCTTTTGTCCCGCCCGCGATCTCTCGTTCTGCACAGCCGTCCTCCTCGGGCGGCGAGACGGCGCAGTCGTTACGGCTGGCCGACGCACCACACATCGGCACTTTTGCCGGAGAAGGGACCTATTTCCTTGTCCGGCAAACGGTCACGGGAAGCGAGTACTACCTCGCCCGCGTGTACATAAAGTAACCGAGATCACATAAATTGGCAGCCCGAGTGAGAATGTCAGATAGCGAGCTTGGCGAGCAGGTCGCGCGCCGACTCCGCCGTCTTGGGCTCACACAGTACGTCGTAACGTCCGGCGACCAACTGCATCGTCGAGGCGAAGTCCCGCTGCCCACGCGTCGCGGCGTACGGAATCGTCGTGGAGATGACACCGAAGATGATGCCGCCCACGATGCCCGCGATCAGCGGAGCGAGGAAACCACCGGTGACGATTCCGAGCACCAGGCCGAAGAAGACACCGAGCCACGCGCCGGAGACGATGCCGCCACCGATCACCTTGGCCCACGTCAACCGACCGAGAACTCGCTCGACCTGCATCAGGTTCACGCCGACGATCGTGACGTCCTGAACCGGGAATTCCTGATCGGAGAGGTAATCGACTGCGCGCTGCGCCTCGGCGTAGGTGGGGTACGACCCGATGGGCCATCCCGAAGGCGGTGTCGGCAACGCTCCACGGCGCGACCCATTCGACGATTGACCGAGCGGATTGGACATGGCTGGCTGCGCTCCTCTTTTCGGGCACGTCATCCACGCGGATGACGCAAGTACATCTACCCCCTATTGTGCCCTTTACAGACCTGATTCGTTCGGCTATGCGAGCGTCAGGCGTGTTCGGGCGGCGTGAATTCCGAGGTGCGCGTCATCCCCGCGGCGCGGCCCTTGGCCGAAATCACCAGTGCCATCTTGCGACTCGCCTCGTCGATCATCTCGTCGCCGAGCATGACGGCGCCCCGCCCTCCCCCGGCAGCCGAGGTGTGGAACGCGTACGCGTCCAAGATGAGTTCCGCACGGTCGTAGTCGGATTGGCGCGGACTGAACACCTCGTTGGCCGCCTCGATCTGCGTGGGGTGCAGAACCCACTTGCCGTCGAAACCGAGCGCTGCCGTTCGCGCAGCCGACCGAGTGAAAGCCTCGACGTCGCGGATCTGCAGGTACGGCCCGTCGATGGCCTGGACGCCGTGCGCCCGCGCGGCCATCAAGATGGTCATCAGGATGTGGTGATACGCGTCACCGCGGTCGTAGCCGTCCGGTTGCTCACCGACGACCAGAGTTCGCATGTTCAAGCTCGCCATGAAGTCGGCCGGGCCGAACACGAGCGCCTCGACGCGGGGACTCGCGGTGGCGATCGCGTCGATGTTGGTCAAGCCGATCGCGTTCTCGATCTGCGGTTCGATCCCGATCCTGCCGACCTCGAGACCGTTGGCCTTCTCGACCTGCGTCAACAACAAATCGAGCGCCTGGACGTGACTCGCATCGGGAACCTTGGGCAGCAGAATGGCGTCCAGATGCGCTCCGGCGCGGCCCACCACCTCCACGACGTCGGCATACGTCCATTCGGTGGTCCAGTCGTTGACCCGGACCACCTTGACCTGTTTGCCCCACCCGTCCTCGGCCAACGCGTCGCCGATCGACTCCCTGGCCGCCTGCTTCGCCAGCGGCGCCACCGCATCTTCGAGGTCGAGAAAGATCTCGTCGGCGGGCAATCCCTTCGCCTTGTCGATCATCTTCCGACTGCTGCCGGGAACTGCCAATACCGATCGACGGGAACGGTTGCGTGAAGTCATTGCGGACTGCCCTTCTCGATTTTCGGTGGCGCCGTTGCAGATTTTGACGCTGGACGAATTAGCCTTGCAATCATGGCAGCAGCAGGCAAGGTATTTGCAGCCAGGCTTGCCGGCCTGGTTGTACTCGGCCCGGACGGCGAATCGATCGGTCGTGTGCGCGACGTCGTCATCACGGTCCGCATCGGACGCCAGCAACCCCGCGTTCTCGGTCTGGTGATCGAAATGTTCACGCGCAAACGCATTTTCGTTCCGATGTTGCGTGTGACAGCAATCGAACCGAGTGCAGTCACCCTCACCACCGGTAACGTCAGTCTGCGGCGCTTCAACCAGCGCCCGGGCGAAGTGCTCGCTCTGGCGCAGGTACTCGATTCGCATGTGCGCGTGGACGACCCGGAACTCGAGGAGCTTCACGGCGTCGACACGATAGTCGTCGATCTCGGAATCGAATCGACGCGGACGCGAGACTGGGTGGTCTCCAAGGTCGCGGTTCGCGGCCATCGCGGACGCCTCGGTCGACGCGCGGCGATTCACATCGTCGACTGGCAGCACGTCGCCGGCCTCACCCAGAGCGACCTCTCACTCCCCGGCCAGGGCGTAGCTCACCTGCTTCTCCAGTACGAAGGCATGCGACCCGCCGATGTGGCCAACGCCATGCGCGAACTGCCGGAGAAGCGCCGCCACGAACTGGCCGTGGCGCTCGACGACGAACGCCTCGCCGACGTCGTGCAGGAACTGCCGGCGGACGACCAGACCGATCTGCTGATGCACCTGGAAGTCGAACGCGCCGCCGATCTACTCGAAGCGATGGATCCCGACGACGCCGCCGACCTGTTGGGCGAGCTGCCCGAAACCGAGGCCGAGTCACTGCTTCAGTTGATGGACCCGCAGGATTCCGAACCTGTTCGACGCCTGCTCGAGCATTCCCCGGACACTGCCGGTGGTCTGATGACGCCCGAACCGGTGGTACTGACGGCCTCGACGACGGTCGCGGAGGCCCTTGCCCGCGCCCGCAACTACGACGTGACCCCGGCGCTGTCGAGCATGGTCTTCGTCGTACGTCCGCCGACGGCGACTCCGACCGGGCGGTATCTCGGCTGCGTCCACTTGCAAAAGCTTCTCCGCGAGCCTCCCGCCAGCCTGGTAGGCGGACTACTCGACACCGACATGCCCCGGTTGGCCCCGGACGACTCGTTGGCGTCGGTCACCCGATATTTCGCGACGTACAACTTGGTATGCGGGCCGGTCGTGGACGACGAGAACCACCTGATCGGGGCCGTGACGGTCGACGACGTGCTCGATCACCTCCTGCCGGAAGACTGGCGTGAGGATTACTCCGACGACGAGGAACTACTCCGATGAGCGAACGGGCGTCGAGCACGACCGCACGGCAACGACTGGAAACGCCTCGCGGAAGCCGCCGGTTCAATCTCGATTTCGACGTCGAAGCTGTCGGGCGCGTCAGTGAACGCATCGCCCGCTTCCTCGGCACCGGGCGTTATCTCGCAATCCAGACGATCATCGTGATCGTCTGGATCCTGATCAACGTGTTCGCGGTGGCCCTGCAGTGGGACCCGTACCCGTTCATCCTGCTCAACCTGGCCTTCTCCACCCAGGCCGCCTACGCGGCGCCGCTGATCCTGCTGGCCCAGAACCGTCAGGAGAACCGCGACCGGGTCTCGCTCGAGGAGGACCGCTCACGCGCCGAGCAAACCAAGGCGGATACCGAATTCCTCGCCCGAGAACTCGCAGCTCTGCGTATCGCCGTCGGCGAGGTTGCCACCCGCGACTACCTGCGACGGGAGCTCGAGGAGATCAAGTCGATCCTTGCTGCCGACGGCGAACCGACCCCGAAGAAGAAGCACCGTGACTCGAATACTGCGAAACAAAGTCACAACTAGCTGAGCGTTCGCTGAGTTTTGCTGCACGCACCGTGACCGATATGTAACGTAAGTCACAGCAATATGGATATCACGGTGGGTACTCCGGAGCGGGAGCGCCAGCAAAGGGGAATCGTGCGAGTACGCGGAATGATTGCAGCATCCACACTGGTGGGGGGACTGCTCGTCGTCACAGGTCCAGCGGCCCTCACTGCCGGAAGCGCACCGACCGGAGGGTCACAGGTTCCGATCGCACTGGCGGGCTCCGCCTCGATTGCGCAGCCGGACTCTGTCGACTTCCTCCCGACGCCCCGCACGGTCCGAACGCAAAGATCGGCCCCGCCCAGCGATACGGTCGCCGGCGCCCCGGCAGCGCCCAACGCTGCGGCCGTCGTCCTCACCTCTCTGGGCATCCCCGAGATCGTCCTGAACGCGTACCGCTCCGCGGAGCTGGTGATGATGACCGAGGCACCGGGATGCGGAATCCCCTGGCATCTTCTGGCCGGCATCGGACGCATCGAATCCGGTCACGCCAACGGCGGCAAGACGACCTCGGTGGGTACGACGGTCACCCCGATCCTCGGCCCCGTCCTCGACGGACGGCTGGCAGGCAACGAAGTCATTCGGGACACCGACAAGGGCGCGATCGACGGCGACCCCACTCACGACCGCGCCGTCGGGCCGATGCAGTTCATTCCGGCCACCTGGGCCGGATATGCCAGCGACGGCAACGGGGACGGAATCAAGGACCCCAACAACGTCTTCGATGCGGCGCTCTCGGCAGCGAAGTACCTCTGCAGCGGCGGACTCAACCTGCGCGATGTCGCCCAGGAGACCAAAGCTGTTCTGCGATACAACAACTCGGCCGCTTACGCAGCAAACGTGATCATGTGGTCGACGGCATACAAGAACGGTGTCATTCCTTCCGGTCAGCTGCCGTACACCTCGGGCATCAACACCGGCAGCTCCGCGATCAACGCCGCCGCCTCGGCAGACTCCGCCGCTTCGGCCGTACTCGCCGCGGCTGCGGCTACCGATCCGGCGGCCGGCGACAAGGAATCAGCGTCGACGACGCCGACCCCGACCACCACTCCCCTCTTCCCGGGTCTGCCGGACATGCCTGCACTCTCACCCGAGATCCAGGCACTGATCCCGCCGGGCGTCATGCCGACCAGCCCCGCTCCGGGACCCAACGCCGCCCGGAACGCAGCTCCCGGTCCGATCATCCCGCTCCCCGTCCTCACATCACGGGGTCTCGTGTGGCCGATTCTGACGGCCGAGGGATGGCGCTGGCCCGACGACATGTGTGTGATCCTTCCGGACCCCGCAGCCCTCGACGCCTTGCAGGACGGCATCCTTCTGCCGTGCACGATCCCGGGCATGGCAGTGGCCGCCACGGCACCCGCCACCACCGACGCGGCTCCCGCGGAATCCTCTCCACCCGCCGCCCCCTCTCCGGAGCCCGCACCGGCACCGGCACCCGCACCGGAGCCCGCTCCGGCCCCGGCTCCGGCATTCGTGCCGTTCTTCCCGGGCCTGCCCGGCATGCCCGCTCTGTAACCGAAAAATCACGAAAGAACAGTGCATATGCCCCAAACTGCCCTTCTAGATCACGGTTGAATAACGGAAACGCAACAAATCAGGTAGCCTCGACTCCGTCAGTTGAACGGAAAACCTCCTCGCGGAGGTTCAGGAGGCATACACAGTGGGTCGGCACAGCAAGAAGACAGATTCGCACATCCGTCGAAATTCGGTCATCGCGCTCACCGGACTCATCCCTATCGGACTCGTCACCGCAGCTAACACGGCCGGCGCCGCTCCCAAGGTCCCGTTCTTCAACACCAGCTCCGCCGAAACGGTGGACACCGCCGCACAAGCCACGCAGGAACCGCAGGCGCAGATTCTGCCCGCCGTCGAAGCAATCGCCGAGCCGGCTCCCGCCCCCGCGCCGGAACCCGCGCCGCTGGCTCCCGTGCAGGCAACTCCCCCGCTCCCCGCCTCGATGGCCGAGGGCGCACTCGGAATCCCGAGCGTGAGCGTCGCCGCCTACCAGAACGCCGAGCGAATCCTCGCTGTCGAGAAGCCCAACTGCAACATGCACTGGACGCTCCTCGCCGGTATCGGCCGCGTCGAATCCGGCCACGCCAACGACGGCAAGGACGCCGACGCGAACGGCAACCTCTACAAGCCCGTGATCGGCCTGCCACTCAACGGCAGCCTCCCCGGCCAGGCCGTCATCATGGACACCGACGGCGGCGCCCTCGACGGCGACACCGTCTACGACCGCGCAGTCGGCCCGATGCAGTTCATCCCGTCCACGTGGAACCAATACGCCGGTGACGGCAACGGTGACGGAATCGCCGACCCCCAGAACCTTTTCGACTCCGCACTGACCACCGGCAAGTACCTGTGCGACGGCGGACTCAACATGCAGGACGTCACCCAGGTTGCCTCCGCGATCCACCGCTACAACAACTCGGCCGCCTACGTCGCCAACGTTCTGGCCTGGTCGCTCGGGTACTCCACCGGCATCGTGCCCGCCGCATCGGACCTGCCGCGCATCCACTGACCTACCTGGACTTACCATGGAGTCATGTCTGTACTGACCGAGTCCGACGTTCGCTCCGCGCTCGCGCGAGTTCTGGACCCAGAGATCCGCAAACCCATCACCGAACTGGGGATGGTCAAGGGGATCTCCCTCTCCAGTGACAACAGCGTCGACATCGGCATCTATCTCACGACCGCCGGCTGCCCGATGCGCACCGAGATCACCGAACGCGTCACCAAGGCCGTCGCCGATGTCGCCGGGGTCGGCGCGATTCGCGTCGAACTCGACGTCATGGACGACGCTCAGCGAACCGAGCTTCGCAAGTCGCTTCGCGGCGATTCCGCCGAGCCCGTCATCCCGTTCGCCCAGCCCGGTTCACTCACCCGCGTCTACGCCGTGGCCTCCGGCAAGGGCGGAGTCGGAAAGTCCAGCGTGACAGTCAATCTCGCGGCAGCAATGGCCGCGCGCGGACTGTCCGTGGGTGTACTCGACGCGGATATCTACGGCCACTCGATCCCCCGCATGCTCGGCACCGACGCCAAGCCGACTCAGGTCGAGCGCATGATCATGCCGCCCGTCGCCCACGACGTGAAGATGATCTCCATCGCGCAGTTCACCCAGGGCAACACACCTGTCGTCTGGCGCGGACCGATGCTGCACCGCGCGCTCCAGCAGTTCCTCGCCGACGTGTTCTGGGGCGATCTGGACGTGCTGCTGCTCGATCTGCCGCCCGGCACCGGTGACATCGCCATCTCGGTGGCTCAGCTCATCCCGAGCGCCGAGATCCTGGTCGTCACCACACCGCAGCAGGCTGCTGCAGAGGTCGCCGAGCGCGCGGGCGCCATCGCCCTGCAGACCCGCCAGCGCGTCGCCGGCGTCGTCGAGAACATGTCCTGGCTCGAACTTCCCGACGGCACCCGTATGGACGTCTTCGGCGAAGGCGGCGGGCAGACCGTCTCCGATCGCCTCACGAAGGCCGTCGGCGCCAAGGTTCCGCTTCTCGGACAGATCCCGCTGGATCCGTCCGTCCGCGAGGCAGGCGACGCCGGGACGCCGATCGTCCTCAGCGCTCCCGATTCACCCGCAGCCATCGCACTCAAGGACATCGCCGACAAGTTGGCCGTCCGTCAGCGCGGGCTGGCCGGAATGTCGCTCGGTATCAACACGGTTCGCAACCTGTAGAACCCCCTCATACGGAAGGGCGCCTGTCACCGATCGGTGACAGGCGCCCTTGCGTATGTCGAATCTAGGTGGCGTCGAAGTCCACAGGAGGACGTTCGCCGGCGGTGAGTGGCTTGTCCTTCGACAGCGTCTTCGGCTCCTGCACTCCGCTCTGCGGCTTCTTGTCGAAGTTGCCCGTGAAGATGGAGTCGTCGCCGTCGAGGAGGTGCTGGGTGATCACAGCGCGCGGCGTCATTCCGCGCAGCTTGTTCAGATCTGCGAGCGGTTTACGCAGATCCTCGAAATCGGTGCCCAGTTCTTCCTTGAGCTGATTGGAAGCGCCCGAAGCATATTCGCGCACCTGCCTCAGGGATTTCGTGACCCAGGAGACCGCACCAGGAAGCCGCTCAGGTCCCAAGATGACCAGAGCCGCTACGAGGAGGATCATGAACTCGCCCCAACCGATGTTGCCAAACACAGGGTCAGCCTACTGTGTGCTCGCTCGGTGCGCGCATGTCCGGATCAACCTCACAGGAAGATCGCAGGGTCCGATCAGTCCGACACCGGCGTGACCGAAATGTCGACCTGCCGTCCGTCGCGGATCAACTGAACGTTGACAGGCTGATCGACGGTCGTCGCGTTGACCGCAACCACCAATTCGTCGGCGCTTGTCACCGGTCGGTCACCGACCTTGACGATGACGTCACCCTCGACGATCCCCGCACGTTGAGCGGGGCTGCCGTCGCGCACGTTGGCCACCGCAGCACCACTGGTCGCGTCATTGACCGCGGTGCGGGCATTCACGCCGATGTCGGGGTGATGAACCTTGCCGTCGCGAATGATGGTCTGCGCCACCTCGGTGACCGTGTCGATCGGAATCGCGAAGCCGAGCCCGACCGAACCACCGGACTCACTGAGCATTGCGGTGTTGATGCCGATGACGCGGGCTTCATCGTCGACGAGCGCACCACCGGAGTTGCCGTGATTGATCGCCGCGTCGGTCTGGACGGCGTCGATGACGGCGTTGGTGTCGGTGCCTTCACCCGACAACCGCAGAGGCCGGTTCAGTGCACTGACGATTCCGCGGGTGACGGTCTTGCTCAATCCGAGCGGTGAGCCGACGGCGACGACGTCGTCGCCCACCTGAACATCCTCGGATTTTCCGAGCTGAGCGACCGTCAGATTGTTCGCCGACACCTTGAGCACTGCGAGGTCTGTCTTGACGTCACGTCCGACGATCTGGGCGTCGGTCTTGGTTCCGTCGGAGAAGATCACCTGGATCTTCGCGTCCTGAGCGGGCGGAACGGCCGAGGAGATCACGTGGTTGTTGGTGACGATGTATCCGGCGCCGTCGATGACCACACCGGAACCCGTGCTGCCCTGGTCGCCGACGGCGACCTGAATCGACACCACGGATGGCAGTACGGCGTCGGCGACTTTCGCCACCTGAGACTCCGGCTGTTCCCCACCGCCGGATTGAACGAGCGTGACACGTGAGCTGGTGAGTGAACTGCGATCGGCAGTGATGACAGTGGCAAGCAATCCACCGACGAGAGCGATGACAAGCGCAATGCCCGCAAGCGCGGCCAGTGCCGAGGGGGCGACCTTGCGACCGAACAACAGCTCACGCACGTCGAGTTTCTGGGCGGGAGGCAACTGCACCGGCGCCTCGGACTCTGCGGGCTTGCCCAGCGAGACGGCGGATTCAGGATCACGCCACGGATCACTCGGCGTTTCTTCGTCGGGTGTGTTGTTCGCCGACGCCTCGGGATCGCGACCGATCGACTCGGTGGCGTCTGCCGGTCGACCGAACGCTTCGGCCAGAACCGGGTCCGGATTCCCGATCACGACGTCGGAAGACGGGGTCGATCGCGTGGCAATCGGAGTGAACGAGCCCTCGACTCCACTCGGCCGACCGAACACCTGGCGCGAGGCCGGATCGATCTGGGGTCGATAGACCGGACGGGGGTCGAGAACCGGCGCATCTGCCGGTCTGTCCACCGAACCGTTTGCCGAAGAATCCGAACTCACTCCGGAGTGCCCCCTTTTTCCGTCAGTCACATGGTCCAGTATCACTGATCCGCGCCGGGAAGCTGGCGCGCGGCGTCATTTGCGCCAGCGACGGGACAACCTCTTGCTGATGGTGGAGAAGCCGGCGGGTTGATTACCGACGGAACTGTCGGCGTTTTCCGAATTCGGCCCGGTAGTCGGACTGTTGCACGAAGGAATCTGGCTGAGAAGTCCCACCAGGGACAACGGCATCGTCATCTCGCCGCTTCGACGCAGCGCACCACGTGCCTGCTGCTGAGCATCGACGGCCGCAGCGCACTCGGCGCAGATCGAGATGTGATGCGAGGCCCGCAAGTAGGCCTGCATTCGGAGTTCTCCGTCGACGTAGGCAGCGATTGCCTCGCTGGCCAGATGTTCGGTCGAACCGAACTGGCGATGTGCCCGCGCCTCCGTCATTCGTCCCTCCAGGTGATTGACCACGTCCCGCTCTGTAGCTCGAACCCGACCGTCAGAAACCGACGAGTTCGGATTCGGCTGCGCGCTGCGCTGCCAGATGATCACGAATCGCCTGTCGCCCACGATGGATACGGCTACGAACCGTTCCGAGCTTCACTCCCAGTGTGGCACCGATTTCCTCGTACGACAGACCTTCGATGTCACAGAGCACGACAGCGGCACGAAATTCAGGTGCGAGTGAGTCCAGTGCGGCCTGCAGACCTGCGTCGAGGCGCGCGTCGTGGTAGATCTGCTCGGGGTCGGGACCGGGCGAGGGAACGCGGTCGTAGTCCTCGGGCAGCGCTTCCATACGGATGCGATTGCGTCGGCGAACCATGTCGAGGAACAGGTTTGTGGTGATGCGGTGCAACCAGCCCTCGAAAGTTCCGGGCTGATAATCGGAGAGCGAGCGGAACACCCGGATGAAGGTGTCCTGCGTCAAGTCCTCGGCGTCCTGGGCATCGCCTGACAACCGGTAGGCCAGGCGGTACACCCGGTCACCGTGCTGACGCACGAGTTCGTCCCAAGACGGCATGGAGGACTTCTCACCAGTTGCATCGAACACAGCAGTGCCGATCAATTCGGAATCCACAGCCGATTCCGTCGTCAAAACTTCCGACTCTCGAGGGCGAGGCTCGTCGTTGACCTGGTAAATAAGTTGATCCTCCTGCTCGGGATCGCGTAGTTCGATCACCGCGTTGTCCGAATCACGTGATGCGCGATATTCGGGAGAACCAGCCGATGCTGTGATTTGTTCCCGATCACCGAGCTGCGAAAGATCAACTTGGTAGAAATCGATACCGCCGTGCGATCTTCGATCCGGCGATGTATACACCTTTTCTCATCGCGGTGTGCACGCCATATGAGGAGCCTGAGGGATTCCTGAGAATCCTGGTGACTGCGCGCCTTGCAGCGACAATCCGAACCGCCCGATAACCTCATGAGCGTGACCCACGCCGAACAGATACTCCGCCACGTCGAGGACGTAGTTTCCGAGGACGAGATTTTGACCGCGGCGCGAGATCGAGCGCTGGATCTCGGAGCCCATCCGGTGACGCCCGCCGTCGGTGCGACGCTCGCGATGTTCGCGAGGATGCTCGACGCGAAGACGGCCGTCGAGGTGGGTACCGGAGCCGGCGTGAGCAGCCTGTGGCTTCTGCACGGAATGCGCGACGACGGCGTCCTGACCACGATCGACAGCGAACCCGAACATCAGCGGGCCGCCAAGCTGACCTTCCGCGAAAGCGGAATCGCTCCGGCACGCACTCGCCTGATCAACGGACGGGCTCTCGACGTGCTTCCCCGGCTCGCCGACGGCGGCTACGACCTGGTATTCGTCGACTGCGCCGCGATCGACCACCCGCACTACGTCCGCGAAGGTGTCCGCCTGCTGCGCTCCGGCGGTGTCATCGTTCTGCACAACGCCCTGGCCGACGGCCGCGTTGCAGACAGCTCCGCACGCGACGCGACAACGGTTGCGGTCCGAGAAGCGGCAAAGGCCGTGACCGAGGACGAGCGACTCATTCGAGTCCTCCTCCCCCTCGGTGACGGCCTCCTCTGCGCGAGCAAGCTCTAGATCCAGACGCCCTTACCGATGGCGACGACGCCACCCTGACTGACGGCAAATCGTTCGCGGTCACGTTCGAGATCGACGCCGATGATTTCGCCGTCACCGACGACGACGTTCTTGTCGAGGATCGCTCGCCGTACGACGGCACCCTTGCCGATGCGCACACCCGGCATCAGCACGCTGCCCTCGACGGTCGCACCGTCCTCGATCATCACGTTGGAACTGAGTACCGAATTGCGCACGGTCGCCGCGGACAGGATCGACCCCGCACCGACCACCGATTCCTGCGCGAGTCCGCCCTTCACGAACTTTGCGGGCGCGAGATTCTCGGTGGCGCCGCGGATGGGCCAGCGACGGTTGTAGAGATTGAAGATCGGGTGCACCGACACCAGGTCCATGTGAGCGTCGTAGAAGGCGTCGAGGGTACCGACGTCACGCCAGTAGCCGCGGTCTCGATCGGTGGCACCGGGAACGACGTTGTCCTTGAAGTCGTAGACCGACGCCTCACCCGCGGCGACCAAGGCGGGAATGATGTCGCCGCCCATGTCGTGATCGGAATCGGAATTCTCTGAATCAGCGCGGATGGCGTCCACGAGTACCTTGGTGGTGAACACATAGTTACCCATGGACGCGAACGTCGAATTGGGGTCGTCCGGTGTCCCGGGAGGATGGGCGGGCTTTTCCAGGAATTGGGTGATGCGTCCGGACTCGTCACTGTCGATGCAGCCGAAAGCAAAAGCCTCACTTCGCGGTACACGAATACCCGCGACCGTCACGCCTGCCCCGGATTCGATGTGGTGCTGAACCATCTGTTCCGGATCCATCCGGTACACGTGGTCGGCACCGAAAACCACGATGTACTCGGGGTCCTCGTCGTAAACGAGATTGAGCGACTGCAGGATTGCGTCGGCACTGCCGGTGTACCAGCGCGGCCCGAGTCGCTGCTGGGCCGGGACCGGGGTGATGTACTCACCCGCGAACCCGGACAATCGCCACGTCTGCGAAATGTGGCGGTCGAGTGAATGTGACTTGTATTGCGTCAACACACAAATACGCAGATATCCCGCGTTGACAAGGTTGCTCAACACGAAGTCGATAAGTCGATATGCACCTCCGAAGGGCACTGCGGGCTTCGCTCTGTCCGCGGTCAGCGGATACAAGCGTTTGCCCTCGCCCCCGGCGAGCACGATTCCAAGCACATGCGGCTGGCTTCTCACACCGCTAACCTATCCGCACTGGTGAACTCCCGCTAGCGAAGCAGTCCGAGAGGTCCGATCGTGTCCCCCTCCGAACGGTCGGGGATAACGTGATCGGTAGCCGGATCGACCACGGGCGGTTAGGTTTAGCGCGTGCGAGTCGCGATGATGACCAAGGAATACCCGCCGGAGATCTACGGCGGCGCAGGAGTACACGTAACCGAGCTCGTCGCTCAGATGAAACGGCTGTGCGAGGTCGACGTGCACTGCATGGGCGCCCCGCGCGAAGGCGCGACCGTCCACTCTCCCGACCCCGCTCTCGCCGGATCCAACCCGGCCCTGACGACGCTCTCCACCGAACTGCGCATGGCGGACGCCGCGGCCGGTGTCGACATCGTCCACTCCCACACCTGGTACACCGGACTGGCCGGGCATCTCGCGTCGGCTCTCTACGACGTGCCGCACATCCTCACCGCGCACTCACTCGAGCCCAGACGCCCGTGGAAGGCCGAACAGCTAGGCGGCGGCTATCGGATCTCGTCGTGGTCCGAACGCAACGCCGTCGAGCACGCAGACGCGATCATCGCCGTCAGTTCCGGTATGCGACTCGACGTCCTCGACGCGTACCCCGCTGTCGATCCGAGTCGCGTTCACGTAGTCCGCAACGGAATCGACACCGAGGTATGGCATCCCGGGGGATCTGCGCCGGGAGCACAGTCCGCACTCGCGTCGATCGGCGTCGACCCGGCAAAACCCATCGTGGCCTTTGTCGGACGCATCACGAGGCAGAAGGGCGTCGGGCACCTCGTCGCGGCAGCCCACCACTTCGACCCGGAGATTCAGCTCGTGCTTTGCGCCGGCGCTCCCGATACGCCGGAGATCGCCGCCGAGACGGAGAAGGCGGTGGCCGAACTCGCCCGGCACCGGGGCAATGTCTACTGGGTGCGCGAGATGCTCCCGACCGAGCAGATCAGGGAAATACTTTCGGCAGCAACGGTATTCGTCTGCCCTTCGGTGTACGAACCCCTCGGGATCGTCAATCTCGAAGCCATGGCGTGTGAGACCGCCGTGGTCGCTTCCGACGTCGGCGGCATCCCCGAGGTGGTCGCCGACGGCGTCACCGGTCGACTCGTGCACTACAACGCCTACGAGCCGAACGCATTCGAGGAATCGCTCGCGGCCACCGTCAATGCCGTTGTCGCCGACCGAGAAGGCGCCGACGCGATGGGTCGTGCGGGCAGGATCCGTGCGATCGACGAGTTCTCCTGGGCCGAAATCGCCAAGCAGACGCTCGAGGTCTACGCGGACGCCGTCACGAGACGCTGATCCGCGTCAGATCTTGCGATAGGTCGAGACCGTCGCCGACGCGGTGACGGTACTCGGCTGCGGCAGCTTCTCCACGGCGGCAGCCAGATCGGCGGGCGTCAGGTGTCTCGCCGACGGTCCCATCCCCACCAAGTCGAGGACGTCCTGGTGTGAGAGTGACATCGTGAACTCGACCTCGTCGCTACTCACACGCTCGAAGTATCCGGCCATCGACGATTCGAGACGTTCCACTTTGCGGTCGTCGACCCGGACCATCGCGAGAATGTCGATCAGCTCGCGCAGATGCCTGTCGGTGGGCGTCAGGACCACCAGAGCGCCGTCTTCGGCGAGAACTCGATGGGACTGCGGACCGTTACGAGGAGCGAACACACAGAGCACATGAGAGAGCGCTCCGCCGCGTATGGGCAGTGGTTGCCAGACGTCTGCGACGATCGAACCGATTCTTTCGTGGACCTTCGCGGCACGCCGGGCCGCGAACTTGGACACGTCCAAGGCTATCGCCCGAGAATCAGGCAGCGAATCCACGACGTGTGCGAGGTATTGTCCTGTGCCTGCGCCGATTTCGACGATCCGCGCGGGATCCGACCCCGCCGTCGTCGCGCAGGCCCGGGTGACGGCATCCATCAGCGGGCCGAAGTGGCCGGCGCCGAGCAATCGTGCACGCGCGGCAATCATCTCGGCACTGTCGCCGGTGAACTTCGTGGCACCGCCACTGATCAGGCTCACGTAACCCTGACGAGCGATATCGAATCGATGTCCGCGGTCGCACTCGGCGGCGCCGTCCACCAATTCCAGATCAGCAGCACACTGTGGGCAGGACAGAAGATCGATCACGGCGGCAAGCATTGATCCGTCCTTTCGGCTACCGGCGGTGCGCACACACTTCAGGCCCCGTACCGAAACGGATACGGAGCCTGCGTGCAATCACGTGCTGTTGTTCGTACTGCTACAACCTGGACCCGACTAGCTGGTGACGTTCGTGAGTTCCACACCGAGCGCTGCAGCTTCATCCGGGGTCAGCTCGACGACGAGGCGTCCGCCACCCTCGAGTGGAACCCGCATGACGATTCCTCGTCCCTCTTTGGTTGCTTCGAGGGGACCGTCCCCGGTCCGGGGCTTCATGGCCGCCATCCTCTGCTCCCTCCAGATCTGCGCTGCATTGCTCTGCGCCTCGACTAACGGTGCGCCCCGCCAACAATCAGCGAGGCTCGTACCCTCCATTGTTCCCTATGGATGCGGGAACCGGGAATCTGAGTCACATTTAGGGGTGTTCAGTCGACCGTCACACCTGCACCGGAACCCAGCAATCAGCCACGTGATCATCGACCATTCCGGTAGCCTGCATGAGCGCATAAGCCGTGGTAGGACCCACAAACTTGAACCCGCGCCGCTTGAGTTCCTTAGCCATGGCAGTCGACTCGGGAGTGACCGCGGGAACCTCTGCAATTGATGTCAGTCTTCTGGTGCGTCGAGGCGGCGAGAACGACCAGAGTAACGAATCGAGGTCCAGATCGGGCGAATTCACGAGCACTCGGGCGTTGGAAATCGTCGCCTCGATCTTCGCGCGATTGCGGACGATCGCGGCATCGGAGAGCAATCTCTCGACATCCGCAACTCCGTACGCTGCGACCTTGTCCGGATCGAACCCGTCGAAGGCTTCGCGGAACGCCTCGCGTTTGCGCAGAATCGTGATCCACGAAAGTCCCGATTGGAATGCTTCGAGGGCGAGTCGTTCGAACAGTTCGTCGCGCCCGTGCAGCGGACGCCCCCACTCCTCGTCGTGATAGTCGCGGTAGAGCGTGTCGCCGGGCGTCTCGACCACCCAGCCGCACCGAACCAGTCCGTCGGCCATCAGCCCTGGGAATCCTTCGATTCGGATACGGTCTCAGGCTCCTCCTGCGATGCTTCTGCCTTGGCCGGAGCATCCGCTTTCACCAGGACCTCAGACCGCTCGTCACGGCCCAGTTGTGCACGCAGAGAATCGATTTCCAACCCGAGGCGATGCAGGGCCCAATCCACTTCACTCGCCTTGTAGCCACGCAGCACCTGCTGAAAACGCAGCGCGTCGACATCCGCCCCGGTGACGTCCTCTGCCGGGAGTACGGTCGCCGTCGTGCCAGGAGGCAGCGGCGGCAGCTCTTCCGAGCGCCCGAACACAGCGCTGGCGGCGAGGAAGATCATCGCGCCGACCAGAGCCATGACAATCAGGTACAGGAGGATCGTCATCATGGACCGATACTCCCATACCCGAGTGTGAGCGGTCAGACCCCCGCGGTGCGCACTATCGAATTCATCGGGGGTCGATCGAGTAGCGAAACCTCGGTGGTCTCGGGCACGAAAGAATCGCCGTCGACCAGGAATTGGGTCAACCCGGCACCCGAATCCTCGATCCCGCACCGCCTGAGCATCGTTCCGATGATCTGCCGGCTCATCACGCCGAGGTCGGCGAGCGGCCGGTTGCGATGCTTGCGCACGCCGAGATTGACCTGACCGATCGCCGCCAGCCCCAACGTGTCGTACGTGTCGAGCAGCAAACCGATCTCGACGCCGTAGCCGGGCGCGAACGGGACAGCGGACAGCAGCTCACGGGTGCCCGCGTATTCACCGCCAAGCGGTTGCAGTACCGACGTGAGTTCCGGCCGCAGCGCGGCCAACATGGGCCGCGCAACCAATTCCGTGACTCGCCCGCCGCCGTTGGCATCCTCCGTGCCGCTCACGCGCAGCGGACGGCGGTAGTAGCCCTTCACCAGATGGATGCCGTCAACCGTGAGCAGTGGCCCCAGCAGTTTGGGCACGAACGCCGGATCGGGATTGATGAGATCGGAGTCGACGAATGCGATCAGATCACCGGTCGTTGCGGCGACCGAACGCCAGAGCACCTCACCTTTGCCCGCAGTCGGCGGGATGGACGGGACCGCGCTCTCACGACTGATCACCGTTGCTCCAGCAGCGCGAGCACGCTCGGCGGTTCTGTCGGTCGAACCGGAATCGAGAACGATCAACTCGTCGACCAGGCCACCGAGCAACGGATGAATGGTGTCGACCACCGCGGCAACGGTGTCCTCTTCGTTGAGTGCGGGCAACACCACCGAGACGGTTCGGCCACCCTTCGCCCGTTCGAGCTCGGCGACCGTCCAACTCGGATGGTCCCAACTGTTGGCGTCTGCCCATACGCGGGTCGGGCCCGCACCGGTGATGCTCATGCCAGACCTCGAACCGTACGTACCGGGGCACGGCGTCCCTGGATCGCGGCCACCATGTCGACGACTCGACGGGTGGACGCCACCTCGTGAACACGGAACACCCGGGCGCCGCCCGCCGCGGCCATTGCTGTCGATGCCAATGTTCCCTCCAACCTCTCGGAAAGCTCCACACCAAGAGTCTCCCCGATGAAGTCCTTATTACTCAGCGCCATCAGCACTGGCCACCCGGTGTTTACAAGAACGTCCACTTTCCGCAACAACTCGAGCCCGTGAAAGGTGTTCTTACCGAAATCGTGGGTGGGATCGATCAGGATCGCGTCACGCGGAACCCCGAGTGCCAGGGCGCGCTCTGCCGCCGACACGACCTCGGTGACCACATCTGCGACGACGTCGTCGTAGCGGACACGATGCGGGCGGGTGCGCGGAACCGCGCCACCCGTGTGCGAGCAGACGATCCCGGCACCAGTCTCGGCAGCAACCAGGACGAGGTCGGGATCCGCACCCGCCCACGTGTCGTTGATCAGGTCGGCGCCTTCGACGCGTGCCAACCGCGCGACGCCGCTCCGCCAGGTGTCGACGCTGATGATCAGCTCGGGGTACTTGGCTCTGATCGCGGCGACGAACGGAACGACTCGCCTGACCTCTTCGTCGGCGTCGACGAGGTCACCGGGCCCAGCTTTCACTCCCCCGATGTCCACCAGATCGGCGCCCTCGTCGACGGCCCTGTCGACGGCAGCCATCGCTGCCGAATCCGAGAACGTCGCGCCTTGGTCGTAGAAGGAATCGGGAGTGCGGTTGACGATGGCCATCACCAGTGCACGGTCGACCGCGACCGGACGCCCACACAGGGTGGGCGCCGGACCTGGCTGCGCGGTAGAACCGGGGAGTGAAGACATGTCACTCATACTGGCATGACGGAACTCGGTCTAGCCCTTGGGTACCGAGCCCGCCGCGACCTTTCCGACGTATTCGTCGTACGAGTCCACGTAACCACCCTCACGGCCTTCGAGAACGTGCAGAGTGTCGGCGCCGACGTCGTAGCCCTCGTTGCGCAATTCCACCTTGCGCGACTTGAAAGTGCTGGTGTGTTCGAGTGAGTCGACGATGCGGATGAACAGCGGGACCGCGTAGTTGGGAAGCTTGCCGTAGAGATGAGCCGCGACTTCGCTGCCCTCGAAACTCTGACTGTCACGTAACTTCACCGCAGCCATGCCCGCGCGCCCGTCGGTGCCCGGAATCTCGACGCCGTAGACAACTGCTTCCTCGACGGCCGGGTGCGAACTCAGCGCGCCCTCGACCTCCGTGGTGGCGACGTTCTCTCCCTTCCAACGGAAGGTGTCGCCGAGACGGTCGACGAAGGCGACGTGGCCCCATCCCTGCTTGCGCACCAGGTCTCCGGTGTCGAACCAGGTGTCGTCGTCCTTGAATCCGCCGCGCACCAGTTTGCTGTTGCTCGCCGCTTCGTCGGTGTAACCGTCGAAAGGCGCCCGGTCGGTGACCTTCGACAGCAGGAGTCCGACCTGACCCGTGGAAACCTTGCGGAGTCGACCGTCGGCTCCACGCAACGCTTTTCCGGTGTCCTCGTCGAACTCCACGACGGCGTGCGGCAACGGGCAGATGCCTGCCGTCTTGTCGACGTTGAGTGCGTTGACGAACGCGATGTTGCATTCGCTCGCACCGTAGAACTCGGCGACGCGGGGTATGCCGAACCGCTGGGTGAATTCGGCCCAGATCTCAGGGCGCAGACCGTTACCCACCATCAGCCGAACAGCATTGTCGCTGTCGGTCGGCTTGACCGGCTGGTTGAGCAGATAGCGGCACAGTTCGCCGATGTAGGTGAACGCGGTCGCCTTGTTGAGTGCGATGTCGTCCCAGAACCGCGAGGCCGAGAACTGACGTCCGATCGCGATTGTCGCACCGGACGCGAGCACCGAGGACAGCGAGACCGTCAACGCGTTGTTGTGGTAGAGCGGCAGGCAGCAGTACAGGGTGTCCGAGCCGCGCAAGCGCACGCCCATCAACCCGAGCCCCGACATCGACTTCAACCAACGGAAGTGAGTCATCAAGCTGGCCTTGGGCATTCCGGTGGTGCCCGAGGTGAAGATGTAGAACGCCTTCTCCTTTGCCAGCACCTCGGCGGTGACCGCGGGGTTGGACGGATCAGCCGTCTTCGCAAGATCCGCGAGTTCGCTGACGAGAAGTTGGTTCGGTCCGCTAAATCCGGCGGGCAACGATTCGAGGGCTTCTTCGCACTCGTCGGCGACCACCAGGACCCGCGCATCGAGGAGAGTAAGGCTGTGTGCCAGAACGTCGTCGCGCTGGTTGTAGTTCAGCATGCCCGCTGCCGCGCCGAGTTTTACCGCGGCCAAGGCGATCAGCAGCGCTTCGGGAGTGTTCTTTGCCAGCACTCCGACGACGTCTCCGCGGTCGACTCCTCGGCCGCGGAGAACGTCCGCGTAGCGGTTCACCAGTTCGTTGGCTTCCGCGTAACTGGTCGCGTGGCCCTCGAACCGGATGAACGGGCGCGACGGGTGCGCGTGCGCGGCCTTCTGGAAGATCAACCCGATCGATTCCTTGGCCGAAGGCTTACGGGTGAGCCCGGCGGCCCCCCGCGCCAGGATCGGCACCTCGGTGATCATCGACGGCAGTTTTGCCGCCAGATCGAGCAGGCCGACGGTCGAACGGGCTTCCGAACTCATGGCTCCCCTAACACGTATCCGGCGCCCATTCGGCCGCCCAGTCTGCGGCCACCTTACTGCACGGTAATAAAGCCCGCCATGCCCCAGGTCAGGGTTTCACGCACGCGTCTGATCAGCATTTGACGCACGCGTCGAGCGCGGCCTCGACGTCCGTCCTCACCAGCAGAGTGTCCAGCGCCTGACGCCCGACGAAGCCGGTCCCGTCGAGCTTGTTCAACCACTCGAGCAGGCCGGTGAAGTGGCCGACGGGATCGAGCATCACGACAGGTTTCTCGTGCATTCCCAGGTAGCCGGCTGTCCACGTCTCGAACAACTCTTCCAGCGTCCCGATTCCGCCGGGCAGCGTGATGAACGCGTCGGCGTGGTCTTCCATCAGCTTCTTGCGTTCGCGCATGGTGTCCGTGACGATCAGCTCGTCGGCATCGACGTCGGCAACTTCCTTGTGGACCAAGGCCTTCGGGATGACGCCGACGGTCCAGGCACCCGCCGCGCGAGCGGACTCGGCGACAGCGCCCATCATCGACACGTTGCCGCCACCCGAGACCAACTGCCATCCGCGTCGACCGATCGCGGTTCCCACCTCGGCAGCCAACGCCAGGAACGATTCGTCCACCGGACCCGACGCGCAGTAGACGCAGATCGAGTACTTCTTGTCGGAATCGGTCACCATTCTTCTTCTTTCCCCAGATCTGCGGCCTCGTCGACGCCCTTGTCGGCGTTGAGGACGATTCGTACTGCTTCTTCCACGCTGTCGGTGACGTGCAGCAAGTTCACGTCACCTTCGGAAATCTTGCCGTCACGCTCGAGGGTGCCGCGGATCCAATCGACGAGTCCGGACCAGTACTCGGTACCGAACAGGACGATCGGGAAGCGCGTGACCTTGTGGGTCTGCACCAGGGTGAGTGCCTCGAACAGCTCGTCGAGTGTTCCGAAGCCACCCGGCAGGCAGATGAATGCCTGGGAGTACTTCACGAACATCGTCTTGCGTGCGAAGAAGTACCGGAAGTTGATTCCGAGATCCACCCACTCGTTGAGTCCCTGCTCGAACGGCAACTCGATGCCGAGGCCGATCGAGTACCCGCCGGCCTCGCTGCAACCGCGGTTGGCAGCTTCCATCACTCCTGGCCCACCACCGGTGATGACGGCGTACCCGGCCTCGGCCAACGCCGTTCCCAGCTCGCGCCCGGATTGGTACTCGGGATGATCGACCGTGGTGCGGGCCGAACCGAACACCGTCACCGCACGCGGGACCTCGGCGAGTGCGCCGAAACCTTCGATGAATTCGCTCTGGATACGCAGCACACGCCACGGATCGGTGTGTACCCAATCCGTGGGTCCGCGCTTGTCGAGCAAGCGCTGATCCGTCGTGGTCTTCTCGTCCTTGCGCTTGCGTCGAAGCTGAACCGGCCCGCGGTGCTTGATCGACGAGCTCTGCTTCTTCGAAGCCGAATTCTTCTCTGGTGCCATGCGGCAAGGCTAACGGTCAGGCCGACAGATACTTCCTCAGCACGGCCGCGACGTCGGTGATCTGCTGCACCGGAACGTGCTCGTCGCGCTTGTGCGCGAGGTTCGGATCACCCGGTCCGTAGTTCACGGCAGGAATGCCGAGCGCCGAGAACCTGGACACGTCGGTCCACCCGTACTTCGCACGGAACTGACCACCGGCCGCCTCGATCAGGGCGGCAGCGGACGGGTTCGCCAAGCCGGGCAGCGCGCCGGGCGAGGAGTCGGTGACCTCGAATCCGAGGCCCAGACCGTCGAACACTTCGCGCACGTGCGCCTCGGCTTGTACCTCGCTGCGATCGGGCGCGAATCGGAAATTGACGTCCATCTCGGCTTCGTCCGGGACGACGTTTCCGGCGACGCCACCGGAGATCCGCACCGCCGACAAGCCCTCGCGGTAGCCGCAACCGTCGATGTCGACCGAGCGCGGCTGGTAACTCGACAACCGCTCCAACGCTCCGCCGAACTTGTGAATGGCATTGTCCCCCAGCCAGGACCTGGCCGAATGGGCGCGAGTTCCCGAAGCCGTCAACCGCACCCGCATCGTGCCCTGACACCCGGCCTCGATGAAACCGGCCGTCGGCTCACCGAGAATTGCGACGTCCGCCGCGAGCCATTGCGGGATCTCGCGTTCGATCCGTCCCAGGCCGTTGTACGTTGCGGCGATCTCTTCGCAGTCGTAGAAGACGAGGGTCAGATCGTGGGCCAGGTTCTCGATGGTGGCCGCAAGGTGCAGGAAGACCGCGTCGCCCGACTTCATGTCCACGGTCCCGCAGCCGTGCAGGATGTCGCCGTCACGCCGCGAAGGAACATTGTCCGCGATCGGCACCGTATCCAGATGTCCGGCGAGCATGACCCGACTGGGCAAACCACGCGACGTACGCGCCAACACGGCATTGCCGTTGCGGATGATCTCGAAGCCCGAAGTCTGCTCACGCAGCGCATCCTCGACAGCCTGCGCAATGACGGATTCGTCGTGCGAGACGCTGGGGATGTCGACCAGGGCGGCCGTCAAGTCGATGGGGTCCGAAGCAAGATCGAGGATGCTCACACGCACCAGCCTAGGCCGGTGCACCCACCACCCAGTAATCTCTAGTTCCGTGAGCGCACAGGGAGCAACAGCAGTAGGTATCGCCAACGTGACCGCGGACGGAACCGTCCTCGACACCTGGTTCCCGGCACCGGAGCTGGGAACATTCGACAAGACCGGTACCGAGAACGTCGAGGGAACAGATATTCCTTCCGATCTTGCACTGCTGGCAGGCACTGACGACGCTCGCGAGGTATCGCAGGTCGTCGTGCGCACCACCATCGCCGATCTCTCCAAGGCGCCGGTCGACGCACATGACGTCTACCTGCGCCTCCATCTCCTCTCGCACCGTCTCGTCGCACCCCACGGTGTCAACCTCGACGGCCAGTTCGGCCTGCTCAGCAACGTCGTGTGGACCAACTTCGGCCCGTGCGCCGTCGAAGGTTTCGAGCAGGTTCGCTCGCGTCTGCGCATCCGCGGCGTCGTGACCGTGTTCAGCGTCGACAAGTTCCCCCGCATGGTCGACTACGTCGTGCCGTCCGGAGTTCGCATCGGTGACGCGGACCGTGTCCGACTCGGTGCACACCTCGCCAGCGGAACGACCGTCATGCACGAGGGCTTCGTCAACTTCAACGCCGGCACCCTCGGCAACTCGATGGTCGAAGGCCGCATCTCCGCGGGCGTCGTCGTCGACGACGGATCCGATGTGGGCGGCGGCGCCTCGATCATGGGCACCCTCTCCGGTGGAGGCAAGGAAACGATCTCCCTCGGCAAGCGCTGCCTCCTCGGTGCAAACGC
Source organism: Rhodococcus sp. Ni2 (assembly GCF_021352185.1). NCBI lineage: Bacteria > Bacillati > Actinomycetota > Actinomycetes > Mycobacteriales > Nocardiaceae > Rhodococcus > Rhodococcus sp. Ni2. Next base: position 281,643 of record NZ_WOXZ01000001.1, read on the forward strand.
CGGCCTCGGCATTTCGCTCGGCGACGACTGCGTCCTCGAAGCGGGCCTCTACGTCACCGCCGGCACCAAGGTCACCGGCCCGGACGGAACCGTCGTCAAGGCCAAGGAACTGAGCGGCAAGTCGAACCTTCTCTTCCGTCGTAACTCGGTCTCGGGTGCCGTCGAGGTCGTGCCGTGGAAGGGCACCGGCGTCGAGCTGAACGCTGCTTTGCACGCTAACGACTGATGAGTAGCACCGACGTCTCCGACGGAACAACCACTGCTCTCGGCCACGGTCTCAAGGTCCGCCATCTGACGATGATGGGCTTGGGCTCGGCCATCGGCGCCGGCCTGTTCCTCGGAACCGGCGTCGGTATCGCCAAGGCCGGCCCGGCCGTCCTGATCTCCTACATCCTTGCGGGCGCCGTCGTGGTGTTCGTGATGCGAATGCTCGGCGAGATGGGCGCCGCGATCCCGGCCAGCGGTTCCTTCTCTCATTACGCGCGCCTGGGGATCGGCGAGTGGGCCGGCTTCGTGATGGGCTGGCTCTACTGGTTCATGCTGATCATGGTGCTGGGCGCCGAGATCACCGGGGCTTCGGCGATCGTGAACGACTGGGTGCCGTCGATCCCGCAATGGGTTGTCGCCCTGGTTTTCGTGGTGTTCTTCGCCGTGGTGAACCTGGCGAAAGTCAGCAACTTCGGTGAGTTCGAGTTCTGGTTCGCCGCAATCAAAGTCACCGTCATCATCGGCTTCCTGATCATCGGTGTACTGCTGGTGTTCGGCCTCCTGCCCGATACCGACCCGGTCGGTACGAGCAATCTGTTCGGCCAGGGCGGCTTCATGCCCAACGGGCTGTCCGGCATTGCCGCAGGACTTCTCGTCGTGGCATTCGCCTTCGGTGGGATCGAGATCGTCACCATCGCCGCAGCCGAATCCGAGAATCCGGAACGCTCCATCGCCGTCGCTGTCCGGAGCGTCGTGTGGCGCATCAGCGTCTTCTACATCGGCGCCATCTCGATCATGGTTCTGGTGCTGCCCTGGAACGACCCCGAACTCGAGAGCGGCCCGTTTGTGGCCGTCCTGAACAAGGCGAACATTCCAGGCGTTGCCGGGTTCATGGAACTCGTCGTAGTGGTGGCGTTGCTTTCCGCCTTCAACGCCAACATCTACGGCACCTCTCGCATGGCGTTCTCACTTTCGCGCCGCGGCGACGGACCCGCCTTCATGGCGAAATTGTCGAGCACCGGAGTTCCGACCAATGCCGTTCTGCTGTCGGTGTTCTTCGGCTTCGTCAGCGTCCTGCTCAACTGGCTGCTCCCCGACGACCTGCTCGGCATCCTGCTCAACGCAGTCGGCGCTGCGCTGCTGGTCATCTGGATCTTCATCGTCGTCTCGCATCTGCGACTGCGTAAACAACTCGAAGCGTCGGGCAAGCTGACGGTTCGGATGTGGCTGTTCCCGTATCTGAGCTACGCGACACTCGCGATGCTCGGTGTGTTCGTCGTCCTCATGCTCTTCGACGCCGATGCCCGTGCACAGTTGATCTCGACCACCGTGTTGTTCCTCGTGATCGCGGCATTGGGTTTCCTGAACGCCCGTTGGCGTAAGCAGAATCAGCCCGTCTGATCCGTGTGCCTATGCATCCCGCCTGTTCACGACGACGATGCTGAGACCGAATACGACGAGCACGAAGAGGGCGAAGTAGATCAGGCTGCCCCATGGTCCCCAGTGGAAATCGACGCCACCGCTGGAACCGAGAAAATTGTTGGCGTTCATGAACGGCAGGAACGGCATGATCTTCTCGCCGATACTTCCGAACAGGTTGAAAAGATTCTCGATCAGCAAGGGCCACAACAGCAGAAGCGCGATCGCACCTGCAGACTGCCGGAGCAACGCGCCCACTCCTACGGCTAGAACTACGCAGAAGAACGCGTAGATCGGTGTTCCGTAGACGACCCGCCAGTTCTCGTCGCCGGACAGAGTCAAGAATCTTCCGGCGTCACCTGCCGTGGCCTTCGTGAGGGCGAAGGCGCCGAACGACAACACGAGAGTCAGCACCGCTCCGAACCCACCGATGAGGCCCGCTTTGGCGATGAGCACCGAGGCGCGGTTCGGAACTGCCTGGAATGTGGTTCGGATTGTCCCGAAACGATATTCGCTGGTGATCGCGAGGGCCGCCATGATCATCAGAACCAACACACCGAAGCCGGTCACTCCACTGAGTGCCCCCGACACTGTCGGCATCATTGCACCGTTGGGGTTGCTGAGCGACGACTTGGCGCTCAGTCCGAAAACGGTAGCGAGTCCCAACCCGAGCACGATGATGATGATCGTGCACCACAGCGGCGACTTGGTCGTGGTGATCTTGATACGTTCCGCACTGAGAACAGCCATTACAGTGCACCTCCCATAGCCTGCTGCGTGTTTGCCTGCTGCGTGTTTGCCTGCTGTGTATTTGCGTGGTGTGCACCGACACCCGGATCGACACCGGATGCGTGGTACTGGACATCGTCCCCGGTCAACTTCATGAACGCATCCTCGAGCGACCCCTGCACAGAAGCCAACTCGTACAACACGATCCCCTGCGAACCAGCCAACCCACCGATCACATCGGTGGTCGAATCCACCACCACCAATGCCGGGGCAACACCGGAACCGTCCTCACGCACCGTCAACCCCTGCGAGAGCAACACACTGCGCAACGCATCGAGCTGAGGACTACGCACCCGCACCGTCGACTCCGACGAACGATCCACGAACTCCGCCACCGTCGAATCCGAAATCAACCGACCCCGACCGATCACCACCAACTGCTCCGCCGTGAGCGCCATCTCCGACAGAAGGTGACTCGACACCAACACCGTGCGGCCCTCAGCCGCCAACCGCTGCATGAACTTACGAATCCAGACGATGCCCTCCGGATCGAGACCGTTGACCGGCTCGTCGAACAACAACACCTTCGGATCCCCCAACAACGCACCCGCCAACCCCAGACGCTGCGACATACCGAGCGAGAACCCGCCGGCCTTCTTGCCCGCCACCTCGGACAATCCGACCAACCCGAGCACCTCGTCGACGCGGGACTTCGGGATCCCGTTCGAAGCAGCCATCCACTGCAGATGTGCACGCGCACTGCGATTGGGGTGCACCCACTTCGCATCCAGCAACGCACCGACAGTCCGCAATGGCGTCTTGAGCTCGCGGTACGGCTTGCCCTCGATCAACGCCGCACCCGACGTCGGCTGATCCAAACCCAGGATCATCCGCATCGTCGTCGACTTACCGGCACCGTTCGGGCCCAGGAAGCCCGTCACGATGCCCGGCTTGACCGTGAACGACAAATCGTCCACCGCTTTCGTCGGTCCGTAAACCTTGGTCAATCCCCTCAGCTCGATCATGAGGACCAGTCAACCACGAAAACCGAACTGTCGGAACTTTCAGACGCCAACGGAGAAAGGCGTTGCGTCCGTTCGCTGTCGAGGCTAGTATCGAATGTATGTTCGACACTACCGGGGGGTAAAAGTGACGACGCAAGTATCTGGACAGGCGATATCCAAACAGGCGATATCCGAAGAGACCATCGGACAATTCCGGGCATCACTCGCCAGCATGGATCGATCCATCGACAACGCAGCACGCGTGGATCTTCTGCGCGCATTGGAAGAGTTGAAGGCCAGTTGCGCTGGTGCCCAGGCATTGCTGGCTGCCGATCTCGACGCGTTCACCCGCAACGACCGCGGCGAACGGGGAGTGCCGCGCGCATACCAAGGCCGTGGAATCAACGCGCAGATTGCCCTCGCACGGCGAGAGTCGGCTTGGTTCGGAACTCAGCATCTGAACCTGGCCCGCGCACTGAACGACGAGATGCCGCACACACTTCGACTACTCGTCGACGGCTCCATCAGTGAGCATCAGGCGACGATCCTCATGCGCGAGACTTCATGTCTCACCGCCCAGGATCGCGCTACGTTGGATCGCGAGTTCTGCTGCGACGCTGCAATCTTGGACGGATGCGGCAACCATCAACTGACACAAAGAATCCGCGCACGCGCTGCCGAAATAGACTCCGACAGTGTTGCCAGACGAGCACGCAAAGCCGTGGGAGACAGACGAGTGACGTCACGGCCTGCGCCCGACACGATGTGCTGGCTCAATGTGTTTCTTCCCGCGGCCGAAGGTATCGCCGTGCACGCCACGCTCAGGCGCGACGCAGATTCCGTACTTGCCGGCGGGGACAAGCGCACCCGAGCGCAAATCATGGCTGATCTCCTGGTCGAGCGGGTTACCGGAATCGGCCGCGCCACACCGACACCCGTCACCGTGAATCTGGTTGTCTCCGACCAGTCATTGTTGGGCGAAAATTCCGACCCGGCGTACGTCCACGGGTACGGACCTGTACCAGCCGCTATTGCACGCGAATGGATCACCAAGGCCAGCGAAGACTCCGAAACGGTGGCAACGGTCCGAAAGCTCTACGCACGCCCCGATACGGGCGCGCTGACCGCAATGGAATCCACGGCGAGAACCTTCCCGAAGGGGTTGGCGCGATTGATCGAACTCCGTGATCGAAGCTGCCGTACTCCGTGGTGCGACGCGCCGGTTCGCCACCGCGACCACATTCGCGATCACTCGAGGGGTGGACTCACCAGCGCAGCCAACGGTGCCGGGTTGTGTGCGGCATGCAATTACGCGAAACAGGGCTCGGACTGGACTGCCGAACCTGTACCAGGTAACCGGCACACCTTCACCACAACGACACCTACCGGGCACCGGTATTCGTCTGAGGCTCCGCCACTTCCGGCACCCTGGACCAGTCCGGATGCGGCCTAAGTTCCTCGGTGAGCCAATGCGTTCACGAACACCTCGGAAATCTCCGAGGGGTCACGAGCGATGTACGTCGAACCGCCCGTCACGCGGGAGATATCGGCGAGCGCCGCCGCATCTGCGTCATCGGTGATGCCGATGGTGACGATGATGACCGGACGCGCCGGATCCTGCTCGCGTGCAAGAACATCGAGCAACTGTTCACGGCTGATGCTGTCAGGATCTTCGTTTGCACCGTCGGTCAAGATGATGACGCTGTTGACTGCTCGCGGATCGTACGATTCCTGAACCTTACGGAATGCGGCCAGCGTCGTGTCGTACAAACCTGTGGCGCCACGTTTGAGTTCGGTGAGCCGGTTCGCCTGATCTGCCATCAACTTTCGTTGAGTCACACCGTCGACGATCGTGTCGTAGCGCCTGATCGGCACCAATTCCTGGAAGTCCTGGGTTCCGTTCATACCTTGGGAAAACGCCCAGAGACCGGCAGCGACGCTGTCTGGGAAGACCTGATTGCCGGCCAGAGCAGCAGCAGTGGTCAACTGCATGCGCGTCTTGCCGCCTGCCGCCGGGTAGTCCATCGACGCAGACACGTCGATCGCAACGAGTGTCCGGATCGGCTTGGCCATCAGAGCCCAAGCGCCCAGCGTTTGATCGGCCACCGACTGTTCGGACACGGTCAGTGCCGTGACGTCACCGACCCCACCTTCGACGGCTCCACCGCCGGAAGTACGGAACCCGCTGCGCGTCAGCACTTCCTGAGCAGATTCACTGTGCAACAGCTCGGCGATGACGTCACTCTTCTTGGCTGCGGCGTAGTGCCGGTCCGGTGCCGAAGCACTGACAACCAGGGGGTAATCCATGATCATGGTTCCCGTCGCCGGTACTGTCGCGGAAATCTTCGACTCAGCCTTCGTGAACTCGACGACCTGTTGCTCGGTCGAAACACCGACCTTTCCGGAGCTGACCAATTCGGTGAGCATCTTCTGTCCTACCGGCTGATCTTCGGTACGAACACTCTCCGCTTGCGCATGGGGTACGAGTGCCGCTCGAACGGATTCGGAGGTGGCCCCGGTCTCCGCGAGAGCTCCGAGAATGGGCGCCGACGCAACCGCTGTGAACAACGGATTGCCCAACGCCAGGTCGGGAACCTGAAGCGCCGTGAGCCAACTGGCAAACTGTTCGCCACCGCCGGAGGCGAGAACGACAGGCGAGGTGGCGATCGAACCTCCCGCGGCAGCAACCGGCCCCTTGGCCGTCAATGCAGCTTTGCCCACCCACGCTGTCGAATCCGGTATCCACATGTCCGGCGCGTCCACGCCCTTACCCAGGGTTCCCGCAACGTCCCCGGGCAGCGCAGAGGTAACCGTGATCCGCGAACAGCCTGTCTGCTCCGGCGACGATTCTGCGAGGATCTCCGTGACTGCCGGCGCGATCGCAGGATCCGCTGCCAGCGAGTACTCGTCGACGCTCTCGCAGGAATCGGACTGTGTTGCCTTGAAGACCACCACCCCGGTGGCGATTACCGCGACGGCAACCAACCCACCCACTGCGTAGAACCCGATCGACCGCCCGCTGTCAGGACTCGAATGCCGTCCGCCCGCCATGAAATCTGCCCTTCCGAGGCCACTCGCACTCAGGCATACCGACGGTATGCGCGCGACTGGAACTGTCCCTACCGGGCGGTAGTGTAGCCAAGAACACAGAAATTCCAACTAGCGCTGAATCGTCGGAGAACCGGCGAGCCCACATTTCGGGACAGGCCGGCCGAATTCACGAACCTTCAAGCGTCGCAGCGACTTTTCAGCAAATTGACCTGCCTAGAGCAGCTCACGCTTCTGAACCTTGCCCATCGCGTTACGTGGCAGAGTCTCGGCAAATCGAACCTCACGGGGACGCTTGTGCGCAGACAACTCCGCCCCGACCAACTCGACCAATTCGGCTTCGGTGACCTCGGGAGTCCCGGGCTTACGGACTACGACGGCGATGATCCGCTGCCCCAGATCGGCGTCGGGGACACCGATCACCGCAACTTCGGACACCGAAGGGTGCCCGAGGATGGCGGTCTCGATCTCGCCGGCGCCGACTCTGAATCCACCGGATTTGATCAAGTCGATGGATTCGCGGCCGACGATTCGGTGGAACCCACCCTCGTCGATGACGGCGACGTCACCGGTCTTGAAGTAGCCGTCCTCCGTCCAGGACTCGGCGGTTGCGTCCGGACGGTTCAAGTAGCCGTCGAAAAGCATCGGCCCACGTACCTGTAGGCCGCCGATACTCTCGCCGTCGTGCGGCACATCGTTGCCCTTCTCGTCACGAAGACGAGTCTCGACTCCGCGCAGCGGCACGCCGACCCACCCCGGGCGTCGCTCGCCGTCGAAACGCGTGCTCAGGGTCAGCATCGTCTCACTCATGCCGTAACGCTCGATGGGCGTCAATCCTGTTCGCTCCCGCAGCTTTTCGAAGACCGGCACGGGAAGCGGCGCACTACCGGAGACCAGAAGTCGGGCACCGGACAACGCGCGGGCAGCTTCTTCGTCTTCGGCGATACGCGACCAGATGGTGGGGACACCGAAGTAGAGGGAGCCTTTGGCCCTTGCGTAGTTTTCCGGCGTCGGCTTGATGGTGTGGATCACCCGGCTGCCGATCCGGAGGGGGCCGAGGATTCCGAGAATCAGTCCGTGCACGTGGAAGAGCGGAAGCCCGTGTACGAGGGTGTCTCGCCACGTCCAGTCCCAGGCCTCGGCGAGCGCGTCGAGCCCGGCTGCGATAGCCGAGCGACTGAGCAGAACGCCCTTCGGTGGGCCGGTAGTTCCGGACGTGTACAGGACGAATGCTGTGGACTGCGGTGCCGGTTCGGGATAGCTGTGCCACGAGCGAGCGTGCAATCGGACGGGAACCACGGGCAGGCCTTCGCAGTGGTCGTCCGTTTCGCCGAGCCACGCCTGGGCACCGGAGTCACGCAGAATGTGCTCTCGCTCAGCCTTCCCCGAGTCCGGCGGGACCGGCACAACGGTGACGCCGGCAATCAACGCCCCGACGACGGCGAGAATCGTTTTTGCTGTGGGAGTTGCCAATACGGCAACCCGATCGGCCTGCGCCACTCGCTCCGCGACCGAGGTCGCGGCACCGAGAATGGCACTCCGCGAGAGAACCGTGTCACCGATCGTCACGGCGTCATCGAGGTCGTCACCGCGGGCAACGGCAAGGGGGTTCAAGGATCTCAGCAGCACCACGACAGCATCTCACAGCGCGGATGGTCGCAAACTTTCTCCTGCCCGACGCGCGTCCATCGAGTGCGGAGGGAACAGCGTCACCAGCGCAGCCCCCAAGAGCGCCCCGGAAAGCACCGCGAATCCGTGTGCGTCGTCGACCGTCACCAATGTTGCGCCGCCGACGACAATCACGACCGTCAGAACAATCTCAGGCATTCGCGGGCGCACCAGAACGCCGATGCCCGCGGCCGCCGCTGCCAGAGCAAGCGTGGCACCGGAGTTGCCTGCGCCGGTCGACGGGAAGACTGCGGTGGTGAGCAAACCGAACAACAGTTGACCGAGCAGGAAGAGAGCCCAGCCACGTGCGGCGCCCCAGAGCCGAAACGCAAGCGGTGCAACCACGGCCAGCGTCGCGAGATTGGTGACAGTTCCTGCGGCCCCTCCGTCCTGAACGAGCACGGAGGTCAGAATGCGCCACCATTGCCCGTCACGAATCAACGCGGGATCACGACGAAACATCTCGAGCAGTCCCGGCATCGCCGCCTGCAAGATGGAAGGCACTGCAACCATCAGCCAGAGGAGAGCTGCCGAGAGTGGGAATTCTCCGAAAACTCGACGACTTTTCAACCACACGAGCATCAGTGCAACCGAGGCAGCAACGACAGCAAAAATCAGTACCGCGTCCAAGCCGCCGGTCCCTGAGGTGGTCACAGCGCGACCTTACATCGGACCGATACCGACATCAGGGAACCTGACACCTGGGAAAGCACACGATTCAGGCGGAGAGGCGCTTTGCTGCCGCGGCGATTCGTTCGTCTGGTGCAGTGAGCGCGATCCGCACGTGCTTGCTCCCGCTCGGTCCGTAGAACTCACCAGGGGCAACGAGGATCCCACGATCGGCGAACCAACTGACCGTCGCTCGACATTCCTCGCCGCGCGTCGCCCAGAGGTACAGACCTGCCTCGGAATTGTCGACGGTGAATCCGGCGCCTCGAACAGCTTCGATCAACACACTACGACGCTCGCGGTACCGCTCGCGCTGGATGTTCTCGTGTTGGTCGTCGCCCAAGGCTGCGGTCATCGCCGCCTGGATCGGTAGCGGCAGGATCATGCCCGCGTGCTTGCGCACCTCGAGCAGTTCCGACACCAGAGCCGGATCACCGGTGACGAACCCGGCGCGATAGCTCGCAAGATTGGACGTCTTCGAAAGTGAGTGGACCGCAAGCAAACCGGTCAGATCACCGTCGTTGACACGAGGATCGAGAATGGAGAGCGCATCCGCTTCCCACGTCAATCCGAGGTAGCACTCGTCGGAGACGACGATGGCGCCGCGCTCGCGCGCCCAGGCCACGACCTTCTGCAAGTGCTCGAGGCCGAGCACCTTGCCGGTGGGATTCGAGGGCGAGTTCACGAAGATCATCGCCGCCGACTCGGGACCGAGCTTGTTCAAGCCGTCGGCGCGCAGGACGCGAGCACCTGCCAGTTTCGCTGCGACCTCGTACGTCGGGTACGCCAACTCCGGAATGACCACCAGATCGTCGGCTCCGAGACCGAGCAATTTCGGCAGCCACGCGATCATTTCCTTGGTACCGATGGCCGGCAGCACCGCTGCCGGATCGACGTCGGGAATGTTGTAGCGGCGATCCAGTGACTCCGCCACGGCCTCGCGAAGCGCGAGCGTGCCATGAGTCGTCGGATATCCGGGCACCTCGGCAACAGAGGCCAGAGCCTCCTGAATCACCGGATCCACCGGATCCACCGGCGTCCCCACGGACAGGTTCACGATGCCGTCGGGATGAGAGTGCGCCTTCGCCGTGACGTCGGCGAGCGAATCCCACGGAAAATCAGGAAGCCCAGCGGCCACCGGAGTACGAGACAAGATCTCTATTCCTCACCCATGGGAGGCAGCGCCTTGATGAACGGCGTGTCGTAGTCGACCTTGCCGAGCTTGGCCGCTCCACCCGGTGAGCCGAGATCGTCGAAGAAATCGACGTTGGTGCTGATGTACGCGTTCCACTGGTCCGGGACGTCGTCTTCGTAGAAGATGGCTTCGACGGGACAGACAGGCTCACACGCGCCGCAGTCGACACACTCGTCGGGGTGGATGTAAAGCATGCGTCCACCCTCGTAGATGCAGTCGACAGGGCATTCTTCGATGCACGCCTTGTCCATCACATCTACACACGGTTCAGCAATCGTGTAGGTCACTGCCGATCTCCCTGCCTTCCTGTCGTGCATCGCCGCCGCAACACGCAGTTGCAAGGGGCCGAAAATCCGATACGACTCTCACGTACCGCGGGAACAGCCTATTATCCCCCTGCCGACCGACTCTGAGCAGGCGGGGGTAACACATTTCAGCCTACTGCGGTGATGTTCCTCGACCGAATCGCGATCCACTTCTCCCCCAGAGCGGCCGCGCGTACCAGTGCGCCCCGCTCACCGAGGTAATCCGCCACGACGCCGACCACCGGAATCTTGCCGATGATCTCGTACGGTTTTGTCCGAGACGGCCGCTTGTGCAACTCATCCGTGATGGCACGAAAAGTCTTGGACGTGCGCCACAACGTTCCGATGAGCGCGAACGGGCGCCAGGTCTCGTCGGCGCCGCCGGCTGATTTCTCGGCGAAGTCCTCTCCGGTGAGAAGCTCTCGAGACTTCGTCTCACGCCGGCACAGCACCGACGCCAGGAGGTCCACCTGCTGATCCCGTTCGGTCACTCCGTGTTCACGAGCAACCGCAACGAGCACAACGGCCTGATTCGCGAAGGCCAGCAGGTCCTGGATCGGCAACCGATTGAGGAGGACGCCGAAGATGCCGGGGAACGCCACGGCAACGGTGTTGAGTGCACCCAACCGGGTCGTCCACCACTTAGAGCGCTGCTCGTCGGTCATCACCGACCACGCCGCCGTCCCGGGGAACTTGACGACGTCGAGGACCCAAGCGGCCGCGTCCAACACCATCGCAGCAGCGTTTCGCTCGGGATCGGTCGGCTCGAACGTCCGACGCTTGATACCGAGCGGATCGCTGTAGGCGAGGTCGAGAACCGGGTTGATCCCCCACACCGCTCGATCGAGAACCTCGACGACCTTGCGGTCCCCCAGTACGTCAGCCATCAGGCAATCGCTCCTTCGCGTCGTGCATGTGTGGTGGTTCGTTCGCGTGCCGGACGTCCGATTCCCTCGGCGATGGCGCGCAGTTCTGCGACGGTCTTCTCGGAACCGTGTTCGGAGCCGGCCATCCGCGAGATCGTCTCTTCCATCAGCGTTCCGCCGAGGTCGTTGGCGCCGCCGTTGAGCATCATCTGCGTTCCGGTGATGCCAAGTTTGACCCAGCTGGTCTGGATATTGGGTATGCGGCCGTGCAGCATGATGCGTGCCAACGCGTGTGCAGCGCGGTTGTCCCGATTGGTCGGCCCTGGCCGTGAAGCGCCCGCCAGGTACAGGGGCGCGCTCTGGTGAACGAACGGCAGCAGCACGAACTCCGTGAATCCGCCTGTACGGTCCTGGATTCCGCGAAGAACGTTCAGGTGCCCGACCCAATGGTGCGGCTGATCGACATGCCCGTACATCATCGTCGAACTCGACCGCAGCCCCACCTCGTGGGCCGTGGTGACCACTTCGATCCATTCCGCCGTCGGCAGTTTGCCCTTGGTGAGGATCCAGCGCACCTCGTCGTCGAGGATCTCCGCTGCCGTACCGGGAATGGTGTCCAGGCCCGCCTCACGAAGGGCCGTCAGCCAATCCCTGATGCTCTCACCACTGCGCGATGCACCGTTCACGATCTCCATCGGAGAGAACGCGTGGACGTGCATCGACGGCACGCGCTTCTTGACGGCCCGGACCAGGTCGGCGTAACCGGTGACGGGAAGTTCCGGATCGATACCGCCCTGCATGCACACCTCGGTTGCGCCGGCGACGTGCGCTTCCCACGCACGGTCGGCGACCTGCTCTGCCGACAGCGTGAACGCGTCGGCGTCACCCTTGCGCTGCGCGAACGCACAGAATCGGCAGCCCGTGTAGCAGATGTTGGTGAAGTTGATGTTCCGGTTCACCACGTAGGTGACGTCCTCGCCGACGGCATCCTTGCGCAGCGCATCCGCCAGTGCCACAACGGCTTCCAGGCCCGGGCCCTCCGCCGTGGCAAGGGCCAGGTACTCGTCGTCGGAACATCCGGCCGGGTCGCGTTCGGCACTGCGGAGCGCAGCCAGCAGATCGGTGTCGACGCGAATCGGAGCACTGAGTTCGAGGACCTGTTCGCGCACGGTCTCCCAGTCGCCGAACGCACTGCCCAGGTCACTGCGGGTCTCGGTGTTGCGCCCGTCCGTGTCGATCTCGGTATTGAGATCGACGCGTCCGCTCGATTCCCACGACTCGTCCGGTTCCTGCCACGGCCGGCCCACCGGCTTGGTGTCGGGCAGGGCGAGGCCGGTCTTGGGATCCGCCAGCGCCTGCACGTGGCCTGCGATGCGCGGATCGATCCACGGAGCCCCCGCCAAGACATACGCCGGCTGAGCTGCGGTGCGTTCGGTCAGGATGAAGCCGCCCTCGGCGCTGATCTCGGCCAAGGTCTCGAGGTTCGGCCACGGACGCTCGGGGTTGACGTGATCGGGGGTCAACGGTGATACCCCGCCCCAGTCGTCGACGCCTGCGCCGAGCAGCGCGAGGCACTCGCTGTTCGAGACGAGATTCGGCGGACTCTGAATCCGCATCGTCGGCCCGAGCAACAGGCGTGCGACGGCGATGGCCGCGAGAAACTCGTCGAGTCCCGCATCAGGCGTATTGCGCATCGCGGTATCAGGCTTGGCCAGGAAGTTCTGAATGATCACTTCCTGGATGTGGCCGAACGCCTTCTGCGACTTGCGTATCGCCATGATCGACTCGGCACGCTCGAGGAAGTTCTCCCCGATGCCCACAAGAATTCCCGTGGTGAACGGGATGTTCAGTCGGCCTGCGTCGGTCAGGGTGCGCAGCCGAACCGCCGGGTCCTTGTCCGGGCTGCCGTAGTGGCATTCACCCTTGTCGGTGAACAGGCGGGTTGCGGTCGTCTCGAGCATCATGCCCATCGACGGCGCAACGGGCTTGAGCCGCGAGAGTTCCTGCCAGCTCATCACACCGGGATTGAGGTGTGGGAGCAGGCCTGTCTCCTCGAGTACCCGGATCGACATCGCTCGCACGTAGTCGAGGGTGGAGTCGTAGCCGCGTTCGTCCAGCCATTGCTTGGCTTCCGGCCAGCGAGCCTCGGGGCGATCCCCCAGCGTGAACAACGCTTCCTTGCAGCCCAATTCGGCGCCTGCCCGGGCAATGTCCAAAACCTCGTCCGGTTCCAGGAACATGCCGTGCCCAGCGGCACGCAGCTTCCCCGGCACCGTGACGAATGTGCAGTAGTGGCACTTGTCCTGGCACAGACGGGTCAGCGGAATGAAGACTTTCCGCGAATACGTCACGGTGTTCGGCCGACCCGCTGCCAGCAGACCGGCATCGCGAACCTTGGCCGCCGAAGAACACAGATCGGTCAGATCGGTTCCCCGTGCCTGCAGCAGCGTTGCCGCCTCGTCGACGTTCAGGGTCGCTCCGTCGCGTGCACGACGGAGAACTCGCCGCATCGCCGACGCTGACGGGCCGGGCGACGGACTGGACGAGGCGGACGCGGAAATACCTGGCATCGGAAGCATGGTGGGTTTGCCGGAGTCATCACCAGTTCGGTTCACCTAGCGATCATGCGCCATGTGGGACGACTAGTGCCACCCGGTGCCAGAAGTAGGCGGCCTCCCCGCCCCGACACCGCCTCGATCACGACGGCCGGTAGTCGTCGTCGACCGCAACCTCGACTCGTTGATCCACCACGTCAGCCACTGGCGCGTCGAGCGGAATGTCGGTCAGATCGGGTTCTTCAGGGGCGTTCGGATCTACGGGTGTCGATTGTTCGAGCGCATCTGATTCCGGAGCCTCCGGGTCGAATGTCGCATCTTGTTCGGTCATCACGTGCTCCCTTCGCGGTCGCCACACTCCACGATAGGGCCGATGTCGACAGATCGCCCCTCACTCGACCAAAGTAGTGCCCATGACTGCGCCGCAACCGCTGACCATGGCCGACCCGTTATGGCGACCCAGCACCAAAGCCCCGAGGCTGTGGGCAATCACTGCCTCACTGTTCTGGGTACCCGTCATCGTCGCCGAAATCGTCTGTGCCGTCTTGATACCCGGAATCCCGTCCTGGGTGGTCGGCACCGTATTCGCAGTCACCGTGCTCTTCGCTGCCACCTACATTCTGATGGTCCCGGCGTGGCGGTATCGGGTCCACCGATGGGAGATCAGTGACACCGCGGTATACACCCGCACCGGCTGGTTCACCCAGGAGCGACGCATCGCACCGATCTCGCGCGTGCAGACCGTGGACACCGAGCGCGGACCGATCGACCGCATGTTGGGTCTGGCAACCGTCACGGTCACGACAGCGTCGTCGGCCGGGGCCGTGAAGATCTCCGCACTCGACCAGGAAGTCGCCGACCGCACGGTGGCTCAACTGACGGAGATCGCGGGTACCAACGTGGGAGACGCGACGTGAACGAGAAACAGTTGGGCGACCCGACCGCGATCGAGATCCCGGTAGAGGCGGAAACGGCAGCTGCCGAGGCCGCGGAAGAGGAACAGCCCTGGCTCCGCCTCGACCGACGCATGCTTCTGGTCCACCCCGTCAACGAAGTCGTCAAACTGCTCCCGGTCCTACTCGTCTCCGTAGTTCTCGGCAGCCAATCCGGAAACCACTGGTGGGGACTCGGCGTCGTCACTCTGCTCGTCATCTTCGGTTTGTTGCGGTATTTCACCACCACGTACCGAATCGGACCCGTCCACGTTCAACTGCGCACCGGGGTCTTCCAGAAAAAGCTGCTCTCCGTCCCGCGTAGCCGCATCCGATCCGTCGACGTCGAGGCCGGGGTCATGCACCGGTTGCTCGGACTGTCGATCGTGCGCATCGGTACCGGCCAGCGCGCCGGGAGCGGCCACGATTCGAACAAGTTCGAGCTCAACGCCCTGTCGACCGCCCTGGTTCCGGACCTACGCGCCGCACTGTTGGCCGGCGCCCAGCAAGCACGGCGACTGGAAACCCCGGGCACGCCGGTCGAAAACATCACCGAACCGGTCGACACCGAAATCGGTCACTGGGAACCGAGTTGGGTTCGCTACGCCCCCTTTTCGTTCACCGGAATCGCCATCATCGCAGCCATCATCGGCATCTCGTTCCAATACGGCATCGGCACTGCCGTCGCGAAATCCTCGGCAGTAAGCGACAGCTTCGACTCACTCGAGAGCCTCGGCATCGCACTGATGGTCGTCATCGCACTCGTCGTGCTGCTGGTGCTGTCGAGTGCACTCGCCTGCGTCCAGTACCTGATCGCGTTCGGCAACATGAAACTCACCGACAACGGCCGCATCCTGCATGTCAGTCACGGCCTGTTGAAGACTCGGCAAACCACACTCGACCGCGCCCGCCTCCGCGGCACGACGCTCAAGGAACCGCTCCTGCTGCGATTGGCCCGCGGCGCGCGGCTCGACGCCATCATGACCGGGGTCAGCGCCGAGAAGAAGGAATCTTCGCTACTGCTCCCGCAGGGACCGCGCAGGGAAGCCGAGCGAGTGATGGCCACCGTGATCGGTGACTCACGCCAGGCGTCCGCCCCGCTGATCCCGCACGGCCCGGCCGCGCGGCGTCGCCGGTACACCCGAGCACTGTTCCTCGCCGCGGTGGCGTTCCTGGTCTGTGTGGCGTGCGCGGCTTCTGGACTCGATGTACCGATCTACGCGTGGTTCGGGGTCGCCGTACTCGCCATCGGTGGCACCGCCCTCGCCTACGACCGATACAACGGCCTCGGCCACGCAGTACTACCCGGATGGTTGATCACCCGAAACGGCTCGCTCGATCGCCAGCGTCACAGTCTCGAATCCGAAGGTGTCATCGGATGGACGGTGCGCGAGACGTTCTTCCAACGACGCGCGGGAGTGGCAACCGTCGTCGCCGCGACGCCCGCCGGCACCGGAAGCTACGAGGTGATCGATCTCCCCGCCGAGAACGCGTGGGCATTGATCGAAGCCGTCACTCCGGGCGGTGGCGACGTGTGGGCAGGTCGTCGATGATGAGCCGCGCCAGCGAACCGAGACGCGATCGCTCCGGCTGGATGGTCGGAACACCGAGGAGTTCCAGCGGGGCGGCCGTCACCGGTCCGACGCAGTAGGTCGGTACCGGTCCGCGCATAGCTGCGACGAACCGCTCCAGCTCGCCCATTTCTTTTGCCGTGCTGAGCATCGAGGAGACCGCGGGGGCACTGGTGAAGGTCAGCGCGTCGATCGCACCGGAACGAACTGCAGCGACCAACGCGCGGACCGGCGACTGATCCGGCGGCCGGATCCACCGATAGACCGATACCGGAGTGACAACCGCGCCGATGTCGGCGAGGGAGGCGCTCAGGTCCGTCAACGGCTCCCATTCGGTGATGGTGCCGTGCAACTGGACTGCGATGCGCAAGCCTGCCACTCCCTCGCTTCCGAGATGTGCCAGAACTTCCTCGGACGACTCACCCGAAGGCGACCATTCCTCGCGCAGTCCGGCGCCTCGGATGGCGCCCGTCGCCTTGGGGCCGCGGGCGATGATGCGCGTGTGGGCGAGAGCCCCGAGGAACTCGTCGGTCAAACCCCACGAGGCGACGGCGTCGAGCCAACCCCTGAAGCCGATCCCGGTACTGATCACGACCAATTCCGGAGGATCGGCAATCAAAGCGGACGTCTGAGTCCTCAGGTCTCGATCGTCCACCAAGGGCAGCACATGGATCACCGGTGTCCGCACGATCTCCGCGCCTCGACGTTCGAGGAGCGTCGCAAATTCTTCGACACGCCGTTCTGCGGTCAAGGCGATAGTCGCACCCGCCAAATCATGTTCAGCCACAGGCTGAGTGTCCCTTATGCACGGGTCAGTTTCCTATGCGCGCGCCGAGAACTATTGCGAGCTGAGGGTGGCAAGTCTGTTGATCGCCACTTTGAAGAGGAAAACGGCGGCCGGAGCGATCGCACCGACCAGCAGCAGGAAGGTCAGAGGGGACGAAAGCACGAGTACGTCGCCGCCGGGGCCGCCCACCATGCACACCAAGAACCCGACGATCCAACCGGCGAGCGGCAATGCGGCCCTACCCGGCGTCGTAACCGTGCGGGCGGCGATCACCAATACGAGGTTCGCGGTCGCGGCTACGAGAATGCTGATGGGAAATGCCGTCGTACCGAGATGAGTCGGCAAGAACAGGACGGACAACACCGCGCACAAGAATCCGTCGAAAATCAGGACGCCGAGGATGACAGGGTCGAGCCACGACAGCGACGTTCCTGTCGAGGCGTCCGTGTTGTTCTCGACGGTCGTCATGGTTTTGATAGTGGTCTATCGGTCGTCATCGCGCGAGCGCGGGGTCCCTCCCGACAAGCACCCCGGCTCGCGCCCGAAAAGCACGAAGCTGATCAGGGAACCGGCGGGAACCCGAGCAGAGTCAGCAAATGACTCTGCTGATCTGCGAATGCGTAGAGCGACCCGTAATACAAGTCGTGGTAATAACCAGCCATCGGACGCAACGAATCGACGAAGGCGACGATCTGGTTCTGCAGGTCCCAGTTGTACATTTCTTCAGCCCCCAGGCTTTGCTGTTACCGAAAGGACCACCCATCCGGTGACACGCATCACACACCACTACGGCGTCGATCGCAATGCCTGAGAGCCGACGCCCAGGTCAGCTGTGCAGCCCGCCGAACAGATCGCGCTCGCGGCCGTCCTCACCCACCGGACCGAGCGCGCCGGCGGCCAATACGAAATGCTCGACCGTCAGGATCGGTTGGACCACGTTGTTCGACAATGCGAACTCGGCTCGGCTCGGGGCTACCGTCACCTGAGTGGCGTGGGCGCTCAATGCCCTCGCCTTCGCATCGATGACGCCTCGAACGTCGATTGCCGTCGTCACGTCTGTGTCCTCGACGCTCGGCAATTCCCCGGGCTCGGGCAGACGCCAGTTCTCCGGGAACTCGGAAATCGCCGCGATGCCGCGTTCGAGTCCGCTGCGCTCGGTCACGGTCCAGTAGAACTTCGGAGTCGACCACGGCTCGCCGGTCTCGGGATACGCGGTCGTTCCTGCAGCTTCGACGGCCGCTGTCGTGATCGCGTGCGCCTGGATGTGATCCGGGTGCCCGTAGCCGCCGTTGGGGTCGTACGTGATCACGACGTGCGGCCGAATCTCACGAATGACGGCGACCACCGCGCCGACTGCTTCGTCGAGTCGAGCATTGACAAAAGCACGGGGATTGGCGGCCGAAGGTGTGCCGATCATTCCGGAGTCGCGATACCGACCGGCACCGGCGAGGAAGCGAGGAGCGGCACTGCCCAAAGCCGACAAAGCAGCGCTCAGTTCCGCGATCCGGTAGCCACCGAGTTGATCGGCCTCGGAAGCCACGAGCCCGGCCCACGCATCACCGATCACTTCGCCTTCCTCCCCCAACGTGCAGGTGAGGACTGTGACCTCGACGCCTTCGGACGCGTATCGCGCGATGGTGCCACCGGTGGTGATCGTTTCGTCGTCCGGATGTGCGTGTACCAACAGAAGTCGCTTCGCCGACGCGGTCACTTTTCCACCCTCACCCAGTCCGTAGCGTTTCCGAATATCCCCACCTGCACCGGCCCGTCGAGGACCACGCCCTCGACTCCGGTCCCGACCGCGACCAGCGCTCGGCTCTGCACGATCGGCAAAACCGCCGCAAGATCCCACAGCTTGGGTTCCGCATCGGCGATCAACGACCCCAGATCCCCGATGCCACTGAGCGCTTCGTCGATCCGACCTTGCAACGCCGGATCACACAGCCCGGACAGGTTGCTCGGAGCCTCGACGCTTGTCGTTCGGATGGGCTCCGGTGTCTGCGACGGCGTCGGTGCGGGCACTGCCGAACTTGTTGCCGGAGTGGAAGGTGCGCTCGGGCAACTGAACCGCGAGGCCAGCGAAGTGGCCGTGTCGGCGCCTGCCCGGCTCCAACCGACGATCATGTCGACGCGTCCTGTCGTCAGGTCCTCGCCGTAGAGTTCCTCCGGCGCCACCGATTCGACGGTCGCCAGGATTCCCACGTCACGCAATTCGTCGGCAGCGGTGTTTGCCACGGCGATCGCGATGTCGTCGTTTTCGGGAGCGCCGATCAGCAGCGTCAACTGGGCGCCGTCACGGACGATCGATCCGACCGTTCCAGTGCCCGTGACGATTCCGGTGGGCGGTGCCGTCAGGTAGCCGGCTGCAGTCAGCTCGCCCAGCGCCTGCTCCCTGGTCGGTTTCGGCGGCGCGGTGGGCGCATATCCCGGATCCGACGGAGCGAGGATCTGAGCTTTCACCGGGGCCGACGCCGATTCACTCCCTGCCGCCACCACGGCGAGCAGGTCCGGATCGAGCAGTCCCAGAACACCTTTACGCACCCGAACATCCGCGAAGTTCTTGCTTCGCCCGTTCACGTTGATGTCGAGAGTGCGCGGAACGTAGGAGAATGCCGTCCTGACACCCGGGATTGCAGACAGCTGAATATCCGTGGCACTACCCGAATGAACCTGCGCCACTTGGGCATCGTCGGTACGCAGCGCATCCGCCAACTGCGCAGCCGTTCCTCCGCGTCGCAGAACTATCTGATCCGGGTCTGAAGGCTTGCCCCAGAATCGGTCGTTGCGTTCGAGCACGATTTCGTCCCGGCCGCGGTCGACCGAGCGCACGTGAAAGTGGGCTCCCGACACCGGAATCCCCTCACTCAGGCCGGTGCTGAAACCGCCGGGAGTGTCCTTGATCAGGTGGGACGGAAGAATATCGGTGAACAACTCTCGCCATGCCGGATACGGCGCACGCATCACGACGTTGACCGTTTTGCCGCCGCCGGACGAGTTCACGTCGTCGATCATCTGATAGCCCGCGGGATTGACCACACCGGGAACCGAGATCATCTGCTGCCACAGGTAGCGAAAGTCTTCTGCCGCAATGGGAGCGCCGTCCGACCATTGGGCTTCGTTGCGCAGTTGGTAGCGAATCGTGAACGGGGCCTCCGACGTCACTTCAGCGGAAACGAGGAAAGAATCGTCGATCGCCCACTCCGTCGCGCCAGGTTGTGTGGGCGAATTGATCGGGCGAAACGCACTGGGCAGTACGAGGTTGCCGACTGCGGAGTTGACCGGCGACTGATCCGCGAGCAGGTGCGGGTTGAATCCGCCTCCCACCTCGTCGATTGCCACAGTGACCTGCTTCATCGCCGGAACGACCGGAGTCGGTGTGGGCTTGACGGTTTCGGTGCTCTCGACCGGAGGCGGCGGATCGGCTGTACATGCAGTCAGTGACAACGCCGTCACTGCCACTGCCAACGCCAGGTAGCGACGTCCTGAGGCCACAGACAATTCCTTCCGTACGGGGCCGCGTCGCCCCTTTGCACTCGATTCCCTGGCAGATCTTTCGCCTGGAAACCATGAAGGCGAATGTACCTTTCCGCCGAAAACTCGGCTGAAAGGCACATCCGCCTGTCAGGTTGTAACCGACGAAAGACTACAGAGCAGCCTTGTCGCGTGCCTTACTACGTGAACGCTCGCGAGCGCGCTCGGTTGCGTTGAGGTGCACCTTGCGGACGCGAACGTCCTCCGGGGTGACCTCGACGCACTCGTCGCTGGAGCAGAACTCCATCGCTGCTTCGAGTTCGAGCTTGATCGGCTTTGCGAGGGTCTCCATCACGTCTGCGGACGACTGACGCATGTTGGTCAGCTTCTTCTCGCGGGTGACGTTGATGTCGAGGTCTTCCTGACGCGGGTTGATACCGACGACGTGTCCCTCGTAGGTGTCTGCGCCGGGCTCGACGAAGAAGGTTCCGCGGTCGGCCAACTGGATCATGGCGAACGGCGTCACCGTGCCGGAGCGGTCCGAGACGAGCGAGCCGGTGTGGCGCGCGCGGATCTCGCCGGCCCACGGGCCGTATCCGTCGAACACGGCGTTGGCGATACCGGTTCCGCGGGTTTCCGTGAGGAAGTCCGTGCGGAAGCCGATGAGGCCACGCGAAGGAACGATGAACTCCATGCGAACCCAGCCTGCGCCGTGGTTCGACATCTGGACCATCTTGCCCTTGCGGTTGGCCAGGAGCTGCGTGATGGCGCCGAGGTACTCCTCGGGGCTGTCGATGGTCAGCTCTTCGAAAGGCTCGTGAACCTTGCCGTCGACGAGCTGCGTGACAACCTGCGGCTTACCGACGGTGAGTTCGAAGCCCTCACGACGCATCTGTTCGACGAGGATGGCGAGCGCGAGCTCTCCACGACCCTGGACCTCCCACGCATCGGGGCGACCGATGTCGAGGACCTTGAGCGAGACGTTACCGACGAGCTCCTGGTCCAGGCGGGACTTGACCATGCGTGCAGTCAGCTTGTGACCCTTGACGCGACCGACGAGCGGTGACGTGTTGGTGCCGATCGTGACCGAGATTGCCGGCTGGTCGACGGTGATGCGGGGCAGTGCGACCGGGTTCTCCAGATCGGCGAGGGTGTCGCCGATCATGATGTCCGGGAATCCTGCGACGGCGCAGATGTCACCGGCGACGGCGACCTCACCGGGAACGCGCTCGACACCGATGGTCGTGAGGAGTTCGGTGATCTTGGTCTTCGTGACGACGGGCTCGCCGTCGACCTCGCGGCACCAGGACACGGTCTGGCCCTTGCGCAGCTCGCCGTTGTGGATGCGAACGAGTGCGAGGCGACCGAGGAATGCGGATGCGTCGAGGTTGGTGACGTGAGCCTGCAGCGGTGCGTCGACCGAGCCCTTCGGCGCGGGGACGTACTCCATCAGCACCTGGAAGAGTGCGGTGAGGTCCTCGGCGTCGGGAGCCTTGCCGTTCTCGGGCTGCACGGTCGATGCCTTGCCTTCGCGACCGGACGCGTAGAGGACGGGAAGTTCGAGTGCGAGCTCAGCGGCTTCGGCGGCCTCGTCGGACAGGTCCGATGCGAGGTCGAGGAGCAGGTCCTGAGCCTCGGTGACAACCTCTTCGATACGGGCGTCGGGGCGGTCCGTCTTGTTGACGACCAGGATGACGGGCAGCGAAGCGGCGAGTGCCTTGCGCAGCACGAAACGCGTCTGCGGCAGGGGTCCCTCGGAAGCATCGACGAGCAGGACGACGCCGTCGACCATGGACAGGCCGCGCTCGACCTCGCCACCGAAGTCGGCGTGGCCGGGGGTGTCGATGACGTTGATGACGGTGATGGAACCGTCTTCGTTGACCTTATGTACTGCGGTGTTCTTCGCGAGAATGGTGATGCCCTTCTCGCGTTCGAGGTCGCCGGAGTCCATAACGCGATCGACCAGCTCGGCGCGCTCCTCGAACGCGCCGGACTGACGAAGCATGGCGTCGACGAGGGTGGTCTTGCCGTGGTCGACGTGTGCGACGATGGCAACGTTACGGAAGCTGGTGATGGTCACGCGATGGCTCTCCTGGCTGAGTTGATTCGGCCACGCGAAAGTCAAGTCGCACGGCTCTTCTGGTGGCCGCTGCACGAGTGTGTGATCCGAATCAGGGCACGAATCGCCTGAGAAGGCACCGCGGCCTAGTAAATACTACTCGCTCCGGGCTGATACTCCTGCATTGTGCGGCCTCTATCACCGCCCCCACCAGCGAATAGTGATCTGCACCACGCCGATGCGCGTAGGATTACGACCTGGAGAAACAGGTCATTTAAGGGTACGCTAACCTCGTTCCAAGAGCGGGCTCTCCGCCGTAGTGAAACAGGAAAGCCGCAGCGTCACATGGGAAAAGTCAAGGCAAGCAAGGTCTCGCAGCTCAAGCCGAAGAAGAAGTGCTGCCGCAAGAAGACGCGGTGCATCAAGTGTCCCGTCGTCATCATGCGGATGAAGAAGCTCGAGAACGAGGGCGCATCCAAGAAGGAACTGAAAGCGGGTCTCAAGAAGGCTCGTGCGGCGTAAGCGCGCTCAATTCCGCGAGTAACTCGGGGATCCAGGCTCGATCGTTGTCCACCAGATCCATCGACAACAGTTCTTCGGCGTCGACCCATGTCAATTGAGCATGGTCGAGCGCGACCGGTTCTCCCGACACCAACTCCGCCCGGTAGGCCCGCAGGACCAACCCCGGCGACAGTGGCACGTCGACACCGATTCTGGCGCCGCATCTCACCTCGACCGCCAGTTCCTCGAGCAGCTCCCGCGCCAACGCGTTCTGTGGCGATTCGAATTCTTCGACCTTCCCGCCCGGCAGCTCCCAACGACCGGCCAAAGCCGGCGGACTCGTCCGCTGCGCGAGGAGCAGCCTTCCCTCGCGGAAGATCGCACCGGCGACAACTTCCCGATCCCTTGCAGGTGCATCACTCATCGCACCATGATGGAGTATGGCCACTTTGTTGTCCGACTCCGCGATCCAAAACGCTCTCGACGAACTGCCCGCCTGGCAACTGTCGCCAGGGTCGATCACTCGCACGGTCGACTCCGCGACATTCCCGGACGCCATCGCGCTTCTTCAACGCATCGCGGCAGTCGCCGAGGCCGCGGATCATCATCCCGACATCGACGTTCGCTGGCGAAAGGTCACGTACACGCTTTCGACACACTCGGCGGGCGGTCTCACGGAACTGGACTTCGACCTTGCCCGTCGAATTGACGTACTCGTCGACGATTCGGTCCGTTTCGACTGATCTTCGAGTGAACAAACCTCGCAATCTGACGTAACAGTTGCATCAACTTTCACATAGATCACTTCAGTCACAGGTATGGTCGCCGTAAATCACGATCGAGGCCGGTCATGCCATAGACTCCCCCCGGTGCGTAGCTGCTCAGCAACTGAACAGCTGTACAACCCGGGGGCTCTGTACATAGAGTGACCCCTCGAGCCGTCAAACGCGGAGCTCGCCTAGGCGCCCGCGCGGTATGACTAAGGATGGGGAAACAGTGCTTCGAACCCGAGGTATGCGAAAGGCGTTCACCGCCGTCGCTATTGCCGCAGTAGCAGGACTGGCATTGCCGGCACAGGCAATGGCCGATCCGGCAGCACCGCCCGCACCCGAAAGTGTGCCGATCGAGTTCCTCGCATCGTTTGCGCCCGCCATCATCGGCGCCGCCGCAGGTCCGGCCGATGTTGCAGGCGGACCGCAGCAAGCGTTGCTCGACCAGGCTCGCGCGATCCTGAACTCCCCCGGCATTCCGCCCGAGATCAAGGCCACCCTCGAGAAGGTCATCACCTTCCTCGACGGCAGCGGCGGCGGCGGACCGGCGATCCCGGACGAGAACGCCCCCGTCATCGCGCAGTTCCTCTACCCGACGCTTGGCAAGGGCTGCATCTCGGCCACCGCCGATTCGGTCGGAACCGCACTTGCCGTTCCCGGCCCGGCTCACCTGCCTCCTCCCGGTCCCGCTGCCGGTCAGGCCGGATTCGTCTTCACCGCTCTCGGTACGGCTCCCGCCGTCGACGACCAGCCGGTGCCGATGACCGTCACCTGGGTCAACATCGACAACCAGCGCAGCGCCACCCAGAACTTGACCAACGCCGCACGCATCAACCCGGACGGCCCAGCCACTCTGTCGGCTATCGCCGATACCGGCCCCGGACGCGTTCTCTCGGTGATCAGCGGTTCGCTGACCACCCAGCCGGAAGGCGCAGATCGCATCACCTGCAGCTTCCTTCCGACCGTGGGCATGTTCGCGGTAGCTTGATCGAAGTCTTGTGAAAGGGACCCACCGAATTTCGGCGGGTCCCTTTTGCATCTCCGATCACCGTGATAGACCCGATAGATGGGACATCTACGAGTGGACATCACGCACGGTCGTCCAGAGAAGAAATCCGGCCCAGACCAGTCGATACGGTCACACAAGTCGACGCGATCGATACTGTCCATCCGATCCGAGGGGTCCATTCTCTCGATCGGATCGGCGTACTCGATCCTGTCGATCGGTAGCGTCGGCTCTTTTCTTTCGATCGGAAGCATCGGGTCTACGGCGTCAGTCCTGAGTTCGGGCTCGTTCGCCAGTCTCGGGTCCGCGCTGTCCGGTCTCTCACGTTGGTCACTGCTCTCCTGGCGTGGAAATCATGCAGCCCCCGAAGAACACCCGAAACTTGTTGTCATTGCGCCGGAATCGGATTCGAGCGATCCGGACCGCTCACTACGATCCGTCTCGCACTCTCAGACCTGATTCGGTCGCGGCCATTCGCGGCCTTCCAGCGCTTCGACCGAGGTATTGAATTGCCGCAGTAGGTCACCGAGCGCGAGACGCTGCTCCGGCGTCCACTCGCGGAGGACCTTTTCGACACCGGCTGTCGAATGTTCGCGATCAGCACGAAGTTTCGACAGCCCCTGCGCCGTCGGCCGGACCTTTCGCGCGAGCCCTCCGTCCGGATCCTCCACTCGCTCCACCAAGCCCTGACGCCTCAGCGCGCCGATCTGCCGGTTGATGGTGGAGATGTCGAGCGAGAAAGCGCAGGAGAGCTCCTTGAGGCTCATGGGATGTTGCAATTCCAGTCGACCGAGCAGTAGATACGCCGACCGGTCCAGATGAAGTTCGGCCCGTTGTGCGAGCGCGTGGTAACGCGAGAGCAGAGTCAACTCGTACTCGATATTCACCAGATCAGGGTCCCGGTCCATCCTCATATTGTGCAGACTACACACGATGTGTAGCGTGCACACTGGGGCGAACGCACCAATCAGAACACGCCATGGCGGGAGCCGCATGTCCGTTCACGCAGGGTCGTCCAATGTCGACGAGAAAATCCCCGACACGAACTACGCATCCTCGGGTCCAGTGCTCACCGTTCTAGGACTGTGCGGAATCGTCGTCGCCTTGATGCAGACGCTGGTAGTCCCCATCATTCCGCAATTGCCGCACCTGTTGAACTCCACTCCCGCCGACACCTCGTGGGCGGTCACCGCAACACTCCTCGCCGCCGCGGTGATCACGCCGATCAGCGGGCGCCTCGGCGACATGTTCGGCAAGAAACGAATGCTGCTGGTCAGTCTCGGGATGGTCGTTCTGGGCTCGGCCATCTGCGCGATCGCACCTTCACTGATCATGCTCGTTGTCGGCCGAGCACTTCAAGGAGCATCGGTCGGGGCAATTCCATTGGGCATAGCCATCATTCGTGACGTTCTTCCACCGAAGAAAGTGGCCGGCGCCATGGCGGTCATGAGCGCCACCCTCGGCGTCGGCGGTGCGATCGGACTGCCGATCGCCGCGGTGATCGCCCAGAATGCCAACTGGCACTTCCTCTTCGTCACATCGGCAGCGTTCGGGCTGATCTGCATCGCACTGGTTGCGTTCGTCATTCCCGAATCGACCGTACGACGCCCGGGACGTTTCGACTTCGTCGGTGCGCTCGGCCTCACCGTTGGTCTGATCACCCTGTTACTCCCCATCACCAAGGGCGGAACCTGGGGATGGGGCGACGCGAAAACCCTGGGGCTCCTTGCGGTTTCCGCGCTCAGCTTCCTGGTGTGGGGATGGTGGGAACTTCGACGCAACGCACCGCTGGTGGACCTCCGCGTATCGGCCCGGCCGCAAGTTCTCTTCACCAACTTCGCGTCGATCGCCGTCGGTTTTGCCATGTACGGCAATTCCCTGACGCTCCCCCAACTGCTCATGGCACCGACGTCCACCGGTTACGGACTCGGACTGTCCATGGTTGCAGCGGGGCTCGCACTGGCCCCCGGCGGACTCGTCATGATGGCGCTCTCGCCCGTCTCCGCTCGAATTTCGGCGTGGCGCGGCCCGCGAATCACGTTGATGCTCGGCGCCCTCGTCATCGGATTGGGTTACGCCTTCGCATATTTCACGGTGTCGAGCGTCTGGCAGGTCGCCGTGGCCGGAATGTTCATCGGAGCGGGCGTCGGGCTCTCGTACTCGGCCATGCCGGCCTTGATCATGGGCGCAGTCCCCATCACGGAATCTGCAGCCGCGAACGGACTGAACTCACTGATGCGATCGATCGGCACGTCGACGTCTGCCGCGATCGTGAGCGTCGTCCTGGCCGGAATGACCATCACCGTCGGCACCGCAGTGATCCCCTCGTTCGAGGCGTTTCGTGCCACGTTCCTGATCTCCATCGCCGCCGCCGTCGTGACGATGGTGTTCGCCGGGTTGATTCCCAAACAGAAAGTCTCGTAAGGGAATCAGCCCGGCGGAGGACTCACTTCTCCGAAGAGCCTTCGATGCTGCCCGTCTGCAACTTCGACAGAAGTGTGTAGATGAAATTGATGATGATATCCACGTGGTGCCCTCTCACATAACGGGTCCCCGACCCGACAACGACGGTACCGCAGAACTCTTCTCCATCGAATCGCCGACAATCAATTCTGCAACGTGTTCTAATTTGAGGCGACGACTACCCGAGGAGCCTTTCATGACCTGGACACGCACCGAACTCGAAGACGCCTTCGCGGGTTACCAGAACACCGTTGTCGAGTGCACTCGTTCCGGCGATTGGAACGCCTTCGCGGACATGTTCACCGAGGACGTCGTCTACGTGGAACACGCTTTCGGCACCCTCAATGGCCGAGAGGCCGTACGCAAGTGGGTCACTCGCACGATGACGGAGTTCCCGGGGCACCGCATGACCGAATTCCCGGCCAACTGGTTCGTGGTCGACGAGCAGCGCGGATGGATCGTGTGCGAGATCGACAACCCGATGGAGGATCCGGGTGACGGATCCAAGCACGGAGCCGCCAACATCACGATCCTGCATTACGCCGGCAACGGACTGTGGTCTCGCGAGGAAGACGCCTACAACCCGATGAACTTCCTGTCGATGGCAAAAGCATGGTGCCTCGCCGCGGAAGCGGCGGGCACCCTCCCCGACGACGCCAAGGCCTGGCTCGCCAAATTCGGCGCTATGGTGCGATAGATCCTGTCGGCAACGAGGATCCGACCGGCTGGGCCGGACCGACCGCACCGGCCAACGACCACTGCCCGTAGTCCCGAGTGAGGATCGAGTTCAGATCCACGCCGACGCCGTCGACCTTGCGCTTGTCGATCTCGAACTGATGCAGGTTTGCCCGCGGGTGCACATACCCTGCGGGCGAGCCCCAGTTGTGCTGCCAGAACCAGGTTCCGACGCCGGCACTGATCATTGCGTCGATCACGCGAGTGTTTCCGTAGACGCCGAGCGCTCCGTTGCCGACAACCGAGGCCCACCCCTCGAGGTACGGCGCGATCAGCGTAGTGATTTCAGTACTGGTCGGGTTGTCGTCGATCGACGCGTAGATCGGGCGACCGGACGGCCCACCAGCCGCCGCATGTAGTTCGAGGCCACGGGCAGCATGACGCTTGCCCGCTTCGCGGGCCCCGCGCCAGTCCGCCGTTCCGCCCTTGCCGAATTGATAGCAAGAAACGACTTGAAGTCCGGCCGCGGTCAACGCGTCGGTTTCCCGCGCCAGTACGGGCTTGCCGACCATCCAATCGGCGCCCGGGCGCCTGTCCGAGACGTATCGAATGGCGCCCGCATACCCGGCGGCCTTGATTGCCTGAGCGGACGGCACACCGGCGGCGTAATCGAGCAGGGTCCCGAGCGAACCGGCATTGGCCACCGACGTCGTACCGCTCAATGCAGCGAGTCCGGCAGCCGCCGATCCAGCCGCTGCGTACTTGAAGAGGTTTCTTCGCGAGACGTGCACAAAGCTCCGATCATCGGCGTGTCCCGCTCGAAGTGGCGGGCAGGCAAGCTATCTTCTTTCGCTCGCATTCCACCACAGTCACATCAACCCCGCCATGCACTTGGCCAACAATGCTCACATTGTCACCAAATTGGACGCCTGACAGACAACAGTGGCCCCCGAAGGCATCGCCTTCGGGGGCCACTGAGTCGGCCTAGCGGCCGGAAGCTATCAGCTGAGCGAGGTGAAGAAGCTCAGAGCGCTGAAGAGATCAGACGCGTTGCTGAAGAAGTCGTTGAGGAAGGTGAAGGCATCCGAGAATTCTGCGCTGCTCATGCGATGTGCTCCTGTCGAAGATACGGTCCAGAGGATTGCCGCCACGTGAGTGGCTGCTGGCGATAAGAGTAGAGGCCTTCCGTTACTTCCGCGACACCAAATGTGTCCGGGACGTTACATT
The DNA here is from genome assembly GCF_021352185.1 of Rhodococcus sp. Ni2. Lineage (NCBI taxonomy): Bacteria > Bacillati > Actinomycetota > Actinomycetes > Mycobacteriales > Nocardiaceae > Rhodococcus > Rhodococcus sp. Ni2. Next base: position 310,770 of record NZ_WOXZ01000001.1, read on the forward strand.
TCGACCCCTTCGGGGCGCGGACATACACACAGGTAACACCCACCGGCAGTGATCAAACTGTCACCTAAGGACGATTTATTGACGTATTCCGAACATCGTTCCCGATAGCAGCTACCGAGCAGCATCAAACCTGTAGGCCGACCACAAGATTGGCAAGCCTTACTTAACAGGATGGGTGTTGCTCCCGATAGAGGGCGTACCAGCAGATTGGCCAAATCCCCCGCGGCAATGTAGCCACGCGAGCTTAGTGCGGGCGCAAACATTCAGCCACAGTTCGAGTTAGCGAGATCTTTACGCCGAAAACGACCGGCCCGACGGCCCGCGGGACCGTACCTATCGGTCATCATGGTGACGCTATTCACACTGATTTGAGGAACTCCCGGCACCGATAACAACCGGATCTCGACACCGATTGGACGTTCGAGGGCACAGTGGAGTTCATGAACCTCACAAAGAAGAAGTCCTGGAGTGAGCTGTCACCCGCGCAACGCCGCGTCGTCGCCGTGCTCGCAACGATTCAGTCCCTGTTGGCGATCGCCGCGTGGACAGACCTGGCGCGACGCCCTGCCAATACGGTCAACGGCAGCAAGAAGAAGTGGGCGGCGATCATCTTCGTCAACTTCTTCGGGCCACTCACCTACTTCCGCCGAGGCCGGATTCAGTCGAAGTAGTCCCAGAACTGCAGCCACTTCACCGACGCAAAGAGCGTCAGAGTCACTGCGTACACCGCAATTACCGCCGCGACGCCGCGCCAGTTGGTGCGGGGAACGGCGCCGTCGACCGGGTCCAGCCAATGACGGAACCATCTCGTGACCGTCGGCATCAGGAACCACGTCATGGCGCCGACGCTGACTATCTGGCTCAACCACATCGACAGCCACGGCGGCGCTCCGATCCCGTCGAGCAACGGCCCGAGAAACCTCGACAGCGTCATCACCGTCGGATAGAGGACGAGCAGGATGATCATCGCCGTCTTCCAATTCGGCGTCGCGCGAGTCTGCCCGTTCTCCGTACGCAGAATGGTGCCGAACGGTGTCGACCGCGTGGTCTCGGTGAAGTCCTCGGCCAACTCGGCCCGCAGTTTCGGTAGTGCTGCGGCCCTCTCGGGCGACGCCATCCACACCGCCAACTGCTGCTCTGTCCGAAACCGAAGGACGGACTTCCACTGGGTGGAGTCGGTGACCGACCGCAACAACATCACCGACTCGTAGCCGGAGAATCGCGAACTGAGATCGATGAGGTGTCGTTGCGTTCGCAGAAACTCGTTCTCCTTACCCACGACGACGGCGTGGTCGTACACACCGATACCGGGCGGCGGCAGCACGCCGTCGATCAGAACGAGATCACTCGTCTGCGCCAGAATTCCCGTTGCAGCAGCTGATCTTTCGAGATCGCGGCGATCAGTCGACTCCAGCCAACGATGAAGATCGTCGGCACTGTCGAACGTGACGGACACGCCGTGCGACACCGGTTCCGGTTGATCACTGATGCCACAGCTCAGGTAGCCGTCGAATCGACCGGCGGTCTCGGCCGCACGCTCGACCCACGCCCGGAATCCCGAACTCGTTCGGTGGTACCCGGTGATGGCAGTTGCGGACACGTCAGCCCGATATCCGGCGCCCTTGCACGTACACGTGCGCAATCGCGGGCTCGCGCATCGCCATCAGGAGCCCGAAGAGCGTCTGGTCGCGGGCGAGTATCGGATCATCCGAACGCGTTCCGTAGTTGACGAGCCCGGCGAGCGGCGGCCACCCGGACGGATCGATCACCAGGAAGTCGGCCTCTTTGCCCTCGTCGAAGTTGCCGATCCGGTTCTCCATGTCCAGCGCGCGAGCACCGGCGAGTGTTCCGGTGAACAGCAGTTCGGCAGGGTGCATCGACACTCCGTCGTCGCCGGCTTCGGAGATGTGAACCTTGAAGGCGTCGCCGAGGACTCGGGTGAGCAGGCACTCGTCGCCGCCACCGAAGTCCGATCCGATCGCGATGTTGACCCCTGACGCAACGGTTCGTTTCCACGGCATGGTGCCGGAGCCGAGAAACTGCTGGGAAGTAGGGCAATGTGCGATCGAGGTTCCGGTCTCGGCCATTCGTGCGAGTTCGGAGTCCTGGCAGTGCACCGAGTGCGCGAGTATCGCGCGTGGACCCAGGAAGCTCTTTCCGCCGACCTGTGAGCCGGGGAGGAACTTGCCGTCGTACGTGTCGAGATAGGTCTCGACCTCGTACTCGGCGAGTGTGGTCGCCACCTCGCCGGTTCCGGGCCGATTGTTCTCGTTGAGATGACTGTGGAAGTAGACGCCCCGGTCACGGACGGAGTCGTACAACTCCCCCAAGTCCTTCAGCGTCCGTGTTGTCACCGCGAGAGAGAAGCGGGGAACCACTGCGACGTGAATGAGCGCAGTGTTCACGTCGCCGGTGTCGGCCGCGTGCCACTTGTCGATCTCCTCGCGGGTGAGTCTGATCGCGTCCTCTTCCGAGGTGATCAGTGCAGCGGCGGAGGCCGGGCCGGTGGTCTGAATCCCGCGTCCGCTGACCACTCGAAGGCCGCGTTCCAGAGTTTCCGAGAACAGGGCGTCCTGCGCGTGCGGGAAGGCCGATCCGAACACCATCGCGGCCGTGGTTCCCGTGGCGATTCGGCGAGCGCAGAAGGCCTCGGCAGCGTGCTGGGCGAATTCCGGATCAGCGAATCTCGATTCGGAGGGAAAGACGCACAGGTCGAGCCACTCGAGGAGTTGGCCGCCGCCGTAGGCGTCGCCGGCGTAGGTCTGCGGGAAATGAATGTGTGCATCGACGAATCCGGGCAGCAGGAAACCCGGTCGGTGGTCGTGAATTTCGCCGCCCGCGAGGTCTCCGGGGAGCGATTCGAATTCTCCGCAGTAGACGATCGTTCCGGCATCGTCGATCGCCAAGACGCCGTCGGGGATCGAGACGAGCGACTGCGCCGCATCCTCTACCGTCGGACGACCGGAGATGTGGAAGACATGGCCTCGATGAAGGTGCGTCACTTACTGAGCAAAGCACAAAACTACCCGGCGCCGCGCGGCGAATGCTGTCCTTTTTGTCAGATATTGGGATCAAGCAAGAGTTGCATGCCAAACAAGAGCCGCAGCCAGCGCACCTGCACCGTTCAACGACCAATGCAGAGCAATCGGCGCAATGAGGCTGCCGCTGCGATGACGAAGCCAGGTGAATACGAGACCGGCCGCAGCGGTGGCGAGAACAGCTCCGAGGATGCCGGCGACCTGGCCGACGACTCCGGTACCGAGAAAGCCGGACAGCCCTTCGTTACCACTGGTCAAACCCATCGAAGACGCGATGTGCCACAGTCCGAACATCAGAGAACCGGCAGCGGCGACGCCGCGGAATCCACTGACCCGGTTCAACGTGCCGTGCAGGACGCCACGGAAAGCCAACTCTTCGGGAATGACGGTCTGCAGCGGGATCACGATCATCGACGCGACGATCGCGCCGGAAATTGTGGCGTAGCGATCCGCCATGAAGAAGGGGCGTGTGAGCGGAAGCAACGCGCCGACGGCGACAACGGTCAGGACCAGGCCGACGGCGGCAAGGGCGTACTTCGAACCCCGTCGGAGATCGCGAGGGGACAGCCCCAATTCCGCCCAACCCATTCCCCGGCGCTTGGTGAGCGCCAACAGGACGAGAGCAGAGATGGGTACCGTCGCGATGCTTGCCCAGGCGGTGGTGAAATGCGCGATCAGATTGGTTCCCACCAGCACCACGATCACAACAGCGATATCCACGTATGCATGCATCCGCGGAAAACGAGGAGCGGTCGCTTCGATCTCCACTGGGCCGCCGCTCGTTAGCTGAAAGTTCACTTTGTCCAGTGTACCGGCGCACGAGAACTGCCCGCCACTGTTTGCGAACACGCTCACAGTGACGGGCAGGTCCCGAAACAGCTCTGATCAGGCGCCGAGCGTGCTCGCAAACTTCGGAACGGCGTTGTCGATTGCGTAGGTCAACCCCGGTACCGAGCCACTCGAGAACGCATTGACGAGTGCCGGGTCATCGAGGATCAACAGATGTCCCTCCTGAGCCGACGGGATTGCGCGCAGTAGCGGATCGTTCGCAAACGCACTGCTGTCGAGGAAGATCGGAAACAGCACCGTGAGATCCGCGTCGAACAGGTTCAGGTTCTCGTTGGCGACCGGGATGTAGAAGTTTCCGGTGGCTTTTTCGGTGATCGCCGTCGGGATCGTGAAGCCGAGGCGGGTCATGAAGTCTGCGCGTGCGTCGCCGGGTACGTACGCGCCGTAACCATCGGAACTGTAGGCGCCGACGGCCGCTGTCTTACCCGCAAAGCTCGGATTGGCGGCAATTGCAGCGTCGAACTTGGCGTTGAGGCCGGACAGTAGCGCCTTTCCTTCTGCTTCCTTGCCGAGAGCCTTCGCGACGAGTTCGGTCTGCTGCTCGACCGTCGTCCCGTAGGCCGTGGCGAGACCTGGAGGCGGCCCGACCGTCGGCGCGATGGCACTGAGCTTGTCGTAGGTGGCCTGCGTGTTGTCGCTTCGCGTCCACAGAATGAGGTCCGGTTCGAGCGCGATGACGTCTTCGACGCTCAAGTCCATCGTTCCGAGGATCTTCGGGTCCGTGGTGAACTCGTCCGCAATCCAGGGTCCGACGCCCTTGCCACCGAACGCCATCCAGTCCGCGACACCGACCGGCTGTGTTCCGAGGGCAAGTGCCGTCTCGGCGTCCGACCAACCGAGCGCGACGACGCGCTGCGGGTTGGCCGGGACCTCGACGTCGCCGAACATGGTCGAGACGGTTGCTCCCGCCTCCGCGGGTGCGTCAGCGCTGTCGCTGCTGCAGCCGGCAAGTCCGGCGACGGCGAGCGAGGCGGCCAAGGCGGTGACTGCAACCTTCATTCGAGAGACTTTGATTCGCATGGTTACCAGCACTCCTCCAACGCTCCAGCGAGAATTAGGGAAGGCTAGCATCAGCTAACGAAGGCTGTCGCCCATCGGCCAGATCGTGTTCAGGACGCGTCTGCGGCCCGTTCGAGCTCCGCGATGTCGATCTTCTTCATCTTCATCATCGCGTCCGTGGCGCGTTGCGCCTTGGCCCGATCCGGATCCTTCATCAGTTCGAGAAGGCGATTCGGGACTACCTGCCAGGACAATCCGAACTTGTCCTTGGCCCATCCGCACGGGCCCTCTTCCCCACCCTCGGTCAGCCTGGACCAGTAGTGATCGACCTCAGCCTGATCGACGCACGGAATCTCGAAAGACACTGCTTCCGAGAACGTGAACATCGGCCCGCCGTTCAATCCGGTGAATCGCTGACCGCCGAGTTCGAAGCTGACGGTCATCACCGAGCCTGCCGGCATTCCGGAGGGCGATCCCTCGACGTACCTTTCGATTCCGAGTATCTGCCCGGAACCGAACACCGAGATGTAGAAGTTGGCTGCTTCTTCTGCTTGGTTGTCGAACCACAAACAGGGAGTGATGGAAGGCATGTTCTGTCCTTGTCGGAGAGGTTACGAAACAGGTGTACAGGGTTATAGACCCGACCCGAAACGAAAACTCATCGCCAGGAACTGCTCAAGCGGACAACGCAGATTCGAGCATCGGCCAGGAACGAACGAGTTCGTCGCGCCAGTACGGCCAACCGTGCGTCCCCACCGGCTGAGCGCTGCGGGTGACATCGACTCCGCGATCACGCAACACCTGAGTGATCTGGTCGGTGCACAGGTTCGATCCCAGTTCCATGACCCCGCCGACGACCAGTACCCGGCCCAGGGCAGGAGTATCGAGAGTTTCGTGCGGACCTGGTAGTCCCGATCCCGAGGCGAGATACACCTTGGTGCCGCGCAGCTTGTCGGCATTGGCGAAAATGTCGTGCTCTTGCCAAGCCTCACTGCCGGCCGGACCCCACATCTGCTCCGAACGGGCATTTCCGTTGATCACCACAAGATCGGTCAACGCCTTGCCGAATCCTCCGACGGTTGTGTAGCAGCCGCTGTAGCCCGCGACCACGTCGTACAACCCGGCCGAGCGTTGGGCCAGGATCAGCGCGGCTTCTGCACCCATCGAGATCCCGCCGATTGCGTTGTGCCCGTTGGTGGCGAACCTCGTGTCGATCAGTGGGGGAAGCTCTTTCGTCAGGAACGTCTCCCACTTCAGACGACCGAATTTCGGGTGGTCTTCCTGCCAATCGGTGTACATGGTGCCGGTTCCACCGATGGGGAGTACGACGTTCACATTCTTGTCGGCAAAGAACGGGACGATATCGCCGTTAGCCGGGGCCAACCAGTTGTTCTCTTCGATCTGCCCGGAATTGCCGTCCAGGAGATACAGCGTCCCGCGCGGTTCCGAGCGGTCGGCAGGAAGCAGCACTTTCACCGCCATGGTGCGCCCCATGGCGGGACTCGCGACGTCGAGAAGAACCAAGCGCGAAGACAGTTCGGTGGCACTCGTTATCTTCGGGGTCTCGTCGGCGAGCGCGGTCGAAGGCGGCGCCAGTACTGAAATCAAGGCGAGCGCGCCTACGAGAACGACGCTTCGAAGACTTGCTCGTTGGGGCCTCACACGCCGAGCGACGCGGCGATCATCGGCCACGAGTCGTGTAAGTCGTCTTCCCAGTATCCCCATGAATGCGTTCCTGCCGGCTTGAAGTTGTAGCGAATGTTGTTCATACCCAATGCGTTCGTCCTGTCCGCAAGCTGGGTGGTGCAGTAGTGAGTTGCCGCCTCGATTCCGCCACCGAGAACAAGCTGCAACGCCAAATCTGTGACGTCGTTGTCGATCCGCGGATCGGCAAGTCTGTCGTACGGACCCGGAATTCCGGTTGCGGTTGTGATGTACATCGGGATTCGAGGTAGCTTGTCCGCGTTGACAACCGGATCGTGAGCCGGCCAACCCGGACCATCGTACGGACCCCACATGTTTTCCGCGTCACCCCCACCGACGGCGACCACGAGTTTCACGAAGTCCTGCCCGATGCCCGGACTCGTCATCGCGCACCCGCTGAAGGACCCGACACTCTTGTACAGCGCGGGCGCCGCCATAGCCAGATCCAGTACCGACGTGCCTGCCATCGACAGGCCTGCCAGTGCGTTCTCGCCGGTCGTCCCGAACGTCGAATCAATGACTGGCGGTAGTTCTTCCGTCAGGAACGTGGTCCACATGTTGACCCCGTTGTTGTTGCCGGATTTCGCGAGGCCGGGGTCCGGCCGCTCCCAATCGGTGTAATAGCTGAATGCTCCACTGAGAGGGGTGACCACGTTGACGTGCTTGTCCGCGAAGAACTTCGGTGCGTCGGTCCGCACCGACCACGTCGCGTCGTCTTTTCCTCCGTCTACTCCGTTGAGTAGGTAGAGCGTCGGAGCAGGCGTCGAAGTATCAGCCGGCCGCAAGACCTGCAACGGAATGTCGCGCCCCATCGACGGTGAGTGCACCGAGATGTCGACCAGCCTGCTGTCCGCCGACTGAGCGTGACCTGGTGCGGTGAGGAGCTGGAACCCACACACTGCCGTGGCCAACGCCACGAAGACACGGAAAACCGTTCGTAACGCACGAGTCTCGATCATCCGGGTCACTCTCTTCCGCAGCGGAACCTTTCGAACGGTACCGCCTGAAACAGGCAAACCCGACGTGATCGGAAATACTCGATCCGGTCGACACGGAAAGGCTCACGCACCGAGTGCGTGAGCCTTTCTCGTCAGACGACGCTTACTTGGGCGTAACCGTGCCGCCGCTGAGCGTGGTCAGTGCGTCGACGAGACGCTGACCGAGGTTGTTGACGCTTCCGATGGCTTCACCGAGAGATCCCATGAGTTTCCTCCTGCAGTTTGTCGAAATTGAAGTAACTACACCCGGAGCGGGCGTGGCAATGTCGCGCTGAATTAGGGGGTGGGGTCCTTGGAGATGGTCTCTACCGATCCCATGAAGGTCTTGAGCAGACCGTCAGCGCTGAACAGTGATCCCAGGCCCTGAACAACAGCGCCGAGAATTCCTTCCATTGAACCCATGTGAATCTCCTTGAGAGGTCAGAGGTCAGCTGCCAAAAGCACCCGACAGTGCTGTGACAGCTGCGTCACATCTGTAATGTATCCGTGACGTGGGTAACAGTAATCATACGAACGACCAGTTGGCAAAGGATTCCGACAATGGGGTCATTATTTCGACTAATAAGGTCTGCTACTGAAAAAATTCCGGCCAATCGGTCGAATTTGACCAATTCTGTCGCCGCATTGATCAACCGCCCCAAATCCTGCGGTTACCCACCAGTAAACTGAAATCATGTCTAGCGCAACCTCACTCACGCAGGTAGCTAATTTCCGGTGGCACCGCCATCAACTCGACCGAGCGGTTGTCGGTGACGCCGATCACAGCGATTGCAGCATTCTCGATCTCGGGATTCAGAACACCGGACCTGACGGAGCCGCCTGGGCCCTGCGGATCCGCGGCGTCCGCGTCGACGCCACTGAGCTCGCTCTTGCCTGGACGTTGCGCGGAGCCCCCCACTATTACCGTCGGGGCGACCTGCCTGCCGTCGCCGCCGCCACGTCGCCGTTCAGCGAAGCCGATGCAGCCAAACGCATTTACGACGCGAATCGGCCCCTGAAGGCCGCCGGCATCCCGACGCTGACTGCCCTGCAAACAGTTGCTGCTGCGATGCGGGACATCGTCTCGAAACCAACCGTCAAGGGCGAGATGTCCGCGCAGTTGACCAACCGAGTGACCGAGCCCTATCTGAGATTCTGCCGCCCGTGCAACGCCACTCATCTGTACGAGATGCCGTTCCGGCTCGCGGCACTCCAGGCAGGCCTCGAGCTACAGCCGGACACATCTCCCCCAGTGCTCGAACGCATTCCGGGTTGGCGCCGACGCCCATTCAGCGCCACGGGCGCAGACGCAGATTCCCGCTTCGACGTGATCCGGGGTTATCTGCGGTTCTACGGCCCCGCGACTCCTGCTCACGTCGCGTCGTTTCTCGATGCTCCGGTCAGGGACGTCAAAGCCCACTGGCCAATCGATGCCGAGGAGATCGAGGTGAACGGCGAGAAGCGGTGGATTCTCGAACAGGACCGCGAAGACTTGTTCGGCTCCCCCACCGATTCGAGTACGCGCTTGCTCGGGCCTTTCGATCCGTATGTACAGCTCAAGGATCGGGAGACCCTGGTTCCCGATCCGACCGCCCAGAAGACGGTGTGGCCGCCCCTCGGGCGACCGGGCACGGTGGTGGTCGGTGGCACGATCACCGGATTGTGGCGACCACGAGCATCCGGAAAGAAGCTGAAGGTCGCGATCACCCCGTGGGGAACGTGGTCACGATCGGCCCGCGCAGCAATGGCCCAGCAGGCCGAAATACTTGCCGAATTTCGCGGCGTCGAGCTCTCCGAACTGGTCGAAGTATCTTGATCGAGCCAGTGGCATCCGGATAATTCCAGCTCACACCCGCCCCGATTCGGAGAAGGAAACCCCCAACGATAACCTGAATGCGACCTTCGCACGCACCCTTGTTCAGGAGAGATGATGGCCGACTTCCTCTATGAGGACCTGTTGCCGATCGGTGATGACACCACCGAGTACCGATTGCTCACCACCGAAGGGGTGTCGACAGTCGAGGGACCGGACGGCCGCACCTTCCTGCAGGTCGAGCCGGAAGCGATGCGCTTGCTGACCGAAACGGCGCTGCACGACATCTCTCATTACCTGCGCACGGATCACCTGACGCAACTCGCGAGCATCCTCGACGATCCCGAAGCGTCGAACAACGACAAGTTCGTCGCGCTCGATCTGCTCAAGAACGCCAATATCGCCGCTGCCGGGGTTCTGCCGATGTGCCAGGACACCGGAACCGCCATCGTCATGGGCAAGCGTGGACAGCATGTGCTCACCCCCGGCGACGACGAGAAGTCCATTGCCCGCGGTGTCTACGACGCCTACACGCGTCTGAACCTGCGCTACTCGCAGAACGCCCCCATCACGATGTGGGACGAGAAGAACACCGGCAACAACTTGCCCGCGCAGATCGAGCTGTACGCCGATACTGCTGCCGGACACGAGAACTCGTACAAGTTCCTCTTCATGGCCAAGGGCGGCGGAAGCGCCAACAAGTCCTACCTGTACCAGGAAACCAAAGCGATCCTGAACCCCGACTCGATGATGCAGTTCCTCGAGGCGAAGATCCGCTCACTCGGCACCGCAGCCTGCCCGCCCTACCACCTTGCAATCGTCGTCGGCGGTACTTCGGCCGAGTTCGCGATGAAGACGGCCAAGTACGCGTCCGCGCACTACCTCGACGAGCTCCCCGCCGAAGGCGCCATCACGGGCCGCGGCTTCCGCGATCACGAGCTCGAGAAGAAGGTCTTCGAGCTCACGCAGAAGATCGGTATCGGCGCACAGTTCGGCGGTAAGTACTTCTGCCACGACGTCCGCGTCGTCCGACTCCCCCGCCACGGCGCTTCGTTGCCCGTCGCCATTGCGGTGTCCTGCTCGGCAGATCGACAGGCGAAGGCCAAGATCACCCCGGAGGGCGTGTTCCTGGAACAGCTCGAATTCAACCCGGGCCGTTTCCTGCCCGAGGTCACGGACGCTCAGCTCGACGAAGAGACGGATGGCATTTCGGGTACCGGCAAGGGCGCTGCGGTCAAGATCGATCTGACCAAGCCGATGTCGGAGATCCTCGCCGAGCTCTCCAAGCACCCGGTGAAGACTCGTCTCTCCTTGACCGGTCCGCTCGTCGTGGCACGCGACATCGCGCACGCCAAGATCAAGGAACGCCTCGACGCAGGCGAAGAGATGCCGCAGTACCTCAAGGATCACCCGGTGTACTACGCCGGCCCCGCCAAGACGCCCGACGGTATGGCATCCGGTTCGTTCGGCCCGACCACGGCCGGCCGTATGGACTCGTACGTCGAGCAGTTCCAGGCCGCCGGTGGCTCGATGATCATGCTCGCCAAGGGAAACCGCTCCAAGCAGGTCACCGACGCCTGCAACTCGCACGGCGGTTTCTACCTCGGATCCATCGGTGGACCGGCCGCTCGCCTGGCGCTCGACTGCATCAAGAAGGTCGACATCCTCGAGTACGCCGAACTCGGGATGGAAGCCGTCTGGAAGATCGACGTCGAGGACTTCCCCGCGTTCATCGTCGTCGACGACAAGGGCAACGACTTCTTTGCGCACACCGGTGAAGTGACCCTGACGATCGGTAAGCGTCCAGGCCTGTAGACACGTCAACAGCAAAGAGCCCCGGCGAGTTTCGATCGCCGGGGCTCTTTTGTGTCTTTGTCAGGTCCAGAGCGCGGCCACGAAGACGGTCACGATCGACAACCCGCCGACGACGTGTACCAGATTCGGATTGGGCTGGCCCTTCTTCTGCTTCGCCCGGGTGATCTCGGCAAGCGCCACGATGACCAGCGAAAGCACCAGCTTCACAGCGATCTTCGCGTGAATGTAGTTCTTGTCCAGGGCGCCTTCGCCCAACCCGACGATGATCAGGCCGGACACGAACTGCATCCTGGCACCCCACACCATGACCTCGGTGATCGAAGGAGCCTTGAGGACGGTGAAGTAGCTACCGACCAGGGCAGCCATGCCGAGTAGGTGAATCACTACAAAGACGTTGTATAGAACAGACATACAAGCACTTTAACTTGTACCTTGTTCTGGCCGAACGGAACTGCGACTTCTCTCAGAGAATTCCGGCTTCGGATGCGGCGGAACGATATTTCGCTGCCAAGGTGTCCACCGTCTCGTGTGCGTTGAGACCACTGGGATTGGGCACGATCCACAGTTTTGCCCCCTCGAAATCACGGTCCTGACGCCCGGCCTTCGCCTTCTTGTCACCGAAAGCTGTTCGATAGGCGGTGATCCCGGCGAAGGCAACGACTACTGGATTGGTTGCGCGCACGATGTTTCGGACCCGAACTCCGCCAGTTGCGAGTTCCTCCGACGTCAATTCATCGGCGCGCGCAGTTGCCCGCACCGCCAAATTGGTGATCCCCACTCCCCGATCGATCAGATGCTGTGTGTCAGCGTCCGACATACCCGCGGAAGGATCGATCGCATGCTTGATTATGCCTGCCCTCAGCAGTGCCGGATAGAACCGATTACCCGGCCTGGCGAAATGCGCGCCGGTCGCCGCCGTCCACAGTCCCGGATTGATACCGACGAACAACAGCCGACAATCCGGCCCGATCAGATCCTCGATCTCGGCGTCTCGGAACGATTCCAGTTCGGCGCGCGTGAATCCCATGCAGCCAGTACATCAGGCCGTCACGACAGCGCCTCGCGCACCTCGTCGATCGCGTCGTGCATCATCTGCTCGTACACATCGATGTCCGGAATCGAGGCCGGACTGCTGGTGATGCTGATCGTCACCGTGTCCCCGATCCCGTGTACGCCGTGGGTCAACGACATGACCGGCGACAAACTCGGGAAGCCCGCTGTGAACCGAACGACGCCGCCTCCGAGCACCAGATCCGCGTCACCGCGCGCGACACTCGACACCACGGTGTTTCCAGTGACCTCGTCGGGTACTGCCGTGAAATCGTATTGCTGCACGCCCCAACGGACCAGCGGGCCGGGAACAGCGTTCAGCGCGAGATCCGACGCTGCGCTGGATGGATGGGACGCACGTGCGCGACGCTCGTCCATCGACTCCTTGATCAGTTGGGCTCGCTCACGAAGATCATCGACTTCCGGGAACAGTCCGACACCTGCATTGCGGAAGTGATTGCGCGCCGTGGGTGTACCTGCCTTGGCGATGGTCACCTCAGCTCCCAATTCGGGCGGTACCGAGCCGTCTCGCTCGGTGAGGTAGTTCGCCATCGCTACCGAGATGGCTGTCATCGCTCCGACTGTGACGGATACGCCGTCGCCACGGAAATCTGCGCTGTCCCGCACGACCATGCGCACCAGTCGGTGCGGTCCGGGAGGGATGTTCGAGCGCACCTTCGGACGGCTCGCCGCCTGCGGCGCAACAACTCCCGATTCGGTGTCCGCCTGGAGCTGTAACTGTGCTCGGTGCCCCGCCCGGCCGTCGCGGAACAGCGAAACGAGTTGACCCGGAAGGCGCAGGGCGGCGCGGCCCAGAATCTCGGCTGTTCCGCTACGCCGCACGTCCGTCTTCTGCTTCGCGGGCGGTTGCGGCGAGAACAGCTGGCGAGCAATCGCCGACGCGCGTTTGCCGTCCGCCAGAGAATGAGCGACCTGCAGAACTGCGATGAGCGCCGGGCCACTGCAGCGCGGGACGCCGGTGACGCCGTGAAACAGGTGCAGCGTCCACGGGGACTCGCGCGGGTCGACGTGGTTCTCGAGTAGTTTCTCGATTCCGTGAATGCACGAGAGCCACGAGTTTTCGGGCAGCTCATGCACTCTCGCCAAGGAGGCGTCGACCGGCATGGGCTCCCACACCGGATAGTCGAGGTGCCACGGTGATTCACGAATCCGAACATTGAGATCCGGAATGAGCGACGCTCTTTCCACCACCGAGCGTCGTAGCTCGTCCATGTGCTGGCTCTGCCCGTCGAAACAGTAGAGCAGCAGCTGATCGTTCGGGATCTTCTCCGAAATCCAGAAGGTTTGGGCATCGGTGGGCGTCATCCGTAACACCGGGAGACGGTACCACCGGCTTGTCAGCTCTTTTCTGCAGCAGCTTTCAGCTGGGACAGGCCCTTCTCGAAATCCTTTCCGACAAGCTTGTCCATGCTGAAGATGAAACCAAAGATCTTGAAGAACAGATTCTTCTTTCCGGTCATCTTCCACGTCACCTGAACTTCACCGGAATTCGGCGAGATGAGAAACGTGGTGACGTTCTGCGCCTTGAACGGCTTGAGGAAGGCCAGGTCCAAAACTACTCGTTCATTCGGGACGGATTCGGTGATCACCATCGAACCGGAGCCCGCCTTCTTGTTTCCCGCCCAGGCGTACGAAGCCCCGACGCCCGCGTCAGGCCCCGCGTACGTCCGCTGCATCGCCGGGTCGAGACCTTCCCACGGCGACCACTGAGTCCACTGATGGAAATCGTTGATCAACGCGAAGACGACCGGTGCTTCTGCCTTGACGATCTTCGTACGTTCTACCAGGAATTCGTTGGAATTCTGCGAAGCCATCGTCGATCTCCAATTCTCGGGCGTGACAAGTGTTCGGAATTATCCACGGTCGACGAGATCGGAGCGAGTCGACATTCAGTCCCGCAGGCACAGGCAGAAATAGTGACCGACCGGGTCGCGGTACACGCGGAAAGTCTGATGCTCCGGAATGTCGGTCACCCGCTGCGCTCCAAGGTTCGTCACCCAAGCCTCGGCGGGGTCGAGAGAATCCACGAACAGATCCAGATGGATCCCGACACCGGAGGTCGGCCAGTCCACCGGAACGAAATCCGGAGCGAGCTGAAACGCGAGCCGCTCCCCGCCGGGTCCTTCGATCACGTGCCAATCATCCTCGTCGCGAACACTTTTCCACTCGAGGACCTGGACGTAGAAGCTGGCCAATGCGGCCGGATCCGGGCAGTCCAGGACTGTGTAGTCCATACCGATGTTCGGGCGCGTCACTGTGCCTTCTTCTCCTGAACTTTCTTACGCACGAACAACAACGGAAGAACCAACGTCGCAACGGCGGTTACCAGCCACACGACGACGGTTCCCAGAATCCACGTCGAGACACCGGAGATCGACAGATTGGAGAAGAGCGACGCCACCAACAGCGCGACAAATGTCGACACCAATCCGATTCCGCCGAGAAATGCCGGTGCATGGCGCTTTGCCACCGTGGCGATGAACGGCGCCAGGACCGACTGCGCAATCGCAAAGATCACGACCGCAACGATGAATCCGGATGTGGGCGCCGAGAAGCCCGAAAGAATCAACGACGCAACTAGAAGCCCGACAGCGGCAGAACCCAGGAAGATCGCGGCGCGAATCAGGAAGCTGATCATTTGTTGATCCTATATGTCGGATATCAAGGAGAACAGATATTCACAATCCCAGAGATTCCTGCACCTCTCGCAATGTCCGGGCAGAAGATCGGAGCCCCGAAGCCTCCATTTTCGATAGCGGCACTTCGAGGACTCGGCCGGCACCAGCACGACCAACCATCGTGGGAAGGGACAGGCAAACGTGCTCGAGTCCGTGGACGCCGCTCTGCAAAGTCGACACCGGCAGAACCCGTTGTTCGTCCCGCAACACGACTTCCGCGATGAATGCGCTCGACAATCCGATGGCGAGGTTGGTCGCACCCTTACCCTCGATGATCTCGTAAGCACTCTCGACTACAGACTTCGCTACTTTCGCGCGTAGGTCGGGGCCGAGGACGCCACCCGACGGTCCCACGAACGAGGTTGCCGGCACTCCGCCGATGGTTGCGCTCGACCAGAGCGGAATCTCGGAATCCCCATGCTCGCCCACGATGAAGGCATGAACGTTCTCCACCGCGACTCCGAGTTCGGTAGCCAGCAGGAATCGCAATCGGGCCGTGTCCAGCACGGTCCCAGATCCGAAAATTCGCCCGCGGTACGACGGTCCCGCAGCCTGGATCGCTGCGTAGGTCGCCACGTCGACCGGGTTGGTGACGAGGAGAAGGACCGCGTCCGGTGACACCGCCAACAGTTGTTCGGTCAGTGTCTGCGCGATCTTGACGTTCACCGCGGCAAGTTCGAGCCGCGACTGACCGGGATGCTGTTTGGCGCCCGCGGTGACGACGACCAAGTCGGATCCCGCGGTGACCGAGATGTCATCGCCTCCGTCGACAGTGCACGGCGGTGTGAACTGGGTGCCGTGGTTGAGATCGAGAACTTCGGCCCGGACCTTTGCGCTGTTGGTGTCGTAGAGGGCGAGCGCGTCGGCCGATCCGCGTATCAGGCACGCATACGCAATTGCGGTGCCGACGCTTCCCGCACCGACAACGGACACTTTTCGTCTGGATGAACGATTCGGCGTCATCATGGGTAAATGGTGCTCGCTCGATAACGATTTCGCAGTACAACGGATTGCCAGTCTCTTCTCAGGGTTTGGATGCAGACCTCTCAGAATCGACGTGGATGATCGCTGACATGGCTGAGGTAACCGTTCTTGCAGTTGGCGGCACCGGCGAATCCCACGTCGGCGACCACGGCGCCCGTGTGCGCGGACTCCTCAGTGCCGTCACCGACGAACTCGACAGTCGATTCGATTCTCGCTGGGTCGCTTATCCCGCATCGTACGGTCCGGTCGCCGACGGTGGCCTGAGCTTTCGGCACAGCACCGCGATGGGTGTGAAGGCCCTCACCGCCGAAATCGCACAGACAGACGGCCCGGTCATGCTGATCGGATACTCACAGGGATGCACCGTGATCCGCTCGGCTCTTCCGACGCTGAACCGCGCCAACATCATCGGAGTCGGACTGATCTCCGATCCTCAACAACCGGCAGGCGTGATCGAAGGTTGTGAGGGACACGGAGTTGCCGGCGACGGACCCGAGATCCAGCCGTGGATTCCGGTCAAGTGGATCGGGCACCCGCAGGACATGATCTGTAATGCCAGCGACGACAGCTACATTCGCGACATCGCAGACTTGACGCGCTGGATGTCCTTCTCGCAGGCACGCGTGTGGGCAGGAAAGGTCTGGGAACTACTTCGTAGCAATGCTTTCCAGAATGCGCAGAAGACTCGTTTCAGTCCGAAACAGTGGCGTACCGATCTACGACGTATTCGCACCGCGTTCCTCGAAGTACTTGGTTACCTGCCGACGAAGTTGAACCTGAACCGATTTCAGCTCAAGAACCCTCGCGGCGGTAGACACATCAGCTACGCGATCGAACCTCTCGACGAGAGCGGACTGACCGGGTGTGAGCTTCTGGCGTCGTGGATGAAGGTCCACGCGAGCGGCGTCGGGCAGCGCATTCACGCGGCCTGACCTTTACCGTTAGTTTACCTAACGAACCCCGGGGAGCCATTCGACGCCTCTACGTTCCTTTCATGCAACTGAGCAGAATATTGTCGTGTGCCGCCGTGACCGTCGCACTCCCCCTCACCGCCCTGGCGGCCCCGGCCGGCGCATCGCCAACCGGCAGTCTCGACTGGTCCGGTTCGTTCGGTAGTTCAGCACCCCAGCCGGTTTCGACGTTCGACGTCCAAGCCCACCGCGGCGGGCTCGGCCTGTACACGGAAAGCAGCCTGGCCGCGTTCGCGAATGCCCTCGAAATGGGCGTCAGCACACTGGAACTCGATACCCAGATCACCGAGGACGGGATCGCTGTCGTCACGCACGATCGTAAGATCTCGAACAAGAAATGCCTCGACACCGAGCCCGCAACTGCGGGTGACCCGGAGTTCCCGTACGTCGGCAAATTCGTCAACACGCTGAGCCTGCAGCAGATCAAGACCATGGACTGCGGCACTCTCCCCCTTGCCGGATACCCTGAACAGCAGAATGTTCCGGGAGCGAAAATGCAGACGCTCGAAGAAGTGCTTGCCCTGGTGAAGTCGTACAACGCACCCGGAATCAAGCTCAACATCGAGACCAAGGTGGAAGCGGGAGCGCCTCACGAGACCGCCCCGCGTGAGCAGTTCGTCTCTGTAGTCCTCGATACGATCCGGGCAGCCGGATTGTTGGACAGCGTCACCATTCAGAGCTTCGACTGGGGCTCGCTCATGCTCACCCGTCAACTCGCGCCGAGTGTCCCCG
Organism: Rhodococcus sp. Ni2; assembly: GCF_021352185.1. Lineage (NCBI taxonomy): Bacteria > Bacillati > Actinomycetota > Actinomycetes > Mycobacteriales > Nocardiaceae > Rhodococcus > Rhodococcus sp. Ni2. The sequence goes on from NZ_WOXZ01000001.1 coordinate 328,401, forward strand.
TCGTTGCGCTCACAAACGGCGACTTTCTCCAGGTAGGCAAGGACGGAGCGTCACCGTGGCTCGGCGGTCTGGACATCGATGATTTCGGTGGCGACGGCATCGCGGCGGTAGCAACCTTTGGTGCCTCCGCCTACTCCCCCGTCCAAGGAACTCCGCAGGGCGGAAAGGTCGGGGATCCCGGTTTCACCCTCTATCCGACAGCCGACATGATCGCGAGCGCACATGCGCGTGGCATGAAGGTCATCCCGTGGACCGTCGATGATCCCGCCACCATGCACGCCCTGATCGACCTCGGTGTCGACGGGATCATCACCGACTACCCCGATCGTCTCCGAGCCGTTCTGGCCGAGCGAGGCATGCCACTACCTGCACCTGCGGTCAAGAAGTAGCCTCCACCGCGCACCGAAGCAGGTACCTGAACAGGTACTACGGCCGATGTCCCCGGGGTCCCGTCGGCCGCATCCTGGACAGGTACTTGCTCGGGTGATCGGAGGTGAATTCTGATGATGTCTTTGAAGGATCAGTTGGACAACTGCGAATACCTACTTGCCGACGCGGAAATGGCGGGTGACTGGAATGCGGTCCGGCGATTCAGGGAATACCGGCTCAGGCTCGTTCGACAACTGTGCAGGCAAAGGGCCGCCGGCCTCTGCGCCTAGAGGCCCGACCTCAACCGTATCTGAGCTGGTCCCTCTGGGCGGTTACGATCCGCCGTCGCCCGAGTCACAGTCGGGTGCTCTCACCAATTGAGCTACAGAAGGTATGGCCCGCAGTGCTTTTCGACTGCGATCTTTCTCTGCCGAACCATACGGGCCCGCATCTCGTCCGCGCTACTGATTTTCGAGTAGACGATCTACACCGACCACCGCTGTGAGTTCGGTTTCCGCGTCCCCGCGGGGACGTCCCCGTCGGAGGCCACACCGAATCACCGCTGACCAGTAGTCGATGGGATGATGACCTGCGTGTCCATGTCCCCACCGCTGCCCGTCAAGAACGGGGTTGGCCCGACGCGCCTACGCATCCCGCTCTCTGGGCCGTGGGCGACGATCGCCGAGTACGTCGTAGCCAAGTTCGACCATCTGGACGCCGAGAACCTGTATCGGCGGTTCGACGACGGCGAGTTCGTAGATACCGACGGCCACTCGATCTGCCTGAACACAGAACTCAGCGCGCACCGGTTCGTCTGGTACTACCGTGAGTTGCCGGCGGAGGACCCGGTGCCGTTCCACGAGGAGATCCTGCACACCGACGACGATCTCGTCGTCATCGACAAGCCACATTTTCTCCCGACCACTCCGAGCGGGCGATACCTGCGTGAGTCGGCGCTCGTCCGACTGCGGGTCCGTCTCGACAACCCAGATCTGACCCCGATCCATAGACTCGACCGCGGCACCGCAGGGGTGGTGATGTTCTCGGCCCACCCCGCGACGCGCGGCGCGTACCAGTCGCTGTTCGAGAAGCGGCAGGTCACGAAGGTCTACGAGGCGGTGTCGGCGCGACCGCCCCGGTGGGGCCAGGACGCACCAGCGCTCGACGTCCCTCTCGTTTACCGCAACCACATCGAAGCCCGACGCGGCGAGTTGCGAGTCGTCGTCGACGACAGCCGTGAACCCAACTCCGAGACCATGATCGAGGCACGAGGGACGGGCGTGAGCGCCTCCGGACGTGCTGTGCTGCACACGGTTCTACGTCCGCGCTCCGGACGGATGCACCAGTTGCGGGTGCATCTGGCAGCTCTCGGCGCCGGGATCCTGGGCGACCGGCGATACCCCGACCTGCTTCCCGACGCCCCGGACGATCATTCTCTCCCACTCCAATTGCTCGCGAGGGAACTCGAATTCACCGATCCGTTGTCGGGGAGAGCGCGGCGGTTCGTCACCCGTCGGACGCTCAGCGAGATGCCCGTGGGGTGACGACCAGGAGCCGTTGATTTAGACGTTGAAGCGGAACTCCACCACATCGCCGTCGGCCATGACGTATTCCTTGCCCTCCATGCGGACCTTGCCGGCAGCCTTGGCTGCGGCCATGGAACCCGCCTCGACGAGGTCGTCGAAGGACACGATTTCAGCCTTGATGAAGCCGCGCTCGAAGTCGGTGTGAATGACGCCGGCAGCCTGGGGAGCGGTGTCACCCTTGTGGATGGTCCAGGCGCGAGCTTCCTTCGGACCAGCCGTCAGGTAAGTCTGCAGTCCGAGGGTGTGGAAGCCGGTGCGTGCAAGCGCGTGCAGGCCGGGCTCGGTCTGACCGATCGAGTCGAGCATTTCCTGGCGATCTTCCTCGTCCAGCTCGAGCAGTTCCTGCTCGACCTTCGCGTCGAGGAACACGGCGTCGGCCGGTGCGACGGATGCGCGCAATTCCGCAATCTTCGCTGCGTCGGTGAGCACAGACTCGTCGGCGTTGAAGACGTACAGGAAGGGCTTGGTGGTGAGCAGGCTCAGCTCACGAAGCAACGAGAAGTCGAGCTTGTCCTTGACGCTGAACAGCGTCGTGCCCTCGTTGAGGAATGCCTGAGCCTTGAGCGCCTCGTCGTGGGCCGGCTTGAGCTCCTTGTTCTTGCGAGCTTCCTTGTCCAGACGCGGGAGAGCCTTCTCGAGAGTCTGCATGTCGGCGATCACGAGCTCGGTCTCGATGACCTCGATGTCCGAGGCCGGGTCGACCTTGCCGTCGACGTGGATGACGTCGTCGTCGGCGAAGACGCGAACTACCTGGCAGATGGCGTCCGCTTCACGGATGTTGGCCAGGAACTTATTACCCAGGCCTGCGCCCTCGGACGCTCCCTTGACGATGCCGGCAATGTCGACGAACGACACGGTCGCGGGGAGGATGCGCTCGGAGCCGAAGATCTCGGCGAGCTTCTGCAGCCGCGGATCGGGCAGCTCGACCAGACCGACGTTGGGTTCGATGGTCGCGAACGGGTAGTTCGCTGCCAACACGTCGTTGTTGGTCAGTGCATTGAAAAGGGTGGACTTGCCGACGTTGGGCAGTCCGACGATTCCGAGGGTAAGGCTCACGGTCTGTGGATTCTACGGCCTCGCAGCGACGTGACGGGTACTCGCCCCACCGTCACGTCGCGGCAGGTGATCAGTTGTAGGTATACGAATCGACGGACGACACGATCGCAACCAGGAAGATGACGTAGAACGCGATGAACAGCACCCAGCAGATCACGGCTATGAGGAGCGAGATCTGACCGAGCTTCTTCACCCGCTCGGACGCGTACTGCGCGCCCTGTTGATCGCCCATCGCCCACTTCGGGTAGATGTCGTGGAGATGATTGAACGCGGCGAACGCGATAGGCCAGAAGAAGATGATCGACGCGACGGCCCATCCCGCGTTGGACTTCGGCGGACCGTACTGAGGCGCCGCGTACGTGGGAGCAGCGCTGTACTGCTGGGCTGCGCTGTACTGCTGACCGGTCGGATACTGCTGTCCGGCTGAGTACTGCGGGTCGGTTGGGTACTGCTGACCCGTCGGATATTCCTGGCCTGCTGAATATTGCTGACCGGCTGAATACTGCTGGCCTGCCGGATACTGCTGCTCCTTCGGATACTGTTGCTCCTTCGGATCCTGCGGGTCGGTCGGATATTGCGGTTCGGTCATCATTCCCCCAAAGAGTCGGATTCGGTTCTCTATCGCAGAACCTAGTGGAGACTTACCGCTGCCGTGTCACAGTGAGCGCCTACGCTCTCGAGGTGACTCGGATGCTGATCGTGCTCTTGATATGGATAGTGGGTCTCGGCACCGCCGCGCTCGCAATTGTCGCCTCGCCCGGATGGTGGGTGATCGCTGTCGTCACACTCGCGCTGGCGGCCATGGGCACCTACGACCTCACTCAGAAGTCCCACAGCATCCTCCGTAACTATCCGGTCCTGGGGCACGCGCGATTCCTCCTCGAGAAGATTCGACCGGAGATTCAGCAGTACTTCGTCGAATCATCCACCGATGGAATGCCATTCGATCGCGAAACGCGAGATCTGGTTTACGAGCGGGCAAAGGGAACACTGGCGGAAGAGCCCTTCGGGACCGAGCGCGACGTCAATGCGATCGGCTACGAGTTCATGACGCATTCGATTCGCGCACGGACCGCCCCCGACACCGTTCCCCGAGTTCGCCTCGGCGGACGCGATTGCACGAAGCCGTACGACATCGCTCTCCTGAACGTCTCCGCGATGAGCTTCGGGTCGTTGTCCGCCAACGCAATCGAAGCCCTCAACGCCGGCGCCGCCAAAGGCGGCTTCGCCCACGACACCGGCGAAGGCGCGATCAGTCCGTATCACCGCAAACACGGCGGCGATCTGATCTGGGAAATCGCCTCGGGATACTTCGGATGCCGAACCGAGGACGGCCGATTCGATCCTGACCGTTTTGCCGAGCGTGCCGGACTCGATCAGGTGAAGGCCATTTCGATCAAGCTCTCGCAAGGTGCGAAACCCGGGTTGGGTGGCGTGCTTCCCGGAGTCAAGGTCTCCCCCGAAATCGCCGAAACCCGCGGGGTACCCGTCGGCCAGACTGTGATTTCGCCACCCGCGCACACCGCGTTCAGCACCCCGGTCGAACTGGTCGATTTCATCGCGACCCTGCGAAAACTTTCGGGAGGCAAGCCGGTCGGGATGAAACTGTGTGTCGGCTCGCGTCGTGAATTCCTCGGAATCTGCAAGGCGATGATCGAACGCGGCATCACGCCCGACTTCATCATCGTGGACGGTTCCGAAGGCGGCACCGGCGCAGGTCCGGTGGAGTTCGAGGACCACATGGGCATGCCGTTGACCGAGGGCCTGATGCTGGTGCACAACGCTCTGGTGGGAACTGGTTTGCGCCCTCTCGTGAAAGTCGGCGCTTCCGGAAAGGTGGCGAGCGGTTCCGACATCGTCAAACGCATCATCCAGGGCGCAGACTTCACGATGGCGGCCCGCGCAATGATGTTCGCAGTGGGCTGTATTCAGGCCCAGATGTGCCACACCAACCGCTGCCCGGTCGGCGTTGCCACTCAGGATCCGGCACGCACCCGCGCACTCGACATCCCCGACAAGAGCGAGCGCGTCTACCGCTTCCAGAAGGCAACTGTCGCCAGCGCACAACAGATGATCGCGTCGATGGGCATCGATTCCTTCGACCAACTGCAACCGGGAATGCTCAACCGCCGCGTCGACGGTCTCACCACTCGCACCTATGCCGACCTGTTCGACTGGCTGATGCCGGGCGAACTGCTCGACTCCCCGCCGCAGAGCTGGCTCACCGATTGGATCGACGCCGACGCTCACCGATTCTGACGTCGGTCGACTCCCGCGTTTCAGATCGCGCGGATTCACCCTTCTGGTCCTACAGTGACAGATGGCCCGCTGTGACGGCGGCCACACGTGCACTAGTGGACGGAGTTCGACGATGAGCTTGACGACTGCGCCGGAACCAAATGTCGAGTACCTGAAAACCGATCCTGACCTGCCACCTGTCGGCGTCATCGACAAAACACCCATCTCCACGACTGCGCGCGTCGTCTTCCTTGTTCTCGGACTGGTCGGCGCGGGCGCCTGGTACGTGATTGCGATCGTCCGCGGTGAACACATCAGCGCTGTGTGGTTCGTGTTGGCCGCAATCTGTACCTATCTGATCGCCTACCGCTTCTATGCGCGGTTGATCGAACGCAAGATCGTCAAGCCTCGCGACGACGTCGCCACTCCCGCCGAGATCATGGAGAACGGCGCCGACTACATGCCGACCGACCGTCGGGTGCTGTTCGGTCACCACTTCGCGGCAATTGCCGGTGCCGGCCCCCTGGTCGGACCCGTGTTGGCCGCGCAGATGGGATATCTTCCGGGAACGATCTGGATCATCGTCGGCGTCGTGTTCGCCGGGGCGGTGCAGGACTTCATGGTCCTGTGGATCTCGTCGAAGCGCCGCGGGCGCAGCCTCGGTCAGATGGCCCGCGAAGAACTCGGCCTTGTCGGCGGCGTCGCCGCACTGATCGGCGTGTTCGTCATCATGATCATCCTCATCGCGGTGCTCGGACTTGTGGTCGTCAATGCGCTCGCCGAGTCCCCGTGGGGAGTGTTCTCGATCGCGATGACCATCCCCATCGCGCTGTTCATGGGCGTGTACCTGCGGTATCTGCGGCCGGGCAAGGTTTCCGAGGTCTCCTTGATCGGCGTCGTCCTGCTTCTCCTTGCCATCGTCTCCGGCGGATGGGTTGCCGATACCGGTTGGGGCGCAGACTGGTTCACACTCTCGAAGGTCACCATCGCGTGGCTGATGATCGCGTACGGATTCGCCGCATCGGTGCTGCCGGTCTGGCTGCTCCTGGCACCGCGCGACTACTTGTCGACGTTCATGAAGGTCGGCACCATCGCGCTGCTGGCCATCGGAATTCTGGTCGCACGACCCGCGCTGAACATGCCGGCAGTGACACCGTTCGCCTCCAACGGCGAAGGCCCGGCCTTTGCCGGTTCACTGTTCCCGTTCCTGTTCATCACCATTGCCTGTGGCGCGCTCTCGGGCTTCCACGCACTGATCGCGTCCGGTACGACGCCGAAGCTGCTCGAGAAGGAAAGCCAGACCAAGATGATCGGGTACGGCGGCATGCTGACCGAATCGTTTGTCGCGATCATGGCTCTGGTCACCGCCTGCATCCTCGATCAGCACCTGTACTTCGCACTCAACGCTCCCGCGGCACTGACCGGTGGAACACCGGAAACCGCAGCCGAATACGTCAACAATCTGCCCCTCGGCACTGCCCCCATCACACCGGACGTGCTGACTCAGGCAGCCGAGGCCGTCGGCGAAGAATCGATCATCTCGCGAACCGGCGGCGCCCCGACGCTCGCGTTCGGAATGTCCGAAGTGCTCAGCGACGTCTTCGGCGGCGACTCGCTGAAATCGTTCTGGTACCACTTCGCGATCATGTTCGAGGCGCTCTTCATCCTCACCACGATCGATGCCGGCACCCGCGTCGCTCGATTCATGCTCTCCGACTCGCTCGGCAACTTCGGCGGTCCGGCAAAGAAGTTCAAGGACCCGTCGTGGCGCATCGGCGCGTGGCTGTGCTCGCTGATCGTCGTCGCTGCCTGGGGCGCGATTCTGCTCATGGGTGTCACCGATCCGCTGGGCGGAATCAACACACTCTTCCCGCTCTTCGGCATCGCCAACCAGCTACTCGCCGCGATCGCGCTGACGGTGGTCATGACGATCGTCATGAAGAAGGGCCTGTTCAAATGGGCCTGGATTCCCGGCGTCCCGCTGGTGTGGGACCTGGTCGTAACCATGACCGCGTCGTACCAGAAGATCTTCTCCGACAACCCCGCGATCGGGTACTGGGCTCAGCACAACGTGTTCAAGGACGCGAAGGCTGCCGGCGAGACGGCGCACGGTTCCGCGAAGACTCCGGAGGCCATCGATGCCGTCATTCGCAACACCTTCATCCAGGGCACGTTGTCGATCATCTTCGCGTCACTGGTGATCGTCGTGGTCATCGCCGGGATCATCGTATGTGCCAAGGCAATCCGAGCGGGCGGGCTGCCGACCACCGAGTCCCCGGAAGAACCGTCGAAAATCTTCGGACCCGCCAGCTTCATTCCGACGCCCGCGGAGAAGGAAATCCAGAAAGAATGGGACGAGCTGATCAAAGCCGGGAAAGTCCGGGCGCCCGGCGCCGCACACGGAGGTGGGCACTGACCATGACGACGGCGACCATGACGGCAAAACTCACCACAGCGTTCCGCGGAACGCTGTGGTGGGTTCGCTCGGTGATGGGTGATCTCGACTATCAGCGCTACGTCGAGCACACCCGACGCCACCACGCCGACTCACCGGTGATCAGCGAACGAGAGTTCTGGCGCCGCCGTCACGCAGCAGCCGACGCCAACCCAGGCGCCCGCTGCTGCTGAATCCGGTCAGGGGCAGGTGGCCTTCGCGAGTTCGTAAATGTGGCCGGCCTGCTCGTCGGTGGGCTTGTTGCCGTTGTTCTCGGCCAGGTCGGTGATCTTGGTCTTGACCTCCGCCTCGTCAGTGCCGTTGGCGACCTCGGTACACGTGGTCGTCAAGATCTCCTCGATGTCTGCGTCGTCGCGGTTCTCCGCCAACGGTGCGTAAGCCCCACGGAACGTGGCGACGAACAGCGCCGTCTTGCCCTGATCGATGGCGTTGCCCGCTGACTGTTTCGCCGTCTCGAGCGCCTGTTGCCCGCTCGTGACTGCCTCGCTGATCTTGTTCTGCGCGTTGTCCTGATCCTCGGTGCTACACGCGGTGAGCCCGAGAACGACGATTGCTGCTGCCCCGACTGCTGCTGCGATTCTCATGACGGAAATGTTAGTCCGATCAGCATGCTTCAAAACACAGTATTGCAGCGCAACACACGAGTTATCGCATGCAGTCGTTACGATCAGCTCAGCTAGATCACCGGATTCGCACATCGGCGAGGAAATCCCTGCGCCGACGGAAAGGACGATCAGTGAGCGAGCAAGACAAGGGGACGTCCGCAGGGGTGCGCAAGCGCGACCGCGGCGAGATCATCGGGCAAGGGGGTATGTGGCTCGCAAAATGGTCGTTGGTGTTGGCGTCGATTTCGCTGGGCGCCTGGATTTTCGGCTGGCTGATCGAAAAGCTCTGGGTCATCATCCTGCCGGTGGCTCTGGCTATTGTTGTTGCGACAGTCATGTGGCCGCCGACCCGCGGCATGATCAAGCGCGGGATGCCACCGGCCGCGGCAGCCGGCATCACCCTGGTGCTCTCGATCGGAATCCTGGCCGGTGTGATCGCAGGCATCGTTCCGTCAGTGGTCAGCCAGGCCCCCGAGCTCGCGAACAAGACCACCGAGGGCATCAACCAGGTTCAGGACTGGCTCCAGGGTCCGCCGCTGAACCTGAAGGACGACCAGATCGACAACGCCGTCCATGCCGTCATCACCAAGGTGCAGGAAAGTGGAACCGCCATCGCTTCAGGCGTTTTCAGCGGCGTGAGCACAGCGAGCTCGTTGTTGGTCACGCTCGGTTTGGTCCTGATTCTCGCTTTCTTCTTCATCAAGGACGGACCGAGGTTCATCCCCTGGCTCCACGCTGTCGGCGGCGGCCGCGCCGGTCGGCATCTCGAAGAGGTCCTCACCCGCATGTGGGACACGCTCGGCGGATTCATCAGGACACAAGCACTGGTGAGTCTGATCGACGCGGTCTTCATCGGCGCAGGACTGCTGATACTCGGGGTCCCGCTGGCACCGGTGCTGGCAATTCTCACGTTCATCGGTGGCTTCATCCCGATCGTCGGTGCCTTTGTCGCCGGCGCCCTGGCCGTGTTGGTTGCGCTGGTGGCCAACGGTCTCACCACCGCCATCATCGTGTTGATCATCATCCTGGCCGTTCAGCAGATCGAAGGAAACGTCCTTCAGCCTGTGCTGCAGAGCAAGTCGATGAAACTCCACGCCGTCATCGTGCTGCTTGCCGTGGCCGCCGGTAGCTCGCTGTACGGCATCGTCGGCGCCTTCCTCGCAGTGCCCGTCGCCGCTGTGGCAGCAGTTGTCATCCGGTACATCGGCGAGCAGATCGACGAACGCGCAAGCGACAACGAGCCGATGCCCGCCGGCGATGCGTCGGACATCCTCGAGGATCAAGACGACGACGCCGAGTCAGAGGTAGAGAACAAAAAGGCCTGATCAGCCCGCGATCACCTTCACCGAGGAGCCTGCACGTCCGCGAATGACGTGCAGGCGACTCGGGATTCGCTGCCTCATCTCGTCCACGTGACTGACGATGCCCACCACTCGTCCACCGTCGCGAAGCTCATCCAACACAGCCATCACCGAGTCGAGGGTGTCGGCGTCGAGAGTGCCGAATCCTTCGTCGATGAACATCGTGTCGAGAACGATTCCGCCGGACTCCGCCGCAACCACATCGGCAAGTCCGAGGGCCAAAGACAATGACGCCAAGAATGATTCACCGCCCGAGAGCGTCTTCGCCGAGCGAACGACACCCGTGAAGTCGTCCCGGATGTCGAGCCCCAGACCGCCGCGGCGACCCCGAGAACCTGCCTCGTCACTGTGCACGAACTCGTATCTGCCCCCGGACATCCGCTGCAGCCGAACCGATGCCGACACCGCGATCTCTTCCAACCGCGACGCGAGTACATAAGCCCTCAGCGACATCTTACGACTGTTCTGACCTTTGCCGGCGATCACGTCGGCAAGCGCCGCGAGTTCGTCGTGCAGTTCCCGCTCAGGTGCAACCGATTCGTATGCCTTCTCGAGTTGTCCGCTGAACCGTTCGAGATCCGACACACGGTTCTCGGCCAGGGAAGCAGCTGCAACAGCCGAGTTCACCACCTCGGCGCACTGAAGAGCACGCTCGCGAGGACCGTCGACGTCGACTGTCTCGACTTCGCTCACCGCAACGACCTCGGGGTCGTCGAGGACCGTCCGAGCGGCCACCTCGAGGTCGCGTGCTTTGGCGAGTTCCGTTTCGATCGCCGCGATTCGGGCCGGCGATCTCACCCCTTCGATCGCAGCCTCGACCGAATCGAATCCAGCAGCGGCCGCCGCAGCGGCCAGTTTGGTCGACAGTTCCGCCGATCGCGCCTGCGCACGAACGGCGTCGTCACGCATCTCAGACGCCGCCGAGGCAGCGGAGGCAAGCCTTTCGAACCGCGAGCGCTGAGCAGCGATGGTCGAATCTTCTCCCACCGCAGCGACGATCGCCGCTCGAATCTGCTCGACCGTGGCCGACAGAGTCGTCGTACGCTCGGTCAGTGCCGCCAATTCGGCCGTCAGAGAAGCGGATTCCTGTTGCAGCTCGCCGTCACGCTCGTTGAGATGCCCGAGCTTGTCGGCCAACCCTCCAACCTGACCGGCAGAGTGGGTCGCCTCGTCAACGGCGTTCCGAGCCGCGGCGCGGAGCCTGTCGAGTTCTGCGACGTCGCCGTCCCCGCCGCGGGCGATCACCCGGTCGATGTCACGGTCGACGGTTACCTGGCGGTCGACTACCTTGCTCAGGGCTTTCTCGGCCGCACGCTCGGCTGCGGACGCGACTTCCAGATCGGGCTCGGTGACCGTCACGACATCAGACTGCGCCGGCGCAGGGTGTTCACGCGAACCACACACCTGGCATGGGTCACCGGGCGCGAGTGAACTCGCCAACTCCGCAGCCATGCCCTCGATACGCTTCTGCACGAGGTCGAGCCAGCGCCCGCGAGCACTCTGATGGGCGTCGCGCGCATCCAACACCTGCACACGAATCTTCTCGGCTTGCGCACGCAGAGAGACGAATTCATGAGCCGCTGCCGCAGCATCCGATGCTTTGGCCAGTGCAGCTTCGAGGCCGGGCAGAGCCGCGTGCGCGCGTTGCGCATCCTCCAGTCGTTGGCCGGCCGAGCGCACCATTTCTGGCAGTTGAGTGCGTTCAACCGCGATGGCATCGATGCGCTCGGACAGAGCGTCTCGCCGAACTCCGAGTTTCTCGATCTCGGCTTCTGCCGCATCGGCTCTGCGAGCATCCTCCGCCATTGCGTCCAGGCGAACGATCTCGTCACGCCAGGTCCGGATCCGAGCTACGACGCGTTGACGCTCGTCGTCGGTGGGTGGCCACACCTCCGGCACGAAAATCTCCGGACCGCCCGTTGCGGAGTAGGTCGACATCGCTGCGGTCATCGATTCGAGTGCGGCAGCGAGGTGCAAGCCGGCAGCGTCCACATCGCCGGCGACAGCGGCCACCGGCAGTGCGCGCTTGGCGGTCTCGAGTTCAGCGCCGATCACAGCTCTTTGGGCGGCGCCCGTATTGAATGCTGCGAGTTCAGCGGTCGCACGATTACGGCGAGCGACCAGATCTGCGGTTCGCTGCGCCGCCGACAGAACCCGATTAGCCTCGGCTGCTGCATCTTTCGCGGTCACCAGCTCCGCAAGACTTGTATCGCGGGTGTCCTGAGCCTCGGCGAGGAGTTTGCGCGACCATTCCAGTGGGTGTGCCTCGGCGCCTACCTCGAGTCCCGCAGCTGTCTCGACCTTCGCGAGCAGCAGCCGCACGGATTGCTCCCTGGCCGCGAGCGCGGTCGCACTTGCCTTTCGCTTGGCGTCGAACCATGCCTCGACGGAGACAAAACGCTTGGTGTCGAACAGACGCTCGAGCAGTTTGCCTCGCTCGTCACTCTCGGCACGCAGGAATTTGGCGAACTCACCCTGCGGCAAGAGCACCACCTGGAAGAACTGATCAGCGCTCATGCCCATGAGGCGGTTGATCTCGTCACCGATGTCAGGGATGCGCGAAAGATTCTCGCCGCGGCCGTCCAACCACGTCAGTGTGGCTTTTGCATTCTCGGTGATCGAACCGGTGCCACGCTTCTTCGGGCGCGAATACTCTGGACTACGAACAAGTTTGATTCTGCGACCACTGATGGTCGCTTCGAGTTCCACGCGCGGCACCGAACCGGCGGGCGCGTGATCGGACAGTAGCCGTTTGCCCTCGTTGCGCGTACCCGGCACCCGCCCGTACAGGGCAAACGCAACCGCGTCGAGGATCGTGGTCTTGCCTGCACCGGTGTCGCCGTGCAGAAGGAACAGCCCGTCTGCACCCAATCGGTCGAAGTCGACCTCGACAGTGTCGGCAAAGGGCCCGAAAGAGCTGACTTCGAGTTTGTGCAGCCTCACGCGGTTTCACTCAGTTCTACCGTGGACTCCTCGGCGCGCGCGGCAGCGCTGAGCGCTTCGGCCATCAACGTGACCTCCCGCTCGGACGGGTCACTACGCACGGCCGAGACAAAGCCGCGGGCGATCTCCATGTCGGTTCGACCCCGTACCGCGTCGCGATACTTGAGATCCGATTGTCCTTCCGGCCTTTGCCATTCGAGGTGAACGGCAAACGGGAAACGTGCCTGGAGCTGCCTCATGGCATCGACGGGACGAACCGGGTCGGTGAGCAAAGCGGAGACGTAGCACTGCTCGGAATCGGCGTACTTCGACTCGGTGAGAAGTTCCTCGAGAGTTCCCGTCACCTGGCTCAGCCCCCGAATCACCGGAAGATCGAGGCGCTGCACCGACGACAGACCGGCTGCGTCGAGTTCGATCAAAAGCGCAGCCTTGCGGTGGCTGCGCTCACCGAACGAATACGGCAACGGTGAACCTGAGTACCGCACACTCTCCGAGAGCATCTGCGGAGAATGCAGGTGTCCGAGGGCGACATAGTCGACGCCGTCGAATTCGCCCACTGCGACGGTCTCCACTCCGCCGACCGAAATGGAGCGTTCCGATTCAGACGCCTCACCGCCCACGACGAAGGCATGCGCGAGCAGTACCGACCGAGTCAACGGATCGGTAGCTGTTCGTTCGGCGAGGTCTCGCCGAACACGCGACATGGCCGCTCCGAGGATGTCGGAATGAGTACGAGCCCGGGGCACGTCCAACTCGACGCGCGTGATCTCCGGCTCGAGATACGGAATCCCGTAAAAGGCGACGGGCCCGAACTGATCGCTCAGCATCACCGGAGTACCGATCTGGCCGACTCGGGTGATCAAGTGCAAGCCGCCGGCAGCGGCAAAGGATGCCCCGGCTCCGAGCCGCACCGCGGAATCGTGATTGCCGGACGTCGCGACGATGACCGCCCCCGCCGCCCGGATTGCCTCGAAGCCTCGATTGCACACGGTGACCGCGTCGGAACTGGGAATCGAGCGGTCGTAGATGTCCCCCGGCACGACCACGACGTCGATTCCGTGTTCGCGGACGGAATCTGCGATGGAACTGAGCACACTCGCCTGATCGGCCAGCAGATCGACGCCGTGAAAGGTGCGACCTATATGCCAATCGGAGGTGTGCAGAATCTTCATGAATCCGACGGTAGAGCAGCCCACCGACACCGCCGATCTCCCACGCTGACGGCTTCGTCGGTGTGCCCCAACCCACGAGCGTCCGGTGACCCTGCACACAATCCGTCCGGTTCGTTTGGCGAAGAACCCGAAACCATCGCGCCATCGCGTCGATAAATGCGCCAGCCACGACCCGCACAAACACGGCCGACAACGCAAGAACCGCTAATGTCGTTATGTGTCTGCAACCCAACGTGCTCGCTCCGGGGTACCGCTGGACAAGCGATCGCTCATCGTGACCGTCCCCGGCCTGCCCTGGTGGGGAGTGATCCTGCTTGCTGCCGGTGTGACCGCCGTCGGCGTACTGATCGATGCCACCGGAGGCGGCGGAGAGCTCACCGCGGTGTTCTCGACGTTCTACTTCCTGGGCTGTCTCTTCGCTGTGGTTGCCGCTTCGAACAAGGCCCTCTTCACCGCGATGGCCCAACCGCCGTTGCTGCTCTTCGCTGCGGTGCCGATCGGGCACACGCTCATCGGCAAGGACAACAGCACCGCGCTGCGCGATATCGCGATCAACATCGCGTACCCGTTGGTCAACCGCTTTCCGATCATGTTGGCCGCAACCGTGGTCGTGCTGATCATCGGTGGCTTCCGGTACTTCCTGCTCAATCAGCGCCCCACCGGGCCCGCGCGCTCGACCCGCTCCCGCCGCTCGGCGGCCACCACTCGTGACTCCTCTGCGGCTGCCACGCGAGAACAACCCGCACCCGAGACCGGGCGTCGACGCAGAGTCTCGGACGCGCCCGTCCCCGGGCCCCCGCGTCGCCGCGCCCCCGAGGTGGACGAGCAGCCCGCCTACCGAAGCACCCCCAGGCGCGAGCCGATCCAGGACGAGCGTCCGCTGCCGCCTCGGAGAAGCCCTCAGCCACCCAGGGTCGATCGCACGCACCAACCGCCTACGCGTCGCCCCCAGCCCGACAGTCGGCCCGTGGCAGACGACGACTACCCGTCGTACGGTCGCCGCCGGGCGCCCGAGCCCACTCCGTCGCCCAGACGTGAGGAGCGGATGGAGCCCTTCTTCGCTTCGGGTGACGACGTATCGCCGCCGCCGCCCCCTCGCCGCCGCCCACCCGGAGTCGATCTTCCGGCGTATCCGCCGCCGCGAGTTCGGTACCGCGATCGCGAAGAGCCCTGAACAGACGCGCCCGGTAGCACAAAAATGCGGGGCACCTTCCAGATGGAAGGTGCCCCGCATTTTCTTGTTTCAGGACGTGCGCGCTGCTCGCAATTCACGGGGAAGGGCGAACACCAGACTCTCGTTGGCAGTGGTGACGGGTTGAACGTCGTTGTATCCGTGCTCGGCAAGAAGTTCGATCACGCCGCGCACGAGCACCTCGGGTACCGATGCGCCCGACGTGATGCCGACGGTCTGGACACCCTCGAGCCACGCGAGATCGACCTCACGGGCGTAGTCGACCAGGTACGACGCGGCAGCGCCCGCCCCGAGCGCGACCTCGACCAGGCGAACCGAGTTGGACGAGTTCCGCGAACCCACCACGATCACGAGATCGCACTCGGGAGCCATCGCCTTGACCGCAACCTGACGGTTCTGCGTGGCGTAGCAGATGTCGTCGGACGGCGGGTCCTGCAGATTGGGGAAGCGCTCACGCAGGCGCGCGACGGTCTGCATCGTCTCGTCGACGCTCAGTGTGGTCTGGGAAAGCCAGATGACCTTCGACTCGTCACGAACCGTGACCGCGTCGACCGAATCCGGGCCGTCGACGATGGTGACGTGATCGGGAGCCTCACCTGCGGTGCCCTCGACCTCTTCGTGGCCTTCGTGGCCGATGAGCAGAATGTCGTAATCGTCGCGGGCGAATCGCTTTGCTTCCTGGTGCACCTTCGTGACCAGGGGGCACGTTGCGTCGATCGTGCGCAGGTTCCGCTCGGCAGCCGAGTCGTGGACGGCCGGCGACACACCGTGCGCCGAGAACACGAGCAACGATCCCTCGGGAACCTCGTCGGTTTCGTCGACGAAGATCACGCCCTGATCTTCGAGCGTCTCGACGACGTGGCGATTGTGGACGATCTCCTTACGCACGTAGATGGGTGCGCCGTGCTTCTCGAGGGCCTTCTCGACGGTCTCGACCGCGCGGTCGACGCCGGCGCAGTAGCCGCGAGGCTCGGCGAGGAGCACGCGCTTGGCGCTGCCCTTGCGGGTGGACGGCGAATCAGCCGAGTGCGCGATACCGAGATTGAGAGGAACAGCCGAAGACATGTGACCAGCCTACTGGCACCTCGAACGTGAGACACTCCGGCAAACGTGAACACCTCGGTTTCGGGCTCCGATCGAAGGTTCCGAAGTAAACGAGTACGGCCGTCACAGGCAAGTCGGCTACCGATTGTCGGAGCTTTGCGGCAAGCTGTGGGAATGATCCGACCACCGTTCGTGGCGCGCGTTGCCGCGGGACTCGCCGTCACCGCGATGGAAGAGGCAAAGAAGCTGCCCACCACCGCCGTCGCCCTGCCGATGACCGCCGTGAGCCAGATGCTGCAGACAAGCATGCGCGTGCAGCAGTCGATCACCTCGTTGGCTATCAAGGGCGATCAGGCATTTGCACTGATCAACTGGTCTTCCGAGGACGAACAGCCCGAGTGGGCGGTCTTCGACGAAGACGTCGACGCGCCTGCTGACCCGACGTCTTCCACCGGATCGACCACCGCTGACACCCCGACCAACGCCGGTCGCTTCGCGCTCTACTCGCTCGAGCCGACGGCCCCCATCGAGGAACCCGCACCCGTCGCCGAGTCCGAATCCATGGCAGCTACGACGGACGGACCTGCCGAAGAGCCCGAGATCGTCACCGAACTCGACTACCCCAACCTCACACTCGCACAGCTCCGTGCGCGCATCCGGACGCTCAGCATCGACGAGCTGACCGCAGTCCTGGACTACGAGAATGCGACGCTCGCTCGCGCACCGTTCCAGACCATGCTCACCAACCGCATCACTACAGCCAAGGCAAAGTGACTTCCGCAACGCCCCCCGCTTCATCGCAGCGATCGTCCGGCGCCAGCAGCGCTGAGCAGCCGTGGCCGGTCCGCACGGTTTCCGCCAAGGTCGCCGGCTGGATCGATCGGCTCGGCAGTATCTGGGTCGAAGGTCAGATCACCCAGATCAATGCACGCCCCGGCACCCGAACGGCCTTTCTCGTCCTGCGTGATCCGTCGGCAGACATGTCGCTGTCGATCACGTGCTCACCGCAGTTGTTGCACAACTCCCCGGTGCCGTTAACGGAGGGCTCGCGAGTCGTGATGTTCGGCAAGCTCTCGTTCTACACCGGACGCGGAACGGTGTCGTTGCGTGTCACCGAGATTCGCGCCGTGGGTATCGGTGAGCTGCTTGCCCGCATCGAGAGACTGCGCGCCTTGCTCGCCGCCGAGGGCTTGTTCGATCCGCGGCTCAAACGGCCGCTTCCGTTTCTGCCCGGCACGATCGGCCTGATCACGGGCCGAGCCAGTGCGGCCGAGAAGGATGTCGTCTCAGTCGCCCATCGTCGTTGGCCAGCAGTTGCCATCGCAGTGCGTAACACCGCGGTTCAGGGTCCGACTGCTGTTCCCCAGATCATCGAAGCGCTGAAGGAACTCGACGCCAACCCGGTAGTCGACGTCATCATCCTCGCTCGCGGCGGCGGAAGCGTCGAGGATCTCCTGCCGTTTTCCGACGAAGCGCTGTGCCGCGCCATCGTGGCCTGCACGACGCCCATCGTCAGTGCCATCGGACACGAGCCGGACAGCCCGCTCAGTGACCACGTCGCCGACCTGCGCGCAGCCACACCCACGGACGCGGCCAAGCGCGTCGTACCCGACGCGGTTGCGGAAGCTGCCCTGGTTGCGGATCTGCGTGACCGCAGCGCTGCGGCACTGCGCAGCTGGGTCAAGCGTGAGTCTCATCTGATCGAACAGTTGCGCACTCGACCGGTCATGGCATCGCCGCTGCTCGCGGTGGACCGTCGCGCCGAGGAGGTCGAAAGGCTCCAAGCCGACGGGCGACGCGATGTGACTCGGTTGATCGATTCCGAGTCCCGAACGATCGAGCATCTGCGCGCCCGGCTCACCACGCTGGGCCCCGCCGCGACGCTGGCCCGCGGGTACGCAGTCGTGCAACGTGTTGTCGCCGATGGCGATCCGGAGGTTCTGCGCTCGGTCGAGGACGCGCCACCCGGTACCCAGATTCGAGTTCGACTTGCAGACGGCGCCGTTCGCGCCGCAGTGATGGGAAGAGAAAAATGAGCAACGCCACCGACACCGACATCAACGAACTCGGCTACGAAGCAGCCCGGGACGAACTGGTGAGCGTCGTGAAGATTCTCGAACAGGGCGGTCTGGACCTCGACGCGTCACTCTCACTGTGGGAGCGAGGCGAAGCGTTGGCCAAGCGCTGTGAAGAGCACTTGGCCGGCGCGAGGGCCCGCGTCGAAAAGGCTCTGGCCGAAGCGGACGAGTAGCGTCCGCTCCGACCGCAAATCCTATGGCGTGATCGGCTGCGCTGCGCCGACCTTCTCGGCAAGAATCCGGAACTCTTCCGGCGTCGCCGCGCCCGTGAGCAACAGGCGAACATCCCCGACGTCCGTGACCCAGATCGACTCGACACCTTCGCCACCGAAGACGTTCCACGTATCGGCACCGACGGTCTCGACTCCGGTCGCGAATCGCTGTCCACCGGCAACATGTGACACCAACGGGAATTCCTCGGCGTTGCTCTGTGTCAGCTGGATGTAGCGACCACTGGTCGTGATGAATCCCACAGTGCTTGAATCTCCGCCACCGTCGCCGGAGATGATCTTGCGACTGCCGGAGTTCGGAGTCCACCCGTCCGGAACACCGGGATTACGAATGGGAAATCCGAGTTCCTTCGCGTCGTAGTTCAGAGCTGCGTCCACGTCGACGCTCGGGATAGGCCCCTGTGTCGGGCCGCCAGGACTGAACGTGCACTGGCTGGCGATGCCCGCAATGATGATGCAGAACAGCACCAACGGTACGAGAGACCAGACCATGTCTTTGTTGTCTTCGAGAATGCGGGGTTTCTTCGATGCCACACCCCCAGTATCCAGGTACTCCGCAGTAGATACGATTCCCGGTCCCCTTCGAGCGAGACAAAACGTCGCAGCGGCGACCCGACAGCGCACGCAGCCGCTCCCATCTGGGACAATGACGCCTGAAGAAACCACTGCGTCGACACACCCCGTCGACCGCGACCGCGCCAGGAGGCACCGCACATGACGGCCAGCAGCACTCATCGTGAGACCCCGGACCGTAACCTCGCACTCGAATTGGTCCGAGTCACCGAAGCCGGTGCTATGGCTGCCGGCCGCTGGGTAGGCCGCGGCGACAAGGAAGGCGGCGACGGAGCAGCCGTCGACGCCATGCGTCAACTCGTCTCCTCCGTCTCGATGCGCGGCATCGTCGTCATCGGTGAAGGCGAGAAGGACGAAGCGCCGATGCTGTTCAACGGCGAAGAGGTCGGAAACGGCGACGGCCCCGACTGTGACTTCGCCGTCGACCCGGTCGACGGCACCACCTTGATGTCCAAGGGCATGCCCAACGCAATCTCTGTTCTGGCTGTTGCCGAGCGCGGCGCGATGTTCGATCCGTCGGCCGTGTTCTACATGGAGAAGATCGCTGTCGGGCCGGATGCCGCAGATGTCATCGACATCAGCGCACCGATCGCCGAGAACATCAAGCGCGTCGCCAAGGTCAAGAAGGCGTCGGTCTCCGACATCACGATCTGCATCCTGGACCGCCCGCGTCACAACCAGCTGATCCAGGACGTGCGCGACACCGGCGCTCGTATCCGTCTGATCTCCGACGGTGACGTTGCCGGCGCCATCGCCGCAGCGCGTCCCGAGTCCGGCACCGACATGCTCGTCGGCATCGGCGGCACTCCTGAGGGCATCATCGCCGCAGCAGCCATGCGCTGCATGGGTGGATCGCTGCAGGGAAAGCTCGCACCCACCGACGACGAAGAGCGTCAGAAGGCCATCGACGCCGGTCACGATCTCGATCGGATCCTGTCCACCGAAGATCTCGTCTCGGGCGAGAACGTCTTCTTCTGCGCCACCGGCGTCACCGACGGTGACCTCCTGCGCGGCGTCCGTTACTACGGCGGCGGCGCCAGCACGCAGTCCATCGTGATGCGTAGCAAGTCCGGCACCGTTCGCATGATCGACGCGTACCACCGTCTCGAGAAGCTGCGCGAGTACAGCTCCGTCGACTTCGACGGCGAAGAGGGCGCGGTTCCCCCGACGTTCTGATCGGCTCCGCCCCGTGAGTGGTTAGGGAGTCCCTGCACTCCTTAACCGCTCACGGGGGACGTAGTCCCCTACCCGCCCTCCAAAAGTGGCAATGTGGAGCCATGACGGAGAGCAACGATCAACAGTTCCGAATCGAACACGACACCATGGGCGAAGTTCGGGTGCCCATCGACGCACTGTGGCGAGCACAGACCCAGCGTGCAGTCGAGAACTTCCCGATCAGCGGGCGCCCGCTCGAGCGCACCCAGATCCGCGCAATGGGCTTGCTGAAAGCAGCGTGTGCGCAGGTCAACAAGGACCTCGGACTCCTCGACGCGGACAAGGCCGACGCAATCATCGCCGCCGCGAACGAGATCGCCGAAGGCAAGCACGACGATCAGTTCCCCATCGACGTCTTCCAGACCGGCTCGGGAACCAGTTCGAACATGAACGCCAACGAGGTCATCGCGTCCATCGCGAAGGCCGCCGGTGTGGACGTACATCCCAATGATCACGTCAACATGTCGCAGTCCTCCAACGACACCTTCCCCACCGCCACGCACGTCGCAGCTACCGAAGCAGCGGTCACCGATCTTGTTCCGGCACTGGAACATCTGCATGCTGCGCTTGCCACGAAGGCGACCGAGTGGAAGACAGTCGTCAAATCCGGACGCACCCATCTGATGGACGCTGTGCCGGTCACGCTCGGTCAGGAGTTCGGCGGCTACGCACGTCAGATCGAGGCCGGCATCGAGCGCGTCAACGCAACACTCCCCCGCCTCGGCGAGCTGCCGATCGGCGGAACAGCAGTCGGCACCGGTCTCAATGCTCCGGATGGATTCGGCCCCAAAGTTGTTGCCGAACTGGTCAAGTCGACCGGTGTCGACGCGCTGACTCCGGCGAAGAACAGCTTCGAAGCGCAGGCCGCGCGTGACGGACTGGTCGAGGCATCGGGCGCGCTGCGGACCATCGCCGTCTCACTGACGAAGATTGCCAACGACATTCGGTGGATGGGATCGGGTCCGCTGACCGGGCTCGGCGAGATCGCACTCCCCGATCTGCAGCCGGGTAGCTCGATCATGCCCGGAAAGGTGAACCCGGTCCTGCCCGAGGCAACTACTCAGGTTGCGGCTCAGGTGATCGGAAACGACGCCGCCATCGCGTGGGGTGGCGCAGCCGGAGCTTTCGAACTCAACGTCTACATTCCGGTCATGGCCCGCAACCTGTTGGAGTCGTTCACCTTGCTGGCCAATGTCTCTCGTCTGTTCGCAGACAAGTGCGTCAGCGGACTGGTCGCGCACGAGGAGCACCTCAAGACGCTCGCCGAATCGTCGCCGTCGATCGTGACGCCGCTCAACTCGGCAATCGGTTACGAGGAAGCCGCAGCCGTCGCGAAGCAAGCACTCAAGGAGAAGAAGACGATCCGTCAGGTCGTCATCGAGCGCGGACTCGTCCCGGACAAGCTGAGCGAGGAAGAACTCGACAAGCGTCTCGACGTTCTGGCGATGGCGAAGGTCAAGGACTGAACAAACAAAAGAGTGGCGGTTTCCACTTCGGAAACCGCCACCCTTGCACTCACACCGCAGCGGTTGCCCGCCACTCGTCGGTGCGATCGGGGCTCGCCTCGGCCAATGCCTTCAACGTCGCTTCTCGATCGAAGTCCTTGCCGTACACCGGAGTTCCCGGCTGCTGACGCCAGGAATCGTCGATCGTTCCCGCATCGACGGGATCGAAGCCCAACTGATTGATCAGATCGAAGACGACCTGCTTGTTCGCGTCGTCGTCGCCGGCGACGGGTAGCGCAATGCGCCCCTCTGCACCTTCGGGAAGGCCCTTCTCGAGAAGATGCTTCCACCAGATTCCGTTGAACGCCTTGAATACCGGAACACCCAGGTGCTCCTGCACCCATCCGCTTTCGGTCTGCCCGTCCTCGATGGCCGAGATCAGACCGTCACGCTGTTGCGGGTAGTAGTTGTTGGTCTCGATGACCGGGGCACCGGCGACCGCACCGCTGAGAATCCCCGCCGGTAGATCGACCACGTTCTTCTGCGGAATGCTCACGATGACCAGCTCGGCACCCTCGGCGGCCTCGGTACTGCGGACTGCCTTCGCGCCCGTCTCCGCTTCCAGTTCTGCGAGGGTATCCGGTGTCCGCGAGTTCGAGACGCGCACGTCGTGACCGAGCGCAGCAAGCCTACGTGTGAGCGTGCCACCGATCTGACCGGCTCCGATGATTCCGATGCGCATGACCCTGCTCCTTCGTCGTGTGCAGTGGCGATCGCGCCACCGCTGCATTCGTCAACGACGAGAACGCACCGGGTCATTCCGCACCGACCATTTCAACTCCCGTTGATTCAATCGGTTGACGGATCGAGTTCAAGCCTGATGCGAACACTGACCGGATCGGTCTGCAATCCGCGAAAGGCAGAGGCCGTCAGCGCCGATCTGATCTTCCCCGACGCAAATGTCTTCACCCGCGCCGGCACGTCGTCGTCCGGCATGATCTGGGCCTGTCCGTCCACCCACTCGCCGCGGCGACGGATCCGAACCTTCGGCGTCGCAGAGATATTGGCACCCCACCCCGTGCCGGTGCCATGCTGCGCAATGACCCACGCCTCGTCACCGTCGTAGGTGATCGCAACGGGCACTCGACGGGTCAGACCGGTTCGGCGTCCAACCGTCTCGATCTCGGTCATCAACGACGGCATCAAACCGATCCGATTCAATCCGGTGACCAGCGGATTGGCGAAATACTTCCCGACTGCGACTTCGATTCTTCGTTTTCGTGCAACTGACGTCGGTACCGGCATGTCGTTTCCTCTCCTCCGAAGCTGATGCTCGAAGCAACAGCTCTATACCGCACGATATAACCACTGTTCGGGGAGTTTTGCCACCAAGAATCTCCGTCGATACCCACCACCTGCACACAACACTTGACTGTGTCTGTCGGTTACATCTAGTCTCAGATTCGTTCCTATACCGATCGACATATTGGGAGGCAGTGATGAACACACCTCGAGCCGCCTCGTTGCCATGACCGGCCCGCAGACGCGTTGTCCGATCGCCGCAGCGCGTCGCAAGTGGGGAGTACCAAAAGAATCAGCGGCACCAGATGATTCGAACAGCACTGCGATTGCATACGATGGCGGGATGGCCGACTCCGATTCCCGCACTCTGATGCTGGTCGGCGCCATCAATGCCTTCCGTGAACACGGGATCGCGACGACCTCGCTCACCGAGATCGTCGAACGCTCGGGAGCTCCCCGCGGGTCGGTGTACCACTACTTTCCCGAGGGCAAAGGACAGCTGGCCGGCGAAGCAGTTGCCTACTTCGGCCGGGGCGTCAGTGCCGCCATCAGTTCGATGATCGCTCAGTCTTCCCCACCGGAGATCATCGACGCGGTTGTCACGATATTTCGAAACAGCTTGGTAGAGAGCGATTTCACCTCCTCCTGTCCGGTCGCAGCCGCGGCAGTGGAGGGCGCGTCGACGCCGGCGGCATTAACTGCTGCGGGCGAATCCTTCACCTCGTGGGAATCGCTTCTCACATCGTTCTTCTGGCAGCAGGGACAGCCGTCCGAGACTGCAGCACAGTGGGCAACCGTCGTGATCGCGTCAATCGAAGGCGCGACGCTGATGGCAAAAGCTCAGCACACCACGGCGCCTCTCGATCGCATCGGCGCTCACCTCAAGGCTCTGGTCTCGGCCCCGAGCTGACCAACCCTCTTTCTTCCAACCGCTGCTGCCGTCCGCGCAGGAGCAGAGATGGCGTACAAACATGTCTCACACACTTGCACCGGCGCCCTCGGCGCCCATGATGACCAAGTCACGTCGATTCACCGCGCTGATCTTCATCTGCCTCGCCGAACTCCTTGTCGTGCTGGACAACACAGTGGTCAACGTCGCACTGCCGACGATGAGCGTCGACTTGTTCGCCAGCGTCAGCGACCTGCAATGGATCGTCGACGCGTACACGTTGACCTTCGCCGGGTTCCTACTCACTTTCGGCCACCTGGGTGACCGCTTCGGACGCCGCCGAGTGATGATCATCGGCTTGATCGGCGTCGGTGCGATGTCGCTCGTCGGCGCTTTGGCTTCCAACCTCGAACAGGTGATCATGGCGCGAGCCGCCATGGGTGTCTTTGCCGCAGCTGTCTTTCCGGCTACGTTGGCCATGATCACCAACATCTTCACCGACGCCAGAGAACGAGCCATCGCCATCGCGGCCTGGACCGCAATGGCCGGCTTCGCGATTGCCATCGGCCCGACTGCGGGCGGCTGGCTTCTCGAGCACTTCTCCTGGCACTCGGTGTTCTGGATGAACGTTCCGGCAGCATTGTTGGTCATCGTGGGTGTGCTGCTGGTTGTTCCGGAATCGAAGGCGCTCCACGTCGGCCGATTCGATTTCGTCGGAACAATCTTGTCGCTACTGGGCATCGTCATTCTGGTGTGGACCATCATCGACGCACCACATCGCGGATGGGTGTCGACATTCAGCATCACGGGATACCTCTCTGCGACAGTGTTGTTGGCCGCATTCGTAGCATGGGAACTGCGCACCGACGCGCCGATCCTGAACATGAATCTCTTCCGAATCCGGCGGTTTTCTTTCCCCGCCTTGGCTATTGCGGTCAGCTACTTCAGTATGTTCGGGTTCTTGTTCCTGATCACGCAGTACTTCCAGGGCGTTCGCGAATACTCGCCGCTCGAATTCGGCATCCACTCTTTGCCTTTCGCCGCCGCTGTCGCCGTGGGCGCCCCCGTCGCCACCTTGGCGGCACAGAAACTCGGCACGACCGCAGTGATGGTGTTCGGCCTCCTCGTCCTCAGCGGCGGCATGTTCCTGGCCGGCCAGACGACCGTCGAGACGCCCTACCTCGGACCCGTCGTGATCTCGATGGTTCTCATGGGTCTGGGCCTCGCAATTGTCCAGGGACCGGCTACCGACTCCATCATGTCCTCGGTGCCCCTCGACGAAGCCGGCGCAGGTTCGGCAGTCAACGACACGACGCGTGAGCTCGGCGGGACCCTGGGCGTCGCCGTCATCGGTTCGATCGTCGCCTCGTACTACACGTCCAAGGTGGCTCCGATCGTCGACGCCATTCCCGACGCCGTGATGTCGGCGCAGGAGAAAGGCTTCGCTCGTGAGTCCGTGCTCAGCGTCATCGAGATCCGCTCCCGCGACATCAGTCCGCTCTTCGAGCAGCAGAAGGACAGTCTGATCTACACGATGAAGACCGCATGCCTGGAAGGTTTCGCCATCGCGTCGTACTTCACAGTCGGAGCAGCATTGATCACCGCTCTGCTGGTCGCGTTGTTGCTCCCTTGGAGGCCGGTCACGGAAGGCTCCATTCTCGGCAGTCTGACAACCAAGACCCCGAAGTAGCTACAAGGTTTCCCGATTTGTCCCAATATCAGCCCGCCGTTCCCCGATACTGGGTTGACCGAGTGGTACCGACGACAACCCTGCTAGGGAGAATCTCGTGTCCATCACCAGTAGAAACAGCTCGCGACTGTCGGCAGCGGCGGTTCCGGTAGTACTGACGGTCGCCCTGCTCGCCGGATGCTCGTCCGATTCAGACACCACCTCGGCGCCCGGGCCGGTCGTCAGCGACGCCAGCCCGGGTCTCGACGCCGGGGTGCCGATCCCGGACGGGCAAATCGACGACGCGGTCGGGAAGCTCGACGGCCTCGCGAACGACCTCATGGCAAGTTCCGGTGTTCCCGGCATGGCGGTGGCCGTGGTGCACGGAGGTAAGACTGTGTACGCAAAGGGATTCGGGGTTCGCGAGTTGGGTAATAGCGCCACCGTCGATGCCGACACCGTGTTCCAACTGGCATCGGTGTCGAAATCGGTCGGGGCCACGGTGGTCGCCCACGAAGTCGGAATCGGGACCGTCGACTGGGACACTCCGGTGATCTCGAAACTGCCGGGGTTTGCGCTTGCCGATCCGTGGGTGACCGACCACCTCACGATCTCCGATCTCTACACGCATCGGTCGGGGTTACCGGACCACGCCGGCGACGGGCTGGAGGACCTGGGCTACAACCGGGCCCAGGTGCTCGAAAAACTTCGCCAACTACCGCTCAATCCCTTCCGAATCACATACGAGTACACGAACTTCGGCGTCACTGCCGGTGCGGAGGCCGTTGCAGCCGCGGCGGGCACCGATTGGGAAACGCTGTCGCAGAACACGATCTACGGTCCGCTTGGTATGACATCGACGTCTTCGCGGTTCGCCGATTACCAAGCCCGAGAAAATCGAACAGTCGGCCACATCCTCGAAGACGGAAAGTACAAGGTAGGGCCGGTTCGGGACGCCGACGCCCAATCCCCCGCCGGTGGAGTCAGCTCCTCGGTGAACGACATGGCCAAGTGGTTGGACATGGTGCTGTCGGGCGGTCGGTATCAGGGGCAGCAGGTCGTTCAGACGGATGCGCTCGTGCCCGCAGTCAACCCGGAAATCGTCTCGCGCCATGCGCAGGAAAGCGGGGAACGCTCCGGCTTCTACGGCTACGGGTTCAATGTTTCCGACAGCGCGGCAGGCCGTGTGACCGCCAGCCACTCCGGTGCCTTCCTGCTCGGTGCCGGGACCAATTTCGTGACGATTCCCTCCGCTGACGTCGGCATAGTCGTTCTGACCAACGGCACGCCCACCGGCGTCGCAGAGACCTTGACCGCCGAATTCGCCGATCTGGTGCAGTTCGGGAAGATCACCCGCGAGTGGCGCCCGCTGTACGAAGCGTCCTTTGCCTCACAAGCCGACCCTGAGGGCGAACTTGCCGGGAAGACGCCGCCGGCCTCCCCCGCTCCCGCGCCACCGACAGACCAATTGACCGGCGACTACGGCAATCCGTACTGGGGTCCCGCGCTCGTGACGCAGCAGAACGGTGCGCTGACCTTGACCATGGGTCCCGCGGCCGCGACGTACCCTCTGACCCACTGGGACGGAAACACCTTCACGTTCCCGCTCAGCGGCGAGAACGCACCGGCCGGGACGGTCTCGATGGCCACCTTCGACGGAAACTCGCTAACCTTGGAGTACTTCGATCACGATCATCTCGGTACCTTCATCCGGGCAACACCGGCCGAATAATCAGCCAAGGACACCCCATGAGTAGTTCGACAGCCACGGTGAACGCAATGTTCGCGGCCCTCACCGATTTCGACGTGGACGCCGCAGCCGAATTGATGACAGACGACATCGTCTGGCAGAACGTCTCGCTCCCCACCCTGCGAGGCAAGAAGACCGTCGTGCGAGCGCTACGTCTGGTCACCAAGCCTTCACTGAAATTCGAGGCGGAGATGCACCACATCGTCGGCGACGAGTCCACGGTGCTCACCGAACGCACCGACATCCTCACCGTCGGACCGTTGCGCATCGAGTTCTGGGTATGCGGAACTTTCGAACTGCGCGACGGCAAAGTCTGCGTCTGGCGGGACTACTTCAGTCTGCGAGACGTCGCGTGGGGCGTGGTGACCGCGGTCGGCCGCGCAGTCGTCGGGACCGGGACACGAAGTAGGCTTGCTCCGGCCTGAAATCACCTGCCGAAAGCGAGCGAACCTGCCATGTCCGAAAACACCACGCCTGACTCCTTCGACGCCGGATTGGCTGTGCGCACCGAAGTCATGGGGGCCGATTTCGTCGACGCCGCCTTCGAGCGCACCCGGGGAACGGACAGCGAAGAACTGCAGAACTTCGTGACGGCCAACGTCTGGGGTTCGGTATGGGCGCGTCCCGGACTCGATCGCCGCAGTCGCAGTCTGATCAATCTGGGGATGCTGATCGCGCTGCGCGCCGAGAACGAACTCAAAGGCCACGTACGTGGGGCATTGCGAAACGGCTTGACGCGCACCGAGATCGTCGAAACCGTGATCCACGCGAGCGCGTATTGCGGCGCTCCGGCCGGACTGGCGGCGATGCGTGTCGTGCAGGAAGTTCTCGACAACGAACTGGGACCGCTGCAAAACTGAACAACTTCAAACCCAGGCATCTCCCCGTGCAGACCGAAGTCCGCACGGGGAGATCACTTCTCAGGAAGTGGGGCCGAACTCCTCGAGCATGTCGGTCACCAACTCGGCGATCGGCGAACGCTCACTCCGCGTGAGTGTGATGTGCGCAAAAAGCGGGTGCCCCTTGAGCTTTTCGATGACGGCCGCAACTCCGTCGTGCCTGCCCACTCGCAGGTTGTCACGCTGGGCGACGTCGTGCGTGAGGACCACTCGCGAGCCGGTTCCCAGACGAGAAAGCACTGTCAGCAGAACATTTCGTTCGAGCGACTGCGCTTCGTCGACGATCACGAACGAATCGTGCAGCGACCGACCGCGAATGTGCGTCAGCGGCAACACTTCCAGCATTCCGCGGGCGAGAACCTCCTCGAGAACCTCTGGCGAGGCCAACCCGTCGAGAGTGTCGAAAACGGCCTGAGCCCACGGGCCCATCTTCTCGCTCTCACTACCGGGAAGGTAGCCGAGTTCTTGTCCGCCAACGGCATACAACGGACGGAAGACGACAACCTTGCGCTGAGTGCGCCGCTCGAGAACGGCTTCCAAACCTGCCGTCAGAGCCAAGGCCGATTTACCGGTGCCCGCCTTACCACCGAGAGAGATGATGCCGATGCTCTCGTCCATGAGGAGATCGAGTGCAATGCGCTGCTCGGCGGAGCGGCCGTGCAACCCGAACGCCTCGCGCTCACCGCGCACCAACTGGATGCGCTTGTCGGGAGTCACCCGACCGAGGGCGCTCGACGAACCACCGAGCAGGCGAAGACCCGTGTGACACGGCAGATCTCGCGCTTCGTCGAGGTCCAGGAAACCCTCGTTGAACAGCTCGTCGATGTCCGTCGAGGCGACGTCCAGCTCGGTCATACCCGTCCATCCGGAGGGCACGACGTCGTGAGCGTGGTACTCGTCGGCAGGTAGTCCCACCGCGCCCGCCTTCACGCGAAGCGGAATGTCCTTGCTGACGAGGACTACGTCCTTGCCCTCCGCAGCAAGATTCAGCGCACACGCCAGAATCCTCGAATCGTTACTGTCCGTGCGGAATCCGACGGGCAGGACCGCAGGGTCGGTGTGATTGAGTTCGACCTGCAGTGTCCCGTTCTCGGTGCCGATCGGCACCGGACGGTCGAGGCGGCTGTATTCGATCCGTAGATCGTCGAGCATGCGGAGCGATTCTCGGGCGAACCATCCCAGTTCGTGGTGGTGCCGTTTGCCTTCGAGTTCACTGATCACGACCAGTGGGAGTACCACGTGGTGTTCGGCGAATCGAGTGACAGCCCATGGATCGGACAGTAGTACCGAGGTATCCAAGACGTACGTGCGAAGTGCATCTCCCGAATGATTCCCGGCTGATAGATCAGCCCGGGCCGAGTGGGCAGAGACGGAGCGTGATGCAGTCACGTTGGGCTCCTAGGTCTGCGCGGCACCCGCGCAAACTCAGCTCGCTGGGCCGGACGGCTCTGGTGTCAGGTGACGCTGTGTCAGCTGAAACAAGGGCCGGGCGCCGGCCCTCTCGTACTGAGTGTTTCAGTCACGATCAGAACCTCCCGCACAAGTAACTTCTGGTTACTCGTTACTGCCGACGGTACTGCGGATCGGACACTCGCGCCACGGAACGAGCCGCACATCTGGTGAACGCCAGGTAACAAAATGCCACTCGTGTGATTCAGCGTCACTCAGGACTCGATCAGACCCCACTTGGCGGCGCGCACCGCTGCCTGAACCCGCGAATTGGTTCCGGTCTTGACGAAGATGTTCTCGAGATGGGTGGCGACGGTGCGACGGCTGACGAACAACTCCTCGGCGATCTCGACATTGCCCGCGCCCCTGGCCACCAATTGCAGTACTTGAATCTCCCGTGGGCTCAGATGGACACGATCGAGCGCCACCTGGTCCCCCACGACGCGCGAGCAGGCTGCGCTGGACGCCGCCACCACCTCCCGTACGCGATCGACGACACCGGAATCCGCGAAGCTCATGTGCAGCAATCCGGTCACCTCACGGCCGGAGAACCCCAATGCGACCGAGGCACCCTCGGCGTACCCGGACGGCCGCAGAACATCGGTGACCATCTCGACCTGCTCGAATCGTGGCACGTCCTGCCAGAACACGGGCACGCCCGAAGCCTCGCGAATGATGCCGAAGAGATTGCGATCGGCGACGAAGTCCTCGAGCAGGAACTCGAGCACCCTGGCGTCGTATCCGGAACACGCCAGAGCCCGATGCCTTCCGCTCGACGGGTCTCGGTACGTGACCGCCGCAGCCGAGTACGCGAGTCCACGAGCGCGGAGTTCTTCGGCGCACAGGCCGAGAATGCCGTACGCCCCGGCTGCCGGCGATCGCGGCGCGAACATGTCAGGTCCAGCGCCGCGATCAGGCAGTACAGACGTCATCACACCAATCTAGCCAATCGTGTGAGCTAGGCCACGACCAGTGAATCGGCCGGCTTCTTGTCCGCCCACGGACGTGCCGCTTCGAAGTTCGCGGCAGTCCGCAGAACCAGTGCGTCCTGGCGGTGGCGTGCGGCGATCTGCAGCCCCACCGGTCGACCGTCGGCGGTGAATCCGGCGGGCACGGTGATCGCGGGGTTGTTGAGCATGTTGTACGGGTAGGTGAAGAGCCAATCGAGCAACTGCTCACGCAACGACGCACCTTCGAGCCATGACGGCGCGAACTGACTGAGCGGGAACGTGGCCGAAGCCAAGGTCGGCGAGACCAACACGTCGTAGTCGTTCATGAACGTGGTCCACGTGTCCCACATGACGCCGCGGAATGCGTCGGCCCGCCCGACGTCGACACCGGTGAGCCGCTCGGCCTCGTGCATGATCTCGATCAGGTTGTCGTCGACCTCGCCGCGCTGGTTCTCCCAGTCGAGCAAGTCGTATTCGGAAGCGAAACCGGGAACCCAGATGCCGTTCCACATCGACTCCGACGGATTTCCCCACTGCGGGGTGGCCTCGGTGATCTGGGCACCCAATTCCTCGAATGCCGCCAGCGCGTCGAGGCACACCGCCAGCACCTCCGGATCAACATGGCCGAGGCCGAGATTCGTCGACCACGCGACGCGAAGCCCCTTCACGTCACCCTTCGCCGCTTCGACGTACGAGGTCTCCGCACGCTCGATCGAGAGCGGATCCGCATTGTCCGGCCCGGCCATGATGTCGAGCATCAGCGCGTTGTCGGCGACGGTCCTGGTGATCGGACCGTGGTACGCCCAGTTGTAGAAGCGCCCGGCCAGGATGGTCTGAGGAATCACGCCGGTGGTCGGTTTGAGCCCGACGACCCCGCAGAGCGCCGACGGGATACGCACCGATCCGGCGCCGTCACTGCCCTCGGCAAGTGGCCCGAGGCCTGCAGCCACAGCAGCCGAAGCACCGCCACTGGACCCGCCCGCGCTGTTGCCGAGCTTCCACGGGTTGTGCGTCGGCCCGTACAGGTGGTTGTCCGTGCCACCGTAGTAACCGCTTTCGGGAGTGTTCGTCTTTCCCAGGAACAGTCCGCCGGCGCCGCGCAGCCTGTCCACGACGACGGCATTTCCCGTCGCGATGTTGTCGGCCATCGGCTTCATCCCGAACGTGGTCGGCAGCCCGTCGACTGCCGTCAGATCTTTGATCGTGAATGGAACGCCGTGCAGCGGGCCGAGTTTCTCGCCCGATTCCTGTTGCCGTGAGAGTTCGGCCGCGTCGCGCGTGACCTGCTCGCGATCGAACTGCACTATCGCGTTGATCGACGGATTGACGGCGTCGACGCGCTGGATCATCGCTTCGGCAATCTCGTTGGGCGAGAGACTGTTCGACGCGACCGACGCCGCCATCTCGGTAGCGGAGAGCCAATGCAGATTCTGTTCGGTCATGGGGTTTCCTTCGCCGGAGGGGTGATGCTCTCAGGCTAGGAAGCACCGAACTCGGCCACCATCGGTCATGTGACCGATGCCACAATCCGCGACTGGAAAAAAACCAGCGGCCCGGCCCCTCGAAAGGGACCGGGCCGTCGGTGAAGGAATTCCTAGACGTTCTTGCTGAGCAGGCCCCAGTTCTCGAGACCGTCGTACAGCGGAAGGTCGAGGGCGAGCTTGGCGACGCGCGCACGCAGCACCGGCAGATCCGCGTTGCCGGCCAGAGCGGTACCGATGATGTCGGCGACCTCGGTGAACTCGGCATCACCGAATCCGCGAGTGGCCAACGCTGCGGTACCGATACGCAGACCGGAGGTGGTCATCGGCGGGCGGGGATCGAACGGAACAGCGTTGCGGTTGACCGTGATGCCGATTTCGTGCAGAAGGTCCTCACCCTGCTGGCCGTCGAGCTGCGAGTTACGCAGGTCCACGAGCACGAGGTGGACGTCAGTGCCGCCGGTCAGGACGCTGATGCCCTGGTCTGCGACGTCCTTGTTGCCCAGACGCTCGGCAAGGATGCGCGCACCGGAAAGGGTGCGTGCCTGACGATCCTTGAACTCTTCACCGGCAGCGATCTTGAAGGTGACTGCCTTGGCCGCGATGGCGTGCATGAGCGGTCCACCCTGCTGACCGGGGAAGACAGCGGAGTTGAGCTTCTTGGCCCACTCTTTCTTCGCCAGGATCAGGCCCGAACGCGGACCACCGAGGGTCTTGTGGACGGTCGAGGAGACGACGTCTGCGTACGGGACGGGCGACGGGTGCAGGCCTGCGGCAACCAGTCCGGCGAAGTGAGCCATGTCCACCCACAGGTACGCGCCGACCTCGTCGGCGATCGCACGGAACGCCGCGAAGTCCTGCTGACGCGGGTATGCGGACCAACCGGCAACGATGACCTTCGGCTTCTCGGCGAGGGCGATCGAGCGCACCTCGTCCATGTCGATGCGGTGATCTTCCTTGCTGACGCCGTAGGACGCGACGTCGTACAACTTGCCGGAGAAGTTGAGCTTCATGCCGTGCGTGAGGTGACCGCCGTGTGCAAGGTCGAGGCCGAGCAGCTTCTCACCCGGGTTCATCAGTGCCATCAGAACAGCAGCGTTGGCCTGTGCGCCCGAGTGCGGCTGAACGTTCGCGAACTCTGCACCGAAGAGTTCCTTCGCACGGTTGCGCGCCAGATCCTCGATGACGTCGACGTGCTCGCAACCGCCGTAGTAACGACGTCCCGGGTAGCCCTCGGCGTACTTGTTGGTCAGGACGCTGCCCTGAGCCTGCAGAACCGAGCGGGGAACGAAGTTCTCCGACGCGATCATCTCGAGCGTGTCGCGCTGACGAGCCAATTCACCAGCCATCGCCTCGGCGACTTCGGGGTCGAGTTCGGCGAGTGATGCAGAGTTGACGTCGGAGCCGGGCACAGCGGTCATCGAGGAATCTCCAAGCTGGATGCGGAAACGAATGCGTCCAGTCTACGAAGTTCGCTCCCGCCGTCTCCACCCGGCACTAGGCAGCACGCAGAGAGCTGGGGACCAGCGGCTCGTCGAGCAGCCTGCGGAAGCGTTCGGTGCGCTCCGCGCCCACCGGCACCTCGTCCAGCCAGCCCCCGAGCAGGCGGTATCCCTCGACATACGTGCTGGTGTATGCCCGCCACAGCGGCGAAGACAGGAACTTGAGCGACTGGCGAGCGCGTTCCGGCGTCGACAGCGACCACCGTTCGAGGAACAGCGCCACGTCGTCGAGGCTGCGCCCCTCGTCGTGCAACATCAGCGCCGCATCCTGCCGGACACTCAGCAGTTGCCCCGACGCGGCGGAGAGCCGTTGCGCCTTTTCCCCGTCGAAAGACAAGCCGAGATCGGCGTAGATGTCCTGCGCCCACAAACCCCAGTCCGGGCCGACAATCGCTTCCAGCGCCAAATCCGCGAGGCCTTCGGCCATGATGCACTGCGGCGTGTTGACCAGGAACAGTGTCTGCTCGAGCTGGCCCGAACCGACCAGACCGGCTTCCTTACGGCAATGCTCGGTGTGATGGCCGGGGTAGGACTCGTGCGCGATCAGCCGCGGCAGGTTGGCCATGAACTGCGGCAGATCCGAATTGATCGCAACCTTGGAGCGGTAGTCACCGAGGTAGTAGTTGAAGCCGGACCACGGCTTGTCCCCCACCACTTCGTATTCGACGGTTTCCGACGCGGGAAGCCCGAACGTGCCGCGGACCAGATCGCGCAGCGCACTCGACATTGCCTCGACGCATTCGTTCAGTTTCGCCGCGGGGATCTCGTCGGCCTTGCGATGGGCCTGCACCCGCTCGGCCAACGGTCCCGGACCGGGCAGAACTTCACCCATCAACCGGTGAGCGTCGCGGTAGGCGTCCTCGTTTCCCTTCTCGATTCGGACGTCGAAGTACGCCTCGACCTCGTCCACGAAGCCGATGTCCTCACCCGCGAACTTGCGCCCGGAGCATTCCAGAGCGCGAAGGTGTACGTCGACGAAGTGGGAGCGTTCGGCATTCAGACCACTTCCGGCCAACTCGCCCCGCAATTCACGTGCCGTGCGGGCAAGTTCACGCGGATCGGGCTTCGGGGCGCTCTCGATCTGCTTACGCAGCACCGGGTCACCGGTGAACGCGTCGACGAACCCGTCTTCGAGACGGTCGAAACCCAGTCCGAGCAGCAGGTATTGGCGAACAAGTGTGTCTGGATCCATAACCACCGAGCCTAGTCGCTCGCTCCGGAATGCCACCCGGCGAAAGTCCCGGACGTGGCACCGAGCACAATCCGACTATGCACTCGGATCGTGCGCACACGCGCCTGGCTTGCTCGCATAGCTGTTTCGTCCGCCGGGCCCCGGGTTCACTACGTGCCGGTGAGCTGGGCTGATGGCGCGCACCAACGAATCGAGTCCCTACGTCGAGTTCGACCGCAAGCAGTGGCGGACACTGCGTAAGTCGACGCCACTGGTGTTGACCGAGGACGAGTTGTACGGCCTGCGTGGTCTCGGCGAGCAGATCGATCTCGAAGAAGTTGCCGAGGTTTATCTCCCCCTCGCACGTCTGATCCACCTGCAGGTGGCGGCACGCCAACGACTGTTCGCGGCCACCGCGACCTTCCTCGGCGAGAAGCATCCCGATCGTCAGGTGCCCTTCGTCATCGGTGTCGCCGGTTCGGTCGCGGTCGGAAAATCCACGACTGCTCGTGTGCTGCAAGCTCTCCTGGCCCGCTGGGATCACCATCCGCGCGTCGACCTCGTCACCACGGACGGATTCCTCTATCCGACCAGGGAACTCCAGCGTCGGGGCATCATGCACCGCAAGGGTTTTCCCGAAAGCTACGATCGCCGCAAGCTGTTGCGCTTCGTCACCGAAGTCAAGTCCGGGGCGGAAGAGGTAGCGGCGCCGGTCTATTCGCACACGTCGTACGACATCATCCCGGGCCAGTACCACCTGATCCGCCAGCCCGACATCCTCATCATCGAGGGCCTCAACGTCCTGCAGACCGGCCCGCGTCTGATGGTCTCCGATCTGTTCGACTTCTCGATCTACGTCGACGCCCGCATCGAGGACATCGAAGCCTGGTACATCCAGCGGTTCCTCGCGCTACGCAACACGTCGTTCGCCGATCCGAACGCTCACTTTCACCACTACTCCGGCCTCTCCGACCGTGACGCGACCATCGCGGCGAAGGAGATCTGGAACTCGATCAACCACCCGAACCTGGTGGAGAACATTCTCCCCACCCGCCCCCGCGCAACCCTGGTGCTGCGCAAGGACGCCGATCACACGATCAACCGGCTGCGACTGCGCAAGCTCTGAGACGGCTCAGGCGCCGAACCGGCGGTGGCGCGCCGCGTAATCGCGCAAGGCTCGAAGAAAGTCGACTCGACGGAATTCGGGCCAGTACGCCTCGGTGAACCAGATCTCCGAATAGGCGCTCTGCCACAACAGGAATCCGGAGAGCCGCTGCTCGCCGGAGGTGCGGATCACCAGATCCGGATCGGGCTGTCCCGACGTGTACAGATGCCCGTCGATGCCGTCGACCGTGACGGCCTGGATCAGTTCGTCGCCGCTCAGACCCGCACCGATCTTGTCGCGCAGGAGCGATTGGACGGCGTCGGCGATCTCCTGACGCCCGCCGTATCCGATCGCGACGTTGACATGTGTCCCGGTTCGGCCGCTCGTCCCCGCCGCCGCTTCCCGCAAGCGCCTGGACTGCTCGGGAGGCAGAAGATCGAGAGCCCCGACGATCTGCACACTCCAGTTCTTGCCGGGCCCGGAGATCTCTTCGACGACGTCGGTGATGATTTCGAGGAGGGTGTCGAGCTCTTCCGGCTCGCGGCGCAGGTTCTCGGTCGAGAGCAGGTAGATGGTTGCCATCTCGATTCCGGCGGCGTCGCACCACTCGAGCAATTCGGCAATTTTGAGCGCGCCCATGCGGTGCCCGTGACTGACATCGGTGAAGCCGTTCTCGCGAGCCCATCGCCGATTTCCGTCACACATCACCGCTACGTGCCGTGGGTGCGCGAGACCGTCGAGATGACTGAGGAGTCGTCGCTCGTAGATGCTGTACAGCAGTCCGCGCAGATTCACCGTGACATCACCATGGTGTCAAAGACTACGCCCGGCAGTGACAGCCACATGCGAGCGCCGTCACGCTTTTTGTACGCGTCGAAAACCCGCAGGTAGGTTATGCTACTGATGCGTAACCTACGGTACCGTAGGTTACGCGGTTGGCAACAGTACGGAACGAGAGGGGTTGCACATGACGGCATTCGGGCTCGAAGAGCTTCCGGTCAAACCACGCATGCGCGGTTGGATCCATCTGTGGGCGCTCGGTGTCTCCGTCGTCGCAGGCATCGTTCTCGTCTCCGTAGCCGGCGCTCAGGTCGGCGCCAAAGCGGCTTGGGCAACCGCGATCTACAGCGTCACGATCTGCGGCCTCTTCGGCATCAGTGCGACGTATCACCGCATCCAGTGGCAGACGGTCAAGGGCCGTACGTGGATGAAGCGTGCGGACCATTCAATGATCTTTCTCTTCATCGCCGGCAGCTACACACCGTTCGCCATGCTCGGCCTCCCGACTCACACCGGCAAGATCATCCTCGCGATCGTGTGGGCAGGCGCGCTCGCCGGCGTCGCACTCAAGATGCTCTGGCCCACCGCCCCGAAATGGGTGGGAGTCCCGCTCTACCTGCTCCTCGGTTGGGCGATCGTTCCCGTGGTCGGTGAACTGACGCACCAGGTCGGTGTGGCGCCTATGGTGCTGCTGCTCGTCGGCGGAATCTTCTACAGCGTCGGCGCAATTCTGTACGCGACGAAATGGCCAAACCCGTGGCCCACGACGTTCGGGCATCACGAGTTCTTCCACGCCGCGACGGTCGTCGCAGCGATCTGCCACTACATCGCGGTATGGCTCGTCGTGTTCAACTGACTCGCCAGTTCCACCACCGTCGTCACCGGCCGATCACACACGAATCCCCGACAGATGTACGCGGCTTCACCACCGTCGACGAGGGGTCGATCTGCAAGCAGCGGTGAAGAATCCGGGGCACCCCCGACAACCACTGCACCACCCGGCGCAAGCCGGCGGGCATCGGCCAACAGCGAACCTTCCCCGACGACGGCCACCTGTATCGGACCACGCAACGACGCTTCCGCCACCGCGAGCCAGTGCCCCGCCGACCGAGGCGCACGCTCGAGCGGCAGCGTGGCCCTCGCCAGCGCGTCCGCCGCGGCCTGGGCGTAACGAGAAGAGCGCTCGGCATCGGTCAACGCCGCTGCGGTCAACAGAGACTCCGCGACGCTCGACGCACCGGACGGCGTCGCGCCGTCCAACGGGTCTCGGGGCCGAGTCACGAGCGACTCCGCGAAATCGGCCGTGTCGAACCAGCTTCCCGGCTCGGCCGGATCAGCGAAGTGGTCGACAGTGACGTCGAGCAACTGCTGCGCCGCATCGAGCCACCGCGCCAATCCCGTTGCCTGGTATAGAGCCAGGAGGCCGGTGGCCAACATTGCGTAATCCTCGAGCACGCCCGTCGGGGCGCCGACAGCCCCGCCGAGGGAAGCGCGACGCAAGTGACCGTCCACCAGGTGAAGGTCGAGAAGAGCGCCAGCGCACTCGGCCGCCGCCGCGATCCAGTCGGGTCGGTCCAGGGCAAGTCCCGCTTCCGTCAAGGCCGTGACGGTCAACCCGTTCCAGGCCGTCACCACCTTGTCGTCGCGGCCGGGCTGTGGACGCTGAGCCCGGACGGCGCGTAGAGCGTCGGAGACCGTCTGCCAGCGCGACCAGTCGTCGGGGTCACGGAGCAACTGCAGTACCGACGCACCCTCTTCGAAGGTTCCGGTATCGGTGACCCGGAACAACTCCGAGGCCCACTGCCCGTCCTCCGCGCCGAGTACCTCGACCAGCTGCGTCGGCGTCCATACGTACGTGAGGCCTTCGACGCCGTCGGTGTCGGCATCGAGAGCCGAAGCGAAGCAACCGTTCTCGGTCAGCAGATCGGAGAGCAGGAACCTTGCGGTCTCCTCGGTGACGCGAGTGGCGAGGTCCGATCCGGTGCGCCGCGCCCAGTGCGCGTAGAACCGCAGGAGCAGCGCATTGTCGTAGAGCATCTTCTCGAAGTGCGGAACCACCCACTCGGCATCGACCGAGTACCGCGAGAAACCGCCACCCAACTGGTCGTAGATCCCGCCACGTGCCATTGCTTCGGCGGTGCGCTCGATGCCGCCGAGGATCTCGCCCGAACCCGTTCGCTCGTACTGTCGGAGCAGCCCCTCCAGTAGTGCCGACGGTGGAAACTTCGGTGCCCCACCGAATCCCCCGCGCGGGACGTCCTCGTCGCCGAGGATCGACCGACCCGCCGCGTTCAGCAGCTCGGCGTCGATGGGTGCTCCGCCGTACGGAATCCCGCCCGACGCGCGCTGAAGTTCCGTGACGATCGACTGTGCCGCGTTGTCGACCTCGTCGCGCCGATTCGTGAAGGTGTCGGCTATCGCTTCGAGAAGCTGTGTGAACGAAGGCATTCCGCCGCGAGGCGTCGGCGGGTAGTACGTGCCGCAGTAGAACGGTGAACCGTCGGGAGTCAGGAAACAGGTCATGGGCCAGCCGCCCTGGCCGGTCATCGCAACCGTCGCATTCATGTAGACGGCGTCGATGTCGGGACGTTCTTCTCGGTCCACCTTCACACAGACGAAGTTCGCGTTCATGACGGCCGCGATCTCGTCGTTCTCGAACGACTCGTGCGCCATGACGTGGCACCAGTGGCACGCCGAGTATCCGATCGAGAGGAGGATCGGCACGTTGCGCTCGCGCGCCCACTCCATCGCTTCTTCGCCCCACTGTTGCCAGTGGACCGGATTGTCGGCGTGCTGACGCAGGTAAGGGCTCGAGGACCCACCCAGGTTGTTCCGCATCCGTGGGTCCATCGCCGCTACCTCGTTCGTCTCAGGATTCTTGCTTGGGCTTCTTCTCGGTAGAGACGTTGGGTTCCGCCGGGCTCGGAGCAGTGATAGCTCCCCGGTCGGTGCCTTCGTCTGCCTGCTGATCGAGTTCGGGATGATCCGGTTCGAACGTCTCCGGCAGCTTCTTGAGCTGGCGGTTCATCGACCGAACCAGGAGGATCACACCGATGAGCAGCGCAAGAATCACCAGCAGGCCGACCGGAGACGACTTTCCGAACTCCGGGCCGGATGGGTTACTCGGGGTCTGAGCAAGAAATTGTGTGGTGCCGAGAACTACCTCGGCGGACAGAGCATTCACTTCTGAGCGTCCTCTTCGAGACCTGCGAACAGGTCGGTTTCCGGAATGGACGTGGTGACCCGCGTCTTGGCGAGCTCGAATTCCTCGGTGGGCCAGATCTTCTGCTGAATGTCGAGCGGCACAGCGAAGAACGAACCGTTGGGATCGATCTGCGTCGCGTGTGCGCGCAGAGCATCGTCACGCTGGGGAAAGTAGTCGCCGCACGTGACCTGAGTGGTCACCCGGACCATCATGTCGCCGCGTTCGGTCTTCCACTTCTTGAGCCAGTCCGCCATCGGGAACGGCTCTCCGCGACGCTCGTACTCCTCCTGGAAGAGTTCGAGGCGCTTACGGATGAATCCGTGCGAGTAGTAGACCTTCTTGATTTCCCACGGCTGACCGTCCTCGGGGAAGTACTCGGGATCGGCGGCGGCTTCGTAGGCTGCCATCGTCACCTCGTGGCACCGGATGTGATCCGGGTGCGGGTATCCGCCGTTCTCGTCGTACGTCGTGACGACGTGGGGACGGAACTCGCGAATCACCTTGACCAGAGCGCGCGTCGACTCTTCGAGCGGAACGAGGGCGAAGCACCCTTCGGGCAGCGGCGGAAGAGGGTCGCCCTCGGGAAGCCCGGAATCGACGAAACCGAGCCAGCGCTGCTTCACGCCCAGGATGCGAGCGGCCTCGGCCATCTCCTCCTGGCGAACTTCGCTGATTCGATCGCGGACACCGGGAACGTCCATGGCCGGGTTGAGAATGTCGCCACGCTCACCCCCGGTGAGCGTCAGGACCATCACTTCGTGGCCTTCGGCTGCATAACGGGCGGTGGTGGCCGCACCCTTGCTCGACTCGTCGTCGGGATGGGCATGGACGGCCATGAGCCGGAATCCGCTCACGTGTTCGTTCACCTCAACTTCACCTGTAGCCGTTGCCGGCAGTTCACCTGTAGCCGTCACCGGCAGTCTTCGAATCACACGCTGTGCACCGCTCGGATTACTCCGGGCCGTTGCCGTCAAACGTACCGACTGCCGACAAACCTACCGACGGCGCGACGGGATACGTCCTCTATAGTTCCACCCGAGAGTTCCTGGCGCAGCCGTGACCCCTTCGGTAATCCGGCGGGACACAGTCAGTTGCTGCACGACACGCGAACTCGAGTCTTCGAGAGCAGAGTGATGAGCAAACCGCTTCCCCAAGATCGGTACCCGAGCACAACTCGCACGGGCAGTCCCCGCAAGTGGATGGTGTGGGCTCTGACCGCTCTCGTCATCGTCGTAGGCGGCGGAATCGCGTACTACGCGTACGGAAAATTTGCGGTCAAGGAAATCGAGACCGAGACCATCTCGTTCGACATCGCCAACGACTCCACGGTGAAGATCCGTTTCACCGTCACACGCGACGACTCGTCGCGTGAAGCGATGTGCATCGTGCGCGCACGCTCGAAGGACGGCTCCGAAACCGGTCGACGTGAGGTCTACGTCCCGTCGTCGGAACATCAGACCCTCGAGTTCAACACCGAGGTCAAGACGTCCCAGCCGCCAGGCATGGCCGACGTCTACGGCTGCAGCTTCGACGTTCCGGAGTACCTGACCAAGAGCTGACCTCGGGACGCACCCACCCTGCCGGACGTTTGACGCCGGACAGGGCGGGTAGTCATGCGTGATAGAATTGCCCGATACACGGTTCCGGGTGGAACCGTGTATTGCTGCATTGACGCAAGGTTTGACGGCAAGGTTGCATCCCTGGTGGTGCTTCTGTGTCGTTGTTCGCTGCTGTTGCAGCGATCGTCGAGGGAGCCCCCGGCTCCGACTACTAGGGAGTGATCGAGATGACCGAGACCCAGGTGACCTGGCTTACCCAGGAATCACATGACAGGCTCAAGAACGAACTCGACCAGCTCATCGCCAATCGCCCGGTCATCGCCGCCGAGATCAACGAGCGCCGCGAAGAGGGCGACCTGAAGGAGAATGGCGGCTACCACGCTGCCCGCGAAGAGCAGGGTCAGCAGGAAGCCCGCATTCGCCAGCTCCAGGAGCTGCTGAACAGCGCAAAGGTCGGCGAGGCCCCCACTCAGTCCGGTGTCGCACTGCCCGGATCCGTAGTCAAGGTCTACTACGACGGCGACGAGAGTGACACCGAGACGTTCCTGATCGCTACCCGCGAAGAAGGCGCACGTGACGCCAAGCTCGAGGTCTACTCGCCGAACTCACCGCTGGGCGGCGCGCTGCTCGAAGCCAAGGTCGGCGACACGCGTGAGTACAACCTGCCCAACGGCAGCACCATGAAGGTCACGCTGCTGAGCGCGGAGCCTTACCACAGCTGATCGGCTGTACCAGCTCTGAAAAGAAGCGCCACCCGACTCGGTCGGGTGGCGTTTCTTGCTCTGTCGGCGCTCGCTGTTTCCTGCCCACTCACACCACGCGGCGAGCCTTCATGCCGGCGAAGATCGGGCCGACCTTCACCACGTCGCCGAACGTGGGTGCGTGAAGCATCTGACCGTTGCCGACGTAGATCGCCACGTGGCCGGGGCCGCCTGCCTGCCAGTTGCCGAACAACAGGTCACCGGGCTGCGCCTGATCCAGCGGGATCTCGACGCCGACACCCCACTGCGTCTCCGAGGTCCGGGGCAGAGTCACCCCGGTGGCCGCGTGAATCGCGTACGACGTCAGCCCCGAGCAGTCGAACCCGCCCATCGACGGCCCGTTGATGTTTCCGCCACCCCACACGTACGGCAATCCGAGAAACTTCAGACCGGCCTCGACGACGCCGCCCACCGCTGCGGCGAGGTTGTTGTAGTCGAAGGGCGCAAGCATCAGGGCGAACGAGTCCTGCAACGATTTGATCTGGGCGACGAACGGAGCGGCGACCGCCTGCTCCGCAGGAACCTCGCCCGACTTGTCTGCCGGAACGCCGCCCGCTTCGCGAACTGCGTCCGGCCCGACGTCGTAGGCAGCGAGCGCGAGGTCGACGGTATCGCCCTCGACCTCACCGGACTTCTGCCAGGACTGCGCTTGCTTCACGAGATCGCACAACCGGTATCCGGTTGTCATCACCGGATCGGCAACGCCCAGGATGTCCATCTTTCCGTCGCCGTCACCGTCCTTGCCGTATGCCGTCCACGCTGCGGTGGTGAAGCGGCCAGGCCCGCGCCCACCTTCCGGTGAGATGTCGGTATCGGGTCCGTACTTGAATCCGTTCTCGACCGAGTACAGCGAGGCGATCACCGCGGGCGTGATCTCCGAGCACAGAGCACCGGCCTTTTTGATCCACGGCGCGAACACTGCCACCGCTCCCACGGGCGCCAATGTCGCTCCCGGAAAGTTGGAGGGTACGGAAGGCACGATTCCCTCAGGTGTGTCCTGAGTTCGTGCCGGTCCGTTCCAGGCTGCAAGTGAGACTGCAGCATTCGAAGACCCGTTCTTCTCGACTTGTGCGGGCGCTCCGAGAGTTCCACTCATCACGCCCAGTGCGGTGCCGATCGACACAGCGATCGCCAGGACACCGACTGCCATCCGAACCTCCGATAAACCTCTGAAAATCCACGTACGTGGTCGTACCCGAAACTTGTCGGTGCGAACATCTACTCTTTCGAACATGCATTCGACACGGCTCAGTCTCGCGACTCCTGTAACCAATGTCTCATTTATCTCGGCGGGCGTTACGCAAATGACTACAGACGCCAAGGCTTTTCTCAGGTTCGGCGTGCAAGCTGAGTCCATGAGCGACGATCGGCCACGACCCGCCCGGGGACGCACTACGGTGTATCGACCCGTTCGCCTCGCCCTCGCAGCCACGGCTGTGGCGGGAGCACTCGCAAGCGGCGGACTTTCACTCGTTTCTTCTCCCACTGCCACGGCACTCGCGCCGGACACGTCGGCTTCTCACACCAAGAATCCCGTAGCGAAGCGGCCCGTCGTGGTCGCCGGATTCGGAACCCCGGACGCCGTCTCCAACGGTTCGTGAGTACTCCGCGCTCGGCCTCCGAGTGGCTCACGTGGGGGGTTCAGGCCCGGGTCGTCGTCACCGACCCTGAAGTCCTTCCCTCCGCGGCCAGCCTGGTTCGCGGGTACCTCACCGCTGCCGACGCCGCCACCAATCGAGATCGTGCCGACTCCGAGATTCGTACCTATGTCAGCGCCGCGAGCAACGTCGACGGCGTCGCCGTGACCCCGATGTTCGCGCACTTCCTCGAAGACGCGTTGGCTGTCGCACGACTGACCGACGGCAAACTCACGCCGACGGCCGGGTCGGCAGACCCTCACTCCTGGTGGAAGATTCGCGTCGAGAACAACCGCGTGTACAGCCCGGACGACGTCGTTCTCGATCTGTCCGCGACGGCCCGCGCCAGTTCAGCGGACCACTGTGCCGCGTCCACTGCGACTCTTCTCGGGTGTGGCGTGCTGGTCGGCCTCGGCGGGGACATCGCGGTTG
Source organism: Rhodococcus sp. Ni2 (assembly GCF_021352185.1). NCBI lineage: Bacteria > Bacillati > Actinomycetota > Actinomycetes > Mycobacteriales > Nocardiaceae > Rhodococcus > Rhodococcus sp. Ni2. The sequence continues at coordinate 372,504 of NZ_WOXZ01000001.1, forward strand.
CCGGCCCGGCGCCGGAAGACGGCTGGCAGATTCAGGTGCAAGACCTGCCCGGCGACCCGACCTGCCAGGTAGCACTTCCGTCCGACTGCGGGATCGCCACGGCCAGCACCGTCAAGCCACTGCACCGCGAATCGACGGCGACGCCGATGTGGCGCACGGTGTCGGTGATTGCATCCTCCTGCGCCCAGGCCGCCGCATTCAGTCGGGTTGCGGTCGGCATGGGCGGTTCGGCCATCGACTGGCTACATCAACTCGACGTACCCGCCAGGCTGGTCGACCAGGAGTACCGCGTGACGGTTCTGGGCGGCTGGCCTGACGAGTAACTCGCCTCAGTTCTGCAGTCGTACTGCGTAACCGGCGCGGTCGAAGGCCGTCAGAAGTTCCGCCTTGTTGTCCGGACCACGCGTCTCGACGGTGAGGAAGACTTCCACTTCGTCGAGTGCAAGTTCGCCACCGGTACGGGAATGGATGACATCGACCACGCTGGCGCCGTTCGCTCGAACCACTTCGAGCAACGAGACCAGTGCGCCCGGCCGATCGTCGATGGTGATGTGAACTCCGAGGAACCGTCCGGCCGCTCGCAGACCGTGCGAGATGACGTGCGTGAGAAGTAGCGGATCGATGTTGCCGCCGGAAAGCACGGCGCACACCGGCCCTGTCAGTCCCAGCTCCTCCGGAGTACAGGTCATCAAGGCCGCGACGGCCGCGACGCCGGCCGGTTCGACGATGAGCTTGGCGCGTTCGAGGCACAGCAGGAGCGCTTTGGACAGCGCTTCCTCGCTGACCGTCACCACGGCGTCGACATGGGCGGCAACTTCGGCGAACGGAACCTCGCCCGGGCAGCCAACGGCGATACCGTCTGCCATCGTGGACATCGACGCCAAGGCGGTCGGCTTCCCGGCTGCCAACGACGCCGGCCAGGCAGCCGCGGTCTCGGCCTGCACTCCGACGATGCGGACCTGCGGGCGTACAGCTTTGACGGCTGCAGCCACTCCCGCGATCAAACCGCCGCCGCCGGTGGGAACGAGGATCGTGCCGACCTCAGGCAGTTGCTCGAGGATTTCGAGCCCCACAGTCCCCTGCCCCGCCACGACGTCCTCGTGGTCGAACGGGTGGACCAGAACTGCTCCGGTTCGGTCCGCGAATTCGCGAGCGGCCACGAGCGCTTCGTCGACAGTCGAACCGTGCAGGTGGACCTGAGCTCCATATGCCTTGGTGGCCACCAACTTCGGCAGCGGCGCACCCGTCGGCATGAAGACGGTCGACTTGATTCCCAATTCTGTTGCAGACCAGGCAACTCCCTGCGCATGGTTACCGGCACTGGCCGCCACCACGCCCGCTGCCCGTTCCTCTGCGGAAAGATTGGCAATGCGGTTGTACGCACCGCGCGGTTTGAAAGAGCCGGTGCGCTGCAGGTTTTCACATTTCAAGCTCACGGCGAAGCCGGTGGTTTCGGACAACACTCGCGAGGCCACGACCGGGGTGCGTCGCATGACCGGGGCGAGCAGTTGCTGTGCAGCCTTTATCTGTTCGAGATTCACGCATGCCTCCAGAAAGTGCGCCTCCACACCCTCGTGAGGTGTGAAGGCGCACTGCAGATTCGAAGTCGAATTACTGTAGAGCGAAGATCAGGACAGCGCTTGCTCGATGTCGCCGACCAGATCGGAGGCGTCTTCGATGCCGACCGACAGGCGAACCAGATCGTCGGGAACCTCGAGAGCGGAACCGGCCGTCGAGGCGTGGGTCATCGCACCGGGGAATTCGATGAGGGATTCGACTCCGCCGAGAGATTCTGCCAGCGTGAAGATCTCGGTGCGCGAGCACAGGTCGAGAGCTGCCGCCTTGCCGCCCTTGAGGCGGACGGAGATCATGCCGCCGAAGCGTCGCATCTGCTTGGCCGCGACCTTGTGCGACGGATGCGAAGCCAGTCCGGGGTAGATGACGCCGGCAACCGCGGGGTGGCCGTCGAGCAATTCGACGACCTTCTCCGCGTTGTCACTGTGACGCTCCATGCGCAGCGCCAGTGTCTTGATTCCGCGCAACGTCAGGAACGCGTCGAACGGGCCGGGAACGCCGCCGGATCCGTTCTGCAGGAAGGCAAACGCGGTGTCCAGTTCTTCGTCGTTGCAGACGAGAGCGCCACCGACCACGTCGGAGTGTCCGCCGATGTACTTGGTCGTGGAGTGCAGCGCGATGTCGGCACCGAGCTGCAGCGGCTGCTGCAGGTACGGCGAGGCGAAGGTGTTGTCCACCACGATCTTTGCGTTGCCCTCGTGGGCGACCTCGGCAAGGAGCTCGATGTCACCGATATTGAGCAGCGGGTTCGTGGGCGTCTCGACCCAGACCAGCTTGGTGTTGGACTTCATCGCCGCGCGCACCGCATCGACGTCGGACACCGGAGCCGGGGTGTACTCGATCCCCCACTGCGTGAAGACCTTGTCGATGAGGCGGAAGGTTCCGCCGTACGCGTCGTCGGGGATGACCAGGTGATCGCCCGGTCGAAGTACCGAACGGAGCAGGCAGTCGGTGGCCGCCATTCCCGAACTGAACGCTCGGCCGTAGGTTCCGGATTCGAGCGCTGCGAGGTTCGCCTCGAGTGGGCGACGGGTGGGGTTACCCGTTCGCGCGTACTCGAAGCCACTGCGCATTCCACCGACGCCGTCCTGGGCGAAGGTGGAACTCGCGTAGATCGGCACGTTGACCGCACCGGTCAGCGGATCGGGTTCGTAACCCGCATGCACCGCTTTCGTGGAGAAACCCTGCCAGCTGATGTTGTCGGCCTTGCTGCGTTGCTCACTCATGGTCCCCAGCCTAATGGCGCCGGTGCCGGCGCAGGAATCCGAACTCAGGAATCCGAACTCAGGAAACCCAGGAGATCGTGGCGCGTGATGACACCGACCGGCTTGCCGTCGTCGACGACCATGAGTGCGTCGGTGTCCCCGAGCGCCTTCGTGGCAGCCGAGACCGGCTCGCCGGAACCGATGAGCGGGAACGGCTTGCTCATGTGCTTCTCGACGGAATCCGCAAGGTGCGCACGGCCTTCGAAGACCGCGCTCAGCAGATCCCGCTCGGACACACTTCCGGCGACCTCGCCTGCCATGACCGGCGGTTCCGCACCCACGACGGGCATCTGGGACACGCCGTACTCGCGCAGGATCTCGATCGCGTCGCGCAGGGTCTCCGACGGGTGGGTGTGAACGAGGTCCGGCAGCTCGCCCGACTTGCCACGCAGAACGTCGCCGACGGTGGGGACGTTGGTCTTGCCGTCGAGTGGGGTGCGCAGGAATCCGTACGACGCCATCCACTGATCGTTGAAGATCTTGGACAGGTAGCCGCGGCCACCGTCCGGGAGGAGGACGACGATCAGGGCGTCGGGGCCCTCACGCTTGGCTACTTCGAGGGCAGCGACGACGGCCATACCGCAGGAACCGCCGACCAGCAGTCCCTCCTCGCGGGCGAGGCGACGCGTCATCTCGAAGGAATCGGCATCCGAGACGGCGATGATCTCGTCCGGGATGGACGGGTCGTATGCCGACGGCCAGAAGTCTTCGCCGACGCCTTCGACCAGATACGGACGACCGGTGCCGCCGGAGTAGACGGAGCCCTCGGGGTCTGCGCCGATGACCTTGACCTTGCCGCCCGAAACTTCCTTGAGGTAGCGGCCGGTGCCGGTGATGGTGCCGCCGGTGCCGACGCCCGCGACGAAGTGCGTGATCTTGCCGTCGGTGTCGGCCCAGATCTCGGGGCCGGTGGTCTCGTAGTGGCTCTCCGGTCCGCCCGGGTTGGAGTACTGGTTGGGCTTCCAGGCGCCGGGGATCTCACGGGTGAGGCGGTCGGAGACGCTGTAGTAGCTGTTCGGGTTGTCCGGCGCGACGGCCGTGGGGCACACGACCACCTCGGCGCCGTAGGCGCGCAGGACGTTGCGCTTGTCTTCGCTGACCTTGTCTGGGCAGACGAAAACGCACTTGTATCCACGCTTTTGCGCCACGAGCGCCAAGCCGATTCCGGTGTTGCCCGAGGTCGGCTCGACGATGGTGCCGCCCGGCTTCAGTTCACCCGAAGCCTCGGCTGCGTCGATCATCTTGACGGCGATGCGGTCCTTGGAGCTACCGCCAGGGTTGAGGTATTCGACCTTGGCTGCCACCGTGCCGAAGTTTTCGCCCGTGACGGACGTGAGCTTGACGAGTGGGGTGTTGCCGATGAGGTCGACGACGTGTTCCGCGATGCGCATTCGTCCATGTTCCCAGATGAAAGAAAACGGTGCGCGCGGACGTCGGGCGAAGGTGGTGCAATCCGGCTAGATTGGCAAGTGTGAGTCGAACCGGACTGAAAGCGTCGGTGGCCACGGTGGTGGCCGGATCGAGTGCAGGCACGCTCTCCTGGTTGGGCTACAACTATCTGATGTCGCAGGCGGGGGCGGCCCGCGGGGTGATCGGTCGCAATATCGCCAAGCCACCCGAGGCGGACGGGGTGTACGCGCCCGGCGCCGACAACCCGGAACTCTGGTGGCGGGCCGTGCCCTTCGATCTCCACTTGATGATCTTCGGCGATTCGTCTGCGGCCGGCGTCGGCGCGCTGACGGCCTCGGAAGTACCGGGTGTTCAGGTCGCGAAGCTGCTTGCGAGTGAAACCGGGAAGCGAATCCGTTTGAGCACCAAGGCCATCGGGGGCGCCACCTCCCGCGGGTTGAGTGGGCAGGTCGACGCCATGTTCGTCGCCGGTCCTCCCCCGGACGCTGCGGTGATCCTGATCGGCGCCAACGACGTCACCGCCAAGAACGCGATTCACGCGTCGGCTAAACGCCTCGGCGACGCGGTTCGACGCTTACGCGAGAGCGGCGCCGTCGTTGTTGTCGGCACCTGCCCGGATCTAGGGGTGGTCACGGCGATCCCGCAACCTCTGCGCTCCGTGGTGCGCGAATGGGGCCATCGCCTCGCACTCGCCCAGGCGGCCGCGACCAGAAACGCCGGGGGTCATCCCGTTCCACTGGCCGACCTGCTGGCCAAGGAATTCCTGGCCTCGCCCGACACGATGTTCTCGGCCGACCGTTTCCATCCGTCCGCGGCCGGATACGAACTCGCGGCGAAGCAGATCGTCCCGGTTCTCGCGTCGGCTCTGGGTGAATGGCAGGGTGGCCCGCTACCCGAGCTCCCCCACGTTTCAGAGGCGGCGCAAGCCCGCACCGTCGCGGCCCGACTGACGGCGGCGGCAACCCAGTGGAAAGCCTTCGCGAGACGCACCAAACCTGCAGGTCAGCGCCCCGACGTCAACTGAGTGAGACTGCGTGACCACCATCTGGGAGCGGCAACGTAAATTGTAAGTCGAAGCTGCATTCAACTTGCCCTGCTCGACGGCGTTTCAAGCCGCCCTCGAGCAGTACACAAAAGGAGTTTTCATGCCCGAGGCAGTAATCGTCTCAGCAGTACGGTCGCCCATCGGCCGCGCAATGAAGGGTTCGCTCAAGGACATCCGCCCGGATGACCTCGCAACTCAGATGGTTGCCGCCGCGTTGGCAAAGATCCCCGAGCTCGACCCCACCGAGATCGACGACCTCATGCTCGGTTGCGGCCAGCCCGCCGGTCAGTCGGGCTTCAACATCGCCCGCGTCGTCGCCGTCCAGCTCGGCTACGACTTCCTCCCCGGTGTCACGGTCAACCGTTACTGTTCCTCCTCGCTGCAGACCACCCGCATGGCGCTGCACGCCATCCGCGCAGGCGAGGGCGACGTCTTCATCTCCGCCGGCGTCGAGTCCGTCTCCAGCTTCATCACCGGCAACGCCGACGGCCTCCCCAACACCAAGAACCCGCTCTTCGACGCAGCGCAGGCCCGTAGCGCCAAGCTCGCCGAAGGTGGAGTCGCCTGGACCGATCCTCGCGAAGAGGGCCTGATCCCCGACGTGTACCTGGGTATGGGCCAGACCGCGGAGAACGTCGCTTCGGCCACCGGCATCACCCGCGAAGACCAGGACCGCTGGGCAGTTCGCAGCCAGAACCGCGCCGAGGAAGCCATCGCTCGCGGCTTCTTCGAGCGTGAGATCACGCCCGTCACGCTCGCCGACGGCACCGTCGTCTCCAAGGACGACGGCCCCCGCGCCGGCACCACCTACGAAGGCATCAGCGGCCTCAAGCCCGTCTTCCGCCCCGACGGCACCGTCACCGCCGGCAACGCCTGCCCGCTCAACGACGGCGCAGCCGCACTGGTGATCATGTCCGACACCAAGGCAAAGGCACTCGGCCTGACCCCGCTCGCTCGCATCGTCTCCACCGGCGTCTCGGGCCTGTCCCCCGAGATCATGGGCCTCGGCCCGATCCAGGCCGTCAAGAACGCCCTGAAGATCGCCGGCAAGTCGATCTCCGACATCGACCTGTTCGAGATCAACGAGGCATTCGCAGTGCAGGTCCTCGGATCCGCTCGCGAACTGGGCATCGAAGAGGACAAGCTCAACATCTCCGGTGGCGCGATCGCGCTGGGTCACCCCTTCGGTATGACCGGTGCCCGTATCACCAACACCCTGATCAACAACCTGCAGGAGCAGGACAAGACCTTCGGCGTCGAGACCATGTGTGTCGGCGGCGGACAGGGCATGGCAATGGTGATCGAGCGCCTCAGCTGATCCCCTGAGCACGTCGAAAGCGGCCGCCCGGCTTCTGCCGGGCGGCCGCTTTCGTGTGGTCGGGTTTCAGGTATTCGTGAACTTCCGAGCAAAACTCCCCAACTCGCGAATCAACTCTCGCGCAGCGTCGTCCTCACGCTGCACGGCAGCGCGAGCTTCGTCCGCCCATCCGTGACGGAGCAGTCGTTTGGCGGCAAGGACTGCCGGTCCGACGTTGGCGGCAATCTGCTCGGCACTCTCGTGGGCGCGTGCCTGTACCTGGTCGGCCGGCACGGCGGCTGTCGCCAGTCCGTAGGCGGCAGCTTCGACGCCGCTGAGCCACCGGGCCGACAGGATCAGCTCGGCGGCTCGCTGCGTTCCGATCACCTTGGGCAGCAACCAACTACTGGCAGCTTCGGGAGCTGTACCCAGCGAAGTGAACGGTGCCCGCAGACGTGCGTCCTCGGCAACGTAGACGACGTCGCAGTAAAGCAGCATGGTCAGGCCGATGCCGACGGCAGCGCCGTGTACCGCGGCGATCAATGGCTTCGGGAACTCCACCAGCGCGACGATCAGCGGCGCGAATGCGTGGCCGAAGTCGGCGTTGTCTGCGCCTGGTTCGGCGAGTGCGCGTAGGTCGACGCCACTGGAAAATGCCTTGCCTGCACCCTCGACGATCACCACGGCCACGGCTTCGTCCGACGCCGCGTCGTCGAGCGCCTTGGTGAACGCTCGAAAACCGGCTGCATCAAATGCGTTCAGGCGACTCGGATTATTGAAGGTCAGCGTTCGCACTGCTCCGGCATCCGCGACCAGGATGGGTTCAGAGGTGTTTGTCGACATTCGCTCCCCTTCGTTCCAAACCAAGCAGTTGCTAGGTATCCAAGCACCGTAACCGTCCACAGACGACAAAAGAAGGGCCCCTCGCGGGGCCCTTCTTCGTGTTACGGATCGACTCGAGAACTAGTCGTTGTTGAAGTAGCTCAGCAGACGCAGGATCTCGACGTACAGCCAGACCAAGGTGACGGTGAGCCCGAATGCGACGCCCCAGGCTGCCTTCTCGGGCGCCTGTGCGCGGATCAGCTGATCAGCGGCGTCGAAGTCGAGCAGGAAGCTGAAGGCTGCGATGCCGATGCAGACGAGGCTGAAGATGATGGCGACGGTTCCACCGTCACGCAGTCCCAGTCCGCCCTCGGTGAAGAAGCTCGCGACGAGGTTACCGAGCGCCAGAACGACAACACCGATCAACGCACCGATGATCATTCGCGTCAGACGAGGTGTCACCCGAATCGCACCGGTCTTGTAGACGACCAACATGCCGAAGAACACGCCGAAGGTTCCGAGGACCGCCTGCGCAATCAGCATCGACGCGTCAGCGCCTTGGAGTTGGAAGGTGAACATGAACGACAGCGCACCGAGGAACAGGCCCTCGGCCGCGGCGTACGCCAACACGATTGCCGGGTTGTCCATTTTGCGACCGAACGTCGCGACCAGAACCAGAACGAGGCCGACGAGACCGCCGCCGATGACCAGCGGGGCTGCGAGGTCGGCGTTGTTGTTGACCAGGAAGTACGACACCAGTGCCGAGATCGTCAGCACACCGAGCGTGATGCCCGTCTTGGTGACGACGTCGTCGATCGTCATGGCCCGCGAGGTGGGACCGGTCTGGTACGGCTCGGCCGGAGCGTACTGCGGCTGACCGAACTGCTGGGTTGCCTGCGAGGCGCCCGCCGTCGCAGATCCGAACGAGGCGTATCCGTTGCCCTCTTGCTTGGGCAGATTGCGGAACACCGGGTTGCTGGTGGTGCGCACCGTGATCATCCCTTCATCGTGGTGGCCTACGACGGGTGCGTCGCGGGTTCGCCGGACGGATCCGAGTTTCCGACACGGTCCGTGTACCTGACTAAAAGTAAAGCACTCGTAATTTACAACGTCGAAGCTTCGGTTGTAGTTCCCGGCGCATTTCCGGAAGATCAACACTCTTCGACACTCGTCCCTTTTCGATACTAGGACGGTTTGACCGACTTCATCACGATGAACTTCGCGTTCTTCGCCATCGCCTCGCTCGGACCCACCGCGGCTTTCAACGGTTCGCGATACCCCAGATGCGCGTTGTGAACAGTCCACAACTCGCCACCGGGACGCAGGACACGGCCGGCAGCTTCGAACATCTTGAGTGCTCCGCCGGTGTGGACCGCCGCGCCGACGTGGAACGGCGGGTTCAACAGAACCAGATCCGCGCTCGCACTGGGCAACGAACTCACGGCGTCGTCGCGCAGGCCGCTCACTCGATCGCCGACGCCATTTGCGGACGTGGTCGCCAGAGCCGAAGCGACGGCTGCCGAGGACTGATCCGTTGCGATCACGTGCACGTCCGGGAACTTCCGCGCGATCGCCGCCGCGAGAATGCCGCTGCCACAACCCAGATCGATCACGTCGCTCAGCGGATCGACCGCAATCTTTCCGAGGTTCTCCAGGAGCAACCGGGTGCCGATGTCCAGGCTCGCACCGGCAAACACTGCGCCGTGAGCAACGACGTCGAGGTCGAATTCGTCGAGGCGTTCGGTCACCGGGAACGTGATAGCAACATCGGGCTTCGGTTCCGAAGCCTTGAGTACGCGGGACTTCTGACGCCCACGCGAGGCGCTGACGTCGGAAAACGATTCGCCGAGAACCTTGTTCATCGCTGGGGTGATGTGCTTGTCACGCCCACCGGCGAAGACACGAACCGCCGGGTCGGCGTGAAGCGCGATCAGCTGGGCGATCTCGGCAAGTTCGGCGAGGCTACGCGGCAATTGCATGAGCACGACGCGGGCGCCGCTGAGCAACTCCTCGTCCAGTCCGTGCGAGGTGAAGGCGTCACTGAATCCGAGTTCGCGCGCATTGTTCGCGAGGGCCAGCTCTCCGGTGAGCGGATCCTGGTGAACGCGCACGGCGGCGATTCCGTGCACGAGCGCAACACCGGCAGTCAGCGCACCGTAGTGATCGCCGATCACGACGACGGTGCCCGCCGGTGCCGCGGCGAGAGCGTCGGCGGCCTCGTCGAGGATCAGACGATCAGCCGCATCGACGGCAAAGAGATTGGGTGCCTCGACATCGGGGAATCGGCGCAGACGATCGAACAGTTCGGGTGTGTCGGACATGCCACCAGTCTTTCAGGTGGAACTACGCAACACTCAATCCCCCGACCAGCAGGTGATCAGTTCGACATCCCTGTCAGTTCGACATCCCTGTCAGTTCGACATCCCTGTCAGTTCGACATCCCTGTCAGTTCGACATCCACTGCACGACGTTGTCGACGGTTTCGCGTTCGGTGCGGAATCCGTTCACCGGGTGGTCGGCGTCGGGGTATCCGAACGAGATCGCGCAGACAACCTTGCGAGTGTCGTCGATACCGAAATGCTCGTGAATGAACTTGGAGCTGCCCGCGAGCGCCGCCTGCGGGATGGTGGCGACCCCCAGACTCTGGGCCGCGAGCAGGAAGCTGTTCACGTACAACCCGCAGTCGACTGCGCCGTAGGTGCCCAATGCCTCGTCGGTGGTGATGATCGCGACGTGAGGAGCGCCGAAGAGCTCGAAATTCTTCATCGTCTGTGCCGCGGATCCGGCGCGGTCACCGTGCTCGATTCCGACGCTCGAATACAGCGCCATCGCGCAGTCGAACCGACGCGACTTGTAGATGCCCTGGTACGCGCGCGGGAACTCGAAGTCCGACTCCTGGGCGTTGGCCATCACGTACTCACCGAGGCCGGCGCGGAATCGCTCGGTGCCCTCCCCTTCGGTGATCGCGACCTGCCACGGTTGCGTGTTGCACCACGACGGCGTCTTCTGCGCCAGCCGAAGGATCTCCTCGATCACCTCACGTGGCACCTGACGGTCCTCGTAGGCGCGGCAGCTGATCCGGGCGTCGAGCAACGCTTCCAGGCTCGTATCCACGACGATGCTCTCGGTCATGTGTTCTCTCCTCGATCAGGCTGCACTACAACACTTCGCACGATAGAACTACCGCCTCGACGCAATAGTCAGCGGGTCACCTTTGCGAAGGCCGCCACCAGCTCGCCGAACTCTGCCATCGCCGCATCCGGATCCGGATCTACTGCTGCCAGCGCAACCAGCACATCGGTGGCACCGGATTCGAGCAGCTGCTCGGCGCCGATCATCGTCGCCGGGAGGTCGATCGAACCGTCGGACCCGCGTACGACGGTCAGTCGCCCACGGACCTGCAATTCCGCTGGATCGCGTCCGAGATCCGCCATCGCTTTGCCGATGACGTCGATCCCTTCACGTAGGTCGTCGTCCGCGGCACCCATTATCGGAATCCACCCGTCACCCCAGGTTGCGACGCGTCGTACAACGGCCTTGGAGAGCGAACCGGACACCCAGATCGGGATTCCAGCGGCCGGACGGGGCGCACAGTACACGTCGTCGAACTTCAGACGAGGGGTGTCGATGCTCGCCGGCGCCGAACTCCACAGGGCCCGGCACACTGCGAGAGCGTCGTCGAGCAGTGGTCCCCTTTTACCGAAGTCCATACCTGCCGCCTCGTATTCACGTTCCTGCCAACCGGTTCCGACGCCCAGGTCGAGTCGGCCCCCGGAGAGCAGATCGAGTGTCGCGGCCGTCTTGGCCAGTACCGCTCCCCCGCGCAGCGCCGCGATGACGATTCCGGTCCCCAAGCGAATTGTCTTCGTCTGTCCGGCAACAAAAGCCAGGACGGTCAGCGGCTCGAGCCAGTTGGCGTCGGGCTCGGTGGGGAACGCCGACCACGTGTACGCCGAGTTGTCCGAGCCCATCACCACGTGATCGGTGACGAGGACCCGGTCGAAGCCGGCAGCTTCCGCGCTCTGACAGACCTGCACGAGTTTCGCGTAGGAGTCCTCCGCGAGAGTGGTGCCGAAGTTGGGAACGTTCAGACTGAAAGTTGTCATGTGTCAAGCCTTTCGGGGCCGGTTGGTCCAGCCACCCTCTTCTGTGGGGAACCAGCCTCCGGCAGCGTGCGAGCCGCCGTCGACGTGGATCACGGTTCCGGTGATGTATCTCGCCAGGTCGGAAGCCAGGAACAGTGCGGGGCCGGCAATGTCGACCGGCTGGCCCGGTCCGCCCAACGGTGCCCACCCCGGCCACTTGTCCCAGTCGTCGGCAGGAACGATCGTGCGATACGGCACCTGTACCGACTCGATCAGATCCGGGGCAATGGCGTTGACGCGCACTCCGGTTCGACCGATCTCCACACCAAGGCTCCTGGTGAACTGTGTCAGCGCGGCCTTGTATGCCGAGTACATCGTGTGGCCCGGGATCGCTCGATGCGCCTCCACCGTCGTCAGGTTCACGATCGATCCACCCAAACCGCGGTCGATCATGCCGGGAAGCAGGGCATGGGTCAGACGCACGACGTGATCGAAATTGATGCTGCCGGCCTCGGACCAGAAACCGGGATCCGTACCGGTGAACTCTGTCGGCGGGTTCAGGAAATGACCCACGTTGTTCACAAGGACGTCCGGGGCGAACTCGGTCAACGCGACGGGGACTTCCCGCGTCCGCACGTCGTACTCGAGATAGTTGATCGAACCACCTGCAGCCGAGTCGAATTCGACGTCGCCAAGAGGAGCCACGTCGACAACCAGAACTGACGCGCCATGCGATGCAAATGCTCGAACAATCGCTGCGCCGATTCCCTGGGAACCGCCTGTGACCACTGCCTTCTTACCCACCAACATCGGCCCTGGGGAGTACGCCGATCCGACCACCACGAAGACACCCTTCTGCAGTTCGATGTGAAGCACTTCGGCGTACCGTCACACATCGAACGGCAAAACGGGCGCAAAGTTCTCACTCAGTGGTAGCCGCGACACCCCACCTGCTCGAACCGCCGAGTCGCCCATTCAAATAGTGCGGAATCTCGGCTGCCCGTATCGGCATTCCCTCGAGGTACCCCTGGATCACGTCACATCCGCACTCGGTCACTATCGCGCGCTGCCTCTCCGTCTCCACGCCCTCGGCGACGGTGTCCAGCCCCAGAGACTTGGCAATCGCGATGACGGCTCGCAAGACAGCGAACCTCGAATTCGAGGGATCCGCGTCCAGCGGTGCGACGAACGCCCGATCGATCTTCAACCGATCGAGCGGCAGCCGGGCCAAGCTGGCAACCGAGGAGAACCCTGTGCCGAAGTCGTCCATCGCAATGGCGATGCCGAGCGCCGAGAGCTGTACCAACACATCTCGGTCGGCGTCGTCGATGACCAACGATTCGGTCACCTCGATCTCGAGTCGGCTGGGGTGGAGGTTCACCTCGATCAGTGTCCGGCGTACCGAGTCGACGTATCGACTCGAACGCAGTTGCACCTGAGAAACATTGACGGCAACCCGAATGTCCTCCGGCCACGTTGTCGCCGCCGTGCAGGCAGCCCTCAGAACACCTGCACCGATCGGCACGATCAAGCCGGTTTCCTCGGCGACCGAAATGAAGTCTCCCGGCGAGACGAGACCTGAAGTCGGATGGTTCCACCGCAGCAGAGCCTCGAACCCGACGACAACTCCCGTCGCGGCCGAGACCTGTGGCTGATAGACCAACTCGAACTCTTCGTCGATCAACGCACGACGAAGATCCAACAATGCCCTGGCCCTACCCGTCGCACGATCCCGCAAAGTCGCATCGAAGGCGCGAATCTGGTTCCGACCGCTCTCCTTTGCGTGGTAAAGCGCGAGGTCCGCGACAATCACCAGGTCTTCGAGGCTGTCGGCGTCGTCGGGCATCGAGCCGTACCCCAGACTGGCACGAATGCGAATCTGGTTGCCGACCAGTGAAAATGGTCGTTCGAATGAGTCGAGAATCGTTTGGAATCTCTTCTCCACCTCATCTGCACTCCCGATGTCGTCGAAGGCTAGGTCGTCGAAGGCGATGGCGAACTCGTCACCCCCCAGTCGGCCACAGATCTCGTTCGATCGCAGAACGCTGTGCAGTCTGCCGGCAACATCGCGAAGCACGTCGTCTCCGATGTGGTGTCCCAACCGGTCGTTGATCGACTTGAAGTTGTCCAGATCCAGAATTGCCAGCCACACCCTGTGTCCGTCCCGAATCCGCGAAGACAGTTGAGCGTTGAAGCTGTACCGATTTCTGAGCCCGGTCAACGAATCGATCTCTGCCAATCGCAAGATGTTCTGGCGCTGGTGATACGAGTGCGTGATATCGGATCCGACACCGCGCCACCCGTAGGTCGCCCCATCGCCACTGCCCGGGTGACCTGACATCGACCACCAGCGAGTATCGCCCCGAACGACGACCTGCATGGTGAGGTCCCGAAACGCCGTCCCGGCTTGAAAATTCGCGGCGAGGAGATCAAGGGACTTCCTGCCCACATCTGTTCGGGACGCGCCGATCCCGATCAGGATCTCGTGCATTGTGCGGCCCCGAATCTGTGCTGCCGGCAAACCGACCTGCTCGGCGAAGCGATACGACACGGTACTGGCGATACCGCGCGAATCGGTCTCCCAGAGCCAATCCTGTGCTCCGTCTTCGAGATCGTTGAGCAACAACTCGACGAGATCTCGTTCGTCCTCGGCTATCAGTTCGGCGCGTAGCCGTCTCTCGAAAAGTTTGGCCAACAGCAAAGTTCCGCTGTAGAGCGAACCTACAAAGACGACCAGCACCCCGATCAGCACGAAACGCGATGTGCCCGGTTCCGTCCAGAACGCCCCGGCCAACCCGACTCCCACCAGGCTGATCCAGACCACAGTGATTCCGCGAAACATCATGGTGGGAAACACGCCGACCGCGATCCCACCGATCAAGGTCGAGCTCAGTACCAACTCGTCACGAGGATCGAGCATCGGGAAGAGAACGAGAGCCAAGCACGCCAGGAGCACTCCCCAGACAATGATTTCGACTGTGAGTACCACCAGTTCGGTGGTCTGGGACTCGGAGACGCCGAGACGCGAGCGCCGGAGCCAATACACACTGAATCCAGCGCTCGACAACAGCATGACGCTCGACCAGGCGAAGGTGAACCATCCGGCATCCACCGGCAGAAGCACCACGATCGCTGACAAGGCAACCGCCGCGGTCAGAAACGACCACGGCAGTACGCGCGCGGTGAACCGCAGTCGTCGATCGAGTAGGCGACGGCGATCGTAATCCGAGAGGTGTTGTTCCGTGCCGCTGCGACCGAGTTTGCGCACCGACGTCCCGACGCGACGCCTACGGAGTACTGCCGGGTCACCCACGTCGGCCTGCTACCGCCGCTGCGACCGCGTCGACCGACATGGCTCCGCCGGCGATGTATCCCTGAACAGTCCTCACCCTTGCAGCGGCCACGGACTTCAAGTCCTCCTCACCGTCGACTCCCGAGACGACGACCTCCATTCCCAACGCGTCGACCAGATCCACGACAGCTTCGAGGATCGACCGTCCACCAGGCACTGCACCCGAAATGGAGCGCTCTATCCGGACTCGGGTGAACGGAAGGCCGGACAGTGATGCGAGCGAGGAGAATCCGGCGCCGAACTCGTCCACGGTCAGCGCGATTCCCATGTCCGCGATGGCGTGCAACGCAAACTTGGACTCGTCGGTGATCGCCGATGATTCGTTGAGTTGGAGCTCGAGCTGATGTGCACTGACACCTGATCGTCGAAGCGAATCCCCTATCGCGACGACAAAGGAATCCGATTCGAGCTGACGCGTCGATACCGCGACGGCTACCCGCAGGTGATCAGGAAGGCGGGACGCCGCCTCGCAGGCCAACTCGAAGACGGTAGTCCCCAGTGAGTACGCCAAACCGGTGTCGTCTGCGACGCTCATGAATTCGGCGGACGTAACGGCACCGAGGCGGGCGTTGTGCCAGATCACGCGGACTTCCACGGCCACGATCTCGCGGGAAACCACGTCGATCCTGGGCAACAGCTCGAGTTCGAGGTCCTTCTCCGCGACAGTGTTTCCCAGATCTTCGAGCAGGCGGGCCCGCCGATCGGCCACGGACTTCATCGAGTCTCGATATTCACGTACGGCCCCGCGCCCGGATTCCTTTGCCGCGAACAAGGCCAGGTCCGCAGCGCCCATCATCTCGTCGGCGGAGGACGGCAGCTCGTCGGGGAGGTAGTACCCGATGCTGCATCCGATCTCCAACCGCGTACCGGCCACTGTGATCGGCTCGTGCAGAGTTTCGATGTAGCGGCCGAGCAGAGTACGAACTTGTGAGCTGTCACCCACATCGGTGAAAAGAACCGCGAACTCGTCTCCCCCCAGACGTGCGAACAACTGTGACACCCCGCCGGCTTCGGACAGGCGATCCGCGACCTCTCGCAGAACCGCGTCGCCAACGGTGTGTCCCAGTGTGTCGTTGACCGACTTGAAGTTGTCGAGGTCGAGCATGGCCAACGCGAGACCACTTTCGCTTGTGTACGGCTCGCGCAGCAGTCGCTCGAGCTCGGTCCAGAAGCTGTGCCGGTTCGGCATACCGGTGAGTGCGTCCACACGACCCATCCGCACGATCTCGTCACTCTGCAGTTTTACTTCCGTGACGTCGGAACCGACTCCTCGCCAGACGAACTCGTCGGGTGTACGGCCGGGGCGCGGGCGTCCGGAGATCTGCCACCACCGAATTTCACCGTGAACTCGGACCGGAACGAGCACGTCGACGAATGCGGTCTTCGTGTGGCGGGCCTGCTGCAACTCCATGAGCGCATCGATCCCGCCGGGGATCCGTAGGGTGCCCAACTCCATGAACAGGTCCTGCCACGCCGTTCCCTGCAACTCGGTGGAGTCCAGCCCCGCTTCGACCGCGAGCCGCGTCGGGATTCGGTTGAACTTGCCTTTCTGGTCCGTCTCCCACACGAAGTCCCCGGCGTTGCCTTCGAAGTCTTCGAGAAGCATCTGCACGACCGATCGTTCCGACGCGGCGCTCAATTCAGCTCGATAGCGAGATTCCAGGTTGCCCGAGACCACTATCGTGCCGCCGATCAGAGCCGCGCCATAGGCGATCATTCCAATGAGAATTCGTTCGAACTCGGGTCCCGGCTGAAGCCAGAATGCCACCCCGAGGATTATCAGATTGGACAGGACCCAGGTGACCCCCACCACTCGCAACATCGCGGTGGCCACGGCTCCGGCACCGGTGATCGATGTGGTGACCGCTATCAGGATCAGATCGCCGGAATCGTCCAGGATCGGGTACAGGACCAGGGCGAGCGAGGAATACAGGATCCCGACTACAGCAAATTCGACGATGAGAAACGCGTAGGACATCCGGTACGTGGGTGTGATCAGGTTGAAATGAATGGCGAGACCCACGCACATCCCCACCAACCCGATCACGCCGGACAGAAATGGCCACAGGCTTGGTAACAGTCCGCTGTCCGGCGGAATCACATACAACGTCAGCCCGAGTGTGACGACGAGGTGGACGGCAGCGGCCCATGGCAGCACGCCGAAGGTGACGGCTATCTGCTCGCGAGTGACGTCATCGCGCTGGGCGGGCGTCAGTCTTTCTCTCTGGTGGGGTTGAAGAAGAGACAGGACTGACATCTCTTACCTCCCGCTCCCACGACGCAATCGAATCGGACGTCCGACTCAGCAATTCTCCCGTAATTGGGCACTGCGGTGTCAACCAGTACGTCCGACCTATTTCGGAGTCAGGTCTGCCCACAGACACAGTAATCAGCAAACTGCTGGTCTGCCGGAAGTTGGTGCGGCGAGTTTGATACCCACGGTTGAAATCAGACATGAGGGACAATGGCCGGAGATCGCCGATCACGTCGGTGGAGATTCCTCGACGGGTAACACGATCGGACTCATTCGAGTTCAGACAAGGACTATCACGATGGCAATCGACTACACCCGACGTTCCGGCGAGTCCACTCCGTCGCAAGCACCGGTCAGCCTGAGCAAGATCACGCTCACCAAATCGGCGCCGACGGTCAACCTCGCGAAGGCGGGTGAACGACAAGGCAATATGCGCGTGAACCTCAACTGGTCACAGGGGGCTCCACCGAAGAAGACCGGTTTTCTCGCCAAGCTCGCCGGCGCAGGCTCTGGTGCGGTCGACCTGGACCTCGGATGCCTCTACGAACTTGCCGACGGGTCCAAGGGAGTAGTTCAGGCCTTGGGTAACAGTTTCGGTTCACTGACTTCTCCGCCCTACATCTCCCTCGACGGCGACGACCGCAGTGGCGCGAACACCGGCGGCGAGAACATGCACGTCAATCTTGGTGACCCAAGCGCTTTCCGGCGAATCCTGATCTTCGCGATGATCTACGACGGCGCTCCCAACTGGGCGGCCGTGGACGGCGTCGTCACCTTGTATCCCACCAACGGGCCGGAGGTGGAAGTGCGACTCGACTCCGCGAGCAACCAGGAGCGACTGTGCGCGATCGCGCTCATCCAAAGTTCAGGTCAAGGCGTGACGGTGACGCGCGAAGTTCAGTACATCAACGGCAGTCAGTCAGATCTCGATCGGGCCTACAACTGGGGAATGAAATGGGCTGCCGGACGAAAGTAGGGGCTGCGGACGCGATCTCCCCCATCCGAACGACAATGTCCGAATCATCCACAATGTCGCAAGTTACTGGATAGTGTCGAGAAGTGGGGTCGGACATGAGGGGTCACGCTCGACACCGATAGTGGGTCGGTGACGCTATGTGCTTGGCGGCGCCGACGTTCGACCGGAAAGGCCCTCGATTTCCCCCGAGATCGAGGGCCTTTTCGTATCTTGCGTCACTGTTCGCACCCTTTCATTAGTTGATCGTTAAACTAGGCGTTCGTCCAACATGCACCGATGGAGAACGTGAATGTCCACGAATTCAGATCGACGCCCGCGCCTGCCCGTGAGAATCGCCTACCTCGCCGCAGGAGTTCTCTTTGTCGCCGCCATGCTCCTGTTGGCAAGCGTCGTCAACCCTGATCGGGACCGCGATTTCTCGATGAACCACGTCCCCGCGGGGACGTCGACGACCGCCTTCGCCGCAACGTCCGACCTCGGCTAACGAAGGTACCGGTACGTAAGTGGCGCACGTCACGAACTGTGGGTAGTTTCAACGCCGATGGTTCGCCGTAGGTCGGTATTGAGAGGGACGGCCAACCACTGCCCTGCCTGGTTGCCCCACCCAAGCAGGCAGGGCACCCCAGATCAGGCAGGCACCCCCGATAATTTAAGCCTCAAGTAACTGTTACTCGGGAAAGACTTGTATCAAACCGGGGCGAATCGTACATTTCATCCGGCAGTCGGCCTTCGTCCGACGCCTTTGCCGTCAATGTCGACGGAACTTCTCTGAACACCACCACAAGTCGGCCACTTGTCGTGACCGCATTCGTCCTCGCGAAAGGCTCGCCCATGTTCGATTTCTTCGGCGCAATCTCCGGCTTCTTCGGCCTACTGTTCGGCACCGGCTCGTCGAGCGGGAGCTCGGGAGGAAGCAGCGACGCACCCGTCGCGCCGCCTACCTGATCCACAAGCCTCACCCGGCACCGATCCGCCGGGTGAGGCTCTCGCCAATCTCTTTGAAACACAACGTAACAGCACTTCAACTCCACCGACTTTTCTGCGGATTCACGCCGACACACTCCGGCGTCCGGACAGTTTCACCACATCGCCTGCAGTAATGGGTCCTGTGTCCGCCATTCTCCGCCGAGGCACACCCGCAGACCTCCCAACCGACAAGGCATGTGTTCGCCGTGAGCCGGTGTCCATTGGGGCAGCAGTCCGGGGATTGCTCGGTCAACCGCATCTCCACATTTTCGCACACATGTTCGACAACTTGCTACTGCACGCTGCACATTCGATTACACCGGCCGCTTCCGGTCGGCCCGAGCGCAACTATCCCTTCCGTCACTTCGGTCTGCTTTAATACGAAGGCTTTGTCGGGGGTTTACCAATGTCCGAAGTTGTCGAATTTCTGCGAGCACACGCAGGCGAACACGGGGTTGAACTATGGGTTTCTTCAAGAAGGCGGCTGTGACTGCTCTAGCGGTCGCTGCAGTCGGAGCATCAACAGGGATCGCATCAGCTGATCCGTCGACCGACGTGAATTACGAAGCGAAGGTCGTCGACAAGTCGATCGTCACCACCATCGACGCCGGGCTGTTCAAGGTGTCCGGCGACGGCAAGTCCGTCGTCTTGCAGGACAGCAAGGGAGCCGACCTTGTTTCCCTGCCTCTCGCATACAACCTCGGGGATCTACAGTTCCCCTTCGATCGCACGATCAGTGAAGACGGTAAGACCCTCACGCTGACACCGATCACCGATTCTGCGAAGGCAACACCTCGACCCGAGAGTGCGCCTGCGGCAAAGGAATGGACGCCCGTCGCCTCGCCCGAGGAGAATGATCGGGCGATTGCGCACTTCCAGAGCCAACTCGGACTCGGCACTCAGGTCGGCAGCCTGCTCGGCACCATCGTCGGCGCCGGAATCGGTTGCGCTGTCGGCGCTCCGCTGGGCTTGACCATCGTCGGACTCCCCGTCGCCGCGGCACTGTGCCTGGGTGGCCTCGCAACAGGCGCCGGAATCGGCGGTGTCGCCGGAACGATCCTCGGCGGCGGCGGCGCGGCTGTCGTAGCCGGCATCGATCTCGTCAACACGCTGAATGCTCCTGCAGGGACGACCGTCTGGGCTCAGTAGCCACGTGGTGGTCAGTCACTGCTCCACGGAAAACCCCGCCCGTCCGAAGAGGACGAGCGGGGTTTTTCGATTCAATGTGCAGGAGGATCTACGTGGTGCCCCCAGTCGGACTCGAACCGACACTTGACGGATTTTAAGTCCGTTGCCTCTGCCAATTGGGCTATGGGGGCCTTGCCGCACCCGACGGGTCGGGTGCGGCAGGGATCAGACTATCGGGTCGGTCTGAGCTACCGACATCGCGATGCCGTCGAGTATGTCGTGTTCGCTGACAACCAGTTCGGTGATCCCGGCTTTGGCTTCGAACGCTTGAGCCAGCACCGTGGTGATGATCGCTCCGCCGCCGATGACGTCCACCCGCCCCGGATGCATCGGGCCGAAGGCAGCACGATCAACCCGAGGCATAGCAATGAGACGCTCGCACACGTCGAACAGTTGATTGAACGAAATCCTCGACAGGTGCACCTTCTCGGCGTCGTACTCCGGAAGATCCTGCGCGATCGCGGCCAGCGTCGTCATGGTTCCAGCGACACCCACCCACGTGTGCGCCTTCTCGACGGGTACGGCCTCGAACGCCTCGGCAAGTTTCGTGGTCGCGAAAGCCGTCGCCTCGGAAACCTGCTCTGCTGTAGGCGGATCCGACGGTAAGCACCGCTCCGTGACGCGCACACAGCCGATGTCGGTGGAGTACGCAGCCTGGACGCCCGACGTGTCGCCGAGGACAACTTCGGTGGATCCGCCGCCGAGATCGACCACCACGAAGGGGCCCTCCGACGGATCGAGTTCTCCCACAGCACCGCTGAACGAGAGGCGCGCCTCTTCGTCGCCGGTGATGACCTCTGCTCCGGATCCGGGAACCACCGCGCCGAGCACGTCCCGCGTCATCGTGAAGAATTCTTCCCGATTCGCAGCGTCGCGAGTAGCCGAGGTGGCGACCATGCGAACGGCGGTTGCTCCGGCATCGGCGATCATCGACGCGTACTCGACCAGCGCGACCCGGGTGCGTTCGATGGCCTCGGGCGCGAATGTCCCTGTCGCATCAACACCTTGACCGAGTCGCACGACGCGCATCTCGCGCCGGACATCCACCAGACGACCGTCGGCGCCGACGTCCGCGATCAGCAGTCGAATGGAGTTGGTACCGCAATCGACTGCGGCGACACGGCGAGTCACCGGTCGGTGTTGTCGGCATCGTCGATGCCAGGCCAGTCCGCGGGAATTGCAGTGCCGCGCAGCTTTCCGTGACCGGCCAACGCGACGGACTCGTCACCGAGCGGGTTGACGCCGGGCCCCTTGGCAAGCGAATGTGCCATCAGCACGTGCAGGCACTTGACACGATCCGGCATTCCACCGCCGGCAAAGTCGGTTCCCAGAGATTCGATCGCGTCCCGCTCGGCAAGGTACGACTCGTATGCCCGTCGGTAGGCCGCGGCAAGTTCCGGATCCTGGGTCAGGCGTTCGGTCATTTCACGCATGACGCCGGCGGATTCCTGACGGCTCGCTTCGGCAGTCAGTCGCGGGTCCGTGAGGTAGTACAACGTCGGGAACGGTGTTCCGTCCGGAAGTTTGGGGGCGGTCTTGACCACGCCCGGCTGACCGTCCGGGCTGCGGTACGCGATCTCGATCACTCCGCGTGGCTCACGGCCCAATTGAGCGGCAACGGCGTCGAGATCCGCTTGTGAAACCTGTGGGGAATTTTCGGACGTGTTGCTCACCCGGTGGGTACTCCTTGTTCTTCTGGCTCTATCGGCGCCAACGGCATCGGGGCCGGTGTCGTCGTCTCGGGAACCACTGGCGGTTCCGAAATCGTTTGCCACAGATCGCGATACCACGGGCCTGTGAGCGGTGTTTCCTTTTCCTGCTTCTTCTCGGGTTCCTTGTAGTCACCGGGAAGCTGAACCTGGAACGGGGTCTCGCCCGGTTTGACGTACCGAAGGCGTTCTCGTGCAAGAGCTTCGATGTACGCAGGGTCGTCGAAGCGCGCGTTCTGCCCTTGCAGCTTTCGCAGCTCTTCCTCGAGTACCTGACGTTCGGCCGCCACCTGCGCGGCATCCGAACGCTGGCTGATGTAAGTACGGAGCGGCACTGCCAGTGTCAGCGCCAGCATGAGCACAACCATCGCGAGCACAACTGCCCGACTGGTGGACAAGCCGAAAATGGTGTTGTCCGACTTCGGAAGCCGAGACCAGAACTTGTTGGTTCCGCTCTTCCCCCGGGCCGACTTCGACCCTCGCGCCGACGCTTTCTCGGCGGAGACCCCCGGTTGCGCGGGGCCTGTCACAGCGGAATCGACTGCTTCCGGATCTACCGAAGGTTCCGACACGCGTGGGCGTCGGGCACTGTCCCGACGCGCACGCGACGGTGTGTCCCCACGACGGGAACCACGACCCCCCGGACTTCCGCCGGGGGATCGTGGCTTACCGCGCTGTGCAGACACTACTGAATCTTAGATTTCCGTCAGGCCTCGAAAGCGAAGCGCGGGAACGCAACCTCGCCGGCGTAACGTGCTGCGTCGCCGAGGTTTTCCTCGATGCGCAGCAGCTGGTTGTACTTGGCAACGCGCTCGCTGCGTGCCGGAGCACCGGTCTTGATCTGGCCGCTGCCGACGGCAACCGCGAGGTCGGCGATGGTGGTGTCCTCGGTCTCGCCGGAACGGTGGCTCATCATCGTCTTGTAGCCGTTGCGGTGAGCGAGATCGACGGCGTCGAGGGTCTCGGTCAGGGTGCCGATCTGGTTGACCTTCACCAGGAGTGCGTTGGCCGCACCCTTGACGATGCCTTCTTCGAGGCGCTCGGGGTTGGTGACGAAGAGGTCGTCGCCGACGAGCTGGATCTTGTTGCCGATCTGATCGGTGAGTGCGACCCAGCCGTCCCAGTCGTCTTCGTCGAGCGGATCCTCGATGGAAACGAGCGGGTAGGCGTCGATGAGCTCGGCGTAGAACGCCGCCATCTCGGCCGCGGTGCGGTTCTTGCCCTCGAACTTGTAGCCGGTGCCGTCGGTGTAGAACTCGGTGGCAGCGACGTCGAGAGCGAGCGCGACGTCGGTACCCAGCTTGAGGCCGGTCTTGCTCACGGCGATCGTGATGAGGTCGAGTGCTTCCTTGGTGCCTGCGACGTCGGGCGCGAATCCGCCTTCGTCGCCGAGACCGGTGGAGAGGCCCTTCTCCTTGAGAACCGACTTCAGGGAGTGGTAGACCTCGGCGCCCCAGCGCAGCGATTCCTTGAAGCTCGGTGCGCCGATGGGAGCAACCATGAACTCCTGGACGTCGACGCCGGTGTCTGCGTGCGCGCCACCGTTGAGGATGTTCATCATCGGGACAGGGAGAACGTGAGCGTTGGGGCCACCGACGTAGCGGAACAGCTCGAGGCCCGAGGACTCGGCGGCGGCGCGAGCCACGGCAAGCGAGGCACCGAGCAGAGCGTTTGCGCCGAGACGCGACTTGTCCGGGGTGCCGTCCGCGTCGAGCAGCGCCTGGTCGACCGTGCGCTGCTCGGTTGCGTCGATGCCGATGATGGCAGGAGCGATCTCGCCGAGCACAGCCTCCACGGCCTTCTCGACGCCCTTTCCGCCGTAGCGTGCGCCACCGTCGCGCAGTTCGACGGCTTCGTGCTCACCCGTCGAAGCGCCGGACGGCACCGCAGCCCTGGCGAAACTTCCGTCTTCGAGCAGAACCTCGACCTCAACCGTGGGGTTACCACGGGAATCAAGGATCTCGCGAGCTCCGACCTGCTCAATACTGGCCACTGTGTGGTTCTCCTTCGAATGGGCTTCGCATTGGGGCACGCTCTGCGTGCTTGACACTTGGGCTCCGACCCCTCCGGTCGAAAGAGGACCACGATCGCGGCTGGGCCTCTGCAGTGCCAGCACCTCTGTAGTGCCAGCACACAGCCTAACCGCACGGGCCGAAGGCTTCTTTATCGACGCGCGGTCACGGGTCCGACCTGCGGATCGATCACCGTCAGTCCGGCCGTACCCCGACTGAATACGCCGACGCACGATCACGAACGAGCGCGAGATAGTCGCCCGAGAGGTTGTACGCCATCAGTGCCTGCTGCCATCCGGCAGCGGAAGTGAGGTCTCCCCCGCGTGCACACAGGTAGCGGGCGGCCGTGAGGGCAGCGTCGTCGATGTTGTCGGGGTCCACCCGGCCGTCGCCGTTGGCGTCGACTCCCCATTTGAGCCACGTCTCGGGGATGAACTGCATGGGCCCCATCGCACGGTCGTGCACTGGATCGCCGTCCATCGCCCCGCCGTCGGTATCGGGGATCTCGGCAACTCCCGGGCCACCGTCGAGAGGGATTCCCCGAATGATCGGAGCAACCTGGCCGAACGCGTCGACCGACGAGCCGTCGTAGGTCCCGTGGCGGCTCTCGACGCTGCCGATACCGGCCAAAGTTGTCCACCCGATTCCGCAGCCGGGAAGCGTCTCGGCCATGACCGCAGCGGCGTACCCGTAGGCCTCGAGTGCCGTCGTCCCGATCCCGATGTCGTCCGACAATCCCGCTGCCCAGTCGGCGAGTTGATCAGCACTGCGGCCGGGAGCATTGATGTCGATCGGCGGCGTCGGAGAGCCGGTACCTGGGGGTATGCCCTCGGGAATAGCAACCTTCGGTTCGTTCGATCCGCAAGCCACGACGCCTGCGCCCAGCAAAGCTGTTCCGGCAGCTACTGCTGCTACGGCTCGCGAGAGACGCCGGGGACTTCTGCGGGCTGCGGGAGTTCGGTACACCCCTCCATCATCCACATGCGAGTGAACTACTCCCGAATCCATTGGTAAAGAACAGCAAAAGTACAGGTGAGGGCATGGTTCGCCGTCGATGATGGAGTATCTTCTTCTGAGTTAAGGCTGGCCTAGCCTCACGAACTTGTCCGAAGCTGTTACACCCTTCCTGTCAGGAGTCGCCCGTGCCCGTGTCGGTACTCGCTGCCGCGAGCACACCATCAGTTGCCACCCAGTTATTCGGCAGTGGCCTGATCGGTCTGCGCGAAGGCCTCGAAGCGGGCATCGTGGTGATGATTCTCGCCGCCTACCTTGTGAAGGCGCAGCGCAAGGACGCACTGAAATGGGTGTGGCTCGGCGTCGCGATCGCCGTCGCGATGGTGGCGATCATCTTCTTCGCGATCCACTACGGAACGTCGACGGTCGACGGCCTGACCGCAGAGATCATCGCGGGCGTTGCCTCCCTGATCGCCGTCGTCATCGTCACGATCATGGTCCTGTGGATGCGTACGGCAGCGAAGAACATTTCCGGAGATCTCAAGGCGGGGATGGAAAAGGCGCTCATTGCCGGACCCGTCGCCATTTTGTCGCTGGCATTCTTCGCGGTCGGTCGTGAAGGCGTCGAGACAGCGTTGCTCATGGTGGGGTACGCAGAGAACACCGCCGGCAGCTCCTGGCCGCTGGTCGGACTGCTCCTCGGAATTCTCTTGGCCGCCGTCTTGACCGTCGCCATGTACTTCGGCGCCCTCCGTCTCAACCTCACGACGTTCTTCCGGTACACGGCGATCTTCCTCATCGTCGTAGCCGCCGGAATCCTCTCGTACGGTGTTCGCGCTCTGCAGACCGGAAACGTCCTGCCGGGCGGTTCGAATCTCGCGTTCAACCTGACACCCGGCTACGACCCGTCGACCTGGTACGGCACCGTCCTCGCCGGAATCTTCAACTTCCGCCCGGACCCGACCGTCCTGCAAGCCGTCGCATGGGTCGTCTACCTCGTAGTCGTCCTCGCGCTCTTCCTACGTCCCCTTCCGTCGAGCCCATCGGAACCGACAACCCCGCCTGCGCACGACACACACGTTCCCGAAAAATCCTGAGAGGCATTGCCGACATGCGTAAATCCACCCTCGTACTGGCCACGGCCGCGGTACTTCCCTTCTCCCTCGCCGCGTGCACCGAGAAGACGACGGCGAACGACGGCGACATCACGGTCACCGCCACCGACGACTCATGTGAGGTCAGCGCCACGACGGGGACGACCGGCACGTCGACCTTCCAGGTGACGAACAACGGCTCCAAGGTCACCGAGTTCTACGTCTTCGCCGAGGGTGATCGAGCGATGGGCGAGGTCGAGAACATCGGCCCAGGACTGACCCGTCAGCTGATCGTCTCTCTCCCTGAAGCAGCGACCTACCAGCTCGCCTGCAAGCCGGGCATGGTCGGAACCGGCATCCGTCAGGACTTCGTCGTCACAGGCGATTCGCAGGCGGCCACCGACGAGAGCGGCCAGCTCGCCGAAGCCGCCGACGGTTACCGTCGCTACATCCGCAGCCAGATCGTCGCGCTGCAGGACACCGCAGCTCAGTTCGTCGCCGCAGTCCAGTCCGGCAACGTCGACCAGGCGAAGGCACTGTTCCCGATCGCACGTACCTACTACGAGCGCATCGAACCCGAAGCCGAGAGCTTCGGCGAGCTCGATCCCAAGCTGGACCTTCGCGAAGCGGATCTCGAGCCCGGTCAGGTCTGGACCGGGTTCCACCGCCTCGAGAAGGATCTGTGGGTGACCGGGCTTCAGCCGGACACCAACGCGGTCGCCGATCAGCTGCTCGAAGACATCCAGTACCTTGCCGACCAGGTGAACGCGGACGATTACACGATCGATCCCACCAAGATCGCCGGCGACGCTCAAGGGTTGCTCGACGAGATCTCGACTTCCAAGATCACCGGCGAGGAAGACATCTTCTCGCACACCGACCTGTGGGATTTCCAGGCCAACGTCGACGGCTCGCAAGCGGCGATCGCGGCACTGAACCCGATTCTGCAGGAACGTAATCCCGAGCTCGCCCAGCGCATCGCTGACCGATTCGCCGACCTCGACGCTGCGCTGGCGCAGTTCCGGGTCGGCGACGGATTCGTGTACTACGACACCGTCACCGAGGCGCAGCGTCAGGAACTCTCGCGTAAAATCGATGCACTGTCCGCCGAGGTCAGCCAGGTCCAGGAAGTAGTCGCGGGACAGTAGATGACTGATTCACCAGAAGGCACACCCGCTGCGGAAAACGCAGCACCGCACGCAGTCTCACGACGCCGACTGTTCGGCGCCGTGGGGGCCGGCGCCGTTCTGGCCGGTGCCGGTGCCGTCATCGGGCGGGTGACCGCCGACGAGAGTTCCGGCGCCGATCACGCAGACGTGGTCGCCTTTCGCGGCGAGCATCAGGCAGGCATCACGACGCCGGCCCAGGATCGTATGCACTTCGTCGCTTTCGATGTGACGACGAAGTCGCGCGACGAACTGATCACGCTGCTGCAGACGTGGACGGCGATGGCCGAACGAATGACGGCGGGTCAGGAAGCAACCGAAGACGGAGCGACCGGCGACGGTCCGTATGCACCACCGAGCGATACGGGTGAGGCACTCGATCTCGCGCCGTCGCAACTCACCCTGACCATCGGATTCGGACCGTCACTTTTCGACGACCGTTTCGGGCTCGCAGACAAGAAACCTGCTGCCCTGCTCGATCTCCCCCACTTCCGTGCGGACAACCTCGACCCGAATCGGAGCGGGGGCGACATCGCCATCCAAGCGTGCGCCAACGATCCCCAGGTTGCCGTCCATGCGATCCGCAACCTCGCGCGAGTCGCGTTCGGGACCGCGTCGGTCAAATGGTCGCAACTCGGGTTCGGACGAACATCCTCGACCTCGACGACGCAGGCGACACCACGAAATCTGTTCGGGTTCAAGGACGGAACAGCCAACATCAAGGCGGAAGATCCAAACGCACTCGCCCAGCACGTCTGGGTTGATCCCACTGACGATCAGGCCTGGATGGCGGGCGGATCATTCCTCGTCGCCAGACGAATCCGCATGCTGATCGAGCAGTGGGATCGCGCAGTACTCAAGGAACAGGAAGCTGTCATCGGCCGCTCCAAACGCAGCGGAGCGCCGCTCGGCGGCAAGGACGAGTTCGACGAGCTCGATCTCGATTCCAAAATGGGACACGACTTCGTCATCCCGGAGGATTCACACGTGCGCCTGGCCTCTGCCGAGGAACTCGGTGGGATTCAGATCTTGCGCCGCGGATACAACTTCACGGACGGCTCCGATGGCTTCGGCCACCTGGACGCGGGACTGTTCTTCGTTGCGTACTGCCGGAATCCGGTCGAGCAGTTTGTTCCGATGCAGCAAAACCTTTCACGACACGATGCGCTGAACGAATACATCCAGCACGTCGGTTCTGCGGTCTTCGCTTGCCCCGGCGGTCTCGCCGACGGGAGCTACTGGGGCTCCGCGCTGTTCGCGTAGCCGAACACCGGGACACCGGTCCAGGTTGCGATCTCGGAACGAAATCTGCGCACGGAGTACTTCTCGTACGAGCGGGCACCATTCACGTCCACTGCGGCGACATCTCGGATGCACTCGGCCACCGATTCCCAACTGTCGTCGTGGAAATGGAGTCCGTCGACACCAGGTGTCACGGTTTCCGAAGCTCCCCCGATGCTGTTCGTAATCACGCGCGCACCCGCAGCCATTGCCTCCACCGGCATGATTCCGAAGTCTTCGATCGCCGGAAAGACGTATGCGAGTGCCTGCTGATACAGCGCAAAAAGCAACGCATCCGAGGGGCGCCGAACAATTCGAACGGGAACCGACGCAGAGTCAGCCATCGCGCGGAGCCGATCCTCTTCCGGGCCCGACCCTGCGATGACAGCAGCCGTTCCGGCCCGCTCGGCTGCCCGGATCACCCAGTCCAAACGCTTGTACGGAATGAACCTCGAGGCACCGAGAACGAATGGCGAGGGCAAACTGGATAGTAGCTGAATTTCGTTTTCGCTCAATCGGGACCGCCAATCCTCGACGGCGGAGATCCGGTCGACGTCCACCGGAGGGTGGATGACCCGTGATTGCACGCCCCAGGCTCGCTCAACCCGTCGACTGACGAACACACTGTTCGCTGCGAACGAGGCTCCCTCCGACGCTCTTTTGCGGTCGATCTTGCGCAGAATGGGTGATCCCAGCCTCGCGAGTGGCGAGTTTCCACGCTCGTCCAGTTCGGGATTCCACACGTACCTGGCGGGGGTGTGCACGTAGACGAATTTCCGGAATCGCGCAGACTGCTCCCTGAATGTTGCGTGATGGGCAAACACGTGGGAGCTGATCAGCGCGAAGTCATAGCCGCGGTTCTCCAACCCTCGCCAGGTGAACGGCATGACAGGCAATGAGAGCGCTTTGCTACGACGCAATGGCGTTGCAGCGAGCACACTTTCGTTGACATCGGTTGTCGAGTAACGCCCGGGAGCATCGTTCCACAGACAATAGAGGTCAGCGTCCGGATAACAGTTGACGAACTCGTCCAGCACCTTCTCTGCGCCGCCCGAACGCTCTATCCATTCATGGACGAGTACACCTGACATTTTCGGACTCCTATGCGCTTTTTTGGCGCTTCACAAACCTAGAGATTGCCGGATCGGCATCAAACAGACTACTGGTATGTTTACTAGCAACATACAGGCAACCGATCTTGACCGGAGTGATCACCATCGAGACTCAACTGGCCACGTGGTTCGGGTCGGCAGACAGGCCGTTGCTCGGATTCGTTCACGTGCCCTCTTCAGGAACTGTCCGAGAAGCCGTGGTCATGTGTCCCCCGCTGGGCAAGGAGCACATCGACACCTATCGCGGCATGCGACTTCTCGGCGAAAAACTCGCGGCACAGGGTATGGCCGCTTTTCGTTTCGAGTACGCGGGAGTCGGCGACTCGGCCGGTGCCGAAGACGATCCTGACGCTCTCACCCTCTGGCTGAAGAGCATCGTCAGCGCTGTGGACTATGTCCGACGAGCGGGCGCGGAATCCGTCAGCATCGTCGGACTGAGAGTTGGGGCCCTCCTGGCAGCGTCGGCATTGCAGGAGTGCGGACACGTCAACTCGATAGTCCTGTGGGACCCAATTCTGACCGGCCGCAACTACCTCAGGGAACAACGTGCGTTCTACGCGATCAGCGTCGGAGAGGACGATCCCGCCGACTCACGTGTGTCGATCATGGGTGGCGTGCTGGCTCCCGAATGCGCCGACCAACTGTCACGTCTCCGCATCACCGGACCATTTCTCGGACGTCCACGCACCCTTCTGGCCGTGAAGTCTTCGGTACTGGACAGCAGAGCTGTCGCCGGGCTCGCAGCAACTCTTGATCCCGAGATGATGATCTTGGAGAACCACGACGCGTTCACGTCGCCTCCCAGTTTCTACGTCGACATCCCCTACACACACATCAGCGAAATCGCACAGTGGTTGGATCGCCACGCGCCCACGAGTTCCTCCGCGTTCACTCCCGCGATCACCACCACAGCTCGCGTCGCGGTCACCGAAGTCGGCGAGGAGGTGTTCGAGACGTTGGAACGATTCGGCGCTCAGGAGCTCTTCGCGATCCGCACGCATCCCGCAACTTCTCCCGAATCCGAGGCAGGCAACATATCGACCACCGATGCGCCTCCCGAGCGCGGACTACTGTTCTTCACTACTGCAATCGAGCATCGAGTCGGGCCTGGCCGCTCGTGGGTGACCATCGCTCGTGAGGCCGCGGCTCTCTCGGTCACGAGTCTCCGATTCGACCGACGAGGGGTCGGCGACTCGGGTCCGATCGACGCCGACAATCCGACGTCGGTCTATTCACACGCGGCAGACGAGGACGCACGCACTGCCGTTGCCGCACTCGGCGCAGATCCGAGAAACCTCGTGATGACCGGATTGTGTTCGGGGGCATGGACCTCAGCGTCCATGGCGCTCCAGATGGGTGCGAGATCGACAATACTCGTAAACATGATCTTGTGGTCGGTGAGGCGCAAGAAGTCCCTGATGGATGCTGTCTTGCCGGAGGCTCCTCGAATCGATCCAGGTGCCGAAACCACGAAACTTCCCCTCCGCGGACGGGTGAAAGGCGTACTGCAGTCCCGTCTCCCCTATCCAGCGTGGAAGCTTCTGGGAATCAGGGGAATCACGCAGGTTCCTGAGGTAATGCTGGAGGCACTCTGCAAGCGTGGGGTGGATACCACCGTCATCCTCTCCCCCGCGGACGCCGCATGGTTCAATCAGCAACGCGGACCCGAAGGCGTTGCCCGGATGACTCACCGAGGACAAACGTTCGACGCGATCATGCCACCGGTCGGCGATCACCCGTCCTACCATCGTGACCTCCGAAATATCGTGCAAACAAAGGCGATTTCTTCGATAGCGAAAGCATTCGGAATTACGACGGTCCCTCGGGCCGACACGGCGAATGCGAACCGGTTCATCGCGTGAACACATCATTCATGTTTGTTGCTGCAATCTTCGCAGTACCCATCGTCGTTGCGATCTACCAGCGACCACAACGCGGCTTGCTGCTTGTTGCACTGTTCGCTCCGCTCCACGGTCTGTTGGCGATCATTCCCGGCGGGACATCGATGGCCGGTTGGAAGGAGGGGTTGCTCCTGCTCACGTTGGGATGCACCTTCGTCAGCCCCAATCGCCTTCGGGTAGTGCGCCCCTCGATGCCTTGGTGGCCGGCTGCCGCGGCCTGGGTAGCTTTCGGTTCCGCGTCAGCACTGCTTCTGTCCGGTATCGCCGGGGTGACATCGATAAAGATCACCTACTTCTACATCTTGATACCCGTCATTCTCTGGCGCGCACCGTTCTCGCGGGACGACCGAGATCATCTCGTGTCCGTCCTGATGGGTATGGGGATACTGACAGCAGTCATCGGACTCCTTCAGCAAGCAGTAGGGCCTGCATACCTGGTGGATCTCGGCTACAGCTACACCGAACAGATTCGAATCACCGGCTCGATCTTGCGAAGCTTCAGCACTTTCACCGGTCCGTTTGCGTTCGGTCTCTTCGTGATGCTGAGTTTGATCGTCGGTATTTCGGTCGCTCTCGCGGATCCGAAACGGCTGCGCAACATTATCTTTCTGGCCGCAACTCCGATCATGGTCGTAGGCATGGGAGTCTCGATTGTGCGGGCCAGCTACATCGGGTTGGCTGTCGGGCTTCTCTGGATTGCCGTATACAAGTATCGGTCTATCTTGATGTTGTTCGGCGCGGCTGCCGCTGCCGTTCCCTTTGTACTTCTGTTGGCACCACCATCAATCGTCAAACCACTGTTCTCGTCGTACAGTCTCGAAGAACGCGGTAGCGGATGGTCGTCGACAATCAGCTCGCTGTTCGTGCATCCACTCGGGCAAGGTCTGGGCGCAACAGGATCCGCGGCAGCAAAGGCGGCGGAAGCAGCGCAACCGATGCTCAACACGATGACGATCAAGGCCGCGACAACACTTGGGCTGATCCCCTATCAGCCCGACAACTACTACATGAAAGTCGCAGTCGAGCTCGGACCGATCGGCTTGTGGATTTTTGTCCTGGTCCTCATATCTTCCGGAGCGTCCGCGCTGAGGGCATCGCGTGTGCTTCCCGGCTCGGACGGCGCTTTGGCTCTCGGTGTCAGCGCCTCGATCGTCGCGGCCGCGGTCGCTTCTGTCGTCTCGACATATTTCGAGATATTTCCCCTCGACCTCTACTTTTGGCTACTGATTGGAACCGTGGGATGCGCACTGACTCAACACCACTCGGAGAAAGAAGCGATATCCGATCACGAATCACCCTCGGAGCCATGGCACTCCGACCTGGTGGGGGCGGCGTCCAAACCTATGCACGCGAACTACTCCGAGAACTCTCCCCACTGATCAGCGAATCGACGAACCTCAGCGCAACAGTGCAAATCGACGCTGTCGATGAGATTCCAACCGGAGTGCGCGCCGTGACGCGCCCTGTTGCCTCCGGAGCACGCAGAGCCGCGTGGGCGATGGTGCCGGTCGCGGGCAGCGACTTGTTCCACAGCCTCGACGTCGACCTCCCGATCGGGCAAGGCGGCCTGAAGATCTCGACGTTTCACGACATGTCGGTATTCGACGTTCCGTGGGCCTTCAGTCGATATCGAGCAGCTGGCGAACGCCGACTCCTGTCCGCGGCGCTACGCAAGGCCGACGTCGTCATTGCAGTATCGGACTTCACCGCCGAACGAATACTCGCACTGAGCGGTCGGCATGCCGTTGTCACGCCGCTGGCACCCGCATCCTGGGCCACGATCCCCACCGAAGCTGCAGTGACCGAAGTTCGGCGGCGATTGAAACTACCGGAGCGATTCGTGCTGCAGGTCGGAACGATCGAACCTCGAAAAGATGTCGCTCTGGTCGCCGAAGCGTGCACGGAGCTGTCGATTCCTTTTCTGCTGGCGGGCTCCGGCTCGACTGGCCCCGACGCGCCCCGTTCCGCCCGAGGATTGGGTTACGTCGCGACAGAAGACCTTCCGGCACTCTATTCCGCCGCAACTGCTGTCGCTTACTCCTCCCACTACGAGGGGTTCGGTCTGCCGCCACTCGAAGCCATGGCGTGCGGCGCGGCAGTGGTTGCGAGTGCGGTCGGAGCACTGACCGAATTCGCCGACAACGCCGCCGTGCTTGTCCGCAAGCACGACAAGGCTTCCTGGTTGGCCGCTCTTCGCTCAGTCGTCCTGGACGACGATGTCAACACCGCACTCCGTATATCTGCGCCACGTGTCGCGGCCCGATCGACGTGGACCCGAACAGCCGAATACACGGTTGACGCGTACCGCACTGCAGGGCTGAGCGTGTGAGTTGCTCATGACGAATCGCAATTCGACGGGCACCGAGCCCGTATCGCCGCGAGAGTTCGCCGAATTGCGCCAGGCCGCTATCGACAAGTTCGAGAAGGAACGTCGCGAGCGAGAGACGAAAATCCACGGGCCGGCCGCTCCGGATTTGACTGCGAACGATGCACGCCGAAGCACTGCGATCATGCTCGGAAGCCGGATCGCAGTGGCAGCGATGGGGTGGACCGGCTCGGTTCTGATCGCGCGTTCGATCAGCCCTGACGAATTCGGTCAGTTCTCCCTCATCTTCGGATTGCTCGGATTGTTGTCCGTCGTCACCGATCTCGGCGTCGGCCGAGTGGTGCTCGCGAAGTTGGTCGAGTGCAATCCGTGGGAAGTTTCGCTGGTCACCACCGCGTTCATATCCCTACGGGTCGCCCTTGGTCTTTTCGGATACATCGTCGCGGTGGGTTATGTCTGGATTCTCCGCTACCCCGCAGAAGTGGTCGAAGCAACGGCGGTCGCTGGTTTGGTCGTTGTCGTTGCCACTCCCAGCCATGCACTTTCCGTCATGTACCAGAGCCGCCTGCGCATGACGTATGTCGCGATCGCCGAGGGCGTCGGGCAACTCGCCCAGCTTGTCGCGACCATCGTCGCGGTTTTGTGGCAGCCGATCCTCCTCGTTCTCGTCATCCCTGCGGTTATCAACGAAGTGGTCGCGGCCGTCGTGAAAGTGCGCGGTGTCCGAAAGGGCGTCGCCGGGCCTAGGCCGTCGTCACGAGCGCAGTTTCGTAGGTGGCGGGAAATGCTGATCGAAGCAATCCCTTTGAGCATCGGCTTCGCTTTGGTCACGCTTCTGTCCAAAGTGGATGTGCTGCTCTTGGGCAAGCTCGATACTTTCGATTCGGTCGGCTTGTACACCATCGGGTACAAATTCGCGGACCTTCTGCAAATCGTCGCAATCACCGTAGTCACCCCGGTAACAACACTTCTCGTGTCCTATTGGCCCGACAGCGTGGCAGTGTTCCGCGAACGAAGCCGCGAAACATTCATCGTCCTGACAGTTCTCGGGAGCGCATCGATCGCCGCGTTCTGGCCTGCTGCCACCGGAGTGCTCACCTTTCTGTACGGAGAGCGGTTCGCAATTGCAGGGACCTCGACGCGACTGTTGGTGCTTGGCGCATGCTTCTCGATGCTCACCCAGTTGGGGTTGATGATCCTGGTTGCGAGCGGCCGGCATCGAATATATCCGTGGATTGCATTGGGCGGCTTACTCTTCAATATCGTGGTCAACATCGTGTTAATTCCTCGAATGTCATTCAACGGAGCGGCAGTTGCGACCGTATCGACCGAACTGCTTCTTTTCGTTGCAATTTGGGTTGTAGTGCGGCAAAGTCTGCCGGTTCACAGAATGTTTCCGATGCTCCCGCTCGGAGCGGCCGTCGCCCTCTGCGCAGTGGTCACAGTGGCAGGAACGATCTGCGTCGAAAGGTTGGGCGTGCCATGGCCAGTCGTTTCGGTTCTCGCTCCACTTGGGACAGTCGGAATCTATGCACTTGTATCGCTCGCGGGCGGGAAGTCGCCACTCGCAATGGTAAAACCCGACAGGGAAGTAAAATGACACGAACGATCATTTTCGTCAGCCACACTGGAGAGATCTCCGGCGCCGAACTGGTCATGCTCCAACTGATGCGTTTGGCACACGAGCAGGGTTTCACGGTAATGTTGGCTTGTCCGGAAGGGCCGCTGAGGGATCGCGCACGCGCGTCAGTCGACTTCGAAACGGTCACGCTACCAACCCTGTCGCTCAGAGGCGAAGGGGGTCTGGCACGCGTCCTGGCGATTCTCGAAGTTGCAAAGAATTGGCGAATTGCCGGGCGCATCATTGCGTCTCGGGCTCAGTCGGCCAGCTCGACCGTGATAGTCAACTCACTGTTCGCATTGCCGGTGATCAGGCTCGGCCGCGTACCGCAACGTGCAACGTGGCTTGTCCACGACACTCTCTCGAGCACAAAACAACGATTCGTCGTACGGATTGCAAAACCCGGGATCCGACGAGCAGTCGCCGTCTCCGGACCGACATCGCTTCCTGTTCTTTCGCTGGGAATTCCCACCTCGGTGTCACGACTTGGTGTTGTAGTTCCCCCTGAGGTAACGGAAGTTCGATCACCGGCACGCCGAGTTGTCGGAATCATCGGGTCACTGACGCCGTGGAAAGGCCACTTGGTGTTGATGGATGCCATCGCCCGCACAGTAGACGTCCAACTCGAAATCGCCGGACTTCCGTTCCCGGGCGATGAAATGTACGCACAAGTACTTCGTGAACGCGCACAGCAGCCGGATCTGGCGGGTCGCGTCACATTTCTCGGATATGTCGATTCACTGGCAACTATCAAAGGATGGGACATCGCGATTTCTGCGAGCACCTCTCCCGAAGCCGGCCCACTCGTGGCACTCGAAGCAATGAGCATCGGAGTGCCAGTCGTCGGAACCGATCTCGGCGGCACCAGCGAGCTGCTGGGGGACGGCGCCGGATCGCTCGTCGAGCCATCTGATTCAGTAGAACTCGCAGCCGAGATAACGAGACTGTTGGAGGACGGGAGTGCACGATCCGAATTGTCACGCATCGGCCGGCGGAAGGTAGAGGACCGATATGACATCCAGAAGAATCTTCCGGCTCTGCTGAAGGAGCTCATCGATGGCTAAGGCACGTCGAGTCGCCGCAGTCGCAGTGGTCTTGTTGATTGTCGGATTGGTAGTCCATTCTTCGATTACCGCAACCGGCGAACCTTGCGCAGTTCAACCTTCGTCAGACAATACTGGCATCGCACTTGGTTCCGGCTATACCGCAATGAGTGACGCCGAAATGGATCGAACGGTGGAAGCTATTCGATCATCGGGTTCGCACTGGGTCAGATTCGACATCGACTGGTCCGCCATCGAAAGTACCGAGGGCACCTTCGACTGGTCCGGAACCGATCGCCTCGTGGACATCGCGAAATCTTCCGGGCTCGAGATTCTCGGTCTCATCACCTACACGCCTGCCTGGGCAAGAGATCCGGCAGCGACGAGTCCTGACACGCATACCCGTCCGGCCGACCCGGACGCGTTCGGTAGGTTCGCGGCGCTTGCCGCTGCCCGCTACTCGAATTCCATTTCGTCATGGGAGATCTGGAACGAGCCCAATCTCCAAACATTCTTCAATCCGACGCCGGATCCTGAGTATTACTCGAAGCTGCTCGCCGCATCGAGCGTAGCAATCGAGGCAGTGCAACCGGGCGCAACAATTGTCTCCGGTGGCTTGTCCCCCGCAACTGACAACGGCGCTGACATAAGCCCCACGACGTTCCTCGCGAACATCTACGAATATGGAGCTGGACAACACTTCGACGTTGTCGGAATGCATCCGTACACCTACCCGGCACTGCCCTCGGACCCGTTGACTCGAAACTGGAACTCTTTCTATCGAATGCGGCTGATGCACGACACAATGGTTGCAAACGGCGACTCGACCAAATCTATTTGGGCGACCGAATTCGGGGCACCAACAGGAACTGGTCTCGACGCTGTGACCGAGTCGATGCAAGCCGAGATACTGCGTGACGGATTCAACGAAGCGCGTAGCCTCGGGTTCGTTCAGAAGGTCTTCGTTTACAGTCTCCAGGACCGCGGCTCCGATCCCGGTGATCGCGAACAAAACTTTGGCCTTCTGGATCTCGACTTCGAACCGAAGCCCGCAATGGCCGTGTTGCAAGATGCAAACGAAACTGGAGGATGCCTCTGAACTATTGATCATTTTCGACCACAGTCACCGAGAAAATCGGACAATACCAACCGGCGCATTTCGCAGTAGCACCCAACCGGACGGAAGTACTGCAGAACCGACTTCGAGACTGGTGCCAAGTGACCCAATTCATGCAATTCTTTGATTTGTCGGATTGGTCATCTAGTTCGGCTTCCAACTTGTCTGTCCCGCACCGGTTTCGAGTCACTGTGGAAAGAAGGTGGTCGGCGTGAGTCGACTTCGATTGTCCCTCGCCTGCGCCCTGTTGACTGTCGGGTCATTGAGCGCGTGTGCACCGAGTCCCGTTCCAACAACAACCCCAACCCCGAACTCGACGTGCAGTTCCGTTGGTTTAGGGATCGCCGCGGGCGCCCCACTCAACGGTCTCTCTCAGAATGATCTCGATGCAGAACTGACCGCAATGAAGAATGCCGGCGCGACCTGGCTCAGGTTCGACGTCGATTGGTCCGCCGTCGAATCAACCAAGGGCCAACAGAATTGGAGCACAACGGACCGCGTCGTCGATCGAGCACGTCTCCAAGGATTGAGCGTCTTGGGAATCGTTACGTACACGCCGGCTTGGGCTCGCGTCGCCGGGGTCAACGATACCCACGGGTATCCATCCGATCCGGCCGCGTTTGCCAAGTTTGCACAACAAGCAGCACAACGGTACTCGAACAGAATCAGCACTTGGGAGATTTGGAACGAACCGAACCTGACACAATTCTTCCGCCCCAAGCCGAATGTGAACACATACACTGCACTCCTGAAAGCCGCATCTGAAAGTATCCGTGCGGTACAACCGGGTGCAAAGATTCTCAACGGCGGTTTGGCACCGGCCGTCGACAACGGATCCGACATCTCACCGGTCACATATCTCAAGGGTATGTACGCGGCAGGAGCAAAGTCTTCATTCGATGTCTTTTCGATCCATCCGTACAGTTGGCCTGCGCTACCTTCGGATTCGTCCACCCAGAATTGGAACACTTTCTACAGGATCCGACTGATGCGAGAATCGATGGTGCAGAACGGGGACAGCGGAAAGAAAGTCTGGGCAACCGAATTCGGAGCTCCGACAGGTACAGGCCCGACCGCCGTCAGCCCGCAATTACAGGCCAACATCATCTCGGATGGATTCGCGCAAGCAAAGGTGCTCGGTTACATCGAGCGCATTTTCATCTACAGCATGCGTGATCGCGGAACCAACACTTCGGATATCGAACAGAACTTCGGTCTGGTCACGATCAATTACACTCCGAAACCCGCACTCGCAGCGGTGAAACAGGCAGTTGGAGGGTGCAGCACACCCAAGATCTAGTGAAAGCCCGGTCCTTCAGGATTCCGACTGTCCGTCTGCTGAATCCGAACGTATAAGGCTCACGCGAGTTCTTTGCCTCCTCTTTCGAATTTCCGCTATATCTTTGGAGGTCAGCATAATTCGTTCGGTCGAGGCTTCGGAGTCGATGCCGTCGGCTTCCCCGGACGCCTTGACACCAGTTGCATCATTGCTGGTCGACTCCGCTCCGGAAATCTCCACTGCGGACGCCTCGACTCCGGCGCCCTCGACATCAACAGCCTGCACGATCTGCGGCTCTTCGAGCTCGACCCCTGCGCTCGGCTTGGGCATAGCCTTCGGCAGGTTCTTCTTCGCAATACTGACCGTTTTCGCATCCACCAGGCTGGCGCGATCCCTCCTCGAATCCAGGGCGGAAGTATCCATTCCGTACGGCACGGCAACGGAAGGCTCGTTCAGCCGCGGCGCACCGGACTTCACCCAGGCGCTGTCGGACGGGGCCTGTGAGTTCGTGGCCGAGTTGGTCGGCTCGGCCGCCAGTTTCACTGAACTTGCGGGCCTGCGTCTGCGACGCAGCACCGCGAGGGTAAGTACGTCGAGGAGAGGCTCGGGAGCAGACGGACCCACGAGTACCAGTGTTCGCGCAACATCGACTTCGGCCAAAGCCCTGAGGCATTCGACGATCTCCCGTTGGTTGGCGTGCTGTGCGGAGACAACAACCAGGGCAAACCCGGTTCCATTGGAGTCAAATCGGCGCCACCAGTCCGACTTCAGCGAATATCGGGAGACCCCGGATCGCACGTGCGCAGGAACATCCCATGATGTGGAGAGGACGCCGTCACCCGAAAGCACCAGGACATGATCACCGAGACTTGCACGCTGGCATATCGTCAGCGCGAGGTTCGGCGGAAACTCAGCGGCTTCGGAGTGCTGCAGGAGTAGTGAGGCTCCGTATTTCCGGGCCGTTCGACGTGCCCACGCGTCGGTCACTCGCGAACTGAATCGACCCCGGTAGGCAGAGAGGATTTCGGCAGCGAGAATGAGGACCACCAAGAACGCAACCGCCGACTCGACGAGTGGCTTCGGCGCAACCGGCAGACCCGTTCCCGCGGGGGCGGAAAGCAACTGCAGTCGGTCGGAACCGGATACGGTCGATCTCAACTGGCGCAACTGCTCCAGCCTCGCGTCGAGATCCGCCTTGATAGTCGGATCGTCGGCGGGTGTCTCGTATTCGTCCAAGCTTTCTCGCCGCGCTGCGTCCAAGTCCCCGTTCAATCGAGCGATGTCGTCGGTGAGAACTCGGGTACGACGATCCAGCGTGTCTGCATTGCGTCGCGCCTGCGCGTCGCTCAAGGTGGCGACGACTATTCGTGCCAGCGCGTCCGCGTCAGCCTGACTGAAGGCAGTCGCCTTGACGAATACCAATGCCGGAGAAGTACCGGGCGTCACCGAGATGTGGCTTGAGACATCCGCTGTCGTCCACCCGTTATTCAACTGGTCGTGGATGGCGGCAACCACATCGCTATCGGTGGCCAGTGCGACATAGGGGGCAACCAACTGGCCGAGGTTCGCGTCCGTCACGACGATCTGAGAGGCAGACTGAACCTCCGCGACGATGTCGGATTGATACACCGGTGTCGCGCTTCCCCGCACAGCGTAGACAATCCCACCGACGAGCAATGCGATGACAAGAGCGGGGAAGAACACTCTTGCAAGGTTTCGTGCATGCCTCACCAGGTCGAAAGTGGGCGGAACGCCGAGTTCGCGACGTATCGCCGCATCCCTGGTACTCGAATCTGCCATCTTGAGTACCCCCGATTGGATCGCGCGTTGAAGCGTAGCTGAAAGAAACCAAAAGTTTGCCGAACGCACACAAACATACCTGACGGCTGATGTCAGCTACCAAGTAGCCATCGCGGTCGCGACCACATTTGCCAGTACTCGACGATTTCGGCTCCGCTCGCGTCGTACAGAGCATTGCCGGCAGCGCTGGCGAGACCACACACGGCGCCGTCGCCGACAGCCTCGAATGCGGCTGCCGACACTTGCCGAAGGACCCGTAACCCATGTCCGCGCCGCTGTCCTTGCGCCCTGGTTCCGGCCGCCCACACAGTGCTGATGGGCTTACCGAACGACAGCATCGCTGCGGTCTGCAGCGTGTCGAGTTCGAACAGGCCGACGACTGAACGCTCACTTGGTCGGTCGGGGGCCGCCTCCTGATACACCAGAGTCGCAGATTCGCGATCGATACCGAAAACATCCTCCGCAAGTTGTCGTGCTGAACGCAGGTCGCCATCTTCCAGGATCCGCACCGCGGCATCCGGCGCTGACGGAGAATTCGGTAGCGCGCGCAGCGAACTCGAACCGACGCACACCCACCCTGCATCCGCGAGGACGGTCGCGGCATCCAGACCCGCCCCGGCGAGCATGACAACGGTGCGCAGTCGCTCTGCGAGCACTCGTTCCACAACGGCGACCGTGTTTTTCCGCACATCACCCCCATGGACCAATGCAAGGTTGTAGCTGGGATCGGGTGCACCCGTGAGAGCGATCCACCAACCGTCGTCGGCGAGATACACACCGGTCTCAGGTACGAGTCCAGACATGTTCTGCCCATAGGCATCCCGTAAGGCGGTCAACCCCGCCACCGTCCGAAGTGGTTGCGATCCGGTCATCGTCGTCTCCTGGGTCCAGGTATTGTGGGGCCATCAAACAGATCAAATCGGCCTTGAAGATTGCGGGCATACCTCTATCACTCCTCGCCCTTGGTGCGGCAGCGGGTTGGCCCGTCTTCGTCTCACCCAAGATCGATGCACCACGAAGTGCTGACGCTATCGTTGTCCTCGGCGGAGCACACGACGGACGCGAGGAGGTCGGAATCCAACTGATGAAAGACGGTTACGCACCACGCCTGATCTTCTCGAATCCTTACGGCGACAACGACAAGAAGATGCGGTCGATCTGCGAGGGTACGTTCGACTTCCCTGTCGACTGTTTCGTCCCGTCACCGTCCACCACCGAGGGCGAGGGGTTCGAAATCGAGAGAATGGCTAATGCCAACGGATGGAAGACTGTCATCGTCGTGACGTTCGTTCCTCATATCTCGCGGGCGCGGCACATCATTTCGCAGTGTTATCAAGGAGAACTGGTCATGGTCGCAAGCCGTCCGGAACTCTCGATCGGGACGTGGGCATTCAACTACGTTTACCAAACTGCCGGCTACGTCAAGAATCTGTTCTCGCATTGTTGAGCTCGACAGCTGACAGGTTGGTGCCCGGCGCGGATATCCGCGCCGGCACCAACCGCGTAGTCAGTACGCTCCGTCGCTTTTCGCGACCGCTGAGACGGTACGAGTAATGATCGAAAGATTTTGCA
Organism: Rhodococcus sp. Ni2; assembly: GCF_021352185.1. Taxonomy (NCBI): domain Bacteria; kingdom Bacillati; phylum Actinomycetota; class Actinomycetes; order Mycobacteriales; family Nocardiaceae; genus Rhodococcus; species Rhodococcus sp. Ni2. The sequence goes on from NZ_WOXZ01000001.1 coordinate 414,726, forward strand.
GGATAGACCAATTCTCCACGTAGGAAGAGTCCAGTCGAACAGATTCTTCCCACGAGAGATCACTGCGACCACTTACCTGCCAGAGACCGGTGATGCCAGGCTTGACCAGCAGGCGCCGGGCAACCTCGTCGTCGTACATCTCGACCTCGCGACGCAATGGCGGCCGTGGGCCGACAACGCTCATCTCTCCGCGAATGACGTTGAAGAACTGCGGTAGCTCGTCGATACTCAATCGACGAAGGATCTTGCCGACGGACGTGATTCGTGGATCCTCACGCATCTTGAACAACACACCTCCGGCGCCTTCGTTGTCCCCCATCAGATCGACAACCTGCTGATCGGCGCCTTCCACCATGGTACGAAACTTGAACATGGGGAACGGTTTCCCGTTGAGGCCGATGCGTTCCGCCTTGTAGAACACCGGGCCTTTGGACGTGAACTTGACTGCAGCGGCAGCGGCGAGCATGACCGGCGCCACGAGGAGGATCATCAGCATCGAGAACACCGCGTCGAACACAGCGGGCGCAAGCCGGTTCGCGCCCTGGTAGCGCGGCCGCGCAACGTGAATCAACGGGAGTCCCGCCGCAGGGCGAAACATCAAGCGAGCCTTCGACACATCGGCCACGACCGGTGAAACCACCATGTCGACGCCCTCGGCTTCGAGGTCCCACATCAGTTTGCGAATGCCCACCTGTCCGAGGTCTTCGGTCCCGGTTACGATGACGGTGTCTGCGCCACTTGCGCGCATCGCCTCGACTACCTCGAACTCGTTGCCCATTACCGGGACTGCTGCTCCGTCGACAACGATGTGATCGTCCAACGCGGTCGCCCGACGCGGAATGCACGCTCCCACAACGTCGTAGCCTGCCGAGGATTCCCGCACGAAGGCACGCGTAGTAGCAACGACGGACGCATGTCCACCGACCAACAGCACCGAGTTACGGCAATCCCCGATCGCACGCTTCTTTCGAATGTCGCGTCGCCAGAGGTAGCGTCCGAGAAGCAGCGCAGCGAGTCCGACGGGCAGTGCGATCATGAGGTAGCTTCGCGCAATTCCCACGCCCAGAATGATCCCGGCCAATGCGCCTACTCCGAAGACCTGGCCGGTAGCGAGCAGTACCTTCTCGTACTCGTCACTGCCCTCGCCCAGCATCGCCTGATGACGGCTACGCCCCCGTGCGAGGGCGATCATCCACAGTCCGCCCAACGCTGCAGACGCGATCACTTTAAGTGGTGTCAGCCACTCGATGGGATGCGGCCACATACTGCCGATCTGAGCGAGTGCGATCACGAACAGGACCGTGATCGAATCGCTCACTGCGATCCGCTTCCGGTATGCCCGGCGCCAGTCTGTTCCGACATGAGCGGAATCCTGCGATACCGCCGACCGGCTCTCCACCTCAGCATGAACGCTCATTTGCCATCAGTCTTTCTTGTCATACGAACGGCGTCAGCGGATCGAACGGCTTGGGGGATCGCTGATCGGTAGCCACCGCGAGCGTCCAGGTACGGCAACACCCCGCCGGTTGCCGTACCTCGCTGCTCGCAGTGCAGAAATGAACCGTCATCGGACCCCCCTACATAACCGCCGATCAAAGGCCAATTCATGCAAGAAAACGACCCAGTGTTGCTCATTTCGTACGTAAACATACCTTAGGTTTGTTTCAACTGCACTCACCAAGCCCAAGCTATTTTCCGATTGCCAGGTGATTACCGGGCAATTACGTCAAAGTGGGCTAATCCTCCACGTCTTCGAGACGTCTTCCCTCACGAATCCGAATGTCGGCGATCAGCATGTCCAGGGCGCCCAGGAGTGCAGTGTCGGCGCGTCGGCACTGCTCGATCAGAGCTTCCAGATCAGCTTCATCGGCGCTTTCGATCACACCAGCTTTGGCGGCCCTGCTCAGTACTTTTTCGGCGAGGAGCAACGGCGGCTGCGACCGAGCGATGCCGTCCATGGATGACGCGCGAGCCTTCTCGGCAGCCTTCAAAGCGTCCCACGCCCGCTCTTGCTCAGCGATGTCGACCGCCCCGGAACTGACCAGGTGCGGGCTGCGGTGCACGAGTTTCGCGATCAATGCACCGGCCACGTCGTCCAATTCGAAAACACCGTGTGCTTGAGCGATCCGCGAGTGGAACAACACCTGAAGCAACAGGTCTCCGAGTTCCTCCCGAAGATCGCTCTCGTCGTCGCTTCGAATCGCGTCGAGTACCTCGTAGGTCTCCTCGACGAGGTAAACGGAGAGGCTCTCGTGCGTCTGGGTCGACTCCCAACCGCCGCGATTCCACAACCGGTTCATGATCGACGCCGCTTCCACAAGCCGATCGCCGTGAATGGGTTCGGCGCGAATCATCTTTACACCAGCGGCAGACAACGCCTCGGTCTTCGGCTCGGCGGTGTCCATCATCACAGTCACCGCGGCGCCGGGTGTCGTGGCCGGCAGTGCGCCGCGTACCGAGTCGGGAACGTCCGGGTCGATATCGATCGCGCCGGACAAGAACGGGAGCGCCTCCAGCGGAAAGACATGCGGCCGCAAAGGATCGAGCAGTACGACGACGGGCGATTCGTTCACCGTGTGCTCACGCCTCGACCAGGACGGCACCGGCGGCGCGCCCGTCAATCGCCAGGATGAAGTCCGCGATGTATTGAAGTAGTTCGACGTCCCGCAGGCGATCCGAGCCGACTCCGCCGGTGCGAGGCAGCGGGAGTTGCACGAGCCCGGTCGTTGCCCGGTACTGCGCGCTCGGATAGATCCTCTTGAGCCTGATCTGTTTGGAATCGGGCAGTGACATAGGCGAGATCTTGAGCTGAGTTCCGGTGACGGCGACTTCCTCCAGTTGATACTCGCGGCAGAGCAGTCGAAGCTTGGCCACCGAGATCAGCCGTCGAACCTCTTCGGGCAGTGGGCCGTAGCGATCGACCAGTTCTTCGACCACGGCAGCGATGCCGTCGGAATCAGTTGCCGCAGCAAGCTTGCGGTACCCCTCCAACCTGAGCCTGTCACTGGTGACGTAGTCGGGCGGGATGTGCGCGTCCACCGGTAGGTCGATCCGGACTTCCTTCGTGCCCTCGTCCATGGTGATCGGTTTGCCGTCGGCTGCAGCCCGGAAGGCTTCGACCGCCTCACCGACCAGCCTGACGTACAGATCGAACCCGACCCCCGCGACGTGGCCGGACTGCTCTGCGCCCAGAACGTTTCCGGCTCCACGGATTTCGAGGTCCTTCATCGCGACGGCCATACCCGCGCCGAGGTCCGAATTCTGCGAAATCGTTGCCAGTCGGTCGTATGCCGTTTCCGTCAAAGGCTTTTCGGCCGGGTACAGGAAATAGGCGTATCCACGTTCACGACTACGCCCGACGCGTCCGCGAAGCTGATGCAACTGCGAGAGGCCCAGCGAATCCGCGCGTTCGACGATCAGTGTGTTCGCGTTCGAGATGTCCAGACCGGTTTCGATGATCGTGGTACAGACCAACACGTCGAAGTCGCGTTCCCAGAATCCTTGCACAGTCTTTTCGAGAGTGTCCTCGTTCATCTGACCGTGCGCGACGACGACGCGAGCCTCCGGGACGAGTTCGCGGATCTTCTTGGCTGCCTTGTCGATCGAGCTGACACGGTTGTGAACGTAGAAGACCTGACCGTCGCGCAGAAGTTCACGCCGGATGGCCGCGGCAACCTGCTTGTCCGCATACGCGCCGACGTACGTGAGGATAGGATGACGTTCTTCCGGCGGTGTGAGGATCGTGGACATTTCACGGATCCCGGCCATGCTCATCTCGAGAGTACGAGGAATCGGGGTAGCCGACATCGTCAGGACGTCGACGTGGGTGCGTAGCGCCTTGATGTGTTCCTTGTGCTCGACTCCGAATCGCTGTTCCTCGTCGACGATCACAAGCCCGAGGTCCTTCCAGCGAATACCGGTCTGCAGCAACCTGTGAGTACCGACGACGATGTCGATCTCACCTTCCGCCATGCCGGCGATGATTTCCTTCGAGTCCTTGGCGTCGGTGAACCGGGACAGCCCTCGCACCTTCACCGGGAACGACGCCATTCGTTCGGTGAAGGTCTGAAGATGTTGCTGTGCAAGCAGAGTCGTCGGCACCAGCACCGCCACTTGCTTGCCGTCCTGCACTGCCTTGAACGCGGCGCGGACGGCGATCTCCGTCTTGCCGTACCCGACGTCACCGATGACCACCCGGTCCATCGGAACCGGCTTCTCCATGTCGGCCTTGACCTCACTGATAACGGTCAACTGGTCGATCGTCTCGGTGAACGCGAATGCGTCTTCGAGTTCCTTCTGCCACGGTGTGTCCGGGCCGAACGCATGCCCGGGAGCAGCCTGACGCGCTGCGTAGAGCTGAACCAGCTCGCCCGCGATCTCACGAACTGCCTTGCGGGCCTTACGCTTTGTGTTTGCCCAGTCGGATCCACCGAGCTTGCTCAGCGCCGGCAACTCCCCACCGACGTATCGGGAGAGTTGATCGAGCGATTCCATCGGGACGAACAGACGATCGCCCGGATGACCGCGCTTGCTCGGCGCGTATTCGATGACCAGGTATTCACGACGCGCCCCACCGATGGTGCGTTCGACCATTTCGACGAACCGGCCGATACCGTGCTGATCATGCACGACCATGTCCCCTGCCGACAGCGCGAGGGGATCAACCTGATTGCGGCGCTTGGCCGGCAAGCGCTTTCCGTCGCCGACCGCGGCAACGCGGTTGCCGGTCAGATCGGACTCGGTGACGATCACCATCCCAGGCGTCGAGTCGTCGCCGGCGAGTACCAGTCCGTCGTGCAGTGATCCGCGGAGTACCGCGACCTGTCCACGGGCGGGGGTAGCGCCGGCATCGAGCATCTTGGCGGGCACTTCGGCTTCACCGAGTCGCTCCACGACGCGGCTTGCGGTTCCGGCACCTGCCACCACGATCGCCGCGCGACCGCCCGTGCTCACGTGCGCCCGAAGGCTGACGAACAGCTCGGCCAACAGGTCGTCGGAACCGCGCACCTGCGGTGCCGCATGCACCGGGAGTTCGAGTTCTTCACCGTTTCCCGACGCCAGCGGGCTGACTGTCCACCAGGGTCTGCCGGCAGCTTCGGCAGATTCGCGAACATGACGAAGCGACCGGTACGCGGAGGCACCGAGATCGACTCCTCCGCCGTTGAGGATCGACGTGTCGAGGGGTGCAGCGCCGCCGATCGACGCCGCCGTCCACGATGCTTCCAAGAATTCCTGGCCGGTGCGCACCAGGTCGGTGGCGCGGGTGCGCACCTTTTCCGGATCACACAGAAGAATGTGCGCCCCTTCGGGAAGTACATCGGAAAGTAGTTGCAGTTCACCGGGTTTGAGAACCGGAAGCAGAGCTTCCATCCCCTCGACGGGGATACCTGCCGAGATCTTGTCCAGCATCTCGACCAACGACGCGTCAGCCTGGTTCTCAGCAGCGAGTGCCGCAGCTCGATCACGAACATCAGCTGTCAGAATCAGTTCACGACACGGCGGCGCGATCACGGAATCGACGTCGACGTCCGCTAGCGAACGCTGATCGGCAACTGAGAAGTACCGAAGCTCGGATACCTCGTCACCCCAGAATTCGATACGGACCGGATGATCCGCCGTGGGCGAGAACAAGTCGAGAATGCCACCACGGACCGCGAACTCACCACGCTTTCCCACCATGTCGACCCGGCTGTACGCCATCTCAACCAGACGAACCAGAACGGAATCGAAATCGATCTCGGTGCCGACGCGCAACGTGATCGGTTCTATCTCGCCCAGGCCTGGCGCCATCGGCTGAACGAGGGAGCGCACCGTGGTGACGATCACCCGAAGAGGCGATCCGTACGAGGCGTCGTCTGGCCTGGCGAGTCTGCGCAGTACCTCCACCCGTCGCCCAACGGTATCCGCGCTCGGCGACAGTCGCTCGTGCGGCAATGTTTCCCACGACGGAAACTGCGCCACTCCTCCACCGAGCATCTCGGTGAGTTCCGAAGTCAGATCGTCGGCTTCACGACCGGTGGCTGTCACCAGCAGCACCGGCGTGCGAGCGGCGAGTGCAGCGGCGATGAACGGCCGAGCCGGCTTCGGAGCCACGATGTCCAAGGCGGCCGATCCGATGGATTCGATCACCGGAGTGAACGCGGCATCTGCGAGGGCGACCTCGGCGAGTCCAGCGAGCGCAGTCTGGGCAGAGGACAAGGAAGTCAACGAACGCGCTCCTGAACAGTGATGACGGGTTGCGGACGCACAGCCCGAGCGCAATATCCCCACCGAGGCAGAGTTGTGCGCCGGTTCGATTCTATCGGTGTGCGATCTCGCAGCGCAGTCCGATCCGTTCAGTTTCCCGTAGCACTCGTCTTCTTCGACGTCCGCTTGGACGGCGAGGATTGTGTGACCGGAGTGATCGGCGGCGCCACGGCCGCACTCACATGCGAGTTGAGCGCCCGAACGCGACCGATCACTTTCGTCGCCTGACCGGTTCTCCGTAGGCGTACAGTCCTGCGACCGTTCGGCGCGAGGTGGAACCAGGAGTCTTCGGGCTCGAAGCCCTGCAGTTCGAGGGCAACGTATTGGGCTGAAGCATCCGTCGAGACGTCGACTACCCACTCCGAGTCACCGACGTTGCGCGCTGTGGCAACAAGTCCGACCGATCGCTCGCGAGGCCGCGCCGGACCACCCAGGAGGTGGACCACTTCGTCCACCATCTCGCCGTCTTCGTCTTCGAGTGTGACGGTGACGGCGTCGTATGTCCGCGCCCCGAACCGAAAGACGTGAGTGAGGTCGGTGAAACGGCCGACAAGGCTGTTCACGGACCAGGTCAGACTTGAATGCGCTTCCACCTTGACCGGTAGCGCGACGTCGACCGGGACGACACCTGACCGACTGTGCGCTCGAAACCTGATCTCGCCGACGACAGGTTCGGCGGTCTCGTTGATCGCGTCGAGCCTCAATCCGTCCATACCGTCGTCCGTGGCGAGGAGCGCAATCGGTTTGGCGCTCCTACGGAGCACGAACCACGGAGCTTTGGGGCTGCCGCTCCAATCGAGGACCCCCCATCCCGGTCCGGGCTCCAGGTCTCGCAGTGCGAGTGTCAAGGCGCCGTCGCACCGAGAGTCCGGGCGACGCCAGTATCCGAGCGTCGATGCGAACGCCTCACATACAGCTGCTCGCCCCAGGTCGAGATAGCGTTCCGGGTCGGACCACCGGACTTCACGAGCGTCTTCGCCGAAAAGCGCGTAGACGTAGTGGTCCCGAACATCCTCGAAATCCCACGACGATCCGTTGTCCCGAGGCACCGCGGCTTTCCATGCCGGGTGGTGCCCCGCGACGGCGAGTGAACCGAATTCGTTCTCGATCACGGCATTCGACGGTGGAATCGAAAATGCCAATGATTCGGTCGCAAAACGTACTCGCGCGCTGAGCACGTCGGCCAGGGGACGACGATAGGCACCCACCCCGAAGTAGTGAGCGACCCCGCTTCCGACATGCGTTGCCAATTGCTCGCCCCCGCGAGGCGCCGAGGGGGACGACGTCACGTACTCGAGTTCGGGTGCCACCGTCGAGATCAACTCCGGCAGTCTCGAATGAATGAGCGGGATGTGCTGATCGACCAAGCCCAGCATGGTCGGCTGCTGTTCGGTCTCGCTGCCGCCGCAGAAGACTGCCAGAGCGGGATTTCCGCGCACTCTGTGCAAGAACTCGGTGACCTCGGAGGCAACGAGTTCGAAGAATTCGTCGGTGTCGGGCGGATCGAGCGTCGCCAACATCATGTCCTGCCACACGAGAATGCCCAGACGCGCGCATTCCTCCCAGAAGTGGTCGCTCTCGTAGACCATCGTCCCCGGGATTCGAATCATGTTCAGGCCCGCCTCTGCCAGGCGTTCCAAGACACGAGTGGTGCCGGCGTCGCCTTGAAGCGAGATCGGGTCGGTCGGCACCCACACCGAACCACGGCAGTACACCCGGATGCCGTTGACATACAAACGGAATCCACCATCGGATCTGTCGACCTCCACCGTCCGGAAGCCAACTGAACCGAGATGCTCGGAGACTCCGAGCGCTTCCATCGTCACCCGATAAGTGCGCGGGGTGCCATGAGTGTGCGGCCACCACAACTGCGCGTCCGGCACTTCGACGACGCCGGACACCTCGAGAAATCCATCCGGTCCGGCGGATACAGCCAATTGCCGCGAGTGATCGCCGACACGCACGGTCACGTACTCCAGCGAGGCCGGCAATCCGGTGAGCCGAGCACTGACGGCAACGCGACCGGTTGTGCCGTCAACACTCGCATGCTTGACAGCAGAGACTACGGTGGCAATCCCCTTGTCCAACAAGCGGATACCCCGCCACGGACCCACCGGTACCGGTACACCACTGAACACGGGAGCCATACCGAGCATCGTGGTTCGGATCCACCGAAGGCCCTGTTCACGGACCATCGACGAGCGCCAACGTCCTCGAGGACGCCTCGATCTCAAAATCGCGGAGAGAGAATGAAAATGAACAGCCACCTGGACACGTTTACCAGCGCCGACTCCGGCCGGAATGCTCACTTCCCCAGGTGCGAACATGGATTCAGTGGACGCGACACGGACACCGCCGATCCAGACATCCGCAAACGCCGTCATACCGTCGAACTGGAGCAGCCACGACCCCTCACCGGTCGTGGCCACGGTAGTCACGAACCACCAGTCCGATGATGAAACAGACGATTCTGAAACAGACGACGACGAAACGGACTTCGTGCGTCCGGCGTCCGTCTGCTCCGCACGTAACGCACCGACGACTGTTCCAGGCACGGACGCTGCGACCCACTCGGTCACGGCTTCGAGGGCATCCGGGTCGGATATGGATCCGGGTTCGGTTGCAGCGCATCGCCATATCGCGCCGGCCAGCAGGTCTGCTGACGAACGAGGCACTGTTAGACCAACCTCAAGTGTCGATGCGAGTCGACGCCGACTGTGTCGGCAACGATTTCCATCGCCCTCTTCCACGACACGGCCATCTCGTCGAGTTGCTCACGCGGGTCCACCGCGCGGCCCCTGGAGGCACGCGCCATCTGAAACTGCACGCTCTTGGCACCGGATGCCACTTTGCGGAAATCTGGCGCGGCTTCGCCTGTCCCGGAGAAACCTGCAGTGTCCAAGAACTCGCTGGCGTCGGCAGCCAGCTCCGCGCTGGCCCCGCACTGACGAAGTAGCCCGAAGGACCAGAGGTGAAAGGCATCCATACCCGCCCCCTGCACCCATTCGAGGTCGTCGATCACCTTGCGTCCCAGCTCTCGCACGGGATTACCCACCGCTCGAACCGCTACATTCCGCCGAGCCACTTCGGCGATGTTTCCGGCGTTGGTCGCGTGAACCGGATTCAACCTGATCTGTTCGACGTAGGGCACGAACGAAGGAAGTGAGGAACGATCGAGATCGAAGACGCCGGAGAAATCGTCGCCTCGCAGCAAGTAGTACCCGCTGTTGTGAAAGTACTCGAGCTCGCCGGCAACGCGATCGATCCGATTGGGCACGATCGTGGTCTTGGTGTGCCCCTCGTGATAGCTCGTTCCAAGAGTATCGGGAAGCCAGTATCCGTCCACTTCAACCGTCGACAGCATCCCAACCGCGAGGTTGTCCTCGACATGGATCAGCGGTGCCCGCCAGACGTTCATCTCGGCGACTTCGATTCCGTACAGCGCGTAGATGTCCTCGGCCTTGAGCTTGAGGAACGTCCACTGAGTCCCGTCGAACCGCGATGAGAAGGCACATGCCAATGCCGGGACGGGGTCCAATCCAAGCGAATGCAACACTTCGATCCACAGATCCGTGTAGCAGTTGGTCTGCGCCCACACGCGGTCGTCCTGATGCAACGAATGGGGCCGGTAGCGATCAGGTGAAATGTCGATGAGCCGTGACATCAGATGCCCATTCGTTCACGAACGGAGGTTGGCCATGCAGCCACGTCAAGACCATGAGTCCGCAACAAGGACAACGCGATTCGCTCCATCCCGAAGCCGACGCACGAGCTGTGTGCCACCTCCCCCTCCGCCGTTCGGATGTCGAAGTTGACACCGAAATGGTCGAGATGGTTGTTCGAGGACACGATCGCCGTGCCCTCGTCGAGATCTCCGTAGAGCCGAACCGTCAGTTCCGTCTTGAGATTCTCTTCACGCTGGTTGGCTGCAAGCATCTTTCCGGCGCGCCCGAAGAAAGGATCATTGGCGATCACCGGGGTAGCGTCGAGTTCGAGCCGGCCGAGCACCTCGAGCCCCCGCTCGATCCAGTGCTCGCGATGCGCTCGCGCTGCCGCGGCGTCACCGATCGTCACGAACTCGTGCATCCGAAACGCCTGCATGCGAGCCGGATCGATCGCCGGTTCGTGCCGGAAGCAAAAACCGTAGATGTCCAGCAGCACTCCGCCTTCGGGGAGAACTCCGGTGTACCGCGCATAGGCAGGATGGCACGCTGCGGACACGAGCATGGTCTCGGTCGGCTCGAGGTGGCGGTCCCACGATTGTCCCTCGGCGCGATCGGCCAGCAGTCGCGCGTGATCGCGATTGGAACCGGCGAAGGTGTTGATGGCGCCGGTGAGGTTGGGAAACGAAGCGATGTAGTCGGTGCGCTCGAAACTGCTCCGCGGGAACACCGGCGGGAACCGCAGCCGAGTCGCGGCGTCGCCTGGCCCCGCTGCAATCACCACTCGGTCGATACCGTCGACGATGTCCTCGAACACGCCGGAACGCCCGTAGAGTCCCGGCACCTCCGTCTCGACGAGAAGTCCTTCGACGAGCAGTTCACGTTGAAATGCAGCCCGGGCCCGATCCAGATCGGTCTCGCCTGTCACAGTCTCGATCGTCACATTCTCGGTCGTCACAGCGTTCCCCGGTATCCGATAGCCATGTGCGCTGAACCTGCCATGATTCGATCGTTGTTCACCATCACCGCTGCGCCGTGCGCGTCACGAAGGTGCCGACCGAGCGAAAATTCGGTGTCCTCGCGATATCCCGAGATTCCACAGATCAACATTGTCTGCCCCACGATTTCCACCACCGCTGTCGACGCTGTGACTTTCAGGTTGTTCATCGCGAGCGAAAATCCCACCGCTCCCGTCGCCTCGAAATCGGCAACGCCTTCCTCCGCGTGGACTGCGCGGTCGTACCTGCGCGCAGAGGCACCGACGAGATCGGCGAATTGTTGTGCCGAAGCGGCAACTTCGGCGAGCCGCAGCGCTCCGGGGGAAGTGACCCCGGGCTGCTTGCGGGCGGCGGCACGCACGTACTTGCGCGCCTTCTCGACTGCAGCGTCGGCAATTCCCAACCACACCGAACTCCAGACTACGTGCGAGACCGGAAGCATCGTGTGGGTGGAGATATCGGAATACGGTACGCCGGCGACCATCTCCGGCGTCGAGGTGGCCCGAAGGATGTAACCGAGACTGCAAGTTCCCCTCAGCCCCAGCGTGTTCCACTCGGTGGTGCGTTCGAGCGTCAGGTCTGGGGTACGACACACCACGAGAACCTGATCGTTCGGCTGACTCTCCGGTGTTCGCCGAGCCGTCACGACTATCGCGTCGGAGTGTTCACCGTACGAAATGACAGGCGCGTTCTTGATCAACAGCAGGTGACCGCCCAAGTCTTCCACCGCGCAGTAACTCCGGCTGACGTCACCACCGATTCCCAGCTCAGTGGTTGCCGATGCCAACAGCAATTGCTTGTCGACCGTTTCTTCGACAAACTCGCGTAGTGCTTCGGTGTTGCCGTGCTTGACCAACGAGTATATCTGCGTCTGATGCATCGCGAAAATCATTCCGCTTGCTGCACAGCGCGTTCCGATCACACGGGCGATCTGCGACACTTCCTGCAGCGAGAGCCCTTCGCCGCCTAGTTCCCTCGGCACAGCTACGGACAGCAGCCGTTCGCTTCGCATGGCGTCGACAGCTTCACGCGGAAACCTTGCTTCTGCATCGACTTCGTCGGCCCACACCGCTGCAACTTCGTCGGCCAACCGTGCGGCCCGCTCGAGGGCCGTTCCGGTGGAGCACTGCGATTGCGGAGCGTTCATGCAGCACCCAACTCCGTCAACGCACCCTCGATCGCCTTGACGCTTGCGAAAGTACTCTTCCGCAACAACTCGTCAGGGAACTCGATGTCGAACGAATCCTCCAGCGCCAACATGACATTCACGCTCGCGTGCGACGTCAAACCCAACTCGTAAAGATCGGCCTCTCCGTCGATCGTGCTCACGTCGACTGCCAGCCGACCGTGCTCGACGAGCACTTTCCGAATTGCCTGATCAATCATCAGCGATGTCGTCCTTCTTTTCGATGCGAGCGCCCGAGCGTGTTGCGATCACCATTGCGATGGCCACGTCCGCTTCGTGCGAGATAGATACTTGAAAATCGTGCAGATCCTGGGCCCGCGCGAGTTCCGCGGCATTACCGGACAGTGTCACCCCACAGCCACCCCACTCGGCCCGAGTGATTTCGATGGAACTCCACGGAACGGGAACGTCACCAGGCCGCAGTACCTTCACCACAGCCTCTTTGGCGGCGAAACGTGCAGCCAATCGTTGATCCCGCGCCGGCCCGGCGCACGTCTGCAATTCGTGCGGGGTGAAGGTCCGATCGAGATACCTCCGCCCGAAGAGTTCGATACTTCGAGTGACATCCACGACGTTCACTACGTCACAGCCGATCCGCGGGCCGATGTCGAGCATCGGCGTCGGCGCAGTGTCACCCATCTGTTGACTCCCCATCTGGGGTCGTACACGCCGGGCAGCCCCCTATGCTGCCCGGTGCGCCGACGCCGTCACCCTGCCCTGACAAACCTTCATTCTCAGCAATTCTTCAGCTACCGATAGAACATACCGCAATCCGAAGATTGACGGCAAGATCGGACTTCCAGATTCCCATCAACACTATAAACATACTCTTAGTTTGTTTCGAATGCAGAACAAAGAGAGCAATGTCCCTACCAGGACATTTGCAGCAAATTGACCAAGGAGCAGTGCGGAGAGCCAGTGATTTCAGTGATCACTGGCAAGGCGACGGGCCGCGAATTGCCTGAAGTACTCCACTTTCGATTCCGGGACCACGATCGGAAGTATCAGGTTCCACGATGCCTTCATGGAGTCCGAAAGCTCACGAACGGTCCCGGTCGCGGCTGCCATCAGCCGAACTCCCGACGCAACTTCCAACAGGAAACGAGCAATGTCAGCAGAATCCGCGTCCGAACGCAGATCACCTTCGTCGGCGGCACGGCTGGCAAGTTCACGGTAAATGTCGAGCCACACGTCCAGAGTCGCCGGCCCGGAGCCCCGATAGTCCCCGATCTCGACCAACAAGCGGAACGTCGCTCTAACCATGGCGTCATGCGCACCGATGTCGACGATGACCGACGAAATACCGATCAGTGACTCGAGTGCGGGAGTTCGACGGTCCAACCAGAGCTCACATTTTGCGTCGAAACGTGCCGAACCCTCGTCTATCACCGCCCGCGCGAGTTCTTCCTTGGACCCGAAATGGAAGTACAGGGCGCCTTTGGTCACCTGCGACTCGGCGATGATCTCGCTCAAGCTGGCATTGGCATAGCCCAGGCGCAAGAACACACCCGCTGCTCCGCGCAGCACCGAATCACGGGTGGCTTCTGCCCGCTCTTGCCTCACCATCGATCCGGCCTCCAATCACCACACATCGAACGAATTCTTGGTCTTACCCGTTCACAGCGTCAAAATGGATGGCACGGTTCGGCATTCAACCCACCCTGCAAACAAATGAGACATTTGCCCATCAAACGATCGTGATACAGCGAACACAGCTTAGACCGCGATCCATCTCTGCGCGGCAGGCGCGCCTGGTTAACCCTCCAATTGTGGATCGGCTTCCAGATTCGTCAGCCCATTCCAACACAAATTCACGAGGTGAGCGGCGACAACTTCCTTCGACGGAGTCCGTTCGTCGAGCCACCAAGTAGCCGTAGTGGACACCATGCCGACAAGCGCCTGTGCGTACATCGTTGCTAGTCCGGGGTCGAAACCGCGTCTGGAGAAGTCCCCCGCCAACAGGTAGCCCACCTGACTGATCGCATCGTTGAGCAAGCTCGAATATGTCCCACTGGGCGCGACAACGGACGAATCGCGCACGAGTATCCGAAATCCGTCGGTGTGCTCTTCCACGTAGGTGAGCAAAGCCAACGCAACCCGCTCGACTCGAACTCTCGAGCGATTTTGTGAGAGCGAAGACGTGATCATCTCGAGGAGTCGCGACATCTCCCGGTCCACTACGACGGCGTACAGCCCCTCCTTGCCGCCGAAGTGCTCGTACACGACAGGCTTGGACACGTTCGCGCGCTGGGCGATCTCCTCGATCGAGGTCGCTTCGTATCCCCGTTCGGCGAACAATGCCCGCCCGATCTCGATCAGCTGTTGCCGACGTTGGGTACCGGTCATCCGGATCCGTGTCACTCGTTCGGGAACTGGATCCCCGCCACCCGAACCGGACACCGTCGCCATTGTCTTCCTCTCGCCGACACACAAATTACTGCTGTGGACGCTCAGCCTATCGGGACTTCAGGGGCCCGATCGGAGGAGCGGTTCGACCTACGGCGGGTCGGCATGCGATTATTCTTTCGCGCGTTCGGCCGCAAGGCTCGGCAATGCGTGGCAATCCGCCGTGGTGTAATGGCAGCACCTCTGATTTTGGTTCAGATAGTTCAGGTTCGAGTCCTGGCGGCGGAGCTGGTGAACAACATGCTTTCCCGAGCGGAAATGTATGTCTTGATCGACAGTTTGATCGACAGTTTGATCGACAGAGGGAGCTCAAACCAGTGCAGACCGCCGTGATCGTTCTCGCAGCGGGTGCCGGTACACGAATGAAGTCGAAGACTCCCAAGGTCCTCCACACTCTCGCCGGACGCAGCATGCTGGCGCATTCGCTTCACGCGGCAACCTCACTGAATCCCACGCACCTGGTGACCGTCGTCGGTCACGATCGTGAGCGTGTCACCGAAGCCGTGAACGCAGTCGCCGGGGAACTGGACCGTTCCGTCACCGTCGCTGTTCAGGACGAGCAGAAGGGCACCGGGCACGCTGTCAGTTGTGGGCTCGAGGGGTTGCCGGCCGACTTCTCCGGGACCGTACTCGTCACAGCCGCCGACGTGCCTCTGCTCGACGGCAAGACCATCGCAGACCTCCTCGCCCAGCACACGGCTGCTCCCGCGGCCGCGGTGACGGTGTTGACGTCGACGGCCGTCGACCCCACCGGCTACGGGCGAATCCTTCGTACGACGGACGGCGAGGTGAACGCCATAGTCGAGGAGAAGGAAGCCACCGATTCGCAGCGCTCGATCACCGAAGTCAATTCAGGGGTCTACGCCTTCGACTTCGAAACTCTGCGCGACGCGCTGGCGTCCCTCGACTCCAACAACGCACAACACGAGTTCTATCTCACCGATGTGATCATGATCGCCCGTCGCGCGGGCAAGCGTGTTCGTGCTCAGCACATCGCGGATTCGGTTCTCGTCGCGGGCGCCAACGATCGCGTGCAGCTCTCGACGCTCGCCCGCGAGATGAACCGTCGGATCCTCGAGAAGTGGATGCGTGCCGGCGTCACCGTCGTCGATCCTGCGAGCACATGGATAGATTGCGACGTGCACATCGCACAGGACGTGACGCTCCTGCCCGGAGTTCAGTTGACCGGCACGACCTCGGTGGGCGAAGACGCCGTGATCGGCCCGGATACCACCTTGGACAACGTGAGAGTCGGTGAGCGCGCAGTCGTCGTCCGCTCGCACGGAACCGACTCCGTTGTCGGCGCGGACGCGACTGTCGGCCCCTTCGCCTATCTCCGGCCGGGTACCCGCCTCGGGGCACACGGCAAGATCGGCGCTTACGTGGAAACCAAGAACGCGGATATCGGCGAGCATTCGAAGATTCCGCATCTTACCTACGTCGGCGACGCCACCATCGGCCATCACAGCAATATCGGAGCTTCGAGCGTCTTCGTCAATTACGACGGGGTGAACAAGAGCCGTACTGTGGTGGGGTCGCATGTCCGAACAGGCTCCGACACCATGTTCGTCGCCCCTCTCGTCGTGGGAGACGGCGCATACACGGGTGCGGGCACGGTCTTGAAGAACGACGTACCGCCTGGGGCGCTCGCCGTCTCGGGTGGGGTGCAGCGCAACATCGAGGGCTGGGTCCAGAAGAATCGTCCCGGCACACCCGCGGCCGATGCCGCTGCAGCAGCTGCACAACCTGACGGCCCTGCAACAACCTGACAGCCCTGCACAACAGACAGCACAGATCACCACCAGATCGACCGGCAAGTACAAAGGACGGCATGAACCAGTGACTGCGAATTGGATCGACAACCAGAAGAACCTGATGTTGTTCTCGGGTCGCGCACATCCCGAGTTGGCGGAGCAGGTGGCGAAGGAACTCGACATCCGCGTCACCCCGCAGACCGCGCGCGACTTCGCGAACGGTGAGATCTTCGTTCGATTCGAAGAGTCGGTTCGCGGCTCCGATGCGTTCGTCCTGCAGAGTCATCCGGCACCGCTGAACACGTGGGTGATGGAGCAGCTCATCATGATCGACGCTCTCAAGCGTGGATCGGCAAAGCGCATCACCGCCGTTCTTCCGTTCTACCCGTACGCCCGCCAGGACAAGAAGCATCGCGGACGCGAGCCGATCTCCGCTCGCCTGATTGCCGACCTGCTCAAGACCGCCGGCGCCGATCGCATCATCACGGTCGACCTGCATACCGATCAGATCCAGGGCTTTTTCGACGGCCCCGTCGATCACATGCACGCACACAGCCAGTTGGCCAACCACATTCGCGCGGGCTACAACCTCGAGAACATCACGGTGGTGTCCCCCGACTCGGGCCGCGTTCGTGTCGCCGAGAAGTGGGCCGACTCGCTCGGCGGAGCACCGCTGGCATTCATTCACAAGACGCGCGACCCGTTGGTACCCAACCAGGTCAAGTCCAACCGCGTCGTCGGTGAGGTCGAAGGTCGCACCTGCATCCTGATCGACGACATGATCGACACCGGCGGAACCATCGCCGGCGCGGTCAAGGTGCTCAAGGAGGCCGGTGCAGGTGACGTCGTCATCGCTGCAACCCACGGCGTCCTCTCCGACCCTGCGGCCGAGCGTCTGTCGACGTGTGGCGCGAAGGAAGTTGTTGTCACCAACACACTTCCGATCGACGAGTCGAAGAAGTTCCCGACGCTGACGGTGCTGTCCATCGCACCGCTGCTCGCTCGCACCATCAAGGAAGTTTTCGAGAACGGTTCTGTGACTTCGCTGTTCAACGGCAGCGCCTAGTCTCGCGCCGCACTACGGGCGCGTACCTGTGACTTCACGGTCACCGGTACGCGCCCGTCGTCGTCTTCGTGAAGGTCTCAGAAACAGACCACCCGGTCATCATGAAACCACCTGTGGGACACACGAATACCGCCGAATGCGACGATTGACATGATCTTGATCACGCTACCGTCGAGAAACCCAGGTCGATGTTGGGGCGGTGTTCACCGCGCCGCAATCTTCGCCTAGTGTGGCTCGTCGTGATCGACGCGCAAACCCTGGAATCCCGGCCCGAATCTCATTCCCTGAATTCATCAGTTCCGACGATCCGGCGGTGGCGCCCAGGATCTTGTGTCTGGTGCGGAGACGACAACTCCGTGGACATGTTCCGCAACGAACCCCGCTGCGGAAAATGCCGTGAAAACGAAGGCATCATCGACGACGCCAAGCGCTTCCTCGGCATGTACGGTCTGCGCCCGCTCGGCGGCACGCTGCAGTCCGACGACGACGAAGAGCGCGAGTACCGCGTCAACGCACGCGAGGCACGCCGAGTCCTGAACGAGATCCGCATGGACGTCCTTCCCGATGCGGCCGCTGTTCGCAAGGCAATTCGGCCCCGCGCCGCAACGGTTGTCGCCGACACGTCACCCGCACGCGCTTCCCGCCCCGCCAGCACGGGCACAGCGACGCGTGTTGCCGCTCCGGTCAAGACCGACACCGTGGACATCGACACGCTCCAGACGCGCGTCCTAGGGCTTCTCGATCAGCTCGGTTCGATCGACGAGCAGATCAAGGTCGCCGAACTCGCACAAGGGTTGCCGGCTCGCGCACGACTGAGCGATCTGAACAAGCAGAAGGCCACGGTTCTTCGCACGCTGGCCGCTCTCGAGAAGGCCCGCATCGCCGCCTCCAACTAATTCTCCTCGCGTCCGTCCCACGGCCCCGTCTCACTTGCGAGACGGGGCCGTTCTGTATGAGCAGGTACCTTTACGAATCGTGAATGACATCACCATCACTTTCGTCGTGCTTGCACTGGTCGTGGCGCTGTTCGTGATCGGCCGAATCCCGGTCGGCATCATCGCGATCGGCACTGCCCTGGCGCTGTACGCCACCGGTGTGATCACGATGGAGCAGGCGCTCGCCGGATTCGGCGATCCCACGGTGGTGTTCATCGCCGCGCTTTTTGTCGTCAGCGAAGCCCTCGACGCCACCGGTGTCACCACGTGGGCGGGCGAGAAACTGCTGGCGAAAGTCGGCGAATCCCGAGTCCGTCTCGTGAGTGCGATCATGTTGCTGGTTGCCGCGTTGACCGCATTGATCAGCGTCAACGGGGCCGTAGCCGCGTTGGTACCGATGGTGGTCGTCTTGGCGGTACGTCTCGGTAAATCGACGTCACAACTGCTTCTGCCGTTGGCATTTGCCGCCCATGCCGGATCGATGCTCACCTTGACCGGAACACCGGTCAACATCATCGTTTCCGAAGCCGCCGAGGAATCCGGGGCCGGTGCTTTCGGGTTCTTCAGTTTCACCTTGGTCGGTGCGCCGCTCGTATTGGGAACGATTGCGATCGCCGTACTTCTCGGTCCTCACGTCCTCCCCCATCGTGCTGGGACGTCGATGTCGCCTGACCTGAGCCGGCATGCCAAGACCCTCGCGAAGCAGTATCAGCTCATGGGAAAGGATGCGCCGTCCGCAGAGCCCTTGATCACCAAGCACGACGGCGTGGTCGAAGTGATCATCCCGCCGCGCTCGGAAATGATCGGCGACAGGGCTTTTCCGGGCATGGTGACCGACAGTGGAGATCTGGTGATACTCGCAGTCCAGCGCGCCGGTGAGGACTGCGGCCCCAAGGGCGTCAAGTTGGCGGCCGGTGACACGCTTCTCCTGCAAGGAAGCTGGGACGATCTCGACACCCACACCGCCGTCGATCCGAACGTCCTCGTGGTCGACGCACCTGCCCAGATCCGTAAGCAGGCAGCCCCGTTGGGAACCCGCGCGGTCATCGCTCTCGTCGTCGTCGCGGCGATGGTAGTGATGCTGACGTTCGGATTGGTGCCGTCCGCGATAGCCGGACTCCTCGCGGCATGTGCGATGGTGCTGCTACGAGTCATCAGCGTCGAGCAGGCGCATCGGTCCATCTCGTGGACCACGTTGATTCTCGTCGGCGGAATGATCCCGCTGTCGACCGCAATCCAGCAGACCGGCGCGGCCGAAAAGCTCGCTCATGCGTTTGTCGACGTCGTCGGTGGGGCAAGCCCGTATGTCGTCGTCGCCGGACTCTTCGTCGTGACGGCGACTCTGGGCCAGCTGATCAGCAACACTGCAACCGCGTTGATCATCACGCCGATCGCGATCTCGGTCGCCATCGAACTCGACATCTCGGTGCTGCCCCTTCTGATGACGGTCACCGTCGCTGCCGCGGCCTCCTTCCTGACGCCTGTAGCCACTCCCGCGAACATGATGGTGATGGGACCTGGCGGATACAAGTTCGGCGACTACTGGAAGCTCGGACTCCCGATGTTGTTGTGGTTCCTGATAGTTGCAACGGTGTTGATCCCAGTGATCTGGAGTTTCTGATGTGCTCACCCAAGGTGTTGTCGGAGGTCTACGAATCGATCGGACGCGAAGGCAGGGAGATCAGCCGTCGATCGATGTTCGCGGCGCTCGGCACCGGTGCCCTCGGCGCGACCGTCATGGCCGGCGCTGTACAGCCCACTGCGTCGGCAACGCCATCGGGTCGGACCATCGTCGATCTGACCCACGTACTGACGCCGGAGTTCCCGGTGTGGCCGGGCGCGCGCTCGTTCGAGATGAGGAACCTGGCGAAGATCGCCGACGCCGCCGGATCTCTGGGCTCGCTCGGGTCCTCTGGTTTCGGGGGAAACTTCTACCTCAACGAACTCCGCCTCGAGGAACACACCGGTACGCACATCGACGCTCCCGCACACGCCAGTGCGGACGGAATCACCGTCGAGAAGATTCCCGTCGCCGACCTCGTCGTGCCGATTGCGGTCGTCGACATCAGTGCCCGAGCCTCCGTCGACCCCGACACACTGCTCACCCGCCAGGACATCCTCGATTGGGAGTCCCTCCACGGGACCATCGCTCCCCGCAGCCTGGTTGCGATGAACTCGGGTTGGGATACCCGGGCCGGTGCCGGTGGCGCCTTCACGAATCGAGATGCACTCGGCGTGCAACACACACCGGGATTCAACCCCGAGGCGATCGACTTTCTCGTCCGCGAGCGCGACATCGTCGCCGTGGGCTCGGACACCCTCAGCATCGACGCGGGCCGAAGCACCACCCACGGGGCTCACCGAAGCGCTTTGGGCTCAGGAAAGTACGCAGTCGAAGCCCTCGCAAATCTGTCCGCACTTCCGGCCGTCGGCGCCACGGTGATGGTGGGAGCGCCGACGCATGCGGGTGGTTCGGGTGGTCCGTGCCGGGTCATCGCCTGGTACTGAAGATCAGGGCGTGGGCGTCACCCGCAGCACCTTGTCGCCGGCGCCGTTGTCGGTGGTCACCAGGAGCGAGCCGTCGGGCGTCGGGGTCACCGACCGCAAGCGACCGAACTGGTTCTCCAACCCGAAGGTCTGCGCGTCGACCGAGCGTCCGTCGGCATTCAGGCGGAGGAAGATCAGTTCCTTGCTCTTGAGGCCACCCATTACGAGCGCACCGTCCCAGGCACCCCATGCAGCTCCACCGGTGAAGGCAGCGCTGGCGGTAGCCAACGTCGAGCTACCCGAACGCCACACCGCCGCAATTGCTCCCGGCACTCGCACCGGGTCGGTCATCGGCACGGATTCGTCGTACGTTCCGGGAAGCCGATCCGGGCGGTAGCCGTAATTTCCGCCGGGGGTAAGCAGGTTGACTTCGTCGTCGACGCTTGTGCCCTGTTCGACCGAGTACACCCGGCCGGTTCCGGGTTGCACGGCCAAGCCTTGGACGTTGCGGTGCCCGAGCGTGTAGACCGGGCTGGAAGCATTCGGATTCCCCGCCGCCGGAGTTCCGTCGGCGTTGATGTGCAAGACCTTGCCGCCCAGCGAATTCGGATCCTGGGGGACGCTCGGCGTCGCGGTGTCACCCGTCCCGACGAACAGCGTTCCGTCCTGCGCCGCAAGAATTCGGCAACCCCCGTGACGCCCGGACGAGACCGGGATTCCTGGCAATACAGTTCCGGTTCGCGTGAGTGCGGTCCATCCGGCGTCGACGGTCCACGCGATCACTCGAACGTCCGTGACTCCCCCAGCGCTGAATCCTTGGCAGGTGTACAGGGTGCGCGACTGAGCGAAGTCGCGAGCAAGCGCGATGCCCATGAGCCCGGTTTCGGACTGCGCGTAGAGATCCGAAAGGTCAGCAGCGACTGGACCTGTCGTGTTGTCGCCTCGGCGAACGAAGAATCCGCCGGATCGTTGTCCGGTCAGGATTGCACCGTCCGGGGCCGCCACCACGTCCCAGGGGTGGTCGAGTCCGTCGACCAGTGTGGTGACCGACAACTGCGGGAGGGTGTCCTCGATGGGTATGTCCGGGTCGTCGCTCCCCAACGATCCGGTGCTTCCGTTGCCGAAACTGCCGGGGTCGAAGGGGAATGGTTGAGCCACGCTCTGCGTTACCGGCATCACCAGTACTGCAGTCAGGGCCACGGTCAATGCGGCGAGCTTCGGATGACGCACGCGTTCTCCTCGGGTCGGAAACCGTTCTGCGCCTCACTATAAACAGACAAACACCATTTTTCGGGCCCTCTCGCTATACCCGCAGGCCACAGGAGAAACGAAACCCCTTCAGAAGTCGGCAAACTCCGGCAAAGCGTTCGCCAGTGGGGATGCGTTACGTCTTGATGCAGATCGTGCCTTCCGCCAGCCGGGCACACTCCAGTCCAGGAGGTATTCGAGATCCGCTTCCACTCCCCTGTCCCGAAGTCCGAAACGTCGTTCCAGCGCATCGTCGTCCGTCAAATGCAGTCTCGCCGCGTCGGGCAACCTCAGTTCGGGGTCACAGAATGGGCCTACGGGCGAGGTAACCGTTCGTCGTCCTGACGGATCTTTCCACTCCAGAAGACCACCTCCGATTTGCTTCACTGTCCACCTGCCAAACGTCTTCAGTCGGTGATGTTTTCGACACAGACAGGCCAAGTTCCGTTCTGCAGTAGGCCCTCCCTGAGCGGGGTTGCCGTGATCGAACGGCACCGTGTGATCGATATCGCAACTATCAGAACGCACAACACAATTCGGAAAGCGGCACGTACCGTCTCGCGTCCTAACAATCGTCGCCAACGCCGCGGACGGCTGGTACGTGGATTCACCGCGCCGCGAACCACTGTTCCTTCTCGAGCGATTATCCCTTACCGCAGCGGGCAATATCTCCGGTGAGCGCATCGACCGACCCACGCCGAGCACCGGTCCGACTGCCCCCGCAGTCGAACAATGTTGCACCTCGGACGGTGCAAGGGTGAGGACTCTCTGCCACGTGGCGTCCGCGGCGATCGCGCGCGCAAGGTCGGCATCGATGTGGCCGTACCCCTGCAAATAGCCTGGCAGGTCGTCGAATCCGAGCAGGGTGGAAGCGTTGACACCCACAAGAATTGTCGCAATCGGGAGCGCGGAGGTCTTCGTATCATCCCTACGGGTGCAATCGCCGTCGCACTGACAATCCAACGACGTCTTTCCTTCCGCCAATGCGATCAGTGCATCGGCACGCCGTTGCCCGAAAGTTCTCGGATCGGAACCACAGACCTGCATCGACATCGCACGGAGCCTGGTGGCCAAAGTCTGAGCGCCGACCGCTGGAAGCATTCCGTCCAGAGTCGACATACCGTCGTGCGACGCGCACGTCCGAACGTCCCGATCCGCCTCCGCACGAACTCGCCTGGCACGCACCCCATCAGGGTCGTGCCGAGCAATGAGACCTCGTGCGCGCGCCTTCAACTTGTTACCGGTTACACGGCAGGCACCGTCCACGAGGAGTCGCTCGATGTCATCGAGCGCGTGCTCGGAGACGTTGGCGAGAGCTTCGGACAGTGCCATCGCTTTGGCCAGATCGATGTCACCGCAAGCAAAAGCGGCCGCCACCCGCGGAAGTCGCCAGCGCAGGTCACATCCCAGTGCAATCATTTTCTGCGCGGCGTACTCCGTAATGCTCAGTATCGACGCGATCTCCACGTGCGCGAATTGACCCCGAAAAGCCTCATTGACTCCAACCGCGGCATCCTCCTCACAACGGTCCAAGTACAGCGCAGTGACCGCGTCGATCTCGAGGAAGTGGGCGCGCGCGATTTCCGCATGCTGCCGAAACAGCGCGTCCGCGGAAGTCTTCGATTCGAACATATGAGCGATTCTACGGGCGCCCACCGACAAGTTTTTGCGAAATCCCGGGGTATTCACCGATACCTTTTGCGCTCCGATGTCACTACGTTCAATCGCATGACTCAGCATCCGACACGAGATCAACCGTACTTCGGCATAGCGATATTCGAGTTGGGGAAGAATGACGGGGTCGGGTGCTTCCACCGAGAGGACTGTTATCTCATCTGGGCTGGCGACCCCGCTGAGGCGCAGTCAAAATTCGAGCGCAAGGCCGGCGAACAGGAGTATCCGCTCGGCGCGAGCGATGACCAGTCCTATGTAAAACTCGCGCATCTCGTGGATCTTGCGCCGGTGTCGGACGCTGTCCATACCGGCACCGCAGATCTCTACTCTCGACACTTCTCAAATATTGCCGCCTACAGAACTTTTGAGACACTTCTAGGGGGAGACAGCATCCTCTGACAAGCGCCCACTTCACGCCCGCTGCGCACACAACAGCGCAAAGCGCTGATCCCGATCCGTCCACACCTTCCGCACCCCGAAGCCCGCGGACGCGAGTTCCGCGGCAATCCCCTCCTCGGTGAACTTCGCCGAGATCTCGGTGCGCAGCTGCTCGCCCGCTGCGAAGGTGATCTCCAGATCCAGGTCGTCGATGTGCACCGAGACTTCACGAAGTGCTTCCAGGCGCATCTCGATCCACTCGTTCTCGGCATCCCAGAGCGCGACGTGACGGAAGTCCTCCAAGGGAAAGTTCGCTCCCAGTTGCTTGTTCAGGACCGAGAGAACATTGAGATTGAACTGAGCAGTCACACCGGCAGCGTCGTCGTAGGCGGGCACGAGGACTGCGGGATCGATCACCAATCCCACGCCCAGGATCAGGTTCTCACCGGGATCGAGCACCGCTGCAATGCCCGAGAGGAACTCGGCGCGTTCTGCCGGAATGAGATTGCCGAGAGTTCCACCGAGAAAAGCGACCGCGCGCCGTCCACCCCCGGGTAGATGATGCAGCGAACCGGTGAAGTCGCTGACCACTCCGAGCACGTCGATTCCGGGAAACTCGGCACCGACTTGCTGCGCCGCACCTTCGAGGGCAGTCACCGAAACATCCTGTGGTACATACGTTCGCAGAGTTCCGCGAGCCGTCATCGCGTCGAGGAGTAACCGCGTCTTCTCAGAGGAACCTGAACCCAGTTCGATCAGGATCTCGGGTTCGGTCAACGCCGCGATCTCGTCGGCGTACCGAGCGAGCAGGCCGCGTTCGGTACGGGTGGGGTAATACTCGGGTAAGGCCGTGATCTCCTCGAACAGTTCACTTCCACGCGCGTCGTAGAACCATTTGGGCGAGAGCCACTTCGGCGTAGCGGTCAAGCCCTCCCTGGCCTCGGCTCGCAATGCGTCGACCGATTCGGCCGGTGTCAGATAAACCTCGAGCGTAGGGGTTTTCATTGTTCTCCCATCGGTATCGGGGTGATGATCAAATGGCCGGGACGCGCGCAGACGATGTGCCGGTCCGGCACCTGCTCCCAGTCCGGTGAACGATCGGACGGTTCGGAAACGATCAGTGCCCGCGACTCGTCGACCCGCGTGTACAACGTGTGGCCCCACGCCGTGGCCCACAGTTCCTGCCCGTCGCCGAACAGGAGGTTCAATCGTGAATCCGGTGCCGCCGCAGCCACATCGTGAACGAGGCTCGTCACGGCGGCTTCCGCGGGCTTCGACTTCAACCGATGCCGAAGCACTGTCCACAACAAGGCAGCATCCGTCGGCGCGGGCATCTTCAGCAATTCGACGGCCGGAACTTCTGCTGCCAAGTCGGCGAGTGAGCCAGGCCAACCGGATACCGCTCCGTTGTGGCTGAAAGCGTAGGTTCCGTCGACGAACGGTGCGCAGGCACCGATCTCGACGGCCATCCCCTCCGTCGCGGAACGTACGGCGGCGAGAACGGATCCGGAAATGATGTGGGACAACGTCTCGTCGACTGTCGGGTCCGACCAGATCGGCGAGGTACTGCGGTACCGTCCCTGCCTTCCACCGTTCCACCACACCGCGCCGAATCCGTCGGCATTGATGGTCCCGCCGCCACGCATCTCGCGAGGTGCCCACGACTGTCGCATCAGTGAGTTTTCGCCGTCGTGGAGGAGTTCACGAACCGAACGCGGCGGCCCGAGATAGCCGAGGTGCCGACACATGTCAGGATCTACCCGAAATCGTTCTGGCGCAGCGAAAACCCGAGAAGATTTGGCGCCTGATCGGGTGGTCCCAGTTGCGGAACGTCCCCCGGCAGGCAACGCTGTCGGTCCCGAACGATCCCCCTCGCAACACTTTGTAGTCGCCGCCGAAAAACACCTCCGAATACTCCCGATACGGGAAGGCCCGGAAACCCGGATACGGATGGAAACCCGAAGACGTCCACTCCCACACGTCACCGATCAACTGCTCGACACCCGCTGCCGACGCACCCGCCGGGTACGAGCCGACGCCGGCGGGACCGAGATGGCGCTGACCGAGATTGGCATGATTCTCGTCTGCGGACACGTCCCCCCACGGGAATCGTCGCGATCTTCCGGATTCCGGATCCCACCGCGCGGCCTTTTCCCATTCCGCCTCGGTGGGAAGCCGTTTGCCTGCCCAACTCGCGTAGGCCTCGGCTTCGTAGAAGCTCACATGCACGACGGGCTTGTCCGGTGGGACCGGCGCCTCGACGCCGAAAGTCTCGTGCCACCAACCCGAACTGTCGCGTTCCCAGAACAGCGGTGCACGGAGTTTCGCGTCGACGCGATGCCGCCAACCGTCACGGGACCACAGTTCCGGTCGGGAATAGCCGCCGTCCTCGATGAATTCGACGAACTGCCCATTGGTGACCGGGAATCTGTCGATCGCGAAGTCGGTGAGATAGACCTGATGCGCCGTGCGCTCGTTGTCGAGTGCCCACGGTTCGTCGTCGGTCCCCATGACGAAGGGGCCGGCCGCGATGGTGACCTCGTCGAGTTCCGGCATGCGGGCCGCTTGCGGAGCGGGAGTCGCAACGAGTGCCGTGGGCCCCGAACGCAATTGGTGGGTCGCGAGCATGGTCTCGGCGTGTTGCTGCTCGTGCTGCGCGATCATCCCGAAGGCAAAACCGTCCATGTCGAGTTCTGTGCGTCCGAAGGTGCTGGCTTCGAGCACATCCCAGACCTTCCCGCGAACCGTACGTACGTATTCGCGCGCCTCGGCCGGGTTGAGCAGGGGAAGTGTGGGTCTCGACGATCTCGAATGCTTGAACGCGTCGTACAGCTCGTCTATGTCGCTACGCACCGGATCGCGGCCACCGACATCTCGCACCAGCCAGAGTTCCTCTTGATTGCCGATATGCGCCAGGTCCCACACGAGCGGACTCATCAACGGGGAATGCTGAGCGACCAATTCGGTATCGTCGACGCAGTCGGTGAGCAGAGTCGACCGTTCACGCGCTCGCAGAAGTACGGCCTCGACCGCTTCCTTGGTGATCTCCCCCGTCATGTGTCGCTCTCACCGGGCACAATTGCGCGACAACACCGTTCGGCTGCGGCATCGAGAAGACGGACGAACTGCGGCTCCGGCGCGTACGACGCGGCAAGCGACATCAGAGAGGTTGCCGCCGAACGCAGTTCGACGTCGTCCAAACCGTACTCTGCCGCATCCCGCCATCTCCCGGCCGTCGACGCTGCGGCATCACTCGCCTCACGCATCACGGCAGGCCCGGACAGCAACGCGTCGATCGCTGCTACCGGTACTCGCCACAGATCTTCCGGCTGCGCATCGATGTAGCGAACCTCCAGATGGCCGACAGCGCGAACCGGCGGGAACAGCGTGGACAGGTGATAGTCCAAGTCCGCCCAGACGGGTCGGCGTCCGATCTCGGCATCGAAAGTGCCGTCTATCCAGTCCCCGAAAGTGGCACCCCGCGGAGCCGTCCAATCGTCGCCCTCGTTTCGCACACACATCAGCGGAACATCGAGCGCCCAGCCGGCGTAGTCCTGCACTTCCGGGACTGCGACCGTTCGCCAGGAATCGAGTTCGAGCCACGTCCGCATGCGTTGGGACGCCCAATCCCCTCTCGGAACCCCTTGCAAGCGTGGAGAACACGCAAACGCAGCGATGAGCGCCGGCCCCATGTCCCCGAGGAGCCGCCAACGCTGGGCAATGGACTCCGGGCTGCCGCCGGCATCGACACTGACCTGCACTGCTGCTGTATTGCACATCATCAAGGTGCCGTACGGTCCTATCCCGGCGAAGCGGGATTCCATTGCGCAATAACGTGGCAACCGGAGAATCCGGGAAGGTGGGCGGGCGACGTCGGCCGCGGCAGAACTGATTTCGATGGAGTACGACGCGAGGAGTGTTTCGAGAGTACGACGGTCTTCGTCGAGACAGTCACACAGTTCTCGGGCGGACGTCCGCGGCGCTGACGAGAGTTCGATCTGTCCGCCAGGTTCTACGGTGACGAGGCTGCCACGAGGAAGCGGAACCGCTGGTGAATCCGGGTCGATACTGGTGGGTGCGTGTCGCCCGAGTGCCTTTGCCAGAGTCGCTGCTGACGGCCGCTCCCCACCGGGAACCTGGCTGGTCAGCCATTCGAGCTCAGCTCCGACCAAACGGGGTGGCCCCTGTTTGAAGCACACACCACCGACGTAGGCCTCGGCCGCAGGACGTGAATCCACCTGCGTGGTCTGTGCTGCTGTCAACGCTGCTGTCACCATTCGACTTCCCCTTCGGGCGGTCTTCGCGGTCGCTACCGACGATAGAACGCCAACGTCCGAGATGCACCCTTTGTGGTGTTACGTGTCGTTGAATTTCTTCAGTCGTATCCACCGGTACCCACAACCGGCCAGAACCACACCTGCCCCGGAAACAACCGCGATCCACGGAAGTGTGACCACCAGAACGACACAACCAGCCGCGCCGACCGCTTGCAGCCACTTCGGATACATCCGGTCCACACCGCGTTGGCTGTACGCACTCACGTTCGCGACGAAGTAGTAGAGCAGCACTCCGAACGACGAAAAGCCGATCACCCCACGAAGATCGGTTGTCGAGACCAAGGCGATCACAACGGCACCGACCACAAGTTCCGCATGGTGAGGGACCCCGAACCGTGGATGGACTGCAGCGAGGGCCACTGGCAGATCGCGCTCGCGGGCCATCGCCATCGCCGTACGACTCACGCCGGCGATCAGAGCCAGCAGCGCCCCCGCCGACGCCGCCGTGGCACCGATCACCACTACGGGAACGGCCCAACTCCAACCGACTGCGCCCACCGCATCTGCCAGTGGTCGCGCCGAATTCGCCAGCCGATCAGGTCCCAGCGTCACCAACAGCACCACCGCTACCAGCGCATAGAGGATGACGGCGACGGTGAGTGCGATCAGGATCGCCCGCGGAATCGTTCGACGCGGATCACGCACTTCCTCCCCCAGCGTCGCGATCCTGGCGTACCCGGCGAAGGCAAAGAACAGCAGGCCCGCCGATTGCAGAATTCCGTACCACGACCCGAATGCGAGATCCGGGAACTCGCGCACCGCACCAGGACCGACGACGGCAACCACCAGCGCTACACACAGCGCCGTCGTCGACACGGCGACGATCACCCTGGCCATGTGCGCCGTCCGCGTGACTCCGCGGTAGTTGACTGCAACCAGCGCTGCCACCACCAATACCGCGACGGGGACACGCCAGGCCGTAGGCGCAACATACGTCGCGAAAGTCAGAGCCATTGCCGCGCAGCTCGCGGTCTTCCCGATCACGAACGACCAGCCGGCGGCAAACCCCCACCAGGGTCCGAGCTGCTCACGTCCGTAGACGTAGGTCCCGCCTGAAGTGGGGTATCTGGCCGCAAGCTGCGCCGACGACGTCGCGTTGCAGAATGCGATGAACGCTGCAATCGCCAGGCCCACAAGCAACCCGGTACCGGCTACTGCGGCAGCGGGCGCGAACACCACGAAGACTCCGGCGCCGATCATCGCGCCGAGGCCGATCACCACGGCATCGGCCGTGCCCAGTCTTCGCTCCATCGGGACAGCTTCGTTCACAGGTAGTTTGAACCACACCGACATGAACGGAAGGTGCCATGTTCGATCTCGACACGATCCGCCGCGACACTCCCGGATGCCTTGACAAGGTGTTCCTCGACAGCGCGGGATCCTCGCTCCCGCCCGAGCCGGTGCCGGCCACGATGATCGAGCACCTGCGACGTGAAGCCGACGTCGGCGGATACGTCGCAGCTGCTCATCAGAGCGGCGCCCTCGCTGCTGTTCCCCATTCGCTGGCCCGGGTCATCGGTGCTCAGGCAACCGATATCGCTTTGACGGACAGCGCGACCCGCGCGTGGAACGACTTCCTCGCTGCCGTTCCGCTCGGACCCGGTGATCGAATTCTCATCAGCGGAGTCGAATACGCGAGCAACGCCATCGCTGCACTGGGGCGGGCGCGTTCGACCGGTGCCAACGTCGAGATCATCCCGAGCGATCAGTACGGACGCATCGACCTCGACGCACTCGAGAACATGCTCGACGATCGTGTTCGCGTCGTCTCCGTCGTCCACGTCCCCACCAACGGCGGCCTGATCAACCCCGTCCGCGAGGTCGTCGAACTCGCGAGGGCCCACGGCTCGCTCGTTCTGCTCGACGCATGCCAGTCCGTCGGCCAATTGCCCATCGACGTCACCGAACTCGGCGTCGACGCCCTCAGCGCAACCGGCCGCAAGTGGCTCCGCGGGCCACGCGGAACCGGATTCCTGTACGTCCGCCCCGGACTCGTCGACGCACTCGAACCCGCTGCGATGGACCTGCACGGAGCGGAATGGACCGGCGAGAACAGCTTCGTACCCGCACCGGACGCAACACGATTCGAGCTCTGGGAAACGAGTGTCGCTGCGCGCCTGGGTCTCGGCGTCGCCGCCGACTATCTGCTCTCGATCGGCACCGACACGGCGTGGGAGCAGATCGAATCCCGAGCAGTCACGCTGAGGGAAGGTCTGGCAGCGATTTCCGGAGTCGAAGTCCGCGATCGAGGAACCCATCTGAGCGGCATCGTTTCCTTCACCGTCGACGGTATTTCCGAGCACCTGGTTCGGGATCAGCTTGCAGCACAGAACATCACCGTCACCGTCAGTGGTCGCGGGTCCACCCTCCTCGACATGGATGCCCGCGGGCTCGATGCCGTGGTTCGCGCATCGCCGCACTACTTCGTCGACGAAGCCGACCTGGACACATTTCTGTGCGCGGTCAGGGGATTACAAACCTCCCGTTGACCGGGACCATGCCTGATCTGTGGAAGTCGAAACTGCAACTGTGGGGTGATCAGCAGTTTCGCCTTCCGAGAGGACTATTCGCATGGCCGACCCCACCGTCAGACCGATCTCCGCTGCCGACATCACCACCTGGGACTACGAGGCCGACGTCGTCGTCGCGGGATACGGCATCGCCGGCGTCACCGCTGCGATCGAAGCAGCTCGTGCCGGCGCCGAGGTGCTCGTCCTGGAGCGGACGGGCGGTTGGGGCGGAGCCGCGTCACTGGCTGGTGGATTCATCTACCTGGGCGGTGGAACGCCGTTGCAGAAGGCGTGCGGGTTCGAGGACTCGGTCGAGAACATGAAGACGTTCATGAAGGCAGCGCTCGGCCCCGGAACCGACGATACGAAGATCGACGCGTACTGCGAGGGCAGCGTCGATCACTACAACTGGCTCGTCGACGCCGGGGTCCCGTTCAAGGAATCGTTCTGGGGTCAGCCCGGCTGGGAACCGCCGTACGACGACGGCCTCATGTACTCGGGAGGCGAGAACGCCGCGCCGTTCAACACCCTCGTCGATCCCGCGCCCCGCGGACACGTTCCGCAGATGTCCGAGAAGAACACCGGCGAGAAGGGCGGCGGCTACATGCTGATGAAGCCACTCGTCGAGACGGCCGAGAAGCTCGGTGTCCGAGCAGAATACGATCTGCGCGTCCAAACTCTGGTGGTAGACGGCGATCGGGTTGTCGGCGTCGTCGCCAAGCGTTACGGCAAGGACGTCGCGATTCGCGCACGCAAGGGCGTCGTGCTGGCGATGGGCAGCTTCGCGTACAACAACGAGATGGTGCGCTCGAACGCACCGCGTATCTTCGGCCACCCGGCGGCCTCCATCGAGGCGCACGACGGCCGCGCAATCCAGATCGGTCAGGCACTCGGCGCCGACACCGCACACATGGACGCCACCGAGGTCGCGTTCTTCTGCGACCCACAGTTGATGGTGCGCGGCATTCTTGTCAACGGCCGCGGTCAGCGATACATCCCCGAGGACACCTACCCCGGCCGCATCGGCCAGGCAACGCTGTTCCAGCAGGATAACCAGGCATTCCTCGTGATCGACGAAGCTGCGTACGAGGAAGGCATGAATGCCGAATCGTCCAGTGCACAGTTGCGGGCGCAGCCGAGCTGGGTGGCGGAGACCGTCGAGGAACTCGAAGGCGAGATGGGATTGCCCGCCGGATCGCTGCAATCCACCGTCGACCTCTACAACCGGCACGCGGCTGAAGGTTCGGATCCGGTGCTCGGCAAGAAGTCCGAGTGGGTGAAGCCGATCGTCGGCCCGTTCGCGGCAATCGATCTCCGTGGCCGCACAGGCGGATTCACGCTGGGAGGATTGAAGACCACCGTCGATTCCGAGGTTCTGCACGTCTCGGGTGCGCCGATCCCCGGACTTTTCGCAGCGGGTCGCTGCACGTCCGGTGTCTGTGCGGGCGGTTACGCCAGCGGGACAAGTCTCGGCGACGGCAGCTTCTTCGGACGTCGTGCCGGAATCAGCGCGGCGCGCTAGATCACCACAACTCGCACACCGTCGGCAAAGCGGTACGGCTGAGTCTGCAGGACCGCGCCGAGGTGTTTCCTCAGTCTGGACACCTCGGCGCGCACTGCCACGACATGCTCGCGATCACCGAAGAGCACTTCGCTCAGGCCTGCGGCATCCACACCTGCCGAACCGACGGCTGCCAGTGCCCGCAAGATCTGAGCGTGACGCGGGGAAAGCGCGCGCGTCCAGTTGGCGTCACCACGCACCGTCACCTGCGGCGATGCGCCGAGGGCCAGCTCCAGCTCGATCAACGGCCCGCCGACGCCGGTGCGCAACAGCCAGCCGTCTCCGAGCGGCTCAGGCAGACACATCCCCAGACCTGGCACGATGACGGGCTTTCCCGCACTGGGTGCTGCCACGCGGTCAGGCGCGGCAATCCCGCTGGCGCCGGCCACCCAGCCGTACTCGTCGACCACCAATGCCGGACCTGTTCCTGCCGCGAACAACGGCGCCGCGCGCGAGCGCAGGCGCTCGAGCGAAGCCGCGTGCTCGCGCCACAGCGTCGCCTCCGCGAGGCGAACCGCGGTGCGCACCAGCGCGACGGTAGTGGGATGCACCGAAGCTGCGGATCCACTGATGTCCACCACGCCCAGTATCTCGCCCGTCCGTGGGTCGTGCACGGGCGAGCCGGTACACGACCAATTGTGATGCGTGGGCGCATAGTGCTCGGCCGAGAAGAGTTGCACCGCAGAGTCTTCGATCAGCGCGGTACCTATCGCGTTGGTCCCCACCGACTGCTCCGACCAGCGTGCGCCTTCCGCGAACCCGAGAGCGTCCGCCGCACGTTTGACGGTCTTCGCCCCTTCGCGCCAGAGCAGGACACCGTCGGCGTCGGCAACGACCACGATGAAGCCCGCGTCCTCGGCGACCTCGGTGAGCGTGGTTCGCAGTTCGGGCAGAACGCTTCGCAGCGCGGTACGCGAACGCCTCGCCTCCAACTCGGAGAAATCGGCGACAGTAGACGCACCGCAGTGATCCGGCGTGAGCCCGCCGGCGGCCACCCTCGACCACGACCGCGCCACGACGGTCCGCGGCTGCGCCGGTGGTTCCTGGCCGGAGAGAACTGCGTCGTGCACCCGACTGAGTAGGCGAGCATGCTGCGACAGGTCGGTACCCGGCACGACGGCACCGAGCCGACTGCCTTCGGGAGCGTTCCCCACGATGGTCACTCCGTCAGGCTACCGCTTTCGATGTGACGCGAACCACGTCCACACGGCCAGGTCCCCACCACCTGCGATTAGCGGCCGGGAGCAAACTCCGGTAACGTATCCAAAGTTGTCTCGGCGAGGGTGAATCGCAGCAGTTCCACACGTTGCAGGTTTACCGTGATCGACGCGGCTACGGCTCAGCTCGAGCGTTTCGCTCCTGGCCGTGTGCGCGCCTGTCCGCCTTGCCGCAGGCAAAACCACACGTCAGTAAACCGAGCACGAACCCCGTGAGTTGTAGGAGCCGTTTCATCATGTCTGAAGAAAACAACCTCGTCGCCGTCGTCCGCACCGAATTCGGCAAGGGCGCAGCTCGCCGCGCACGTCGGGACGGCCAGGTCCCCACGGTTCTGTACGGCCACGGTGAAGATCCCCGCCACCTCAATGTGCCGGCTCGCGACTTCGCCGCCATCCTCCGTGCACACGGCACCAACGCCATCCTCACCCTCGACATCGAGGGCACGGAGCAGGTTGCACTGACCAAGTCGGTCGTCGTGCACCCCATCCGCAACTACATCGAGCACGCCGACCTCCTCGTCATCAAGAAGGGCGAGAAGGTCACGATCGACGTGAACGTCATCGTCGTCGGCGATGCTGCTGCAGGCACGATGGTCGCGCAGGACGCATCCACGATCTCCATCGAGGCCGACGCGCTTCACATCCCCGAGCAGATCGAGGTTTCGGTCGAGGGTCTCGAGATCGGAACCCAGATCCTGGCCAGCCAGCTCGAACTGCCCAAGGGCTCGACCCTGCAGGCTGACGCCGACACCCTGATCGTCAACGTCGTTGCTGCACCCACCGAGGCAGACCTCGAAGAGGGCGCAGAAGCTCCCGCCGCCGACGAGGCTGCAGAAGAGGCCTGATCCTCTCGGTTCCAACAGAACTCACTGCGCGCGGCGCGTCATTCCGATTCGGAGTGACGCGCCGTTCGTGCGTAGCAGGAAAAATCAAGCCAGAAAGTAGCGTCCGTTGAGCACAGATACCGCCCTCGTCATCGGCCTGGGTAATCCCGGCCCCCAGTACGAGAAGACCCGGCACAACGTCGGCTTCATGGTCGCCGGCACCCTTGCCGGGCGCATGGGCGGAAAGTTCAACGTACACAAGAAGAGTGGTGCCGAAATCGTCGAAGGTCGCCTCGCCGGCCGGCGCGTGATTCTCGGAAAACCACGCTCGTACATGAATCTCTCGGGTGGCGCTGTCGCCGGTCTCGCACGGTTCTTCTCGGTCGACGCCGCGAACATCATCGTCGTCCACGACGAACTGGATCTCGATTTCGGGACGATCAGACTCAAACTCGGCGGCGGCGAAGGCGGCCACAACGGCCTGCGGTCCATTTCGAGTTCATTGACCACCAAGGACTACCTGCGCACGCGCGTCGGGATCGGTCGTCCGCCGGGCCGCATGGACCCGGCGGACTACGTTCTCAAGCCGTTCTCGTCCACGGAGCGAAAAGAACTCGATCTCGTATGCGAAGAGGCTGCGGATGCAGTGGAGCTACTGCTCGAACTCGGGTTGGAAGCCGCACAGAACCGCCTGCACTGACGGTCAGTTACCCAGCAGTGCAGCCGAATTCGCGCGGCGGAGCTTCCCCGACGACGTCTTCGGGATACTGCCGGGACCCAGGACCGCAACGGCGCGAGGTCGGACACCGACGTCGGCAACCACGGCGTGGACCACTTCGCGTTCGATACGCTTGACCTCTTCCGGATCTTCGAAAGCGTTGGTCTCGACGGCGACTGCAAAGCTCTCACGCTTCTGGCCGGCGTCGAGACGAATCGCGACGGCGTTTCCGGGACGCACACCGGCAACGGTTCCGGCCGCCCGTTCGATGTCTGTGGGGTACACGTTCCGGCCGCCCATGATGATGACGTCCTTGACACGCCCGCACACCACGACCAGTCCTTCCTCGGTGAAGTACCCGACGTCACCGGTGTCGAGCCAACCGTCGTCGTCCTGGGCCGGCTTGTGCCCGTCGACCGTGACGTACCCGGGAGTGACTGCCTTGCCGCGAACCTCGATGATTCCGACACCGCGGGCCGGAAGCACCTGACCGTCACGGTCGACGATGCGTCCCTCGAGGTCAGGCACCATCTTGCCGAGTGTGGCGAGGGCACGAGCGTTGGGGCGATTGGACGGCACCGCTCGAGACATCGATTCGAGAAAGTCTGGATCGACGTAGTCGAGGACCTGACCTTGATCGGGATCCGGAATCGACACGGCGAGCGTGGTTTCCGCCATTCCGTACACGGGCGCCAGCGCAGTCGGGTTCAAACCGAAACGCGCACCTGCCTCGGCGAGTGCATCCATCGTGTCGGGATCCACCGGCTCGGCGCCGTTCCACATGTATCGGACGCTGGACAGGTCGACTGCCCCGTCTTCCGCCTGTGCGAGTCGACGAGCCAAGAGCGAGTACGCGAAGTTCGGTGCGGCGGTGACAGTTCCGCCGTACTTGCCCATCAGCTCGGCCCACAGCACCGGGGTGCGCAGGAAATCCATCGGCGTGATGCTGATGACCTCTGCGCCCACCTGCATCGGAACCGTGAGAAAACCGACCATGCCCATGTCGTGGAAGAGCGGAAGCCAGCTCACCATCACGTCGTCTTCGATGGAGAACTTGATGCGGTTGATCATGGCGTAGGCATTTGTGTAGAAGTTCTCGTGCGTGATCTGCACAGCCTTGGGCGAACCGGTGGAACCGGACGTCAACTGCTGGAGTGCGATATCCGATTCGGCCGTCTCCACGGGATCGATCGACGTTCCGCTGCGAAGCTCGTCCACCGTCACGACGGTGATGCCACGCTCTTCGAGGAGCGGCTTGGCAGCGTCGAAGGGCGCACCCAGAATGACGGCTTTCGCGGAGATCATGTCGATCACAGTCTCGGTGTCCTGAGCCCAGACGCCCAGATCCGTTCGGGGGGTCGGCTGATGCAGCATCGTCACCGACGCACCGCGCATCCACGTCGCCTGGCAGGCAGGTGCGATGTCGACGGGCTGTCCGGCGAGAATGCCGATCGCGACGCCGCGATCGATACCGACCTCGGCCAGGCCGCCGGCCATGCGCCTAGCCTCCTGGTGGATGTCGCCCCAGGTCTGACGGAAAGCGTTGTCCGGCTCTCCCGTCACCAGGCCGCGGTCGGTGACTGCGGCGGTCGCATACATCTCTTCGGTGAACTTGCTCAACGCAACTCCTCGGTCAGTGTCACTCTTCGATCAGTGCAACTCTTCGCAGGACACAAATGGCTGTGTGTTCGAACACACACATACATGGATAATCAGCGATCGTTCGCCGAGTGTTACGCCGCAGTGGCTATCGCATCGTGGTCTGCGAGTATCCTTTCTCTGTTGTGCTGCCGCACTCTCCACCTGTCCGCGCACCGGCACGTCGCCGGCACCGACGCCCACTTCGAGAGGTTCTTCGTTGACTACCCCGTCCGACTCGACCGTCCCTTCCGACTCGACTGTCCAGTCCGACACCGAAGGCCCCGATTCAACCGAGAGCGGGTCGGTCGCGGTCACGACGACGACCAAGGGCCTGTCCGCAGAGGCAGAGCGTCGCCGAACCTTCGCCGTCATCTCGCATCCCGACGCCGGAAAGTCGACGCTGACCGAAGCGCTGGCACTGCACGCGAAGAAGATCTCGGAGGCAGGAGCCGTCCACGGCAAGGCAGGCCGCAAGTCGACGGTCTCGGACTGGATGGAGATGGAGAAGGCCCGCGGCATTTCCGTCAGTTCCACCGCACTGCAGTTCAACTACCACTCGTCCGAGACCCCGGACGAGCAGATCAACGTCATCAACCTCGTCGACACCCCCGGTCACTCCGACTTCTCCGAGGACACGTACCGCGTCCTGACCGCCGTCGACGCGGCGGTCATGCTCATCGACGCTGCCAAGGGCCTCGAACCGCAGACGCTCAAGCTGTTTCAGGTGTGTCGTCACCGCGGCATTCCGGTCATCACCGTCATCAACAAGTGGGACCGTCCCGGTCAGACTCCTCTCGAACTGCTCGACGAGATCAGCGAACGGATCGGCCTCACACCCACCCCCCTGTACTGGCCGGTCGGCATCGCCGGCGACTTCCGCGGACTGCTGCGGCGCGGTGAAGACGGTGAGGCTCGCGAGTACGTCCGCTTCACCCGTACCGCAGGCGGCGCGAAGATCGCCCCCGAAGAGGTCATGGACGCCGACGCGGCGCTCGCCAAGGAAGGCTCCGAGTGGGAGACCGCGGCCGAGGAGAGTGAACTGCTCTCCGCTACCGGCCAGGACCACGATCAGGAGATGTTCCTCGCCGGTCAGACTTCCCCGGTGATCTTCGCGTCCGCGATGCTTAACTTCGGCGTCCGCCAGATTCTCGACACCCTCGTCGAATTGGCGCCGCCGCCGCGTGGGCGCGAAGACCTCAGCGGCAAGCCGCGCGAGGTCACCGATCCGTTCAGTGCGGTCGTCTTCAAGGTGCAGGCCGGTATGGACACCGCGCACCGCGACCGTCTGGCGTTCATGCGCATCGTCTCCGGCGTGTTCGAGCGCGGCATGGTTGTCACACACGCCCAAACCGGCAAGCCCTTCACGACCAAGTACGCCCAGACGGTATTCGGACGTGAACGTTCCACCGTCGAATCCGCGTTCCCCGGCGACGTCGTCGGCCTCGTCAACGCCACCGCACTCGCACCCGGCCACACGCTGTACACCGAGAAGAAGGTGGAGTTCCCGCCGATCCCGTCGTTCGCGCCGGAACACTTCTCGATCCTGCGCGCCGAAAGCGCCGGCAAGTACAAGCAGTTCCGCCGTGCTGTCGACCAACTCGATTCCGAGGGCGTCGTCCAGATTCTCCGCAACGACATCCGCGGCGACGCCTCCCCCGTCATGGCGGCCGTCGGCCCGATGCAGTTCGAGGTCGTCGCAGCACGCATGAAGGCCGAGTTCAACGTCGAGGCCAAGATGGAACCGCTCGGCTACGCATTGGCTCGCCGTACCGACGCCGCGTCCGAGGTCGAACTGAACCGTCAACGAGGTGTGGAGGTCTTCACCCGTTCCGACGGTGTTCTGCTCGCCCTGGTCAGTGACAAGTGGCGCCTGCAGTACATCCAGAAGGAACTCCCGGATCTGACGCTCGAACCCCTCGTCGCTGCTGCGGACTGATGAGCCTGATCGAGGCGCTGTTCGACGCCGAACTGCACATCGGCAGCGCCACGATTCTCTGGCGAGAGATCATCGGAAACGCGTTCGGAATCGGCTCCGCGATCGCGGGCGCGCGACGCTCGGTATGGGCGTGGCCCGTCGGTATAGCCGGAAATGCCTTGTTGTTCACGGTGTTCATGGGCGCACTTTTCCACACGCCGCAAGAGCTCAATCTCTACGGCCAGGCCGGCCGTCAGTTGTTGTTCATCACCGTCAGCGTCTACGGGTGGACTCAGTGGCGACGCGGGGCACGCGACTCCGGTCGCGCAGTCCTGCCCCATTGGGCGACAACTCGCGAGCGCGTCGCCATGATCGCCGTCATGACCAGCGGCACAATCGCTTTCGCCTGGATCTTCGACCTCCTCGGCTCGTACGGAGCGTGGGCAGAGGCCTGGATCTTCACCGGCTCCATCCTCGCGACATACGGCATGGCGCGCGGCTGGACCGAATTCTGGCTCATCTGGATCGGCGTCGACGCCGTTGGTGTTCCCCTTCTTTTCCGAGCCGGCTATTACCCTTCGGCGATCCTCTATCTGGTCTATGCATTCTTCGTCCTGTGGGGCTTCGCAATGTGGCTGCGCATTCAACGCCGAACTCCACAAGGGGTGTGACCGTAAACCAACTCCTGGTATGTTTGCGTCGATTAAGCAAACCGGCGGTCTGTTTACGGGCATCAGGAGCGAAACAATGGAAGACAAGAATTCTCACGGAATAGCGGGCCCCAACGGTTCCGGCAACGGATCGAGAGTCAATAGTTCCGCAAGTAATGGTTCTGCAAGCAATGGTTCTGCAAGCAATGGTTCTGCAAGCAATGGTTCTGGGAGCAACCTTTCCACGGGTAACGGTTCCAGCAGTGCCACCGCCACAGCGGATTTTCTGTCGACCGCACCCAAGCAATCCGATGCATTCACGTTTCCGCTTCCTGCCCGAACCACGGCCGCACACAGCAGCGGAGAGGACCTTTCAGTGCCAGCTTCAACACGCGAATCATCGAGGACGCTCGAAACTCGAAGTCGTACCGTCGTACGTCGCGACGCGATGGGCGTAGCCGCCGTTCGAGTGGCCGGTCGACTCACCCACACCGAACTCATCGCAAATCAGGCCTCACCCTCGAGCGCACATTCCTCCGATCCCACGACGGATCTGGACGAGTTGCTCACGATGCTCGGCAGCTACCTGTTGTCCTCGGGGTTCGAACATCCCGAAATCCACGCCAAGCTGGGCGGACAGTCGATCGTCGTCAACCTCGTATCGCCGGAGATCAGCGCGAGCTGATCTGGGCCCAGCTGCCCCTTAGGGCCACAGCACTGCTCGTGTCCATGCTCGGTCCGAGCCGCGCCGGTACAACCACCGCTGATGTCGACGCCCGGAGTCTGCCTGCCAGAACTCGACAGACTCCGGCTCGAGGCACCACGCACGCCAGTCCTTCGACACGAACCCTGGGTCGTCGCTGATTCTTGCTTCCGCAGCGGCCACCGACGCGTCGTACGCCCCTAAGTCTTCGAGCACCTCGCTCTGCTTACTTGCCGTCGCCACCGCTCGCGCGGTGACGGAGCGTTCGACGAAGTCTCGGCGTCGAAGTGCGTCGTCGCCCTCGCGAACCGTTCCGCGAATCCGGATCTGTTGACCCGTCTCGCGCCAGTAGAAGGCGAGCGATGCTCGCGGATTTTCTTTCAGCTCAACACCTTTCGGCGAAGCAGCTGAACCAGAGAACCAGAACCCACCCTCGGTCACGTCCTTGAGGATGAGGAAGCGAGAATCAGGCATACCGTCGCCGTCCACGGTCGAGAGCGCACACACGTGTGGCTCGACGACGCCGAAGGCCACGGCCGCACGGAGCCAGTCGAGGAACAACTCCCCCGGCTTTTCCGGAAAACACTCGGGCGCGGGCGGCGGAGTTCCGGTCAGCGCGGGGATACCGCGAATCCACGTCCGTACGTCAGGCAGCGAAAAATCTGCATCAACCATGAGCCGACTCTAATCGCGGGCGACCTCAGGAGACGTTGCGAACGACCGAGTCGCCGAACGACGGTTGCTGCAGCAGCGCCCACTTGTTGGACGTCAATCGGAAACTCGGCATGTCGGCGAGCGCCACCACCGATTCCCAGGTCCGCTCGTAGCTCGTGTGGGAGATTCGCCATTCACCGTCGCTGCAGCGGGTGTATCTGTCGTGATAGAAGGCCGATCCGCGAAGCAGCATGCCGTCTTCGGGGATTACCACTGTGTCCGCGAGGCACCAGATCCCGGTTGCGGTGTCTCCGTCGACGTCGATCTCGGGTTGCCCGCACTGATGTTCGGTGATGATGTGTGATCCGAGAGTGTTCTCGAGGAAGGAGACGAACGAATCTCGGGAATCGAAACTGAGTTGTTCTCCGTAGATCGCGGTGGCGTCGACGGTCAGAGTGTCGGCGAATTCGACCCACGATTTGGTGTCCAAGGCGCGTGCGTATCGGTACTTGAGTCTTTGGATGAGAACAATCGCTTCGAGATCCATGATCCCCGCCTCCCGGTGCAGCAACCACCCGTCCTATGTGTGCACATTAGCCTGTATCACGCCGAAACGGGCATTACTCTCAAAGCTAGTAGAAATGTCAGCCGATAACACGCTTTTCCAGGCCGTCGAGCATGATCGTGATCTTCTCGTCCAACCAACCTCGCCCGTGCCACGTCGATTCGTCGCCGATTCCCTCGATCAACGACTCCGATGCATTCCAACTTTCCTGATACGCCTCTCGCGCGGAACGTGAATCGGCGGAGCTGACGGTCTTGTCCATCGCCGCCATCATTGCGAACTGCGTCATCGTCACCTCGGAGATGAAGTCCACCGCCAATATCGCATCGTGGGGTGTGAAGCCTTGCGCAGTCAACGAACCGACCAGTTTCTCCACGATCTCGATTATCGCCGGCGGCGTGCCCGGAACTGCGAGCCCGACCTGGGCCAGACCTGGATAGCGCTCGAACGAGGACCACAGAACGTCGCAGAAATCCTTCAGGAATTCGCGCCACGGACGATTCGTATCGGGCCA
The DNA here is from genome assembly GCF_021352185.1 of Rhodococcus sp. Ni2. Lineage (NCBI taxonomy): Bacteria > Bacillati > Actinomycetota > Actinomycetes > Mycobacteriales > Nocardiaceae > Rhodococcus > Rhodococcus sp. Ni2. The sequence continues at coordinate 456,575 of NZ_WOXZ01000001.1, forward strand.
TACAGTCTGACGCACAACATGATCCGAGCAGGCACGCAGCAGCGCTTCGCGGTCTGCGAAGTAGCGATAAAGTGCAGAATGACTGACGCCCAGCCGCTTTGCCACGCTCGGCATGGTCAGTTCACTCAGATCACCGGCCAGGGCGGCCTCGACGATGTCCACTGTCGACAACGTCGGCGGCCGCCCCGTCTTCTTTCCGGTCTGCATTCTGCTCAGCTTGCCACCTGCTCAGCCCGCTACCAACCGCCATCCCGACGCACGGTGGCGCTGGTTCCAGAACGCGGCGTAGTTCCCACCGGCTGCGAGCAGAACTTCGTGGGTTCCCACTTCGACGATCGATCCGTCGTCACCGAGCACGATGATCTGATCTGCGGCCACGACGGTCGACAGTTTGTGAGCGATCACGAGCAGTGTGCTTTCCCTGGCGAGTTCTTGCATCGCACGCTGCACGTGTGCCTCGTTCTCGGGATCGAGCGCGGCCGTCGCCTCGTCGAGCAGAACGACAGGTGCGCGTTTGAGGAGTGCGCGCGCAATGGAGACCCGCTGCCGCTCTCCACCGGACAGTGCCGTCCCGCCCTCACCGACACGGGTGTCCCAACCCCGCGGAAGCCGCTCGACGATTTCCGCGACGCCCGCGATCCGAGCCACGTCGAAGACTTCCTCGTCCGTGGCTTCGGGGCGGCCGAGGCGGATGTTCGCGATCAACGTGTCGTCGAAGAGGTACACGTCCTGGAAGACCAGAGACAGCTGCGACATCAGGTCGGCACTCGTGAGGTCCCGCACGTCGACGCCGCCGACACGCACCACACCGGAGTCGACGTCGTAGAAGCGCGAGATCAACCGGGTGACGGTGGTTTTGCCGGACCCTGACGGACCGACCAACGCCGTCAACGACTTCCGTGGCACGTCGAAGGAGATGTTTCGCAGAACCTGCCCACCGTCCGCGTATCCGAAGTCGACGGCGTCGAACTGCACTGCCGTCTCCCCCGTCGCCGTCCCGCTGGTATCGGGTTCGACCATTGGTTCAACTTCGAGGATCTCGGACATTCGCCGGATTTCATTGCGTGCCATTCTGATTGCACCGCCGAACTCGCCGATCTCACCCAGCGGCTGGATGAACCGTGCGGTCAGTCCGAGTAGCGCGATCAACGTGACCGGATCGATGTCGCCGCCGAGCGCGAGGAACGCGCCCAAGATGATCACGGCAGAGAACACGAATTGCAGGGCGATCCCGTTGACCACGGACCCGATCACCACGAACCACAGTTGTGAACGACCCGCAGTGTGTTGCGCTTCGATCGCGTCGTCGAGCGGTTCGTACACCCCGTGGGTGCGTCCGAAAGCACGCAGGACCGGTTGGCAACGCGCGTATTCGAGCACTCGATTGTTCGATTCGACGGCTGCGGCATGTGCCCGATCGTCGGCCTTGGCAGTCATCGTCGAGGCAAATCTGGCTGCCGCGAACAGAATCGGAACGCTGATTACCAGCGCCAACCCGAGCCGCCAGTCGAAGAACAACATGCACACGACAATGGTTGCCGGGCTGGCAATTCCGGAGATGATCGGTGTCATCAGGTGCGCAGCGGCCCCCATCACCGAGATGGTGCCCTTGCTGGCAACCTGCGATACCTGCCCGAGTCGGCCGGCGCCGAACCAGCCGAGCGGCAGAGTGACGAGATGATCTCCCAGGCGCAGATGCATCGTCCGCAGCAGAGTGAGGGCCGACTCGAAACCCTTCATCGCCTGCAGGTAGTGCGCAATCGAACTGATCACAGCGCATACGGCCATGGCGGCGAGCCACCGAACGAAACTGCCCCAATTCTGATCGAACAGTGCCTGCACCGCAGGGACCAGAAGCGCCACTGCCAAACCCTGCATCACGCCGTACAACACTGCCCACACCAGGAACTCGCGATAACGGCCCTGATTCTGCGGGCCGAGTATCCGGAAGAGGTCGCGAATCATGAGTTGGCCTTTCCTGCTGCGTCAGACTTACCTGCGGTGTTGCGTTCAATCGAGTCGGCCCGACTGTGCTCAATCGAGTCGGCCCGACTGTGTTCAATCGAGTCGGCCCGACTGTGACTCGCCCACATCCGGGCATAGGTTGAACCACTCGCCACAAGCTGATCGTGCGTGCCCTTCTCCACGATCCGTCCGGCGTCGAGGACCACGATCTGATCGACACTCACGATCGAAGCCAATCGGTGCGCGATCACCAGCACGGTGCGGCCGACCGTCAAGCGCGACAACGCCTCCTGGATATCGGCTTCGGACTCCGGATCGGCGAACGCGGTTGCCTCGTCGAGCACGAGAACAGGAGTGTCCGCGAGAATCGCACGCGCAATGGAGACTCTTTGGGCTTCACCACCCGAGAATCTGGCGTCGACCCCGACCACGGAGTCGTACCCTCTCGGGAGCGCTTCGATTCGGGTGTCGATCTGCGCGGCTGCGGCAGCGGCCTTCACCTCGGCCGAAGTCGCCTGCGGTCGGGCAAGCCGAATGTTGTCGAGCACGGTCGCTTCGACCAGCTGCACGTCCTGCAGGACGAATCCGACGTGGCGGTACAGCTCGTCGGTAGCGACTTCCCTGACGTCGACACCACCGATGGCCACGGATCCGGCACGCACGTCGTGGAACCTCGGAACCAGCGTTGCCAGCGTCGACTTACCCGAACCCGAAGGTCCGACCAACGCCGTCACCGTGCCCTCCGGCAGCGTCAGATCGATGTCGGACAGGACGTCGGCGCCGTCGTCGTATGCAAAGGAGACTCCGGAGAATCGAACTTCGTTCCCCACAGGCTTTTTCGGATGATCGGTTTCCGGCAGAGCGTCGGTTGCGAACAGCGCAATCAGTCGCGCCGCAGCGGCGGCTGCCTCACGGCGAGCCTGCATACCGAAACCGATGGTCGTCACCGACACCGGAATCACCATCGCGACAAGAGAACTGGTCAGCACATCGACGGGTGACACCCATCCGGAGCGAACGAACCACGAGCCGAGGCCAAGGTTGACCACCAGCACAACCGGTGCGCTCAACGCAATCGAGGCCAGCGCCTCGGTCCGGAGCATCGGGCGAACCCAGCCCTCGTACGAGACGGCAAACGCCTTGGCAGCGTCGCGGTATCGAGAATGTGACTGCTTGTCCTGACCGAAGGTCTTGACCACTGCGATGCCGGTGACGAACTCGACGATGGTGTTGCTGATGGCCGCGATGCCCTCATTCATCCGGCTCATCTTGACGGCCATGTCCTTGGTCATCATCGCGTAGGCGATCATGTAGATCGGGAGGGTGGCAATCGCGACCAGTCCCAGACGCCAGTCGATCGAGATCACGTAGCCGAGCCCGACGAGCGGCACCGCAATGGCGCCGGTGGTCTCGACGGCGCTGTGCGCAACCAGGTAGTGGAGATCGGAGATGTCGTTCTGCGCGGCTTTTCGCACGGTTCCGGACGAGTGGGAGGTGAACCAGCCCAGTGGAAGTCGACCGAGTGTCGCTGCGATTCGACGCCGAAGCACAGCTTGAAGATTGACATCGGCGAAGTGCGTCACGATCAATGCACCGCCTCCGAAGAACGCACGCATACCCAGACCGAAGACGACCACCCACACGATCGTCCAGACGCGAGACGAGTCGATGTCGCCGCCCACGATCAGCGTCTTACCCAACTCGGCGATGGCCACGTACGGCACGATGGCCGCGACCGCGGCGATCACCTGCATCACCATCGCGATGGTGGTCCGTGTACGAACTGGCGCAAGGAGTTCGCGAAGCGCGCTCTTGTGCGCCGCCGCTTCAGCTTTGGCTTGCGAGGCTTCGGCCGCCGCTCCTTGTGATACGTCGGCCTCCTCAGATGAAATGTCTGCTTTCGTAGCCTCTGTCGTCGTCATTTCGAGAACGCCTTCCATCGGGTAACTGCGTCGGCGTCGGATGCGATGCGGCCTTGGAGTTCCGCGCCGGTGAGAGTGCGATCGGCAAGAGCCTCGAGGTCTTCGAGGATCCAGTAGACCGCGAAAGGATAACTGCCGAACCAAAGTTCACCGCTCACGTCCACTGTGCGTCCGGCCTTCACTGCGGAGATCTCGTTGAACAGTGGATTTGCGTGAACTAGAGCGCCGTCGTAGATGTTGCCCGAGGTCACCACCATCGCGTCCGCCGCGTGCTGTCCGACCTCCTCGCCTGACACCGAAGACGTGGCAACACCTGTGTTGGGGCCGATCTTCGCGTCGAGTTCGGCTTGCGGGCGCCCGAAACCGGCTTCCTCGATGATCGAGGACATCGGCGACTGTGGGATGACGGTGTACATGCCGCCGGAGAATCCCACCAGCACTGACAGCGTCTGCGGTTGCGCCTCGACCGTTCCGGATACTTCGGCAAATTTGGTCTCGAGCCTCGACACGATTTCGCGAGCTTCGGACTCTCGACCCAGTGCCGTCGCCGCGGTATTCAGAACTTCGCGCCACGGCGCCGCATAGGCGAGCACCGTCGCCGGGGCAATCTCGTTGGCCTGCAAGGTGATCGACGTCAACGAGCCGACATCACTGAGCAGGATTCGGTCAGGATGAACGGCCGCGATCTGCTCCACATCTGGTGATTGGAAGAACGTCGGTTTGTCGACGACCTCGATCCCCTCACTCTGCAATATCTCCTTCGCCGCCTGCGACTGCAGCGTGGCGAAGACCGTATCGGGCTTGACCCCGAGCGTGAGTGCGTTGAGCGCTGCGAACTCGTCCAGTGCGAGCAGTTTCTGAGGTGCAGGTACGGCCGACGACTCGCCTGTTTCCGATGCGTCTGCGTCATCGCCGCCCACGGAGCAACCGACAAGCGCCGTTGCTGTCGCTGCGAGTGCCGTTGCTCGCAGGCCCCACTGCTGCCGCATCCTTCTCTCCCCGCTTTAGTTACACGCTGTCTCGATTAGGGGAGCCTACAATAAGTCACGCCTTTTGTGCAGTCCTCGTCGCTGGAAGTGCAATCGCCGGCAGACAGGCGACAACACTGATGACGGCACCCATCACGAACGCCAGCGCGAACGAGTCGCCGGAAATGCCGATCGCCAGGACCGCTGTGGTCACCGGGGCGCCCACCGCCGAACCGACGGTTCTGATCACACTGTTGACTCCACTGGCTGCTGCCATTTCCGATGGCGGGACGATCGAGGCAACCAACAGAGCACAGACCGCGAACCCCACGCCGTTCCCCAATCCGACGAGGGAAAAGAACGCCACGATCGCAACCACCGAACTCGGCCAGATCGCGAGTCCGACTGCGCCCGCCGCCATGAGGGCCAGCGCTATGACAGCGGGCACCCGCGGCCCGAATCGCCGCGCGAGAGCCGGCGTCAAGCGGCCACCGAGAAAGACGAGGACAGCGGCGGGCAAGAGCGCCAAGCCGGTCTGCACAACGGTGAATCCGCTTCCATACGTGGACGTTTCCGGCGCCTGGAGGATCCGCGGCAGACAGAGATAGAAAATGTACGGCACGAACCCGAACACCAGGGTGAGTGCGCTGGTGATCATCATCGGCTTGTCCCGAAAAACTCGCATGTCGACGATCGGCGCGTCGTGGCGGGAATCGACGGCAATCAGTGTCGCGAACGAAACGAACGCGACTACCACCAGACCCCAGAATCCGAGCGACAAAACTCCCCAGTCGGAGGCTTTCGTGATCGCCAACAGCAGGCTCACCAATCCGAACGCCAGAGCGCCGGCACCGGCCCAGTCCGTCGGCATACCCGGGCGGCGATGCGAGCCCGGAACCACGGCCACCACTGCGACCAATGCGAGCACGATCAAGATCCCGGTGATCACGAACAACCACTGCCAACTGAGATACTCGAGGATGACACCGCCGATCACCAGTGCACTTCCGGCACCGATTCCCAAAGTCCCAGCGAGCCAACCTATCCCTGAAGACAACTCGGGACCTACTACCGTTCTCCGCAGTACTGCCATCGCAAGCGGGAAGCTCGCCATGCTCACTCCCTGGACAGCTCGAACGACAAGCAGCACCCCGATATTCGGGGCGGCTGCCGCGGCAAATGTCGCGAGAGCGAAGATGATCAGGACGATCACCAGGACTCGCTTGTCGCCGAATCGGTCACCCATCGCGCCGACTATCGGAGCCATCACCGCGGCCGCCAACAGGTACGCCGTCAGGATCCAGCCGGTCACCGCCACGGACGTGTCCAAATGCTCACCCAACACCGGCAACGCCGGTACCAGCATGGTCTGCATGAGCGAGTAGACGAGTACCGCCCCCGCAAGCGCGGCGATCACCCGGCTCCCGGATCGCGTGGGCGCCTCCGCCAAGGTTGTCATCGACACCTTCCTCCAATCATGAATCGAATCGGAACGGAACACTCCGTTCCGATTGAGTAAACCATGCATTGCTAGCCTGTGGGAATGGCGAAAGAGAATGCGAGCCTCCCCGGACGCGCCCGAGAAGCCGCAGACAACGACGTCACCGTACTGCGAGCAGCGCGCGAGATTTTTGCCGAACAGGGTTGGAATGCACCGGTATCGGCAATTGCCACCCGGGCCGGAGTGGGAGTAGGCAGCATCTATCGCCGATACCGAGGCAAGGAGGAACTGGCGCAATCCCTGCGCGTCTGGGCGATCGACCACCTCGCCACCCTCGCCCGAGAGTGCATGAGCACCGCGAAAACCGATGAAGCCGTATTGAAGACGTTCTTCTCGCGATATCTCACCGAATCAGTGGGACCGCTCATTCCGGTCCTCGGCGGCAAGTTACCTGAACACGCCGAAGTCACTCGTGCCGCCGAAGAATTGGAGGCCGCACTGCAATCGATGGTTGACGTCTGCATCGACGCTCGCGAAGTCCCGCCCGACTTCACTGCTGCTGACGTCATGCTCATGACAGTGCATCTGCGGCCGACTCTGCCGATCGAGGGTGATCGAGCCACCGAAATACACACGCGCTATCTCGACTTCATGCTCGACGGACTTCGTGGCGGAACACCTCGACCAACGATCACTCCCCCGTCCTGGAGCGAATGGCTTCAGATGTGGCAGGGCAACTGACCCCGAGAACACCCGAATGACATGTCAGGTTAGGCTTACCTAGCTTATTTCGCCATGTTCGGAAGGTTCTCATGAAAATCAATCGCCGGCTCGCCGGCTTCGCCGCACTACCCGCCGTCGCCACGCTCCTACTCGCCGGTTGCGGAAGTAGCGACGCAGCGCCCTCTACCGAGACCAGGTCTGCCGACCAGTCCTGGAGTTACACAACGGGATACGGAAACACGATCACCCTCGACCACGCCCCGGAGCGGATCGTCGTCGACGCGTACTCCGCTGCGGCTCTGTGGGACTACGGCATTCGGCCGGTCGGCATCTTCGGTTACGGCGTCGGCAATCCAGACGTCACCGATCGCGCTGACGAGTCGACGATGACCGTCGTCGGCCGTGAAGGTGAACTCAGCGCGGAAGCTCTTGCGGCGCTGGACCCAGACCTGGTCATCGGGTACGGCAACAGCGACGACCCGACACGATGGACTTGGTGGGACGAGCCGATGGGCAAGACCGTCAACAATGTTGCACCGTTTGTCGGCGTCAAGTTCTCCGGAGCCTCGACACCGGACGTGTTGAACGAGTACGCCTCACTCGCCGAAGCACTCGGCGGGAACACCGACACAGCCGCAGCACGCGAGGGCAAGGAAGCATTCGAATCCGGTGCAGAGCGCATCCGAACTGCTGCGGCCAAGGTCGACGACATCGAAGTCCTCGCCCTGAACGGTGACAGCTCCGAGTTGTACTCAGGCACAACGGCGCTCGCTCAGTTCGGTTACCTGAAGGAACTGGGCGTGAAGTTCACCGGTCCGGGAGGTGACAAGGGCTGGGCCGATCTCAGCTGGGAACAGGTACCGGACTATCCGGCGGACATCGTGTTCCAGTTCGCGAAGTCGGCAGAGGCATTCGCGGCATCACCCGTGTTCGTCAAGCTGCCCGCGGTGACCGCGAACCAGGTGATCGACTTCGACGACAAGCGTCCCAACACCTACGCCAATTACGGCGCCTGGTTCGAGCAGGTTGCACAACTACTCGACCAGGCCCGCAACGTCGCCTGAATTACTGCCCAGTAGTGATTCGTCCGGCCGCTTCCTCGAGAACGTCGAGGAAGATGGCCGCGGTGAGCGCAAATCCTTGGTTGTATCGCGCGTCGCTGGTCAACACGTTGCCCGCTTGAACTGCAGGCAACCGCTGCCACGTAGGCTGCGACTTGATCGCGTCGAGCGCTTCCTGATCGCGTGCTTGGGCGATGATCACATCCGCCGGAGCCAAGGTGTCGAGTTGCTCGAACGACAACTCGAACGAGTTCTCTGCATTGTCGTCGTCACGGAAAAGCACGTCCAGGCCGGCATCGAGTGCAACACTGATTCGCAGATTCCGCTGATGCACAAGGAAGCCCGTCGGCGTCTGAACGCCGAACACGATCTTCTTTCCGCCCAGCTTCTCCTGCAACATCGGTCGCAGTCTCGCGAGCTTGTCGTCGTACTCCGCAATGGAAGCCTCGGCGATCGTCACCCGGTCGAGCTGGCTCGCCTGCGCCATCAGAGCACCTCGCCAGTCGACCGGGTGCCCGGCAATCGGTTCGACGTCGTCGCCGACGACCAACAGCGGCGCGATGGAAGACAAGCGCTCGGTGCCGTACCAGTCACTGGTGTATCCGATCGCAGTGATGACGATCAGATCGGGCTCGAGAGCGAGCAGAGCCTCGAAGTTGGTGGAGAAGTCGCCGGCGACGTTGACGAAGCTCGCGTCCTCGATGGTGCGGCCGGGAAACTGGAATCCTGCCTTGGCGTCGGGGAACCAGAAGTTGCCCGATCCGACGATCGGGTAGTCCATCATCATCGCGAATTCGAGGTCGACGCGGCCGTCGAGCACCACCACACGCTTCGGGTCGCGCGGAACGTCGCCGCTGAACTCGGCCCACGTGTACGGGAGAGTGTCACTGGCAGAGTCGGATTCGCCATCGGAGCTTCCGCAGGCGCTCAGCGCCAATGCTGCAGCCACACCAGCTGCGCCACCGAAGAATCGGCGTCGCGAAATGCGGTCGACGATCTGAGCCCACTCCGTGTCGGTAACCTGCGCATCCAGGACGAGTGTCATACCTTTGCTCCTTCGATGTTTCGCTGACGCTCGCGTCCCAGCGGAATGACCAGCGGTGTGTGGGAAACCGGATCGTCGATGATGCGGCACGCCATGCCGAACACCTCCTGCACCAGTTCTTCGGTGATGATCTCCGCGGGCGGGCCCTCGGCGACCACCGCGCCGTCCTTCATCGCGATGATGTGAGTTCCGTAGCGGCACGCGTGATTGAGATCGTGAAGCACCGCCACCAGCGTGTGTCCGTCGTTCTCGTTCAGATCGCGGCAGAGTTCCAGCAGCTCGATCTGGTGCGCGATGTCGAGGAACGTCGTCGGCTCGTCCAGTAGCACCAACGGAGTCTGCTGCGCGAGAACCATAGCTACCCAGACACGTTGGCGCTGACCACCGGACAGTTCGTCGACCGGCCTGGCCGACAGATCCGTGACCTTGGTTGCTTCCATCGCCTTGATGACGGCGGCCTCGTCCTCTCGGGACCACTGGCGGATCAGCTTCTGGTGCGGATAACGCCCTCGCGCAACCAGATCGGCGACTTTGATTCCGTCCGGCGCGATCGACGTCTGCGGCAGAAGCCCGAGTCGCCTCGCAACTTCCTTTGCCGGGTACGACGTGATCGTCTTACCGTCGAGAAGGACCTTGCCGGTGGTTGGCTTGAGCAACCGGGACAGCGCACGCAGAAGCGTCGACTTGCCGCAGGCATTGGGACCGACGATGACGGTGAAGCCACCGTCGGGGATTTCGACGTCGAGGTGTTCCGAGATGACGCGCTTGTCGTAACCGATCGTGACGTCCTCGGCGCGAAGCCGATTCGTCCTTTCGACCACGACGGCGGCCGTACTTGTCTCGTTCACGCTGTTCCTCGTTCCTTCACCGATCACTGCTTACGTGCCTCTCGCGCGAGAAGCCATACGAAATAGATGCCACCGATGGAGACGGTGACGACGCCGACCGGCAACTGTGTCGGCGCGAAAGCTCGCTGCGCCACCCAGTCGCTGACCATCAGCAACGCGCCACCCATTGCTGCCGACGGCAGCAGGGTCACTCCGGCACTACCGGTCAATCGCCTCACCAACTGCGGAGCCGCCAGCGAGACGAACCCGATGGGACCGGCCGCTGCTGTCACCATGGCCGTCAGGGCGACGCCGAGAACAACCAGGGAAAGCCGCGTGGGTTCGGCCCGGACGCCGAGCGCCTTGGCGGCGTCGTCGCCCATCTCGAGCATCTGCATCCGCCTGCCCAACACCAGGATCAGCGGAACGAGGATGGCCAGCACGACGACCACCGGCCACACCTGAGTCCAGCCGAGTCCGTTCAACGAACCGGCACCCCACACTGCGGCAGCCATGGCGTCGTCAAGTTTCGCCTTGAGGATCATCCAGGTGTTGACCGAGCCCAACATCGCGCTGATGGCGATACCGACGATGATCAATCGGAATCCCTGCACACCTCGCTTGTACGCAAGGAGATAAACAACTGCTGCGGTGGCGATTCCGCCCACCAGAGCACCGACTGCGATCTCGTAGTAAGTACCACCGATGAGGAGGATGACCACCAGAGCGCCCGTGTACGCACCGGAGTTGAAGCCGATGATGTCCGGGCTACCCAACGGGTTCCTGGTCAGCGATTGGAAGATCGCACCGCTCATACCGAGCGCCGCACCGAGCATCAGCGCCAACAGAACTCGGGGCAGACGCCATTCCACGACGACCATGTGGATACGCGCGGGGGCTTCGCCGAACAGTGCACCGAGGACGTCCCCGATCGGCACTTGGTAGTCACCACTACCGAGCGCGATGACACCGATGGCCAATGCAAGCGCAACGAGGACGAGGCAGACTGTGACCGTGCGGACGTCGATCCGCGCTGACCAGCCTTCTTTGGGTGAGCGCACCACCGTGGTGGCGCGCCCGAAATCGATGCTCACAGACCGCTCACCTTGCTTCGACGCACCAGCATGATCAGCACCGGAGCGCCGATGAAGGCCGTGACGATGCCGACCTGAAGTTCACCCGGGCGCAGCACGATTCGGCCGACGACGTCGGAGAAGAGAAGAAGAATCGGCGAGCACACCAACGTGTACGGGAGAATCCATCGCTGATCCGGTCCGACGAACCATCTCGCGACGTGCGGAACCATCAAACCGACGAATCCGATCGGCCCGGCCGCAGCTGTCGCCGCGCCGCACAGCAATGTCACCGCGATGACACCGAGGATGCGAGTACGAGTGATGTTGGCACCGAGCGAACGTGCCAGATCGTCACCCAGGGCCACCGCGTTGAGTTGGCGCGCCAACGCGAGCGCCAGGAAGAGCCCGATGAGAATGAACGGTGCGACGGCGAGAACGATTTCCAACGAACGCCCGCTGAGTGAGCCGGCATTCCACTGGCGCATCTGGTCGAAGGCGGTCGGGTTGAGCAAGGTGATCCCGGACGAGATGCCGCCGAGCACGGAGCCGATGGCAACACCGGCAAGCGTCAGCCGAATGGGCGTCGCACCACCTCGACCGATCGAGCCCAGCGTGTAGACGATCGCCGTGGCTATCACCGCTCCGAGGAAAGCGAACCAGATGTACGACCAGATGCTGGTCAAGCCGAAGACCGCGACGGCAACGACCATCGCGAAGCCCGCGCCGGCATTGACACCGAGAATTCCTGGATCAGCCAAGGGATTTCGTGTCATCGCCTGGATGAGGCCACCGGCCACACCCAGTGCCATACCGACTATCAGACCGAGCAGAGTACGAGGTAGCCGCAGATCACGGATGATCACGTGATCATTGGAATCGTCGTAGTTCACCAGCGCGTCGATCACGGTGCCGAACGGAATTGTCTTCGATCCCACCGCGATACTCAGCAGGAGCACGGCGGCGAGCACCACCAGGCACACCAGAAGACCCGCCATACGACGAGAGTTGGTCGATACCAGCCCGTCCGGTTGCTTCTGCTTCTCGTGCAGCGACTCGTCGATCAGTTCTTCGGTGTGTTTGTCGACTGCGCTCTTGTCCGCCGCACCGCTGTCGACAGCACTCTTGTCGAATCCAACGGTCACAAGCCGGCGCTCTCTAGAGTCTTCTCGACCTCGTCGCGGATCTCTTCCTCGTCGCGGTCCGATTCCCAGGCCGCATCGAGTGCCGCGCGGACACTTTCGTCGAGGGCCTCGTACTTCGCGTTCCACACCTCGGCTTTGTACGTCCAGTAGCCGATGACCTTGTACTGCTCACCCGGCAACTTCAGTTCGTGGCGAAGGTACTTGCGGATGTCACGGAGCATCGTGCTCTCGCCTGCAACCCACACGTATCCGAGTTCGGTGGGCAGGTTCATCGCGCGAACCGCGTCCGGCAACTTCGACGGTGCAACACCGTTGCCACTGCCGACCAGCCAGATGAACTCGACGTCGGCCGACGAGGTGATCTGTTGCTTGTGAGACTCGTCCACCACCTCGACGATCGCCTTGGCCGACATCCCGGCGGGCAACTGTTCGATCAAGCGCCCGAGTGCGGGGAGTCCAGTCGCGTCGGCGACGAACACCTGCCAGCGTGCGTCGGCCGGGGGCTCGTAGAGGCCACGAGACTCGCCGATCGCCAACTTGTCACCGATCTCGGCCTTCTGTGCCCAGTCGCTGGCGATACCACCCTCGTGAACGACGAAGTCGATCGTCATGCGGCTGGTTTCGGAATCGAACCGTCGCACGGTGTACGGCTGGCACGGGGACGGTTCCTCTCCCTCCGGGTATCGCCAACCGCGCGGTGCATCCGGATCTTCCGCCGGAAGAACGAACTTGCCTGTAGCCGGGACCGGGAAGTGGAGGCGCAGGTATTCGTCACCGGTACCGGTGGTTTCGAAGGCGGTCAGCTCCTCCCCACCGAACACGATACGAACCATTCCCGGGGTCACGTACTCCTTGTGAAGTACCTCGCCGAACACAAGACTCACAACAATCTCCAACATCGATGGAACATGAACCGGACCCGAACACGAGGATCTATCCGACTTCCGGACATAGTTAACCCGTGCTAAGTAAGGTAGACCTTAATTTATTGCAGTGTCGTCGATGAGTCGATGCCTTCTCCGCTGCAACGGGGCCAACTACTATCGCAATTCGGCCAACGCAATACGTATGGCCTGTTCACGACAAGTATTGGCACCGGTGTGACTTCTGACTACCGCCCACGATCCCTAGCGTGGACCCAGTGCCTTCGACACCACTTCTTTCGGCCGAGACAAACGGTCCCCCAACCAGCCCGGCGATCACGCCGCGTCAGGTAATCACACGCGCGATCGCTTCCGAAGGTCGCGGAGCCAAGCTGGCGGCCGCGTCCGTCGGCTTCACCGGCCACCAGGTCGCGGAAGCGTTGGTGCCGGTGGTGATCGGTGCAGTGATCGACCGTGCTGTGGCGACCAGCGATGCCGCAGCGCTCGGAAACTGGATCCTCGTTCTCGGAATTCTCTTCACCGGCTTGTTGCTCAGTTGGCGCTTCGCGGCGCGCATCTCCGATTCCGTCACCGAGCACGGAGCACGTCGCTTGCGGATGGACATCGCGCGCCGAGGCCTCGATCCGCACGGCATGTCGCCGCGGCGTATGCCGGGCGAGGTCTACTCGATTGCAACATCCGACGCGGGTTCGGTGGCCGGATTCACGCACACGCTGAGCACCAAACTTGCGGCCGCCTGCGGAGTGCTGACCGCCGCGATTTCGCTACTGGTGATCTCGGTGCCACTCGGCCTGCTCGTCATCCTCGGCACTCCCCCGGTGCTGGCTCTCATGCAGGTGGTCAGTCGGCCGCTCGAACGCCGAGCCGAAACCGATCAATGGCAGGGCGCCAAGGCCGGCGCGCTAGCCGCAGATCTACTCTCCGGACTCCGAATCCTTTCCGGAATCGGCGCCGGAGATGCTGCAGCGCAGCGGTATCGGGGAGCCAGCCGGACTTCGTTGGAAGCAACCCTTCGCGCACAGAGATACCAAGCGATGTACTCCGCCGCCAATGTTGCGATCGCCGGCGCTTTCCTCGCCGTCATCGCGTACGTGGGCGGACGGATGGCAGCGTCCGGGAGCATCTCGGTCGGTGAATTCGTTGCCGTGGTTGGTCTGGCACAGTTCCTTCGGGGTCCGTTGATCGACATCATCTACTTCGGCGCCGGTCTGGCACGGGCGCGTGCTTCCGCCAACCGCGTCGCAGCACTTCTCGGGACCGGCGAGGCTGTCACTCCCGCGGGTGAACCTGTGTCCCTGAATCACTCCGAGTTCCTGACGCTGCGCGACGTCGTGTTGGCCGGAGCGTCACCAGTCGATCTCGACGTCAAACGCGGCGAGATCATCGGCATCGTCACCGAGAATGCCGCATGGGCGGATGCGTTGGTCGACGCACTGGCGCGTCGAATCGAGCCTTCGAGCGGAACAATTCATCTCGGCGACAACGCCATTCACGAGCTGCACATCGACGAACTTCGCACTCACGTTCTGGCAGCACCGCACGACGCGGCACTGTTCATCGGCACAGTCGTCGACAACATCGACGCCCTCGCACCGATCGGCAGCCGCAACGACGAGGCCATCGCCGCTGCTGCGGCAGATCAAGTGATCTCGGCACTGCCGCTCGGCCTCGCAACCCGAGTCACCGAGCAAGGGAATTCTTTGTCCGGCGGTCAGCGTCAGCGCATCGCGTTGGCGAGGGCACTGGCGAGCGAAGCTCCCGTCCTGGTCCTGCACGATCCCACCACTGCCGTCGACTCCGTCACCGAAGCGCGCATTGCTCGCGGGATCGCCGAGGTACGCGGGGCGCACGCCACAATACTTCTGACCAGCAGCCCCGTGCTGCTCGATATCTGCGATCGGGTGATCGAGCTGTGAACGAACTACTCCCCACCGCAACACCGAAACAAGCGCGGCGCGCGGCACTTCGGTTGATGGGACCCCACCGGATTTCCGCGATCGCAGCAGTCGTCACCCTGACCGCCGCGACCGCGATCGGTCTGCTCACACCGCTGGTCCTCGGCGCCATGGTCGACGCCGTGACCGACGCAGACGGCGACGCTGTCTCTCGCATCGGCACACTGACTCTCGCGTTGGTCGGTATCGCGGTTGCCTCATCCCTTCTCGTCGGAGTGAGCAACTACCTGCTCGCCGGCGTCGGCGAGCGCGTTGTCGCCGACCTTCGCGAAGAAGTCGTCGTCCGGGTTCTCGACCTTCCGCAGAGCGACGTCGAACGCGCCGGGCGCGGAGATCTCGTCTCCCGCATCACCGGTGACGTGCGGTTGGTGACCCGGGCCGTATCCGAAGCACTTCCGGTTTTTGCCACCGCGGCACTGACCATCGTGTTGACGCTGATTGGCTTGGGTAGCCTCGATTGGAGATTCGCCGTCGCCGCGGTGATCGCGGCACCCATCCAGATCCAGGCGCTGCGCTGGTACCTCTCGAGGTCGGCACCGGTCTACCGCGAGGAGCGGGAGGCAGAAGGTGCACGTGCGCAACAGCTCCTGGACTCGCTGAGCAACTCCGACACCGTCGGATCGCTTCGCCTGGCCGAGTCGCATCTCGAACAGATCGAATCCCGATCGATGACGGCCGTCCGGCTGAGCTTGTTGACCACGCGTCTACGCACCAGGTTCTTCGGCCGGCTCAACATCGCGGAGTTCATCGGTCTGTCCGCCGTGCTGATCACTGGCTTCTGGCTGGTGAAAGACGGGCAGATCAGCATCGGTGCCGCCACAGCCGCAGCCCTGTTCTTCCACCGCCTCTTCGATCCGGTGGGCGCAGTTCTCAGCGTGTTCGACGAATTGCAGGAAGGCACAATCGCGTTGGCTCGCCTGGTCGGAGTCACGCTTGCGCCCGTGCCATCTGCACCGACCGATCCGCAGGAACCTGTCGACAGCTCAGCTTCTTTGGAACGCGTCACATTCTCGTACCGAAGCGGCGACGCTCCTGTTCTGCGAGACATCGACATCACCATTCCGGCAGGAACCGTCACCGCACTGGTGGGCGCTACCGGAGCCGGAAAATCTACAGTCGCAAAGCTGATCGCGGGAACCTACGAACCGACCGAAGGCGTCGTGAAGATCGGGACGGTGCCCCGGAACGAACTGCCACCGTCGACATCTCGGAGCGCGGTGGCCCTCGTGACTCAGGAGGTCCACGTCTTCGCCGGCACGTTGGCCGAGGATCTGCGGCTGGCCGACCCGTCGGCAACCGACAACGACATCACCGCGGCGCTCGATACCGTAGGCGCGTCGGATTGGCTGCGGGCTCTCCCGGACGGACTCGAAACCGTGGTCGGAGACGGTGGACACCGGCTGACCGCAACACAGGCCCAACAACTTGCGTTGGCAAGAATCGAACTACTGGATCCGCCGCTGCTGATTCTCGACGAGGCGACCGCCGAAGCGGGCAGCGCCGGAGCCAGGGTCCTCGACGATGCCGCTCTCGCTCTGACCCGGGGTCGCACTGCTGTCACAGTGGCACACCGACTCTCACAGGCCGTCGACGCCGATCAGATCCTGGTGATGGACCACGGCCGCGTCGTCGAGCACGGCTCTCACGACGAGTTGGTCAACCTCGGGGGTCGGTACGCGGAGCTGTGGGAAGCGTGGTCCGCTCCGCGGAGTTGACCGCGACGGTTGCACCGAGCACTTCCGCCCGGTGCAACCCAACTCATGCGTGCAGAAGGTACGGCACCGATTCGGGCGCCACACTCCGCTTGTTCATCATGCTGCCGGGTGTGCGGCCGGTGACCCGGCGGAACACCGCGACAAAGGCACTCGGAGTTTCGTATCCGACCCGCCTACTGACAACCGAAACCGGCACTCCAGCAGCTAAATACGTCAATGCTGCGCGGACACGTACCTGAATTCGCCACTGCGCAAAAGTCATTCCAGTGCCCTGCGCGAACACACGCGTCAGCGTACGGACGCTACCGCCAGCCGTCAGCGCCCATTCGGACAGCGACCGCTGGTCTGCCGGATTGGCGACCAACGCTTCGGCGACGAACAACGCTCGCGGATCGGTCGGCATCGGAACCTCCACCGCAGCAACTTCGAGCGGCTGCAACATGTCGAAGGCCACCCGCTCGGCGCGACTGCGCGCCTCGTCGGGCATGTTCCGCCGATGCATGTGCAGGAGTACCTCACGCAGGAGAGCGCTGACACCGAACAAGCCCGGAACACCCGACGGCGCCTCGTGAGCCTCGGGCCGGAAGTAGGTGCAGAAGAACTCCGTACCCGGACCGGCCTTCACGGCATGCAACGCCCCGGCAGGCAGCCACAGTCCGGCCGAAGGCGGCACCTCCCAAGTGATGCCGTCAGCGACAACCGTGAGCATTCCACCGGAGTTTCCCCAGATCAGCTCATGTTCAGGATGACGATGCGGGGCCCACTGCCGCTGATGAGAGAGCTTCAGAGTCACCGTTGTCATCGAGTAGGGGTGATCGATGGAACGCGGCCCCACGGGCACCGAAATTCTCTCTGCCACAGCTGTCATGAAGACGAGTATAGGACTTTCGTTAGGCATACCTAAATAGGAACCCGAAAATCGTTGACTGTGACCCCAGAGTTACACATACCAGGGTCCCCGATATCGTGACTGCAACTCCCGGCTACGGGTCGGCAACGAGAGGTACATGATGGTTGACGCATCACGAATCCCGGTCATCGTCGGCGTCGGCGATCTGCGCTGGAATCCTGCCGACGGGCACCGCGAACCCCTCGATCTGATTCACGACGCCACCGTCGCCGCGTTGAACGACAGTGGCCACGCTGAACTGGGAACACAGATCGATTCCGTGTTCGCGATCAAGACAGTCAGCTGGTCGTACGACGATCTCCCCGGGCTGCTTGCCTCACGATTAGGCGCGACCCCCACGGTCACCTCTACCTCGCCGATCGGTGGCCACTGGCCCGCGGCGCTCCTCGATCGGATCGGCGCGGCCATCGCTCGCGGTGAATCCTCGGCTGCTCTGCTCGTGGGCGGCGAATCGCACGCCAGCAGCACCGCGCTGCGAAAGTCCGGAGTCGCCCCCGACTCGATCGGGTGGACAGCCGCGCCCGGTGGGCCTCCCGGATTCGATCCGACCGACCTGGGAAGCCCCGAAATGCAGCGCGCCGGTTTCATCGTGCCGACTCGTGTCTACCCGCTCTTCGAGAACTGTTTCAGTGCTGCCGAGGGCCACGACGCCCGTGAATCGCTCGACTGGTCCGCGCGGATGTACGCCGCGTTCTCGGAACTGGCTTCGAAGAATCCCGCCTCCTGGACGTCGGAGATCCGATCGGCAGACGAGATCGGCACCGTCGGCCCCGGCAATCGGATGGTCTCCGAGCCGTACCCGCTGATGCTCAACGCCATGCCTTTCGTCAATCAGGCTGCGGCCGTTGTCGTCTGCTCGTTGTCGACGGCCCGCGAGTTCGGGATCGATGAAAACAAGCTGGTGTACCTCTGGGGCGGCGCAGGTGCGAGTGATCCGTTGGACATACTCAGCCGCAACAGCTTCGACAGCTCGGCCGCGATGCATGACGCCGTACATCGCACACTCGACGGTGCCGGAGTCGGCGCCGACGCACTCGACATCGTCGATGCCTACAGCTGCTTCCCGATCGTGCCCAAGCTGTTGATCCGCGAACTCGGACTTCCCGATACCGCGATCCCAAGCGTCACCGGAGGACACTCGTTCTTCGGTGGACCGCTCAACAGCTACACCCTGCATTCCGTCGCTGAAGTCACCAGGCGAATTCGCGACGGCGCGAACCTTGCCCTCGTCCACGGCAACGGTGGATTCCTCACCTACCAGCACTGCGTACTGCTGTCGTCCGCCGCTCACGCTGGCGGGTACGTCGGTGATCCCGACGCACGCGCGCTAACTGCGGAGGTTCCGGAACTGATCACTGATTACACGGGCACGGCGGAAATAGTTACGGCCTCTGTCGAATACGGCCGCACCGGGGAGCCTGAGATCGGGTTCGTGATCGCGGCAACGCCGGACGGCGGCCGCGTCGCCGGTCACACCGGTCCCGAGAATGCCGCCGAACTGACCCAGCTTCGCGGCGACAACCCTCCGTCGATCGGGCGAACTGTTCACATCAGCGACGAGAACGGGCGACTCACGCTCACGTTCTGACAGTAGCGTTCTGACAGTAGACAGCCGTCAGCACCGGGGCATGGTTGTGCCCCGGTGCTCACGTCTTCAGTTGTCGCGATTCACGCCGCGGTGGGTGGGCTGTTCCCGCCGATCGGCTGCTGATACGGATCAACAGACATCGGCGGATAGAACACCGATTTGCGATCCGGCCCGATCTCCACCCGCCATTCGGTGTGGTGCATCGTCCGATGATGATGACCGCACAACAAGATCAGATTGTCGAGATCCGTTGGGCCACCATCGTTCCAGTGAACAATATGATGGGCATCGCACCACCCCGACGGTGTCCCGCATCCCGGAAACGCACACCCACCATCACGAACCGCCAACGCCCGCCGCTGGGGTAGCGTCGCGGTCCTTGCTTCTTTGCCGCAGTCGAGCGGAACACCGTTCTCGTCCAACAAAATCCGGGTGACCGTGCAGTCGCACGCCAGCATCCGGGCAGTATCGATACTGATCGGACCTACCCAATCCGCCCACGCGAAACCCAGTTCCTGAGTCGACGGCAGTAGATCCTTCAATGCTTTGAGGTCGGTCATGTCTTTTGCACTGGCGGTGACTGTGATGTGCGGTTTCACTCCGCCTTCGATCGGACCCAGCCCCGCCCGCTCGTACCGCCGCAACAATTCGCAGAACCCATCCGCCCGTCGTAATGCCGGCGTGCGGGCGTCCTTGACGCCGTCTTTCTCCGGCGTCGGCGCCGACAGGCTCGACAGCAACGTGATCAGACGTGCCCCGTTCACAGCATCCAGGTCGCCCTTCACGGTCACCCGCCCGTACAAGCCTTTCGAGGCGTAGAACTCGTTACGCTCCGAATCCTCACCCACCGGAACGCCGTCTTCGCGTTTGCCGTACTGCTTCTCGATCCGCCGGATCGCTGCCCGCACTGCATCACAATCGGCGATGTTCTTCGACGCCAGGCCAAGCAGGATCCCGCGAGCCTTGTCCACATCCGCCAGGGTCATGTTCTTGGGTGGATGCTGACAAAACGACGCCACCTGCCGCGCCTTCAACGCATCCACGTCACCACGGTGAAACGCATCCGCGACAACAGGTTCGAGCATCAGCAACCGCGCCAACCCGACCAGCAGACTGCACTCACCGATCTCCAGATTCGTCGACCCATGCAACCACTGCGCGATCGCCCGAAAACCCTTCCCACCGAGAACCTCCCGGGAAAACATCTCCACGATCAGCAACACCATCCGCGACTGCAACTCGTGTCGGGCGCGCACCAGATCCAGAACCTCACTCTTGAGGTCCTCGCCATCCAGCTGCCACGCTTCCCGACTGTCCATGCTCAAAGTTTAATCGAACATACTTTCGATAACCAGAGACAAACCGGACAACTTCGGGAACATGAAGTCTCGAGACCTGTTGAAGTACATAAACATTCGCCTAGTCGTCCAATATCACGCGATAGAAGACATACCCCGCAAAACACGCAATCGCAACAACGCACAGCACGAGCAGGATGTCGAAAAAGACGGGCCGGGTTGGGTTTCGAGCCTGGTCGATGAGGGGCGCCGAAGACGAGGCGGGCGTGCCACACGGCAGCGCACGGCACTACTTCGCAAACCAGCGTGGACTGATAGTCGAGGTGGTGCGACACCTTCTGGACGGCGATCTTCCTCGCCCAGGCGAGACGCCGAAGCAACAGGTGGCCCGGTGGCTGGGGCCTGAATCCGGCCGCACTCGGGCGCGTTACGAACTGATCATCGCGTCATTCCACGATCCCGACCTCGCAGTGGAACTGGTGCGTGGTCGGGATCGGTTTGTCGACATCCTGGTCGAACGCGGCATGACCTCGTCCGATGCAGCGGAATTGGTCGCAGCACTGGACGGGCTCGTTCTGGACGCACTGCTGCGCAGGCATGCTCCGGAAACCCTGGATCCAGAGCGAACCTTCAAGAGGTTCGGGGCGAAGTTCCCCTAGCCGTCCAGCTCGGCGAAGAGCTCCATCCACTGCTCTTCGGCCGCTTCCTTGTCGGCGATGACCTGCTTGAGTTCTGCGCCGAGTTTCTGCAGCTTGTCCGGGTCGGTGGCCGCGTCGGCGAGGGAAGCGTGCAGCTTCTTCTCTCGGTCGTCGAACTTCGCAATGGACCGCTCGAGCTTCGAAAGTTCCTTGCGTGCAGCGCGATCCGCGGCGCCGTCGCGGACCTGCTTGCTCTTCGACGCACCACTCGCCGTCGAGGCCACCGACGGGTTGTCGCCATCCCCCATTGCTGCGCGCCGACGCAGGTAGTCCTCGATACCACCGGGCAGGTTGGTGAGCTTGCGGTCACCGAAGAGCGCCCAGGTGGTGTCACAGATGCGCTCGATCAGGTACCGGTCGTGCGAGATGACCACCATGGTGCCCGCCCAGCCGTCGAGCAGATCTTCGAGTTGCTGAAGCGTGTCGATGTCGAGATCGTTGGTCGGCTCGTCGAGAAGCAGGACGTTGGGCTCGGCCATGAGGACACGCGTCAACTGCAGACGTCGGCGCTCACCACCGGAGAGATCACCGACTGGGGTGCGCTGACGCGCCGGCGTGAAGCCCAACCGCTCAGCCAGCTGACCCGCCGATACTTCCTTGTCTCCCAGCGTGATTCGCTCGGCTACATCCTTGACCGCGTCGAGTACGCGCATGTCGGTCGGTAGATCGTCGAGTTCCTGCTTGAGCCAACCGATGTGGACGGTCTGCCCCTGAATGCGCTTTCCGGCGGCAGGCTCGAGTTCGCCGGCCAGAGTCCGCAGCAGAGTCGTCTTGCCCGAGCCGTTGACACCGACCAGGCCGACACGCTCACCTGGAGCGAGACGCCAGGTCAGATCCTCGACGAGTACACGGCCGTCCGGAGTCTCCAGACGCGCGTCTTCGAGTTCGATGACAACCTTGCCGAGCCGTCGCTGCGCGAACGACGCAAGAGCGACCGCGTCACGAGGTGCCGGAACGTCGGCGATCAGAGCCTCTGCGGCTTCGATGCGGTACTTCGGCTTGGACGTACGGGCCGGCGCACCGCGGCGCAGCCATGCGAGTTCCTTGCGTGCAAGGTTGCGTCGACGCTCTTCGGAAGCGTCAGCCTGACGCGAACGCTCGGCGCGAGCGAACACCCAGTCGTTGTAGCCACCCTCGTAGCTTTCGACGCCGCCGCCGACAACCTCCCAGGTGCGGGTGGCGACGGTGTCGAGGAACCAGCGATCGTGGGTCACGACGACAAGCGCGCTGCGACGCGAGACGAGGTGCTCGGCCAACCACTGAACACCTTCGACGTCGAGGTGGTTGGTGGGCTCGTCGAGCACCAGCAGGTCGAGGTCCTGAACCAGGGCCGCAGCGAGAGCCACGCGGCGACGCTCACCGCCGGACAGGCCGTCGACCTTGGCATCCAATGCGGACCGCTCGCCGCCGGCGCCCAGGTTGTCGATGCCGATACCCGAGAGCACCGAACGGATGCGCGCGTCGCCGGCCCATTCGTGTTGCGCCACTCCGAGCGGCCCCAGGACCACTTCACCGACGGTGGAGCCGGGAGGCAGTACACCGCGCTGCGTCACGACGGCCATACGCAATCCGCCGACGCGGCTGACGCGTCCCGAATCCGGCTGCTCCACACCCGCGAGGACTTCGAGCATGGTCGTCTTACCGCCACCGTTGAGGCCGACGACGCCGATGCGCTCGCCCTCCTCGACGCCCAGGGAGACCCCGTCGAGCAACGGCTTGACGCCGAAAGACTTCGACACGTTTTCCAGATTGATCAGATTCGCCATCAGTGCTGTCCCTTTGCCGCATTGTCGAGTATTCGTGCTCCGGGAACGGGTCCGCTCGCCACGCGAACGGTGCGGCACACCCCCGCTCCCGCAAGTTCTGCGCTCACTTCCACCGCGGACTGTGCGTCGGCGCAGAGAAAGGCGCATGTCGGTCCGGAGCCGGAGACGATGCCGGCCAAAGCTCCGGCTTCGACGCCCGCTCGAAGCGTCCGTCGTAGATCCGGGTTGAGTGAGAGTGCCGCAGCCTGCAGATCGTTGCCGAGCAGCGACGCAAGCAGATGAGCGTCACCCGTGGTCAGTGCCTGGATCAACGCATCGGCGCTCCCCAACCGTTTCGGGGAGCCTTCTGCCCGCAGCTTGTCCAGCTCGCGGAACACGACTGGTGTGCTCAAGCCACCCTTGGCCAGCGCCAACACCCAGTGAAAAGTGTGGCGGGTCAACACGGGGACAAGTTGTTCGCCGCGGCCGGTTCCGAGGGCAGTGCCACCGTGCAGCGAGAACGGAACGTCACTCCCGAGGCGTGCCGCAAAAGCGTCGAGATCAGGCCGCGAGAAGTCGAGCTTCCACAAAGCGTTGAGCGCAACCAAAGCGGCGGCTGCGTCGGCACTCCCGCCGGCCATTCCGCCTGCGACGGGGATGCCTTTCTCGATGACTATCTCGACGTTCGGGGCCACGCCACCCTCGACGGCGAGCATCTCGGCGGCACGCCACACGAGGTTGGTGCGATCGGTCGGCACGGCCGCGGCGTCGTCGCCGATCACCCGCACGGTCAAGGTGTCCGCAGGCGCCACCGTGAGGGTGTCTGCCAGCGACAATGCCTGAAAAACCGTCGTCAGCTCGTGATAGCCGTCGTCTCGCAGGTCCCCGACGGCAAGGTGGAGATTCACCTTGGACGGGGCCCGGACGACTACGGGGCGTGGAACGACGGAGAGCACAAGGAACAACAATAGGCGCTGCGAACACCTGGGCGAAAACCTGCGACCGCAGCAGCCCGTCCGACAGCCAGCACACCCACGCTATTTCACCGCGCGCACACCTACGCCCAGACCGACCACCGCCACGCCCAAGGCGGCGACGATTCCTGCCAGAACGCTGCTCGACGCGAAGTCTCCGGCAAAGAGTGCCCGCTCGGCGTCTACGACGTAGCCGAGCGGATTGATGTTCACGAGGACCTTCATCCAACCTGGTGCGTCCTCGAGTGGAAGCATGGTTCCCGACAGGATCAGGAGCGGGAACATCAGCGTCTGCTGAACGACCCAGAACATCCAATCCTGCTCCCGCACAGCCAGAGCGAGAGCGTACGAGAGCGCACCGAGTCCGACGCCGAACACTCCCAGCAGGACTATCCCGAGCGCGGCTCCCGCTGCATTGACGTCCAATCCGAGCGGAAGTGCGACCAGAATGATCAGAATCGCCTGCGCGGCAAGCGGAACCATCTCCTTGCACGCTCGCCCGATCAACAAGGACGAGCGTCGGAGCGGAGTCACCAACATTCGCTCGTGCGATCCCTGCTGCATCTCCATCAGGAGGTTGGACCCGGTCATCGTCGTTCCGAAGATCGCGATCATCACCAACACACCGGGAATGAACCAATTCCATACGCCGTCACCGGTACCCGGAACCCCTTTGAGCAGAGGCCCGAACAACGCCAACAGGATCAGCGGCTGGATGAGGCTGAAGATGACGCTGACCGGGTCGCGCAACATCGGTCGCAGCTCACGGCCCATCACGATTGCGCTGTCTCGAACGATGTTGCCGTGCACGGTACGTGGGGTATCGAGTGTGATTGTCATGGCGGATTCCTGTTCGTCGAAGTTCTTTGTCGTGTTTCAGGAAGCGACCGCGGCGGCGCTCTCGCGCAGGCTGCGGCCGGTGAGAGTGAGGAAGACGTCGTCGAGAGTCGGCCTGGTGATGTCGGCAGTGAGTGCGCGGGCACCACGGGCATCGGCTTCACGCAGCAACACCGGTAGCGTCGAATCACCCTCGCCGGCACGGATACTCACCGAACTCGCCTGGACGGTGACGTCACGCACAGTGACAAGTCGCTCGGCCACCGACGCTGCGACGGCGGCCGCCTCGACGCTGTCGAAGGTGAGCAACAAATGATCTCCGGCAAGATCAGCCTTGAGTGCGGCAGCGGTGTTGTCCGCGATGACAGTGCCTTCGTCGATGACGATGACCCGCTCTGCCATCGAATCCGCTTCTTCGAGGTAGTGCGTGGTCAGCACGATCGTGGTGCCCATCTCGCGCCGCAGCCGGAGGATGTGGTCCCAGAAGTTGGCCCGACTCTGCGGGTCCATGCCCGTGGTCGGC
Source organism: Rhodococcus sp. Ni2 (assembly GCF_021352185.1). Taxonomy (NCBI): domain Bacteria; kingdom Bacillati; phylum Actinomycetota; class Actinomycetes; order Mycobacteriales; family Nocardiaceae; genus Rhodococcus; species Rhodococcus sp. Ni2. The sequence goes on from NZ_WOXZ01000001.1 coordinate 481,872, forward strand.
TCGTCGAGGAACAGGAGCGGTGGGCGATGGACCAGGCCCAGAGCGATATCGAGCCGCCGTCGCTGCCCGCCGGACAACGTACTGACCTTTCGAGTGCCCAACTCGGTGAGTTCGAGATCACGCAGCAGCTCGTCGGCCCGGACCTGCGAGTCACCCTTGGGCATTCCGTAGCACAACCCCTGCGTCACCAACTCGTCGCGAACTCGCTGGTTGTGGCCGGCGCCGTTCCCCTGCCCGACGTATCCGAGGCTCGATCGCACCTCGTTTCGTGCCGCAGCGATGTCGAATCCTGCGATTCGCGCGCTGCCGGACGTGGGCTCGAGCAAGGTGGTCAACATGCGCAACGTCGTCGATTTCCCGGCGCCGTTCGGTCCCAGCAAGGCAACCAACTCACCCTCCGCTACGTCGAGCGTGACTCCCTTGACTGCTTCCACGAGTTTCTTGCCCTGAGCGAAGTGCTTGGTGAGCGCCTTCGTCTCGATCATCGGTCTGCCGTCGTTGATGCGACTCATGACGTGGCCCCAATTTCTTCTCGACTGGTCGGATGTGGACCAACCTAAATTCAATTGAGGACTCATACGGTCCTAAATGTTTGGCAGACTTCTGGCCATGAAGGAGACATCGGCTCGCCTACTGCGATTGCTGTCACTGCTCCAGACGCGTCGAGACTGGTCCGGTGCCGAACTCGCAGACAAACTCGCGATCACCCCGCGCACGGTTCGACGTGACGTGGACCGCCTCCGCGATCTCGGCTATCCGGTCGACGCGACAGTCGGAGTCGGTGGCGGATATCGCCTGGGTGCCGGCGCGGAGATGCCCCCGCTACAGCTCGATGACGAAGAAGTGCTCGCGGTGGCACTTTCACTGCAATCCGGAGCGACCGGCTCTGTGGTCGGCATCGGCGAGGCTTCGATGCGCGCGCTGGCGAAGCTGCGGCAGATCATGCCGTCGAGGCTGCGACACCGTCTGGAGTCGCTGTCGATCGACGTCGTGCCACGCGAGCCCGCCGCGAGCGCAGTCGATGCGTCGGTCTTGTCCGCCATCGCGTCGGTGTGCCACAACCACGAACGCCTGCGATTCGACTACAGCACTCACGACGGCACCCAGAGCCGGCGCGAGGTGGAACCGTACCGGCTCGTACGGTCGGGCGTCCGGTGGTATCTGGTGGCCTGGGATCTCGCTCGCGAAGACTGGCGATCATTTCGCGTAGACAGAATGGAACCCAAGATCCCCACCGGCCCACGATTCGTGCCGCGGGAACTACCCGCCGGTGGTGCAGCAGACTTCGTTTCCCGCGGTGTCGCTCGGGCCTATTCCTCCACGCGCGCAACAGTTCTACTGCATGCACCCATCGAGCAGATAGCACCGATGGTCAACGAACAGTGGGGATCGGTGGAGTCCACCGACGAAGGGCGTTGCGTCATAGTGCTTTCGGGCACTTCTCTGCGATCGATCGCACACTGGCTCAGAGCTTTCGACGTCGATTTCACCGTTGTGAATCCACCTGAACTCCGCGAGGAATGCCGCACGATCGCGGCGGAAACGGCAGTCGCCACTCAGCGGTATCTCGATGCATGACAGCGTTTTTCACCCAAATACAACAAGACCCCAACTCCGAAGAGTTGGGGTCTTGTCAGTACGTCATGCGTCGGTTGCCCGACTCACATGGACGTCTTAGACGATGGTAACGCCGGTGGCCTGCGGGCCCTTGTTGCCCTGACCGATCTCGAACGCCACGCGCTGGTTCTCCTCGAGAGTGCGGAAGCCGCCACTCTGGATCTCGGAGTAGTGAACGAAGACGTCAGCACTGCCGTCTTCGGGAGCGATGAAGCCGAACCCCTTCTCGGAGTTGAACCACTTCACGATGCCCTCTGCCATGTAAATCTCCTCTAACACAGTGTCAACAGGCAGTCGCTTCGACCGCCCGGGTCACTTACTACGACCGTTCTGAGACAAATCCGTGGAGGATGTCCAAACGCTCGCAACCTAACCATTTGCGAGCGTGGAAACACAAACACAAACACTTACGACCACCACAAGTAGACCACACATCCGCCGTGTTGTCTTCCCTGAGGCCTTCATCACTGCCCAGCCCGTTGACAGGCATACCCCCTGGGGGTACCTTCGATTGCAGGGCGATACCTACACCGGGTATCCGTAAAATAAGCTTTCCACAACCGAAGGGACCAGCGATGACCACCGCCGAATACACCGTTTCCGGAATGACCTGCGGACACTGCGTCGGATCCGTCAAGGAAGAGATCGGCAACATCGCGGGAGTAACCGCGGTGGATGTCGAACTGGCGAGCGGACGCGTCGTCGTCACCAGCGATGCTCCCGTCTCCGCAGCCGACGTCGTCGCAGCAGTCGACGAAGCCGGCTACGCAGTCGTACCAAGCTGAGTCAGCCGTGCGCACCTCGACAACACTTGCCGCCTACGCCGTAGGGCTGGTCGCCGTCTTCGGCGCCGCCCTCGGCGTGGGGGCCGCAATCGGAAGCCCGATAGACATGTCCACCACCCAGCACAGCACCCACGAATCAACCACCGAATCGATGCCAGGCATGGATTCGGCAACACCTGCAGGACTCGAAGTCTCTTCCGGCGGATACACACTCACCGATGTGACCGCACCCGGTCGAGCTGGGGAGCCGGGAACCTTGACCTTCCGGATTCTCGACGACACCAACACGCCCGTCGTCGATTTCGACCTCCTGCACGAGAAGAAACTCCACCTCATTGTCGTCCGAAACGACACCAGCGAATTCCGCCACGTACATCCGTCCCTCGCTGCAGACGGCACCTGGTCGATCGACTGGGCCTGGCCCGCCGCCGGCACCTACCGAGTCTTCGCGGACTTCGATCCCACCGACGGCACCCAACTGACACTCGGCCGAAACTTCGACGTGGCAGGCGAATTCACTCCCGCGCCGCTACCTGCGAAGAGCGCGACCGCAACCGTCGACGGATACACCGTGACTCTCGACGGTGATCTGACCACTGCCGGCGGCCCGATCACGCTGAGCGTTGCTCGCGACGGAGCCCCGGTCACCGATCTCGATCCGTACCTCGGTGCCTTCGGTCACCTCGTTGCCCTGCGCACCGGCGACCTCGCCTACCTGCACGTGCACCCCGAAGGCGAGCCAGGCGACGGCGTCACAGCTCCTGGTCCGGACATTTCCTTCCACGCACAGGCACCGAGCGAAGGCACATACCGACTGTTCCTCGACTTCCAGCACGAGGGCGTGGTTCGGACCGCCGAATTCACTGTTGATGCAGGCACTTCCACAGCTTCAGTTCCAGACAATCACGAGGGAGGGCACTGATGACGTCACCGACTGCGGTCGACAATGCTGCCAACTCGAGCAGCGTCGAACTCGCGATCACCGGGATGACCTGCGCCTCCTGCGCGTCACGAATCGAGAAGAAGCTCAACAAGATCGACGGCGTCACAGCCACCGTCAACTACGCGACGGAGAAGGCCAAGGTCACCTTCCCGGACGGGGTACCCGTCGAAGATCTGGTCACTGCCGTCGAGAACGCCGGTTATTCCGCCGCGCTCCCCAAGCCGCCCAGCGCGCCGGACACCGTCGACCCGGATGCGGAAACCCCGCAGGATCGTGATCTGCGCGAGCTCCGTACCCGCCTGATCATCTCGACTCTTCTCTCCGTGCCGGTCATCGCTATGGCGATGATTCCTGCGCTGCAGTTCGACAACTGGCAATGGCTCTCCCTCACACTGGCCGCACCGGTCATCGTGTGGGCGGCCCTCCCCTTCCACCGGGCTGCCTGGGTGAACCTGCGTCACGGCGCGGCCACGATGGACACGCTCATCTCGCTGGGCACCATCTCGGCCTTCGTCTGGTCGCTCTACGCACTGTTCTTCGGCACTGCGGGCGAAGCCGGTATGAAGCACGCCTTCCGGCTGACGGTCGACCGGATGGACGGCAGCGCCAACATCTACCTCGAAGTTGCCGCGGGCGTCATCACGTTCGTGCTGGCCGGACGCTACTTCGAGCACAAGTCCAAGCGCACGTCCGGCGCCGCACTACGCGCACTCATGGAACTCGGTGCGAAAGACGTCGCGGTATTGCGCAACGGCGTCGAAGTACGAATCCCCGCCGAAGAACTGGCAGCGGGCGACTCCTTCATCGTCCGGCCCGGCGAGAAGATCGCCACCGACGGCATCATCACCGAGGGCCGCTCAGCCGTCGACATGAGCATGTTGACCGGCGAATCCGTGCCGGAGGAAGTCGGTGTCGGGGACACTGTCGTCGGCGCCACCGTCAATGTCGGTGGAACCTTGACCGTCGAGGCCACCCGGGTCGGGAGCGACACCCAACTCGCCCAGATGGCGGCACTGGTCGAAGACGCACAGAACGGCAAGGCCGAAGTTCAGCGCCTCGCCGATCGGATCGCCGGTATCTTCGTGCCGGTCGTCATCGCGATTGCCGTTGCGACACTGGGCTACTGGCTCGGTACCGGCAACCCCATCGAGATGGCGTTCACCGCTGCGGTCGCCGTGCTGATCATCGCGTGCCCCTGTGCTCTCGGATTGGCAACGCCCACAGCTCTGTTGGTGGGCACGGGCCGCGGAGCCCAGATGGGAATCCTCATCAAGGGACCCGAGGTGCTCGAATCGACGCGCGCAGTCGACACCGTCGTGCTCGACAAGACGGGAACCGTCACCACCGGTCAGATGACATTGCTGGACACCGTGGTGGGCGAAGGAACAACCGTCGACGAGGTCCTTCGGCTGGCCGGCGCACTCGAACATCGCTCCGAGCACCCCATCGCCGCAGCGATCGCGAAGGGTGCGACCGAAGCCGTGGGCGAATTGCCTACGGTCGAGGATTTCGTGAACGTCGCCGGGCGCGGCGTGCAGGGAATGGTCGACGGTCACGCCGTCGTCGCGGGCCGAGACGCGCTGCTCGCCGACTGGTCGATGCCGTTGCCGGAAAATCTCCGCGAGGCGAAGGCTGCAGCAGAGAAGGCCGGGCGCACCGCAATCGCGGTGGGCTGGGACGGCAAGGCGCACGCCATCCTCGTGATCGCCGACGCGGTCAAGGACACGAGCGCCGAAGCAATCGCGCAGTTGAAAGCACTCGGCCTCGAACCGGTTCTGCTGACCGGTGACAACGCCACCGTTGCTCGCACTGTCGCGGATCAGGTCGGGATCAGCACCGTCTTCGCCGAGGTCATGCCTGCGGACAAGGTCGACGCCGTCAAGAAACTGCAAGCGGAAGGACGCGTCGTGGCCATGGTCGGCGACGGCGTGAACGACGCGGCAGCCCTGGCTCAGGCCGATCTCGGCCTGGCGATGGGCACGGGTACCGACGTTGCGATCGAGGCCAGCGACATCACTCTGGTGCGAGGTGACCTGCGGTCGGCAGCCGATGCAATTCGACTGTCCCGCAAGACGCTCAAGACCATCAAGGGCAACCTGTTCTGGGCATTCGCCTACAACACGGCTGCGATCCCGCTGGCTGCGGCCGGCCTGCTCAACCCGATGCTCGCCGGTGCCGCAATGGCATTCAGCAGTGTGTTCGTGGTGAGCAACAGCCTGAGGTTGCGGCGGTTCAAATAAGGGGGCAAGCCCCTGTGCGCGGTTAGGGAGTCCCTGCACTCCTTAACCGCGCACGGGGCTATTCGCCTCCAGCCAGCCGAACGAAGGCTGCTGCGTCGAGCATCTCACCACGCGTCTGTGGCTCGATGCCGGCAGCGAGGAGCCGTCGTTCGGCCTCGGCAGGCGAACCTGCCCAACCGCTGAGCGCGGCACGCAAAGTCTTGCGGCGCTGCGCGAATGCGGCGTCGATCGCCGCAAAAACCTGCTTGCGGTGCTTCTCGTCCATCGGCCACGGCGGCTCCGCATACCGGTCGATACGAACCAGACCTGATTCCACCTTCGGCACCGGCCAGAACACGTTGCGTCCGACGGCACCGGCGCGGCGAACCTCGCCGAAGAAGTTGGCCTTGACGCTGGGAACGCCGTAGATCTTGCTTCCCGGATCAGCCGCCAGGCGGTCGGCAACCTCGGCTTGCACCATCACGAGTGCGGTCCGCAGACTCGGAAGCGACGCGAACAGGTGCAACAGCACCGGCACCGCGACGTTGTACGGCAGGTTCGCGACAAGCGCGGTCGGCTCGCCGGGAATCTGCGAAGGCAGCACACGCATCGCGTCGGCTTCGACGACGGTCAGGCGATCGGCCAGTTCCGGCGCTCGCTCGGCCACCGTCTTCGGCAGGCGAGCCGCGAGGTTGGGATCGATCTCGACCGCGATGACCCGATCGACCACGTCCATCAGCGCCATCGTCAGCGAACCGAGACCAGGCCCTACCTCGAGAACGACGTCGTCACGTGTCACGCCTGCCGTGGTGACGATGCGCCTCACGGTATTGGCGTCGTGAACGAAGTTCTGCCCCAACTGTTTCGTGGGCCGGACACCGAATTCCTCGGCAAGAGCGCGCACCTCGACCGGACCGAGCAGGGCTGCCTGCCCGCGCGGAGTAGCGATGGGTTCGTTCGATTGTTCGGCGTCTGACACCAGTAGAACTTATCCCAGTCCGAGGCGACCCGAGCACGACGGCCATGCGCCCCAGCCCTGAGTGCGCTGGGTCTGTGTCGCAATCGCGATCTGTTCTTCACGGGTGGCGAGGTCGGCGCGGGGCGCATACTTCAACCCGCCCTGTCGTTCCCAGGTGTTCTGATCGAACTGCACGCCGCCGTAGAAACCGTTGCCGGTGTTGATGGCCCAGTTACCGGTGGCCTCGCACTGTGCGAGCGCATCCCACGTCGAACCGTTCTCCACGGGCGGCACCTCGGTGCCCGGCTTCGTTCCGACACGCACGACCTTCGGCTGCGCCGGTGTGGTGATCGTCTCCGCGACCTGGGTACGTCCGGCTTCGACACCGTTGACGAGATTCACGGCGAACGTCACGTCACGCACGCCGGGCACGCCCGGGTTCTCGACGATCGTGCGGCTCTGGTTCATCGTCGGATCCTCGATGCGCTGATCCGGCGGATCGAGCGGCAAGGTCTCGACCTTGCTCTCGGTGCGGTTGCGCGTCACCGTGACCTCCAGGCCCTCGGTCAGTGGAGCGTCGGCGGCGGGAACCACCGTGTCCGACTGCTCGAGCGGAGTGCCGTTGGCGGTAAGGAACTCCCCGACCGTCGGCGCCGCGATACGCACGTCTGCTGCCGGGTTTGCGCCGTCGACCAGTTTTGCGACGACCGGTGTCAGCACGTCGAGCGCGGCGCCGTCCAGCGGAAGACGCTGCGAGCGCGAAGCCGACACGTGCACATCCGCCGCGACGTCCAACTGCTTCAACGCGTCGTCGACGGTCAAGGCTGTGGTCCAGAGCTTCTGCGGCTGACCGTCGACCGTCAGCGTGATCTCACGGGCACGACGGAGCACCACGGTGTCGCCGTCGGACAGCGAAGCGTCGGCCGCGGGAGCAACTGCATCCTTGTCACCGATCGGGTAACCCGCGTCCTCGAGAGCGCCGTCGACGTTGGTCGACATGGTGCTCAGGCGAATCTGCTCACCGTCGACATCGAGAGTGATGGTCTTGTGCCGGACGACGGCCAGAACACCACCCACGAGAACCGTCAGGAGAAGAGCGGCGATCGCCGAGTACAACAACGGCGACCTGGTCGAGTTGATTTTGGCGAACGGTGACATCGGTTCCTGTGTTCTGTGAGGTGTGAGCGCGTCAGCGCAGGCCCAATTTGCTGGTGCAGGACGGCCAAGCACCCCAGCCCTGACCGGCGCGGACCTTCTCGCCGATCGCGATCTGCTGTTCACGTGATGCGAGGTCGGCGCGAGCTGCGTACTGACCGCCGCCGAATGCTTCCCAGGTGCTCTGGGTGAACTGAAGTCCTCCGTAGAAACCGTTGCCGGTGTTGATGGCCCAGTTTCCGGTCGCCTCGCACTGAGCAATGGCATCCCACGTCGACGCGTTGGACACAGCGGGAGCGGAAGCCTGCTTGGTACCGACCTTCACCACTGCTGCGACCGGTTCCTTGATCACGGTCGCGGACAGTTCGGTTCGTCCGGCCTCGACGCCGTTGACGGTCTTGACCTCGACGGTGGCCGTGCGCTCACCCGGAACACCCGGGTTCTCGACGACGGTCTTGTCCTTCTCCAGCTCGGGATCCTCGACCTTGTTCTCCGGCGGCGCGATCGGCTGCGTCTCGACGCGAGTGTCCGTGCGGTCGCGAGTGACCTGGATGGTCAGGCCGTTGGTAACGGGTGTCTCGGCGGTGGGAACCACCGAGTCGGCCTGCTCGAGCGGCGTATTCTTGGCCGCGAGAAGATCGCCGACGGTCACGGCGGCGAGCTTGACCTCCGCCGCGGGAGCGCCACCGTCGCTGACGCTGACGGTCTTCGGGCTGACGACGTCGAGCTCGGTCCGTTCGAGCGGCAGACGATGCGAGCGCGAAGCCGAGACTGCGAAGTCGTCGGAAACATCTACCTGCTTCAATGCCTCGTCGACCGTCAATGCGGTGGTCCAGATGGTGGTCGGCTGACCGTCGACGGTCAGAGCCAACTCACGGGCACGGCGTAGTACGACGGTATCGCCATCGGACAGGGAGGAATCGGCACTGGGTGCGAGCGCGTCCTTGGGATCGACCGGGTATCCGGCGTCCTCGAGAGCGGTACCGACGCTGCTCGACATCGTGGACAGCGAAATCATGTCGCCGTCGACGTCGAGGGTGATCGTCTTGTGCCGAACCACGGCGAGCGCACCCCCGACGATGAGCGTCAGAAGCAACGCACCCACCACTGAATAGAGGAGTGGTGACTTCGTGGAGTTGATCTTGGCAAAAGGCGACACAGGAAATCCCAAGGCAGACGACGTTCGATCACAATACGGTAACGACCGAGCGTTGTATCGGCAACCAAATCACAACGAAATGCGACTTTTGTCACGGAACGGCAACGGCGTGTCGTGTGTTCTACACTTTCCGGCTCCGATACCCGTGTATCGATTCAGCTCTGGGCGCAGTATGTTCTCGTCTGGTTCAAAGCAGTCCGGCGATCCCGGGCGCGACAGAAGAAAGCTGGGCGATAGTGCGAAGAAGATTCGACAGACCACGTAATGCCAGGTGGCCGATCCTGGCCATCCTGCTGGCGCTGATCGCAGCGCTGTTCGCCCCCGGAATCGCGAGCGCGCAACCCGGCCGCACCTACACGATCGCCACCGATCTGACATTCGCCCCGTTCGAATTCGAGAACGAAGACGGCAAACTCGTCGGCATCGACATCGACCTGCTCAATGCGATCGCCGAGGACCAAGGCTTCAAGGTCGACATCAAGCAGCTCGGCTTCGACGCGGCCCTTCAGGCCGTGCAGGCCGGGCAGGCGGACGGCGTCATCGCGGGCATGTCCATCACCGACGCCCGCAAGCAGGTGTTCGACTTCTCCGACCCGTACTTCGAGTCGGGCGTGCAGATGGCGGTCCTCGCGACCGACAACGACGTGAAGTCGTACGAGGATCTGAGGGGCAAGCGCGTCGCCGTCAAGAACGGCACCGAGGGCGCCAGCTTCGCCGAGTCCATCAAGGACCAATACGGCTTCACCACAGTCTATTTCGCCGACTCCGCCAGCATGTACGACGAGGTCCGCACCGGGAACTCCGTCGCAGTCTTCGACGACTACCCCGTCCTCGCCTACGGCATCACACAGGGCAACGGCCTCAAGACGGTCACCGAAAAAGAGGTGGGCGCGAGCTACGGCTTCGCAGTCAACAAGGGCCAGAACGCCGAACTGCTCCAGATGTTCAACGCCGGACTGCAGAACCTGCGCGACGACGGCCAGTACGACGAAATCGTCTCGACCTACCTCGGTCAGGGCGCGTCGACGTCGGACAACTCCATCATCGGCTTGATCAAGAGCACCTACCCGCAGCTTCTCAAGGGCCTGTGGTTGACGATCGTTCTCTCCGTCGTCTCGATCGCGATCGCTCTGGTCCTAGGCGCGATCTTCGGTCTCTGCCGCGTGTCCACCAACATGTTCGTCCGAGGTATAGGCACAACCTACGTCGACATCTTCCGCGGCACACCGCTGTTGGTGCAGGCATTCTTCATCTACTTCGGCATCCCGGCAGCCCTGCATTTCCAGATGTCCGCCTTCACCGCAGGCATCATCACGCTCTCGCTCAACGCCGGCGCGTACATGGCTGAAATCGTCCGCGGCGGCATCCTGTCCGTCGACAAGGGACAGATGGAGGCGTCACGAAGCCTGGGCATCAGCTACATGAAGTCGATGCGAAAAGTCATCATGCCGCAGGCAATTCGCACGATGATCCCGTCGTACATCAACCAGTTCGTGATCACCCTCAAGGACACGTCGATCCTGTCGGTCATCGGACTCGCCGAGCTCACTCAGACAGGGCGCATCATCATCGCGCGCAACTTCCAGTCGTTCAACATGTGGCTGATCATCGGCGTCATGTACTTCATCATCATCATGGCGCTCACCAAGCTGTCGAACCGCCTCGAGAAGAGGATCAACAAGTGACCGAAACAGCCGTCAACATGGGCAAGTCCGCCACCGAGGTCAAGATTTCGGTCAAGGGACTGAAGAAGTCGTTCGGCGACAACGAGGTCCTCAAGGGCCTGGACGTCGACATCAAGAGCGGTGAAGTGGTCTGCGTCATCGGGCCTTCCGGTTCCGGCAAGTCGACCTTCCTGCGTTGCCTCAACCGCCTCGAAGACATCACCGCCGGATCCGTGCGCGTCGACCAGTTCGACCTCACGAACAAGGATGTCGACATCGACAAGGTGCGCCAGCACATCGGGATGGTGTTCCAGCACTTCAACCTGTTCCCCCACATGAGCGTCGTCGAAAACGTGATGCTCGCTCCGGTGCAGACCGGGCGATCGACCAAGGAGCAGGCTCGCGAGATCGCCGTCAAACTGCTCGGCCAGGTCGGTCTCGCGGAGAAGGCAGATGCCAAGCCCGCCAGCCTGTCCGGTGGGCAGAAGCAGCGCGTTGCCATCGCCCGCGCACTCGCGATGAGTCCGGACATCATGCTCTTCGACGAGGCCACCAGCGCCCTCGACCCCGAAATGGTGGGTGAGGTTCTGCAGGTGCTGCGCGACCTCGCCAAGCAGGGCATGACCATGGTCGTCGTGACCCACGAGATGGGCTTCGCCCGTGAGGTTTCCGACCGAGTCATCTTCATGGCCGACGGATACATCGTCGAAGAAGGTAAGCCGGAGAGTCTGTTCGGCAACCCCCAGCAGCAGCGCACCCAGGACTTCCTGGCGAAGGTTCTCTAGGGGCAAGCCCCCTGTGCGCCTTTTTGGTAGTGGGGACTACCGGAAAGGCGCACGGGTGGTGGCCAATTCGACGACCAGCCCGGTCTCGATCCGATTCTGCGGCTCGAAGTCGAAGTCGCCGAACCTTCGGAACCACCGAGGACTGGCCTCGACCCTTCGATAGGTCTCGCTACCTTCGACGGGCAACCACATGCGTGGACTTCCGACTTCCTCGTACGTCGTCGTGACCACGAGAATCCCGAGCACCACACCCGTGGTCACGACTCCCGACGCCGGCATCCCGCCGTGAACCCAACCGTCGAACGCGTCGTCCTGCGATCGCGGTGTCAATGTCCACGAGCATTGTTCACCGACTACAGGAAACGGTCCGCAGCACTCGACTTCGACCGCGTCGACATGAACGCTGACGATCTGGACCGAAGAGTCGACCGGCGTCGGCTCAGTGAAGCTGTGCGCCTTCATTCCCTCCCGGGATGCGAGAAATTCGCAGCGCTCGCGCCGGATCGAGAGGACTGTTCGTCTATGTGTTCGACGTCGTCGGGATCGACGTCGGAGGGATCGATTCGGTCATTCATCTGAATACTCCGCGCAGTAGACGGACCGGGACACGACGATCCCGGGCGCGGAGTTACCTGTCAGACCACCATAGCGTCAGAGCTTGTAGACGCGCTCCGCTGTCGCCGTGGACGCTGCTGCCAGCGCCTGCGGATCCTCACCGCGGATGTCTGCGAGCGCGCGCACCGTGTACGGCAGGCAGTACGACTCGTTGGGCGCACCGCGAAACGGGTGCGGCGTCAAGAACGGCGCATCCGTCTCGACGATCAGCTGATCCGAGGGCACCAACAGCGCGGCCTCACGCAGCGCCTTCGCATTCTTGAAACTCACGGTTCCCGAGAAACTCAACACGTAGCCCGCGTCGATGCACGCACGGGCCATCTCCGAATCCGAGGAGAAGCAGTGGAACACCACGGTCTCCGGCGCGCCTTCCTCGTGCAGCACCCGCAGCAGGTCCTCATCGGCTTCGCGATTGTGAATCATCAGCGTCTTGCCGAGACGCTTCGCGAGGTCGATGTGCCACCGGAAACCGTCGACCTGCTCCTCGATGGTGGCGCACCCTTCGAGCTTGCCTGGCCAGTAGAGATCCAGCCCGGTCTCCCCCACCGCGACGACCCGCGGATCGGACGCCAACCGTTCTATCTCGGCTCTGGTGTCGACATCGAGGACGTTCGCCCTGGTCGGATGGATTGCGACGGCTGCGTAAACCCTCGAATCCCAGTTCGCAGCGTCGACGGCAAAGCGTGCGGCATCAAGGTCGTCGGCCACCGTGACGACCCGTCCGACGCCGACGGCCTCGGCCCGATCGACAATTTCGGCCACGGTCGCAGCGTCGTGCGCACCACAGGCGTCGAGGTGCGTATGTGCGTCGATCAGAGGCGACAAGGGCTCAGGGGCATCGGGGGCGGGACGGTCTTTGCTCACGCCCGATAGAGTAAGCCCACCATGACTGTGCCTGCCTCACCCTCCCAGACCCCGCGCCCGGACTCCGCTGCCCCGGAAGGCGCGGAACGATCGCCGTTCTACATCACGACAGCGATCGCGTATCCCAACGGCGCTCCGCACATCGGCCACGCGTACGAGTACATCTCCTCGGACGCGCTCGCCCGTTTCAAGCGGTTGGACGGTCATGAAGTGTTCTTCATGACCGGCACCGACGAGCACGGTCTGAAGATGCAGCAGACAGCGATCAAAGAGGGCATCGACGTCCGCGAACTCGCGGCTCGGAACTCCGACGTGTTCCAGAACCTCGACAAGGTCCTGAACATCTCGTACGACCGGTTCATCCGCACCACCGACGCCGATCATCAGGTCGCCAGCAAGGCGATCTGGGAAAAGATGGCCGCATCGGGCGACATCTACCTCGACACGTACTCGGGGTGGTATTCGGTTCGTGACGAGGCCTTCTACACCGAAGCCGAGACCACGCTTCTGGACGACGGCACCCGTCAGTCGACGGAGACCGGCACTCCGGTGGAGTGGACCGAGGAGTCCAACTACACCTTCCGTCTCTCGGCCTACGAGGACCGTTTGCTTGCTCTGTACGAAGAGCATCCCGAGTTCATTGCCCCCGCGACTCGTCGCAACGAGATCGTCAGCTTCGTCAAGGGCGGCCTCAAGGACCTGTCGATCTCGCGCACCACGTTCGACTGGGGCGTCGAGGTTCCCGGAGACCCCGACCACGTCATGTACGTCTGGGTCGACGCCCTCACCAACTACCTGACCGGCGTGGGTTACCCGAACGTCGACTCGGCGGAGTTCGAGAAGTTCTGGCCCGCGAGCCTGCACATCATCGGCAAGGACATCACGCGTTTCCATACCGTGTACTGGCCGGCGTTCCTCATGTCTGCCGGCATCGAACTGCCGGAGCGGGTCTTCGTCCACGGGTTCTTGTACAACAAGGGCGAGAAGATGTCGAAGTCGGTCGGCAACGTCGTCGACCCCATCGCGATGGTCGATCAGTACGGCCTCGACGCGGTCCGTTTCTTCCTGCTCCGCGAGATCTCGTACGGCCAGGACGGCAGCTACAGCCACGAAGCAATCGTGACGCGTATGAATGCAGACCTGTCCAATGAACTGGGCAACCTCGCGCAGCGTTCACTGACGATGGTCGCGAAGAACTGCGATGCCCAGGTACCGACCCCCGGCGAGTTCACCGAGGACGACCTGGCGATGCTGGCGTCGGCGGATGCCCTGCTTGCCAAGTGCCGCAGCGAGTTCGACGTGCAGGCGCTGCATCTCGCACTGGAAGCCATCTGGGGCGTTCTCGGCGAGACCAACCGGTACTTCTCCAAGCAGGAACCGTGGGTTCTGCGCAAGACGGATCCGGCACGCATGGCGACGGTTCTGTACGTGACGCTCGAAGTGGTCCGTATCGTCGGGCTTCTCGTTCAGCCGGTGATGCCCGACGCGGCGTCACGCATCCTCGATCTGCTTGGCCAGAGCGAAGAGAACCGGCAGTTCGCCGACATTGCGGTTCGCATCGACGCGAACCGGAAACTGCCTGCTCCGGCGCCAGTTTTCCCCCGCTTCGTCGAGGAATGAGCTAAGCGAGAGTGCCGCACGTGGGGTCCGAGATATCCGGTTACAGGCGGATGTGTCGGACCCCACGTGCACACTCCAGCTATGACGACGAATAGAACATACATTCGAACCAGCGCTTCGGCGCAGACACTGCCATGGAACGGAGCGCGGGTGTCCACTCAGGAGGTCAGCCCTCAATCCGTTTCCGCGGTGCGAGATCTCGTTTCCGAACTGTCCGCGGCGTACGACCGCGGATGGCAGCCGGCGGATCTGATTCATCTGGCGCGTCGAAGCAAAGAAGCGTCCGACGCCGATCTCGCCGCCACCACCATCCTGTTCGACGCGAAGGCGTCGCGCGCCTCCGATCGCGCTCCGCTCGAATGGGTGGGGCAGTTGCAGACAATCGGCGAGCAGTATCCGAAGTCTCGGCACATCGCTTCTCGAATCACCGTGGACGACGACGTTTTTCGCTCCCTCGCGGCCGGCCTTCTGTTCCAGGATCCCTACTTCCTCGTTTCGCAGATCGTCGACGTCGCGCGATCGTGGATGCGCCTACCTCAGTGGACGGTGTTGCTCGCGCCACCATCCACCTGGCCGTCGCAACGCACCGATACCAGCTATGCCGGCGTCGGCGATACCGAGGTCGACGCCAAGGTACTCAAGCGAATTCGTGGACTACTCGCCAAAGCGGAAGCAACCAACTTCGCGGAAGAAGCCGAGATTTTCACCGCGAAGGCCCAGGAGTTGATGACCCGGTACGCCATCGACTCCGCACTGCTCCACAGTCGCGCCGGGGTCACCGACACATCCGTCAATGCCCGACGCATTCACATCGAGAACCCGTACGTGAAGGAAAAGGTTCACCTCCTGACCGAGATCGGCGAATCGAATCGAGTCAGGACTGTCTGGTTCAGCGACATTGCACTCGCGACCGTCGTCGGCACTCCGGTCGACCTTCAGCAAGTCGACATGCTGTTCACTTCCCTGCTCGTACAGGCAACCCGTGCAATGCAATTCGCCGACTCGAGCAATCGTGGCGGCTCACGCACCACCTCGTTCCGCAAGGGATTCCTGGCCGGGTTCGCCAGCCGCATCGGACACCGCCTGCGTGACGCCGGCACCAAAGCCACCGCCGAAGCGGCCGACGCGGCATCGATGGACGTCGCGGATCTTCTGCCGATCCTCGCCACCACATCCGAGGCCGTCGACGCCGAATTCGATCGATTGTTCCCGACAACCCGCAAGACTCGCGGACGGTCCGTGGACGCCGAAGGCTGGCACGCCGGCCAGGCTGCAGCCGACGACGCCAACCTGCGTCCCGGCGCACCCGCCGTGAACCGCTCCCGCTAGTCCTTTCGAGCGGCCAGGACCGTCTCGTACAACTCACGCTTGGAGACTCCGGCCGTTGCGACCAGAGCACACGCGTCCTTCAATCGTGCTCCCCCCTCGACCAGCCTTTCCACCTCGTCGACTAGATCGGCAGGATCAGATGCCACCAGCACTGCGCCTTCGAGCACCACCGTGATCTCACCGCGAACGCCCTCGGCGGCCCAAGCAGCTAACTCCCCGAGAGTGCCGCGCTTCACTTCCTCGTAGGTCTTGGTCAATTCCCGGCACACGGCCGCGCGGCGATTCGGCCCGAGCACTTCCACCGCATCTGCGAGGCAGTCGGCAAGGCGATGAGGCGCTTCGAAGAACACACACGCTCGCTGCTCGGTTGCCAAGGCAGAGAGCCACGTCTTGCGCTGCCCCTGCTTACGCGGCGGGAACCCGTCGAAGCAGAACCGCTCGACGGGCAATCCGGAGAGTGCCAGCGCGGTCGTCACCGCCGACGGACCGGGCAAGCACGTGACGGCGAGGTTCTCGGCTACGCAGGCGGCGACAAGGCGATATCCGGGATCGCTGACCGACGGCATGCCCGCGTCCGTGACCAGCAGGACGGTCTTGCCTTCGGCGACGTCGGCGACCAGCGCGGGCAGCCGGGAAATCTCGACCTGATCGTAGAAACTGACGATCTTCCCGGTGATGGTTACCTCGAGCGCGGACGCCAGAGACTTGGTGCGTCGTGTGTCCTCCGCAGCAACGACGTCGGCGGTTGCGAGAGCAGACCGAAGACGCGGAGACGCGTCACCGACATCTCCCATGGGTGTTGCGGCGAGTACCAAGCGACCAGTCATACCTGACAGCCTACGATTGCCAGGTGACTGTGCAGACGGACGAGCGGCCAACGCCCGCCACGAGCGATCGGGTAATGCGTAGTCCCGGCCCGCTGGTACCGGATCCTGATTTCGGCCCGACCGACAGATTGCGCGGCTGGATCGTCACCGCTTTCGTCACCGCTATCGCGGCGATCACACGCTTCACGATGCTCGCCTACCCGACCGACGCCGGCACACCTGTCTTCGACGAGAAGCACTACGTTCCGCAGGGCTGGCAAGTTCTGACCGGTGGCGGCATCGAAGACAATCCCGGTTACGGATTGGTGGTACACCCGCCGATCGGTAAGCAGATGATCGCGATCGGCGAAGCACTCTTCGGTTACAACGGTTGGGGGTGGCGATTCTCGTCGGCCCTGGTCGGGACACTGATGGTCTTGCTGATCATCCGGATCGTGCGCCGCATGACGCGCTCCACGCTGATCGGCGCGATTGCCGGAATCCTGCTCATCGTGGACGGCGTCACCTTCGTCTCCTCACGCCTGGGGATGCTCGACATCTTCCTGGCTTTCTTCGTTCTCGCCGCCCTCGGATGCCTGGTGGTCGATCGCGACCAAGTCCGCGAACGGATGGCGAAGGTATACGAAGAGGGCCGAATCGGCGACTCTGCCTGGGGTCCGCGGCTGGGTTTCCGGTGGTGGAGGTTCGGCGCCGGCATCCTGCTCGGCCTGGCCTGCGGAACCAAGTGGTCCGGCATGTACTTCATTCTGTTCTTCGGATTGCTCAGTGTTGCCTTCGACCTGTCAGCGCGCCGCGCCTACCGCGTGCAGCGCCCATGGGTCGGCACTGCAGTTCGCGACATCGGGCCGGCTCTGTATGCCTTGGTGATCATTCCGCTCGGTGTGTACCTCGCGAGCTACTGGGCCTGGTTCACCAGCGAGACCGGCGTCGACCGTCACGCCGTCGGTAACGAGATCGGTGAGGGCGGCACATGGAGCTTCATTCCCTCCGCGCTGCGCTCACTCTGGTACTACAGCGGAAACGTTCTCCAGTTCCACGCCGGTCTGACCAACTCCGCCGGAAACCACCACCCGTGGGAGTCGAAACCGTGGACGTGGCCGATGGGGCTACGACCGATGCTCTACTACTACGCCGACGGCGAGCAGGTCACCGGTTGCGGGGCCGCCAGCTGCGTCAAGGCCGTGATGCTGATCGGCACACCGGCGATGTGGTGGCTGGCCCTACCGATGTTGGCGTGGGCGATCTGGCAGACGTTCGTGCGCAGGGACTGGCGATACGCCGTGGTCCTGACGGGCTACGGTGCCGCTTACCTCCCGTGGTTCGCGACGCTCGACCGCCAGATGTACTACTTCTACGCAGTTGCACTCGCCCCGTTCATGGTCATGGGATTTGCGCTGGTCCTCGGCGATGTACTGGGCAAGGCGAGCGCGTCCGTCGAGCGTCGTACCACCGGACTTCTGGCAGTCAGTCTGTACATCGGTCTGGTCGTGGCCAACTTCGTCTACCTCTGGCCGATACTCACCGCCATGCCGATCACGCCGGAATCGTGGCAGAACCATCTGTGGTTGCCCAGCTGGAAATAACCGGACGACAAAAGGGGCACCGAACCGCAGTTCGGTGCCCCTTCACGGTTCAAGTCCTACTCCGCTCAAGTCCTACTCCACTGACTTACCCACACGGCGTCCTCGGCGCGGGCGTAGGAGAGCACGTTTCTGCTCCTTCGCCGCAATGATGATCGGGTCGTGCGAAAGATCCTTGTACAGCGAGAAGCACAGTCCGATCATGACCAGCACGAACGGCGCCGCAGCGATGATCGTCATGGTCTGCAAGCCGTCGAGCGCTTCGGAACCACCGGTCCACAGCAGAAGCGCCGCGACGCCACCGGTCAACATGCCCCAGAACACCACGACCCAGCGACTCGGTTCGAGCGTTCCGCGCTGCGAGAGCGTCCCCATCACCATCGACGCAGCGTCGGCGCCGGAGACGAAGAACACTGCGACGAGCAGCATGACCAGGACAGTCGTCACTCCGGCCAACGGCAGATTGTCGAGCATGCCGAACAGTTGAGCCTCTTCCGAGCCTCGGCCGGACAAGCCGATTCCGTCGCGTTCCTCGCCGATGCCTGCGCCGCCGAAGATCGCGAACCAGAGCAAGCTGACAGTCGTGGGAACGGCGATGACGCCGACGATGAACTGGCGGATCGTGCGGCCGCGGCTGATGCGGGCCAGGAACATGCCGACGAACGGCGTCCAGGACACCCACCATGCCCAGTAGAAGATCGTCCACGACGAAAGCCACGCGCCGGTTTCAGGATTCGACGATGCACCCGTGCGGGCCGACATCTGGGCGAGGTCGGAAACGTATGCACCAATGGTCGTCGGGAGCAGATTGAGAATCAGCACGGTCGGCCCGAGAACGAACACGAACAGGGCCAAGATCAGCGCTAGCACCATGTTGATGTTGGAGAGCCACTGAATTCCCTTGGCCACACCGGAAACTGCCGAAGCGACGAACGCCAGGGTCAGCACCGCAACGATGGCCACGAGCAGGAATACGCCGGCTTCTTCCATCCAGCCGACTACCTCGAAACCGGAGCCGATCTGAAGTGCGCCGAGCCCCAAAGATGCTGCGGTGCCGAAAAGTGTCGCAAAGATTGCCAGGATGTCGATGACCTTGCCGATCGGCCCTTCGGCTTTGCGACCGAGCAACGGGATGAAGGCCGAACTGAACAGTTGCTTGCGTCCTCGGCGATACGACCCGTACGCAATGGCAAGGCCCACAACGGCATACATCGCCCAAGGATGAAGACCCCAGTGAAACATGGTGGTAGCCATGGCAGTTCCGACGCCACCGTCGGTACCGGGAGGCGGAGTCACGTAGTGCGCAAGCGGTTCCGCGACACCGAAGAACATCAGGCCGATGCCCATGCCGGCGCTGAACATCATGGCGATCCAGCTGACGGTTCGGAACTCGGGCTTCTCACCGTCTTTGCCCAGCGGAATGTCGCCGAATCGACTGACAGCGAGGTAGATGGAAAACAGCACGAAAGCCGAAGCTGCGAGTACGAAGAGCCAGCCGATGTTCGTCACCAACCAGCCGAGAACACTTCCGGTTACCGAGTTCAGGTTGTCGGGAGCTACGAGACCCCACACGACAATAGCCAGCACCGCTGCGGCCGCCACGGAAAACACCACGTAGTCGGTCCGAACGCCTACCCGAGTAAAGCCCGTCTCCGGGCGCTCTTCGTTGGCCCCGGAATCTTGTTCGGATCGATCAGATTTCGTCACCATAGATGACTACGTTCGTCACTTTGTGGGCCAAAAGCAAGCTGGAAGGCGGGCTCAACAGCCGTTGAACCCGCCTTCTCACCCCGATCAAGCTGGGGTTTTAACCCAACCGTTGCCCTTGCCGATCAATCCGTCGATGCTGATGCGTCCTGCGCCGATAACAGCGATCAAGAGCGAACCGACACCGAGTGCGACGACGAGTTCATAGCCGCCGTTGTCTATGAAGACGCCCTTGTCGGCGTGCACGATGAAGAACGCGCCGACCATGTCGAGGAACAGCAGTGCGCCGACGAGCGGGGTCAGCAGACCCGCGATGAGCAGGATGCCGCCACCGAGTTCGATGGATGCTGCCAGAACTGCAGAAATCTTGGGGAGCGGGGCGCCCATCCCTTCGAATGCGGCCTGCGTTCCGGCGATCTTGTAGGTGAAGAACTTCTGCCAACCGTGGGCGATGAAGATGATCCCGAGGCCGACACGGGCGATGAGGAGTCCGAGGTCACGAGCAATCGACGAATTCATGAGCCAAGACTGACAGCTTTAAGTTGAAGCGTCAACTTAATCAATGTGTCACGCACCTCTCAATGCCGACTCCACCATGGCGACGATCTCAGTGTCGGAGTACCCGAGCGAGCGGACCTTATGCGCAAACGCGGTCGCCGCCTGCTCCGCCTGCGCCTGCACCGGATCGGTCCCCGAAGCGATGAACGTCCCTTGCTTTCCCCTCGTCTCGATCACGCCCTGATCGCTGAGCGCGCGATAAGCCTTCGCGACGGTGTTGGCCGCCAATCCCAGCTCCGAAGCCAATGCACGCACCGTCGGGATCTTGGTTCCCGCAATCAATCCGCCGCCGTGAACCTGCTCGATAATCTGTTGCCGCAGTTGGTCGTACGGAGCTGTGGAGGAATCGTGTTCGATCGCGATCTTCATCGTCACCCTCGTCGTATCTTCTCGGTCACAGCATCTTCTCTCTCACAAACCCTCGATCGCTTCGCGGATCGTATGCGGGCCGGAGGTCAGAACCAATATCTTGCCGACACTGGACGGCGCGTCGATGAGCGCTTCGATCACTGCGGCGACATCTGCACGAGGCACAGAGCCTCGATCGACGGGTGGCTCTGCAAGAAGGACTTCACCGGTGGGGTCGTCGTCTGTCAGAAGGCCTGGCCGAAGAATCGTCCAATCCAGCGAAGTCCTTGTCTTCAGGTCTTCCTCTGCCGCAGTCTTCGCCCGCAGGTAGGCGGCAAAAACCTCGTCGGTGTTCTCCGGTATTTCGTCACCAGCACCCATGGCGCTGATCTGTATGAACCGACGCACTCCCGCTTTCTCGGCGGCATCGGCCAACAGCACCGCCGCAGCTCGGTCTACGGAGTCCTTCCGCTCGATCGAGCTACCAGGTCCGGCGCCCGCGGCGAAGACCGCGACGTCGGCACCGTCGAGTACTTTCGCAACTTCCTCGACCGTGGAGGATTCCAGATCGATCACCACGGGGAACGCGCCGAGTGTGCGGACCGCACCCTCGTGCGCGGAGTTGCGGATCAGCGCTACCGGCCGATCACCATGTCCTGCCAGCAGGTACGTCAGGTGCTGCGCGATCTTGCCGTGCCCACCGGCAATGACCACGCGCCGTTCGTCCACACTTCGATGTTCCGTCATCGTTTTCTCCTCACAAGTCGGTACTTCAAGTGCAGCGCGCCGGAGGTGTCCGTTGTTCCCCTGTTTGTCCCACGAGTTCGGACACAGAGGCAGAATGACGGACATGGCATCTGCAACCATCTTCCACAATCAACGGTGCAACACGTCGCGGACTGTTCTCGGACTTATCCGCGACGCCGGCATCGAACCGACCATTGTGAAGTACCTCGATACTCCGCCTACCCGATCCGAGCTGGAAAAACTCCTCGCCGACGCCGGCCTCGAGCCCAGCCAAGCCGTTCGCGAGCGCGAAACGCAGTACAAGGAACTCGGGCTCGCCGATGCATCCGAGTCCGAGATCCTCGACGCGATGATCGAGCACCCGATTCTGATCGAACGCCCGTTCGTGGTCACCGACAAAGGCACCGTCCTCGCGCGGCCTGCAGCCAAGGTGGAAGAAATTCTCTGACAGCGTCGACGGCTTACAGCGGATCGCGGGCGATCGGGCAGGACATGCACCGAGGACCACCTCGGCCGGACCCCAGTTCCGAACCCGCGATTCGCAAAACCTCGATACCCGAGGCCTCCAGCCTGGCGTTCGTTTCGACGTTGCGCTCGTAAGCGACGACGACGCCAGGCTCGACGGCGAGGGTGTTGTTTCCGTCGTCCCACTGCTCACGCTCGGCAGTCACCGTGTCGAGTCCGGTGTCGATCACACGCAGTTTTCCGATTCCCATGGCGTCGGCCGCCGCTTCGAGGAACGGCGTCGCACCGCGAATACTCACCCCGTCGTCTTCCTTGCGCAGAGTGAACGCCGCCAGGGTGTCCTGAATGGCCGGATACATGACGACCGCGTCGGCCTCGACCATGGTGCAGACCGTGTCGAGATGCATCGACGCTCGGCGTTGCTCGATCGGAACAACCAACACCGTGTGGGCGAGGCCGTCGTCGAACACGCTACGCGCCAATGCTTCTGCTCCGGCGGGTGACGTACGTTCACCGACACCGATTGCGATCACCCCCGGCGCGAGAAGCAGCACGTCACCTCCCTCGACAGGAGCCGTGTGCGACTCGTACGCGCGGCGCACGCCTTTGAATCGAGGGTGATGCGCGTAGACGAGATCCGTTATCGAGGATTCGCGAGCTCGCGCTGACAACGCCAAGGACGTGATGATGACCCGTGGCCCGACCCAGAAAGACGAATCACGGGTGAAGAGCAAGTTGGGCAACGGGTCGATCACGAAGTCACCGCCGTGATGCATCCTGCGCACCAACGAGGTCGAGTCGGCATCGATCGGCAATTCGTCGAACGTCATTCCTGCAGTAAGGATCGACGAAAGCTCCTTCGGCTCCACCTTTCGCAGGTAGGCGGCCAGGTGTTGCCCGAGCGCGTGGCCGATCTTGCGTGCGTCCACGGCGGCCGCGATTCCCTGGATCCTCGCTGCGCCACTGACCTCGAGCGCCTCGGTGAGGAGATCGGACAAAAGCAGTACCTCGACGCCGCGCTCACGAAGGACGGTCGCAAACTGATCATGTTCCTCCTGCGCGCGGTCCACCCACGGCAACGCGTCGAACAGCAGCTCGTCGTTGTTGCGCGGAGTCAATCGTTTCAACTCGTCGCCAGGACGATGAAGAATGACCGATCGCAATCGGCCCACCTCGGAATCGACACCGAGGGGGACGGAGCCAGAAGCGTTCATGAGTGAACACTAATCCCGTAGGCCCCACCCAGCAGGGATAAGCAGCTGTCGTACCGGCCCGCGTAACGTCTGATCCGACGCAGGCGAGAGGACCAGGCAATGAGTAGTACGGATCAGGCGGCGCTGAACGGCGCCGGAATCGAGAGGTTCACCGGGCGCTGGGTCGGCGCTGGAGCCGGACATTTCCCCACCATCGACGACTTCGAGTACTCCGAGGAGATCGAGTTCGCGCCCACCCCGAAACCGTTTCTCACCTACTCGTCGCGCACTCGTGGGCTCCCCGGCGGACGACCGCTTCACATGGAATCGGGATACCTGCGCCCAACACCGGGTGGTGAGCTCGAATTGCTGGTCAGCCAGCCCACCGGATTCGTCGAGATCCATCGCGGCACCCTCGACTCCGAAGGCACTCTCGCCTTGACCCGTCTCACGCTCGCAGCATCGCCCGACGCAAAACCGGTTCACGACGTCCGGCGAGTCATGCGCGTTCAGGGCGACACGCTGACATACGACTTGTGGATGGCGCACGGTGACACCCCGCTGACGCATCATCTCCACGCCACCCTCCACCGCGCGACGGACCGGTAGCCGCCATGGAGATGCCGTCGTGGAAGGCAAAGGAACTCACGCCCGGCCAGCTCTCCGAGCGCAGCGGTGTCGCCGTCTCGGCCCTGCATTTCTACGAACGAGAAGGCCTCATCGTCAGCCGCCGGACCAGCGGAAACCAGCGCCGATACCAACGAGACACGCTTCGACGCGTCGCCTTCATCAGAATCTCGCAACGCGTCGGCATTCCGCTGTCGGAAATCAGAGAGGCCCTCGGCACACTTCCTGAAGGCCGTACCCCGAACCGCGCAGATTGGGAAAGATTGTCGACCGGGTGGCGGCGCCACCTCGATCTACGCATCGAGCAACTGGAACGTCTACGGGACAACCTCACCGGTTGCATCGGTTGCGGGTGCCTCTCGTTGGAGGGGTGCGCCCTCGCCAACCCACACGATCAACTCGCATCCGCCGGCCCGGGTGCGCGCGTTCTGGAAGTAGATTTCGGTGCAGGCTCAGGCGAGAAATGACTCGACGGCGTCCCGATCGCGCCCCAACAAGTCCTCGACGGTCTTCTTCAGCAACTTCTCGATCTGGCCGCCGATGATCGGCATCTTCACCTCAGCCGTTCCGCCGACGACCAACCGCGTGCAGGACTCGGCGGCGGTGAGATCGAGCGTCGTCTCGATTCGGATCGGCAGTCCCCGCGCGATTCCGGTGACCGACCCTGCTGCACGCCCGTCCGACAGAGGTCCCCACCGATCGACCCGTTTCAGACCGAGCCGACTCGGCGCAACCTTGGCGACCAGGCTCGGGAGGGAGGCGGAGTCGATTTCCTCGGACACGGATACTTCGATCGATCCGTCTCGAACTTCGATGTCCGAGGTGGCATAGAGGTCTCCGAGTCTGCCTTTCCAATAATTCGGGTCGGTCAAAGTTCGATGCACGTCGTCGATCGGATATTTGAATTCGATATCGAAGTGAAAACTCTTCGGCATGACTTTGGTCCCTATTCGACTAGATAAAAGTCCCGGCGGAGTTAACGCTCATCGCTTGAGCAATTTACTGAACTGGTCGTTCGCTTTTTGCATCACGAACTCGTAAGGCAGGGCGAATTTGCGCGCCCACCAGTATCCGAATCGGATGTCATTGGACGTATATACGAGGTACGTATTCTTCTCGATTCCCCGCAGAATGCACGACGCCACCTTCTCCGGGGAGACAGCACGCGCCTCGAACCGGTGCGTGAGTTTTTCGACCCGCGGGTCGTTCCTGTCGATACCCGCTATTTCCACGGTCCCCACCAATGGCGTCTTCACCCCACCCGGCACAACCAGACTGACCCCGATTCCGTGCCGCTTCAGATCGAATCGCAGCACCTCGGACACCCCGCGAAGGCCGAACTTGCTCGCACTGTAGGCGGCGTGCCACGGCAGGGCCAAAAGTCCGGCAGCCGAAGACACGTTGACCAGGTGTCCACCCTTGCCGGCACGAATCATGGGTGGAACAAACGTCTCCATGACATGGATCGGCCCCATCAGGTTGACGTCCACCATGGACTTCCAATGCCGATGTTCGAGGTTCTCGATAGTTCCCCACGCTGAAATGCCGGCGATATTCATGACGACATCCATCGAAGAAAATTGAGTGTGAATCTCGGTACCGAATTTCACGACCTCGTCGTAGTCTGAGATATCGAGTGCCTTCGCCATGCTGACCGTGCCGCCGCCGGCGCCGACCATCGCGACCGTCTCTTCCAATCCGACGTTGTTGATATCGGTGAGAAACAATTCGGCGCCGACTTCTGATGCACGCAGCGCAGTTGCACGTCCAATTCCACTACCGGCGCCGGTGATCAGGCATTTCTTGCCGTCGAGCGACCTTACAGACATGGATGAACACTCCCCCGCACTCGTACTGTGGACATGCGGGAAAGTCTACGCACGCACGGTGCGGCCGCCCTGAAACACGCAAGACGACCTGCGGGGCACGGCCGTACTCCGCGCAAACACCGCACAGAGACGACCGCAGCGAGCACTAGAGACGCTGCATCATCTGCTCTTGATAGCCCTTGACCGTACGGTCGAGTTCTTCCGCCGCTACATCGTCCCCACGCTTGCGTGCGTCGTGGGCTCGATCCTGAATTTCACGGATTGCGCGGCGCAATTCATCATCGCTCATCGTGTGTTTCATGTCACAATTCTGCACCCACCCGGAGGGTTTAGCTAGCACAGATCGCAATCCGGCAAACCGTTCAAGGTTCAACCCGGAGGTGATCCGCATGACATCGCAACCAGCCACCCTGATCGCGACCCTAAACCTTCAAACATCGCTTGAACTGCAGTTTTTCAATCGAAATAGTTGTGAAAAACCAGGCTAACGCATAGCTAATATCGCCAAAACGGGTAAAAGGTTTGATATTGGGCGGATTGGCCAAGTACTGGAAGGTTCGAATAGCGCAGTCGTAGCTGCACATTTCCGTGTGGCGGAAACTCAATGTGCGCTGAGACATAGCTGAGCACTCATTGGGCGGACGAATCGAATCTCGGACACATTTGACAACTAGTCCACTAAACAGACTACGGTGAGCTACCGATCGGTTATCCGCGTGATACCGTAGGATTCACTGAACGGACAATTGCTAGCTAGAGAGGATTACGGGGCGGTTCACAATGGCTGACTTTGCAGAACGATTGAACAAACTGTTCGACAGTGTTCATCCTCCGGGGCGCAAACCCCATACCAACGCCGAGGTTGCGGCAGCGCTCATCGAAGACGGCCATCAGATCTCCAAGCCGTACATCTCGCAGCTCCGCTCGGGACAGCGCACCAACCCCTCAGACGAGACAGTCGCAGCCTTCGCCCGGTTCTTCAAGGTGAAGCCCGACTACTTCTTCAACGACATCTACGCAGCCAAGATCGATCACGATCTCGAACTGCTCTCACAGCTCCAAGGCTACGGGCTTCGCCGCCTCTCGAGCCGTGCATTCGACCTCTCGGAAGAATCGCAGAATCTACTCACCACGATGGCTGAAAAGCTCCGCGCGAGTGAAGGTTTGCCAGAGGTTCCGCCTGACGCGTCACGCTGATGTGACCGTGCTGAAGCACTGACTCGATCTCGAGCACTGCAATGACATGGAGTAGGTCGACTACGAACGTCGACCTACTTTTGTCGTTTCATCGAGTTCTTTCGCCAACAACAACACCCATCGGCGCGCCGACATCTTCTCAGGAGGCGCAATCCACCTGGTGTCCAACACATCCGAGGCCAAGGGATCGGCGATCCACCCCGCCAAAATCCCCGCGTGTGCAGTGACGGCCCGCGGCGGTTCCTGACCACCGACGTCGAACATCCCGGCGCCGGACTGGATGTACATCGCATCCATGATCTGCGCGATCATGTCCGATGCCCGCAGCACAGACGTACTCCCGGCGCTGTCCGCGTCGACTACCTCGGGGAATCGCTTGACGAGAAGCGCGTGCATCCGCCGCAGCCGGTACAGATCTCGTCGCGCACGTAACCAGGTCTCGAGAAGCACCCACGTGATGCCCAGCGCAATCAGAACACTCGAGGCAGCGATGAACCATACCCCTGCGCCCGTCCAGATATCCGATTCGAGTGCGCCGGTGCCACCGATCGATTCGACAAGCATCACGACGACCACGACGAGCAGGATCGACGAACCGGTCACGATCAACGCGATTCCGCGCCCCAACGGCGCCCACGCAACGTGCCGTAGCCCCGTCGAAATGACAAGGGACAGAGCGACGATGATAAAGATCAGGGCCGGCGCCGGGTAGCCGAAGAGAACCGCGATCGCCACCAGGAGCCCCACTGAGTACAGCACGGTGGCGAGGCCGCGCATAGCCGGACGTGACATCACAGGCCAGGCAGACACGGCGCCGACTGCACTGGCCGCAGACAACGCTGTCCACAAGACGATGACGATCATCGCGGCGGCATGCTGCTCCGGCGCAATGCGATCGACGATGTCCCATACCGCCGGCACCATGACCGTCGACGACAATGCGACCGAGAAGCCTGCAAAGACCATCGACATTCGCAACGGCGTCGCGGTGCGCGCGACAACTCGACCCAGTCTCGCGCCGGCTGCAACCCAGACGAGAAGGGCCACAGCCCAAAAGATCATCCGATCGCCTCGTCGTACCGCAACACCGACAGCGGTGTCCCACGGCCACTCATCGTTCGCAGACGCATGATCAACATCGACGCGAACGTCTCGGCTTCCCACTCCGCGATGTCATCCATCGGCACGGGTTCGTTGCGCCGCAGAGAACGTTGACTCAACATGTAGGCGATCAAATCGTCACTGACCTCGAGCGTCGCCTCGGCGATCTCGGCACCCTCGTGGCGAAACACTATGTGCCCCAACTCATGTGCCAGAGTCCGCTCGACATTGGGTAGTCCGGGAGCCAAAACGATGACGTCGTGGTCGTCGTAGGCCCGGCGCTGACCGCACACTCCGGTGGCGAGAGGGGTTTCCAGATCGATCTCGATCGGGCGCCCACGCTCGCGGGCGACTGTCTGCACCACCGTCAGCAGTGACACTGCCTCCGACGACGCTGCTGCGTCGCATACGGCATCCACCGCGGCCAGAACGCGGCGATGTGAACGTCTGTCCGGCACGACTCACGCACCTCCCTGTGATCCGGGTGCCAGGAATTCGGCACGCGCGGCAGCCAATCGTGCCTTCTGCAGCGATGCTCCGCGGAAAGTCAGTGCTCCCGCACCGGCCGCTACCACTGCCATTCCGCCTACACCGCCGGCGACGGCGGCGGCGTTGAGAATCGGCGGAAGCCCTTGAGTGAACGCCGTCGGAAATGCCTGCGGGTTGTCAGTCGGAGCCGCGACGTTCGGAACGTTCGACGGTACCTGCGGAGCTACGGGTGCGGGTGCGGCCAGAACCTCGGGTGCGGAAGGGGCTGCGACTGCGCCCGGCGCAGCGTTTGCCGGTCCACCGGCAGAGGGTGCAGGCGCTCCGCCGCCCGCTGACGGTCCCTGCGGATCAGACGGTCCAGCCGGCGGAGCCGCTACCGCGGACGACTGCTCGGAACTCGGCTGCGATTCGGAAGGAGACTGTGTCTCGGAGGGTGCTTGGCTCGAAGGACTCTCGGTCTGCGAAGTTGCGTTGGTCGCAGAAGTTGCGTTGGTCGCAGAAGTTGCGTTGGTCGCGGGAGAAGCGCTGCTGCTCGGACGTTGCGACGCCGAAGGGTTGGTCGTGGGCTCAGTCGTGGTCGTGGGCTCAGTCGTCGTGGGCTCAGTCGTCGTGGGCTCAGTCGTCGTGGGCTCAGTCGTCGTGGTCGGCTCAGTCGTGGTCGTCGGCTCAGTCGTCGTGGTCGGCTCAGTCGTCGTGGTCGGCTCAGTCGTCGTGGTCGGCTCAGTCGTCGTGGTCGGCTCAGTCGTCGTGGTCGGTGTCGGAATTACGGTCGTGCCGCAGTTGTGACGGTGACAATGCCAGCCATAGTTGCCGTTGCCGTTGTTGCCGCCACCGTTGCCGTTGTGACCGCCACCGTTGCCGTTGTTATTGCCGCCACCGTTGCCGTTGTGACCGCCACCGTTGCCGTTGTTATTGCCGCCGTTGTTGCCGTAATTGCCGTTTCCATTGCCGTTGTTGCCACCACCGCTGTTGCCGCCAGGTTGGGCGGCGACGATGGCGGGGAAGACCGATACGGCAAGGACGCCGATACCCATCAGGCACATCACAGCAACAAGCATCATCGCTAGCCGTCGTGGCTGGCTCATCGACATTCCTCCCCGACACATACGTCCGACCTGCGGAAAACTGCGGCAGACTCACCGTGCCTATCGCACCGGACACACCCTCGTTACATTTCCGGCAAACATGTATCCGCCCAAGGATCATCCCTCACTTGGAAGCTCAACGGTCCGGATCAGCGGTCGCAATCGTATGAAACGGCGCACACTCAGATCGAATCTTCGCAATTCGGGCAGGCCCTGAAAATGCAGGAAAGGGTCGTTCAACTTTCGTTGAAAGACCCTTTTCGCTGGTACTTCTTGGTGGAGCTGAGGGGAATCGAACCCCTGACCTCTTCGATGCGAACGAAGCGCGCTACCAACTGCGCCACAGCCCCGTGCCACCGCCTCAGCGGTGCTCGGCAACTCTAACAGGAACGAATACTCCCGTTGGAATCACCCGACACGAACTTTCGGCCCGACAAGATCGGCCCAGAAGATCACTGACCGGACGCGCGACGCATCTCGGTGTGCCTGATCTCTTCTTCGTAGTGATCCAGGTGATCGAACACCGGATCTTCGTCGTCGACCTCGAGGACAACCGCTCCTGGCCGACGCAGTCGCGCCGGAATCAGGCGAAGCTCTTCGTCGGTGTGCGATTCGACTCCGAGTCGCGATCGGTTGAGGCGTTCGGTACGACGGCGGCGAATCTCTTGCTCGATCCGAACCTGGCGACGCAAGTACGCCATGTACCCGCCGAGGCCGCACACGGTCAGCGCAAACAACCACCACACCATCGGCGAGATGATCAATGCGAGAGCGCCCGAGAGAATCGCGACGAACGCAAGTCCCAGCAACGTCCGCTGACGGAATGCATACCGCGCCTCCCGGGCGATGGCATCCGCTTCGGGGTCGAATCCGCCTCGGCCGCGCCGAACCGGAACAAATTCTCCGACCGGTGCACGACCGCCGGCGTAGTCGTCTTCTGCGTGAGTGTCCATCTGGTCCTCCGCGTCGTAGCTGCTGCGCACTGGTTCTGGTTGCCAGTTCGGATCGCTTCGATGTCCTGCTGCCGGCCCGCGCTGAACAGGGTTGCTGTCGCCGCGGTGGAGTACTCGAGTCGCGAGTGCCGCGTCACTCGTCTGCCGGATCCTGGGGCGCTTGTTGACAAGCATCGGCACCAGGACGAACAGCCACACGGCCACCAGCCCGATCCACACGAATGAGCTAGGCATGCCGCGGCCTCCTCCCGATCACCTACCAGCACCTATGCCAGCCGTTGACGAGTCAAGGTTAACGGCCGACGCCCTCGCATCGTTGCCGACGCGCCGAACCCCACCATACTCATGTGTCACACGCGTACCGAACTGAACTTCCGGTTCAGTCCCAAAAGTCTCAAGTTCTGGTTGAATCAAAAACCACATTTTCCCGCCCGAAAGTAGGACTACTCAGCGGTAACTGCTGTTTAGCTCGCGTTTCTCACGCTTCTGGCGCCGTCTTCGTCACACCCACGAAGCACGTCCGGACCGCACCAATCTGTCGACGACGGTGGTGGGTACTTCCTCGATGGTCATTCCGACCAGAAGATGATCACGCCATTGGCCGTCGACATCGAGGTAGCGCTTGAGAAGACCTTCCTCCCGGAACCCAACGTTTCGTAGGACTGCGCGACTCGACGCGTTCTCCGGCCGAACAGTGGCCTCCACTCGATGCAGACCGACCTTCGAGAATGCGTGATCGAGTGTGAGTGCAACGGCAGCTGTGGCTACGCCCCCACCGGTCACGTGCGAGGCGACCCAATAGCCCACCCAGGCGGACCGCAGAGCGCCGCGCACCACATTTCCGATGGTGACCTGCCCGCAGTACTTCCCGTCGAGTTCGATCACCAGGGGAAGGATCCTGCCCTTGCGCGCTTCGGAGCGAAGGTTTCCGCACAGGGACGGCCAGACGGTGATGTGGTGGCGAGCATCCCAGGGCGATTCTCCGGTGGGCTCCCACGGCTCGAGGTGCTCGCGATCGCGAATGCGGAGACGACTCCACACAGCAGCGTCACGGAGCTTCACGGGGCGGACGGTCACCACTCCCGCGGGCACTCGCAGCGGGCCGAGATCTTCCGGCCATCCTGGATGGACTGACATCACACCCCACTCGGGTCGGCGTTACCCACGTTGGGCGAGAAAAGCTACGTCGACTTCTTCACCGATGTGCACTTCGGTGACGTCTCGATCGACCAGAACCAAGCAATTGGCTTCCGCCAAGGTCGCGAGGAGATGTGAGGACGCACCGGGCGCACCCCCGAGGGCCTGCACCAGGTACTCCCCTGTCGCTTCGTCACGCATCAGCTGACCACGCAGAAAACCCTTGCGATCGGCAATCGACGTGATCGTTCCCACTGTCCGCGCCTTCACTACTCGCCGCATCGGCTGGCGGCGTCCGAGCGCGATTCTGATCAGCGGGCGAACCATGACTTCGAATACCACCAGTGCGCTGACCGGGTTGGACGGTAGGAGAAAGGTCGGAACCTCGTCCCTTCCCAGCTTTCCGAAGCCTTGCACCGATCCCGGATGCATGGCAACGCGCTCCACCTCGAGTGTCCCCAGGTCGGCAAGCGCCTCACGAACCTCGTCGGACGCTCCGCCGCCCACGGCACCGGCGATGACAACGATTTCCGAGCGAATCAGCTGTCCCTCGACTACTTCGCGAAGACGACGAGAGTCGTTGCCTGCGATTCCCACACGGTTGACGTCGGCGCCGGCATCGCGCGCTGCGGCGGCGAGGGCATACGAATTGACGTCGTAAACCTGACCAGGCCCCGGCGTGCGATCCACGTCGACGAGTTCTCCACCGACGCTGATGACGGAGAGGCGCGGACGGGGATGGACGAGTACTTTGTCGCGGCCGACCGCGGCGAGCAACCCGACCTGTGCGGCTCCGATGATGGTGCCTGCCCGAACGGCCACGTCGCCCGGCTGGACGTCGTCGCCTGCACGGCGAACGTAATCGCCCGAACGCACCGGCTCGAAGATCCGAACGCGAGCGCGACCACCGTCGGTGTTCTCGAGCGGAAGAACTGCGTCGGCCAGCGTGGGCAAAGGCGCGCCGGTGTCGACTCGGACGGCCTGGCGAGGTTGCAAGCGGATCGGTTGGCGTGAGCCCGCCGTCACCTCACCGACCACCGGCAAGCTGAGGTCGGTAGGCTCGCCGTCCTCGCCTCGGAGGTCGGCTCCGGCGCCGGCGACATCGACACTGCGAACCGCGTAACCGTCGATGGCAGCTTGATCGAATCCCGGCAATGGGCGTTCGGTCACCACTTCCTCGGCACACAGCAGTCCCTGCGCCTCCGAGATGGCGACCCGAACCGGACGGGGTGCCACTGCAGCAGCGGTAACCCTGGTCTGCTGCTCCTCAACCGACCGCATCTGGTCCGCGTCCTCCTGTGTCTGGAAATTCGGTGATATCCGTCAGCTCATGATGCCTTGCCGCCGAAAAGGGACAAGCACATTGATACTGCGTTATCGGGCGATCAACCACCGTGGCGACACGCTCAGCGGTCGAGCCGATCCGCGAGCCACTTACGCAAGGACGGGCCGTAATCGTCACTGTCGAGCGCCAGGTCCACCGAAGCGCGGAGGTACCCGCCGGGGTTGCCCAGGTCATGACGCGTTCCGCGGTGCACCACCACGTGAACCGGATGGCCCTCGGAAATCAGGAGAGCGATGGCGTCGGTGAGTTGCAACTCACCGCCGGCTCCCGGCTCGATGCGACGAAGTGCGTCGAAGATCGCACGATCGAGCAGATAGCGACCTGCAGCGGCAAAGGTCGACGGCGCGTCTTCCACAGCCGGCTTCTCGACCATGCCGACGACCTTGAGGACGTCGGGATTGACCGCGTCGGGAACGATCTCGACGTCGAAGACGCCGTAAGCGCTGACTGCGTCTTTCGGGACGTCGATTGCACAGAGAACGGATCCGCCGCGCTTGGCCCGAACTCGCGCCATGATCTCCAGGACGCCACGCGGTAGTACGAGATCATCGGGCAGAAGGACCGCGATGGCGTCTTCGTCGTCGTCGAGAACCGACTCGACGCAACCGACTGCATGCCCGAGGCCGAGAGGCTGCTCCTGAATCACGGAGTCGACTTCGAGCAAACCCGGCGCTTTGCGCACCTTCGCCAGGGCAGCGAGTTTTCCGCTTGCTTCCAGCTTGCTTTCGAGCACGAGATCCTCGACGAAGTGGGCAACCACGCCGTCTTTGCCCGGGGACGTCACGATGACGAGCCGCTCGGCTCCCGAGTCCGCAGCTTCACCTGCCACCAGTTCGATACCCGGTGTGTCCACGACCGGCAGCAATTCTTTCGGAACCGTCTTGGTGGCAGGCAGGAAACGCGTACCAAGTCCGGCTGCGGGAACCACGGCCGTACGGAAGGCCCTCGTGCTGCTAGCGACAACGTCTGTCATGCCAACACCTTAGCCGCCGCTTGTTACCGCTCGGTCAGCACGACGAATATCGTTGCGGGGTGACACCTCAGACAAAAGCACAATGGCGACAAATCACACTCGCAGCACGTGATGCAGTCTCCGAGCACACTCGAAACACGGAAACTGCGGCGTTGATCACGCACATACGTTCAGTGATTGTCGACGGCTCGGTCGTCTGTGCGTACGTCCCCACCCGCACCGAACCAGGATCCACCGATTTGCTCGACGCCGTTGCCGAGATCGCTCAGCGTGTACTACTTCCGATCACCGGGGAGCCGGGACCGTTGTCCTGGGTCGAGTACAGCGGCGCGGACGGTTTGCGCCCCGCGAAGTACGGCATTCGGGAGCCTGTCGGACCCGTCTTGCCACCGGAAGCCCTGTCCGACGTGGAATGCATGCTGATCCCTGCTCTCGCGGTGGATCTTCGTGGAACACGCCTGGGCCGTGGCGCAGGCTTCTACGACCGGACGCTCGGGTCGGTCGGACCACAGACTCGGCTCGTGGCAATTGTCAGAGACTCCGAACTCGTCGAGGCCTTGCCTGCCGACGACCACGACATTCCCATGGGCTGGGCATTGACGCCGCGCGGCGGCCTCACGCAACTCAAAGGCGATTGATCTGCGGGAATAGATCCCTGATTAGCGCTGTTGGCACTGTCACTTGTAGAGTGCTAAAGGCTGCGGTGTAAATACGCGGCTGCTCGAACATCACAGTGCGGAGGAAGCCCGGTGCCCACCTACTCATACGCATGCACGGAATGTGACAACCGTTTCGACATCGTCCAGTCCTTCAGCGAAGATTCGCTGACGGTCTGCCCAGCTTGCTCAGGCAAGCTCCGCAAGCTGTTCAACTCTGTTGGCATCGTGTTCAAGGGCAGCGGCTTCTACCGCACCGACAGCCGCGGCGGCTCCGGGACTGCGAGCGAGCCCGCCAAGAGTGATTCGGCACCCGCTGCGAAGTCCGAGTCCAAGTCGGACTCCTCTTCGACATCGAGTTCGTCGACCAGCACGCCGGCGCCCGCAAAGGCTGCCGCGAGCTGATTTCCACAACCTCCGGGTTGTCCACAGTTTCACATGGTTAGGGCCGGAAGCACCGCTTCCGGCCCTAACGTGCATGAATGCCGTCAGCACGTTCTCGCTCGCCGAGGCGCTCCGATCCACTGCGCGCCCAACTCGATCTCAGCCCGAGCACCTTCGATCGCGTCGTCGAACTGACACGCGGCACACGATTCCGCACGGCGACAGTCCGTAAGATCGCAGCCGTTGTCCTGGCCACACTCGGCGTTGTTCTCTTCTTTCGAGGCGATCCCGCGACCGACACCGTCGCCGTAGTTGTCTCGAGCCGCGATCTCACTCCGGGGCAGGTGATTGCGGATTCGGATGTCGAGATGCGAGAGATCGACTCGAAACAACTTCCCGAAGGAGTTGTCTCCGATACCGACCTGGTAGTCGGGAGAACCGTTGCCGGCCCGATTCGCTCCGGAGAAACCGTCACCGACGTGCGCGTTCTCAGCCCACGGCTGGCCGGGTTGTCGGTAGGAACCGACGACGCCCGCATCGTCCCCGTCCGATTGGCCGATGCGGCCGTCGCGGACATGTTGCGCAGCGGGGACATCGTCGACGTCCTGACCGTCGGCCCTGACACATCCCGCCCAGACACACCCCACCCCGACACACCCAACGAATCAGTTGCAGACAAGGCCCCACAAATTCTTGCGGCAGGAGCGGTAGTCGCGTTGGTCACCACGTCGGAAAGTACACGTAACCAGCAGGAACAGGTGATTTTGCTGGCCCTGCCGACACCAGCAGCCAACGTCGTAGCCGCGGCATCTCTGTCCAATGCGATCACCGTGACATTCCGCTGACCGCACAAAGCGTCCGAAGCTCCTCTAGGATTTTTCCAGTCGGTTCGGTATCAACGGACCATCTGGCACTTGCCATCGGAGACTCGAGGGGACACCGACATGCTCAAGGGATTCAAGGACTTCCTGCTTCGCGGAAACGTGCTCGACCTGGCCGTCGCAGTGGTCATCGGCGCGGCCTTCACCGCCATCGTGACTGCCTTCACCAGCAATATCATCAACCCACTTGTCGCTTCGATTGGCGGAGCCAACGAATACGGGTGGGGCATTCAGCTGACGGGTGACTCCGCTGAGACGTTCCTGAACTTCGGTGCGGTCGTCACCGCGATCATCAACTTCATCATCATCGCAGCGGTCGTCTACTTCGTGCTGATCGTCCCTGCGAATGCGGCGAAGAAGAAGTTCGTCTCCGAGCCCGAGGACAAGGAAGCCAGCGAAACCGATCTGCTCATCCAGATCCGCGACATCCTCTCGGCCAATGCCGGTGGCGCCGACACGGGAGCGCACGCCAAGACTCTCGAATAGGCAGTGCCCACAGATCAGATCAGGCCCTCGGACAATTGTCCGGGGGCCTGATTTACTTCTCAACCCCCGTGGTGCGGGGGCCGCTGACTGCGCAGCCAGTCGTCGTCCGAGGACCGCGAGGATCCTTCGGGACCCCGCTCGTCCGACGTCGTCTCGGGAAAGACGTCCCCGAAGATGCGCGCCAGGCGCTTCTTGTCGACTGACGGGTTCTTCGGGGTATCTCGTTGCTCCGACAAGCTGTCTCAGCCCTCGAGGCTGGAGAGCTCGGCGATCACGTGACTCGCCAAAGCCGTCAGGGTTGCCATGCCGTCGCGAATTGCCGGCCTGGTCGACGCCAGATTGGCGACCACGGTGCTTCCCGAAACTCCGACGAGGCCGCGGGACAAGCCTGCTTCGAGCGATCCGGCCGAAAGACCGGAAGCACGAAGTGCTTCGGCAATTCCCGGGATCTCGCGATCGAGAACCTCAGCGGTCACGTCAGGAGTGACGTCACGCGGGGATACCCCGGTACCGCCGACCGAGATGACGAGGTCGACGCCACCGATGACTGCGGTGTTGAGAGCGTTGCGGATCTCCACTTCGTCGGCGGCGACGGCGACCGTCGCATCGACGAGAAAACCCGCTTCGTTCAGCAGTTCCGTGACCAGTGGACCGATGGAGTCGGTGTTGTCGCCGTGGGCTGTGCGATCGTCGACGATGACGACCAGAGCGCGGCCGGCCGATGTGGCTTCGAGTTCCATGACTCCTACCGTAGTGTCCGATCCCGACGCCGTTGCGATCTGGCCGAAGATCGGGTCGATCGTCTGCTGATCGCCGAACATCATCGGCCGCCCTGCGCTGCCGCGGTTCCCAACGTGACGTCGACGGTCTTGGTCTGCCCGCCGTCGCTGTACGTGATCGAGACCTTGTCGCCGGGAGCATGTGACCGCACTGCCGCGATCAGCGAATCACCATCTGCGACAACACGATCGTCGACCTTGGTGATGACTGCACCCTTCGGGATACCGGCCTTGGCTGCCGGCCCGTCAGCAGTGACATCCATGACGGTTGCGCCGTCGGCGTTGTCCTGCGACGGCACGGTCACGCCGATCATGGCCTGAGTCGCCTTGCCGGTCTTGATCAGTTCGTCGGCGACGCGGCGTGCCTGATCGATCGGGATGGCGAAACCGAGGCCGATCGAACCGCCTTGGGTACCCGACGACGCTCCGAGCGAGGCGATCGCCGTGTTGATGCCGATCAGCTGGCCGTCCATGTTGACGAGGGCGCCACCGGAGTTGCCGGGGTTGATCGCTGCGTCGGTCTGCAGAGCGTCGATGACGGTGTTCTGGTTGCCGGACTCGCCGCTCGTGGACACCGGGCGATCGAGTGCGGAGATGATGCCTTCGGTGACCGTGCCGGCCAGGCCGAGTGGGGACCCGACGGCAACCACCTGCTGTCCGACCTGGACGTCGCCGGAGTTGCCGAGATCGATGGGGGTGAGGTCGTTTCGACCGTCGACCTTGATGACGGCGATGTCGGAGACGGGATCGGCACCGACAAGGGTGGCCGAGGCCTTGGTTCCGTCGGAGAACGCAACGCGAAGTTGCGCTCCCTGTGCGCCGGCAACGTGGTTGTTGGTCAGAATCAGACCGTCGGAGGACAGGATGACACCGGAGCCCTCACCGCCCTGTCCCTGCGCGGTGGCCACCTCGATCTGCACGACGCTCGGCACGACCTTCGAGGCAACGGCCTGAACCGAGCCGGCGGGAGCGTTGGACGTGTTGGTCGCAGTGGGCTTCGGAGCGTTCAGAGAGTTGGTGACCGTCGCGGTTCCACCGTTGCGGTCCGCGACGACGGCGCCGACCACGCCACCGACACCACCACTGACCAGGACCAGGGCGAGAGCGCCGGCAACCAGCGCCATGCGTCCCGACTTCGGCTTGGTGGTGGTCGAACCGGAGTTCGGCCCCTGCAGCGGTGCGGGGATCTGGTTGTGGCCGCCGCCCGGGCCGTTCGGACCGCCGGGGCCACCAGGGTTGGGTGCGCCGTACGGGGCGCTCTGCTGGTACGCGGCCTCATGGGCACCGTGCGGGTGGCCGAAAGCCTGCGTGGGCTGCTGCTGCTGCGCCTGCCCGAAGGCTTCGGTGGGCCGGCCTTCAGTGGGTCGGGCTTCGGCGGGTCGGGCGAACGACTCGGTCGGCTGGTACGGCTGCTGAGGCGCCCGCCCCTGAGGCTGCTGCGGCGGCACGGGAGGCTGTGCCTGAGGTGCTGTCGGCTGTGCTTGAGGTGCTGTCGGCTGCGCCTGGGTGGTGGGTTCGCTGTTGGGCTGCTCGGGCCGGGTCGGCCCGACGTTACGGTCCTCGGTCATCGGCTCGCTTTCGTCTACGGTGACCACCGGACGGGCAGTCACAACTGTTCTGCCGACAATGCTGCCTTGCGCTGCTGAGAAGGCGCTGAGACGTGCCTGTCACTTTACCCAGAGTTCGACGTGAAAAACCGGTGTTGTCGGTTCGGCCCGAAAGACTTTCGGGCCGAACGCATTAAGCCGTGACGTCAGTCACCGAAGCGCGGGACCAAACGGGTCTACAGAACACGCTACTCGGCACTCGGCCCCGGTTCACCGGGAAGCACGATACGAACAAGCGCTCCCCCACGATCGGATTCGTCGATCGCAATGGTGCCGCCGTGCTTGACGACGACCTGACGCACAATCGCAAGTCCCAGACCCGATCCCGGCATCGAACGTGCCGCAGTCGACCGGTAGAAACGATCGAACACCAACTCCCGATCCTCCTCCGGAATGCCAGGTCCCGCATCACTTACGGTCAATTCCAACAATCCTTGACCCACCGGACGCATTTCGACGCGTACCTGTTCGCCCTTCGGACTCCACTTCGCAGCGTTGTCGAGGACGTTCAGCACGGCACGCGACAGGCCCGCTTGATCTCCGTAGACGTACCACGGAGTGGTGACCGCCTCGAACTCGATTTCGTTGCGCCTGCGCCGCGCTCGTTCGAGCGCACGCTCGACGACGTCGCTGACGTCGACGCGCTCGTACACGGTTTCGGGTGCGTCTTCACGGGCCAGGTCGACGAGGTCGCCGACCAGAGTCGACAGTTCCTCGATCTGCGCGACGACGTCGGCACGAAGTTCTGCCATGTCCTCGTCGGGAATCTGCGGCGCACCGGGGCGACTGGACGCGATCAGCAATTCCATGTTGGTGCGCAACGAAGTCAACGGCGTCCGCAACTCGTGTCCGGCGTCCGCAACGAGGCGCGACTGACGCTCACGGGACTCGGCGAGCGCCCGCAGCATCGTGTTAAAACTCTCTGTCAGGCGCGCCAATTCGTCGCTGCCGGTAACGGGGATCTGCGTCAGATCGTCGGTCCGAGCGACTCGTTCGGTGGCAGCAGTCAGCCTGGCAATGGGTCGTAAACCGGTGCGGCCCACGGTAGTACCCGCCACCGCCGCAAGTATGACGCCACACCCGCCGACCACGAAGAGCACCCAGGCCAGACGGTCCAGTACCGCAACGGTCGGCGCGAGCCGCTGACCGATCACCAAAGTGCTTCCGTCATGGGTTCGTTGAGCCAGCACTCGCTGACCGTCGACGGTTCGCAGCGAGGAATCCGATTCGCCACGCGCTACGGCGTCTTCGGCTTCACCGATCGGCACGTCGGAACCGGGCGGCTGGTACGTGCTCAGGTCCGAGAAGATCAGGGCCACACTGATGTCGGTGGTGTACAGCGTCGCACCGGAGATGTAGCGAGGATCGAATCGCACGACATTGCTGTCGATCAGCACCGCTGCCCTGGTACGCAACTGGTGATCGACGTCCGCGTAGAGCGCACGCGAAACCACCGCGTAGGCAGCGATCGCCATGACTGCGACGGCAATGGCCACCACCGACGCGGCGAGCAGCGTCACACGCCAACGCAATGACACCGAACGGGTCAGTGGCATCGGCGGGCGCATTTCGACGGACGCTTGGGTGGTGGAGGACTTCTTCGGTTCGGCGTTCTTGCCGAACGGAGCGGTGATCACGGAGGCGTCTCCCGCAGGACGTAGCCGACTCCGCGGACGGTGTGGATCAACCTCGGTTCGCCGTCGGCTTCCGTCTTGCGACGCAGGTAGCCGACATACACCTCGAGGGCATTGCCGGACGTCGGGAAGTCGTATCCCCACACTTCTTCGAGAATGCGTCCACGGGTCAGCACGCGGCGTGGGTTGGCCATGAGCATTTCGAGGAGGGAGAACTCGGTGCGCGTCAGGCTGATCGATCGTTCGCCGCGCTTGACCTCACGGGTGACCGGGTCGAGGGTGAGGTCCTCGAACGCCATCATTTCGGAATCGGCGTCCAGATCGGGCGCGGTGCGGCGAAGTAGTGCACGCAACCTGGCAAGCAACTCTTCCAAAGCGAAGGGCTTGGGCAGGTAGTCGTCCGCTCCGGCATCGAGACCGGCCACTCGCTCGCTGACCGAATCGCGGGCGGTGAGCACGAGGATGGGCAGGTCGTCGCCGGCACTGCGAAGACGACGGCACACTTCGAGTCCGTCGAGTCGCGGCATCATGACGTCGAGCACGACGGCGTCGGGCCGGTTGGCGAGGATCTTCTCGAGTGCGTCGAGCCCGTCGACCGCGAGCTCGACCGTGTAGCCGTTGAAGCTGAGCGACCGCCGAAGCGACTCGCGAACCGCCCGGTCGTCGTCGACCACCAAAATACGCATACCGACAGTTTGGACTGAAGTGCTGAGATGCGGCTGAGAGGGTCCGATTCCGGCCTCCGGCGTGTCGCGGTCAGTCCCGGGTTCGCCTCGGCCCGGGCAGGCTCCAATGACGCCATAACGCAAGCAGTCTGAACACCGCGGCGAACGCTGTGCCGCACACCAGCGCGGCGTTGGTGGACAGTCCGGCTTGCGAGACTGTGACCACCAACGCAGCGCCGAGCAGTGCGGGAACCGCGTACAGGTCCTTGTGCAGGAGCAGTGGCACCTCGTTGACGAGAACGTCGCGGATCACGCCGCCGCCGATCGCCGCGGTCGCACCGATCAAGGTCGCCGCCAGCGAACTGGCGTTGTTGTCCAGCGCGATGACGGCGCCGGTGCTCGCGAACAAGCCCATCCCCAGTGCGTCGAGCGCCAGGATTTCACGACGCAGTCGATTGAGCGGCTCGTGGAGGTAGAACACGGCGAGTGAGGTGGCGGCGGCCGTTCCGAAGTACGGCCAACTGCTCAGAGAGCTGGGCGGATGGACGCCGAGGAGAACGTCGCGGACGATACCGCCGCCGATGCCGGTGAACACACCCACCGAGCACACCCCGAAGATGTCGAGTCGCTTGGTGACGCCCACCAGGGCACCCGAGGCCGCGAACGCCACGATGCCCACCAGTTCGAGGATCCTCAGCAGCACCGGCCAAGGATCGCACGGTCAGATGCGGCTCGGGTCGATCACCCCGAGTCGAACTGCTTTGACCAGTCGCCGAGGGACTCGGTGGGTCTGGCCGAAGGCTGTGACCTCGACCAGATCGGGCGCCGTCGCCTTCCACTGGGCACGACGGCTGCGCGTGTTGGAACGGGACATCTTCCGCTTGGGAACGGCCATCAGAGTGCCTTGCGCTTTCCGTAGCGCCGCTCGAACTTCTCGACGCGTCCGGCGGTGTCCATCACACGTTGCGCTCCGGTCCAGAACGGGTGAGAGTCGCTCGTGACGTCGACGACCAGCAGCGGGTACGTGCCACCATCTTCCCATTCGACGGTGCGCTCACTCGTCACGGTCGATCGGGTCAGGAAGCTCTTGCCGGTGCTGGCGTCCTGGAAGACCACCGGGTGGTAGTCGGGGTGCATCTGCTTCTTCATTCGTTTCCCTCTCGCGTTGATTCGGTTTCGGCATAAGGTGATTCGGATTCGTCACACGGGTCTTCATGAAACTCGCCGAACGGGTCTTCCCACGTTGCCCACGACGCTTCGTCCGCCAATTCGTCGTCGGTGACCAAGGCGTGCTGCAGTGTTCGGTCGATCTCGAGCGGGTTCGCACCGCAGGTCAGAACGACCATCGAGGTGTCGCGATCACCGAAACGCTCGTCCCATTTCAGGGCCGCGAGTGCACGGCGTTCAGCTGGAACGCGGTCTCGTTCCTCCGGCGTCATCGCGGCAAGCCAGGTGTCCGCGCTGGCAACTCGCAGGCCACCGCCCGCCGATTCGAGCCAGAGCGCTTCACCCGGTTGCGTCGCCACCCAGACTCGTCCGCGGGAGTACACGACGCCTTCGAGCAGAACGTCGATCGCCTCGTGCAGACGCCCGGGGTGAAACGGCCGGTTCGCGGTGAACTCGACCAGCATCACTCCGCCGTCGTCGTCGAGCGGCGGCTGGCGACGCAGCAACGGTGAGTGAGCGTCGGCCAGTTCACCGCGTCGCGCATCCGCAGGCACCTCGAGGAGCAGTGCCTCGATGTCGTCTCCCTCATCGAAGACGGGTACCCGTGGAGCGATGCGCGCGAGAACCGCGTTCAAGCGGGACCGCTGCCAGCCGTCGAGCGCATCGGACCCGCGTAGGACGAGCGCGTCGGCGAAGTCGACCTGCCCGACGACGACCTGAGCCAGGGTGCGGTCGTCGTCGAGAGCTTCGTCGCCGGTGGCGTCTGCCAGCCAGGTCGCCGCGTCGATGCACGTCACGACGGCGTCGACGCGGACGTCCCGCTGCGCCGGTCCGTCCAGTTGGCCGACGACGCCGGTCACGACGACGTGCTCGATCGCCCAGCACAGCGCCTCGGGCTCGAGTTGCCGGTCCAACAGCAACACGATCCGCTGCACCGAACTGTGCGAGTGAAGCCGGCGCAGGAGCGGCAGCAAGTCTTCGCGCAGGGTGCAGGAGACGCAGCCGTGCGCGAGCTCGAGGATCGTCTCGCGCTCGGACACAGTGCCGGCAGACCCGGCACTCCCGGTCATCGAGGTGACCGTCCGCCGGACCACCCCTTCACGGACGTGGCTCAGGTCGTGGTGGACCAGAACAGTTCCGGTTCGCAGCAACGCTCGTGCGGTGTGTGGGGTGGATTCGCTCATGCCGGCGACCAGGACCAGCGGAGTCCTGCCGTCCAAGATCGTGTTCACAGCGGGCCTTTCTGGGAATGATTGTCATTACCGAGGTTGAACGGTACATTGATCTCACCGCATTGTCGAAAATGATTGTCATCTGCAAGTTGAAAGGAACACCCATGTCGGCTCACTGCCAAGTGACCGGACGTGTGCCGGGGTTCGGAAAATCCGTCTCGCACTCTCACAAGCGTTCGAACCGTCGCTGGAACCCGAACATCCAGCGCAAGACCTACCTCCTGCCCAGCGAGGGGCGTCGCATCACACTCACGCTCTCGACCAAGGGCATCAAGACGATCGACCGCGACGGCATCGAATCCGTCGTCGCCCGGATCCGCGCGCGCGGCGAGAAGGTCTGAGCAGATGGCACGCAACGAGATCCGCCCGATCGTGAAACTCAAGTCCACCGCGGGCACCGGGTACACGTACGTGACCCGCAAGAACCGTCGTAACGACCCCGATCGACTCGTACTGAAGAAGTACGACCCGGTGCTGCGAAAGCACGTCGATTTCCGAGAAGAGAAGTAGGCATGGCCAAGAAGTCGAAGATCG
Organism: Rhodococcus sp. Ni2; assembly: GCF_021352185.1. Classification (NCBI taxonomy): domain Bacteria; kingdom Bacillati; phylum Actinomycetota; class Actinomycetes; order Mycobacteriales; family Nocardiaceae; genus Rhodococcus; species Rhodococcus sp. Ni2. The sequence goes on from NZ_WOXZ01000001.1 coordinate 525,771, forward strand.
CGAAGAACAACCAGCGACGGGTCGTCGTCGAGCGGTACGCGGAGCAGCGGTCCGCTCTCAAGGAGACGATCCGCTCCCCGAAAAGCTCGGCAGAGGAGCGCGCGAAGGCCCAAGCGACCCTGCAACGTCTACCACGCGACGCCAGTCCGGTACGATTGCGCAATCGAGACGCTGCGGATGGACGTCCGCGCGGCCACCTGCGGAAGTTCGGGCTCTCCCGGATTCGCGTGCGAGAAATGGCGCACCGTGGGGAACTGCCTGGCGTACACAAGTCGAGCTGGTAAGGAAGTCGGATGGCAGTCAAGCGTTCACCGTCGAAGAAGCCACGCCCCGTAGAGGGTCGTAAGCCCAAGAAGAACCCGTTGTTCGCAGCGAAGATCACGCATGTCGATTACAAGGACATCAACTTGCTTCGCACGTTCATCTCGGACCGCGGCAAGATCCGCAGCCGTCGCGTCACGGGCCTGACCCCGCAGCAGCAGCGTCAGGTCGCCGTTGCAGTGAAGAACGCACGCGAAATGGCGTTGCTCCCCTTCACCGCCGCCCGGTAGTCATACGTGCTCGGTAGTCACACGTAGAAGTACCGAAGAGGTCGCGCAGTCACTCGACTGCGCGGCCTTTTTGTTGCCCGGACTAAGATTTCCCGAAGTCGTTCATTCCAGTCGAGAGGTGCCCGCAGCGTGTCGGGAGTTGTTGCGGGTTTCACCGTAATTTTTGTTGTCATCGCGGTCGGGTATCTCCTCGGCCGTCTCGGCACCCTCGGTAGCCAAGGACAGTTCGTTCTCGGTCGACTCGTCTTCTTCGTCGCGACGCCTGCCCTGCTGTTCACCACCCTCGCGTCGTCCGATCTTTCGGTGATCTTCTCGCCGACGCTCGCCGTTGCGTCGGCTACTGCCTTCGCCGTCGGCGCTCTGTACGTCGTCGTCGCAAAGATCTGGCTCAACCGGCCGCTACCCGAACTGACCATCGGCGCGCTGTCGGCTTCCTACGTGAATTCGGCCAACCTCGGAATCCCGATCGCGGTGTTCGTGCTCGGCGATGCCACGTTCGTCGCGCCGCTCCTGCTCTTTCAGATCGTCGTGTACTCCCCGATCGCCTTGACGATCCTCGATCTGACGGCCCTTCGCGGCGCGGATGCCGAGAAGCTCTCGTTGATCGACACCGTCACCGCCCCGTTCAAGAATCCGATCGTGCTCGCGGGCGCTGCGGGGTTGATCGTCGCATTGATCGGTTGGGTACCGCCCCGGCCGCTGATGCAGCCTTTCGAATTGATCGGCGCGACGTCGGTACCCGGTGCGCTGTTGGCATTCGGGCTCTCGCTCTACGGCGTGCGGGTGCTGGAGAAGGGCTCGAGTCCACGCCGCGACGTCGCGCTGGCGTCGACGCTCAAGATCGTGGTCCAACCTGTGCTGGCCTATCTGATGGCGCATTTCCTCCTCGGCATCGACGGTCATCAGTTGTTCGCCATCGTGGTCGTCTCGACGTTGCCGACGGCGCAGAACGTCTTCATCTACGCAAGCCGCTATCGGCGCGGAATGGTCCTCGCCCGAGACAGTGCCTTTGTCACCACTTTGGCGTCAATTCCGGCAATTGCGCTGGTCACAGCGCTACTCGCTTGAGCAGGGTTACGGTGGATTCATGCGTGTACTAACCCTCGCCGTTCTGGCCTGCCTTGCTGTGGCCGGATGCTCCGTCGGGGCCCAGACCACGGGGCCGGTTGCCGCACCGAATCCGATGGCGGCCAACGAAGCAAGTCCCGCCGACTGGTCGCTCGGAACCCCCGTTCCCGACGAGGTCGACGACAGCGAGATGGGCACGGAGTTCGACAGCCGCACCGACATCGTGGGTGCGACGGCCACGATGTTCGAATCGTGGTCCGAGGTCGACGATCACACGGTGGCCGTCCACTTCGTGACCGGCACTCCGGAGTGCTACGGCGCGTACGCAACCGTCGAAGAGACCGATACGACGGTGATCGTCACGCTCCGAACCGGGGCACTGCCCGAGGCCGCGGACAAGATGTGCATTCTGGTTGCCGTGTTCGGCAGCTTGGATGTCCCGCTGAGCCGACCACTCGGCGATCGTCACGTCGTCAACGGCTAGCCGCGCCTAAACGGCACAAGTTCGACGATCGAACACTCCGTTTCGTCAGGTGTGGTGTGCGTCTCCTCGGGACAGACTGAAAACCGACACCCGTTCACTCGCTCGTCGGCAGCTTTCGACTCGAGCGGTGCTCAACATGAAGGAGCTCGCAAGTGCCTACTCTCCAGAGAGACGTTGCAATCGTCGGCGCCGGCCCCTCTGGCCTGGCAGCTGCAACCGCGCTGCGCAAGGCCGGTTTGACCGTCGCTGTGATCGAAGCGCGCGACCGCGTCGGCGGCCGCACGTGGACCGACACCATCGACGGAGCAGTTCTGGAAATCGGCGGCCAGTGGGTCTCCCCCGACCAGACCGCCCTGATCGCCTTGCTCGACGAACTCGGCCTGAAAACTTTCGAGCGCTACCGCGAGGGCGAGTCCGTCTACATCTCGTCGGCAGGTGAGCGGACGCAGTACACGGGCGATTCCTTCCCCACGAACGACACCACGAAGAAGGAGATGGACCGTCTCATCGACGAGATGGACGATCTCGCAGCGCAGATCGGCGCCGAGGAACCGTGGGCACATCCCCTCGCCCGCGATCTCGACACAGTCTCCTTCAAGCAGTGGCTGATCAATCAGTCCGACGACGCCGAGGCACGTGACAACATCGGTCTCTTCATCGCCGGTGGCATGCTCACCAAGCCCGCCCACTCGTTCTCTGCCCTGCAGGCCGTACTCATGGCCGCTTCCGCAGGCTCGTTCTCCCATCTCGTCGACGAGGACTTCATCCTCGACAAGCGAGTGATCGGCGGAATGCAGCAGGTATCGATCCGCATGGCAGAGGCCCTCGGCGACGACGTCTTCCTCAACGCACCCGTGCGTACGGTGCAGTGGAACGAATCCGGTGCAACGGTGTTGGCGGACGGCGATGTTCGCGTCGAGGCAAGCCGAGTGATCCTGGCCGTACCGCCCAACCTCTACTCCCGGATCTCGTACGATCCCCCGCTGCCGCGTCGTCAGCACCAGATGCACCAGCACCAGTCCCTCGGCCTCGTCATCAAGGTTCACGCGGTGTACGAGACGCCTTTCTGGCGCGAAGACGGCCTCTCCGGCACCGGCTTCGGCGCGTCCGAGGTAGTGCAGGAGGTGTACGACAACACCAACCACGAGGACGATCGCGGCACCCTGGTCGCTTTCGTCTCCGACGAGAAGGCCGACGCGATGTTCGAGCTTTCCGTCGAGGAGCGTAAGGCCACGATTCTGGCCTCACTTGCCCGCTATCTCGGCCCGAAGGCCGAAGAGCCGGTTGTGTACTACGAATCCGACTGGGGCTCGGAGGAATGGACCCGCGGTGCGTACGCAGCGAGCTTCGACCTCGGAGGCCTGCACCGCTACGGCGCGGATTCCCGCACGCCCGTCGGCCCGATTCACTTCTCGTGCTCCGACATTGCGGCCGAGGGGTACCAGCACGTCGACGGTGCCGTTCGGATGGGTCAGCGAACCGCAGCCGACATCATCGCTCGCAGCAAGGCCTGACGGCCGCTTTGCCAAGTCTCGATCATTGCCCGGCAGTCACGATTGCCGGGCAATGATCGAGAGCAGTAGTTCGGCCCGAACCCTGGCCACTTCCAGCCGACAGTCGATCAGGCTCTCCACCTTCGCCATTCGGCTCCGCAGTGTGTGCCGGTGAACGCCCATCGTGATGGCGGCCGCTTCCCAGTGTCCGTTGGCCTCGAGAAATGCCCGCAGCGACGCCAGCAGTTCGGTGCCGTTGTCACGGTCGTAGTCCTCGATCGGTGTGATCATCGTTTCCGCCAGCGTGTTGAGCACTTCACGCGTCGAATCGAAAGACAGCAGCACACTTCCGGTCAGAGCTGCGAATTCCAAAGGCTCGCCACCGATTTCCGCCGCCGACGCACACAGCTGGGACTGTTCGACGGCGACCGCCAGCGCAGCGACCACCCGTCGCGCGCTCAAGCCGACACGAAGCGCGCGAAGATCCGACCTCGATACCCCGCCGAGCAACTCTCGGGCGAACTCGACGTCGTCGGTTCCACGCAGCAGCACCGTGACGCGAGTGTCGTTGATCCGCGAGAACAACTGCCGCCCCGCCTTGTTCATGAACTCGGCAATCTCGGCTCCGACGCGTCCCGCTACGTCGGACGTGTCGGCAAGAACTGTCAATCCTCGGATCATTCCCTCACCGTCGGCGGCCTGCCTGATCTGTTGCCACGCCGGCGCCGGGTCGCGATCCTCGGTGAGCAGCAGCCCGAGGGCGTGCGAATTCAACTGATCCTGAGTAGCACGCAGACGCGCGGGTTTCTCGAAGTCCAACGCCAACAACGAGTTCGCGTGACCGAGCAGTATCTGATCGACGTAGCTGAGCGCCGAAGCACTGATCACCGCCAGGTATCCGTACGGCGTTCGCCCGACGCTGATCTGCTGCACCGCGATCGACGCTCCAGACCTTGCGAGCGTCACGCTACTGGAGGCACCGCCCCCGAGAGTTGCTCGCAGTTCGTCGATCACGTCGTCCGTCGGCAGTTGAGGTGAGCTCTCGAGAACTCTTCCGGCGACGTCGAGAAGAAGCACCGTCGCCGAAGTCGCGATCGCCAGTTCACGCACGGTCGCAGCCGTTCCGCCGGAAATGACGGCACGCGTCATCCGCGGTTGCGCCCGCGACGCCCGGAGGACAGCTTCATATTCCTGCTCTGCCAACCGGCTCATCACACGCTTGACGACGGCAGCAAAAGGCGTCGGCAGCGGCACCTCGATCAGCGGGAGTCCGATCTCGTCGGCGACGGCCACCAGATCGGCCGGGACCTCGGGGTACGAGAGCCCGGTTCCGAATCCCACCGCCGCCACACCTGCCGCGTCGAGCATTCGGAGATAGCGGCCGCGCTTTTGCTGAGTGGACGGCAATCGGATGCCGGTGGTGAGGATGAATTCGCCGCCGGTCAACCACCGGAAAGGGTCGAGCAACTCCGTGGCGTGAGCAAATGTGATTTCGCGACCGACGCCCCGGGCGCCACCTTTGAGTTCCAGCGCGAGGTCCGGCTGCGCCAACATCCACCGCACAGCGATCGTCATGGGCTGGACTGTACAACTCGGCGCGTCGGCGATCAAAGATTTCACCTTTTTGGCAGCTGCCTTTACTTGTGAGTCAGCGCACACTTGCTCACACACGCCCCACAAAGTGCGAGTTCCGTGCTGATCACCTCGGCCGGAACTCGTTCGACCTCGAGAGGAACCGGTACCGATGTCGATCGTCGTACTCGAGAACTACATCAACGGTGAATTCGTCGCCTCAGCCGCGACGGAAACACTCGACCTGATCAACCCCGTGGACGAGAGTGTGGTCGGGCGTACGCCGGTCTCCACGAAGGAAGACGTCGACGCCGCCGTCGAAGCCGCACAGAGAGCATTCGAGACCTGGGGCAAGACGACGCCGAGCGTGCGGCAGGCTGCACTCCTCAAGCTCGCCGACGCCATCGAAGCGCACAGCGACGAAATCGTCGCAGCCGAAAGCGCCAACACCGGCCAGGCTCACCAGATGATCGCCGACGAAGAGGTCAAGGTCGGAGCCGATCAGATGCGGTTCTTCGCCGGAGCCGCACGACTTCTCGAGGGCAAGGCGGCCGGAGAGTACATGGAGGGTTTCACCTCCTACGTCCGTCGTGAGCCGATCGGCGTCGTCGGTCAGGTCACTCCGTGGAACTACCCGTTCATGATGGCGCTGTGGAAGATCGGGCCCGCCCTCGCGGCCGGCAACACGATCGTCCTCAAGCCCAGCGACACCACACCGGGCAGCACGCTGGTCCTGGCGAAGCTCTCGAAGGGCATCCTGCCGGACGGCGTGTTCAACGTCGTGCTCGGCAACGGCGGAACCGGAGCGACGTTGGTGGAGAACCCGGCCCTCGGTCTCGTCTCGATCACCGGTTCGGTGCGGGCGGGCATCGCTGTCGCCGTGTCCGCAGCACAGCAACTCAAGCGCGCGCACCTCGAGCTGGGCGGCAAAGCGCCGGCGATCGTCTTCGGCGACGTCGACATCGAGAAGACCGCCACCGGCATCGCCGAGGCAGCGTTCTTCAACGGCGGCCAGGATTGCACCGCGGCCACTCGCGTGATCGTTCACGAGTCCATCCACGATCAGCTCGTCGAAGCCCTCGTCCGGAACGCCGAGAAGCTGCGCCCCGGAGCGCCTTCCGATCCTGATGCCTTCTACGGCCCGCTCAACAACATCAATCACTTCAACGCCGTGAGCGACAAGATCGCGAACCTGCCGGCGTCGGCCAAGATCGTTACCGGCGGAAAGCGTTCGGGCGAAACCGGATTCTTCTTCGAGCCGACCGTCATCACCGGCGTCGCGCAATCGGACGACATCGTGCAGGAAGAGACTTTCGGTCCTATCCTCACAGTCCAGAGCTTCTCCGACGAGAAGGAGGCGATCACGCTTGCCAACGACGTTCGGTTCGGCCTGGCCTCGAGCATCTGGACCAAGGATCACGGTGTCACGCAACGCGTCTCCGCTGCTCTCGACTTCGGTGCGGTGTGGATCAACTGCCACATCCCGCTCGTCGCCGAAATGCCGCACGGCGGCTTCAAGTATTCCGGTTACGGCAAGGATCTCTCGGCCTACGGAGTCGAGGACTACACCCGTCTCAAGCACGTCATGAGTTCGCACGACTGAGTCGCCGCCCCTCCTGCTGTGCGCCTTTATCAACCCCCCCGCGGTTAATAAAGGCGCACAGCAGATTCCTCCAATCCGGAAAAGAGCCACCATGCGCCTTATCGTCGGATACCTCGCCACACCCAGCGGTAAAGACGGGCTGGTCCTCGGGGCCCAGCTCGCGCGCAGTCTCGGCGCGCAACTCGACATCTGCATGGTCCTCCCACCGGATCGGACACTGCCGGCCAAGGTTCCCTCGGAAGCCGGCTACGACGACATCCTCGCCGCGCGTGCACACGACTGGCTCGCCGAGGCGAAAGCGTCGGTGCCCGAGGACATCCAGGTGGAAGTACACCTGAGCTTCCACGAGTCGTTCGCTCAGGGCCTGCTCGACGAAGTGGACCGACTGAATGCGCTCGCGATCGTGGTGGGAGCTTCCGGCGACGGTCTGCTCGGCCGTCACGCGATAGGTTCGGTCTCGACCGAACTGCTTCACTCCGCCCATGTCCCGGTAGCGCTGGCGCCTCGCGGAACGCGGCACTCGGCGGCCACTGTGATACGAGAGGTCACCTGTGCACTCGGCACCCGTGTCGGCGCCGACATCGTCTTGAACACCGCCGTGCGCGCCAGCGAACTGATGCAGGTTCCGTTGCGACTGGTCTCACTGGTAGCGCTCGACCCCCAGAACGATCTGCGAGATCATCGCGACACCGCCGAGTCGGCCAGGGAGCGTGCACGAAATCACGCTCAGGACACACTCGACGTCGCAAGAGCCGCGCTCCCCGCGGAGTTCCCCATCGAGGTCATCATTGCCGACGGTTCAACAGTGGAATCCGCAGTGCGTCAACTGGACTGGCAGGACGGCGACCTCGTGATGGTCGGTTCAAGTCGCCTCGCACAGCCCCGCAAACTGTTCCTGGGCTCCACCGCCGCCAAGATGCTGCGCGTACTGCCCGTACCCATGGTCGTAGTGCCCAAGCACGAATTCACCCAGCCGGAGGCACTGTCATGACCAGCACCGAACTGAGTTCCAAAGGCCTCGCCACCGGCAAGATCGGCATGATCTCCGGCGCGGTGCTCGGAATCTCCTCCGTGGCACCGGGTTACACCCTGACGGCCAGCATCGGATTGATCGTCGCCGCGGTCGGACTCAAGATGCCCGCCATCTTCATCGCCGGCTTCATCCCGATGTTCCTCACCGCGTACGCGTACCGCGAACTGAACTCCGACACACCTGACTGCGGCGCGTCATTCACGTGGTCCACCAAGGCATTCGGACCGTACGTCGGCTGGATGTGCGGCTGGGGCATGGTGATCGCCACGATCATCGTGCTCTCGAACCTTGCTGCCATTGCCGTCGACTTCTTCTATCTGTTCATCGCGCGGGTGGTCGACAATCCGTCGATCGCCGATCTGCCGGGCAATAAATTCGTCAACGTCGGCACCACGCTGGTATTCATCGCGTTGGCCACCTGGATTGCCAGTCGGGGAATCACGACCAGCGAGCGCGTACAGTTCGCGCTCGTCGGCTTCCAGATGGTGCTGCTGGTCGTCTTCGCCGTCGTTGCACTGGTTCACGTCGGCGCCGGCGACGCCCCGGCCGGATTGTCCTTCGACCTGAGTTGGTTCAACCCGTTCAGCGGACTCGCCATCGGTGCGTTTGTCATCGGACTCACCGGATCGATCTTCGCGTTCTGGGGCTGGGATACCTGTCTCACGCTGGGCGAGGAGTCGAAGAACCCCAAGAAGACCCCCGGCCGCGCCGGTTTGCTCTGTGTCGCAACCATTCTCCTGACCTACCTGCTGGTCGCCGTCGCCGCGATGATGTACGCCGGCGTCGGCGAGGAAGGCCTCGGCCTCGGCAATCCCGACAACTCCGAGAACGTCTTCGGCGCTCTGGCCGACCCGGTCCTGGGCAACTGGGGCGGAATGCTTCTGTTCCTCGCGGTCTTCGTCTCTTCAGTCGCCAGCCTGCAGACCACGTTCCTGCCCGCGGCACGAACCATGCTCGCCATGGGCGCGTACGGAGCTTTCCCCAAGAAGCTCGCCGAGGTCTCGCCTCGGTTCCTGGTGCCGTCGTACGCGACCGTCGTGGCAGGCGCGGTAACCGCAGTGTTCTACAGCGTCGTCACGTTCCTGTCCGAAAGTGCTCTGCTCGACACGATCGCCGCACTCGGCATCATGATCTGCTGGTACTACGGCATCACCGCATTCGCGTGCGTGTGGTACTTCCGCAAGACGCTTTTCGAGAGCGTACGAAACTTCGTCTTCCGGCTCGCGTTCCCACTCATCGGTGGCCTCATGCTGCTTGCGGTGTTCGTCATTTCGGTCCAGGAGAGTATGAATCCGGACAATGCCAGCGGAGCATCCATCGGCGGAATCGGCCTGGTCTTCTTCCTCGGCTTCGGAATCCTCATCCTCGGCGCGGTCCTGATGATGGTCATGCGAGTGCGCAATCCCGAGTTCTTCGAGGGCAAGACCCTCAACCGCGACACGGAGGCTCTGCGCGACGAGAACGACCTCAGCGTGTCCTAGGAGACAGTAGATTCGGGGGCCTGCGCGATCAGGCCCGCCATCAACACGCGCAAGCCGAATTCGAAGGCGGCGTCGGCACGTTCGGGATTTTTCCCGGATGTTGCCAACGCCGCCTTCATCGCGTCGTTGGCTTCGGGTCCCGACGCCCACTGGACGTCCGGCGCCGCCAGGTCCAAGGCCGAACCGAGAACAAAACTGTCGACGGTCGTGATCGCGTGCAGTGTTTCGGTCGGGTCGAAGCCACCATCGGCAAATGCCTGCGCCAATGCGTTGTACAGAGTGAACGCCACACCGGCCTGCACCGTCTGGGCCGTGAAGAGCGGAATCAGACGAGGATGCGCGGCGTAGCTTCGCCGGTACTCGGCTGCCAGCGCCGCGACGGTCTCACTCCAGGTCCCCGAGGCCGACTCGACGTCGATTCCTGCCATCAGCTGAGCCCTCATCAGTTCGACGATCTCGGCTCGTCCGGAAACGTGGTTGTAGAGCGAGGACGGTCGAACCTTCAGTCTTGCGGCGAGTCCCGGCATGGTGAAGTCGCCGGATTCGTCCACCGACTCGATCGCTGCCTCGGTGATGATCGCCGGTGAGAGCAGTCGTTGCGATGGCCGCGGCATATGTCCTCCTGTAGTGATCCACACCGTTCGGGGCGCTGCAAAAAACAATTCCTCGAAAGTCCTTGATCAATCAGCGCTCACCCACCATACTTAACGAATCACATTCGTTTTACGTTGAACGTCGAATACCCGAGCACCGAGGAAACCCCATGCTGACGATCACCGCCCTCACCCCACCCGAGTCACCGGCCGCGACTTCGCCGTCCACGTCCACCCCTCTGCGTGTAGGTCTCGTCCAACATCGCTGGCACGAGGACCAAGACGACCTCCACGCTGAATTGAGCGAAGGCATTGCGTCCGCAGCGAAGCTGGGCGCTTCCGTGGTCTTTCTTCCGGAGCTGACGCTCAGCCGCTACCCCGCCTCCACCCCGGCCGGCGACAATCCCGGACGCGCGGCGGAAGACCTGCTCACCGGACCCACTTTCACCTTCGCCACCAAGGCCGCCGCGGAGAACCAGGTTCTCGTTCACGCGTCGTTGTACGAGCGCAGCGACGCCGAGGACGGCCTGGGCTTCAACACCGCGATCCTGGTCTCGCCCGGGGGTGAACTTCTCGGTCGTACCCGCAAGCTCCACATTCCGGTGACGGCCGGGTACTACGAGGACACGTACTTTCGCGGCGGTCCGTCCGAGGACGCATACCCCGTTCACGAGGCACTCGGCGCCAAGTTCGGACTCCCGACATGCTGGGACGAGTGGTTCCCCGAGGTCGCACGTGCATACTCCCTCGCCGGTGCCCAGGTCCTGGTGTACCCGACGGCGATCGGCTCGGAACCCGATCACCCGAACTTCGACACCCAACCGCTGTGGCAGCAAGTGATCGTCGGAAACGGTATCGCCAACGGCACTTTCATGGTTGTCCCCAATCGCCACGGCAGTGAAGGTCTCATCACCTTCTACGGTTCGTCGTTCATCTCGGACCCGTACGGACGCATCCTCGTTCAGGCTCCGCGCGACGAATCAACCGTCCTGGTCGCAGATCTCGACCTGCAGCACCGTGAAGACTGGCTTGCGCTGTTCCCGTTCCTGGCCACTCGCCGACCCGACACCTACTCGGCCCTGACCGCACCGGTGAACACTGCAGGAGCCAACCGATGACCTGGCGCATGCCCGCGGAAAGTGAACCGCACGAACGTACCTGGATGGCGTACCCGAGCGCCGGATACTCTCTCGGGGACACCGCGGAAGAACAGCACGAAGCGCGCTCGACGTGGGCGGCCGTCGCCCACGCCGTCGCCGAATTCGAGCCGGTCACCGTCGTCGTCGATCCCGCCGAAGTCGAAGAAGCACGAAAGTACCTGTCCGAGAAGGTCGACATCGTCGAGGCACCTCTCGACGACGCGTGGATGCGCGACATCGGGCCGACGTTCGTCCTGTCCGACGAAGGCCGTCTCGGCGGAGTCGACTGGGTGTTCAACGGCTGGGGTGCACAGGATTGGGCGCAGTGGGACAAGGACTCGAAGATCGGCGCATTTGTCGTCGAACAATCCGGTGCCCAGTTGATCGACTCACCAATCGTCAACGAGGGCGGCGGTATTCAAGTCGACGGTCTCGGCACCGTCTTGGTCACCGAAACCGTCCAACTCGATCCGGGACGAAACCCCGACCTGACGAAGGCCGACATCGAGGCCGAACTCGCCCGCACCATCGGCGCCAAGCACGTGATCTGGCTTCCCCGCGGGTTGACCCGCGATCAGGAGACCTACGGAACGCGCGGACACGTCGACATCGTCGCTGCCATCTCTTCCCCCGGAGTGGTACTCGTCCATGACCAACGCAATCCGGTGCACCCCGACTACGCCGTCAGCAAGACGATCATCGAGTTGTTCGAAAGCTCGACGGACGTCGGCGGCCGGCCGTGGAAGGTCATTCGGGTACCCGCTCCCGAAATCCTGCGCGACGACGAGGGATTCGTCGACTACAGCTACATCAACCATCTCGTGGTCAATCGCGGAGTGATTGCCTGCAGCTTCGACGATCCGGCCGACGCCGAAGCGGCCCGGATCCTTGCGGCCGCCTACCCCGGGCGCACCGTCGTCACCGTCGACGCCAGACCACTGTTCGAACGTGGCGGCGGCATCCACTGCATCACCCAGCACCAGCCCGCTGAACAAGACTGACGGCGGCAGAATTAGCGGCGACCTCGCATGTAGTCACTCACGACCGCGGCGCCGAGGCCGTCCAGGTCCGGCGCGATGACGCGTCCACCCACACGGTGCGCCATCCGGTCGACCACCCTGGCCAGACCTGGATCCTCACCGAGGCGGAAGAACGTGACCTTGGCGCCCAGCCTGGCCACCGCGTCGAGTGCTCGAACCGTCAAACCGAGGGTTCGCGCACTCGGCGGGTAGTCGAACCTGGCTTCTCCGTCCGCTTCGAGATGAGCCGTCGGCTCACCGTCGGTGACGATCAGTACCACCGGCTGTGCGTTGGAGTGGCGTCGAAGATGCCTGGCCGCCAACAACAGTGCGTGGTGCAGGTTGGTTCCCTGGTCCCACGCGCCGTCCAAACCAGCGAGCTCCGACGGGCTCAGCACATGCGCGTGGCGTCCGAAGGCGATCAACTGGAGTTCGTCGCTGCGAAATCGCGTACTCACCAGATGATTGAGTGCCAGAGCGGTGCGCTTCATCGGTACCCAACGCTCTTCCATCACCATCGAGAACGACGTGTCCACCAGGAGAGCAACCGCGGCCTGACTGCGCTGTTCGGTTTCGGCCACCTCGACATCGACGACGCTCAGCCGCACCGGCATTCGGCCCGGGTCACGCAGGACGGCGTTGGTGATGGTTCTCGTGACGTCCCACGGTTCCGTGTCCCCGAATTCCCATTCGCGGGACGCTCCGGTCGGTTCACCCATCGCACCGGCCCGACGCGTATCGCGTTGACCGGTTCGCGACGACAGTTGCCCGGCGACATCGCGCAGAGCAGTCTGCCCGAGCTGTCGCATGGCTTTGGGCGACAAGCGCCATTGACCATCCGGTGCACGATCGAAGAAACCCTGTTCCTGCAAAGCCTTTTCGAGATCGGCCAGGGTGCGAGCATCAGCGGCGGCTTCGTCGCCGAGTTGCCGCGCGACTAGCTCGGGGTCGATGTCGTCGAGCGCCGCGCCCGCGTATTGCTGCGACAGTTGATCCGCCAAGGATTCCAGCTCGGCGATGTCCTGCAGGGCACCGGTCCCCTCACCCAACCCCATTCCGTTGTCGCCGCGGAACTGTTGCGAACCTTCCCAGTCCTCACCCGGCCGAGCCGCCTGAAGGAACTGGTCGAGTTGACTCAGCTCACTCATCAGGCTCGGATCACCGAACGCCTGCTGCGCCAACGCATCCAACTCGTCACGCTGCTCCTGCGAGAGCGAGTTCCGCAATCGTTGTGCAGCCGCCGCGCGCTGCGCCAAAGAATCCAGAAGTTCCTCGACGTTGCGCGGGTTGTCCGGGAAATACTGCCCGTGCTTGTCCATGAACTCCGCGAACTGCTCCGCAGTGTCGACGCCGCGAGAGTGCGCGTCGAGCAGTTGATTCAGATCAGCCAGCATCTGGCGTATCTGCTCACGATCCTCGTCGGTGGCGCCCTCGAGTGCCTGCTTCATTCCCGAGAAGCGTTGATCGAGAACCTCACGTCCGAGCAGATCACGAATCTTCTCGTAATCCGCGCGAGCCTGTTCGCTGCGCCAGTTGTAGTCGGCCAGATCTTGCACGGCCTGAGCTGTCGACGGCGGTAACTCCTCGATCCGCATTTCGTTGAATCGTGCGTCGTCGTCGAGAGCACGTGCCAGTTCTTTGCGCTCTTCGAGCACCGCCTTGTCGAGAAGCTTACGAACCTCGTCGAGCGTTCCGTCGAGATTGTTGCGGCGTAGCAACTCACGTCGGCGCCGGTTCGCCTGGGCAGCAAGGTCGTCGAGCCCGCGCATGTCCCGGTTGCCTCGGCGCAGGAGCTCTCGGAGGGCATGGCGCGGCGACGTGCCCGACAACACGTCGTCGCCGATTGCTGCCAGGGCCTCGCGCAGATCCACGGGAGGCGCGAGCGGATCGGGACCACCGTCGTAAGGCCCGTACCGCGGATTGTGGATCATCACTGCCCCTTACGAATATACCGAGCGGCCGCCCGGGCCTTGATCTTTGGAGATCCGGCGCGCGAGGTAAAGCCCTTCGAGGGCAAGTTCGGCACCGGCGGCACGCTCGCCGTCGGATTGCGCACCGAGACGTTCGGCTACTTCGTCCAGGACCTCGAGGTCCGGAAGCTCGTCGAGAAATGCCTTGGCCGTGACAGATTCACCGGTGACGATCGTGTTGCCCATCTCCACCGCAGCAACCAGCATCCCCAGGTCGATCCCGCCGAGACGTACCCGAACCGTATCGGCCGTCGCGCGACGCAGCAGGTGCTCGAGCACCTCCAGTTCTCGTCCCTCTTCACCGGATTCGAACTCGACCTTGCCGCGAAGAACCTCGACCACGGACTCGAGATCGACGGGCCGTGCAACAGGATCGGCTTCGCCGAGCACCGCTGCCCGTCGTACCGCGGCGGCACTGACGGTTTCCGCGCCGGCGACGGCAAAGCGTGCCGACACACCCGATCGCTGGTCCACCGAGGTGGATTCGCGTAGCAAGCGCGTGAACCTGGCAAGAATTTCGAGAAGGTAGTCGGGCACCTCCGCGGCCAGGTGCGCCTCCTGCTCGATCACCGCGATCTCGCCCGCCAACTCGACGGGGTAGTGAGTGCGGATTTCTGCGCCGAAGCGGTCCTTGAGCGGTGTGATGATGCGCCCGCGGTTGGTGTAGTCCTCGGGGTTGGCGCTCGCGACCAGAAGAACGTCCAACGGAAGCCGAAGCGTGTACCCGCGGACCTGGATGTCCCGCTCTTCCATCACGTTGAGCAAAGAGACCTGGATGCGTTCGGCGAGGTCGGGGAGCTCGTTGATGGCCACGATTCCGCGATGCGCGCGAGGCACGAGGCCGAAGTGAATGGTCTCCGGATCGCCGAGGCTCCGGCCTTCGGCAACCTTGACCGGATCGACGTCGCCGATCAGGTCGGCGACCGAGGTATCCGGCGTCGCCAACTTCTCGGAGTACCGCTCGCTGCGGTGGCGCCAGGCGATCGGGAGGTCGTCGCCCAGTTCCTTGGCTCGACGTATCGAAGCCGGGGTGATCGGCTCGTACGGGTGCTCCCCCAGTTCCGAGCCTTCGATGACGGGCGTCCACTCGTCGAGCAGGAGCCCGAGGGTGCGAAGCAACCTCGTCTTTCCCTGACCTCGTTCGCCGAGCAGAACCACGTCGTGGCCGGCGATCAGCGCCCGCTCGAGTTGCGGGGCGACCGTGTCCTCGAACCCGACTATCCCGGGCCAGGGGTCACGGCCGTCCCGCAACGCGGCGAGAAGATTCTCTCGTAGTTCTTCCTTGACACTTCGCTGTACGTGTCCGGAGGCGCGTAGCTCTCCGAGGGTTTTTGCGACAGTCACCACTCCACGCTACGAGTGTTTGCGGGGTTTCGCCTCTCGCCGAGGAAGTTCGGTCGCTCAGCCTTCGATGTTCTCGGGATTCATCCAGATGATTTCCCAGATGTGGCCGTCGGGATCCTGGAAGCTGCGGCTGTACATGAAGCCGTGATCCTGCGTCGCGTTTCCTTCGGAACCGCCGGTCGCGAGCGCCTTGTCGACGAGGGCGTCGACGGCCTCACGGGTCTCGGCCGAGAGACCGAGCAGCGCTTCCGTCGACGTCGAGGTGTCGGCGATGCCCTTGGTGGTGAAGGTCTTGAAGAAGGGCTCGGCCAACAGCATCACGACGATGGTGTCACTGATGACCATCGACGACGCATTCTCGTCGGAGAACTGCGTGTTCTTGGAGTATCCGAGGCCCTCGTAGAAGGTGGTGGCCTTGCCGAGGTCCTTGACGGGCAGGTTGAGGAAGAACATCGGCTGCGGGTTTGTCGCCATGAAAGGTCCTTTCCGAGACTTTGCTGTGCGCCTTTATTAACCGCCGGCGGTTAATAAAGGCGCACAGTAGACCTAAACTCCACCCATGGATACCTGGGTGTTGCCCGCCATGCTCGGCCTCGGACTCGCCGCAGCGTCCGGAATGCGAACCTTCCTGCCCCTGCTGATGCTCAGCGCTGCCGCCCACTTCGAACTGTTCGGGATCACCGTCGGCGAGTCGATGCGGTGGATCGGATCGACCGGCGTGCTGGTGGCATTGGCAATCGCCGCGGTGGTCGAACTGGGTGCCGACCTCATTCCGTTCGTGGACAACGCACTCTCGGTGATCGGGAACGTCACGGGGCCGATCGCCGGAGTGATCGCCGCCTGGGCGGCATTCAGTCATCTCGACCCTGCGATGGCCGCGTTGGCGGGCATCATCGTCGGAGCGCCGACGGCGTTGACGTTCAGCGCCGCGCAGACCGGCACTCGCGCGGTCAGTACGGCCACTACCGGTGGGCTGGCAAATCCCGTCGTTTCCGTCATCGAGGATGTGCTGACTTTCTTCACTTCCTTGATCGCGATGATCTTGCCGCTCCTGATCATTCCCCTGCTCGCCGCGCTCTTGTGGTTCAGCTGGCGTGGCTGGCGTCGTGTCCGGAGTCTGCGCACCGCCTGACCGCACCGACCTGGTAGACAAGTCGTCATGTCCGACACCGAGATCTCGTTCCAATCCGGCGACGTCACCCTGTACGGGAGTCTTCGCCTGGCCGCCTCACCCGACGCCCCTGCCCCGGCCGCGCTGATTCTGGCCGGCAGCGGCCCCACCGATCGCAACGGCGACAGCGCCCTCCTCGAAGGCGACATCGGAACTCTGCGGTTCATCGCGGATCTTCTTGAAAAACAAGGGATTTCAAGCCTGCGTTACGACAAGCTCGGCAGTGGCGAAACCGCCCTCGGTGACTACGACATCGAGGACATCGCCGATCTCGGCTTCAACACTTTTGTCGACGCCGCCTCCGACGGACTGGACTACCTCGCCGGGCAACCCGGTGTCGATCCCGAGCGCTTGTTCGTGGTCGGACACAGCGACGGCGCCGTAGTCGCACTGGCTCTCGCCACCGCGAAGGAGGGCGCCAGAGTCAGTGCCCTCGCACTGCTCGAGCCACTGAGCGTCAGACTTCTCGATCTACTCACGACGCAGATTCACCGCCAGCTCGATGCGGTCGTCGGCGCCGGTCAGTTGCCGGTCGAACTGGCTGACGAACTGCGCGTCGCGCTCGCCGATGCCGTCGAGTCGCTGCGATCCGAGGGCACTGTTCCGGATGACCTGCCCGAGCCGCTGCAGAATGCGGGACTCGTACACGCCAACGCCAAGGCACTCGCCGAGGAAGACGCATTGGACCCGGTTGCGCTCGTGGCGGCGCTACCGGCGGGCATGCCCGTTCTCACGAGCTGCTCGGACAAAGACATCCAAGTCATTCCCGCCGATGTCGCGGCACTCGACGCCGCGCTCTCACATACAGCGCTGACTTCCGTGCGGATGCGCAACGCCAACTTCGTACTCAAGGACATCGGCGACGAACAGTCCACCGGTGCCGACTACGTCGCGCCGCTTCCGTACTCGGCAGAGTTCTCGGAGCCCTTCACAGCGTGGGTCCGTTCGTTCTCCTGATCACGTACAGACCGAACGTCCTCTTTTTCAGGTAGAAAGTTCCCTCCGCGAACCATCGCGGAGGGAATTCTGCTTTCTACGCCTGACCTGCAATGAAGACTCTTTCAATCCGGCGAACCTGGGGACAGAAGTCACCCGGAGTTTACGTTCGCGGCGCTTTTTATTGGTGCGAACCCTCGATCCGTGCTGTACGGTCATCCATTAACCAGCAACGCCACACAGAAAGGAACGGACATCATGTCGCTACACCCGCACGTCGTATCCGTACCTTCGTGGCGCAGCTGCACCGCAGACAAGCACATTTTTTCGGCCGCAATGTCGGCCAAGCACATGGGCAACAAGCGCGGTGTACCCCGAGAATGATCCCCAGTTTCACCGGATTCGTTCTCGGGCACCCAGGGCAAACGCCTCGGGTGCCTTTTCTTTTACCTTTCACACGCAGGAGCACCACATGAAACTTCGAGTCAACCAACTGTCCATCGCGCCGCCGTATGTCGATCTGCCCGGTGACCTCACCGGATACGCCGTCACCCTGGATCTTTCACACTCCGATGCGGCCCACGAAGCTACCCTCGGCGCATTGATCAGCGAGATCCGCAGTCGCGGAGCCTCACGCGTGGTCATCACCGGCTCACCGCGCGAACTCCAGGGCACCCACAGCAGCGCCGCCTGAAAGACCCGGGCGGCCTGAATGCAGAACGGGCCCCGAACTCCCGTTGA
Organism: Rhodococcus sp. Ni2; assembly: GCF_021352185.1. Taxonomy (NCBI): domain Bacteria; kingdom Bacillati; phylum Actinomycetota; class Actinomycetes; order Mycobacteriales; family Nocardiaceae; genus Rhodococcus; species Rhodococcus sp. Ni2. Next base: position 543,969 of record NZ_WOXZ01000001.1, read on the forward strand.
GGAGTCGAGGCCCGCTACCGAGGCAGGAGTCAGTGCGCGAAGTGGCGCGCACCGGTCAGATAGAGAGTGACACCGGCTTCCTTGGCTGCGGCAATCACTTCGTTGTCGCGAACCGAACCACCCGGCTGCACAACAGCCTTGACGCCGGCGTTGAGCAGCACCTGCAGACCGTCAGGGAACGGGAAGAACGCGTCCGAAGCTGCAACCGAACCTACGACGCGGTCACCGGCTCGCTGAACAGCCAGATGCGCTGCATCGACGCGGTTGACCTGGCCCATACCGACGCCGACGGACGCGCCGCCGGAGGCCAGCAGGATCGCGTTGGACTTCACCGAACGGCTGGCGCGCCAAGCAAATTCGAGGTCAGCGAGAGTCTCGGCATCGGCAGCCTCACCGTTGGCGAGGGTCCAGTTGGCCGGGTTGTCGCCGTCGGCGTCCAGGACGTCGCGCTGCTGGAGCAACGTACCGCCGGAGATCGGACGCAGTTCGATTCCGGTAGCGGTCGGAGCGGCTGCCTTCAGAACACGAATGTTCTTCTTACGCTGCAGAACCTCGACAGCTCCGTCTTCGTACGAGGGCGCGATGACGACCTCGGTGAAGATGTCGGCGATCTGCTCGGCCAGTTCGACGGTGACCTCGCGGTTGGCAGCGATCACACCACCGAAAGCACTGACCGGATCGCATGCATGCGCCTTGCGGTGGGCGTCGGCGATGTCGGTGCCGATGGCGATGCCACACGGGTTGGCGTGCTTGATGATTGCGACGGCCGGATCAGTGAAGTCGTACGCTGCGCGCCACGCTGCGTCGGAGTCCGTGTAGTTGTTGTACGACATCTCCTTGCCGTGCAACTGCTCCGCCTGAGCCAAACCTGCAGGCGCAGCCGGGTTTTCGTACAGCGCAGCGTCCTGGTGCGGGTTCTCGCCGTAGCGAAGAACAGCGCTGCGGTTCCAGGTAGCACCGACCCAGGCCGGGAACAGCGAGCCGTCCTCGTCAGCGGCGATCGTGCTCGTCATCCAGCTCGCAACAGCGACGTCGTACGACGCAGTGTGCTGGAAAGCCTGCGCTGCAAGCACAGTGCGCTCACGCAAGGTGAATCCGCCACCGGCAACGGCAGTCAGGACGTCGGCGTAACGAGCCGGATCGACCACGACGGCAACCGACGGATGGTTCTTGGCTGCAGCACGCACCATCGACGGGCCGCCGATGTCGATCTGCTCGACACACTCGTCCGGGCTAGCGCCCGAGGCAACCGTCTCGGTGAAGGGGTACAGGTTCACGACCACCAATTCGAAGGTCGCGATGCCGAGTTCCTCGAGCTGAGCGAGGTGATCCGGCTTGCGGGTATCGGCGAGAACGCCGGCGTGGACGCGCGGATGCAGCGTCTTCACACGGCCTTCGAGGCATTCCGGGAATCCGGTCAGAGCCTCGACCGGCGTCACGGGGATTCCGGCGTCGGCGATCTTCGACGCGGTCGAACCGGTCGAGACCAACTCGACACCGGCCTCGTGCAGGCCCGTGGCCAGCTCGATCAGACCACTCTTGTCGTAGACGCTGACAAGTGCACGGCGCACAGCCTTGCGTTCACTCACTGGGGATCACGGCCTTTCGTCCATCGGAAACCACTCCGCGCGTAGCAACAGCGGCGATGACGTCCGCCAACAACCGTCGCTCCACAATTTTGATGCGTTCATGCAACGAAGACTCGGTGTCGTCGTCATGCACCGGCACAGCTTCCTGCGCCAAGATCGGCCCGGTATCAACTCCGCCGTCGACGAGATGCACCGTGGAACCGGTGACCTTCACGCCGTACGCCAGAGCGTCGGGAACCGCGTGCGCGCCGGGAAAGGCAGGCAGCAACGCGGGATGAGTGTTGATGATTCGGCCGCCGAAACGCTCGAGAAAGCTGGGGCCGAGGATTTTCATGAAGCCTGCACTGACCACGAGATCGGGTTCGTACTCGGCCACTGCTGCTGTCAGCGCCTCGTCCCAGGCGGCACGATTTTCGTAGGTCTTGATCGAGACCTTGAAGGACGGGATCTTCGAATCCGCAGCGTGCTCGGCGGCGAGGCAGTCACGATCTACACCGACGGCAACGATCTCGGCGGGGTATCCCTCGGCATGCGAAGCGTCGATCAGCGAAGTCAGCAGGGTTCCCGCGCCGGAAGCGAGTACGACTACCCGCGCGACAGAGTCGCGAAATTGGACCCTGTCGGGCATTGTCGGCTGCGGATTGTCGGCCGAGGCAGTCAGCGCACTACTCCTGAGAACTGGAAGATGATGCGGCCGGAGTATCGGCCGCATGACAGCCTAGTCGCTGGACTCCTGCGGCTTCGAGGGCAGGTCGGTCTCCGGCTCGGCCCCGGCTGTGGGGTCCGCCTCGGGTGCCGCGACAACCTCCGCGTCGACTACTTCGATCTCGACGGTTTCCTCCGTCACTACCTGCACGGGTTCGCCTGATTCTTCGACAATTTCGGCTTCGACGACCTTGGTCACTACTACCGCAGATTCCTGGGCGAGCACTTCGTCGGCGTTTTCGTCGTCCTCGCCATCCGTTGTGGCCGCCGCCGTGATCGCAAGTTCGGGCTCGGATGCTCGAGCCCGTTCAGCCGTCGGCGGCGCAACCTCGTCCTTCATGTGTCCGCGGTGTGAGAACCACATCGCGAACAGCGCCGAGACGGTTCCGAACAATCCCAGCCACGCAAAAGTCAGAAGACCGAAGCCCCACCACAGGACCTCGACGGTGCCGAACTGCCCGAGGTCTCCCCCCGCAGCAAGGGCAAGCAGAGCCATGACGACGCCTGCACCGGCAGCTGCCGTCAGCACTGCGAGCACACTGTCCTGCCCGGCGATGCGTCGAGCGCAAGCACGGCCGAGCATCACACCCACCGCAGCCGGAACGATCAACAGCACCGGCCAGATTCCGCCGGCGACGCCTTCCGGAACCGCTCCGAGAAGGGGCAAGGGTGGCAGATCTCCACCGATGTTGCCGAACACGCTGATGGAGACGTTTCCGAAATCGGCCGTCGATCCCGTCATCACCGCGGCTGCACCGACCACGAGGTTCGGCAGGTAGAGCAGCGACAACACCGTCAATCCCAGTACGCCGACAAACCCGTTGCCGCGTGCGAGTAGGTCACCGACCGTCGACCACGACACGAGTAGCGACACCACAACGGCCACGGCGCCCGCAGCCAGCAGCGCTGCCGACGCAGCCGCGGCCGGACGAACAGCGGCAGATGCCCACGGCGGAATCTCGGCGACGACGCGATCCCAGTGCGCAGCAGCAACACCGACGGACGCGGCGATCAGGTGAATCGCGGCGACCCAGCCGAAAGCGGCCAACGTGTTGGGGCTCGACAGCGGAATTGCCGCGGAGGCGTCGGCGACAACGGCGAGAGCGATTGCCGTGATAGTCAACGGCCCGGCTACTGCCGCCCCCACCAGGCGGAGGGTGTCGTCACGGGAGTCGGTGTGCACCGCAGTCGACGCGCATCGGCGTGCAACCACCCACATCATGACGGCCGTCGGAAGCAATGGCAGTACACCGAGTTGGACGCCGCTGATAGTCGCCGGCACCTGGTGGATGACCAACCAGGTGGTGGCAATGGCGCCGAAGGTTCCGGTCAGGTCGCTGCTCGCCGATACCAAAGTGACCACGACGACAGCCGCGATCAGCAGCATCGTCAGGCCCGACGGTCGGAAGGCGACGGTCAGCAGCTTGCGCGCCAGGTCCGGGTTCGGTCCCGGGCGACCGCCGCCGACGCGGCCGCTGCCAGTACGACCACGTCCGGGTCGTGAGGACGTGGGACGGGACCGGGTGCCATCAATCAAAGAACTCATCCCCTCGAGGGTTTCACTCGACAGTGCGCCGCGCACTCAGGCGCGCCGTCGGGCTCACGGAATGTGGCCTCCACCCGCAGCGGGTCGGAGGCCACATTCATGTTCGTGAACGAAGAAGTACTACTGCTGACGCTCGTCGGGGTTCTGCGAGCCGAAGACCTTGGTCTCGGCCGCGGAATCGCTGCTGCCCTGGTCAGGTTCCGCAGACGGCGTCGGCGCTTCGAAAGTGGGCGGCTCGAAGCCCGTCGGCTGCTCGGTCGAGCCAGTCTGCTGCTGGTTGTACGGCTGGCCGTAACCGCGTGGAGCGGTGAACTGATCCGACGAGTAACTCGGGTTCGGCTGGCCACCGGGCTGAGAGGTCAGCGGATAGTAAGACGACGTCGTCGCGGCCGACGAGTCGGTCTGTCCGGGATTCTGCACAGGGTTCTGACCGTAGGGAGGCGCAGTCTGGCCGTAAGGCTGCGAAGCGGTCGGGTCTGTGGGGGCGGCGTGCGCTCCCCCGTATCCCTGCTGTTGCGCCTGCCCGTACTGCGGATTCTGCTGGTACTGGCCCGGCTGCTGAGCCTGCTGAGGCTGGCCGTACTGAGCCTGTCCGTATCCCTGTGGCTGACCGGGCGCCTGGCCGTAAGGCTGCTGCTGACCGTACTGCTGAGCTACCGGTCGGGGCGCGGGCGCCTTCAGGATTCCGATCTCTAACAACAACGCGGCGACTGCGACGACGGTCTGCACGAACGAGAGGATCAGCACGATGATCAGGCCCCAACCGAGGCTGATGTCGACGTAGTCGCTGGTACCGACGGAGAACGCGGCGAACACCAAAGCGAAGAAACCCGTGAGGGTGAGCGCTGCGGCAATGCCTGCATACGACTGCTTCGGGAGCAGCGAGACGCCTGCGACCACACCGCCGGCGAAAACGAATCCGAGGCCGTAGATGCTCGATTCGAAGAAACTCGAACTGGTATCCAGGCCGCTACCGATGCCGCTGCTGCTTCCACTGATCGACGTGAAGGGCGCAAAACCGAGCAGGAAATTGATCAGGCCGAGTGCCGCGACGGCGATGAGCAGGATGAATCCGAGATTCTTGGTTCCACCGCCCGCTGCCGGCTGATTCGGTGGCCCGAAGCTGGGCCCTTGCGGCGTGAACGTCATGACTTCTCCTCGTAGACGGTCTTCGATGGTTACCAGCGTATGTGTCTCGACTTCGCACGCTAACACCGACAGGAGACAATGGGCAGATGCCCTTCACCCTCGCGCCCGGCGCCGACCACGTCGTCGAAACCGAGGTGAAGCACTCACGATTCATCGCCGCGCTTCACCGGGTAGACGACGCCGAAGCCGCCACGGAGTTCGTCGCGGAGCAGAAATCGCTGTATCCCGATGCGCGCCATCATTGTTCGGCTTTCGTGATCGGATACGAGGCGAACTCACGCGTCGAGCGTGCACACGACGACGGTGAACCGGGCGGCACTGCCGGGGTGCCGATGCTTCAGGTTCTCAAGTCTCGAGATCTGGTCGATGTGATTGTTGTCGTCACGCGCTATTTCGGCGGAATCAAGCTCGGCGCCGGTGGATTGGTCCGCGCGTATTCGGGAGCGGTCTCGGTGGCTCTCGATTCGGCCGAGCTTGTGGCCAGGGAGAGAAAGGTCCTGCGCACTTTGGCGATCCGGCACTCAGAGGCCGGTCGGGTGGAAGCGGAGCTGAGAGCGCGGGGCGTCTCGGTGCTCGGAACTACGTATGGATCGAAGGCGGTGATGACACTCGCCGCCGGTGACGCCGACGATCTCGACTCGATCGTCGCATCCATCACATCCGGTGCGGGGCAGTTGGAACCTGCCGGGTCGATGTGGGTCGATACCACTGTGCGTGGTTAAGGAGTCCGGAGACTCCCTAACCACGCACGGGGGCGAAGCCCCTTACAGGGACTGAAGAATCTCGCGAGCGAGAGCAGCGGTGGCGGACGGCGTCTTGCCGACCTTCACGCCTGCAGCTTCGAGAGCTTCCTGCTTGGCCTGAGCCGTTCCCGAGGAACCGGAGACGATGGCGCCGGCGTGGCCCATGGTCTTGCCTTCGGGAGCGGTGAAGCCTGCCACGTAGCCGACGACCGGCTTGGTGACGTTGGCCTTGATGTAATCGGCTGCACGCTCTTCGGCGTCGCCACCGATTTCACCGATCATCACGATGACCTTGGTCTCGGGATCCTTCTCGAACGCCTCGATGGCGTCGATGTGGGTGGTTCCGATGACCGGGTCGCCGCCGATGCCGATGGCGGTGGAGAAGCCGAAGTCACGGAGTTCGTACATCATCTGGTAGGTCAGGGTGCCCGACTTGGAGACCAGGCCGATGGGGCCGGTGCCTGCAATGTTGGCGGGCGTGATGCCGACGAGGGCCTCACCCGGGGTGATGATGCCGGGGCAGTTCGGTCCGATGATGCGGGTCTTCTTGCCCTTGGACTCGTTGTACGCCCAAGCGTAAGCGGAGTCCTGAACCGGGATGCCCTCGGTGATGACCACGAGGAGCGGGATCTCCGCGTCGATGGCCTCGACGATGGCGTCCTTCGAGAAGGCCGGGGGAACGAATGCGATGGAGACGTCTGCGCCGGTCTCCTTGATTGCCTCTTCGACCGTCGCGAAGACGGGGAGCTCGACAGGGGAACCGTCAGCTGCAACGTGCGAGACCGTGGTGCCGGCCTTGCGAGCGTTGACGCCGCCGACGACCTGGGTGCCGGCCTTGAGCATCAGAGCGGTGTGCTTGGTGCCCTCGCCGCCGGTGATGCCCTGGACGATGACCTTTGAATCCTTGGTGAGGAAGATTGCCATTGTTCTGTGAGTCCCTTACTTCGCTGCGTGAGCGAGTTCGGCGGCCTTGTCGGCGGCCTCGTCCATGGTTGCGACGACCGTGACCAGCGGGTGGTTGGCCTCGGCGAGGATGCGACGACCCTCTTCGACGTTGTTTCCGTCCAGGCGAACGACGAGCGGCTTGTTGGCCTCGTCACCCAGGGTCTTCAGTGCGCCGACGATGCCGTTGGCAACTGCGTCACACGCGGTGATGCCGCCGAAGACGTTGACGAACACGCTCTTGACCTGTGCATCGTTGAGGATGACATCCAGGCCGGCAGCCATGACTGCAGCGGAAGCTCCGCCGCCGATGTCGAGGAAGTTGGCGGGCTTGACGCCACCGTGGTTCTCGCCGGCGTATGCGACGACGTCCAGCGTGGACATGACCAGGCCTGCGCCGTTGCCGATGATTCCGACCTCACCGTCGAGCTTGACGTAGTTGAGGTCGTTTTCCTTGGCCTTGAGCTCGAGGGGATCGGTAGCGTCGCGATCCTCGAATGCCTCGTGGCCGGGCTGACGGAACGCTGCGTTCTCGTCGAGGGTGACCTTGCCGTCGAGGGCGAGGATCTGATCGTCAGGCGTACGAACGAGGGGGTTGACCTCGACGAGGAGTGCGTCTTCGCCGATGAAGACCTCCCACAGCTTCTGGATCGTCACGGCCGCTGCGTCGAGCACCTCTGCGGGCAGCTTTCCTGCCTCGGCGATGCTGCGCGCGAACGCGAGGTCGACGCCCTTGACTGCGTCGACGGGGATCTTGGCGAGAGCGTCGGGGTTCTCCTCGGCGGTGACCTCGATCTCGACGCCACCCTCTACCGAGCACATGGCCAGGTAGGTGCGGTTGGTGCGGTCGAGCAGGAAGGAGATGTAGTACTCCTCGGCAATGTCACTTGCCTCTGCGACCAGCAGCTTCTTGACGACATGGCCCTTGATGTCCAGGCCCAGGATTGCCTCGGCGTTTGCCACTGCGGCATCCACGTCGGGCGAGTACTTGACGCCACCGGCCTTGCCGCGGCCGCCTACCTTGACCTGTGCCTTCACCATCACGGGCTTACCGATTTCTTCGGCAATCTCGCGTGCGCCGGCGACTGTGTCTGTAACACGTCCAGCCGAAGTCGGCACTCCGTGCTTGGCGAAGAGTTCCTTCGCCTGGTATTCGAAGAGATCCATCTGCTCACCGTCTCGTCTGCGTTGTCACCCGCTCGAGGGGTAGGAGCGGGTCTGTTCTGGACTTTAACCAGTTGCCGCGTTCGGTTTGCGCCCGCATTGATGCTATGTGGCCCAAGTCACGCGCAATTGCCCGATGAGGCACGCCTCACCGATTCGGCAAGGTGGCCACACCGAATTTGTCAAGCATCAGTCTCACTGATTCTTGCGCTCGAGAACGCTGCAACGAGAAGCAACACTATGCCCGTGGCCGCTGTGATCGCACCCACCCCCACGGTTGCGTCCGATATGCGCGATGACGTGAGTGGCCACTCACCCACATACACCAGAGCTGCCACGGCAGATCCGATCAGCAATGCCGCGCCCCGCGACGGCCGCGCGGACGCTGCGATCACAGCGGCGATCACGACGGTGACGCCGACGAGCAGTTGACCCCAGACGTCAATTCCCCACGGCCACTCCAGAACTGAGGCCGCCGTATAGGCGTCGCCCCGATAGAGGGGAAGCGCGGTTCCGATCAGGACAGCGACGGCGCCGATCCCACCGACGAGAAGCACCAGCCCTCTCGAACCGCCACCTACCGACGTGTCGACATCCTCACGCTCGGCGCTTCCCGCCAGCCAGACGAGCAGTCCCGTCGCCGCAGCGAGGAAAGCCGCGCCGCAGAGCACGAAGGCACCGGCCCCCAACCCGACGCCCGGTACGTCCGTGGCGATGACAGCCGACTGCATGACAGCGGCGACTCCCATCACGACCGTGGTCCACAACACGCCGACGGCCGGCCGCACCACCGCGGCGCGGCCCGGGGCGAACAGGCCCAGACCGGCGACCAGCAGTACAGCAGTCGCGAGCAAGACAACTCGAGACGAAAGCATGGACGGTTCGGGGATGTTCTCCGGCAACGACAGGACCGGAAGTGCCACCCCCAGGGCTGCCACTGCTGCGGTGACAACTGCGCCGATACCGGCAACGCGGTGAAGTCTGTTCACCCGCGCTTGCGCCGCCCGGGACTGAGCCACCATCGCCGCTTTCAGCGCACCCTTTGTCGTCTTCGCGGGTGCGCGAACCACACTTTCAGCAGGAATCGCATCTGTTTCACGCCTGGAAGCGAGGTAGGGAGCTGAAACTCCGATCACGGCGATGACCACGGCGGCCAGTGCCCCGACCACCGATCCCGAACCGACGCCGATCCGATCGCCGGCCGCGAACCCAGACATCACCCTGGTTCCACTGACTGCGAGTGCGCCGAGACCGACACCGATCAGGGCGCCGCAGCCCACCGGTAGCGAGATGGACGTCAATGCCGCCGCGACCGCAACGAGTACCGCGACGCCGATTAATCCCGTACCGACGGCGGTGGCCGCCGCCGAGTCGACGAGCGGTTTGACCAGAAAGATCGGATCCTGCGAACTGAAGGAAGGACCGAACAGGGAGAGCACGAACACCACCGCGGCCAGAATCAGCAGCGCTGTCGGCCACCCACCGATCCGCCCGCCAACCGATCGCCCGTCGAATTCCGCGGCGCGAGCGCTGCCGTATCCGTCCCGCTCTGATTCACGATGGACGACCATGAAGCCGAGGACACCAGACACCACAAGAAGTCCGTGGCCCGCGAGCGCGAGATAAGCGCCCGGACCCGCATCGATCGAACCCGCCGAAATCGGACGGAAAAGGTCCAAGCGGTTTGCATCGATTGCGTCGACGAACAACTGAACGTCGAGGATCGCCGCGCCGAGGGACACCGCGCCGATACCTGCCAGGAGTCCACCTGCGAAGGCGGGCCTGCGCCCCGAGGTGAGCACCGCAACCAGCGGCACGACGATCGTGCAGACGGCAGCGAAGAGAGCGGCGGAAGCAAGAGCCCCCGTCGTGTCGACCCCGCGGCCACTCCCGACTCCGACGACGGGACTGGCTGCCACTCCGACGGCACCGAGCAGTCCGATTACCGCCGCGAGTGGCGCCCCGGACTTCACTCCGGGGTCGTCGATACGCGCCTGCGACGTAGTTCCAGGTGTTGTGGACACTCGATCGACGGTAGTGCCTGAATGGACCGGTGATCCGGTTGTGACACGCGCGATCACGAAACGAGATGATTCGTCCGTTTTGCCCGGATCGACATATTCCCAGGTCAAGCTGTGAGGCACGTCACATAATTGGACAGGTTTCCGCTACGGCTTGCGCCCATCGCAATCATTTCGTTACCGTCAGTCGGTCTAAGTCACGGGCTGATCACGAACTCGAGGAGAGAACCGGCATATGCATCACCGCAGCCAGTTCACCGCTAGTAGGTTCTCGAACTCAGCTCCAGACGAGGTCACGACCACTTATCCAACGCACTCGGCCAGGCGTTACACCGAGACCAAAAGTTCTGAGATCTCTACCGATATGTTCACTCGAAATTCATCCTCCACGTCGTCAGATTCCGACTCTCACGAGTTCGTCGAGTCCGACGTGATCAGCACCCCCACTTACGCCTCCTCCGCACCGACAGTCGATGTCGAATCTCCGGTTCGCCGCAGCGGTGCTCACCGACTCCCCACCCCTCCCTCCGCTCTCAAGGGCCGCGCCGCCGTTCTGGCAGTTGCAGCCGGCGCGGTTGTCGCCGCGGGCCAGGCAGTTGTCAACGACGGTTCCTCTTCTGCCGCCGACCACTCGGAAGTTGCACTCGCCAACGAGTCCTCCGCGATCGGTACCACCGCAGAACCGCAGGCCGCTCAGTTCGCTCCGGCCACCTCCACGGCAGCCACCACCGAGGCCGACGCTCCGCAGGTCCTCAACGTCGCAGCACCGACCGACCTCTCCCAGTTCAGCAACCTGCTTGCCAAGGGCCAGCGTTTCAGTGACGAGCGCGCAGCACGCGAAGCCGCTGCCCGTCGCCCGCTGTTCGTCCTGCCGGCAGTGGGCACGTTCACGTCCAACTTCGGCACCCGCTGGGGCACCCTGCACGCCGGCGTCGACATCGCCGCCCCGATCGGGACGCCCATCGTCGCCGTCGCCGACGGCAAGGTCATCGATTCAGGTCCGGCTTCCGGGTTCGGCATGTGGGTACGCCTACAGCACGCAGACGGAACGATCACCGTCTACGGCCACATCGACACGTCCACCGTCACGGTTGGTCAGCAGGTCATGGCCGGCGACCAGATCGCCACTGTCGGCAACCGCGGCTTCTCCACCGGCCCTCACCTTCACTTCGAGGTTCATCTCGCCGGCGAGAACAAGATCGATCCCCTCCCCTGGCTCGCCTCACGCGGCATCAGCCTCGGCGTCGAGCAGGACTGATCGCAAGCCCAACGCTTCTGATGAAAAACTTCCGGCCCGCACCTTTCCAGGTACGGGCCGGAAGTTTTCGCCTGTCTTCTACAGCTTGACCATCGGCACACCGCCGATGAGCATCAACCGCACCTTGCCCGCGCTACCGAAGTCGATGGTGACCGTCGCGGTGGGGCCAGTGCCCTTGGTTTCCAACACGGTGCCCAGACCGTACTTGTCGTGACTGACGCGGTCACCCGTGGCGAGGACCAGAACGTTGTTGCGGCCACGCGCGGCACCGAAACTGGGAGTCGACGCGGCCTTGCCGGACCCTCCCCCGTAGTTCTGCCCGCCGCCGTATCCCTGGCCGCCCTGGCTGCCGTAGCGGCTTCCGCTGCCGTAACCCGGCCTGCCGCTTCCGAATCCGCCACCGGTGCCCGGATCCTCACGGCGCCAGTTGATCAGGTCCTCCGGAATCTCCTGGATGAACCGCGACGCCGGGTTCTGGATCGGTTGCCCCCACGCCGAACGCATGATCGCGCGCGTCAGGTACAGGCGCTGCCTGGCACGGGTGATGCCGACGTAAGCAAGTCGACGCTCTTCGGACAGCTCCGCCGGATCGCCGAGGGCGCGCATGTGCGGGAACTGCCCGTCCTCCCAACCGGTGACGAAGACGACCGGGAACTCGAGGCCCTTGGCGGTGTGAAGCGTCATCATGGTCACGACGCCGTCGTCGGAGTCCGGCAGTTGATCGGCGTCGGCGACAAGCGATACCCGTTCGAGGAAGGCGGCAAGCGAACCCGGATCGGGTTCACCTTCACGCATTGCTGCGGTTTCCTCGTCGTCCGGATCGATCAGCCCGGCCGCGTTTCGCGCGTCGGAACTGAATTCCCTTGCCACGCTGACGAGTTCGTTCAAGTTGTCGAGTCGCGCGCCATCCTGCGGATCGCTGCTCGCCGCAAGCTCGGCGCGGTAGCCGGTGCGCTCGAGCACCGCCTCGGCAACCTCACCGATGTCACCGAGCTCGAACGGTTCGTCCTCGTCGGCGGCCGCTGTCGGTAGCAGGGCCCGCAGCCCGTCCATCATCTCGAGGAACGACGCGATGGCCTTCTGTGACCGCGTATTGAGCAGCGCCACTTTGCCTTCCGCGCCGTCACGGAGAGCGGCGGCGAAGCTGATGTTGCGATGCTCGGAGTGCACGGCGACGCAGGCTTCGGCTCGATCACCGATACCGCGTCGGGGCGTGTTGAGAATGCGTCGCAGGCTCACGGTGTCGTCCTCGTTGGCGAGGACGCGCAGATACGCGACGATGTCCCGAACTTCCTTGCGCTCGTAGAAGCGAACGCCGCCGACCACCTTGTACGGCACTCCGAGTCGAATGAAGATCTCCTCGAGCGCGCGCGAGGAGTTGTTGGTCCGGTAGAACACCGCGATGTCGGCGAACTTGGTCTCGCCCTGGTCCACCAGCCGATCGATCTCCGAGGCGACAAACGATGCTTCGTCGTGCTCGTTGTCTGCAACGTAGCCGACGATCAGTTCGCCTTCACCCGAATCGGTCCACAGACGCTTTTCTCGTCGGCCGGTGTTCTTGGAAATCACGGAGTTGGCCGCAGACAGAATGTTCTGCGTCGAACGGTAGTTCTGTTCGAGAAGGATGGTCCGAGCATCCGGGTAGTCGCGTTCGAACTCTTCGATGTTGCGGATAGTGGCTCCGCGGAATGCGTAGATCGACTGATCGGCGTCACCGACGACGCACAGTTCGGCCGGGGCAACGGCGTGGTCGGACTCGCCGGCACCGCCGACCAGTTCACGCACAAGCATGTATTGCGCGTGGTTGGTGTCCTGGTACTCGTCGACGAGCACGTGACGGAAGCGGCGGCGGTAGTACTCGGCGATCTGTGGAAACGCCTGAAGAAGCGCGACGGTCTCACCGATGAGATCGTCGAAGTCGAGTGCGTTCGCCGCACGCAGCCGCTGTTGGTAGTGGCCGTAGACCTTGGCGATCAGTCGCGGAAGTTCGGCCGGATCCTGATCGGCTGCGACAACCGCCTCTTCCGGTCCGACGAGTTCGTTCTTCAGATTGGAGATATGCGTAGCGAGAAGCCGCGCGGAGAATCGTTTGGTGTCGAGCTCGAGGTCCTTCGAGATCATCGTCAGCAGTCGACGCGAATCGTCGGAATCGTAGATCGAGAAATTCGAGTTCAAACCGGGTAGGAGCGCCGCCTGTGCTCGCAGAATCCGCACGCAACTGGAGTGGAACGTCGAGACCCACATGGCGTTGGCACGCGGTCCGACAAGAGCTGCCACACGCTCGCGCATCTCGGCCGCAGCCTTGTTGGTGAACGTGATGGCCAGGATCTGACCGGGGGTGACACCCCGTTCGGCCAGCAGATAGGCGATACGACGCGTCAGCACTGCAGTCTTGCCCGAGCCGGCGCCCGCGACTATCAGCAACGGCGAACCGGCATGGACCACGGCCTCGCGCTGTTGCGGGTTGAGACCCTCGAGGAGGGCGTCCGAACCCGCGTCGTGTCCCCGCGCGCCGCCCCCGTCGTGCTGGGAATGTCCGTCGTGCTCACCGAGTGCTGGGTACGTGTTCATCGCCTGTCCACGCTACCGGCGTCCACCGACACGGTCGTCAGTGCGTCCACCTGCTGGTAGAGGCACTTGGATTACCTGTGTCGAGCATGGCAAACTGGACGCTATGTTCAGCATTTCCGTTCGCGACAACACGGCCGACCCCGTCGGCCCGCTGTGGCGTTACTTTACGTGCCCCGGACCTCGGTGCACGTGATCTGAACAGCTCACCCGCCCCTGGTCCGAATCGGATCCGGGGCATTTTCGTCAGTGTGCCTGGATCGGTAACGACCCGAGCCGAGACCACGATCCACGCAGTAGGAAGAGGAGACGAATAGCAATGAGCACCCAGGCTGCAGCCCCCCATGGAAATACTGTCGATACTGTAAAAACTGCTCCGACAGACGTCGAGATCCCCCAGAGTGAGGCGGAGATCGACGAACTACGGAAAGAAATCGACCGTCTCGACGCCGAGATCCTCGCGGCCATCAAACGTCGCTCCGAGGTCTCCCAGATCATCGGCCGTACCCGGATGGCATCGGGTGGTCCGCGTCTGGTGCACAGCCGCGAGATGAAGGTCCTCGAACGATTCAACGAGCTGGGCCAGGAAGGCCACACCCTCGCGATGCTGCTCCTGCGCCTGGGCCGCGGACGCCTGGGCCACTAGCGCACGACCTGTTCACTTGCGAACGGCCACATCGGATGCCTCTGGCAGTCCCGATGTGGCCGTTCGCGTGTGTATCAGCTCTCGAGCGCGATGTACTTCGTGTTCAGGTATTCCTCGATCCCCTCGGTCCCGCCCTCGCGGCCGAATCCGGATTCCTTCACGCCACCGAACGGCGCTGCCGCGTCCGAGATCACTCCGCGGTTGACGCCGATCATTCCTGATTCCAGTGCATCGGAAACCCGAAGCGCACGGTCGAGATCCCTTGTGAAGATGTACGCGGCCAGTCCGAACTCGGTGTCGTTGGCGGCTGCGATTCCCTCGGCTTCGGTGTCGAAGCCGGTGATCGCGGCGACGGGTCCGAACACCTCTTCTTTCAGAATCCGCGCGCTGGCCGGAACGTCTGCCAACACCGTGGCTGGATAGAAGTACCCTTCACCACCCGGCGCTTCGCCGCCCAGTCGCACCTTCGCCCCGGCATCCACCGCATCTGCAACCAACTCCGCGACCGTGTCGAGTTGGTTCTGGTTGATCAGCGGGCCGAGCTTCGTCTCCGGGTCGGTACCGGGTCCCATCGTGAAAGTCGCCATCTTCTCGGTCAGCTTGGTCGTGAACTCTTCACGCACGGCGTTGGCGACGTGGAACCGGTTGGCGGCGGTGCATGCTTCGCCTCCGTTGCGAAGCTTCGCCAGTACCGCGCCCTCGACTGCCTTGTCGACGTCCGCGTCGTCGAACACCACGAAGGGTGCGTTGCCACCCAATTCCATCGACGTGCGGAGCAATCGCTTCGCGGACTTCTCCACCAGCATCTTGCCGACGCCGGTGGACCCGGTGAAGGTGAGCTTGCGCAGTCGAGGGTCGTCGATGAGAGGGCCGGTCACTTCACCGGATTTCGATGTCGGCAACACCGAGAGGACTCCGTCGGGCAACCCGGCTTCGGCCATGAGCTGAGCAAGCAACAACATCGTCAACGGGGTCTCCGAGGCGGGCTTGACGATGATCGTGCAGCCGGCGGCCAACGCCGGGCCGATCTTGCGGGTACCCATCGCCAACGGGAAATTCCAGGGAGTGATGGCCAGACACGGTCCGACCGGCGCCTTGGTGACAAGGATCCGGCCGTTGCCCGCCGGCGCCGGCGTGTAGCGCCCGCCGATGCGAACGGCCTCCTCGCTGAACCACCGGAAGAACTCCGCCCCGTACTTCACCTCGGCGCGACTTTCGGCGAGTGCCTTGCCCATTTCGAGGGTCATCAGCAGCGCCACGTCCTCGGCTCGCTCGGTGATCTTCTCGAAAACGGCTCGCAGGATTTCACCACGCTCGCGCGCAGGTGTGCTCGCCCACTTCGACGAGACGGCGACGGCTTCGTCGAGAGCGCGCAGCGCGTCCGCGGGGCTCGCATCGGCGACATCGGTCAACGATTTCCCGGTCGCCGGATCCGCCACCGGGAAGGTCGCGTTGTTCTCCGCGGGCACGAACCGACCGCCGACGAACAACTGGGTGGGAACTGATCGAATGAATTCGAATGTGTCCATGGGTTCCATGATGCTCGTCGGAGCCGCGTCCGTCTGCCCGCGAGCGAGACTCACGCGGAAGTTTCCAGCTTGTGCCACTAAAGTCGATGATCGTGAGCACTGACATCACCGGAACCTCAGCCTGGCAGAAACTGCGCGCTCATTACGCCGACATCGAAGGCGTTCACCTGCGAGAACTCTTCCAGGACGATCCAGCCCGCGGGCGAGAGCTGACGATCGACGCCGGTGATCTTCACATCGACTACAGCAAGCATCGCGTCAGCCGCGAGACTCTCGCGCTGCTCGTCGACCTGGCCCGCGAGGCCGGCGTCGAGGCACGACGCGACGCGATGTTCGCGGGCGATCACATCAACACTTCCGAAGACCGCGCCGTACTACACACAGCGCTGCGTCTGCCCAAGGATTCTGCGCTGACCGTCGACGGTCAAGACGTCGTCGCCGACGTTCACGAAGTTCTGGACGCGATGGGCGCTTTTGCCGATCGTGTGCGCAGCGGCGAGTGGACCGGAGCTACCGGCAAGCGCATCCGCACCATCGTCAACATCGGCATCGGCGGTTCCGACCTCGGGCCGGTGATGGTCTACCGCGCATTACGGCATTACGCCGACGCCGGAATCAGCGTCCGGTTCGTCTCCAACATCGACCCTGTCGATCTGGTCGGACAGCTCGACGACCTCGATCCGGAGACGACGCTCTTCATCGTCGCATCCAAGACGTTCTCCACCCTCGAGACCCTCACCAACGCGACAGCGGCAAAGCGTTGGCTGTTCGCCGGTCTGGGCAGCGAAGACGTCTCAGCCGTAGCCAAGCATTTCGTCGCAGTCTCCACCCACGGTGACCGCGTGGCGGAGTTCGGCATCGACACCGCGAACATGTTCGGGTTCTGGGATTGGGTCGGCGGGCGCTACTCCGTCGACTCGGCGATCGGCTTGTCGGTCATGTGTGCCGTCGGACCCGTTCGCTTTGCGGAGTTCCTCGACGGTTTCCACCAGATCGACACGCACTTCCGAAACCAACCGCTCGAGCAGAACGCGCCGGTCCTCCTCGGCCTCATCGGGCTCTGGTACTCCAACTTCTTCGGCGCACAGTCCCGCGCAGTTCTGCCCTACTCCAACGACTTGCTGCGCTTTCCCGCCTACCTGCAGCAGCTGACCATGGAGTCCAACGGCAAATCGGTTCGCGCCGACGGCTCACCGGTGACCACGTCCACCGGTGAGATCTTCTGGGGCGAGCCCGGAACCAACGGCCAACACGCCTTCTACCAACTCCTGCATCAGGGCACCTGGCTGGTGCCTGCCGATTTCATCGGGTTCGCGGAATCCACCGACGATCTGCCTACTGCGGACGGCACGGGATCAATGCACGATCTGCTCATGAGTAACTTCTTCGCTCAGACAAAGGTTCTCGCGTTCGGGAAGACTGCCGAAGAAATCGCGTCAGAGGGCACTGCTCCGGAGCTGGTGCCACACAAGGTGATGCCAGGCAACCGACCGTCGAGCACTATCTTGGCGAAGGAGCTGACCCCCTCGGTCGTCGGTCAGCTGATCGCACTTTACGAGCACCAGGTATTTGTCGAAGGTGCTGTCTGGGGTGTCAATCCGTTCGATCAGTGGGGCGTCGAACTCGGCAAGACACAAGCCATGGAACTGGGGCCTGCGCTCTCTTCCGAAGCAGCACCCGGCGACCTCGGCGACACATCCACAGATGCTCTGGTGCAGTGGTACCGCAGAGAGCGCGGACGGGCCTGACTCACGCGGCCGCCGGGCCGAACCAACTTTCCGTTGTGTACACGCGTCCGGATCGGTCGACGAGCCGAGCCCGAAGCTCTTGCTGTTCAACCCATTTGATGGCGCTTATCCCCCGGATCAACGCAGCTTCGCTCGCGGCGTACGCCCACACCGCGTCGTCAGCAATCACCGAGACCTGTGCCCATTCCGTGGAGGGCCGCTCCTGGTTCGGCTCCCAGGAGGGCAGCTCCAGCGCCCGCGCCGTCGCCATCGCGGTTCCGTTGATCAGTTCGACTTCTTCGCTGTCCGGCACCGGAATCTGCCAGCCACCAGCCGGTGCATGGCCGGCCGTGGCGATCACGTCGCCGATCCGCACAGCAACGCCGCATTGTAATTCGGCGGCGACGATCTGCGCGGCGCGATCGACGGTGTCGGCCTTGGCAACTCCGGTGATGTCGAACGACGCACCCCAGGGCGCGTACACCACGTCTCCGTCGAGCTGTACGTCCTCGAACGTCGGGGTCGGGTGCACCGGAGGGATGGATTCGTCCTCGGAGTAGTTGTCGGCAAGCGGATTGACTGCACCGCCGGTCATACGGGCAGCCCACAGCGCCGACCGCAGCAGAGCCGACATACGTCGTGTCACTTTGACCGGAGTTCCCTGAGCGAGGTTGACGGCGTGAATCTCGGCGTCTCCCCGGCGAAGGTCGCAGACCGCTTCGGTTTCGTCGATGGCAGCTGCGATCAACGCGTGCGCAGTAGGCAGCGCAGCGCCCTCGGTGACGTCCACCTCCACGGCGGAATCCCACATCGCCCACTTCTCGACACTGACCATGTCAGTCCTGCCCTTCGAACACACTGTGTTGTAACCAGTATGCGCCGGTCAGCAACCCCCGTGCCATAAAGCGCTTCCGAGGCCGAGGCACACATGCCGCAGGTTGAGCAGCGCACGGCGGGGACTGGATGGTAGATCTGTGCGACAGAATTGCCGCCTGGACTGTCGCCCTCCGTGTGCAAGACGTGTAATCCTCCACATGGTTCTGACATGCACCTGACTGCGACGACGTCGACTACTACTGGCGCAGCGGGCAATTCCGATCCGAAAGACGCAGAGTCGACGCTCGACATGTCCGGCCGGCCGGCTGCGCTTCGAGCCCGGTCCGCCGCAGCAACACGCCCGGGCGGCGCTATGTCACCGCATGAACCTTATGTCACCGCATGAAAAATGGGGACCGACGAGAAGCACTGTGTTCCAACGTCGATGACATACCAATCGGCCGCTTTCAATGCGCGTCACTTTCGCAGGTGGACACACCTGAGCGCTCACTCTCGAGTGCAGCAAAATACGGGCCCACCACTGCGCGCGAGCGTCGAGCAGAGCACCGAGAAGAAGTCCCGAACACGCGGCGCGCCAACCGCCGGCACGACGACGCCCGGTGCCCGGCGGCAGCGCTTCGCACGTTACAGACCGAGCAGGAATGCATCGACACAAAATGGATAGGACCGGCTGAAAGAACCTGCAGCACAATGGCGTAACCACCACCGTTCGGCTTATACGCTACCGCCGTACACCTTGGCAAAACGAACGGTCAGTACGCGGCGAAAATCACATACTTTACAAAGTCTTTGGAATTTTTCTGCGCCAAATATCCGCAGGTGAAAGGACTTTCGACCAGAGTCCAGAATAACCGTGTCGTCTACTATGTGAAAACTGCGAAGTAGCTGTGACGCTGGGTCACGCTCGAGGGAGGAATTGTGACCGATTCATTCAAGGACCGTTTGAACGCCTTGTACCCGGCCACAGCACCGAGACTCACCAACGCACAAGTTGTGGAAGCCCTTTCGCAACGTGGATGCAAGATTTCGACACCGTACCTCTCGCAACTCCGGAGCGGTGTGCGCACGAATCCATCGGAGCAAGTCGTTTTGGCATTGGCCGATTACTTCGGCGTGGCAGCAGAGTACTTCTTCGGCCCGACACCTCGCCAAGATCCCGAACTGATTCCGGAAGAAGACCGTTCGGTTGTCGAGGAGTTCCACGACAGCGAATTACGTTCTCTGGCCATAAAAGCGGTCGATCTCTCCCCTGAATCGCAGGACTTGCTCTCATCGATTGCGGAGAAACTTCGCTCGTCCGAAGGACTCCCGGCCGTCCCTCCGGATTGCAGCACCTACACCCCACCGTTCACTCGCGACTAGTCCGGAGCGAAGTTCAGCGAGTCAGATCAGCGAGTCAAGCGGCCCAATAGTGCCGAAGCTGTGATGATTCCGAGCAGCGCGGCCCCGATCAGCACGCCGAAGTCGACGAGGTAGTCGGTCGGCATTCCGATCAGCAGACCGCGCAGCGCTGACACCTCGTAACTCAGCGGATTGATGCGACTGAGCCACTGAACCCACGTCGGCATGAGTTCGACCGGGTACAGAGCGTTGGACGCGAAGAACAACGGCATGGTGATCGCCTGGCCGATGCCCATCAATCGATCTCGTTTGAGCACGATCCCCGCGATCGCAACCGACAGACAGGCGAAGAACGCCGAGCCGAGGACAACGACAGCCACGACGCCGAGCAACTTGATCGGGTTCCACGTCATGCTCACGCCCAGCAGCGCCGCTACAACGACTACGACCACGGCCTGGGCGACCGCACGGATACCGGCCGCAAATGCCTTTCCGGTGACCAGCGCGGCTCGTGGCGTCGGCGTCACCATGAGTTTGGTGAGGACTCCCGCGTCACGCTCCCAGATGATCTGGATTCCGTAGAAGATCGCAACAAAAAGCGCGGACTGCGCAATGATGCCCGGCGCGAGAAAGTCGAGATACGGTACGTCGCCAGTCGGGATCGCTCGGATATGACTGAACGTCTGACCGAAGATCACCAACCAGAGGATCGGCTGGATTGCGCGCGTGACCAATTCAGATCGGTCGTGCCGCAACTTCTGAACTTCCACGAGGCAGAATGTGTAAATTCTCGAGAGCAATCGAGCAAGACTGTTGGTAGTGGGATCAGCCCAAGCGGCGCGCTGTGCGACGGGCACTGCGGACATCGTGGAGACCTCCTGACTTGTCGCCGGTGAGATCGTCGCCGGTGTAGTGACGGAACACGTCTTCGAGAGTGACCTCCGGCCCCAGTTCGGCGGCCAACGCGCTCGGCTCGCCCACCGCACGAAGTTCACCGTGATGCATCAACGCAACACGATCACACAACTCCTCCGCTTCTTCCATGTAGTGCGTCGTGAGCAGCACAGTCATGCCGTACTGCTTCTGCATCTCCGCCACTCGCTGCCAGACGGATTCGCGGGCAATGGGATCCAGCCCCACCGTCGGTTCGTCGAGCACCAGCAACGACGGTCGGTTCACCAGCGCCTGCGCAAGTTCGAGACGTCGCACCATACCGCCGGAGAAACCCGACGCCAGACGATCACCTGAATCGAGTAGGTCCACCATCTCGAGCGCCTGGTCGACGCGCTCGCGTCGTTCGGACCGCGGAACGTCGTACAGTCGCGCGAACCAGGTCACGTTCTCGCGTGCGGTCAATGCGCTTTCGATCGAGAGCTGTTGTGGCACGTACCCGAGGTAGCGCCGAATGGTCATCGCCTCGGTACGAACTGAGCGACCGAGAATCCGAATGTCACCGTCTTGCAGAGGAAGTAACGTGTTGAGCAACCTGATCGTCGTAGTCTTTCCTGCGCCGTTGGGACCGAGCAGGCCGAAACACTCCCCCGCATTGATGACCAGACTCAGGTTGTCCACCGCGCGGTGGTCGCCGAACTTGTATGTAACCGAGTCGATCTCGACCGCGTGTGCGCCGGGGTCGGGTGAACCTGCCGCTCGGCTCTTCCACCACTGTGTCAGCATCTCACTGCCCCCCGCCTTCCGATCCGGCTGCTGCCAGAGCGCTCGCCAATCGAGACAGGGCCGGTAGAGCAGCCTCGATACTTGCCCTGTCCTCTGCGGTCAGAGTCGACAATGCCTGACCGACAATCACACTCCGGCGATCACGCCACACCTCGACGCGGGCGCGCGCCTCGTCCGCGAGCACCAATCGCGCGACGCGGCGGTCGGCCTCGTCGGCAACGCGTTCGATCACTCCCTCGTCGACGAGCTGCCGCACCAAGGTGGACACCGTGTTTGCCGCGACACCCAATCGCCCGGCAGCCTCGGCCACCGACAGACCCGGGTTGCGTCGTAGCAGCCTGACGAGTTCGATCTGGGCGCCGGCGAGCGGTCGTTCCGCAAACGGCCGCCCCGACGCCTTCCTCGTGCCCCGGCGCAATTGTCCGAGCGCCTCCAGGACGTCATCCGCAAGATTTGCTCCGCTTCCATCCACAACCTCACAATAGCTCTGTAACAGAGCTATTGTCGAGGAATCCGGACGCCCGGCGTTTTCAGCTCGTCCGCAACGGGTATCCCCGATTGCTTGTCCCGAGCACTCCCGCCCAGAACGGAGACGTCATGCGCAGACAGTGGTTGTTCGCGACGGTTGCGAGTAGCGCCCTGATCCTCACCGGTTGCTCGCCCGACGCCCTCGATTCCGGGGACAGCGCAGACAACGTCACTGCCATTGCGACGTCGCTGTCGCCACCCGCCGCCGCTGATGCACCCCTGCTGAAGACCGCCGACTCCCCACTCGGGACGATCGCCGTCGACGGCGAAGGCATGACCGTCTACGTCTACAACCCGGACGAGGAGAACTCACAAGCCGGGTCGTGCGACGAAGCGTGCCTGCGTTACTGGCCGGCGGTCACCTCGGTCACGGATTCGCCGATCGTCGAAGGAATCGACGCCGTCATCGACACTGTCGACGGGCCTGAAGGATCTTTCCAGATCACCGTCAACGGCAAGCCCGTCTATCGGTACCTCGACGACAAGGTTCCCGGAGACATGCTCGGACAGAGCGTCGGCAGCCTGTGGTGGATGATCGACGCCGCCGGAAACCCCGTGTTCAAGACTGAGTAACCCTCAGTTGTACGGCTGCCGAGCGGTTTCGGGGTCGCCGTACGTGATTGCCCGTTCCCGACGCGTTTTCGATGCCAGGGTTGCGCCCCAGTTCAGCACCGTGCTGGCGCGGTTGCGGAAACCGGCGAGGAATGCGATGTGGATGATTCCCCAGGACACCCATCCGATGAACCCGGACAACTGGACCGGCCCTGCCTGAAGCAACGCGTGGCGTCGCGAAATGTAGGCCGCGGTTCCAAGATCGCGGTACTTGAACGGTTTTCGGCTGGGCACTCCGTTTTCCACGGTTGCAGCGATCCGGGCACCGGCGTGCCGACCACCCTGCATCGCGACCTCGGCCACCCCGGCAAGTTTGTCCCGCGACATGAGGTCGCCCACCACGTAGACGTTCGGGTGGCCGGGAACGGTCAGATCGGCTTCCACCTCGATGCGGCCACCGCCGACCTGCTTCACACCCAGCGCCGTGGCCAGTGCCTCGGCGAACGGCACCGCTTCGACGCCCGCGGTCCACAGAATCGTGCGGGTCTCGTACTGCCGCTTCTCTTTTGTCTTCTTGTCCGTCGTCTCGATGCTGGTCTCGCACACGTCGGTGACGTGCACGCCGAGGTGAGTCTCGACGCCGATCCCGTCGAGAGTACGTTTGGCGGCGGCCGAGAGCTTGCGACTGAACGAAGGGAGCACCCGATCGTCGCCGTGGAAGAGCAGTACCCTTGCCTCGTCCGGGTCGATGGACCGGAACTCGTTTGTGAGCGCGTGCATCGCCAATTCGCGGATCTGTCCGGCTAATTCGACGCCGGTGGGTCCGCCGCCCGCCACGGCGAATGTCAGCCACGGTCGACGTTCTTCCGCAGTCGGGAGCGATTCGGCCATCTCGAACGCAGCAATGAGACTGCGCCTGATCGCCAAAGCGTCGTCGAGGGTTTTCATGCCGGGCGCCCATTTGATGAACTCGTCCTGGCCGTGGTAGGACTGGCGCATTCCAGCCGCCACGATCAGGTAGTCGTACGGCAATTCGAAGGTCGACCCGTCGAAGCGACTGGCAGTCAGTATCCCGGCGTCGGCGTCCACCGACTTGGCCTCGCCCAGAACGACGTTCGTGTTCTTGTTGTCCTCGAGCAGATGTCGCAGCGGACTTGCGATCTGCCCTTCGGAGAGCAGACCCGTGGCGCACTGGTAGAGCAGGGGCTGGAAGACGTGGCTGGTCCCTCGGTCGATCAGAACCACCTCGACGTCAGCCTTCTTGAGTCGTCTCGCTGCATACAGTCCACCGAAGCCGCCACCGACGATCACTACCCGGGGCTTACCGTTCGAGATGTGGATGCTCATCAGACAAACCTCGCTGTCACGGAGTTGGGCAGGAATCGTAGGGCCGCATCTATCCCTTGCCACTTGAGGCCGGGTAGCGCCGCTCGGGTGGTTTCCTTCTCGATAGCGTCGACCATGGCACTGACGCCTTCGTCCAGACTGGCCATGAGCGCTGCGTCGTCGCCGGCGCCGGCGGACATGTCGGTCTTGATGAAGCCCGGCAGCAGGGTGGTGACCCGAATAGGTGTGCGCGCCAACTCGATACTGAGCGCCTCACCCAGCGCCGCTACCCCGGCCTTGCTTGCCGAATAGGCCGCTTTTGGCCCGGGTAGCCCCCGATCCGCGCTGATCGAGGACACGAGAACCAGGTGTCCGGCGTCCTGCGCGCGAAAGATCTCGAGCGCAGCTTCACACTGCGACAGCGCACCGACAAAATTCGTCTGTGCTGTTGCGAGATTCGCGTGCGCTTTTCCGGTACCGATCTTCGCGCCCTTGCCGAGCCCGGCGTTGACGATCACCCGATCCAGACCACCCAGCTCGTCGCGTAGCCCACCGAAAACCCGGACGACGGAATCGTGTTCGGTCACATCGAGTTCGCGCACTGCGACGCTGATCGACGGGTACTGCGCCACCAACTCCCCTCGCAGCGTGTCGAGACGATCCGTCCGCCGGGCACACAGCGCGAGGTCGCGACCGGCCGCGGCGAATCTCCTGGCCATCTCCTCCCCCAGACCCGAACTGGCACCGGTGATCAAAATCTTCTGCCGCGTCATGGGTGCAACTGTAGCCACCATCGAGCTCTCGTACCCGGCAGTAACCCAGCGAACTCGGACCGATCCGGCATACCGTGGAGCAATGACCGACGAATTCGATGTCATCGTGATCGGCGGTGGGCCCGCCGGCGAGAACGCCGCCGCATACGCCATCGCCGGAAGTAATCGCACCGCCGCAATCGTGGAACACGAACTGGTCGGTGGTGAATGCTCGTATTGGGCCTGTATGCCCAGCAAGGCACTACTGCGCCCGGGGCAGGTCCTCGAGGCGGCCGACGCCTTGCCCGGGATCCCGGCCGGACCGCTGGACGTCGATGCCATTCTGAAACGGCGCGACTCGTTCACCCACAACCACGACGATTCGTCCCAGGTCGACTGGGCAACCTCCGCGGGCATCACCGTGATCAAAGGCCACGGGGTCATCGACGGCGAGCGAGCAGTGACCGTCGACGGGACCCGTAAGCTCCGTGCCCGCCAGGCCGTCGTACTCGCCACGGGAACGACCGCCACCGTCCCGAAGACACCGGGATTGCGCGAGGCACTCCCGTGGACCTCGCGCGACGCCACCAACCTGCACGAGGTTCCGTCGCGAGTGGCGGTCATCGGCGGCGGAGTGGTCGCAACTGAGTGCGCAACGTGGTTGTCGTCGTTCGGCGCTCACGTGACGTTGCTCGTGAGGGGCGATGCTCTGTTGAAATCAGCAGAACCGTTTGCCGGAACGATGGTGGCCGAAGCACTCGGCGCCCGCGGTGTGGACGTTCGACTGAGCACTGCCGTCAACTCGGTCTCACGCCCCGATGCCAAGGACACCGGCGAAGGTCACATCCACGGTGGACCCGTCAGCATCGAGACATCGTCCGGCGTGATCGAAGTCGACGAGGTCATCGTCGCGGCGGGCCGCGGGCCGACATCTGCCGATCTCGGCTTGTCCGTCATCGGCCTCGAGGACGGCAAGTACGTCACCACTGACGATCACCTCTGTGCCCAAGGTGAGTGGCTCTACGCCGTCGGCGACATCAACGGTCGTTCTCCCCTCACCCACATGGGCAAGTATCAGGCGAGAGTCTGCGGAGACGTCATCGCCGCGCGGGCCGAGAGCCGCGGACTCAGGGGACCTCGGTACACGGCGTCGGCGGACAACGGACAGGTCCCCCAGGTGGTGTTCACCTCACCCGAAATCGCCTGGGTGGGACGCACCGAGAAGAAAGCTCGCGACGACGGCTACGACGTCGAAGTCGTGGAGATCGAACTCGCCGTCGCGGGATCTTCGCTGCTGCGCGACGACTACTCGGGGCGCGCGAAGTTGGTGATCGACAAGGCCACCGACGTGATCCTCGGCGCTACCTTCGCCGGGCCCGAAGTATCCGAGCTGGTGCATGCGGCGACAATCGCGGTCGTCGGCGCCGTACCACTGGAAACTCTCTGGCATGCGGTGCCCTCGTATCCGACGGTCAGTGAAGTCTGGCTTCGATTGCTGGAGGCTCGCCGCTGACGCGCTCCCGAAGTACGTATAGTCGCGACATGGCGTCCGACATACTTGTGACCACGGCCGACGGCACCCTGCGCGGCCGCCGGGTGGGAAAACTTCGTGCCTGGCGCGGAATTCCCTACGCCCGGCCGCCGGTCGGAACACTGCGTCTGACGCGACCCCAGCCGGTCACGCCGTGGACCGGAGAACGCGACGCGACCAGGTTCGGCGACGCGTCTGTCCAACACAAGAAGGGGCTGTTGCTCGCGCCCGGGAAGTACCAGCCGAGCAGCGAGGACTGCCTGACGCTCAACGTGCTCGCCCCCGCGAACACCGGCAATACTCCGCGTCCCGTCATGGTTTTCATCCACGGTGGGGCAAACACCATCGGGACCTCGGCCACCGGCTTGTACTCGGGCGTGTCCCTCGTCGAACGCGGCGACGTCGTCTACGTCTCGATCAACTACCGACTCGGCGCTCTGGGCTACCTCGATTTCACCCCGTTCTCCACATCCGAGCGCGTATTCGACTCCAACCTCGGACTGCGCGATCAGGTCGCGGCCCTGCAGTGGGTGCAACGCAACATCGCCGCCTTCGGTGGGGATCCTGAAAAAGTCACGATTTTCGGTGAATCCGCCGGAGCCACCGCCGTCACCACCCTGATGGCGACTCCGGCCGCCAAGGGACTCTTTGCCGGCGCTATCGCCGAGAGTTCGGCTCCGGATCTGGTCTCGAGCACGCAGCGATCGCATGCCTGGGGCGCGCGTTTCGTCGAGATCCTCAATTCCGGCCTACCACCCGCGAAGGCCCTGACCTCGGCGACAGCCGTCGAATTGGGCAGAGCCGGAAGCAGACTGGGCGCCGAGGTACTCGCGAACACACCTGGACTACATCCCTTCGGACCGGTCGTCGACGGCGACTTCCTGCCGCGCTCCCCCTTGGACGCATTCAAAGAAGGATCGGCACACCAGGTGCCGATGATCATCGGCACCAACAGACGGGAGGGGACGCTGTTCCCGAAGGTGCTCGACGCACTTCCGACCAACCCGTCGCGCATCGACACCATGTTTGCCCTCACCGATCCCGAGGCCGGGAAGCGCATCCTCGCAACCTATCCCGGCTACCCGGACGAGCAGTCCGCGATCGACGTCGGCGGAGACGTCACGTTCTGGCACCCGTCCGTGGAGTTGATGCAAGCGCACGCACAATCGGCGCCGACATACGCCTACCGATTCGACTTCGCGCCGACGATGATGCGCTGGCTCGGCCTCGACGCCACACACGGATTCGAGCTGTTTGCAGTCTTCGGCATCGGTGACACCCTTGTCGGGCGCGGCCTCACCCTTCCCGGCGGTCGACGCGGACTGCGCGCAGTCACCGAATCTGTTCAGGGACACTGGCTTCACTTCGCCGAGCACGGCTCGCCGCGCGGATCGTGGCCGCGCTACGAGGGGCAGGAGCGTCGGACCATGATCTTCGACGAGATCGTCCGCGTCGAGAACGATCCCAGACGTGAACAACGCTTGGCCTGGGCGGGATACAGCGGTTACCGTAGCCACGGCACCGACATCTCCCTACCGTGACGAGCCCCCTCGAGATCACTCTCGATTCCGGGGTCGTACGCGGGCGCCTCGATCGAGGACTGCGCACCTGGCGAGCAATCCCCTACGCAACGGCCCCGACCGGTCCTTGGAGATTTCGCGCACCGCAGCCGGTCGAGGCTTGGCATGGTGTCCGCCCGGCGGAAGCATTCGGCTCTCCGTCTCCGCAGCGCAAGAGCAACTTCGACGAGAACTCACTCTTCGTCAATGTCGTGGCTCCGCAGGTACCGTCGGATTCGTTGCGACCGGTCATGGTTTTCATTCACGGCGGCGCGTACAACGGCGGGAATCCGTCGACGCCCATGTACCGCGGAACTAGCCTGGTCGAACGTGGCGACATCGTCTACGTCTCGATCCAATATCGTCTCGGCGCGTTGGGCTACCTCGATTTCAGTGAATATTCCACTGCGGAAAGATCATTCGAGACGAACCTCGGATTGCGCGATCAGATCGCCGCGCTGACGTGGGTCCAACGCAACATCGCCGCTTTCGGCGGCGACCCGAACGCCGTCACCGTCTTCGGTGAATCGTCCGGCGCCAACGCGGTCACCACTCTGATGGCAACGCCGGCGGCACGAGGGCTGTTCGCCCGGGCCATCGCTCAAAGTCCGCCGGCTGCTTCGGCATACGGAAAAGAGCGAGCGCACCGTTGGGCACGCGAGTTCCTCGAGATCGCACAGGCTCCGGATGCCGATCCGGCATCGTGGCTGCGCTCCGCTTCGGTGAAGGACCTGGTCGATGCCGGCGAAGAACTTGCGCGCCGCGGCGCGGACGAAGAACCCGGAACGCGGGCATTTGCCCCCGTGGTGGGTGACGACGTCCTTCCCGAACACCCGCTCGACGTGTTCGCCGCCGGACGCGCCCACCCCGTTCCGCTGCTCGTCGGTTCGAATCTCCACGAGGGAAGAATCTTCCCGCGCGTTCTCGACATCTTGCCTACCGACCCGGTTCGGATCGAGAAGATGTTCTCCCACACCACCCCTGAAGTGAAAGCACGTGCGCTCGCGGCGTATCCCACGTATCCGCACCGGTTTGCTGCCGCAGATCTCGGCGGCGACATCACGTTCTGGGAGCCCGCGATACTCTGCGCACAGGGTCATTGCCAGGTAGCTCCTACCTACAGTTACCGCTACGATTTTGCGCCTCGCCTGCTCAGACTCATCGGCATGGGCGCTACCCACGCCACCGAATTGCTTGCGGTCTTCGGGCGTTCGGATGCACTCACCGCGGCCTTGACAGCGGTCGGTGGGCGCCGCGGACTGACTGCGGTGACCTCCACCATGCAGCGCCACTGGATCCATTTCGCCCGCCACGGAGTGCCGGACCGGGATTGGCCCGCCTACTCCGTACCGGAGCGGCAAACAATGATCTTCGACGAGACGTCCCGAGTGGAGAACGACCCGATGGGTGAGCGTCGACGGGCTTGGATCGGCTACGAGCACAGGCGCTGAAGCCCGATCAGAAGAACTGGCCTTTCACGAAACCTGCGAGTAGGACGGCAAATCCGCCCACCTCGCCGAGAATCAGCAGAAACATCCCGAGGTGCAGGGGCGGACCGGCGGACTCGAACTGATTGTCGGTGTCCTTCATCGCACCGTGAGCGATGTAGCTGAATATCGCTGCGAGAAAGAAGAACACGACCACTGCGGCACTGGTCAGGTTGATCCACGTCGGCCACGCACTGAGTTCGACGAACACCGCGATCAGCAGCGTCGCAAACGAGTACATCAGGGCAGCGCGGTGTGCGATGTCGACATACGGATGGGCGAGGTGATTGTCCGAAGTGGCCATCTGTCGGTATTTCCAGATTCCCAGGCACAGGGAGAGAAGGAAGATCAGACCGGCCGCGAGAAGCGTCAGTGTCGTGTCGATCCCCAGCGTCATCTGCCCACCCCGCAGTGCGTTTCCAGCGAGTCACCGCTGGGTGATCCAGCCGAAGGCTTGTCGTAGACGACAACCAGCACCACCGCACGATCCGCCGACACCGACCGCATCCGGTGCGGCGTATTCGCGTCGAAGTACAAGCTGTCGCCGGCGTCGAGGTGCATCGTCTGCCCGGGGATTTCGAATTCTACGGATCCGGAATGCACGAACACGAACTCCTCTCCCGTGTGGTCCATGAACTTGGGACCCATCACCGAGGCCGGATGAACCACGAACGGCTGCATGGCCTTTCCGACCAGTGAGGGCGCGATCGGATCGTAGACGGAAGACTGCACGGAGTTGGCCGGGTCGATCACGCGGTCCTTCGCGCGCACGATCGTCATGGCATTTCCCTCCATACTGTCCGAGAACAGTTGCCCCACATCGGCGTCGAGCACACGCGCAATCTTGAGTGCCACCGCGATCGACGGGGTACTGATACCCCGCTCGACCTTGGAGAGATAGCTCTTCGTCAGACCGGTCTGCTCGGCCAGGCCCTCGAGCGTCAGACCGGCGCGACGCCGATGTGTTCGCAAAAACGCTGCCATTCGGTTCCCCTCACGAGACTTTGTGTCATCACCCTACCAATACATTGACCTGCGGCGATCAGCGATGCAGGAATCGAAGGTTGCACATTTCCGTCCTATATGACACTTTGTGTCTTATAGGTGACTGAATGTCATTGATTCCCGGGTCCCGAGAAAGGCACACCCTATGACCGACACGATGCATGCGAGCAAGCAGGAACTCATGGCCACCGCCGAGACGAAGATGCTCACCGAAGTAGCGACAGGTAGTTGGACTCTTCGACAGAAGATCGCACTGACCTGCCGGGCACTGTCGGACGCCGGCCACGACTCCGGCCTTGCCGGACAGATCTCCGCCCGCGGTGAGCAGCCAGGAACGTTTGTCACACAGCGACTCGGCCTCGGGTTCGACGAGATCACCGAGGACAACCTCCTGCTCGTCAACGAGGATCTCGAAGTCCTCGACGGGGAAGGCATGCCGAACCCCGCCAACAGGTTCCACAGTTGGATCTACCGCGCACGACCCGACGTCAACTGCATCGTCCACACACACCCGCTACATGCGACGGCGCTGTCGATGCTCGAGATTCCCCTCGTCGTCTCCCAAATGGACATCGCGCCGCTCTACGACGACTGCGCATTTCTCGCCGACTGGCCCGGGGTTCCCGTGGGAAACGAGGAGGGCGAGATCATTTCGGCTGCACTCGGCGACAAGCGGGCAATTCTGCTCGCCCACCACGGCCAACTCGTCGTCGGCAACACGGTCGAAGAGGCATGCTCTCTCGGGCATCTGATCGAGCGAGCGGCCAGACTGCAGTTGCTGGCGATGGCTGCCGGAGACATCAAGCCGCTACCGCCTCGCCTGGCGAAGGAGGCACACGATTGGACACTGACTCCTCGGCGCAGCGAGGCGAACTTCGCTTACTACGCCCGTCGCGCTCTCCGCAATCATCCCGACACACTGACCAACTGACTTTTGTTTCCCACCAACAGAACTGAGAGCCTCATGAGCAGCACCATCAAGGGAATCGTCGCCTATCCCATCACCCCGTTCGACCGGGACACCGGAGCATTCGACCCCAAGCCGCTACACACGCTCCTCGACAGCATGATCAGCAGTGGTGTCGACGCGATAGCCCCACTCGGCAGTACCGGCGAGAGCGCCTATCTCGACGATGCAGAGTGGGAGACGGTCGCTCGGGAGACTGTCGACTACGTCGACCGCCGAGTCCCCACCGTCGTCGGAGTGTCGGATCTGACGACGGCGGGAGCACTCCGCCGAGCATCGATCGCGGCAGACGCCGGAGCCGACGCAATGATGATCCTCCCCACGTCGTACTGGCATCTGGGTGAGCAGGAGATTCGTGAACACGTCACCGCGGTGGCCGATTCCGTCGACATTCCCACGATGATCTACAACAATCCGGCCACCACCGGGATCGACATGTCGCCGGAGTTTCTCGTCGATCTCGTCTCCACCGTCGACGGCATCACGATGATCAAGGAATCCACCGGCGACATCACCCGGATGAACCGCATCACCGAACTGAGCGGTGGCACGATCCCCTTCTTCAACGGCAGCAATCCTCTTGCACTGCAATCTTTCTCTGCCGGTGCAAGCGGATGGTGCACGGCAGCCCCGTGTCTGGCCCCCGAACAGGTGGTGCACTTCTGGCGTCTACTCGAATCCGGTGATCGGTCGGGTGCCGCCGCTGTGTTCGAACAGATCGAGCCGCTACTGAAGGTCCTCGTCAGTCGCGGACTGCCGTCGACGGTCAAAGCCGGGTTGGAATCTCTCGGCGTCGACGCCGGCCTTCCCCGCCGGCCCCTGCTGTCCCTCGACGACAACACCAGGACAGCTTTGTCCGACGCTCTGTCGGTGGCTCGCGGTGTAATCGTCGCGTCGTGACCTGACGTGGGAGTGGGTTCCGGCAAGATGGGATGCACACCGACCGAAGGAGGGGCACCATGTCCGTAGATTCACGGTCTGCGAGGATCGCCGTCACCGGCGCGACCGGTCATATCGGCGGACTGGTGGCCCGGTCGTTGGCCGACGCCGGTGTCCCGCAGCGGCTGATCGCACGGTCGGTCAACCGATTACCGCAGCTCCCCGGTGCCGATTCGGCCGAGACCACGTACGGGGATCAGGAGCGCGCTCTCGCGGCTCTGGCCGGAATCGACACCCTCTTCATGGTCTCGGCGGCCGAAAGCGCAGATCGCCTGGATCAGCACCGCACCTTCATCGACGCCGCAGCGGAGGCCGGGGTCAGGCACATCGTGTACACGTCTTTCCTCGGCGCTGCTCCGGACGCGACGTTCACGCTCGCTCGCGATCACTGGGTCACCGAAGAACATATCCGCGCTTCCGGGCTCGCATTCACCTTCCTGCGCGACAGCTTCTACCTCGATTTCCTACCCGCTCTCGCCGGTGAAGACGGTGTGATCCGCGGACCCGCAGGGGACGGTCTCGTCGGCGCGGTAGCGCGCTCCGACATTGCTGCCGTCGCTGTGTCGGTTCTGCAGGATCTGGATTCTCATGTCGGACAGACGTACAACCTGACCGGACGGGAGGCACTGACGCTCTCCGAGGCCGCGAGCATCATCACCGAAGTCACCGGCAAGCGAACCACGTACGTCGAGGAAACGCTCGAGGAAGCTTACGAATCGCGGGCGTCGTACAACGCACCCGCTTGGGAACTCGACGCATGGGTGTCGACGTACACCGCAATCGCGCAGGGTGAATTGGCGCTGATCACGGGCACCGTGGAGGACCTTGTCGGCCGGCCTGCGCTCACGCTGCGTGAATTCCTCACAGCAGAAACCGCCTGATGCCACCACGCAAAGCAACCACGGCACGCAAGGCTGCCGCAAAGAAGGCTGCACCGAAGAAGGCTGCACCCAAGAGGACCACGACCAGAAAGACCGCCCCGAAGAAGACTGTCGCAAAGAAGAGCTCACGCGCGACGATGCCGGATGTGCCGACTGCCGGCCCTGGTGAGAGAGTCTGGCTCCTCGACGTTCCCTTTCGGACGCCGGCGCCTGGTGCGCAATTCGTCAAGAAATGGAAGAGCTACGCGTGGGTCGGTACGGAGTTGCCCGTAGAACTCGCTCCATTCAAGGCACTCCCCTTCTCTTATCCGCAGTGGGTAGAGGACGACATCAATGACAGCACCGGTGAACGTCCCGTTGCTGCACCCAAAATTCCTCGGCCCGAGCAGGTTTCGGGGGCTGCAGCCGTCGTCGATGCCGCTCGCGCCGGCAAACGCGGGTTTCTGTTGGCAGACAATGCAGGCCTGGGTAAGACGCTGATCGCAGTGATGTCTGCCAAGACGATTGCCGAGGAGCGCGGCGAAACCAACATCCTCGTCCTCGTCGATCGACCCGCACAGATCACCATTCCGCATTGGCGCTATTCCATCGCCTCGGTGGGCGACGGTGGATTCCGCTGGTTGATCATGTCGCCTGACCAATTGAAGAAGCTGATCGCGCGAAACGGCCGCCCCAAGTACACGTTCGGTGTGGTGATTGCCGACGAGGCCCAGCTGTACAGCAACGACACACAGCGCACGGCGGCATTCGAGAAGGTCGCGCGCTTTTCGAATGCTCACGAGCAAGCGCCGTTCGTCCTGTCCGTGACGGCAACACCGGGACACACGCCGGCCGACCAGCGTTACCTGGCACCGCTTTTCGCGCAGCTGCATTCAGAACCTTCGGAGTACTGGTCCGACCTGGGCGCCAGGCTGGTCGAGTCCGGCCTTCCGCTGGACAAGTCCTACGGGAAGTGGACGTGGAGCGCAGAGGCGAAGGAATCACCTACGCTGCAATCTCGAGCGCTCGAGACCGTGCGTGGGTGGATGTCGAACAGCAAACCGCCCTTGATGATTCATCGACCGACTCCGTGGGGACCTGTTCCGCTCGACGGTATGCCGATCGACCTCACCCATGCCCAGCGCGCCGAGTACGAGACGGAGTGGGCCGAGTACGCCTACGAAATGGGATTGGCCCGCAAGAGTCGCAACATCGCGCGCGGCCGTGCGCTGGTTCTGCGCTACCGACAGAAAGCGGGCATGATCCGCGCCGAGTCGACGGCCCAGTGGGCGCAGGCGCAGGTCAAGGCAGGCAAGCAGGTGTTGGTGGCCGTCGAATTCGTCTCCACGGCAGGTGATCCACTGGTCGAGATGATCGAAGACGCCGGGATCTCGGTGGCAAAACTGTTCGGTGCGGTGCCGGACAAGGAGGGTCAACGTCTGCGGTTTCAACGCGGGGACGCACCGGTCATCGTCTTCAATGTCACGACCTCGATCTCGCTCCATGCCAACGAAGCACTCCCGGACGGCACTCACGCGTCCCCGTTGCCACGGACGGGAATCTTTCATCAACCGCGATACTCAGGGATCGCGGCAGAACAGACGTTCGGTCGGTCGCATCGCGACTACCAGACGTGCCCGTGGGTCATACCCTTCGGCGTGGGCACCAAGGAAGAGGACGTCGCCACGGTCATGTTGCGCAATCTCAATTCGGTCACAGGTCTGAAAGGTGGTGATCGATCCGGTCTGCGGTCGCTGTCCGAACTGCTCGGCGTCGAGTGGCTCGAGCCTGATGTCTTGACCTCGGAGGGTTGATCTTCCAACGACCGTCCAACGCGCACAAACGAACGGTTTCGGCGGTATGCCCCAATTCTACTCCACCAAAACCGAATTCGGCTGACCGCTTCATTCCTTTCGGGACCTTGGGACTCAGGTATCTGTGACCAGACGTGGCAGACTCTTTCGAGTCGAGGTGCACCAGCCTCGAAACAGTGCCGAGAATGCGAGGGGTCCGATGCGCAATATCTACCGGTCATTGATGCGCAATGTCGGCCATACACAATGGTTCTCGGATCTCGGCAAGGATCTGGTTCCGCTCGATCGAGCAGTGCAGAGAGTGTCGGGAGGCAAGCTCTCGCTGGTCGGAGAGAACACCGTGACTCAGCTACTGCTCACCACGACGGGCCGTAAGACCGGCCGTTCTCGAACCACGCCACTCCTGTACGCACCCGACGGCGATGCGTTTGTCGTCGTCGGTTCGAACTGGGGGCAGGATACGCATCCAGCATGGACACTCAATTTGATGGCAAACCCCACCGCAATCGTGACAGTGAAGGGCGTCGAAATACCGGTCGGTGCGAGTCTGGCGGAGGGCGCCACGCGTAAGAAGCTGTGGGAGCTCGCGACCACCACGTGGCCGCCGTACGAAACCTACGCCGATCGAGCATTCGGGCGCCAGATCCGCGTATTTCGACTCCAACCTGTCAAATAACTGCTGCCGGGCGCAGGATGGGAAGGACCACCCTGCCGATCTCAGGAGCATTCGCGAATGTCCACAGCACTGACTCACGCAGAAGACACACAGATCACAGCTTCCAACGGGCGGATCGCACTGGAGTCGAACCCCCGCCGAATTCGAGCCTTCTTCGCTGGTCACGCCGTCGCAGACACCACTCGTTCGGTATACCTTTTCGAACGCGGCCGCCTGCCGATGTACTACATCCCCCTCGCGGACGTTCGTACCGAATTCCTCGTCCCGACGTCGACGACCACCCATTGCCCATGGAAAGGTGACGCCACCTACTGGACGATCGAGATCGGGGATCGCCGGGCCGAGGACGCCGTCTGGACCTACCCTGAACAGTTCGACGGTTCCCTGGATCTGAGTGAGTACGTCGCATTCTATTGGGATCGCATGGACGCCTGGTACGAGGAGGATCAACAGGTCTTTGTCCACGCCCGCGATCCATACGTACGTATCGACGCACTCCCCTCGTCCCGCCACGTCCGGGTTTTTGTCGGCGACGTACTGGTCGCCGAGACGAGACGACCCAGACTGCTCTTCGAAACCGGACTGCCCACGCGGTACTACATTCCGAGAATCGACGTTCACAGCGAGTACTTTGCGCCGTCCCCGACCACCACGGCCTGCCCCTACAAGGGCACTGCGTCGTATCTGTCGTTCACCGGCACAACCGAACTCGCTCCGATCGAGGATCTGGCGTGGTTCTATCCGTTCACTACCGCCGAAGCGTCCGGGATCGACGACCACGTGTCGTTCTATCCCGAACGCGTCGGCAAGATCCTGGTGGACGGTGCCGAAATCTGAAAGGTGCTGGAGCCGAGAAGGTGTGGGTGCCTACCCCACTGCAACAGGGGATTCCGGGATTCGCAGTTCAGCCGTCTCCAGTCGGCGATCATGCACCCACACCATCGCCGTTGCAACGGAGAAGACCAACCCGGCGATGCATACTCCGTTCCAGCCGTACGACTTCCACACCACTGACCCCACCGCCGAGCCCACGGCAGCACCGACGAAGTAGGTGGTCATGTACACGGAATTCACACGCGAACGCGCTTCGGGGACAAGGGCGTAGATCACGTTCTGGTTGCTGACGTGCACTCCCTGCAGCGCGAGGTCGGCAAGGACGATGGCAACGAGAAACCACACCACGTGGGTGGCACCGGCGACAAAGGGAAGCCACGACACCAAGAGAATCGCGATGGCGCCGCCGGTCGCCAGCTGACCCAATCCCCGATCGGCCAGTCTGCCCGCCACCGTCGCCATCAAAGCTCCCGCCACACCGAGTAGTCCGACCAAGCCGATTTGAGTGTCGCTGTAGCCGAATTCGCCGGACAGAAGAAAGGCCATCGTCGTGAAGACGGTGCTGACAGCAGCAAAAGCCAGTCCGCCCATGGCCGATCGGGTTCTCAGGCGCGGCAAGGTCGCAGCCAACTTCCCTACCGAAGCGAGCGTTGCGCGGTAGCTTGCCTTCGGGCGATCTGCGGAATCGGAAGGCAGAGATCGCCACAATGCCACGGCCATCACCACCATCAGCACCGCCGCAACCTTGTATACCGTCGACCAACCTCCCAGTCCGGAGAGGACGCCGGCAACGCTGCGCGCCAGCAGGATTCCGATCAGCAGTCCGCTCATGATCGTGCCGACCACCTGACCGGACCTCTCAGGTTCGGCCAGTGAGGCGGCAAACGGAATGAGCACCTGGGCAGCGACCGAAAAGACTCCAGCGACAGCGATTCCCACTGCCAGCGTGGCAAAGTTGGGCGCAAATCCGCTGACCGCTTGACCGGTCGCCGCCAGCAGCATGAGCCCTACCGTCAGCTTGCGTCGGTCCACCATGTCGCCCACCGGAACCAGAAGTATCAATCCGAGTGCATACGCGACCTGCGCGATGGTCACCGTCGCGGCCGCTGCGGAGGCCGACACATTCAGGTGATCTGCGATGGAATCGAGGAGTGGCTGGTTGAAATAGTTACCGCCCGCGCACAGGCCCGTCGCCGCAGCCATCAGCAGCACTATCGGTAGTCCGAGCCTCGGACGCGCGTCGCTTGAAATCATGTCGTCAAGCATGACCGCCTACACCGACGCGCGTCTAATAGATAGATATGCATGATCTATCTCCAGAAACGATAGATTGGTGCAATGGAACTACGTCACATCCGCTACGCCCTGGCAGTCGCGGAAGACAGACACTTCAGCCGAGCAGCGTCGCGGTTGCACGTTTCCCAGTCCGCCTTGAGTGCCCAGATCAGAGACCTCGAAAAGGAACTGGGAGTCGAATTGTTCAACCGGAACAGCCGAAACGTCGGCCTGACTGCTGCAGGCGAGGTTTTTGTCGCCCGCTCCCGCGAGGTACTCGGCGCCGTGTCGAGACTCGTCAGTGATGTCTCGGCACGGAGCAACGAGCAAGTGCGGTTGACGGTCGGCACCATCACCTCGGCGGGGCGCGTCGACGTCGGACGCGCGCTGGCAGATCTGACACGGCGCCACCCTGCAATCAACATCACCGCGCGACCGTACGGCAGTGAAGTAGTTATCGAGGGAGTCCGGTCCGGTGCAATCGACGTCGGCATTGTCGGATTGGCCGCAGGTCGCCTACCCAAGAGCTTTGCCGCCGCACCGCTGTGGAGTGAACCCACCGCAGCGTTCGTTGCTCCTGACCATCCCTTCGCCCAGGCTTCGTCGATCAGGCTCGAAGACCTACGCGATCACACTCTCGTGGACTTCGCCTCCGGCAGCGAGGCCCGTGTCCAAACCGACCAAGCCTTCGCCGAATCACAGGTCCCTCGGGGAAAAACACTTG
Organism: Rhodococcus sp. Ni2; assembly: GCF_021352185.1. Taxonomy (NCBI): domain Bacteria; kingdom Bacillati; phylum Actinomycetota; class Actinomycetes; order Mycobacteriales; family Nocardiaceae; genus Rhodococcus; species Rhodococcus sp. Ni2. The sequence continues at coordinate 582,240 of NZ_WOXZ01000001.1, forward strand.
AAGCCAACTCGGTAGACCTGATCTGTTCACTGACCGCCAACGGCCTGGGCGTAGGTTTGCTCCCCCAGTCCATGAGCGCCCTGCACCCCGAATTGGTCTGTATTCCGATCACCGATGCGCCGCATCGGATCGTCCACGCAATCACCGAACCCACCCATTCGTCGGCGCTCGCCCGCGAGTTCGTCGAACTACTCGCAGCGCAGTTCGCTACTTGAGCAGTTTCGACATTCGCCTGTCCGCCAACGGTTTACCGCCGGTCTGGCACGTCGCGCAGTATTGAAAAGAGCGCTCCGCGAACGACACTTCGCGTACGACGTCACCGCACACCGGGCACGGAAGTCCGGTACGAGCATGCACTCGCATCCCCGAGCGTTTCTCACCTTTGAGCCGGGCCGCGTCCTGACCTTCCGAACGCTCGATCGCGTCGGCCAGCGTAGATCGCATCACGGCATACAACGTCGAAATCTGATCCGGCGTCAGCCGCGACGAGGTCGCGAAAGGCGAGAGTTTCGCGGTGTGGAGGATCTCGTCCGAGTAGGCGTTCCCGATACCGGCGATCAACGACTGCTCGACTATCGAGTTCTTGATCCGCGCCGACGTTCCGCCCAGAATCTGTGCGAACTCGGCTTCGGTCACAGCCATCGCGTCCGGCCCCAACCGGGCGATGCCCGGAACCTCCTGCGGATCGTTCACGACCCAGACGGCGAGGCGTTTCTTGGTGCCGGCTTCGGTGAGATCGAATGCCGGCGTCAACCCTTCGGGTGTGAAGAAATGAACGCGCAGCGCCAACGGCCCCTTCCCCGGCTTCGGCGGCGTCGCCGATGGATTGTCCAGCCAGCGCATCCAGCCGGCACGGGAGAGATGCGTGACCAACCACAACCCGTCGCAATCCAGAGCCAGATGCTTCCCGAAGCGGGCGGCGCCCGTGACGTCACGCCCCTGCAGAGCAGTGATCGGCGGATCGAAGGTCTTGAGCACACTCAATGCAGCGATGTCGACGCGTCCCACCACTGCGCCGACCGCGTGCTGACGAAGGAAACCTGCCAGCGCTTCCACCTCGGGTAGTTCAGGCATGGCAACAGACTAACGCCGACCACGGACACTCACAGCGCGCTCAGTCCGTTTCCGTCTGCAGCACCACCGAATGCCCACCGCGTGCCTTCGCGGAGTACATCGCCCGATCCGCTCGCCGCAGCAGAGTCGGGTATGCGACCAGCGCATCATCCGCTGATTCGAAAGGCCCTGCAATCTTCGCGATTCCGACGCTCATCGCCACCTCGGGATGATCGGGCGAGGTGATCGTCGAACGGAGTAGCTCATGTTCGAGTCGATGGAACGAGCGTTGATCGACCGAATCGACGATGACGAACTCGTCGCCGCCTATCCGTGCGATCAAGGCCGCCGGGCCGGCGCATTCGACCAGCCTCGATCCGACTTTTTCGATCACAGCGTCACCGACGGTATGTCCGTACTCGTCGTTGATGGCCTTGAATCGATTGATGTCGACGGCGGCGACTACCAAGAGCGCCGAGTGCGTGTACGACCGCTCCAGCAACAGTCGTACTTCGTCGGCCAGTCCCCTCCTGTTGAGCAGTCCCGTCAGTGGGTCCAATTGCGAGTTCAACGCGTCGGTGCCGAGGATGGAGAAAATGAACTGACAGGCAAAGGGAATCACGTAGATTGCCGCGCCGACCAGTACTACCAACGCGACCAGAACCGGAGCATCCACATCGTTTTCGACCACCGCCGTACGTGTCACGATGCCGATGACCACGACGAGTACCCACAACATGTGAAGGCTCTGTATTCGAGCATTGTGGAAGAACGCGATGTATCCGCCGATCACCGAGAACATCACGGCGTGTGCCAGTGCTGCAAGTGGATTGGAGTACAGCAGCATTGCGGCCGCTATTCCCACTTCCGAGTAGAGCACAAAGGCGTAAGACCAGGAACGGGAGAGATTGCGCCTCGTCGAGAGGGCGACGGCCATCATCACGGTTATGACCATGATGACTGCGTTCGCGGTGCGCGCGTGCGAAGTGGTCGGTCCCTGTGGACTGAAGCGAGTGAGGAACATGATCACGGTGACCAGCACCAACGAGCAGACGACGAGAAACCGCGAGGCGACGGTCAACCCTTTGTCCGCGAGATAGCGATTGAAGGTGTCGAATTGGTCCGGACGCCGATACCAATCGACAAGTTGAGAAGAGATCAGCCGGAACGCGGGACCCGAGAGCGGTCGTCGAGACGCCACGGCGTCCGAACGCTCAACACTCTCGGCAGATTCCATAGGGTCAGGGTAATCCAGTCAACTCCCCGCAATCAGACAATTTTCACTGTTTGCCGTCCCACATCACAACCTGATCGCCGCCGGCGGCCTTCGCGCGGTACATCGAGGCATCGGCTACTCGAAACAGTTCCGTCAACTCCTCGTCGGAAATAATCGACGACCATTCGGCAGAGGTGATCGCGACTCCGACGCTGGTGGTCACTACCGGATCACGATCGTCGATTCGCAAGTGCCTTCGCAGATTGTCTTCGAACGCAGGCGCTGCGCCGACGTCTATCGTGTCTACCAACACGAACTCGTCCCCACCGAATCTGGCGAAGAGCGCCTTCTCGCCGCCGCACCACCGCAGTCGATCAGCAATCTGGCGAAGTACGAGATCGCCTTCTTCGTGCCCCTGTGAGTCGTTGACGCTCTTGAACGAATCGACATCGACAATCGCGACGACATACGACGACTTGCTCGACGCATGCCCCGTCGCCCCCATTTCGACAACAGCTCGCTGCAGCCCGCGCCGATTCAGAAGCCCTGTCAACGGATCCACGTCCGAACTGTCCGCGTCGGAGCCGAGAAGTGAGAGGACGAACTGGCAGGCGAACGGGATGACCACGATCCCGGTGGCGATGATCAGACACAGTGCGGTGGCCAACGCAGGATCCGCGTAGACCGCAACCTTTCGGCCGACCACTGCCAGAACCACGATGGACAGCGCGATGTGAACCGCCTGGAGTCTCGCGTTGTGAAAGTACGCGATGTAACCACCGATCAGTACGAAGAGCACACACTGGATCAACCCGATGAAAGGGTCGTTGTTCAAGAACACACCGACGAATACGCCGACCTCGCAGTAGGCGACAAAGAAGTACGACCACCGACGCGTGATTTCGGGCAGAAGGCAGAAGAGCACGATCACCGCAATCGTGACGGCGATGATGACGGCGTTGACGACGCTGGTGACGTGGTTGTGCACGCCCGCGTCGCTGAAGCGCAGCAGAGTCATCGCAATGATGACCGTCGTCAGCGAGCCGATGACCAGCAATCGGACAGCTAGCTCCAGGCCCTTCGTGGCGAGGTATCGATTGAAACTGTCGAATTGATCAGGACGCCGATACCACTGAACCAGAAGGTCGAAAGCCGACTTCACAGCTGATTTTTCACGGCCACGCGGCGCGGGCAGAATCGACTGCAGTCGGTCCTGCCCGAACGATGTCATGCGCAGATCATAGGTGCGCAGACCGTCGTTCGGGATCAAGAGTGCAGGATCGAGGCGGCAAATTCAGGGTCGGTTGTCAGCGCCGAACGAGGTACGTGTCCATGATCCAACCGTGCTTCTCACGCAACTCCGCCCGGCGAGCGACGATCCGATCTTCGACGTCACGCAGTTTGCCGGAAATCAACTCCTCGTCCGGGGTCCCGAGGTACGCGCCCCACCAGATCTCGGCGTCGTTTTCGCTTACCTGAGTGAAGGTGCAATGCGCGTCGAGCATCACGACGGCATTGTCCACGCCGTCGGGCAATCCCTCGGCCAGTTTGCGGCCGGTCGTGATGTGGATGGGTTCGCCGATTCGGTTCAGGACGATCCGGTGTTGTGCAGCCAGCGACTGCACGCTGGTGATTCCCGGGATGACGGAGTAGTCGAACGAAACTCTCCCGCGAGCGAGCACGCGCTCGACGATCCGCAGAGTGCTGTCGTAGAGGGAAGGGTCACCCCAGACGAGAATCGCGCCGACGCCAGGTTCGGCCGCGAATTCCGCTTCGAATTTCGCGGCCCGACGCTCGTGCCAGTCCTCGACGACGCCCTCGTAGTCGGTCGGGGTTCGGTCCCGCGGCGGGTCCGTGATCTCGACCACCTTGTAGTCGAGGTGAACGTGCTCGTCGAGTATGCCGGTACGCAAGTCGACCAGGGCCTGCTTCTCGTCACCCTTTCCGATGATGAAGAAGGTATCGGCCCTGTTCATGGCCTTGATCGCCTGAACCGTCACCTGGTCGGGATCACCAGCACCGATACCGATCACCAAGAGTTCGCGCATGTGCCGAGGCTATATTGCCGTGCGCCTTTATTAACCGCCGGAGGTTAATAAAGGCGCACAGCAGGGCAGGCCCTAGACTGATTCCCGTGACTGTCTCCACTGCTTACGAAGACCTCCTCCGGCTCGTCATGGAGACGGGTACCGCCAAATCCGATCGAACCGGAACCGGCACCCGCAGCATCTTCGGTCACCAGATGCGTTTCGATCTTGCCGACGGCTTTCCGCTCGTCACCACCAAGAAGGTCCACCTCAAGTCGATAGTCAACGAACTCCTGTGGTTCCTGCGCGGCGACTCCAACGTGGCGTGGCTGCACGAGCACGGCGTCTCCATCTGGGACGAGTGGGCCGACGAGAACGGTGAACTCGGCCCCGTCTACGGCGTCCAGTGGCGTAGCTGGCCCACCCCTTCGGGCGAGCACATCGACCAGATCACGCAGACCGTCGAGGCTCTGCGCTCCAACCCCGATTCGCGGCGGATCATCGTTTCGGCGTGGAACGTCGCCGACATTCCGCAGATGGCCCTGGCGCCGTGCCACGCTTTCTTCCAGTTCTACGTCGCCGACGGCAAGCTCTCCTGCCAGCTGTACCAGCGCAGCGCCGACATGTTCCTCGGCGTTCCGTTCAACATCGCCAGCTACGCGCTGCTCACCCACATGATGGCCCAGCAGGCCGGACTCGACGTCGGCGAGTTCGTCTGGACCGGCGGCGACTGCCACATCTACGACAATCACGTCGACCAGGTGACCGAGCAGCTCGGCCGCGAACCGCTGCCGTTGCCGACCCTGAAGCTGAACAAGCGCGACTCCATCTTCGACTACACCTTCGAGGACGTGGAGATCGTCGACTACCAGCACCACCCCGCGATCAAAGCACCGGTAGCGGTCTGACGATGACCGATCGCACAGTCACCCTCATCTGGGCGCAGGCCCACGGCGGCGTCATCGGCGCCGACAACTCGATCCCGTGGCGCGTGTCCGAGGACATGGCTTACTTCAAACGCGTCACCATGGGCCATCCGGTAATCATGGGGCGGCGCACCTGGGACTCCATTCCATCGAAGTTCCGTCCGTTCAGCGGGCGTCGGAACATCGTCGTCACACGCGATCCGCAATGGCACGCCGAAGGCGCCGAGGTGGTCCGCAGTCTGGACGACGCCCTGGCGTTGCCGGACGGTGACGTCTTCGTCGTCGGTGGCGGGCAAATTTATTCGGCTGCACTGCCATTCGCGACGCATCTACTGGTGACCGAGATCGACCTCGACATCGCCGGTGATGCTTTTGCTCCCGAGATCGGCCCCGAATGGAACCTGAAATCCGACGAGCCCTGGCAGACCTCGGAGAAGAGCGGCCTGCGCTTCCGCTGGTTGGAGTACACGCGCTGACCGACTTCCGCCGATAACGAGGCACCTCGCGAGTGAGTCGGTCATACTCCAAGAAGGACATTCACCGCTTCCGAGAGGTCTTCGATGGACAAGAAGTCACTGACCGCTCTCGCTCGCCAACAGTTGAAACTGGCGGGCTCGGCGACCAGCGGTCGCAGTTCACAAACCGTCTACGGCGGCCACCAGCGCAGCCTGCGACAAACGGTGATCGCGCTGAGCGCCGGCAAGAGCCTCGCCGAACACGACAGTCCGGGCGAAGCCACATTGTTGGTACTGAGCGGGAAGCTGAATCTTGTATGTGGGAGCGACCAGTGGAAAGGATCCACGGGTGATTTCCTGACCGTCCCGGCCGACCGGCACAGCGTCGAAGCGCTCGAAGACGTTGCATTTCTACTGACCGTCGCCATGAAGGGCTGAAATCGGTAGCGTCTTCCGCGTGAGCGAAACCGTGATCGAAGTGTCCGTCATCGCAGCCCCGTCCGTACTCTGGCCCGCGCTGCGCGACCCGTCGCTGATTCGACGTTGGTTCGGCTGGGAGTACGACGGACTCGACGACGAAATCACCCAGATCTACTCCACCGCTGAGGCCGACCCCGAAGCGTTGACGCTGAAACTCGGAAACGGCGACCGTTTCTCACTTCGCGAACAGGACGGCAAGACGGTCGTCCGCATCGATCGGCCGGCCAAATCTGCCGACGACGACTGGTACGACGACATCACCGAGGGCTGGACGACATTCCTCCAGCTGCTCAGATTCGCAGTGGAGCACCACGGACTGGCCGAGCGTAAAACCATTTATCTCGACGGCCTTCTGCTCCCCGGTGAGAACGTGGCAAGCGTCCTCGGGTTCACCGAAATCGAATTGGAAGCGGGAAGTCGGTACGCGGTGACAATCGCTCCCGGCGACTATTTCGAAGGCGTAGTCGACTACGTCACCGACCACCAATTCGGGTTGACAGTCGAGGATCTCGGCCCTGGCCTGCTGTCTGTCGCCACCCAGTCGGTGACGGCGCAGCGGCCCGACGGAGGCATGTCCATCCTGCTGACCACCTACGACCTGAGCGATGACGAGTTCGACGAGATCAAGCATCACTGGTCGTCGTGGTGGGAAGGTCGCCGCCAGGAGAGCTGACGTTCGGTGAGGCGATATGCTTCGACCATGGTCGAAGCTTCGGGTCACAGTCCGGCACGTACGTTCGGCGAGTTGCTCGACCGCCTGGGCGATTCCAATGCCGACATACCGACACTCCACCGCCTGCTCGAGGCGGTCCTGGTGGTCGGCTCCGGCCTGGACCTCGACCTGACGCTTCAACGGATCATCACCTCTGCGACAACGGTTCTGGATTGCCGCTACGGCGCCCTGGGGGTCGCGGCGCCAGGGGGCGGGCTCTCGGAATTCGTGTACGAGGGAATCTCCGGGTCCCAACGCGCGACCATGGGACATTTCCCCGAAGGTCATGGCGTGCTGGGTGTTCTGATGAATCACCCGCAGACTTTGCGTGTGGCCCATCTCGGCGACCATCCCGAATCGGTGGGATTCCCCGCAAATCATCCACCGATGGAGAGCTTCCTCGGGGCGCCGATCATGATGCGGGGAAAGGTGTTCGGAAGCATCTACCTGACCGAGAAACGGGGACAGGCCGAGTTCACCCAGGAAGACGAGGTCATTCTCGAAGCCCTCGCCATCGCAGCCGGTATCGCTGTGGAAAACGCCCGACTGTTCGAGCAGTCACGAACTCGTGAAAGATGGCTCACCGCAACATCTGCCATCCGCTCGCGGTTGCTGGCCGGTGACTCGCTCGAGGACGGCCTGCAACTTCTTGCCAGTCGCGTTCGGGACCTGACCGGCGTCGACGACGTGATCGTGGTGATCTGCGAGAACGGCTACGCACAGGTTCACGCCGCGGCCAGCGCCCGGACCACGTCACGTGGAGTCAGAATCCCGGCGACCACTTATCCGTTCGACGTGGTGCGGAGCACTCGAAAGCTACAGGTACTCACCACTTTAGGCGCACTCACCGAACTGGTGCCGTCGGCTGGGAGTGCGGTCGTGGCACCGATGTGCGTCGCCTCGGGTGTAGTCGGCGCGGTCATCGTGGCGTCGAATTCCACCAACACGCACTGGGATCACGACGAACTGACCCGGATCGAGTCGATGGCCGAACTCGGCTCCGTTGCAATCGAGTTCGACGAGAAACAAAAGGCGCAACGCCTGTTGTCCGTTCTCGCCGACCGCGACCGCATCGCACGAGACCTGCACGACAACGTCATCCAGCGACTGTTCGCGAGCGGAATGAGCCTGCAGAGCACGCTTCCGGACGAGACCCTCCCGGAGTCGGCGCGCGCGATTGTCAAACGATCCCTCGAACAGCTCGACAAGACAGTCCGCGAGATCCGGACAACCATCTTCGATCTGCAGACTCCCACAGCCACCGATTCGTCGAGCCTGCGCCGGCGCCTCCTCGATGTCATCGGCGACGCCACCGCACAGTCCGCTGTTACCCCGAGCGTCCAATTCTCCGGCGCCATCGACACTCTGGTGAATCCCGGGATCCACCAGCACGCCGAAGCCGTGCTGCGTGAGGGGTTGAGCAACGTCCTTCGGCATGCACACGCACGCCACATCACCATCGCTGTCACCGCGGACGTCGAATTTGCGATCACGATCGAGGACGACGGCGTCGGACTCCCCTCCGACTTCCACAAGAGTGGACTGCACAATCTGGAGCGCCGCGCCGAACATTGCGGCGGTACGTGCACGATCGTCAATCACGATCCGAGCGGTGCACGCCTGCTCTGGCGAGTACCGCTCGGTCGCACCAACTCGAATCGACCGAAATCCGGTCGTTAGATCCTAGCGACTGCCGCTACGGATTTCGGTCGCCAGCACCGCAGTCTGAGTACGACGCTGCATGCCCAGCTTCGAGAGCAGACGCGTCACGTAGTTCTTGACCGTCTTCTCCGCGAGGAACAATCGCGCGCCGATCTCCCGGTTGGTGAGCCCTTCTCCGATGAGGTCGAAGACTGCTCGCTCCTGATCGGAAAGTTCGGCCAACGGATCAGCTGTACGGTCGCTGCGGATCCGCTGCATCAGCGCCTCGGTTGCACGACTGTCGAGCAGTGAACCGCCGCGCCCGACTGTGCGGACTGCAGCGACCAGATCGGTTCCGAGAATCTGCTTGAGGACGAATCCCGAGGCGCCCGCCATGATCGCGTCGAGCAACGCCTCGTCGTCGGCGTACGACGTGAGCATCAGGCAGCGGAGGTCGGGAAGCATCGAGCGGAGTTCTCGGCACAGTTCGACGCCGTTGCCGTCAGGCAGGCGTACGTCCAGAACAGCGACGTCGGCGTTGCTCTGCGGTACCGCGGCCAGCGCTTCCCCCACGGACGCCGCCTCGCCCACCACCACGAAGTCCTCGACCCCACCGAGTAGGTCGAACAATCCGCGTCTGACGATCTCGTGATCGTCGACCAGGAATATCCGCGTTGTCATCGAACCCCTCCAAAAGACATCTCACGTCGAACGGTACCGGAGACGGTGGACTCAGAACTCATGGAATGCATTCTCTTCACTTGTTGACGTGCCGGACGATGAGAACCGGGCAATCCGCGGTGTGCAGGAGCGCCCGACTGGTCGATCCGAGGAGCATTCCTGCGAATCCGCCGCGCCCGCGACTGCCGACGACTATCAACTGCGCCGTCTCCGCGTATTCGCTCAGGACTCGGACCGGACGGTCACGCGCGACGACTCTTTCGACGACGACGTCCGGGTAACGCTCGGTGAATCCGGCCAATTGCTCGGCGAGGACAACTTCCTCGCCCGTCTGGATGCTGCTCCACAGGGGGTCGTCGGGGGTGGCACCCAACGAGGGCTGCACACTCACGTCGCTCCACACGTTGACGGCAATCAAGGTGGCGCCCCGCGCGGAGGCCTGCTCGAAAGCGTGCTCGACTGCCTCGATGCTGCTTTCGGATCCATCGACACCGACGACGACGGGGCCCTCGGTCGGCGGCCGACCGTCGAGCGTCCGTCCTCGGACAACTGCAACCGGAGATTCGCCGTGCGAGACAACCGAGACCGTCGCAGAACCGACGACCAATCCGGTGAATTCGCCGTGCCCGCGAGGGCCGAGCGCAATGATGTACGCGCCCTTGGACAATTCGATCAGGCGATCGGAGACGCTGCCGTCGAGTAGTTCGGTGACGATCTCGAGGTCGTCGTCGATGCTTTGCCGCGCGAGAATCTGTGCGCTGTCCAGACGAGCGGTGGCAGTGCGCCGCAGTTCGTCCTTGAAGCTCTCGGCGAGGTAAGGCTCGGAGTAGTAGAAGGCTGGGATGTGCACCACCGTCGCGATGTGGAGCGGTCGACCGAGCGCCACCGCGGTCCTCGCCGCCCAGACGACAGCCGACGACGCCGATTCCGAACCGTCTACCGCTACGACGACGGGTTTGGTTGCACTCATGTTCGTCCCTCCACAATCGACCACAGAATCTCTTCGCCCTCACACTATTGCCCAATGACGGCAAAAAGGATTCATCAGCCGACGCGAGTCCCGAATCGGACATTGGGTGTTCGGGTGGACTGCGGCAACGGCCCCGCCAACATCCCTTTCGGGCGTCAACGAGGCCACCGGTGCCGGATTCGCACGCAAACCCTGGCTACTCGATCCACGTTAGGTGAAGAACCCGACCGGTCAGAAGTGAAAAAAGTCCTGTAAACAAGCGCCCAAAATCGGGTTTCGTACGCAGGAGATCCCGAACCACCTGCTCTGCTGTGCGCCTTTGTTAACCGCCGGCGGTTAATAAAGGCGCACAGCAGGGTCAGTCACAAATCTTGCGGAACTTCTCGATCAGCTGCACTCGGCCGTTGCGGTCGGCCGCCAACGGCGTGACGTTGAGCGTCGTGACACCGGCTTCGGCGAAGGCTGCGACGCGTTCCTTGACGTAGCTCTCGGGACCGATCAACGACACTGCGCGAACCAGTTCGTCCGGCACTGCTGCTGCGGCTTCGTCCTTCTTGCCCGCGAGGTAGAGATCCTGGATCTTCTCGGCGGCCTCTTCGTAGCCGTAGCGCACCGCGAGATCGTTGTAGAAGTTCTTGCCCTTGGCGCCCATGCCACCGATGTAGAGCGCAAGGCTCGGGCGTACCCAGTCGAGCATGTGGTCGACGTCGTCACCGATGGCCAGTGCCGGCGACGCGTACACCTGAAGCTCACCGAGGCTCGGATCGCGCTTGGCCTTGCCCTTGGCGATCGGCTCACCCCACACGCTTGCTGCCTTCTCCGGATGGAAGAAGATAGGTTCCCAGCCTTCGGCGATTTCCGCCGTCAGCTCGACGTTCTTGGGTCCGAGCGAAGCGATCAGGATCGGGATGCGCTCACGCACAGGATGATTGATCAGCTTGAGCGGCTTTCCGAGTCCGGTGCCCTTCTCGGCGGGGAGGGGAACCTGGTAGTACTTGCCCTGGTACTCGACCTTCTCGCGGCGCCATACCTGACGGCAGATCTCGACGACCTCACGTGTGCGTCCCAGCGGAGCGTCGTACTTGACGCCGTGGAACCCCTCGATCACCTGCGGTCCGGAAGCGCCCAGTCCCATCACGAAGCGACCGTTGGAGACGAAGTCCAGGCCCGCCGCCGTCATGGCGGTCAACGAAGGGGTACGGGTGTAGATCTGAAAGATTCCCGAAGCGAGTTCGATGGTCGACGTCTTGGCCGCCAGGTAACCGAGCTGGCTGACGGCGTCGAAGGAATACGCCTCCGGGACGAAGGCGATGTCGAGGCCCGCCTTCTCCAGGTCACCGACCTCTTCGACGGTTTCGGCGAACCCGCCGCTGTAGTTCAAACCCATACCGATACGCACGTTGTAACCCCAATCCTGACGATTGCTGCCGTGTGCGACGCGCACACGAGCAGTGGTACTCCCATCGAACACTTACTCACATCGAACACTACGGAACCTGAGTCCGCATTCATGTGACTACCCCGTTCATATTCGATGACCGAAATGAACGGGGTAGTGGGAGAGCCTGTCGAGGGTCAGGATTCTTCGGGGCGAACCACCATGACGGGGCACTTGGCCGAAGCGATCAGGGTGTTGCTGGTCGAGCCGAGCAACATGCCGCGGAATCCACCGCGACCACGGCTTCCGACTACGACGAGCTGCGCTTTTGCCGACCAGTCCAACAGCCGTCCGCGTGGGTTGTCGAGGTATACCTCGCGCCGGACCTTCACGTCCGGGTATTGCTCCGACCATCCGGCCAAGCTCTCGCTGAGTACCGCGTGCTCTTCCTCTTCGAGAGACTGCGGGGCAAGCGCAGCGGCCCTCGGGTCTTCGAATGCCGCACTGCCGAGGTCACTCCACACGTGCAACGCCACCAACTCGACTCCGCGGAACGACGCTTCCTCGAAAGCCGCACCGACGGCCTGGGCGCTCAATGCGCTGCCGTCGACGCCGACCACTACGGGTCCTTCCGAGGGCACCGCACCATCGCGGTCTCGGACGACGATGACCGGACACTTGCCGTGACTGGCCACACCGACCGCGGTATTGCCGAGGACTGCTGTCGCCGCCTTGCCTGACGCCGACGCTCCGACAACGACCCGCCTGGCCTGTGCCGAACTCTCGATCAGCCACTGAGTTGCGCTGCCGATGGCGATTTCGGTGTGAACTTCGAGTTTCGGATCGATCTCACGGGCGAATTGTTCCGCCTCTGCCAAGATCGCTTTTCCGGCCTCTTCGACCCATTCGTACACCCCACCCGCGTCGACGTACGGTCCGCCGAAACCGTAAGGCGCGAAGTCGAGAGCGTGGATGATGTCGAGTCGCAATTCGCGCTGGGCGGCGATTTTCGCGGCCTCGCGGAGCGCTGTGGACGCAGTGTCCGAACCCTCGACTCCGACAACAACACTGTTATGTTCGCGTGAACTCATGTGCCCACCTTCCTGAAGAAGTAACCGAGCCACTTTCACTCTAACCATCCCACTTGTCCGGCTTTTTTGGGGTCGCCCCCTCTTCATTTCGGGGACTTAGGTCCCCGAAACTGTTGACGGATAGGAGAATTAGCAGAGCAATCAGGACCAGGTGTGAACAGGATCTCCCGTCCGCATGTTCTCCACGTAACCGCGGAGCATTCCGGTGAGCGCAGTCGAGCGGTCCGCGCCCGAGGCCTCCGCGTGCGCCACTTGCTCGCGTTGCCAGGCGGCACCGGTCTGCCGATTCATGCACCGCCCTTCGATCACGCCGAGGTACCGATCGCGGGCCGCGGCGGACAATCCGAAGTCGGCCAAACCCTCGTCCGCCAACGGCAGCAGCCTTCGCAGGACCAACTCGTCGGCACCGACCCAACCGATCTCCGGCCAGTACAGGGTGGCGTCGAGTCCGTACTTGGCGCCGATGTGCAGGTTCTCTTCGGCCGCATGGAACGACATGTGCGACCACAGTGGCCGCTCCGCGTTCACCAATGCGCGAACGGTTCCGTAGTAGAAGGCCGCATTGGCCATGATGTCGACGACGGTCGGCCCGGCCGGCAGCACCCGATTCTCGATACGCAAGTGCGGCTTGCCATCCGAGCAGTCGTAGACAGGCCGATTCCAGCGATAGACCGTGCCGTTGTGCATCTGAAGCTCGCTCAACTCCGGAACCCCGCCCGCCGCGAGCACTTCCAGTGGATCGGTGTCCGAGACATCAGGGAGCAGCGCCGGGAAGTACCGTGAATTCTCCTCGAACAGGTCGAGAACCGAATGGATCCACCGCTCACCGAACCACACTCGCGGTCGCACACCTTGGTTCTTGAGCTCGAAAGTTCGGGTGTCCGTTGCCTGTTCGAAGATCGGAATGCGTGATTCGTGCCAAAGCGCCTTCCCTGCCAGGAAAGGGGAATTGGCCGCAAGCGCCACCTGTACTCCGGCCAGACACTGCGCGGCATTCCAGTGCGCTGCGAATTCTTCCGGCGCGACGCGCAGGTGCAACTGCATGGACGTACAAGCCGCCTCCGGCACCACCGAATTGGTGTCGGCCCGAAGGATTTCCACGTCGCCACCGGGTAGCGCGACACCTTCGACGTCGAGTTCGATGTCCTCTCCTCGCGCGGCAAAAATTTGCTCGTTGAGCAATTCGTAGCGCGGGTTGGCGGTGATCCACTCACGATCGAGATGCTCGAGCTGCAGTGTCGGCAGCATCCCGATCATCACCATCTCGGCGTCGTGCGCGTGGATTCGCGCGTCTGCGACGTCGAGGGACGCCCGCAGTTTCTTCTCCAATTCGAAAGTCGCATCACCGGTGAGTGGGCCGGGCTCGACGTTCATCTCGACGTTGAATTGTCCGAGCTCGGTTTGGAAAACCGCAGAGTCGTCGATGGATTCGAGCACTTCACGGTTGGACATCGCGGGCGTCATGTCGCCGGTCACGAGGTTGAACTCGATCTCCATGCCCAACAGCGGAGCGGGCTTGTCGACGGCGTCTCGGAAGTCACCACCGTCGAGCATCTGCTTCATGGCGTCGACGCACGAGCGCACCTTCTTACGAAAGAGCCTACGGTCGGCTCTGGTGAATTCTCGCGCCGTGACCTCTGCACCCATTGCGCATTCCCCCCTTCGACGATCAACGTCACTGAAGGCTATCCGTCCGGTGTCACCGACAAACGAGAACTGCGGTGGCACCGGGAAGAATTTCCCGACGCCACCGCAGTTCTCCGAAAGTTTCTTCTACGAGTTGTCGACCCAGGTGACAGCTACGCCGCGAGCCTGCAGCCACGCTGCGGGATCGACCTTTGCGCCGTTCTCGGCAACCTCGAAGTGCAGGTGCGGGCCGGTGGACTGGCCACGGTTACCCACGGTGGCGATCTGCTGGCCGGCGTTGACGCGCTGGCCGACGTTGACCTGGTAGTCGTTGACGTGGCCGTACGTGGTGACCGTGCCGTCGTCGTGCTGGACGCGGACCCAGAGGCCGAAACCTGACGCCGGGCCGGCGTCGATGACCTGGCCGTCGGCTGCAGCCAGAATCGGCGTACCGATCGGAGCCGCGATGTCGAGGCCACCGTGGTGTGCTCCCCAGCGCGAACCGAAGGTGGAGGTCAGCGTTCCGGACACCGGCTGCACGGTACGAGCTGAGGTGCCGGGGTTGATCCCAGCGAGGAACTGCTGTGCCTGCGTGTTGAGGTCGGCAGCAAAATCGGGAAGCTCGGGGATGTCGAGAGCCGGAAGTGCCGCCAATTCAGCCGGAACGACAACGCCCTCGGGAAGCAGACCCTGCGGGATTTCGATGCCGGCGATGGTCTGTGTTGCCGGCGCCGCAGCAGCGGTTCCTGCACCCATCTGGCCTGCACCGACGAGGAGCGCACCGGTAGCCGCAGCTACGACACCTGCCTTGACACCGGCACCAGGGCCAGCCGACGGGGTGCGGTGGCGGCCGCTTGCTGCCTCGGGATCGATCTCGAAGACAACATCGTCATTGCCCGTGCGGTGGTGGTTTCCCACAGTGTGTACTCCGTCAGTCGTCGGCGTGCAGCGTCCTTCTGATGAAGCCCGCTCCTCTGTCTGCCGAAGAATGTAACAGTTTGATCAAGGCGGCCGCCACCGTTACCCGATCTTGACCAAAACTATTTCTCGCCGTTCTGTCGGCTGGCGTCCAGTTCTGACTTGAATGCGTCGTATCGTGCCCGGTGAGCGGGTCGACGCCGGATGATCGCCCACGCGATGCCCAGAACCACGAACCAGATCGGCGTGACGAGAAGTGCCTGCAGGGTGTCGTCCTTGGTTGTCAGTGCCCAGAGAATGAAGACGAAGAACGCGAGCACGACCCAGCACATCACGATGCCGCCGGGCATCTTGAACTTCGACGCCTCGTGCAGGTGCGGACGACGCTTCCGGTACACCATGTAGCTCGCCAGGATGATCGTCCATACGAACATGAACAGCAGCGCCGAAATGGTCGTGACGATGGTGAAGGCCTCGATCACGGAATCGCCCGAGAACAGCAGGATCAACGACGCCAGCAGGAAGATGCACGAGAACATCAGGGCGTTCGCGGGGACCTTGCGTGAGTTCAGCTTGCCGAGGGCCCTCGGTGCGTCGCCCTCCTGCGCAAGGCCGAACACCATGCGCGAGGTGGAGTAGATACCCGAGTTGGCCGAAGATGCCGCGGAGGTCAGCACGACGAAGTTGATGACAGATGCAGCGATGCCGAGGCCGGCGAGTGTGAACATGGCGACGAACGGACTCTTGTCTGCGCTGATTTCACGCCACGGAGTCACCGCGATGATCACGGTCAGTGCAACGACGTAGAACAGCAGGACACGAATGGGGATGGAGTTGATGGCCTTCGGCAGATTCTTCTCCGGGTCCTTGGCCTCGGCTGCCGTCGTACCGACGAGCTCGATACCCACGAAGGCGAACACGGCGATCTGGAAGCCGGCGACGAAGCCCATGAATCCGGTCGGGAACATCCCGCCGTCGTTCCAGAGGTTGTCGATACCCGAGGTGGCACCGTTCGGCGCCGTGAACCCGGAGACGACCATGACGATGCCGACGACGATCAGGCTGACGATGGCGATGATCTTGATCAGCGCGAACCAGAACTCGGTTTCACCGAAAGCGCGAACGGTCGGGAGATTGAGGAGCAACAGCGCCGCGATCGTCAGCAAAGCAGGAATCCACGCCGCGAGCCCTGGCCACCAGTACTTGAAGTACCCGGAAATCGCGATGACGTCCGCGATGCCGGTGACGATCCAGCAGAACCAGTAGGTCCAGCCGGTGAAGAATCCAGCCCAGGGGCCCAGCAGATCCGCGGCGAAGTCGGAGAACGACTTGTACGCCATGTTCGAGAGCAGCAGCTCCCCCATCGCCCGCATGACGAAGAAGAGCATGAATCCGATGATCATGTACACGAAGATCACGGAAGGCCCGGCGAGCGAGATCGTCTTGCCCGATCCCATGAACAGTCCGGTGCCGATGGCACCACCGATGGCGATCAGCTGGATATGCCGGTTGGACAGCTGACGTGAGAGGTGGGGGTCTTCGCCGGACGGCTTCGTCAGGTCTGGTGTATTCGCGTGGTCGGACACGGAGGATCCCCCTCGTCGTTCGGTTCATCCGGGGCATCGAAATCGTGCCCGTCGGGGGAACCTCGGAAAATGTGCTCTCTCAAAGTACGCGTGCACTGGCTCACATCACGCATCGGAAAGCGGACGCCGATAACCTGTCGAGGTGAACACTGACAGCACGGCCCATCAAGACGGACATATCGCCGCGACGCTGTTCGATTTCTCCGGAACCCTCTTCCGTTTGGAGGAGAGCGACGATTGGACCGAGCACCTCGTCGATCACCAAGGCGATCCGCTCGACGTGCACGCTCAAGCCGAGCTGATGCGTCGGATGACCGCGCCGGTGGGCAGAACCGTGGAGATGGACGAAGCGGAGATCTACGCGTGGGAGAACCGCGACCGGGATCCGAAGTTGCATCGTCAGGCTTACCTCGACGTGTTGAGTAAGTCCGGGGTGCCCGATCCGGTTCGGGCCGAAGCTTTCTACGCCCTGCTGGTCGATCCGGATCAGTGGTCGCCGTACCCGGATACCGGCGAGGTCCTGAAGTCACTGTCGGAGAAGGGCATACGCACTGCCGTCTTGAGCAACATCGCCTTCGACATCCGTCCGGCGTTCGCCGACCGCGGCTGGGACGTCTGGGTCGACGAGTTCGTTCTCTCGTTCGAGGTGGGTGCAGTCAAGCCTGAACCGGCGATCTTCGAGTACGCCCTCGCACAACTCGATGTGGATGCGGCGCAGACTCTGATGGTCGGTGACAGCGACATCGCCGACGGCGCTGCCCGTGACGTCGGTTGCCAGTTCGCACTCGTCGATCCCCTGCCGACGACCGAACGCCCGCACGCGCTACTCGACGCAGTGCGGAAGTTCGGGCTTCTGTAGGGAGCGCTCAGACACCTTCGGTGAGTTCGCGCAACGACGCGTAGCGCTCGCGCACGTGGGGAGCTGGTTCGGCGTCGAATCGTCGCTCTTCCGGTTTCGGCCACACCGGCGGCTGCGTGTCCCCGGACAGTGCCCATGCTGCTTGCCTGCATGCCCCTTCGGCGACGTACTCACCCGGAGCAGGGATCACGACCGGCACTCCGAGAATTGCCGGCGCGATCTCACAGAGAGCGCGCGACTTCGCTCCGCCTCCCACGAGGAGAACTCGCTTCACCTCGACGCCTTGACGAACCAGGTCGTCGACGCCGTCGGCCAAGCCGCACAGGAGCCCTTCGATTGCGGCTCGTGCAAAGTGCGCAGGCGTCGAGTTCTGCAGCCGGAATCCGTGCATGGCCCCCGTGGCGTCAGGGCGGTTGGGCGTCCGTTCACCCTCGAAGTACGGAATCATGACCAGCCCGTCGTTTCCGAGGGGCGCCGTCGACGCCAACCGCGACAGTTCGGCGTGATCGACACCGAGAATGGACGCCGTCGCATCAAGAATGCGCGCGCCGTTGAGAGTGCACACCAGCGGCAAGTGCAGGCCGGTTGCGTCCGCGAATCCTGCCACGTTCCCGCCGGGATCATGCGTGGGGGTGGCCGATACAGCCGAGACGACGCCGGATGTTCCGATCGAGATGATCACGTCACCGGGAACTGCCCCCAAACCCAGTGCGGCTGCGGCATTGTCACCGGTGCCAGGCCCGACAATACCTCCGGAACGTGTACTTCCGATCTTTTCGTTCGGCGATGCAACTCGGGGAACATGCGGGGTTCGACCGCGAAATGCCAACGCCAGCAAATCTTTACGATATTCGCGCGTCGAGGCAGCATAATAGCCGGTTCCACTGGCGTCGCCCGCGTCGGTAACAAGCTCCTCGATCGAGCCGGACCCACCCAACTTCCAGGACAACCAGTCATGCGGAAGACACACCGCGGCAGTGCGATCGGCATTGCCGGGTTCGTGATCTGCCAGCCATCGAAGCTTGCTTGCCGTGACCGCGGCGACCGGAACTACACCAACTGCGTCTGCCCACGCCTTGGGTCCGCCGAGCTCTTCGACCAGATCGGTCGCAGCCTTCGCCGAGCGAGTGTCGTTCCACAGCAACGCCGGTCTGACGACCTCGCCGCCACTGTCCAGACACACCATGCCGTGCTGTTGAGCTCCGACCGATACGGCTGCGACGTCGCCGAGCCCACCCGCTGCGGCGATTGCACTGTCCATCGCCTCGAGCCAGCATGCCGGATCTATCTCGGTACCGACGGGATGCGCCGCCCGCCCTTCTCGTACCAGCTCTCCCGAATCGGCATCACGGACAATGACTTTGCACGACTGGGTAGACGAATCGATACCGGCTACGAGGGCCACACTGGCGTCCTTTCCGAAGGACCGTCAGCTCGCGTTGGCGACCGCGGGCATCCGGTTGCTGCGCTTACGCAGCGATCGCACATATTCTGCGCGCTCGGTCTCCGTCATTCCACCCCAGATGCCGTACGGCTCGTGGACGGAGAGTGCGTGTTCGCGGCACTGCTGGAGTACAGGGCACGTCGCGCAGACCTTCTTGGCGTTGCGTTCACGGTTCTCGCGGGCGTGTCCACGCTCGCCGTCCGGATGGAAGTACACCGCGGAATCGTGCCCGCGGCAGGCTCCCTGCAGCTGCCAGTCCCACACTTCGGCGGTCGGGTACGGCATCGGAAGGTGCTTGTGCATGATGGCGACCTCAATTCCTTACTCGGGTGACACGGATTCGGGTGACTCTGGGCTGACGCCGGGTCGGACTTATCGACGCCTGACCGATTGGCCGAGTCGATGTGCACAGACCGTTGCGAGTTCGCCGGTGACCGGCGGAGTCAGCGCTACGACGCCGTCGTCGAGAATTGCCTGCAGCCTGCGGAAATACTCGTCCGGGGCGAGGCCGAAGGTTACAAAGATCTCTTCGTCAGGTCCACCGTCGAACTGCTGCCACTTACGTGCGAACTCGACGATCTCTTGTGTATCGGTGCGGCTCATCAGGTTCTCCCCTGTTTGTGCGCCCTGCTTCACAGAAACTGCGACTCGTCTCCTCGGACGCCCGTGGCAGTGAGTCAAGACACAGACTATGCCTACTTCTGCTTTTTCACAAGACCTACTTACGTCTTTTTGTGGACAAAGTATGCGAACTTTCGCACGCTGAAGTTACCGACGAGGAATGCTTGAATAGGACAATGACCCGACCGTCCACGACTCCGGCTACCGCGGGAGAGGTATTCACGCTGATACGCAGCGGTTCCGCGACCACGCGCAGCGAGATCGGGAAGCTCACCGGCCTGTCCAGGACGGCGGTATCGGCCAGGGTTGCAGCACTTCAATCGCTTGGTTTGATCGCCGATGACGACGAGGGCCCGTCGACGGGCGGCCGGCCGCCGTCCACTCTCACCTTCGCGAACTCGTCCGGCGTGGTTCTCGTCGTGGCCATCGGTCGATCGCGGGCACAACTTGCCGTCACCGACCTGGCGGGCACGATCCTCGCGGCAGAAGACATCGACAAGTCGGTCGGGGTCGGCCCCGACGAACTGATGCCCGAAATTGCCGAGCATCTTTCGTCACTACTGGCCCAGGTCCACCGCGCGTCTACCGAGGTCATCGGAATCGGACTGAGCATTCCCGGAACGGTCGACGTCGCCGCGGGAGCAAGCCTCGACTCTCCGATGATGGCGGGATGGGACGGAGTCGCGCTTGCCCCCTATCTGGCATCGGTGACCACGGCTCCGCTGTTCGCGGACAACGATGCCAACGTGATGGCTCTGGCCGAATTGAGCGAGCGACGCGAGAGTGCGCCCAACCTCCTGATGATCAAGGCGTCAACCGGCCTCGGCGCAGGAATCGTCATGGGCGGAGTCCTCCAACGCGGTTCACTCGGAGCGTCCGGCGAGATCGGGCATACCAAAACCGCTGCAGCGCGGGGCATGAAGTGTCGCTGCGGCGACGTCGGCTGCGTCGAAACTGTCGCCAGCGGTTGGGCTCTCGTGCATGCCCTCCGAGATCAGGGCCGAAGCGTCGGTCACGTGCGTGATGTCGTCCGCCTCGCCCTGGACGGCGACAGCGAAGCCCGCCGGCTCATCAGAAGCAGCGGCCGACTGATCGGCGACGTCATTTCCGGCGCGGTCAATCTCCTCAATCCCGAGGTCCTGATCATCGGCGGCGACATGGCCGAGGCGGACGAACTCTTCCTCGCCGGGCTTCGGGAGTCCGTCTACGGCAACGCAACGGCGCTTGCCACCCGAAAGCTTCAGATCGCTTCGGTCAGCCACGGCGCACAATCCGGCATCCTCGGTTGTGCGGTTCTCGTCCTCGACCATCTGCTCAGCGCCAGGGAAATCGATCTGCGGATCGCGGCGTCACTCCACACGTGAGTCGCTGACTTCTCGCACGCTCCGCATCAAACAATCAGACTTTTCCGGCATCGCTTGTGTTGACGCTCACACTTCTGCATAATTCATTACCTACCGATCATTCGGTTGCCGATATCGACGATGAGATCGCGCAGGAACGCTCCGAGTCAGCCAAAAGCATGCACCGAGCACACCGGCAACGTCGCAGATCGAACAGCGTTTCTCCCCTGTTCCGACTTCGCAGTTTCACCGTGTCGGTGAACCACGTGACTGGCAGAAAGTAGCTCGATGACCACAACCAGAACTGGCACCAAGCCCGCCGCGAAGGAATACGACCGCGCCGCGATGGCGTCGATGGTCGGCACCACCGTCGAGTGGTACGACTTCTTCATCTACGCCCAAGCTGCAGCCCTGATCTTTGCCGACCTGTTCTTCAAGCCGATGGGCTCGGCAGGCCAGATCGTCTCCTACGTCACGGTCGGCATCAGCTTTGTCTTCCGTCCTCTCGGTGCCATCGTGGCCGGCTATCTCGGCGACAGGCTCGGCCGCAAACGTGTCCTGGTCGCGACGTTGGCGATGATGGGTGCCGCGACGGTTCTCATCGGCGTGCTGCCGACGTATGCATCGATCGGAATCTGGGCACCGATCCTGTTGATCCTGCTTCGCGTCGTCCAAGGATTCTCGACGGGCGGCGAATGGGGCGGGGCCGCTCTTCTTGCCGTCGAACACGCACCCACCAAGCGTCGAGGATTCTTCGGAGCGTTCGTACAGATGGGAGTACCGCTCGGAATGTTGCTCGCCACCGGCGTTTTGGCACTGTGCACGTTCACCCTCACGGACGAACAGTTCACCACCTGGGGATGGCGAGTGCCGTTCCTGCTCAGCGTCGTGTTGATCGGCGTCGGCTTCTACATTCGAAGCAAGGTCAGCGAGTCACCCGTATTCGCCGAACTCAAGGAACGCCGCACCGAGAGCAACACGCCTATCCGAACTCTGTTCAAGAAACACCCGAAGCAGGTCGTACTCGCGGCGCTGTCCTTCATCGGCACAAACGGCAACGGCTACATGGTGATCGGCGGATTCATCGTCGCGTACGCAACCAAGACCTATGGCCTGGGTAAGACCGAACTACTGATTGCCACGCTCGCAAGTGCCGTCACGTGGGGCGTTTTCACCATGATCGGCGCCTACTGGTCGGATCGACGCGGCCGCACCACGGTGATGAACGTGGGCAACCTCGCAATGGTCCTCTTCGCGGTGCCGTTCTTCCTCCTCATCGACACCGGGAATCTCGGCTGGATCTACGTGGCGATGATCCTGTTCTCGGTCGGACTCGGGCTGTCGTACGGACCTCAACCCGCGTTGTTCGCCGAACTGTTCCCGGCTTCGATCCGTTACAGCGGTGCGTCGATCTCCTATGCGGTAGGCACCATCTTCGGCGGCGCCTTTGCTCCCACCGTCGCACAGTGGCTCCTCGGCAAGACCGGTGGCACCCTTGCCATCTCGATCTACCTCGCCCTGCTGGCGGCGGTCTCGTTCGTCGCCACGATGCTCATCAAGGATCGATCAGGACGAGACCTGATGGTGTGATCGACCTGAATGTGGACGCCCAACGGCGTCGCGATGCCGGAGTTTGTCAGCCGAACTTTCGAAAGGCGAACTCCGGCAACTTCTTCGCAGCATTCGCTGTACGCACGATCTTGTGGTTCTTGCCTCGCATCAGCGCCAGTTGGATCCGCGATTCGATCCAGAACGCGCCGCGAGGCGAGCGGTTCCAGGTCTTGTGCAGCAACGTCTTCGTCGCTGCGACGGCGTCCGGCGAGCGAACCGCGATCTGCGACAGCAGTTCCTGTGCCGGCTTGATCGGATTGTCGCTGACTCCGCTCACGAACCCCCACTCGAGAGCCTGATTTCCGTCGAACAGTTCAGCAGTCATGGCGAGGCGTTTCACGACGTCCATTGCCGCGAGTTCGCGCATCGTGACCGTTCCGGTCATGTCGGGGATCAATCCCCACTTCGCCTCCATCACCGAGAACGTGCAATCGGGGGTGGTGAATCGAAAGTCTGCGGCGAGCGCCAATTGCAGTCCCCCGCCGAAGCAGTGCCCGTGAACGACCGCGATGACCGGCACGGGCAATTCGCGCCACACCCAGCACGCGCGTTGGAAGAGGTTGGTCTTCTGACCGGGAAATTTCGCGAAGGCCTTCGCCATCCGCCTCGGCTGCTTGCCCGCAGAAGCGAAGTCCAACCCGGCCGAGAATGCGTCACCCGCGCCTTGCAGAACCACGCCCCGAATCGAACGATCAGCTTCGATAGTTCGAGCGGCGTCCACCAGGGCGTCGAGCATGTCCAGATCGAGACCGTTGAGTTTCTCCGGTCGGCTGAGCGTCACGTACGCCACCGACTGCACTACCTCGACACGAACGCGATCACTCACGGCTACTCCTTCGGTTAGACATACCCCCGACGAACTTACCTGAGAGTAAGTTCGTCGGGGGTCCGTCATGCCATCTCCGCAAGAAGTTCCATGGTCACTTTGCCGGCAGGATCCGAATCAGTGGATGAAGGCACGGCCACGACGGAGTCCACTCCCGCCGCTCGGTACGCCTCGAGTTGCTCGCGGGCATCGGCCGGAGTCCCGACGATTCCCACCGTTGCCACCATCGCGTCCGAGACCTGGCTCAAGAGCTCGCGCGGCGCGGCCCCGGCCCTGGCTGCCTCGATCACATCAGCGAAGCCCGCGCGGACGAACATGTCCGAGTACCCCGGAGCAGCCAGATACGGTACGAGCCCGCGTCGAAGTTGATCGATCGACACCTGTGACGGTCCATTCTCGGCGACGGCAGCCGGTGCCCACACCGACACGAAAGGCATGCCGGTTTCCAACTCGGCAGCGATTTCCTTGCACCGTGTGATCAGGCGCCCCGCTTGCTCCGGGCTGACCAGATTGAGCACCAGTTCGTCGCCCAACTCCACCGCGGCCCGAAGCGCCTTGTCCCCGAATGCCGCAACGATCAGCCGGCCGCCCGGCGGTTGAAGTCGCAGCCGGTATCCACTGGTCCGCATCACCGTGCCGGCGACTTCACCCCGCTCGCCGTTCATGAGCGCTCGCACACCGCGGGCGGACTCCGCAAGTGCACGTGCCGCCCCGGATCTGCTTCGCCCATGCCATTTCTCGACCACGACAGTGCTGGAAGTACCCAACGCGATCGATACGTCACGCCCGGTCAGGTCGGATACCGACGCCGCCCCGATCGCGATCATCGCCGGATCACGAACCGTCACCGCGAGCGGGCCGACCACTAGTTCGGAGTGCTCGAATCCGGTGCCGACTGACGTCGCCAGAGCAAAGGCGTCGTACGTCGCCATCTCCCCCACCCACACTCGGCCGAACCCGAGTCTGTCGGCGAGGCGTGCAGTAGCGGTCACCTCCTGCGGCGGACGGTCCTGCCACAACCCCAGGGAGATGTCGATGGTCGGCAAACCTCTACTCGAAGTCGGAGACAAGACCCATTCCCTCCAACAGTGTCGGACGGTCGTAGTACTCGAGCCACTCGGTGATCCGTCCGTCTGCCATGCTGAGGATTCCGACAACAGGAACGACGCCATGGGTACCGTCGAAGTGGAAGTCGTCCACTCGCTGCACAAATACCCTTCCGTCGATCACGCCGAGAGACTCGATCTTCAGTGTGATCCGTTCACACTTGCTTGCCAGTAACGCAATTCGGCCCGCAACGGCCTCCTTGCCGACAAGAGGTTCCTGCATGACGCTGTGGAGCACACCGTCCTCGGCGAACAAGTCGACGACGCGTGTCCAGTCCATGACGTCCCACGCCTGGAACATCTCACGCGCCAACGCAAGCTTGTCACTGTCGTTCATCACACTCATGCCACACTCTTCTGTCGAAGCTCACGCTTGAGGATCTTTCCGGTCGAATTGCGCGGCAGTTCTTTCCGAATCTCCAGCCGCTCGGGAAGTTTGTACGACGCAATGCGCTTGTCCTTCAGGAACGCGACCAGAGCGTCCAGCTCGAGTTCCGTCTCGGGCCGCAGCGTGACCACTGCTGCGACGCGCTCACCGAGTACTTCGTCGGGGTCGCCGATGACGGCCACATCCGCGACGGCCGGATGCTCGGCGATCAATCCCTCCAGTTCGGCTGGGGCGATGTTCATTCCGCCGCGGATCACGAGGTCCTTCCCCCGGTCCAGGTAGCGGAGAAACTGCCCGTGATCACCGGCAATCTCGAAGATGTCTCCGGTGCAGAGGAATCCGCGTTCGTCGAACGGAGACGGCCGATCGCCGAGATAGCCGGCAAAGACCGTCGGTCCGCTGATTCGCAACTCACCCGGGTGCCCGACTTCGGTGATGTCCTCGCCGGTGACCACGTCGACCAAGCGCACGTCCATCCAGTCGGAGATTCTGGTGCTCCAGCGAAAGTTCTCGACACCGAAGCGGGGGAAGTACCGTGCGCGGTCGTCCGGATCCGGCATGTCCGCAGGCGAGGAGAGCAGACTGATGCCTTCGTTGGATCCGAAGAAGTTGATGACTCCGATTCCGTATCGCTCCTGCCATCCCCGGACCATCGGAGGTTGCAGTGGCACCGAACCCGAACCGATCCGAGTCAAGCTCGACAGGTCGACCGCCGCGAGCATCGACTCGTCGGCGAGCAGCATCCACAACAGCGCAGGCGGCGCTACCGTGTACGTCACGCGCTCGGCCTCGATCTGCCCGAGGAAAACTCGAAGATCGAACGGGTGGTGCTGTACCAGTACACATCCCGTGCGGAGCCACGGCAGGAACATTCCGTTGATTCCGGCCATGTTGACCATCGGGAACGGGTTCAGCAAGACGTCGCCGACGCCGATGTCGGGAGCGTCGATCGTGGCCCAGCAGATGGCCAGCCACTCGTAGTGCGAACGTGGGACCCCCTTCGGTTCGCTTTCGGTCCCGGAGGTCCAACAGATCGTCATCGCATCGTTGGGGTCGTTGGGATCTTCGGTGATTCGGACATCCAATTCACTGCGCTGTGTTTCGGTGGCCGCCCGAGGACTCAGCCCCACGACACCGGCCGGCAACTGGGCCGGAAGCTCGGATGCGGGAGCGTAGGCGAACACCGATCTCAGAGAGGGAATCCGGGATCTGATTGCAGCGATCTCCGTAGCAGGGAGTCTGTCACCAAAACTGGGTACGGTGACAAATGCTGCAAACGCCGCCTGGTTTGCCATTCCTTCCACTTCACGTTCGCGGTACTGCATGGGCAATGGCGAGACCACGATCCCCAGAGACCACGCTGCAAGGTAGACCTCGACCAATTCGACGGTATTGGGCATCTGCACGCCCAGAACATCTCCCCGGCCCAAACCCACCTCGGAGAAGCCGGCAGCGAGCGCGATGACTTCGCTCTCCAGTTGGTTCCAACTGAGGCGTCGCGGATCTCCGCCGGACAACTCGCTCCGGTTCGCCGGATCAACCACGGCAAGTTCGTCACCGCGTACCCGCACCTGCGCCCGGAACACCTGATCGATCGTCTCGTCGGACCACCACCCCTTCGAGGTGTATTCGTCCACCTTGACGCGAGGGTGCAATCCCCTGTGTGCCTTGTTCATTCGCGTACTCGTTTCAGTTCTCGTAACGGCCGGAAATGTCGATCACGTCGCCTTGCTTCTCGAACGCCTGGGTAGCGGCGTTCCACTCGAACGGCTGGAATGCCAGGATTCCCAATGCATGGTCCGCGGTCATCGTGAATTTGATTCCGTCGATGAACATCGGCGGGTGGTAGTCCTGCGTTCGTGCGGCACTCATGATGCTGGCGCGTGAGAGTCCGTCGGATGACTCAGAGGCCCGAGTGAAGTTGTCCACCAACAGGTCACCGATGGCCCAGCCGTTCACGGTGTAGCTGTTGGTCGGGGAATCGGCACCGTGAGCAGCCGCACCGGCCAGGTAGTCACGTACCGCCGCGTCATCCTTGTAGAGGGCGTTGTTGGGATCCTTGAGCCACACCATCACCTGCTGCCCGTCGGCAGCATCACCGGCGGGCGCATACAGCGTCGCACCGTCGACGCAGTTCGACGGTTGAATCACGGTGTCGGGCTTCCATCCGACACGTCCGATCGCCTGGGTGATCGCGAGGCAATCGGTGGTGACACCGGCCACCACCAATACCTCGGCGCCACTGGCTTTGAGGGTCGATGCCGCCGTCTTGGGGTCGGTCAGCGCCTCTTCGGCTGCGATCTCGAAGTTCGTTCCTTCGATCGCGGACTTGAAGCCGTTGGCGATCCCTTGTCCGGACTCGGTCTGGTTCGTGGCCAAGGCAACCTTGGCGCCGCTCGGATACTTCTTCTTCAGGCTTTCGACCACTACCTCCATCTCGACGCCCGGATCCGGTAGATACTCCGTGGTCCACGGAAAGTCTTCGATCACCCGGAACTCGGGCATGCCTGCCTGCGCGAAGAGCAGTGGAACACAGGCAGTGGTCTGGTCGTCCGCGATGGCGTTCAACTGGCCTGCTCCGAACGTGCCCAGAACGTCGACCTTGTCCTTCTGAATGAACTCTCCGACATTCGCTTTGGCGCGCTCCGGGGAGAAGGCATCGTCCTTGACCACGACGTCGAGCTTGACGCCGCCGACGCCGCCGGCCGCGTTCTCGACCTCGAACCGTGCTCGCATTCCTTCGATCACGTTGCCGACCGCGTCGGCGAGCGGGCCGGACGTCGGCCCACTCCACCCCACCGTGAGTTTGTCGGTGATCGGCGCCGCGGCACCACTGGGATCGCTGCAGTCGTCGACCGATACTGCTCCGGCCGAGGTCGACGTGTTGCTCTCTGCGTCGGAGTTACCTCCGCAGGCCGAAAGGAGTAGTGCCGCAGCGGCGATGACTGCGGGAATCGTGGTCTGCCTTTTCATATCGTCCAGTTCCTTGCTGTGAGTTGAGAGAAACGAGAGTGGGCGAGGGAGACGGCGCTCAGGTGCGGGGTTCACCTTCGCGATACTTGGGATGATCTGCGGGAACCACGAGGACAAACCGTCGGAGAACGCTGTTGATCCGGCCGACGATTCCGTCCGGCATCAAGAACACGATCGCGATCAGCACCGCGCCGAACACCACTCCCGACACGGGGCCGTCGGTGACGCTTCCGGTGTAGTACGGCAGGAACACCACTGCCGTCGCCCCGACGATCGGGCCGAATTGCGTTGCGATTCCGCCCAACACCAGTCCGGTGATGAACTCGATCGACTTCATCAACGAAAAGGACTCGGGTGAGAGCGCGCCGATGTACATCGTGAACAGCGAACCTGCCAGACCGGTGATCGCGCCGGAAAGTCCGAAAGCGAGAATCTTGACCCGCGCGACGTTGATGCCGTTTGCACTCGCCGCAATCTCGTTGTCGCGCACCGCAACCATTGCCAAACCGAATCGACTCTTGACGAGATTGCGGATCAGGAGCATGACCACTGCCAGCGTCACTACCGAAACCCAGAAGATCCAGAGATAGGTGTCCGCGCGGGTCAAACCCGTCCATTTCGGCGGGACCAGAAGATTCGCACGAACGACCATGCCGGCCGCGCCACCGGTGAGATCCCCGGTCTTGCGGATCACTTCGGGAAACGCCACAGCGACGGCGAGGGTAACGAGGGCCAGATACAGCCCTTTGATCCGCAAGGAGGGAAGCCCGACGAGAAGTCCTAGTACGAAACACAATACGACTGCCATCGGGATTGTGGTCAACGGCGAGTATCCGCGATCGACGATCAGAACGCCGGTCGTGTACGCGCCGAGGCCGAAGAAGGCAGAATGGCCGATCGACAGAAGTCCGGTGTACCCGCTGACGATATTCAGTCCGGCGATGGCAATCGCGATGATGAAGACACTCGTGAACTGCCCTACGCGAAACGGCGCGCTCTGCGACACGAGGAGCAGGGCACAGACGGCAGCCACCAGCAGAACCAGTTGGAGTATCCGGTACGACGTCGATCCGGCAACCACCACGCGCGGCTGCCTGACTGCCTTTTCGGCGACCGCGGGTTCATTTCTCTCGGCAAGCGTCGTCATACCCGCTCCAGTTTCTTGGTACCGAACAGTCCATTGGGTCTGACGAAGAGGATCACCACGATGATCAGTAGCGCGGATGTCTGCTGCAGCGAACCGCCGATGACCGAAATGTAGCCGCTGAGCATCGATTCCAGAACACCGATCGTCAACCCACCCACAACTGCGCCGACAAGACTGTCCAGACCGCCGAACAGCGCTGCCGCAGATGCTGCGATGAAGATCGGGAACATGGTCGTGAGGCCGAGTTGTTGCGGCGAGAGCGGAGTGACCAGGACACCGGCCAGTGCGCCGATCGCTGCCGCAACACCCCAGCCGATTGCGAGTATCCGGCTGGTCGGAACTCCGGCGAGAGTGGCAGATTCGGCATTGTCCGCGACGGCACGCATGTGCAGACCGACTCTCGTCTTGCGAAAGAGCAAGGACATCAACACAAGTAGGACAACGAGCGCAACCAGTACGCCCAGTGCGTCGCCGTACACGCGCGCGCCGCCCACTGAGATGTAGTCGGTGGGACCGTTGGGAAACGGGCTCGGCATGATCTTCGTTTCGCTCCCCCACAGCATTCCGGCCAACGAGTTGAGCCCGGTGAACAATCCCAGTGCCACTATCAGCACTGCCATGTCACTTCTACGTTGAACCGGCCGGATGAGCAGACGCTCCATCAACGCCCCGAGCAGGAAGCCGAGAGCGAGAGCCGCTCCGATCGCGGCCCAGATCGGCCAGGACATCGTTGTGAGCCACCACGCCACGAAGGTTGTGAACAGGGCCAACTCGCCCTGAGCGAAGTTGATCGTGCCGGTGGCACGGAACACCACCACGAGTGCCAGCGCGAGAATTGCGTAGATCGAGCCGTTGGTCAATCCGGAGATGAGTCGTTCGAGAAAGAGTGTCACCGTTTACTCCTGGTACCCGAGATAGGCGCTGCGCACGACGTCGTCCGAACGAAATTCCTCGGGCGTGCCGGCAGCGACGATGGTGCCTACGTCGAGCAGGAAGACCTTCGACGCGAGTTTCATCGCGAGATCGGCATTCTGTTCCACGATCAGCAGTGCAGTTCCGTCGCTCCGGTTGATCGCACCGAGCGTGTCGAACAATTCGGCGATGACGATGGGCGCCAGACCCAGGCTCGGTTCGTCGCACAAAAGCAGGGTGGGACGGCTCATCAATGCCCGCGCGACCGCGAGCATCTGCTGTTCACCGCCTGACAGCGAACCTGCCAACTGTGTGGACCTCCTCGCGAGCACCGGAAATGTCTCACACCACCGCTCGATGTCGGCCTCGATCTCCGCCTTGTCGTTGCGAAGCGCAGCGCCGACGAGCAGGTTGTCACGTACCGACAGTTGACCGAGAGTTCCACGGCCCTGTGGGACAAGGCTGACGCCGGCGGCCACGGCGCGTTCAGGTTTGGATCCGAGCGGCGAACCGTTGAAGGTGATCGTTCCCTGGTGCGGAATCAATCCGGCAAGCGCACGCATCATGGTGGTCTTGCCGGCACCGTTCGCGCCGAGAACGACAGCGACCCCGCCGGGTTCCACGTCGAGCGAAACCCCGTGCAGTACATTGCCTCGCCCGTAACCGGCATGCAGATCATCGACGCTCAGCAGGCTCATGCCGCTCGCCCCAGATAAGCATTGATCACGGCGTCGTTCTGCTGGATCTCCGCCGGAGTACCTTCAGCGATCTTGTGGCCGAAGTTCAGTGCGACAACGTGATCGGAGATACCCAGCACCAATCCCATGTGGTGTTCGACCAGAAGCGCTCCGAAGCCGAAGTCGTCGCGGAGCGAGACGATCAGTTCTCCCAGCTCCTTGACTTCGCTGTGTGTGAGCCCGCCGGCGGGCTCGTCGAGCAGAAGCAGCGAAGGCTCGGACATCAATGCTCGTGCCAGTTCGACGCGCTTGAGTGTTCCGAACGGAAGGCCTGCTGCCGGCGCGTTCGCGACGTCGACGAGTTCGAGGCGTTCGAGCAGGTACCAGGCCTTCTCTCGCAGTTCTCGGACTCGGGCGCGCGCTGGAGGCCAGCCGAGAACCCCGCTCGCCAGTCCGAAGCGGCCCCGAGACGATCCGCCGACCATGGTGTTGTCGAAGACGCTCATGCCGCTGAACAGTGCGAGATTCTGGAAGGTCCGAGCGATCCCTGCAGATGCCAATGCATAGGGCCGCAATCCCAAGAGGTCGGTTCCTTGCCAGGTGATGATACCGCGACTCGGTTCGTAAATCCTTGTGATGCAGTTGAACAGCGTGGTCTTACCAGCGCCGTTCGGCCCGATGAGTCCGCAGATCTGGCCGGCGTGGACGTCGAAGCCGACGTCGTCGAGAGCCGTGACTCCGCCGAATTCGATCGATACATCGGAGAGCGTGAGTACGACCGGGTCATTCGCGGGTTGTGCGGGTGGTGTGTTTCCAAGCATTGGTTTCACCTCCTCGTGACACTTCAATTAACAGTGTGATAGAGATTACTACAGTAAACAGAGGCACTCCGTCAACGTGCGGCCCCCGATCCGGAGCCGAGAAGGGACATCATCGTGAGGTCCAACAACATTCACGCAGTCGACAGCGGCGGGGGCCCAGACGTCAGGGACTACAGCCCGGTCGACGCTCTCGTCGCCAAGCAGGAAATCTACGAGGTTCTGGCTCGTTTCCTCCGAGCTGCCGATCGCGGCGACGTCGAGGACGCCAGGCGGTGTTATCTACCCGGCGCAACCGAAGACCACGGGGGTGTCTTCACCGGCACCGCCGACGACTACATCGACCACATCGCCGGGGCCATCACTCACCCACGGTCACTGACCACCCACGCAATGACCAACGTCCTGATCGAACTCGACGGGGACACAGCACACGTCGAGTCCTACGTGCTTGCCTTCGCACGAATCAAGCACTCGGACGGCATAGCCGACACACTCACCTCGGCGCGCCTGATCGACCGCTTCGGCTACGAGGACGGCAGGTGGGGAATCCGCCACCGCGCCCTGCGGTGGGACTGGAACCACGACATGGCCACAGCCGAAGGCTGGATCTTCGGGATGCTCGCGCCTGAAACGTCCTTGAAGAAGAGCAAGAAATTTCCCGACGACCTCATCTACACCCGGCAGACACAGGAGCACTCATGACAAGGTTTCGCGGAACGCCGATAGAGGGCGCGACTGTCCTCGTCACCGGCGCCAATCGAGGGCTCGGCTTGGCCTTCGTCCAACAGGCGAAGTCGATGGGTGCCGCCAAAATTTATGCAGGGGTGAGAAATCCCGACGAGGCGCCCGCCGAGCTGCGATCCACCGGAGCACACATCGTCGAACTCGACGTGACCGATCCAGGACTCGTCGATGCAGCGGCCAGGGAGTGCGGTGACACCACAGTGGTCGTCAACAATGCCGGACTGTTCACCGGGAATCGGTTGATCGAGGCCTACGACCAAGCGGCTGCGCGAGCCGAGATGGAGGTCAACTACTTCGGGCCTCTGACGATGATCCGCGCCTTCGCGCCGGTACTCGCCGCCCGCGGCGGAGGATCGATAGTCAACGTCCTGTCGGTGGCCGCAATCGCTCCGACCGCCTTCATGGGTGGCTATTCACCGGCCAAGGCGGCTGCTCTGTCGCTCGGCGGCATCGCTCGCGCCGAACTCGAACCGCACGGCATCACCGTCACGTCGTTGATCGTCGGCAGCGTCGACACCCGCATGGCGTCACATGTGCAGGGCCACAAGGAAAACCCTCTCGACATCGCGGCAACCGGACTCGCCGCCATGCAACGCGGCGAGTGGACGTGCGACACCGATTTCATGGCAATCGACGCGCGTGCGCGCCTGGCCCGCGACCCGATTCGGTACGAACGCGGACTGGGCAAGCTCCTCTTCGCCGGCGAACTGACCACCCGATCATGAGCGATCCGATTCGTGTTGCCCAGTGGGCGACCGGTGCCATCGGCAAGACAGCGCTACGCGGAATCATCGATCGTCCCGACCTCGAGTTGGTCGGCCTCTACGTGTACAGCGACGCCAAGGCGGGTCGAGACGCCGGTGACATCGCCAGACGAGCACCGACGGGGGTGATCGCTACACGCGACGTGGACGAGATCATCCGCTCGCGCCCACAGGTTCTCATCCACAGTCCGCGGTTGCAGATTCCGTACGAACGCCACGACGACGATCTGTGCCGTCTGCTTCGCGCCGGGATCAACGTGATCACGACGGCCGGGCAGCACTTCCCCCGCGCACACGGCACCGAACGCGAGCACATGTTCGCCCAAGCATGCAAGGAAGGCGATTCGACGCTCTTCGGGGTCGGCGTGAGCCCAGGTGTCATCGGCGAGCGATTGGCGTTGGCGCTGACGGGAACATCGATCGAACTCGACCGAATTACGATCGACGAGGTGCTCGACGCTCGCGGCATGCCTGACCCCGACTTCGCGTTCACCGTCATGGGAATGGGTTCGCCCCCGGAGGAACTGGACGGAACCGGGCCGTTGCCCTCGCTGTACGCGTCGCTGTACCTCGAGACCATCGCGTTCATGTGCGAGCGCCTGGGCGTCACCTACGACGAGGTCGTGTCCGATCACAGGGTCGTTCCGGCACGTACGGATCTCGACGTCGCCGCCGGACGCATCGCCGCGGGAACCGTCGGAACCACCGAATGGCGCTGGCACGCAATGGTCGACGGAAAGCAGTTCCTCACCCTCGCCATCATCTGGACCATGGAACCTGATCGCGACGAATACGCGGGACGGGACCAATGGGAAGTCCACCTCTTCGGCAAACCCGAGATCGTGATGACCGTCAACCTGGTCGAACCACAAGATCCGAACAGTCGCACGACAGCCGGTCAGTTCATCACTGCAGGCCCGGCACTACGCGCCGTCGAGCATGTACTCGCTGCTCCCGCCGGCATTTTCGAACCCCCTGTCTTTGCCCCCTTCAGATTGGAGCATTCAGTATGACAACTCAGCCGACGGCCGTAGGTTCGACTGCCACCCGTGAACCTGCCACCCGTGAACCTGCCGTCCGTCAACCTTCCGTGAACGCGCTCCTGCCCGACGGTCGCCCCGTGCAGAATCTGGAAGACTTGCTGCGCAGCCGGGCGATTGCCAGTCCGGAGAGCACCGCCGTCATCTCCGATGACGGGCGTACCAGTTTCCGTGAACTCGACATCGAAACAAATCGTGTCGCGAATGCACTTCTGCGCGATGGTGTTCGACCCGGCGACCGGGTGGCGTACATCGGGGCCAATGCACCGTCTTTCCTCTCCGTCCTGTACGGATCTTCGAAGATGGGCTCGATTCTGACGGCCGTCAACAATCGGCTGGCACCGGGCGAGGTCGACTACATCCTGAGCAACAGCGAGCCGACCGTCGTCGTACTCGGAGCAGGCGATGAGGGCCTCTCCGACGTCGCCGCGGCGGTCGGTAGCGTCCGGACCGTCGTCACGGTGGATGGCGCCGGAAACTCGATCTCGTGGAACGACTGGCTTTCCGGTGTCGGCGACGACGATCCGGGGTCGTCGCGCCGCCCCGACGACACAGCGCTGATCTTCTACTCGTCGGGAACCA
This sequence comes from Rhodococcus sp. Ni2, assembly GCF_021352185.1. NCBI lineage: Bacteria > Bacillati > Actinomycetota > Actinomycetes > Mycobacteriales > Nocardiaceae > Rhodococcus > Rhodococcus sp. Ni2. The sequence goes on from NZ_WOXZ01000001.1 coordinate 616,858, forward strand.
CCGGTCACCCCAAGGGAATCGAACTCACCGGCGCCAACCTCGGCCGTGCCCTCGCCACCATGTATCACCTGCTCGATCTCGACACCGACTCCGTGGCTATGTGCCCGGTTCCGTTCTTCCATGTGGCCGGACTGGGTCTCGCCCTGGTCACGACGCTCGGCGGTGGCGCTCTACTGCTCGAGACCATCGCCGGACCTCTCGAACTCGTCGCGCTGATGCAGGAGTACAAAGTCACGCATGCGGTCGCCGTTCCCGCGGTGATCAGCGTCCTGACCTCCCTTCCGGCTGTGCGCGAGGCAGATTGGAGTGCCCTGCAGTTCCTGGTCTACGGAGCCGCGCCGATGCCACTGCCCCTGTTGCAAGACGCGACCGAGGTCTTCGGGTGTAGTTTCCTGCAGGCATACGGACTCACCGAGTCGACCGGCGGCGTCACCATGCTGACCCCGGAAGATCATCGGGCGACCGACGAGTCGACCGCGCATCGGTTGAAGTCCGTCGGGCAGCCGATGTTCGGAGTGCCCATCCGCATCGTCGATCCCGTGACGCTCGAAGACGTCCCGGTCGGTACCCGCGGCGAGGTCGTCATCGGCGGCGCTCACGTCATGAAGCGTTACTGGCGTAACGAAGCAGCCACTGCGGCCACCATGTTGGACGGTGACTGGCTTCGCACCGGAGACGGCGGATCGTTCGACGAGGACGGCTATCTCTACCTCCACGACCGCCTCAAGGACATGATCGTCTCCGGCGGTGAGAACGTCTATCCGGCCGAGGTGGAGAGTGTTCTCTCCGGGCACCCCGGCATCCGCGAGGTCGCGGTAGTCGGCGTTCACTCCGATCGGTGGGGTGAGACTCCCCTTGCCGTGGTCGTTCGAGCTGCTGATTCGGATGCAACCGAAGCGGAGATCATCGAGTGGTCACGCGAGCGACTGGCTCACTTCAAGTGCCCCAGTGCAGTTCGGTTCATCGAGGAGCTGCCACGCAACGCTAGCGGGAAGCTGCTCAAGACTCGTTTGCGACAGGACTTCGCTTGAGTCCATGACACGAATTCGGGGCCGGTCGCTTCGAGCGATCGGCCCCGAATTCTGTCGTTCGATGTGAAGCACGCTCAGCGTGGGTGAATCCGGAACTCCACGCCGCCGACACTCAGCCCGGGCTCCACGGCAGACGCGCCGCTCGACGCCGCCAGATCAATTGCAGTGAGCATCGACCGCTCCCCCGGAACGAACGACACGACGCGTGATCCCAGCCTGATCGAGAGTGGTTGCGCCGAGACCGGTTTCTTTCCGAACACTTCGGCCCACAGCGTCGCCGTCCTGGCCGGATCGGGCGAGGACACGTCGACGCCGAGGATGTCGTCGACCCAGGGATCGAGGGAAACCTCCTTCTCCGTCTCATCCCAGAACCACTCGTCGGCGTCGGGAATCTCGTCGAGTTCTACGAGCAGTCCGAGATCACCGGGATGAAGTTGGACGATCCGGTGACCGTAGGCCTCGAGATCTGCCACCGTCCGAACATCGGCCGCAGCTGCACGTTCCAGATAGGGCTCGATGTTCGAAACCTGGATCGAGAGTGCATAGCCGCCCTCCCCTCCGCCCTTGCGGATCCATCTCGCCAGCGAGACCTTCTCGTCGAGCGGCGCGACGATCTCGAGAAATGCCTGCGGCCCGACGGCCAAGGTCTCGTCGGCCAAACCGATGTCTTCGAGCAGTGGATCCGCGAATCCTGGTGCCAGATTCAATGCTTCGCGCAATTGGTGACCGGTCTTGTCCACGTCTCGTGCACCGATCACCACCTGTCGCAGGATCTCCCACGTGCCCGCGTCGTGCGTGCCCGTCACAGTCCGACCGCTTCGGCGGCGGTGTCGGCACTCTGCCAGCGTCGGAGCTCGGCGCCCGGCGCCCACGTCGAGTGGGTGCCACTCGAAATTCGTTCGGGAAGGCGAAGTTTACACAACGGTCCGTCTCCGACGCGGGCAGCGTCGAAGATCAAGCAGAAGGACGCATCCTCGTTCATGTCAGTGGTCAACGTGATGAGATAGCCGTCGTCTTCAGCGGTACCACCCACGCGCGGCGCCATCGAAGTCTCGCTGCCGTACACACCGTCACCGAAGGAGAATCGTTCCTCGTTGCCCGTCAGCAGGTCGTGTTTGACCAAGCCGTCGAACAGGAACCACGACGGTTTACCAGAAGCCGCATAGGCGTATCGGTACTTCTCGCCCGCGAAATTCCCGTTCATCATGCCGAATTCGGTGATCGAGTCACTGAGTTGCTCTTCACGCGTGACTCCGGTGACCAGGTTCAAACGCCAGCGGTGAAGCCGGGTCTGCATACGATCGAGAGCGAGGAAACGGAAGGCGCGCTCCCACTGATTGCCCATACCGTTGTCCGACGGTTCCGGATCGCCCTGGTAGAAACCGTCCAGAACAATCTCGTCGCCCTCTTCGTAGGCGTTCACGAAGTGCAGGACATAGGTCGGATCGGCTTCGAACCACTTGATGTCAGAGGTATTTCCGCGGCGTGGGATGACTCCGAGACGCAGCGGGATATCGGGATGGAAATTCGCGACGTGCGCGCCCTTCTCCAGCAGAACCGGATCCCAGAACAAGGGGCAGTCGTTGAGGATCGCGTAGTTCTCCGTGAAGGCCATGTCGTGCGGCAAGCGCGGACCGGGAAGTGGGACGTCGACGTAGTGGACCAACTCGTTGGCCGAGTCCACGACGCCGTAGTGCATGTACGGCGCTTCCTTGCTGTAGTTGAAGAACAGCATTTCTCCGGTCTTGTCGTCCACCTTCGGATGCGCGGACACACCCCATTCGAAGGGGAACTTGCCGTTCCAGCTTTCCTTGCCGAGTGTCTCCGCCGACATCGGATCGAGACGATACAGATCTCCGCACTGGTAGAAGCTGGTGAGAGCAGTCCCCCGGTGAACGACGACGTCGGTGCTGGACGCGTCCTTCATCCGGGTGCGCGCACCCTTGCCGCCCTCGGGGCGACTGAGTTTGGGAGACTCGGCAAGCCCGGCCCACAACGCAGCGCCGGCATCCTGCTCGGCCGCCAAGCCGTCGGTACGTACGAATCGGTTGCGGTAGAACGACTCTCCGTCGCGAAAGCCCACGATGTGAATCATGCCGTCACCGTCGAAGGGGTGATACGCCTTCATCGAGGGATGGAGCGGATTCTCGGTGTTACGCAGGTAGACACCGTCGAGGTCTTTCGGAACCTCACCGAATACGACTTCGAGGTTGTCCGCTTTGAACTCGGTGGTCTGGGGTTGCCACGGGCCGGTGCGATACGGGTGATCGTCATCGGCGGGAAGGGTGGACAACAACTTGCCTACGATTTCGACGTCCATGGAATTCTCTTTTCGACTGATGGGGAAAGGCTGGGCTGCACTTTCAGGAAACTGCGTCGACGACAAAACTGACGGTGGTGGCCGTACTTCCACCGAAGTTGAGCGTCGCAAAGCGGCTCGCACCCTCGACTTGGAAACCGCCGGCCGTTCCCGTCACCTGATGGGCCGCGTCGAGAAGCATTCGAACACCACTGGCACCCACCGGATGACCACCGCCGATCAGACCGCCGCTGGGGTTGATCGGTAGCTTGCCGCCCATGGCGATGTCACCACTCTCGATGGCTTTCCACGACTCGCCGGGCGCGGTCAGACCGATGTGGTCGATCGCGAGATACTCACTCGCCGTGAAACAATCATGTGTTTCGATCCCGTCTATCCCGGCCAGGTCGACTCCGGCCCGGGAGAAGGCACCCATCACCGCATCCCGAACGTGTGGCATCACGTAGGGATTATCGGCGTCGCGGGCCAGCTTCTGCTCGAGACCTAAACCAACTGTCCGGTGACCCCAGCCCGCGATCTGGGCCAGCGGAGTCGCCGCGGCATCAGGATGCTCTCGGAGGTACTTGTCCGTCACCAGCACAACACCTGCGCCACCGTCGGTCACCTGACTGCAATCGAATCGTCGAACACCACCTTCCACAACGGGATTGGTGGTGTCGTCACCACCTGCATTTCCGAGTAGATCGGGCACCGCCCAACCGCGTGTCTGCGCGTTGGGGTTGTTCTTCGCGTTTGCGAAGTTGATCTGCGAGATCGCGCGAAGGTGAGATTCGTCGATCCCGTAACGCCGCCCGTACTCCTTCGACACACGGTCGAACATGTACGGCCACATGAATTTTGCTTCCTGACCTTCGTGTCCGACCCAGGCTGCAGCGCCCAGATGGCCAGCCGCGTCATCACCCGGAACCGTCTTCTCCAGTTCGATACCCATCACCAGAGCCACGTCGTAGTTGCCGGCGCGCAGGTCTGCCATCGCTGCAAGTACAGCGATACTGCCCGATGCGCACGCCGCCTCGTGCCGAGACGAGGGCACACCCCACAGGTCTGGATGCACGGTGGCGGGCATCGCGCCCAGCTGACCTTGACCGGCAAACAATTGCCCGAAGGCATTACCGACGTGGATCACCTCTATGTCGGTGGCAGGAACCTTCGCCGCGTCCAGGGTGTGGTTCACCACCTCTTCGGCAAGGTTCGCGAAATCGAGTTCCTCACGGGTGAAGTTCCGTGCGAAGTCGGATTGGTACCCGCCGAGAATCCAAATGTTCGAAACAGTCATGACCTCTCCCCTTGCCGATCCGGCCTCGGTGACGTCACCGAGATACCCGCGCAACGGCGGTTGTAATTTCACCGCAACCGTACTACAACTAGCAGAGTAACTCTACTAATTGAAGGGTTGAAAATGACTGATGCTTTTGTCCTCGACTACGTGCGAACGCCGCGCGGTCGAGCATCGGCGCGAGGCGCCCTCCACGAACACAGCCCAGTCGATCTTGTCGTCCACCTGGCCAAGGCTTTGCAGGGTCGAACGAACCTCGCCGCAGAACAGATCGACGACGTCGTTCTCGGTTGCGCATCGCAGGTGGACGAGCAGGGCGCGAACATCGCGAGAACTGCCGCACTCCTTGCCGGTTGGGGCGATTCCGTTCCCGGCGCGACCCTCAATCGTTTCTGCGCATCCGGCGTCGACGCAGTCGGCCAGAGCGCGGCCCGCATTCGCGGCGACGACGTGTCCCTCGTCGTGGCCGGTGGCGTCGAAAGTGTCTCCCGGACTCCGATGTTCAGTGATCGCGGACCGCTGTGGACCGATCCGGCAACTATCGCGCAGATCGGTTCCATCCATATGGGTGTTGCCGCCGACTTGAATGCCACGATCGAGGGGTACTCCCGCGACGAGTTGGATGCGTACGGCGTCGAAACCCAGCACAAGGCTGCCGAGGCCTGGCGCAACGGCGCATTCGAGCGGTCCGTTGTGCCTGTCCCCGGCAGAAATGGTGAAGCCGGAATCGCGCACGACGAACTGGTCAGGGCAGAGACGACGGCAGAGGGACTCGCCGCGCTGCCTCCGGCCTTCGAAGGGCTCGGCGCCGCCGGTCAGGATGCACTCGCGCTCGCCGCCTACCCTGAGGTCGGCAAGATCGAACACCTGCACACCGTCGGATCCTCTCCCGCCATGGCCGACGGCGCAGCGCTCCTACTCCTAGGATCCGAGAAAGCCGCGGCGAGAGCCGGCTTGACCCCTCGCGCACGGATCATCGGATCCGCCTCGACTTCGGTGAATCCGGTCCTCATGCTCACTGCGGGCCAGAGCGCCGTGGAGGCAGTCATCGCGCGAGCCGGGCTTCGTCCACAGGACATCGACGTGTTCGAGTTCGCAGAGGCGTTCTCCGCACTCTGCCTACGGTTCCGCCGCGATCTTGACGCCGGGCCGGACCGCATGAACCCCAACGGAGGCACGATGGCGATGGGCCATGCATTCGGCGCCACCGGAGCAATTCTCGTCGGCGCATGTGTCGACGAACTGGTACGGAGCGACGGACGCTACGGTGTGGCCGCGGTCAGCGGCGCCGCCGGTGTCGGAGTCGCGGTGCTCGTCGAACGGATCGCCTCATGACCGTCAGTTCACTCTCCGGCCGCGTTGCCGTCGTCACGGGAGGGGGTAAGGGCCTCGGCCGTGCCGTCGCACTGCATCTCGCGAGCCGAGGGGTCACGGTGATCGTCAACAATCGGAATCGCACACTCGATTCGAGCGGCCGAGGCCCTGCAGATCAGGTCGTCGACGAAATCCTCGAAACCGGTGGACAGGCCGTCGCCAACCACGACGACGTCACCGACCCCGAGGTCGGCCGAAAGTTGGTGGACGACGCTCTCACTCGGTTCGGACGACTCGACTTCTGCATCACCAGCGCCGCGGTCAGCGGTCCACAGATGCTTCATCGCACCACCGCCGAGAACCTCAGCACCGTCATCACGACAAACGTCGTCGGAACCGCACTGGTCGCCGCCGAAGCCTCCCGTGTGATGCGCGAAGCCGGATTCGGGCGCATCGTGATGATTGCCTCGACCGCAGGACTGCACGGAGAACCCACCGTGTCCGCCTACGCCGCCAGTAAGGGTGCCGTCATCGCACTGGGCCGCACCGCGGCCGGCGAAGGCGCGAGTCGCAATGTGTTCACCAATGTCGTACTGCCCTATGCCACTACGCAGATGACCGAGTCCGGAATGGACCCACGATTCATCGACATCATGGGGGCCGACCTGGTAGCCCCGGTGGTCACTGCTCTCGTCGATCCCGAGTCCACGACCAACGGGCAGGTGATCGTCACCGCAGGTAACGGAGTGCGTTCGGCCGACGCCGTCGAGGGCTCGACCGAATTCTTACCCACCACCACAGAACTCGATGCCAAAGCGCTCGACGCACTGCTCGTGACCAGCCGGCTCGGCACTCCTCACACCTATCCGAGCGCACAGGAAGCCTTCGCGGACTTCGCTTCCGAACTGCTCGACCACCACAATCAGAAAGCGCGCGCATGACCGACATCCCACTGGGCGACCTTGCACTGAACTTCGGTGTGAGCGCACTCGCCGTGCTCGTCTTCATCGCAGTCGTGATGGCCGTAGCCATCCGCATGAACAATCACTCGATCATCGACATCTGTTGGGGGCCTGGCTTTGCCGTCGTCGCCGCCGTCTCGTACCTGACGTCCATCGGATCGGACGGCAACGATCTGCGTCGCCTCGTCGTGCTGGCACTGACCGTGGTGTGGGGAATGCGACTCGGCCTCTACATCGGCTTCCGAAACCGTGGGCACGGGCAGGACAAGCGCTATACTGCCCTGCTCAAACATCAACAGGGACCGCTGGTTCCGTTCCTGATTCGCAAAATTTACGGCCTCCAGGGCGTTCTCATTCTCGTGGTGTCGCTGCCCGTCCAGTTCGCGATGTACGAGTTTCGCGCCCTCGGAGTCCTCGGCGCGATCGGCATCGCGGTCTGGACCGTCGGCTTCGTCTTCGAATCGGTTGGAGACTACCAACTTTCCCGCTTCAAAGCTGATCCGGCCAATGCCGGGAAGGTGATGGACCGTGGGCTCTGGGCCTGGACCCGCCATCCCAACTACTTCGGTGATGCATGCGTCTGGGTCGGACTGTTCATCCTCGCGCTTGGTGATCCATTGGCGCTGATCACGATCGTCTCTCCGATCGTCATGATCAAACTGCTGGTGAGCTACAGCGGTAAGGCCCTTCTCGAACGCGGCATGCGCAAGAGCAAGGGGCAGGCCTACGACGACTACGTCGCCCGGACCAGCGGATTCTTACCTCGTCCACCCCGTCCGGCACGAAACCACGCGTCGTGAGCGCCCCCACGAGTGGTCTCGCCGACGTCTTCGATCTGGAATCGACCGGCCCGGACCGGTGGCAAGGGTCGAACGACGGTGTTCGGCTGCCTCAGCTGTTCGGCGGCCAACTGGTAGCCCAGTCGATTCTCGCAGCCGGGCACACGGTTACCGACGGCAAAGCGATCAGTTCCGTCCACACCCACTTCCTTCGCCCGGGGTCGACGAATCGCGCGACCGAGTTCTCGGTAGATCGCCTTCGGGACGGAAAACGCCTGTCCACCAGAGGCGTCGACGTCCACCAGGACGGACGACTCGTCTGCCGTTCGACGGTCTCTGCCTCCTCGATCGACGAGGGCATCACTCACAGTCGCGCAGTACCTACCGCACTCCCGCCCGCTGAGTGCGTGACGTTGCAGGAGTTGGCCGAGGCAGACGGCGGGCTGGGAGAGGTGTGGGAGGAGTTCTCCGCCATCGAGATTCGTGTGTCCCCCATCGATTCGCAGGCCCCCACGACGCATTCGGCGGCGCCTCCGCGCAACATCTGGATGCGTTCGGCTCAGCGGCTGAGCGACGATCCACTGATTCACGTGGTTGCTCTCGCCTATGCCAGTGATCTGATGCTGATGGCAACCGCACTGACTCCGCACGGCTACGACATCGGGCAGGAGCACTCGCTCGACACGGACTGGACTGGTGTGTCCCTCGATCACACGATGTGGTTTCAACGCCCTGTGCGGGCGGACGAGTGGCTGCTCTTCGAGCACTCGACCCCCACAGCTCACACCGGCAGAGCAGTAGTGAATGCGGCGGTCTTCGATCGATCCGGACTCCAGATCTGCCAGATCACTCAGGAAGCGTTACTCATTGCCCGCACCGAGTGATTCCCGACTCTTTCTGCAGACCATTCGGTACGGTCTCGCGGCGCCGCAGGGTGCGCGGCCTATGATTTCGGGGTGGTACGAGTGAATGCAGCCGGATCTTCGACACCCACCGCGTCGGCGGGCGTCACCGAGTTGCCTGCCGGCGGTCCGAACGCACTGGCCGTCACGCTCGGGTTGTTGGGGGACGAGTGGAACCTCTGGATTCTGCGATTCGCCCTGTTGGGGTCGCGGCGATACAACGACTGGCTCGCCCTCGGGGGAATCTCCAACTCCGTATTGTCCTCACGGTTGGCGGTCCTGACGGCCGGCGGAATGCTCGAGCGTCGTGAGTATCAGCAGAACCCGCCCAGGCACGAATACTCGGTCACCCGCAAAGGGCAGTCGATCTGGCCCGTCCTCATCACCATGTGGTCGTGGGAGAAGCAGTGGGCGCCCAACGAAACCCAGCCGCTTCCACCACTGCGGCACAGCACCTGCGGAAACGACTTCACCCCGATCCTGCGCTGCAAGGAGTGCGGCGAGGACGTGGACGTACGATCCCTGGACTCCCAAATGGGTCCGAGTGGGGACTTCTCACGCAGTGTCCCGGAAGCAACATCGCGGCGACGCTCCACCAAGTCCGAACGCCGTCCGGAGATTCTGGCTCACACGATGGAACTTGTCGGCAATCGCTGGTCAGCGGCGATCATCGGTGCAGCTTTCCGAGGCGCTCGCCGCTACGGAGAGTTCGCCGAGATCACCGGTGCACCACCGGCGATAGTCGCGGATCGCTTGAAGCACCTCACCGAGATCGGTGTGATGGAAACGCGTCCGCTTCCGGATCGCCCACAGTGGTCGGAGTATCGACTCACCGCCAAGGGCACGGCGTATTTCCCCGTGGTGATGTGCATGATCTCCTGGGGTCAGCGTTGGTTCAGATCCGCGGACGGCCCGGACATCGTTCTCCATCACAAGGCCTGCGGTAAACGGTTCGAAGCACGCTTGGGTTGCAGTGTGTGCGGTGAAGAGTTGAGGTCTTCGGACATCGAGGCCGTCGACCTCACCACCTCGGTTCACGTACCCGGGTCCGGCTGGTCCTGAGGTCCCCGCTCAGCCGGCAGTGCGGATCCGGTCGAAGCTCCGGCCTCGGTGTTCGAGCGGCAGCCTGTCCCCTCGCCCGAACAGTTTGTTGCGCAGCGTTCCCTCGTCGTAGTCGCTCTGGTAGGCACCTCGTTTGGTCAGCTCCGGAATCACATGCTCCACAATGTCTTCGAAGGTTCCGGGAGTCACCGCGTACGCGAGATTGAAACCGTCGACGTCGGTCTCGGACACCCACTCCTGCAATTCGTCGGCGACCTCCGCGCCGGAACCGACAACGATCGGGCCGAGCCCGCCGATGCCCGCCCACTCCGCGATGTCCCCCACCGTCCATTCGCCACCTTTCTCGTCGGCCTGACGAAACGATGCGACCGCGGATTGAATGGCATTGCTCTCGACGTTCCCGATCGGCTCGTCCGCTCGGTATCCGGAGAGGTCGATTCCCATCCACCCCGAGGTGAAAACGAGCGCGCCTTCACTACTCGCGTAGCTGCGGTAGTCCTCGAGTTTCGCCTGGGCCAACTCAGGGGTTCGGTCGGTGATGATCGTCAACAGTGTGTAGATGCGGGCCGAGTACGGATCTCGCCCGACCTTCGTCAGTTCGTTTCGGATTCGGGCAACGGTGTCTTTGAGAATCGCCTTTGTCGGTGCACCGACAAAAATTGCTTCGGCATTCTCAGCGGCGAACCGCACCCCACGAGGCGACGCGCCGGCCTGGAAGATGACCGGCGTCCGCTGCGGAGAAGGTTCGGAGATGTGGATGCCCGGAACGGTGAAGTGCTTGCCTTCGTGCTCGATCGGATGAACCTTGGCGGGGTCCGTGTAGACCCCGGTGGTTCTGTCACGCACCACCGCGTCGTCTTCCCACGACGTTTCCCACAACTTGTAGAGAACTTCGAGGTACTCGTCCGCGTGGTCGTAGCGATCGTCGTGCTGGAGTTGGTCGTCCTCGCCCATGTTCCGTGCGGCCGAGGGGAGGTATCCGGTGACCACGTTCCACCCGATTCGCCCGTTCGTCAGGTGGTCGAGGGTGCTCAAGCGCCGAGCGAACGGGTAGGGATGCTCGAAAGCTGTACCTGCGGTGATCCCGAAGCCCAAGTGCTCGGTCACGGCAGCCATCGCCGACGCCAGCAGTAGCGGGTCCGAGACCGGTACCTGCGCGCCCTGCCGCAGCGCTGCGTCGTGATTGCCGCCGTACACGTCGTACGTTCCCAACACGTCGGCCAGGAACAGCCCGTCGAATCGTCCACGCTCGAGGAGCTTCGCCAATTCCGTCCAGTACCTCAGATCCGTGTACCTGGACGACTGGTCCTCCGGGTGGCGCCACAGACCTGGCGATTGGTGGGCGACGCAGTTCATGGCAAAGGCGTTGAATCGGATTCTGCGGGTCATTCCCGCACGATGCCGTGCCTGCTCCGCGGTGAACACCATTGCGATCAGTGCGATCGGTTCGGCTCCTGCTTGCACCCGGCGATACCGTCGACTTCGCGACCTCGTCGGCGGGCCGCTACACTGACTAGCGCAGCTGTGACGCCCGAGGCTTCGTGCCGACAGGTCGAGCGGATGCAACAGCAGTATCGGGAAGCGAAAACCCCGGCAGCACAGGGTTTTCAGTGCTTGTCGGTACGCTCCCCGCCCTCGTAGCTCAGGGGATAGAGCATTCCTCTCCTAAAGGAAGGGTCGCAGGTTCGAATCCTGCCGAGGGCACCAGGTGGGACTCTCCCCACATCGGCGTGACCAACGTGCCATTCTTGAATTCATGACGACGCCTCACTCCACGGCTACTCCCCCGAAGAACATGTCTTTGATCCCGGGTGGGACGTACTGGATGGGCTCCGAAGATTTCTATCCGGAAGAACGCCCAGTTCACCAGGTCACAGTCGACGGATTCTGGATGGACACGACGGCGGTGACGGTCGCCGAGTTCCGACGCTTCGTGAAGGCAACCGGCCACGTCACCACTGCTGAAATCGCCCCAGACGCCGCCGACTATCCCGACGCCGATCCAGCCCTCCTCGTCCCGGGATCGTTGGTCTTCAATTCGCCACCCGGCCCGGTTTCACTTGACGACTACACCCAGTGGTGGTCGTTCACTCCCGGCGCCGATTGGCGCCATCCCGAGGGCGCCGACAGCAACATCGGGGGACGTGAACGGCACCCCGTCACCCACGTGTCGTACTTCGACGCCCAGGCCTATGCCGCGTGGGCCGGCAAGGAACTCCCGACCGAGGCCGAGTGGGAGTTTGCCGCCCGCGGTGGACTCGATCGCCAGGCGTACGTGTGGGGCGATCACGACTCTCCGGGCGGGCGGCCCGGTGGCAACGTGTGGCAGGGCCAGTTCCCCTGGGAGAATCTGCTTGAGGACGGTTACGAGCGCACCGCTCCGGTCGGAAAGTTCCGGCCCAACGGCTACGGACTGTTCGACATGGCCGGGAACGTGTGGGAATGGACGGCCGATCACTACACGTCCGACCACGCCCACAGTTCCAAGAACGTCGCGCCGGCCTCGTCGTGCTGCATTCCTCGTAATCCCCGAGCGGAGTTCGCCACGGAGGCGTTGGTGGGCGAACCCTACGCACGACGGGTGATCAAAGGCGGCTCACATCTGTGTGCACCGAACTACTGCTTGCGATACCGCCCCGCCGCGCGGCAGGGCGAATCCGAGGAGTCCTCGACCTGCCACGTCGGCTTCCGGTGCATCATCCGCATTCCGCAGGAGTAGATCAGAAGGGCACGTCCCCCAGGATGGCCACCCGCTCCATGACGCGACGATGCGGGAAGTAGTCGCTCGCAGCGTAGTGCTGGGTGGCCCGGTTGTCCCAGAAGGCAATGGAATTCGGCGCCCACTTGAAGCGGCACTGAAAGTCCGGGACCTTGACCTGCGCGAACAATAGGTTGAGCAGATCGTTGCCTTCGACAGGATCCATATCCGGAATGTGGGTGGTGAAGAGGCTGTTGACGAACAGAGTTTTACGCCCGGTCTCCGGATGCTTACGCACCATCGGATGCAGAACCGGCGGGTACTGCTCCTTCATCTGCTCCAACTTCTCCGGGCTCATGCCGCGTCCGAAGGACGGTACAAAATCGTGGATGGCGTCCTTGCCGTCGATCAAGTCCTTGATCTCGTCGGGGAGGCAGTCGAAGGCGTTACCCATATCGGCCCAGAGCGTGTCACCACCGGCAGGCGGTACGTCGATCGCCCGAAGTACTGAACCGAGCGGCGGCGTCTTCGTCCAGGTGACGTCGACGTGCCAGATGTTCTCCGTTCCTGGACTGTCCTCTCCGCGTTCGAATCTGACGACTGCCGGGACCTCTCCCTGCGGGAGAAGTGGATGAACCTCGAGTTCACCCCAATGGGCCGCGAAGTCACGATGATTCACGCTCGAAATCGGCTGGTCCCGAAAGAACACGACCTTCCATTCGAGGAGGGCCCGACGCACGTCCTCGATCTGCTCCTCCGACGGATCATGCAGGTCGATGTCGCTGATCTCGGCACCGATGAACGGTGTGACGGGTGTCAGAGTGAACCGCTCGTACGGCCTCGATTCAACGCCTTCCGGGTTTCGCCTCATTCCGCGTGGTCCGAATTCGATTGTGTGATTGCCGATTTGGACTGTTCGTGAGGATGTAAGGGTAGCCATCGAATGACTCCGTCCTGTCGTGTCGTGTCGCGGGGTCACACGTCAGTCGACGCGTGCACCCGCTTTGCTCGTGTACGTTTGTGTGCGCTTTGGGGCGCGGTCAGTGCTCCTACCGCGAGATCGACCAGATGATCCACTGTCGTATCGAAATCTGCCTGCACAACCGGGTTTTCGTCTTCGCGGCGCTGCTCGAAGATTGCCAGAGCGGAGACGCTCATGTTGAACGTCAGATCGATCCGTTCGACCGCGACGCGGCGGGGCAGATGTGGCAATGCCCGCGTCAACCTGACGACAACTTCGTTGATCCCCTCGCTGACCTCGCGGAACTCAGCACTCTGCGTATCCACCGACGGTGAGATTCGGGCAATGAACCTCGCATAGTTGGAACCGTCGACCGTCGCCAGAAAATCTGCCAGCGGGTACAGAAAGGCTTCGACCAAAGCACGGACCAAGTCGGTCCGCCCACTGGCGTCGATGTCGTCGAGATACGTCAGTCGCGCTGCGTTGATCTGATCCATCCGATGCCGGAATACGGCCAGCACCAGACCGTCTCGCCCACCGAAGTGATACTGAACTGCAGAGTTGTTGCGCTGCCCGGCCGCAGTCGCCACGTCCCGCATGGACACTTCGTGAATACCTTGCTCGGCGAACATCCGCTCGGCGACGGCGATCATGGCGTTCTTGGCATCCAACGAGGCGGGCATACACCGACCATATAAGTCACTGTCTTAATTCCGCAAGCCCCATCCCCTGTGCGCGGTTAGGGAGTGCAGGGACTCCTTAACCACTCACGGGGGTAGTTGTCCCAGTCAACGAGACATACGCCGCCAACTGAATTCCGATCGATACGCTCCAGATTAAGACGACTGCTTAATCCGCCCGGTTTTGCACACGCCAAGGAGCCTGCTGGTGAATCGCCATTCCATTCCGATCATTCCCGAGACGCCGAACGTCGCGGCCGCCGTGTACTACCCCGATCAGAATCCCCCGTACACCCGCCCGGAACCGCTTCGCCCGCCGGCCGGGGCCCCGAACGTGCTGCTGATCATGATCGACGACGTCGGATTCGGCGCACCCTCCGCGTTCGGTGGCCCGTGCCGCACCCCCACCGCCGAGCGTTTGGCCGAAACCGGCGTGAAGTACAGCCGATTCCACACCACGGCTCTGTGCTCGCCGACGCGTGCCGCCACACTGACCGGGCGCAACCACCACAGTGTCGGTATGGGTGTCATCTCCGAAATGGCCAACGCGGCAACGGGATACAACGGGACCCGCCCCGCCTCTGCCGCCACGGTCGCACGCGTCCTACAGGGAAACGGCTATGCGACAGGTGCTTTCGGCAAGATGCACCAGACCCCGACGTGGGAGACCACCGCTGCCGGGCCGTTCGACCGTTGGCCGGTCCGTGAGGGTTTCGACAAGTTCTACGGTTTCCTCGGTGCCGAGTCCGACCAGTTCACCCCGGTTCTCTACGAGGACTTCACGATGGTCGACTTACCCAAGACACCACAGGAGGGTTACCACCTGTCCGAAGATCTCGTCGACCACGCGATCGAATGGGTCGAGGGCGTCAACACGATGGACCCCGACAAGCCGTGGTTCTGCTACCTCCCCTTCGGCGCGTGCCACGCTCCACTCCAGGTCCCGGACCGCTACCTGGACAAGTACGTCGGCGAATTCGATCACGGGTGGGATCGCCAACGCCAGATCACCCTCCAAAAGCAGAAGGAACTGGGCGTCGTCGCTCCTGACACCGAATTGGCCCCGTGGGCTCCGGGGCTCCCACACTGGGACGAACTCGACGACGACCAGAAGAAGGTCTCGGCCCGTCTGATGGAGTTGTACGCGGCATTTCTCGAGCACACCGACGACGAGGTAGGCAGGCTCGTCGACCGGTTGCAGGACATGGGTGTACTCGACAACACTCTGGTGCTCTACATGATGGGTGACAACGGCGCTTCCGCGGAAGGCGGAATGGAGGGCTCGTTCAACTACCTCGCCGGCCTCAACGGTTACAAGAGTGCGACATCCGACGTACTGGCGCGCTACGACGAATTGGGGACCGAAACCAGCTACCCGCACTATCCGGCGTCGTGGGCTCTGGCTCTCGACACCCCGTACCAGTGGGCCAAGCAGGTTGCGTCCCATTACGGCGGTACCCGGAACGGCCTGATCGCCCACTGGCCCAAGGGGATCGACAAGCCAGGCATCAGGGAGCAATGGCATCACTGCGTCGACATCACGCCGACGATCCTGGAAGCTGCCGGTATTCCGGCACCGTCCAGCGTCGACGGGGTGACCCAGAAACCGATGGAAGGCGTGGCGATGAACTACACCTTCGCCGAGCCCGACGCCGAAGAGCGCCACACCACACAGTATTTCGAGATCTTCGGCAACCGCGGAATCTACGATTACGGTTGGACCGCAGTCACGGCCCACCGCGCACCCTGGCTGATGGCCACTCACGGCCTCGAACTCACACCGATGAGCGAGGACCGTTGGGAGCTGTACGACACCTCGGTCGACTGGTCGCAGGCCCGCGATCTCGCAGACGAGCATCCCGAGATCCTGGCCCGGCTCAAGGAAAAGTTCCTCGTCGAGGCGGCCAAATATCAGGTGCTGCCGCTGGACGACAGAACGGTCGGTCGCCACGCCACCGCGGAATCACGACCCCCGCATCCGATGATGGGCCGCAAGACCCTCACGCTGTACCCACACATGAACGGTCTGGTCGAGAAAGCCGCGCCGACGTTCTTCAACCGCTCGTACACGCTGACCGCAAGTCTGGGTAGCGTCGCCGACGGCATGCTGGTCAGCCTCGGTGGCCGGTTCGGCGGATTCGCTTTGTACATACTCGATTCCGTCCCCGTCTACTGCTACAACTTCAGCGGCGGTGGTCGGACCTTCGTGCGTGGGCGCAACCCGCTGGCACCCAATGCACGCGAGGTGTCCGTCCACTTCGAGTACGACGGCGGCGGAATCGGCAAGGGTGGAACCGCAACCCTGAGCGTCGACGACGAGGTGGTCTCCGAAGGCCGGATCGAGAAGACCACTCGGGCGATCTTCAGCATGAACGAACAGCTCGACGTCGGCATCAACCGGGGAAGCCCGGTCGCGGAAGAGTTCGCGGACAAGGGCACGTTCCGCTACGGCGGCAAACTCCACAGCGTGATCGTCGACTTACGATCCACCCGAGATGTGGTGTCCGCAGAGGAACGGGAGAAAATCTCACTCGCCGTGCACTGATCGACCAGGCGACGCTCGCCGATTGTGCAGCCGCGCGCGATATCTGCCGTGCGGCTGCACAATCGCCCTGCGTCTATCCGACCGTGTACATCTGCAGGCACGGCCCCACCGGGCGAGCTTCCAGGATGTCGCGGGCCTTCTCACGCGCTGCGTTGAACTCCCAGGGCGCAGTGGTGCCCGGCACTCCGAATCGATATCTGCTCAAGGCACATGAACGCTGCGGTTCCGGTAGACGATCCAAGGCAGGTACCGCGTCGACGGAGAGCCCGCGTAAGTAGGAAACGTCGATGCTCTTGCCGCCCTCGAACCGTTCCACGTTCTTTTGCGCGATGTACGCGTCGGGGTTGAACACCGCGAAGGCCAGCAGCGCGACGGCCGAAGTGGCGAGAACAGCTGTGGGCAGCCACTTCCCGGACATCCGAATACCTGCGACGAGCAACAACACGAACACGAAGCCAAGAAGCAGCTCGGTCGCGAAGACGCTGACCCGGAGCACCGTGAAACCGTACTGATTCTCGTACAACCACATCCGGTGCACAGCGGACGCCACGATCACCAGGCTGAAAACACACAGGGCACCCAGCAGTCCGCGGGCAAGACGCCTCGATCCAGCGTCGCGGCGGTCGATGTACCGCACTGCGACGGCGATGACGAGCAGCGTCAGCACGGTAACCGCCATGAGCTGCCAGAAACCCTCACGCGCATAGTCCGCATAGGTCAGTCCATCGGTCACCTGTACGTGCTCGTCTCCCCCGAACAGCGTCTTCGTCTGTACTGCAACAAAACCGAGGAACAGCACGTTGAGTACTCCGAGCGGGACCGCCCACTCCCACATCGGCAACGGCGTCGCCTGCGCAGGTGCAAACGCGTCCACCGTCGGCGTTCTGCGGCGCAGATACACCGCAACCAGCGTGCCGAACGCCATCACGACGCCGGCAAAGATCCGTGCTCCCGGGTTCGACACCGAGATGGCAGGAGCGAAGCCGTCGAAGATCTTCGCGAACTCCGGATCCGCACTCACGAACAAAGATCCGAAAATCAGCAGGAGAAGAATCGATACTGCGCTTACGACGACAACTCGCGCCGCCGGCACCCGCGGAGCAGAGCGGGTAGCAAGTTTTCGACGACGAACGAAGTTGACCGTCCGGTGGGGTGCCCGCCAGGGAGCGACCGTTCCCAGAAGTATTCCGGTCCACGTCCGCCCGCCGATCAGAGTCCACGTGAACAGAACCCACGCAGCTACGACGCAGAGGAACACCAACCACTCCGCACCGCGAACGGCGGCAACACCCAGCAGTGCGAGCATCCCGATGGCGGCGACCCACTGCGTCACGGTCATCCGCGGCGGCGTCAGAATCCCGAAGACGATCACCACACTGGCACCCACGATCACGTACGCGATACTCGCGAACCCTGGGTCGAGGATCAGGGCCGCAAGCACCCCTACTGCGGCCGCGCCGAGGAGCATCGAGCGGGTGGCCATCGAAGTGCGATCGGGACGCCAGAACCGGCTGGAACGCTTGGGTTTTACGGCCGGCATCGGCGGTTTCGGTGGAATTACTATCGGAGCGCTCATGTGATCTCCTATGTGTCTGGTTCAATTTTTCAGGGTCGGAAGTACAGACGAATGCCGATGAAGACATGCGCCATCGCGAGATCTCTCGATCTCGTCAGGGACTTTGATTCAGTTCTGCGGCAGCACTACTCGAATGCAACAACCCGACGCGGCATCGACGACGGCAATCCTGCCGTCATGTAATTCGACCGCCCACTTCGCGATCGCGAGGCCGAGTCCGGTGCCCCCGTCGGTCGAGCCGCCGCGGATGAAGCGGTCGAACACTCGCTCACGGGCCTGTGGTTCGATGCCGGGGCCGTCGTCGTGGACGTCGAGCACCAACTCCCCCGCGCTGCCGGTACGTACTCGGATCACAACTTTGGTGTCGACGTTCCCGTGCTGAACCGCGTTGTCCACCAGGTTGGTCACCACCTGATGGAGGCGATCCGGATCGGCGACCACGGACAATTGCGGAGGCTTGACGTCTATCTCGATGTCGCCCGCACTCACACTCGACAGCTCGCGTAGGAACGGCTCGACCTCGAAACGGCGGCGTTTCAACGGCATAGCGCCACCCTCGAGTTTCGAGAGATCGAGAAGGTCGGCTACCAGCGCGCCCAGTCGTTCCGTCTGCCGCAGCGCCGATTTCATCATCGCCGGATCCGGTTCTTCGACACCGTCGACGACGTTCTCGAGCATGGCTTGCAAAGCGGTGATGGGCGTCCGTAATTCGTGGGAGACGTTGCCGATCAACTCGCGGCGGTACCGGTCGTCGGCCCCGAGGTCCTCGGCCATCCGATTGAACGCATGGGCGAGTTCGCCTACTTCGTCTCTGGAAGTCGCTCGTACTCGCCGCGAATAGTCGCCGCGCGCCATCGCCTTCGCCGCGGCCGTCATCTCGCGAAGCGGTGACGTCATCCCGTGTGCGAGCACCTGCGTAACGCCGAGAGCGACAACCAACGCCGTCAGTAGAGCAAAACGAAACGGTTGTTGCGACGTCAGCCAGAAACCACCCGCGGCGAACACCAGTGCTGCGACAACCAGGAGGCCGACCTTCACCTTGAAGGACCGCATCGGGTCCAGCGGCCGCGGCCACCGTGCAAAAAGACGGTCGACGACGCTCATCGCGGCACGTCCCAGGCGTACCCGACCCCGTGAACGGTCCGGATCACGGAAGGTCCGAGCTTGCGTCGCAGCGCCTTGACGTGGCTGTCGACGGTCCGACTGCCCGCTCCCTCACCCCAGCCCCAGATCTCCTCGAGCAGCGACTCCCGCGGGATCGCGGCTCGCGGCCGCTCCGCCAGATAGGCGATGAGATCGAATTCGGTGCGAGTCAGGTGAACTTCTTGCGCATCACGGCGCACTCGACGTTCGGTCAGGTCGATCACGACGTCACCGAACTCGAGGAGGTCGGCCACCGGGCGAGCAGCGTGCTCCGCGCGATCCGCACGCCGAAGCAGAGCCTGCACCCGGGCGACGAGCACACGCATGCTGAACGGCTTGCTCAGATAATCGTCGGCCCCGACGCCGAGACCGATCAGCATGTCCGTTTCATCGGCGCGAGCGGTCAGCATCAGCACAGGCACCGGGCGCACGGCCTGGATGCGGCGGCAGACTTCGAGTCCGTCGAATCCCGGCATCATCACGTCGAGTACCACCAGGTCGGCGGCCATCTGCTCGCAGCGGGCCACCGCGCTGGGACCGTCGAATGCCAGCTCGACGTCGTAGCCCTCGGCACGCAGCCTCGCCGCGATGGACTCGCAGATGCTGACCTCGTCGTCGACCACGAGCACTCTTCGCTGACTCATGGAACTGACTGTATTCGGCCCTCGTGGATGAACCTGGGAGGACTTGTGAAGGTTCTGTGCAGGTTCTAGAACCTGCGGATGTTGTTGATCGGCAGATCCGCCAGGGGCGTCAGTCCGGTCGGAACACCAACTCCGTAGGCGTTGAACACCATTCCGAACCCAGCGTAGATGCCGACGTGCGTCGCACCGGGGTAGAAGGTGATGACGTCGCCGGGGGCGAGGGCCCACCGGGGAACCGGCTGTCCGACGTTGGCCTGCTGTTGGCTGGTCCGTGGCAGATTCACGCCGGCCTGCCGAAACGCCCATTGCACCAGCCCGGAGCAGTCCCACGAGTTCGGCCCGACGCCGCCCCACTGGTAGGGCTTTCCGGTCTGAGTGCTCGCCGCTGCCAGCGCGATCAGCCCTGCCGGGCTCGGAATCGGAAGGGCGGCTGATCCGCTGCTGATGCTGCCCGTGCTTCCCAAGCTTCCGGAACTCCCGCTACTGCCACCGCTACCGAGGCTTCCCGGGTCGGCTGAGGCAGGGGCAGCGGAAAGCAACAGGACACTTCCGGTCAGCAAAGCCGCGACCGTTCCCGTGCGGAGTGTCGACTTCTTCATGCATCCGTCCTTCGTGGGAGTCGTTTCGGCGCGCGGCAGCGCACCTCGATAGCCGTGAACTGGTAAGACACGTGAAAACAAACACTTCGTTCGGATGTTAACGGCGTGGACGTGGTGTTCGGACAGGAATGATTAATCCGATTTGTCGGTTTTGAACAAACGGGCCTTACGTCCCGGGCTGGCAGAAGATCAGGGAATGATGGGGGATTTCCTGGATCCCGCGGCACGACAAGGTCCATAGATTCGACTCATGCGCCCATACCTGCTCGTCGCCGCGGTCATCATCGGAGCCACCACGGCACTCGTCGGTTGCTCGACGCTCCAGCGCGCAGTGGAGATTCAATCGGATCTCGACGGACTCACCAGGTCGGGTGTCGTCGGGTCGATCGCAACACTCGACGACGGCACCACGACGGCTGTCATGACCAGCGGCGTGCCCAACCGGACCAACGGCGATTCGATCGGCAAGAATGATCGCGTCCGGATCGGAAGTGTGACAAAGACATTCACAGCTTCGCTCGTTCTGCAGTTGGTCGCCGAGGGCAAGGTCGACCTCGACGCACCGATCGAGCAGTATCTCCCGGGCCTACTGCACAGCAGTGACATGGACGGCAGTGGCATCGACGGTAGCGCGATCACCGTGCGGCAACTGCTGCAACATCGCAGCGGCCTTCCCGAGTTCGCCGGAGAACCCGGCGCCGACGAATGGATTGCAGCAAACGAGAACCGAACGCTGACGCCGTCCGCCGCGGTCGCCATCGCCCTCGGCAAACCGGCGCAATTCGTCCCCGGAACGTCGTTCGTCTACACCAACACCAACTACATCGTTCTCGGAATGCTCGTCGAATCCGTGAGTGGCCGCAGCTACGCCGATGAACTCCGGTCTCGGATACTCGATCCGCTGGACTTGGAAGACACGTACCTCCCGCCGGCCGGTGAGCTCGACATCAGGGGCGATCACCTGACGGGCTATCAGGATCTCGACGGTGGCCTGACCGACGTTTCCCGCACGGAACCGTCGATCCCCTGGGCTGCCGGAGCGATGGTCTCGACGGGCACAGACCTGAACACCTTCTGGCGTGCACTACTCGACGGGCGGGTGGTGCCGGCCGAGCAGCTTGCCGAGATGACCACCCCTCAGGTCGCCGCCACCGAAGCCGAGGGACTCGGGTACGGGATGGGCGTCGGAACCGAACTTCCCTGCGGCGTCACCTATACCGGCCACAGTGGTGGGATCTACGGGTACTACACACTGTCCGGTGCGACGCCGGACCGCGCGTTCACTGTGACGCTGACGTCGACGCCGAAGGACCAGCCGGACACCGTCGCGATACTCTCGCACGCACTCTGCCCTTGACGCTGTTACCAGTATTGATGACGTTTTCCATCAGTGTCCGCGACGAAAATGACCGCGTCGGCGCCGTCCAACTCCGAAGGTTTCAGCGGCAGATGCCCTGGCAGGAGCGCCTCTCCCGCGGTGACGGACAGGTCAAGTGCTGCGCGAAGTGCGGGGGTCGGAAACAGGGCACGCCGACCGGTCGCATCGGCCAACGCTCCCTGCAGAGTGCCCGGATCACTGTCGGGGTTGGCGTCGGTTGCCACGAATACGTAGCGCTCTCCGAGGACAAGTCCGACAAGTGAGCCGGCGCTCCCCCAGCTGACCACGTCGCCGTTGACGGGCATGTCGGACGGCACTCGCAGGAGATGGGCATTGTGTGCGAAGAGCAGGATCGGCCCGCGTCGCTGCTCCTGGGCGACGACGGCCAGCAGGTTCTCGGCCATCATCTCGGCACGGAGACTGAGCAGAGTGCCGATACGATCAGGAGCGGAACTCGCCATCGCGGCGTGGTAGCGCAGAAGACCTACAGCGGTGCGTGCGTGTGCGAGGGCCAGGTCGTATCCGCCCGGGTCGGCGGGCCGCAGCACAGGTGCGGCGCGCCGCAGGACGCTGGCGAGGTCGTCCGCAATGATGCGCAGGGCACGAGCCTGATCGGAGTTGCCGACGGACGCAGCCGGTTCGAACATCGCCGCCGGGTTGGTCCAGTCGGGGTCCTGCCCGAGCAGAAGGTCGATGTCGTCGAACGAGTGCGGCCGCATCGCAGCGGGCAGGAAGTCACCTGCTGCAGACAGCGCGCCACGTGGGCTCGGTGCGCCGGAGTACTCCACCGGAGCGTCGAAGCCGTAGAAGCGAACTCGGTCGGCCGGAGCGCGGCCGTGGTTGTACTCGCGTAGCCATTCGACGAGTTCGCGGTTTCCCGGTACCGCACCGAATCCGTGGCTGAAGCCTGTGGCGAGCACCTTCTCGATGTCCGCCTCTCCCCCGTTCACGTAGTCGTTCACGAGCAAAGCCGCAAAGACATCTGTTTCGAGCACGATCGACCGATATCCTCGTTCGACCAGTTGGCCGAGAAGTTCGTTGCGCAGCAACGGAAAAGCCTTGATCCCATGAGTCGGCTCGCCGAGAGCGAGCAGAGCCGGCACCTCGGTTCGCGCTGCGAGCAGTTCGTCGACCGCACGACCAAGACTTGCCGCGTCTTCGAGTTGGCGGCCGAACTCACTCAGCGCTGGGGCAGTGGACATGATCATCCCTTTCGAAGGTGGACTGCCTTCGACAGTATCGTTGAAGATTCGGTTGAAACTTTCACTGGCAATTACCTGGGGTATACCGTGAAAAGCCTCAATCGGAGGTGATCAGTGCGGCCCATAGACCTTGCCCGTGAACACGGGTTGTCCGCACAGGCGATCCGCAACTACGACGATGCCGGCATCCTCCCTCCGAGCGAGCGCAGCACTTACGGCTACCGGCGATACACCCCAGTGCACGCGCAAGCCCTGCGCACTTTCCTCGCATTGCGCGGCGGTCACGGGCACCAGCGGGCCACGGAAATCATGCGGGCGACCAACCAGGGCGACACCGAGTCCGCCTACCGCCTGATCGACAGTGCGCACGTGACGCTGCTCGCCGAGCGAAAAACTCGCACCGAGGTAGCCACAGCGCTGGGGACTCTGTCCACCATGGCACCGGCACTGGTGCACGGTCCAGCGCTGACGGTGGGTGAGCTGGCGCGCCGTCTCGGCGTTCACCCGGCGACACTGCGCACATGGGAAGAGCACGGCATCCTGCGCCCCGAGCGCGAACGAGCAACGGGTTATCGCGAATACGGTCCGGAGTGTGTGCGCGACGCCGAGATCGCACGGCAGCTGCGGCGCGGTGGCTATCGGCTGTCGCAAGTCGCTCAGTTTCTCGATTCGCTGCGCGAGGCCGGCGGAGCAGACGCATTGTCAGCGTTCCTCGAATCCTGGCAAGACCGGCTGGCCACACGCAGTCGCAACCTTCTCGCCGGCGCAGCTCAGCTCGATGCCTATCTCACGATGCTGGATCAGACCTCGCCTGGTTGCCGATCAGCAAACGGTTGAGGCGTCAGTTCACAAGCCGCGCAAGGCTCCTCACCATCTCACCGACGGTGTCGGTCGACGGCCACGGGAATTCCGGGAGATCGGCCCGCAACATCACCTGTCCGTGCAGCGAAGTCCAGATCGATACCGCATCGACAAAAGTGTCTGTGCTGGCCGACCTCCCAGCGGCGACGCACGCGTCGAGGTTGGTCACCAGCGTGTTGAAGGCGGCCAGTCCTCGCGTATCCGATTGTGGTGACTGACCTTTCGGCCTGGACCACCCGAACAAGACCCGATACCGAGCGGGCTCGGAAATGCCGAACTCGACGTATGCCGAGCACCCGGCATACAGACCCTCGACCGGGTCGGGGTGTGCGGAAACGGCGTCGGCCACGGCGAGATGCAACTGCTCCAGCGATTCGGAGACCACCGCTTCGACAATGGCATCGCGATCGGAAAAGTGTCCGTAGATAGATGGTGCGGATATCCCGACTTCGCGAGCGACCGATCGGAGCGTCACCGCCTGATCCGATCCGGTGCGGGCGATGAGCGTCGCCGCTGCGGCGACGATCTCTCCGCGGAGCCGTGCGCCGCTTCCTCTCGGATTTCGGGCGCGAGTACTCCGAGAACCACTCGTCCCAGTTTCATCGGCATCTTCGGAAACATCACTCACCCGACAAACTTTACACATGTAAGGCGAAGGGGTACGTTCTCATCACTAAACATTCGTAAGGTTACATTCGTAAGGACATGATGAATTCCCTCGAACCCACTGACCGGCGACGATGGGCAGCACTGGGCGCCCTCTGCACATCCCTCGTCGTAGTCACGATCGACAACACCATCCTCAACACCGCTATCCCGACCCTTGCCCGCGAACTGCGGGCGACCACCGTCGACCTGCAATGGATCACCAACGCATACACATTGGCGTTCGCCGCCTTGCTCATCACGGCAGGTGGACTCGGCGCGAGATTCGGTCACCGTCGGATACTTCTGACCGGCCTCACCTTGTTCGCTCTCGGGTCAGCCTTCGCTGCCCTCTCTCACACGTCGTTGCAGCTGATCGGCTGGAGAACAGTGATGGGGGCAGCCGCCGCACTGGTCATGCCGGCGACGCTGTCACTTGTCGTCTCGATGTTCGCCCCGCACGAGAGAGGCCGGGCGATAGGAATCTGGTCTGCAACCGCCGGACTGGGAATCGCGATCGGCCCCGTAGCCGGTGGCGTACTACTCGAACATTTCAGTTGGGGAAGCGTCTTCTGGATAAACGTCCCACTGGTCGCCGGTGTGATCGCCGCGACGGTTTCTCTTGTGCCCCCGGCAAGAGGAATCACGAAGGGTTCGTTCGACATCCCCGGGCTCCTGTTATCCGCCGGCGGACTGGCTTTGATCGTGGATGCCCTCACCCAGGCAAGCCTTCGCGGATGGTCGTCGCCCGTCACGGTGCTGGAGATCGTCAGCGCAACAGCACTTCTCGCCGGATTCGTCTGGTGGGAGCTGCGGGCCTCGGCGCCGATGACCGACGTGCGCATCTTCACCAGTCGAGTGTTCAGCACCTCCAATGCCATCTTGGCCGTAACATTCTTCGCCCTTTTCGGAGTTCTCTTCACGTACACGCAATACCTCCAATTAGTTCGTGGTTACGGTCCATTGGTCGCCGGCGTCGGTGCAGTTCCGTTTGCGATAGTGATGGCGACTGTCGCCTCCAGCAGCGATCGTATGGTCGGCCGATTCGGCGTGCGCAGTTCGATCGCGACCGGTCTCGCAGTCATGTCCGCGGGACTGTTGGTCCTGTCGATCGCAGCAGATAGGTACGCACCGTTCGGAATCCTGGCTGCGATCATGGCACTGGTCGGCGCGGGGATGGGGTTGGTCATGGCTCCGGCCACAACCACGTCGATGTCTTCGGTTGCGCCCCAGCAGGCTTCGATGGCCAGTTCGATCAACAGCGTCGTGCGAGAGTTGGGTGGAGTTCTGGGCGTCGCCGTCATCGGGACGGTCGTAGCCACCGTTTTCCGGTCCCGCTTCGAACCCGGAGTCGGCACTTCCACAGCCGATCCGGCGCAGATCCATGCCGGCGCTCCCCCCGCGAGTGCCTTGACCGACGCAGCGAACCAGGCTTACACCTCGGCGATGAGTACCGGAATCCAAATCTGTGCCGCAGTCGCGTTCGTCGGTGCGTTGGCCGTCATTGCACTGTTTCCCGCACCACGTCGCCCGGTTTCTTGTCCTCCCGCAGACCTCGCCAACTCGGATGACGCAGACGCTCGGTCTTCGTCCAATCCATGAACCGCACCTCACCGACGAGTTCCGGCCTCACCCACACCGCACCCTTGCGGTCATCTGCTGGAAGTTCCTCCCCGAACGGACTTTCCTTCTGACGCAGCGGTTCCAGTGTCGCAAGTAAAGACTCCAAGTCGCGATCACTGAAGCCGGTACCGACGCGCCCAACGTAGGTCAATCCATCCTCACCCGGAATTCCCATGAGCAGCGCCCCGATCCCCTGTGCTCGATTGCCCTGCCCGGTGCGCCACCCTCCGATCACCACCTCTTGAGTGCGCCAGTTCTTCACCTTGATCCAACTCGACCCACGCCGCCCCGGAAGGTAGACCGATGCACGACGTTTGGCGACAATCCCTTCCCATCCGGCATCGGTACTCACCTCCAACGCGTTCTCCGCCGTGCCCTCGATCTGTGGAGGTACCTCGAGCTCACCGACCTTGCCCGCCAACGCATTCAACACGGTGCGCCGGTCCGAGTAGGATTTCCGCAGCAAAGACACTCCGTCGAGGTACAGAAGATCGAAGGCCAGGAACACCGGCTCCCCACCTCGCTGGAGAAGACCGAAATCGGTGACCCCCGCGTCGTTGTACGCCACCACTTCACCGTCGAGAACCACGTCATGACCGTCCAGCACCTCGGCCAACCCGGCAAGGGAGGGATAGTCCCCGGTCTTGTCGTTACCCGCGCGACTGCGAAGTGACATTGTGCCCGAATGATATTCGAGAATCACTCGGATCCCGTCCCACTTTCCTTCGAAAGCCCACTCCTGCGAGTCGAGACCTTCGAGCGTTCCAGCGGTGGCAAGCATCGGCTCGAGATTCTTGGGAAACTCCGTTCCGAAACTCGCGTTCTGATCCTTCATCAGATGCATCAACCACTGGTCACCCTTCGTCCGGATCAGCGCGAAGCGTCCCTGCACCCGTTTCCCACTGAGGCGCACGATCACCTCGTCTTCACGCCACTTCTCGGTCTCGTACGTCCCGGAATCCCAGATCGTCATCGAACCGCCGCCGTACTCCCCCTTCGGGATCGTGCCCGAGAACGTGGCGTACTCGAGCGGGTGATCCTCGGTGTGCACGGCCAACCGATTCTCTCCGGCACTGGTCGGCACGCCCTTCGGAACAGCCCAGGACACGAGCACACCATCCCGCTCCAGGCGAACGTCGTAATGCAATCGTCTGGCGTGATGTTCCTGAATCACAAAGGTATTGCCCGCTGTCTCCTTGGTCACCGCAGCAGGGATCGGCTCCGGCGTCCGGTCGGCCGACCGCTTGTTGCGATAGTGCGTCAACGTGTCGGCTACAGCCGCCGAGACCGGCGGATCCAGATCGCCCAGCAGATCACCATCGGATTCGACGCGCTCCAGAACCTCGTCGAACAACAGATGTCGTAGTTTCGGATCGTCGAGTTCGTCCCAACTGCGCGGCGCGGCAACATAGGGTTGATCGCGACCGCGCATCGAGTACGGCGCAATGGTTGTCTTGGCTGCGTTGTTCTGACTCCAGTCCACGAAAATCTTGCCTGCCCGCACATTTCGAGCCATCGTCGCGGTGACGAGATCCGGGTGAAGCTTCTCGAGTCCGGTGGCGATCTGCTTGGCGACAGTCGACGCACCGCTGCCGTCCAAGGCTCGATCCAGTGGAACGTAGAGGTGAATTCCCTTGCTACCACTGGTTACCGGATAGGCAGTCCACCCCAGAGTTGCGACCAGATCTCGAATCGACCTCGCCACCTCGGCGCACTCGGTCAATCCGACGCCTTCGCCCGGGTCGAGATCGAATACCAGTCGTGTCGCCGGACCACGCTCGGAACCGTCGAATCGCCATTGGGGAACGTGCAATTCGAGTGCGGCCTGCTGCCCCAGCCACGCCAGGGATGCAACGGAATCGAAGACCGGGTAAGTGACGACACGATCAGAATGTTGCAGCGACGCACGCGTGAGCCACTGCGGGGCAGACGACGCAAGGTTCTTCTCGAAGAAGGACTGACCGTCCACGCCATTGGGCCAACGCTTACGAGTGCCCGGTCTACCGACGACATGCGGAAGCATGACTGCGGCGATACGGGTGTAGTAGTCGATGACTTCGGCCTTCGTGGTGCCGCTCTCGGGGTAGAGGATCTTGCCCAGATTGGTCACGGACACCGTTGTGCCGTCGAGCGTGATCTGACCCCGATCCGTCGTTGCCATTTCCTCATTGTGCTGGATAGTGCTGCATCTGGCAGTAGAAATCTGGTGGATCGGAAACCTGCCGCTGCGCCAGGCCACGGGCAAGACTGGATTCTCGATGGGAGAGGAGACCACGATGACAGTTCGCAGTTCCGTGGAGCCGTTGGTCGACAACAACTGGCGGATGTTCGCCACCTGTAAGACGGTGGACCCCGCCGTGTTCTATTCGCCGGGTGAAGAACGCGGACGCAATCGGGCTGCACGGGAAAATTCCGCGAAGCAGGTGTGCTTCCGCTGCCCGGTCATTCGGGACTGCCTGACCTTTGCACTCGACACCGCTGAACCACACGGAGTATGGGGTGGGACGACACCGTCGGAGCGCCTTGCACTACGACGCTCAGCTGCGTGAACTCCGCTCACACGAGACCCCCGTCACGTTCGTACCGGACAAACAGGCAAGATGGCCTTGTGCCTATGACACGACGCGCTGTTGCCGTGACCGCGATCTTCGCTTCCTCGATCTTGTTGGGCTCGTGTTCGTCGCAGCCGGAGGCACCTGCGGCAGCGGACACCACGACCACGGTTCCCGAGGCATTCACCAAACTGCCCTCGACCACCGCCGTGGACAAGTGCGGACCACAGAGCGGGACCACCCTCGAAGACGGTGTCTTGACCATCGCCACCGATTCGCCGGCGTACGCGCCGTGGTTCGTCGACAACACTCCGTCCAACGGCAAGGGCTTCGAGGGGGCGGTGGCCCGGGCCGTCGTCGGCAAACTCGGGTACAACGCCGATCAGGTTCGCTTCACCACGGCCGCCTTCAACGACGCACTGAAACCAGGCCCCAAGGATTTCGACTTCGACGTCAATCAGTTCACGGTTTCCGGGGATCGCCGCGAGAACGTCGACTTCAGCTCGCCGTATTACGCAGTGGCGCAGTCGGTGATCGCCTCGCGCGGGAGCAAAGCCGCTGAGGCAAAGAATCTTGCGGATCTTGCCGGCTACCGACTGGGCGCTCAGACCGGTTCCACCAGCCTCGCGGCGATCACGGACACGATTGTTCCGACCACTGCGCCACGCGAGTTCGCGACCACGGACGATGCGAAAGCTGCGCTGGCCGCAGGCGAGATCGACGCACTGGTCGTCGACATCCCGACCGGATTTCACATCACCGAGAACGAACTGCCCGGGTCGGTCATCGTGGGTCAGTTTCCGCGGCCCAACGCGGTCACCGAATTCTTCGGGTTCGTGCTCGAGAAGAACAGTCCTCTGACGGCGTGCGTCTCTGCCGCCGTGGATGCGCTCTACGCCGACGGCACCCTCGAGAGACTCGCAACCGAATGGATCACGGACAGCGCCGACGCGCCAGTCCTCGAGTAGTTCAGCCGGCGCGCCCACTGATCGCGCCGACGAAGACCTTCGGGATGTCTGCCGGTGTCGGAGCGAAGTGGCTGTTGCCGCCGGTGAGAGCCGAAATCTGCTCGAGCACATCGGTATCGGCGTCATCGGTGACACCGATGGTGATGATCGGTACCGGCCGCGTCGGGTCCTGCTCGCGAGTCAGGGTGTCGAGAAGTTCCTGCAGCGAGATACTCGACGGATCATCGTTCGCACCGTCGGTCAGTAGAATCACCGAATTGATCGAGGCCGGATCGTAGGTCTGTTGCATGGACCGATACGCGGCGAGAACGCTGTCGTACAAACCTGTTCCGCCGCCGACGATCGAAGAGAGGCTGTCGATCCGAGACAGCAGTTTGCTCCGATGATCCGTGTCGCCTTCAGTTGCATCCATACGGGCGACAGGTTCGAGTTCGCGGTAGTCCGTGCCCTCGCCGAGGTCTACGGAGAATGCCCAGAGACCCAATTGTGCGTTGGCGGGAAACATTCGGATCGCAATGTCACCGGCCTGTGCAGTCGCGGCCATTCGAGTGACCCCGTCCTGCATGTAGTCCATGGACCCCGAGACGTCGACAACTGCCAGTCCACGGGAAGGCCTGGACAGAATCTCGTACCGCGCAAGCGCTTTGGCGACCACAGTCGGATCGGACGGCACCAGCGAGCCAACTTTTCCCACTCCACCGGCGACCGGCGGGGCCTGATCCGCGCCGCGGAACCCGAGGCCGGCAAGTACGGAGCGCCCGGTGTCCGATGTCAGCGCTGCCGCCAGCAGTTTGCCGGCGTCGACCGCCGCCGACGAGTCTGCACCCACACTTGCCATCGGGTAGTCCATGAAGACCGAACCGGACGACGGTACCGACGCGGTGAGTCGACTGTCCGCATGTGCGGCGAGATAAGCCTCGAAGGTCTGCTCGGTCGTCACCGCGGTCCCGCCGTCCGCGTCCACGGTTTGGATGCGTCCGGTCGAACCGGTTTCCTTCAGATTTCCGTACTGCGCTTGCGCCACCGGGACCAGGGCTGCCGAAATGGACGTGAGGTCCCCGCCCCGCGACTGGGCCTCGGCAAAGGCTGCCACGATCGGTGCGCTGGAGACGGCACTGGTGAGGGGATCGCCGATGTGCAGTGCTGGAGCGCCGAGGACATCCGTCCAAGCGGCGGGTGCCTCGCTACCCGGCGCCGAGACAGTGACAACAGGGGTGGACGCGACCGAGTTGCTGATCCGGCGAATCTCCTGCCCGCTAGCCGAAACCTTGTCCAACCATTCGCTCGAATCAGGGATCCACAGTGCGGGCGCCGAACCGTCGGCGATCGCCGCGACGGTGAGCACGGGATCTTGCGGCGTCACGCTGAGCGAGCTGCACCCGAGTTCCGTAGCGGGGATGGCAGCGGCGACAGCTTCGAGTCCCGAGGCGATCGACGGATCGGCCGCCACGGTCACGGTCTCCGGGTTCTCACAGCTGGTTGCCGTCGCCGCTGTGACAGCACTCGCACCGAGTTCTCCCTTGTCGCTGACGCTTTTGAACGTCACGGCGAATGCCGCGGTGCCACCGACTGCGACTACTGCCAAGAGTCCGATCAGAACCTGCACGGATCGAGGCATGGACGCAGGTGGTGCGCCGTACCCATGACGAGACGACATTGATCGAATCCTTTCCGGCGGGACCCGCATCAATAACCAACCGATGCCCGGTTTATCCCGCCGAAAAGAATCCTAACTCATGTTAGCGGTGAAGTAGCTCGATGTGGAAATCTCCACAACTTAGGTGTAGATCTGGACAAACTGGGCCAGCGACTTCTCCACATCGCCTTTGAGCGCCCGCGCCACACTCGAACCGATCGGGCCGAACAACGGCGCGCCGCCCAACTCGACTGTCAGCGCGAGTTCCGACCCGTCGCCCTTTGCCTTGACGTCGAGTTCGAGACCGAGCTTGACCCCGCCCTTGCCGTCTCCCTTGAGCGAGATCGCCTTCGGAACGTCGTACTTCTTGATGGTCCACCGAACGCGGTTGCGCAGGCCCTTCACAGTCACGACCGAGCTGATCTCGGTGCCGACACCCAGTTGTTCGGGAAGTTCACTGCGCCATCCGTCGTGAACCACGAGCCAGTTTTCGTATCCGCTGAGATCGGACGCCTTGTCCCACACTTCCTGAGGAGGAAGCGGAACGTCGATTTTCACTGTGAGCTTTGCCATGGCAGAACAATAAGCCCCGTGCGCCTTTTCCGTAACCAGAGGTACCAGAAAGACGCACGGGGCTTTGCCCCTCTTAGTGGCTGACTGCCTTTTCGACGCCGACGCCGGTGAGGGAGCGAACTTCCATCTCCGCCTGCTTTGCCGGATCTTCGATCTTGTTACGTCCGATGTACGTACCGACGATGCCGAGGACGAATGCCAGCGGAATCGAGACGATGCCGGGGTTCGAGAGCGGGAACCAGGCGAAGTCGGAGTTCGGGAACATCGACGACGGCTTACCCGACACCGCCGGGGAGAACACGATCAGCGTCAAGCAGCTGATCAAACCGCCGTAGATGCTGAAGAGCGCACCGGTGGTGTTGAACTTCTTCCAGAACAACGAGTAGAGCAGGGTGGGCAGGTTCGCCGAGGCCGCCACTGCGAAGGCGAGAGCCACCAGGAAGGCGATGTTCTGCCCCATCGCCATGATGCCGAGAACGATGGAGACGAGTCCGATGACCACGACGGTGATTCGAGAAACTCGAACCTGCTGCTCCTCGGTTGCGTTGCCGCGCTTGATGACACTGGCGTAGATGTCGTGAGCGAACGACGCCGAAGCAGTGATCGCGAGACCGGCAACGACGGCGAGGATGGTCGCGAACGCCACCGCGGAGATGATGCCGAGGAAGATGGTGCCACCGAGCTCGAAGGCGAGTAGCGGAGCGGCCGCGTTCTCCTTACCAGGCGCTGCCAAGATCTTGTCCGGTCCGACCATGCTGGCCGCGCCGTAGCCGAGAACCAGTGTGAACAGGTAGAAGGCACCGATGAGCGCGATCGCCCAGGTCACCGAGCGGCGAGCTTCCTTGGCAGTGGGCACCGTGTAGAAGCGCATCAGCACGTGCGGCAGGCCCGCGGTGCCGAGCACCAAAGCGATTCCGAGAGAGATGAAGTCGAGCTTCGTCATTCCGGAAAGACCGTACTTGGCACCGGGCCCGAGGATGTCGCGTCCCTGCACACCCTTGGTGGTGGAACTGTTGACCATGTCCTGCGCATTGGCGAGCAACTGAGAGAAGTTGCCGCGCACTGCCCACAGAACGAGTACGAACATGATTCCGGCTCCGGCAACCAGCAGAACTGCCTTGACCATCTGTACGTAGGTGGTGCCCTTCATGCCGCCGACCAAGACGTACACGATCATCAGCACACCCACGATCGCGACGACGATCGACTGTCCCACCTTGCCGTCGATGTTGAGCAGCAGCGCGACAAGTCCACCGGCGCCGGCCATCTGGGCAAGAAGATAGAAGAGGGAAACGGCCAGAGTGGACAGGGCTGCCGCCAT
This sequence comes from Rhodococcus sp. Ni2, assembly GCF_021352185.1. Taxonomy (NCBI): domain Bacteria; kingdom Bacillati; phylum Actinomycetota; class Actinomycetes; order Mycobacteriales; family Nocardiaceae; genus Rhodococcus; species Rhodococcus sp. Ni2. The sequence goes on from NZ_WOXZ01000001.1 coordinate 650,109, forward strand.
GCGCACCGGACGCTGCTTGAGTCGGAAGCTCAGCACGTCGGCCATCGTGAATCTGCCCGTGTTCCTGAGCAATTCGGCGACCAGGAGCAGTGCAACCAACCAGGCGACAAGGAAGCCGATGGAGTACAGGAAGCCGTCGTAGCCGTACACGGCGATCGCACCTGCGATACCGAGGAACGATGCCGCCGAGAGGTAGTCACCGGCGATGGCGAACCCGTTCTGCGGGCCGGTGAACTGCCCACCACCGGTGTAGAAGTCGGACGCCTTCTTGGTGGTCCGGCTGGCGCGGATCACCAGCGTCATGGTCACGACGACGAAAGCGAGGAAGATCGCGATGTTGAAGGCTGGGTTTCCTACGTCCGTTCCGGACGCGGCGAGTGTGGTGATCACTATGCGGGACCTTCCAGTTCTTCACGGATGGCGGCGGAGCGGGGATCGAGCTCACGACCGGCGAACTTCACGTACCACGCGGTGATGGCGAAGGTCGTGACGAATTGCCCGAGGCCGAGGATGATGCCGAGATTGATGTTGCCGAGGACCTTGGTGGCCATGAAGTCGTGGGCATAGGTAGCCAGGACGACGTACACCGCATACCAGAGCAGGAAGAATGCAGTGATGGGGAAAACGAACTTGCGCAGACGCGTTCGGAGTTCCTGGAATTCGGGACTCGCTTGCATGTCTATGAATGCCTGGGCATCCGGGGTGCGTCGCTCTTGCGGCGACCCCTCACTGATTTCTGCTGTGGACACTGCCGGCTCCTCGCCTCGCGTGTGAAGTGAACTACGCACAGACATTAGTGAGATCGGAGTCACATGAAGACGCTGTGGCGCCAGTCACACGGTGAGCAGTCGCGCGCTGCGCCGAACGGTCAGGCAGGCGCGACCAACGGCAGAGGGTTCGGGCGGTGAAAGTCAGGGTTGGCGGAGATCGTCTTCGCGATCGGAGCCCATTCCGAGACGTTCCGGGGCGTGCATCCGCGTGAAGATTCGCGCAATATCTGCCGGTATCTGCTTCGACGACACCTTGCTCACGACGATCATCGTGAGGAACGCCAGCGGCACGCTCACCGCGGCCGGGAACGCGAAAATGGCTGCCGGCCAGCCACCGAGGACGTCCTCCGACAAACCACCCAGGACGGCGACAGTAGCGGCAGTGCCCGCAACACATCCACCGACAACCATCCCCGCCCCCGCGCCGACGGCAGTCAGACCGCGCCACCAGATACCCAATACGAGCAGTGGGCAGAGCGTCGACGCAGCGACTGCGAACACCAAACCGACGGTTCTCGAGAGGTCGACCGACACCACCGCCAGCGACAGCACGAGAGGAACGACCCCGGCCAGTAGCGCTGCAATACGGAAGTCTCGAACTCGACCACGGAGAACATCGGTACTGACGACGCCGGCGATGCTGACGAGCAATCCGGACGACGTCGACAGGAAAGCGGCGATGGCACCGGACGCCACGAGGGCTGCCAGCAGTTGTCCGCCCCACCCCGAGAACACCGAGCCCGGCAACAGCAGCACCGCCGCGTCAGAGGTGCCGGTGATCAGAAGTTGCGGGACGTACAGGCGAGCGAAAACACCGAGGAGTGTCGGAAACAGGTAGAACACGCTGACCAGACCGACAACGGCGAGCGACGTCAGACGGGCTGCCCGGCCGTCGGGGTTGGTGTAGAACCGGACGAGAACATGAGGAAGGCCGAGCGTTCCGAGGAAGGTCGCGAGCATCAGCGAGTACACCTGGTACATCGGGTGCGGCCCACCGAAACCCCAACCCGGGGTGATCCAGTCAGAGTTCTGCGCGGGCGCTCCGGCGACGACGGGGACAGCGGCTCCCGCGTCGAGGACCATGGACATGCCTTCACCGAGAGTGTGCTCCCCCGGCCCCAGGGTCATCGTGCCTTCGACCGCTCGCCCGTCGACTGTGCCGCCGCTGACCGTCACCGGCTCGGACACCTGGACGACGACGTCGGTGGTGATGTCGACGGTCGTCGCAGTGGTGACCGTCGGCGGCATCGACGCGCCGACGTCGTGGTGATCGCCGAAGAAGTAGAAGGTCAGTGCCACAGCGGGAATCGCGACGGCAGTCAGTTTCAGCCAGTACTGGAAGGCCTGAACGAAGGTGATCGAGCGCATCCCGCCGCCGACGACGTTGGCGATGACGATGACCCCGACCGCTACGCCGCCGATCCAACTGGGAACCCCGAGCAAGATATTGAGCGTCAGTCCCGCGCCTTGGAACTGTGGAATCAAATACAGGATGCACACCATCGCGACCACGAGCATCGCGAGCTTGCGCAATCGCGGTGAGCCGAGACGGAACTCGGCGAAATCGGGGACGGTATACGCACCGGAACGCCGAAGCGGCGCTGCGACGAACAGCAGCAGGGCGAGGTATCCGGCGGTGAAGCCGATGGGATACCAGAGTGCGTCGGCGCCGTACTTGGCGACCAGCCCCGCAACACCGAGAAACGAAGCAGCAGAGAGGTACTCGCCGGAGATGGCCGTCGCATTCCACCGCGCACTGACGGTTCTGGACGCGACGAGAAAGTCCGAGGTGGTACGAGCGAGCCGAACGCCGTAGATTCCGATAGCCACCGTCGCGACAGCTGCTGCCACGATGCCGAGCACCGTCAACACCGGGATAGGTTGTCCTCCCACAGTGCCGCGCTCAGTCGTCCACGATGTCGTTGAAGTCCTGCTCGTTTCGCTCCGCACGACGCACGAACACCCAACCGGTCGTCAACAGCAAGGGATACACGGCGCCGCCCATCACGAGCCACGGCAACCGGATGCCAAGGACCGCGACCTCCGACAGCGTCGGGAAGAGATGCGTCAGCAGCGGCACCGCACACAGGAGCCCGGCTGCGACGACGGCAAGGCGAATCGCCAGTCCCAACTGCGCGCGAACGAGACCGCGGATCATGGCGTCACCGACTTCGGTCTGTTCCTGCACCTCCACCCGTGTTCGCACGATCCGTGCGCCACTACGTTGCGCCAACACAACGCGCTCACGCTGCGGAGGATCGGACTGCGACGTCACCGCGACAACCAACTCTGCTTGGGCGCACGAACCAGTCGATCCTTGAGTTCACGGGTGTGTCTGCGACTGACCGGAAGCTCGACGGGAGGCTTGTCGCCGTGCGGGCGCAGACAGACCACCAAACCGCTGCCTACTGTGCGGATGCCGGTGACCAGCGCCAGAGACACCAGGTAGGAGCGGTGCACACGCAAGAAGCCCGCGTCGGCCCAGCGTGATTCGAGCGTCGAGATCGGGATGCGCACCAGGTGCGACTTTCCAGCGGTGTGCAAACGCGCGTAGTCCCCGTCGGCTTCCACCCACTCCACCGAGGAACGCTGAACGAGCGTCGTTACACCGCCCAGTTCCACCGGGATCACCTCGTCCGTGGGCGCAGCTTCGGGTTTGCTCTCACTCTTGGTGCGCCCGGCCAGCCCCACGATCCGCTGAACGGCCTGAGCGAGACGCTCCTCCCGGAGCGGTTTGAGTAGGTAGTCGACGGCGCCGAGATCGAATGCGTCAACCGCTCGATCGTCGTGCGCTGTCACGAACACCACGGGCGGTGGCGTCGCGAAATTGGAGAGGATGCCGGCCAGTTCGAGACCGTCGAGTCCGGGCATGTTGATGTCGAGAAACACCGCGTCGATGCTTCCACCGCGCAGTATCCGCAACGCTGTCGTCGCATCCGATGCCGTGTGAACGTGCGCCACCGAGTCCTCGGCGCGCAGCAAGAAGGCCAGCTCGTCGAGGGCTGGTTTCTCGTCGTCGACGGCAAGGACGGTCAGCTGGGCATCAGTGTCAGTCTCGTTCACAACAGGTCCATGTTCCCACGACGGTTTCAGCCTGATCATCGAAGGCGAGAATCAGACGTGAATACCCTGCTTGAACTTGGGAACACGCATGCTGACCTTCGTACCGGCACCCGGCGCTGTCTCCACCACGAGTCCGTAGTCGTTGCCGAACGCGGCACGAAGTCTGTCGTCGACGTTGGCCAAACCGACGTGAGCAGCTTCTCGTGCGCTGGGTCGCCCCGATCCCGACTCGATGGCGTCGAGCGAACCGGAGCGCAGTAGTTCGGGGTCCATCCCCACACCGTCGTCCTCGACGCTGATGATGCAGTCCGGTCCCTCGTCCGCAGCCACGATGCTCACGGTCCCGCCCTCCGGCTTACTCGAAATGCCGTGACGAACCGCGTTCTCGACCAGCGGCTGGAGGGCAAGGAAAGGAAGAACCACGTTGAGCACTTCGGGTGCTATCTGAAGGCGGACGTTCAGAGCCTCCCCGAATCGCGCGCGTTCGAGGGTCAGGTAACGATCGATGTTGCGCAACTCGTCGGCAAGCAGGGTGAACTCACCCGCAGATCGGAACGAGTACCGCGTGAAGTCCGCGAACTCGAGGATCAGTTCTCTGGCCCGCGCCGGATCGGTTCGAACAAACGATGCGACCGTGTTGAGCGCGTTGTAGATGAAATGAGGACTGATCTGTGCGCGCAGGGCACGCACTTCGGCTCGATCCAACAGGGCTCTGGACGCGTCGAGGTCGGCGAGTTCGATCTGACTGCAGGCATATCGTGCGACCTCGGTGACCGCTCCGAGCATTCCCGGCCACGGGTCCTCGCTGGTGACGATTCCCAGTACGCCGACCACGCCGATGTCCTCGATCAGCAGGGGCTGAGCGATCAGCGCTCGCACATGGTGATCGCTCGGTCCGCGCACCAGGTCCGAGTGCGTGACGAGTACCCGGCGTTCGCCTTCGATCGCACGAATGGCGGCGTCGTGGAATTGTTCGGACAACGCTTCGTGACGGCCGTCCCACGCCAACAGGTTTCCCGACGCGTCTGCCAGGCCCAGACCGGAGCCGCCGGTCAGCTCGCGTAGGTGAGGCGCCGCCTCGGCGGCCGAATTCTCGTCGAGTCCACGCCGAAGTGGCCGCGCGGCAAGCGAAGCCGTGTGGAGAGCGGCATGGACTGCACGTTCGGTGGGGGTGGTCACCTCACGTCTGGTGCGCATCCACACAGCCGTCAGCGCCCCGGCCACTGCGAGAATCAGCACGCTGAGAAGCGCGACCACGGCCGGACTCACCGCGAGTCCTCGTCCAGTTTCCGTATCAGTGTTTTCGGAGCCACCGTGCGGTACGCATCTTCGACGACGTCGGCTACGTCGTTCCAGAATTTCTCGTCCTTCTCGTCGGCACTCGGAACGTCGAGGTACACGCCGATCCATCCCCGGCCACCCACGTACGGAGGGACGAAGAACCTCGACGGATCACGACTGACCCAATCTGCCTGCGCCCCAGGTGGGGCCGCGGCCCAGATCGCGACGCGATCGTCGTGGTGGTGATCTGCCATGGTGACGAACTGCGGCGCCTTGCGCACGAACCACGACGCTTCACCGTGGCTGACCCGCTCGGTCGCCTCCGGCAATGCCAGTGCAAGAGCGCGGATTCGTGCCGAGGCCGTCATCGATTCACGACCCGCAGGTGTTCGGTGCCGGAACACCTGCAAATCGATCCTTCACCCACGCGACAGCTCCCGGCACAGCGGCGCCGTCCGCATGACCTTCACCCGGTCGCGCCTGGAATTCGATGACGTCACCGTCGGCGCAGGCGCGTTCGACTGCCGCCTCGGTCCATTCCGGACGGATCAGGTTGTCGTTGGTACCGACGACTACGTACATCGGACCGCTCGCGCGTTGACGGGGAAGAGCAACATCGCTGAGCCACGCGTGAATTCGGTCCGCATCCTCGGCGGTGGCCGGCCGCGTGTCGGCGGGCGTCACCTTTCCGACCAGACCCAGCTTCTCCGTCGCCCGAGAGGTCAGGCACGAGGTGAGCAGGTCGTAGTTCTGCTCGAATGCGCCGCGCACGTAGTCGGTTCGTTCGAGGTCCGGATGGGTGAGGGACAGCCCTTCGAGTACATAGGGCAGCAGCAGTTGCTGAGGCAGTGACAGATTCACCTCGGAATCACTCGAGATGATCGGCGAGATGTCCGCTGCCGGGGACAGGTTTGCTGCACCGACGAATTCGAGTCCGTCGCCGTAGGTGTCGGCCTCCTCGGCTGCCGCCCAGGATGCCTGCCCGCCTTGGGACAGCCCCAGAGTTGCCCAACGAGTCGAGGTGTCCGGAACGACGTTGCGCGCCGCTCGAACCGCGTCGATGACGTTGAACGCCGCGGTGTCCGGTTGCAGGTAAGGATGCGGGTCCGGAGTGCCGAGGCCCTCGAAGTCGGAGACAGCGACCACGTATCCCGAGTCGAGGAACGGCGCGACCAGGCCGATCGTGCCGAACAGGGTCGGCGAGGCCGACGGCGCGCAGTCGTCCGAAATACCCGTCGTGCCATGGCCGATGGAGACGATCGGCCAACCGCCCTCCGGCGGAGTTCCAGGCGGCGTGAACACCGTTCCCGACACCTGAGTCTCTCGGCCGTCGATACCGGAGGTGGAGCCGTACAGGATTTTCACCGCGCTTGCTCCGGACGCCGCCACTTCGGCTGTGCTGGTGAAGGGTTCACTGTCGAACACGACGCCACGTTGCGCACTGCTCTCGACCGACGGGGTTGTCGTGGTCGAGGTGTCGGTGACGGAGACATCCGGCGAGGCATCCGATCCGCAGCCGACGCTCACGAGAAGTGCGCTCGCCACCACGACTCCCCAGACTGCGCGAACCCGCGAACTCCGAACCGTCATACGCAGTGTTCCCCTCTATTTGCCTGCACCGCTACCTGCTCGGCGACGCCTGACACGTTCCTCTGCTGCGGCCTCTTCGATGTCGAGTCCTTCCAATACGGTACGCAATACCTCGTCGTCGAGATCTCCGTCGTCACGTGCGGCGATCAGCGCAACTCGTTGCGAGCGCAGTGACTGATGCCTGAACTTGTCGAACAGAGCTCCCGCATTCCACAAGGCGGCCTCGCGATCGGCGTCCTCGTCGACCTCCTGGAGTTGAAGCCTCGCCTGCATCGAGCGTCGTACGCGTTCGACGATCGCCTGCAGTTCCTTCCCGTCGATCCCCGGCGGAGGGTGCGCGGCCGCGTCTGCCAACGCCTTCTCTCCCGCCTTGCGAGAAATGTTGCGGGCCAACTCCATCTGTTCCTGCGTGCGCAACTGCTCGTAAGGATCCGCGACGTCGAGGCGACGGATCATGAACGGCAAGGTCGATCCCTGGATGAGCAATGTCCCGACCGCGACGATGAATGCGATCGCCTGGATGACGCCGCGTCCGGGGAACGGCTCGCCGGACGAGAGTGCAAACGGGATACCGCCGGCCGCAGCAAGAGTGACGACGCCGCGCATTCCCGCCCACGAGACCACCAGATTCTGTTTCCACGTCAGTTGATTCTCGCGATCACGGCGCAGGGTTACACCGAATCGCACACGCGAGTAGCTCAGGAACAGCCACACCGGCCGAATCACGATGACAACGGCCAGGACTGCCAGACCGTACGCGAACACGTGAAGCACCGGAAGTCCGTCGGCGACAACATCGTCGATCACGAAGCTCAGTTGCAGCCCCATGTACGCGAAGACGAACATCTCGAGGAGCGTGTCCAGGCTCGACCACACCGAGCGCTCCTGCAGCCTGGTCATGATCGACGCGTCCGTCGAATAGTGCCCGATCACCAGACCAGCGACCACGACGGCCAGAACACCGGACGCGTGTAGTTCTTCGGCGGCCAGGTAGGCAGCGAACGGAAGCACCAACCCCAAGCCGGTTTCCAGTGGAGAGTCGTACATGCGGGCACGAACGAACTTGACGACAAACGCGAGCACCAAGCCGACGACAACGCCGCCGATCACTTCGTACGCGAAGAACAACAGGGGCGAATCGGTGGCAATTCGCGTTCCGGTCACTGCTGCGACGGCGACGGTGAAGAGCGTGAGCGCGGTGGCGTCGTTGACGAGCCCCTCGCCCGTCAGGATGGCGATCACCCGTTTCGGGAGCCCGAGCTTCTGACCGACCGCCACCGCGCTGACGGCGTCGGTCGGCGCGATCACGGCCCCGAGCACCAGGGCGGCGCCGATCGTGAACTCGGGCACCATCCATTCGGCGAAGAAGGCAACCACGAACGCCGTCACCAACACCATTCCGACGCCGAGGCGCAAGATCGGGGCCAAGTTGCGTTTGAAGGTCGCCACCGAGAATTTCAGAGCGGCCGAGTAGAGAAGCGGCGGCAGGACCACACCGAGAATGACGTGGGGATCGAGTTCCGGCCGCGGCATACCGGGTATGAAGGATGCGACCGAACCTACCGTCACCAAAACCAGCGGAGCCTGCAGGTTTCGTCGATTGGACAGCCCGGTGACTGCGATGGCGGCAATGACGACCAGCAGAATCCAGGTGAAGTTCACGCGTTCATTCTGCCCGCCGACCCTGGGAGTTCACCTAGCGGACGCACAGAAGCCCGCAACCTTTTCGGTGACGGGCCCCTGAGCAACGGTGCTACCGAAAAACGGTATGCCGAATCCGGTATTACTGCTTTTCGGGAACAGCCTTCTTGGCGGCCTCAGCTGCCTTGTCGATCTGATCGCCGTACTTGTTGCCGGTCTTGTCGTCGGCGATGTCGGCGACCTTGTCGATAGCGTCGTGAACCTTGTCGGAGTTCTCCGCTGCGAGCTCCTGGCCCTTTTCGACCAATCCCTTGACGTTGTCCAAGAAACCCATGTCCGTGTCCTCTCCCGGTGCTGACGCACATCCTTCGGCGGAATCGTTCCTCCGCGCCCTTCGATTCTCACAGGTCGACGGCCTCTGCGCCAGAAAGCAGGTCCGTGCGTTCGAGCCGTGCGCAACTCGAGGTAGCGTTAACCCGCCAATAGCTGATTGACCACCCATCGACATCGACAGGTGCCCGGTTTGAATGCAGGACTGCGCGGGACGGGGAGCGACCCCTACCCCACGCGTGAACTGCTGTCCCGGTGGTGGTCGGATCGCACCGATTACACCTGGCTCCCCCGATTCCTCGACACTCGCGGGCTGACCGTTCCCGGACGCAAATTAGTCGCGGTGTGGTGTTTTCTCTTCGCCCTGATCGCGGCGACCATGCAGTTGAGCCGCTTCGGTTCCGACACCGCCCTGGCGCGGTCGATCTTCGCCCTCGGAACTATCAGTGGCGCCTATGCGGGCTACCGCTGGGCGCGTAATGAATCGTGGCCAACTTGGCGACAATCCGTGGCCTTTGTCGTCTGGGCCGACCTGTGGCTCGCCGTCACTCTCTTCCTCGCCGTACGCACCGCTTTCGTCGGAACCATCGGCTGCATCTTGTTCATCATGATCGGCTTCTATGCGGCGATAGTTCACAGCCCTCGCGTTGCCATCAGCCACATCGGTTGGGCTCTTGCTGTCTGCACGACGCTCGCTGCCATGGCGATGTCCGAGCCGGTCAACGACGACTGGGTGGTCGTGAATCTCTATCTGATGGTTGCCGGTGTGGTTTTCTCCACCGCGTGGATTCTGCAGATCGTCTGGCTGCGCCTGACCGACGACGCACGCAACGCCCACCGGGACTACCTCACCGCGACACTCAATCGCCGCGGACTCCAGGACGAGGCACAGCATCTGCTGCGCAGTGATCGAACGCAGGCTCTGATCGCACTACTCATCGACGTCGACTCGTTCAAAAACCTCAACGACACGCACGGGCACGTCGCGGGCGACGACGCGTTGACCGCTGTCGCCGACCGCCTCATCGCTGCCGCCGGACCCGATGCGGTGGTGGCTCGAATCGGTGGAGACGAGTTCGTCGTCCTGCGCGGAGTCGATCGAGGAGATATCGAGCAGGTCGCCACCGAGATACATTCGGCGGTCTCGTCCGACTCCGATCCCTATCCTGTGTCCGCCAGTACCGGCGTCAGCGTCTATCTGAGTCCCGAGACGGACTTACCGGATCGGGCTGTCAACGAACTGATCGAGCACGCAGACAATGCGATGTACCGAGCCAAGAAGCGCGGCGGCGATCGCATTGCCTGGGTGCAGATGTTCAGGCGCTGAAACTACTCACTCACTGTGGGCATGGTGATGCTCGCCGGGCAGGTCGTCGGGTGTCGCGAACATCTTTCGTTTCTCCCCGTGCAGGCGTGCGCTGATCCACCACGAGAGTTCCACGAGTACAACGCCGATCGCGCCGAGGGTGATCGCGAGCGTCGTCGCAGCGACGTTGCTCGGATCCAGTTTGAAGAACTCGCGGGTGAACGGCAGCGCGAACAGGATGAGGTATCCGGCCACCGACCCGCCGATCAGAACGAGCTTCCACCAGACGTACGGCCGAGCCACGACGGCCAGAACCCACACGGCGATCATGATCAACGTGATGAGCGCACTGGTTCCGGCCTGGATCTTCTGGGTTTCCGTCTGGTCCGGGCCTTGGTAAGCCAATACGTAGGAGATGAACGTGGTGATGCCGATGATCAGGCCCGACGGCAACGCCAGACGCATCACGCGCGAGACGAAACCGGTTCGCGCGCGCTCGTTGTTGGGTGCCAGAGACAAGATGAAGGCCGGGATACCGATCGTGAACCACGCTGCGATCGTGACGTGGCGGGGCAGGAACGGGTACGGCAGCGGTTCGAAGTCGAAGACCTGGGACAGGACGCCGGTGATGCCGATCAGGAACGCAAGCACCACCGAGTAGACGGTCTTGGTCAGGAACAGATTCGACACACGCTCGATGTTGCCGATCACTCGGCGGCCTTCCGCGACGACGTACGGGAGCGTCGCGAACTTGTTGTCCAGCAGCACGATCTGGGCCACGGCTCGGGTAGCCGGGCTGCCCGACCCCATCGAGACTCCGATGTCGGCGTCCTTGAGTGCGAGCACGTCGTTGACGCCGTCACCGGTCATCGCGACGGTATGTCCGCGAGACTGCAAGGCCGCGACCATTTCCCGCTTCTGATCCGGTCGCACTCGACCGAACGTCGTTGCTCCGTCGAGAGTGTCCGCCAGCTTTTCCTGATCGCTGGGCAGCTCTCGCGCGTCGATGGGGCGGTCGCCGCCTTCGAGTCCGAGGGATCCGGCAACGGCGCCGACGGAAACCGCGTTGTCGCCGGAAATGACCTTGACCGCGACCTTCTGGCTGGCGAAGTACTCCAACGTCTCCTGGGCGTCCGGGCGCACTTTCTGCTCGAGCACGACCAGAGCTTCGGGGGTGACGGTGCCAGGGGCGTCGGCGTCGTCGACGGGGAGGTCGCTGCTGCCGAGCATGAGGACACGAAGTCCGCTCGAACCCACTTCCTCGGCCTTGCGGGCCATTTCCGAGTCGGGATCGAGCAGCACGTCCGGGGCACCGAGTACCCAGTTGCCGTGACTGCCGTACGACTGGCCGCTCCACTTCTTCGCCGAGGAGAACGGCGCCACCGCTGTCGCTTCGCCCCACCCGGAGTCGTCGGAGAGAGACTCGCGAATCGCCAGGACACTCGCGTTGGGGCGAGGGTCGGACGCGGCCATCGCGCTCAACGCGGACTTGACCGCAGTCTCCCCCGATCCACCCGGTGCGACGTCGACCTCGGACAGCCGCATACCGTTCTCGGTCAGCGTTCCGGTCTTGTCCGCGCACACCACGTCGACACGAGCCAGACCCTCGATCGCCGGCAACTCCTGAACGAGGCACTGGCGCTTGCCCAACCGGATCACACCGACCGCAAATGCAATGGACGTCATGAGCACAAGGCCTTCGGGAACCATCGGAACCAGAGCTGCCACCATGCCGTTGAGTGCCGGTCGGATCGGCAGGCCGATCGTGAAGAGCTGATTGAAGATGATCAGCGCACCCGCCGGAATCATCAGGTAGGTGATGAACTTCAGGATCTTGTCGATGCCGCTACGCAGTTCGGAATGCACGAGGGTGAACTTGCTCGCCTCTTCGGCCAGCTTGGCCGCGTATGCATCGCCGCCGACCTTGGTGGCGCGGTATGCACCGCTGCCCGCGGCAACAAAACTGCCCGACAACACTTGCTGGCCACTCGCCTTGTGAACCGGATCGGCCTCACCGGTGAGCAGCGATTCGTCGACCTCGAGTGCAGCCGAACTGACCACCTCACCGTCGACGACTATCTGGTCACCGGATCCGAGTTCGATAATATCGTCGAGCACAACATCTTTGGGCGCCATCGCCACGGCGACGCCGTCACGCCTGACCATGGGCTTGGCCTGACTCACGATGGCCAGAGCGTCGAGCGTGCGCTTGGCGCGGATCTCCTGGATGATGCCGATACCGCTGTTCGCGATGATCAGCAGTCCGAACATGCCGTCGATGATCGAACCCGTCGCGAGCACGATCACCAACAACACGGTCAGGATCGCGTTGATGCGAGTGAAGACGTTGCCGCGAATGATGTCCTTGACCGAGCGGGACGCCCGGTCCGGTACATCGTTGGTTTGTCCCGACGCGATCCTTGCTGCAACCTGATCGGCGGTCAGACCGCGGGCGACGTCGACGTCGTCCGGCAATCGCTCAGGCGCTACCGCCACTGCTGTCTCTTCTGAACTGGTGTGCTCGTGAGCCATGGTCAAAGATTACGCACCCGGAGCAACTAATCAGGGTGCGACTCGACAGGCAACCACGTCCGCGACACTTCGCCGCTCAGCCCAGCGGTATCCACCACTTCGACGGCGGTGTCGGTGACAACGCGTCGATCCTGCCGCCCGGCATCGGGACCGACACTGTTGTGCCCGCATCTGCAGCCGACTCGTCGAGGCGAATGATCGGCTCCGACCACGAGTGAAACGCGAGGTTGAACGTCGCCCAGTGAATCGGGACGAAGACACCGCGCGACCCGTCGCCCTTGTTGAGGTCGATGTGCGTCTGCACTGCCTCTTCCGGATTCATGTGGATGTCCGGCCAGCGCACGTCGTACGCACCGACGGGGAGAAGCGTCAGATCGAAAGGCCCATAGGTTTCACCCAGCTGTTCGAAACGCGATGTGTATCCGCTGTCACCACCGAAGAAGACCCGGTGCTTCGGCCCGGCGAATACCCACGACGCCCACTGCGTCGTGTTCCGGACGAGGCCACGACCGGAGAAGTGACGAGCCTCCGTGCACGTGAGGACCAGGTCGTCGATTTTTGTCGACTCGTCCCAGTCCAATTCCACGATCCGGTTCTCGGGCACCTTCCAGTGCCGCAGGTGAGCCCCGATACCGATCGGCACGACGAACGGAGCGGTCTGTGTACGAGTCAGGGTCTTGACCGTAGCCATGTCGAGATGGTCGTAGTGATCGTGAGAGATGACTATCGCATCCACTGCAGGCAGTTCGGTCAAAGCCACCGGAGTGGGGTGCATGCGCGCGGGACCTACTGTGGCCGAGGGTGATACGCGTTCACTCCACACCGGATCGGCGAGAACGCGGTAGCCGTCGACCTCGACGAGAACGCTCGAATGGCCGTACCACGTCACCGCCGCGTCGCCGGCTGCCGCCGGTGCCAGCGGAGTGGCCAACGGAATCGGCCGACGCGGCCGACCCGTCGACCCTCGCGTGGCCATCGACTTGAACATTCCGACATCGGTGCCCGGAACCAGTGTGCTGCTGGGCTCCGAGTTGTGGAACTGGCGGTCCCGGTATCGCGGGGACATCGCCGCATACGGTTGCACCGTGTTTCGCGAGGCCCCGATCTGCGTCGGGATGCCCCATGCGGCTCGCGCCACCCACCCCGTCGCCGCGGCAACAGCAGCAACTCCGAGAACCGTCGTCTTCTTCATTCAGACGAGCGTAGCCACTATCTGCCCTGCGTGCCCGGCGCCTGTTTTCCCTGCAACCAGCTTTACTTACCCTTGAATACGGGAGGGCGGTTCTCGATGCGGGCAGCGCGGGCTTCCTGGACGTCCTCGCTGAGCCAGGCGGCGTGAAGCGCGTCGAGCTGCTCGGGAGACTGCTCCTCCATGGTGCCGTCGTCGTTCAGAACCATCTTCATGTGCCGCAACGACAGCGGTGCGAGATTCGCGATGCGGTGTGCCCATTCCTGAGCGTCGTCGAGGGTTCCGATTTTGTTGGCGAGGCCGCGAGTGAAGGCTTCTTCGGCGCCGATCTGTTCGATGCCGAGCAAAATGGTGCGCGCGGGACCGCCGCCGACCAGCGACGCGAGCCGACGCATCGTCCACTTGTCCACCGAGACACCGAGGGTGGCGGCCGGGATTCCGAAGCGAGCGCTCGGCGCTACGACGCGAAGGTCCGACGCGATGGCCAGTTGCGTGCCCGCGCCGATGGCCGGACCGTTGACGGCAGCGATGACCGGGATGGGCGCCGTGTCGATAGAGCGAAGCATCTCGAACAGGCGATCGGTGAAGCCCTCCATGTAGACGTCGCCGGAAAGGTCCGCGCCTGCACAGAACGCCGATCCCTCACCGGTGATGACGACGACGTGCGCGTGCTCGGCTACCGCCGCGTTCATCGCGTCCCGTATTGCGATGCAGAGTTCCGCGCTGAGCGCATTACGACGCTCGTGACGCTGCAACTCGATGGTCACGACGTTGCCGTCACGGGAGAACCCGATCATGTCCGCTCACTTTCGTTTCTGGAAGGCTCGACACAGGGATGTTCCGAGGCGCCGATACCGTCCGCATACTTCTCTGCAGCTAAGTTCTGTACATCAGGAGGTTAGATTACCGATGAGTACAGACGACCTTGCCGCACAGCAACCACACCCGGTTGACGTGGTGGTGATCGGCGCCGGACAGGCCGGACTCTCCGCCGCCTACTACCTGCGCAAGTTCGGAATCGAGCCCGAATCGGGGTTCGTGGTGCTCGATCATGCGTCGGGGCCGGGCGGGGCGTGGCAGTTCCGTTGGCCGAGCCTGACACTGAGCACCGTCAACGGCGTCCATGACCTCCCGGGAATGTCCTTCGCGGAAACCACCGGTACAGACGCCGAACAGGTGCCTGCATCGGTGGCGGTCCCCCACTACTTCGAACTGTACGAAAAGCAATTCGAACTTCCCGTCCACCGCCCGGTACACACGCGAGTGGTGTGTCCGAGGGAAGAGCGCCTGCGGATCGAGACCGACCAGGGAGTATTCGCGGCGCGAGGCTTGATCAACGCGACGGGGACCTGGGAGCGGCCCTTCATCCCCCACTATCGCGGGGCCGAGTCGTTCCGTGGCCGACAACTGCACACGAAGGACTATCGAACCGCTGCCGAGTTCGAAGGCAAACATGTCGTCGTGGTCGGCGGCGGGATCTCGGCCGTCCAACTGCTCGACGAGATCTCACGCGTCACGACCACTACCTGGGTGACGCGGCGCGAACCCGAGTTCCGCGACGAGCCGTTCACGCCGGACATCGGCCGCGCTGCGGTTGCCATGGTCGAAGATCGTGTACGACGCGGCCTGCCACCGGGATCCGTTGTCTCGGTGACCGGCCTCCCGGTAACGCCTGCCATCCGGGCAGCGCGAGAGCGTGGTGTGATGAATCGACTGCCGATGTTCTCCGAAATTCTTCCGAACGGCGTGAAGTGGGCCGACGGTACCGTCGTCGACGCCGATGTCATCTTGTGGTGCACCGGTTTTCGTAGCTCACTCGATCACCTGGCGCCGTTGCACCTGCGCGGACCGGGTGGCGGAATTCCGATGACCGGGCGCCTCGCCACGCAGGTCGAAGCCGACCCTCGCGTGCACCTGGTGGGATACGGACCGTCGTCGTCGACGATCGGAGCCAACCGCGCCGGCCAAGCGGCAGCGCGCGAACTGACCGCGTACCTGGGAATCGGCGAATGAACAGAATCCTTGTTCCGGGCGAAACCTGCTGGCGCATCGAACCGGCGGACAATCTTGCCTGCATCGTCGACGCCGCTGACTACTTTCATCATGCGAAGTCCGCAATGCTGCAAGCTGAAAAGCGAATCATGTTGATCGGCTGGGACTTCGACACGCGCATCAAACTCGAACCAGGCGAGCAGACTCTCGACGGCCCCAACCGGTTGGGAATGTTCCTCCGCTGGCTCGTCCGCGAGAAACCCGACCTCGAAATCCTCGTACTCAAATGGAACATCGGCGCGTTCACCGCAATCGGCCGCGGCATGACTCCCGTCTTCGTGTCCAACTGGCTGACCGACGAGCGCCTACGGTTCGAGATCGACGGCGCCCACCCGGTTGGTGCGGCGCACCATCAGAAAATCATCGTCATCGACGACGCTCTGGCGTTCTGCGGCGGCATCGACATGACTGTGGACCGCTGGGACACCTCGGATCACGTCGACCGAAACGATTATCGAATCACGCCCAGCGGAAGGCGTTACGGCCCTTGGCATGACGCAACCACGGCGGTCGACGGCAATGCGGCTGCGGCCATCGGCGAATTGGCGCGGGCACGCTGGAAATCCGCAACCGGCGAGGATCTGACACCGGTCAAGAGCACTGCGACTCCGTGGCCCGTCAATTTGGCTCCCACCTTGCGGGTGGTCGACGTAGCCGTCGCCAGAACATTGCCGGAACTCGGCGAGCGCGCGGAGGTTCGTGAGATCGAGGCGCTGTATCTCGCGGCCATCGCCGGCGCCGAACACACGCTGTACATCGAAAGCCAGTACCTCGCATCACGCACGCTGGCCGAGGCGATTGCCGCGCGTCTACGTGAGGCCGACGGGCCGGAAATCGTTCTGGTCATTCCCCGCAATGCCGATGGATGGCTCGAACAAAAGGCGATGGACGGGGCACGCCACGACCTGCTGCATTTGCTGTGGTCGGCCGATACCCACGACCGTTTCGGTGCGTTTTATCCCGTGACCTCTTCTGGCGCACCTATTTACGTACACGCCAAGGTTCTCGTGATGGACGATCGGCTCCTGCGAATCGGGTCGTCGAATCTCAACAACCGTTCGATGGGCTTCGACACCGAGTGCGACATCGCCGTCGAATCCGACGACGACGCAGATGTCGAGTTGCGCGCCTCGATCATCGGATTGAGGCGCCGGCTACTCAGCGAGCACCTCGACGTCACCGAGGAAGAAGTCGACGACGCGTCGGGTGAGCAGTCACTGTTGTCGACGGTTCGCGCTCTCTCGACCTCCGACGCTCGCAGTCTGCGCGAATTCGACCGGAACACAGTCGACGGCGAAGACCACGTGCTCGCTGAAAATGCACTGATGGATCCCGAGCGCACGCCGCCCAGACTGAGCGATCGAATCGAAGGATTGCGCCGCCTGCTCGGCAAACGCTGAGACTCTAGAACACGCGCACGCAGTGCCCGGTTGCCAGCGCGAGTTCGACGAGCGTTGCACCGTGAACACTCGGGACGAGCGCGAGGAGAAACGTATCGCTGTCGCTGTCGAGCCAGGCAAGTGAAACGCCCGTATCGGTGATGTTGTCGCCGATACGAGCGAGAAGCGATTCGAGTCCAGCAGCTCGATCGAAGGCCACGACAAGACTGTCCGCCCACTCCCACGATCCCGCCGGCGCCGACGTGAGCACTCGCAGCTGACCCAGAACCTCGGCAGCATCCTCGTTCCAGTCCACCCAGACCAGGCGTTCTTGTTCGTGCAATGCGTCGACGAGAGCAAACCACGCCATTTCCGGGTGTGGCTTCTCGAGCGTCTGTGAGTACAACTCGTTCTGTACTTCGACATACCGTTCCGGTTGGTCGATCGCGAGAGTCACACGATCGATGACAACAGCGCTGTCAGGGGCGAGCAGTTCGGCGATCGCGCGCAACGCGTCGCGAGCAGTTCCACTCACTATGGCTCCAAGTTCAATTCGGTCATCGGTGCGGTTTCCACATTCTGACATGCGTGTGCGCCTCGTTCGGACGTGTCCTCGATGTCGGGACACGAGCCAGATGCTTGCCGTGAGTTCCACGAATTCCCGGGCAGCACTACTCGCCGAGCTACCAAATTGGACTATCCGGCTATCCCATTCGCCGCACTTGTCCGTTTACCCTTTCACCTGGCCTTACAATCCGGATATAGTCATCGGCGATCCAAGAAGCCAACTGGGATGTAGCGAGCCAGCGAACAGTCTGTTACCGTTCAGCTAACTACCCCTTCTGGTCAAACCGGATCGAAGGGGTTCGGGCAATGACCCACGGGGGGTTGACGTGAAGGGGCCATGTTCCGCATGAAACACGATTCACACACGACAACCTCTTGGTGGTCGATCGGCGAATGGCGCCTGGGATGGAAGGTCATCGCCGTTCTCGCATTGCCGATGATCGTCGCCGTCGTCCTCGGAGCCCTTCGCGTTCAGACGGAACTCGAAGAAGCCGCACAGCTGAGTTCCTCGTCCGAGCGCGCCCTCGCTGAGCCCGCCGCGATCAATCTCGAATCCGCGCTGTACGAGCTCGCCGAAGCCGCATCGGCACGCACTGACACCGGCCCCGCCACACAAGCGGTTTCGGACGCAATGGATCAACTGGTCGACGCCGCGCGCGCGTTCCAGTCCGACGACGATCTCAACGACCAAGTGACTTCGGCGCTCGCAGAGAGCCGTTCCATCACGGAGGAGGTCGCCGCCGGCGCGGTGGCTCCCGCACGCTTGGTTTCGCGGGTCGGCGAAGTCTCTCGCGCACTCTCGAGCACCTTCACCAGCGTCGTCGAGCATTCTCAGCGTCCGGCGCTGCGCGAAGAGGGTGGCCGACTCTCAGCACTCTGGGATGCGCGACGAGCACTGGCCGAACAACGAATCCTCTTCGGCTCAGGTGATCCGGACCAGCAGGCTCGTACCTCGATGGTCAGTGCCGCCGGTGCCGAACTGGTCGCTCTGAACAACATTCTCGCCATCGACGGGAGCAACGACACCGTCCGGACCCTCAGCAACTCCGCTCAGAACCGGATCAACGCACTCGGATCAACCCCGTCGACCTCTCCTCTGGGGAGCCGCGTCGGTACCGATCTGAAATCCGGAAACGACCAGTACAACAGCCTGACCGACACCACCGTCACCGAGTTCGGCGATACCGTCACCGCTGAATCCAATGCAGCACGAACCGCAGCACTTCGTGACACTGCAATCGTGCTCGGCGCGGTCCTGCTGGCACTGGCCATCGCCCTCGTCATCAGCCGATCGCTCATCGATCCGATCCGTCGGCTGCGATTTGCCGCATTGCAAGCAGCACGACGCGGACTCCCCGACGCGATCGAACGAATTCGCGCAGGTGCCAGTATCGACGACGTCGACTTCGCCCGTGTACCGATCCGCACCCACGAGGAAATCGGCGAGCTTGCACGCGCGGTGGACGACATGCACGGTCAGGCCATCACGCTGGCCGGCGAGCAGGCCACCCTGCGGCGCCAGGTCAACGACATGTTCGAAACGCTGTCGAGGCGTAACAAGTCCCTCGTCGACCAGCAACTCGGTTTGATCGAACAGTTGGAGCAGGACGAAGACGACCCTCGTCGCCTCGAGAATCTGTTCCGGCTCGACCACATCGCCGCGAGAATGCGTAGAAACGGCGACAACTTGTTGGTTCTCGCCGGAACCGATGTACGCCGCGCCAGAACCGCCCCCGTCGCTCTCGGCGATATCCTTCGTGCGGCGGTATCAGGCGTCGAGGAATATCGACGCGTCGAACTCGGGCAGATACCGCCCGGAGTCGTCACCGGTCATGCTGCCCCGGACGTCGTTCACCTCATCGCTGAACTGCTCGACAATTCTCTGCGGTACTCCCCGCCGGAGACCACCGTCTCCATCAACGCTGCCCGCACCATCGACGGCTCCATGATCGTCGAGATCGCAGATCTCGGTATCGGCATGTCGCCTGCCGATATCCTCGATGCCAACGAGCGCCTCGCCGCCGGCGGCGAGATGAGCGCGGATACAGCGCGTCGCATGGGTTTGTTCGTCGTGAGCCGAATCAGTCGTCGCTACAACATCTCTGTGCGCCTGCGCCCGACGGCAACGTCGTCGACGCACAGCGGCATCACCGCAACGGTGCTCCTACCGACGTCGATACTCGATTCTTCTCGGGGACCCGAGATCCGCACGCCGCGAACCGGACCCGTGCCCACGCTCGATCGGACTCCGCCGCCCGCACCGTCTGAACCGTCCTGGTCACAGCCCGTCCCGACCGAATTGGCACCCCCGCAGCCTGCGACCAGAAGTTTCGCAGATCTCCCGCGTCGAACGCCCAGCAACAGCACCGACCGGACTGAGACGTTCGCCCCGATCACACCGCAATCCATTCCCACGACAACAGCGCCTTCGGGGTTGCCACGTCGCACTCCGGGCACAAGTGGAGTACCGGCGGTCAGTACCTCGACTCCGACCACTGCTGCACCCGCCACCTCCGTGTCGTCCTTCGCTCCTCTGCCCGATCCCGAAGGCACAAGCGCATCGACGTCCCTTCCCGTGCGTACTCCTTCGCCGGAATTCACCTCGCCGGCACAGGGTCCCGAGATCCCGGTGGGTCCACACCCGTCGACAACCCCGCCGCCACGGCACCGGCTCTCAGCCCCGACGCCGACAAACACTGCGGCGTTCTTCTCCTCGCGCACCCGTGACGGGCTCTCTGCTCGCGCATCGGCGCGCGCTGACGGCGCGGGAGACGGCAACTCGAACGGCGTACTCGCTGCCCCGAACACGATGCCGATTTTCGCCCGGATGGTGTCCGAGTGGCTCGTGGACCCGACGGCGGAGACGTCAGCTGCTTCCACCGGCAGTGCGTGGACCACCGACGCGGATCAAGGCTGGCTGGCCGCTCGGACCTCGTTCGAGATGCCGGTCACCAAGATCGCCGATTCCGGACTTCCCATTCGAGACCGCGGAGCCCGCCTGGTTCCCGGCGCAGTCGGGAGAGGTGGAACGACACAGCGCCATGCATCCAATCCGGCGGACGTCCAACGTGGTTGGAGCAGTTACCAATCCGGAGTACAACGAGGGCGTCGGCGCGCCGCCGACCATCAGCCCGATGGCGGACAGTCTTTCGAATCGTCCACGATGTTGCACAACGATGAAGGAGAACAGTGAACACTGTCGGAGCCCAAGAGACTCCCCGCGCACTCGACTGGCTGGTATCGGCTTTTGCCCGAGACGTGCCGGGTGTGAGTCACGCGATCATCGTCTCAGCCGACGGGTTGTTGACGGCCTCGAGCACACATCTTCCGCTCGATCGGGCCGATCAATTAGCCGCTGTCACTTCCGGACTCGCCAGCCTGTCCGCGGGGGCGTCACGCCTCTTCGACGGTGGAGCCGTCATGCAGTCCGTCGTCGAGATGGAGAACGGCTACCTGCTTCTCATGGGCGTCGGTAGTGGCGCTTACCTTGCCGCTCTCGCTGTCGCCGGATGCGACATCGGCCAGATCGGTTACGAAATGGCGACTCTCGTCGATCGCGTCGGCACCACCATGGACATTGCCCCGAGAACATCGCAGGGTATTTGAGTTCGATGCCTCACCATCAATCCGAGTACGACGACGCCGAACCGAGCTTGGTCCGGCCGTACGCGCTCACCGAAGGTCGGACCCTGCCGTCCATCGACCTCCCACTCGAAGCGATCATCGCGACGATCGAAGACGCGGTCTCGAACAATCTTGCACCGCAGGATATTCGTGCATCGATCGTCGCACTCTGCGAGCAGCGGATCTCGGTTGCCGAGATCGCTGCCCACCTGGGTGTTCCGATCGGAGTCGTGCGGGTACTGGTCGCCGACCTCGTAGTAGCCGGATCACTGGAAATACATGCCACTCTGCGAAGCGACGCATCTCGAGTCGAGCGACGCGAACTGATCGAAAGGACCCTCAGTGGACTTCGGGCACTCTGACTCATCGTCTCGCGTGAAATCGACAAAAATCGTGATCGCCGGGGGTTTCGGTGTTGGCAAGACAACACTTGTGGGGACCGTCTCCGAAATCGTCCCCCTTCGCACGGAGGCCATGGTCACCGACGCCAGCGACGGTATCGACAATCTCGGATCCACTCCCGACAAGAGCACCACGACGGTCGCGATGGACTTCGGGCGTATCACTCTCGCTGACGACCTGGTCCTCTATCTGTTCGGAACCCCGGGACAGCGCCGCTTCTGGTTCATGTGGGACGACCTGATCACCGGTGCGATCGGTGCGGTCATTCTGGTCGACACGCGTCGCCTGGAAGACAGCTTCGCCGCAGTCGACTTCTTCGAGGCGCGAGGCCTCCCGTTCATCGTGGCGGTCAACCGTTTCGACGGCGCACCAATCCATTCGGCGAGCGATCTCCGCCAGGCGTTGGCTCTACCCAACCGGGTTCCCATGATCGAGATTGACGCCCGAAACCGCGAATCGGCCAAACGCGCGCTGATCGCCGTCACCGAATACTCCCTCGAACGACTTGCAGCTGAAGCAGTCGTCTAGATGAATCACCAGATGCGAATCGTCGCCGAAAGGAACTGGCATGTCGGATGAAATGCACCATTTCTCGATGGGAATCTGGCTGCTCGGACTCGCCTACGTCGTGTCCGTGGTCGGGTCGGTAGTCGGCCTGGCGTGCACCAGGCATTCAGCGTCCGCGACGACAACCGCCACACGCATGCGATGGCTCGCCATGGCTGCCTTGTCGATCGGTGGCGTCGCCATCTGGCTCATGCATTTCATCGCCATGCTCGGCTTCGCGGTCCCCGGCAGTCCCATTCGATACAACCTCGGATGGACCGTGATCTCCGCGATCATCTCAGTAGGGGCCGTGTTTGTCGGCCTGCTGATCATCGGGACCGAATTTCGCTGGACGCGGCTTCTGATCGGGGGCGTGGTAACCGGTCTCGCCGTGAACATCATGCATTACACGGGTATGCGCGCCTTGCGCTTTCAGGGCGAGATCCACTACGACCTGCTCTTCGTTGCACTGTCGGTTCTCATCGCAGTCGTCGCCGGAACCGCTGCACTGTGGTTCACCATGGTGCTCGAGTCCACGATTCTGCGTTTTGTCGCCGGAATCATCATGGGCATCGCCGTCGTCGGTATGCACTACACCGGAATGGCCGCTGTCGAGGTTGTTCACGACGCGGCAGCCCCGGCGCCGCAGGGACTCGAAGTGTTCTCATTCCTCTTCCCTGTCTTCGTTCTCGGCCTGCTGGCGTTGGCAGTTCCGATTGTCGCAGTGCTGACAGCACCCAACCGTGCGACGGCACGAATGGAATCCGCCGCCGACGATCTGGCGTTCGAAGCACGAGAGTTCGCGATCTCGAACTGAGCAGAGTACGGGGCGAGTTCACGTAAATCGACAACGCCCCGTACATTTCGGGGATGGTGGATGCCGGACACAACCCCCAGCCATCGACTCGCGCAACGCTGGTCGTGATCGGTGGTTTGCCGGCCACCGGCAAGTCGACGATCGCGCGGGCGCTTGCGCAGCGTCACCAAATCCCCTTCATGCGGATCGATACCATCGAACAGGCGCTGATACGCAGCGGTATCGCTGACGCGTCCGGGACCGCCGGATACATCACCGGGTACGCGCTCGCCGCCGAACAATTGCGACTGGGACTTTCGGTCGTGGTCGAATGCGTCAACCCCGTCGAGGCGACACGAAACGCCTGGTCCGCTACCGCACAACATAATTCGGCGCGCCTGCTCGGTGTCGAGGTCATCTGTTCGGATCCCGACGAGCATCGCAGACGCGCTGAACGGCGAGTCGTCGACATCCCGGATCTCGTACTACCGACGTGGCAGGAAATTCTGGATCGAGACTACGAGCCGTGGACTACGGAACGGCTGGTGCTCGACACCGCAATCATGGACTCCGACAGTGCAGTACGACGCATCACAGCCAAGATGCTGTAGCGTGCGAGCTGCTCACAAGGTGAGAACGAAGAATGCGCTGTTCGGGTCTTCGCGGTAGTTCCCGAACGGTGGACAAGGCACGAACCCGAATTTCGCGTACAACCGGCGAGCTGGATCGAAGAACTCTTGCGTACCGGTCTCCAATTCGAGTTGCCGGTAACCTCGTTGTCTCGACTCGTCCACGACGTGTTGAAGAAGTCGCGTTCCCACGCCACGCCCCCTTGCTGCCGATGACGTTCGCATCGACTTGATCTCGCCGCCCGCCGACGACCGTTCCTTGAGTGCGACGCAACCGAGTAACTCGTCACCTTCGCTCCACAGCGTCCACATGGTCACAGAGCTATCCATCAGCCCCGTGACGTCCAGCGCGTGAACGCTGTCCGAGGGCGAGGTCGCGTGCATGTCGGCGAGATGTTCGGTGAGTAGAGCACGGACCGCATCCCGACTCAAGTCGTCAATTTCGATTCGCACAGATCCTCACTGTCCTCTTCGCTTCCGGCAGTACCGAATGAAAGTATGACTGTCCGTCACTTCGCCGAAGGCCTGGCCCGAACGTGGATGCGTTCTCCTTGGGGGCCGAACAGACTCAGTACCTCGACCGGGCCGCGCCCGTCACTGCCGAACCAATGCGGGTTTCGGGTGTCGAATTCAGCAGCTTCACCCGTACCCATCACGATGTCGTGATCGGCCAACACCAACCGCAACCTCCCCGACAACACGTACAGCCATTCGTAGCCGTCGTGCACTTGGGGATCCGGTTCCGTCTGGCTTGCCGGGATGGTCATCTTGAATGCCTGCAACCCACCCGGTTGCCGAGTCAGCGGCAATACCGTTCGCCCACTGACGCTTCGAGGCGCACTCTGGATGCGCGGATCGGCGACCTGCGGTGCCGCCACCAGTTGGTCCAACGGCACTTGGTGGGCAAGCGCGATCGGAAGCAGCAACTCCAAGCTCGGGCGACGCTCCCCCGCTTCGAGCCTCGACAGGGTGCTCTTCGAAATACCGGTGGACTCGGACAGCGCTGTGAGTGTGACGTTCCTCTGTGCACGAATGCGTTTGAGGCGCGCGCCGATCTGCGAGATGGCGGCATCGATGTGCGGACCGTTGACATTCATGGTGCCGAGTCTGACGGCGATTCCCAGAAATGGCAACATTAGTTGCTGAAGAACCCCCTCCGCGAGCAATCTGTGCTCATGCGAACACACACTGAAACTGAGATCCTCGACGCCGTGATCGTCGGCGGTGGCGCCGCCGGACTCAGCGCAGCCCTGGTGTTGGGTCGTGCTCGGCGCTCGGTCGCCGTCATCGATTCCGGCAAACCGCGCAACGCACCGGCAGCACACATGCACGGCTTCCTCTCGCGCGACGGCATGGCGCCACGTGAGTTGCTCGCCGTCGGACGCAGCGAATTGCAGACGTACGGAGTGGAATTGACACAAGATGACGTAGTCGACATCTCCTGGCGCGGTATCGAACCCGGCTTTGTCGTCGAACTTTCAGGAGGCACGACGCTCGAAACTCGTACTGTGCTGGTTGCCACCGGTCTACGGGATTCACTCCCGGAAATACCAGGCATCCAGGAGCTTTGGGGACAAAGCGTGCTCCATTGCCCGTACTGCCATGCGTACGAGATCAGCGACCAACCGATCGGCGTTCTCGGCGGCGACGCTCGCGAGATGTCACTTCACCAGGCGTTTCTACTCCGACAGTGGTCGTCGGATGTGACGTTCTTCCCCGACAAGATCTCGCTCACCCCCGACGAACGCGCGCGACTGGCTGCCCGAGGAGTGACGGTTGCCGACGGATCGGTATCTGGATTGGTCTGCGAGAAAAGCAAACTGAAAGCCGTCGAACTCGACAACGGCCAACTTGTTGCGCGCTCAGCACTGTTCGTTGCGCCGCGTTTCGTTCCGAACGACGCACATCTGACGCGACTCGGCTGCAAAACCAGCCCCACGGGATTCGTGGCTGTCGATCGTTCCGGCGCCACCAGTGTTCCTGGTATCTGGGGCGCCGGCAACGTCGTCGACCCTCGCGCTCAGGTAATCAATGCTGCGGCGGCAGGTTCGACCGCGGCAATCGCGATCAACGGATATCTGGTCGAGCAAGATGTCGAATCGGCTCTTCGTTCGACCGAGCCGGAAGGGGGCTTCTCGGCGACCGTGGAGCAACGCGTCTGCGAGTTGAACGGCGGCAGCGCCCTCCACGGCTTGTGACCGAGGCGTCTACGTCGCGGGGCCGCCGTGCAACTTCTCGTAGGCGGCCTTCTCGGCGTCGTGGCGCGAGATCTTCTTCGGGTTCTCGAGGTCGGAAGGCAAACCGTGACGCTCGAGGCGGCGCGACCTGTTCTGAGCCATGTAGGAGACCGAATAGAACAGTGCCAGAAGCACTCCGAGCAGCACCATCGATGCCCGCAGGGCCCACGGTCCGGGGAAGAGCATGAAGGCCGCGAACACTGGAATGAACGGCACCATGCTTCGGATCAGGTGACGCGGCACGGCCCAGTCACCGATCAGGTCGTTTCGTACCCAGTCCTGCATCGAATCGGGCAGTTTGCGCCCCACTGAATAACCCAACCACTGAAGAGGATTCGGGCTCGTACGTTGCTTTTTGGAAGTCACGGAAGTCACCTGTTCGGTACGCATCGACGGTACTGACGCAGTCATCACGTTTCTTTCGGATGCAGTCATCACATTTCTCTCATTGGTCCAAGGCTCCGGCGCGGAGCGCGGCCTCGTTGACCCGCGTCAGAACATTGTGGAGTTCTTCGAGTTCGGCGAGGCTGACGCCGAGCTTCGCGACAACCGCCGGCGGGATCTTCTCCGCCTCCGCGCGCAGTGCCACACCGGCTTCGGTGAGGTCCACGTCCAGTTGCCGTTCGTCGGCGCGGCTACGGGTTCGCGTGATCAGTCCGGACGCCTCGAGTCGCTTGAGGAGCGGCGACAGCGTCGGCGAATCGAGTTGCAGTGCCTGCCCGATTTCCTTGACCGCCATCGGCGACTTTCCCCACAGTGCCAGCATCACCAGGTACTGGGGATGCGTGAGGCCCATCGGCTCGAGCAGTGGCCGGTAGACGGACAGCACCGCCCGGTTCGCGACCGCAAGTGCAAAGCACACCTGCCGGTCGAGAGCCAGCGGATCATCCATCTGCGTCTGCGGAGCCTTCGTCGTCATGAATCCGATGTTATCAGATTAATTAGTGCAGAAACTATTATTGCACTAATCAATCTGGCGACGATCGTCACTCTTCTCCAACGTCGACGTGGGTTGCCCGGTGAGACCCACGTGCGCTTCCGCCCTCATTCGCTCCACCATGTGCGGGTAGTGCAGCTCGAACGCCGGACGCTCACTGCGGATGCGCGGCAACTCGGTGAAGTTGTGACGCGGCGGCGGGCAGGTGGTTGCCCACTCCAGCGAGTTTCCGTAACCCCACGGATCGTCGACGGTGACAACTTCGCCGTAGCGGTAGCTCTTGAAAACGTTCCAGATGAACGGAAGCGTCGAGGCACCGAGCACGAAGGCAAAGATCGTGGACACCGAGTTCAGCACCGTGAACCCGTCCGAGGGCAGGTAGTCGGCATAGCGACGCGGCATCCCCTCGCCGCCGAGCCAGTGCTGAACGAGGAACGTGCCGTGGAAACCGACGAACGTGGTCCAGAAGTGCCACTTGCCGAGACGCTCGTCCATCATGCGACCGGTCATCTTCGGGAACCAGAAGTAGATACCGGCGTACGTGGCGAACACGACCGTACCGAAGACCACGTAGTGGAAGTGGGCGACGACAAAATACGTGTCGGTGACATGGAAGTCGATCGGCGGGCTCGCGAGAATGACACCCGACAGACCACCGAAGAGGAAGGTGATCAGGAAGCCGACCGAGAACAGCATCGGCGACTCGAAGGTCAACTGCCCCTTCCACATCGTGCCGATCCAGTTGAAGATCTTCACACCTGTCGGCACGGCGATCAGGAACGTCATGAACGAGAAGTACGGCAGGAGAACAGCACCCGTCGCGTACATGTGGTGAGCCCACACCGCGATCGACAGAGCTGAAATCGCCAGTGTCGCATAGACCAATCCGGTGTACCCGAAGATCGGCTTACGGCTGAAGACCGGGAAGATCTCCGAGACGATGCCGAAGAACGGCAGCGCGATGATGTACACCTCGGGGTGACCGAAGAACCAGAACAGGTGCTGCCACAACAGAACTCCACCCGACGCCGGGTCGAAGATGTGTCCACCGAGGTGACGGTCGACGAACAGACCCATGAACGCAGCGGTCAGCAGCGGGAACGCCATCAAGATCAGAATGCTGGTGATGAAGATGTTCCACGTGAAGATGGACATCCGAAACATCGTCATACCTGGTGCGCGCAGGCAGATCACGGTGGTGATCATGTTGACCGCACCGAGAATGGTGCCGAGGCCACCGACCGTCAGACCGAAGACCCACAGGTCGGCGCCGACGCCGGGACTGTGCACCGCACCCGACAACGGGGTGTACGCGGTCCAACCGAAGTCGGCAGCGCCGCCCGGCGTGAGGAATCCGCCGAGAACGATGAGACCACCAAAAGTGAAGAGCCAGAACCCGAATGCGTTCAGACGCGGGAACGCCACGTCCGGGGCACCGATCTGCAGCGGAAGTATGTAGTTCGCGAAGCCGAAAACGACGGGCGTCGCATACAGCAGCAACATGATCGTGCCGTGCATGGTGAACAACTGGTTGAACTGCTCGTTCGAGAGGAACTGCATCCCGGGGACAGCCAGTTCCGCACGCATGAACAGGGCCATCAGGCCGCCGATCAGGAAGAACACGAAAGCCGTGATCATGTACATGATCCCGATCTTCTTGTGATCGGTGGTCTTGATCATGTCGAACATCCACGACCCCTTGGGATCACGGCGCTTCGGGTACGGCCGCTCCGGAATCGGCTCCAACTCTCCGGTCCGCTCGTCCGGCACCGTTGTCGTCATGCTCGCGCGTCCTCTTTCGTGCTCGATACCGCCTCAAGAACTTTCCGCACGACCATATCGCATGTTAATAGTTAATGCACAAACTAAGTGTGGCCGACGTGAGCATCTATCGAAAACCGAACGTACGCAACCTTTTGCAGATTTCGGTGAGATAAAGTCAGGCGGCGGAATAGGTCGAGGGTCCGCCGCGTTGAACAAACCCGTGACTCTTCCCGACACATCGACAGCACCCGAGGCCTCCGCGTTGCGCGGCCTCTTCGAGCCTTTCGAGGTCAAATCACTCTCGTTGCGTAACCGTTTCGCCATGGCCCCGATGACGCGCGCCTTCTCGCCGGACGGAATCCCCGGCGCCGACGTAGCCGAGTACTACCGTCGTCGCGCAGCAGGGGGTGTCGGCTTGATCATCACCGAAGGCACGTACATCCCGGACCCGGCAGCCGGCCCGCACACCCGCGTACCGCGCATCTACGGCGATTCGAGCCTGGGTGGCTGGAAGTCGGTTGTCGACGCCGTCCACGCCGAAGGCGGATCGATCATTCCTCAGCTGTGGCACCTCGGAGTCGAACGCGGCGAGAACTCACGCCTGAACCCCGAGGTCGAAACCGTCAGCCCCTCCGGCCTGGCACTGGACGGCACCCGCCTGGGACGAGAATTCACCACCTCTGACCTCGACGACTTGAAGCAGTCGTGGGTCGACGCCGCACTCAACGCGAAGAACACCGGGTTCGACGGTCTCGAGTTGCACGGAGCACATGGCTACCTGCTCGACGAATTTCTCTGGGCGGGAACCAATGTCCGAACCGACGGCTACGGCGGATCACTCGAGGCCCGCACCCGTTTCCCGGCCGAGGTCGTCGCCGCAATCCGAGAGGCCGTCGGGGACGAGTTTGCGATCGTCTACCGATTCTCGCAGTGGAAGTCCGGCCATTACGACGCTCGTATCGCCCAGAGCCCGGCAGAACTCGGCCGCATCCTCACTCCCCTGGTCGACGCCGGCGTCGACGTTCTGCATCCGTCCACGAGGCGTCATTGGGAACCGGCATTCGCTGAACTCGACGGTGAAGACGGCACACTCGGCCTCGCCGGTTGGACGAAGAAGCTGACCGGGTTGCCGACCATCACCGTCGGTTCGGTCGGACTCGATTCCGTGTTCACGACGGCATTCACCGGCGAAGCTGCATCTGCTGTCACCGGACTGGAGCGTCTCGAAGCTCAGTACGAGAGGGGTGAATTCGACATGGTTGCCATCGGGCGCGCGCTGCTCGCCGATCCCGAGTGGGTCGAGAAGCTCCGCACCGGACGCGCGGACGAGCACATCGCATTCACCGCAGAACATCGCACACACCTGAACTGACCTCGCACGACAAAACGGCACTCCCGCAATTGTGGGAGTGCCGTTTGTGGGTCTGCCGGAAGTACTAGCTGCCGAGCGTGACCGGGTCGGGGCCGATGCGGCCGGCCGGGTCGTCGAGAGCACCGATTGCGTTGATCTGTTCCGGTGTCAGTTCGAATCCGAAGACATCGAAGTTGGCGGCGATACGTTCGGGGGTCACCGACTTCGGAATCACCACGTTTCCGATCTGCAGGTGCCAGCGAATGATCACCTGAGCCGCGGTGACGCCATGAGCGTCGGCGATAGCGGTGATGACGGGGTCGCCGAGAACGGTTCCCTGTCCGAGCGGGCTCCACGCTTCCGTCGCGATTCCCTTGCCGGTGTGAAAGGCGCGCAGTTCGGCCTGGTTGAACTTGGGGTGAAGCTCGATCTGATTGAGGACCGGCACCTCACCGGTTTCGCCGATGACGCGCTCGAGGTTCTCGATGGTGAAGTTGGAAACGCCGATGGATCGAACCCGTCCGTCGGCCTTGAGCTTCTGGAATGCCTTGAACGTCTCGACGTACAGGTCCTTGGACGGAACCGGCCAGTGGATCAGGTACAGGTCGAGGTACTCGAGACCCAACTTGTCGAGGCTGGCGTCGAATGCCGCAAGCGTCGAGTCGTAGCCCTGATCGTCGTTCCACAGTTTTGTCGTGATGTAGAGGTCTTCGCGGGCGATGCCGGATTCGGCGATCGCGCGGCCGACGCCCACCTCGTTGCCGTAGATCTTGGCGGTGTCGATACTGCGGTAGCCGGTCTTCAGGGCTGTGGAGACGGCCTCCTGCGTCTCGTCGTCCGGAACCTGGAACACACCGAATCCCAGTGCGGGGATCGTCTTACCGTCGTTCAGAACAATGGTCGGTACAGAGGTCACATCGTTGGTCTCGGTCATATGTGGATCCAACGCACGGGCGCCAGGAGGCATTCCCCACCGAACCTCCTCTTCGCACCCTTGTCGCACCCGAAATGCCGGTCTACCTTGGAATACAAGTAATCGAATCGCCTCGAGAAAAGAGAGAGCGATGAATCTCGGATATCGCCTCGCCTACAAGGTCGGCGTCACTCCATGGGAGCACACCGGTCACGGCTTCGACGCTCAACTGTCCGGCCTTCTGGATGCGATTCCCCTCCCGGAAGGTGGCCGTGCACTCGATATCGGTTGCGGCACCGGACGCCATTCCATCGAGCTGGCGCAACGCGGGTGGCACGTCACCGGCGTCGATGCCGAACAGGAACCGCTGGACAAAGCGCGCATTCACGCGCGTGAAGCACACGTCGACGTCCGGTTCCTCCACGAGGACGCGGCAGACCTGCACATTGCTGTCGACGGCGGGCACATGCTGGTGCTCGACATCGGCTGTTTTCACGGGCTCACCGATCATCAACGACGCGACTACGGGAGGTCGGTCAACGCGATCACCGCACCCGGGGCGTCCATGGTGATGTTCGCATTCGGGCCAGGTCACCGTTGGCCGATGCCACATGGCGTCTCCGAGGAGGACGTCATGCGAGCATTCGACGGTTGGTCGATGGCCTCGAGTACGGCCGCCGACGTGAGTGAATCGCCACTTCCGGTCCGTGCGGCACATCCGTGCTGGTACCACCTGGTCCGTGGCTGACTGCTGTGCGCCTTTATTAACCGCCCGCGGTTAATAAAGGCGCACAGCACCGGGGATACTTCTCAGGTGACTGCAACACTGCGCATCAGCGGCCTCTCTGCTTCCCGGGGAGAACGCACCCTGTTCTCCGACCTCGACCTCACCGTTGCCCCCGGCGACGTCATCGGCCTCGTCGGCGCGAACGGCGCCGGCAAGTCGACGCTTCTCACCGCACTGGCCGGAATCGGAACTGCCGACGTCGAAGGTTCGATCATCCTCAGCCCGCCGGATGCTGCGGTCGGTTACCTCGCGCAGGAACCCGATCGCATCGAGGGTGAGACCGTCCTCGAGTTCCTCGGCCGCCGCACCGGCGTCGCCCACGCCGAGGAAGTCATGAACGCCGCAGCCGAAACCCTGGCCGAAGCCGAAGAGGATCTGTACTCCCCGGCACTGGAACGCTGGCTCGCTCTCGGCGGCGCCGACCTGCTCGAGCGCGCCGAGAAGGTGGTCGAAGAACTCGGTCTCGGAGTTCCACTCGATGCACATATGACGGCATTGTCCGGCGGTCAGGCCGCGCGCGCCGGCCTCGCGTCACTGTTGCTTTCGCGCTACGACATTCTCTTGTTGGACGAGCCCACCAACGATCTCGACCTACGCGGTCTCGAGCAGTTGGAGCGATTTGTCGCCGAGACGCGCGCAGCACTGGTTGTCGTGAGCCATGATCGCGAGTTCCTCTCGCGCACCGTCACCGGAATCGTGGAACTCGATCTGGCACAACAGGACATCGCCGTGTACGACGGCGGCTACGAGTCGTACCTCGCCGAACGCGAGATCGCCCGCCAGCACGCACGCGAGGCGTTCGAGGAATACGCAGGCACCCGCTCCGATCTCGAAGATCGCGCACAGATGCAGCGCAACTGGATGGAACACGGCGTCCGCAACGCGCGTCGTAAAGCCAAGGACAACGACAAGATCGGACGCGGATTGCGGACCGAGTCGACGGAGAAGCAAGCCGCGAAGGCACGCCAGACTCAACGTCGCATCGAGCGACTCGAAGTCGTCGAGGAACCGCGCAAGGAGTGGGAACTTCGCATGGAGATCGCGGCGGCGCCGCGGTCCGGTTCCGTTGTCGCAACCACGAACGGCGCCAAGGTAACTCGCGGTCAGTTCACGTTCGGTCCGGTCACGACGCAGATCGACTGGGGCGATCGAATTCTCGTCACGGGCGCGAACGGGGCAGGCAAGACCACCCTCCTCAACGTCCTGCTCGGCAAACTCGTCCCGGACGAGGGCATCGCGTCGCTGGGTTCCGGTGTCGCGATCGGTGAGATCGATCAGGCGCGTGGATTGTTCGAAGGTGATCAACCAGTCGTGGAGGCCTTCGGGGCACAGGTTCCGGACTGGCCCGATGCCGATGTCCGCACTCTCCTCGCCAAGTTCGGCCTGCGCGGACACCACGTACTCAGATCTGCCGCTTCCCTGTCCCCCGGCGAGAGAACAAGGGCTGCACTTGCTTTGCTCCAGGCTCGCGGCGTGAACCTACTGGTACTGGACGAGCCGACGAACCATCTCGACCTTCCGGCGATCGAACAGCTCGAGCAGGCAATGGAGTCGTTCGAGGGAACCCTCCTTCTGGTCACTCACGATCGACGCATGCTGCAGTCCACCCGAAGCACGCGCCGGTGGCGAATGGAGAACGGACAGCTCTTCGAGGAGTAGCCGATCGACTCTGCTTGCGCAGACAACCCGCGTGTGCAACTATTTATCAGGCGCACGCAATAGTTGCATGCGCGGCATAGGTGGCCCGCGGATGACATGATCCCCCGTCGAGCTGCCACATCCCAGTCCCGAAAGGCACTCTTCAATGTTGTCGATCCCCGACCGCACACTGACTCACGGAACCACCGGCGAGCCGATCACCATCCCGCAACTCGGGTACGGCGTTTTCCAGGTACCGGACGCGCAGACCGAAGAGGTCACTGCCACCGCTCTGGAGATCGGCTACCGCCACATCGACACGGCCGCGATCTACGGAAATGAAGCCGGGGTCGGCCGCGCCATCGCAGGTTCGGATATCCCTAGGTCAGAGCTGTTCGTCACCACCAAGCTGTGGAATGACGATCAGGGCCACGACCGAACACTCGCCGCTTTCGACACGAGCCTCGACAAGCTCGGACTCGACTACGTCGACCTGTATCTGATCCACTGGCCCGCGCCGGCAAAGGGCCTGTTCGTGGAAACGTGGGCCGCTTTCGAGGAGATCCTCGCCTCCGGCCGTGCCCGTGCGATCGGCGTGTCCAACTTCCTGCCCGAGCACCTCGAACTGCTGGCCGAGCACAGCTCGATCACCCCGGCCGTCAACCAGATCGAATTGCACCCCAGACTGCAACAGCACGCGTCACGGGAGTACGCGCGAAGTCGCGGCATCGAAATCGAGGCTTGGAGCCCATTGGGACAGGGAACCATCCTCGACGACCCGGCCATCGGGAAAATTGCTGCAGCACACGGCAAGAGCCCGGCACAGATCATTCTGCGCTGGCATCTCGAACAGGGTCACACCGTTCTGTCGAAGTCGGTCACGCCTGCCCGCATGCGCGACAACGCCGCAATCTTCGACTTCACACTCGATGCCGACGAGTCAGCGGCCATCGCAGCGCTGAACACCGACAGCCGTGTCGGGCCTGATCCAGTCGAATTGAACTGAATCGAAACGGCTTCAAGAATTTTCGTGGGGAGTCAACGTCAGCAGCACAGAATCGACGGACTGCTCGGCCAGGAGCGCGTCCAGCGGTAAGTGACGGAACAACGCTCGGTAATAGATCGGCGACGCCAGCGCGTCCAGGACGAAGTCCAGGTCGAAGTCGCTCCGAATGTCGCCGCGTAGCCGCGCCGATTCCAGCACTGCCGCAGTGGAATCGCGTCGAGGCTGAAAGAATGCCGACTGGAAATCCCGCGCCAATTCCGGGTCCGCCGCCAGATCCGCGACCAACGCGGGCAGGATCCGACCGACTACCGTTTCACTCAGTCCCACAACCAATGTCGTGATGCCGGCGACCAGGTCTGCCCTGAGATCGCCGGTGTCCGGCGTTGGATCAGTGCCGATGTGCGTCACGACGACGTCCACCACCAGATGCCGCTTCGACGGCCATCTCCGGTAGATGGCGGGTCGATGCACGCCCGCTCTCGTCGCCACCGAACCGATCGACAGCTCCGCATATCCGTTCTCCCCC
The DNA here is from genome assembly GCF_021352185.1 of Rhodococcus sp. Ni2. Classification (NCBI taxonomy): domain Bacteria; kingdom Bacillati; phylum Actinomycetota; class Actinomycetes; order Mycobacteriales; family Nocardiaceae; genus Rhodococcus; species Rhodococcus sp. Ni2. The sequence goes on from NZ_WOXZ01000001.1 coordinate 684,965, forward strand.
AACAACTCCAGGGTTGCCGCCAGAACGGCGTCGTCGATCCGCTCGTCGCGGGCGCGCACCATCTACAGCACCGGCCGCGGCATGAGCACCAGACGCCAGCCGTCGGGATCTTCGAAAGTCATCCCCGCATTCTCCTCCCAGTACGGATTCTCGGCGCCAACGGGTTCGTGCCCTGCTTCCCCCAACCTCTGAACTACCTCGTACATCGCCGACTCGCCGGCGAAGTAGAGCACCAACAGGTTGTCCTGCGTCGGCGCCGGGCACGGGCTTCCGTCTTCGTGGGTCGTGAATTCGAGGTGATAGTTCGAATCCGGCAGACCCAGCATAATTCCGTCGTACCCGGCATGACCGGAGAACCGGTAGAGCTCTGGCAATCCCAGACAGTCGCGATAGAACGTAATCACGTCGTCGAGCCTGTCGGTGGGTCGCGCTACGCGCACTTGCACTACTGCGAGGTCGTTCGGCCAAGTTGTCATTCCAAAACAGTACAGTACGTACCGTAATGTTTCGAGAAGATGGCTGCCAGCCTCCCGACGGCAGCTCGCTGCAACTACAAGCGATCATTCTCCGGAAACGCCGCCTTGGGCATGAACTTCAGCCTGGCGAACAGCACAGACAGTTTAGTGGGCTGCGACTCCACCGGGCGATCGGACCGGTACAGCAACGCCTGCTGCGGGGTACTCACCCATTCACTGGCGAAGATCTCACCGAGGCGCGAAACCGGCACGTGCGACCCGTCCTCGAGTCGAACGGTGACGTCCGCCCCGATGTCCGACTGGCCGTACACGACCCACCACGATTCGCCTTCCACATCCCCCGGAGTGTGCTGCCCGATACCGATGACTGCACCCTTCTCCATCGGATCGCGCCAGACCGCTTCGCGCCCTTGCGGTCCCACGCAGTAGCTACCATCCTCGCGCACCTGCACGACCAGGCCGGACTCTTCGAGCACCAACTGTTCGACCACTATGCCAAGCCCCTTCCGTTGCCCGAACCTTATCCGCCGGCACGCCCCAGAAGCGGAACAATCGCGGTTCGTGTTGACAAATTGTTGGGTTTTTACAACACTTTGATGCATGAGCCCAGTCCGGCGGGGAGACGCGCTCCCCATCTTCAATCGCATCGGAGTGCTTCGCGCCGAGCGGAAGATGAGCCGGGCACAGCTTGCGCAACTCGTCGACGTGAATCCGCAGACGGTGGGGGCACTCGAACGCGGTGACCACTACCCCAGCCTGGATCTTGCATTCCGAATCTGCTGGGTGTTCGACCTCCCGGTGGAGGCGGTGTTCTCCCGGACGGAGTTCGGGCCGCTGTCGACGGAGGTCTACCGGAATGCACCGTCGACGGAGGTCTACCGATCTGACCGCACTACCGAGGGGAGTGAAAAGCCAAGTGCCTGAATCAAATCTGATCGACCGCTACCAGGCCCACCGCACTCGGCGGTTCCTGCAGAACGAGGAGACGTTCCGACATTGGCTCCCGAATTGGCGAACCCGTCGACGTCGGCGCGTACTCGTCGTCGCCCTGGCGGTCCTGTTCACCACGATGGTTGCCGTCAGCACAGCATGCCTGTTCAATCCGCTCTTCGCCGTGGCATGGCCGGTCCTCACCCTGCTGTTCCTGCCGACGTGGTCCTCACTTCAAATCGTGTCAGGCCGGCAAGGGGATGCTCCGCGGCAGGCGTTGGACGAATGGGAGATCCAGCAACGCAACGACGCTCGCTCCGTCGGGCTCAGCGTGACCCAAACGTTGGTCTTCATTGTCGCCATTTTCCTCATTTTCACCTCGTCGGTGCAGTGGAATGTAGAGAGGCTGCCTTACACGGGAGGTTTATTGGCACTGACTGCAATGCTGATCGGCGCGTGCACACCCGCGATGATTCTCTCGTGGACCAATCCAGACCCGGATCCGATTGATTCGGAAGAGTTCGATCTCTGACCCGTATTACCGAAGCGCACCACTCGACCGATGGGAAGGACCCATGTCAGCCACCCTCACGATCGACGGCATCTCGAAACGCTACGGCGACGTCGTCGCACTCGACAACCTGAGTTTCGAAGTGCGCCCAGGCGAGATCTTCGGATTCGTCGGCAGCAACGGCGCCGGCAAGACGACCACGATGCGCATTGCGCTGGGTGTGCTCGGAGCAGATTCGGGAGAAGTTCGCCTCGGCGGCAAACCCGTCGACCTCGACGTGCGTCGCACTATCGGATACATGCCGGAGGAACGCGGCCTCTACCCCAAGATGAAGGTGGGAGCGCAACTTTCCTATCTGGCCGAGCTACACGGACTGTCGAAGGCCGACGCGCACGCGGCCACTGAGCGGTGGACCGAACGTCTGGGCATCGCCGAACGCGTCAAGGACACCGTCGATTCCCTGTCCCTCGGTAATCAGCAACGTGTGCAGCTCGCGGCGGCGCTGGTTCACGACCCATCGGTACTCGTTCTGGACGAACCGTTTTCGGGCCTCGACCCCGTAGCAGTCGATGTCATGAGTGACGTGCTGGTCGAGAAGGCTCGCACCGGCGTTCCCGTAATCTTCTCCAGCCATCAGCTGGATCTGGTGGAGCGCCTGTGCGATCGCGTGGGCATCATCAGCCGCGGCAGCATGCGAGAGATCGGAACCGTCGACGAGCTACGAGGCAAGGGCGACGGCCGAATCGAAGTCTTCGCCCCTGACGCGCCGGTCGGTTGGGCACACCATCTGATCGGTGTCACCACACTGAGCCACCTCGACGGCCGAACGCTCCTGAGCGTCGACGGCACGGCCGACGATCAGCAGATCCTGCACGCAGCATTGAAAACCGGACCGGTGCACGAGTTCACGCTACGACGTCCGTCACTGACCGATCTGTTCCGAGAGGTAGTAGCCGCATGAGCAACCAGTTGAGCGGAGGTCGAGCCATCGGGTTGGTCGCCCGACGCGAATTCATGACGCAGATCTCGAAGAAGAGTTTTGTGATCAGCAACGTCATCATTCTGGTCGCGATCATCGGCGGCATCATCGCCTTCTCGCTCTTCTCCGGCGGCGACGAGGACAAGTCGAAGATCGGCTTGGTCGGCAACCAATCACTCAGTGCCACGATGGTGTCCATCGGCGACACCCTCGGAAATCCGGTGACGGTAACGGAGGTTTCCGACGACGGCACCGCGCGTGATCAAGTCAAGGACGGCGACCTCGACGTGGCCGTGATCGCTGGATCGGGCGGCGGCGTCACTGTCGTGACCAAGAAGGAAGTAGCCACGAATCTGCGGGCCGTCATCGAGAGTTCCGTTGCACAGCAGGCACAATCGAATGCGCTTTCCGCTGCGGGGATCGACCCGGCTCAGCTCGCCGAAGCCACGTCCACCGCAGTGGTCACCATCGATGCCATCGATCCCCCGGATCCCGAACAGGGCCAACGTATAGCGATGTCGATCGCTGCTGTGGTGCTCCTGTACATGCAGATCCTGTTGTTCGGAACGTACGTGGCGATGGGCGTCGTCGAGGAGAAGTCCAGCCGTGTCGTCGAGTTGCTGCTCTCCACTCTCCGTCCACTGCAGTTGTTGTGGGGCAAGGTTCTCGGAATCGGTGCTGTCGGCTTGATGCAGATGGCTGCCTATGCCGTCGCGGGCGTCGCCACCGGACTGGCGACGGGCGTCCTGACCGTGACGGGCACCGCAATCGGCGTTCTGTTCGGCACTCTCGGGTGGTTCATTCTCGGCTTCCTCTTCTTCGCCGTGCTGTACGCCGCGGCCGGGTCCATGGTCTCGCGACAGGAGGACGTCAACGCCACCGCGATGCCTCTCGCGCTGCTCGTCATGGCAATGGTCAGCGTGGCTTTCGTTTCGGTGAGCAATCCAGAAGGAACCCTGAGCAACGTGTTGAGTTGGATTCCGCCGTTCTCGGCAATCCTCATGCCCCTGCGCATTTCCGCCGGTGTTGCTTCTCCGTTCCAGATCGTGGGAACGATTCTGCTGATGCTGGTCGTGACTGCTGCGCTGTCGATGATCGCGGCAAAGATCTACCAGCGCTCCATCCTTCGTATCGGCAAGGTCGTTTCGTGGAAAGAGGCGTTCGGACGCTGATTTATCCGGCGCACAACTGACGCCACACGATCACGGCAGCACCCCGCCCAGGTAGGTTCATCCTGGACGGGGTGCTGCTTACTTGGAGGACGTTGTGCGAATCTCGGCCGAAGAACTACTCACTGCGGTACTCGATCCCGAGAGCTTCGTCTCTTGGGACTCCCCGCCCGTCGACGTCGGACCTGGCGCGAAATACGCGGAAGACCTGGCGAAGGCCCGCGAGAAGAGCGGAGTTGACGAGTCCGTCGTCACCGGTGTCGGTACCGTTCGGGGACGTCGGGTCGCGGTAATTGCCTGTGAATTCAGCTTTCTCGCCGGTTCGATCGGAGTTGCTGCAGCCGAGCGGATCGTGACCGCTGTCGAACGTGCTACGGCAGAACAACTCCCGCTGCTGGCCTCGCCCACCTCCGGCGGAACGCGGATGCAGGAGGGCACCGTGGCGTTCGTTCAGATGGTGAAGATCGCTGCGGCAGTGGCTGTTCACAAAGCGGCACACCTACCCTACCTGGTTTACCTGCGCAATCCCACCACCGGCGGGGTCTTCGCCTCGTGGGGATCCCTCGGCCACATCACCGTCGCGGAACCCGGTGCTCTGGTGGGATTCCTCGGACCCCGTGTCTACGAATCCCTGTACGGCGAAAAGTTTCCCGACGGTATCCAGACGTCCGAAAACTTGTATCGCAACGGCGTGATCGACGGCGTCGTCCCCGTCGACCGCCTCCGTCTGCTGGTCAACCGAGCGTTGTGCGTGCTCACCGATCCCCCGGCCCCGGCGGCCACGGACCCGATTCCCTCACCCGAGATTCCCGATGTTCCCGCCTGGCAGTCGGTGATGCTCTCGCGCCGGGCCGATCGACCCGGCATCCGGCAGTTGCTCCGCCATGCCGCAACTGAACAGGTACCGCTCAGCGGCACCGGGCAGGGTGAAACCGACAAGACGATCTTGCTCTCGCTCGCCCGCTTCCGAGGCTTTCCGTGCATCCTGCTCGGCCAGGACCGCAGTGGCCAATCCGCGCTCACCACGATGGGACCGGCCGCGCTCAGGGAAGCGCGACGGGGCATGAAACTTGCCGAAGAACTACAACTCCCGCTTGTCCTCGTGATCGACACTTTGGGCGCGTCGCTGTCCAAAGAAGCTGAAGAACGTGGACTGGCCCCTGAGATCGCCCGTTGCATCGCCGACCTCGTGACGCTGAAGACCCCGACAGTGTCGGTGTTGCTCGGCCAGGGAACAGGCGGCGGGGCGCTCGCGCTGCTGCCCGCCGATCGGGTACTCGCGGCACAGAACGGGTGGCTCGCTCCCCTGCCGCCGGAAGGCGCAAGCGCGATCGTCCATCGCGACATCAGTCACGCACCGGAGATGGCGGCAGCGCAGGGCATTCGTTCGTTGGATCTGCTTCGAGACGGCGTGATCGACGCGATCATTCCCGAAACGCCTGACGCGGCCGACGAACCCGTGGAATTCTCCAAGAGGGTAGGGGCTGCGATAGCGCACGAACTCTTCGTGCTTGCCGAAGAGTCGGACACCGATCGCCAGTCCTCCCGTATCGCGCGCTATCGAAACCTGGGAGTTCCGCAATGACGACGAAGGACCGGAATGCGCTGACGCTGCCGCACAGTTACGACCGCGCGGCACTCGCTCGTTTCGAATTGTTCCTGTTCGCGGGCATCGCCACCGTGCTGATCACCCGCGCATATCTGGCGGCAACGGGCTATCCCCAGATCGGGGGCGGCGCCCTCCACATCGCACACGTTCTCTGGGGCGGATTGCTGATGGCCGTAGCCATCGTGGCGACCGCCATCACCGAAGGCTCTCGCACGCGTGACCTGGCCACGCTCGTCGGCGGAATCGGGTTCGGTCTCTTCATTGACGAGGTCGGAAAATTCGTCACCGCCGACGTCGATTACTTCTACCAGCCTGCCATCGCGATCATGTACGTCGTCTTCGTTCTCTTCTATCTTGCCGCGCGCGAGGTGGTGATTCGGCGCGGAATGAATGATCGTCATCGGCTCGCCATCGGGGCGCGAGCGCTCTCGGACCTCGCTCTCGGTCAGCTCGACGAGATCCAGTACAACCACGCCCTCCGCGTACTCGACGGCGTCGAAGACCGCAGCCTCACCGACCTCGTCGATTCGATCAAAGCCGGCCTGCATTCACAGACTCCGCCGACCGGCGGTATCGAATCGAAGATCACTCGTGGCCGCAACGCGTTCTTCCACCGTGCCGAGGAACTGCTCCGGCACCGGGTCGTCCGCCGACTGGTACTGACCCTGTTCGTACTGCAGGCTCTTCTGGCGATTGTCCAGGTGATCTACGCGTTGGTTTCCGAGAACGTCGTCGAGGCCGACGACGTCTCCGACCTGGTGGTCCAGATCTCCACCGTCGCAACCGGAGTTCTTGTGGTTCTGGGAGTGTGGTTCCTCTTCCGAGGTCCGTACCTGCGAGCATTAAGGCTCCTGCGTGCATCCCTCATCGTGAGCCTCCTGGTGACGCAGGTTTATCTGTTCACACAGGACCAGTTCGGCGCGCTTTTCGGATTCGCGGTGTCACTGTTCATGCTCGCGACTCTCCGCATCGCGATTCGAAGCGAAGAGTCCGCCGCAGCTCTACCGCAGTAATCCTCTACCGCAGTGGGACCGCAGGCCGACTCGGTAGATCGCGGATCCCGCGGAGCGGGCTGAAGAGCAGGACCAATCCGCACGGCGCGATCAGGCAGGCCATGATCCACATCGTCCCGCGCGGATCCACTGCGTCGCCGAGGTAGCCTGCCGTCAGCGCACCGAGCGGAATGCTGCTGTGCAGCAGGAACATACTCGTTGCCACCACTCGTCCGAGGCGGTCCGGCGGACAGTAACTTTGACGGAAACTGCCGAGCACCACGTTGCACGACACGACGCCCGCAACCATCACCATGCCGCCGATGCAGAACCAGAACAGGCCGGCACCGTACGTCGTCAGAGGTGCTAACAGGATGAACGGTCCCGTCACCAACTGACAGGTGAGAACGCTTCGGGCAGTGCCGAATCTGCGGCCGAGCGGGCGCGCGATCATCGATCCGACAATTCCGCCCACCCCGGCAATCGCCAGGAGAAGCCCGAGTCCGAACTCCCCCACGCCAACCGTCTTTTCCAGGAACACGATCTGGATCGTGGAGTACCCGGTGAGACCGAAATTGAGCAGAGTGCCGTAGACGACGATCGACCGCAGATACGGATCACCGGCGACGAATCGCAGTCCGAGCGCAATCTGGCGTCGCAACGGTTCTCGCTGATTCTGTCCGCGATGGACGGTCTCCTGCACACGAATCAGCCAGATGCATACGAAGCAGAAGGCGAACGTGAACGCGTCGACAACCAGACCGGCCGCGAGCCCGACAGTTGCAACCACCAGCCCACCGACGCTTGGGCCGATCACCCGAGTTGCGGCCTCGGCGCCCTGAATCTTCGAGTTCCCTTCGACAAGATCCGCTTCGGCGAGCACCGTGGGGAGATACGAGTGATAGGCCGCCTGGAAGAAGACGGTGGCTGTACCGGTGAGCAGCGCGACCAGGAGCAGGTGGCCGTATGTCATCGCCTCCAGGAAGCCGGCGATCGCGATGCTCGCGAAGAACAGCGCGCACGCAGCGTTCGCGATCATCATGATCGGGCGCCGAGGCAGCCGGTCGATCCAGGCACCGGCTGGTAGTCCGACGATCAACCACGGCAACCACACTGCCGATGCCAGCACACCGATCTGGAAGCTACTCGCGTCCAGTTCGCGAAGCGCGATCAGCGGCAGTACGACGGTCGTGACACCGTTTCCGATACCGCTGACTGCGTCGCCGGTCCACAGAAGTCGGAAGTCACGCAGAGCGAGGACTCCCCAGAAGCCTGCGCGTTGCGCTGCACCTGTCACATCGATCCCCCCCCCTTTCAGTCCCTGCCCTATCCCACCCCTGCGCGCCACTGGCCGACGGGACAGGCCCGCCCGGCGCAAAGGGACGGTACCCCCACCGCTACTGAGGCGCACCGCACTGACGGTGACCTAAGGTGTTTCAGGTCACCGGTAAACGAAGTTCACGAGAGGACACACGTCGATGAGCTCTTCCGAGCAGGCGTCCCACACCACGTATGCCGACGCATATCGCGAGAGCATGGATCAGCCGGAGAAGTTCTGGCTCGACGCTGCGCGGGCCGTCGACTGGGATGTCGCGCCCACCAAGGCTCTCGACGACTCTGCCGCGCCGATCTATCGCTGGTTCCCGGATGCTTCGCTCAACACCAGCTTCAATGCCCTCGATCGGCACGTCCGCGACGGCCGCGGCGATCAGACCGCGTTGATCTTCGACTCCGCGATGGTCCCCACCAAGGCCACGTACACCTACGCCGAATTGCTCGAGCAGGTCTCACTCTTCGCCGGCGTCTTGAAAGATCAGGGTGTGGTGGCGGGCGACCGCGTGATCATCTACATGCCGATGATCCCCGAGGCTGCGATCGCGATGCTCGCGTGTGCGCGAATCGGCGCGGTGCATTCGGTGGTGTTCGGCGGCTTTGCGGCCAAGGAGCTCGCAACCCGTATCGACGACGCCGGTCCAGTGGTGCTCGTGACGGCGTCCGGCGGCCTCGAACCCGGACGAACAATCGAGTACCTGCCGATGGTCGAGAAGGCTCTGCAACTGTCCGCCACTCCCGCGCACACCGTGATCGTGAAGAATCGCGAGCAGATTCCCGGTGCAGCTTCCGACTACAAGTCAAGTGCCGCAGCCTGGTTCGACTGGGACGAGCTGATCGCCGACGCCACCCCGGCCGACCCGGTGTCGGTCGCCGCGACGGATCCGCTCTACATCCTCTACACCTCGGGAACGACCGGTAAGCCCAAGGGCGTCGTCCGGGACAACGGTGGCCATGCCGTTGCGCTGACGTGGACCATGAAGAATCTGTACGACATCAGCCCAGGACAGGTGTGGTGGACCGCCTCCGACGTCGGCTGGGTGGTCGGCCACTCCTACATCGTCTACGGACCGTTGCTCGCCGGAGCCACGACGGTCATGTACGAAGGCAAGCCCGTCGGCACCCCCGACGCCGGTGCGTTCTGGCGCATCATTTCCGAATACAACGTGTCGGCACTCTTCACCGCTCCGACAGCGATCCGCGCGGTCCGCAAGGCCGACCCGGACGCAAAAGAGCTTGCCAAGTACGACATCTCGTCGCTCGACACACTGTTCGCGGCCGGCGAGCGCTTGGATCCCGACACCTACGAGTGGGCTACTCGGATTCTCGATCGCCCGGTGGTCGATCACTGGTGGCAGACCGAAACCGGTTGGGCCATCTGCGCGAACCTGCGCGGCCTCGAACCGATGGAGATCAAAGCAGGCTCACCCACCGTCGCCTGCCCCGGATACCGCGTCGAAATCGTCGACGGCAAGGGCGAACTCGTGGGTCCGGACACCGAGGGCAACATCGTGATCGGCCTGCCGCTTCCTCCCGGAACACTCGCCGGACTGTGGCGTGACGAGGACCGGTACGTGAAGTCCTACCTGTCGACATTCGAAGGCTATTACCTCACCGGCGACTCCGGATACATCGACGAGGACAACTACGTCTTCGTGCTCGGACGAAGTGACGACGTGATCAACGTTGCCGGACATCGCCTTTCAACCGGAAGCATGGAGGCCGTCGTCGCCGGCCACCCGGCTGTCGCCGAATGCGCGGTCATCGGCATTCACGACGAACTCAAGGGGCAACGGCCGAGCGGTTATGTCGTGCTCAAGTCCGGCGTCGACATCGATCCCGAAACACTCCGACAAGAACTGGTCGCGCGGGTGCGAGACCAGATCGGTGCCGTCGCCACGTTCCGGGACGTCACCGTCGTCGCCGCACTACCGAAGACTCGTTCCGGCAAGATCCTCCGCAAGACCATGCGGCAGATCGCCGACAACGAGGAGTACACGGTCCCGTCGACCATCGAGGACGCGAGCGTATTGGACGAGTTGTCCAAACTCCTTCGCGGATAAGGATTCAGCGAATTCCCCTGTCTGTCTGCCTCCGGACGTAGCAGTATGAACACGTTCCAGTTTTCAACGATTCAGACGGGCAGGGGAAGTTCGATGGGCAATTTGGACGGTCAGGTCGCATTCATCACCGGAGCGGCGCGTGGTCAAGGGCGGGCGCATGCCGTCAAGCTCGCGTCCGAGGGCGCGGACATCATCGCGGTGGATCTCTGCGCGCCGGTCGCAACGGCGGGGTACGACATGGCCACCGAAGCCGACCTCGCCCAGACCGTCGCCCTGGTCGAAGCTCAGGGCCGGCGTATCGTCGCATCCGTCGCGGACACTCGCGACCTCGATGCCCTGAAATCAGCGGTCGACGCCGGAGTCGAGAAACTCGGCCGACTGGACATCGTGATCGCCAACGCGGGAATCGCGGCGTCGGCGAAATTGTCCTGGGACCTGAGCGCCGAAGAGTTCCGCGAGCTGATGGACATCAACGTCACCGGCGTCTGGTTGACGACCAAGGTGTCGATTCCGCACATCATGAACGGCAATCGAGGTGGATCCATTGTGTTGATCAGCTCGATGGCCGGGCTTCGAGGCGTGCCGGGGATTGCACATTACTCCGCGTCCAAGCACGCCGTTCGGGGGTTGGCGAAGTCTCTGGCCAACGAACTCGGCTGGGCAGACATCCGAGTCAACTCCGTACACCCGGGCAATGTGCGTACGACGATGATCGACAACGAACCGATGATTCGTGCGTTCCGTCCAGACTTGGAGAATCCTGTCCTCGCCGATACCGCTCCGATCATGTCGAAGCTGAATCTGCTGCCCCACCCGTGGGTCGACCCCGAGGTGATTGCGGATGCGGTGTTCTATCTGGTGGGGCCGGCAGGCCGCGGGATCACCGGCATCGCGTTGCCGATCGATCTCGGCACCTCGGAAAAATTCGCCGGCGGCTGAAGGCCCGAACTGATGCAGAATTGCCTCTGCCGGATGGGTCTCGAGCACCATCCGGCAGAGGCAATTCCGGCTTGATCAAGCCTTCGTAGCAACAGAACAAGTAGTCGACAACCTCATAGGCGCTCCTCGTCTGGCGTGGGACAAACCGTTGTGGGATGCGCAACAAACCCAAGACCCAGCGTAGAAGCATTTGGCCGCAAACGCGCGTCATTCGGCACTATTTTTTTGGATTCGGGCATACTGGACAACGCTCCCACCACGTATTATGGACCCGAGTTCACACTTACAGGGGGTAGGCACAGTGACGGTCAAATACGCCGTAATGGACCCGATTCACGGAAAAGTCGAGATCTCGTTCGATGTCGACACGGGGGTCGTCGACGTCCGAAACGGCAACTCACACGCTCTGTTGACGCGTCGAGTCGATGCCCCGCGCCGTGAAGGCACACCCATCGGAACGCGCGCCGCCGCCGACTTGTTCTTCACTGTCGGTGGCGATGAAGTCGAACTCACTGTCGGCAAAGGGTTTCTGTCCCGTCGCTCGTACTCTGTCTCGGCACTCGTCGACGGCGTGAGTTTGAACTTCGCCCCAGTCGACGACGCGAACAGTGCATTCACCCGCGACGGATTGCGGATCGGGCACTTCTCCAAGAACGAGGAATCCGATCCCAGACAGACCGACGCAGTCTGGTCGAGCACGCCGAGCACCGACGAACTTGTCATCGGTTACGCCCTGGCCGAAGCCTTCGATTGCGGAGCACTCAACGGTGCTTTTGCGTTGATCGAATCACTGGTGCTCGGCGGCGGATAGAGACCACTCAGAGCAGGTGGATTACCAGCAGAACAACGGCAATAGCTGGGAAAAGCATCTGTACGACGGCTGCGCGGGCTTTGTCGGGAGACGAGAGAATCAGCACCAATCCCGCGGCAACCATCGATCCTGTGCCTGCCAGTACGAGGGCAATTCCGACCGACGCGGAGCCGGTCGCCGCAATCACGATGCCGACCGCCGACACGATCGCCAAGAAAAGGTTGTAAAAGCCCTGGTTGAAGGCGAGCGGCTGCGTGGTGATCGCCTCTTCCTCGGACTTCACGCCGAACGTGGCGCGGGTCTTCGGGGCCGTCCAGAGAATCGATTCGAGGACAAAAATGTACACGTGCACTGCTGCGGCCAGTCCCGCGAAGATGTAGCCGGCGACGTTCATCGGTGAGCTCCTGTTGCTTCGAGTGAATTCTGTATCGTTCGGTCCAATATATACTGGACCGAACGATACAGAAAGAGCGAGGCTTTGATGGGCAGATCACAAGAATTCGACACAACAGCCGTGGTCGCTGCCGCTTTGGACGTTTTCTGGGCACGCGGATACGAAGGTGCCTCACTCGGCGACCTCGAATCCGCGACGGGGCTGAGTCGGTCAAGTCTCTACAACTCGTTCACCAACAAGCGCGGATTGTTCGACGCCGCCGTGCAGATGTACCTCGACCATGTCATCCGGCCACGTCTGCGCAGCCTCACGACAAATCCCGGGGCAGACGCAGTCGACGACTACCTTTCCTCGCTTGCGCACGCGATCGGCACCATGACCGCCGACTCGCCTCGGCGCGGTTGCCTACTTCTCAATACGGCTGCCGGACTCGGCGCGCACGACGATGCGGCGGCCGCAGTGATCCGCGCGTACCGCCGAGAACTCGCCGACGCGATCAACAGTGGATTACACGCCGCGTTTCCAACCGAGACAGACGCCACGCTCTCAGATCGCACTCGAATCCTTCTCTCCTGCACGGTAAGTGCATTGGTACTCGCACGAGTTGACACCGAAGAGGCCATCGCAACTCTGGAATCTGCGCGCCGACTGAACGCAGACTGGCAGGGATAATGACCGGAAAGCTCACGCCATTGCCCGCCATCAGGCGGGTAGGCGATGATGCTTCACGTGCCCAAGTTGACCACGCCCGCTATCGCCGCTGGATATCTCCGGGGAATGGACCAACCCTCGATCCACGTCGGGACTTTCGCGATTCTCCGACCCTGGACCCGCGACGACGCACCGGCCGTCATGGAAGCCTTTCGCGATCCGTCGATTCAGCGTTGGCACATCCGCCGCGCCGACTCGATCGACGAAGCACGGGGTTGGCTCACCCAGTGGAGAGACGGGTGGGCAAGCGAATCCGAATGCCATTGGGCGATCGCCGCTCCCGAGACAAATGAACTCCTCGGTCGAATCGCAGCAAAGGGGGTGAATTTGTGGGACGGCACTGCCGAGCTCGCGTATTGGGTGACCCCAGCGGCGCGCGGCCGCGGACTGTGCACCCAGTCTGTAACCGCACTGTCCGAGTGGGCATTCCGCGAAGCGGGGTTTCATCGACTGGAACTCGAGCACTCGATCCACAACCCACGATCGTGCCGAGTCGCCACCAAAGCAGGGTTCAGCGAAGAAGGTGTTCGACGAAGCTCCGCCAGGCACGCCGACGGCTGGCACGACATGCACGTCCACGCCCGACTACGTAGCGATCAGCCTTCGGCAACGACTCGCGCCGCGAGGGCAAGCGTCTGATCCACCAATTCCGCAACTCGCTGCGGCACGACCGGTTCGAGGTCAAACAGAATTCGGTAGATGATCGGCGCCACTACATGGTCGACCACCGAATCACCATCCACGCCGGCAGCTTCCGGCCAACGCGCGAGGATCACGTCGATCTGCGTCCGACAGAAGAAGGCACACTTGAACTTCTTCGTACCGTCCGGTGCATGCGTCTGATCGTCGCTCATCAACACGTCACGCAACGAAGCACGACCGACAGGCGCAGACATCTCCTCGAGGTACTCCTGCGCCCAAATCGTCAGATCCCCTCGGAGCGAGCCCGTTTCACGCGGGTCGGCGTCCGGGCGCAATCTCTCGATCGAGACGTCGGCAAAGACTTCGTTGATGTCACCCCACCGCCGATAGATGGTCGACGGGGTCACTCCCGCATCGGTCGCGATCATCGGCACCGTGATCTCGGCTCGATCACGCTGTTCCAACAACTTGCGCGCCGACGCATGCACGGCCTGTTGGATGCGCGCACTACGGCCACCGGGGCGCGGACCTGCGGACGGACTCATAAATCCAATAATAACGCAAAGATGTTGCATTAGGCTACGGCCAGGCGTAGCGTCCCAAACGCAAAGTATTTGCGTTTGAAGTCTTCACCACCCGCACGGGAAGCGCTACGACAATGACAACGACCGTTTCACCACAGACCGAGAGCACTTCACGCCCACGCCTTGGGCGAGGCGTCGCTTTCACACTCATCGCCGTCATCATCGCCACGTTCCTGGGCGCATCCGCGACCCCGACACCGTTGTACGAGCACTATCAACAGTTGTGGGGATTCTCCTCGCTCGCGTCGACGCTCGTGTTCGGCATCTACGCTCTCGCATTGCTCGCCACGCTCCTGACCGCCGGATCCCTGTCCGATCACATCGGCAGGCGCCCGGTCCTGCTCGGAGCACTCGCGCTCGAGGCAGTCTCGCTCGCGCTGTTCGCCTCGGCCGACGGTTTGACCATCCTGCTCATCGCCCGGGTCGTACAGGGTGTTGCCACCGGCGCTGCAATCAGCGCTCTGGGTTCGGCATTGATCGACCTCGAACGCACTCCGGGCCGAGGATCGATCATCAACAGCGTCGCTCCGACGATGGGGCTTGCAGTCGGAGCAGTGGGTTCGAGCCTCATCAGCGAGCACCTGCCCCGGCCCACCAGCACTGTCTACCTGGTCCTTCTCGTGCTTGTCATTCTCGAGATCTTCGGAGTATGGGCCGCTCCCGAGACTTCGGGCGGACGCCCCGGAGCCTGGCAGTCCCTGCGCCCCACACTGGCCGTTCCTCGTCAGGCGCGCACGATGATTGCCCTGACCGCACCGTGCCTGATCGCGGTCTGGGCGCTGGGAGGTTTCTACCTCTCACTCGGACCTGCATTGGCGCGCAACGCACTTGACGTTCACAGCTCCCTCATCGGTGCCGTCATGGTCGCAACACTGACAGGATTCGGAGCGGCAGCAGTACTCACCTTCCGCAAACTCGGCGGCCGGACCGTGATGCTGATCGGAACCACCGCCTTGGTGCTCGGGGTGGCCGTCACACTCATCGGTGCTGAAACATCCTCTGCCGTATTGATTCTGGTCGGTACGGCTGTTGCAGGTATCGGCTTCGGAGCAGGATTCCAAGGAACTATCCTCACCGTCATGCCGCTGGCCGAGAACCACGAACGCGCGGGTTTGTTGTCCACCGTCTACGTCATCGCATATCTGGCCAACAGTCTTCCCGCCTTGCTGGCCGGCTACCTGGTCGGCAAGGTCGGATTGGTGGATACGACGCGTGGCTACGGAGCACTCGTCATGGTGCTCGCGGCGGCCGCACTGATCGGACTGCTGGTCACCGGCGAGCGAAAGGTCGAAGCCGTCTCGGTGTCGGAGTAGGTGTCCCCCGATCGGTGGACACACCGTTCCGCCTGCACAGGGTCCGGGGAGTGGACATACGACATCGATCTGCTCCGACATAGTTGTCTTCGAGAGAGCCAACCGAACGCTCACCCGGACAAAGGACACCGACGATGACGAACCCACGCTACGTAGTTGCCGCAATCACAGCTCTGGCCGCCGGCGCCCTCACTTTGGGATTGAGCGGAATCGCCAGTGCCGGAACCCTTCCCACAACCGGCAACAGCATCACGATGACGATCAGCAACGACACCGAACAGACAATTCATCTCGAAGGCGCCGACAACCCCTACGGACAGTGGATGCAGAGCCCACGCCAGTCGCTCGCGCCTCACGAGACCGAGATCGTCACGGCATACAACCAGGACCCGCGCGGCCTGACGGTCGACGTCGTCTATTCCACTCCCGACGGCGGACAAGCAGTCTTCATGGCCAACGACTATCCGCAGTTCGACACCGACGGAACTCGCACCACCGACCCTGATCACTACTTCATCTCGAGCTACATCGACGGCTACTACCCGAACCTGAGCGTCGGGTACCACCTCAGTGTGGTGTGACTGCGGCAGTCGTCATAAGTAATCCATCTGCCTCTCAGACGCACTTGTTCTTGGACATTCGTCCGGCGCGCGGGGATTGTTGAACGCAGCCCCGCACGACCAGGCACACGCCCCGTTGCCGGTGGCCCGAAAATCAACGGGAGAGGGAAAACCACAGTGCGACTACCCAACCAGTTTCTGATCTACGTCAGCGATGCCGCCTCCGCAGCAGCGTTCTACGGCGAATTGTTCGACGCGAAGCCTGAGGTCCTCAGCCCTCGGTACATGACCTTCGACCTCGGCGGCGGTGTGGTCCTTGCACTGTGGAGCGGCAAGTCCCGCGACCTCGATCCCGCGACACCGCGCAATTTCGAAGTCGGCATCTTGGTCGACGGCGGGAGCAACGAAATTCGGGCGATCCACGACGAGTGGGTGGCCAAGGGAGTCGAGGTCGTCGAAGAACCCAGCGAAGATGTCTTCGGTCTGACGTTTGTCATTTCAGATCTGGACGGAAACCGCGTCCGCGTAGCGCCCGCAGATCACTGAGCACTCAGCCTTTGATCTCGCCGTACCGGCGCAAGGCTTCCTCACGCTCGTGCGCGTGATCGACTATCGGGTCCGGGTAGTCGACTGGGCGCATCGCCTTCAACGAGTGGACGGCCTTCCCGGGAACATCGCGAAGTTCGGGGACCCACCGACGGACGTATGTGCCGTCGGGATCGAACTTCTCCCCTTGCGTGATCGGGTTGAAGACGCGGAAGAAGGGCGAAGCATCCGTACCCGACCCGGCAGTCCACTGCCACCCGTGCTGATTGGAGGCCAAGTCACCGTCCACCAGTTGCGACATGAAGTACCGTGCGCCGCGCCACCACGGAATGTGCAGGTCCTTCACCAGGAATGACGCGACGATCATTCGGACCCGATTGTGCATCCAGTTCTCGGCGGCGAGTTGCCGCATGCCGGCATCCACGATCGGGAAGCCGGTCTTGCCTTCACACCAGGCCGTGAAGGCGGCGTCTGCGTCGACTCCCCCGTCGTGACGTAAACGGTCGAACTTGTCGTCGTAGTTCTTCCGCGCGCTGTCGGGGCGCTGAAACAGGATGTCTGCGTAGAAGTCTCGCCAAGCAAGCTGGCGACGGTACGCCTGAGCGCCGTCTCCGAGTCGCTTGGAGAGATCTGCCAACATGGTTCTCGGATGAATCGTGCCGTACTTGAGCGGGATCGACATCCGACTCGTGGTGTCGAGGTCGGGTCGATTTCGTTCGTCGTCGTACCGGTCAAGATCGTTCTCGCAGTATTCTTTCCACTGTTCGAGCGCACCGGCCTCACCGACGACATCGCTGACGGTGCCGGACGGCGCGGGGATACTCACCCGGCGCGGGCCACCGTCCTTCTCGCTCGGATCGAACCAACGGACCGTCCCCGCATCGGTCGACGCGGGGCCCCGCCAACCATGTTCCATCCACTGACGGAAGTACGGCGTGAACACCTTGTACGGATCACCGTCCGCCTTGGTGACGCGTCCGGGCGCCACGGCATATGGTGACCCGGTGGCGATCAACTCCACCTTCTCGGCCACGGCCGCGTCGCGCCGTCGGCCGTAGGGCCCGTAGTCGGCACTGATGTGAACTTCTTCGGCGCCAACGGATTCCGCCACGCGGGGCACCACGTCTGCCGGATCACCTCGAACAACCATCAATCGTCCGTCTAGCTGGTTGTCGAGTGCCGACAAGTTGGCGAACAGTTGATTCTGGCGGGGTGAGCCTGCCGGTCCGAGCAACTTCTCGTCGAGGACGAACAAACCCAACGTCTGTCCGCCGGCATCCGCCGCTGCAGTCAGAGTCGGAAGATCACCGACCCTCAGATCGCGTCGAAACCAGATCACAGAGTTACTCACCCAGTCGAGCCTACCGATCAGATCTCAGAACGCATCCCACCGCACGGGCCGCCAGTTGCGCCGCTCTTTCGGCTGTCGGTTCGGAGGTGAGCCCGAGCAGTCGCCGCCGGTGCTCCTCCCCGAGCAGCAAGGTGTACAACTGATCCGCGCACAGCGCAGCCTTCTGACCCTGCTGATCGATCAAAATCTTCTCCAGAAAGGCAATCGACTTGGCCGGGCCGGATTCGTAGAACGCTGCGGCCAATTCAGGGAACTGCACGGCCTCGCCGATCATCATGCGGTGCAGCGCAATCGAGTTGTCGCTGTGCAGGGCGATGACGATGTCCACTGCAGCGGCGAGCAGGTCGGACTGGCCCTCGCCGGTATTCTCGACGTACGCGTGCTGACGCGCAACCGCAGCTGCAAAGACCGCAGACTTGTCGCCGAAGTAGCTGTACACGGTGCGCTTGGCGACGCCGGCCACCGTGGCAATGCCCTCGATGGTAGTTCGGGCGAACCCGACATCTCGAAACGAGTCGACAGCGACGTCGAGAATCTCGTTGCGTCGTTCGGCGCGCTCGGCGTCACTGGTTCTCCCACGTCTGCGCGGTTGCTCCATCAAGTCCCCTGTTACCGTGCCGGTAAATTAATGCTACGTTGACGTTTCATTAATCCGAATACTACAGGAGCACTGCATGACCGGACAACGACTCGTCCACGTCGCTATCGCCGACGACTGGGAAGCATGCAAGCGTTTCGGTGAGTACGAGGTCTCGACGCGCGGAATCAGTTACGACGAGGCAGGATTCATTCGCGCAACGACCCCGGACGCACTCACTTCGGTGCTCGATCTGGTGTTCGGCGACCTCACATTGCCGCTGGTCGTCGCCGTCATCGATCAGGACGCCCTGACCTCCGCGGGCATCGACGTCGAATGGGAGGCGGAAAAGCCCCGAATCCTCCGACCTCTACCGATGGACGAGGACACCGTGGTCGCCGAACTGGCCGTGGAACGCGTTGACGGGGTCTGGCCGATTCCCGACCTGACCCCGTACGCAAGCTGCGCCGGCTAGACCAGCGCGGCCTCCGGTTCGATAACCGGCGCCGACGCCTTCTTCCGGCCGGCAGCCACGCACAGCGCGATCCCGACGGCAATCCAGCACACCAGCACCAGAAGTGGCGTGGTGGCGCCATGGCCGTCGAAGAACGCCATCGAACGGACGGATGCACCTGCGGCGCCAGGTGGGAGCAGCTGCCCCAAAGCGCCCCAACCCGCGGGCAACCACGCGGCAGTTGTCGCCATCCCCGAGAGTGGGTTTCCGATGAACATCATCGTGACGGCGCCCAACGCGAACCCCTTCATCCCGAGCAGGGATTCGAGCCCCAAAATGGGAAGCGAGATGGCCGAAATACCAACGGCGAGTGTGAGCGCGGTGAGCAGGTAGTTTCCGTCAAGACTGTTGGTGCCGAACTGCAGAATGGCAGTCAGTGCAAAACCCGCGACCACCGCGACGCCGGCAGCGCCCAACACTCGTTTGACGATGCTGCGCGGAAACAGTTGCACGAGAACAACAGCGGGCATGATTCCGCCGAACACCAAGGGCAAGGCCAATGCCGTGAGCCCAGCACCGGTCGGGTCGTCCGCAGTCAGCGGCACAACGTCTTCGACGGGCACCTTTGCCCCCGAGGCCTCCGAGAGGCCGTTGGCCACCCCGGTCAGGGTCTGGGCGATCGGGGTTCCGCCTGCAGTCGCGATCAACACGTGAGGACCGTTGGCATCAACGGCGATTCCGCCGACCACGTCGCGATTCCGAATCGCGTCACGCAGGGCGTCGGCGTCGGCGAATTCTCGAGTATCGAAGGCGCCTTGCTTACTCGCCTCGAGCGAGGTGCTGATCTGTTCGGTTGCCGCAGCTGGACCGGTGATGCCCAACTTCAGTTCGTGCGGGCCACTGTTGACCGAGGGCAGTACGAAGGCAAGCAGCATCAGCCCGATCACGGCGGACAAGCCCAACACCACAGCCACCAACTTCTTGCGGTCCTGTGCTTCGACTTCGGCGTTCATAACTACCCACCCTAAGTGGAAGTTTTTCCTCCACTATTTGTGGAAGATATTCCTCCGGTTATGATGAACTGTCAATACCGGAGGTGGATGTGCGAGCCGATGCACGTGAACGCAGAAACGCAATAGTCGACGCCGCACGAGCGGTGTTCACTGAGCGCGGGCACGACGCGCCCCTCGACGCAGTCGCAGAACTCGCGAAAGTGGGCATCGCCACGCTGTATCGGAACTTTCCGACGCGCGAGGACCTCGTGACCGCCGTCGCCGTCGCAACACTGACCGATGTCCGCGAGGCTGCCGACATCGCACTCACGGCAATGTCCACCGATCCCACAAACGCGTGGCACACGCTGGTGGACCGCCTCGTGGAACTGCGCCTGGGTGCGCTCATTCCTGCACTGGTGGAACGCAGTTTCACCGAGCTGGCGCCCGAAGTTCTGGCGGTGCGTGAGGTGACGAAAACGAAGATGACCGCGACGATCGGCGCCGCTCAGAGCGCCGGACTGGTTCGCGCCGATCTGCAACCGCTCGAATTCGTCATGGCTCTGGCCAAACTGACGCGCCCGCAAATCGAGTTGTCCGACGAGGCCATGCCGAACCTGGTCCCGCGGTTGGTCGCGGTGTTCATGGCCGGTCTGCGTCCGGACGGTACCGACTTGCCGGTCTGATCGGCGAAACCCGACGTACCAGGCAAGGCACAATGGGGCTGTGACCGAGATACCGAAAATCCTCGTAGTCGACGACGACGCAGACGTCCTGACCTCACTCGAACGCGGATTGCGGCTCTCGGGATTCACCGTACTGACGGCGGTGGACGGCGCCGACGCGCTCCGAGTGATCTCCGACAAGCGACCGGACGCGGTAGTCCTCGACATCAACATGCCGGTGCTCGACGGCACCGGTGTGGTGACGGCGCTTCGTGCCGCCGGCAACGAAATCCCGATCTGCGTGCTCAGTGCGCGCAACTCGGTCGACGATCGCATCGCCGGACTCGAATCCGGTGCAGACGACTACATGGTCAAACCGTTTGTTCTTGCCGAACTGGTTGCCCGGATCCGCGCAATGCTCCGTCGCAGCAACACTCCGGCCGGCGATCACTCCGAGGGTACGAATACCCTGCGGGTCGGAAACCTCGACATCGATCTCTCCGGTCGCCGGGTTCGTGTCGACGGCAAGGAAGTACCGCTCACCAAACGCGAATTCGAGCTACTCGAAGTGCTCGCACACAATTCCGGCATCGTGCTCACTCGCGAACGTCTCCTCGAACTGGTGTGGGGCTACGACTTCGTCGCCGACACGAACGTCGTGGACGTCTTCATCGGCTATCTGCGTCGAAAGTTCGAATCCGGCGGTTCACCTCGTCTGCTGCATACCGTTCGCGGCGTCGGGTTCGTGCTTCGGGAGAACCCGTGAAGCGTCGCCGCTTCTCACTACGAACTCGCGTTGCCGCGGCCGCGGCACTGGGGGCGACGTTCATCGTCATCGCACTCGGTGTGGTCGTTGCACTGGCTATCGCACGAAACAATTTGGCGCAGTTGGACCGTCGATTGGAGACGGCATCGACGGTCATCGTGGCCAATGCGGCTACAGCGGGACCTTTTCTCGGCGCGTTCGGAGACGGCGGCGCCTTTTCCGTGACCATCCGCTCCGACACCGACGGAACCGTCAAATCCAGTACCCCGACGCGACTGCCCGAACTACCGGTCGGCTCGGCGACCGTCGACGTGGACGGTACGAAGTACCGAGCATATACCGCCGAGGCCGACGGGATCAATGCCCTTGTCTCGCTGGCGGTTCCCTATGCCGAAGCGCGAGACATCACAGTCGACCAACAGCGACAGGTTGCGTTCTTCGGCGTCGGGGCCGTAGCGGCCGCAGCTGCGTTGGGATGGTTGTTCGGCGGCCCGGCGGTGCGCCCCCTCGTGGAGTTGACCCGCCGGATCGCCAGGCGCGATCCCGATCTCGCCACCGAGGTTTCCGGAATCCGTGAAGCGGACGAGCTTGCCGCAGCAGCAGAATCGATGCTCAGCGACGTCGCTCGAGCGCAAGCCGCAACCAACTCCGCCCTTGCCGCAGCCCGAGATTTTGCGTCCGCCTCGGCTCACGAACTCCGAACTCCGTTGACAGCAATGCGAACCGACATCGAAGTGTTGTCCATTCACGACCTCGATCACGAACAAAGACGCGAGATCCTCACAGATCTGGCCCGCGCGCAGGGCCGCGTCGAGTCAACTCTGAGAGACCTCGAGCGCCTGGCGAAGGGTGAACTCTCGACGGCCGAGGATTTCAAGGACACCGATTTGACCGAGGTCTGCGACATCGCCGCCGACGACGCACGCCGACATCATCCTGGGCTCGACGTCGGCGTCGTCACGGTGGATTCCCCACTCCCCTATTGCATCCGGGCCCTTCCCGGCGGAATCCGGTTGATCCTCGACAACGCGATCACCAATGCAGTCCGCCACGGCGGCGCGAGCGCGGTGCGCATCACCCTCGCTCGCCCGGCCGATTCACCGGACACCGTCACGATCACGATCGACGACAACGGTTGCGGAATACCGGCCGAGGAACGCTCGAGCGTGTTCGAGCGCTTCACTCGCGGATCGACGGCAGGCAAGACAGGCTCCGGTTTGGGCCTGGCGCTGGTGGCGCAGCAGGCGGCCCTGCACGGCGGACGGACGACATTTCACGACAGTCCACTCGGCGGGGCTCGCCTGCTGGTCGAACTCAGGGATCAGCCCGGACCCGAATAGCCCCTTCAGGTCTCGATCAACTGGCCGATCCCCGACGCTGTCACTTCGATGACCCGAGCCGAGCCGATGTCGAAGAACAGTCCGGCGATACGCAGGCGACCATCCACACGGGCCTGACCGACGAGAGGATGGCGTTCGAGAGTCTGCAATTGGACTGCGACATTGACCATTCCGAGCTGATCGACCTCCGAGAAACCTGCCTCGGCCGCAGCACGCGCGACCGGATGGCCACTCGTATAGGCCTGCAAGCTCGTCTCCGCATGCCGCAGCCATTCCCCGACGACTCCCGATTCCGACGAACCGTTCGTCAGGAGTGCTTGCATCGCGCCGCAGCCCGAATGTCCGCACACGACCACCGAGCTGACACCCAACTCGTCGATCCCGAAGGCCAGTGCCGCTTCCACCGACGTATCGCGGCCGCCGGCAGGAACCAGGTTTCCGACATTGCGCACGGTGAACAGGTCGCCGGGGCCACTGCTCGTGATGATGTTCGGCACCACTCGCGAATCTGCGCAGGTAAGGAAAAGAGAGTCGGGGTTCTGCCCGTCGCGCAACTGATCCATGTGCGGCCGTATCGCTTCGGCGCGATGGCGATGATAGTTGGACACCCCGTCGAGAATGGGCCGCAAGGCCGGCGGGCTGCTCAGATTCCTCCCCGAAGCCTGTGGTTGCCAACTGCCCCACGGCGCGAGCAAGCCGCGCAGGTCGGTGACTGCGGCGCCGCGCTTCGGCGGACCGGTGGTCGCGCTCTCCATACTCACCGAGCCGACTTCGTCGATGACCACCGAACCACCTGCCAACTCGTACTGCCTCGCCCACTCTTCGATGACGTCGAAGACGGCATGGTCGAGGAAGTCGACAGACAGCTCGACGGTGACGTCCGACCGCGGTGGGAGTCCGGCGAGCACCGACGTCAGCTTGGGCAGCACCAGGAAGGTGCACGAGCCTTCGACCAGGACGCGCCACTTCCCGGAATCGTTGTCGCCCAACTCTTCTGCGGTGACAGTTGCGCGGATGACACGCCACACCAGGAGGGCGATGGCCAGCGCCAACCCGATCAGGACGCCCTCGAGCAGATTCAAGAACACGACGCCGACCACCGTGATGCCGTACACCCACAGATCACCGGTCCGTCGCGCCAACCGAATGTGCGCCAGCTTGACCAGTTGAATACCGATGACAATCAACAGTCCGGCCAGTGCAGACTTCGGAATCTGCTGGACCAACCCGGCGAGCGCAGCCGAGAACAGCAGAATCCACAGGCCGTGCATGATCGACGACGCGCGGGACTTCGCCCCGGCCTCGACATTGGTCGCACTGCGCACGATCACCCCGGTGACCGGAAGGCCGCCGATGGCCCCGGACACCATGTTCGCGGTGCCCTGGCCGAGCATCTCGCGATCGAAGTTCGACCGCGGGCCCGAGTGCATCTTGTCCACGGCCACGGCCGAGAGCAGACTCTCCACACTGGCGATCAGGGCGATGGTCAGGATGCCGGTTGCGACGCCGAGCCACTGGCCGTCGGGCAGAGCGGGGAGTCCGATCGAGTCCAGCAAAGATCCGTCGAGAGCAATACGCTCGACGTCGATCGGCAGCGCCAGCGAAGCGAGAGTTGCCAATACGATGCCCACCAACGCCGCCGGAACCTTGCGGACACCGGCAGGGAGATAGCGCCACCCGAGAAGGGTGGCGATGACGACGAGTCCGATCATCAGGTCCTCGACATGCAAGGCACCGATCTGTGCGGGCAACTGCCGTAGATTGTCCAGCGCCGAGCTGGCCGAGCTTCCACCCAACAACACGTGAACCTGTTGTAGCGCAATGGTGATGCCGATACCGGCGAGCATCGCATGCACCACCACTGGAGCAATAGCCAGCGCCGCACGGGCAATTCGGCTGAGCCCGAACACGATCTGCAGAATTCCGGCGCCGACGGTGATCAGGCAGGTGACTTTCCACCCGAACTTGCCGATCAGTTCGGCGACCACCACGGTCAGGCCGGCTGCGGGACCACTGACTTGCAGCGGTGAACCTCCCACAGCTCCGGCCACCACTCCGCCGACGATTGCGGCGATCAGACCTGCCATGATCGGCGCCCCGGAGGCGATCGCAATTCCCAATGACAGGGGAAGCGCCACCAGGAATACGACCAGCGACGCCGGCACGTCGTATCTGATCAGTTGCTCGAGATATCGCCGGCTTCCACCACCCGGCGGAGACGAATCCCCCACGACGCTCTCGTCTGCGGATGATTGTGCGTGCACTACGGACTGCGTCGACATAGATCTCCTCGCCGGACCCCGGATCCGGCTGCTGGGCAACATGTTCGAAGCGAATCGGCGATCGGTATCGCCGATCGACTGTGACCATGGTAACCGCGATTCCTTACCGTTCCCTTAGATGCGAGCCCAGACGTGGTCGACGTCACCGCCGCCCGGCACTGTGACTCGAACCTGAACATCGGTCCAAAAGATCGATCGAATTGCTTTAAACCGCAAGCATTTTGACTGACACACCTCCAGCGGCCGGCACACCTGAGCGCCGTCGGCGATAATGGTCGGGAGTGAACGCTCAACCGCAAACACAACGATGTGAAGGCAGGCACCATGTCCGATCAGTACGTCGCCGCGCAGGACCGCTACGAAGCCATGCCGTACCGCCGAACCGGTCGGAGTGGTCTCAAACTCCCGGCCATCTCGCTGGGCCTCTGGCACAACTTCGGCGACGACGTACCGATCGAGAACCAGCGCGCAGTTCTGCGGCGGGCATTCGATCTCGGAATCACCCACTTCGATCTTGCGAACAACTACGGACCCCCGTACGGAAGCGCCGAGACGAACTTCGGCAGGATCCTGCGTGAGGATTTCTCTTCGTACCGCGAGGAATTGGTCATCTCGTCCAAAGCCGGCTGGGACATGTGGCCCGGCCCCTACGGATTCGGTGGTTCCCGCAAGTATTTGCTGTCTTCCCTCGATCAGTCGCTCGGACGACTCGGCGTCGACTATGTCGACATCTTCTACAGCCATCGCCCTGACGCCGAAACTCCGATCGACGAGACCGCAGGCGCCCTGATCAGCGCTGTCCAGCAGGGCAAGGCCATGTACGCGGGTATCAGTTCGTACTCGCCGGAGCGCACCCGTGAAATCGCCGCACTGCTCGCCGCTGCGGGGGTTCCGCTCTTGATCCACCAGCCGAGCTATTCGATGCTGAACCGCTGGATAGAGCAGGACCTGCTGTCGGCTGTCGACGATCTCGGCGTCGGCGTCATCGCGTTCTCACCACTCGCTCAAGGCATGCTCACCGATCGCTATCTGAACGGCGTCCCCGAGGATTCCCGTGCAGCTCAAGGTAAGTCACTGGATCCGTCGTGGTTGACCGACGACGCTCTCACCCACATCCGCGCGCTCAACGACATCGCGGCAGACCGCGGCCAGTCGCTGGCTCAGCTGGCACTGAGCTGGGCACTCCGCGATTCGCGGGTCACCTCGGTACTGATCGGTGCGTCCAGTGTCGCCCAACTCGAAGCCAACGTCGGCGCGCTCGACAATCTCGAATTCAGCGCAGCCGAACTGGCCTCCATAGATCAGCACGCCAAGGACAGCGGCATCAATCTGTGGGCAGAGGCCAGTTCGATCTGAGCGATCACCTGCGCTAGAGCTGAGGCAACTCCACGTTCACGTGCTCGCCCTCTTCGAATACGGCCGACGCCGGCCCGACGATCAAGGGATCCGGAGTACCGACAGCCCGGTGATCCTTGTTGGGATAGTCGAAGCTGGCGAGCACGTGACGCATCGCCTCGAGGCGAGCGCGTTTCTTGTCGTTGCTCTTGATTACCGTCCAGGGCGCATCCCCGGTATCGGTGTAGAAGAACATGGCTTCCTTGGCCTGGGTGTAGTCGTCCCACTTGTCGAGCGAAGCCAGATCGGTCGGTGAGAGCTTCCACTGACGCACCGGGTCCGTTCGGCGGGCCGCGAACCGCGCCAACTGCTCTTCGCGGCTGACCGAGAACCACAGCTTGTGCAGATGAATCCCGGAGTTGACGAGCATCCGCTCGAAGTCCGGGGTCTCTCTCATGAACTCGAGATACTGCGTCGGCGTGCAGTAACCCATCACTCGTTCGACGCCGGCGCGGTTGTACCAGGACCGGTCCATCATCACTATCTCGCCGCCGCTGGGTAGGTGTGCGACATAGCGTTGGAAATACCACTGCGTCCGCTCGATGTCGGTGGGCTTCTCGAGCGCGACCACGCGGGCTCCACGGGGATTGAGATGCTCGGTGAATCTCTTGATCGACCCGCCCTTACCGGCAGCATCGCGACCTTCGAAGATGATGAGCACCTTCTGACCGGTTTCCTTGACCCACAACTGCAGCTTGAGCAGCTCGATCTGCAGACGCCGCTTCTTCCGCTCGTACTCGCGGCGCGACATCTTCTTCTCGTAGGGGTAACCCTGCTTCCAGGCATCCGCGAACTCCGAAGGCTCCAGCACGCCGAGCTTGTGCTTGAGACTCGACAGCTCGTCGATCTCGGCCGCGTAATCCTCGGTGACGGAAATTCTGGTCGACGGGGTCGGCAGGTCAGGAACCCGACCGTCCACACCGCTGGCGTCGGGGCTCATGAATACGCACTCCCTGTCGTCGAAATGAACGAACGTCCGGAAAGTGAATTTTACGCGCCGAAGCCCGCTCCCGCGGGTCCGAAGAGAATGTTGCTTGGCATCGAGGAGGTAACGACAGGTCCGGCTTCCCAGTCGCCGAACCCTCACGCGGTACCTTGATCGAGGTAACTGAGACGGTCGGTAACCCCGAGAGAAGAGAGTTCTGGCGAGATGCGAGTAGACGGACGGGAGATCCCGGTAACGGGAAGCCTCCTGCCACCACTGCACCGCCGTACGAGCGACATCATGCGGGTTGCGATCGCTGCTGTGCTGCTCGGCGGCGTGATCGCGGGATCTCTGATCACTCGAAGTCAGTGGGACGCGCTCGAAACGTCGGTGTCCAACATCGTCGGTGTTCTGTCGCCGAGCCTGTCCGACACTGTGTACCTGCTCTACGGCATCGCAATTCTGGCGCTACCGTTCGCCATCCTGATCGGCCTGATCGTCGGGCGCCGGTGGAAGTTGCTGGCCGGATACGCCGCCGCCGGCCTGTGCGCCGGTGTCGCGCTGTCCTTCACCGGAACAGGCCTGGCGGCACCGAAATGGCACCTCGACGTGCCGGACCGACTCGACGCCACCTTCCTGTCTCAATTCCTCGACGATCCGCGATGGATCGCGATGCTCGCGGCGGTGCTCACCGTCTCGGGCCCGTGGCTTCCGAAGAAGTGGCGACGAGCCTGGTGGACGCTGCTTCTGCTCTTCGCTCCCATCCATCTGATCGTCAGCTCGATCGTTCCCGCACGATCGATGCTGGGTCTCGCCGTCGGTTACCTGATCGGCGCGGTGATCGTTCTCGCCGTCGGCACCCCTGCCCTCGAAGTGCCGTTGGACTCGGCAGTACGCGTACTCGCGCGGCGCGGTTACCGCGTCACCGCGTTCCGCGTCGTGAGTCCCTCGGGAATCGGGCCTCTTGTCATGTCCGCAGCCATCGACCAAGCACCGGACGACGAACCTTTCGACGAACTCGTCGTCGAGTTGTACGGACAGAACCAGCGAAGCAGCGGAGCAATTCGACAGACGTTCCGTTGGATCTCGTTCCGGAACCGTGAAACTCCGCCGCCCTACGGATCACTTCGTCGCGCCGTCGAACACCGAGCGCTCATGGGTATCGCGTTCGCCGACATCGGTCTGGCCAGTTCCAAGGCCGTCGCAATCTCGGTACTCGATCGCGGGTGGGAGATGTACGCGCGCCCGAGTCCTCGTGGCATCCCCCTTGCCGTCGCCGTCGAGAACCAGGCGGGCGAGGAAGAATCCACCAAACTGATCGACGCGCTGTGGCAGACACTGCATACCGCTCACGTGCACCAGATGGCGCACGGCGACCTGCGCGCTTCCGAAATTCGTGTCGAAGGCGGAACCATCCTCTTCGGCGGGTACGCGTACTCCGAATTCGGCGCCACCGAAGTTCAGATGCAGTCCGACAACGCACAACTTCTCTTCGCCACCGCATCATTGTTCGGGGTCGATGCAGCGGTGGACGCCGCGATTCGAGCGCAAGGCGCAGACACGATTCTCGCCGCCTCCGGCCGATTGACCACCGCTGCATTGCCCAACCGAATTCGGCGGACGGTCACGGATTCCGCGAAACTGATGACCGAGATCCGAGACGAGGTCGGTGCCAAGAACGGGATCGAAAAGGTCGCTCCCGCACAGGTCACCCGATTCAGTCGCAACCAGCTGATCCAGCTCGTTCTGCTCATCGGTCTGGTCTACGTCGCCTACCCCTTCATCAGCCAGGTCCCCGCGTTCATCACCGAGCTGAAGACGGCCAACTGGTGGTGGGCACTGCTCGGCCTCGGCGTCTCCGCACTGACGTACGTCGGCGCGGCAGCGGCCCTGTGGGCCTGTGCGTCGTCGATGGTCAGTTACCGCAACCTCTTGATCATGCAGGTGGCCAACACCTTTGCGGCGACGACAACTCCGGCCGGAGTCGGCGGGCTCGCGCTGAGCGTGCGGTTCCTGCAGAAGGGTGGGCTCGGTACCGTCCGTGCAACGGCCGCAGTCGCGCTGCAACAGACGGTCCAGGTGGTCACCCACGTCGGCTTGCTGATCTTCTTCTCGATCGTCGCCGGACGTGATACGAACCTCTCGCACTTCATCCCGGGATCCACTGTTCTGTACCTGGCGGGCGGCGTCGCGCTCGGAGTTCTCGGTGCATTCATGTTCATCCCGAAACTCCGTGGGTGGCTGCGCGACGATCTGCGTCCTCAGATCACCGAGGTGTTGGGTGAACTGAGCCAACTCGCGCGAAATCCCACGCGCTTCCTCATCATCGTGGGCGGCAGCGCCGCAACAACTCTCGGTGCCGCCCTGGCTCTGTGGGCGAGCGTCGAAGCATTCGGCGGCGGAACGACGTTCATCACCGTCACCATCGTGACGATGATCGGTGGGACGCTCGCCTCGGCGGCTCCGACACCGGGTGGCGTCGGAGCCGTCGAGGCCGCCCTCATCGGTGGTCTGTCCGCATTCGGACTGCCGGCAAGCATCGCGGTCCCGTCGGTCCTGCTCTACCGAGTGCTGACCTGCTGGCTCCCGGTGTTCTGCGGTTGGCCGACGCTGCGATGGCTGCAGAAGAACGACATGGTCTGAGCCGTTCCGCTACTTCTGGCGAACGACGTGAGCCTGCAGTGCTTCGCCGTCCTCGTCCACCCAGCCTTTGCTCTGGGCGTAGTCGACCATCGCGGCAACACCTTCGACGTCCGTGGTGCTCTCGCGAACGCGGGCTACCGAGATGAATGCACTACCACCGCTGACGTATCCGTAATCCTGAAGGCGCAAGAGTTCGTCCAGTTCGGCTTCGGAGATGTCGGCACTCACCTCGACGTGAAAGTCCTTCAGGTTGTCCACATCGTGGATGCTGACGCGGCCGTCGTCCACCAGTACATACATGGCTCTCCTTCCTAGAGCACTGACGTCGGTGCGTGCGTACCGAATACACGCCGGTGGTAGGTCAGTGGATTCGACTCGCGGTGCTCGACCTCGTCCACCGATCCTGTCACGATCTTGTGATCACCACCGTCCACGACGGCATCAACGGTGCACGCGATCCAGATGGATACGTCCGGCAGTCTCGGAACACCGAGATGCTCCGCCCACTCGACACCGTCGAACTTCGCACGGCCCTTCCTCGCAAAGGCAACCGCCAGTGAGCTTTGCGCGGTCCCGAGGACATTGATCGCGAACCTCCGCGTTCCTTCGATGAGGCCGAGAACTTCCGACTGTCGATCCAGAGCCACCGCGGTCATCGGCGGGTCCATCGACAACGACATGAATGCGCTGACCGTCGTGCCGTGCGGCCGGTCGCCGTCCATTGCCGTGACGACGGCGACCGGTGAGCACACGTGCGCCATGGCTTCTCGAAAACGCAACGCCCGGTTGCCCTGTGGGACATTCACGATGTCAGCCCTTGTCTGCCAACTCTTGTGCGTACTTCTTCGTCATGTGGTCGACGGCGTCGAGTTGCGCCTTTGCATGCCCTCCCCTGACAGCGCGCGCGTGAGCTGCCGCGTCGAGCGTCGCCTGCGCCTGCCCTTGGAAGTGCGGAAAGACCTCCTGCGCGAACAACTCTGCCGAACGTCGGGTGTCCTGCGGGTTCGCCCAATCGTGACCCATCTGCAGCATGCAGCCGAAACCACCGGACTGGTCCCACAGCCGTTGTACCTGACGTCTGGCCTGCTCCGGTGTGCCGATGACACCGATCCCGGCCTCGTTGATGAAGTCGATCATCTCGCTCAGACGCGCACCGGAGACCGCCATCTGAGGGAAGGCCGCGACGTGCTGGAAATAGTCGAACCACTCCTCGATGCCGTACTCGACCTGCTTGCGTGCTTCCGCCTCGGTTTCGGCGATGTGGAAAGGTCCGGCAAGAGACCACTGCCGACGATCCACCGTCGTCCCGTTGACCTCAGCGCGTTCCTCCATCACATTCCAGTGGTGCCCCAAGGCGTCGAAACCGTCGGCGGACAAGGTTGCTCCGATGGAGAGCAGACCGAGACCGTGCGTACCGGCCAGGCGAGGTCCTGTCGGGGAGGCCACTGCGGCCACGGTGATTTCGATGCCGTTCTCCGAGTACGGAGCGAGCTGCAGCTTGGCGTCGTACAGCTCGTGGGTTCGTGTCTTCGCGGAAACCGTCTCGCCACGAAGAAGGCGCACGACGATGTCGAGGTTCTCCTGCAACAACTCTCGGGTGTCCGTCGGGTTCAGACCGATCATCGCCGAGTCGGTGGGCAACGAACCGGGCCCGACTCCGAAGATGGTGCGCCCCTGAGTCAGGTGATCCAACTGCATGATTCGATCCGCTGCCCACAGCGGGTTGTGATACGACAACGACGTGACACCCGTGCCGAAACGAATCCGAGGTGCGCGCTGCGAGGCTGCAGCGATCATGATTTCCGGCGACGCGATGATCTCGCTTCCGGCAGAGTGATGCTCACCGAACCACGCCTCGTCGTAGCCCAACCGGTCGAGGTACTCGACCAGTTCGAGATCACGCTGCAGTGCGGCGGTGGGATTGCGTCCGGGGACGTGGAACGGTGCCATGAAATACCCGAAACGAAGCCTACTCATGAGTTCTCCTAGTGCTGTGGGCCAACTCCTGGCCGTGCACCGAAAACGCTATCCGTGCCGTGACCGCGGTCACAGTGCACGAAAGTGGACAATCTCAAGCGCGTTGATCGGCAAGTTTCTGCGCGTAGACCAACTTCACGAACTCGGCACGGTTGCGAACGCGCAGAAGAGCAAGGATGCGGCTTACATACTTCTTCACCGTGTCCGGACTCAGCGACAGGATCACCGCGATCTCGTCGTTGGTATGGCCGTCCGCCAACAACTCCGCGAGATCGATCTGCCGGGGCGTCAGCTTCTCTCGCCATCCCGGCTCGCGTTGCCCGGGCAGCGTCTGACACAACAGCGACAATTGCTTGCCCAGAATGCCCAAGCCCACGATGTCGCGCCCCGACAGATCCTTGCCTTCTGAATCGAAAATCCCCACCAGACCGTGACCGCCGTGGGCCAACTGGAGATGCATCACCGACGCGCTGTGAAGGCGTTTGCGATAGAGGAAATCTCGCAGGTACGTCGCCGACTGTGAAGGGACGTCGGCCAACTGAGTGTGCGTGATGGCGGGAGATGCCAACAGCGTTGCCCGCGATTGCGCCGTCGCAAAAACGTCGTCGAGGTACCAGTGCGCTTGGTACTCGTCGAGGATCGGCGTGATCCGCCCGGTCGTCACCGGATCCGGGTCGGCGAAAGCCGTCGTGAAGGTCGGGCCGGCAAGGAAGGTGGTGTTGGGACAGCGGTAGTGATCATGGAGCGCGACCATGAGGAGATCCTTGAGCTGATCGAGCGTTCTCGCGGCCGAGCAGTAGTCGAAGACAGCGAAGACACGGTCGTAGTCCGCAGCGGACAGAGCGACGTCACCGCTACCGTGCACGTCGACCACCTCACCCGAACTATGATCCAGATCACTCATCGGACAGCATATGCATTACTTCGAGAGAACGGACAACTTCGCCGCCTACCAGCACTGTTGATGCCGATAGCCGATACTGAGCTGTATGTCGGAACTCGGAAATGAACCAGACTCGAAGCAGAAGGCGGTGCTCGAGCGACACGCGTCATGGATCGAATTGTTCTTCGACCTCGTCGTGGTTGCCGGTATCGGTCAGCTGGCTCACCTGCTCCACGGTTCGCCGTCGTGGTCGGATGTCGCGCTCTACGCGTTGCTCTATCTCGCGTTCTGGACCGCGTGGGCGACGTTCACGATGTACGGCAACGTTGCCGGTGACCGTGTCCGGATCCCGAGCATGCTGATCGCCATGTTCGGACTGGCCGTCATGATGGCAGCCGTGGCCGGCATCCACGACAACCATGCGCTGGCCTTCGCTGTCGCCTACGTGGCCGTACGTCTGCTGGCGAGTCGGGTGTGGCACAACGGCCAGATAGTCGTGGACTGGCCGATCGCCCAGATGTCTCTCGGTGTGATCCCGTGGATCGTCTCGTTCTGGTTCGAGGGCGAAACTCGGTTCTGGCTCTGGACCGCCGGTGTGACCATCGACCTGCTGATCATGTTCGTCGTCTCCGGCAGCGCGATCATGGAAGACGCGCAGGAAAAGCTCGACCGCATCATCAAGGTTCGGGGGTTCAAGGACGACCGGATGCCCGAACTCGAAGCCCTGCACTCCGATCGGGCTCACCTTGCCGAGCGCTTGGGCCTGTACGTCATCATCGTGCTGGGCGAGGGTGTGATCCTCGTGATTTCTGCGGCCTCGAAGCTCACCTGGGACTCGACGGTGGTCAGCCTCGCAGTCGGATCGTTTGTCCTGCTCTCGGGCATGTGGGCTCTCTCGCTTCTCTACGGCCACGCCGGTGTTCCGCACCTGCAGGCCGAGAAGTTTCCCGCTCGCATCGACATGGCGCTGCACTGTTTCACCACCGGCGCTATCGCGGTTCTGGTCGCAGGGCTCGGAGCGGCAACCGAACACGGCGCGGAGCACACGCCCGCGAACCTGCGGTGGTTGTTGTGCGGAAGCATCGCAGTCTATTTCGGAATCAGCCTGGTGGCAGGGCTGTTCGCGCGATCGGACCGACGGTGGCTGCTCGGCTGGGCGCTCCCGTGCACCGCCATCCCCATCGTCATGGGCATCGTCGGCACGCACATGAGCGCCACGTGGATCATCTGGGTGCTGGTGGCCACCGTGTCCTGGCAGAACGGCTACGAGTACGCGCAGGTGCGGCGTTCGCGCCGCTCTGCTGTGCGCCTTTATTAACCCCCCGCGGTTAATAAAGGCGCACAGCAGGGGCGGTTTTTACCCTCACCGCCGGGTCGAAGCGATAGGGCTGAGCCAACAGGATTCCGGCCAATCGCTTACGCAACCTCGACATCTCGGCCCGGACGGTCACCGTCTTGCGTGGATCGCCGAACAACTGTGAGGCGAGCTGCGAGGCCGTGAGGCCCTCGGGCGCATGTGTCAGAGCCACGAGGATCTGCGAATGGCGCGGGCTGAGGTCGATGCTCCAGCTCCCCATTGCCGAGGAGTACCGCAATTCCATCGCATTCGGATCTTGCACATCCAATTCGACTTCGGCACAAACCGTTCCGGACGCCGGATCCATCTGAGGGCGGACGAGCCAACCACCCGGAAGCGGCTCGCACATACATAGTCCGAGCGACGGGAGCCAATGCTCGCCGCTGCTCATCACTTTCGGCAGTGCGATTCTGTAGATCGGCGCCATCGAGTCCACCGCCGCGACCCAGCCACTGCGGTCCACGACCACTGTCGGCTGACTCGCGCGAGCCAGCGTCGATACCGAGATCATCCGGAGCTGATCCAATCCGATTCGATGCTTCTCCCGCAGTGCGGATTCCGCCAGCCTGGCCACACTGTCCACCAGAGCGAGAGTCGACGGGTGGACCGTGTCTGCTGCGCCGGCGACGTTCACGACGGCGATGGCCCGGCGACTACGCGGATCTCGAACCGTCGCCCCGGAGCAGGTCCACGGATGCTGCGAGCGCGAGTAGTGCTCGGCCGAGAACACCTGCACTGCCGAACCTGATGCCAAGGAAGTGCCGATCCCGTTGGTACCAACAGCTTCCTCCGTCCACGACGCACCCTCGATCATCCCGAGCCGTTCGGCCCGATCCAGCATTCGACTGGACCCGTGTCGCCAGAGGATACGTCCGTAGCGGTCCGCCACCACGATCAGATTCGCGTCGTCCGGGCCGACGAGTGGTGCCAGACCGTGCACCGCCTCGTCGAAGATCTCCGCCATGCCGGCTGCGCGTCTGCCTTCTTCGATCTCGGATTCGCGGCCCGTCTCGGTGATCGAGCACCGGTCCGGATCGAGTCCGAGCGCACGCAAACGCGACCACGAATTCGCGATGACGGAGCGCGGACGCGCAGGCGGCTTGCGTCCCGACATCGTTGCTTCGTAGACGGATTCGAGAACACGTGCGTACTGCGCCGGGTCTTCACCACTGGCCAGGGCCGGTTCGAGTCGATTCGTTTCGCCGATCACACTCCAGTCCTATGTGACGGGGTCATCGAAAGCGAGCGTTGCACCCGGTTGCAGAGTTGTTCGCGTGCGTGAACGAAAGGACGGCGTTCACGCACGCGAACGGTGCTCACGCGTTGAGGGGTCTCCCCAGCGCCGAGAGCACAGACTCGTGCATTGCCTCCGAGAGCGTCGGATGAGCAAACACGACCTCGGCGAGATCCTCGCCGGTGGCTTCGAGGGATCGAGCGATACCGAAACCCTGAATCTGCTCGGTCACATCCGGACCGACCATGTGCGCGCCGAGAAGTTCCCCGGTATCGGCGTCGAAGATCGTCTTGACGAAGCCTTCGGCCTCGCCGATCGCCAGTGCCTTGCCGTTCGCCTGCAGGTCGAAGTGTCCGACCCGCAGCGCGCGACCAGTACCGGCGCACTGCTTCTCCGTCAGACCCAGGCTCGCCACCTGTGGGCGGGCATACGTGCACCCCGGAACGTAGTCGCGATCGAGCGGATGAACGTCGGGCACGCCTGCCAACTTTTCGACGCACAGGACAGCTTCGTGGCTTGCCTTGTGCGCCAGACATGGAGCGCCCGCGACGTCACCGATCGCATAGATCCCGAAAGCGCTGGTACGGCACCACTGGTCGGTGACGATCGCACCGCGCTCGATCTCGACGCCCAGAGCCTCCAACCCCAGATCCTCGACGTTGCCGGTGATTCCGGCCGCCACCAACACCCGGTCCACGGTCAACGACTCGACACCGTCGCTCGTCTGCACATTCACCTGGACGGCGTCGTCGCCGACGGTCACCGCCGACACCGAGGCTCCGGTGTGAATCGTGATGCCACGCTTCTCGAACTGCTTGCGAACGAAGGCCGAGATCTCTTCGTCCTCGACCGGCATGATGTGTGGTGCCATCTCGACGATGGTCACCTCGGTTCCGAGATCGCGGTACAGGCTGGCGAATTCGACTCCGATCGCACCGGACCCGATCACGAGCAGCGACTTCGGCAGTTCCTTCGGGACGAGCGCGTCGAAGTAGGTCCACACCCGATCACCGTCGGGGGCAACGCCGGGAATCGAACGCGGCCGGGCACCGGTTGCAATGATCACGTGGTCGGCTCGATGCGTCTGTCCTCCCACGGATACGACGCCTTTGTCGACCAACTTCGCGGCGCCTGAGATGACGTCGACGCCGTTCTTCTTCATCAGATAGGCAACACCGCCGGACAACCTCTCCGAGACCCCTCGGCTGAACGACACCAACTTCGAGATGTCGAACTGGACAGACGCCGAACTGAATCCGTATGTGTCGAGTTCACTCAAGGTATGCGCGACGTCCGCGCCGTGCAGCATCGCCTTGGTGGGGATACAACCCCAGTTGAGGCAGATACCTCCGAGGCGATCACGTTCTACCAGCGCGACGTTCAACCCCAACTGGGCAGCCCGGATCGCCGCCACGTAACCACCGGGGCCGCCACCGATGACAAGAACGTCGTACTGATGCGACGTATTGTTTTCCACCACAGCCCCTTACACCAACATCAGCGCGGGAGAAGCGACAAAGCGCTGGAGCTCCCGAAGGAAGGTCGCACCCAGGGCTCCGTCGATAACCCGGTGATCGCACGAGAGGGTCACGGTCATCACGGTCCGGGCAGAAACACTGTCACCGACCACCACCGCGCGCTTCTCCCCCGCACCTACGGCAAGGATCGCTCCCTGGGGCGGATTGATGATCGCGTCGAATGCCTTGATCCCGAACATGCCGAGGTTGGACACCGTGAAGGTTCCGCCCTGGAATTCTTCGGGACGAAGTTTGCCGGTCTTCGCCTTGGTGGCCAACGAGAGCACCTCACCCGAGATGTCCGCCAACGACTTGGTATTCGCGCTACGCACGATGGGCGTGATCAGGCCGGTCGGAAGTGCAACTGCCACCGAGACATCCGCCGACGCGAATCGAAGAACCGATTCGTTCGCGGCATCGAACTGGACGTTCACGTCCGGCACCTTCATCAGTGCAGCGGCGCAAGCCTTCACGATGAAGTCGTTGACCGACAGCTTGACCGCCGGGACGGTCGAATTGATCTCCTTGCGCAGAGCGAGAAGCGCATCGAGCTCGAGGTCTGCGGTGAGCCGGAAATGGGGTGCCTGCTGCTTGGACGCCTGCAACCTACCGGCGATTGCCGATCGCATGGGGGTGAAAGGAATTGTGTCGTACTCAGGTTCGGCCGCAACAGATTCGGTCTCAGCCGCCGCCTCGGGCAGGAGCTGCGCGGAACGAGCGGCGTCGTGCAC
Source organism: Rhodococcus sp. Ni2 (assembly GCF_021352185.1). Taxonomy (NCBI): domain Bacteria; kingdom Bacillati; phylum Actinomycetota; class Actinomycetes; order Mycobacteriales; family Nocardiaceae; genus Rhodococcus; species Rhodococcus sp. Ni2. Next base: position 722,615 of record NZ_WOXZ01000001.1, read on the forward strand.
GTCGGCGACGCAGACGCGCCCCCGCGAACCCGTCGGACGACAGTCATGCAGGTTGACCCCCAGTGATCGGGCAGTTCTGCGTGCGACCGGGGTGGCAGGCACGGCACTGTCGTCGGCGGTCGATCGCAGCGGGAGGCCGGATCTCGCGGCCGGCACTACCGGCGCAACAGTGCCACCGGCGTCACGAATCGCGTCGTCGATGTCGCGGACACTGATCCGCCCGAGGGGACCGGTACCCACTACGGCGGCGAGATCGATTCCGAGCGATTCCGCACGTCGGAGTGCGCGAGGACTCGCAAACACATCGTCCTGCGTCGTGCTTTGCAGAACGCTCGGTACGACGGTGGAACCGGTTGGTGCAGGTTTCGGTGCAACAACCACCTTCGCAGCCGGTGTAGCCGCAGGTGTCACGGGAGCCGCCGGCGCAGCAGCTGGGGACGGTGCCGGCTCTTCCGCCGGCGCGGTTGCGCCGCGGGCGGCGAGGAACTGCTCGATCTCCGCATCCGTCGCGGACGCATCGGCGGACACACCGATCACGGCGCCGACGGGCAGAGTCTGCCCCGGTGTGCCGACGATCTTGCGGAGAACACCGTCGAACGGCGCCTCCAGCTCGTTGGTGATCTTGCTGGTCTCGATCTCACAGATCAACTGGCCCTTGGTGAACGAGTCACCTTCCTCGATGAGCCACGCGTTGACCAACCCCTCCTCCATGGAGAGCCCCCATTTGGGGATGTCGATAGCTTTGATGTCAGCCATGATCAGGCTCTCACCAGCTTGCGAACCGACTCTTCGATGCGCGCCGCGTCAGGCAGCCAGGCAGTTTCGAGGGTCGGGGAGAACGGAACCGGCGTGTGCGGCGGCGTGATCAGTTCGATCGGCGCTTTCAGGTAGTTGAATCCCTTGGTGGCGATCAGCGCGGCTACGTCGTGCCCGAAACCGCAGCGGGCGGCGGATTCGTCGACGATCACGACGCGTCCGGTCGATGCGACGGATTCGAGGATGCCGTCCTCGTCCAATGGTGAGACGGTACGAGGATCGACAACCTCGACCGAAATACCCTCGGCGGCCAGCTTGTCTGCTACGTCGTTGGCGCGGTTCACCATTGCGGACAACGCGATGATCGTGACGTCGTCGCCCTGCCTGGTGTAGTTGGCGACGCCGAACGGAATCGCGTACGGCTCGTCCGGCACTTCGTCCTTGAGGTCGTAGAGAACCTTGTGCTCACAGAAGACGACGGGATCGTCGTCCCGGATGGCTTGGATGAGAAGGCCTTTGGCGTCGTAGGCGTTGGACGGAGCGACTACCTTCAGGCCAGGCACCGCCGCGAACACGTTGTACGGAGACTGAGAGTGCTGCGCAGCGGCGGAGAACCCTGCGCCGATCATGCCTCGCACCACCAGCGGGGTTCTGGCCTTGCCACCGAACATGTAGCGGAACTTGGCAGCCTGGTTGTAGAGCGCGTCGTAGGAGACTCCGAAGAAGTCCATGAACATCAGCTCGGCGACCGGCCTCAGTCCGGTCAGTGCGGCTCCGGCAGCCATTCCGATGATCGCGGATTCGGTGATCGGGGTATCGATTACACGCTCCGATCCGAACTCCGTCCACAATCCCTTGGTGACACCCAGGACACCGCCAAATGCCTCGATCTTCTTCGTCTCCAGATCGGGATTGGTACCGGCATGCCCACCCCGTACGTCCTCACCGATGAGAACGACGCTCGGGTCGCGTTGCATTTCTTGGGCGATGGCCTCTTTGACGGCCTCGCGGTAGGTCTTCTTCGACACGTTCTCGGCTTCCACGCTTGTCATCTCGGGCTCCTCAGTACGACACGTAGACATCGGTCAGCAGATTCTCGACGGGTGGATACGCCGCGGCACGCGCCTTCGCTACCGCCTCGTCCACCAGCACTCGCGACTGCTCGTCCACCGCGTCCAGATCAGCGGTGCTGACCTTCTTCACATCCACGCTGCTACGGAAATTCTTGAGCGGATCCTTGGTTTCCCGTAGTTGCGCAACCTGTTCCGCCGTGCGGTACAGCTGCGCGTCACCCTCGAAGTGGCCGTGCCAACGGAATGCCGCCGCCTCGATCGTGGTGGGGCCACCGCCGGTCCTGGCGCGCTCCGATGCTTCCGCCATCGCGTCGTAGACCGCGAAGAAGTCGGTGCCGTCCACCTTGACGGCAGGCATGCCGAAGGATGCGGCGCGCGCGGCGATGTCGGGTGCACCAACTGCGTAGTCGGTTCCGGTGGCCTCACCGAATCCGTTGTTCTCGATCACGAAGACGATCGGAAGGTCCAGCACCACAGCCATGTTCATCGCCTCGAAGACGGTTCCCTGGTTGGATCCACCGTCACCCGTGAACGACGCTGCGATGACACCGTTTCGAAGCGTCTTACCACTCAGTGCTGCACCGATCGCCAACGACGGGGCTCCGCCGACAATCGCGTTGGCGCCGAGCATTCCCACGGACAGGTCGGCGATGTGCATCGAGCCGCCCTTACCGCGACACAGGCCGTCGTCCTTGCCGAAGATCTCGGCCATCATGCCGTTCAGATCACAGCCCTTGGCGATGCAGTGCCCGTGACCGCGGTGAGTGGATCCGATGTAATCGGCGTCGCTCAGGTTCTCGCACACTCCCACCGCGATGGCTTCCTGGCCCGAGTAGAGGTGAATGAAGCCGGGGATGTCACCGGTTGCATTCTCTTCGTGCAGTCGATCCTCGAACGCACGGATGCGCGACATCTTCTCGTACGCCTTCAGCAATGCATCCCGGTCCAGCCCTGAATGAGGCTTGGCGCCGGTCCTTTTCGATCCTGGGGTTGTCGGCTTCTGCGCCGTCCGTTGAACCACAGTCACACTCCTCGTTCTCGATCACTCGTCGCCATGCAGTGTCGTGTAGGTCACGGGCGAAGGGAAAGAGTTGCGTGAGGTTGCCGGGAGTTGCGAAGGGTTGCAGCTGTTGACTTTCGAGCGTTGATTCAGGCGCCGCTCAGGCTGTCGCGTCTGATCTTGGCCAGCGCGCGGTGTTGGGCGAGTTCGACGGCGCTCGTTGTCGTTCTCAGTGACAGCGCCGTCTCGCGCACGTCGAAGCCGACAACGATGCGAGCTACCAAGACGTTGCGTTCTGCGGCCGACAGATCACCGAAGGGCAGAGTGAGTCGACTGGAGGCAGGTAGCGAATCGATTTCGCGACTGATCGCGTCGTACAGATGCGCGAGGAACGCTTCTCCGGCACGTCTACGTCGCCGAATGTCGGACAGGACGGATCGGCAGATACCGACGGCAATACGATCAGCGTCGAGCGGTCGCAGTTCGGCACGGCAGCGCCGCGTCACCAGAGGCACGATGCGTTGAAGGAGTTCTGCAATCGCGTCCCGATCCCCTCGGGACGCATCGTCGGCAACAATGTCGATCGAACGTCCACCTGCCCTGCTTGTCATTCCGATCTCCCCCTGCTTCGGCTCTTGGTCGAATTCCCGACTACTGCTCAGGTTTTGAAGTCGCTAGGGGCGTATCGGCTCGGGGCAGATCCCGGTTTGTTCCCCGATGATGTTGATCTCGGCGTTGGAACGAGGGTCAGCGCCGTAGTTGATCTGGTCGGTGCATTTCTCGGAGGGCTCGACGGCATCGGGCGGGAGCGGCGCCGGGCATGAACCCATCTGCTCTGCGATGCTGTTGATCTCCGCATTCGAACGAGGGTCACCCACATAGTTGATCTGATCGGTGCACTTGGTCGACTCGGTAGCCGGACCAGGGGTCGCAGGGGCAGCCGCGCTGGTCGAGACCGGGGTCCAGGCCGGCGCTGCTCCGCCCGCCGGGACTCCGGGGGTGGATGCGTCCGTACCGCCGCCCACCGAGTTCGAGCCTTCGACTGTCTCCGAAGTGGTCGCTGCGGTCAGCGGCGGTGGGGTCGTAGACGCCGCAACCACCGATGTAGTCGTCGGTTCGTCTCCTGGAGCGCTGTTGTCATCACTCGAACACCCTGTCATCGCGCACACCACCCCGATCGTCAGTACGGCGAGCAGCACTCGCAGACGCCGAGTCTTGTTGGTCAGCAATAGTTCAGGCATTTGCTCTCACACTCCTCGATACGCGGATCAGCTCGTTCCGCCCAAGCGGTGAACACCGACGTGACTCACTCTAGGAGCCTGATTCCATCGGTTTCGTAACAGAATTCCGTCGGTCGCGTACCAACTCTCGACGGTCCTGACATTCATACGATTACGTAACGGTGGGTGGCAAAACTCCGATATCGAGATCACCTGTGATCGTATGAAAACGCACATGCCGATGAGAGGGTTCGCAGCGACCGGGGAGGGGAACGTGTTGTATCGGAGTGACATCTGCGGCGGTCGATCAGACCGTACTCGCAGCCTGTTCGGTACAGCGCTCGCGGCAGCAACCCTCGGAGCGTCCGTGATCACCGGCTGCGCGTCCACCCAGGGCGTTGTGATCGAAGGCGATGTCGCTTCCACCGGGTTGCCCGTCACACAACCTGCAGACCTGGCCAGACGGGTTGCCGAAAACTCGAGGTTGGGCCGGGCGCTCCTCGACGATCCTGGGGTGTCCGAGGGAGTGAAGACAGAACTTCGGTCGTGCCCTGACTGGTATCCGATCTCGGTCGGGTCCATCCTTCTCGATCCAGGCGCACCGCGTATCGTGCCGGAGACCGAACTCGTCGTCATGAATGTGTATCCGTGCCAACCGGCCCACCAACCCGGGACCGGAGTGTCGATTTCGGTCAACCTTGCCGGCTACGTCTACCGCAGCGGCAAGGCCGGTTCGAGTGAAGACGATCCCGAACTGGGTGAGCGCCTGTTCTCCGTCGAAGAGCGCGGAAAGTTCATCGTCAGCGGTCAACGCGCCGCGAGTTTGTCTGTCCTGGAAACGGATCCGCGGCCACCGGAGTTCGAATGTTGCCCCCGTCCACCGCTTCGGACCGAGTTCCACTGGGATGGAATGGAGTTCATCCGTGATTGATCGCCGTCGCCGCGCGATGCTCGCCGGTGTTTGCCTGCCGGTCGCGTTTGCTCTCGCCTCCTGTTCCACCGAGCCTGAATCAGAACCCACTCCGAATATCGCAGCATCACTCGACCCCTCGGATCTCTCACAGGGCTTGAGCATCGATCCTGTTGCCCTCCTCAGAGCAGACCCGGAAGTGTCCGATGCGGTCAAGGACAGTCTCCGACTGTGCGGTGATGCGAACTTCCCCTACGAAATCCGGTACTCCCCCGTGACAGGCGCCGTTTGGCAAGATGCCGTCGTCAATGTCTTCACCTGCGAGTCTGTCGGCATCTGGGGACGACCGGCCCCACCGGTCAGCTTCATGGTCGCCGGATTCGTCTACCAGATCGACGAATCGGGCGCTCACAAAGTCTTCGGAGTGCAAGACCCAGGACGCTACGTCGTCGGCTCAACCGGAGGATTGTCGGTCATGGTCGACCTGTGCAAAGACCCCGGCATTCCGGAGTTCTGTCAATCGTCGACTGCATACAAGTGGACCGGTGAAGGGTTTGAGAGTGTTCCGTTCCCATGAAAGCGAAGGCCGATGACCGATCCGTTGATTTTGCTGGTCGAAGACGACGCTGTCATCCGCGAAGCAACGCAATTGAATCTCGAACGCAACGGGTTTCGGGTGATCACCGCATCGGGTGGGTTGACCGGAATGGATATGGCGCTCGACGCCAAGCCGGATATCGCCGTCCTCGACGTGATGCTTCCCGACCTGAACGGAATCAGCCTGTGCCGGCGCATTCGTGAGGAACTGTCGGTGCCGGTCATCATGCTGTCCGCGCGCGACGACCCGGTCGACATCGTTCTCGGATTGGAAGCCGGTGCCGACGACTACGTCACCAAGCCCTTCGACAGCGGTGTCCTGGTGGCCCGTATCCGAAGTGTGCTCCGGCGGGTCGAATCCCATTCCGGTACGGAGAAAGACATCGTGACTCTCGGCGATCTGGAGATCGATCGCGAGTTGGTGACCGTCACGCGTTCGGGCGCCGAAGTGGCTCTCACGCCCACCGAAATGAAGCTGCTCCTGGTCATGGTGAGTGTGCCGCGCAAAGTCTGGTCTCGCTCCGAACTGCTCTCGGACGTCTGGGATTACGACTGGGGCGGCGATACGCGCATCGTCGACGTTCACGTTCAGCGATTGCGCACGAAGATCGGCTCCGAACAGATCCGGACCGTCCGGGGGTTCGGCTACACGATGGACAACCATCGGTGAGATCGCGGGATCTCGCCGCCAAGCTCCCGTCCACCGGGAGGCGGTTGTCGTTTCAGTGGAAGATCGCGGCGGCCATCACGTTCGTGATCGCCGTCGCCTCGATCACGCTCAGTACCGTGATGCATCAAACCTTTTCACACAACCAAGAGGATGCAGCGCGGGCGGCAGCTGATCGCAATCTCCAACTGGTGCTGCAGGACGAAACGGGCAGCATGCGTGCGCTGTTCCGCGCCACCACAGATGGTCTCGACGTTCCGGAAGAGTTGCGTCAGGCCGTGGTGGGCGGCAAACGTGCCACCTACCTTGTCGACAGCGGGGACCAGCCATTTGTCTGGGCTGCTGCCGACGTCAACACTCAGGTGGTGGCGATTCGCGTCCCGTACACCGCGCAGCGGGAATCGATCGCCAGCGTCGATCGGACACTTCGCAACGCCACCGTCGCAGTGATCGCAGCGGGTGCCGTCCTGGGTGTGCTGCTTGGACTCGCGATGTCGTATCGATTGCGCTCGGCCGCCCGTGCGGCTCGCAAAGTGTCTACCGGAGCGGACATCCGCGTCCGCTCGGTCACCTGGTCGCTTTTCGACGACGAGATCACCGAGCTGGCGGATGCGGTCGACGCGATGTCCGATGCTCTACGGGGACAATTGGACGCCGAGAAGCGCGTGACAGCCAACATCGCGCATGATCTCAGAACACCCATCTCCGGACTGGTCGGCGCCGCAGAGCTCCTGCCACCCGGTAGGCCAACCGAATTGGTGCGCGACGGCGTCCATAAACTCAGGAGGCTCGCCGAGGACGTCATCGAAGTGGCCCGCCTCGACACCACGTCCGAGCAGGCTGACATCCAATCGGTGGAACTGGCACCGGTGGTGCGTCACGCGATTTCCACCACCGGGGTGGAGTGCGAAGTGAGAGTTCACGGGACCCCTGTGTCGCACACCGACGCACGTCGGCTCGAGCGGATCATCGCCAACCTGATCTTGAATGCTCGAAATCACGGAAAGCCGCCGATCAATGTCGACGTCGACCACTCCCGCATCACGGTGCGGGATCGGGGCATCGGGTTCACTGAAGAGTGGCTTCGCCAGGGGCCGAGGAGATTTCAGACCAACTCCGTCGAACGCGGCCCGAACTCAGGCCTGGGTCTCGGCTTGACGATCGTAGTCGGGCAAGCGGCGGTCATCGGCGCTCGTATCGACTTCTCGAACCATCCGAACGAGGGCGCGGTGGTGACGATCGACCTCCCCGAATGCCCGCCAGACGAGTTCGCTTGACACCGAGCCAGTTCGGCCGATCGGCCGGGACGCAGTGCCCCGGCCGATCATTGGTGTCCCGGACTCAAACCTGTCCGACAGTGACTCCGGTGCGAACGTCCGGTGCACCGAGGCGCGCCGCATCAGCGGTCAGGTCATCGGGCTGCTCCTGCGATTCCCGCTCGGCTGCAACACGCAACCGGTAGTGTTCGATCTCCTCGGCAATGTGATCGGGAGTCCAACCCAGCACCGGCGCAACCAGTTCGGCCACTTCCGCGGCTGCCGCGTCGCCGCGGTCGGTCACCTCGATGGAGATGCGGGTACGACGGGTGAGGATGTCGTCGAGATGCTGCGCACCCTCATGGCTCGCAGCGTAGTGAATCTCCGCCTTGAGGTACTCGGGGGCGGAGTCCAACGGCTGCCCCAGTTCCGGTCGCGCCTCGACGAGTTCGAACAACTCGTCAGCCAGAGTGCCGTACCGACCCAGTAGGTGCTCGATGGTCGAAACGTGCAGTCCCGTGCGCTCAGCGGTGAGATGCCGATTGTTGTGCGCGGCAAAGTAGCCGTCGGCACCCACAAGTTGGATACGCTCGGTGCAGGACTTCGGCACCTTCTGTTCCAATCCGTGCACCGCGGAATCGACAGCGTCCTTGGCCATCACGCGGTAAGTGGTGTACTTGCCACCGGCGACCACCGTCAAACCTCGGACCGGACTCGACACCGCATGCTCACGCGAGAGAGTGCTGGTCGAATCCGATTCGCCGAACAGCAACGGACGCAACCCCGCGTACACACCGACGACGTCCTCGTGCGTCAACTCGTCCTGAAGGAGCTTGTTGACATGTCCGAGGATGTAGTCGATATCGCTTCGGCTCGCTGCCGGATGGGCGAGGTCGAGGTTCCAGTCGGTGTCCGTCGTACCGATGATCCAGTGGCTTCCCCACGGAATCACGAACAGCAGACTCTTCTCGGTCCGCGTGATGATTCCGGTCGCAGAGTTGATGCGGTTTCGCGGGACGACCAAATGCACACCTTTCGAAGCGCGAACCTGGAATTGTCCTCGACCACCTACCATTTCCTGAATCTCGTCAGTCCACACACCGGCGGCGTTGATGACCTGACGAGCACGGATCTCGAACGCGCGACCTGTTTCCAGATCCACGGCCTTCACCCCGACTACGCGGTCCTCCTCACGGAGAAAGCCGATTACGCGGGTGCTGTTGACGCACAGCGCACCGTACTCGGCCGCCGTGCGCGCCAGCATCATCGTGTGGCGGGCGTCATCTACCTGACCCTCGTAGAACTTGACCGAACCCCGGATAGCAGAGCGCTTTCCGGACGGGAACGATTCGAGAGTCTTCTTCTTGCCCACATGCTTGTGGTGTGAGGGAACCCCGCGGCCTGCGCCCATCACGTCGTAGACGCCGATGCCCAGACCGACGTACGGCCGGTCGATCAACTTCTCGAGTGGGTAGATGAACGGCACCGGCTTCGCGAGATGCGGGCACAGCGAATTCAGAACCAGCGACCGCTCACGCAGTGCCTCGAACACGAGCGCAAAATTGAACTGCTCGAGGTAACGCAGTCCGCCGTGGAACAGCTTGCTCGACCTGCTCGAGGTTCCGGACGCGAAGTCGCGAGCCTCCACCAAGCCCACCTTCAGACCGCGAGTTGCGGCGTCGAGCGCGCTACCCGCTCCGACCACGCCACCGCCGATAACGAGGACGTCGAGTTCGGTTTCTTCCAACTTCTTCAGCGACTCCGCCCGCGAGGACGGACTCAATGCTTGTGCTGTGCTCATGAAAACTGTTCCTTCACTTGAAAATAGGTAGAAATGGGGGCGCCGCGATCAGTCTGCGTCGACCCAGTCGAGTGTCCGAGTGACGGCTTTCTGCCAGCCTGCATACAGGCGCTCACGCTCGGCCGAATCCATCGACGGCGTCCAGCTCTTGTCCTTCGCCCAGTTGCTGCGAATGTCGTCCTCGCTCTCCCAGTACCCGACCGCGAGACCAGCGGCGTACGCAGCGCCCAATGCCGTGGTCTCCGCAACGACAGGGCGGATCACCTCGACGTCGAGCAAATCGGCCTGGAATTGCATGAGGAGTTCGTTCGCGACCATTCCGCCGTCGACCTTGAGAACCTTCAAGTCGACACCCGAGTCGAGGTTCATCGCCTCGATCACCTCACGACTCTGGTACGCAGTCGCTTCGAGCACCGCCCGGGCAAGGTGCCCCTTGTTCACGAACCTTGTCAGACCGACGATCGCACCGCGTGCATCCGCGCGCCAATGCGGTGCAAACAGGCCCGAGAACGCGGGCACGAAGTACGCGCCACCGTTGTCGTCCACAGAGCGCGCGTTCACCTCGATGTCGGCCGCGTTGTCGATCATGCCGAGGTTGTCCCGAAGCCACTGGACCAGCGAACCGGTAACGGCGATCGATCCTTCCAGTGCGTAAACCGTTGGCTGCTCACCGATCTTGTAACAGACCGTCGTCAACAAGCCGTTCTTGCTCATCACCTTTTCGGTGCCGGTGTTGAGGAGCACGAAGTTGCCGGTTCCGTAGGTGTTCTTCGCTTCTCCGGGCGAGAGGCAGGCCTGACCGAAAGTCGCTGCTTGCTGATCGCCGAGGATTCCGGCGATCGGCACGCCGGACAACGTTCCGCGTTCGCGCACGAATCCGAAAGTTTCGGACGAGCTGCGAATCTCGGGGAGCATCGATTCGGGGATGCCCATGTCGGCGCAGATCGCCGAATCCCAAGCGAGAGTGTCGAGATCCATCAACAGAGTGCGCGACGCGTTGGTGGGGTCGGTAGCGTGCACTCCGCCGTCGACGCCGCCGGTCATGTTCCACAGCACCCAGGTGTCCATCGTGCCGAAGCACAACTCGCCTGCTTCGGCCTTCTCACGCGCGCCCTCGACGTTGTCGAGAATCCACTTGACCTTGGGGCCCGAAAAGTACGTGGCCAACGGCAATCCGGTGACTTCGGTGTACTTCCTGGGGCCGTCTTCGCCGGCGAGTGCAGTACAGATTCGATCGGTGCGTGTGTCCTGCCAGACGATGGCGTTGTAAACGGGCTTTCCGGTTGCTCGTTCCCAGACCACTGCCGTCTCACGCTGATTGGTGATGCCGACGGATGCGATGTCGGCCGCGGTCAGATCTGCGTTGGCCAAGGCGCCCGCGGTGACGTTGCGGACGTTGTCCCAAATTTCGATCGGATCGTGTTCGACCCAGCCTGCCTGCGGAAAGATCTGTGTGTGCTCGTGCTGTTCGACAGCGACTACGTGCCCACTGTGATCGAAGATCATGCATCGCGTGGAGGTGGTTCCCTGGTCTATCGCGGCTACGAACTGCGCCATCGTGCTACCCCTTTGGTGTCGAAGAAAGTGCGAAAGATTTACTGTCAGAGATGATGATTCGCCATCAGGCCGGTATCGTGGCCGGCTCCTCGGCTGCCTTCTCCACCGACTCGTCAGGCAGGAATCGACCAATCAGCTTGTCGTAGAGGAACACCCCGATCGGAGCGCCGATCAGCGGCCCCACGATGGGCACCCAGAAATACAGGCTCCCGTACTGATCTCGCCAGGCGCTGCCGTAACCGGTGAGATACGACGCCAGCCGCGGACCGAAGTCACGGGCCGGATTGATGGCGTAACCCGCGTTGGTCGCCCATGCGAATCCGATTGCCACCACGATCAAACCGACGACGAAGGGCGCAAGATTCGCGAGCGGCGGAGTTCCCCGAGTATCGGTCACCGCAACGATGAGGAACAACAGGATCGCCGTGCCGATGATCTGATCTATCAGCGCTGATCCCAGACTGACCGGGAGCGTTCCGTTTCCGGGCATCGTCGAGAAGATCGTCTGAGTCGCCGTTGTGTGTCCGGGATCGATGGCATTGAGCATGTCGTTGTAATTCCACCGGACGATCAGGGCCGCGACAAAGGCTCCAGCGGTCTGCGCCAGCGTGTAGGGCAGGACCTTGCGCCAGGAGAATCCCCGGAAGATCGCAAAGGCGAAGGTCACTGCGGGGTTCAGATGAGCACCCGTCACCCGGCCTGCGACATAGATGCCGAACATGACGCCGAGTCCCCAGGCCCACGCGATACTGTCGTGTCCGCCGAGACCCCCACCGCTCCCGCCGGACACAACCTGCGCCACAACTCCGACGCCGAACAAGATCAAGATCATCGTTCCGGCGAACTCGGCTGCCAACTCGCCTGGAAGCCCTAATCGCTTGGCTTTCTCCGTCCCCACCCTCACTTCGTTGTGATGCATGTCATAGTTTGGATTGCTGCACCCGTAGCGTAAGGCCGTTTGCACATTCACGCATAGCTCGTGCACATATGTGCAAATGCCCCATTTGCGCACCGTAACGCGGGTAACAGACACACTTCTGGGACTTTGCGTGATCGAGCGCCTCGGCCTGGGCCTACTCGGATAAGATTCGGTTCAATGCTCTTGCACGTACGTGCAGACAGGACGAACCCATGGAAACTCCCACTTCGGACTCCGCTACCTCCGATCCGGCGGACCCGCGCATCGCCGACGCAGTTCAGGCCGCACGCCTCTACTACTTCCAGGACCAGACCATGGCTGCCATCGGCCGCGACATGGGGGTGTCCCGATCCACCGTCTCCCGATTGATCACCTACGCGCGCACCTCGGGTCTCGTCGAGATCAAGATCAGCACCCCGCACGGCCAGGCTCCTCGCATCGAACGCGAGTTCTCGGAACGGTACGGAGTGCGCGCCCACGTGGTGACCGTGCCGGAACTGGTGGGAGATCTCGAGCGACTCGAAAAGGTCGCAACCTTTGCCGGACGCCTGCTGGCGTCGTTCTTCGACAGCGACATGGTGATGGGGATCGCCTGGGGAACCACTCTCAGTGAAGTCAGCAAGCACCTTGCCCCCAAACGCACGTACAACTCGTACGTCGTGCAACTCAACGGCGCCGCGAATACTCGCACCACCGGGATCTCTTACGCCAGCGACATCATCAGAACCATCGCCGACGCCTACGGTGCTCTGCCACAAGGATTTCCGGTGCCTGCCTTCTTCGACTACCCGGAAACTCGGGAGCAACTGTGGCGCGAACGAAGCATCAAACGCGTCTTGGACATGCAGAAGCGAATGGACCTGGCAGTCTTCAGCATCGGCGTACCGGGCGGCAACGTACCGAGTCACGTCTACACCGCCGGATACCTCGAACCCGATGAAGCAGAAGCACTTCGACGCGACGGAGTGGTCGGCGACATCGCAACCGTCTTCTTCCGGTCGGACGGGAGCTACCGCGGAATCGAACTCAACGAGCGCGCGAGCGGCCCGCGACTGGACCTTTTCGAGAAGGTCGCCAGGCGCGTGTGCATCGTCGCCGGAACAGCAAAACTGCCGGCCCTGGAGGGAGCACTACGGGGCGGGCTGATCACCGATCTGATCATCGACGACGTCAGCGCCACCGCGCTGGTGTCCTGACCGCTGCACCAGCTTCTCGATTCCGTCGAGAAGTAAGCCGAGCGAGAAACTGAAATCGAAGGCATCGTCGCCGGCGGCCTCACCCTCCGGGCTGCCGTCCTCGAAGCCGCCTTCCTCGATTGCTGCACTCAGGTAGGGGAATCCCTCCCGATTGATGACACGAGCAATGAGAGCGCCGTATGCGACGTCGTCGTCTGCCGACTGCGCTGAACGAGAAGCCAGGTCAGCCGAGAATCGAGCGCGGCCGATGACGAACAACGACACGTTGGTCACCACCTGGAACTTCGACGCGGTGCTCAGGGCGACCCCGTCGAGGGCGCTCAGACCCGCGTCGAGCCACGCCATGTTGTTGGGCCCGGTCGGTGGAGCCGTGATGGGCAGCTTGAGCCACCACGGTCGACTCAGCATCGTGGCATACTCCTGATTCGCCCACGCCTCGAGCTTGACGCGCCAGGTCACGCCGTCGGGAATCACCGGCGGCGGCCCGATCACCCGATCCGAAATCAGTTCGATCAGTTCGTCTTTGCTTGCCACGTAGCGGTAGAGCGACATGGTCGTGAACCCGAGCGCTTTGGCCACGCGGCCCATCGACAGAGCGGTGACGCCTTCTGCGTCGGCCAATTCGATCGCGGTGTCGAGAATTTGCTCGAGACTGAGCCCCTTCTTCGGACCCCGCGTTCCCGGCTGGTCCAGTCCCCAGGCCAGTTCAACTGCTCTCGGTAGCGCTCCGCGATCCATAAGCTCCCACTCTTCACTCTTGCCATCATCCTAGAACTGTGTACGCTATAAACACGAGTTTATGACATACACAGTTCTTACTTGGAGGTCTCGATGTCAGGAACGATCCCCGCAATCTCGGTCCGCGGACTCCGTAAGCGCTACGGCGATCAACAGGTACTGGCTGGACTCGACCTGTCGGTCCCGGCCGGATCGGTGTACGCCCTCCTCGGCGCGAACGGCGCCGGAAAGACCACGGCCGTAAGAATTCTCACCACCCTCATCCCCTTCGACGGAGGCGAGGTCATGGTCGCGGGGCATTCACTGCCCGGAGATCCACAGAACGTTCGGCGGCGCATCAGCGTGACCGGGCAGTACGCAGCCGTCGACACCTTGCTGACCGGATTCGAGAACCTCACCCTACTGGGCGAACTGAATCACCTGGGCCGGAAGAACTCCCGTCGCCGTGCCGAGGAATTGCTCGACCAGTTCGTTTTGACGGACTTCGGCGACAAACGCGCCGGCGACTACTCGGGCGGCATGCTCAGACGACTCGACATCGCAATGAGCCTCGTCGCCCGACCGGACGTCGTCTTTCTCGACGAACCCACCACCGGCCTGGACCCGCGAAGCCGCCACGACATGTGGTCGATCGTTCGAGGACTCACAGCGTCAGGCGTCACCATCTTCCTCACCACCCAATACCTCGACGAGGCAGACGAATTGGCCGATACGGTCGGCGTGCTGAGCGGCGGCCGCATCGTCGCCGAGGGAACACCGGACGAACTCAAACGCCTTGTTCCCGGCGGCCACGTCGCACTGCAATTCGAGAACCTGGCCCAACTCGAACTCGCCGCGGCATCACTGCCGCAGGCGCATTCGAATGCCGAGACCTTGACCCTGCACATCCCTTCCGACGGGGCAGTTCCGTCGATCAAAGCGATCCTCGACTCGATCGACGATCCGTCGATCACCGTCGAGAAGTTCTCCGTTCACACTCCGGATCTGGACGACGTGTTCTTCGCGCTCACCGGATCAGGCCAACCCGAGATTGCGAGCGTTCGATGACCTCCACCATTGCAATCGATTCCGCGGTGATGCTCCGCCGGAATCTCAAACACGTTCTGCGCAGTCCGGATTCGATGATCACCGCGATAGCCCTTCCGGTCATGCTCATGCTGCTGTTCGTCTACGTCTTCGGCGGCGCCATCAACACCGGTAGCGAGTACATCGACTACGTCGTGCCAGGAATCATCCTTCTGTGCGCCGGTTTCGGCGCCTCGACCACCGCGGTCAGCGTCTCGAGCGACATGAAGGACGGGATCATCGACCGTTTCCGGACCTTGGCGATCTCTCCGCCGTCGGTCCTGACCGGTCATGTACTGGCCAGCGTCGTCCGCAACGTCCTGACTACGGCGATCGTGGTCGTGGTTGCGCTGATCATGGGATTTCGCCCGACCAGCGATCCGTTGCGCTGGCTCGGCGTCGCCGCTGTGATCGTCGCCTTCGTCTTTGCCATGTCGTACCTCTCGACAGCTTTGGGACTCTTAGCCAAGAACCCGGAGGCTGCAAGCGGATTCACCTTCGCCATCATGTTCCTGCCCTACGCCAGCACTGCTTTCGTACCGGCTGAGACCATGCCGTCCTGGCTGCAGGGGTTTGCCCGGCACCAACCCGTGACTCCGATCATCGAGACTGTGCGCGGACTCCTGATGGGCACGCCGATCGGGAACAGCGCGGCCATCGCCCTCGCGTGGTGCCTGGGCATCGCCGCCGTGGGATTCGTGTGGTCGAACTGGCTCTACCGACGAAAGACCGCGAGCTGACCACACAAGAAAGCCCCACACCTGACGGTGCGGGGCTGCTTGTGCTGTGCGCCTTTATTAACCGCGGGGGGTTAATAAAGGCGCACAGTGGATTACTTGGCGTCCAGCAGATCGATCACGAAGACCAAGGTCTTGCCGGAAAGCTGGTGCCCTGCACCGGCGGGGCCGTATGCCAGCTCCGGCGGAATGGTGAGCTGACGGCGTCCGCCGACCTTCATGCCCGGGATGCCGTCCTGCCAGCCCTTGATCAGGCCACGAAGCGGGAACTGAATGGACTCGCCACGGCTCCAGGAAGAGTCGAACTCTTCGCCGGACTCGAACTCGACACCGACGTAGTGAACGTCGACGGTGCCACCGGGAACGGCTTCGGCGCCTTCTCCGACAACCAGATCCTTGATGACCAGATCGGTCGGCGCGGGGCCTTCCTGGAACTCGATTACGGGCTTGCTACTCATGGGTCCTCCTCGTTGAGGCGAAATGTTGGGTACAGAAGACTAGCGGGTGGTGATATCGCTAGGTCACGCGTCAGCGGGACGTGATGTCTCTGTAGTCACGCTCGGTGTAGCCGGTGTAGATCTGGCGCGGGCGGCCGATCTTCGTAGCCGGATCCTCGTGCATTTCACGCCAGTGCGCAATCCAGCCGGGCAGACGGCCCATGGCGAACAGCACCGTGAACATGCGCGGCGGGAAGCCCATCGCGCGGTAGATGAGGCCGGTGTAGAAGTCGACGTTCGGGTAGAGCTTGCGCTCGATGAAGTAGTCGTCCGTGAGGGCGGCCTCTTCGAGTTGCATTGCGATGTTGAGCAGTTCGTCGTCGCCGCCGAGCTTGGCGAGGATGGTGTGCGCGGTTTCGCGGACCAGCGCAGCGCGCGGATCGTAGTTGCGGTAGACGCGGTGCCCGAAGCCCATGAGCTTCACGCCGTCTTCCTTGTTCTTGACCTTGCGGACGAACTCGGCTGCGGTGCTGCCGCTGGCCTTGATCTCGTCGAGCATCTCGAGCACTGCCTGGTTGGCGCCGCCGTGCAGCGGGCCCCACAGTGCGTTGATGCCGGCCGAGACGGAGGTGAACAGGTTGGCGTCCGACGAGCCGACCATGCGCACGGTCGACGTGGAGCAGTTCTGCTCGTGGTCGGCGTGCAGGATCAGCAGCATGTCGAGTGCCTTGGCGACCTCGGGATCACCCTGGTACGGCTCGGCGGGGAAGCCGAACGTCATACGCATGAAGTTCTCGACCAGGTTCAACGAGTTGTCCGGGTACAGGAACGGCTGTCCGACGGACTTCTTGTACGCGTACGCAGCGATGGTCGGCAGCTTCGCGAGAAGACGGATGGTGGACAGTTCCACCTGCTCCGGATCCTCGGGATCGAGCGAATCCTGGTAGTACGCCGACAATGCGTTCACTGCGGACGAGAGAACCGGCATCGGGTGAGCGTTGCGCGGGAATCCGTCGAAGAACCGCTTGAGGTCCTCGTGAAGCAGGGTGTGTCGACGGATGCGGTCCGTGAAGGACTCGAGCTGGGCGTCGGTCGGCAGTTCGCCGTAGATCAGCAGGTAGCTGACCTCGATGAACGTCGACTTACCTGCCAACTGCTCGATGGGATATCCGCGGTAACGCAGGATTCCCTTCTCACCGTCGATGTAGGTGATTGCAGAACTGGTGGATGCAGTGTTCACAAAACCGGGGTCAAGGGTGGTGTACCCCGTTGTGGCCAGCAGCTTTCCCAGCTCGATGCCGTCATTGCCCTCTGTTGCCCTGGCAATGGACATCGTGTACTCACCACCGGGGTAAGTAAGCGTGGGCTTTGTGTCATTGTCAGCGGGCACGAAGGATCCCTCTCAAGCTCGAACCAACGAGTAACTACATGCGATCAACTAGAAACTAGTCGCACGGGAGAGATCGTGCCGAAGGAGGGTCGCTCCACGGCTATTTTTCGGGTACTCACGAACCCGACATACCCACCGAAACTGAAACATGTTCCAGTCTGGGCTTTCCCACTCGCGTGACCGGTACTCCAGTCTACGGAATCGCGCATTTACCCACACTGATCTGCAAATCTCGGCTGCAATTCGCAAATGGGAGCAACGTCGGACCTTCCGGACCACTGACACGGGGTACCGAAAACCGATCGTTATCGGCTGATGCCTACTTGGTGTTACACGATCCCACGGTATGAGAGCCGGATCACAGCGCCTTGATGCCCCAGCTACCCGTCCACGTCTGACCCGGATGAAGCACCAGGAGATCGATGCCCGAGTTGAAGGCGTCAGGCGGGCAGGTCATCGGCTCCAAAGCCAATGCGCGGCCGCGATCGGGATACCCCTTGTCGTTGGCGGGATCTGCGATGAAGGCCTGAATCCACGGGAACTCGCGGTTGGTCCACAGGGCAGTGCCCGTTCCATCCGGAGCCAGCAGCTCGTGTTGCGTGCGACCACTGCCGTCGACGACGTCCAATGCGCTGTACGGAGTGTCCAACTGCACCCCGGCAAGCAGTCTCGGTGTCCGGAAGTCGTAGTCCGTACCGGCGACTGCCTGCGAATACGCGTTCGGCAGCATCCTCGCCGGATCGATCGGCAACCGTGTGCCTGCTGCCAGATGCAGAGCACATTCGTCGAGCGGAAAGTCGCCGGCGCGAATGAAGGTGTGCATTCCGAGCCCGAACGGCGACGAGGTCGCACCCTTGTTCGTGGCCGTGTGCGTGACGGTCAGTCCGTCGGCACCGACCTCGTAGGCGACCGTCAGCTGCAACGGATAGGGCCAACCCTTGTGAAGTCCCACGTCGACCGACAGTTCGACGCGCTCGTACGTGTGGTCCACGAGGCTCCAATTGCGACGCCGGACGAACCCGTGGCTCGCGTTCCCCAGCGCAGGTTCGGTGATCTCGAGTTGATGCTCGATCCCGTCGAACATGAAGTGCCCGTCGCGAATTCGGTTGGGCCACGGCGCGAGAACCAATCCGGCCGACAGCGGTGGCTTCGATCCGAGTGCCCAGGTCTCGGTCAGCGCGCGCTGACCGTTCGGTCCTTCGTGATCGAGTAGCCGCAACCCGGCACCGGCCGCGGCGATCTCGGCTCGATAGCCTCCACCACGGATCTCGAACCCTCCCCTACCCGTGCTGTGCGGCGCAGTCATACGTACCAGTTTCCACCACGAGCGACCGGTTAACCAGGACGTCAGACGGCGCGTCCCACCTTGTAGCGAACGAATGCCGGAAATGCGAGGGCAGAAAGGACAACACCGACAATCACCAGGAAGCCGCCGCCCGCTGCCGCGACACCGGTCCCGAACAGGAAGGCTGCACCGCCGTGCAGCACGTCACCGATACGCGGACCACCTGCCACGACCACGATGAACACGCCCTGCAGTCGTCCGCGCATGTCGTCGGTTGCCACTTGCTGGAGCATCGTGCTGCGGAAAGCCGCCGAGACCATGTCGACGGCTCCGCCGAATGCCAGGAATGCGACCGCCACCCAGAGCAGAATCACACTGGAACCGGGACTCGCGAAGTACACGGCAACGCCGAAGCCGACCATGGACAGCCCCCACAGCGCGATGCAGACCAGAACGGCTCGCCCCTGGTACTGAACCCGTGGCAACCAACCCGAGAAGACTCCGCCCAGAACGGCTCCCACCGACATCGCCGCGAACAGCAGTCCCAGCGCAAAACCGCCGCTGGCGGGGTCACCGAAGGATTCGTGAGCGATCTCCGGGAACAGTGCTCGCGACATCCCGAACACCATCGCGATGATGTCCACCACGAACGACGCGAGCAGAACCTTCTGCGTCGCGAGATACGTGAAACCGCCGAGGACCTCGCTCAATCCGGCTCGCCGAGACGTTCCGGTCGGCGGAATCGCCGGGAGCTTCCATACCGCCCACAGTGTGGCGAGAAGAAAGATCGAGTCGAGCAGGTACAGCAGTTGCAGACCGGCCGACGGTATGAGGACACCCGCCAGTAGCGGGCCGGCTATCGCACCGAACTGCACGACAGTCATGTTCAGCGAGTTCGCGGCAGGTAACTGCCTGCCCGGAATCAACCGAGGGATGATCGCCGCTCGCGTCGGCTGGTTCACCGCGAAGAACGCCTGTTGAACCGAGAACAATCCGAGCACCAACCACACGTTGTTCACGTTCAGGGCAGCCTGGATCCAGAACAGCACCGACGTGACGCCGAGTCCGATCGAGGTGATCATCAACAGCCGTCGTCGATCCATGACGTCGGCCAGTGCGCCGCCCCACAGACCGAAAACGACCAGCGGGACCAGACCGAAGATTCCCGTCAGACCGACGTAGGCCGAGCTTCGGGTGATCTCGTACACCTGTTGCGGTACGGCGACCACGCTGAGCTGAGCGCCGATGACGGTGACGATGCCGGCCGTCCACAGCCGTCGATAGTCGCGATTCTCGAGCGGAGTCGTGTCCGCGAGTAGCCGGCTCACGGCTGGAGACGGACGGCGGACCACTGTCCGTCGACCAGGCTCGTGCGAACTCGATTGTGCATGCGGTTCGCGCGTCCTTGCCAGAACTCGACAGACTCGGGCCGAATCAGAATCCCGCCCCAGTTCGGTGGCACCGGAATCTCACCGTCCACGCCGAATCGAGCAGCGACCTCACGCAGTTGCTCGTCGAGATCGGCACGCGAGTCGATCGGACGAGACTGCGACGACGCCCACGCGCCGAGCTGTGAACCGCGAGGCCTGGTTCGCCAATACTCCTGCGTCAGTTGAGCACTCACCCGCTCGGTGGTGCCGCGGACGATCACCTGCCTGGCAAGGGTCAGCCACGTGAAGTTCGCCGACGCGTACGGGTGGGCGTCGAGGTGACGAGCCTTGTCGGATCCGTAGTTGGTGAAGAAGAGGACGCCGTCCTCGCTGAGCCCTTTGCAGAGCACGGTGCGCGACGCCGGACGGCCACCGTCGTCCACCGTCGACAGAGTCATGGCGTTGGGCTCCGGCGCGTCAGCTTCGACGGCGTCCACGAGCCATTGGCGCATGAGGGGCAGCCAACCGGTTTCGACAACCGAAGTATCCAATTCCGCACTCATGCGGTCCTCGACGGACTCCGATTCGCTGCCTGCTTGCGGATAGCCCACACGCATGGCCGCGAGTTCGTTGTCCACCGCCTGCGGGTCCTGACGTTCATTCGACACAGCCGAGAACGCTACTCCCGGGTACTCACTGGCCAACGGCTACGCGGCACGCGCTAAAGTTTGCCGTGGCTAGACCCGACCCGGACCGCGAGCCGCACCAGCGACAGCGCCGAATCGGGACGAGACGATTGCGCAGTACAAAACACGGTGCGTGCTCATCCCTGCGAGCACCGAGGCGCAGTCACTGAAGCTGAGGCAGTGCGACTGTAGACCTGGCGCACTCGAACGAGGAGAGTCCACGAGAATGGCAGCGAGCGCAGCAATACCGGACGATTTTGTGAGCGGACTCGAAGGCGTCGTCGCCTTCACCAGCGATATCGCAGAACCCGACAAGGACGGCGGCGCACTGCGCTACCGCGGAGTCGACATCGAAGACCTGGTCGGCCAGAGGGTCACCTTCGGCAACGTATGGGCCCTTCTCGTCGACGGCCGCTTCGGCCCCGGCCTCCCGCCGGCCGAGCCGTTCCCCCTCCCCATTCACACCGGCGACGTCCGTGTCGACGTTCAGGCCGGACTGGCGATGCTGGCTCCCATCTGGGGCTACCAGCCGCTCCTCGACATCGATGACGAGACCGCCCGCGACCAGCTCGCCCGCGCATCCGTCATGGCGCTGTCGTACGTCGCGCAGTCCGCTCGCGGCATCTACCAGCCAGCAGTCCCGCAGAGCCGCATCGACGAGGCCAAGACCGTCACCGAACGCTTCATGGTTCGCTGGAAGGGTGAGCCCGATCCGGCACACGTCGAGGCAATCGACGCGTACTGGGTCTCGGCAGCCGAGCACGGCATGAACGCCTCTACCTTCACGGCCCGCGTCATCGCCTCCACGGGCGCCGACGTCGCGGCTTCGCTTTCCGGCGCCATCGGCGCGATGTCGGGCCCGCTGCACGGCGGCGCACCGGCCCGCGTTCTTCCGATGATCGAAGAGACCGAGAAGACCGGCGACGCCCGCGCGCTGGTCAAGGGAATCCTCGACCGCAAGGAAAAGCTCATGGGCTTCGGACACCGCGTCTACCGCGCCGAAGATCCCCGTGCACGCGTGCTCCGCGCCACGGCCAAGCGCCTCAACGCTCCCCGCTACGAGGCTGCCGCAGCTCTCGAGCAGGCTGCACTGGCGGAACTGCGTGAGCGTCGTCCCGATCGCGCGATCGAGACCAACGTCGAGTTCTGGGCCGCCGTCATCCTCGACTTCGCCGAGGTTCCCGCGCACATGATGCCCGCCATGTTCACCTGTGGCCGCACCGCCGGCTGGTGTGCACACATCCTCGAGCAGAAGCGTCTCGGTAAGCTGGTACGCCCGGCCGCCATCTACACCGGCCCGGCGCCCCGTACTCCGGAGTCGGTCGAGGGCTGGGACCAGATCAGCCACGCGTAGTACCCCGCTCGAATTCGCCAATCACGGTAGTACAGAACACAAGTGAAGGAACAGAAAGAAGCGATGACCTCCACACCGATCATCCCCGCCGACCTCAAGCCCGCCGACGGACGCTTCGGCTGCGGTCCTTCCAAGGTTCGCCCCGAGCAGCTGCAGTCCCTGGTCGAGGTGGGCGCTTCGGTGTTCGGCACCAGCCATCGCCAGAAGCCGGTCAAGAACGTTGTGGCCAGCATTCGTTCCGGCCTCGCCGATCTGTTCTCACTGCCCGAGGGCTACGAGGTCGTCCTCGGCAACGGCGGAACCACTGCGTTCTGGGATGCGGCCGCATTCGGCCTCATCCGCGAGAAGTCGCTGCACCTGACCAACGGCGAATTCAGCTCCAAGTTCGCTTCGGTCGCCAAGGCCAACCCGTTCATCGGTGACCCGATCGTCGTTTCCGCCGATCCGGGCAGCGCACCGGTGCCGGTCTCCGACCCGTCCGTCGATCTCATCGGCTGGGCGCACAACGAGACCTCCACCGGTGTGTCGATCCCCGTCTCGCGTCCCGCGGGTTCGGAGAACGCACTGATCGCCATCGACGCCACCTCGGGCGCCGGCGGACTTCCGGTCAATGTCGCCGATTCCGACGTCTACTACTTCGCTCCGCAGAAGTGCTTCGCTGCAGACGGCGGACTGTGGATCGCGCTGATGAGCCCGGCCGCCCTCGAGCGCGTCGCGGAGATCAAGGATTCGGGACGCTGGACGCCTGACTTCCTCTCGCTGCCCATCGCCGTGGACAACAGCTCCAAGGATCAGACGTACAACACCCCGGCCCTGGCCACCCTCTTGCTCTTCGCCAACCAGATCGAGTGGATGAACAGCAACGGCGGCCTCGACTGGACCACCGCTCGCACCGCGGATTCGTCCTCGCGCCTGTACAACTGGGCCGAGGCCAGCGAGTTCGCAACGCCGTTCGTCGCTGATCCGGCACACCGCTCGCAGGTTGTCGGCACCATCGACTTCAACGACGACGTCGACGCTGCCGAGGTGGCAAAGATCCTGCGCGCCAACGGAATCGTCGATACCGAGCCGTACCGCAAGCTCGGCCGCAACCAGCTGCGCGTCGGCATGTTCCCGGCCATCGACCCCGATGACGTCACCGCTCTCACCAAGAGCATCGACTGGGTCGTTTCTCAGCTCGGCTGATTTTCACATTTGCTTCACCGCTCGGCCCCCGGCATGACGTCGGGGGCCGAGCGTCGTTTGCGCCAGGCCTTGTGAGCTACCACACCGGTGGGCGGATCCGAGGTCATCTCGCCCTGCGTGTCCTGCCGAGTCCATGGTCACGAATGAATTACAGTTGAGCGCGGCGCAAAGTCGCGAGCCGGCGCGATAAGGAGGTCAATGTGCGAGAGCTTCGAGTGATCGGACTTGAACCCGATGGATCGCATGTGGTGTGCGCAGATGCTGAAACCGGCCAGAAATTCCGGCTTCCCGCCGATGACAAACTTCGTGCAGCTTCCCGCGGAGACGTGGCTCGACTCGGCCAGATTGAGATCGAAATGGAAAGCCAACTCCGTCCCCGCGAAATTCAGGCGCGCATTCGTTCCGGTGCTTCCGTAGAGCAGGTCGCCGAAGAAGCGAAGATCCCCATCAGCAAGGTCGAGCGCTTTGCGTACCCCGTTCTGCTCGAGCGCTCCCGCGCCGCGGAAATGGCGCAGGGCGGACACCCGGTGCGCGACAACGGTCCGACAGTTCCCACCCTCTCCGAAATCGTGACCCACGCATTCCGCGCCCGCGGCCACAGTATCGACGAGGCCACCTGGGATGCCTGGCGCGACGAGGACAATCAGTGGGTCGCGCAGTTGCAATGGCAGGCCGGCCGCACCACCAACGCCGCGCACTGGCGCTACCAGCCCGACGCGCACGGCGGAACGATCGTCGCACTCGACGACGCGGCATTCGACTTGATCGATCCCGACTTCGGTCGCCCGCTCCGCGGCCTGGTACCGGTGGTCTCGAACGAGCCGCAGCAGCTCGAACTGTCCCGATTCGACGTCGAACCGGTGGCGGAGATCGAGCCCGAGCCCGCAGCAGTTTCCGAGCGGACAGCAGTTTCCGAGCGCACAGTAGTCCCCGAGCGGACGGTGGTGGCGGAACGGATCGTGGCGCCCGAACCGATTGCTGTCGAGCCGGAAACCGTCGTCACCGAAGAGGTTCCCGAACCCGCACCGGATGTGACCCCGAAAACCGCTCCGCAGCAGACGCAGACCAAGGACAAGCGCGGACGGCCTGCTCTTCCCTCGTGGGACGACGTACTCCTCGGGGTCCGCAGCAGCGGTCGCTGACCCGAAGGAAAGTATTCTTCTTTCGAGCGAGGCTGAGGAGAGAGGGCTGCCGGTGGCTGCACGGGTATCGACGATCTGGTTTCTGGGCGGCGCAGACGCTCGCACCGAATTGAGCAGGTACCCACAGCCGGATCAGACCGAGGCCCTGAAAATCGCCATGTCGCTGTACCCGGACAAGGAGTTCGAGTCGCTCGGGCCTCAGCCGCTGTCGATGGCCGCGACGGTGAGCCCCGGCTACGTCTTCGTCGGTGCGTACGGCCGAGTGAGTGTCGTCTGCAGCTCCGAACTCAGCACCTTCGTCCCCTCGAAACTGCCTGATTCCTGGCACCTTTCGGCAGAGGGTGGCTCGACGCTGTTGATCAGCTCCGTCCCCGAAACCGCGCAGGGTTCGTTTGCACTGTGGGAGGACGGCGAGCTACGACGCTCGTTCAGTGCCATCCCGATCGACATCGTCGAAAATCTGGGGATCCCACAGACCTGGGAACTGGAATTCTGGGCCGGCAATCATCCCCTGCGTTACCCGCCCGGGATCCTGCCTGATCCGCAGTCACTTCCGTTCCACCCGCAACAGTTCGCGGAGTCCGCCAACCTCGAGTGGCTGGGATTTCGATACACCGGCGCGCCGCGAGAACACGAACTCGACACAACGCAGATTCTCCTGTGGGGCTTCAAGATTCACCGACCCGGCGAGGCACCCAAACCTGCACCCCCAGCCCCCGCGCCGATGCCCGAGCAGGCGCCGACAGAGGTACCCATGCCCGAAAACATGCCGCCGATCCACGACGCACCGGTGGCCAAGCCGCGCGGCCGCCTCGCTCGGTACTTCGGCTTCAAGTAGCGCCGAGCAGCCTCACAGGTTCACGCGGCTATCGCTGCGATCCACCCGAGCGGTACGCCGGCTACCGCGCCGTAGACCACCCATCGCCAGACGGGGACGGCTCGCCAGCGCCAGACGGTCGGCGCAAGTCCGCCTACCGCAATGACATTGACGACAACCGCCAGGAGCACGTTCACGTTGCCCAGCGCGACACAGAACGCCGCGACGGCACTGGTCGAGAGCATGGCTGCGAACACCGACACCGCGATTCCGGTGAACCAGGGCGTGCGGTCCTGAGTCACCGGCCGGTCCTGACACGTTCGTAGAAGGCCATCGCCGCTGCGGTCGCGACGTTGAGCGAGTCGGTACCGGGCGCCATCGGTATCTTGGCACGAATGTCGGTGGCCCGCATCGCATGTTCGGTCAAACCTGGCCCCTCGGCGCCCAGCAGTAGCGCTACCTTCTCCCCGGTCATCGCTTCGGCCAAAGTGACCGCTTCCGGATTCGGAGTCAAGGAAATGAGCTGAAAACCGTTGCCACGCAGCTCATCCAAGTCGTGTGGCCACTTTGCCACATGCGCGAAGGGCACTCGCAGCACGTGCCCCATCGACACACGGACCGACCGCCGGTACAGCGGGTCGGCACAACCCTTCCCGAACAGAACTGCATCGACACCGAGCCCCGCCGCGTTGCGGAACATCGAGCCGAGATTCTCGTGATCGTTGACGCCTTCGAGAACCACGACGGTCTTCGCGTCCTTCAACACGTCCGAGACCGCGAGCGGTGCCGGGCGTGCTGCTGCAGCGAGGACGCCGCGGTTGAGGTGAAATCCGACGACCTCGGCCATCACTTCGGCGCTCGTACGGTAGAACGGCACGTCCACACCGTCGAGATCGTCAGCGAGCTCCAGGAGCCGTCGTTCGACGCCGAGGAGACTGATCGGCTCGAACCGCGAAGTCAGCAGTCGCTGAGTGACGAACACTCCCTCGGCGATGACCAGTCCTTTGCCCTCCGGCAGGTCGGGGCGCCGATCCGAAGAGTTGAGATCGCGAAAGTCATCCAGCCGGGGATCGGCGGGATCTGAGATGTCGATGACGTGAACCACGGGTCTATCGTGCCGTACGCACCGCGAGCCCCCCACCACTACTCCCGACCTAGCGCAACAGCGTGACAAAATGCGCGTCGAGCACCTGGCTGATCACCTCTGGATTGGTTCGCTCGGGATTGTCGACGCCGTGCGACGCGAGCCCGTCGGCGAGCGCATGCAATCTCATCGCCTCGATGTCGACCGAGGCACCCGGCCGTAGAAAACCCGCTCGATGCGCCGCTTCCACGAACGAACGAAAGTGCTCGAACAAGGTCCGGTCTGTCTCGTCACGCACCGCCGTCAACGCCGAATCGGTCTGGGCGGCAGCAGCAAAGGCCTCCCAAACCTGCATTTCTTCACGCCGATCTTGGTCGAGGGGAACGAACTGATCGGTGAACTGACGGATCGCGCGGCGGATGTCGGGATCGAAGTCGATGCCGGCAATCCTTTCCTCCACCCGGACGGTCACGAGCGTCATCGCGAACAGCAAGAGTTCGGACTGCGTCGCGAAGAAGTGCCGTAGCGACCCCGTCGACATCTTCGCCTCGTCCGCGACCGCCCGGACGCTGGCGCTCGCCACACCGTCTCGACGGATCACACGCCACACGGCCTCGGCGATCTCTTCACGCCGCTCATCCGGACTGCTACGTTTCACCACTTCACAAAACTAACACAGCTGTGCTAGTTTTCAATCACTAACACAGTCGTACTAGAAATGAGCTGATGTC
The DNA here is from genome assembly GCF_021352185.1 of Rhodococcus sp. Ni2. Lineage (NCBI taxonomy): Bacteria > Bacillati > Actinomycetota > Actinomycetes > Mycobacteriales > Nocardiaceae > Rhodococcus > Rhodococcus sp. Ni2. The sequence goes on from NZ_WOXZ01000001.1 coordinate 749,588, forward strand.
ATGATCGTCCACTTGATCATCGCGTGCGAAATCATGTTCTGGGTGTTCATCGCCGCAGGTCTCGCGGCCCGCTATCTACTGCGCCGCAAAACGCTGGGCGCCGCACTGCTCATCTGCGCGCCCCTGGTGGATGTCGTACTGCTCGTCGCCACAGCCCTCGATCTTCGTGGCGGTGGCGAGGCGAACTTCACCCATGGGCTTGCCGCGGCCTACATCGGATTCTCCGTCGCGTTCGGACACAGCCTCATCTCCTGGGCCGACGCCAGGTTCGCCTACCGATTCGCCGGCGGCCCGGCTCCCGTCGCACCACCCAAGTACGGGAGTGCGCGAGCACTGCGCGAATGGCGCGAGTTCGGCAAAGCCGCGATCGCCTGGGCCGTCGCGTGCGGACTTCTCGGCGCGGCCATCTTCCTCGTCGACGACCCCACCCGCACTGGAGCCCTCGACGGATGGATCAGCAAGCTGACAGTGGTACTCGCAATCTGGGGAGCAATCGCCCTGAGCTACACGGTGTTTCCCAAGCGTGAGAAGGTCACGGCGCGCGGCTAGCCTCGACTGCCTGTTCGGTCGCGTCGCATACGATCACCGGACGCAGGACGAAAACCGGCAGCCTGCCACCGTCTTCCGGTCGCGCAAGACGAAGTTTCAGCCCTTCGCTGCGTAGCAGGTACACCCCGGCCACAGTGCCCGAGACGAGCGAGATCACTCCGCCCACGATCAAGGGCGCACGTGGGTCCACGGAGTCGGCGAGCCAACCCAGCAACGGGCTTCCCAGCGGTGTGCCACCGAGGAAACTGAGCATGTAGATACCCATCACCCGCCCGCGCATCTCGGAAGGCACCGACATCTGCAGGATGTTCATCGCGGACGTCGTGAACGTCAACGTCAGTGCGCCCGTGGGGATCAACATCAGCGCCACCAACGCGTAGGTGGGCATCAATCCCACCGCGACCTCGAACACACCGAAAGCCACGGCGGCACCGAGGAACGTCCGCAACCGCGGCGCTTCCTTCCGTCTTGCGGCGTACACAGCGCCGGCAAGGGTGCCCACGGCGAGCGTCGTGGACAGCAATCCGTAACCGTCGGCCTCGAGGCCGAACGTGTTGCGCGCCATCACCGCCAGGCTGATCGCGAAGTTCAGGCCGAAGGTCGAGACCATGAAGACCGACACCATTATCACGCGAAGGTCCTTGCGGCCCCATACATATCGGAACCCGTCGCGCACCTGCCCCTTGGTGCGCGGGGCCGGTTCCGACGGGATCAACTCCTTCTTGTTCATCAGGTAGAGCGCGATGAGCACCCCACCGAATGTTGCGACGTTGAGCAGGAACACCCACCCTGTTCCGATCAGGTTGATCAGCACACCCGAGATGGCCGGACCGACGATGCGGGCCGTGTTGAACGTCATGGAGTTGAGCGCGATGGCGTTGGACAGGTGTTCCTTGCCCACCATTTCGATGGTGAACGATTGACGCACGGGTGCGTCGAGCGCCGAGACACAGCCGAGGGCAAAGGCAATCAGGAAGACATGCCACAACGCGACGAGCCCACCGACGTCCAGCAGACCCAACACCAGCGCGCATACCGCACTCGCCCACTGCGTGAAGATCAGGATCCGACGCTTGTCGTACCGATCGGCCAGCACCCCACCCCACACCGACAAGAACAGCGTCGGGCCGAACTGCAAGGCCATGACGATGCCCACCGCCAGCGCGTTGCCGTCCGAGAGCGTCAGTACCAGCCAGTCCTGGGCGATGCGTTGCATCCACGTGCCGACCAGAGAAACGATCTGTCCGGAAGCCCAAAGGCGGTAGTTGCGGTTGCGGAGCGCGGCAAACATGCCGGAATCGGGGTCTCGGGGCACCCCACTATCTTGCCCCTCGAGTAATTCGTTTGGGCAACGACCTCTAGGTAGCGGAGCTACTCCGTCTTGTTGACCATCTCGGTGATGATCTCGACGGCACCGCGCAGTGTCGCGAGTTCTTCGCCACCCAGCCCGGCCAGCTGCTCGTTCATCCACGCCTCACGCGCATGGGTTTCGTCCGCGAGCAACGCCTGCCCGGCGTCGGACAGATTCACGATGATCTGACGACCGTCCGTGGGATGCGGCGAGCGCTCGACCAGACCGAGCTCGGCGAGAGAAGCAACAACGCGCGTCATCGACGGCGGCTGCACTTTCTCACGTGCTGCGAGTACGCCAGGAGTCATCGGGCCGTACTGATCCAGGCTCGCCAAGGCGGACAGTTGCGTCAGCGATACCTGAGCGTCGACTCTGCGGCCGCGCAGATGCCTGGTGAGACGCACTACAGCCAGGGAAAGATCGCTGGCCAGCGCACGAGTTTCGGTGGTCACGCGTCAGACAATACGTCAAGAGCTGGCCGGTAGCTCACGTAATCGAATACCGGTCAACCCTGATTTCACGTAAGGGCGTCGGTAATGGGTCCGACAGTGAAGTAGGCCACAAAAAGTGCCGCCACGATCCAGAGCAACGGGTGGATCTTCTTGATACCACCGCTGGCAGCGTGCAGGACCACCCATGAAATGAAGCCGACGCCGATGCCGTTGGCGATCGAGTAGGTGAACGGCATGACGATCATGGTCAGGAACGCCGGGAGAGCAACCGAGAACTTGGTGAAATCGATGTCTCGGACCTGCCCGATCATCAGCGCACCGACGACGACGAGGGCAGGCGCAGCTGCCTCGATCGGCACGACGGAGTAGAGCGGCGTCAGGAACATCGCGACGAGGAAGAGCAGTCCGGTCACGACGTTTGCCAGGCCCGTGCGGGCGCCTTCGGCGATACCCGACGCGGATTCCACGAACACGGTGTTCGACGACGCCGAAGCGCCACCGCCGACGATCGCGCCCGCGCCTTCGACGACAAGCGCGCGACCGACGTTGGGGAGGTTTCCGTCCTTGTCGGTCAGGCCGGCTTCCTTACCGAGACCCGTCATCGTGCCCATGGCGTCGAAGAAATTCGCGAGCACGAGGGTGAAGACAAGCAGGCTGGCGGCCAGAACACCGATGCGGGTGAATGCGCCGAAGATGCTGACGTCGCCGACCAGGCTCAGATCAGGCATACCACCGAGCATCTCCGGGATCGCGGGGATGCTGAGGTTCCAGCCCTTGGGGTTGGTTCCGAGCGAGGGTCCGACGTCGGCAACTGCCTCGATGATCGCGGCGAGGATCGTCGTGACGACTATGCCGATCAGCAGTCCACCACGAACCTTGCGCACTACCAGAACACCCATGAGCAGCACACCGAAGATGAACACCACGGTCGGCCACGAAGCGATGGAGCCGTTGATTCCGAGTCCGACGGGAACCGTCGTACCGGCGGCATCGGGGATACGGCGGACGAATCCGGCGTCGACCAGTCCGATGAAGGCGATGAACATGCCGATACCGGCCGCGATCGCGGACTTCAATGCCGAGGGAATCGCATTGAACACCGCAGTTCGGAAGCCGGTGAGTGCCAACAGAACGATGATCACACCGTCGATGACCACCAGGCCCATCGCCTCGGGCCAGGTGACCTGAGGTGCGATTGTGACGGCGAGCAGGCTGTTGATGCCGAGACCCGCGGCGATGGCAAACGGATAGTTGGCAACGACACCGAAGACGATGCTCATCAGGCCGGCAACCAGAGCGGTGACCGCAGCCACCTGGTTGACCGGAAGGATGTTGCCGAGAACGTCGGTCTTCGCTGCAGCGTCGTCAGCCGAGAAACTGCCGAGGATCAGGGGGTTGAGGACCACGATGTAGGCCATCGCCACGAAGGTGACGACACCGCCGCGAATCTCGGTCGAGATCGTCGACCCTCGTTCGCTGATCTTGAAATAGGTGTCGAGGATCTTGCCGGGTGCCGCCATGTTTGTTCTTTCCCCATCGCTGTAGGTCGCCGTGTGCCGGCGCACATGAAGCCGGTCGCACTAGGGAGAGTAGGCCACCGGGGTACGGGTAGCGTTAATTTTGTGACGGAGACTCGCAACACAACAGGCCTGATCGGCAAATTGTCCGCACCCGCGCCGGCACTGATCATCGGCACCGCGTTGTGGGTGATCGCCACGATCGTGGTCGCGGTGAGCGGCGATCGTTGGTCGGATGCACTCCCGATCTGTTACGCGGGTATCGGAGTCGGCTTCCTCGGCTTCGCTCTGTTCTCCATTCAACGACGCGCAGCTGTGCGCGGTGACAAGGGCGCACAGCAGGGCGCCGGTCTGGTCGACTGAGCAGGTCGATTCACCCTTTCAGTATGGTAAGCCTACCCTGCACTCCAGTGTCGGTCTTAGCTTGTCAATGCTGAAAGGAACCACGTAGCCGTGAAGATCTCCCACCGAAATCGTTGGAAAAGCCGAGGACGTTGGACGAGACTGACATCCGTTGCTGTGGTCGCCCTGGTCGGCACAGCACTCGTCTCCTGCAGTTCGAACGACGACGCAGCAAGTAGTCCGTCGAGTTCCGGTGGTGGCGCCTTCCCCGTCACGATCGATCACGCTTTCGGCAGCACCACGATCGATTCCGAACCACAACGGATCGTCACCGTCGGTTACAACGACGAGCAGGCTCTGTTGGCTCTGGGCATCAAGCCCGTCGGAATGGTCAACCAGTACCCGGGCGAACCGGACGTCAACCGCACGTGGCCATGGGTCACCGGCCCTTGGGGCGGAACCGAACCGACCGTCGTCGGCAGCAATCCCGAAACCACGATCAGCGTCGAAAAGATCGCTGCGCTCGAGCCCGACCTGATCCTCGCGCTCTACTCGAGCATCGACAAAGACCTGTACAGCACACTTTCCGCGATCGCCCCGACCGTCGCGAAGGATCCGGCCTACGGCGACTACGCAACTCCGTGGCAGATCACGACGAAGACCGCAGCGAAGGCAGTGGGTCGCGAAGCCGACGGCGAGAAGTTGGTCGCCGATATCGACAAGCAGTTCGCCGACGCCAGAAGCGCTCACCCGGAATTTGCAGACCAGACCGCGGTGATCATCAGCGTCGACGCGACCCCGGAGTTCTACGCCTTCTCCTCCGAGGACGCCCGCGGACGGGTTCTCGGCAGTCTCGGATTCAAACCTGCTCCCGCGGTCGAGGCCTTGATGAACGGTGAGTTCTACGCGCCGATCTCCACCGAACGACTGGATCTTCTCGACGTGGACCGTCTCGTTGTCATCGGCAATCCCGATGCCGCACAGGCGGTCCGAAACAACCCTGGCTTCCAGCAACTCGACGTGGTCAAGGACAATCGCGTCGTCTACGTCAACGACGATCAGGCTCCGCAGGTCGGTGCGGCCTTGACCGCAAGCTCGGCACTGAGCTTGCCGTGGGCCACGAGCCAACTACTCGCCGAGCTCACGAAGTAACCAGCGCCCGGCGCTTTCTGATCTGCGCGGTTCCCCAGATCCACACCCCGGCCCACATCATCCCGAACGCCCAACCTGCTAGTACATCGGTCATCCAATGGGCAGCCAGGTAGACGCGGGAGAATCCGACGGCGATCGTGTACAGGCCGAGGCTCGCGAGCATTGCCATCTTCGCGAGCCTCGGCAAGGCAAGACGAAGGATCACGGCGGCAACCGAAGTCGCGAGTATCGCGCTCATCATCGCGTGGCCCGACGGGAACGAATACGAATCGATTTCGATCAATCGCTCCGGAACGGGTGGGCGGGTTCGCGTGAAGATGCGCTTCAATCCGCTCATCACGAGCAGACCGGTCAACATCGATCCGGCGATCAGCAGAGCTTCGGTACGCAGTCCCCGAACCAGAAGCACGATCGTGAGCAGCGTCGCGATCAGCCACGACGCGAGGGTTCCGCCGCTGTCGGTGATGACGTCGACGACGTCTACGAGCCACGCCGTCCGCTGACTCACTGCGCTGTCGAGTACCCACTGATCAAAAGACATCTGCCCTCACATTCCTTGCGGCAGAGTCCACGTACGCATCACGTGATGAACGCCGTCCGAGTCCACCCACCACGGCACGATCACCGTCGTCTCGACCGCCCCCGTCAGTTCCACCGTCAGTTCGTGATGGATCACTACCTCGCCGCTGGGTACCTCACGGCCGAGGGCTGCGAAGCCGAGAACTGCCTGCGGTTCGTTCGCCCAAGTCGTCACGACGCCGGTGCTGCTCACTCGTCCGTGAACGGATGCAGACGCCGTCGCGACGTCGAGCAGATCTGCCAGTGCGTCGGCCGTCTCGAAGCTGCCGAGCACCACTCGTTGCGCAGGTAGTGCTGCTCCCAGCCACGGTTGGTCGAGAACAAGGGCGTCGCCGGGATCGACCAGATCGCCGGAAAGGCCTCGCACGAACGGAGGCAGGTGCAGTTCCTCCAGGTCGAGAACCCGTCGCTGCGCTGCCTCACCCAGCAGTCGGTGCGTCCGCGCGACGACGGCGGAGGCCGGCATCCGTAGTGGGTCGGCAAGCCGATCGAGCAGCAGCTGAGCCAGTTCCGGATCGTCGACGGTATCCGATGCCAGCAATCCGGAGAAGAATCCGGCGTCGGGGTGTTCGGCAGCATCGAGCAATCCCTCGAAGGTGCGATCGCCCGGAGCGCGCAGCAAGCCCAGCACCTCACCGCCGAGTTCGGCATTCGAACGCAACCACCACGCCGTGTATCCACGACGGTCGGTGAGCAGCGCCCGCGTCGCCGGCGACTCGACCAGCAGCGACAGCGCCTGCGGCCAGCGGTCTTCGTCCACGAGATCGAGATCGCGCACGGCTTCGATGTATTCGGGGTCCTCGTCGAGGGTGTCCCACCATGCGTCTTCGGCGTCGAGATCGTGATCGGGGCCGGACGGCAATTCCTCACGGACCACCGTGAAACCCCACCCGACACCGACTACCCGTAGCGCCTGCTCCCCCACCCGCTGAACAAAATCAGCGTCGACGATGCCGAAGGGAGAATCCTCGACCAGGACGCTTGCAAGGGGAGCTCCCGGAAGCAGAAGTTGGTCGGCGGACCGCAATTCGCCTTCCGAATCAGGAAGCAGCACTTCACCGATCCACGACGGCAGCGCCCCTGGCGCCACGTGGGCCGCCAATCCGAGTACAACTTGCGCCAACTCCGTCGCTACCGAATCATCTTGGTCCGCAGCATCTTCGATCAATGCGCGCAGCACCGGATCGGACAGCAGGTCGGTGGCACTCGCGGTCTGCGCTCCCAATCGAGACAGCAACGGGTGAACCGCGACGGGATGAACCAACCTCGTCCACTGCACCGACGGCGCGTCTTCGCCCAGTTCGACGCCGACGACGACGGTCCGCGGCCCGGTCACCGTCCGTCCGTCGGAGAGCGGAACCGGCAGTGTTCCAAGCTCTTCCACCGCAAGAGTGTCGATCACCAAGGGCTCGAGAGCCGAATAGAGTCGATTCCACCACTTCGGTTCACGTTCCGAACCGCTGAGCAGTTCCGCGATGCGCGCGAGCCCGATGCGGTGCGTCGACACTGCCGCGAGTGCTCGCTCGTGCTTGGGGCCGGAGAGCTCGGGGACAACCAGGCCGCCGATGATGTCGGTGAGCAACTCGGCAAGGTCATCACCGAGCCCGGGCACCACGGATGCTCGCTGCGGCGCGCGGTCGGGTTCACCGACCACCGGAAGCCACTCGTTTTCCTGCAGCTCCTTCAGAAGCGCTTCGCGCAGAAGCGAATCGGTTTCGCTGCGGGCAAAGGCAGGGATCGGGACGAGTGCCGTTCGCTGCCGAGGAGGTAGTGCAGCAAGGAACTTCGCGTACCCCTCGGCAAGCGGAGCGATCGGTGCAGCGGGCATGAGGCGTCGCCGATCGGGTTGCATTGCAATGTCGGCAATGATGATCGCGGGGATCGACAGTTCCTCGTCGGATCGCGTCGGCGCCCGCAGGACGTCGTCTGCGACCGGCTCGACGACCCCGTCGCGGACCGGCACCAACCATCGCGCGTTCGGCGCGGTGTACTGCCACCACGTGCGATCACCTATCGCGATCTCGACGAGGCCGGAATCCAGCACCCGTTCCGATCGCCGAAAAGTTCTCTCACCCAGACGAATTGATCCGAGAGCCGGGAGTTCGAGCAGCAGGTCGACTGCCTCACGTGTCATCTGCGAAAGCAGCGCCGCGGCATCGACGTCCGGCCGAAGCGTCAGCACCACTTCCGAATCAGCACCATCGCTCGGCAATTCGCCAGACGGCCACACCAAACGAAGTACGGGGACACTGGTTTCCGGTACCGGGAGTTCGCGAGACTCGATCTCGCGCAGAGTGTGCGAGGCAGAGAATCGAATCGATCCCGTCGACGAGCGCAGTTCCACCTCGTCACTGACCGAGAGAACTGCCGAGAATCCGACGCCGAACCGTCCCGTCACACCTTCGTCGGCGTCGACCTTGTTCGACGCGCGCAGCGCGGTCAGCGCATGTACACCGGATTCGTCCAGTGGACGGCCCGTGTTCGCCACCGTCAGCGTCCGACCGTCCACATCCACCCACAAAGAGCCCTGGACGCCCTCGCGTGCAGCTGCATCGGCAGCGTTCTGCGCCAGTTCGGTGAGCAGACGGTCGCGGTACCCGGCCTTTGCGAGGTCGGATTCCGCAGCCGCGTCTTCACGCAATCGCGTCGGAGATTCCGACCACGCGCGCAGCGTCGCCTCGCGGAGTGCGTCCGTACCGAACGGATCTTCTACTCGGTGGATACCGAATCCTCAACTGCAACAGCGCTCGACGGGCGAGCGGGCACCGCAATCAGCTCGACGGCCCCGTCGTCGAATGCGTCGAACTGCGGCGAGCCCGCACCGAGCGGCAGGCTGGTGTCCGAGTGCGCGCCACAACCGTAGGACACGCTGACCACACGGCCGTCTGCGGAGAGTTCGTTTCCGCACACACCGAACGCTGCGTGCAGCGAACCGGCGAGTGGAAGGAAGAATCCACACAGTCCACACGTCGACGGCGCGGCCTTCGCCATCTCCGACTCCGGGCCGAAGTCACCGTCGAACCAACGCTGCGCGGCATCGAGTCGGCCCTCGCGGCTCATGACCTGTTTGCGGCCGAGCCCGATTTCGAGAGCTACCTCGTCGACTTCCGGGTCACCGGTGGCGACGTAGCCGGGAACGAGGCGAGGATCCTCGGCCGGCGGGGCGAGTAGGTCACCGACGGACAGATCGCCGGGACGAATCCGCTGATCCCATGGCAGCCATTCCGGCGCAACCAACGCGTCGGGACCCGGCAACAGCGCCAACTCACTGATCGTGGCGTGGGTGTCCTCCGGTCCGGCAGCGACGACAACCGCCCACTGCCAACCGCGGTATCCCGGAATGTCTGCTGCAAATCGATGGGTGGCGGCAAATTCGTCCTCCGACGTCACGCCGAGGTATGCCCCCACACCGCCTTCATGCAGGTCGACGACTGCCTTTCGGGCAAGCTCGACCGCATCGGCCAGTACTGGGCGCGGCACTGCACGCTCTGGAGAAGTAGCAACACTCACTCCTCCAGTTTGCCGCACCACCGCAAGTCCGCAACGCACTGGGCTGCCATGCTGGGCAGATGAGTAGGTCACACGCCAATTCCGTGCGCACTTTTGCAGTGGTCGCCGTGATCGCCTCGGCCTTGGCGGGGTGCTCCGATTCCCCCGGCGCTCCCGACAACCTCACGTCCGAAACCGGCTCCGTCGAGATCGTTCGAGTGTCCGCGCACGATCCCGACGCGTTCACGCAGGGCCTCGAGATCGACGGAAACCGGTTGTACGAAAGCACCGGACGCGTCGGGCAGTCCTGGGTGCGCTCGAGCGAGATCTCCGACGAGCAGCCCCCCGCTTCGGGACCGGAAGTTGCGCGTGCCGATCTCGACCCGCCGTTGTTCGGTGAGGGCATCACGGTCGCCGGAGACACACTGTGGCAACTCACCTGGAAAGACGGCGTTGCCATCGCCCGTGACAAGGACACCTTGACCGAACGGGGGCGGTTCCCACTCGACACCGAGGGATGGGGAATCTGTTCGCTCGGGGATCGGATTGTCTCGAGCGACGGTTCGGCCACGTTGACCTTTCGCGATCCCGAAACCTTTGCGCCGATCTCGACCGTCGACGTCACCAGATCTTCGGAGTCCGTCGGCAAGCTGAACGAATTGGAATGCGCCGAAGACGGCTCCGTCTACGCCAATGTCTGGACCACGGACACCGTCGTCCGAATCGACCCGTCGGACGGCAGCGTCACGAACGTGTACGACGCTTCGCCGCTACGCGAAGAACTCGTCGCGGACGGATCGACCAGCACCGTCGACGTTCTCAACGGCATCGCGCAGATTCCCGGTACCGATCGATTCCTGCTCACCGGCAAGTATTGGCCGCAGATGTTCGAAGTCCGTTTTGTTAACTGAGTCCGACATGACACAGGACTCGCAGGGGTGTGCGTGGTAGCCGCGCCGACACTAGGACAGAATTGAGTGGTGACCGGACCGCGCGAACCCTACGACCCCGAAACTCGGCGAATCCACGACGAGCCGGAGGGGCAACAGGTGCACCCCGGTTACGACAATTACCCACCCGCGGCCCGCCCGGACAATTACCCACCTTCGGCCCGTCCCGCTGCCCGTCGCACGCCTTTGCCACCGCTGCATCCGATTCCCGAATCGCGGGGAGACTCCGAATCCGCGGCCGGTTCGAAGACGCCGGGGGCGGACGCTCCCAAGGCTCCACCGATGCCTCGCAAGCTCACCGTCACTCGCGTCGCAGCGATGCGCAGCCGCGAACTGACGAACAAGGGCATCGCGACCTTCCAGCGCGCGGCGAAGGCCGACGGCGCGGACAAGTCCGGTCTGACCGCTCTCACCTACGCGGTGATGACGAACAACGCGACCGACGCGGCGATCTCCGTCGCTCTGGCCAACACCCTGTTCTTCTCGGCGGCGACGGGCGAGGACAAGACCAAGGTCGCGCTCTATCTCCTGATCACGATCGCACCGTTCGCGGTCATCGCACCGCTCATCGGCCCCATGCTCGACCGGTTGCAGCGCGGACGCCGCATCGCACTCGCGTCGTCGTTCGGAATCCGGACGCTCCTCGCGGTGATCCTGGTCTTCAACTTCGACAGTTGGATCCTCTATCCGGCCGCGCTCGGCATGATGGTGCTCAGTAAATCGTTCTCGGTGCTCAAGAGTGCAGTGACACCACGTGTCTTACCACCGGAAATAGACCTGGTGCGCGTGAATTCGCGTCTGACGGTCTTCGGGCTGATCGGTGGAACGATCGGGGCCGGCGCGGTCGCAGGTGCGCTCGCGCTCGCTTTCGGTTCCACCGGCGCCTTGTGGTTCGCGGTCGCCGTCACCGTGTTCGGCGCATATCTGAGCATGCGAATCCCGTCGTGGGTCGAGGTCACCGAGGGTGAGGTACCCGCGACCATCACCTACCACCCGGACGAAGCGCATCACGCCGGCAGCGCCCCACCGCAGCCGGACGCCAAACCTGCCAAGGTCCGTCAGCCTCTCGGACGCGCCGTGATCATCGGACTCTGGGGCAACGGCACCATTCGCGTGCTCACCGGCTTCCTGACGCTCTACATCGCGTTCGTCGCCAAATCACGCACCGATCACGAGCCGCTCCAGCAGGCCATGATGCTCGGCCTGGTCGGCGCAGCAGCCGGTCTGGGTAACTTCGCCGGAAATGCCACGGGTGCGCGCCTCAAGCTCGGCCGGCCTGCCTTGATCGTGCTCCGGTGTACTGCGTCGGTGTGGATCATCGCGGTGATCGCAGCTCTGACGGACAACCTCATGACGGCCGCGCTTGCCACGCTCATCGCATCGGCCGCCAGCGCGCTCGCCAAGGTCTCACTCGACGCGTCACTCCAGCACGACCTGCCCGAGGAATCGATCGCGTCCGGATTCGGTAGATCCGAGACGGTTCTGCAGCTGAGCTGGGTACTCGGCGGCGCATTGGGGGTTCTGCTTCCGACCGAATACTGGATCGGGTTCACTGTTGTATCGGTGTTCCTGACGATCGGGCTTCTGCAGACCTTCCTGAGCTACCGAGGAAGCAGCCTCCTGCCCGGCCTCGGCGGGAAGCGACCCGATCTGGCCGAACAAGAAGTGACCGAAGTGATTTACACCGGTAAATCCAACCGAGGACAAGGAAGTACTCCGCAGTGATGATGCGCTCGAGAACAAAGAAGATCGTGGCAGCGATCAGTGTCCTGATGGTGGTGGCACTGGTTGCTTACGTCTCCGTTCTTTTCGTGATCATCAAGAACATCAATGACGACCCCGACAAGCTGCCGGTCATCACTGCATACGCACACGGCAAGACGATCGAAACGAACCCTGCCGGTTTCTGCACCATCGACCTGTCCCAGTGCGCCCAGGTGGGCGACATCTACGCACTCGACGTTCCAGCGGGCTACCCGCTGCAGCTGTCGTTGTCGACGGACGTCTCGGATGCGCAGTGGGCACTGCTCGCCGTCTACGAGGATGCCGACGGCAACCAGACCGGTGAGCCCCGAGTCTTCGAGCCCGGCGAGGCCCTGGCAGTGACGGTCGAGTCTTCGAGCGATCCCGTCAAGCAACTCGTCGGCGTCGAAATCCACCTCGCCGTCGGTGAGGGAAGCGAACAGGGACTGCTGATCTGGTCGATCAAGACCGCTTGATCCCCGGAACGTCGAAAATGCCCTGCACACCGATTGGTGTGCAGGGCATTTTGTTTCGAAGCCGTGTATGGCAGCTCGTATCGAGCGATCAGGTGTCGAGCTCGCGAGCGACGGCCCGGACGACCTCGGAGATCCGCTGAGCGGTCTTGCGGTCCGGGTACTTGCCGTTGCGCAGATCCGGCTGGACCTTCGCCTCGAGCAACGTGATCATGTCCTCGACCATGCCGTGCAACTGATCAGGGGTGTGCTTACGCTCGACGGGCTCACGACGCGTCGCCGTCGCGCCGCGCAACGACGGCGCCGGCTCGAGTACCTTCAGGCTCAGTGCCTGCGGACCGCGGCGGCCCGCAGCCATTCCGAACTCGACGCGCTGGCCGGCCTTCAAGCCTTCGACGCCCTCGGGGAGAGCGGAAGCACGGACGTAGACGTCCTCGCCCTCTTCCTGCGACAGAAAGCCGAAACCCTTTTCGACGTCGTACCACTTCACCTTGCCGGTCGGCACCGCGTTCACCTGCTCATCACTCGACTGGGGCGTCTGCCCCAATGTGCTCGGGAGGCTCTCGGAAGAGCCTCATGGCCTTGCTCGCATCGCTTCCGGTGGAAGAATGCAAAAGAACGCGCCCCACACTTGCTTCAGCGGGGCGCGCAGTCTGTTAACAGTCTACCTGTGACGAACCCGGGTCGGCACCCAGGTTTACAGGCACTATCCTCGTAGGTGTGGACCCTCAACCGAACCCGCGCACTTCCGGCACCGGAAACGGTCTGTTCCGTACGGCGATGGCACTGTTCATCGTCGGATTCCTGGCGATCGTGGCCATCTTCGCAGTCCATATCTTCAGCGACACCCCACCCGGCCTGGCGTTGTACCTGGTAGCACTCGCGTGCCCGATCGGCTTCCTCCTGGCCATCGTCTACACGCTCAGATCCGGTCGACGCGTGCGCTGATCACTCCCGCCTCCAACCGAAAGGTCACTGACCATGAGAATCCTCCTGAACGTGATCTGGCTGGTCTTCGGCGGCTTCTGGCTGGCGTTGGGTTACTTCGCCGCAGGCATCATCTGCTGCATCCTCATCATCACGATTCCCTTCGGAATCGCGGCATTCCGCATCGGCATCTACGCACTGTGGCCGTTCGGTAAGACCGTCGTCGACAAGCCGACCGCTGGTGTCGGTTCGATGATCGGCAATGTCATCTGGGTGATCATCGCCGGTATCTGGTTGGCGATCGGACACATCGTCACCGCCGTCGCGATGGCGATCACGATCATCGGAATTCCGCTCGCGGTCGCGAACCTGAAGATGATTCCGATCTCGCTGATGCCGCTCGGCAAGGAGATCGTCGACGTGGACCGGGTGAATTACGCATAGTCGTGGACCGCGTCGATTACGCATAGCGGGCCCGCGGACCGAAGAACCCGACCACAGCAGTTGCTGTGGTCGGGTTCTCTGGTATCAGGTCGTATCAGCGGCCGAGGCTACCGAGTCCGGGGAGGTTACCGAGCGAACCGGTACCCGTTCCCGGGTTGCCCGGATCGACGGGGCCGACCGGCCCCTCGGAGACCACGATGGTCACGCTCGAAGCACGCGAAAGCACGCTCTTCGCAGTGACCTCGACGGTGACGCTGCCGACAGCGGTGGGGGTACCCGAGATGGTGCCGTCCTGTGCGAGGGACAGTCCGCCGGGCAGAGTGCCACTGGTGAGTGCAAAGGTTGCGCGCGCATCGGCGGCAGTGAGCTTCTGCGAATACGCCTTACCTACCTGAGCGGCAGGCAATTCGACGGTCGCGGGTAGCGGGTACGCAGCAACGACTGTCACCTTGCCCCCGTTGGTCGTCGACGCGATGGCGCCGGTCGAGGTGTCGAGCGCGAGGTTTTTGACCTTCTCCAGTGCCGGAACCTTGGTATCGGTCAGAGCGGTGGTGGCGCGGGTCGTCAGATCGACCGACCACAGGTGTCCGTTCATGACGTCCGCGACATATGCAATGCCTGCCGCAGCGTCGACGACCACGCCGTTGGGAATCGCGGTCGGAGACAGCGTGGTCTTCGACAGAACCGCGCCGGCCGGGGTGATCGCCCACAGGTTGGTTGCCCGGGTGTCGGTCATGTAGATGTTGCCGGTGTTCGTGTCGACATCGACGTCGACCGGGTAGAGGTTGTCGGCACGCACGATCGACTTGAGTGCTCCGCCCTTGCGTACGTCCGCCTGCCACAGCGTGCGGCCGTAATTCTCGTCGAAGAAGTTGGTGTCCGCGATGTAGAGGAAGCCGCGGACACTGTCGAAGGCGAGCTTGGTCGGCGTTGCCGACTTGTGGACCAGAATGCTCGACACGGCGTCGGCGGCGTTGGGGTCGACGACTCGGATGTTGCCGGACTTGTAGTCCGAGAAGTACGCGCGGTGTGTTGTGGGATCGACGACGACATCGTTGATCTGCGGACGCGAGCCGTCGGGGTTCTTCTCGCTCAGCGTGACCGTCTTTTCGACCTTCCCGGTCTTCGTGTCGACAATCGAGATCGCGCCGCCGTAGGAGGAGGACACGTATGCGCGTCCGAGGCCTGAGTCGACGGCAAGTGCCGACGGGTAACCGACGACGCCGTCGATGGTGCCGACGGACTTGCCGGTGTTCGTGTCGACGACGGACAACGAGCTGGTCGGTCCGCCGTACTGCGTGATGTATCCGCGGTGGGTTGCCGAGTCGACGACGATGTCGCCGGGCTGGGTTGCGGAATAGCTTCCGACAACACCGTGTGTCGGATCCTCGGGTGAGGCGTGTGCAGCGGGAGCAGTGACGGCCAGGCCGACAGCAGCAGCGGCGACGGCGAGTGATGCGGTGACCGCACGCCGACGGTATTGCAGTTTCATGAGGGGTGCCCTACTTCTTTGGAAGACTCTGCGAAACCTGCCCAATCGAGGCAAGTCAGGCAAACCTAACCTAAGTTTCGATCTCGATGTTGAGACACGGGCCACACCTTGGGCCCGGATCGACACACCTCTCAATCGCCCGAAATTGTATTTCCACATAACGTGTGACCTTGCTCACATTACGGATGGATAACGGAACGGACACAACCGGACATTCACTCGGGCACCCCCACCTACCTGGGAAGAGTCTCCTGCGCTTTGTGTGACGCGTTGTACGGCTTTCGCCACGCCGCGTTATCAAATGGTGACACGAGCGACTCGAGCCGTTACCGTCGTTTTCGGCCGGGAAACTCGGCCACCTCCGGCCCGCCGCGCCAAGCCTTGTCCCGCGGGTACCGGACTTCCGACAGAGCATTCCAGGGACGAGGACGGGGGACCCAAAGTCCTCTGTGAGAACAGAAAAGTTCTCCAGTGGACACCGGTTCGATCGCAAGACCGAATCTTGGGGTGAAGCCAGACCCTTTCCAGCCAGGAAAGGCGAGGCCGGGCGACCTCTCAGCCCGAACCCGACAGCTGACCTCGCAGGCGCGTGTGGAGAGGATTTCGACCATCATGAGCGGACGCCATCGCAAGCCCACCACCACCGGCCGCACTGTCGCCAAGGTCGCCGTCACCGGCGCCATCATGGGCGTAGCAGGAATTGCAGCCACCGGAACCGCAAACGCTGCCCCCGACTCCGACTGGGATCGTCTCGCCCAGTGTGAGGCCGGCGGAAACTGGGCCATCAACACAGGCAACGGTTACCAGGGCGGACTGCAGTTCTCCCCCAGCACGTGGAACGCACACGGCGGCGGACAGTACGCAGCCACCGCAAACCAGGCCACTCGCGAGCAGCAGATCGTTGTTGCCGAGCGTGTTCTCGCAAACCAGGGTTGGGGCGCATGGCCGTCCTGCTCCTCCAGCCTCGGGCTGAGCAGCGGCGCCACCGAGCGTTCCGCTCCGGCCACGACGGCTCCTCAGGCAGCTCCGGCTCCGGCGCAGCAGGTCGCACAGACCGTTGCACACCCGGTCGCCGACGCCATCGATCAGGCAATCGCATTCGCCGAGGCCAACGGTATCCCGGTCGACCCGCAGATCCTCGCAGTCGCCGACACCGCGAAGTCGTTCCTCAAGTAACACCGGCAAGACTGTCCGCTCGGACGCTCGAACATCAAGAAGGCCCGCACCGATTCGGTGCGGGCCTTCTTCGTGTCGAGTTGTTATCGGTTGATGACGGTGTGCGGGTGTAGGTAAGGAAGTGACTCCACCGGAACCGGAAAGGTGGTGTCCTCGCCGAAGGGTGAAAGTCCACCTGCGCGGGTCGATGACAATTCGGTCACTGCGTGATCTCCGTCTGCAGTTTCCGGCCATCCTGGATCTACATAGTGTTGCTTCGAATTGTTGGCCACGAAGTCATTTTGACAGGACGCCGTTACGCCGTACAGACCAGGTCTCTAATCTGATACCTGATGACCGAAACACGTGGCACCCCGGCGGGCAGTTCCGCAGCCGAAAGTCTGACCGATTGGCTCTCGGCGCGCAGTGACGCCGAGTTGACGGAGTTGCTGCGTCTGCGCCCCGATCTGGCCGTACCGCCGCCGAGCACGATGGTGGTTCTCAGCGGTCGGGCACAGCAACGCGCGTCGGTCAGCCGAGCCGCGGACGAACTCGACACCCTCGATTTCGGTCTTCTCGAATTGTTGGCACTGG
This sequence comes from Rhodococcus sp. Ni2, assembly GCF_021352185.1. NCBI lineage: Bacteria > Bacillati > Actinomycetota > Actinomycetes > Mycobacteriales > Nocardiaceae > Rhodococcus > Rhodococcus sp. Ni2. The sequence goes on from NZ_WOXZ01000001.1 coordinate 766,797, forward strand.
CCGGCGCCGAGGAAACTCCGATGACGCGGGCGGAGCTCAACAGTGCGATCGCCGAACGCGCCCTGACCGGCAAGGGCAAGGTCACCAAGAAGGCCGTCGACAAGTCTCTGTCGAAGATGCGCGCGTCCGCCCTCATCTGGGGTGTCGATCCCATCAGCGTCGTCCCGGCAGTCATCGGGATGATTCCGTGGCGTGTGGGGCGCGCCCTCGAACCTGCCGAGGCGATGACCGAGACCGAGATCTCGGCTGCGCTCAACGCTCTGGACACCCGCGAGCGGGATCTCCTCGAGACACTCGCCAACTCCAGCCCGATCGGTCGCACCCGCGACGCTGCCCCCGGAACGCCGCCTGAGCGCCCGGTTCAACGACTGCTGGCGGCCGGCCTGCTGCGGTGGCTCGACGAGCAGACCGTCGAGCTTCCGGCGACGGTTCGTCAAGTCATCCGCGGCGAGCCGGTTTTCGATCCGACGACGCTGACCGCACCTGTCATCGGGGGCGACAAACTCAAGCCGGCGGACGTGAACGCCGCAGCAGCCGGCGAGGCGCTCGAGTTGGTACGCCAATGCGAGAACGTGATCGCTGTTCTGGGCGCAGCGCCGGCCCCCGCACTGCGAGCCGGTGGGCTCGGTGTTCGAGAACTACGACGCGTGGCCAAGACGGCCGATCTCGACGAAGCGCGCGTGAGCCTACTTGTCGAGTTGCTCTCGGCAGCCGGACTCATCGCCAGTGGAACACCAGACCCGGCGCCGGTCTCGGACAACGCGGACGAATACTGGACGCCCACGCTTGCGGTCGACGGCTGGCTGAACGCATCCACAGCGCGACGGTGGGAGGTCCTGGCGTCCGCCTGGGTCGACGTACCTCGAGTCCCGTGGATGATCGGGCTGCGCGATTCCACCGACAAGCCGATCGCGGCGTTGTCCGAGGAGGGCCGCGCTCCGGCGGCTCCGCGAGATCGTCAGGCCATTCTGGGGCTGCTCTCCGAACTCGACAGCGGCCAGACCGCGTCGGCCGTCGAGGTAAGTCGGCTGCTGGCGTGGCGACGCCCGCGATGGAGCGGGCGCCTGCGGACGTTCGCGATCGAGCGGACTCTGGACGAGGCCGCTGCTCTCGGGCTGGTGGCCCGCGGCGCGTTGTCGTCACCTGGACGAGCCTTGCTGCACGGCGGGGACGCCGAAGCCGAAATGCAGTCCGCGCTACCCGAGCCCATCGACTACATCCTGGTCCAGGCGGATCTGACTCTGGTTGCGCCCGGCCCGCTGGTACCGGACCTGCTCGAGCAGGTGAGCCTGGTCGCAGACATCGAGTCGGCCGGATCGGCGTCCATGTACCGCATCAGCGAGGACAGCGTGCGTCGTGCGCTCGACGCCGGTCTGACGGCCACCGAACTGCATGCGATGTTCGCTTCGAAATCGAAGACTCCTGTCCCCCAATCACTTTCGTATTTGATCGACGATGTCGCCCGTCGACACGGACGACTGCGTGCCGGAGTGGCGGCGTCGTTCATTCGATGTGAGGACGCGTCACTGCTGGCGGAGGTCCTCGCATCCGCAGTGGCCGAGCCGTTGGCACTGCGCGCCTTGGCTCCCACCGTCGCGATTTCGCAGGCCCCTCTCCGCGAAGTCCTGACCGAGCTGCGAGCCGCCGGATTCGCGCCGGCAGGTGAGGACTCCTCGGGCACGTTGGTCGATCTCCGCCCACGTGGGGCACGTGTACCCAACCGTCGCAGCCGACCGGCGTCGAGGATGCCGGCGAGCCCGTCGGCGGATCAGCTGGCGTCGTTGGTCCGCACGATGCGGGCCGGAGACCGTGCTTCCGCCCCCGGCCGCGGCGGAGTGCGAACGGACGGTTCACGGGAGAACAACGCCGCCACCATCGCCTTGCTGGCCACGGCGGCCCGAGACAATTCGAGCGTCAACATCGGCTACGTCGACGCCCAGGGGGTCGCGACGCATCGCATCGTCGACCCCGTCAGCGTTGGCGGCGGACAGCTGGACGCCTTCGACCCCGCGAGCGGCGCGGTTCGCCGTTTCACGTTGCACCGAATTACTTCCGTCAGCCCCGTCGACTCCGGAAAAAAGTAGCAAAAAAGAAGCAACTGGCTTTTTTCTGTAAATGAAGTATGGTCGAGGTCAGTTTGTGATTGCCACTTCGAAAAATGAGGAGCGACAATGGCTGACAAGGCGCCGGGTAAGAACATGAAGAAACCCGCCCAGTCGATCAAGGAACGCCGCGCGGAGAAGCGGGCGAAAACTGCGGAGTCTTCCGAGTTCATCCGTAAGCGGAAGCGGAGCTGACAGCAAAGTCCAGAGAAGACGAGCTGATTGCGAAGCTGACCAATGCCTGCCTCCACCGACACCCTCGTGCACCTGCACGAAACGTTCAACCTGTTCAAGTCACGTAATCGAGGAACTGACGCACGCTCGCGAGGGTACGCAGCGGGCATGACCCTCGCTTCACTCTGCGTCCTCGACGAACACGCTCGGCAATCCGGAATACTTCTATCGGATTTACCGCAGAAAGAGAATCAACCATCGTGAAAAGAACAATCCATACCCTGGACCGCATTCAAACGAGACTCGAATCGGAGCTTGATTCCACTCCGGGTGATTCCGAAAAGAATATCGGTTACCGGTCCGGAATTTCCGAAGCTATTACTCATGTAATGGAAATGCGGAAGTCAGTGGTCGCGCAGAAATAGGAGACGCATCGATTAGGCGCTCACCCCAATAACTGCCGCACACCACCCACCAGAAAGACGACCTGGTCCTCGTAGAAGTCGGCAAGCCGCTCCGGCGCGAGCGGCTTGCCACTTCCGCTCCAATCGTCCGCCCGGCTCAACGCCTGGAGGAAGCCCATCAAGGCAATCGCCCAGCGAGTCTCGAGCCGTTCGGGATCGGTAGCAGGAAAAGTACGACGGACCTGGTCGAGAAGATGTTCACGCAGGTGCAGCTCGGTCGCCTCGAGGGCTGGATGGCCCGGTCGTGACATCTGCGGCTGCGAGATCTGCGTGACGATTCTGATCCATCGCATTCCCCGCGTGCGATGGCGAAGGAGCAATGCCTTGTAGGGCGCAGTGACGGCCCGTACCAGCGCCTCGACCGTCGGCGGCGTCTTGTCGGCGGAGAGGGCGTCGACGTTCGCGCTGATCTGATCTCGCACCGACGTTCCCATGTCCAACAGCACCGCTGCGACCAGATCGTCCTTGGTTCCGAAATGGTAGTGGACCGATGACGGCCCGAGACCGGCCGCGGCGTTGACCGAGCGCAGCGAAACTGCATCCAATCCCTCTGTCGCGAAAAGCCTTTCAGCAGTTTTGAGCAAACGCAGACGCGTCGCGTCGCCTTGACGGTTCTGCCGGGAGTCGGTCATACGAACGAGCTTCGCACGGGATCGACAAACGTCTCAACCGTGGCGAACGCGGAGTCAGAGTGATTCACGGTGTGCTCGCACCCTGTTGTCGCGATCCACCCAGCCGTGGGCGCGTGCGTAGTCCACCATCGCGGAGAACTTCTGTCTCCACTCGGTGTTTCCGATCCGGGCAGCGACGGCTTGCTCCAAGTGGCCGATGTCGAGCCAGACGTGATCCCCCTCGAGTTCCCCCCACGGTTCCAGTACCCGACTCAGAGTCTCGGATCGATCGTCGCCGCCAACGACGACCGAGAGACTGGTGAAGTCGTCGACACTGTTCAGTTCGACGGTCGAGGAGTCGGGGGTGATTGTGACGTCCAGTTGCATACCTCTTCAATACTCCTTCGGAAAGTACTTGGTTCAGTCGATCGACTCGCAACAACGATATCCGACGTCATTGCACCAGATAACGTTGAACTACAGGTGATTACAAATCTCCCACTGTGCGGGAGGCTCAACTTATTGGATCAGTTGATCCATGTTAGACATCTCGATCAGAGCGAGTGATCCAAATCACTCCCCTGTCGACAGGAGTTGTCATCGTGTGGTCCGCATCGTCCATCCGCTTCGGAGCCTTCCTCGCCCCGTACCATCCGCTCGACGCCGATCCCGCCCTGCAACTCAGACGCGATATCGACCTCATGACACACCTGGACCACCTCGGATTCGAAGAAGCGTGGATGGGTGAGCATCATTCGACCGGCGCCGAGATCGTGCCTGCCCCGGACATGTTCATCGCGGCCGCCGCAGAGCGAACCGAGCGCATCCAGTTCGGCACAGGCGTGACGTCTCTGCCCTATCACCACCCGTTGATCACGGCCGACCGCATCACTCAGCTCGATCTGCAGACGCGCGGACGACTCATCTTCGGCACCGGCCCGGGCAAGATCCCCCTCGATGCGCACATGATGGGCATCAACCCGTCGGACCAGCGTCGTCGCCAGGGCGAAGCGCTCGAGGCCATTCTCGCGTTGCTTCGCGGCGAGGTCGTCAACATGGAAACCGACTGGTTCACGTTGCGTGACGCACGTGCGCAACTGCCCACCTACCGTGCGGACGGCATCGAGACCGTGACAGCGTCGACGATTTCCCCCAACGGTTCGGTGCTCGCCGGCAAGAACGGCCTCTCCCTGCTCTCACTCGCGGCGAGTTCACCCAGCGGCTTCGACGCACTGGATCGCAACTGGGATGTGTACGAGAAGGTCTCGGCCGAGCACGGCCACCACGCCGACCGAGCGACGTGGCGTGTGGTCACTCCGATGTTCATCGCCGAGACCCGAGCCGAGGCCGAGCGCGCCGTGAGCCGGCGGATCGGATCGATGGCTTCTTACGTGAATCGACAGACCGGCCAGAACCCGGCCTGGGCAGATACACCTGCCGGAATCATCGATCAGTGGCGAAACGACACGCTCGGCGAGTTCGGTCAGGCGATCATCGGTACCCCCGAAGATGCGATCGCACAGATCGAGCGTCTGATCGAGAAGACGGGAGGGTTCGGCACGTTCTTGATCCTTCACGTCGACATGGCGAGCTGGGAGGACACCAAACGCAGCTACGAATTGTTCGCCTCCGAGGTGGTCCCGCACTTCCGGAAGCGAAATGTCGGGCGTCAGGCGAGCATGCAGTTCGCCGAGGACAATCGCGAATACCTGATCGGCGGGCTGGTCGGAGCGATCACCAAAGCCCATACCGACTACTACGGCCGGCCGGCCGAGACGGGAGCCGTGCGCGCATGAGGGCCGTCCGTTTCCAGCAGGGAGAATTCGCGGTCACCGAGATCGCCGACCCGCCGCCGTTGGCACCCCATCAGATCCGCATCGACGTCGTCGCCTGCGGGATCTGCGGCAGCGACCTGAGCATGTCGAAGGACCCGTGCCGATTCGTCGAGGTCGCGCACGACGGGGGCTACCCGCTCGCCACCTTCGATCCGGACGCGCCAGTGGTGCTGGGGCACGAATACGCGGGTATCGTCTCCGAGACCGGTTCTGCAGTAGACGATTTCGCGATCGGCGATCGGGTGGCCGGCATCGGCTTGGCCACCGACACCGCTACCGGGATCCCGACGATCATCGGCTACTCGAACGAGTACCACGGCGCGTTCGGCGATCACATAGTCGTCGACGCGTTCTGGGTCCGCAAAGTTCCCGACCACCTGTCACTCGAGCACGCCACACTTGCCGAACCTCTCCACGTCGGCGAGATGCATCTCCAACAGTCCGGCCTCACCTCGGCCGATTCGGCGCTCGTCATCGGTTGCGGAACGATCGGACTGGGCGCCATCGTCGCCGCGAAAGCGCGCGGAGCGCAGATCGTCATCGCGTCGGAGCCCTCCCCCAAACGACGCGAGCTCGCCGCGAAGATGGGCGCGGACATCGTTGTCGATCCGGCCGAGCAGGATCCGATCGAACTGTGGAATCGAATGATCGCCGAAGGCAACCAGCTTGTCGGCCAGGCCGCGAACGGAGTTCTGATCGCCTACGAATGCAGCGGTCGGGCGGGAGTCATCGGAGAACTGATGCACACTCTGCCGTTCAACTCGCGGATTCAGGTTCTGGCTGCGCCGTTCGGCGACGAGACGATCATTCCCGTCGTCGGGCAGTTCCGGAGGATCTCGATCAACTTCGGTCACGGTCCTTACGAGAATGCCTACGACATCACCCTGCAGAGGCTCACCGACGGCGAGATCGACGCCGAAGCGATCATCACCGGCAGGGTCGGTCTGGATGGAGTCTCGGACGCTTTCGCAGCTCTGCGCGCACCCGACGAACACGTGAAGATCCTCGTACTACCCGCGGGCCTCCCGGAATAGCGGTCGATCCTGCCCTGTTGACGTAGGGGTGCTCGCACTCGGGCACCTCTACTTCGGGCTGTGCGAGCGTCGCCTGTTGGCGTCTGCGCCCCGATACCAGGACAATGGCAGGGTTGGCGTCAGCCGACAACGCGGCGCAACGCTCTGTGGCTGCCGCGTTTGCTTCACTAGGAGGATTCCGTGACCGACGGACCGTTGATCGTCCAATCCGACAAGACGCTGCTGTTGGAGGTCGACCACGAGCGCGCCGGCGATGCCAGGCAGGCAATCGCCCCCTTCGCGGAACTCGAACGGGCCCCCGAACACGTCCACACGTATCGCATCACTCCCCTGGCCTTGTGGAATGCCCGCGCCGCCGGACACGACGCCGAGCAGGTTGTCGACGCGCTCGTGTCGTACTCACGATTCGCGGTTCCACAACCGCTGCTGGTCGACATCGTCGACACGATGGCCAGGTACGGACGCTTACAGCTGGTCAAGAGCCCGGTGCACGGCCTCATCCTGGTCAGCCTCGACCGCGCAGTCCTCACCGAGGTGATGCGACACAAGAAGATCTCGCCGATGCTCGGTGAGAAGGTCGACGACGACACCGTGATCGTCCACCCGAGCGAACGCGGCCGCCTCAAGCAGATGCTGCTCAAGGTGGGCTGGCCGGCCGAGGACCTCGCCGGCTACGTGGACGGCGAAGCGCACCCGATCGATCTCGCTTTCGAAGAGGGCCACTGGGAACTGCGCGACTACCAGCAGATGGCAGCGGATTCGTTCTGGGCCGGCGGCTCGGGCGTCGTCGTGCTGCCGTGTGGCGCCGGCAAGACGATGGTGGGCGCCGCAGCGATGGCAAAGGCCAAGGCCACCACCCTCATCCTCGTCACCAATACCGTTGCCGGTCGTCAGTGGAAGCGTGAGTTGATCGCGCGTACATCGTTGACCGAGGAAGAAATCGGCGAATACTCCGGCGAGCGCAAGGAGATTCGGCCGGTCACGATCGCGACCTACCAGGTGATCACACGTCGCACGAAGGGCGAGTACAAGCACCTCGAACTTTTCGACTCCCGCGACTGGGGACTGGTGATCTACGACGAGGTCCACTTGCTGCCCGCGCCCGTCTTCCGGATGACGGCAGATCTGCAGTCGCGCCGCCGTCTCGGCCTGACCGCAACGCTGGTTCGTGAGGACGGCCGCGAAGGCGACGTCTTCTCGCTCATCGGCCCCAAGCGCTACGACGCTCCGTGGAAGGACATCGAAGCGCAGGGCTGGATCGCGCCGGCCGACTGCGTCGAGGTGCGAGTGACGATGACGGACGCCGAGCGCATGTCCTATGCCGTCGCCGAACCGGAGGAGCGCTACAAACTGTGCTCGACGGCTCACACGAAAATTGCGGTCGTGAAGTCGATCCTGGCCAAGCACCCCGATTCTCCGACTTTGGTGATCGGTGCGTATCTCGATCAGCTCGACGAACTCGGCGAAGCCCTGAACGCCCCGGTGATCAAGGGATCCACCAAGAACAAGGAACGCGAGATCCTCTTCGATCAGTTCCGTAACGGTGAGATCCAGACGCTGGTGGTGAGTAAGGTCGCGAACTTCTCGATCGACCTTCCGGAGGCGTCTGTCGCCGTGCAGGTTTCGGGAACCTTCGGGTCGAGACAGGAAGAAGCGCAGCGACTCGGACGCCTACTGCGACCCAAGCACGACGGCGGTCAGGCTCACTTCTATTCGGTGGTCTCGCGCGACACTCTCGATGCGGAGTATGCGGCACATCGTCAGCGATTCCTCGCCGAACAGGGCTACGCCTACCGGATCACCGACGCCGATGACCTGCTCGGACCTGCAATCGGCTGAGCATTTCTGCAACACGTTGCAGAATCAAATGGACATACGTCCAGTTATCTGTAGAGTGTCCCCTGTCACAGTCGTGTCCATCGGCCGGGGGTCACCTGCACCATGCGCTCAGTTCCACGTCTACGGGGTCGGCTCGCCGGGACCATTTCGCTGCTGACTGCCGCCGTCGTCGTCGCCGCGACCGGCGTCAGTGCGGCCGCTCCGAGTCCTGCTCCCACCACGCAGAACTCGGTGTACGCACTTGCGAACGGTTGCTTCGCACTTCGTACGGAGTCCGGCGATTTCGTCCGTCGTGACGGGTCGGCGTACCTCACCGACGTAACGAAAGCCGCAGACGCCGAACCGTTCCGACTACATGCGGCCCAGTTGGGTCGATTCATGCTGTACGGCCCGGACGGGTCGATGCTCTCGCACGACGGCGCAGACTCGGTGCTCGCCACTTCCGAAGCAACTCCGTCCACCGACTGGACCGTGATGTCCACTGGCGAGTCCTTCGTTCTGACAGCGACCTCGAACGGCCGACAACTGATCTCGCGAGATTTGATGCTCACGATGTCCGATCCCGGTGACGTTCCCGACTCTGCGTTCACGCTGATCCCGCGCGACGGCTGCGCCGACTTCCCCGAAGCGGAGTTGGGCGCAAACGGCGTTCCGGGAGAAATCGGACCGAACGGTGAAGTCACCGGATTCATCGACACACACGTGCACATGAATGCTTCCGAGTTCATGGGCGGAAACTTGCACTGCGGCCGACCTTTCGATCCTCAGGGCGTCACCGCAGCGCTCGTCGACTGCCCGGACCATCAACCCGACGGGATACCGGCGCTCCTCGAAAACGTTCTGTCGTACGGCAATCCCTTCGAAACTCACGACACCACCGGCTGGCCGAGTTTCACCGACTGGCCGGCGCACGATTCACTGACACACGAGCAGACGTACTACAAGTGGGTCGAGCGGGCCTGGCGTGGCGGTCTGCGAATCTTCACCAACCTCTTTGTCGCCAACCGTGTCCTGTGCGAGCTGTATCCGAGTAAACGAAATCCCTGTGACGAGATGGAGACCGTCCGGATCCAGGCGCAGCAGACACGCGAACTCCAGGACTACATCGACGCCCAGTACGGCGGTCCCGGCCGGGGTTGGTTCCGCATCGTGAGCTCCCCTGAACAGGCCAGGCAGGTGGCCGCCGACGGAAAGCTGGCCGTCACCCTCGGGGTGGAGGTGTCCGAACCCTTCGGTTGCTCTGTGCGCAACGGTATTCCGCAGTGCACCGAGGACGACATCGACCGCGGCCTGGACGAGTTGTACGACCTCGGTGTCCGGCAGATGATCGTCACGCACAAGTTCGACAACGCCCTCGGCGGTGCCCGTTTCGACGGCGGCGTCACCGGAGTGGCCGTCAACATCGGCAACTACCTGGGCACCGGGGAGTTCTGGCAGTCGGAACCATGCACCGGCGTTGCCGAGGACAATGTGCTGCCCACCAAGGTCGACGGCGCACAGAATCTTCTCGCGGTACTCCCACCCGGAGTGACGCTTCCGGTGTACCCCTCTGGTCCGCAATGCAATTCGCACGGCCTGACCGACCTCGGCGCGTACACGATCCGAGGTTTGATGGACCGAGGGATGATCGTGGACATCGATCACATGAGCGTCAAGACCGCCGAAGCGGCTCTCGATATTCTCGAAGCTGCGAACTACTCCGGCGTCGTTTCCAGTCACAGCTGGAGCGACCCGAGCCTGTACAAGCGGATCTACGCACTCGGCGGATTTGTCGCCCTGTACGCCGGACAACTCGACGCATCGGACGAAAAGCCCGAAGAGCGTGGGTTCATCGACCAGTGGCGGGACGCACGGGCGATGCGAAGCGAGAACTACTACTTCGGTTTCGGCTACGGCGCCGACACCAACGGCTTCGGGCCGCAGGCCGCACCGCGCGGCGACGCCGCAGAAAATCCGCTGCAATATCCGTACACCGCCTTCGACGGCACGGTCATGGACCAGCAGCGCGCCGGCACCCGGGTTTTCGACGTGAACACCGACGGCGTGGCGCAGTACGGGATGATTCCCGACTGGATCGCGGACATGCGCATCGCTGCGGGAGCCGACGGCGACACCATCATCGAGGACATGAGCCGCGGCGCCGAGGCTTACCTGCAGATGTGGGAGCGCGCGCGAAACTAGCTACGCTGGTGGACGGTCCCCGGGCGATCGGGGGCCGGTCCTAGATCGTCCGGCACCACCCGAAGGAATTTTTCGTGGCTGACTTCCAGTTCACCGTCGACAAGGCTCATGCCAAGTCGGTCAACGACACACTGGCCGATGTACGCCGCCTGCAGATTTCTGCGGTGATCTTCGCGATCGTCCTCGCCGCGGTCGGGGCCTGGTTGATCAGCATGGGCGAGGTGTGGTCCATCATCATCGGCGCAGTCCTCGCCATCGGTGCGGCCAGTTCCCTGTGGGTTGCCGTGTGGGCACCTCGCAAGGTGGGAAGCGTCGAATCTCTGTATGCGGACAACCCACTGGTTCCCGCGATCGTCACCGAGGTTCACCCTCGAGCGGCGACCTTGACGGCATTGATCGACATCGCGAAGCCTGCGGCCGGAGCACCGCAGTACGCGCTCGTCAGCCGCAACGTTCGACTCAATCCGAAGTGGCGAGTCGGCGACCGCATTCCGTCGGTCGCACTGCGTTCGGATCGTTCCACCCGCAGCAAGGCTGACACGTGGCAGATGGTCAGTCCCATGCCGATCGAGTGGGGGACCAAGGACTCGGCAGTGCTGGCACGCGCGATCGCTGCTGTCAGTGCGAGCGAGTGGAACTTCCTGCAGAGCCGGATTCCCGATTCCGAAGAAGTTCGCACCCACCCCGATCGCCGGGTTCTGATCAACCCGGCCGATCTTCCTGACTCGCTGCGCTAGCCCCAACGGTTACGCGAGCGCGGGCAGCACTTCCTTCTCGAACATCTCGATTCCCGACGTGTCGTACGCGGCCTCGGGGAAGTAGAAGATTCCGTACTCGAGTCCCTGCGCCGCGAGCGCCGACAGGTTCTCGATGATCTGCTCGGGCGTACCCACGGCAGGCATTCCGCGGAACGCATCGAGCGACGCATCGGCGGCAGCTTCGCCGACCAACGGCGTCAGTCGGGCCTTCAGTGTCTCCAACCGCTGAGCCACCTCGGATTCCGTCGCGCCGATGGCCACGTTGTAGTTGGCCGAACGGACGATGGCGTCGAAATCGCTACCGACGGTGTCGCAGTGCTTCTTCAGGATTTCGGACTTGTGCGCGAAGCCGGCCGGGGTGCCGTCGAAGTTCGTGTACTGCGCGTACTTGGCCGCGATCTTGAGTGTGACCTTCTCGCCGCCACCGGCAACCCAGATGGGAATTCCGCCCTCTTGCAACGGAAGTGGACGGCACAGCGCTCCGTCGACCTGGTAGTACTTGCCGTCGAGCGTCGAACTGCCGGTCGACCACGCCTGCTGCATGATCTGGATTCCTTCGTCGAGGCGGCCCAGACGCTCACCGGCAGAGGGGAAACCGTAGCCGTACGCACGCCACTCCTGCTCGTACCAACCGCCGCCGATGCCCATCTCGACGCGTCCACCCGTGATGAGATCGGTGGTCGCGGCGACCTTGGCGAGGTACGCCGGGTTTCGGTAACTCATGGCGGTACACATCTGGCCCAGTCGGATACGCGAGGTCGACGCACCGAGTGCGGCCATCAACGTCCACGCCTCGTGAGTCGCTTCTTCCGTCGGCTGGGGAACGGTGTGGAAGTGGTCGTAGACCCACACCGACTCCCACGGCCCTGCCTCCGCGCGCAGCGTGAAGTCTCGCATCACCTCCCACTGCTTCGCGGGGTCGATGCCGACCAGGTCCAGACGCCAGCCTTGAGGTACGAACAGTCCGAATCGCATGTAGCGAGCCTACCTACAGTTTCCCGACGCGCGACCGGGGTGACACCCGCGGAGAGTAGACCGGAATGAAGCGGAACATCATCGCCGCGCCGGCGAACGACGTCGCGCCCAGAGCGGCGAATGCCCACCCGAGTGGGAGCACCGCGGCGAGTAGACCGATCGCGAGCGGCCCACCGAACATGCCGGTGTCGTGAGTCAATCGCCATGCAGCGAGGAACTCGGCGCGTTCTTCGGGCGGGGCGATATCGGCACCGAGGGTCATGATCACGCCGTTGCCCAGCCCGTTGCCGATCCCCATCACGACAGCGACCACGGTCAATCCCACTGCACCCGTCGAGAACGGCAACAGTAGGTACGACACACCGATCACCGTCAGCGAAGGCACCGCGACCAGCCTGCGGCCGTATCGGTCCATGATGTGTCCGGCCGGGTACGAGCACAGCAAGTCCACGGCCGCACCGATACCGAAGATCACACTCACCTGGGCTGCATCCAATCCGAGGTGCAATGCCCACAATGGAAGAACGGCCTCACGCGAAGCGCGGGCGGCGCCCATCAGAAGGGAGCCTGTCCCGAGCGTCGACAGAGCGGCACGATGACGGCGAAGGATCTCCGGGAGCGTGACGTGTCCGTGATCGCCGTTGCCTGCCTGCACCTTTCGTGGCGGGTCGGGAACGCGGGCCATCAGCGCCCCGGCGAGCACGACGCCCACCAACTGGACAAGGAATCCTCCGCGCGCTCCCACCAGGAGAATCACGCCGGCCCCGATGAGCGGTCCCAGGAAGAAACCCAACCGCCACATCGCAGCGAACGACGACATTGCTCGGGCCCGTAGACCGAGTGGCACGGTCTCGGCGAGGTAGCTCTGCCGCGCAAGGCCCCACACCGCATTCGCCAATCCGGTCAACAGTGCGCCGATACCGAGCATCCACGGAGTCTGTGCAAGGAGACAGATCACCACTCCTGTTGCACCCAAGGAACTTCCGCCGATGATCGACCTGCGCTCACCGAAACGCGACACGATCCTGCCGGCGGGGAGGTCACCGAGTACGGCGCCCAAACCACCGAGTGCAACGATCAGGCCGGCGACGGCAACCGAGGCACCCAGGTCGCGCGCGGTGACGGCCATGATGGGGGCAGCCGCACCCTGACCGATCCCGAAGATGGCCGCCGGTACGAAAACCGTTGTGACCAGTGGCTTGAGACCGGCAATCGCCGGCTGTTCCTTGGGCAGTGTTTCCGTCACGCGCTCACTTCTGCCGCGTCAGCGGCCCGCGAGAACCGATTCGCCGGACGATCGAGGCCGTAGTGACCCCGCAGGGTGGATTCCGTGTATTCGGTCCGGAAGAGCCCACGCGCCTGCAGAATCGGCACGACCCGGTCGACGAACACCTCGAGCCCTCCGGGCAGATAGGGCGGCATGATGTTGAAGCCGTCCGCGGCGCCCTTGTCGAACCATTCGGTCAACTCGTCCGCGACCTGCTCCGGTGTCCCGGCAAATGTCCGATGCCCACGGCCACCGCCGAGTTTGCCGATCAGTTCACGGACGGTGAGGTTTTCGCTCTCCGCAAGGTCTTTGACGAGCTGGTATCGACTCTTGTTTCCTTGGATGCGATCGATGTCCGGCAACGGAGGCAACGGGGCATCCAGCGAATGCTCGGTGAGGTCGACGCCCACCATGTTCGAGAGTTGGCGCAGCGAGTACTCAGGTGAGATGAGATCCGTGAACGACTGCTCCAGTGCCTTGGCTTCTTCTTCCGTATCCGCGATGAAGGGAACGATGCCTGGCAGCACCTTGATCTCGTCGGGACTACGCCCGTACTTGATCAGCCGCGCTTTGAGGTCGGTGTAGAAATCCTGCCCCTGCTCGAGTGTTCGTTGAGCGGTGAACACGGCCTCGGCATACTTCGCCGCGAAGTCCTTACCGCTCTCGGAGGAACCGGCTTGCACGAGCAACGGACGTCCCTGTGGAGACCTCGGCGAATTGAGCGGGCCAGCCACCGTGAATCGTTGACCGTCATGGTCGATGCGATGGACACGATCAGGATCGGCGAAGATTCCGGTCTCTTCGTCCAGGACAACTGCCCCCTCTTCCCAGCTGTCCCAGAGTCCGAGCGTCACGTCGAGAAACTCCTCGGCGCGCTCGTAACGACCGCTGTGCGTCGGTACCGCATCGAGGCCGAAGTTCGCGGCCTCGTCGGCGCCGGCCGACGTCACGATGTTCCACCCGCCTCGTCCGCCACTGATGTGATCGAGGGAAGCGAACTTCCTTGCGAGAGTGTATGGATCGCTGTAACTGGTCGACGCGGTTGCAATCAGCCCCACCTTGTCGGTGGCCGCCGCGATCGCCGACAGCAAGGTGACGGGTTCGAAGATCGCCTGGGTGTTGTACTTGACCCGCGGGCCGACTGCTAGACCGTCGGCGAAGAACACCGAGTCCAGCTTTCCACGCTCGGCGATTCTCCCCAATTCCTGGAAGTGCTTGACGTCCAGGAGGTTGGCCGCATTTGTGCGTGGGTGGCGCCACGCCGCCTCATGATGGCCGACGCCCATCAGGAAGGCGTTCAGATGAAATTGTCGTTCGGACATGAGTTCGCAGAATCTTTCCGTGAATGTGTGGTCAGGTGGTGACGCGCCAGCGCGAGAGCCGACGTTCGATCAGGACCAGAATCGCGTTGATTGTCAGACCCAACAACGAGATCGCGACGATGCCCGCGTACATGTTCGGGATCTGGAAGTTGAGTTGTGAAGCGGTGATCAGATACCCGAGACCGGCTTTGGCCCCGACCATTTCGGCGGCGATCAGCACGAGAATCGACGACGCGGCTGCCATGCGGATACCCGTGAAGATCGTGGGAACAGCGGCGGGCAGAACCACCTTCTGGAACAGCCGAATCGAGGAGAACCCCAGCGAGGCAGCGGACTTGATCAGCAGGGGGTCCACTGTTCGCACACCGGAGATCGTGTTGAGCAGAATCGGGAAGGTGCAGGCGTAGATCACCAGGGCGATCTTCGATTCCTCACCGATTCCGAGAATCAGCACGAAGACGGGAAGCAGAGCCAAGGCTGCTGTGTTGCGGAACAATTCGAGAATCGGGTTGAGGAAGTCGGAGACCGGGCGGTACCAGGCGATCGCGATTCCCAACGGAATCGCGATCGCGATGGCCACGAAGAATCCGGTCAGCGCACGCGTCAGACTGGCCGAAACATGCTCTTGCAATTGTCCGTTCTCGGCGAGAGTGAAGAATGCGGACACAACTTCGGTGAAGGGCGGGAGGAAGACCTTGTCCACCAGCCCGAGCCGAGGTGCCGCTTCCCAGATCCCGAGGAAGATCGCGATCGCAATCGACGGCTTGGCAATCCGCCAGGCGGTGGAACGAATGTAGCGCGCCGCCTTGCCGCCGGCCTGGCTCCGCTGCGCAATGTCAGGTGTTTTGTCGGCCAACGGTTTCGGGGTGGCGACCACCTCCGGCGTCGCCAATGCGCTAGACATGTGCAACCTCCTTGGCAGGATCGAGTTCGCCGGCCCGAGCGCGCTCGACTTCACCGTGCAGCAGCGTCCAGATCCGGTGCCGGAACACTCGGAACTCCTCACCTGATCGCACGTCGTCGCCGGACCGGTCGATGTCGATGTCGACGATCGTCTTGACTCGCCCCGGCCGCGAAGTCAGTACTGCAACACGTTGCCCGAGGTAGATGGCCTCGTCGATTCCGTGGGTGATGAACAAGATGGTCTTGCCGGTGGCCTTCCAGATGCGCAGAAGCTCGTCCTGCAGCGACTCTCGCGTCTGTGCGTCCAGCGCAGCAAATGGTTCGTCCATCAGCAACACTTCGGGGTCGAATGCCAGGCTGCGGGCGATCGCGACTCGCTGCTTCATTCCACCGGACAACTCGTGCGGATAGCGATCCGCGAAACCTTGCAGACCGACCAGTTCGAGGTAATGCTCGGCGAGCTCGCGTCGCTCGTTCTTCTTCACGCCCTTCGCTTCGAGTCCGAACTCGATGTTGTGACGTGCAGTTCGCCATGGAAGTAGCGCGTATTGCTGGAAGACGATTCCCCGATCCAAGCCTGGGCCCGTGATCTGCTTGCCGTCCAGAAGGATTCGACCGGAAGTGGGCGAACTGAGTCCTCCGAGGAGGTCCAGCAGAGTCGACTTGCCGCAACCACTCGGCCCGACGAGGACCAGGAACTCCCCCGGCGCCACGTCGATGTTGATGTCCTCGACCGCGGTGAAAACTTCGTCGGTCCCACGAATGTCGAACTGTTTGGTGACGTGCTCGAGCCGTAGTTTCGGTTCTGTGCTCATTTTGCTGCCTCCAGTGCCTGTCCGTCAGCGCCGCTGTCGGGTGAATACGTTCCGTTGGCGTACGGGTTGAATTCGTTGGTGTAGATGTCCGACGGCTTCAACTTTCCTTCTTCGAGTTCGCCGTTACGGGTGAGCCAGTCGATCCACGTGCTGATCTCGGTATCGGTGATCGTTCCGCCGGGGCCGGCGACTCCTGGGCTCTTCCAGTAGCTGATGAGCTTGGTGTCCTCGTTGCGTCCGCGGCTGTTGATGATCGACGTCAGCTTCGCGACCACTTCTTCTCGTGGGTGTGTCTGCGTCCAGCGGATGGCCCTCGCTGTTCCCTGCACGAAATCGGCGACCGCCTCCTTGTTCTGCGCGATGTAGTCGTCACGGAACACCAACGTGCCGTAGGTGAACGAGCCGAACAACGATTCGTCCGTGAACAGCTCGCGAAGGCCACCACGTTCGAGCGCGGAGTCACGGAAGACCGAGCCGAGGGTGGCGACGTCGATCTGTCCCTGCCGCAAAGCTTGTTCCGTGTTGACCGGCGGAACCACGATCAGTTCCACCTGCTTGATCTCGTCCGGTGTAAGCCCCTCCCGCGCAAGCCATTCACGCACGACGAACTCGTGGTGCGCACCGAGGGTGTTCATCCCGACCTTCTTGCCGATCAGGTCCTTCGCCGATTTGATCGGACTGTCGTCGAGAACGTAGTACCCGTTGAAGCTCTCCTTGTCGGAGCCGTAGTACCCGATGACCGAGGTGATCGGTGAACCCGCGGAAGCCAACTTCACCACCGCCCCGTTGAACGCTCCGCCGAACTCGGTTTGACCGGTCGCTGCGTTCTGAATGCTCTGAGGGCCGCTGGTCGTATCGCCGATCCAGTTGAGCTCCACGTCGTTGAAGTAGCCGAGGTCAGCGGCCAGTTCGGGGTAGATGACCTGTCCGGTGCTGCCCTCGTACCGCAGGACGGTCTTGCCGTCGGCGGTCTTGACCACTTCGTCGGAGGAGCCCGAGCAGGCAACGGCAAAACTGGACAGAGTGACAAGAGCGACGACCGCGGCTACCGAGCGCGCGAAACGAGGGCGAATCATGAAGTTGCTTCCTGTAGAAGATGATTGGTTCAGTTCTCGGCTACACCTGTCCGGAGCGCCGTGTGCGGCGCTCGGCACAGGCAGGTGTGGGGAATGTCAGTTCAACGACAACAGTTGAGCGACATGAGCGGGAAAGACCGAAACACGTGAGACTCCAATGAATGTGCAGACAGGATCGAGCCGTGAGCAGTGCCGAAACCATACGTCGGCACCCACTACCTGGGTCAACGGTTACATTCATGCCGGATTTAATGTGTGAGGTCCGTATCATGAGGGCATGCTTTCGCCGACGACTGCGCAGGACTTCGAGCAACACCGTGGCCACCTGACGTCGGTGGCCTACCGTCTCACCGGAAGTTTCAGCGACGCTCAGGATGCGGTGCAGGAGGCATGGATACGCTTGCAAGTCGCACAATCGAGACAAGGAAGCGACCTCGAGATCCGCGAGCTGCGCGGATGGCTCACCACTGTTGTCGGTCGGATCTGCCTCGATCATCTCAAATCGGCCGCGGTCAGAAGAGAAAGCTATGTCGGACAGTGGCTTCCGGAGCCGATCGTCACGCCCGTCGACGCCACCTCGGGCACACCCTCAGCGACACCCGATCCGCTGGAGTACGTCGTGACGCAGGAACAGAATCGTCTTGCTGCCCTCGTCGTCCTGGACACCCTTACTCCCGCTCAACGCGTTGCCTTCGTCCTGCATGACGGCTTCGACGTGCCCTTCGCCGAGGTTGCGCGCATCCTCGACATCGAAGTAGCCACTGCCCGTCAGTTGGCCTCGCGGGCCCGTAAAGCCGCAGCGTCGGCGCCGGTCCCGGTCAGTAGCGAGGAGCATGCTGCTGCCGTCGAGCGATTGGTGACGGCTATCGCGAGTGGAGATCTGAACGCCGTGATAGGTGCACTCGATCCCGATGCCGTCCTGATCGGTGACGCAGGCGGAACTACCCGCACGGCTGTCAACATTGTGCGCGGCAGCGATCGTGTCGCGCGGTTCTATCTGGGATTGGCCCGCAAGTACGGACCGGCAGCGGTGTTCTCGATGTCACCGGTTCTCGTCAACGGACAGCTCGGCGGTGTATTCGCCGGCTCACCGGGGGACGACCAGTACCCGCAGTTCGCCGCTCGCGTTGCCGGCTTCACTGTCCGCGACGGAGTTGTGTGCGCAGCCTACGACATTGCGAATCCAGCCAAGTTCAGCGCTGTGCCGATGCTCGATCACACCGAACCCGAACGCAAGTAGCGAGACTCCCATTCCTCGAGGTGTGATCTGGACACCTGCGTGCCGAACCACAGTCGGTGCAGTACATCCGATCCCAGATGATGCAATTCGGTGTGCGTCCTCCACTGCTGCGACGCCCACTCGGGTTCGTTGTGGGCGGCGTCGATCCCGGCCATCGCGCTACCTCGCAGTTCGAAGTCCAGGTCCCGACGAAGCTCCGAAAGCTCCGACCAATTCGCCTGTGGTGCATAGTGCCTCGCGCGAATTTCGGTCAGCAGCTTGAACAGGACGCTACCCGCCCGCTCGTCGACCCAGATCAGAGTGCGTCGATGCGCACCGCGCCCCACCGTCCACAGGACCACCAACGCCACGACGACGCCGATTGCCGTCTCGAGCATGCGGCTGAGGATCAGATGTCGGACGGTCCCGTGCGCACCACCGGCCGCGCCGAGGAGAATCGCGAGGGCGGTGATGAAGATGACGGCTATCCCGTAATTCCGCACCAGGAACAGCTCGATCCCCGCCATCAGGACTGCAAGTACCGCCACCAACCACAGACCGGTCGGACTCCAGGAGTAGATGGCACCCAACAGAATCAACCCGAGGACGGTCCCACCGATGCGGTGGATTCCGCGATAGGTGCCCAGTATTCGATCCGGTCCTTGATGAAGGACCATCGCCGCGGCGATCACCGCCCAGTCCGGGCGATCGATGCCGAGCAGGACGGTGAGGGTTCCCGCCGCCATACAGGCAATGGACAGCCGAAGTGCCGTCACCGACGCTCGGCTGGACGGATTGCAGGCGCGGAGGAACCGATATCGGATCGTCGGGTCGGGCAGAGGCGGGTGGGCCCCGACCTCGTCGACGTCGAACGCGGGGTCCGCCATGAGCTCCGGATCGTGGTCGTCGGAGATCGCTCTGGCCATCGAGATCTGCGCTCGTTCGAGTTCACGGGTCAACGGGTGGTCTTTCCCGACGATTGCGCCGCGGTAAAGGCACTGCCACGCGTCGTGCAGCCGAAGTGCTGCAGCGTGGCGTTTGTCTCGCGTGAGTTCGGGTGGGGCGTACCTCGCCTGAGCGTCCGTGTACTCCGCAACGGCCGAGACGGCTGCCTGTACAGCGCTGCGTTCGACAGCTCTCGGTGCCCACAGGATTCCCGTCATCGAGACGACCACCGCGCTGATCCCACCGATTGCCGTCCACATCGCGACCTCGACCGGCGGCTGACCGGGAGTGGCGATCACGGAACTGATCTCGGTGGTGAGCAACAGAAAGAACGCGCCCGGTGGACCCAATCGAAGCGCGTCGACGGTGAAGGCGCAGGTCGACACCACGACGGCCATGATCAGCACGACAAAGACCAGCAGCACCGTCGGCGCTCCCTCAGCGATGGCTCGGTGGACGGGCTCACCCACCGATGCCCCGACGAAGGACAGGATCGTCAGCGCCGTCGCAGCGATACCGACTGCCTTCCACCTGCTCCGGTACGGACGACCCTCACCGTAGATCGATGCAAATGCACCGAGGCCGACCAGGAGCGAAGCAGACCCGGATCCGAGCAGTGTGGCGATGGCCGCCGGAATCGCCAGGGCTAGGGCGACGCGAACCGCTCCGGGGTACCTGTTTCCCACCGGCGGCAATCCGAACAGGACGCTGCGCGCCGGCCGCGGAGCCGGGAGGTTGGACTCGTGACCCGCTGATGTTTCTTCGGGGTCCACTGCCCATCCTTCGCGCCGGCCTGTTCGTGTCTGTGTCCTCCCATTCTTGCGGGCGGCCGACGTGGAATTCGAGGCGGGTCCGGAGGTCGATTCGACCACCCCTTTATTGACACTATGTCAACAGTGTGGATGATAGGTGGAGTCGGATCCGCTCGCGGGTCGCACTTCATCGATCGGGAGAATCACGATGACGCAAGGATCTACCGCAACCCGGACCGCAGAACGACGGTCCCCGTGGATGGACGACGAATTGGAGGCCGTGGCCGACCTGGCAAGGAACTTCTTCGCCAAACACGTCACACCGCATCAGAAACGCTTCGCGTCCCAAGGTTTTCCCGACAAATCCGCATATCGAGAACTCGGGGCGCTCGGGCTCGCCGGCATGTCGATCCCCACCGAGTACGGCGGCGGAGGAGGAACTTTCGCGCACGACGCCGTGCTGTTCCACGAGCAGGTCATGGCGGGTGATCATTCACTCCAACTCGGCGTGCACTCGGGAATCGTGCCGCACTACCTCAATGCCTACGCCGATCACGAGCACAAACTGCGCTGGCTACCGAAGCTGGTGAGTGGCGAGTGGGTGGGCGCAATCGCCATGACCGAGCCCGGCACCGGATCCGACTTGCAGAACATCACCACCCGAGCCGTCCGCGACGGTGACGACTATCTGATCAGCGGCGCAAAGACCTTCATCTCCAACGGTCGCAATTGTGATCTGGTGATCATTGCCGCCAAGACCGATCCCAGCCTCGGAGCGCGTGGAGTGTCGCTCATCGTGGCCGAGGTCGATGACAACACACCGGGTTTCGAGCGCGGGCGAATACTCGAGAAGGTCGGACAGAAGGGCCAGGACACCACCGAGCTGTTCTTCGACCGCTTGCGGGTGCCTGCAACAAACCTGCTCGGGGACCGCGAAGGCACAGGGTTTGCCCAGCTGATGCAGCAGCTACTGCCCGAACGATTGATCTGCGGAGTTGCAGCCACTGCGGCAATGGAGCGTGCAGTCGCCCTCACCGTCGAGTACACCAAATCCCGAAACATGTTCGGGCAAAAGCTCTTCGATCTGCAGAACACGCGCTTCGAACTTGCCGAGTGCGCGTCCATCGCTCGTATCTCACGAACGTTCATCGACGACTGCATCGTCAAATACCTTGCCGGGCAGCTCGATGCGACTACCGCCGCGATGGCCAAGTACTGGCTCACCGATCAGCAGTGCGCCGTGATCGACCGCTGCGTGCAACTACACGGCGGGTACGGCTACATACTCGAATATCCCATCGCTCAGATGTATGCCGACGCTCGTATTCAGCGAATCTACGCCGGATCGAACGAAGTCATGAAGGACCTCGTGGCGAGATCACTCTGAGCAATCAGGAATCCGCCTCGCACGCCGGCAGAACGTCACGCACGATGGCGAGCAAACTGCGTACCAGCAGAAGGTGCACCTGTTCGCGGTCGAGCGCTCCCGTCACCAACCACTGCTTACTGGCAGCCTTCGCCAAGCCTCCGTACGCCACGATCATCGAATGAACAGCAGCCTCGCTGCCTTCACTCGGTCGAATCTCGAGCGCATCCATCATGCGTCGCGCAGCAACGTCGTCAGCATCCTGCAGGATCCGATCCATCTCGGGATCACGGCGGAGGTCGTCGGACATGACTGTCGAGATCCACATGTCGCGATGACGCCAGGCGACGTCGAGCCACCGATCGATCACGGCGCCGATCCGCTTCTCCTGGCTCGCCGATCGCGGAATGCGGTCCACCGCCACTTCGGGAATGAAGACGAACCGCCGCACGACGTCGAGATACAACTCCCGCTTGGAGCCGAAGTAATGATTGAGCAGCGGACGTCCGACCCCAGCCGCCTTGGCCAACTCGGTCATCGAGACGTCGGCAAAAGACTTCTCCTCGAAAACCTTTGCCGCGCTGACAATGATCTGCTCACGCCGGTCTTCGGGACCGAGACGCCTTCCGCCTGTGGCCGACGCGGACGTCATTCTTTTCTCGCGGGCGTGCTGTTGACCGTCGCCTGCGCCTCGACCATGAGCGAAATGTGCTCCACCAAACGCTTTCGAGAGATCTTGGAGGACGGGGTGTGCGCCTGATAGATGAACGCGAGGGCACCGAACAGCCCCACCGAATTGAGTTCGGAGTTCGCGGAGTCGGTTGCCTCGCCGCCGTACATCAGCTCGAGCGACGCGGAAATCGGATTCGTGAACTCCGCCATCAATTCTCGCCCTCGATCCCACAGCGCAGGTTCCGCCTGGGATTCGACGAACATGATGCGTCCACGTCGAGGATCTTTGAATACGTAGTTGGTGAAGGCCTTCACCACGTGGCGGATCAGGGCCGACGGTTCGGAAGGCGCCGCCTCGAGAGCGTCCAGAATAGTGTCACGCGCACCGAGAACGACCTCGTCGAGCACGGCGACCAGCAGTTCGTCACGGTTGGCGAAGCTCTCGTAGAAGTACCGTTCGGTCAGCGCGGCCTCGCGGCAGGTCGCACGCATGGTCGCGGCGGCCGCTCCCTCGGTACCCATGATCTGCAACCCGGCTTCGATCAGCTGTGTCCGGCGCGCGGCGCGGCGATCTTCCGGTTCCTGCCCACGCCACCTGCGCGGGCCGGTGCGCCGAGCCTCGGTATCCGTCATGTCCCCATGTTCTCACTGACCGGCAGCGCTCTCGACCTCAGGTTATCGCGGCGACCTCCGCAAGCGAACTGACATCGCCCGATGTCAATCAGTTGAATTCTGACATCAACCGCTGTTGACATCACTTGATGTCAGACTTACTCTTCGTTCAGTTTGTTCACGCACCAATCAGGAGGCGTCACACATGGTCGACATCGACCCAACCTCGGGGCCATCGGCCGGTGACGAGGAAACTCGAACTCGCCGAACACGAGTCGTCGTCATCGGAGCCGGTTTCGGCGGCATCGGAACGGCTGTCCGCTTGAAGCAGTCCGGGATCGACGACTTCGTCGTTCTGGAACGTGCCGCGGAGCCCGGGGGAACCTGGCAGGTCAATACCTACCCCGGTGCACAGTGCGACATCCCGTCGATTCTGTACTCGTTCTCGTTTGCGCCAAATCCGAACTGGACGCGGCTGTATCCGCTACAGCCCGAGATCTACGACTATCTCCGGGATTGCGTCCATCGCTTCGGACTGGCCGGTCATTTCCACTGCAACCAGGACGTGACAGAAGCTTCGTGGGACGAGCAAGCCCAGATCTGGCGGGTACACACTGCGGAAACCGTGTGGGAGGCACAGTTCCTGGTCGCGGCCACCGGCCCGTTCAGTGCCCCCGCCACACCCGACCTTCCCGGGCTCGAATCGTTTCGTGGTCAGATGTTCCACACCGCGGACTGGAACCACGACCACGACCTTCGCGGTGAGCGGATAGCCGTGGTCGGCACCGGCGCCTCTGCGGTGCAGATCATCCCCAGACTGCAACCGCTCGCGGACACGTTGACCGTGTTCCAGCGGACACCGACGTGGATCCTGCCGCACCCGGATCAGCCGATGACCGGCTGGCCGAGCGCTCTCTTCGAGCGGGTGCCGCTCACCCAACGACTGGCACGCAAGGGACTTGACCTGCTCCAAGAAGCCCTGGTACCCGGATTCGTGTACAAGCCGTCACTGCTCAAAGGGCTGGCCGCACTCGGCCGAGCACACCTTCGCCGGCAGGTGCGGGACCCGGAGCTTCGCGCAAAGCTGCTCCCCCACTACGCATTCGGATGCAAGCGTCCGACGTTCTCGAACACCTACTATCCCGCGCTGGCGTCACCCAATGTGGAGGTGGTGACGGACGGAATCGTCGAGGTGCAGGAGCGCGGAGTCCTCACCGCGGACGGCGCCTTCCGGGAAGTCGACACCATAGTCATGGGAACCGGCTTTCGTATGGGAGACAACCCGTCGTTCGACATCATCCGGGGCAAGGACGGCCGCAGCCTCGCGCAGACGTGGAACGGCAGTGCCGAGGCCTTCCTCGGCACCACCATCAGCGGGTTTCCGAACTTCTTCATGATCCTCGGCCCCAATTCCGTGGTCTACACCTCGCAGGTCGTCACGATCGAAGCGCAGGTCGAGTACATCGTGAGCTGCATTCTTCAAATGGACGAGGGCGGCATCGGCAGTATCGACGTCCGGGCAGACGTGCAGAGAGAGTTCGTGCGCGCGACCGACCGCCGACTCGCCACCAGCGTGTGGAACGCCGGCGGGTGCAGTAGTTACTACCTCGTCGACGGCGGCCGCAATTACACCTTCTATCCAGGATTCAACCGATCCTTCCGCACCAGGACCAAACGAGCCGACCTCGCTCACTACGCGCAAGTACAACCCGTCTCGTCCGAATCACTCACCACTGCCCGAGAAACCGTGAGGAGCCGATAATGCTCGGCATCAACGCCTTCCGAGGCACACCCGTCGTCGCACCGTCCGGCGCGCGCCGCTACACCGACGAAGCACATGCGATCGCCGCCCGTGACGTCGAATTCGACTGGGACGGCGTACCACTGCATTACGTGCCGAACGAACCGATGGTCACCCACGTCATCAACTTCATGCATCTCGTGTTGCCCGAGGGAGAGCGGGCCATGTCCGCAACGCTCGCCGAAGCGCTCCCACTCATCGAGGACCCCCGCCTGCACGAAGAGGTGGTGGGATTCGTCGGCCAGGAAGCAACACACGCGTCGTCGCACAAAGGTGCACGCGAGCATCTTGCGGACCTCGGCATGGACATGAAACCGATGTCACGCCGGATGGACTGGCTCGTGGACAAGATATTGGGCGACAAAGGATTGACCGGAAAAGCCAAGCACGCCTGGCTCTGTGAACGTCTCGGCTTGTTTGCCGCGATGGAGCACTACACGGCGGTGGTCGGGGAATGGCTGCTCACCGATCCCGCCCTCGAAGATGCCGGCATGCACCCGACGATGCTCGACATGGTCAAGTGGCACGGCGCCGAGGAAGTCGAGCACCGCAACGTGGCCTTCGACGCCTACATGTACGTGGACGGTAGCTACGCCCGCCGCGTTCGCACGGCGCTGCTCGCCAGCTTCACGTTGTTCGTGTTGTTCATCGCCTCGATGAACTACCTCTTCCGGCAGGACCCGTCGAAGGCGAAGGGCCGCCTGTGGCCTCTGCAACTGATCAGCGCCACTCGCCGCGGCCTGGTCCCGAACATGAAATTCCTGATCACCGAGATTCCTCCGTATCTGCGGCCGAGCTTCCATCCGTCCCAGATCGGGGACATGGACGTAGCCATGCGCTACCTCGCTCGCTCACCTGCCGCCAATCGTTCTTCCGAAAAGAGTGAAGGATGAACAAGACGACTGCCGACCGTCCTCACGACGCACAAGACTTCACACCGACCCGGTCGTTGAGGATTGCCGCACAGGCGACGAGCGCATACCGTCGAATCTTTGCGTCAAGTCCTGCAGCGCAGATATTTTCGCGTCCCAACCCGGTC
The DNA here is from genome assembly GCF_021352185.1 of Rhodococcus sp. Ni2. Lineage (NCBI taxonomy): Bacteria > Bacillati > Actinomycetota > Actinomycetes > Mycobacteriales > Nocardiaceae > Rhodococcus > Rhodococcus sp. Ni2. The sequence continues at coordinate 792,559 of NZ_WOXZ01000001.1, forward strand.
CGCTACAGCGGATTCGACATGACGCTGGACGTGAAGTCCGTCCGGTTCGAGTGCGCAGACGTCCTGAGTGTCACCTTGACCCCGAGGGAAGGAATCACCCTGCCGTCGTGGATTCCCGGCGCTCACCTAGACGTCATTCTCCCCTCGGGAAGGCAACGACAGTATTCGTTGTGCGGAGACCCCGACGACTTGACCTCGTATCGGATCGCCGTCCGGCGGATCGACGAGGGCGGGGGTGGCTCCCGCGAGATACACGAGTCGCTGAAACCCGGAATGGTTGTCGACGTACGGGGGCCGCGGAATGCATTTCCTTTTGTCACTGCTCCGTCGTACCTCTTTGTTGCGGGCGGAATCGGGATCACTCCGATACTTCCCATGGTGCAACGCTGTCACCGCCGCGGAGTCCCGTGGCGATTGGACTATCTCGGACGAACTCGGGCAGCTATGCCATTCCTGAACGAGATCGAGGAGTATTCCAGCGGCCGGGTAACCATCCGACCCGACGACGAGCTGGGTCCGACGGATATCGGAACACTCGTCGCTGCTGCGGATCCAGGTGCCGCGGTGTACACGTGCGGACCGGTTCCGCTGATGAACACGGTGCGTGCGGCAACTTTCGCCGCCAACCCGACCGGATCGGTGCACAGCGAGAGGTTCTCCCCACTCCCGGTAGTCGACGGCAAGGAGTTCACGGTGCATCTGGCGCGCACCGGTCTCACCGTCGATGTGGGCGAGTCCGAAAGTGCATTGGCTGCAATACGACGCGTACTTCCCGGAGTAGCGTATTCATGCCAACAGGGCTTCTGCGGTACATGCAAGGTCCGGGTGCTCTCCGGGACCGTCGAGCATCGAGACACCCTCCTCACCGAATCCGAACGTACTGGTTCGATGTTGACCTGTCGATCACGTTCCACCGGTGGGTCTTTGGTGGTGGACCTGTGAAGGGAAAATTCTCTCTTTCTGCGGCCGACGCAGCCTTCATCCGCTCCGCTCCGCTGGTGATCACTCACCGGATCGAATCCGAAGCGACATGTGAAAGCTTGTGGCAGACGTTGACCTCGGACGGAGCGCTCACGTCGTGGGCGCACGGGATCACCGGAGCCGACTGGACCTCGGACAGACCATTCGGCGTCGGGACTACGCGAACCGTGCGAGCCGGCGCTTTTGCTGCACTGAACGAGCGATTCTTCCGCTGGGACGAGGGGCGCCGGATGTCGTTCTACGTGGAGTCGGCGTCACTTCCGGGGTTCAAACGCTTCGCTGAAGATCTGGTGTTGGAACCGACTTCGACTGGCAGCCGCCTCACCTGGACGTTCGCTGTGCAAGCGCAGCCGTGGTTCGCCCCCATTCTGACTCTGTCCCGACCGATCCTCCAACGCGTCACCCGCGGCTGGGCCGACGGCGCCGTCCACCACACACTTCAAGGAACTCCACGATGACGGCGACCGAGATCGACACGACCACACAGGCGTCCGACGACACAGTGACACAGGCAGTGCGCGACGCCCGTACTGCTTCCGAATGGTGGGCAGAACTGACATTCGAGCAACGCGCTCGTCGACTGGATCGGTGGCGAGGAATCATCGCTCGTCGCGCATCCGAACTCGCCGACGTCGTGCACCGGGACATGGGCAAGCCGCACCCTGACGCAATGCTCGAAATCGCCATGGCACTAGAACATCTCGCGTGGGCGTCGAAGAATGCCCGAAAGGTATTGGGCAGGCGCAGCGTCCGCTCCAGTTTGTTGACGGTCAATCAGGCCGCCTCGGTGGAGTATCGACCTCTCGGGGTGATCGGTGTGATCGGTCCGTGGAACTATCCGGTCTTCACCCCACTCGGTTCGCTCTCGTTCTCGCTGGCTGCAGGCAACGCCGTGGTCTACAAGCCGAGTGAGTTCGCACCGGCAGTCGGGCAATGGTTGGGCCGCGCCTTCGCCGAGGTCGTCCCTGAACATCCTGTGCTGCAGGTCGTCACGGGCGATGGTTCGGTCGGCGCGGCACTGTGCCTGGCCGGTGTCGACAAGATCGGGTTCACCGGATCGACCGCGACGGGCAAGAAAGTCATGGCAGCGTGCGCCGAGACCCTCACACCGGTGTTGATGGAATGTGGTGGTAAGGACGCGCTCATCCTTGATGCCGACGGAAATGTCGGTGCCGCCGCGGATGCTGCGGTGTGGGGAGCATTGTCCAACTCCGGTCAAACCTGTCTGGGCGTCGAGCGTGTATACGTGCACGAACATGTCTACGGCGAGTTTATCGACAAGACAATCACTTTGGCTGCCCGAGTTCATGCGGGTCCGGATGCCGAAGACAAGATCGGTCCGATCACCATGCCCTCGCAAGTGGCTGTAATCCGGCGCCACATCGACGACGCGATGTCGCGGGGTGGACGTGTCGTTCTCGGAGGGCTCGGCTCGATCTCCGGCCAGTACGTGCAACCGACCATCATGGTCGACGTCCCCGAAGACAGCCTCGCCGTCACGGAGGAAACTTTCGGCCCGACGATGACGATCACCAAGGTCGCCTCGATGGACGAGGCGGTGGAGTTGGTCAATGCGTCGCCATACGCATTGGGAGCAAGCGTGTTCGGCAAGGACGGAGCGGCTGTTGCCGATCGGCTCCGATCCGGAGGAGCGTCGGTGAACTCTTACGTGATGTATGCCGCGGTTCCCAACCTGCCACTGGGTGGGGTCGGAGCATCTGGTTTCGGACGCGTTCACGGCCCAGATGGTCTGAAGGAGTTCACCTACGCTCGTTCGACGACCCGGCAACGATTCCGTTCGCCCCTACCACTGACGACGTTTCGACGGACCGCCCGAATCGACTGGCTGGTCAAGGTTCTCATCCGCGCGCTACACGGAAGGCACTGAAGCAATGACGGGACGCTTGTCCGCAATTGCGGGAACAGTCCGCGATCTGGGCATTCCACTGCCCGGACGCCGAATCGACTACGACGTCGCCGGGAAGGTCGTACTGATCACCGGTGGAGGTGACGGTATCGGTGCAGCGCTGGCGCGCACTCTCCACCGGCGTGGGGCCACCGTCGCACTGGTCGACGTCAACGAGAGTTCATTGGCAACGGCCGAGCGCTCATTCGAGTCACAGCGAGTCGTGACGGTGACGGCCGATGTCCGAGATCGGGACGGTATGAAAGCGGCCGCGCGCACGATCGTCGAGCAGCTGGGCAGAATCGACGTCGTGGTGGCCAACGCCGGAATCACCCCTCCCCCAGCAACATTGCGCCAGATCGATCCCGACGCCTTCGATCGTGTGCTCGACGTCAATCTCACCGGCGTCTTCAACACCGTGCATCCGACCATCGACGAGGTGATCCGCAACAGTGGGCACATCGTCGTCGTGTCATCGGCGGCGTCGTTCGCCCCCGGTTTGGGCGGCGCTTCGTACATGATCAGCAAGGCTGGGGTCGAAGCGCTCGGCCGGGCGCTGCGTCTCGAGGTTGCCGGCTACGGCGCTACTGCCGGCATCGCGTACTTCGGGATGGTGGATACACAACTTGCACGCGCAACACTCGACGACGACGAGATCGGGCGCAAACTCGACGCTCGACTACCTGGTCCCCTCCGTCATCGAATCTCCCCGGACCGTGCCGCCACCGTGATCGCCGACGCGATCGCGCGCCGCGCCGCCCGGACCCTTGCCCCCGCTGCCTGGGAACCCTGGGCGTGGGGACGCGGATTCATCAATGTCCTTGCCGACGGTTACCTGGCAAAAGACAAACAGGCACACGACCTGATCCGCGAACTCGAAGACAGAACCACCGCTGCGGCCCCGACGAATGCATCAGCCCTGCCAAAGGCATCCAGGAGAACATCATGACTACGTTGTGTGCAGCCTTCCAGCGAGTGTCGGCGGTAGCGCCCGACGCGGTGGCTTTGCGAGACATCGGCGATGCGCGAACACTGACGTGGCGCGCGTACGGCGAACAGGTTCGCGATGTTGCCGCGGGATTGGCCGGAATCGGCGTGGGACATGGCGATACGGTTGCATTGATGATGAGTAACCGCATCGAGTTCTACCCGATCGACGTCGGCGCCCAACACCTCGGCGCGACATCCTTCTCCATCTACAACACGTCGGCACCCGAAGCCATCCAGTACATCCTCGCCAATTCCGGTGCGCGAGTGCTCGTCTGCGAGGCCCAGTACGTGGATACCGTTCGCCGATCCGGTGCCACACTCGACACGATCGTGGTCGTCGACGCGCAACCGTCTGCCCAGCAGTCCGGCACCCTGACGCTGGAGCAGATGAAGTCCTCTGCTGCCGCCGATTTCGATTTCGAGAGCACCTGGCGTGCGGTGAAACCGAACGACGTCGCCACGTTGATCTACACCTCCGGCACGACCGGCAACCCCAAGGGCGTCGAGACGACTCATGCCTGTCTGTTGTTCGAAACCACCGCCGTCAGTGCTGTACTCCCCGTCGAGTTCGGTGACCGCATCACCTCGTACATGCCGTCGGCGCACATCGCCGATCGGCTCACCTGCCTGTACATGCAAATGGTGTTCGGCACCCAGATCACTGTCGTGCCGGATCCGAGCCAGGTAGCGGCTGCGCTTCCGGACTGTCGCCCCACGATCTGGGGCAGCGTCCCCCGTGTGTGGGAAAAGCTGAAGGTTGCAGTCGAATCGGCCGTCGCCAACGAACCGGACGACGCGCGGCGAGCGGCATTGCAGTGGGCACTCGACGTCGGTCGCACTCGGCTCGCACACTTGCGAGCCGGTGAAACAGTCCCCGCCGAACTGGAAGCGGACTACGCCCGAGCCGATGCAATGGTCCTCTCCGCTCTGCGTGCGAAACTCGGTTTTGCCGAACTGAAGTGGGCCATCTCTGGCGCCGCACCGATTCCGCCGGACACCTTGGCATTCTTTGCAGCCCTGGGAGTTCCGATCTCGGAGATCTGGGGAATGTCCGAGCTGACATGCATTGCGAGCACCGCACCGGCCGAGCCGACCAAGCTGGGAACGGTCGGAAAGTTGCTTCCAGGCATGGAAATGCGCATCGAGGCGGACGGTGAGCTACTGGTTCGAGGACCGTTGGTCATGAAGGGGTACCGCGGCGAACCGGCAAAAACGGCCGAAGCGATCAGTGCAGACGGTTGGCTTTCGACCGGAGACATCGTCACGGCCGACGCAGACGGATACCTCACGGTGATCGATCGCAAGAAGGAGCTGATCATCAATGCGTCGGGAAAGAACATGTCCCCCGCTGCCATCGAGACCGCAGTGAAGACGTCGTCGTCGTTGATCGGTGAGGTCGTGGCAGTCGGAGACGGCCGAAAGTTCAACACAGCGTTGATCACTCTCAGCGCCGACGCCGCGGTCGGAGCGGCACGCTCACTGGGACTTGCGGCCGAGGCCGCGGTACTCGCCAAGGACGCTCGGATCGTCGACATCGTTGCAACTGCTGTCGCCGAGGGAAACTCGCGTCTGTCGAGGGCCGAGCAGATCAAGCGGTTTCACGTACTCACCACGTTCTGGGAGCCAGGCGGCGACGAGCTGACACCGACGATGAAGCTCAGGCGCAAGCCGATAGCCGAGAAGTACGCGTCCGAAATTGCAGCCCTCTATGCGGATTCGGTCGTAGAGGACGTCTACGAGCCTGCGCCCTGCGCATAGATCAGCGTCTCGGTGGCCTTGACCACAAACGTAGCGGCCGATCCCGGAACCAGATCGAGCTCGGCCGCTGCGCTCGCCGTGATGTCGGCAGACAAGCCCGGCTGGCCGGCTTCGTCCTCGGCTCGGACTCGGACGACATCGCCTCGGTTTTCGATCTCCGCGATCGTGACCGCAAACGCGTTTCGTGGGCTCCCGTGAGGCGGATCCAGGTAGACCGACACTGCTCGCGGCTCGAAGACTGCCACGGCGGCACTGCCGGCCGGTAGGTCGGTCTCCGTCTGGCCCGCGATATCCACCCCGACCGGACTTCTGAGCATTCCGTCTCCGGCCATCGTGCCGCTGCGCAAGTTGATCCCTGCGATGCGTGCTGCAAATGCACTACGCGGGCGAGTCAGAACTGTTCGTACGTCACCACGTTCGACGACCCGGCCGCCGTCCAGCACGACAACGGTGTCGGCAAGGGCCAGCGCATCCAGAGCGTCGTGCGTGACGAGCACGGCCGTGCGATCTCCTGTTCGGAGCACTCTACGCAGCAACGACCGCAATGCCGGGGCGGAGGCGACGTCGAGCGCAGACATCGGTTCGTCGAGCAGGAGTAGTTCGGGTTCGGCAGCCAATGCCCTCGCCACTGCGACTCGTTGCGCTTGACCGCCGGAGAGCTGTGACGGCTTGCGGTCAGCCAATTCGGCGGCGTCGACTGCGTCGAGCCAGTGGCGCGCGGAATCGGCGGAATCGCGACGCGACCGCCCTGCACTGCGCGGCGCGAACGCCACGTTCGCGGCCGCACTGAGGTGGGGAAAGAGAAGTGCCTCTTGCGCGAGTAGAGCAGTGCCGCGCCGATGCGGCGCCAACGCGACTCCCCTACCGGTATCGGTGAGAACGCGGGAATTCAGTTCGATCAACCCACGCCGCGGGTGATGTAGTCCGGCAACCGCCGCCAGTACCGTCGACTTGCCTGCGCCGTTCGGTCCGAGGACAGCGGTCACCTCACCGGCCGCGACGTCGAACGTCGCAACGACGTCGCGCTCCGGAATCTCGATGTCGACGTGGAGGCCACTCACAACGAACCCGCCGATCCTCGTCCACGCACCGCAACCACGATGACCACCGCGACTACGACCAACACCAGCGAAAGCGCTACCGCTGCATCCGGATCGGTCTCACGCTGGAGATAGATTTCCAACGGCAGGGTACGCGTGACCCCTTGCAGACTTCCCGCGAACGTCAGCGTTGCACCGAACTCCCCCAGTGCGCGAGCGAAAGCCAGCACTGCCCCTGACACCAGACCGGGAAGCACCAGCGGCAAAGTCACCCGGCGAAGCACGGTGGTCGGGCGGGCTCCGAGCGTCGAGGCTACGGCCTCGTATCGTGTGCCCGCAGTGCGTAGCGCACCTTCGAGGCTGACGACGAGGAACGGTAGCGCGACAAACGTCTGCGCCAGGACCACCGCGGTTGTCGAGAATGCTATCTGGATGCCGAGCACTTCCAACTGCTCACCGATCAACCCTTTGCGCCCGAACGTGTACAGCAACGCGATACCGCCCACCACGGGCGGCAGAACCAGCGGGAGCAGAATCAAGGATCGAAGAACGGACAGTCCCCGAAAATGACTGCGCGCCAACACCGCGGCCATCGGTACGCCGAACAGGATGCACAGCAGCGTGCTCATCGCTGCTGTCTTCAAACTCAGTTTCAACGCGGCAACCGACGATTCGGAAGTCACGAGTTCCCAGAACTGCGACCACTGCACGGTGGCCAGCATCGCGGCCAAGGGAGCGATGACAAACGCCCCGCCGATCAGCGCGGGAAGGTAAATCCATACCGGCAACTCGAGCGGAGCCCGGACCGCCGGTCTTAGGTGTGTCACGGGGCAGCGAATCCCGCGTCACCCAGAACTGCCAAGCCCTTGGGGCCCTTCACGAGATCGACGAACTTGGTTGCCGTTTCCGAATTCTTCGAATCCTTCAGCACCGCAATCTGGTACAGGTTGACCACCGTGGTGGCTTCCGGGAACGCGACGGTCTGAACCTTGTCACCAGCGGACTTCGCGTCGGTGACGTAAACGATGCCGGCATCGGCCTGCCCGGACGTCACCTTGTTGAGAACGTCGGTCACCGACGATTCTTCGCTGACGGGCGAGAGGGTCTCGCCTGTGGCCGTCTCGACCTTCTTCGTAGCCGCGCCACAAGGGACCTGCGGAGCGCAGATCACCAGTTGCGTCCCCTCCTTTGCCAGATCGGCGAACGACGCGATGCCCTTCGGATTGCCCGGCGGCACAACAATCGTCAAGGTGTTGCTCGCGAAGTCCGAGGGCGACCCCGCGACGACGCCGGCGTCGGTGGCCTTGGTCATGTTGGCGGCGTCAGCCGAGGCGAACACGTCAGCCGGTGCGCCCTGGGTGATCTGAGCGACGAGGTCCGAGGACCCGGCAAAGCTGAATGTGACCGATGAACCGGGGTTCTCGGACTCGAATTCCTTGCCGAGTTCGGTGAAGCTGTTCTTGAGTGACGCCGCTGCGAAGACGGTGATGCTTCCCGTGGCACTATCACTGGAAGTGGTTGTGGTCGGAGCGGCCGACGACGTCTCCGACGAAGAATTGTCGGAGGAACTACAACCGGTCACCAGGGCAAGCGAAAAGGCACCTGCTGCAACAAGTCCGACTACACGCTTCACGAATTTCCTCCAGTATGTTCAAAAACTACGGCGTTTCCACGATGACCGTGGTGGCCTTCACGATTGCGACTCCGATACTCCCGACCTCGAGTCCGAGCTCCCGAACCGCGTCGGTACTCATCAACGAGACGACAGTGAAGGGCCCACACTGCATTTCGACCTGAGCCATCACCTTGTCGGTGACGACCTTGGTGACGAGGCCGGCGAACCGGTTGCGGGCCGAACTCGCACCCGTGAGCGGATCGGCCGGTGCGGGTCCGGCGTTGGACCGGGCGAAGCCCGCCAACTCGGCACCGTCGATGACCTTGCGGCCGGAGTCGTCCGTCGTCGCGGTGAGAAGCCCACCGTCGACCCACCGCCGGACGGTGTCGTCACTGACACCGAGCAGGCCGGCAGCTTCGCGGATTCGAATGTTGGGCACCAGGTGATCGTAGGTCGCAAGTGCGGACCTAACAAGCCGAAATGCTCCGCAGATGCGTGAACTAGTCAATCATGATCACGTATCTGCGGAGCATTGTCGATAGTTGCCGTAGACGAATCAGCGCATCATTCTTCTGCCCAGGGCACACGGCAGGAGTCGGTGCTGAACCCCTGCTCGGTAATCCCCAACGCCGAATACATCCGGGCGCGCATGTTTTCGAGCCCGATCTGATAGGTCAGTTCCACGACGCCCGCTCGCCCGAACCTGCGCTCGAGATCCGCGACCTGTTCGTCCGTCACCCCGTTCTCCCCATGGGGGTCACCGGTCATGGCGTCGGCGTAGGCGATCGCGGCCCGCTCGTCTTCGCTGTACTTCGATGAATCCCGGTAGTTCGCGATCTCTTTCAACTTGTCGATGTCCAAACCGTCCAAGCGCGAGAGCATCGTCCCGAAGTCGACACACCACGAGCAGCCGACAGTCCAGGCGACGCGATAGACGGCCAGTTCACGAATGTTCGACGGCAGTACCTTCGACGCCTTCTGCACAGCCATTTCGTGGCGGGCAGCCGCTACGAACAATTTCCGATGGTTGGCCAGGACGGCAAAGGGCTCGGGGACTTCGTCGTACTGCCTGGCGGCGAATTTGTATGCCACTTTGATCAACGGACTGGCTTCTGACGGTGTCACTGCGGGAATGCGAGTCATGGCAAGCCTCCGTATGTTCTGGGGCACCGGATTCGATGCTCTCTACAGAGTTGGACGATGGCGGCGATTCAAACGTGACAAGCACCGCGTCCGAGCGGATGTGAGGATGCGGTGTCAGCCGACTAAGCTGCAAAGATGCCTTCGACGCCCCGCAACCGCACCGTCTCGCGTCTGCAGCCGTTCGCATCCACGATCTTCGCCGAGATGACAGCGTTGGCCACACTTCACGACGCGGTCAACCTCGGTCAGGGCTTTCCGGATACCGACGGTCCTGCGGCCATGCTCGAGGTAGCGCGCCGAGCCATCGCCGAGGGCGTCAATCAATACCCGCCCGGTCCGGGCATGCCCGTCTTGCGTCAGGCCATCGCGGAGGATCGGCGCATCCGCTACGGACTCGACAGTGATCCCGACTCCGAAGTTCTGGTCACCGTCGGCGCCACCGAGGCGATCAGTGCTGCGATTCTCGGACTGGTCGAACCCGGCGAAGAAGTAGTGCTGATCGAGCCGTACTACGACTCCTACGCTGCATCCGTCGCGTTGGCAGGCGCTGTACGTCGCACAGTTCCGTTGGTAACCGCGGGAGACGGATTTGCGGTCGATCTCGATGCATTGCGCGGCGCGATCACCGCCAAGACGAAGATGCTGATCGTCAACAGTCCTCACAACCCCACCGGCACCGTATTCACCGATCACGAACTTCGAGCGATCGCCGAACTCGCGTGCGAACGCGACCTGATCGTGTTGAGCGACGAGGTCTACGAGCACTTGGTCTTCGACGGCCTCACCCACACACCGATGGCGTCGCTCCCGGGCATGCGTGAGCGCACCGTCACGGTGTCTAGTGCCGCAAAGACTTTCAATGTCACCGGCTGGAAAACCGGCTGGGCGATCGGCCCGCGCGAACTCATCGACGGAGTCCGTGCCGCCAAGCAGTTCATGTCATTTGTTGCCGGTGCACCGTTCCAACCGGCCGTTGCCTACGCGCTCACCAACGAACAGCCGTGGGTCGTCGAACTTCGACAGAGCTTGCAAGGCAAACGCGACGTGCTCGGTAAAGCTCTGACCGAGGCCGGTTTCACGGTGCATTCCGGTGGCGGCACGTACTTCCTCCTTGCCGACATCAGACCGTTGGGCGAAACCGATGCGGGAGATTTCTGCCGCGCACTGCCCGAGCGGATCGGCGTCGCGGCCGTTCCGGTCGACGTGTTCGCGGACAACCGCGACGATTGGAAGCACCTGGTGCGCTTCGCCTTCTGCAAGCAGGACCACATTCTGTCCGAAGCTGCACGCCGTCTCCACCTGCTCCAAGGAGCAGCGCACCCATGACAGCGCGGACCATCCCGACCGCATTCGTCCACCGCTATCTCGCGTTCTCGCCGGACAACGACGTCGATTTGTCGGGTGCACTGCGCGCTGCCGGGATCGACCTCGAGACACTGTCCGACCCGCGCGCCCGACTGACCCCGACTCAGGTCACCACGTTCATCCAATCCACGTGGCAGATCACCGACGACGAATTGTTCGGCCTCGGATCCGCCCCGGTCCCCCGTGGCACTTTCCGATTGATCTGCCTGACGTTGATCCATTGCCCTGATCTCGGATCGGCCTTCGCTCGAATGTCCGACGTGATCCGTGCGCTACCGGCTCTGGCCCCACTGTCGATCGAGAAGGGCGAGGAAAGCACTCGGGTGAGTTTCGCTGTCCGAGCTCGCGAAGGCGTCGCCGAACCTGATGTCGCAGAACGTGTCACAACCGATTTCGTCCTGATCTTGCTGCACCGATTTTCCGCATGGTTGATCGGAAAGCGCGTCCGACTTCGGGCGGTCGAATTTCCGTACTCGGCACCGGATGCACGGTTGGCGCAGGACTACGACTACATCTTCGGAGCGCCGGTCACCTTCGGCGCGCAGCGCGCGGCACTGGAGTTCGACAACTCGGCCATGCGTGCACCGATCATCCAAACCGAGGAGACGTTGGAGGAGTACCTCCGAGAATCTCCGATTCAGCTCATGTCCGAACGTGATTACGACAGCACTGCGTCGGCGCAGGTACGACGGGTCCTGGAACTCGGGGTGAAGGGGCGAACCTCCACTGCCGAGGAGATCGCCGAGATGCTTTCGATCAGCGTTCCCCATCTGCGTCGACTGCTGCGGCGTGACGGAACATCACTCAATCAACTACGCGAGGAAGTGCTCCGCGACGTAGCCATCGCTGGTTTGCGGCGCGGAGAATCCGTCGAAGTACTCTCGGCGCGATTGGGGTTCTCCGAGCCCAGCGCCTTCCGTCGGGCCTTCAAACGATGGACCGGCGACACTCCGAGTTCGTACCGCTAGCTGACGCAGAACTCGTTTCCTTCGGGATCGGTCATCGTGATCCACACGCTCGGCCCCTGCGCTCCTCGGTGCAGGATCGTCGCCCCCACCGTCTCGAGGTGCGCTGCGACATCCTCGCGCTTGTCGCCCACTCGTATGTCGAAATGGAGCCGGTTCTTCACCGTCTTCGATTCCGGAACCAGTTGGAACAGAACGCGGGGACGTTCGGGATGCTCCGGATCGCTGATGGCCGCACCTTCGCGCCAGACGAGGACTCCCTCGAACGTCGTGGTGTCGGATTCCTTGGCGTGACCAGCGGCGACGAGGCCCCTGATGAAGTCTTCGTCGCTGGGCTCCGCTGCCCACCCGAGTGCTGCGGCCCACCACTTCGCCTGTTCGTGCGGATGTGCCGAATCTACTGTGACTTGAAATTCGTATCCCATGTTCCGACGTTAACGCCGACCACCGACACCTAGTGAAGGTTCAGCCGAGCCCGGGCATCAGTCGACACTCTTGATGGTCTTCATGGTGATCAGCGATGTCACCCGCGAGACAGCCGGAAGCCCGCTGAGCTTGGTGACCATAAAGTTCTCATACGTCGCGAGATCTTTCACCGCGACGCGAATGAAGTAGTCGGGAATTCCGAACAATCTCCGACATTCGATCACTTCGTCGAAGGCGGCGACCTGGGATTCGAAGTCCTCGATGGTGGCCTGGTCGTTGACTCCGATCTCGGCGGTGACGATCACCTGAAATCCTCGACCGAGCGCTTCCTGACTGACGATCGCCCGGTACCCGGTGATGATTCCGTCGGCTTCGAGCTTCTTCACCCGACGCAGGCAAGGTGAGGGTGTCAGACCCACCAGATCCGCCAACTCGGTGTTGGTCAAACTCGAGTCCTGGCGTAGGTGAAACAAAATTGCGTCATCCATGGCATCCATCGCACTATTATTGCGCACTGTTCAATATGTGGGCATTCTGAGCAATCGATCACCTCGATCTTTGTTATAGATTTGCGTCGTGATCGAACCAGCATCGTCGACGGCCGCACCGGCCGTCGAACTCCCACCGCGAACCCCGGCGTGGCGGCACGCCTTCCAGCTGTCGCTACCGGTTGGATTCGGCCTGCTCCCACTCGGGATCGCACTTGGCGTTCTTGTGGTCCAACAAGGGCTCAGCCCTTGGTGGGCAGTCGCTTTCACCTCGCTGATCTACGCAGGATCGCTGGAGTTTCTCGCGGTCGGAATGGTCGCGGCCATGACACCGCTGCCGTACGTCGCTCTGACCGCACTGCTGGTCAACTTTCGACATGTGTTCTACGCCTTGAGTTTTCCGCTGGAAAAGATTCGCAACCCCTTCGCCCGCTTCTACAGCATGTTCGCGCTGACCGACGAGGCCTATGCGATGTCGGTAACTGCCGATCCCAAGGCACTCACCGGACGCGTCATCGTCTACTCCCAGCTGTACCTGCACGGCTACTGGATCGGTGGCGCGATTCTGGGCGCGACGGCAGGACAGTGGATTCCGGACTCGATCGTCGGCCTCGACTTCGCCCTGACGGCGTTGTTCGTCGTCCTCTCGATCGAAGCGATTCGCGCACAAAACGGATTCGCGGTGCCGGTCGCCGCGGTCACCTGCGCTCTGGTCGCCCGGCTCGCCGCGCCGGACCACATGCTGCCAATTGCGATGGGCGCATTCGTGCTCTTCCTGATCGGGCGCTTTGTCTACGACTCACGAAAGGCGAAGATCGATGCCTGACACCTCGTACATCTTTGCGGCGGTCGCAGTCATGGCCGTGGTCACCTTCGCGCTGCGCGCAATCCCCTTCGCCGCGCTCATGCCGCTGCGCTCCTCCGCCCTGGTCGGCTACCTCGGCATCTACATGCCGGCAGGCGTCATGTTGATCCTCGTGATGTATTCACTCAAAGGGGTGTCGATCACCGCCCCTTCTCACGGCCTACCCGAACTGATTGCAGTGTGCGCCACAATCGCCGCGCACCTCTGGCGAAAGAATGCCGTCCTGAGCATCGTCGTCGGAACGACGATCTACGTTGCGCTGGTCAATACCGTGTTCGCCTGAGCAATTCCCATCCGGGAGCAAAGCAGCTTTACTCCCGGATGGGTGATTTGTAACCTCCAGGCGCTTATCTGAACAGTTGAACACTTATACGATTTCAGTAGCGTGGCCGCCGGCCGCGACTGAAAGATCGGTGAGGTTCGATGTCCACGACAATGACCACGACGGGCACTCGAATCGCCGGTGCTTGGCACAGTCTGGATCGAGGCCAGCGTCGAAGCATCATCGGGATGACCGTCACCGTCGTAGCGCTCAACGTCGTCGGGTGGGCAGTTCTTCTCGGCCTGGTTGTCCCCGGCCACTACACGATCGAAGGCAGTGTCTTCGGCGTCGGACTCGGTGTCACGGCGTACACGCTCGGCATGCGCCATGCTTTCGACGCCGATCACATCGCCGCTATCGACAACACCACTCGGAAGTTGGTGGCGGACGGCAAGAAACCGATGTCCGTCGGGTTCTGGTTTTCGCTCGGACACTCGACCATCGTCTTCGTACTCGTCGCCCTCTTGGCTTTGGGTGTGCGGCAACTGGCCACCAGCCTTTCCGACGACAACTCCGATCTGGAGAAGTGGACCGGCTTGTTCGGCACCACCATTTCCGGCACGTTCCTGATTTTGATCGGAATCTTGAACCTTGTCTCTCTCATCGGGATTCATCGGGTGTACACGAAGTACAAGGCCGGAACCTTCGACGAGGAACAACTCGAGAAGGAACTCGACAGCCGTGGCGCCCTGAACAAGATTCTGGGCCCGGTGATGAAGATGGTTCGCAAGCCCTGGCACATGTACCCGGTCGGCCTACTGTTCGGATTGGGATTCGACACCGTCACCGAAGTCGGGCTGTTGGTGATCGCCGGCGGCGCGGCGGCGACAGGGCTCCCGTGGTATTCGATCCTCGTTCTGCCGATCCTCTTCTGCGCCGGGATGTCGCTTTTCGACTCGATCGACGGATCGTTCATGAACTTCGCCTACGGTTGGGCATTTGCTCAGCCGGTCCGAAAGATCTACTACAACATGGTGATCACCGGACTCTCGGTGGCAGTCGCCCTGCTGATCGGGTCCCAGGAAATCATCTCGATTTTCACCGACAAACTCGACATTCACGACGGGTTTCTCGGCGCCATCGGGAACTTGGATCTCGGCGCGATGGGCTTCATCATCGTCGGACTCTTTGTCGCCACCTGGCTGATTGCTCTACTCGTGTGGCGGTACGGCCGCATCGAAGAACGGTGGCAGGCTCAGTCCGGTGCAGCAGTAGCACGACGAGCGACAGCAGACGAAGCGATGTGAGTTCGACTCGGTCTACGCAGAATCATGGGCCACCCGAAAGCGAATAGCTGATGTACGTCTCGCCCCATTTCAGGTACGCGCTCGACGTCGCCTGGCCGCGGATCTGGTCGTTCTGCCACTGGTAGACAGCGCGCCACGGAAATACGGAACTCACTTGTTCCAAGGTGTACTGCTCACGATGGCCCTGCGCGAATCGCTGTTCGAGATCTTCACGAGTGCGCGGCGGGAAATTGCTGATCAGGTAGGTCGGGCCGAGAGACTCGATGCGCCCTGGCGGCGCAAAGACATCAGCGCTGCGATAAGTGAAGGCCAGATAGAGGTAGGCCGCCACCACAATCGTTGCCAGCGCTACCGCGCCGGTCTTGAATGCACGTCGAAGCAGGGTCGGCATGGCTCACAGTACAATCCAATTCTCCTGTCGAGCACATTCAGTGCGTTTCCCACATTTATCGAAAGACGCATCCCGCGGAGTTGGCGAGATGCAATAGTGGAGTTCGAACGGGGTGAGCCCCGGCTAGGAGAAAACGGTGCGGATACGTCATGCGGTAGTGGGTGTGGCAATCACGGGACTTGTTCTTGCAGTGGCAGGCTGCGGTAGCGGCGACGGCGAAGCTGCCGAAGGACCAGGCATCGCCGTGGCGGCGGAAACCAAGCAAGTTCCCGACCGGGTGACCGTGCATCGACCTGGCCTCATCGACACCAGCATTTCCCCGTTCGACGTGCCTGCATGGCCAGGGCCGCACCCCTCCGAATTCCTCGAGCCCAACCCGCCGTCGGGTGAGAGCGGTGAGATCGCCGGCAACCGAGCTGCGACAACCTACGCGGCCTCGCTCGACAACCCCGATGCACTGTGGAATGTCGGCGGCACGGTGCAGTGGCTGGTTGTCGAGCCGTTTCCCTGAAGGTCTTCCATCGAGGTCTCCGCTCTGACCGACTCCAGACGATCTTTGCGAGTTCAGTCCCGCGACAACGCTGCACAGAATTCGCCGGGTTGATCGACATGCAACCGCAACCCACCGATCAGAGTGGAGCGAGATCCCTTCGACAGCCGTTTCGGGAGCGTGACCGAGAGCGGCCGATCGAAGTCTATGTCCACGACAGTGCCGTCGGGCCCCGGCAGAACCAAGCGATCGTCGACAATCACATTTGCTGTCTCACCGAACCTTCGGACCATGCTCGCCCGCGAAATCCGTGATCGGTCCACCTCGACTCGAATGCCCGTGCCGGAACGAAACACCACCGTTCGAGCCGAGACGAGATGCGGGTGCACGACGCGTCCGGCAAGCCAACCGCCAATCGCAATCAGCGACAACACCGTTGCAACGAGCAGCACGACGCGAAGCCACTGCCACGGCACCAGGAAGTGAATCGCCACGGCCTCGATCACACTCGCCGCAACAAATGCCACCGGTATCGACATTGTCCCCCTCGCGTAGCCGAAAGTCGCTGTATCACTGGAACCTCCGTCTCTCCGACCCGTCGAGAGCAACCACAGTGATCGGATCACGCCGTACCGCCTGACATGAGACGTGTTGCGACGCGCGCGACCACTTCACGTTGCGCTGAATCAGGCACCAGATCAGCGATCCCAACCGAGAATCCCACGCCTGCGGAGTCTCCGTCTGCGTACACATCGCCGAGCACCCCGTCCAGTGATTCCTCCAGTTCGTCCGACAAGTACGCGATCTCGTCTACAACCTCGGCTACCTCGCGCCCAGCCAGAGCGGCGAAACGACGGTACAGATCGACAATTCTCTTCCGGTCGCCCTCGTCGGACAGCAATCGCGCAGCCGTGGAGAACAGTTCGTGTGGCGCTGCTCCCGAGATCGCCACCAATTCCCACATGTCGCGTTCACGCTCGAACAGACGCCGAACCGAATCCGTCGGGGACGACGCGATCAACTCGTCGAACGCAGACAGCAACTCCACCGGAAGCGGCGAGACCACCCGGCCGGCGCCACGCGCCGAGAGCATTTCCTGGAGGCGCACTCGCTGGTCTGCGAGGACTCGTTGTTTCCGGTCTATCTCCGCGATCAAGGAGGAAAGATCTTCGGCGAAGTCGTCCGGTTCTCGTGCATCGATCGGCGTCGGTTCGATCATCGCGGCAATGGATCCGAGTGGAACGCCGGCGGCGGTGAGCCAACGAATGCGCATCAGCCTGACCAGATCGGGAAGTTCGTAAGTTCTGTAACCGTTGGACAGTCGTCTCGGCTCGGCCAGCAACCCCAGTCGGTGATAGTGCCGAACGGTCCGCGGAGTGGTGCCTGCCGCACTGGCCACGTCGCTGATTCGCATACGAACAGCATTAACTATGACGCTACGTCATAGTCAAGGCCCGGCATGTCGGGCCTTGAGGCATAAGGTCCTGTTCTTCCTGTGTGGAGTTTCGCAGACGAATTTCGCGGGTATTGATCACTTGCGGCGGCGATTTCCAGAGCGAGGGGTCAGCCGCGCAAGGTCTGCCCCCGGCTGTCACTCGCCGGGCGGCGGGCCGCCAAAACCAGCGGGCCGCCAGAAACTATCTGTGCCAGGCGATGATTTCGATGCAAACGACACGACTCGACACCATCCTGATTCTGATCGTCGGGACGGCAATCGGACTGAGCGTCTGGCTGGCTACGCAGGAACCATTCGCGTCGATCGGACTCGGAATCGCAACGGTAGTGATCTGCTGGATCTCTTGCTCGATGATCCATGGCTTCCCACACCGATCGACGAAGGACATGCGTCCGCGCGAGAACCAGGATCGCGAGTCACCGAAACGGCGCTGACGCCGCGTAGGGATGAGGCCAACCGTGGAGGCCCGGACACAGCGAAGTGAGTGGTTCACCTACCGCAGGTGAACCACTCACTTCGGTCAGAGGATCACACCTCGTCAGGTCGCCAGGTCGCGACGGCCCAGATCACAGCGACGTCGAGGGCGATGATCACGATCGACCACAGCGGGTAGTACGGCATCCACAGGAAATTCGCCACGATCGAAAGTGCCGCGATGACGAATGCCATCCCGCGGGCCCACGCCATGCCGACGAACAATCCCAGCGACACCGCGATGCCGATGATTCCGAGCACGATGTGGATCCAACCCCACGTCGTGACATCGAATTCGAAGGTGTAATTGACTCCGACGATCAGCAGATCGTTGTCCGCGAGAGCCGCGATGCCCTGCAGCAACGCGACGATTCCCGCGACGAAGAGCAGGCATGCTGCCGCCACCGTGGTCCCGATGGCAAAGCCTTGTCGGACAGGGTGGTTCGCATGAGATTGGTGCGGAGCAGTCATGACATCCCCTTCTTCGGCGAAATAGCGTGAGAACAGTATTCAAAGGTTCACGCCGCCGGACATCACCCAGCAAGGATGAACAGCCGTCCAGCACTGCAATCAAAATTCATGGGAACATATGTTCGATTTCGGTGTACGGTGGAGTCTATGACCGCCACGATGCAACCGTCTCTGTTCGACAACGGTGACCTGGGCGTCTCTTTGGGCGATCTCGAGGGCACGGTGCAGAGACGTATCCTCACCGCCGGCGCATGGGTCGACCATCGCCCGGCCTGGCTGACCGGATCGGAGGCCGTGTTCGACAATCTGGAAGCTACGGTGCCGTGGCGTTCCGAACGGCGTCAGATGTACGACCGCGTTGTCGACGTCCCTCGTCTGGTGTGTTTCTACGCAGAGAATCAACCACTGCCGGACGCACTTCTCACCGAAGCCAAAGACGCGCTGAGCAGTCACTACTTCGACGAACTCGGTGAACCATTCGCCACGTCGGGTCTGTGTTTCTATCGCGACGGTTCCGACAGCGTTGCCTGGCACGGGGACGATACGGGACGAAGTCGCACCGAGGACACGATGGTGGCCATCCTGTCTCTCGGTGCGGCTCGCCCGCTCCTATTGCGCCCTCGTGGGGGCGGCGAATCCATCCGCTTCAATCTCGGACACGGAGATCTACTCGTCATGGGCGGATCCTGCCAACGCACGTGGGAACACTGTGTCCCGAAGAGTGCGCGGGCCCTCGGGCCGAGAATCAGCGTTCAATTCCGCACTCGCGGAGTTAGATAGCGTCGCGAAGTTCGTCTCGCAGCGCCTTCCGATTGAGCTTGCCGACGGCCGTCTTCGGTATGGATTCTGCAAAAACAACCCGACGCGGCTTCTTGTACGACGCCAGTCGCTCGCCGACGTGCGCGACCAATGATGCTTGCAGTACGTCGTTTTCGACGGTCCCGTCCTCGAGTACCACCACAGCCGTGACCGCCTCCACCCACTTGGCGTCGGCGGTACCCACCACGGCGACCTCACGGACAGACGGATGCGTCAGGAGTGCATCCTCGACTTCACGGGGGTAGACGTTGTATCCGCCGCTGATGATCATGTCCGAAGCTCGGTCCTTCAAGAACAAGAATCCTTCGGCGTCGAACTGACCGATGTCACGGGTGTGAACCCAGCCGTCTTCGGTGAAGGTCTCCGCATTCAGTTCCGGCGCATTGAAGTATCCGGCGATCGCCGATGGCGAGCGGATCACGATTTCACCCGGTTCTCCCTGGGGCACTTCGTTTCCCTCACCGTCGAGCAGCCTGATCTCGACGTCGATGGCCGGCTGACCACAGGACAGCAGGCGATCTTCCGTGTGATCTTCGGGCCGTAAGACTGCAATACACAGCGGTGCCTCGGTCTGCCCGTAGTACTGGAGAAAACGGTGTTGCCCCCACGCCTGCATCGCCCGTTCGATGGTGGCCAGCGGCATCGGCGACGCACCGTAGATCACGGATTTCAGACTCGAGATGTCTGCGCTCGCAAGATCAGGGCGTTCGAGGAGCATCTGAATCATCGTCGGCACCAGATTGATTGCCGTAGCCCGATGCTCGGTTATCGAGTCCAAGAAGGTCGACGGGTCGAAACCGGGGAGGATGACGGTCTTACCGCCACGTAGCCAGAACGGAAGCACGAAGACACCGCTGGCGTGAATCAGTGATGCTGCGTGCAACATCGTGTCGTCCTGAGTCGCCGGAAGCAGATTGAGCAGAACATTGCGGCAGATTCCGGCGTAGCTGCGCTGAGTGTGCTGCGCGGCCTTCAGCGTTCCCGTGGTCCCGGAGGTGAACAGCGTCAGGATCACGTCGTCGGGATCTACCTCGACGTCCGGAGTGGCCGAAGACATGCCCTGTGCTCGATCCAACAGCGAAAGCTGCCCCTCCGCACCTGTTTCCAGCCCGACGAACATCCGATCCGGGAACCTGGCGGACAGTTCAGCAGCTCGGCCGGCAAGGTCAGTACCGAAAACGACGTGCGAGGTGTCGGTGTCCTCGAGCATTCTCGCGTGCTCGTCGAGCGAGAGACGCGAGTTGAGCGGAACCCTGTTGATGCCGGCTTTGACACACGCAAAATCGACAGGCACGCTGGCAAGAGAGTTGTTGACCAGCAACGCAACCCGTGCGCCACGCCCGATACCGAGCGCGATGAATGTATGCGCCAATCGGCTGCTGAGTTCGTCCACTTCCGTGAACGTCATCGATCGATCGCCGAAGACGACGGCTGTTCGCGGTCCGTGCTGTCGCGCACCACGGGCGATCAGATCTCGGGTTACGGGCATCATGGTTCAGTTTCCTCGTTCGAATTCGGGTTGTTCTCGAATCGGCCGTGCCGGCCGGCGCCCGCGGCGAACGCAGCAGCGCCGCGCACACCTTCGGCGATGACAATGGGATTTCCTGCGACACCCTCGGCGCGCAGTGCTTCGGCAAGTGGTAGATCAAAAGATCGGTAGGCCGATGCGCGATCCGCGAGCATGCAGAGTTGTGGGAAAGCGGACAACTGGTGCGCCAGCTCCTTGGCTACCTGGAGTGACTGCCCCACTGGAACAACACGATTGGCCAGTCCGAAGGCCAACGCCTCCGAAGCGTCGACCGGGCGACCGGTCAAGATCATGTCGAGCGCTCGCCCCTGCCCGACGATTCGCGGCAGTCGCACGGTCCCGCCGTCGATGAGAGGAACTCCCCAGCGCCGGCAGAAGACTCCGAACACGGAATCCTCCTCGCAGATCCTCAGGTCCGCGAGCAATGAAAGCTCGAGCCCTCCTGCAACCACGTATCCGCTGATGGCGGCGATCAATGGCTTGGACAACGCCAACCGACTCGGCCCCATCGGGCCGGTGCCGCCGCCTTCCGGATGCAACTCATGCACGCGGGCGGGGTCGGAGACCGCGGTCAAATCCGCACCGGCACAAAATGTGCCGCCCGCGCCCCACAGAATCGCCACCTTCTGACTCTCGTCCGATTCGAACTCCAGGAAGGCATCACGCAACTGCGCCGCCATCGGCCCGTCCACCGCATTCTTGCGATCAGGGCGATTCATCACGATGACGGTGACGCCACCGTCACGCTCCACATAGACATCGCCACCTGGTCGATCGGAGTCGGTCACGATATTTCCTCACTGCTCGCGGATAAGGTTTCCCGGTACCAACCATGCCACTTGTAACAGAATTTGTCAGGAGTTGTTCAAAAGTTGTTACAAACTGATCGAGGAATGTCCGCAACCCGAGTTGTGCTGGACCTCGCAACAGCGAGCCCGGACACCGAGTTCAGCACCGCTGTGCTGACCCGGGCCGGCGAGATCGTCGGCGTCAGCGCATCGAGCATTCGCGTGGCAACGGGCCGCCTGTGCCGAGAGAACAAACTGCGTCGTACCGCTCGTGGAACGTACGTCCTCAACCCGGACGGCATCCCCACCTACAGCGAGGTCGAGGGGTGGCGAACTCGTACCGATCGCATACGCCCCTGGGACGGCACCTGGATCGCCGTCGAGCACTCGGGGCTCAAACGAAGCGACCGCACTGCCGCCCGCCGGCACGATCAAGCGCTGCGACTGGCGGGCTACGAGGAGTGGAAGCCCACACTCGCAGTCCGTCCGAACAATCTCCTCGGCGGCACGGACAGCGCCCGCCGCACTCTCCACCGACTCGGCGCCGCCTCCGGATCGGCCGTCATGGAAATCGCTCACCTTGCCCCCGAGGATGATTCGACAATCCGCACACTCTGGAACTCCGAAGCGCTGTTGGCCGACATCGCGGAGGCCCGTGAAGCACTCACACAGGCGCAAACACGCCTGGCGACAATCAGTCGCGAGGAGGCGGCCCGCGAATCACTTGCTCTGGGCAGCGCGGTGATCGCGGTCATCGTGCGCAATCCGCTCCTTCCGGAAGAACTCGAACCGACGCAGCCACTGCGTGAACTGATCTCGCACATGCTCGAGTACCAGGACGCATCTCGCGAACTGTGGCAGTCACTGCTCGAGTTCTGATCGATTTCTCCCAGAAGGTAATTCAGTATGTTGCGCGGCCACCGCTGGCGTCGTACACGGCGCCGGTCGAGTAACTCACCGCCGACGACGACAGCCAGGAGATCAGTTCGGCGATTTCGTCCGCCGTCCCCATCCGTGCCATCGGCGTCAAAGACTGCGAACGGGCGAGGATGGCCGGATCGGTGCCGGCATTCATAGGACTTTCCACCGCCGCCGGAGCTATCGCGTTGACCAGCACACCGGTGGTGGCGACCTCTTTGCCGAGCGATTTCGTCAGCGCGACGACTGACGCTTTGGACGCGGAATATGCACTCTGATTCGGGTTTCCGTCCTTGGCCGCGATACTCGCGAGATTGACGACCCGTCCCCACCCCGACGCAACCATTCCCGGCACGAACGCCCGGCACATCAGGAAGGTCCCTTCGACGTTGATCCGGAACGTACGCTGCCAAGCCATAAGATCTACGTCGACGAGTGGCGCTGATGGTCCGACGATTCCCGCACTGTTGATCAAGATGTCGACTCTGCCGAGCCTGGTTCGAAGCGCATCGACTGCTGCCGGATCACTCACGTCGAGTTGTTCGTCCGCGCCTTCGGCAAGATCTGCCGTTACCACCCGAACTCCCCTCTCCGTCAACAGCTTTGCACTGGCGGCGCCGATTCCGCTCGCACCGCCGGTAACGAGCGCTGTGACACCCTCTGGGTAACCCTGCATCGCATTCACTCCTGAGTTTCTGTGCGCTACGCACTCAATTTATGTTGCAAACAGGCATAATTGCCGTCACACTGTGTAGAAATTCTGAATATATGGCGTTGGTTGTCAACGTCAAATACCTGGAGGCCTTGCCGATGGAAACCCGCTGGTTGCACGCGTTTGTCGCGGTTGCGGAAGAACTTCACTTCGGGCGGGCCGCATCACGGCTCCAGATGGCCCAGTCGCCGCTCAGCCAGATGATCCGAAAGCTCGAAAAGGACATCGGCGTCAAGTTGTTCGAACGAAGCACTCGCAGCGTCGCACTCACGTCCGGCGGACATGCCTTTCTCCCCCACGCCTATCGCGTCATCGAGAACATGGAGACGGCACGACACGCTACGCGTGCGTCGTCGGGAGGCGTCTACGGACGAGTCACGATCGGGTTCACCGGAGTGCTCAACTATCAAGCACTTCCGCCGCTCACCCGCGCGTTGCGTCAGCGCTATCCGGAAGTCGAACTGACACTCCTCGGCCGGATCATGACGCGCGACGCGGTCATCCAACTCGAGAGCGGCGCCCTCGATCTCGCCTTCGTCGGACTACCCGTGGAATCCGCATCACTGTCTACCCGGCTGATCCGACGGGAGGCATTCGGCGCTGTGCTTCCGATCGACCATCCCCTCGCAGAGAGGGACGCGATCGACCTCCGCGAATTGGCCGACGACGGATTCGTGACCACCCCGCTCTCGGCCGGCTCGGCCCTCCAGGAAACCGCGATGCGCGCCTGCATGAACGCAGACTTCAGGCCTCGCGTCGTCCAGGAGATCACCGATCCGTACATGATCCTCATGCTCGTTGCCGCTGGCGTCGGTGTAGCGCTGATGACGTCCGGCATGGCTGCTATCACCCCACCTGGCAGTGTGTTCGTCCCACTCACCGGCGAGCCGACGTTCATGAATCACGGAATTGCCTGGTCACCCCGGCATATGACCGATGCACTCGCCGTCGCACTGGAGACGTCCGAGGAGATTCTGCCGACGCCGGACATTGAGACCAAAAACGTCATTATCTGAGACTCATTTAGTGTTGGACGCGCCATAGTCCTTCGTGGCACTGTCGTCTCAGCCGCCGAAAGGTGAGGGACGTCACCGATGCGTGGTGCATCACCAAACGTGCCGCCACGGCCGGCCCATCGGGACGAAAGGACTTCACATGGCACCACCGATCACCTCCACCGGTTCCACGCACTCCACTGCGGAGCACCCGAATTCGAATGCGCGCCGCGCCGCCGTTTCGGGCTTCCTCGGCAGCACCCTCGAGTACTACGACTTCTTCATCTACGGCTCCGCAGCCGCGCTCGTGTTCCCCAAGATCTTCTTTCCTGGCGGCGGCTCGACGGCAACGCTGCTCTCGATCAGCACTCTGGGCGTGGCCTACGTCGCCCGCCCACTCGGCGCGGTGCTGTGGGGACACCTCGGCGATCGGTACGGACGCAAGAACGCGCTTCTCGCCTGCCTGCTCCTCATGGGTGTTGCGACGGTCATCGTCGGTTGCCTGCCGACCTACGACCAGATCGGCATCGCCGCGCCGATCATTCTCGTCTTGCTTCGCCTACTTCAAGGGCTCTCTGCCGGCGGTGAATCACCCGGATCTTCCGCACTGACGCTCGAACACGCGCCGGATCACCGTCGTTCGTTCTTCACCTCGTTCACCATGAGCGGGATCATGTTCGGCATCGTCGTCTCCAGCCTGGTATTCATCCCAGTGGCGAGCCTGCCCGACGAAGACCTCTACTCGTGGGGTTGGCGAGTTCCCTTCTGGCTCAGCATCATCGTGACCGTCGTCGCGCTGTGGCTACGTCGCGCCCTGGATGAACCCGAGGTATTCGAAGAACTCAAGGAACAGGACGAGACGGCCGGAATTCCCGTCGTCGAGATGTTCCGCTCGCACTGGCGCACCGTGATCCGTATCAGCATGAGCTCGACCTTCGCGATGATCAACACCATCGTCAACGTCTTCGCCCTGGCGTACGCCGTCGAATCCGGCTTCGAACGCTCCACGATGCTGTGGGCTATCGCGACCGCCAATTTTGTTGCCGTACTGACTCAGCCGCTGTTCGGCATCCTCTCGGATCGCTACGGACGCAAGCCCATCTTCGTCGTCGGCGCGATCGGAGCCGGCCTGATGATCTTCGTCTTCTTCCATTCGATCGGAACCCAAAGCGTCCCCATGGTCTTCGCTTCGGGAATCGTCATGATCGGAATCTTCTACGCGATGCCCAACGGCACGTACCCGGCGTACTTCCCGGAGCAGTTCCCCGCGAAGGTCCGATACACCGGAATGGCCGTCAGCCTCATGCTCGGACTCCTTGTTGCCGGCTTCACACCGGCTATCGCTCAGGCGATTTCAGCCGGAGACAAGAGCAACTGGACACCGGTTGCCTGGATGTGCCTGGGCTTCGCCGTCGTCTCCGCCATCGCGGCAATGACCGGACCGGAAACGTACCGCACGCCCACAGCTGATCTGGGCCAACCGAAGCCGAGCCTGCCGATCAAGCAGGACTCAGAGCTCACCAGCAACAACGCTTGACCGGACCGGCCCCTCGCGCTGAATTGCCGCGAGGGGCCGTCCCCACTTATGCAGGAGAATGTCATGACTACCGAATTCACACGTCACCGAATCGGCCTTGTCGGAGCCGGGATCTCGACTTCCCTCTCGCCCGCGTTGCACGCACACGAAGCAGCAGCACTCGGACTCGACGATTACAGCTACGAACTGGTAGACCTCGAGAACCTGACGGTCTCGGTCGAAAAGACCGGCGAGGTGGTTCGGAGCGCCGTCGCAGCCGGCTTCACCGGACTGAACATCACCCATCCGTGCAAGCAGGTTGTCGTGGACGCACTCGACGAACTGTCCGACAATGCCCGACTGCTCGGTGCTGTCAACACGATTGTCGTCCACAACGGCCTTCTGATCGGCCACAACACCGATCACAGTGGATTCCTCACAGCACTGCAGCGCGGTTTGCCCGACGCCGCCTTGGACCGAGTGGTGCTTGCCGGGGCAGGAGGGGCGGGTTCCGCTGTGGCGTACGCACTCGCCGCCGCCGGCACCACGGATCTTCGCATCGCAGATATTGATCCCGATCGCGCTGCCGATGTGTGTTCTCGCGTCGCCTCGGCCTTTCCTGCCACGCGCACAACGGCTTTGGCGATCGATGAGATCGCCGTCAACCTGACGACGTGCGACGGCGTCGTCAACGCATCTCCGATCGGCATGGTGGGTCACCCCGGAACTCCCTTCGACCCTGCGGCGTTGCATTCCGGATTGTGGGTCGCTGACATCGTTTATCGACCGATGCGCACCGAATTGCTCGACGCTGCAGCTACTCTCGGATGCGCAGTTCTCGACGGTGGGCAGATGCTGGTGGCTCAAGCCTCTGACACCTTCACACTCCTGACTGGTGTCGAAGCCGATACGGATCGCATGCGCAGCCATCTGAGCGAGCTGCTCTCCGAGACGGCATGCGCATGAGCACAACCGAACACCTACTTTCTCGCGAAGTACCAGGAGCACTGATGAATGTGACTGCACCTTTCGCCGAACCTCTCGACATGGGCAGCGTCCGCCTCCGGAACCGGTTCGTGTCCGCCCCGATGGAACGCAACTACTGCGAAGTCGACGGCACCATGACGGACGAGTACATCGCGTACCTCGCCCGCCGCGCCGAAGGTGGTGCTGCACTGATCTTCACCGAAGCGAGCTACGTGCGTGCCGACGGCAAGGGACGCATCCGGCAGATGGGCGTCGACGTCGACGAACGGATTCCCGGCATCAAGAAGATGGCCGACGCGATCCACGCTCACGGCGCCCTCGTCGGAGTCGAACTCAACCACGGTGGTCGCACGGCGCAAGGTTCTGTCAGCGGGTTTGTTCCCGTTGCCCCGACACCGATTCCGTGTTTGGTTGTCGGCGGCGAGATGCCAGAACAACTCGACGGCGACGACATCGAGCACATCATCGAGTGTTTCGGTGAAGCCGCGGCACGCTGCCAGCAGGCCGGCGTCGACGTCATCTCCCTGCACGGCGGCCACGGGTATCTGATCCACCAGTTCCTCTCCCCTGCTTACAATCACCGCGACGACGAGTGGGCCGACCCCACCTTGTTCGTCAACAAGGTCATCGCCTCCGTCCACGAGCACGCACCGGGAATCACTCTGGGACTCCGATTCTCAGCCTTCGAAGGCATCGACGGCGGACTCGACGCCGAGATGACTCGCGCTCGCATCGGCGCCATCGACACCGACCGACTCGATTTCCTCGACGTCTCGGCCGGCAACTACGAAGCGGGACAGTGGATCATCCAGCCCGGTGAATGGTCCCGTGGACTCCTCGCGCCGTACTCCGAGCAGTACCAGCGCGACTTCGACATCCCGGTTGGTGTGGCCGGACGCATCACGTCGCCGGAGATCGCCGCGCAGATCATCGAATCCGGGCAGGCGAACTTCGTCAGCATGGCTCGTACGCTGCACGCAGATCCGGACTTCCCGAATCGCGCCATCGACGGTGGCCGGTACCGCCCTTGCATTGCCTGCAACTACTGCATCGACAGCCTGGCCGCCGGCCCCATTCCCTGCTCCGTCAACCCGTGGGTCGGCCGCGAATTGGATCAGCCTACCAAGCCGGCTGATGCCACCGTGCGGGTCGCCGTCATCGGTGCCGGGCCGTCGGGAATGGCCGCTGCCCGCGACCTCGCACTTGCCGGTCACCGCGTCGACCTGTACGACGAGCGACCCAGCCTCGGTGGCGACTTCGCTCTGGCATCGAAGCTGCACGAGTATCCCGAATATGGACGGATCGTGGACTGGTACGCCGCGGAACTGGCTGAACTCGGGGTCCACTGCCACACCTCGACCCGGGCAGATGCTGCTTTGCTCTCCGGTGTCGATTTCGACGCCATAGTTCTTGCCGCCGGCGGCGTCGGCCCCGTGGTCGATCTCCCCGGAGCAGCTACCCGTACCGTTCGCGACGTCCGCGAATTCCTCGTCTCCGGCAATCCAGCTCCTGCCGCTGTCACCATCTTCGGCGCCGACCGTGAGGCTGCGGCCGTCGCCGACGATCTCCTTCAGAAGGGCACCCAGGTCGTGATGATCGGCCCGCAGGAAACCATCGCGCACGACGTCGGACGCCGCGGAAAGATCGTGCTGCTGCCGCGCCTGGCCGCAAGTGAGAACCTCACGACCTACCTCAGCTCGATCGTCACCACAGTCGCCGCTGACCGCGTCACGATTTCGACGGCCGGTGTGCTGAGCGAGGTCGATGCTCCGGGCGAACTGCTGATCTCGCAAGGCGTCGAGCCGCGTTCGGAACTTCTTGCCGAACTCCGTTCACTGGCACCACGACTCGGAGTACATACCGTCGGCGACGCGAGCGGTGACGGCGGGTCCATCCATGCCGCACTCGTGACCGCAGCCGACGTTGCCGTCGCGATCACCGCCGCCGCTGCGGCACGTCAGGAGGTTCACGCATGACCACACAGGCAGCCACACCCGTGGCAACTGCATTGCCGCCCATTGGACTCGGAACCTGGCCCCTGGTCGGTGCCGACGCCACGAACTCGGTTCTCTCCGGCATCGAGGCCGGGTACCGCCTCATCGACACCGCCGCGATCTACGGCAACGAGGGCGCCGTCGGTGTGGCGCTGGCGGAATCAGGTGTGCCGCGAGAAGAACTGTTCGTCACCACCAAACTTCGTGGCAACGACCAGGTTTCCGGCGACATTCGGGGCGCCCTCGAGCAGAGTCTGGAACTACTGGGACTCGACCAGCTGGATCTGTTCCTGATCCACTGGCCACTCCCGCGAATCGATCGCTATGTCGCGTCGTTCGAGTCGATGCTGGCCTGCCGCGACGCCGGACTGGTTCGGTACGTGGGTGTGTCGAACTTCCTGGAGCTCCACCTGCGCCGCGTCGTCGCCGAAACCGGCGAGGCACCGGCAGTCAACCAGATTCAGATGGACCCGTCGCTCGCTCGGATCCCGGTTCGCCGCGCAAACGACGAACTTGGCATCTTCACTCAGTCGTGGAGTCCGCTCGGCCGGGGTGACGTGCTCGACAACGCCGTGGTCGGGGAGATCGCCGGTCGAATCGGTTGCACACCAGCTCAAGTGGTGCTCGCATGGCACGTCGCGCAGGGTGTGGTTCCGGTCGCGCGATCAGCGAACCCGACGCGTCAGGCCGAGAACCTGGCAGCACTCGACGTCACCCTATCCGGCGAGGACATCGAAGCACTGAACAGTCTCGACCGCGGCGAATCTGCGGCGCGGGACGTCGAAGCAGAGGAACATTTCTGATGACGTTGAAAGTCGGAATCGTCGGCTGCGGCAAGATCGCCGGCAACCATGCCCGCGCGCTGCAACAAGTCCCCGGTGTCGAGGTAATCGGCTGCTGCGATCCCGATCTCGGACGCGCCCAGGAGTTCGCTGCGCTCCACAGCATTCCCTCCGCCGTACGTTCCGTTGACGAACTGCTTGCTCTAGGCCTCGACGCCTGCACCGTTTGCACACCGCACCCGGTACACGAAGAGGTAGTCGTGGCCGCTGCCGAAGCGGGTGTACATGTGTTGTGCGAGAAGCCCATCGCAGTCGATGTTGCTGCCGCCGACCGCATGATCGGAGCCGCCGACCGCGCCGGTATCACGTTCGGGGTGCTCTTCCAACGCCGATTCTGGCCGGCCGCACGTCGGATCCGCGACGCCATCGACGACGGGCGGATCGGACTACCCATGCTCGGTGAGGCGTCGGTGATCCTGCACCGCCCGTCTAGTTACTACTCGGCCGATGCGTGGCGCGGACGCTGGGACACCGACGGCGGTGGCGTGCTCATGACTCAGGCCGTGCACCAGATCGACATGCTGGCCTGGTTCATGGGCGAGGCCGTCTCGGTCAGCGGCTTCATCCGCACTCACACGCACGGCGACCACATCGAGACGGAAGACAGCGCGTCAGCAGTGATTTCGTTTGCTTCAGGCGGCACCGCAACCGTCACAGCGACAACGGGTGCCAATCACAACCTGGGCAACCGCGTCACGGTGATCGGGCGCACCGGTGCCATCGCCAGTGTCCTCGAGTTCCCCGAAGGGCACGAGGGTGTCAACGAAATCTGGACGGTGCCGGGCGAAGTGGAGTTCCGGTCGCCGTACTCTGCCGACATCGACGCGAATCTCGATGTGGGCGCGGTCAATGCGGCACTGACCGACTTCCACACCCTGCAGGTGCAAGACTTCGCCGACGCCGTCCTGACCGGGCGTGAACCCGCCGTCACCGGCCGGGACGCCCGCGCATCACTTGCCATCATCGCCGCAATCTACGAATCGTCACGAACGGGCAAGGTTGTCGAGCTGACATCGACACCGACCCTCGCAACAACTGCCAAGGAGCAGAAATGAGTAGCAGTACCCCCCTCACCTACGACGTGGTTGTCGTGGGCTCCGGCGCAGGCGGGCTTTCCACAGCAATTGCCGCAGCACATGGCGGCGCGTCGGTACTCGTTGTCGAGAAGGCCGACACCTGCGGCGGCGCAACGGCCTGGTCGGGCGGGTGGATGTGGACCCCACGCAACATGTTTGCCATCGCCGACGGGGTTGTCGAGGATCGCTCGGCACCGCGGACATATCTGGAAAACCGACTCGGCGGCAACTTCGACGCCGCCAAGGTTGATGCTCTTCTCGACGGTGCACCGGAGATGGTCGAGTTCTTCGAACGCAAGACTGCTCTGAAGTTCGTGCCCGGAGCCAAGATCGCCGATATTCACGGTGACACACCGGGCGCCGGCACGGGTCACCGTTCCGTCGGACCGAAACCGGTGAGTCTGCGAAAGCTCGGACCCGACGTCGCGGCGCTGCTACGTCGACAGTTGTACGAGACGTCATTCCTCGGCATGGGCATCATGGCCGGCCCCGACCTGCAGGCTTTCCTGCACTCGACTCGATCGCCGAAAGCATTTGTGCACTGTGGTGTTCGCGTGACAAAGCACATGTTCGATCTCGCCACCAAGCGTCGTGGTCAGCAACTCGTCAACGGCACCGCGCTTGTCGGCATGATGCTGCGCTCGGCACTCGATCTGGGCGTCGAGATTCGGGTGAAAACGTCGGCAACATCGCTGCAGACTGACGATGACGGTCGCGTTGTCGGTGTCCGCCTCGAAGGTCCGGATGGCGCGTACTCGGTAACTGCCACGCGCGGCGTCGTACTGGCCACCGGCGGCTTCGCCCAGGACATCGACCGCCGACGTGAACTGTTCCCCCGTACCCCCACCGGAAACGAGCACTGGTCACTCACTCCGAAGACAACCACCGGCGACGGCATCACCCTCGGCGAATCCGTGGGCGGCCGACTCGACCGCACCCTCGCCTCCCCCGTCGCGTACTGCCCCGTCTCCATCGTTCGCTACCGCAACGGCAAGGAAGGTGTGTTCCCGCACATCCTCGATCGCGGAAAGCCCGGTGTCATCGGAGTTCTCGCGAACGGCAAGCGGTTTGTCAACGAAGCACTCGGCTATCACGACTACACACTCGCGATGGTCGAGCAGGTTCCCGAGGGCGAAGAGGTGTGCTCGTGGTTGATTGCCGATCAACAGTATGTGCGATACCTCCCGCTGGGCATGGCGAAGCCCTTGCCGATCCCGATCCAGCCGTACCTGCGCTCGGGGTACCTCACGCGTGGGCGCACTCTTCGGGACTTGGCCGAGAAGATCGGCGTCGACCCCGTGCAGTTGGAGAAAACCGTCGCAGCTTTCAATATCGGGGCCGTGGCCGGTGAAGACCCCGAGTTCGGTCGCGGTACAACACCGTTCAACCGAGGTTCCGGAGATGCTTCCAATCCGTGGCCGAACCCGTCGCTCGCGCCCTTGCAGAAGGGCCCGTACTACGCGGTGAAAGTCGTGCCAGGGAGTTTCGGCACCTTCGCCGGACTGGTCACGGACTCGTCGTCGCATGTGCTCGACGACAACGACCGCCCCATCGAGGGGTTGCTCGCCGTCGGCGTCGATCAGGCGAGCGTGATGGGCGGGCACTACCCGTCCGGGGGCATCAACCTCGGACCGGCCATGACATTCGGTTACCTGGCCGGCCGGGAACTGGCCGGAGCCAAGACAGTTGGAGCGCACGCATGACACTCTCACTCGGACTGGCAGCCCTCACAGTGCTCGACACCGCACCGATGCAGCACGTCGCCTTGGCTGAAAAGCACGGCTTCGACACCATCGGTATCCGTCTGATGCCCGCGGCACCAGGTACGACGGCCTACCCTCTGCACGAGGACAAGCAGTCGTTGGACGAACTGGTGCGTCGACTGGGCGATTCACCGGTCGAGGTATTCGACCTCGAAATCATCCGTCTTGCAGCCGACTTCGACCCCACCGACTACGTTCCGCTGCTCGAAGCCGGAGCACAGCTCGGAGCCAAAGCCGTTCTGGTGGGCGGCGACGACCGCGACCGCGCTCGGCTCACGGACTCCTATGCCCGCCTCGCTGAACTGTGCGCGAACTACGGCATCGTCGCTTCGCTCGAATTCATGCCGTGGACTGCGGTGCCCGATGCGCGTGCGGCCATCGAGATCGTCTCGGCGGCAGACGGTCCGGCTCGCAGTGTCCTCGTCGACGCATTGCACACCGACCGCTCGGCGACAACGCTCGAGGATCTTGCGTCCATCCCGCGCGAGTGGTTGCACTACGCCCAGATGTGCGACGGTTCGACCCCCGCTCCCACTGGGGACGCGGAGCTGATCCGTCAGGCCCGCGAGGAGCGTCTGGTGCCCGGCACCGGCGGCATAGCCCTGGCCGACATCTGGTCGACTTTGCCTGCCGGACTGCCGGTCAGCATCGAACTGCCCAACGAGCCACTGCGTCAGGCCGTCGGCACGGATGCCTGGCTGGAACGCCTGGTCGAGGCCACGCGAGAAGTGTTGGCCTAGCGGCCCTGTGCGCCTTTTTGGTAGTTGGCGCTACCAAAAAGGCGCACGGGGGCGTCAGCCCCTCCGAGCCGCAACGGCCTGCGCCAGACGGTCCAACTGCGCTGCGGTGGTGGACCAGTCGATGCACGCGTCGGTGATCGACTGGCCGTAGGTGAGCTCGTCCGCCTTGCCCAAGGTCAGGTCCTGACGGCCGGCCTCGATGAAACTCTCCAACATGACGCCCGCGATTCCCTGCTCGCCCTCGGTCAGACGTCGGGCAATGTCGTCGAGCACGATGACCTGACGCTCATGGTCCTTGCTGCTGTTACCGTGGCTCGCGTCGATGACCACGCGCTCGGGCAGGTTCGACTTACGCAGGCGGGCAAGGGTGTCCGCGACGGTCTCGGCATCGTAGTTCGGTCCGTCGCTACCGCCACGAAGAATGACATGGCAGTCAGGGTTGCCCGCGGTACGGATCAAGGCAGCCTGGCCGTCGAGGTCCGTTCCGGGGAACACGTGGCTCGCTGCCGCGGCGCGGGTGCCGTCGACGGCTACCTGTACGTCGCCTTCGGTGGAGTTCTTGATACCGACGGGCATGGACAGCGCGCTGCACAGCTGACGGTGAACCTGACTGGCGGCGGTCCGGGCGCCGATCGCACCGTAGCTGACCAGGTCGGCAATGTACTGAGGCATGATCGGATCAAGGAACTCGCAGCCGACAGGCAGGCCCAGGCTCGACACGTCGAGAAGCAACTTGCGGCCGATACCGAGCCCGGTGTTGATGTCGAACGTGCCGTCGAGGTGGGGGTCGTTGAGCAGGCCCTTCCACCCGAGTGTGGTGCGCGGCTTTTCGAAGTAGACGCGCATGACGATGTGCAGATCGTCCCGCAGTTCGTCGGCCTTGGCGGCCAACCGGCGGGCGTAGTCCATCGCCGCTTCCGGATCGTGCACAGAGCACGGACCGACTACGACGATCAAACGATCGTCGTCACCGTTGAGGATGTTGATGGTGTCGGCCCGACCGGTGCGCACAGTGGCGGCGGCGACCTCGTCCGGAGCGTGCTGAGCACGAACAGTCGCCGGTGACACGAGCGGGCTGATACTCACAGTGCGCTGATCGTCGAGGCTGTCCGAAGCTGCGGTGGTGTCGATGGTGACAGTCATGGGGTTTTCGGTTTCCTGTTCTCAGGCCGACCCCAGAGATGAAGAGAAACTCCAGCGAGCCGGTCTGTAGTCCGGCTCTTGGGTGGAGGTTGTCAGCGCGTGGTTACGCCGGCAGGCCCACCCGGGGCCGGCCTGCTAAACCAGAAATAGACGCGCTGCATGTCGGCCACGATACCTCGAGTTCGGATCAGATGGGCGCGCCCCTCCACAACGAGCCGAATCCGAGGGGAGAGTCCCGTGGCACGAGCCCGTGACGAATGGCCAAATCCGCTGAGCGATTGGCGCTTTCGAGCAAGGCTGCGGCTACGGAATTCGAATACGTTGGTCAGGCACCTGCCAATGCCCGGAACATCAGATGGAGCTGCGCCTTCTCATGCCTGTGATCGAATCGACCGAAACCTTCCACCCGACGGTGTCCCCTTTTGCGACCGATACCCCCTTGCAGTCGACAAGAGATGTGGACGGCGAGTTCACCCGTCTGATCGATTCCTTGACACGACGCGGATTCCTGGCCGGTGCGGCGGCGCTCGGTACACTAGGCGCACTCTCTGCATGTTCGGGCGAATCCAGCGGCACCGAAGCCTCCGACGAGTGGGTCGACATCGTCGTCGCGGACCAGGCCTACCGCCTCCCGCGGGACCCCAAGCGCGTCGTGGTGCTCGAAGCTCGAGGCGCCCTCGATTTTGCACTACTTGCCGAGTACCCGATCGTCGCGACCAATTGGGATCCGAAGTCTCAACTCATGCGCCAGGTACCCGCCGGCGCGGCTCGCCTCGGTGGGACGAACAACGAACCGAATGCCGAATCGATACTGAGCCACGACCCCGATCTTTTGGTCGTCGGGAAAGGCTGGTGGAATTACTACCAGGACAAGGGCCTGCTCGGCACTGACATCGCACCGGTGCTCGTCGTCGACGAGGGCACGACGGGCCCGTCGTGGAAGCAGGCCATGACCGCGCAGCTCACGGCTCTCGATCGCCGCGAAGTCGCCGAACGCGTCATCGCCCGATACAACGCCGAACTTGCACAAGCGCGGGCCAAGATCGGTGGTCTCCTCGAAGGCAAGTCGATTGCGATCGCCGGCGCCGACAGCGGTCAGATCTGGCTGCAGAACAACACGTTCGCCGTCTCGGTTGCGCAGGACCTCGGCTTGAACGTCTTGACCGACGCTGCCCATGCCGCACCTGATCGGAAGGATTCGACTTTCTACAGCCTCGAGGAGCTTGCGATCTTCGACCAGGCCGACTTCGTCTTGCTACAGAACCCCGACGCTGTGGAAGCCGAGTCGCCCACGTGGAAACGAGTCCGCGCTGTCCAGGACGGCCATGTCGGGCATCTGCGATACGACCTCAACAACGGCCTCGCTCTGACTGCGATGGCCCTGGCCGCTGACATCGCCGAGCAGGTACAGGTCATGCGCTGACGTCTTCGGGATCGCCTTCCGAATCAGAAATCAACCGGATTCTCTGTCATACGAACAGTCGATACTGACTCAATCGGAAACGGATTATGTTGTCACCTGCCCGTGCTCTTCGCACGTCAGAGGGTGTTTCTCCGAACGCCCTGTTTCTCCGAACGCTAGGTGACCAATGACGCAGAACCCGTACTACGGCCAGCAACAACCGGTCGGCCCTCCGCCGGACAACAATCTGGTCTGGGCGATTCTCGTGACAGTGTTCTGCTGCCTCCCGCTCGGCATCGTCTCGATCGTCAAATCAAGCCAGGTCAACACTTTGTGGGCGCAAGGTCAGTTCGACGCTGCGCGAAAATCAGCTGACGATGCCAAGAAGTTCGCCTTGTGGTCAGTCGGCGCAGGTGTTGCCGTCGCTGTTCTGTACTTCCTTTTTGTCGTCGTCCTAGCCGGATCGAGTTCCCTGTGACCGCCGACGCCGACCGGCGACACTGATCGACGGCCAAACACCGAACTGCAATGACACCGAATTGTGGTGACACCGAGAACGATGACATATCACGACTCGCCGCACTGAAGGCGCCAGCGGCAGTTGCGTTCACGGCAATTGCGCTGTGCGCCTTCATCTCCTGGAGTGACCCCATCACACCTGGTGGGGTCATTCCCGTTTGTCCGACCAAAGCGCTGTTCAACGTCAATTGTCCCGGTTGCGGTAGCACTCGGATGGTGTACAGCCTCATCCACGGCGATTTCGGTGCAGCGATGCGTTTCAATGCCTTTGGCCTCGTGATGCTGCTTGCACTGGCGTTCACGTACGTCTCGTGGACGACCGCCCGCACCCGTGGAAGACCCGTCGTGCTCTGGCATCAGTTGCGCTGGTCACCGGCTGTGATCTTGACACTCGTGTTGATCTGGACGACGGTCCGCATAGCCCCGATCCCGATATTTGCCGGTCTCCGCGTCTAGGCCGGATCTCCTCACGCGTCCAAACGGAATACACCTCGCACCTGGCGTACGCCGTTGATCTGCACCTCGACGGCATGTTCGCCGGCGTAGTACTTCCGGGTGCTGATCGGTTTGAAGGAATGCCTCTTCGCGATACGGGCCGGCACCCCGGGTTCCAGCGTTCGTGTTGTCAGTTTGAAGACCTTGGGCGTCGTCTGCCCGTTGGCCTTCACGTGGTGGACGATGTAATCGATCACGACGGTGACGGACTCGCTGCCATTGTTCGTGACGGCGAAGTCGAAGGTGAGTTCTCCACCCGCATCAACTGTTTCGCGGTCGATGACGAACCCCTCGACCACGACGTCGGTGGGCGGCGAGAACCCCAAGAGGGACAGAGCATCTGGATCGCCGGCCTTGATCAACGTCCGCAATGCATGTTTGACGATTTTCAGTGTGTTGGCATCCGGTGTCTGCAGCCAACGCTTCGCAGTCGATACTGCGAGCGCAGCGTCAGCACGACTGAGATCGTTGAGATGGTTTGCGACCGAACGTCGTACATATTCCGAATCATCCCGATACAGCTCGTCGAGAATGACGATTGTCGACTCGGGACGCGCCGTCAATTCTTTCACTCGTCTTCCCCAGGGCAAACGAGTACGAGTGCCTTCGGTCGCCAAGCGCCGGACGTGTTCGTCTTCATGGCCGGTCCAGGTGAGTGCGATCGCCAGCGAACGGTCAAGGTTCGTTTCGAGAAATGAGCGAATTGCGAATTCGGCCGACAGACGCGACGTCAACTCGGCAAGCAGAGCCATTCCCTCGTCGAAATCCGACTCGGAGCCACTTCGTGTCGCCGTGACGGCGACGGCTTCGGTCACCGGCCAGATCATCCAACCGGTGAAGGTCTCTTCTGAAAGCGCACGGCGGATGATCTCGGCGAAGGCCGGAAGATCCTGAGGCAGTTCGGCAGTCATCGCGTCCCGCACAACGCGCGTACGTTCGCCGAGACTCATACCGTCGAATTCGGATGTACTACCCCGAACGAGGGCGAGGCGTGTGTGACCGGAGGCTCGCTCTAGACAGCCTGCCAGATCGGCGACGACGGATTTCCCGAGCAGTTCGTCAGCGGTGGGCATCAGGGGCACACCGTGAGAGCGGAAATCCGATCACCGTCGAGAGTGAAATGGTGATGTAACTGGACGGGGCTTCCGGGAAAATCACCCTCGACCTTCACCGACACGACAACGGCCGAGCCTGGGGTGTTGACCGACTCGATCTTCTGGGTGAAGGTGAACGCCGTCGACACGGCGGACTTCCACGCCACGATTTCTTCGATCCCGACATACGTCCGGCCGTCGTCACGAACCACTGCGTCTTCGGTGAAAACGCCGCGGACGTCGCCGCCGTCGAAATACGCGCGCGCTGCGCCTGGCACCTTCGCTGAGTCGATCATTCGCGAAGAGTACTGCTGGGGTCCGACAGGTTCGGCGAACTCACTGCCCGAGCAGACGCCGCCAACTGAATCTCCATCAACAGCCTGGCCGACGGCTCGGAGAGGTCGGTATCCGTGATCTCCTCGACCCTCTTGATCCGATACCTGAGGGTGTTCGGGTGAATCCGAAGCTGCTCGGATGCACGTCGGACATCGCCCGAATGTGCGAGGTAAACGGAGATGCTTTCGCGCATGTTCGACCCGTTGCGTCTGTCGTAGACGTCCAGGGCGTCGACTCTCGGATCGTGCAGTTGCTCGTCGGCCGCAATGGTGTCCATGATTTCGCCCAGCAGCACCGGTGTGCGCGAGTCCGCGAGGGTGGTCACACGAACATCCCCCGACGTTCCGTCCAAGACCCGATCCACTTCGGCCCGAGCCTGGGCCACCTCCGCAAGCGTCGAAACCGGCGACGAGACCGCGGCCCGTAGCCCCGAAGGCGACACCTTGTCCAAACGCGCGACAACTTCGCGGGTCCACGAGACTGTGGATTTCACGGATTGAGTTCGCGGAAACAGCACATAGATCCGGGTGCCGACGGCACTCACCAGCGATTCACGCTGAAAGGCGCTGGCGTGCAGTCGCAAAGACGACACGAGTTCGCCCGAAGACGGCAGCCCACCGTTTCCGATACTCGCCACTCCGACCACCATCGCCGGTCCGGACATCGGGATGGTCAACGAGGCCGCGAGCGAAGGAACGTCGACACCGCCGCCGCGAACCCCGAGCAACCGCTGAATCTGTATCGCCTCGTTACTCGGCGCGTCTCGGATGCGCGAAATCAGCCGAGCAGCAACGGCCGCGGCACCGCGGAGCACGCTGTCGGCATCGCCGGCAATGGGAACCGGGCCTTCCTGCACCCAGATCGTGCCGAGAAGATCAGAGCTGAAACCGCTCTCCCCCTTGACATTGTCGGATATTCTCCGAATCGGAACCACCAACCGTCGCCTGATCGCGAGGTCGTCGTGAGCGGGCACCTCCACTACGTCGTCGCTTCGCCGCAGGCTTTCGAAGACGCCCCACTCCTGTAGCTTTCGGAGGTATTCGCGAGGTCCTTCGCGGCCGAGGATTGATTGCCGACGTAGCTCGTCCGCAGCATCTCCCGATGCCGAATAGGCCAAGACGTGGGAATGCTCGTCCTCGATGCTGACCATCCCCCGCGTGATTGCGGCGACGTTCTGCGCCAGCTCGAACAAGTCTGTGTCACTACCGAATACGATGTCGTCCGAATCCTGTCGGGACACCGAATGATCGAGCACGCCCCGGATGGTCGTGAACAATCGATCCCAACGAGCATCCGGATGGACCGCTATCAAGGCGATCCCGGCGCGCTGTGCCGCCGCACGCACCGACGTGTCCGAGGCCTCCTTCGACATGACGGCCCGAGGCGCTGATCCCTTCTGATCGAGGCGGTTCAGCCAGGCCGCCAATTCGGCTGCGCCGATACCGACAGCGAGCCAGACCTCAGAGGATTCGACGGCCGCGGTTCTGGGGCGCGTGAGGTCCCCGACCTCTGCGAACACCACGGAGTCGACGAAGACGTCATCACCTGACGGCGCGAGGACGAGCTCGACAAAGGCTCCGCCCAGCGCCCGAAGGACCGCGTCGAGCCTGACCCCACGGATAGACACGTACCACCCACTCTCCGGACCGTCGCAACGCCTCAACTTCGAGAATAGTGCATTTTCCTGCGAAAACGGTTCAGCCGATCGGACAAACACGGACACCGATGTTTGGCCGCTCAGCGGATTACTCGCCGACGTCTTTCGACTTGACTGGTTCACGACACGACAACTGCCCACTCCTGAGTCTGCCGAAGGATCGTCATGGACGCCGTTACCAATGTCCCCCACCCAGCCAACGAACCGGTGAACAATTACGCGCCGGGAAGCCCGGAACGATCGCGCCTTCGTACGAAACTGACCGAACTGGCCGAATCGCCGACCGACATCAGGCAGGTCATCGGCGGCATCCACCGAACTGCGGAAGGTAAGCGAGAGAGCGTTGTTCAACCACACCGTCACAGTTCGGTGCTCGGATCGTATGCGGGCGCAACCCACTCGGACGTTCGTGATGCCATCGACGCCGCCACACTCGCCGCCCCGGCCTGGCGCGACCTCTCGTTCGACGACCGCGCTGCGGTCTTCCTCCGCGCCGCCGATCTACTTTCCGGCCCGTGGCGCGAAACCATCGCCGCCGCAACAATGCTCGGCCAGTCGAAGACCGCATACCAGGCCGAGATCGACGCGCCCTGCGAACTGATCGACTTCTGGCGTTTCAACGTCGCGTTCGCACGTCAGATACTCGCCGACCAACCCGTTTCCGCTCCGGGAGTGTGGAATCGCGTCGAATACCGTCCACTCGAAGGTTTCGTCTACGCGATCACTCCCTTCAATTTCACCGCCATCGCCGGAAATCTCCCCACAGCACCGGCCCTGATGGGCAACACCGTGATCTGGAAGCCGTCACCCACGCAGGCCGTCGCGGCGTACCTGACAATGCAACTGCTCGAAGCTGCCGGCCTCCCGCCCGGGGTGATCAATCTTGTTCTCGGCGACGGCCCCTTGGTGTCCGAGGTCGCGCTTGCCGACCCCCGACTGGCGGGTATCCACTTCACCGGATCCACCGCAACGTTCCAGCGTTTGTGGCGTGAGGTCGGAGCCAACATCTCGAACTACCGGACGTATCCGCGTCTCGTCGGCGAAACCGGCGGCAAGGATTTTGTACTCGCACACAGTTCCGCTGACCCGGACGTACTCACGACGGCATTGATTCGCGGGGCCTTCGACTACCAGGGCCAGAAATGTTCGGCCGCATCACGGGCGTTCATCCCGAAGTCGGTGTGGGCCAAGATGG
The DNA here is from genome assembly GCF_021352185.1 of Rhodococcus sp. Ni2. Lineage (NCBI taxonomy): Bacteria > Bacillati > Actinomycetota > Actinomycetes > Mycobacteriales > Nocardiaceae > Rhodococcus > Rhodococcus sp. Ni2. The sequence goes on from NZ_WOXZ01000001.1 coordinate 833,471, forward strand.
GCGACACGTTCATCGACACTGTGTCGACGCTGAAGTACGGAGACGTCACCGACCTGACGAACTTCGGCGGCGCCGTCATCGACCAACGTTCGTTCGACCGAAACGCCGCCGCGATCGTCCGCGCCAAGTCGACCAGCAGCCTCACCATCGCAGCAGGCGGCGACTACGACGACCGTGAAGGATTCTTCATCTCACCGACGGTCCTACTCGGTGACGACCCGAGCGACGAAGCCTTCAGCACCGAGTACTTCGGTCCCATCCTTTCGCTTCACGTCTACGACGACTCCGCACCCAATGCCTACGCCGACATCCTCGCGCGCGTCGACAGCGGATCCGCTTACGCCCTGACCGGCGCCGTGATCGCCACCGACCGTGCGGCCGTCGATCAAGCTCATCATGGTCTGCGGTTCGCCGCCGGAAACTTCTACGTCAACGACAAGCCGACGGGAGCGGTTGTCGGACAACAACCCTTCGGAGGTGCGCGGGCTTCGGGTACCAACGACAAGGCCGGTTCGCCGCAGAATCTGCTCCGTTGGGCGTCGACACGCACCGTCAAGGAAACCTTCGTTCCTCCCACCGATCATCGTTACCCCCACCAGGACGTCGATCCAGCCGAGAGCGAGAACCGTTGATGAGTGCCGTCTCGCTGAGCAACCCACTGCGCCCGGTGCTCCTCGCGGCGGCACGCTCGTCGCGACTGGAGAAGACAGTCTCCGGGATGACCTTGACCCGCAAGCTTGTAGACAGGTTCGTCGCCGGGGACGCGGAACCCGCAGCGATGTCAGCGGTGCGCAACATCCTCACCAGTGGCCGGTTCGTGACGGTCGACTACCTCGGCGAGGACACCACCGATCCGGCTCAGGCAACAGCTACCGTCGACGCCTATCTCTCCCTTCTCCGCTCGTACGCAACGCTTTCCGAGATTGCCGGGACGCAACACTCCCTGGAGGTTTCGCTCAAGCTCTCCGCGTTGGGGCAGTCACTTCCCGGTGACGGCGAGAAGATCGCCCTGGCGAACGCTCACCGAATCGTCACAGCGGCAGACGAAGTGGGCGCGTGGGTCACCGTCGATGCGGAGGATCACACCACCACCGACTCGACACTGTCCATCGTCGAAGAGTTGCGCCGCGACTTCCCGACGCTCGGCACGGTCCTGCAGGCGTATCTACACCGCACCGAGGCCGACTGCCGGCACTTCTCCGGATCAGGTTCACGAATTCGGCTGTGCAAGGGTGCATACAAGGAACCGGCCGTCGTCGCGTTCCAAAAGGCCGGCGAAGTCGACGCGTCGTACCTGCGTTGCCTGAAGGTCTTGATGGAAGGTGACGGGTACCCGATGGTCGCCTCCCACGATCCCACCATGATCGACGCCGCCCTCGAACTCGCCACACTGACCGAGCGGACAGCCGAGGATTTCGAGTTCCAGATGCTCTTCGGCATCCGCGACGGCGAACAACGCAGATTGGTAGCCGAAGGCAATCACCTGCGGGTCTACGTTCCCTACGGCAGCCAGTGGTACGGCTACTTCATGCGTCGCCTGGCGGAAAGACCGGCCAACCTCATGTTCTTCATGCGCTCACTCGCTTCCAACAACTAGACACCGGAAACCGGTGGCAGCGGTGGCAACTCGAGGTTTTCGCGAAAGGTACCGCCGACGTAGTCGGATCCCACGATTCCGCGCTTGCGCAGCTCCGGCAGCAGCCCGTTCGTGACGAAATCGCGTGTACGCGGATCGGCAAGGTCACCGAGCGTGATGACGTCGAGTACGCCCGCGTCGTATCGTTCCTCGATCGCGTCCGCGAGCTGTTCCGGGGTGCCCGCCGCTGCCCAGTGGCCGGTGTCCTTGGACGCGATGATCAACTCACGCAGAGTCTTTCCTTGTGATGCGAGCTTGCCGAAGATCTCGACCCGGCCCCGTCGTCGATTCACCGACGACGGGTCCGGCAACAACGACTCCGGGATCGGCCGATCCAGCGGCAATTCCGAGAAATCCACGTCACCGCCGAACATGTCGGCAAGCCTGGTGCGTCCGGCGTCGAAGTCCGTCGATTCCTCGGCTTCTCTGACCAATCGTTCGACTTCGGCTTCGGTAGCGCCGTACGTTGCGTGGAACGAGCTGAAAATCAGTGGCAGTTCGTCCCCACGCCCCAACTCTGCCGCCCTGGCGCGGATCGTCTTCGTGTAGGTGACCGCGTCCTCGAAGGTTGCGAGAGAAGTGAATACGACCTCGGCGAAGCGAGCACCCAGTTCGATACCTCCGGCAGATTGGCCTGCCTGGAATTGGACCGGACGACGCTGCGGCAGGGATGGAATGTTCAACGGCCCCTGCACGGTGAAGTACTTGCCTCGGTGCTCGATGGGGACCACCCTCGACGGATCCAGCACCGCAGAGCCCTCTCCCCGGATCAAGGCGCCGGGCTTCCAGCTGTCGAAGAGCGCGTTGACCACCTCGAGCGATTCGGCCGCTCGGGCGTACCGCTCCTCCGGACTCGGCAGGTCCAGGTCGCTGTAGTTCTCTTCTCCGAGTGAGGAAGTGACGGCATTCCATGCGGCTCGACCATTGCTGACGTGGTCCAGGGTGCCGAACAACCGTGCCAGGTTGAATGGGTGATGAAACGTCGTCGTGACGGTGGCGATGAGCCCCACATGGGTGGTGACCGCACTCAGCGCGGCAAGGAAGATCAACGGCTCCTGCGCACCGATCGCGCCCTGCGCACCGAAACTCAGCAGGTCGGCGGCAAACAGTCCGTCGATCTTGTTCGCCTCGGCCGTCTTTGCGACGTCGATCGCGGACGCGACCGTCGAAGTCGTCGGATCGATCGCGGCGTCGTAGATACTCACCGCCCCGCTGACACCGGTCACCGTCTTGAGTGGACGCCTACGATCGGCCACCGACCATCCTCCTGGCTTCGCGAAATCTGTTCCGAATTCACAACGCTAGACCGATCCTGGCTCCCGACAAGGTATTCACTCAGCCTGGTTCTATCCCTCCGAACGCCGCTTGGTCACGCCCCGGATTTACGGGCACGATAGGCGGCGACGTGCGCCCTGTTCCCACAGTTCCCGGTGTCGCAGTATCGCTTCGAACGATTGCGCGACAAATCCACGAAGACCGCTTCGCAGTCCGGGGCCTCGCACCATCGCAACCTCGAGAATTCGTCGGTTCGGATCAGATCGAGCACACCCATCGCCGCTTCTGCGGCCATCCGGTCCACCAGTGGCGAATCGTCAGCGGTGACGTGCAGGTGCCAGCCGAGGTCGTCGTGCCTGGTGAGCCGCGGCCTCGCGCCCGATTCGAGTAGCAGTGTGTTCACCACCTCGACGGCGTCGTCCACTCCCGCGGCTTCCCAGAACTTTCGCAGTCGTGGACGCAGCGCACGAACCGCCGTCAATTCCTCCGGTGTGCCGTCCCGCCTGCCGGTCCAGCGATCCGCGTCGAGAAACCGTGTCAGCTCCTCTTGATCCGGAAGCAGTTCGGCCCCGCCGCGGGCCGTGTTGACCAACGACGCGGCGAAGACGAGCGCCGATTCCGTGTCACCAGCAAAATGCACTTTGACTCCTGAGCCGTATCAACCTAATGTCAGCATCGTAATCGCTTTTACTCCTGACGGGTGACGACGTGAACTCTCGCAACGGCTTGATCTTCGCTCTGCTGTCCGCGGCAACGTTCGGCGTATCGGGCCCGTTCGCGAAATCTCTCATCGAATCAGGGTGGTCCCCCGGCGGCGCAGTGTTCGCGCGCGTTGCCGGCGGCGCACTGGTGATGATGGTGATCGCCTTAGCCACCCAATGGCCTCGCCTACGACAGGTGAGCACCCACACGCGAACGGTACTGCTGTACGGGGTCTTCGCGATCTCGGGCGTTCAACTGTGCTTCTTCAATGCCGTGCAACATCTTTCGGTCGGCGTCGCATTGCTTCTCGAGTACCTTGCACCGATCATCGTCATCGGGTGGGTGTGGATGACCAAGGGCGCGCGTCCGAGCGTGCAGACGCTTCTCGGTGCGGCGGTGGCCTTGATCGGCGCCGCCGTGGTGATCGACGTCTTCGGATCGGCAGAGATCAGTGCCGTCGGAGTCGCCTGGGGACTGGCCGCCGCGGCATGCCTTGCAGTCTATTTCGTCATTTCCGAACGTGCGGACGGTGATCTCCATCCTGTTGTGCTCGCGGCATCGGGGCTCACGGTCAGTGCAGTGGTCATCGGCGCGCTCGGACTCGTAGGCGTCCTCCCCCTCCATTTCTCGGCCTCGAACGCCGTCGTGGCAGACCATTCGGTGAACGTGTGGCTGCCGGTGGTGGCCCTGGTCCTGGTCAGCACTGTCATTGCCTATCTCACCGGCATCGCCGCGATCACGCTGCTGGGGCCGACAATCGGGTCTCTGGTAGCGCTGACCGAAGTGCTGTGCGCGGTCGTCGCCGCGTGGATCCTGGTCGGGGAATCCGTCACCGCACTCCAAGCTGTAGGTGGCGCAGCAATCATCGCGGGGTTGGTCCTCGCGCGCCTCGGCCAGGTTGCACCGAAACAGATACCGGCCGACCCGATGACAAATGTCATGGCAGAAGAATGACGGACGGACGAGGGATCACGACCTCGAAGCGAGCAGATTCTATGTATGACCTCAACACAGGCACGGCATTCACCACAGGCACTGCACACACTCACTGAAGGATCGGCACACGACGCCGTCCGGTTGACCGGACTTCGCAAGAGTTTCGGAACCGTCGACGCCGTCAAAGGTATCGACCTGAGCATCCGCCCCGGCGAGATCGTCGCGTTCCTCGGCCCGAACGGCGCAGGCAAGACGACAACCATCGACATGATCCTCGGCCTGTCCCGGCCGACGTCAGGCGAGGTGAGCGTCTTCGGAATGTCACCTCGATCGGCGATTGCCCGCGGACTCGTCTCGGCAGTCATGCAGACCGGCGGACTACTGAAAGAGCTGACGGTGGCCGAGACTGTGCAGCTGACCGCCAGCCTGTACTCCCAATCCCGTCCGGTCGACGAAGTGCTGGGGAGAGCCGGAATCCTCGACATCTCCGATCGCCTGGTCAGCAAATGCTCAGGCGGACAACAACAGCGGTTGCGATTTGCGATGGCGTTGCTGTCGAACCCGCAATTGCTCATTCTCGACGAGCCCACCACCGGTATGGACGTCGAAGGGCGTCGGGACTTTTGGTCCGCCATCCGCGCCGACGCAGATCACGGTCGCACTGTGCTTTTTGCGACGCACTACCTCGAAGAGGCCGATGTCTACGCCGACCGCATCATCCTGGTCAGGCAAGGCACCGTGGTCGCAGACGGGACCACCGCCGAGGTCAAGGCGATGGCGTCCGGACGCACCCTGCGCGCGACTGTTCCAGGCATCACCGACGAACTCCTGCGAGCCATACCGAACTCCGACGCCGTCGAGGTGCGCGGTGAGTCGCTGCTCGTGCACTCGGGTGACACCGATGCCGTTGCACGGTTCCTGTTGACCAATACGCAGGCTCGCGATCTCGAAATCGTCTCGCGTGGCCTCGAAGACGCATTCATCGCACTCACGTCGAACAACTCCGAAGGACAGAAGTGATGACCACTGCAACCGAAGCGAACACCTACGGAGCCGAGCGAACCGTCGTACCTCTCGGCGGATTCAACACGACGCTACTGCGACTGGAATTTCGTCGCCTGACTCGCAACCGGCGCACGATGATCTTCACGCTCGTCATGCCGGTTGTCTTCTTCCTCGTCTTCGGTCTCGGTCAAGGCGACGACGACCACGGGATCGGGCACGGCAATGTCGCCGCGTACATCATGATCAGCATGGCTCTCTACGGCGCGATGCTGGCCACCACCAGCGGCGGCGCGATGGTCTCGATCGAACGAGCGTCCGGGTGGAGCCGACAACTTCGGCTGACTCCCCTGACCCCGGTCGCCTACATCGCCGTCAAACTGATCATGGCGATGCTGCTCGGTCTCGTCTCGATTCTCGTGGTCTACGTCGTCGGCGCGTTCACCTCGGCGCAGATGGACGGATCACTCTGGTTCACAACGGCATTGATCGCCTGGCTGGGATCGTCGATCTTCGCGGCCTTCGGCCTGTTCATGGGGTACCTACTCCCCAGTGAGAACGTCATGCAGTTGCTCGGACCGGGACTGGCTCTGCTCGCATTCGGCGGCGGACTCTTCGTACCACTCACCGACGGTTCCGTATGGGCGACCATCGCACAGTTCACCCCGATGTTCGGCATCAACGCCCTCGCCCACGCACCGTTGACGGGCAATAGCATTCACTGGACCTGGATCGTCAATATCCTGGTGTGGTTCGCCATCTTCGCCGGCGGAGCGATCTGGCGGTTCCAACGAGATACGGAGCGTGTGTAGTTGTCGCAAACGACTGACCGAGAAGATTCCGTCGCGCTCCCGCGGCGGAATCGTTTCGGCGTTCTCTTCGCGGCGGTCTGGATGGTATTTCTCGGCGGGCCGCTGATCGAGGGATGGAATCTGCGCGACGAACTGCGCGGCTGGACAGGGATTCTCGCGACGGTCGCCTTCAGTGCGCTCTATCTCTACACGTTCGCCACAACGCAGCAGCGGCGTCGAATGACAATGACTCGGCCGACGATTCGCGAAGCTGCACTGGCTTTGGCCGCCTTGACCGCGTTGGCCGCCGTGATGATCGTGAGCGTCGGGCCGACAGGTTTGGCAGCAGCACCGTACCTCGCGGTGACAGCGGTGACACTGTTGCCGACCGTCGCCGGCGGCATTCTCGCCTTGGTGTTCGCGGCCTCCGTGGAGATAGTCAGCCTCTCGTCCGGATGGGGGAACTACTCCGGACTCTCACTCGGAGTCTGCGCGGCCGCGTTCGCGACCTGGGGAATCATGTCCCTGATCAGCCGCAACTTCGCCATACTCCATGAACGCGAAGAGCAGGAGCAGCGGGCAATCATGGAGGAGCGAACGAGGATGGCGCGCGATCTGCACGACATCCTCGGGCACTCGCTGACCGTCATCACGATCAAAGCCGAACTGGCCAATCGCCTACTCGATGTCGATATCGAACGTGCACGCAGCGAACTCGACGACCTCGAAAGGCTCTCTCGAGACGCGCTGGCGGACGTGCGCTCGGCCGTCGAAGGATTTCGTGGGATTTCTCTTCCCGTCGAGATAGCCCGAGCGCGAGAGGCATTGCGTGCGGCTGGTATCGAAGACGAGGTGCCGAGCAGTACCGACATGGTTCCCACGCGTCTTCGGGAACTCTTTGCATGGACGATCCGTGAGGGCGTCACCAACGTCGTTCGACACAGCGGTGCGACCCACTGCCGGATCACGGTCGACGAAAATAGTGCGTCGGTCGTCGACGACGGACGAGGGGCCGAGTCGACGTCTTCCGGAAACGGTCTGATCGGATTGCGCGAGCGCGCCGGAGCGTCGGGCGCACGAGTGATCATCACTCATCCCCTGCCGCAGGGGTTTGCACTTCAGGTAGTCGAACAGGAGACAGAGTGAACAGCCAGGGCGATCGAGCAACCATACGGCTGCTCTTGGCGGACGATCAGGCGCTCGTGCGAGGAGCTTTGGCCGCGCTGCTCGATCTGGAATCCGACCTGTCCGTGGTGGCCGAGGTCGGTCGCGGCGACGAGGTGGTGTCCGCCGTTCTCGAACACCGCCCGGACGTCGCGCTTCTGGACGTCGAGATGCCCGGCATGGACGGAATCGCCGCGACGGCGGCCCTTCGCGAGGCAGCACCCGACACCCGGGTTCTGATCGTCACCACGTTCGGCCGTCCCGGATTTCTTCGTAAAGCCCTGCACGCCGGGGCCGGCGGGTTCGTCGTCAAGGACACCCCCGCCAGGCAGCTTGCCGACGCGGTCAGGCGTGTCCACGCCGGACTGCGCGTCGTCGATCCCACCCTTGCGGCCGACAGCCTCGTCAGCGGCGAGTCGCCCCTGACGGAGCGTGAGACCCAAGTACTGCGCGCCGCTCACGACGGCGCACCCGTGGCAGCCATCGCAGGGGCGCTCTTCCTGTCTGCCGGGACAGTTCGAAATCATCTGTCATCCGCGATGGGTAAGACGGGTGCGTCGACGCGCGCGGAAGCCGTCAGAATCGCCGAGTCGAACGGCTGGCTCTGATCCGCGCGTCTGGAATAGCCTTCCCCGGCAAATAGTTCGCCGTTCGATTCGTGATGGCGATTTGTCCAGATCACTCAAAGTAGGGACCTTCTACCCTAGGGATTTTCCCTGCAAACGACCGCTTCGCGAGAATCCGAAACAGCTAATCGTTCGATACCTGGCTATGATGCAGTTAATTGAATCGACGGAGCCTGTGCGTAGCGGGGGAAGGGACGTCTCATGTCGAACCAGTTCAACGATCGCTTGAACTCGCTGTTCGAGACTGCCGACTTTCACGTCACCAACGCGATGGTCGTTCGCGGCATGACCGAGTTCGGCTGCCGTATCTCCACGCCGTACCTGTCGCAACTGCGCACCGGCGTCCGAACCAATCCGTCACCCGAAGTGGTTGCCGCCCTCGCCCACTTCTTCAACGTCCATCCGGACTACTTCTACGCCCCGTCCGATCACACTCCGCCCGCGATCTCAGGTGGCGAGGCAGACCTCTCCCTCCTCGAACAGCTGCACAACGTGCGCCTGCGGAACCTCACCTCCCGTGTCGTCGACCTCTCACCGTCTTCACAGGATCTGCTTGTCGAAATGGCGGAGAATCTACGTTCCTCCGAAAATCTTCCGCGTGTACCACCGGACTCGAATTCCTACATGTCACGCGCATAGCGCCCTTCGCCGACTCTCCTTGACTGCTCAGGGAGGGTTGGCCTTATGCTGGTCGATGCAGCTGGTTCGCCCGGCACGGTCATGAGGAGCCCCGAAGACCGGTCCCGGCGTCGAAGCTCCGTCAGCGCAAGCTGTCGGGGTGAGAGGGAACCCGGTGAAAATCCGGGACTGTCCCGCAGCGGTAAGCAGGAACGACCGCCGTTCATGTGCACTGGGCATCCGCCTGGGAAGCGACGGCCAGTAGGTTCGATCCAACTCGATCGAGTGCCCGCGAGTCCGAAGACCTGCCGACTGTGTCGGGCACGCCGTGCCCGACGGTCCACCGCCTCGTGGAATGGGCGTGTAGATCTCCATCGGACCTCGCGTGCGGTGCGGGCAGTGCTGCCCGCTGAAACTCGGGGTCTCGTGAGGTATACCCGTCTGCCGGCAGTGGCCATCAGTGCATTGGCAATCTGGAGAAACTCCGTGACAACAACATTCACTTCGACCGTGCTGGGCTCACCGCGCATCGGTCCTCATCGAGAACTCAAGCGGGCAACCGAAAGCTACTGGGCAGGGCGCATCGACGCCGACGCCCTGCAGGCTGTCGCCCGTGACCTCCGTCGGCAGGGCTTGGCCGACCTCCGTGACCTGGGCCTCGACTCCGTCCCGGTCAATACCTTCTCCTTCTACGACCAGATGCTCGACACCGCAGTTCTTCTCGGCGCGCTGCCCGACCGCGTCGCGTCGGTCGCCGATCCGTTGGACCGCTACTTTGCCGCTGCCCGTGGGACGGACACCATCGCGCCGCTCGAAATGACGAAGTGGTTCGACACCAACTACCACTACCTGGTGCCGGAGATCTCGCCGTCCACCACGTTCGCACTCGACCCGTCCAAGGTCTTGTCCGAACTGGCAGAAGCACTTTCCGACGGCATTGCAGCCCGCCCGGTCGTCATCGGACCGGTCACCTTCCTGCTGCTCTCGAAGGCTGTCGGCACTGACGAGCCGCTGCTCTCGCGACTCGAAGAACTACTCCCCCTCTACGCGGATCTACTCGGCCGGCTCGCGAAGGCCGGTGCGAGCTGGGTTCAGCTCGACGAACCGGCCCTCGTGGGCGATCGCACCGACGAGGAAATCGAAGCGGCACGCGCTGCGTACGAACAGCTTTCAGCGCTGTCCGAGCGGCCGTCGATCCTGTTGGCGTCGTACTTCGGTTCGCTGCGTGAGGCGCTGCCCGCGCTTGCGTCCACCGACGTCGAAGGATTTGCCGTCGACCTGGTGGCCGGTCAGGATTCGATCGGCTCCGTCCCCGAACTCGCCCGCAAACTGGTCGTCGCCGGTGTGGTCGACGGACGAAACATCTGGCGGTCGGATCTGGATTCGGCACTGAGCACGTTGGGTGCTCTGTTGGGCAGCGTGGATACTCTTGCCGTCTCCACATCGTGCTCCCTGCTGCATGTTCCGTACACTCTCGACGCAGAGGCCGATGTCGACAAGGCCCTGCGCTCGTGGCTCGCGTTCGGCACCGAGAAGGTCAAGGAAGTAGTAACTCTCGCAACCGCTCTCACACAGGGCCGAGAGTCGGTGGAGGACGAGTTCGCTCTGGCACGAGCGGCCGCGTCGACCCGCAAGGACGATCGCAGACTCAATGATGCGAGTGTTCGGGGACGCCTGGCCGCCGTGCTGAACTCGGCGACCGGTCGCGCGCCCGCCGCCGAACGTCGCGCTGCCCAGGACGAACTGCTTTCTCTGCCGCCGCTGCCCACGACGACAATCGGTTCGTACCCGCAAACCTCGAAGATCCGCATCGCTCGCGCAGCACTGCGCACGGGCGAGATCGACGAAGCCGAGTACGTCAACCGTATGCGCGCCGAAATTGCCGAAGTTGTTGCGCTCCAGGAAAAGCTGGACCTGGACGTTCTTGTTCACGGTGAGCCGGAACGCAACGACATGGTCCAGTACTTCGCGGAGCAGTTGGACGGATTCTTCGCCACCGCCAACGGTTGGGTCCAGTCGTACGGCACCCGCTGCGTGCGTCCGCCGATTCTGTACGGCGACGTCTCCCGCCCGAAACAGATGACCGTCGACTGGATCACGTACGCGCAGTCCCTGACCGACAAGCCGGTCAAGGGCATGCTCACCGGACCCGTCACCATTCTGGCCTGGTCGTTCGTCCGCGACGACCAACCCCTCGCCGACTCGGCAAATCAAGTCGCACTGGCCATTCGAGACGAGACCGTCGACCTGCAGGCCGCCGGAATCGGAATCATCCAGGTTGACGAACCGGCTCTACGAGAACTACTCCCACTGCGTGCCGAGGATCAGCGCGCCTACCTGGACTGGTCGGTCGGCGCCTTCCGGTTGGCTACCTCGGGCGTCGCGGATTCCACCGCGATCCACACGCACCTGTGCTACTCCGAGTTCGGAGCGGTGATCGGCGCCATCGCCGGCCTCGACGCGGACGTCACGTCCATCGAGGCGGCGCGCTCACACATGGAGGTCCTCGACGATCTCAGTTCGGTCGGGTTCGATCTCGGCGTCGGCCCGGGTGTCTACGACATCCACTCGCCGCGGGTGCCGAGCGTCGACGAGATTGCCGAATCCCTGCGTGAGGCACTCAAAGCTGTTCCTGTCGAGCGGTTGTGGGTCAACCCGGACTGCGGTTTGAAGACCCGCGGTTCCGTCGAGGTCGAGGCGTCACTGCGTAACCTCGTCGAAGCCGCGAAGTTGGTACGAGCGGAGCTATAGGGGCAAAGCCCCTGTGCGCCTTTTTGGTAGTGGGCACTACCAAAAAGGCGCACGGGGGTCAGCTCAACCACGTATTGCCGAAGAGCAGAATCCCGTCCGCACTCGGGGTCACTCCGTGGACGTTCTCGCGCCACGGGATGAAGACCTTGCCGGAGTTGACCACGGCCATCGGCGCCGTCTCGTTGACCACGGTCTGAATATCGTCGATGACGGCTCGCCGCTCATCCTCGCCCGACGCCGTTTGCAGCTTGCCGAGCAACTCGTCCATCCGAGCGTTCTTGTAACCGAGAATGTTCGACGGCGATTCGCTGAACAGGTTGCCGTACATACGCACGAACGGTGACTCTTCCAGCACGTTGAACGCGAAGTAGGACACGTCGTAGTCATGCTTTGCGTACAGCATGGAAATCAGATCGTTGATGCTGGTTGCGTAGGTGATGTCGACCGTGAAACCCACTGCCTGCAAGAGCGACTGAAACGTCAGTGCGCTGCGCTGCGTCGCCGGATCGTTCATCCCGACGTACGTCAGTTTTCCGTCGTAACCGTCCGCCTTCGCCTCGGCGAGATACTTCTTGGCCGCCTCGGGGTCGAAGCCGTTCCCGGCCACCGATCCGTGCCACTGCGACCACGACGCGAACATGTCGGTGCCGGGTTCGCCGAAGCCGCCCTGAACTCGCTCGTTGAACGTATTCGGGTCCACCGCAGCGACAATCGCCTTACGCACGCGCTCGTCCTTCGCTGCCCGATCGTCGCGCTGATTGATTGCCAGAACTCCGGCCATGCTGGCCGAGTACACAAATCCGGGATCACCGGCTTCGAAAGCCTCGTGAATGAAGTCGGGAGACTTCAGATAGGCAACCTGGATTCCGTCGGTGTGCAATCCTTCCAGTTTGCTCTTCTCGTTGACGATTGCGGGAAAGCGCAACTTCTCGAGGTACGGCGCCCCGTCCCAGTACGTCGGACGGGCAGCGAGCACCAATTCGTCCTGGGAGGCGAACTTCTCGACGGTGAACGGGCCTGCCCCGATCGGGGTGAACGTGCCGGTAGCCATCGACGAGGGCGCGACGATCATGCCGGGACCGGTGGTGAACATGATCGGGAACTCGTCCCACGGCTGCGCCAATGTAAAGACGACCGTACTCGGATCCGGTGAATTCGTCTCGCGCACAGCGGTCTTCCACACCAGCGCGTGAGTTCCCTTCTTCTGCAGATAGTGATCGATGCTCCACAGGACTGCCGCACTGTCCATCGGAGTGCCGTCGCTGAAGGTGACGCCGTCGCGCAATTTCAGTGTCCACACCGTGTTGTCGCCGTTGGCCGACAACGACTGAGCCAAGTGGGGAACATACTCGCCCGCCGACGTATCGAAGCGCATGAGAAGGTCGTAGATGGCTGCCATTTCGCTACCACCGGTAGCGCCGCCGTCCTGACGGTCAGCCGGATCGAGACTGCTGATCCCGTTGTAGGTGGCAAACGACACGGTGCCACCCGATCGCGGCTCTCCCCCGTTGTTCTGGTCACCGACAACTCCGACCGTCACGTCCGATGCATCCGTGGTCGTACCTTGGCTGCTACCGGCGCACCCCGTCACCACCAGCGTCGCCGACGCCAGGACAACCATCCAGATTCGAGCGCGGACTCGGTACGAGCGCTTCATTGCGACTCACTTTCACAGTTCACGGATACGTCGATCCCTGGATCGGACACCCGACATATTTGTAAGTGAATTCTAGGTAAGGTCTCGTCCTGCGTCTTCGTTTTCACGAAGCCGAAGCGATAATTCGCGTTCATGACAGCAGAAACAAGAACTGAATTCTAGGTTGCAACCGTTCAGCGAATTACCATTCCGATGACGTCTTCGACGTTCCGCTGGGCCTCTGCGAATCCGATCCGGCCACTGGTCCACAGCGCAAGGGCCGTCAACATCGTGCCGCCTATTGCCACGGCCGCAACCCTCGCCGTCTCGGCCGGGACGCCGTCCATCAACTCGAACAGCATTCTCCGATGTGCCGCTGCGCGCAGATCCAACGACTCGATCACGAACTGATCCGAGGACGAATGGAGTTCGATCTCCAACCGAGCGAAGTAGGGCCTACGCTCGAATGCCTTCATCTCGCGGCGATGAAGTGCCAGAACCCGCTCGTACGCGTTGTTCTCGCCACCGTCTGCCCGCAACTTCTCAGGACGACGGACCGATTCGAGACCGCTCCACGCCGTCATCGCCGCAGCCAGAAGTTGCTGTTTGGTCGGAAAGTAGCGATACAGCGTTCCGAGTGCGACGCCTGAACGCTCCGAGACGTCTTTCATCTGGATTCGATCCGACGGCATCTCGGCCAGCATCTCGACCACCGCCGTGGTCAGTCGTCCTCTCCGCTCGAGTTGCCCCACCGACATGAGGTCGACGTCCAAGGGAAACTCGTCGCTGCGCGCAGTCACGCGCGTCACGATAGTTCAGAATCCTGACCGCAGTGCCGGGTTGCGAAGTTTCATCGTAACCCCGATATCTAATACACGGATTAATCAACTGCAGATCGCGCTAGGGTTAGTCCATGACTGACCGGACAACCGATGACCAGCCAACCGTCGGCGTGCTGAACTTCTGGTCGTTCATCGAACTGGCCAACAAGCGACTGGCCACCGAACACGGCTTTCGCGACCAGCTGGCCACCGAGGTACTACTGACACTCAATCGGGCTTCCAACGTGGTCACCTACGATCTCGAGTCGTCGATCCACCGCCCTCGCGGCTGGTCATGGTCCTCCTTCAGGCTGTTGTTCGTCACCTGGCTGGCCGGTCCGATCGAGCCGAAGGCTGCCGCCGAGCTCACCGGCATGAGTAGGGCAGCGGTCTCCAATCTGTCCAAGTCGCTGCTGGCAGACGGATTGATCGATCGTCGGCCCACCGAGAACGACGGCCGTTCCGTCCAGCTGTACCTGACCGACAAGGGCCGAGAAGCCATGGTCGAAGCCTTTCGCGAGCAGAACGAACGCGAACACGCCTGGGTAAGCGTCCTGAGCGAGGCCGAACAACGAATTCTTGTCATGCTCCTGGACAAACTGATCACCAACCGCAGCCAGTTCGACGTACGCGGACGTAACTGACATAGACCCGAACCCCTTGGAGGGTTGCGCCCATCACATCATTTTAGTTAATGTGTTTACTATCTGGTGGAGGTGAGCCAGGCAGAACAGCACAGAAGGAGCCCCGTCATGGCGTTCTATCGACAACTCGGCAACATCCCACCGAAGCGTCACACCCAACACCGTGACGAGTCCGGCAACCTCTACTACGAAGAGCTGATGGGAGAGGAAGGTTTCTCCTCGGATTCTTCGTTGCTGTACCACCGCGAGATCCCGTCGGCCATCGTCGACGCAACGGTCTGGGAACTGCGCGATCAGAGCACAACCCCCAACCATCCCCTCAAACCGCGCCATCTGAAACTCCACACGCTGTTTCCCGAAAGCACCTGGAACGAGACCGACGTGGTAACCGGCCGTCGTCTCATCCTCGGAAATGCCGACGTGCGATTGTCCTACGTCGTTGCGGCAGCGCCATCTCCCCTGTATCGCAACGCAATCGGCGACGAGATGGTCTACATCGAATCTGGCGAGGCGACCGTCGAGACCGTCTTCGGTGCACTCGAGGCCAGTGAAGGTGACTACGTCCTGATCCCGATGTCCACAACGCATCGATGGATCCCCAAGGGTGACAAGCCACTTCGTGCCTACGCCATCGAGGCGAACAGTCACATCGTCCCGCCCAAGCGCTATCTTTCCCGCTTCGGCCAGCTGCTCGAGAACGCACCGTTCTGTGAACGAGACCTGCACGGACCGATCGCGCCCATGATCGCCGAAGGAACCGACGTCGAGGTACTGGTCAAGCACCGAACGTCGGCGGGCATCGTCGGCACCCGAATGGTTTATCCCACGCACCCTTTCGATGTCGTCGGCTGGGACGGCTGCCTGTACCCGTACACCTTCAACATCTCCGACTACGAGCCGATCACGGGCCGTGTTCACCAACCGCCGCCGGCCCACCAGGCGTTCGAGGGAAACAACTTCGTGATCTGCAACTTCGTTCCGCGCAAGGTCGACTACCACCCCCTGTCGATCCCGGTGCCGTACTACCACTCGAACGTCGACTCGGACGAGATCATGTTCTACTGCGGCGGTGACTACGAGGCGCGCAAGGGTTCCGGCATCGGTCAGGGTTCGATATCGATTCATCCCGGCGGCCACGCCCACGGACCACAACCCGGCGCCTACGAGCGGAGCATCGGCGCCGAGTTCTTCGACGAGCTCGCCGTGATGGTCGATACGTTCCGGCCCCTCGAATTGGGTGAGGGAGCCCTTGCCTGCGAGGACGAAGCGTACGCCTGGAGTTGGGCAGGGCGGGGGCCTCGGCAATGACGATCATCTCCCCACTCCTGCGCGGCCTGTGCGACGACGCAGCACTTTTCCCACCCGGCAATGCTCCTCTCGCCGAAGCAATTCCGGCCCACGCCGCCTACCTGCAGGCGGATTACGACGCACTGGTCGGGCCTTTCGTTTTTCCCGCACCGCGACTGGGCGAACTGGCTGCGTACGTTTCAGCGGACAGCCCGGTGACGCTGAGCCTGACCGTGCCGGCCGGCCCATCCGATACGGCGGCCGCACTCTCGAACGCGCTCGCCATCCCTGGTGTTCACGTCGCCGCCGTCGAGGTGGGAATTCCAGACGGGTTGGACGCCGATGCGGCCTTCGAGGAAATCGCTCGTGTCCATGCCGCTCATCCCGACGTCGACATTTTTGTCGAGGTGCCTCGAGGTGATCGGCGCGCGGGCTATCTGGCAGCTCTCGAAACTGCCGGGCATTCCGCAAAGTTTCGCACCGGCGGGATTGTCGCCGAGGCGTACCCGAACGAGGAAGAGCTCGCCGATGCGGTGATATCCGTTGTCCGAGCCAATATCCCGTTCAAGGCGACTGCGGGACTGCACCACGGCGTGCGCAACACCGATCCGGAAACAGGCTTCGAGCAACACGGCTTCCTCAACATCATGGTGGCCGTCGACGCGGCGAGGCGGGGCGCCGATCGTTCGGAAATTGTTGCTGCACTGTCTCAGCGCGATGGAAAATCGATCGCGCAAGCCCTGGCCGACCTCACCGAGGACGAGGCCGGCGAGGTGCGTCGCCGATTCCTCTCGTTCGGTACCTGCAGCATCTCGGACCCTCTGACCGAGCTGGAAGGCCTCGGGTTGATCGTCCGCTCCGACAAAACCGAAGGAACTCTCGTATGACTGTCACGACCATCGACATTCCCGCCGACTCACTGTTCGGTCTCGACAATCTGCCGTACGGGGTCTTCTCCCCCGCGGGAGGGTTACCGCGTGTCGGTGTGCGCGTCGCCGAATCGGTGGTCGATCTCGCAGCGACACTGGGTGATTCCGTCTTCTCCGAACCGACTTTGAACGCGTTCATGGCTCAGGGACGAGATCAGTGGGTATCGGTGCGAAACCGGATCACGGAGCTCGTGACTAGCGAAATAGACTCGAATGCAGTGTTTTCCGTTGATTCGGTGACAATGCATTTGCCGATCGCAGTGGCCGATTACGTCGACTTCTACGCCTCGGAGAATCACGCAACCAACCTCGGGCGGTTGTTCCGCCCGGACGCAGCCCCCTTGATGCCGAACTGGAAGCATCTTCCCGTCGGATACCACGGGCGCTCGAGCACCGTCGTCGTCTCCGGCACCGACATCGTTCGTCCCTGCGGACAGCGGAAGGCACCCGATCAGGAAAGCCCGGACTTCGGACCGTCCCGGCGCCTCGACATCGAAGCCGAGATGGGATTCATCGTCGGAACTCCCTCGAAGATGGGCGATTCCATCACCCCGGACGAATTTGCCGAGCACGTCTTCGGCGCCGTCGTCGTGAACGACTGGTCTGCCCGAGACATCCAGGCGTGGGAGTACGTGCCCCTCGGTCCGAACCTGGGGAAGAGTTTCGCGACCTCCATCTCACCGTGGGTCGTTCCCTTGCTCGCTCTCGAAGCAGCCCGAATCGACACTCCGGTGCAGGATCCCGAACCGCTTTCCTATCTGCGTGGTGAAGAGAAGTGGGGGCTGGACATCGAGCTGGCCGTCGAATGGAACGGTCACGTCGTCTCCCGGCCGCCCTACGCCCAGATGTACTGGTCGCCTGCGCAGATGCTCGCGCACACCACCATCAACGGCGCAGCAGCGAGCACCGGCGATCTCTTCGCGTCCGGAACCATTTCCGGACCGGACAAAGATCAGCGCGGCGCCTTCATCGAGTTGACGTGGGGCGGCAAGGAACCCGTAGCTGTGGGCTCCGAGACCCGTACCTTTCTCGAAGACGGCGACACCATCGCCATCTCAGCCACCGCTCCCGGCGTCGGCGGATCACGAATCGGCTTCGGGGATGTTCACGCTCGGATCCTGCCTGCAACGCAAACCGAAAGATAGTGATTGACAACTGTTTGATTCACGCTGATCTGATGTCCGGAATTCCTTGCCTCACGATTCTCCGAAGATAAGCTGGACTAACCATCCAGAGCGATCGAGAGTCCTGGCTCCGTGACGTCGCAGCAACCCCCTCTGCTGAGGTGCGGGTGCTTTCTGCCAGGTCCGATGGAGGACTCGTGCCAGGCGATCGACCCCGTACCTCAGTGGGGACAGCAGCTGTCATCGTGATCGTGGGTGGTGGACCCCGCGGAACCGGCGTACTCGAGCGGATCCTCGCTCACGAATCGGTGAACGCCGATCCCACACCGATCGACATTCACGTTGTCGACCCGTATCCGGCAGGCGCCGGCCGTATTTGGCGAGGCAGCCAGGCGCCGCTTCTGTGGATGAATTCGACAACCGCGGACGTCACGATGTTCACCGACGAGACCACCGCCGTGATCGGCCCGGTGCTGCCGGGTCCGACCCTCGCGGAATGGGTCGCCGAGCGCTCGGCTGAGCTTGCCGAATTCCCAGAAATCGCAGCAGAAGTTCCGACGCTCACCCCGTCGTCGTTTGCATCGAGGTCACTGCAGAGCCGATACCTGAACTGGGTGTTCGAGACTGCAGTCGACTCCGCGCCAGCGCACGTCGACGTTCGAGTTCATCGACGATCCGTGGTCGACATCGTGAACGTCGGCGAGACACAGACGGTTCATCTGGACGACGGAGCTGTCATCGACGCGACGACCGTCCTTCTCGCACAAGGGCACCCCGATGCGTTGCCTGCCCCACGCGAAACCGCGCTGACCAGCTTCGCGTCCGATCACGGGTTGACGTATGTGGGTCCGGGCTACACTGCCGATCTCGACGCCGATGTCATTCCCGAAGGCGAACCGGTTCTGATCGCCGGACTCGGGCTGGCTTTCATCGACTGGATGGTTCTCCTCGCCGAGAGCCGTGGCGGCATCTTCGAACGCGGTGAAGACGGCGTCCTCACTTACGCTCCCTCGGGTCGGGAACCCCTGTTGTATGCCGGATCTCGTCGCGGAGTGCCGTATCATTCCAAGATTTCGTACTCGATCGCTGACGCGCGGCCACCGCTACCGCGGTTCTTCACCGCTGATCTCGTTCCCGGCGACGGACCGTTGGATTTCCGAAACGACATCTGGCCCTTGGCGTCGAAAGAACTGGCAGGCGCCCACTATTACGAGCTGTTCGCATCTCACCCGGATCGGACAGTGGGCACCTGGGAGGAGTTCGACGCCGAATTCGCCTCGCTGGCTTGGGGATCGCCTCGATTGCAGGAACTGGTCGAGAACGCAGTCCCGAAGCCGGAAGACCGTATCGATCTCGAGCGGCTGAACCGCCCACTCGGCGGTGAGCGCTACGACGGGCTTGCCGAGGTCCAGTCCCGGATCACCGAATACATCTCGGCGGATGTCGCGCGGAGGTCGGACCCGTATTTCAGCGCCGACGCGGCTGTCTTCTCAGCGCTGCTGTCGACGTACATGACCGTCGGAGAATTGTTGCGGCGCGGCAGAATCCCGGCCGAATCCGTCGCCAAGGACGTCGAGGGTTGGCTTCATTCGTTCTTCAGCTTCATCGCCAGTGGTCCGCCGCCCGAGCGTTTGGAACAGTTGATCGCCCTCAACGAGGCGGGCATCGTCCAATTCCTCGGGCCGGATTCAGCGTTCTCCACCGAGATCGACCCGGCAACGGGGGCTGGGATCTTTGTCGCTCGCAGTGCGTCGCACACCGACATCGTGGCCGCGAACACCCTCGTCGAAGCACGCTTGCCGGTTGCGTCCATCAGCGCGAGCGGTGACTCGCTCCTGCGGACGCTTCACGGTCGGGGTGAGGCAGTCGAACTTCGTGCGACCGTGGACAGTTCGGCGAAGCTCGCCGTCGACGGTACTTCACGAATTCTCGACCAGAACAACACAGCTCATCCTCGCCGCTTCGCGGCCGGGCCGTGGGTTGCAGGCCACAACTGGTCGGCGGCTTTCCCTCGTCCCCGTACCAATGCGGGGTTTTTCCGGCACAACGACGCCCTGGCGGCGGAGATTTTGGGCGCTACGCGCGTGTGAGCGGTTAGGGAGTCCTGGGACTCCCTAACCGCTCACAGGGGGCTGTGCCCCTAGCTGAACACCAACTCACCCTCGTCAACCGCGACGGTGATACTGCCGCCCTCTTCGAGGAGATCGTCGAGCAGCATGTCGGCGATCTTGTCGTCGACCACACGCTGAATCGAACGACGCAACGGGCGAGCCCCGAACTCGGGCTGATGCCCGTGCTCGGCGATCCAGTCCACCGCGTCGGCAGTGAACTCGATCTCGATGCCCTTGGACTGCAGCCGCTTCCGGCTGTCGTCGAGCAGCAGATCAGTAATCCGGTGCAGTTGCTCGGTGTCGAGCTTGCGGAAGATCACGATCTCGTCGATACGGTTGAGGAACTCCGGCCGCATCGATTCGCGCAACCTGGCCATCACGCGGTCGCGCAGTGGCTTCTCCGCCGACTCTGCATCACCCGTGGTGAAGCCGAGTCCACCGGACTTGCTCGAGATGATGTCCGAGCCGAGATTGCTGGTCATGATCACGACGGTGTTCTTGAAGTCCACCGTCCGACCCTGACCGTCGGTCAGACGCCCGTCGTCGAGCACCTGGAGCAAGGTGTTGAACACGTCCGGGTGTGCCTTTTCGATCTCGTCGAGCAGGATCACCGAGTACGGGTTACGACGCACCTGTTCCGTGAGCTGTCCGGCCTCGCCGTAGCCGACGTATCCGGGAGGAGCACCGACCAATCGGCTGACCGTGTGCCTCTCACCGAACTCACTCATGTCGAAGCGCAGCATCTTGTTCTCATCTCCGAAGAGTGTGGCAGCCAGAGCTTTTGCGAGCTCCGTCTTGCCGACGCCAGTGGGTCCGAGGAACAGGAAGCTACCGACGGGACGATCCGGATCGCTCATACCGGTACGGCTACGACGCACGGCACGCGCGATTGCGCGAACGGCGTCATCTTGCCCGATGACACGACCGTGCAGTTCCTCTTCCAGACGGCGCAGGCGATCTTTCTCTGCCTGAGTCATCTGGCTTGCCGGAATACCCGTTGCGCGAGCGACAACTTCGGCGATTTGTTCAGCGGTCACGTCCGGCGTTTCCTCGGAAGGAACCGAGGATCCTGCCTTCTCGAGACGCTTTGCGACGCCGTTGATCTCGTCACGCAGGGTCGACGCCTTCTCGTACAACTCGTCGGCGACGGCTTTTTCCTTGTCGCTCTCGAGCTGCTCGAGACGCTGCTGCAGCGCAGCGGTGTCTACCGTGGCCGTCTTCAAGCGAAGCCTGGCGCCGGCCTGGTCGATCAGGTCGATTGCCTTGTCCGGCAAGAACCTGTCGCCGATGTAACGTGCCGACAGCTCTACCGCAGCGGTGATCGCCTCGTCGGTGTAATGGACCTTGTGGTGATCCTCGTACCGACTGCGCAGGCCGCTCAAGATGGCGATCGCGTCCTCGATCGACGGCTCTCCGACCTGTACGGGCTGGAAGCGCCGCTCGAGCGCGGGATCCTTCTCGATGTTCCTACGGTATTCGTCGAGCGTGGTGGCGCCGACGATGTGCAGTTCACCGCGAGCGAGCTTGGGCTTGAGGATGTTTCCGGCATCCATCGCACCGTCTGCGCCGCCTCCGGCACCGGCGATGGTGTGCATCTCGTCGATGAAGACGATCAGCTCGTCCTTGTGTGCGGTGATCTCGTCGATCACCTTGGTCAGCCGTTCCTCGAAGTCTCCGCGGTAACGGGTACCCGAGACCATGCTCGAGAGTTCGAGCTGGACGATCTTCTTGCCCACCAACGATTCCGGGACATCCCCGTCGACGATGCGCTGGGCCAGTCCTTCGACGATGGCAGTCTTGCCGACGCCGGCCTCACCCACCAGGACCGGGTTGTTCTTGGTGCGGCGGGAGAGGATCTCGATGGTCTGTTCGATCTCGTCGGCGCGGCCGATCACCGGATCGACGCCGCCGTTGCGGGCGCGATCGGTGAGATCGACGCCGTACTTGTCGAGCGTCGGTGTGGTGGACTCGTCTTCGACTGGACCGGCTGCAGGGTTCTGAACCGCTGCCTGCAGCTTCTCCGGCGTGATGCCGGCCGAAGCGAGCAGACGACCCGGAACATGATCGGGGTCACCGGCCAGGGCGATGAAGAGATGTTCGGGGTCGATGTACGTCGATCCCAGGGCTCGGGCCAGTTGATGAGCCTCGAGTAGAGCGGTTTTCACGGCACTGCTGAGCGCAGGAGCAGAGTAGGCCCCCTGCTCACGGCCTTGTGGCAGCCGCAGGTCGACGGCGTCGACCACGGATTTCGGGTCGGCTCCGGCGCGCTGCATGAGCGTGCGGACCGGATCCTGCTCCGCCATGACGCGGAGAACGTGCAGTGCATCGAGATCCGAATCACCGCGAGCAGCCGCTACACGTGCAGCGTCAGCCATGAGTTGCTGGGTGGCCCTGCTCATGAGCCGGGAAATATCGATGCGACCGGGACCCTCGGGCCCGAAGAATGCTGGCATTCCGAAGCCTCCTTGCAGAAAGTTGAGCGTTACTGACTCAATTAACGTGCATGGGGCTCGATCAATTCCCGCGGCCTCAGATTTGTTTCAACACCATCCAGTCGCCGATCGTTCTCAACTACCGAAAGATCCGGTAGACCGACCGACCGGGTACGCCTCGACGCGCATGATCACCGATCCCGCGCAGGGACCACTCTTGATGTCGGTACGCCACGAACCTTTCAGACTGCCATCGGGCTGAGGTGTGTAATACGCCTCGGAGTGCGCCGGTGCCCACACCTTGGGCACGCCCTCCCCCTGGTAGCAATCCCACTCCCAGTCATAGGGGTGCACCCAACTGGTTCCGTCCCAGGTGTATCGAGCAGGCTGCGGCAACGTCGGATTGGCGGGAGCCGGACCGCCGACCACTGTGGCGATACAGACTCCGCTCGAGCAATCCGTCTCGAACGTGTATGTATCGGAGAAATCCGGCT
Organism: Rhodococcus sp. Ni2; assembly: GCF_021352185.1. Classification (NCBI taxonomy): domain Bacteria; kingdom Bacillati; phylum Actinomycetota; class Actinomycetes; order Mycobacteriales; family Nocardiaceae; genus Rhodococcus; species Rhodococcus sp. Ni2. Next base: position 856,450 of record NZ_WOXZ01000001.1, read on the forward strand.
CCCACTGGCTGGCGGCCAGACTTGTGCCCGTCTTGGTCGCGGCGAAACGCTTGAGCGAGTAATCACCGGACCAATTCGCATCCGCAGCCCCCGCGGGCATCGCTCCGGCGACAAACCACGTAGCAACGAGAGCAACCACCAACAATGACTTCCGCATGCGTGAAGTGAATCACAAGCTATGTCCGAATTGTCGGATACTGGCCACAAGAACACCGACGACGATCAGCACCAGCGAAACCAACGGCAACGCTCCCGCACCCCTGTCCGCCAAGATCAGCCCGCCCACGACGCCGCCCGCTGCGATCGCCGCATTGAAGATCGTCACGAAAACCGATTGCGCCGTGTCCACAGCGTCGCCCGTCGTATCCGCGAGCGCCGTCTGAAGGAGAGTGGGAGCGCCTCCAAATGCCACGCCCCATACCGCAACGCTGAGTGCGATCACTGCGAAGCTGTCACCGCCGACGCCCAACGCCGTCAAAGCTGCGGCAAAGACCACCAAGCTCAGCACGGTGAGACTTCGAAGGGCCCGGTCGACAAACACCCCGACCACACCGATGCCCACGAAGGCGAAAAGTCCGAACACGAACAAGACGATTCCCAACCGATCGCCGAAACCGATGCGATCCAGAAACGCCGCCAGATACGTGTACACGATGTTGTGCGCGAGGATCCACAAGAACGCGACAAACAGAATCGGTCGTACGCCAGGCAGGACCAAGACTTTCCGCACCGGCAGCTGCCGATCCGCTTGTTGCCCGGGAAAGTCCGGCATCACCGTGAGTATCCACGCGACCAGAAGTAGCGCAGCAACCGACATCACGGCGAAGACGACGCGCCAATCGGCCAGGGTCCCGAGCCACGCCCCCATCGGAACGCCGATTGCCAACGCGATCGGCTGTCCGACGGAGGCAACCGCAACGGCCCGCCCCTGCAGGTGAGGGGGCGACATCCTGCGTGCGTACCCGGCAAGCAACCCCCACACCACACCTGCCGCCATACCGGCCAGAAACCGAACACCCAAGGTGAGAACAAGATTCGACGAAAGCGCTGTCACCAGATTGAAGACACCGAACCCCAGAATCGCCGACACCAGGACAGCACGCCGTCGCAATCCTCGGGTCAATGCGATCAGTGGTACCGCCCCGACGACGGAACCCAATGCGTATGCGGTGACCAATTGCCCTGCGCCGGAGACCGATACGGACAACCCTGACCCGATCTGCACCAGTAGTCCGGCCGGCATGGTTTCGGTTGTGATCGCTATGAAGCCTGCCATTGCGAGTGCCGACAACCCGGCCAGCGGTAGTGTCCGGACGGAATCGGTCTCCGCCAGTGCCGAAGTCGCCGTCCCGTCCGAGTTCGAGCTCACCTCGTCGGTGTTTCGGGACTGCCTTCACCCGACTGGCCGGAACGGACCAGTTCTGCAATAGACGCCCAGTCCATCTCGCCCTGACCGTTCGCCAGAGCCTGAGCGAGCACGCCTCGAAGTACGCCACCGAACGGCAAATCCAGATCGACGCTGTCGGCGGCGTCGAGCGCAAGCCTCAAATCCTTGAGGCCCAGAGCTGTGGTGAATCCTGCAGGCTCGTACTGACGCGTCGCGACGAGGTTTCCGTAGCTGGAGTAGACCGGCCCCGGGAAGATCGTCGAGGTCAGCAGTTCTACGAGTTGGCTTCCGTCCACACCTGACCTCTCCCCCAATGTGATTGCCTCGCCCAAGGATTGAATCGCGGCGAGGATGAGGTAATTGCCGATGATCTTGACGATGTTGGCCTGCTCCGGACGCTCACCTTGTGGCCACGTGCGAGCACCGATGACGTCGAGGAAGGGTTGCACTCGCTCGAGGAGGGAACTGTCGCCGGCGGCGATGATGTTCAACTGGCCAGCCTGAGCAACAGAAACGCGTCCGAACACCGGCGCCGCGATGTACCCGATGCCGTACTCGGCGTGCAGTGCGGCGGCGCGCTTGGCAAGGTCGACGCTGACGGTGGCCATGTTGACGTGCACGGTTCCACTCGGAACGGATGCGAGGACGGCGGGATCCAGAATGGCCGAAAACACGGCCGAATCATCTGCCAACATCGACAGCACAACACCGGACTGGAATGCCTCGGCAACGGTTTTCGCGCCGATCGCCCCTTCCTCGACCAGTTCGGCTACCGCTTCAGGGCTGCGATTCCACACCGTCACGTCGAAGCCTGCGCCCAGTAGATTTCGAGCGATGGGACGACCCATCGCGCCCAAGCCGACCACGGAAACAGAAGTCATGGATTTCCCTCTCGAAAGTGCTGAACCATCTAAGATGGTTCAAGACTCTCACACGGGTACAGTTGCTGTCGAACCGGTTGAGATGGTTCGCCACGAAGGAGGATGAAAGTGAACGAAGCAGGAGCTGATCAATCCGCTCGGGACGTGTTTCGACTCGACAACGACACGCTCGCCTTCCGCTTCACCGCCACCCTCACCAATCGGAACGGCTCGAGGTTCGAACGACTCACGAGCCCGCAGCGACTCGAATTATGGTTACGCGCCAACGATCTGATGGACGCCCCCGCAACCGCGACAGAAGACGACCTCCGCGGCGCGCAGGATTTACGTGAGGCCATTCATCGCATCGGAACCGCCGTATGCGAGGACCGCCGCGTCTCACGCGCCGATGTCGGGATCGTCAACACCGCATCCGAGCTCGGTGATGCCCACCTCGTCCTCGAGAGTGGCCGGGCCCTCTGGAAATCAGCCGGAGACAATCCGATCCGCGACGCTTTGTCGATAGTGGCTGCCGACGCGATCGCGGTGCTCGGTGGACCCGACCACGACCGCGTCAAAGCCTGCCAGGGCGAAGGGTGCACCGGCCTCTACGTCGACACCAGTCGCGGCAACAACCGACGCTGGTGCTCGATGAACATCTGCGGAAACAAAGCCAAGAAATCCGCGATGACCGCTCGCGCCGACTAGCTCATGTCACCTTCACCACGACTCCATTTCGCCGCCACTCGGTTCCACAGCTTCTCGATCGGCGTCGACAGCAGGAGAAGAAGCAGCGGGAAGTACGACGTCACCGGAACGAGCACACTGACGAGCAGCGCCACCACCATGATCAGGAAAGTGACGATTTCAGCGGTGAAATGCGGCTTCGCATTCTCTTCGCTCAACGAAGGGTTGCGAACCAGACCCCACGCGACCACCGCCAGGCACGCAGCACTGGCTGCCATTGTCCCGATGTAGAGAGCCCTGGTTCCGAGATCCTGCGACGGCGCTGCAACGAGCGCAGTCGGAAATGGCAAGAACACGATGGTCATCACCCACAACCCCAGCCCGCGCACAACCACCTTGTCTCCGTCGACCACAAAACGAAGCAGCCGATGCTGCGACCACCAGAGACGGAAGATCACCAGAAAGCTCAGGGCGAACGAATAGAACTGCGCAGCGTGATCGCGCAGGAGTTCCGACGTGGTGCCGTGGTGGTCACTGGTGAGTTCGACCAGCGGCAGGACGAGCAGCGTGATCGCAATGGCGACAATCGCGTCGATGAAAGTGACGTAGCGCTCGAAGTAGCGGGTGCGTTCCGCAATCTCAGCCATTGCGGAAGCATAAGCCTCACAACAGGAAACAGACCGGCGACGCCACTTTCCGGAAGCAGGTATCCGGAAACATACAATTAACGAATCAAATTCGTTAGATCTCTTGACCGTGGCGGAGCTCATCCCCATACTTAACGAATCACATTCATTAAGTGACTCACATCACGACACCAGGGGTCGGTTCAGCCACCCCCTTCAGGACATGGGGTTGCCCTAGTGCCGATCAACGCTTCGACGAATACGCAGTCCGACCGGGTTCCACTCACCGCCAACCGCGGTATTGCCGTCTTCAGTATCGGCGTCATGGGGTTCATTACCGCGAACCTCATCCCCCTGATGATCGTGGCAATGGTCGAGGACCTCGGTGTCACCGAATCCGCTGCCGGTGCCGTTCTGACAGCATCGCTGCTGGTCTGCGCCGTCACCTGCCTCGCCACCACCCGAATCGCCTCGGGCCGGCATCGCCATCTCCTCGGCCGCGTCAGCCTGATCGCGATGGCAGCCGCATTCGGCGTTGCGGCCATCGCACCGTCCACGACGATCGCATGCGCCGCGATCATCGTCGGCGGTATCGGCGCTGGTGGATCCGCATCCGTTGGTGGAGCGGCACTGGCCGCGCTCACGAACCCGGACCGGGCGTCAAGCATCAGCGGCCTCGTGAACCGTGTCGTCGTCACAGCCGTCCTCGCTCTCATACCCATCCTCGGCACACACATGACCAACGCATTCGGCATCGTCGCAGTCCTGGCACTGGCTACCGCAGCAACGGTCACCTGGTTGCCGTCGTCCCCGGTGAAAGAGTCGCCGGAGACGGCGAAGTCCGCCAATACGACCACAGCTCTCCCCGCCGGAGTAAGCGCGAAACGACTCACTTTTGCCGGAACCGCATTTCTCGCGATGCTTGCAGTCTGGGCGATCAGCGAGGACTCGTTGTGGGCAGTACTCGGCATCATGGGTTCCGAGCACGCCGGGCTCTCGGATCAACAAATGAGTCTCGCACTGAGCGCATCAACGGCGGGTGGTGTGCTCGCGGCTGTTACCTTGACCGCGTTGGGTTCTCGGGTCAGTCGGACAGTATCGATCTCCGTGCTACTGATACTCGGGGCAATTCTGAAGCTGTCTGCCGGCCTCACCACCGATCCCACGATCTACCTGGTGCTGGTCATCGCTTGGAACACGGTCTACGCGGCCACGTTCATCGTCCTGGTTGCCATCTCGGCCGCGCTCGACGCGGCCGGCCGATGGTCGGCGCCACTACTGGGCACCTACCTCATCGGCTCCGCGTTCGCGCCGCTGTTCGGAACTTCGGTGACGGCCGGCCTCGGGTATCCGACCTTCGGAGTCATCATCTCGGGGATCAGCTTCGTTTTACTGGTCCCGTTCGCCTTGGTTTCCCGACTCTCCGCACGTACCGAAGGTGCGTATCGTCACCACAGCGCCGCCATCACTACTACCGTCATCGCGTAAGGATCACGTAGAAGTCATGAATGACAGCATCACTCACTACCGCAACGGAAAGATCTTCACGGCTGCCGACGACGGATGGGCCGAGTCGATAGTCGTCGAGGACCACAAGCTCAGATTCGTGGGCGAAACCGTCTATGCCGATATCCTGGCTCCAGACGCCGAGGTGATCGACCTCGAAGGTGCCGTCGTGCTGCCCGGTTTCGTCGACGCCCATACACATTTGGTGATGATGGGATTCGCGCTGCAGAAGTTGGATCTGCGTGATGCCACCGATCTCGCCGACATTCAGTCCAGCATCAAGCAATTCGCGGAATCGAACCCGGACGCACCACGACTGCTGGGTCGCAGTTGGTTGTTCTCCGCGCTGGATGGAGGGCACCCGACGCGAGAGATGATCGACGCCGTCGTACCCGATCGCCCGGTGTACCTCGACGCCAACGACGTACATTCGGTCTGGGTGAACACTGCAGCACTGCGAGAACTCGGCATCGACGCGGACACTCCCGATCCGATCGGCGGTCGTATCGGCCGGGATCCGGACACCGGAGAAGCCACCGGAATGCTGTACGAGACCGCCATGATGCTCTACGTCTGGCCGAAACTGGCGGAGCTCGCATCCGACGAAGACCGGGACGCCGCCCTCGCTCTCGCGTTCCGCCACTATCTCGAGGACGGCGTGACCGGTGCGGTCGACATGGCTCTCGGCGCGGACGAATTAGCCTCGCTGGAAAGAGCATTGGACGCAGGAGACGGAATACTGCCGCTGCGCGTCGCGGCTCACTGGCTGATGACCCGCGAGGACAATGAGGCCGACAACGTCCGACAAGTTCACGACGCGATCGAACTCCACGAGCGCGTCCAAGGTCCGTGGCTCCGTATCGCCGGAATCAAGATCATCATCGACGGCGTGATCGACAGCTGCACTGCCGCAATGAAAGAACCGTACTCGGACGGCACCAACGCCGAGCCCATCTGGGATCTCGAATCCTTGATCCCCGTCGTGACAGCCGCCGACGCCGCAGGCCTGCAGATCGCGATGCACGCGATCGGCGACGAGGCGTCGGAGATCGGTTTGACGGCACTCGAGTACGCGATCGCCGCCAACGGAGACATTCCCCGCAGGCACCGAATGGAACACTTGGAGTCCATCACCCGGGGCAACGTCGAAAGGCTTGCCCGCCTGGGAATCATCGCCTCGATGCAACCGGTTCACGCTGACCCTGCAATCCAGGAGAACTGGCAGGCGATGCTCGGCGACTACCGGGTCAATCGCGCGTACCCCTGGCCTGAATTCACCGAAGCCGGAGCGGTTCTGGCCTTGGGTTCGGACGCTCCGACCGCTCCCCACCCGCCGCTGCCGAACATGTTCACAGCCACCACCCGTCGATCCGCAATCGATCCGTCGCTGGCACCCAATCTGCCGAAGTACGCTCTACCTCTCGCGGATGCGCTGGCTCACGCAACTCGCGACGCTGCCTACTCGTGCCGGTGGGAAGATGTGACCGGCCAGCTGGTTCGGGGTAAAGCAGCCGATTTTGTCGTACTGAAACAAGATCCGTTCACCGAAGGGGTCGATTCTCTCCTGACCACAGAGATTGCGATGACCGTCGTTGCTGGATCCGTGCGATACGACGCGGCCGGGGCCAAGAGCACCGAAGCACGGAACACCGAGTCCGATAGCTGATCGTTACCGGTTGTTCGATAACGCACGCATGCGGCCGGGCGACAGAACGAAGGAGGGACTTGAACACGTGAACCCATACACTCTGGAGGACGCATGCGCAGGAAAGCTCCGATTTCGGCCGCCGTCGCAGCCGCTGCACTGGTGACGGCCACTGCCCTGACGGTCGCCGGTTGTGGGTCGACCGAAGGAACACCTGAAGCGGCGGCGAGTTCCACGGCAGCCAGTTCAACGGCGTCGGCGACATCGACGGCAAACGAAACCGAGACGACGGTAGCGAGCTCTCCCCCGCCACAATCGAACACCCGCACAAATGCATCCACGACGGCGACTACGACAGCAATCCCCGCTTCGGGTCCCTGTCTCGACGTCGGCTCCTCGCTCGTCACCGACGCCATCGGCACGCTGGGCACCGACATCAACGGGGGCAATTGGATACCGAGATCCGCGAGCGAAGAACAGATCGGGAATTGTCCTGACCTGCTCTGGGTTTCGGTGGACGGCGACGGCGTCGGCGATGCGACTTACCAGTCACACGTCCTGTTCTTCCACGACGGAACATACCTGGGCACGGCTACCAGTGAGCCGTACTCGTACACACACGTCATCGACAGCAACAAGGATTCGGTATCCGTCCAATACCGTTGGCTGCTGGACGACGATGCATTCTGCTGTCCCCAAGGCGGACCGAACATAGTGAACTTCACGTGGAACGGCAGCGCCGTGGTTGCCGACGGCCAGTTCCCGCCCTCCTGAACCTGTCTGGGTCCGAGAAGGCCCTGAATGCAACTGTGCCCCAGCGACGACGGTCACTGGGGCACAGTCTTGTTCGATCTACTCGCCGGCGCTCCTACTCACCGACACCGAGTTCGCGCAGGCGAGTCTTGTACAGCTCGATGTTGCCGAGCTTGATGTCTTCGTAACCGCGAACCACGTCCGGCAGTGCCGCGATCTCGACGGCGCGATCGTATCCGTCGGTTGCGAGCGTACGAGAGAGGTCAGCGATCATGGCCTCGTACTCGGCGAGCAGTTCACGCTCGACCTTGCGGACGTGCATGTAGCCGAAGGGGTCGAGCTTGGTACCGCGAAGCTTCTTACCCTTGGCCAGAACCTTCAGTGCAACATGCGACTTGGGTCCGAGACCGATCTTCTTCTTGCGGCCCATCACTCGAAGGATCGGCGGGTGGAGCTTGTAGGTCAGGTTCTCCCCGGCCGGCACCTGAGACTTGACGTCCTCGATGAATGCGGGGTCGACCAGCATACGGGCAACTTCGTACTCGTCCTTGTACGCGGTGAACTTGAACAGGCCGCGGGCAACAGCCTCGCTGAAATCGGTCCGCTCGGTTGCGGCACGTTCGGCGGTCCAGACTGCCTGAACCTGATCGATGTAACGCTGGGCGATCTTGACGGACTGGAACTCGATGAGCTGCGCTGCACGCAGTTCCACCAGTCGCAGGGTTTCACCGGTGAAGGTGGTTCCGGCGAACATGTGAGCCGGTGCGACAACGGGTTCGCGGACGGACTTGGCCGGCGTGGTGACGGCCGAGAACGCTGCGGTGTCGGCAATTGCTGCACGACCCCAACGGAATGCCGCGATGTTCGCGTCCACGGCAACGCCGTTGATGCCGATCGCTTCTTCGATGGCCTCTGCCGGCAGACGAAGTCCGCCGCTCTGGTAGGCCGCACCGATCAGCAGGAAGTTGGCTGCTGCGGTGTTACCGAACAACTCCTGCGCCGCGGCGAGTGCGTCGAACGAACGCAGGGTGCGCGACACCTTGTCGAGACGGGCGAGGAGTGACGTCTCCTCGGGGTAGCGAACAGCCTTGTCGTAGACCATGTCTCCGGTCGGCGTCTGCGACGTCGAGGCGATGGAGACCGTCTTCTCGGCGTTGCCGTAGTCGAGGTTCTTGTTGTCCGTCGCGGTCAGCAGGTCGAAGGCGACGATGCAATCCGCGCTGCCCGGAGTGAGGCGGTTGGACGGCTCGAGCGCGCTGGAGCTGAAACGCAGGTGCGAGACAACCGGTCCGGCCTTCTGGCTCAGTCCGATCTGGTCAAGGCTCTCCACCTCGAGGCCAGCGCGCAGTGCAGCCGTTGCGAGCACCTGGTTGACGGTCACGATGCCGGTGCCGCCGATGCCCGCGAGGAAAACGTTCTGCGTGCTGGTGAGCGGTCCGAAATCGGGGTCTGCGACGACGGGCGGGACGGGACGTGCGGCCTTGGGAGCCTTCTTGCCCGGTACCAATTCGACGGTCACGAACGACGGGCAATCGCCGTCCATGCAGGTGTAATCGGTGTTGCAGGACGTCTGGTCGATCTTCGTCTTGCGGCCGTACTCGGTGTCCACGGGCTGGACCGAGAGGCAGTTCGACTTCACACCGCAGTCACCGCAGCCTTCGCACACTGCCTCGTTGATGACGACGCGAGTGTTGCGAGTGGGCAGCGTGCCACGCTTGCGCTGGCGACGAGCGTCGGCCGCACAGTGCTGGTCGTAGATCAACACTGTGACGCCCTTGATCTCGCGAAGCTCCTTCTGGGCCTCGTCGAGGCGATCGCGGTGCCAGAGCTTGGTGCCCTTGGCCAGAGCGCGCTTGTTGTGACGCGAAGGCTCGTCGGCGCAGATGATGATCTGCTTGACGCCCTCGGTGGTCAGCTTGTGGCTGAGCTGAGCAACGGAGAGGGCACCTTCCGCGTCCTGTGCACCGGTCATCGCCACTACTTCGTTGTAGAGCAACTTGTAGGTGATGTTCACGCCTGCGGCGATGCATGCCTGGACAGCCAACTGACCGGAGTGGAAGAAGGTGCCGTCGCCGATGTTCTGGAACAGGTGAGGCACGTCGGTGAACGGTGCCTGCCCGATCCACTGGCTGCCCTCGCCGCCCATCTGCGTCAGGCCGGTGACAGCGCTGTCCTCACGGCCGGACATGGTGACGAGTGTGTGGCAACCGATTCCGCCGCCGCCGATGGAACCCTCGGGGATAGCGGTGGAACGGTTGTGGGGGCACCCGCTGCAGAAGTACGCGGTTCGCTTGGCGGAGAGCACGTTCAGCGACAGCGGGGCCGGGAGGGTGCGCTTGAGTTCGACGTGCGGCTTCAGTACGCGGCGCAACGGGGCGAGCAGCCGGCCTGCGGTCAGTTCACCACTGGCAGGCATGAGCAGACGGCCCTGGCCGTCACGCTTGCCGATGATGCGAGGGGCATCGTCGGTGCCGTACAGGACTTCCCGGATCTGAGCTTCGATGAACGCGGTCTTGTCCTCGACCACGACGATCTGCTCGAGGCCTTCGGCGAACTCCTTGATCTTCTCGCCCACGACGGGGTAGCACATTCCGATGCGAAGGAGACGGATCCCGGCGCGGTGCAGCGCGGCATCATCGACGCCGAGGTCTGCCAGAGCTTGTCGGACGGAGTCGAAAGTTGTACCGGTGGCGGCGATACCGATCTTCGCACCGGAGGGGTTGACCTCGATCACATCGAGGTTGTTGGCAGTTCCGTACGCGTGCACAAGATCCCATCGCGGGCCGTACAGATCGGCCTCGGCGATGACACTGTCCGGCGGCGCGGCCATCTGACGCTGCTTGTAGACGAAGGGCTTGCCCTCGAACTGCACTTCCGGAACCACGATGTCGAAGTCCGCGATGCTGCCGTCGATCGTCCAGGCACCGTCTGCGACGTCGGCGACGATCTTCAGCGCTACGACGCAACCGGAGACACGCGAGAGAGCAACGGCGTGCATACCCATCGTGATGATCTCTTCGGCATTGCGTGGGAAGAGAACCGGCACGCCCATCGCGGCAAGCGAGCGCTCGCTGACGGCCGGAACCGTGGAGGACTTCGACGCGGGGTCGTCGCCCACCAGGAGGACGACGCCGCCCTTGGGGTTCACGCCGTACATGTTGGCGTGGCGAATGGTGTCGGTAGCGCGGTCGACGCCGGGGCCCTTGCCGTACCAGACGCCGGTCACGCCGTCGTGGGTCGCGGTTCCGGCAGGGAGATCCGTCTGGCTTCCCCATACCGCCGTGGCGGCGAGCTCCTCGTTGAAGCCAGGGATGAAGGTGATGTCGTGCTCGGCGAGAACCTTGGGCATGCCGTGAAGCATCTTGTCGACGCCACCGAGGGGGCTGCCCTGGTAACCGGAGACGAAGGTGGCAATACGCTTACCTGCCCGAATGTCGCGAACGTGCTGCTCGACGAAGCCGCGTGCAATTGCCTGAACACCGGTCAGCAACACCGGTCCCGATCCCGACCGGTACCGATCATCGAGGTCATAGGGCTTGGCCTGGGCTACGCCCGACACCAGTTCAGTCATCGTGGACCACCGTTCCGTCTGCAGTGCATTTCAACTACCGTGCATTTTCAACAACCGCGTAACTCGATCTGTTCAGATGATCGTGGTCGAGGTATGTGAAAGCGTCAACAGAGGCTTGTTCAACTATTCAAATTGACAATTTGTGAGCCAAATCACGTGACCTAGGTCATCGAATCAATCAGTTGGAGACCCGTTCGTGGCGATACGGCGAAACGGACATAAAACGTTCCCGACAATGCACACCGAGAACTTTCTGGACATTGACGCAACGTCAACTTGCATGCTGAATGAGCACAACCGATCCGAGAGTAGGAACTCCACGTGAGCGAATGGTCCATCCAAGAACTCGCCAAATCCGCAGGTACCACCAGCAGAACGCTGCGTCACTACGGCGATTTGGGACTCCTGGAACCGAGTCGCATCGGCGCCAACGGCTACCGCTTCTACGACGAAGACGCCCTGGTGCGACTGCAACGCATCCTTCTACTTCGGGAACTCGGACTCGGATTGCCGGCCATCGCCGAAGTCCTCACCGGCGAACGCGATACGGCCGCCGCACTGCGTACGCACCTCGAACTCCTCGAGCAAGAGCGCACGCGGATCTCGAGACAGATCGAATCGGTCAACAGGACCTTGAACAAGACGAAGAATGGTGAATCACTCATGCCGGAAGATGTTTTCGACGGGTTCGACCACACCCGATACAAGGACGAGGTCATCGAGCGTTGGGGCAAGGACGCCTACACCAGCGGCGACAACTGGTGGCGGTCGATGTCGGAGCAGGACCGTAAAGCTCATCTGCAATTTCAAGCCGACATCGCAGCGGCATTCGGAAAAGCACTGACAGCGGGGCTGTCCGCGGAAAGCGACGACGTCCAGACGATTACCCGAAGACAGTTCGAGTGGATAAAGATCGGTTGGCAGGGAAGGACTCCCAGCGCCGACGCCTTCACCGGACTCGGCCAGATGTACGTCGACGATCCCCGCTTCACTGCAAACTACGACAAGTACGGAGAAGGCACCGCTTCGCTGGTCCGTGACGCGATGAAGGTCTACGCCGAGCGCAATCTGCACTGACGCCGATCAGTCCTGCCCACTGCCGAGGAGGTTGTGTCGGTGCGCTGCCGCGACAGCCTCTTCCCGGGAATGCGCACCGAGTTTGCGATACAAGGCTCGGAGGTGACTCTTCAGCGTGTTGTTGGATACGAACAACCGCCGCGCGATCTCACCGATCGGAATGCCGAGACCCAGTTCCACGAGAACGTCTATCTCCCGTTTCGTCAATTGGACCCGAACGATGGCCGCCGGATATATCTGCGCCGCTTCGGATTCGAGAAAGGTCGCGACGGCACTGCTCGAGCCCTCGGCCCCATCTTCGAGTTGCCTGATCAGATCACGCGGTATCGTCGCCAGGGCCGACAGGACACCGGAGGTTTCGAGCAGTCCGCGAGCTTCCTCCCATGTACTCGCGGCAGCGGGGATCCTGCCCAGTTCACACAGAGCAGCGCATTCGATCAGCAGGGATTCGAGCCGAAACCTCGTGAGATACTGCCCGCTCCAATCGATTTCGCGGCACAATTCCAATGCCTGGGACGGCGACCCGGTCAGGAGATGCGTCCGCGCCACGGAGACCGTGACAACTGCAAACGTATGTGGCGCAGCGACTGATTCTTCCAGCGCCTTGGTACCCTCCCCGGACGCCAACAGAAGATCGATACGTGCCGCGGTGAGAAGCGCGTCACCGAGCGATCGTTCACACGGATTCACGTGCCCGTGCGTTGCCACTGCGCGCTGGAGGGAAATCAGCCCCGAGAACGGGTCCGATTGCAGCAGTGCAAATCTGGTGTAAGTGTAGGCCGCGAACGCCCACAGGTCGCCCGGCGGTGTGACCTCGGCGAGTGCGTCCATCGCGGCAGCTCCGGCGTGCAGGTCCACGCTGTCGCACGCCACCAGTGCCCGCGCGATCGCTCCCCCCATGTGCGAGGGCGGTCCCAACCATCCCGAAACGTCCGGGTGTGTGCTTTCCAGGTGCAGCCAGTCCGTCGCGTGCGCGACGTCCCCGATCAGCGCGGAGTTGAGCGCGGCATTGCCTGCGGCGTGACGCAGGACGAACTCCGGACCATGTTGCACCGCACCTTGATAGGCGAGTCGCAATTCCACCGCGGCATCACCGAGGTCACCGGTCAATTGATGCGAGACCCCCCAGATCAGCCGCAGGGCGGGCAGTTGAGACCCCAACGCGCCCAACGACTCGTCGCCGAGTCCGTACACGACGTGCGCCAATTTGCGCGTGATCTCGGTAGAGCGTTGGTACTTACCGGATGTTCTCAGCACCACCGATTGGACAGTTCCGACGTTCAACAAGCTGTGCGCATGCGGACTACCACCTATCGCACGCAATTCCGCCGGTTCCGTCGGTAATGAATCGCCGTTGATCAACTGCGGCCGCAGACGTGATTCGAGCAGGTCACGACCCACCAGAATCGAAGGGTTCGAACTGAGTACGTCATCGGGTATGGATTGCAACGCAGTCCGGACCAATCCGGTGTGATCGACCAGAAGATCAGCCCAGTGGCGCTCGAGTATGTCGAGCACCCTGGTCCACTTGCGTCCGTCCAAGGCGTAGTGAACGGCACCGGCTATATCCGAAGTCCCGAGAGCGTGATCGACGAGTACCTGGAAGGGATCTTCGAATCCATCCCCTTGTTCGGCCCGTATCTGTATGAATGCCAGTCGAACTGACGGCGCGAAGTACCAGGACGGTTCTCCCTCGAAACCATTCCGGAAGATCAGACCGAAAGACTCGAGCAAGTCCAGTTTGCCCTCCACGTCAAGATCGTCGGACAAGACACGAGCGATCTCTGGTGTCACCGTGCGGGCAGCGGCGATCGTAGTCGCGAAGTCGAACAACTCGAGCGACTTGCCCGACCGAGGAGCGGTCCGACTGACGTACGCGTGGATCGCCTGGTCCACTCGCTGCTGAACGCGTTCGCGTCCACGGCTCGGTTCACTCAGCCCCGCAACCGCACTCAGAGCAACCTTCATCAGCACGGGAACGCCGGCGACGCGTTCACAGATCGAATGGACGATGCCCGAGGGAAGGTGAATCCCTGCCTCCGCGAACAGAACGGTGGACTCGTCGAGCGTGTATCTGAGGTCGTTCGCGCACAGGTACTCGTCCACGCGGACGTCTTCGAGCAAGTCCGTCGCAGACCGATCCTGCAGCGTGACGATTACTTTCAATCCGGGAAGCCGCACGATCAGATCCACGATTCGGCGTCCCACCTCGTCACCCTCAACCAGGTCGATGCGGTTGAACACCAACACGAATGGTGCGGGCGACGAGTCGAGGAGTGATTCGATCGCGCCCACTGGATCCTCGCGCATTCGTGGCGGGGCCTCGAGTGATTCCAGCGAATCCTGAATTACTGCGAGCGCGGTGTTCCAGTACTCGAGGGGGGTCATCCGATGCGATGGCGCCGGCACCCAGACTACCGGTCTGCTCGGCACCTGCCCGAGAGTCGTGAGCCACAACGCGGCGAGTTCCGTCTTGCCGAACCCAAGTGGCGAATCGATGACAGTCAATCCCGCCGAGCGTTCCATCAATCCGAGGAGGCGGGGACGAATCGCCGTGGCTCCACGCCCGGCAAGCCGCCTTTGCAGCGTGCCCCTTCCTCGAGGATTTCGCTTTGCTCGAGATAGCTGCGATCGATTCGAAGTGGACGTCATGATGGCCGACAAACGAGCAGTCGATCCCCGCCGAACTCGAGATTTCGTTCGAGCATCGAACTCCCAACCTGTCCACCCATAACGAACAACATAGACAGCTTCGCCGCGACACGCGAGCACTGGCCGTCTCACAAATACGCCCGATTTGTCTCATTATGTGGGCTCGGTCACTATTGACGTCTATTTGCGGGAGAGTGACTGCGACCTGCGGGATCTGACATATCATGCCCGCGTGTCGATGAATTCCGCCCGCATCCGCGTGTCGACCCGATCGGTCGATCCTGCGGACGCCGACGACTTCTGGCGCAGTGTCACACGTCCGTTCTTCGTCACCGACCGAATTGACCCTGACACATCTCTCGAAGGCTCGATCACAGCGCTTTCCATCGGAACCTCGTTGATCGGTCAAACTACCTTCAACGCACAGAAGTACACCCGAAACAATCGGCTGATCGCCGAGAGCGGACTCGACGATGAATACATGGTCCAGGTCGTCCTCGACGGGCAGTTGAGCGGCAACGCCGACGGAGTCGATTTCGTCGCACGTCCAGGCGATGTCACATTCTTCGACCTCGGGCGTACCTGGACCGCCGACGCGGAGGCGGAATCGACAGGGCGCACCATCACGCTCCTCGCACCGCGTTCCCTCGTCGAGGCCGAGTCGAAGGGTCGTTCTCTACACGGGACGGTACTGCGCGGAGTTCCTGCCGTCGTGCTCGCTCAGTGCATGCAATCGGTCGTACTCGCGCTACCGCATCTCGATCCCGATGCTGCGGCCGGCTACGAGGACGTCGTCGCTTCCCTCCTTCGTGTCAGTTTGGGTATCGCCGAACCTGATCTGTCGCCGCGGCCCGATCACTCTCTCCGCGATCGTGCGTACGCCCACATCGCCGAGCATCTCTCGGAGACCTGGCTCGGCCCGACGAGCATGTGCGCAGCATTGTCCGTCTCCCGGGCACAGCTCTATCGCGCATTCGCATCCGACGGCGGAATAGCTCTTGTCATTCGGCGGAAGCGTCTCGAACTCGTCTACCGCGAATTGACCAGAACCGAGATGCCGAACGAAACGATCGAAGCGTTGGCCCTGCGATGCGGCTTCACCTCGAAATCCCAGTTGGCGCGAGCGTTCAAGGACTTTTACGGGATGACCCCGAGCCAAGCCCGAACCGACGGCAGACGCACGATCGGGGACCCGTCGATCGCACGCCTGCGCCGCCGACTCGTGTTCTTCAGCCCATGAATCCGAGATACTCCACAGCCTCGCGAGCGTGCCTGTGTTCTAGTTGATCCATGAGCTGGGTCGACAAGGAACTGAGTCTGGCTGCGCTCACAGGTGCGCTCACAGGTGCGGTCACAGGTGTCGCCGTGATGATCCCGATAGTCGGCGATGGAGCCTGGTCCTGGATAGGACTGTTCATACCCGCCTTCATCGGAGCGCTGGCAGGGCTGATTGTCGGCTCGAGCGCTGTTGCAGGTGGGCGCTGCGCCCTGAGAACAAGCCACACATGGCCGGCGCGCACAGTCTGCTGCTGGAAGCATCGGTTCGCTGCGTGCTCTGCCTTGGCGGTGACATTGCTGGTAATCGGAGTGTTCATGTCGGCTGTCGTCGCTACTGGTGACCCGGTGCGAGATGCCGGAGGACTCCCGACCTCCTTGATCGTACTGGCGGTCATCGCCGCAGTTACGTACGTGTTCTCCTACCTGCTCGCCCCCGCCCAGGCCTCCCAGACCTCGTAAGAACCTCTGCTTCATCACGATTCGTCCTCCGAATCGCGGTGGAGATCAATAATTCCACGACGGGCAACGAGCTCAGATCACTTCAGCTGGAAATGAACCGGAGAACAAACTGCTCGATGCCTTCCGATATGACCTTGGTCAGCGCGGTGAAGTCGTTCGACCAGCGTTGAATATCCAAGCTGCTCATCACTTTCCTCCGTTCTTCGTCCCGCTGCCCGTGACCGCACAACGTATGCGGGACGTTGGGGCGCACTGGAACTATCTGCGAGAACGCGGTTTCCGTTACCAATTGACCGGTCGAACAGCACAGCTTTTCGCTACCGCATCAGACGGTCACTTCTTCGACCGGTTTCTCCTCGTGGCTCGCCGCGCCGAAGACGGCCACGGCGACGGCACCCGCGATTGCCCCGACGAAGCCGACGACGGCAAGCCATTCCAGGCCAGGTCTCGACGCGTCGCCGAGCACCACGACGCCGACGATTCCCGGAACCACCGTCTCGCCGACAACCAGAGCCGCTGTCGCTCCGTTGACGGATCCCAGTTGCAGCGCCACCGTGTGCAGATAGAAACCGCCCAGGCCCGAAACGAGGATCGCCCAGCCGGCCGGATCGCGGAGCATCGTACCGATTTCGAACGGATCGATTCCGTAGACCACGCGTACGGCAATGGCCAGACAGCCGAACAGCACACCCGAGATCAACCCGGCGACAACTGCTGCGCGTGAGCCCAACCATCGGATCAAACCGATGCCGATCAGCAAGATCAACGCCGAGCCCACGAGGACACCCCAATGGACGACGTCGTTGGAACTCCCACCGCCCGCGTGACCTGACGACAATCCGAGCAGCAGGAGCGATCCGATCACCGCAGCGATCGCGAACCAGTCGCGACGATGCAACTGGATGCCGAGGACCACGGTCCCCAGCACTGCCGTGATGACGAGATTGGCACTGACCACTGTCTGCGACAAGAACAGTGGAATGAGCCGCGCGGAGATGGCACTTCCGGCGAATCCGACCGCATCGAGCACGGTCCCCAGGATGAACGACGCCGTCAGCGCGGCCGCGAACGTCGAACGCAAGGTCGGGCCACCCGACGCCGTCACGTGTCCGGCCTCGCCACGCTGCTCGGCGGCAGCTGCCGACTTGCGCGCGCCGTAGGCTTGCAGCACGGATGCAACGCCGTACCCGACGCATGCCACGATCGCGGCAATCAGTCCGATCAGCATCGAAATTCCACACGAAGTTCCTGGGCAATGGTCATAGAGATAGACCCTGCCCTATTTCCCCAGGCCTGACATCACCCTCAGGTATTCGAACAAGTGCTACCCGAGAAGTACACCGACCGACCCTGACCGGTACCTGGGGACACCCCGACCCCTAGTGGAATTGCTTGAGAGCCCTGATCTTGTTCATGACGTCGAGCGCCGCCACCTTGTACGCCTCGGACAGTGTCGGATAGTTGAAGACGGCGTCGACAAGGTATTCGACGGTCCCGCCGCACCCCATCACCGCTTGGCCGATATGCACGAGATCCGTTGCACCCGAGCCGAAGATATGAACACCGAGCAGTTTCAGGTCATCCGTCGACACCAAGATCTTGAGCATCCCGTAGGTGTCGCCTGCGATCTGCCCGCGCGCGAGTTCGCGGTATCGGGAAACGCCAACCTCGTACGGCACCGATTCCTTGGTCAAATCGACCTCGGTGGCGCCCACATACGACACCTCGGGAATCGAGTAGATGCCGATCGGCTGCAGATCCATCAGCTTCGCGCCTGGTTCGTCGAAGGCATGATAGGCCGCGAGTCGACCTTGATCCATCGACGTCGCCGCCAACGCCGGGAATCCGATGACGTCACCGACGGCGTAGATGTGTTCGACCTTGGTGCGGAAATTGTCGTCGACGTAGATACGGCCACGTTCGTCGGCTTCGAGCCCGGCGTTCTCCAGCGCGAGTGGCGCCGTGAGGCCTTGCCGTCCAGCCGAGTACATCACGGTCTCGGCTGGAATCTGCTTGCCGCTGCGCAGCGTCGTGAGCGTTCCGTTCGCTCCGACGTCGACGGCCGTCACTTCTTCACCGAATCGGAAAGTGACCGCCAGATCGCGTAGATGGAATCGAAGCGATTCGATGACCTCGGGGTCGCAGAAGTCCAGCATCGACGTCCTCTTCTCGACGACGGTGACCTTGGTGCCGAGTGCCGCGAACATCGATGCGTACTCGATACCGATCACTCCCGCGCCCACGACGACCATGGTGGTCGGGATGGAGGTCAGATCGAGGATTCCGTCGGAGTCGAGCACCCGGTGACTGTCGAAGGACACCCCCGC
Organism: Rhodococcus sp. Ni2; assembly: GCF_021352185.1. Lineage (NCBI taxonomy): Bacteria > Bacillati > Actinomycetota > Actinomycetes > Mycobacteriales > Nocardiaceae > Rhodococcus > Rhodococcus sp. Ni2. Next base: position 875,278 of record NZ_WOXZ01000001.1, read on the forward strand.
CGGGCGAGCAGGCAACGTTCCGGTCGCGATCACGACGAACTTCGCCGTGATCGTCATCTTGTCTCCGCGCGAGGAGTCCTCGACGAGGATGGTGTGCTCGTCGACGAACGAGCCGACCCCTATCAACAATTCGACGCGGTTGCGCAGAAGCTGAGATCGAACGACTTCGATTTCTTTGGTGATGACATGCTGGGTTCGCGCCAGCAGGTCGGCCGGAGTGATGTTCTCCTTGACGCGGTAACTCGCGCCGTACAGTTCGCGTTGGTTCATCCCGGTGAGGTAGAGAACCGCCTCACGCAACGTCTTCGACGGAATGGTGCCGGTGTTGACGCACACTCCCCCGAGCATGTTGCCCTTCTCGACCATCGCTACCCGTTTACCCAGCTTGGCCGCCGCGATGGCAGCCTTCTGCCCACCCGGGCCGGAGCCGATCACAACCAGGTCGTATTCCATCGGATCAGTCATCGCTTAGAAATACCGTCTGCATACGACCGGCAGATGCCGAGCATGTCAATACTCGGTGAACAATCCGCGCGCCGAAACGACACGACGGCAGTACACGAACCCTGTTGCAATTAAAAGAGATACAGCCGAATCCATACGAAACTTGCTACACATAAACATATTCCGACGTTCGCATGCGCACATGTTTCGTCGCCGGCGGAATTCACAACGGTCTGTTGAAATTTGTTTCACCACAGAGTGATTGATCGATCAACTGACAGGTGACCAGGGCCGTAAACCGGATGTCCAGTATTCGAATTGTCCGAAAAAACGAGCGGAATGTTCCTCGTCACATCCCGCACCGAAGCAGTTGCGCGGAGCCTCGGGCCGCGTTCTACTTGCCTTGACTAATCATCTGTCACTCTCGGTTACAAACATCCGCCCCGTTCACGATCCCCACCTTTCGCCATCTCGAGAGATCAGGTTTCCCAATGGAATTCACGGAACTTGCCGACTATCCCCTACCTCCAGGGACCGTCACCGAGTGGACTCCCGCCGCGGTGAATCCGCCCGATCTGTGGCCTGTCGACCAGCGTCCCGCCAGCTACATACACGAGGCACACTTGAAACATGCCGAGCAGGCGAAACGGCAGGTGCACCATCAGACCGACGTGTGCACTCCGTCGTGGCTGGGTACCTCGTTTCGCATCCACGACCGACTCGACCGAAGGATCTGGGCGGCCGCTCTCGATCACTGGATCGATCGCCACGAAGTGCTCCGAACACACGTCGCCGTGGAGGGCGAAACGATAGTCCGACGCACCGCGGGGTCTGGAGACGTCCGGATTCTGGGCACCGAGGTCGGACACCTTGCGTCCTCGATGTCTGTCTTCACGCATCTGCAGCAACTGCTCGACCGATCGACCGATCCACTTGTCTGGCCTGCGTATCAGTTCGCGACGATCGAAGGCCCCAACCACTTCACCGTGGTTTTTGCCGCTGATCATGCTCTGCTGGACGGATATTCGGTGGCGTTGACCGCGCACGAACTGCAGACGATCTACCGATCGTTGAGCGAGGGAAGCCCTCCCTCGCCGCCGGAGACCGGAAGCTACATCGACTTCGGCACCAAGGAACGAGATCTCGTGGGACACGCGGACCGCTCTCACCCGGCAGTGCAGACGTGGCGCGAGTTCTACGCGCAAGGCGAGGCTCCGTACTTTCCAGCGCTACCCGAACCGGTCACCGGACGCCGAGTCCCTCAGCAGAGCCTGTCCGCCTGGCTTCTGAGCGCCCGGGGAGCCGAACGCCTGGCAGAAGCGAGCAAGCGCAGCAACCAAGGATTCCTGGCCGCGATACTCGCGTGCGCGGCCAAGGTGACCGGCGATCTCACCGGTGCAGACGAATTCCGCGTCGTCGTGCCGCAACACACCCGTTCGGAGCTTCGATGGGCCGCGTCGCTGGGATGGTTCATCGGTGTTGTGCCGGTGAGGATTCCGATAGCCCCCGCCGCAACCGTGAGCGATCTGGCCAAGGTTGCCGGCACGGAGATACGGCGCGTCCGCCCCGCCGCGGCACTGCCGTATTCGAAAGTGTGCGAGCTGATCGACTCCCCGCAGCACCTGCCGTTCGTGCTCTCGTACATGGACGTTCGTCACGTTCCTGGTGCCGAGCAATGGACGAGCTGGCAGACCAGGGGCCTTCGTAGTCGAGATCATTCGGGAACCGACGTCTACATCTGGCTCACGCGGACTCCCGAAGGGCTGAATCTGGCCATACGCCACCCGGGCAACGCGCGCACGAGCCGCCACATCCATCAGTTCGCGGGACTCCTACGCCGCGAAATGGAGGACTTTGCCTTCTCGACCGACACTTTCGCACCTCCGACCAACACCGCCGTACCGATCAATACCGCTGTACCGATCGAGGAGAACTCTCATGGAAATGACACCCATCGATCTCTGGGCACCGAAAGCCGGGACGCTCACCGAGTTCAGGCCTACTGAACAATCCCTGGCGGCGGCATCCGGGGCACCACGGAGCGACCAACCGCTCTCGTTCCTACAGGAAGGACACATTCGTACCGCCGATCACAAGCGCGCACAAGGCGTCGACTGGTCACCGTGGATCGGATTCACGTTCACTCTGCCCGGTGATCTCGATCGGGAGGCACTGCGTCGGGCGGTCCAGGCGTTTGTCCTGCGGCACAACACACTGCACAGTTGGTTCGAGGTGAGATCATCCGAAGATCCCGACGGTAGCGGGGTCATCGACCGTCACGTGGTGGATGCGTCGACGATCGAACTCACGCCGCACAGCGTCGGTTCTCTGAACACGACAGATGCGGTTCGCGAGCATGTGAGCCGAAGTTTCGCCGGCGATACCAGCCCATTGCAATGGCCCTCGTTCATCAGTGGCGTCGTCGAGCACGGCGCCGGCTTCACCGTCTACTACGGCGTCGATCACTCGCACACCGACGGCCTGTCGTTGATGCTGGGCGTCGAAGAACTTCGTGCGCTGTACATCGCCGAAAGCGCCGGCATCGAGGCTCAACTTCCCTCTCCCGGCAGCTACGTCGAGTACAGCGGCGAGGAACGGACATCCGCGGGGAACCTCGACCTGGCCGCAGCGCCTGTGCAGCAGTGGATTTCGATTCTCGCCGCCAACGCCGGCCAACTCCCGACGTTCCCCCTCGATCTCGGTGTCGCGCGGGGTGAACAGGCCCGGTCGACCCGCACACACATCGACGTTCTCGACAGCGACGAGTCAGCCGCGTTCGCAGCGCTGTGCAAGTCCAATGGCGTCGGCTTCTCCACGGGGATCTTCGCAGCCCTCGCCCTCACCGAGATCGAAGTTGCGGATCGAGCGAACTACTTCGCGCTCAACGCAGTCGGCACTCGCTCCGATCCGAGATACCTCTATTCCCAAGGCTGGTTCATCAATCTCGTCCCGGTCTCGTTCACGCTGAGCGGTGTCACGAACTTTACCGATGCACTCCCCCTTGCCCACGCTGCTCGCGCTGCGGTGAAGGGACTCGCGGACGTGTCCATTCACTCGGTGATCGCCCAGGTGTCGAAGTTGACCGGATCCGACATCGGTGGAACCTCGGTCCCGCCGATGGTGTCGTACATCGACATGCGCCTGATTCCAGGTGCCGAGCACCATGACGAACTCGAGGCGCGGGCACTGGGTGGGCCAGGAACGACGGGTGATCTGTCGATGTGGATCAACCGGAAGGAAGACCGTACGTACGTGATGGTCAGTTTTCCGGACACCGAGCAGGCGCACACATCGGTGAATCGGTACCTACGACACCTTCGCAACGTCCTGAGAACGGTCGCTGATACCGGCGACTACCGTGTCGTGCGTCAGGCGGATGCACGTCAGGAAGTGGAGACCGCCTGATGCACATCACGTTTCTCGACAGGTTCGAGGCACGGCCGGGCCGCATTCTGCAGTGGACGCCGAGCGAAATCTCCACCGGAACGACGTATCCGGTTCCCCCGACCTCCAATCAGCAGCTGCATCTTGCCGGCAGCCGCGGCGATACGACTTGGCTCGCTGCTACTTTCGACGTTCCCGGCCCCATCGACACGGACGCACTCAAGGCCAGCTTCGAGGAATGGACGTCCCGTCACGACGCCCTGTCGTGCTCGTTCTCCCAGGCCGAAGAATCGGGTGAATCCTCGGCACTGTTCGTCGACGTCGCCGACGTCGGGGATCTGCGCCTGCGTGAGGAAACAGTGGCTGACGCGAGAACACCGGAGCAGGTGCGAGAACTCTTGGGCGAGCGCTTGGATCGATGGTGCAATCCTTTCGCGTTTCCCGCGTACTTTCTCGGTGCCATCACCCGCGAGGACCAGTCGACAGTGGTCTGCGGGTTCGACCATGCCATCTGCGACGGCTGGTCCATGAGCATCGCAATTACCGAGATCAGCACTCTGTATCGCGAATACACGCGGGCGGACCGTGATCCGATCGCGTCTGATCTCCTTCCGGAGCCCGGGAGTTTCCTCAACTACTGCTTCCGGGAATCGGCAACCGCGGATCCAGAGCCCGGCGACCACCGGATTGCGGGTTGGCGGTCCTTCCTCCGAGCATGCGGGGGTGACACTCCCCATTTTCCCGTAGATCTGGGACTGCCCGCCGGGGCGATGTCGCCCCAGGGCACAGACACCCGAATGCTCCTCGACGCCGACGAAGCAGAGCTGTTCGACCAGAACTGCGCCGATCATCGGCACTCGTCGTTCGGTGCAATTCTTGCGTCGATCGGTTTGGCCACAACACAATTGACCGGCAAGAGAGACACGCACCTACTGTTCCCTGTTCACACGCGTCGGGAACCGCGACACAACCACACCTTCGGATGGCTGGTAGCCAATGCGCCCATCACCGTGACGAGCATGGACAATCTTCACAGCACTGCCCGGGCAGTCAATCTCGCTTTCCACGAGTCACTTTCACTGTCGTCCGTGTCGTCGAGGCAGGTGTTGCGGAGCTTGGGGCCCGAGGTTTCGCCCACTCGCAGAGACATCTTCTCGGTGTCCTACGCCGACTACCGAACCATGCCCGGTGGATCTCGCCCCCGTAAATCAAAGTCCAGCGAATCACAGCCTGCGCCGATCAATCCGCAGCAACTCAGTCGCGTCTCGAACGCCGACGACGTTCAGTTCTGGTTCTCACGAACTCACGACGGATTGGCAGTGCGGACCAGGTTTCCTGCGCCCGCTGCCCGGACAGTGCACACCTTCCTCTCGCATGTCTCCGAGATCCTGTCGACGCCGTAGACGAACGGCCGCCTATCCGTAGATCTATTTGACACTTCTTTGTTGTGCACAACTTAACTGTGCGCTACAGTTGTTCTCGTGACCAACCCACTCGCTCTCGAACGCCAGGTCTGCTTCGCCCTCTATTCGGCGTCGCGGGCCACGACGGCCGCGTACCGGGCGATGCTCGACGACCTGGGAATCACGTATCCCCAGTACCTCGTCCTGTTGACACTCTGGGAACGAGACGGCCGCGGGGTGCGTGAGATCTGTGAGGCACTCGATCTCGATACCGGAACTCTCTCGCCGCTGCTCAAGAGGCTCGAGGGTCTGGGATTCATCGAGCGCCGACGCCTCACCACGGACGAGCGTCGCGTCGAGATTCACCTGACCGAGGCGGGTTCCACCTTGCGTAGCAAGGCCGAGGACATCCCGGCCAAGCTCGCAGGCGCCACTGGTCTGAGTAACGACGAACTCACCGAACTTCGAGACGTTCTCACTCGTCTCGGCGAGTCGCTCCAAGCATCCAATGCCCACTCCGACGGAAAGAAGAAGTCATGAACATCGTCTACACCGCAGAAGCACTTGCCACCGGCGAAGGCCGCAACGGTCACGCTCGCACCTCGGACGGACGCCTCGATCTCGGCCTCGCCATTCCCAAGGAAATGGGTGGCAGCGGCGAAGGCACCAACCCCGAGCAGCTCTTTGCCGCCGGATACGCAGCATGCTTCCACTCCGCTCTGCAGATGGTCGCCCGTGCCGAGAAGGCCAACGTGGCTGATTCCGCAGTCGGCGCGCGGGTCGGCATCGGCCCCAACGGTGCAGGAGGCTTCGGACTCGCTGTGACGCTGGAGGTTTCACTCCCCCATCTACCCCATGATCAGGCCGTCGAGCTGACGGAGAAGGCACACCAGGTGTGCCCGTACTCCAATGCAACTCGCGGCAACATCGAGGTCACCCTCGAAGTAAGTAAGGACGACGAATGAGCACTACCACTGTCAGCCGGGAAATCCGTCTCGCTTCACGCCCGAACGGTTGGCCCACGTCGGAGAACTTCGCCACCGCCGAAGTAGAACTCCCCGAACTCGAAGACGGCCAGATCCTGGTCCGCAACATCGCCATCTCCGTCGACCCGTACATGCGCGGCCGAATGAACGACGTGAAGTCCTACCTTCCGCCGTTCCAGGTCGGTGCGCCGCTCGACGGTGGTGCCGTCGGCGAGGTCGTCGAATCCAAGTCGGCTGATCGCGCCGTGGGCGACGTTGTCGTCCACGGCCTCGGATGGCGTGAATACGCCATCCTCGACGGATCCGCAGTGACTCCGGCCGACACGTCCATCGCGCCGGCGACGGCCTACCTGGGTGCCCTCGGCATGACTGGCCTCACCGCGTATGCCGGCCTCACCGCGGTTGCGGAGTTCAAGGAAGGCGATACCGTATTCGTCTCCGGCGCAGCAGGTGCCGTCGGATCGCTCGTCGGTCAGATCGCCAAGTTGCTCGGAGCGAAGCGAGTAATCGGTAGCGCCGGTTCACCGGCGAAGGTTGCCCGACTTCTCGAACTCGGATTCGATGCGGCATTCGACTATCACGACGGCCCGATCACCGAACTACTCGCCGCTGCCGCCCCTGACGGCATCGACGTGTACTTCGACAACGTCGGTGGCGAGCATCTCGAAGCCGCAATCGATGCCATGAACCAGGGTGGCCGGATTGCCCTGTGCGGAGCCATCGCTCAGTACAACACCACCGAGAAGCCCACCGCTCCCCACAACCTGGCACTGGTGATCGGCAAGCAGCTCACACTGCGCGGATTCCTCGTGGGCGGCTACCGTCACCTCGGTGGCGAATTCCGCACCCACATGGCAGGGTGGCTCGCCGACAACAAGATTCAGTGGGACGAGACCATCGTCGAAGGCCTGGAGAATGCACCGCAAGCGTTCATCGACCTGATGCGCGGCGCGAACACCGGCAAGATGGTTGTCACGCTGTAACCCGAACAACATCTAGCTCGAACGGATATGAAAGTGGCCGCGAACTTCTCGAAGTTCGCGGCCACCTTCATATCTGAATCAAATCCCGAACGAGACTCCGGTCAACTTCTCCGACAGTGTCCACAAACCCGAGGCTGTCTTCGTATCGTGTGACTTCTTGTTCGACCCCACGACCTTCGGATACCCTCGCTGCTCGAACGGACCGTCCGGTCCGATGTAACTGCCGCCAAAGGCATCCGGCGCGGTTGCCGCCCACAGTTCGGGAAGGGCGCCCATCTCCGCGGACTGCGCGAAGATCGAATTGCCGATTCCCATCAGCTTGTCCTGGATCGACTCGGTGTGCCCCTGCAGGTTCGTCGACGCGTATCCCGGATGCGAAGCGAGCGCTTTGAGCGAAGATCCCGACGCCGCGAACCTGCGTTGAAGTTCGTACGTGAACAACAGATTGGCAAGCTTGGACTGCCCGTAGGCCAACCATCGGTTGTACTTCCGACGCTCGAAATTGAGATCGTCCAGATCGACAGTTCCGAGCTGATGCAGGGCACTGGACATCGTCACGACACGATCGGTGAGCTTGTCCTTCAGCAATCCGGTCAATGCGAAGTGTCCGAGATGGTTTGTGCCGATCTGCATTTCGAATCCGTCGACCGTCCGGCGGAACGGAACCGCCATCACGCCGGCGTTGTTCACCAGGACGTCGACCTTCTCCGTTGCGTCGGCGAAGGCTCGTACCGACGACAGATCCGAGAGGTCCAATTTGCGGACAACCGCGTTGGGCCCGATCTCGGCGGCTACGGCGTCGGCCTTCGTGGTGTCACGACAGGCGAGGACGACGTCGGCCCCGGCTTTGCCCAGCGCTCGTGCGACTACCTCACCCAGTCCGCTGTTCGCCCCCGTGACGACAAATGTGCGGCCGGTCTGATCGACTACGTCTTCTGCGGTCCATTTGGTCATGCTTTCCAGCGTACGTGCCTTACTCGCCGGTAGGGAGGGGTCGCCTTCCGTCATCGCCTGCGCTTGGCGCGGATGGGCTTGGCGCCCGGCAGCGGCGGTGCAGCCACTCTGGGCGACGGGGGCGCGGTCATTCCGGGAGTCGGCGACGATTCGGCTTCCTTCTGCTCCGCAGCGATGCGTCCGTACACAAAATGCTGTTGTCCCAGCGTCCAGCAGTTGTTACTCACGAAATACAGCAGGATCGCCACGGGCGCGAACGCACCGAAAGCGATCACCCCCACCGGAAACACCCACAATGCGAGCTTGTTCATGATCGCTGTTTGAGGGTTGACGGTTCCGGTGTCCACTTGGCGCGCGATGGATGCCCGCGATGTGAAATGTGTAGCGACGGCGGCGAATATCATCAGCGGTACCGCTACCAGAATGATGGAGATACGGCTTACGTCGCCGAATGCTTCCAGTTGTGCTGCCGGGCTCGAAATCATGGCGGACAACGGTGCGCCGAACAGTTTGGCGTCGAGAAAAGACTGCACGTCCGAGGCACTGAAGAAGTAGTTGGCCGTGTTCGCGTTGTCCGCCACCGACATCGGTTCGGTCGGGCTCAGAAACGGGACGTGCGATGCCGCTCCGGTCCGATTGAACGATCGCAGGACGTGATAGAGACCAATGAACACCGGTGCCTGAACCAGCATCGGCAGACAGCCGAGCAACGGACTGTAGTTATGTTCTTTCTGCAGCTTGGCCATCTCTACAGTGAGTTTCTGCCGGTCACCCGAATACTTCTTCTGCAACGCCTTGATCTGAGGTTGCAGCTTCTGCATCACCAGTTGAGTGCGGACCTGCTTGACGAAGGGTTTGAACAGCAGGGCTTTGAGCGTGAAGACGAGAAATACGACCGACAACGCCCACACGACGCCGTTGTCGGGTGATCCGGAGACCAGTGAGAAGACCTTGTGCCAGAACCAGAGGATTCCGGACACGGGGTAGTAGACAAAATCGAGCATGACGAATGAACCTCACCGAAAGGCACGCTCAGAGAGATGAGAGCGCGGGAATGGTCGTGGACGCAAGACGTCTGACCGACCTACGACGAGTTCACACCCGCCGACTGCCGATCTACAGACCGATTCCCGGAGCTCGAGGTTGCGGACGACCGGGCGCGTCCGGGCTGCTCTGCCTGCGGAAAGCACCACGCAGGCAGCGTTCGTCATCAGACGGGCCAGTGGTCGAAACCGCGCACAGTTGCAGAAGTTCGTACTTCGAGGAAGTTGCGAGCGCAGCGACCACGAAGACGGCAATCGCAGTTCCCAGCACCGCGGCGCTACCCGAGGAACCAAGCGGAGGCACTGCGAGAAGAGCGATGAACGGCAGCAGAAGCAGCAACAGTGACCGTGTCACCGTTCCTGTGCTCCGCTGTTGCATGACTGCGAGAGTACAGAACGTCCGCCGAATCCAGCCAGACGCTTGCCTCACGTACTTGTTCGCGCAGCCATTTGTGCGCAGGATCGTGGTCCATCCGACCGTGCCACTGTTGAGCGTTCGGCGCTCCCGCTGCGAATCGCCTGACCGGAGCCGGGGGACGCCGGCCGCCGTGCCCTCCTTGATTCGGATCACGAAAGTCCGTCGAAGTTCTCGCGATCGATCAACAGGCCTTGCACCCACAATGCCGCTCGAAACAGGTATGCACCCCGTCCAACTGACCGATGCGAACACGTCGAGGCGCAACCAGGCTGAGTGTCGCAAGCCGAAGCCCGATCACACCCAGCTGGACACCTGCTTCGGGACGCATCGACGCAAAGGCAACACGAGAAATGTCGCACCACCGATTCACCGACCCCCGCACGAGGAAGCATGCACTCGGAAGAGCGCTTGTCGTCGGCGTTCTTTCCCTGACAACCCTTGCCGTGAGTATCGACACCGCGAACGCTCAGGCCCCCGTGCTTCGGGACTGGAACATCGCCGCAGTTTCCGTCGACACGAATCCGGCGAAGGTGTCAGCTTTCGCTTCCTCGGATACAGGCCGCGTATTGGCAGCCGCAGAGTCCAAGATCGGCGCTCCGTACGTCTGGGGCGCGACCGGGCCGGACTCGTTCGACTGCTCCGGTCTCGTTCAATGGGCCTATGCACAAGCGGGCGTTTCGATTCCGCGAACCAGCTACGACCAGGCGGTTGGCGGCACTCCAGTTTCCCGGGACGATCTACAGCCGGGTGACGTGGTCCTGTACTACGGCGGGGAGCATGTGGGGATCTACACCGGAGGCGGTGAGATCGTTCACGCCCCGACGTCCGGGGAGTCGGTCGAACGCGCACCCGTGGACTCGATGCCGTACTACCTCGCCCGACGTTACTGACATGAATCCCGCAAGCTCGATGAAACAGCGTGTATCGCGGCGATATTCGAATCGCTCGTCGCGAGCCGAACGATTGACACTCCCCCATTGCGCGGAATGTGATGTCATCCTCTCGCCCGCGAGCGCGGTCTGCGCCAGGTGCCGTGGGGCGCGGTTGGACGTGACGCGGTGTTGCGGAGACGGCACTGTCGTGTCCTGGCGAACGGTTCACGGCGACCCCTCGACCGTTCTCGCCATCGTGGAATTGGACGAGGGGCCGTGGCTGTACACTTTCCTCACCGAATCCCCTCGCGCGGATGCGCCTGGACCGCTACGAGTGTCGTTTCAGGGGCGTGAAGAAGGTAAGCGCTACCCGGTGTTCTGCTTGTGCGGCGACGACCGTGGTGAACTGCTATCGGACGTCAACTCCGGCCTGCTGAGCCATTGACCTCACGCGAGTCACGCTCCTGCGCGGTCGAGACGTACCACGCTGCGATCTGCGCTCTGGAACTGAATCCCAGTTTTGTCAGTACGTGTTCCACGTGTCCCTGAGCGGTGCGCAGCGAGATTACCAAGTGCTCCGCAATCGCGCGATTGGTCAACCCTTGGGCAACCAGTTCCGCAACTTGCTGCTCACGAGGAGTGAGGTGAGGCCCTTCAGCCGACGACGCAGTCGTGACACTGGAGCGCTTGTCGAGCGCATATGCGACAGCTTCACCCTCGGACATCGCAAACCCGCTGCGAAACGACTTGTCGAAAGCATCGTCACCCATGGCTTTGCGAGCAGTCTCTGCAGCAGTGTCGTGATGAGCTGACAAACCCGGCAGGCCCGCCAGCCGTCCCCCGACCTTCTGCCAATACATGGCTGCCGCGCCGAGCAGAACCGCTGCATGCTTCCAATCACGTTGCGCTGCAGCAATCCACGCCAACGGCTCGATACACCACGCCGAGTTCATCGGGGCATCGAGAATTCTCAGACTTCGAGTCAAATAGTCACTTGCGGCATCCAATTCACCTCGGAGCCAGCTCACGAGCCCGAGAGTTCCCAGCGCAAATGCCTGGAACATCATCTCGTCGGCGGGCACGGTGATCGCGAGAATCTCTTCGTTGCACTCCACAGAGCGATCAAGAGCGCCGGACAGGAAGTACGCGACTCCCAAGGTGTCCAGGCCGATCACAACATGCAGCAGATTCTTGTCGAGTCGAAACAGCGTCAACGCGGATTCCAGCTTGGCTGTAGCGGTATCGAAGTTACCTCTGAAGGTATCGACGTATCCGTCTCCCCACGTCGCCAAGCCGCGCGAGCGCACATCCGCCAAGTCGTTTGCCAGGCGCCAACTCTCGTCGACCAACTCTTCTGCCCGTTCGAGTTCCCCCTGCATCGCGTGATTCACGGCGTCGATGGCCAAGACATCCACTCGGAACGGATCCAGCTCTCGATCCTCTGCATTCAAGGCTCGATCCGTCCAGTAACGCGCCTGCACAAGTAATCCACCTGCAAGCCAGAATCTGTACAACGCACCGACCATTCGCGTTGCAGATCGCGCCTCTCCGGCAGTGGAAATCGAGTACTCCAACGCATCGTTGACGTTGCGCTGTTCACGACCGAGCCTTGCGATCCAGGCAGCTTGCCGGCCACTGATCCACTCGGCTTCCGCATGAACGACCAGTGCCTCGAACCAATCACGATGGCTTCGACGCAGAGCGGAATACTCACCGGCGGACTCCAACTTTTCATGTCCGTACTCCCGGAGTAGGTCGAGGAGGTGGTACCGAACATCCCCGTCGGTTTCCTCACGAATCAGGATGGACTTCTCGACCAACGCGGTGACGAGATCGAGCACTTCGGTCGAATTCATGTCCTGCCCACACACGCCCTCAGCGGCATCGAGATCGAACCCACCCGAGAACACCGACAACCTCCCCCACAACTGCTGTTCGGTTGGCGAGCAGAGGTCGTAACTCCAATCGATCGACAATCGCAGCGTCTGTTGACGACTCGGAACGTCGCGTCCACCCGTTGTAAGAAGTCGGTATCGATCCGAGAGCCTGTTCATGATCTGCTCAGCAGACATACCACGCAGGCGAGCTGCCGCCAGTTCGATCGGAAGTGGGAGTCCATCCAAGTCGTGACAGATATGCGCAACGGCGCGCTTGTTCTCCTCGGTGAGGGTGAAACCAGGTACGACGGAAGCCGCACGCTCGGTGAACAACGACACCGATTCGTACTGGGCAATTCCCTCGAATTCGGGCGGCTGTTGCTGCGGTGTGGTGAGTGAGGGAACGCGCATCGTCACCTCACCGCCCAGGCCCAGCGATTCGCGGCTCGTCGCCAGGATCTTGACGCCGGCACATCGCCGTAGGATCGCGCCTACGAACACAGCGACGGTATCGACCAGATGTTCACAGTTGTCGAGCACCAACAGCAGACTCCGATCGGCGCAGTAGTCGATCAATGCCTGCAGCGGGTCCGCCGACGAGACCGACCGGACACCAAGGGTCACGGCAACATGATCTTCGAGGAGATCCGAATCTGTCTGCTCCCCCAGTTCCACCAACCAGGCACCGTCTCGAAACACCCTTTGCAACGCGCCCGCAAGTCGGATCGCGAGCCGTGTCTTGCCCACGCCACCGATCCCGGTGAGTGTCAACAAACGGGACGTCTCGAACAATCTCCTGGCGTCGGCCAACTCACGCCGACGACCGACGAAACTCGTCAGCTCCAAGGGCAGGTTGCCGACAACTCGCTGGTCGGCTTCTGAGCGCACAGCGGATGCCATCGACCGACTCGCTTTCTGCCATACCACTACACAACAACGCTACCCCCACGATCGGCCTCCCGAGCAGCACTCACGCGAGCATGTGATCGGAGCCCACTTGTTCTCCCCCGAGTGCGAGATGCACGACGGCCACACCGGTGTCACGCAGACGAAACAACGTATTCCTACTCTGGCAGACAGACGAAGGGAGAGCGACATGCCGCCGCGCCGTAGATCGGTACTGCCGACGCAACTGGTAATCGATGCTCCCGGAAGTCCCCAACAAACGATCCTCGACGAACTGCGGCGAGTGATTCTGTCGGGTTCGGCGCCTCCGGGTACCCCGATTCCTCTCGGCGACGTGGCTGATGTGTTCGGTGTCAGTCGAATACCTGTGCGGGAATCACTGAAAACACTGGTCGGAGAGTCCTTGGTCGACCATCGACATCAATTCGGCTACACCGTTGCTCAGCTGACGCCGGCAGAACTGCGAGAGATGTACATCGTCCGCGAAACTCTCGAATCAGCTGCATTGGCCGTCGCCGTCGAGCAGGCAACCGAAGAGGATCACGAACACGCCGTCGAGGTGAACTCCCGTTTGGAGATCGCGTTGCGCTACGACGACTCTCAGTCCTATCACTGTGAGAGCCGAAACTTTCATCTCGCACTGACCCGACCGTCGCAGATGCTTCGACTGCTGCACATGTTCGAAGCTGCCTGGAACATCACCGAACCTGTACAGCCGATGGTCCATGTTGCCGGCGTCGATCGCCAGGTTCTGCACTCCGATCACACCGCGATGCTGGACGCATTCCTGCGTCGGGACGCATCCGCACTTCTGAGCGCTTCCGAAATCCATCATCGCCGACTCGATACCGTGATCGCGACGCTACCGACAGACACCGGTCTATTGGCCGAAAAAGATATACCGATCGCGCAATAGTCGTGCAACACAGCATCGATACCTTTCTCTCAACACAGTTTTCATCACTGACGCTGAGAGCTCGTGGCACCGTCCGCTGATTTCCTGCACTGACGCACAGGAGCTGTCATGACCGACATTCTTCCGTCTCGAACGACCACTACCCCCACTCCCCCAAAGGAAAGCGGATCGGGTGACCTTGTCGAAGCCGCGGGTCACCCTGTCGGAAGCGGCCTGATCAAGCCGGGCTACGACCCTCGTTTGACCAACGAGGACTTGGCGCCGCTTCGCAAGCAGACCTGGTCGTCGTACAACATCTTCGCCTTCTGGATGTCCGACGTACACAGCGTCGGCGGATATGTCACTGCCGGTAGTCTTTTCGCACTGGGATTGGCCAGCTGGCAAGTACTCGTCGCCCTGCTGGTCGGTATCACGATCGTCTACTTCTTCTGCAATCTCGTCGCCAAGCCCAGCCAAGTTACCGGCGTGCCGTATCCGGTGATCTGCCGCAGCGTGTTCGGCGTCCTCGGCGCGAACATCCCGGCAATCATTCGTGGCCTGATTGCCGTGGCTTGGTATGGAATTCAAACCTTCCTCGCCTCAGCAGCCCTCGATGTCGTACTGATCAAACTCTTTCCGTCACTCGCGCCCTATGCCGTCGTCGAAGACTACGGATTCGCCGGACTCTCCGCACTGGGCTGGGGAAGTTTCATGCTCCTGTGGGTACTTCAGGCCTGTGTCTTCTGGCGAGGCATGGAATCGATCCGCCGCTTCATCGACTTCTGCGGGCCGGCTGTGTATGTCGTGATGTTCATGCTGTGCGGCTACCTGATCTACAAGGCAGGCTGGAGCGCCATCGATCTCACGCTCGGCGACGTCAAGTACTCGGGTTTCGACGCCGTGCCGGTCATGCTCGGTGCGATCGCTCTGGTTGTCTCGTACTTCTCCGGACCGATGCTCAATTTCGGCGACTTCTCCCGCTACGGAAAGTCGTTCGCTGCCGTCAAGAAGGGCAACTTCCTCGGTTTGCCGTTGAACTTCCTCGTATTCTCGGTGTTGGTCGTCGTCACTGCATCGTTGACGCTGCCGGTGTACGGCGAACTGATCACCGATCCCGTTGCGACCGTTGCACGAATCGACAGCACCTTCGCCATCGTTCTCGGCGCACTCACCTTCACCATCGCCACGATCGGCATCAACATCGTGGCCAACTTCATTTCCCCGGCCTTCGACTTCTCCAACGTGAGTCCGCAGAAGATCAGCTGGCGCGCCGGCGGAATGATCGCAGCGATCGGCTCGATCCTCATCACGCCGTGGAACTTGTACAACAATCCGGACGTCATTCACTACACACTCGAAACCCTCGGAGCCTTCATCGGTCCGCTGTTCGGAATTCTGATTGCCGACTACTACCTCGTGCGCAAGCAGAAGGTCATCGTCGACGAACTGTTCAGCATGTCGCCGACCGGAACCTACTGGTACAGCAAGGGATACAACCCTGCTGCAGTGATCGCCACCGTGGTGGGAGCCGTCGTCGCGATGGTCCCGGTCCTGGGCAAGGACCTCACCGGGATGTACACCGCAGCGCAGTACAGCTGGTTCATCGGTTGTGGGCTCGGATTCACCGTCTATTACCTACTCGCCGCGCGCTCTTCCTCAGCTGTCCGGAATGCTTCCTCTCCCGACACTGTGACGGTCGACTGATCGTCATGAGAATCAAGGTGATCAACCCCAACACCACGTGGGCGATGACCGCCAAGATCGAGGAATGTGCCCGGACCGTCGCAGGCTCGGGCACATTCGTCGAGGCTGTCAGCCCTGCCATGGGTCCCGCGTCGATCGAAAGCCACTACGACGAAGCTCTCAGCGTCCCCGGAATCCTGACCGAGATCGCCGCCGGAGAAAAGAACGAAGTCGACGGCTACGTCATCGCTTGCTTCGGTGACCCAGGTCTTGATGCAGCCCGAGAGTTGGCCAAGGGCCCCGTCGTAGCTGTTGCCGAAGCGGCCATGAACTACGCAAGTTTCCTGGGTCGCGGATTCAGCATCGTGACCACTCTCGGTCGAACCCGCGGCCGCGCAGCCGATCTGGTGGACCGGTACGGCATGCAGGCTCGGTGCCGGGGTATCCACTCCTGCGAGATTCCGGTTCTGGAACTCGATCGTGATCCCGACGCGCGAAAGGTGATCTTGGAAGCCTGTTTCGACGCATTGGAGCAAGACGACTCGGACGTCCTCGTGCTGGGTTGCGCCGGCATGGCGGACCTGTGCCAGGACTTGTCCGACGAACTGGGTGTCCCGGTAGTCGACGGCGTTGCCGCTGGGGTCACGATGGTTCAGTCGTTGGTCACCCTCGGGCTGTCGACCAGTTCGCGCGGCGAGTTCGCACGCCCACTTCCCAAGAACTACACCGGTACACTGACACCGTTCTCGCTGTGAGCGTGCCTGAGCGAGAGTCGAACACCTGTCACCAGCAGCGCCAGGATCGCGAACAATACTCCAGCCCAGACTAATTGGCGGGTTTCGAAATGCGCGAGAAACAGTCCACCGACCGCAGTGCCGAGCGTGATCCCCAGGTTGGAGAACGAGATGAAAAGGCTGTTGCCGAATTCAGGCGCGTCGACTGCGTCTCGCCCCATCCAGCTCTGCGAAACCACCAGTCCACCGGAATGCACTACACCCCAAACCAACACGGCTACAACCATCGCGCCGAAGTACGGGCCCGCCAGATAGAGCATCACGTAGACGACGATGTACAGCAAGGGAAAAGCCACAACCGTGCGCACCACCCCCTTGGCGAGCAGAGCCCCGAAGACGAAGTTGCCGAAGATCATCACGACACCGAAAGCCAATAGCATCGCGCTGATCCACGATCCGCTCATGCCGGTCACCTCGCCGAGGTATTCGGCAAAGTATCCGTACACCGAGAACATGGCTGCGAAGACGAAGGTGACGGAAAGAATGGTCAACCAC
This sequence comes from Rhodococcus sp. Ni2, assembly GCF_021352185.1. NCBI lineage: Bacteria > Bacillati > Actinomycetota > Actinomycetes > Mycobacteriales > Nocardiaceae > Rhodococcus > Rhodococcus sp. Ni2. The sequence goes on from NZ_WOXZ01000001.1 coordinate 892,415, forward strand.
ACGCGCGGCCGGCGAAGTATCCCGACTTGTGCACCGTACGACAGGCGTTGTGTCACAGGAGCCGAGGGCAGAAGTACGACAATCCCGAAAAACGCGAGAACGTTGACCACGGCGCCGAACACGAATGCTGTCGACACCGAAAAGTTCTCGGCCAAATAGGACGTCAAGGGCACGCCGAACGCGAATCCGACTGTGACGCCTGCAAATACCTTGGTCACCGCGGCGGTCGCCTGTTCCGGCGATACCAGACGAACCGCACTTGCAAGCGCGACAGCGAAGAAGACCGGATGAACCACGGCGGGGATGATCCGAAATGCAAACATCACCTCGAAACTCGATGTGGTCGCATACACCACATTGGAGACCGCAAAGACTGCAATCGCTACCAACAGAACGGTTCTCCTGTTGATTCCCGAGGTGATCAGCGTTGTGAACGGACCGGTCACCGCCACGACGAGTGCAAACACACCGACCAACCATCCGGCAGTCGACGCGGTGATACCGAACTTTTCGCTGATCTGAGGCAGAACCCCGATAATGCCCATCTCCGTAGTGATGATTCCGAATACACCCAACGCCAGAACCGGTATCAACAATTTCGACTTCACGACACACTCCTCACTACTACGTCACACAAGACAGTTACATATCTAGATATGTAGATATATTTGGTTGAACAAACCGGCCGACGAGGGCAATTCGGCCGCTACAGCTTTTCGCGAACGAATTCCCTGAACTCGCCGATCACGGATTCGTTTCGTCGGTAATACGTCCACTTCCCGATGCGCTCGGACTCGAGCAGACCCACATCTTTCATGCCCTGCAGGTACCCCGAGATCACCGACTGGGCAAGTCCCGATCGCCCCTGGATGTCACCCACACAGACTCCGATGTGAAACCCGAGATCCTGCTGCGTATACGAGTCCTCGTCGAAATACTTCGCCGGGTGCGCGAGCCACTCCATGATCTGCAGGCGAGTCGGGTTGGACAGCGCCTTGAAGATCGCCAAAGCATCCATGGACCACACCCCTCTGCACGACAACCGGAACGCATCTACTTTTATGGATATGTTTGGCGAAGTCAAGCCCGATCCGGACCGAAAGCCGTCTGCATCACATCGAAGCATTCGAAGTGAGCTGCGACACTTACGTTTCGACGACCTGCGGAAATCTCAGCGCCGACTTTCTATCTGTGACGACTTGTTTATAGTTATCGCCAACAACGAATTGCCGGAAGTTTTCGGTTCACCTCAGAACGTCCGTGGGTGAACACAATTCGCTCAACACCAGCCGTACCCGGCTTGTCATTCGGGAGTCGAACCATGAACACACCGCATCAGTTCAGGGTCGTCACCTCATGGTGATGTCGAAGCTCGCCAAATGGCAGCTGGTCGCCCTCGTCGTGGTTGCACTCCTGGGCTTGATCTATGTCGGAGCGAAATACGTACGGCTGGACAATCTTCTGGGATTCGGCCAATACACGGTCAAAACCGAACTGGCGACGTCCGGTGGCATCTTCACCAACGCCGAAGTGACCTATCGCGGTGTACCCGTCGGACGCGTCGGTGACATGTCGCTCACGTCCGACGGAATCGAAGTCGACCTGTTGATCGACAGCAGTGCTCCTCAGATTCCCGCATCCACGCGGGCCGTGGTGGCCAATCGCTCAGCCATCGGCGAGCAGTACGTCGACCTTCAGCCCGATACCGACCAGGGCCCGTTCCTCGAAGACGGCTCGGTGATCGCCGTGGGCGACACAACCACGCCGATCCCGATCGAGAATGTCTTGACCAGCGCCAACGGTCTGGTGCACTCCGTTCCGGTCGACGCACTCCACACCGTCGCGAAAGAACTCGGCGCGGCATTCAACGGCAAGGGCGAAGATCTGCAGGTACTTGCCGACTCGCTGTCGGGGATCTCCCAGTCGGGCCTCGACACCCTTCCCCAGACCCTCGGACTGATCCGCGACAGCCAGACGGTGCTCACGACCCAGTCCGATCAATCGTCGGCGATCAAGCAGTTCAGCACCGACCTCGACGCACTGACGGCGCAATTGCGCACCAGCGACCCCGACATCCGACGCGTGATCGACAACGGCATACCGGCCAGCGAACAAGTCGGCTCTCTCGTCACCGAAGCCGGCCCCGCGCTCACGACCAACCTCTCCAACCTCTCCGCCGTTGCAGCGGCAGCCGCACCGACACTGCCCTCGCTGCAGCCCTTCCTGCTCTTCCTGCCTGCGCTCGCCGGGGCGGCGCCCACCGTTGCACCGGGAGACGGCACAGTACATCTGGGCTTGGTACTCGAGACCAACAACCCGCTCTCGTGCACCGTCGGTTACGAAGGGACCATGGCGATCCTCGACGAGATGAAGCGCAAGGACCCGAACTTCGACGACACGACGCAGAACTTCCCGTTGAACACTGCCGCCAACTGCCAGGCACCTCAGGGCAGCGAAACGGGAGTTCGTAGCGCCAACCGCATCGCGTTCGCCGACCCGAACACCTCGCAACCGTGGGACGGCAAGCCCAAGGTGGACCCGGACAAGCTCAACCTGAACCCGATTGCCACTCAACTCGCACCGATGCTCGGCGCCACCCCGAAGTAGCCGTAAACAACTGGCACCGTCGACCCTCCGCGACGATGATGATGTGATGTCGGAAGGAACGCCTGAAGGCGAGTCACAGAGCATGTCACGAGGTTTCGACGAACTTGTCGCCGAAGCGGAATCCGCCTCCGTCGACGGGTGGGATTTCTCGTGGCTCGACGGACGCGCCACGGAGCAGCGTCCGTCGTGGGGGTACCAGAGGCTGATGGGTGAACGTCTCGGCCGCGCCGGCGCCGCATTGGACATCCAGACCGGCGGCGGCGAAGTCCTCGCCGCTGCACCGTCACTCCCGCCGGTGATGGCAGCAACCGAATCCTGGCCACCGAACATCGCCAAGGCCACCGCCCTTCTGCGTCCCCGAGGTGTGGTGGTGGTCGCCGATCCGGACGAGCCGCCGCTACCGTTCGCCGATTCGGCTTTCGACCTGGTGACCAGCCGACACCCAGCGACGGTGTGGTGGACCGAAATCGCGCGGGTACTCGAACCGGGAGGAACGTACTTCGCTCAACATGTGGGTCACGCCAGCGTGTTCGAACTGGTCGAGTACTTTCTCGGTCCTCAGCCGCAGGCTCGTCGCGGACGGCACCACGAGGACGAAACTGCCGACGCGATTGAGGCCGGGCTCACCGTCGTCGACCTTCGTTTCGAGCGTCTGCGCATGGAATTCTTCGACATCGGCGCCGTTGTCTACTTCTTACGCAAGGTGATCTGGATGGTTCCGGGATTCACCGTCGCGCAGTATCGGGACCGGCTCCGCGAACTCGATCAGCAGATCCGTCGCGACGGATCTTTTGTCGCGCACTCGAGTCGATTCCTGATCGAGGCACGCAAGAGCTGAGCGCACCGCGACGGGCCGCACATCCCGAACGTGATCGATGCTGCTAGTCGGACTCGTCGGCGTCGCTCCGCGAGCCGATCGCAGCGGCAAGATAGTCGCCGAGTTCACGCTGAAGGTTCGCGTCGAGTGCCCGGGCCAGTGCCGAATGTACCGACGCCACACCGAGTTCACGCATCGTCTGGAGCATCTCGGCTGTTCCGGCAACCTCGTCGCCCTCCGGGAGCCAACCGACCCCGTGCTGATCGACGATGCGATCCTTCGCCGCCTGAATCAGGTCTTTGGCGATCCCGTCCACAGCGTTGTGAAGCTTTTCGTGCACATCGACCAGTTGATCGAGAGTGAAACCGTAGTCGAGGAGACTCGAAAATCCGCTGAGCAAAGCAGGATCGGTGAAAACGCAGTTCTCTCCTTCGATCTGTACCAGTCCGAGATCTACGAGACGATCCAGTTGACCATCTGCATCTCCCCCGAGAAACTCGCGTACGACGGCCATCTCGATACTCACGGTGTCGCTGCGGGACCATGGTTCGGTGACCGCGTGCTGCAGACCCAGCACCTCTGTCAGGTCTTTCCCGCTTTCCCACCCGGTGATGAAGTCGTCGATATGCGCAGTGGTGAAACCTCGTTGAAGAAGCGTGTCGATCAGCTTGAGGCGTTCGAGGTGCGCGTCGCCGTAGATGCCTACCCGCCCACGTTTCTCCGGCGGAGGAAGCAATCCACGTTCCTGATATGCCCGTACATTCCGCGAGGTGGTGCCCGCAGCGCGCGCTAGATCGTCGATGCGGTACTCGGTCACCGCCTCGTCTCCTCTGCCGCGTCGGTCGTCACGATTCCAACTTAGTGGCAACACCAGGCCGATCAGAACCCGGGATCAGGTCTGCGCGGTGTCTTTCTCGCGCACCGTGCTCGTGTAGTCCCGAAGATCCACCGATTTCAATTGGTTCACGTACTGGGTCGCGAAACCGGGAAACATAGTGGCATTGAATCCTTCGTCGGTGAGATACCAACTCGAACATCCCGAGTTCCACGTGGTCTTCGACAGCCGACGCTGCAACTCGACGTTGTACGCATCTTCGACATCTTGACGAACATCGAGTGCCTTGAGGTCGCGCTCGAGAACGATCTTGATCGCTTGGGCGAGATAGTCGAGTTGCGCTTCCATGTACACAAGGGCGGAGCTGTGCCCCGGACCCGAGTTGGGTCCGAAGGTGAAATACAGGTTGGGATAACCGGATACCGCAATGCTCTTGTACGCACGCGCCCCGGATTTCCACTCCTGAGCGAGCACACGTCCGTCCCGGCCGATGATGGGGACCGGTGTTCCGGTCTTGCAAACGTCGAAGCCGGTGGCGAAGACGATGCAGTCGAATTGATGCTCGATCCCTTCGACCGTGCGAATGCCATGTGGCGCCAATCTCGCGATCGGCCAGGTCACGAGTGTGCAATTGTCTTGCTGGAGAGCCGGGTAATACTCGCTGGTCATCAGCAACCGCTTGCACCCTGCCCGAAAGTCGGGAGTGAGTTGTCGCCGCAACCACGGGTCCTTCACCTGCATGCGCAGATGAAGACGCCCGACTGTTTCCACCACCCTCGTCAACGGGGATTCCCACACCACCCCGAGAGCTACCGATTCGTGTCCCCAGTACCAAGCCCGACGCGCCAGAGTCTGGACGACCGGATGACGACGGTACAGATCCTTCGTGCGAGATCGGGTGCGTAGGTTTGCTCTCGGCAATGCCCATCCCGGTGTTCGTTGGAAAACCTTCACTGATCGTGCAGTTTTCACGAGTTCCGGGACGATCTGGACGCCACTGGCTCCGGTTCCGATCACTGCGACCCGCTTGTCGGTGAAGTCGTAGTCATGGTCCCAGCGAGCACTGTGAATCTTGTGTCCTTCGTAGCTCTCCAAACCCGGAACAGCGGGAAAGCTGACGTTCGCCAGCGGACCGGACGCCATGACGACGGTCCGGGCAATGACCGCTTCACGGCCCTCGAGCGCGATCGCCCAGACACCTGTCTGCTCGTCCCATTCGACGCCCGTGACGTTGCACCGAAACCGAATCTTCGGCTCGAGGCCGAACTCTTTCACCATCGTTCGGATGTAGCCGAGGATCTCCGCGCTGGCCGAGTAGGTGTGCGACCAGTCCGGGTTCGGGGCGAAACTGTACGAGTACAGACGGGACGGAATGTCGCACGCAGCTCCCGGATACGTGTTGTCGCGCCACGTCCCGCCGACCTCCGTGCCGCGTTCGAGAACGACGAAGTCCTCGATACCGTTCTGCTTCAACCGAATCGCCGCTCCGATTCCTGCGAAACCTCCACCGATGATCGCCACTGACAGCGGCTCGGCAGTACTCATGCGAGTGGCTCGTACGTAAGTTCCTTGGCCCAGGTCGGCTCGGAATTGAGCCTGCTGCCGGAAAGTCGGCCAGTGACCTTGACCATCCGATCGGCAAGCAGATGGTAGGGATGGTTGCGATTGATGACTATGTTGCCGTGCCACTTCACCACCCGATACATCGGGACGCGGAGCGCGGCCGGACTCCGTTCGCCTACGTTCCTGAATCGCTTCATCGCGGTGTAGAGCCGTTCCTCGTTCACCCCCATGTCGACGATGTTGTCGCGCATCTTGTTCAGCAGCGGGATGTAGCGAAGTGTCCCGATGATCAACGCCGGATTCATCCAGGCGCCGACGGTTTCGACAACGAGCTTGCGCGTCGTCGAGTGCCCGAGCATCTCGATCACCGCAAAATCGACCGCCAGATGCCTGGACTCGTCTGCATTGATCTTCTTGAACACAGCCTGACAGACCGGATCCTCGATCTCGTCCATGATGAACTTGACCAGGGCTCCGTCGAGCGCCACCTCGAGCATCGGTATGACGGTCCCGAGAATCGAGAGCGACAAACCGTCGGAATGCTTGTCCAGCCAGTCGATGACGAGCTTGACGTTGATGTTGGGCTCGGGCATCTCGTCGCCGTCCAGCATTCCCCAACGACGCATCAGCGCGAGTTCGGCGTTGGCGTGCTTCTGTTCCTCGGCGTGGAAATGCCGATAGATGTCTCGGAGAGTTTCAGTCGGCGCCTTGAGAGCCATCGCAGCGAAGCCACGGGCACCGACGTTCTCGATCCACATCAGGTCCGACATGAACGGTTTCAGCTTCGCATGAAGCTCTGGACTGATCGTCTCGGCGCCCGGAGCATCCCAGTCGATGTCCACCAGAGCCCATTGGCGGTCCTTGATCTTGTGCAGCATGCCGTCGAAATCGAAGGACATGTCACGCTCCTTTCGTGCTCGGCGAGTTCGTCTCCGGCGCCGCCGAAGTTCCAGATGAACCCGACTTCTGTTTCGGTGCAAAGCGATTGAGAACTCCACAGCCCCAGGTGTATGCAACGGGTAGATACCGTTTGAGTCGCCAGATCACCTTCGCATCGAACTGCGGCACCACGTAGAGTCGACCCTTGTCGTAGGCGTCGAGAGTGGTGACGGCGATGCGCTCCGGCGAAAAGCCGGTTCGCCGCATCAACGCTTGCGCCAATTGTGTTGCTTCCGCGGTGATTCGGCCGTCGAGAGCAACATTTGTCTTGACGAAGGTCGGACACAGCACCGTCACCCGCACTCCCGTACCGGCAAGTTCAGCGGACAAGGTCTCCGAGAGCGACATCACGGCGGCTTTACCGACGTTGTAGGGCGCCATCAGTGGCGCAGCCGCAAACCCAGCAGCCGAGGCCACGTTGATGAGTCCCCCGGCCCCGCTCGCACGCAGTTGTGGAGCGAATATCTCACAGCCGTGCACGACACCCCACAGATTGATCCCGAGTGCCCACTCCCAATCGTCGAAACCGATCTGGCCCACAGGTTTTCCACCGATACCGACCCCGGCGTTGTTGATCACCAGCGAAAGCGGACCCGCAAGTTCGAGTTCCGCGAACAACGCCAGGTCCTGAACCTGCTCACGAATTGTCACATCGCATTTGACGGCGTGCGCGGTACCACCGATCTCATCGATGAGTGCCACTGTTTCCTTGGCCCGTTCCAGCGAGATATCCGCGCAGATCACCTCACCGCCTCTGCGCGCCAACTCCAACGAAAAGGCACGGCCGATTCCGCTGCCGGCGCCGGTCACCACTGCGCGGGCATTGTGGGACACCTTCGATCCGCGGTTCTTGGTCGGTTTCTTGGTCGGCACCGGTCGGCTCACCTTGAAGACGCTTCGACTGCTGTGTGTTTCTCCATCTCCAAAGAGTCATCCACAACCGTGCCAGTTGTCAATGGCCTAGAATTCGATGGCGGAATACGCGGCAGTCGAACCAGTACCCGGACTGCTCGAATGAAGTCTTTTGTCGACCGACCGTGATCTAAACGGGGTGCGCGGTCTTCCAGTGCTCGGCGATGTCGATGCGCCGCGCGATCCAGACCTTCTCGTGTGACTGCACGTGGTCCAGAAATCGCTCGAGAGCGGCCGCACGGGCAGGGCGGCCGACTATGCGGCAGTGCAACCCGATCGAGAGCATCTTGGGCGATCCGGCCGTCCCCTCCGCATACAGCACGTCGAAGGCATCGCGTAGGTGCGCAAAGAACTGATCACCGCTGGGAAATCCTGCGGGAGAGGCGAAACGCATGTCGTTGGTGTCAAGGGTGTACGGAACGACCAGGTGCTTCACCGATTCTGCGCCACGCGGAACGTCGACCCAGTACGGCAGATCGTCGGCGTACGAATCGGAGTCGTAGACGAAGCCGCCGTGCTCGACCACCAATTCGCGGGTGTTCGGTGAATCGCGCCCGGTGTACCAACCGAGGGGCGCCGAACCCGTCAGATCTCGCAGAATCTGCACGGCCTCGGCCATGTCTGCGCGTTCGCGCTCGATGTCCACGGATTGGTAAGACTTCCAACGTAATCCGTGGCACGCGATCTCGTGGCCCAACTCCTGAAAAGCACTGACTGCTTCGGGGTTCCGCTGCATCGCCCGCGCCACCGCAAAGACTGTGAGAGGCAGGTTTCGCCGCTCGAAGGTTCGCAGTACACGCCACAACCCGGCCCGGGAGCCGTACTCGTACAGCGATTCCATGCTCATGTGTCGATTCGGAAATGCCTCTGCCGGAGTCATTTCCGACAGAAATGTTTCCGAAGCCGCGTCCCCGTCCAGGACGTTGTTCTCGGCTCCCTCTTCGTAGTTGAGCACGAACTGAACCGCTATCCGCGCGTCGCCGGGCCAGTGCGGATGCGGCGGATGAGGGCCGTACCCCACCATGTCCCGGGGATAGTCGTCGCTCGGATAGTCGCTCATGCCAACAACTTTACCGTCAGCGCCCGGAGATCACAGCGCGAGCAGCGTCGGTGAGTACGCCGAAGACTCTCAGCCGCGCCAGGCCACCGTCCGGGAAGATGTCCAGACGAACATCGGTGACCTGGACTTCGGAATCGATCGGAAAGCGATGGCGCGTATCCGGACGCAGCGTCGTGCGCGGCAACAGTTCGATCCACTCCCCCTCCGACGTCCGCCCGGTCAGAGCGCCCTCACCTGGACTGTTTCCGAGGAAGTACGAGGTGTCGATCTCGACGAAACTCAGCACGCCTTCACCCGCGAGTTGTACTTGCACCCAGTCGTTTCCGTTGTCGCGGCGCCTGGCGGTCTCCCACCCGTCACCCATCGAAGCAGCGCGTCCGGGAAACAGGATGTTCTGCGGTGAGCTGTAGAACATGTTGGAGCAATCGGTCACGCGGCCACCGTTTTCGAGTGCTGCGAGGTCCAACGGCCCGGCATCGAGGAAACGCGGGTCCGGCCGCGCTTCGCCGTGAACACGGAATCTCGCCACGCCGCCGTCCGGGTAAATGGTCAGCTTGACGTGCGTCCACCGCTCCTCCGACGCCACCGAGAACGGATTCTCCGAGTCACCGTGCACGGTCGAGCGCTCGACGATGGTTGTCCACTCACCGGATACGGCCAGGTCGGCGGGATCCGGATACCCCTCGACCGAGATTGCTTCCACCGAGATCTCGGGCGGGTAATTGCCCTTGAACCACGCGGTGTCGACCACGACGCCTCGCACCACTCCGGGAACACCGAGTCGGACGATCGCCTCGTCATGGCCTGCCACCCGGCGGCGACGCGTCTCCCAACCGTCGTACACCTGCCCCTTGTGACCGAACGTCGCCGGCTGGTACCCGGCCTTGCCTGGGCGGATCAGGGCCTCACGCTCGGCAAACGCCTCGTCGTTCGCCCAGATGACGGCTCCGCCGAGGGTGCGCAGTGCCAGATCGGGCAGCAAGGTGAATTCGGTGGTGCTCATCGGTCAGTGTTCTCCTGTGATCGGTGTGGTGCGTCCTACGAGGTGACGGAGTGCGTTGGTGTCGGCGCTCGGGGCGAGTCGGAGAACTTCGGATTCCGGATAAGCCCCCGCGTCGAGCCCGCGCAGTACCACCGCTGCGAGCGCCTGGGCAGTTGCAGGTTCGTCCATCACGTCGCCACCTTGGCGCCCCAGGTACGACTGGATGCGCGGGGCAGCGGCGCCGAGCGCGTTGCGATAGAAGCCGAACGTGGCGAGCCAGCGGGTGACCAGATGCCCGGGGTGCATGTCCCACCCCTGGTAGTAACCGCGTTCCAGGGACCGCGTGACGAGGCGATGGTGCCGAGTGATCGCGTCGCGGATCGCCGTGGCGCTCCCGACGGGCGCGACCTGAGTCGACCCGTCGCACACCCAGACGCCGGTCTGCGCGGCAGCAGCCAACATGACAGCCTTTGCGTGGTCTGCCACCGGATGTTCGAGCGACTGATGACGCGATGCAATTCCGCAAGCTGCACTGTAATCGTAAGTACCGTAATGCAAACCGGTCAGACGACCGGCACCACGATGGATGGCCTGAGCAACTGCCACCGTTCCGTCGGCCGCGATGACCGCCTGCGGGCTCTCGATCTGCAACTCGAACCGAAGCGAACCGAGCTCGAGTCCGTGCGCCTTCTCCAGCTCTTCGCAGAGCAACACCGTCGCCGTGACCTGCTCCACCGCGCGCAGTTTGGGAACGGTGAAGACAAATCCGTCCGGCACTCCGCCGGCCGCGTCGAGCACAAGCTCGAGCGTCCTGATCGAGCGCCGACGCTCACCGGCCGGCAACCCCTTGAACCTGATTCCACTCCAGTTCGGCCCGGCAGGATCAGCGCTGAGCGCGGCAAGCGTCTGTCCGGCCGACGTCGCTGCATCGTCTTCTTCTTCGTCGCTGCGGCGTCCGTACCCGTCCTCGAAATCGATCCGAAAGTCTTGGACCGGCTTGCGGCCGAGTTGAACTCGCACATCAGCGAGCGCATTCTCCGTGTCGAGATCGGCGAACACATGAGCATGGGAATCGAGAAGCGCGATCGCCTGCTCACCCCAGAGTCGAGGGGTGTCGACGGTTGCATCCGCGGCACTGACGTAAATCGTGTGCACGGGTTGGATCTCGTCACGGTTTCCCGGGTACTGCGCCGCGAGCCGCTCGTCCACCGGATCCAGAAGTCCGTCCAGACGATCGTGGACGGCGGCGGAGAGTCGGGATTCTGTCATCGGACGATCTTCTCAGAACGTCCGCGAGCCCGCAGGTTCTCACGCCGCCGATCCAATCCGAGTCAGCGGCCCCCGACGAACGGAACGTTGACGAAGCTCGGCCGGTCTGCAGCCAACTCGATGTGCTGCGGTTTGAGTTGGCTGTCGGCGAGCATCGGGCCGAGCGCCAGGTATCGCGGCACGCTGGCAGCGTAGACGTCGACGCGGAGCCGGTGCCCCGGTTGCAGCACTGCGTCCGTCGGGAGCATGTTGATGTCGACGGTGGTGACCTCACCGGGAACCACCGGCTGACGCGTGTCGATCGTCAGATAGTGGTGCGGTTCACTGTAGTCACCGTTGGCCGAGCGAGTGCTCTTCGAATCGTCGACTGCCCGCAGCGACGCAGTCAGAGCGCCGTTCGTGATCGGTGTCGATGTTCCGTCCGGTGCTACGTCGTTGACCGTCGCTGCCCAGAATCCGTCCGTCGCGTCCAGGACGGTCTCGAGGTGGACGTTGATCGGGCCCGAGAGTGAGGTCGGCTCCGTCACTGCCTCACCGGTGAACGTCAGGCCCTCCGCTTCCTGGAATCGGGAATCCTTGGAACACGTCGCACCGAGCACCACGGAGATCCCGGCAGTTCCCTGAGTTCCGTCACCGGAGCAGAAGCCTCGCAGTCCTGGTGCGACTGTCAATCGCGCTGCGGCACTGGGCGGGTCATTCGTCAGCGAACCGTCATACGATGCGTGGGCGGCAGTACCGCTGGGCGCAGAGTTCAGATACATACGTTCGTAGCTCGCACCGGCTCGCGGGAACTGATCGTCCGTGATCCATCCGCCGCCTTGCTGGAACATCGTCACCGGACCGTAACGATCGATTCCGTTGTCGATGCCCTTGAGCCACTTGTCGAACCACGCACGTTCGAGCACGTCGAGGCGCGGCGGCGCACCGTCCTTGCCGAATCCTCCACCGGGAGTGACGTGATAGCCGTTCCCCATGATCAACTGCTTCTGCCCGGGCGGCAGATCGATTCCGTTGTAGATCCGCGGCTCACTGTTGGCGAAGATGTCGTGCCAACCGCCGTAGACCATCGTCGGAACGGCGATGTTGCCGACGTCAGCGGCTCGGTCCTGATAGAACTGCCCGTCTTGCGCGACTTGCAGAGTCGACGGCGACACGTCCTCGATTCTCTGAGCCGTCATCGCTTGCACCAGTTCGGGAATCAGCGTTCCCGGATCCTCGAGGCGGCTCGCCAACCACAGGGGATCGAAGTTTCCTTGCAGGATGTCCTGAACGTTCGGGATGAGTTTGAGCCCGTTGACCGCGGTCAACCACAACGGCATGAACCCGACTCCGAGGCCGCCACCGGTTCCGACGATGTCGCGCAGCAGATCGTTGCCAGGTTCGACCGGGAAGATCGCCTTCAGTGCAGGTGGATTGTTGCTCGCCGCCTGCACCGAGTTGATCGCGGAGTACGAGATGCCCGCCATCCCTACTTTCCCGTCGGACCACCCCTGCTTGCTCATCCAGTCGATGACCTCGACCGAATCCTGTTGCTCGCGCTTACCGAGCACGTCCCAATTACCTTGGGAGAAGCCGGTTCCACGTGCGTCGACCACTACCTGCGTGTATCCGTTCTGGACCAGATCACGGTTGACGCCGAGAACCCTGGCGCCTCCGCCGGCGATGACGCCCGTCAACTCCGACACGCCGTCGAACGGCGCCGCGAGGTCGAGCGAGTTCGCAACGTCCATCAGCGTCTCACCGACCTGCGGGATCGACAGAGCTGAATCCACCAGTGTGTCCAGCAGTTTCGTGTACGGCGTGATGTTGAGGACCGATGGCGTCTTCGATTCCACGGCCCGCCCGGATGCATCCGCCGGTCGGTACACATTCGCTTGCAGAACTGTGCCGTCACTCATCGTGATGGGCACGTCCCACTCGATCGAGACCCCCGGATACTGCGGCGTCGCCTCCGTTTCCGCGAGCCAGGCCTGTCCGTCCGACCCTCCCGTCGGATCCGCAGAAGCGACGGCGCTCGGCACCGCCAATCCCACGACGCACAGCCCCACCGCAATCGTTGTCGACCTTCGACGTAGAAGTCGTGTCCTCACGAAAACTCCAATTTTCTGTTGTGATGACCCAGCCCTGCCCCCACGACAGTGACCGGTGTCACGAACTTACCGGATAGTAACTTCCGTCCCATATGTCGTCAATAGGTCTGAATGCCGACCGGACGGCTAGCTTTGAAGATGTGTCACGATCACCGCTTCCCGTCCGCGACGGCCTGAACCCGAGTCGCATCCGTCAGCCAGACGACGGCATGTGGACGACGACGCTCGACTACCTGCTCGAACGGTTCCCCCAGGACGCCGTCCGATTGCGCGAGAAGGTCGCAGCCGGGGAGGTCGTCGACGAGAAGGGTGTCGGAATCACCGAGACGAGCGCTTTTGCTCCCCGGCGGTTCGTCTACCTGTACCGCGACGCTCCGGTCGAAGCGCGGGTGCCGTTCGAGATCGACATCCTCTACCGGGACGAAAACATCCTGGTCGTGGACAAGCCGCACTTTCTCGCGAGCACGCCCCGCGGGCGATACATCGCCGAATCGGCCTTGGTGCGGTTGCGTCGGGATCTCGATCTGCCGGAGTTGAGTCCAGCGCATCGCCTCGACCGCGTCACGGCAGGACTGCTGCTGTTCACCGTGCATCAGGCGGCCCGGCGCGGCTATCAGACCATGTTCGCCGACCGCCGCGTCACCAAGGAATACGAGGCCATCGCGCGTCACGACGCGCAGGTGAGCACTCCCGTGGTCGTGCGCAGTCGCATCGTGAAAGAACGCGGCGTGCTCAAGGCCGCGGAGATCGAGGGCGAACCCAACAGCGAGTCGCGGATCGAACTGATCGAAACGCGAGACGGCTTCGCGCGGTACCGGTTGACTCCCCATACCGGCAAGACCCATCAACTTCGGCTGCACATGACCTCGCTCGGGCTCCCGATCCACGGCGACAACTTCTATCCCGACTTCTACGACGTTGCCGCAGAAGATTATTCGAACCCGCTGCGCCTGCTGTCGAAGGTTCTCGAGTTCGAGGATCCGAAGACCGGCCGGCTGCAACGGTTCGAAAGTCGGCGGACCCTGTCCTGGCCGGACGAATCAGGCCGTGGCGACTCGCCGTAGGGACCCCGGACCCTTCCACTGCGCCTCCGATACCGGGAGGATGGAAGCGCAGACCGCACCGCAAGAGGAGACCAGATGAGCAAGACCGCCGTCGTACCCGAAGCCGTACGGGAGATCGAGCGCAAGTACGAGGCGCCGGCCGAGCAGGAAGTTCCCGCCTTGGGCGGACTTCCCGGTGTTGTCGGCGAACCGGTCCACGACTCGATACAGCTCTCTGCCACCTACTTCGACACCGCGGACTACCGGTTGCTGGCCGAGAAGATCACGCTGCGCAAGCGTGAGGGTGGCGACGACGCGGGGTGGCACATGAAACTTCCCGCAGGCCAGGACACTCGAACCGAAATCCAACTTCCCCCGGACGAGAGCACCGATGTGCCCTCGCCGCTGTCGAGTCTGATCCGGGCGATCATTCGCGGTCACGATCTGGTGCCGGTCGCCCTGATCATCACCGATCGGGAGCGCACCAGGCTCAACGGCGAAAACGGTGTGCTGCTTGCCGAAGTGGTCTCCGACACCGTCATCGCCTGCAAGGCAGACGGTTCCGGAGAGTCCACGTGGCAGGAAGTCGAGGTCGAACAAGGCGCAGGCGGGCAAGAGCTGGCCGATGCAATCGAGTCGGTTCTACTGGACGCCGGGCTGGAGCGCTCTGCGAGTCCGTCCAAACTCAAACGAGCACTGGGCACGTCGGTCACACCGTACGCCGGTCACGAGGTCACCTCGGGCAAGGCGTCGAATCCGCGGATCTTGTTGCGTAATTACCTCATCGAACAATTGCGCGCACTGGTCGCCGCGGATCTCGGCACGCGTCGGGCCGACGACGAAGCCGTTCACGACTTCCGGGTTGCGGCACGTCGCATCCGCAGCGCTCTGCAGTCGTACGCCGGCCACTCCCCCAAGACCGACGATCTCATCACGGATCTGCGGTGGATCGGTGGAAAGTTCGGTGACGCCCGCGACGTCGAGGTCCAGTGGGAGCGTCTTGTGGAACGCCTCGGCGAAATCGACGAGATGCCCGAGCGAGAAGCTGTGCGAGCTCGAATCGACGAGTTCTTCTCTGCACGTGGTGAAACCGCCCAGGAAACAGCCCTCGAGGCGCTCGATTCCGAGCGATACACCACGCTGCTCGATCGCCTCGACGAGTACGTCGGCGACCTCGAATTCGACACCGCCACCCACCGCGTCGGAAAGAAGGCATCGGCACGAGAGTTGGCCCATACCCTGCGGCACCTGGCACACAAGGTCGGTAAGCGGGTCGATCACGTCTTCGATGCCGATAGCCGCACCGAGCGTGACGAGCGAATGCACCGCGCCCGCAAGGGAGCCAAGCGGATGAAGTACGCGATCGAGGTCATGGAACCCGTGTCGAAGAGCCGAGCGAAGCGTGCACTGAAGCATTTCAGCCACTTCCAGGATGTTCTCGGCGAGCACCAGGATTCCGTTGTCGCCCAACATCATCTACTTGCAATGGCAGCCGAGCAGGAGCATACCTCGCTCACCAGTTTCGGATTGGGCATGGCCTACCGACGAGAACTGGAAATAGCCGACGGGCAATCGACCCTGCTACGCAAGACGTGGAAGGAAGCCGTGAAGTCAGCATCGTCACTCTGGTGACGTCGCTGTAACCAGTCGACCGATCTCGATCATTTCAGAGGGAGTAGACATGAACACACTTGCAGGACACCAGGATGTCGTCGCCGGTATCGACGGATCCGAGGCCTCGACGGCGGCGGCCCGGTGGGCGGCCTCCGTCGCGAACGCGGTGAACTCACGACTGATTCTGGCGCACGCCCTGCCGCAAGAGGGCCCGATCTACAGTCCCGCTGCAGTGATGTTGCAGTCACAGTTCCTCAGCCAGATCCGCGAAGACGGCGAAGCGATCGTCGATGCCGCCGCCGCGGTGATTTCGGCCGAATTCCCCGAACTGACCATCGAATCCGAGATCGCGCCAGGGCCGGCGTCGACGCATATCCTCGAATCCTCGGGTACCGCACGCCTGATCGTGATGGGGTCGACCGGATCGGGTGCACTGCGCTCACGGCTGCTCGGATCGACCGCACTGAAGGTGGCCAATCATGCAACCTGTCCGGTCACCGTGTGGCGTGGTTCGGCGGAGAATCCCGGTCCGGATCAGCGTCCCGTCATCGTCGGAGTCGACGGAAGCGCGTTGAGCAAGAAGGCCGTCGAGTACGCGTTTCGTTATGCCGATCAGTTCGACGCGCCGCTCATCGCGGTCCACACCTGGCAGGGCTCGTCCACCTTCCGCGAAGGCGGAGCGGGAATCCTGATCGACTGGGAGGCTGTCGAGCAGGAGGAATCGGCGCTACTGGCGGAAAATCTAGCCGGTATGGCCGACCAGTACCCGGACGTGCCGGTCACCCGCATCAGTGAACCCGGTGCCGCTGCTCCCGTCATGCTCAAATACGCCGACGACGCACAGTTGATAGTTGTCGGAAGTCACGGCCGCAGTGCGATGGCGGGCGCCGTGATGGGCTCCACCAGCCAGAATCTGCTGCACCATGCGCCAGGGCCGGTCATGATCTGTCGCGCCTGAATTGCTGTGCGCCTTTATTAACCCCCCGCGGTTAATAAAGGCGCACAGCAGGGGTCAGGCGAGACCCGTGCCCACCAACTGACCTACTCCGTACGTCACGGCCATCGCCAGCGCGCCGCCGATCACCACGCGTAGCACCGCTCTGGTCTTGCGAGCTCCGCCGAGCGTCGCGCTGATCGTCCCGGTCAGCGCAAGTGCGATCAGCACCGCGAAAAATGCGATAGGGACGCGGATGCCTGTCGGCGGCACCAGAATTGCGACCAACGGGATCGCCGCGCCGATCGTGAACGAGATTGCCGACGAAATCGCTGCATGCCACGGATTGGTGAGATCGTCTGGATCGATACCCAATTCGACTTCTACGTGCGCCGCGAAGGCGTCGTGCTCGGTCAATTCTTCGGCGACGCGGCGGGCCGTCTCCGGACTCAATCCCTTGTTCTCGTAGATCTCGGTCAGTTCCTGAAGTTCAGCCTCCGGGGTCTCGAGGAGTTCCTTCTTCTCCTTCTGCAGGAGTGCGCGTTCGGTATCCCGCTGAGCGCTGACCGAGACGTACTCGCCCAACGCCATGGACACAGCGCCGGCAACCAGTCCAGCAAAACCGGCTGTGAAGATTGCTGAGCGCTCGGTTGTGGCTGCCGCAACACCGACCACGAGGCCTGCGGTCGAGACGATTCCGTCGTTTGCACCCAGAACACCTGCACGCAGCCAGTTCAGGCGATTGTTCAAACTCGGTGCGTGAGGTTCCGATTCCCCACCGGGCGCCCCGTCGGTCAACTGCACACTGTCTCCGGACATGGCAACAGATTAGGACGATCAGTCCGGTTGCGATAGCAATCTGAGCCTGTCCTTCGCGCACTGATATATTCCGATTGGCACCCCAACCAAGCATTTGTTAGGTTTGGAATCGGCAGACATCTGGAGGCATTGTGAGCGCAGTACGCACCGCTTTTGTCAGCGGCGGAACCGGTGGAATCGGGTCGGCGATCGCCCTGACCCTTGCCGAACGCGGACACGACGTCGCCTTCACCTACCGAAACAACAAGGGCGCTGCCGAGCAACTGAGCGAGCAGATTCGAGCGCATGGCGTGCGCGCCCACTCGTACTCTCTCGACTTGACCGACGAGTTGTCGATCAGCGCCGCCGTCAACGATGCGGTCGATGATCTGGGCACATTGACGACGCTGGTCCACGCTGCGGGACCGCACGTCCCGATGACGCACCTCTCACGTGTGACGCCGGCGTTCTTCACCGAACAACTGAACCAGGAGGCCGCGGCGTTCTTCACCCTCGTCCACACCGCCCTGCCTGCGCTGCGTGCATCCTCGGGTTCGGTGGTGGCGGTGACAACCGCGGCAACGGATCGCTTTCCCGTGCGCGACGGACTCTCCGCTGGCACCAAAGGGGCTGTCGAACAACTTGTTCGCGGATTCGCCGCAGAGGAGGGACGCTACGGCGTCCGGTTCAACGCTGTAGGACCAGGCATGTTGACGGACGGAATGGCGGAGCGCCTGATCAGCTCCGCCGAACTCGACCAAGGCGCGCTCGACGTGACGATCAGCCGAATCCCGTTGAAGCGCTTCGGATCAGCTGCCGACATCGCCGAAGCAGTATGTTTCCTCGCAAGCGACGCGGCCGGATTCATCAGCGGTCAGAAGCTCAACGTCGACGGTGGCTACACCGTCTGAGCGCTATCCGCCCAACTTGCGAAAGACCAGTCGCACGGCAAGTTCCAGGTGCGCCATCACCTCGTCCGTCGTCATCCGGCCCGCAACCCACGAGACGAGACTCGACATCCAGACGTCGTCGATCACCTTCACCGCGTCCAACTGCTGCTGCGAGACTTCCTCGACACCGATCGCCTTCGCGAACATCTCGGTCACGACCCCACCGAGCGCGTTGAGTTCCGGGGTCGCCGACGCGTCCGCGAACATGTACGCCCGAACCAACGCTTCGTAACGGAGGTGATCGGTCTCGAGGACCTCCGTATTCTTGCGCAGCACAAACAGAATCCGGTCCGACGGAGTCTCGCCCGGGATTACAAAGTCTTGGAATCTGTCACGCAAACCCTCGAACATCCACAACAATGCGACGACAAGCATGTGGTTCTTGGACGGGAAATACCGGTAAACAGTGCCGATCGCGACGCCGGCGCGATCGGCCACCGATCGCATCTGCACCGCGTCGTAGCCGCCTTCGGAGGCGGATTCCATTGCGGCGTCGACAATCCGGCGAAAACGCGCTCGCTGCGACGGCGTCGTACGACGTCCGGTCACCGAGCTACGTTCGACCACCGACTGGTCTGCCTTGTCGCCACCTGCCATGTCCACAACCCTTTTTAGACGTCGTTTTGCCGACTCCCAATGTAGCCGCCCAACGCAATTGTCGGGTGCATGACTGCCCGCTTCCGAACTGCCCGCCAGTGGAACTGGCCCAGATCAGGAAGCGCGCCGCGGCCGATCGGATCGGCCGCGTCTACGTGGATCTTCCGACCAGTCGCGAGAGGGTGCGCGTCGGCCCGGAGCTGGAGCCCGGCGTCTGTCGGGTTGTGGTGCCCGTCGTTCCGGTCGGCGTTGCCCAGTTGGAGCAGGCTGGGCGCGGCGAGCTGGCGGCCTCCGTCGATCGGTCTGTGGCTTCTTGGCAATGCCGAACCGAGGCTTGCCGAAGACCAGCGGTATCCAACCGCGACCGCTGCTCTCGGCCGAGGCGACAGCCTCGGGCTCACGGAAGGCTGCGTGCGCGATGAGCCCGAACATCAGCAGGGTGGTGATCATCGACGTTCCGCCCGCCGAGATGAGCGGTAGTTGCAGACCGGTCACCGGAATCAGGCCGACGACGTAGGCGATGTTGATGAACGCCTGCACGACGATCAACGTCGTTGCTGTCGCCGTCATGACCTTGAGGAACGGATCGGTCGACCGCTTCGCGATTCGCAGTCCGACGATCAGAACCGCGGCGAAGAGAGCAACGACGATCAGCGCACCGACCAGACCCAACTCTTCACCGATCACGGCAAAAATGAAGTCGTTGTGCGCCTGCGGGAGGTAACTCCATTTGGCGTCGGACTGCCCCAGACCGCGACCGAAGATGCCGCCGTTCGCCAATGCGTACTTGGCCTGAGTGCTCTGGAAGTTCAAACCCTGCGGGTCGAGATCAGGATTGAGGAAAGCCTTGATGCGATCCGAGCGGTAACCAGCAGTAAGCCCGAGCACGAGAAATGCGACTGCGGAACCGAGCGTGAGGCTGATGAATGTCTTCATCCGGAACAGCCCGAACCACAGCACCGACATGAAGATGATGCCGATGGTGATGGTGGTTCCGAGGTCCTTCTCCAACACCACCAGAACCAGAACCAGCAGCGTCGTACCGCCGATCACCGGCAGCGCACGGTTGACATCCATCCGCGCGTTGATGAACGACGCAACCGTCGCCGCGGACCAGATCGCCAGAGCAAGTTTGGCCAGCTCCGACGGCTGGAAGGAAATGCCCGCGATCACGAACCAGCTGCGAGCACCCATCTGTTCCGAGCCGATACCTGGAATCAGCACCAGGACAAGCAGAACAAGACACAGGATCAGCAGCCATGGTGAGGCTCTACGCATCGTTTCGGTCGGCAACCGCACGACCGCCACGAACATCACCAAACCGATCGCTGCGAACATGCACTGCGGCCAGAAGCGGGCGTAGGACGTCCCGGACAGAACATAGGATTCGACGCCCGAAGACGACAGCACCATCAGCAGTCCGAACGCGACGATCAGCACGACCAGACCGACGATCATATGGAAATCGAACAGTGGCCGATTCGTCCACATCGCCGTTCGAGCGCGGAAGGGTGTCGATGTGCGGTCACGTTTGTCCGACGCTCCACGGGGTGAGTTAACTGGCTCTCCACTCCCGCGACCGTTGGGCTTGTCTTCACTGCGACCGGTCACCACACAAGTATCGTCCCACGACTCCTAACCCATGGGTAACACAAGTCCCATGAGTCACACGGGCTCGGCCTCCCGAGGTCCATGTAGACCCACGAAATACCAGGTCACGTCCTTCGCCGGCGTCGGTCTGCCACCGCCCCCGC
The DNA here is from genome assembly GCF_021352185.1 of Rhodococcus sp. Ni2. NCBI lineage: Bacteria > Bacillati > Actinomycetota > Actinomycetes > Mycobacteriales > Nocardiaceae > Rhodococcus > Rhodococcus sp. Ni2. The sequence goes on from NZ_WOXZ01000001.1 coordinate 913,179, forward strand.
CAACGAGAGCGTCAACATGACCACGCAGACGGCAAGCGCGATCCCGAACGCACGTCCATATCCGTCGGGCGAGCATCCGAGCACACCGAGATACAACCCCGATACCGCGGCCAGCGAGATGGTCGCGGACAGGCGCTGCGACAGCTGAAGGAAACCCGCCGCAACTCCGTTCGCACCCGCCGGTGCATATTCGAGAGTCAGCACCCGATTGGGCGCGTCGACCAAGCCGCTGGCAACTCCCGACAACACCGCCAGGACTACCAGCACCGGGATCAGATGTTCCCGCGGAATCAGATTGACCGCTGCGATGTACCCGAGGATGACAAGGATCTCGCCGACTATGGCAAAAACCACTGCACTTCGGCCGAACCTGGCAACCAGCCGCCATCCGAAAGCCGAAGTCAGGGCCATCGCGAGTGAGCTACCGGTCATGATCAACGCCGCACTCAGCGGGACGAAGCCCAAACCTTCGATCAGATAGAGGCTGAGCACCGCGTTGACGGCGAGGATGGATCCGAACCAGAAGAGTGCAACCGTTGTACCGAGCCGAAATCCCCGAGAGGCGATCAATGACGGAAGCAGTACCGGCGTCCCACCGCGTGCGGCGTACCGACGTTCCCAGAACCAGAAGGCAACGGCAGCGCCGAACGCACCGATCAGGAAAGCCGCGGCGACAGTAACACTGGTCCGGGTCACGATGGGCCACAACAGGAGCCCGGTCGTAGTCGCCAGCAGACACAGCCCAACCGGATCGATCGACGCGCCCGATCGGGTGGTTCGATCACGGCGCAGAAAGCGAAACGCCAGAATCAGTGTGATCAGAGCAAACGGCACGTTGAGAACGAGAAGCAACCGCCATCCGAAGTCGGCGTCGGAATACTTCAGCAGTACGCCACCGAGGATCGGTCCGGAAACGCCGGCCAGACCACCCGCGGTGCTGTACGCGCCCAACGCCTTCGCCCGAGCCTTTCCGGACACCCGGTCGGTGATGATGCCGAGCACCTGCGAACTGATTGTGCCTGCGCCGATCCCTTGCCCCAGCCGGGCCAACACGATCATCGACGGATCCGACGCACACGCTCCGAGGATTCCCATCACCGCGAAAATGCTCAGGCCCGCCAAGAACAAGCGTCGACGCCCGACGACGTCACCGAGTCGGCCCGCCGGCACCAGGGCCAAGCCGAAAGTCAGCGAATAGCTCGCAAGGATCCACTGCACCTCCGAGGTCGACGCGCCCAGCGACGCCCGGATCGACGGAACCCCGATTCCGAGCACCGCCGAATCGAGAAGAGTGGTGAAGCCCGCGGCTACGCAGACGATGATCTCCCAGCGGACGGCCGAATCGAGCTTGGTGGATTCGGCCGCCGCTGTGACCGTGTGGGACAGGACCCGTTACCCCGCAGCTTCAGACGTGGCCCGACGCGTGAGCGGCGGTCGCAACCCCAAGTGCTCTCGCAGCGTCGACGTGGAGTACTCGGTGCGGTACGCCCCACGCTCCTGCAGTTCCGGGATCAACCAGTCGACGATCTCGTCGAGCCCGGTCGGCACCAGGTACGGCGAGATGTTGAAGCCGTCCGAAGCTCCGTTGCGCACCCAATGGACCAACTGATCTGCGACCTGCCCCGGAGTGCCCGCAAAACCCGAACGCTGCGAGGTCTCGATAGCGACCTGACGTAGGGACAGATTCTTTGCCTCGGCAAGAGCACGCCATTCACGTGCGATCGCAATGGGGTCGTTGCCGTCCCGCGCGGAACCGCGCGTCTCCGAAACCGGGCGGGCAACCGGATCTTCCTCGGGGAGTGGACCGTCGGGGTCTCGATCGGAAAGGTCCTTACCCCACACCAGTCCGACGAGAGAGAGGGCAGTCTGACCGGTGAACTGGCCTTCGAGGACCCACCGTGCCTTCTCCTCGACTTCGGACTCGTTCTCCGCCAACACGATCTGCGTGCTGGGCAAGATCTTGACGTCGTCCTCCGGTCGCCCGGCTTTACGCAACCGAGCCCGAATGTCGTCGGCGAAGTCGAGCGCGCCGTCGAAATGAGTCCCGTGTCGCGAGAAGATGACGTCGGCATGCGTCGCCGCGAAATCGCGTCCACTCGGGGAATCACCCGCTTGGAAGATGACCGGATGCCCCTGGCGGCTTCGGGGAAGCGTCGGCGTCACGGAGATGTCGAACTGTGAAGTCTGCCTGCGCACGTCGCCGACGGCACCCGGAGTAGACCAGTTCTCGGACGTGCGAGAATCCGAGATCGCGTCGTCGGCCCACGAATCCCACAGTGCCCGCGCGGTTTCGATGAACTGCCCGGCACGCTCGTAGCGCAGGGAGTGGTCGAGGAAACCACCGCGACGGAAGTTCTCTCCCGTCCACGCGTTGTCGGTGGTCACCGCATTCCAGCCGGCCCGTCCGTCGGAAAGTAGGTCGAGGCCGGAGAGTCGACGCGCAAGGTCGGCCGGTTCGTTGTACGTGGTGTTCTGTGTCGCGACCAACCCGATCTTGTCGGTGATACCGGCGAGGGCGGCCAACTGCGCAATGGCGTCGGGGCGGCCGGCGATATCCAGATCGAGAATCTTGCCGTTCTGTTCCCGAAGGCGAAGGCCTTCACCGAGGAAGAAGGCGTCGAACAGACCTCGCTCGGCGGTGAGTACCAAGCGCCGAAACGTCTCGAAGTCGATCTGGGATCCGCTCGCGGAATCGGACCAGATGGTGGTGTGGTTGACCCCTTGGAAGAAGACGCCGAAGTGAACGTGAGCGTCGGGTCGAGGTACGGCGGAGCGTGATGCAGTCATGGCCGAAATATCCTTAGCGCGAAGTCAAGTCAGGAGGAGTGGGCGAATCGATTTGAGGGCCGCTGCAGACCGAGGTTGCCCCTCAGGGTCGATCCCGGAACCGGGCGTCGCGTCAACCCGGCCTTGGACAGCGTCGGAAGCACGAATTTGGCCAGCACCGGAAGGTCCTCGTCGATCACGAGAGCATGGAAATGAACACCGTCGAGGTGTCCGGCCAATTCCTTCAGAACCACGGCCGCTTCCCCCGGATCTGCAGCCAGGAGCAGTCGGCCGGTGACGACGGCATTCCCGTACGAGTTCAGCTCGGTCCTCCGCTGCGCCGCAGACAGATTCGGCGTATCGAATGCCACATCGACCTCGGCGACCACCAATGACGCGCCCTCATCGCGCGCCTTGGCAGCCGACTGTGCAATGGTCTCCACCGAATCACCCGAAACGAGAACAACATCCGGCTGGCGTGGATCGATTTCGCCGTAGCGGCCGAACACCACCAACTGGCCTTGAGGCGGCCGCGGAACGATTGCCGGCCCCTTCACCGAGAACGTGTCGCCCTCGAAATTGACGTAATGCAGACGATCACGTTCGAGGAAACGCCCACTGAGATAGTCACGAACGACGGCGTCGTCCTCCCACGAGTCCCAGAGATCGGTCACAACGGTGACCGAATCCCGCTGCTCTTGCTGACGCGCCGACTCCGTTGTTACCAGAGCCCTCCCCCACGCCCTCGCCGCGGCATCGTCTTCGACCGGAACAGCAAGCCAGCCGCCACGCCCACGCGAGGAGTAGTCCAACGTCGCCAATTGCGAGGACGTATGAAACGGTTCGGCGTACGTGGTCCCGACGACGGGGACCAGCCCGATCGTGCTGGTTGTCGCCGCCACGTACGACGCCCTCGAGACGGCATCGATGCGGCCGACCACGTCACCACTCGGGGGGAGGATGGAATCGTCGAACGTCGCGAACGTGAAGCCGGCATTCTCGGCAGCCGCGACGCGATCGCGCACGGCTTTGCCCGTGAGCAGCTGGTCCGGGCGGTGTGAGCTTCGGCGCCAGGCAGCGGGGTGAGTGCCCTCGCCGTCCAGTTCGATACCCACGGCAAATACAGTCATGTGTCCTCCATCGGTCCTGGCGGTAGCACCCACACTGCGGTTAGGTAGCGGGTTGCTGCGGCATCATCGAGCCAGGTCTCTCAGCCACTCTGGATGGTGGATGCAATCTATGCGGGCCACGCTGGGCAAGTCAAATCACGCTTGTCGAATCATATTGACCTACAACATATTTCAATACAATCATCCTGATCGAAAGGGTTGCGCAACGCTAGCCGACGTAGACACGAAAGAGCCCCGCCCGACTCGCGTCGGACGGAGCTCTCGGTGTGCGCTGGAACGCTACTTCGCGCCCATCCATGCCTGATCGAACAGCATGATGCCGGTTGCAGTCGGAACCACACCGTGCACGTTCTTCTGCCAAGCCCAGAACGACGTGAGCCCGCCGATCGGCGCCGACGGAACCGTCTCGTTCCACAGCGTCTGAATTTTGCCGATGATCGCAAGAGTCGACGAATTGTCCTTGGCCTGTTGTAGATCTGCGATCAGCTGATCCATCGCCGGGTTCGCATATCCAGCAGTATTCGCCATCGAGGTGCTGTTGGTCGTGGAGAACAATCCGAGATCGAGAATCGACTCGTACATTCCGATGCCCGCGTGCGCGAGGTCGAAATCGTGCTTGACGTAGACTTTCTGCACGATGTCGCCGGCGTTGTTGGCCAAGATCAAGTTCACCTCGAACCCGACGGCCTGCAACAGTGACTGCACGGCGAGGCCGATCGCGTGGTCCTTCGGCTCACTGAGAACGACGTAGTCGAGGCTGCCGTCGTACCCGTCTGCCTTCGCCTGATTCAGAAGTTCCTTCGACTTTTCGGGGTCGTAGGCAATACCCGGTGTGTCTACATGCCATTGAGACGTCGGACCGAACAACTCCGAGCCCGGCAGTCCCTCACCGTTTTCCACTCGCTGATCGATCAACGTGGTGTCTAGCGCGTAGCCGATAGCCTGACGGACGCGAACATCCGAGCCCGGTCGGCCCTCACGGTTGTTGATAATCTCGGCACTACCGGCATTGAGCACGTCGATGTAGCCGGGGTAGCCAGCGGACTTGGCGGAATTGATCGCCGACGTGAGGCCGCGAATGTAGGCGACATCGAGCTGACCGCTGTTCAATGATTCGAGATTCGCCTGCGGACCGTTGAGCGCAACCATCCGCAACTTGTCCAGCTTGGGGGCGCCGCCGTAGTAGGACGGGTTGGCCTTGAAGATACGCTCGACGCTCGGTGTGAAGACATCTTCGGTGAAGGGTCCGGCTCCGACGGCGGTGAACTTGTCGCCCTGCTGCGAACTCGGGGCGACGATCATCCCGTGCCCGAGAGCGAGCATCGACGGAAAACGCATCCACGGCGTCTTCAGCTTGAATTCCACTGTCGTCGGACCGCTTGCCTGCGCCGATTCCACCGAAGCCAGCCACAGTTCGGCGCCATTGCCCTTGCCCGCGTTGTACCGATCGATGCTCGCGATCACGGCGTTGGCGTCGAGGGTGGTGCCGTCACTGAACTTCACACCGTCGCGAAGTTTCAGCGTCCAGGTGGCTCCGTCGTCAGCTGTCTCGAGCGATTGAGCCAACTTGGGCTCGAACTCGCCGCTCGCAGTGTTGTAACTCATCAGGACGTCGTACACAGCAGCGAAGGCCTCACCGCCGGAACCGCCGCGCGCGGCCGTCTTCGTCGGGTCGAGTGAGGGAACGAGCACCTGTACGCCGTACGTCATGGTCCCGCCGGCCACCGCAGTTCCCGGATCGGGCTGCTCGTTGACCATGCCGGTCACGACGTCCGCCGACGCGGTCGTCGTATCGGTCCCGCTGTCGTCACCGTTGCTCGCGCAGCCCACCAACAGAACCCCGGTGCCGAACAATGCGACGGCGACGCGGCTGACTTTCCCGATGCGCCAAGATCTCGAGTGCGACACGGAGATTCCACCTCACTTTCAGTAGACGCAGCCACGGATCGGCCGCAATCGGCTAATAGTGATGTCCTCTGTGGAGTGACGCCCAGCACGTTCCCGGTGACCGGAAACATTCACGGAGACAAAGGATGCGCATAACTGAGATGATCGGGCCGAGTGGTTGACTGCGACTGACATCCGAACACGAAAAAGCTCCAACCTTATGTTCGAAGAACATGAGATTGGAGCTTGTCGATAAGAATTATGGTGGCCAGGGCCGGGATCGAACCGGCGACCTTCCGCTTTTCAGGCGGACGCTCGTACCAACTGAGCTACCTGGCCGGACGGCACCCGAACCGAATGCCTATCGCATTGCTTTGTTCTCAACCGATTGATTGAGAACAAAGCTTTGCGACCCTGACGGGACTCGAACCCGCGACCTCCGCCGTGACAGGGCGGCGCGCTAACCAACTGCGCCACAGGGCCTTGCTTTTTCCTTGCTGTGAAACCGTACTACATCTTCGAGCCGCTCCCAAACCACTGTCCTGGCCTGGCATTTGTGCATCTCAAAGCGTGTCGTGCGGGTCAAACCATACTGCATCGTTTCGCTTTCGCAAAACGTACCCCCTACGGGATTCGAACCCGCGCTACCGCCTTGAAAGGGCGGCGTCCTAGGCCGCTAGACGAAGGGGGCCCGCCGGATCTCTCCGAACTAGTACCCCAACGGCGTTCCGTTGGGAGCTTGGATAGCTTATGGCACGGCATTCGGAAATCACAAATCGCCTGTTCACGGGCAGAAAAGTGCACTATTCAGTGTCAGGGAACTCGACTTGGGGCCACCCGTCACGATGGAACGTCTCCAACCACTGCGGCGTAGCCATGGCTTCGAGGACTACTTCGAGAGACTCCTCGAACCACTCGCCCAGATCTCCACTGGAGGCAATCAGGTCTGCCATGTACCGCTGACCGGCAAGGCTCGCTGCCAGTACACGCGTGAATTTGTCCGGGTCGGCGTCCTCTCGGAGCAAACCGTCGTCCTTGGCACGCAATGCCAACTCATAGGCGGTCTTTCCCCAGACCTGCCCACCACCGGACTGCACATCCTTGTAGAACTCGGGCTCGATGATCAGCCGGAATTCCGCCTGCACGATTACCTCGGCACGGAAGACCTCGGCAATGTCGAGCACGAGACCGTGCAAAGCGACGAATGGATCGAGGTCTGTTCTCTTGGCCCAACGATCAGTAATTCCAGTGAAGGTTTCGATAGCCGAGGTCAGAACCGCTCGCGCCAACTCTTCCTTGGACTGGAAATGGAAATACATGGCGCCTTTGGTGGCGCGGGAGCCCTCGAGGATCGTGTTCACCGACGCAGCTGCATAGCCGCGCTTGGCGAATTCGACTGCAGCCGCTTCGACCAGGGCGGCGCGGGTACGCCGCGCACGCTCTTGTTGACGTGCCATTTACGGTGTTGTGCCTCTCGCAGAGTTGGTACGCAGAGCCGCCGTGATCGGCGCCTGTCATCCCCCGAAACTTCACAATATCCCCTCCAACACACCCTACGTAAGGACTAGAGCCATACCCGCCAAAAGTACTAGACGCAATCGGCTGTTCAGGGGACAAGAACCGACTTTATGCCCAAAAGACACCAAGTGGTATGGTTTTGGCCGCTCGGGTGCGCCGCAGGGGGTGCGCATCCGAGCTTTTTCGTGCCCGAGATTCTGATAATTCGACCTCGCAGACGGAACTGCTTCGCCGACCGATGGACAGCAGTCCCAAGGTTTTAAACAACTAGTGCAATTGTTTATTCCCCCTTTTCCGTCGAAACCGTACTGGCAGCATCGAAACAACACAGTTAGACTGTCTAAATGAATGTTGGAGAGGGTCGCAGCAAGGCTCGAGACGAGATCGACGTACTTTGGGACGATCTGGGTGCCTTCGTCCGACGTCTACGCACCAAACGCAACGACCACAAGCTCACGCCGAGCCAGATCCAGGCCCTCGGCCACCTCGACCGACAAGGTCCGTCGACCGCCAAAGAATTGGCAAAATTCGAGCGCGTCACGCCGCAATCAATCGCAAAGACCGTGGCCGCGCTCGAAGAGCAGGGCATGGTGACGCGAAGGGCGGATCCATCGGACGGCCGCGCGGTCTTGGTCACGATGACCGAACTCGGCACATCGACCCTTCACGAAGACCGAACGAAACGAACAGAGTGGCTGGCCGAGGTCATCGACGCCGAGTGCACCGAAGCCGAGCGTGACTTGCTTCTGATCGCCGGCCGAATCCTGCGAAGACTCGGCCAGGGCGAGTCCCCAGCATCGACATCGATATGAGAGGAGTCACTGATGAACTCGTGACCACCGTCGTCGAAACGCCGACCCCCCAAACTCCCGTTCCACTGAAACTGAGTCTTGCTCTCGGCTCCGGAACCGTTCTTCAAGCGCTGAACTCGTCGATGATTGCGGTGGCAATCGTCCCGATCGCCACATACTTCGGTTCCAGTTCAGGCACAGCGTGGGTCATCTCGGCCCTCTACATCGCGACTGCGGTCACGGCGCCGGCGGCTGGTCGACTCGGATCGATCCTCGGCGCCAAACGCGTCTACCTCGCCGGATTGGGCCTGATCGCTGCCGGATCGATCCTCGGCTCGCTCGCCCCGTCGCTGGGCTGGCTGATCGCCGCACGAATCCTGCTCGGAATCGGCACGGCGACACAGTATCCGAACGCGATGACCGTCATCCGCGAATACGCTGACCGCCACCGGACTCAAACCCGTTCAGCTATAGCAACACTCACCATTTGCGCTCAATCGGTCGTCGCGCTGGGGCCCACTCTCGGCGGGTTGTTGGTCGGCACACTCGGTTGGCAATCGATCATGTGGGTGAACCTCCCGCTTGTCGTCGTCACTGCCGTATGGGTCTTCTTCGCCGCCCCGAGCGACTCCGCCCTGCCCGACCGGGCCGGCGCCGCTGCGTTGTTCAAATCTCTCGACCCACTCGGCATCACCCTGTTTCTCGCTCTGACGACATCGACGATGCTCTTTCTCCTCTCTCTCGCCGAGCACGCGAAGTGGTACCTCGTCCCGTCGACGGCCCTCTTCGCGTTCCTGTTCGTCTGGTGGGAACGTCGAACGGCCTCGGCGTTCATCGACGTCCGCGCCGTCGTCCGAAACCGCGCACTGAGCATGACTCTCGGCCGGACCCTGCTGACTTACACAGCGTTCTACTGCATCTTCTTCGGACTCCCCCAGTGGCTACAGGTAGCCCGCGGAATGTCACCGATCAGCGCCGGGCTCTTCATGCTGCCCGTCGCTGCGGTCGGGATCTTCGCGACCATGTCCGCATCCAGGGTGTACGGGAAATTCGGCGCACGGATCACCCTGCTGATCGGCACCGCGGCCTTGGCCGTCGGCGGCGTTCTGATCGCCTTTGTCGAATCGAGCTCGACTCCCCTAGTGGCACTCCTGCTGATTGCGGCGATCCTGGGCATTCCCAACGGCTTCAACAACATGGGAAACCAGAACCTGATCAACTCGGTGACCACCTCCGCCGACGTCGGGACCGCGATCGGCCTTTACCGAACAATCCAGTACATCGGCGCCAACCTTGCGGCCGTCGTCATCGAGCTGACCATGCGCGGAACCATCGACGACGCGGGTCTGCATCGCACTGGCGGGACCATCGCCGTCATCGGAATCGCCCTTCTGGTGGGGGTGGTGTTTTCACGGACTCTGCGGTCCCGTTAGACTCTGCGCCGCGCCCCTATAGCTCAGTTGGTAGAGCTACGGACTTTTAATCCGCAGGTCGTAGGTTCGAGTCCTACTGGGGGCACAAACACAGACCCGGCGCCTCATTCAGAGGCGCCGGGTCTTGTGCATTCGTGCCACATCGATTCGTGCCACATGAATGCAACAGCAGGTCATCGAAGCAGGAACTCGAGGGTCACGCGCTCGAATGCCTCCTTGGCTTCGATCATCACCCAGTGCCCGCAGTTCGGAAATACATGCAGTTCAGCGTTCGGAATCAGTCGCATCGGAATCATCGGCATGTCCGGTGGACACTGCCGATCATCGAGCCCCCATGTCAGCAAGGTCGGGCATTGCACCTTGTGCATCATCGACCAGTACGGCGGCACATCCGAGTTGGACATCATCTGCTGCTGAGCGGCAAAGGCTTTGGATCCGTACATCGCGGTCAATGCCTGGTGCGAGGCCGGATCGTTGGCCGTTTGCCATCGTTCCTCGATCCGCTCCTCGGTGATCACGGATCTGTCGTAAACCATGCACTCGAGCCAGCGAACCAACTTCTCACGGCTGGGAGCGTCGGCGAATTCCTGGAGGAGACGCGTACCTTCGCTCGGGTTCTGACTGAAGATGTTCGGGCCCACGCCTCCGATGGTGACCAATCTGCGGACGCGGTCAGGGAACCTCATCGCGACGTTGACCCCGACAACTCCGCCCATCGAATTGCCGATCATCGCAGCGGATTCGATTCCCAGCGCATCCATGAATCGAACCACCGCCGAGGTTGCCGTGAGAACTGGATGACCGTCGACGGCATCGCTCACGCCGAACCCCGGGAACTCCAGGAGGTAGCAGTGGAAGTGCTTTGCGAACACCTCGAGGTTCCCCCGATAGTTCCGCCAACCACTCACACCGATCCCTGAGCCGTGCAACAGGATCAACGGCGGACCATCGCCCGCCTCGTGATAGCGCAAAGTCCCCTTGTCAGTAGCGACTTCGCGTTTGGTCCCCTCATAGGTCACGTCCATCACGCAAGATTAGAACGTGTTACAGATCCAGGACGGCTGATTGCGGAACTTCGCAACCACCGTCAGAAGCATCCCCCGCTGCCTCGACGCCCACTGCGATTCGTGGACTTCTGCTCGCTCGGTTTCGACTTCCCCGTCCCGGCCTTCACACACCGGTTGGGGCGCCGCACCTGCTCGAAGTGCCCGGCGCTCACCACATGACCGGCCACGCTGACCTTGACCGGCGCGTCCGCGCGGGCGGTTCCGACTTGCGCCGATCCCAACGTCAGGGCGCAAGCAGCCACAACGACCAGCGCTACCTTCTTCGAGATCTTCATATGCACGGCCACTTCGACACGGGTCCACTCCAGATGCTGAACGGGTGCGCGCACCGAAGGAACACGCTCGGCGTCGACGATATTCAGTCAGGGTGGCCGGCCGCGATCCTTTTGCTCACCAGCATCTGAACAGTCGACGACAAAAGTTTTGGCGGCACGTCAACATCCCGAGGGCGTCAACGAGCCGACGCCCAACGTACGCACCGTTACTGAGAAATCCGTAAATCCGGGCAACCACACAGCGACGGGCGTGGACGTTCGCGTTTGGACTCGCTAAGCCACAATCAAACGCCGAACCGCCTCGACTGCCGCCTCCCGACGTCGAGGGATGGAACGAGACGACTTGAGCGCGAGCATCCGGGCGATATCCGTGATCAGCAGGATCAACTCCGTGGGATTCCACGCGGGGTCGATGTGCCCCTCGAGCTGCCCCTTGCGGATTTCCGCAACTTTAGGCCGGAAGGTCTTGCTTCGTATGTCGTCCTCGCTCATGACGTCCGGCGCTTCGAGATCCGCCCATTGCTGCAATCGGGCGTTCTCGGGATGGGCAACGTAGTTGTCGAAGAGGCGACCTGCATAGCCCGGCAAGTCGTCACCTCGAAGTGCTGTCTCCGCTGTTGTTTCGGACGTCCACTGTTCGGTCACGGCAGCGAACAACTCTTCCTTGCTTGCGAAGTACGCATAGAGACGGTCTTTGCTGGCACGCGCTTGCGCGGCGATCCGATTGATCCGCGCGCCGGCCAGCCCGTACGTGGCAAATTCGTCCTTTGCGGCCGCCAGAATGCGGTCCCTCGTAGCTTCCCCTGCTGAGCGCATGTTCACAGCCTAGAACGAATCGACCGTTGCCGAACCATCCGGTTCGGCGTAGCGTGCAGAGTTGACGAACAATTTGGTTCGCGAACAAGTCGTGCCACTTACCGTCAACTCGAGGAGAGACATGAATCTCGACGAAGCCCGAACTGCTTTCGCCCGGCTCCGTGCTGCGGAAAGTGGTGTATCACCAGCAGAACTCGACGAAGTGTGGGCCGCGCTGGAAACCGTCGCCGCCGAAGAAATCCTCGGCGAGTGGAAGGGTGACGACTTCGCCACCGGTCACCGTCTTCACGAAAAGCTGTTCGCGAGCCGTTGGTACGGCAAGACCTTCAACTCGGTCGAGGACGCCAAGCCGTTGATCTGCCGAGACGAAGACGGCAACCTCTACTCCGACGTCAAGAGCGGCAATGGCGAGGCAAGTCTGTGGAACATCGAGTTTCGTGGCGAAGTCACGGCGACGATGGTCTACGACGGCGCGCCGATCTTCGACCACTTCAAGAAGGTCGACGATTCGACGCTCATGGGCATCATGAACGGAAAATCGGCGTTGGTTCTCGACGGCGGACAGCACTACTACTTCCTGCTCGAGCGAGCGTGATTCGCGCCGAACAGAATTCGACGTCCGCCATGCAGATGACAGCGGCGCTCTCACACGGCCCGCACTCCCCCTTCACACTCGACACCGTCGAGATCGACGAACCCCGCGCAGACGAGATCCTGGTTCGCATCGTCGCGACCGGCCTGTGCCACACAGATCTGTTCACGAAGTCGGTGCTACCGGAACGACTCGGCCCCTGCGTGTTCGGGCACGAAGGGGCGGGGGTGGTCGAGGCCGTCGGCTCGGCGATCGACAAGGTCGTGCCCGGCGATCACGTGTTGTTGAGCTACCGCAGTTGCGGTGTGTGCAGGCAGTGTCTCAGCGGCCATCGGGCGTACTGCGAAAGCTCACACGGGCTCAACAGCTCTGGCGCACGCACCGACGGCTCGACGCCGGTCCGGCGAAGCGGAACTCCGATACGGTCCGCCTTCTTCGGCCAGTCCAGCTTCGCGGAATACGTCATCGCCACTGCCGACAACACCGTCGTCGTCGATCCTGCAGTGGACCTGACCGTCGCGGCTCCCCTCGGCTGCGGATTTCAAACCGGCGCGGGTGCCGTGCTGAATCTACTTCGCCCCGAGCCCGACTCGACGTTTGTCGTCTTCGGAGCCGGCAGCGTCGGACTCGCAGCGCTACTGGCAGCGAGGGCTGCCGGCGTTTCCACCCTGGTCGCCGTGGACCCCGTTGCGCAGCGGCGCGCACTCGCCGAGGAATTCGGCGCCGTCACTGTCGATCCGACCACCGAGGACGCGGTCGAAGCAGTACGCGCCGCCACCGACGGAGGTTCGACACATTCCCTCGACACCACCGGAATCGGCTCCGTGATCAATCAAGCCGTCACATCACTTCGAGCACGGGGAACACTGGCGGTAGTCGGACTCGGAGCGTCCACGGTCGAGATGAACATGGCCGACATCATGCTGAGCGGAAAGACAATTCGAGGATGCATCGAAGGAGAGTCGGAAGTCTCGACGTTCATCCCCGAACTCGTCGAACTCTTCACTGGTGGCCGGTTTCCGATCGACCGCTTGGTGACGCGCTACGCCTTCTCCGACATCAACAAAGCCGTCGAAGATCAAGCGTCGGGGCGCGTCATCAAACCCGTTCTCGTGTGGTGAGGGGCGAAATGTCTCATTCGTCGACCCGACGGAATTCGCCCTAGACTGCGCTCCTGCACTAGACGTCGGAGCAAGGTGGGGACGATGACAGAACACACCAGTACAGGCGCGGGCCACGGCCGGGCCGTAATGCCGATCATCCGGATGCGCGCACGCAGCCGCGACGAGAACCATCGAGCATCGACACCACTCGAACTGTTCTTCGACCTGTGTTTCGTGGTTGCAGCCGCACAGGCCGGAGTTCAACTGGTGCATGCTGTCGCCGAGGGCCACTACGCCGACGGCATCGCCGGCTATATGTTCGTCTTCTTCGCGCTGTGGTGGGCGTGGGTGAACTTCACCTGGTTCGCGTCTGCCTACGACACGGACGACGTCCCCTACCGGGTCGCGACCTTCGTACAGATTTGTGGCGTGCTCGTCTTCGCCGCCGGAATCCCCGACGCATTCGACGGAACCGACCGTACGACGGCCATCGTCGGCTACCTCATCATGCGAATTGCGCTCACCTGCCAATGGCTTCGAGCCGCCAGCGGTGAATCCGGTGCAGCGCGAACCACTGCTCTGCAATATGCCGCCGGGCTCGTGATCGTCCAGGCCGGCTGGATCGTGCTGCTTCTGATGCCGGCGTCGGCGTGGATTCCGGGCTTCTTCGTTCTCATGATCGCCGAACTCGCGGTGCCGGCGATCGCCGAACGCAACCACCAGACGCCGTGGCACCCGCATCACATCGCCGAACGCTACGGCCTCTTCACCATCATCATGCTCGGCGAAACCATCGCTGCCGCGACCATCGCGGTCCAATCCGGCATCCGGGATTTCGACGCCGCCGATCTACTGATTCCGATTGCCGTCGGCGGAGTTCTGACCGTGTTCTCCGCGTTGTGGATCTACTTCGCCGTCCCGATCCACGAGTACCTCGCAGACCAAGGCAATCGCGCCGTCCTGTTGTGGGGATACGGGCACTACTTCGTATTCGGATCCGCTGCGGCCATCGGCGCCGGCATCGAAGTAGCCGTCGAGGAAGCAGTTGGCGAAGCGCACATTTCGACGTTCGCAGCATCTGCCGCGGTCACGATTCCGGCCGCGATGTTCCTGATCTTCGTGTGGCTCATGCATTCACGCCACTTCAAGCGCGACAGGATCGAGCAGGCCGTTCTACCGGTGAGTGCAATCCTGGTTCTCGCCTGCACATTTGCCGGACACTGGGCTGTCCCGCTCGCCGGACTGGTGGCGGCGGGAACCGTCGGAGTCGGTGTCGGCCTGAGTACTCGGTCGAAGAGCTGACTCAGATTTCCGGAGCCGGAGCCTCGCCCTTACTCTGCGGCTCGTGTTGCTTGAGCTCACCGCGCATCTTGTCGAGATCCTTTCCACGCTTTTTGTACATGTAGCCGAGCGCGACAAGTCCAAGGAACAACGCAACGCCCAGGACGGCACCGACAACGGATGCTCCGCGGAATCCGGGGCCGTCGACGTCGAGGATCCGCTCGCCCGCATGCGCAGCGTTGTTGTTGCCGAGAACAACTGTCAGAGAGAGCAGATTCGGCAGCGCGAAGATCACACCCAACGCGAGAGCCGTGATCTGCATGATTCGAGCATGCTTGCGCTTGCGCACCTGCCAGACCGCCCGGAAGAAGATGAGCGGGACCAGGGTGCACACGAGACCGAACAGCAGCCCCCACGCGATTCCGGCGCTGAAACTGCCGTTCGCCAACGACGCAATGCGCTGCGCCCACCAACGCGGTAGGAAGGCGGCAAGGATGAAGTAAGCGATGACCAGGACCACCGCCATCACTGCGATCCCGATGGCCTTCTTCGCCCACGGCGGCATGCCCGGTTTTGCGGTGGCCGGTGAAGTTTCCGGTGTCGTCATGACAATTCCTCGTCTAGTCGGCGTCTGTACTGACGAATCTATCCGTTACGGGCGTTCCTCATCCGCATCGAGAACGATCCGGGCAAGCCGCTTCGGCGCAACGAGGGTGAACGAGGTGTAGATCCACTCCTCCAGTTGCGACCATTTCTCCTCGGAAACGTCGGTGCCGATGTCGAGTGCAACCCACCCGTGTCGACCGAGTCCATAGCCCGCAGCACTTGCGCCTGGTTCGGTGGCCACCACCGCTTCGGCTTCCTCCTTGCTCAGCTTGACGGTCAAGGAGGTGGCTTCGAGGTTGCAGAACACGAAGTTCTTGCCGCGGACCCGGAACGTCGGGTGGCCGTCCCACGCTTCGATGTCGACGCGCTCCGCTTCCGGCAGCGACAGCGAGATCTCTTCGAGTCGACGCATGTTGTCGGGCATGGAGACGATTCTGCACGCTCGATACCGAGCTTGACACCCGCGACACAGCTAGGCTCGGCGACGACCGCGTCACCGAACTCCGAACACAGGGAGACTGGCATGCGCACGTTAGTTCATCTCGTTCTGCTCATTTGTGGAATCGCCGTTGCCGTCGGCTCGTTCATGTACGTACTGGCCGGGGTCAAACCCGACAACGTTCGCCTCGAGGACCTGCGGGACGGCTTTCCGGCAGGGTGGGCAATCGAGCAACTCGGCGATCAGTCCGTGACCTTCTACCGGTCGATGGCGATACTTCTGCTCGCCGCCGCCGTATTGATTCTGATCGCCGCATTGTTCGGTTCTCGCATCGCAGCATGGATCGGAATTATCGTGGGATTGGGGACTCTTGGCACGTTCTACTACCGCGTGAACGATCAGTTCGACAATGTCATCAGGGAAAACTACTCCACGATCCTGACAAATCAGACAGGATTCATTCTGACGGCCGGCGGACTGATTCTCGCTCTCCTAGCGTGCCTGGTCCCCCGCGAGAAGACCCGAGCCTGACCGCTCGGCAACCGGAGGGTTACCGTCGACGCCGACATTCACTAGTGTCTGCAACAGCCGGGTACTGACGAGTAGTACCCCAGAAGAGGTAGGGCATCAATGGCATCGCTTGACGACCTTCTATCCCAGATCCCCATCGACCAGATCGCGCAGCAACTCGGCGTGGACCAGGCAACTGCCGAATCGGCGGTCAAGACTGCACTTCCGACCCTCGTCGGTGGCCTCGGCGCCAACGCTCAGGATCCCGCCGGCGCAGCCTCACTCGAAAGTGCGCTGCAGTCGCACGCCGACACCAGCCTTCTCGACGACGGCGTCGACATCAGCAAAGTCGACACCGCTGACGGTCAGAAGATCGTCTCGAACATCTTCGGCGGCAACACCGATCAGGTCGCCAGCGCACTGGGCGGTGTCGGTGGCGGCGGTGGAAACGATCTGGTGAAGCAGTTGCTGCCGATCCTCGCTCCCATCGTCCTGGCTTACCTCGCCAAGCAGTTCACCGGTGGCGGAGCCGGCGCGCAGACCCAGGCCTCCGGTGGCGGCGGACTCGGGGACCTCCTCGGCGGAATTCTCGGCGGCGGCGGCAATTCCGGCGGCGGCATCGGCGGAGCACTCGGCGGTATCTTGGGCGGATCCGGGGGCGGCGGCCTCGGAGACCTGCTCGGCGGCCTCCTCGGCGGCGGCAAGAAGTAATACGCTCGACAGATTCGCACTGCGGCGATCCCGTTCGGGATCGCCGCAGTGCTCGGTTCAGTCAACCGTCGAAGATCGAAACATCCTCAGTGACAAGGCAAACGCAACCAACAGCAGCGCGCCCACAAAAGCACTGACCCCGACCCAACCGCCACCCGCGTATGCAAGACCCGCGAGGGCGCCCGCCACGGACGAACCCGCGTAGTAGGCAAACAGATACAACGCCGACGCCTCGGCCCGGTGATCGGTAGCGATCAGCCCCACCCAACCGCTGGCCACCGAATGTGCGGCGAAGAATCCTCCGGTGAAGAGCAGCATCCCCACGAGCGTCAACGCCAGATTGTCCGGAACGGTCAGTGCCAGGCCGATACCGATGACGACAACCGACCCGAGCAGCACGCTGCGCCTACCCAGTCGGTCAGAGGCCCCGCCGGCTACCGCCGAGGTGAAAGTTCCGGCAAGGTAGAAAAGGAACACCAGGCCCACAAGCGCTTCAGGAAGGCCGAAAGGTGCTGCCGTGAGCCGAAACCCGAGGAAGTTGTAAATCGACACGAAGCCGCCCATCAGGATGAATCCCAAAGCGAAGAGTGTTCGCAGCGACGGGTTCGCAAGGTGGCGTCGTAGATTCGACGCGATCGTGCGCACCGATATCGGTTGCGGGCGAAAGAACTTCGACGCGGGAAGCCGCCGGATCATGTTGAGCGCGAACAATGCCGACAACGCGGACGCAGTCAACAGCGCCCAACGCCACGTACTGAAATCGACGACGGCCGACGGCACGAGCCGTCCGATCAGCCCACCGATCGTCGTGCCGGCGACGTACCTTCCCATCGCTGCACCGAGGTCCTTCCGATCGACCTCCTCGGCCAGATAGGCCATCGCCACCGCCGGGACACCGGCCAGAGCCAATCCTTGTGCTGCGCGTCCGACCAGCAGAACCTCGATCGTCGGACTCAGCGGCAGAAGTAAACCGATCACACAGGACGCCAACGCCGACGCGATCATCACCCGCGTGCGACCGAACCGCTCGGAGAGCGCACTGGCCGGAATGATTGCCAACGCCAACATGCCCGTCGTCGTCGAGACGGACAGCGCAGACACCGCAGGCGAGACGTGGAAGTCTTCGGCGAACGCAGGCAGCAACGCCTGTGCCGCGTACATCGAGATGAACGTCGACAGCCCGGCCGCGAACAACGCAACGGTCACGGTTCGATATCCCGATGTTCCGCGGCGAAGCGGCATCACTTCGGATTCGATCACATTCTCGACAGTCACCACGTACCTCCAGGCATCACTTACCTCCGGCAAGAATCCTCCCGCCCAGACTCGGCAAAAGAAAATGCATAAACTTGGTGTTCTATATGCCCTGGAGGTATATAGATTGGGTTCGTGATGCTGACCGAAGACCTCGAATGGTTTGTCGTGCTCGCCGAAACCCAACAGGTGACCGCTACCGCGGATCTGACTCACCTGTCGCAACCGACCCTTTCGCGCAAACTCGCACGCCTCGAACGACAGATCGGCGTGACACTCTTCGACCGTCAGGGACGCCGACTCGAACTGAACCGGTACGGCGAGATCCTCTATCGACATGCTCGCATCGCACTGCGTGCCCTCGACGCCGCGCAGACCGAAATCCAGTCGCTGGCGAGCCCAGAGAGCGGCACGGTCCGGCTCGACTTCCTCCACTCGTTCGGCACCTGGTTGGTGCCGCACATGCTGCGCGGATACCGCGTCGAGCATCCCGGAGTGCGATTCGAACTGCATCAGGACAGCGCGCAGTTCCTGGTCGACAGAATCGCCGCCGGCACGTCCGACCTGGCCGTCGTCTCGCCTCAGCCGCGCGATCCGCAGGTGGCGTGGATGCAGATCGCCCAGCAGTCACTGGCATTGGCTGTTCCGGCTGATCATCGCTTTGCGAAGTTGCATTCGGTCGAGCTTGCGGACGCGGCCGACGAACCGTTCATCGGTATGCATCCGAACTTCGGGATGCGAAGAATTCTCGATGAACTGTGCGCGGCCGCAGGATTCACTCCGAATTTCGTCTTCGAGAGCAGCGAGCTGGCAACGGTCGGCGGACTGGTCTCCGCGTCCTTCGGTGTCTCGGTCATGCCGGTTCAGGATCCACCGATCTGGGCCGAAGGAGTCGTCTACGTACCGATCGAAGGAGCACAGCGAAAAATAGGGCTGATCTGGTCGAAGAGCCGCGAGCTGTCCGATCCCGCCCGGACTTTCCGCGACTACGTCGAAAGAACGACTTGGTAGTGAAAGTGCCCCCGGATAACTACGGATCGGTAACATCCCTCGAGGGGAGCAATTTTCATGCCATTCTTTTCAAACCTACGGTGCCGTAGGCTGGGGCGAAGTCGCGCATTCACTCAACATGGAGGCAAGAAATGACGAGGATTCTGACGCAGCTGGAGCTGCTACAAGAGCTGCAGCCGGTTGCCGAGGAGAACGTCAACCGCCACATCTCCATGGCCAAGGAATGGCATCCACATGACTACGTTCCGTGGGACGAGGGTCGTAACTTCGCAGCCATGGGCGGCGAAGACTGGAGTCTCGAACAGTCACAACTCGGCGAGGTAGCTCGCGCCGCGATGATCACCAACCTGCTCACCGAGGACAACCTGCCGTCCTACCACCGTGAGATCGCCGAGAACTTTTCGCAGGACGGTGCCTGGGGAACGTGGGTCGGCCGGTGGACCGCCGAGGAGAACCGCCACGGCATCGTGATGCGTGACTACCTCGTCGTCACGCGCGCAGTCGACCCCGTCGAGCTCGAGCGCTTCCGCATGGAACACATGACAAACGGTTACAGCGCACCCATCGACGAGGGCGACGCCGGCCTGCTGCACTCGGTCGCCTACGTGACCTTCCAGGAACTCGCGACGCGCGTCAGCCACCGCAACACCGGCAAGGCCTGCGACGAGCCGATTGCCGACAAGATGCTTCAGCGCATCGCCGCCGACGAGAACCTGCACATGATTTTCTACCGCAACATCTGCGCCGCCGCGCTCGATCTTGCTCCCGATCAGGCGCTCAAGGCTGTGGCGAACATCGTCCAGAACTTCCAGATGCCCGGTGCCGGCATGCCGAACTTCCGCCGCAACGGCGCCCTCATGGCCAAGCACGGCATCTACGACCTTCGCCAGCACCTCGACGAGGTCGTCTGGCCTGTCCTGCGTAAGTGGAACATCTTCGAGCGCAACGATTTCAGCGCCGAAGGCGAGAACACGCGCGAAGAGTTGGCGGCCTTCCTCGAGACACTCGCCGCCAACGCGACGAAGTTCGAGGAACAGCGCGATCGCATGCTCGCACGCGAAGCCGCCAAGCGCGAACAGCAGGCTTCTTAGTTTCACCAGCTATTCTGTGCCCGGTACCGGATTCGGTACCGGGCACTTCCAATTGTCACAAGTATTTGTTCAGAGGTAGACATGTCATCCCTTCGTATCGGTTCACTCGAGCTGCACAGCCCCGTGGTCCTCGCACCCATGGCGGGCGTCACCAACGTCGCCTTCCGCACGCTGTGCCGTGAACTCGAACTCGAACGTGCAGGCAGCACGTCCGGGCTCTACGTCTGCGAGATGGTCACCGCCCGCGCGCTCGTCGAACGCCAACCCGCCACGATGCACATGACCACGTTCGGTCCGACCGAAACGCCCAGGTCGCTGCAGCTGTACACCGTCGACCCGGATACGACTTACGCCGCGGCCAAGATGATCGTCGACGAGAACATGGCCGATCACATCGACATGAACTTCGGCTGCCCGGTACCCAAGGTGACCCGCAAGGGCGGCGGATCGGCGCTACCGTACAAGCGTCGACTGTTCGGTCAGATCGTCGCGGCAGCCGTGCGCGCCACCGAAGGCACCGACATTCCGGTCACCGTCAAGATGCGCGTCGGCATCGACCCCGAACATCACACGCACCTCGACGCCGGCCGGATCGCGGCAGCTGAAGGCGCCGCTGCCGTCGCACTTCACGCACGTACCGCGTCGCAGCGCTACTCCGGCACTGCTGACTGGAACGAGATCACGCGCCTCAAGGAACACGTCACCGACGTGCCGATCCTCGGCAACGGCGACATCTTCGACGCCTCGGATGCTGCCCGCATGATGAACGAGACCGGCTGCGACGGCGTCGTCGTCGGACGCGGCTGCCTCGGACGGCCATGGCTGTTCGCGGAACTCAGCGCAGCTCTCAACGGACAACAGATCGCCACGCCGCCGACGCTCGGCGAAGTCACCAAGATCATCGCCCGTCACGCCCAACTGCTCGCCGCACATCACGGTGAAATGAAGGGTCTGCGCGAACTTCGCAAGCACGTCTCCTGGTACATGCGTGGGTTCCCGGTCGGATCGGATCTGCGGGTCTCGATGGCTCTGGTCAGCACGTTGTCCGAACTGGACGATCTGCTCGGACAGCTCGACCACGACGTCCCGTTCCCCAAGGACGCCGAAGGCCCGCGCGGACGCCAAGGCTCACCCGGTCAGGTAGCACTCCCGGAAGGTTGGCTCGACGATCCCGAAGACGACCTTGTGCCGGTGGGAGCTGACATGATGCACTCTGGTGGCTAGCGAAAACACGCCGTCGGATTACTCACATCACTTTCTGAGTGAAGCACTCAGGATTCACCAGTAATATGGCTCCAGCTTCGTCGACAACCGGTTGACGCCGGCATCTGAATGACGAGTTACTGACAGTCGACGACGGGACAGGTTGCATCGGTGGGTGATGATCACGATTCGGGCCCACCTCCGCCCGAGAGCCGCGCCCCCTGGGAACGTCCGCTCGCAGACAAGCGCTTCCGCAACGCCCAACCGGACCAACCGGCAACGCCCCAGCGCCCTGCCACACCCCAGCGACCAACACCGCAACCACCCAGTCCCCCGGAGCGTCGCAGCAGTGGACGTACCGGGCGACGGGACTCGCCTCCGACCGACGACTCTGTTTCGGTCGCCGAGTTGGTCCGTCGGGTAGGCGACAAGAAGCCGCCACCAGCCCCGGCTACGCCGCCCAAGCCGGCGCCGAACAAATCCGTAACACCCAAGACTCAATCTTCAGCAGCGTCGTCGCCGCCCCCCGCCCGGCCGATTCCCGCCCGTCCGACCGTTCCGCCCGCCGCTGCGGACTGGATCACCGAAGAACATCCCGTCACCTCCGCAGTGCCGCGGGTAGTCGGTGACACCGGCGCCACTCGTCTGGCGCAAAGCAAGATTCGCCGCCGCCATCGCGCAAAAGTGATCGGCCGATCGGCAGTAGCGTTCCTGGCCGTCATGTCTCTCGCATTGACCGGCGTCGTGTGGGGCTATCTGCGCTCGGTCGAAGGCGGATTCGATCAGATTGCGGCACTCGACACCGAGTCCGACGACATCATCGACGCCGGTGGTCAACTCGGCGACGAGACGTACCTGATCATCGGCACCGATACCCGCGCCGGTGCGAGCGGTGAGATCGGCGCCGGAACCGTCGAAGACGCCGAAGGCGCCCGAGCCGACACGGTCATGCTGGTGAACATTCCCGCCGACCGAAGCCGCGTCGTCGCCGTCTCCTTCCCGCGTGACCTCGACGTCGAACGTCCGATCTGTCAGGGATGGGACAACGACGCCGGCAAGTACACCAGCGAAACCTTCCCGGCAGCGAGCGGGGACAAACTCAATGCGACGTACGCACTCGGTGGCCCCAAATGCCTGGTCAAGGTCATCCAGAAGATGTCCGGCCTGAAAATCGGGCACTTCGTCGGAATGGACTTCGCCGGTTTCGAGCGCATGGTCGACACCGTCGGCGGTGTGAACGTCTGCTCCCCCGGACCGATCGAAGACGGCATCCTCGGAACCGTCCTCGCCTCCGGCGGCACGCAGATGCTCGACGGCCGTACCGCCCTCAACTACGTGCGTGCTCGCCACGTCGAAGCCGAGGGCAACGGCGACTACGGGCGCATCACCCGTCAGCAGAAGTTCCTGTCGGCGCTGCTCCGCTCGGCCCTGTCCAACCAGGTCCTCCTGAATCCGAGCAAGCTCAACGGATTCATCAACGCCTTCACCAGCGACACGTTCGTCGAAAACATCGACACCAAGTCACTGGTCACCCTCGGTCGCTCGCTCCAGAACGTCGACGCAGGCGCGGTCACGTTCTTGACGGTCCCCACGGACGGCACCAACGACTGGGGCAACGAGATTCCTCGCACGGACGAGATCAAGTCCCTCTTCCAGGCGATCATCGACGACGATCCGCTTCCGGGCGAAGAGCGCGAGGACACCACACCGTCGTCGACCAGTTCCACGACAACCGCTCCTACGTCCAGCACGCCGCCGGCCGCCACTTCCGTCGAGGCAATGAGCGCCTACAACATCTCGGTCGACGTCTCCAACGCCTCGGGAATCGCCGGGCAGGCCGCGACGATCGCCGACAGCCTCGCGGCTTACGGTTTCCAGATCTCCACGGTCGGTAACTTCAGCGCAGCCACCGGCCTGGCGAATGCTCAAGCGTCGACCACCGTCGTGCGCTACGCCGCAGGTTACGAGGCTGAAGCGGTGACGGTCGCGTCGTCGATTCCCGGCGCGGTTCTGGTTCTCGCTCCGAGCATGGGAGACATGATCGAGGTCGTCGTCGGAAGCAATTTCGCCGGCACCGTCGTCGCCCCCGCGGACCCGGGAACCATCCTGGCGGCAAATCCGACGTCGGTCGACACCAGCACCTCGACGGCTCTGCCCGCCGACATCGCCAGCGTCAACGCCGGCGACACCACCTGCGACTGACACGCGTTCATTCACCTTGCGTTCACCTGGTGCTTGTGACTTGGTCTTTCACGGCACGTAGGCTCTGACCTCATGCGCGTGGCTTACAACGAACAGATGACCGAGCTTGCAGACACGCTCGGCGAGATGGCAGGACTGGCAGGTGCCGCTATGGAGCGCGCCACCCAGTCCCTGCTCCAGGCAGACCTGTCCCTGGCAGAACAAGTAATCGGCGAACACGACAAGATCACCGAACTCAGCACCATCTGCGAGGAGCGCGCGTTTGCGTTGCTCGCCCTGCAGGCTCCCGTTGCCGGAGATCTGCGCTCGGTGGTCAGCGGAATCCAGATCGTCGCCGACATCGACCGCATGGGCGCACTCGCCCTGCACGTCGCCAAGATCGCGCGCCGCCGACATCCCAACCACGTGCTTCCCGAAGAGGTCAACGGCTACTTCGCCGAGATGGGACGCATCGCTGTCTCCATCGGTGCGGCCGCCAAGGTCGTCCTCGAGACCCGCGACCCCGAGCGCGCTGCCCGTCTGCGCGAAGAAGACGAAGCGATGGACGACCTCCACCGCCACCTCTTCACCGTCCTCATGGACCGTGAGTGGAAGCACGGCGTTGCCGCCGCAGTCGACGTCACGCTGCTCGGCCGCTTCTACGAGCGATTCGCCGACCACGCCGTCGAGGTCGGCCGACGTGTCATCTTCCTGGTGACCGGCAAGCTGCCCGAAGAGCCCGAAACCACCGAGAAGGTCGACAACCTCACCTCGTACCCGGATCTCTGAACCCAACCGTCCACGTGAGTAAAAGGCGGCCGCGCACTTGCGCGGCCGCCTTTCCTATTCAGTTCTCGCGCAACCAGGTTTCCAACGTGGGTCCTGCAGTTGTCGATCCCGGCGCGGGCAGCAACGCCCCACCCTTCATCGCCTTACCCGCTCCCGGCATCGAGATCGGGATCAGCCACTTACGTCGGCCACGGTATTTCAAGATCTCGCGCGTCATGGCCGGGATCTCGAGGACCTCGGGCCCGGCCAGGTCCGGAGCCCTCCCGGTCGGACCGTTCTGAGCGCAGGTCACGAGCGCCTCGGCGACGGTCTTCGCTGCCACCGGTTGTGACCGCATCCGGGGAACCATCGCGACCGGCCCCAGCCCGAAGAGCGCGATCGTCTTCTCGCCGAACTCGAACCACTGAGTGGATCGCAGGATCGTGAAGGGAATACTCGACGCTTCCACCGCGCGTTCCTGCGCAGCCTTCCCCTGGTAGTAACCGAAGGACTTCAATCGCGGATCGTCGCAGTTCACGATCGAGAGCAACACGTGGTGCTTCACGCCGGCCCTGGCTTCGGCCGCGGCGATGTTCTTCGCTGCCGTCTCGAAGAACTCGATCGCCTTCCTCGCACTGTTGGTGACATGATCACTCACGTCGACGACCACGTCGGCGCCGGAAAATGCTTCGTCCAACGCGGCACCCGTAGAGATGTCGACTCCCGTCGATCGAGCGGCAGCGACCACGTCATGGCCCCCTGCCTTTGCCTGCTCGACGACCAGCTTTCCCATCTGGCCGGTTCCGCCCAGAACAACAATTCGCATGATGCCTCCGTCAAACCTGTGCGCCCGGCTCTCTTCGGCCTGGTCACATACTGGACGACGCAGCCTCCCGAAGTGTGACGGTCGGGCGAATCAGTCGGTGTACTTCTGCGAAACTCGCCCACGCCACTGCGACCAGATCGGATCCAACGCTGCGCTCGCCTCGTGTGCGTGATCGGCCACGGCCCGTGCCAGCATCCCTGCTCCCGCCAGCGGCGTCACGTGCCCTTCGACGTCGTCGGTAGTCTTCATCCCCAACAGCATGGTCGTACCGAGCACACGATGACGACCGAGAATTCCCGGCAGCGAACGGCCCGGCACGCTACGCAGGTCGAGAGTTTCCACGAGCAGTGCGTCGCCGTCGACGGTAATGCGCTGATCCGAGCGAAGCGCACCGCCCGTTTCGCCGGTCCGGCCGAACACGATCATCTCGTCGAGCAGCGCAACCGCATCGGATTCCAGTGAAATATCCACGCGCCTGGTCACATCCGCGCCGCCGGCGACGACAAACGGTGCCGCGCGCCAGATCAGCGCCGCACCGGCGCCGACGCTCGCCGAAGCCGACCACGACGCCCGGCCGCCACGCGCGTTGTACGCGACGGTCCCCGACGGCTCGATCACCTCGAGGCACGTACCGGGTGCGACTACGAATTCGATACGCAGGTCGTCGCCGGCCAGCAGCGTTGCACTGTGCCCTACCAGGGCAATTCGCACGGTGAGCCCGCGAGCGTCGACGAACCGCGGGGCCAGGAAGTCGCCCGAGATCAGCTCTCGCGCAACAGCGGTGTCACCCACTCTCTCGACGACGACCCGCGTAGCTCCGGTGCGCATCAGTGAGCGTGAGAGTGGCTGTGCCCGTGACCGTGTCCGTGGTCTTCTTCATCGGCATGGAAGTGCGGCGCCATCGGCCCCGGATCCTGCGGGGTGTGACTACCCGCATGGTGAGCTGCGATGACCTGGCGAAGCCACGCACTGAGTTGGTCGATCGTCGCGTGATCCTTCTGGCTGAGCGCGAGAACGGGAAGTCCGTCTCGCGCGGCCGTGGCATCGGCCACCATCTGGACCGCGTCGACGTCGACGTACGGGGCCAGGTCGATCTTGTTGACCACCAACAGATCTGCCCGCTCGATGCCGGGACCACCCTTACGTGCGACGTCTCCGCCGCCCGCGACGTCGATGCAGAAGATCTGGGCGTCGACCAGTGCCGGGCTGAACGTGGCGGTCAGGTTGTCACCGCCGCTTTCCACGATCACCATGTCGAGGGGATGGAACTGACGCTCGAGGTCTTCGACCGCAATGAGGTTCGGCGTGACGTCGTCACGAATAGCCGTGTGCGGGCACGCACCGGTCTCGACTGCGACGATGCGCTCGATCGGCAGAACGTTGGCCGCGCGCAACAGTCGCGCGTCCTCGTCGGTGTAGATGTCGTTGGTGACCACCGCGATCTCGTACTCCGCCGCGAGTTCGCGGCAGATGGTGGCGATGAGGGTGCTTTTGCCGGTGCCGACGGGGCCGGCAACGCCGAGCCTCAAACCTCTTGCAGCAGTGGTGGTGTTGTTCAGGTTGTCAAGCACGGAAAATCCTCCTGGATCGAGCGTGGTGTTCGAGTGACCATTGTTCGACCAACGGCCCTGTTGTTGCGGGTATATCTGCGACGCCCTCGACGGCTACGGCAGCCGCGGCGACGGTTTCGATGGTCGGGGCTGCTCGGAGCAACCATTCGACCGGTTCTGCCGGATCCACCGGCAGTAGCTTCAATGCCGCCGACGCCACCGTTTGGGCGTCGTCGTACAAACAAGATCTGGCTGCCTGTAGGTCGTCCATCCCGGAGACCGCCGTGAAGACGCCCAACGCCAGCGGACGCATCGGATGCCCAGGCAGCGCCATGAGCATCTGCACCGCGGGGTGCTGCGGCCACAATCGCGACGCCAGTCTCGCCAGCCCACGGCCGAGCTGAATCGACGCCTCACGCAGCGGTGCGCTGGGAGTCCGAGCGAGCAGTTCCCTCGAGATGTCCTCGAGTTCGCCTGCACTACCCTCACTTACGGCCCAGCGGCGCGTGACCACCGTTGAAGCGGCCTCGACAAGTCCGACTGTTTCGAGTCGACCGCGAATGAAGTCAGGGACCTGACTCTGCAGGAGTCCGCCCGCCAGTGCCGGTTCCAACCCCGACGAGTGCGCGTGACCGCCGGTAGGCAGACGCCCGTCTGCCAAGAGCATCGATGCTATCTCGGCAGACGCCGTCTCGATCGACATGGTTTCAGAACAGCATGTAGCGCTGAGCCATCGGCACTACGTCAACGGGGTTGGGCGCGATCAGGTCGCCGTTGACCTTGATGGCAAACGTCTCCGGATCGACGTCGATGGACGGCAGCGCCGTGTTGTTCGGCATGTCCGCCTTGGTGAGGTGTCTCGTCGGACGAACACCGGTAAGGGTGCGGGTGAGACCGAGACGATCGGCCAGACCGTCCTCGATGGCCATCGGAGAGACGAACGTCGTGGACAGGTGCGGGGCCGATCCCGGAGTCGCCGCGATGGCCGGGCGAACGAACACCGGCTGCGGGGTCGGGATAGCAGCATTCGGATCACCAAGCGGCGCAGCAACTATCGCCCCGCCCTTGATCACGGCAGAAGGACGGACTCCGAAGAACGCGGGATCCCACAGCACCAGGTCCGCCATCTTCCCGGCCTCGACCGAGCCGATCTCGTGATCGATACCGTGCGCCACCGCGGGGCAGATCGTGTACTTGGCGACGTAACGCCGCGCACGCTCGTTGTCGGCCGGCATGCTGGTGCCCAGCTTGCCGTACTGGGCCTTCATGACGTGAGCCACCTGCCATGTCCGCAGGGTCACCTCACCGATACGGCCCATCGCTTGGGCGTCGGACGAGGTGATCGAGATGGCTCCGATGTCGTGCAGAAAGTCTTCTGCTGCAATCGTTGTCGGCCGGATCCGGGACTCGGCAAAGGCAAGATCCTCCGGAACCCGGGGATTGAGCGCATGACACACGATGAGCATGTCGAGGTGCTCGGCAACCGTGTTGACGGTATGCGGCAACGTCGGATTGGTCGATGCTGGAAGAACGTTCGGCTCACCGGCGGTCACGATGATGTCCGGCGCGTGCCCGCCGCCGGCGCCTTCCGCATGGAATACGTGGATTCCGCGTCCGGCGATCGCGTCCAAAGTGTGCTGTACGTAACCGGTTTCGTTGAGACTGTCCGCGTGCAGCGCTACCTGGAGGCCGAACTCGTCGGCTGCTCGAAGAGCGGCGTCGATCGCGGCCGGAGTGGAACCCCAGTCCTCGTGAACCTTGAATCCGCCTGCGCCCGCGAGAGCTTCCTGGCGCATGGCCTCATGGCTGACGGTGCTGCCCTTGCCGAGAAGAAGGACGTTGAGCGGGATGTGGTCGAGGGCGCGGTGCATCATCGTCAAGGACCAGGCGCCGGGTGTGACGGTGGTTGCCTTGCTTCCCTCGGTGGGACCCGTTCCGCCGCCCGCCACCGTCGTCGTACCGGTCGCGAGCGCCTCCATCATCTCGATTTCACTGAGGAAGTGCACGTGAGTGTCGATCGCACCCGCGGTGAGGATCTTTCCCTCACCGGCGATCACGTCGGTGCTCGGCCCGATGAGCAACTTGGGGTGCACGCCATCCATGATGTCGGGGTTACCGGACTTGCCGATCGCAACGATGCGTCCGTCGCGAATTCCAACGTCTGCCCGGACGATTCCCCAGTGATCGAGAATCACCGTGTTGGTGATGACGACGTCGAGAGCACCCTGGTCGCGAGTGGTCAGGCCCTGGCCCATCGACTCTCGGATGCTCTTACCGCCGCCGAAGACCATCTCGTCGCCGGTCGCGGTGTAGTCGTGCTCGATCTCGATCCACAGATCGGTGTCGGCCAAACGGATCTGGTCACCTGCGGTCGGGCCGTACAGGGAGGCGTAGCCGCGTCGATCGATCCTGCTCATTCGGCTGTCCTCTCAACTGTCGTCGCGGCGTCGTCCGGTGAATCCGCCTCGACTGGAACATCACTCACACGCACGTTCACCGAGGACGCTCGCAAAGGTTCTTCGACCTCGACGCCGGGCGTGCCGAACGGCATGACGGTCTTGGGCTCGCGCGCATGTGTCGGTAGGTCTTCGTCCGGCACGATCTGCAGGCCCGGAACCCTTTTGAGTCCGCCGAGCGCGATCAGTGTCACCGTTCTGCTGACCCCGGGTTCGAACCGAACCGACGTTCCCGAGGGGATGTCGAGCCGGAAGCCGTCTGCCGCTTCGCGATCGAAGGTCAACGCCGGGTTGGCCGCGGGAAGGTGGAGATGTGAACCGATCTGAATGGGGCGATCGCCGTCGTTGACGACGACCATCGTGATCTTCTCCGCGTCCGTGCCGAACTCGAGCGGTTCGGTGGACACACGTACTTCGCCGGGAATCATCGAATGGGCTCCGTCACGGTGACCAGTTTGCGACCGTCCGGGAAAGTGGCCTCCACCTGGACGTTTGCAATCATCTCGGGTACCCCTTCCATCACGTCGTCGCGGGTGAGCACTTGCCGACCGGCGTTCATCAGTTCCGCAACCGTCATTCCGTCACGCGCGCGCTCGAGAATCCAGCACGAGATCAGTGCCATCGCTTCGGGGTAGTTCAGCAGTACCCCGCGCTCGCGGCGGTCACGGGCGACCATGCCCGCGACGCTCAGGAGCAGCTTTTCGGTATCTGAAGGGGTGAGGTGCACTGACAAGCCCTTCCGGTTGTGAAACGACATCGATCGACAGCGTGCTGTCGGGCCGAGATTAGCATTGTCCGAAGCGTCGTCAGTATCCACGAGATTCACGTCGTCGGCTACTTCAGCGCCCACTCGGCGCACTTGCGCTGCTCATCGAATTATTCGGGCGCCCAACGACGCTCAGCTCTGCGCACCGGAGTGGGAACTATCACCACAACCAAAAAGTTTCACCCCCGTCTCCTGTTGGAAACGGGGGTGAAACATGATCGTGCAGGGTTGATCCCGGGACCTATCCGAAGCGGCCGGAGATGTAGTCCTCGGTGGCCTTCTGCGTCGGGTTCGAGAAGATCTTCTCGGTGTCGTCGATCTCGACGAGCTGACCGGGCTTGCCGGTTGCCTCGAGGTTGAAGAATGCCGTCTGGTCACTCACACGCGCAGCCTGCTGCATGTTGTGCGTGACGATGACGATCGTGAAATCCTTCTTCAGCTCGGTGATCAGGTCTTCGATCGCGAGAGTCGAGATCGGGTCGAGCGCGGAGCACGGCTCGTCCATGAGCAGGACGTCGGGCGAGACCGCGATGGCACGCGCGATGCACAGACGCTGCTGCTGACCGCCTGAGAGGCCGCCACCGGGCTTGTCGAGGCGATCCTTGACCTCGTTCCACAGGTTGGCACCGCGCAGCGAACGCTCGGCCACCTCGTCGAGCTTCTTCTTGCTGCGCTCGCCCTGCAACTTCAAGCCCGCGACGACGTTGTCCTTGATGGACATGGTCGGGAAGGGGTTGGGTCGCTGGAACACCATGCCGATGGTCTTGCGAACACCGACCGGATCGACGTTCG
Source organism: Rhodococcus sp. Ni2 (assembly GCF_021352185.1). NCBI lineage: Bacteria > Bacillati > Actinomycetota > Actinomycetes > Mycobacteriales > Nocardiaceae > Rhodococcus > Rhodococcus sp. Ni2. Next base: position 944,002 of record NZ_WOXZ01000001.1, read on the forward strand.
AGCCGTAGATGTCCTCGCCGTCGAGCAGCACCGAACCCTCGACGCGCGCACCGGGAATCACTTCGTGCATGCGATTGAGTGAACGGAGAACGGTGGACTTGCCGCAACCGGACGGGCCGATGAAGGCGGTGACGCTCCGGGGCGGGACGGACAGGCCCACATCGGCGACGGCGTGGAACTTGCCGTAGTAGATGTTGACGTCCTTGAGATCCAGACGCTTGGCCATTACCGGCTCCCTACTGAGTTGTTGACGCTGTTGAGTACGAACATGTTCCGAGGCCGCATCACTTACTTCTGACCTGTGAGAAGTGACCGATCAGCTTCGCGACGATGTTGAGGATCGCGATCAGCAGGATCAGGGTCAGTGCTGCGCCCCAGATGCGGTTGGTGCCGGCGTCGGTGGGGTTGTTCATCTCGGCGACCATGACGGAAGGCAGTGTGCCCATTTCGCCGTTGAACAGGTCGAAGTTGATGAACGGTGCGTAGCCGACGAGGATCAGCAGCGGTGCGGTCTCACCGAGCACGCGGGCCAGGGCCAGCATGACGCCGGTGATGATGCCGGGAAGTGCCGTCGGCAGAACGATTTTCGAGATGGTCTTCCACTTCGGCACACCGAGCGCGTACGACGCCTCTCGCAGATCCATCGGGACGATGCGCAGCATTTCCTCGGTGGAGCGGATGACGACCGGGACCATCAGAAGGACCAGAGCCAGTGACACCGCAAACGCGGACTTGGGGAAGCCGAAGGTCGCGATCCACAGGGCGTAGATGAACAGCGCAGCCACGATCGACGGAACACCGCTGAGGATGTCGACCATGAACGTGGTCAGCTTGCCCAGCTTCGACTTCCGGTCGGCGTACTCCACCAGGTAGATCGCGACGAAGATACCGAGCGGGATGGAGAAGACCGCGCACACGATGCCTTGCAGCAGGGTGCCGATCAAGGCGTGATAGATACCGCCGCCGTCGGCCGACGCCGTCAATCCGCTCAGCGAGTTGGTGAACCAGGTAGGCGACGTCAGAGCGGGCAGGCCCTTGGCGATGACCGTGAAGAGCACCCAGACCAACGGGATGAGCGCGATGACGACTGCCAGGCTCACCAGGATGGTCGCGATGACGTCCTTGGCACGACGACGAGCGCCGACGCCTTGGAAAGTGGGGGCCTTGACCGGCCGGTCCAGAGTGGAGGTCATGGGTCAGTCCTTCTTTCCGGCGATCACTGCGCGGGCAGCCGCGTTGACGACGAAGGTCAGTACGAACAGCACCAGTCCGGCCGCGATGTACGCGCCTGCCTGGATGTCGTTGTTGAACTCCGCGTAGCCGAGGGCGATCTTGGAGGCGATGGTCGAGCCGCCGTCGAACAGCGACCAGCCGAAGGCCTGAGAGGTGGTGCGCAGGATCAGGTAGAGCGCCATCGTCTCACCGAGTGCGCGTCCGAGACCGAGCATCGAGCCGCTGATGTAGCCGGACTTACCGAACGGGATGACCGTGGTGCGCACAACTTCCCAGCGCGTGGCGCCGAGGGCGAGTGCGGCTTCGATCTGTGATCGCGGGGTCTGGATGAACACCTCGCGGGTCACTGCGGTGATGACCGGAAGGATCATCACGGCGAGGACGATGCCTGCGGTGAAGATGGTGCCGCCGCCGGTGATCGATCCGCTGCCGTCGGCGAAGAGCGGGAACCAGCCGAGAGTGTCGTTGAGCCACACCGCGACCGGGGTGATCGCCGGAGCGAAGACGAGAAGTCCCCACAGGCCGTAGACGATGGACGGCACAGCTGCCAGAAGGTCGATCGTGTACGACAGTGGCCGCGTGAGCCACTTGGGTGAGTACGAAGTCAGGAAGATCGCAATGCCCAGTGCGATCGGCATCGCGAGCACCAGTGCGAACAGCGAGACCAACACCGTGACCTGGAAAAGATCGAGGACACCGAACGCCATCGCGTTGATGTTCTGCGTGACCCATTCACGGCTGGTCAGGAAGTTGACCTGGTTCCGGCTCAAAGCAGGAACAGCACGCCAGATCAGGAACGCGCCGATCGCCGCGATGACAACCGTGATGAAGATTGCCGAACCGGAGGCGAGCGAGCTGAAGATGCGGTCACCCGGACGGGTCACCGTCTTGCTGTTGCCGCTACCCGGACCGTCACCCTTCGGAGGATGCTCGGTTTCTGGAGCCTTGGTGGAAGTAATCGTGTCCTCCGTGGTGCCGTTCGGACCGCCCACCCCGGCCCCGCTGGTTGCGGGGCCGGGAGAACGAGATGTCGAGGTGATGGGCGCGTCACTCATGCGCGCTCACTTCCTTCACGTCTGAATGTAGATCCATGAGCTTGTCCGCACGAGTCTCTAGGTCAGCTGATTGCCGTGATGGACGCGTTGAGGCGATCCTGGACGTTGGACGGCAGCGGGACGTAACCCTGCTCGGCCAGGTTGGCCTGACCCTCGTTGGCCGCGCTCGTCAGGAACGACTTCACTGCTGCGGAGGTGTCCGCGTCGTAGCCCTTGGAGCAGACGATCGAGTACGTGGCGAGAACCAGCGGGTAGGCGCCGGCTTCGTTGGTCTTGAAGATCGACGCGAGGTCGAGCGTCAGGTCGCCGGTTGCGTCGGACTTGAACTTCGCGCCTGCGATCGACTTCGCGGCCGTGTCGTTGGTCAGTGCGACTGCCTCGGAGCCGGTGTTGATTTCGGCAACCGAGAGCTTGTTCTGATCGGCGAACGACTTCTCGACGTAGGTGATCGAACCCGGTGCCGTGGCAACTGCCTGTGCAACGCCCGCCGAACCCTTGGCGCCCTCACCGACGCCACCGGTGAAGTCGGACCCTGCGCCCGACGTCCAAGCACCGTTCGATGCCGCGTCGAGGTACTTCTGGAAGTTGTCGGTGGTACCCGAGGAATCGGAGCGGATCACGGTGGTGATCTTCTCGTCGGGAAGCGATGCACCGGAGTTGAGCGCGGCGATTGCCGGATCGTTCCACTTGGTGATGCCGCCGTTGAAGATCTTCGCGAGAACCTCTGCGTTGAGAACGAGCTTGTCGACGCCGTCGAGGTTGTATGCAACTGCGATCGGGCCGAAGACGAGGGGAAGGTTCCAGGCTTCGCCGCCGACGCAACGCTCCTTGGCCTTGTCGGCCTGCTCGTCCTTGATGGCCGAGTCGGAGCCGGCGAAGTCGATCTGGCCGGCGATGAACTGTGTACGACCGTCGCCCGAACCGCTGGGGTTGTACGCGACGTTGACCGTCTTGCCCTTTTCCTGGCACACGGAGATGTAAGTGGCGACGAACTGGTCCATGGCGTTCTTCTGTGCCGAGGAACCAGCGGCAGAGAGGTTGCTCTTGCCTTCGCACGTTGCGTTCGATGCGGACGCGTCCACACCCGTCGACGACGAGTTGTTGTCGCTGCCACATGCGGCCAAGGTCATGGCGCCCACGGCCACTACACCAAGCAGGGCACCACTGCGCTTGAGATTCACCAAGATCCTCCGGAAATCGCTACCGCCACGCCCACGATCGGGCGGCGACATGAGACGCAGAATGATTGAAATCTGCATCAGGCAACACGGCGCTGCCCACAGAGAAAAGTAGGCGGGCGCGGTGTCCGGCTGGACCACACATGGTTAACGCAGAATGAACAGACTGGACATTTCTGCGTGTCCGACTGTGACGTCAGAGCGCGCGGGCGTAAGCCATGTCCACGTGGAACCGATCGAAGCCGAGTCGTTCGTACGTGTGGAGGGCGGCCGTGTTGTCGCCTTCGACGTACAGAAGGACGGTTCCGAGGCCGCGATCACGCAGGTAATGCATGCCCGCGAGAGTCAGCACTCGGCCGAGACCTCGTCCCTGCGCCGCGGGATCGATCCCCACGACGTACACCTCCCCCAGCTCCGGATCGTCACCTTCGGGTGCGTGCACCTTGGTCCAGTGAAAGCCGAGAAGAGTATCGGGATCGGTGTCCGCGAACGCCATGAACAGACCAGCAGGGTCGAACCAACCTTCGGCCGTTCTCTCGTCGATCTCCGCCTGGGTCCAGCCACCCTGCTCGGGATGCCAGGAGAAGGCCGCATTGTTGACGCGAAGGATCTCGGAATCGTCTTCGGGTCCACGATACGTCCGAATCGTCACACCTTCGGGCACAACGATTTCCGGAAGCTGCGGAGCATCGAGTGGTCGACGCAGCTGCAGGAGTTCACGAACGCTGACCAGATCGAGGCTCTTGGCGAATTCGACTGCGGCGTCGACGTTTCCGTGCGCCCAGACACGCGTGCCCGGCCGGCCCTCGTCGAATACCGCTGCGGCAAGCCTGGTTCCGATGCCGCGGCGCCGCGCCTGCGGGTCGACCACCAACTCCGCCATGTCGGGATGCTCGTCCGAACCGGCTTGCAGCTGCGCATAACCGACGACTGCATCGCCGTCGAGTTCGAGGAAGTGTCGCGCGCCGCCGCGCCCGGCAACGGCATGGCGCCCCTGTTCCGACACGGGCGCCTTGCCGTCGAACTCGGTTGCGCGATCGAGAAGCGCGGAAACCTGCTCGGCGAATCCAGCCGGCAGTGAATCTGTCCAACCCACGTCAGACCACCGATCCGTCGGCCGCGTCGTAGTCGACGTCCTCGTCGTCCTCGAACTGAACGGGAGCAGCTGCGCCACCCTTGGCCCTGGTCGGACGCACTGCCTTATATCCGACATTTCGGACTGTACCGATCAAGGACTCGTATTCGGTGCCGAGTTTCGCCCGCAGACGACGCACGTGGACGTCGACCGTCCTGGTGCCGCCGAAGAAGTCGTAGCCCCACACTTCCTGCAGCAGCTGCGCCCGGGTGAATACCCGTCCGGCGTGCTGCGCGAGGTACTTGAGCAGCTCGAATTCCTTGTAAGTCAAATCAAGGGGCCGTCCACGCAGTCGTGCCGTGTACGTCCCCTCGTCGATAACCAGTTCGCCCAGCGTGATCTTTCCCGACGCTTCCGGACTGGCCACACCGCCGCTGCGGGCGACCAACAACCGCAATCGGGCGTCCACCTCAGCCGGACCGGTACCGGGAAGCAGGATGTCGTCCAACCCCCAGTCGGCGTTGACGGCAACGAGTCCGCCTTCGGTGAGGACGGCGACCACAGGTACTGCGGATCCTGTGCTTCCGAGCAATCGACACAACCCGCGTGCGGCAGCCAGATCGGTGCGCGCATCCACCAATGCCACGTCCGCGGAACTTGCCTCGAGTAGCGAGGAAACCTCTGTGGGGGCAGGCCGAACCGAGTGCGCCAGCAACGCCAACGCCGGTAGTACAGCTTCCGGGTTGGGGTCGGAGGTGAGGAGGAGCAGTTCCACACGGCCTCCTATCTAGTAGCCCGCGCAACCCGTGAGGGCAACGCTCGAGTAGTTCGACGCTTTTGGTCGGTCCCTACATTAGCGTGCCTGGTACCGGGGCCGTCGCATCGAACCCCGACCGGAGTCCGTCACAATGGTGCGGTGCGCAAACTGATCATCGGCATCGTCTTTCTCCTCGGCCTCGGACTGGTGGCCGATTTCGGCGCGGCCGCGTACGCCGAGTACCGGGTTTCCCGCGAGCTCCGAACCGGCGCATCACTCGAGTCGGATCCGGAGGTCACCTTCAACGGGTTCCCCTTCCTCACCCAGGCACTCGGCGGGAAATACAAGGACGTCTACGTCAGAGCTACCGGCGTCCAGAGCGACGTGGTGGGCGAAGTGACCGTCGAGGCCGATCTGCGCGGGGTCACCGTTCCCTTCTCCGACATCGTGAACGGCAATGTCACCCAACTCCCCGTCGACAAACTCGACGGCCGGATGGGAATCAACGCCACCGACCTCGGAAAGCTGCTCAATATCCCTGACCTGCAGGTATCTTCGCCGCCGGCCAACAAGTCGGATGGCACCGGGGGCAGCGGCGGAACCGGAGCGAGCACCGCGGGCGCCGTCGTGCTGACGGGAACGGTTGCCGTCGGCCCGGTCGAGACTGCAGTGAGCGTGCAGGCCAACCTGGTTTTGGAAGGTGGGCAGGTCAAGATCGTCGCCAGCAATCTGTACTTCGGTCCGGAGGGCAAAGCCGATTTCTCGATCCCCGCAGCACTCGAACCCGTCGTCCTCGGACTGTTCAGCTACACGATCGATCCGCAGGCACTCCCCTACGGAATTCAGCCGAGCCTGGTCTACGCGGAAGGCGGAAGAATCGTGATCGAAGGCAGCGCCGAAAACACGACGATCGATCTCGCAGAGCTGCAGAACCGATGACCGGGATCACAATTCTGCTGGTCGCGCTGGTCGCCGTCGTCGCGGTCGGGCTCTTTCTCAAGTCGCGCAACGGAAAGGTCCGAGTCACCACGCCGGCCGCGACCGGCGCGGCGGACAGTCGCCTCGAACTGCTCCGCGCCGCTGGAGTCTCTTCGCCGAACGGCGGACCCGTCGTACTGCATTTCTCTGCCGACTGGTGCGGACCGTGCGCGGCAGTACGCCGCGTCGTCGGTCAGGTCGTGATCTCGATGGCCGACGCTCCCCGTCCGCCGGTGGAGATCGAGCTCGACATCGACAAGGAACCGGCTCTGGCACGCGAGATGAGTGTCCTCTCGCTGCCCACCACCTTCATCCTCGACGGTGGCCTGGAGGAACAGTTCCGGGTGTCCGGAGTGCCATCCGCAGCCGATCTGAAAGCTGCACTCGTACCACTATCCGGACCCCACGAGCCAAAATCCGAGAATTCGGGGTAAACTCGCCGACGTGCAAACCCGCCACGAGCTGATGCTCACCCGACGCCGCGCAGTAGACCTGTGCCGCCTCGGGGGCTGTTGCTGTACCTGTTGCTGATCACCACATCCGTCAGATCTCTCTGACCTTCGAGCTTTCGCTCACGTGATCAATCCACCGAGTGGGACTTTGACGTCCCGTTTTCTCGGCCCAGGCACAGCATCATGCAATCCAGCGCAGGAGCACTCCCGATGTCCACAACCACACCCCAGCTCGAGCAGGTCGACGTCCGCGGACCTCGATTCGCCGCGTGGGTCACCACCGGCGTTCTCGTACTCACGCTCATCCTCTCGACCTTCTCACTGCCCGCCGCCACCGTCGTTCTCGCACTGCAGGCCATAGTCTTCGCGGTCGGAGCGGTACTCGGCCCCAAGCGCAGCCCGTACGGCCAGATCTTCGGCAAGCTCGTCGCCCCGCGACTCTCGCCGGTCAGCGAACGCGAACCCGTGGCGCCGCTGCGCTTCGCGCAGTTCGTCGGCTTCGTCTTCGCACTCGCCGGCACGGTCGGTTTCCTGGCCGGGTCGACGATCGTCGGCACCGTTGCCACCGGCTTCGCCTTGTTCGCGGCCCTGCTCAACGCCGCGTTCGGTATCTGCCTCGGCTGCCAGATCTATCCACTCGTCGCAAGGCTGCGAAATACCGGCCGAGCTACCACCGCGTGAAAACGCTTGCCCCACAACCCTGCTGAACCCCTGCTAGATAACGACCGATGCAAGACCACATCGAAAGGAACACCATGGCTCGCTCCGACGTCCTAGTCTCCGCTGACTGGGCTGAGCAGAACCTCAACACCCCCAAGACCGTTTTTGTCGAGGTGGACGAGGACACCAGCGCATACGACGGCGGCCACATCGAGGGTGCAGTCAAGCTCGACTGGCGCAAGGACCTCCAGGACGGCGTCCGACGCGACTTCCTGAACCAGGAGCAGTTCTCGGATCTGCTCTCCGCCAAAGGCATTGCGAACGACGACACCGTCGTTCTCTACGGTGGCAACAACAACTGGTTCGCCGCTTACGCGTACTGGTACTTCAAGCTGTACGGCCACCAGGACATCAAGCTGATCGACGGCGGCCGCAAGAAGTGGGAACTCGACGGACGCCCGCTCTCCAAGGACGCAGTCAACCGCGAAGCCACGCAGTACAAGGCCGAGACCCCCGACTTCTCGATCCGCGCTTTCCGCGACGAGGTCATCGACGCCATCGGCAGCAAGAACCTCGTCGACGTTCGTAGCCCTGACGAGTTCTCGGGCAAGATCCTCGCTCCCGCCCACCTTCCGCAGGAGCAGGCGCAGCAGCGTGGCCACGTCCCCGGAGCCATCAACATCCCGTGGAGCACCACCGCCAACGAGGACGGCACCTTCAAGTCGGACGACGACCTCGCCAAGCTGTACGCGGAAAAGGGCTTCGACGACACCAAAGAAACGATCGCCTACTGCCGCATCGGCGAGCGTTCGAGCCACACCTGGTTCGTCCTGCAGGAGATCCTCGGCAAGAACAACGTCAAGAACTACGACGGCAGCTGGGTCGAATACGGCTCACTCGTCGGCGCACCGATCGAATTGGGAGCCTGATCATGTGTGGAGCACCTACCCAGGGCCAGACCCTGCCTGCCGGCGTCGACGTCGAGAAGGAAACGGTCATCACCGGCCGCGTTCTCGCAGCTGACGGCCAGCCCATCGGCGGCGCATTCGTGCGTCTGCTCGACGGCTCCGGAGAGTTCACGGCCGAGGTCGTGGCATCGGGAACCGGCGATTTCCGCTTCTTCGCCGCTCCGGGCGAGTGGACCGTGCGTGCACTGTCCAGCTCGGGCAACGGCACCTCCACCGTCGCTCCCGAGGGCTCGGGCGTGCACAACGTGGACGTGACCGTCAGCAAGTAATTCCTGCTTTGTCAGGCGGCCCCGCACCCCTCCGGTGCGGGGCCTTCTGCATTCCGGCTCCCGATTTTTCCGGTCGGTCGCCGCGGTCTAAGATGTACCCGTGGTCATTTTCTTCGAGGTACTCCTCGCACTCGCATCCGTCATGATCGCTTGGTTCTCCGTGTACGTCGTGTACCGCTTGGTCACCGACGAGTCGTGAGTCAGGCTCCGGATTCAGGGTCCGACGCGACCGCTGACGATTCCGCCGCTGCAGGTGCCGTGAGGCGCGGCAGCGGGGACGAAGCTGTCGCCATCGCCGTCGAGCGCTCCAAGTCGACGGCGTCGCTCAACATTCCGACCCTGCCGGACCTTCCGTTGCCGGAGGACACCGCAAACCTGCGCCTCGGCCCGGACATCAATCCCGAACTCCTCGCGCTTCTCCCCCTCGTCGGTGTCTGGCGCGGCGAAGGTGAAGGACACGACGAGAACGGCGACTACGCCTTCGGTCAGCAGATCGTCATCTCGCACGACGGCGGCCCCTACCTCAATTGGGAGTCCAGATCTTGGCGCCTCGACGCCGAGGGCAAGTACGTGAGCCCCGATCTGCGCGAGAGCGGTTACTGGCGCATGGGCGGCGACGGCATCCCGGGCAGCGTCAACCAGGAAGTGGTCGAACTCCTGCTCAGCCACAGCTCCGGTGTCGTCGAAATGTACTACGGGCGCGCACTCACCCAGGCGTCGTGGGAACTTGCCACCGACGTGGTGATCCGCAGCCAGTCGGGTGCACTGTACGGCGGCGCGAAGCGTCTGTACGGCATCGTCGAAGGCGGCGACCTCGCGTACGTCGAGGAGCGGATCATGTCTGACGGTGGCCTGGAACCGCGTCTCTCGGCCCGCCTGACGCGCTACATCGGCTAGCTCTGCTGTGCGCCTTTATTAACCCCCGGCGGTTAATAAAGGCGCACAGCAGATTTATCCACAGGCACCGACAAATTCCACAGGCGGGCTTCGGAGCGGCATCTTCGACCGATTCTTGTCGGTCCGCGATCTGACGGTATTCGCATGAGCTGCGACTACATCGATCCTGATCTCCGAAGACTCTTCGACTTCCAACACGGACTCGCGACCAATAAACAACTACGCCCTTTCGGCTATTCACCGCGGCGCATCCAACATCTGGTCGAATCGGGTCAATGGACTTCCGTCCTCCACGGCGTTCAATCCAGCACCAACGGCCCGCTCAACCGAGCAATGATTCTCGAGGCCGCCCTTCTGTTCGGCGGCGGAGAGACCTACCTGAGTCACCGGACGGCAGCTGAAGAGTGGGGACTCACGCACATCGAGTCCGAACTGCCGGTCCACATCACGGTCCGATACGGCAGATCCTCGCGCTGTCAGAGTCCGACGGTCAGACCCGAACGCTCCCCGGCGCGCCCCGTTCCGTTGGGGTGGTCCACTGCCCATCCCGGAGTGATCGTTCATCGTTCACGCGCTCAGGCCCACATCGGCGTTGCCACTCAGCCTGCTCGTACTTCGCTGGCCGACACCGCAATTGACCTGGCGGTTGCAGAGCCGTCGGCTCGCGACGCCGCTCGTTCTCTGGTTCGCTCGGCCACGGCGTGCAAAGTGTCACGGATGGAATTGCGCACCCGAATGGAATGCCGACGGCCGAGGCGATATGTCAAAGCGCTGTCCTCGACATTGGACCTGTTGGATCGCGGTGTCCAGTCGGTACTCGAGCATCGCTACGCAATCGAGGTCGAGCGAGCACACGGTTTGCCGGAAGCACGACGGCAATCGCCGGTCCTCGTCGATGGGAGAACTTTCTACGAGGACGTCGACTACCGCAATTGCGGTGTCGCACTGATCGTTCGACTCGACGGATTTGCCTTCCACTCTTCTCGGGCGACTGCGCTGCGGGATCGTCGGCGAGGAAACGCATCCGAACTGTCAGGCAACGCCACACTGGTCTTCGGTTGGGAGGAGGTGGAGGGGGCCTCGTGCCGAACTGCAGCCGAGGTCAGAGCGATCCTCGAGCGCGGTGGATGGTGGGGGCCTAATCCTTGTCCACGCTGTGCGCCTTTATTAACCGCCGGGGGTTGATAAAGGCGCACGGCACGAAGCGACCCCCGAGCCACACCCACGCTTTCGCGCGGATCCCGGTCGGACTGATCGGGGGCTCGGGGGTCGGGTGGCTGCCTGGGATTCGCCGGCCGCTCACGCGGTAAGTGAATTCCATCAGCGATTGCGGCTAGCTGGCAGCCACCTCACGCGTCCGTCTGTACTTCAATTTCAGACCACCTCCTTCCTTGTGTACAGGAGAAAGTACGCGCACTTCACGATGACGGCAACGTATTTTCCACAGAAACTTTTCCGACGCATATCACCTGGTCAGCTGCTGTGCCGTCCGGAAGTTGGTGGGTGACGACAACTACGGTTCGCGAAGAATCGACCAGCATTCCGTCGCGATCGAGCAACTCGCGCAGCAACTGAGCGCCGGCCTCCGCGTCCATGTGCTCGGTCGGCTCGTCGAGCAGCAGTACCTCCGCGGGCGAGACGATCGCGCGTGCCAACAGCAACCGACGACGCTCACCGCCCGAAACCGCTCGCATACCGCCGACCAGGTAGGTGTCGAGCCCGTCCGGCAGTTCCGCCAGCCACTCGCCGAGACCAACTGCGGCAAGTGCCTTCTCCGCGTCCTCGGCGGTGAGGTCACCCCGCGCGACGCGCAGGTTCTCGAGTACCGACGTCTCGAAGAGGTGTGCGTCTTCGGCGAAGTACCCGACGTGCCGACGCAGCTCGGCCGGATCGATATCCGAAACGTCCACCGAGTCAACACGAACTGTTCCCGCGACGGGCGGCAGCAGTCCCGCCATCGTCATCAGCGCAGTGGTCTTTCCCGATCCACTCTCGCCGACGACGGCAACACGAGCACCGCGAGGAAGATCCACCGACAGCGGTTCGGTCACCTTTCCCCCGGGCCAACCCGCCCGCAACGCGTGCACACTCAGGACCCCGTCCTCCGGCCACGCACGATTTCCTTCAACGTGTTCGGCGTCGGCTCGATCGAGTACCGCCATGATGCGTGCCGACGCCAGCCGCGCCTTGGTCAATGCCACCGCCGCGCTGGGCAGTATCGCGGTTCCCTCGAAAGCCGACAGCGGAAGCAGTACAAGGATTCCCATGGACATCGGTGACATGTCGGTGGTTCCGTACAGCGAGATTCCGATCAGCAGGGCACCGAGGACGCTCACTCCGATTGCCAGGGGCGTGGCAGCGGCGGCAAAGGCACTCGGGACCGCCGCGCGATCGGTTGCGTCGACCACATCGTTCTCGGCAGAGACCGCCTCGCTCACCGCCTGATCCAAGCGACCCGATACCCGGAGCTCGGCGGAATGGTCGAGGGCGGTCACCGCGGACTCACTGAATCGCGCTGCGGCAGCAGAACTGTCGGCCTCGGCGAGACGAGCAGCACGAGCCGACAGCCAGGGTGCCGCGATCCCGGACACCGCCAGCGCAACAGCCAGGATGAGCGCGGCCGGAACCGAGATGAACAACAGGATTCCCACCGCAGCAAACGCGAGGACAATCGAAACCGCAATCGGGATCAGTGCTTTGACGACGACGTCGCCCAGTGCATCCACGTCGGCGCCCGTACGTGAGAGCAGGTCACCGCGTCGTAGTCCGGCTGCTGCCGCGGGATCTCCTGCGGCCAACTGCTGGTAGATCCTCGATCGCGCCGCGGTGGTTCCGCGCAACGCGACGTCGTGCGTCGTCAATCGTTCGAGATAGCGGAAGACACCACGCGAGATCCCCAATGCGCGTACGGCAACCACAGCGACGCTGAGATCGAGAACGGGCGGCATCTCCCAGGCCCGCGTGATCAACCACGCAGACAGCGCGGCCAAGGCGAGGGCGCTGCCGAGTGTTGCGACGCCCGCCGCGACCGCCGTCAGAACGCGTCGTGGCCGAAGTTCCAGTAGCCGCAGAGCACGCAGAAGCGGATCGTGAGCGTCACTTCTCATGAGCGCGCACCTCGACGATCCGGTCAGCTGCGGCAAGCACACTCGGACGGTGGCCGATCACGACAACGGTGTCGCCACGCTCCGCCCGTGCTCTCAGAGAAGCCAACACTGTCCCTTCCGAATCCGAGTCGAGGTGAGCGGTGGGTTCGTCCAGGACAAGAACTGCGCGGTCCGAGGCAAGCACGCGTGTCAGTGCCAGCCGTTGCCGCTGCCCCAAAGACAGACCTGTACCGCCGACGCCGATCACGGTCTCGACGCCCGCAGGCAGCTCGGCCAGTACCGCGTCGAATCCCGTCGCAGCAGCGGCGCGAGCCAATGCTTGCGCATCGACGACCCCGGTGAGATCGAGATTTTCACGAACGGTGCCGGGCAGGAGGACCGGATGTTGCGGTAGCCAGGCCAACTGACTCCACCACGCGTGCTCGTCCAGGTCTCGGACATCGACGCCGGCGACCGTCACGCGCCCACTGCTCGGTTCGATCAACCCGAGCAGCGCGTGCACTGCCGTCGACTTGCCGCAGCCGTTGGGACCGGTGAGCACGGTGATCGCCCCTGGCGATGCCACGGCGGAAAGTCGAGACGGTGCGACTCCCCCACGAGAGGTCACGCCGAGTCCGTCGAAGACGATGTCGGCACCGCGAGCGACCACCGTCGTGCTACCACCCTCCGGTGCGGCAGAATCCGCCTCGATAACCTCGATAACCTCGATAACCTCGATAACCTCGAATGCCTTGTCGGCTGCCGCCATTCCGTCCTCGGCGGCGTGGAACTGGGTTCCCACCATCCGAAGTGGCAGGTACACCTCGGGGGCGAGGATCAACGCGACTATCCCCGGCTCGAGTGACATGTCGCCGTACACCAGTCGCAAGCCGATACTCACAGCCACCAATGCGACGCAGAGCGTTGCGAGCAGTTCCAGCACCATCGAGGACAGGAACGCAACGCGGAGGGCGGACATCGTCGTTCGCCGATGAGCGTCACCGAGTTCACGGACGCGCTCGGCAGGACCCTGCTGACGACCGAGCGCCCTCAGCGTCGGCAAACCGGCAAGGAGATCGAGCAGTTGCGAAGACAACGTGGTCATCGCTGCCAGCGTCTTCTCCGACTTACCCTTTGTCAGCAGGCCGATCAGAATCATGAAGATGGGGATCAGCGGCAGCGTCACGAAGATGATGACCGCAGACGTCATGTCCTGCACCGCAATGACTATCAGGGTGATGGGTGTCAGCGTCACCGACAAGACCAGGGCCGGAAGGTATCCCGTCAGGTACGGACCAAGGCCGTCGACACCTCGGGTGACCACGGTCGCGATCTCGTCGCGCCGCGGATCCAGATCGCGAGGGCTCATCGCCGTCGCCGACGTCAGCACGCCGTTCTTGATCTCGGCAACGACGCGAGTCGACGCCCGGTGCGCATACCTGGTCTGCAGCCAGGTCCCCAGAACTCGGACCGCCACAGCTGCGGCGAGAACAACCAATTCGGTTGTCCACGAGGAAACATCCACAGTTCGAGTGGTGATCACTCCGGCCAGCACCCGGCCGATCATGAGCGCCGCGACGATGACCATCACGACGTTCACCATCGACAGAGCAACAGTCAGGATCAGATAGCCGCGCGCAGAAGCGGAATGTCGCCACAGCCGCGGGTCGATCGGCCCCCGGCGACGCTCCCGAGTGGTGGGAGCGTCGCCTACTTCGATAGTCACGTGAATTCGACCGTCAGTTCTTTCGTGATTCGAATCTTGTGTGATTGCGGTTTTGCCACTACCACGTCTTCTCCTTGAATCGCAGGCCGATCGACGCCGGAATCTGCTTGGAGGAGATGCGTTGACGGAACACCCAGTACGTCCAGCCCTGGTAGATGATCACCACCGGCGTCATGAATGCCGCGGCCCACGTCATCACCTTGAGCGTGTACGGACTCGACGACGCGTTCTCGATGGTCAGGCTGTACGCCGGATCCAGCGTCGACGGCATGACGTTCGGGAACAGCGAGGCGAACAGCAGCACGACGGTGGCGATGACGGCCACACAGGTGAGAACGAAAGCCCAGCCTTCGCGCTCGGCCCGTGTCAGGAAGACGACGCCGATCAGTGCGGCAGCAGCGGCGGCTACCAGAATCCACGTCCATCCCTTGCCGTAGGCGAGTTGCGTCCACAGGACGAATCCGCCGGCGACCGGAATAGCCGGAATTGCCAGTCGTGCAGCAATCTTCACGGCATCTTCACGAACCTCGTCGGCACTCTTGAGTGCCAGGAACACTGCGCCGTGGAGAGCGAACACTAGCGCGGTGGTCAGACCGCCGAGCAGCGCGTACGGATTGAGCAGATCGAAGAATCCCGACTCGACCTGCTTGTCGGCGTTGATCGCCACGCCCCGAACGATGTTCGCGAAAGCCACGCCCCAGAGAACTGCCGGGACCCAGGAGCCGAAGATGATGCCCCAGTCGCAACGCTGACGCCACTTGTCGTCGTCGATCTTGCTCCGCCATTCGATGGCGCAGATCCGAACGATCAAGGCCACCAGGATGATCAGCAGCGGTAGATAGAACCCGGAGAACAACGTCGCGTACCACTCCGGAAATGCCGCGAACATCGCGCCACCGGCCGTGATCAGCCACACTTCGTTGCCGTCCCAAACCGGGCCGATCGTGTTGAGCGCTACCCGTCGACGCGTATCGGCCGGGAGGTCACTGCCTCTGCCGACGATCGGCATGAGCATCCCGACACCGAAGTCGAACCCTTCGAGGACGAAGTACCCGATGAACAGTACTGCGACGAGCACGAACCATACTTCTTGAAGTCCCATGATCGCCTCCTAGTACGCGAACGACAGTTGTTTGGGCTTGTCCGGATCTTCCGGCTCATCATGATCTGTATCGCCCGGCGGATGCATGTCGTGCTCCAACGGGCCTTCCTTCGCGTACCGCACGATCAGCTTGAACCAGACGACTCCCAGCGCTCCGTACAGCAGGGTGAAGGTGATCAGCGAAGCCCAGACGGTAGCCGACGCGTGGTCCGAAACACCTTGGTCGACAGTGAGTCTGATCATGTCGACGCCGGTCGGGTTGGGATGCACCACCCAGGGCTGACGGCCCATCTCGGTGAAGATCCAGCCGGCGCTGTTCGCCATGAACGGAGTGGGGATCGCGACCAGGCTGAGGATTCCGAACCACTTCTGGTCCGGGACCCGCCCCTTACGAGTGACCCACAGTCCCGCGAGAGCCAGTGCTGCCGAACCGGCGGCGAGGCCGATCATGGCGCGGAAAGACCAGTACGTGACAAAGAGATTCGGTCGGTAGTTACCCGGTCCGAAGTCCTGCTCCGCCTGCTCCTGCAGTTGGTTCACGCCTTGCAGTTCGACGCCGGTGAACTTGCCCTCGGCCAACCATGGAAGAACGAACGGCACCTTCAGAACGTGCGTCACGCTGTCACAGTTGTTGTGTGTACCGATGGTGAGGATCGAGAAGTCCGGATCCATCTCGGTGTCGCACAGCGATTCCGCCGACGCCATCTTCATGGGCTGCTGCTGGAACATGAGCTTGCCTTGGACGTCACCGGTATAGATGATGCCGATTCCGGCCACGATCATGACGAGCAACGCGAATCGTGTTGCCGGACGGTACATCGTGCGCGCGTCGGACTCGAGGCGTTCGGCTTCGGCGGCCTCAGCCTGCTTGGCGCGGCGCATGTTCCGCACCATCCACCAACCACTGATGCCGGCAACAAACGTCGCCGCCGTCAGGAAGGCACCGGCAACCGCGTGCGGGAAGGCAGCAAGAGCGGTGTTGTTGGTCAACAGCTCCCAGATACTGGTGAGCTCGGCACGACCCGTTTCAGGGTTGTACGTCGCACCGACCGGATGCTGCATGAACGAGTTGGCCGCGATGATGAAGAACGCCGACGCGTTGACGCCGATCGCCACGAGCCAAATGCACGCCAGGTGTACAAGTTTGGGCAGCCTGCCCCAACCGAAGATCCAGAGTCCGATGAAGACGGACTCCATGAAGAAGGCAACAAGGCCTTCCAACGCGAGCGGAGCTCCGAAGACGTCACCGACGAATCGCGAGTACTCGCTCCAGTTCATGCCGAACTGGAACTCCTGCACGATGCCGGTGGCTACACCGAGTGCGAAGTTGATGAGGAAAAGCTTGCCGAAGAACTTGGTGAGCCGATACCAGTGGTCCTTTTTGGTGACCACCCACATCGTCTGCATGATCGCGATCATCGGCGCAAGTCCGATGGTCAGCGGAACAAGGATGAAGTGGTAGACGGTAGTGATACCGAACTGCCACCTGGAGACGTCCAAAGTATCCATTGGCTACTCCGAGAGTAGGGCCCTGGGACAGGCTTCGGGGTTCGAGACGCGGGCAGTCGCTCGGCCCCTGCGGACACGGTACTGCTGTCCGGTTTGGACCGCAGGACTTTGCTACTACCAAATGTAGTAGAGACCTGTCGCGATTCCTATTCGCCTATCGCCCTGCCGAATCCGAATCAATTGCACGTTCAACCAATTCCGCGAATTCCCCGGAGACCTTCGGCTCTGGCAATGTGAGCCCGTCGAGTGTATGGACGCGTGCGGCCAGCGTGACGCTCGAAACCATCCACACTCCGTCGGCCGCGATCAAATCCGCAGGTCGGAGGGTTTCGTATCGGCAATCGAAGCGAGCACTGCCGGCAACGTCGAACAGGGCGCGCTGCGTAGTGCCCATCAAAATGCCCTGTGCGGGAGGCGGTGTGATCAAAGTCCTGTCCCGAACGATCACCACCGTCGAGCGTGGCCCCTCCAACACATTGCCCTCGGAACTGACGAAGATCACATCGTCAGCACCCAAATTCGCCGCATATCGAAGCGCTGCCATGTTGGTTGCGTACGACAACGTCTTCGCGCCCAGTAGCTGCCAGGGTGCCCGGGCAGAGAGATCGACAGAGAAACCTCGCTCGAGAGTCATCACCGACAACCCCGATTCGCGGACCTGTCTGACCCGATCGGCCACCGGACCGACCATCACGAAGGCTGTCGGCTTGTCACCGCTCTCACGGCCGCGGGTCAGAACAAGACGAAGAGCGCCTTCCTTCTCGGTCCCCCACTCCTCGGCAGCCATCTCGATCGCCAGACGCCAATCATCGAGAACGGGAGCGGGCAGACCGAGTGCCCGCGCGCTCAGAACCAGTCGACTCAGGTGTCCCTCGACCACCCGGGCGCGGCCGTCGCGTACCAACAGCGTCTCGAAGACTCCGTCGCCGCGCACCACCGCCAGGTCGTCGGCGTGCAGAAACGGTGCGTCAGCATCGAGCACCTCATGGTCGAGAGTCACCAATACGCGATCAGGCATGCCATCAACCCTAACGATCCGCCAAGCCGCCGGGGCCGCCCTGTAACCGCGATCCCGCCCACACTCCTAGACTGGTCTCGTGGTCGACAACGCTCTTGTGCCCAACAGCCCACTTCTGACTTCCCCCGGCGCGGTCACCGCACCGGACGGTTCGGCCGACATCGGTGTCGCGTGGCACTACGGCGATCCCCTCGGCGAACAGCGAACCGCGCAGCGCGCAGCAGTGGTGGTCGACCGCAGTCACAGATTCGTGATCGCCATTCCCGGCGACGAACGCCTCACGTGGCTGCACACGATTTCGAGCCAGCACATCGCCGCGCTCCCCGACGGCAAGAGTGCCGAGAACTTGAGCCTGGACGTCAACGGACGCGTCGAGCACCACTTCGTGCAGACGGACCTGGCAGGTGTCACCTGGATCGACACCGAGGCGAACCGCGGACCCGACCTTCTCTCCTTCTTGAAGAAGATGGTGTTCTGGTCCAAGGCCGAACCTCGAGACGGCAACGAACTCGCGGTCCTGAGCCTGATCGGACCCGAAGCGTCAACTGTCCTCGCCGCACTCGAGGTTCAGACACCCACCGAGGCCTACGACGCTCACGCCTTGGCCGACGGCGGATTTGTCCGCCGCATGCCGTGGCCTACCGAGAACTCTTTCGATCTTCTCGTCCCACGTGAGCAACTGGCAGCGTGGTGGACCAGGCTGACCGATGCCGGCGCCAAGCCCGCCGGCAGTTGGGCCTTCGAGGCACTGCGCGTCGAAGCGACGAGGCCTCGCCTCGGACTGGACACCGACGAACGGACCATCCCGCACGAGGTCCACTGGATCGGTGGGCCGGCCGAGCACGGCGCCGTCCACCTCGACAAGGGGTGCTACCGCGGTCAGGAAACCGTCGCCCGAGTTCACAATCTCGGCAAGCCCCCGCGCCATCTCGTCATGTTGCACCTCGACGGCAGCGCCGAAGCCGTCCCGGAACCGGGTGACCCGATCACGGCGGGCGGACGGGCCGTCGGACGCGTCGGGACCGTCGTCAATCATCACGAGCTCGGCCCCATCGCACTCGCTCTGATCAAGCGGAACATCCCGGTCGACACCGAACTGATGGCCGGCCCCAGCGCTGCGTCCATCGATCCGGATTCGATCGTCGCGGACGACGCACCCCAGGCCGGACGTGAGGCTGTCAACCGATTGCGCGGAAAGTGACGGGCACGGTCGACGCGGTCTGCGTCGTCCACACCGAACGTGACAGTGGCGTCAGGCGAGTCCCCCGTACCGCGATCGACAAGCGTCCCGTCGACGGCCGCGTCGCGGTAGGACGACTCGGTCTGGGTGGCGACTACGTCTGCGACACCGAGTTCCACGGCGGTGCCTTCCAAGCTGTCTACGCGTATCAGCGCGACGAAGCGCAGCGTTGGTCGGACGAATTGGGCCGACCTCTCGGCCCCGGATGGTTCGGCGAGAATCTTCACATCAGCGGGATGCTCGTCACGGACGCCGTGATCGGCGAGCGTTGGCACATCACCGGAGCCGAGGCGTCGGACGTTCTCGAACTCGAGGTGACCGCGCCCCGCGTCCCGTGCGGCACCTTCGGCATCTGGGCCGCGGAAAAGGGCTGGGTCAAAAGATTCACCGAGCGGACCGACGTCGGCGCCTACCTTCGCGTCAACCGGACCGGCACGATCGCCGCGGGCGATTCGGTCACCCGAGTCCACGTACCGGATCACGGAGTGACTGTTCGAGAGGTCTTCGCCGGAACGGATCCTGAGCGGCTTCGACGGCTCCTCGCAGAACACACCGACCTTGCACCGAACGTCACCGCGCGCGTCCAGAGGTTCATCGAACAAGCAGAAGCGCAGGTGCACTCGTGAGTATCGAATTGGTGGAAGTGGTCCGCTCCGGATTCCGCGAATGCGTGCATCGCGGATCGGCCGTCATTCTCGGCGCCGACGGCGAGGTCGTTGTCGGACTCGGGGAAATTCACACACCCATCTACCCGCGCTCGGCGAACAAGCCGCTGCAAGCCGTCGCTGCGCTTCGTAACGGCTTTGCACCCACCAGCCCGGAAGAGCTGGCCGTCGCGTCGTCCTCACATGCGGGCGAGGCCGATCACATCGAACTGGTCGCAGCGCTTCTCGCTCGCTACCAACTCGGTGTCGACCAGTTGCAGTGCCCCTCCGATCTGCCGGGCAACGAACTGGCCCGAGCCGAACTGATCGCAGCGGGCGAGCTTCCCAGCCCGATCTACATGACCTGCTCGGGCAAGCACTCCGCGATGCTCGCCACGTGCGTCGTGAACGACTGGCCGCTCGAGACGTACATGGAGCCGACTCATCCCCTCCAACTCGCGATCCAGGAGACGATCTTCGATCTCAGCGGCGAGGAAGAGCAGGAACTCGGCATCGACGGTTGTGGTCTCCCGATCGTGCCGCTCTCGCTCACGAACCTGGCTCGGGCATTCGGACGCCTGCCCTCGGCTGAGCCCGACTCACCCGAACGAGCTGTGGCCGACGCGGTCCGCGAGAACCCCTTCCTCGTCTCGGGCACCGGCCGCAACGATCAGCGCCTGATGTCCGCCGTGCCGGGTCTGTTCTCCAAGACCGGATACGACGGCATCTACGCCGGAGCGCTTCCCGACGGTTCCGCTTTCGCCCTCAAGATCGACGACGGTCACGAGCGGGCGCTCCTGCCCTTGGCGGCAGCTCTGCTCAAGCGGATGAACACCGAGTGGACCGAGGAGTTGGCGGCTCTCGCATCCGCTCCGGTCTTCGGCGGCGACGCCCGAGTGGGGACGATTCGCGCAATTCCCGGAAACTTCTGAGCAGTTCTCACAAAGTTCTGACGAGTTCTTTCAGCATCCTGGCAGCTCGCGGCCATAGTGAGAGCAATCAGACACGGCGGTGAGGCCTTCGTGGAAGCGGAAGCGACTTTTCCACGCTAGAGTGTGTGTCAGGAAACTTACACACTCAAACGGGGCCGCCAAATTCCCCAGGCCGCCCCGCGAAAGCGCGAGGGGGTCAGCCATGGGCCGCGGCCGGGCTAAGGCAAAGCAGACCAAGGTTGCACGCGAATTGAAATACAGCGTACCGACCACGGATTTCGACAGCCTGCAAAGAGAGCTCGCAGGTGGATCGACCAACTCGCATCGGAGCAGTGTCCGATCGGACCAGACTTCCGATAGGGAAGGGCATGCGCGAGAGGACGACTACGACGACTGGCGGCGTTGACCGCGCACTGCCACCGCGCAGACTGTGAAATGAGGAAGAGCTGATCGCTCTTCCTCATTTTTGCGTTCCATTTTCCGCCTCGCGTCTGCTTGCACGGACACACAAAACTGCCCCACCGGATCTCTCCGATGGGGCAGCTGACGTTGCGGTCTAGAAGCGCGGGTGGTCTCCGGCCAGGAACGCACGCTCTGCAGCGGCGTCCGACGCCTTCTTGACGCTACCGAGCGTCCAGCAGTCGATGTGGCGTGCGGTGAGGACGGCAAGTGCGCGGTCGACGTCCTCGGGTGCGACGACGGCGACCATGCCGACGCCCATGTTGAACGTCTGCTCCATCTCGGCGCGCTCGACGCGTCCGCGCTGCGCGATCATGGCGAAGACCGGAGCGGGGCTCCAGGTTCCGCGATCGAGTTCGGCGACCAAGCCCTTGGGCATGACGCGCGCGAGGTTGTTGGCGAGGCCGCCACCGGTGACGTGGCAGAACGTGCGCACGTCGGTCTCGGCAGCGAGTGCCAGGCAGTCCTTGGCGTAGATCTTGGTGGGCTCGAGCAGCTCCTCACCGAGCGTGCGGCCGAACTCGTCGACGTGTGCGCTCAGGTTCATGCGGTCGATCTCGAGCAGGACCTTGCGGGCCAGTGAGTAACCGTTGGAGTGCAGTCCCGAAGAACCCATCGCGATGACGACGTCGCCGGGGCGAACGCGATCCGGTCCGAGCAGCTTCTCTGCCTCCACGACGCCGACACCGGTGGCGGAAAGGTCGTAGTCACCGTCGGCCATGATGCCGGGGTGCTCGGCGGTCTCGCCGCCGAGGAGAGCGCAGCCGGCCTGGATGCAGCCCTCGGCGATTCCGCTGACCAATTCCGCGACGCGCTCGGGGATGACCCGGCCGACGGCGATGTAGTCCTGGAGGAACAGCGGCTCGGCGCCACAGACGACGAGGTCGTCGACAACCATGGCGACGAGGTCGAGTCCGACCGTGTCGTGCTTGTCCATCGCCTGCGCGACAGCGAGCTTGGTTCCGACGCCGTCGGTCGATGCGGCGAGCAACGGCTCCTTGTAGTCACCCTTGAGGGAGAACAAGCCGGCGAAACCACCGAGGCCACCCATGACCTCGGGGCGGCTGGCCTTCTTGGCCAGAGGGGCGAAGAGTTCCACCGCCCGGTCGCCTGCGGCGATATCGACTCCTGCTGCCGCGTAGGAGGCGCCTGCGGTGCGGTGACTGTCCTCGGTCATCGGGTTACTACTCCAGCCTTGTATTTCTCGCGAGCACGTATTGCTCGTGCACAGGTAAGTGGTCTTGCAATGTGAAGTGTTTGCAATCCTCGTGACGCGAGATGGATCGTTCGACTCGAGACCCAGAGCGCGCACACAAATACCGACGATTACGCCCATACGCTACCGGACCGGCCCCCTCGGTGAGACCTCGCGTACCCCGAGACGTCAGTTCTGCAGCCGCGCACCGATCGAGGCGTGCAGTGCGCGCAGACTGTTCTGCCCGAGTGCGACCGTCTCGGATTCGATGTGTTTGAGGAGGTGTCCGTCGTGGACGACCTTCTCGCTCGACTGGATCAGTACCGTCCCGGCTCCGGTGAAATCGAACTGGCGTTCTTCACCGGTGTTCGCGCCGAACATGCTTCCGCGAACCGCGCCCAGGAAGCTCTGCATCCAGTCGGCATCGAAGTGGTGGGACGGCGACGGGCAGTCGGCCCAACCCACCAACGCCTGCGGGTCGATGCGCAGCGGCGGCTCCGCGAACATGACCGGGCCATTGGACGACGCCAGGAACTTGCCTGTCCCCAGTAGCGTCAAAAAGCCTGGGACGATGGACTGTTTGAGGTCCAGGCTGGTCTCGAAGGCGAGGAGATTGGCCGCGCGAATCGTGAGGTTGCCGTCGTCGAGGTCGTAGGAATTGATGTTGAATCCGCGGTCCCCGAGGATCAACTTGCCCTGTCCCTGAGCGAGCACCCAGTCGTCCGCGTAGAGCGGTGAAGAAAACCTGGCCGCGACGATCGCTGTCATGCTCGTGCGCCCGAGCGGCTCGAAGTTGATGTTTCCGTAGTACGCGATCATCGCGCCCTTGGACGTGAACCACGGTTGTCCGGCCATCTCGACGCAGAAGGCGTAGTCGTTGCCCGGGACGTTGTCGTTGGCGGGCAGAGTTGCCGGATTGTGAATTTCGATACCCATGCTCTGTGCCCTCTCAGAACTTCTGCTCGGACGCCTGGACCCAAACGGTGCCGGCGCCGGTCATCTTCAGCTGGATGGACTCCCCCGAGCCCTTGCCGACGGCCTCGCGCCAGCCGACGTTCGCGGAGATGTCGACGTTGATCTGACCGATGTGGCACACGTATGCCTGCGGGTCGACGACGACCTGAGGATTGTTCGGACCGACCTGCAACGGAATCGCGCCCCCGTGCGAGAGAACCGCGACGCTTCCCTGGCCGTGCAACTGCGTCGTGAACAGTCCTTGACCGGTCATGGCGCCGCGTACTGCTCCGCGCACACCGCCCTGCGACGTGAGAGCGACTATCGAACTCTGGAGGTAGCCGTCGTGTGCGAGGAGTCGGTCGGCTTCGACGGTGAGCATTGACGACCCGTCGAGGTGGATGACCTCGACGTACAAGCCGGCGTGCCCGTAGAAGACCTCACCGTTTCCCTCGGCCGCCATCATGCGTGCGTGTTCGCCGGACATCATGCGGCCGGCCATCCCGGCGATCCCGCCCATGTTCGGCATGGCGCCGGGCCCACCGCCCATGCTGTGCGGGATGAAGCGGACGTCGCCGGTGTAGTAGAGCATCGACCCGGTGCGGGCGAGCACGTTCTGTCCCGGTGCGAGGGTCGACTTGACGACCTTGCTGTTCACCAATTCCAACGGCATGGGTCAGCGCTCCTCAGGCTGGATGTAGACGACACCGGATCCGTCGAATCGCAGCGAGAACGCTTCACCGCTGCCACCGCCGATCGCGGAGCGCCAGGTGACGTCGGTGACGAAGCTCTGGTTCAGCTGACCGCGGTGAGCGACGAAGGCGTCGGGATCGGCAACCAGCGGATACTGCGGGCTGACTTCGAGCGCGATGATCGGTCCGCCCTTCGACAGCACGGCCACCAGACCGGTGCCGCTGACGACAGTCGTGAACAATCCCTGTCCGGAACCTGCGCCGCGGAGGCCGGCAAATTTCACGTCGGTTCGCAGT
The DNA here is from genome assembly GCF_021352185.1 of Rhodococcus sp. Ni2. Lineage (NCBI taxonomy): Bacteria > Bacillati > Actinomycetota > Actinomycetes > Mycobacteriales > Nocardiaceae > Rhodococcus > Rhodococcus sp. Ni2. The sequence continues at coordinate 968,378 of NZ_WOXZ01000001.1, forward strand.
TGTCCGACCAATGCGAGCAACTGTGACGCTTCCACGTGCAGAGCGTCGTTGTTGAGCTCGATGATCGTGATGTCCTGGGCATCGACCGCGAAATAGACGGTGCCTTGACCACTGACTTCCATCAGGGACAGTGATTCACCTGCCGCCTTCTGTTTCAGCGCGGCACGCAGCCCGCCACCACCGCCCATTCCGGCGTTCTTGAAGGTGATCGCACCCTCGTACGCCACCATCGAGCCGTTGATCGCTTTGATGGTGTCCCCCACCAGGTCTGCGACCAGTACCCGGTGCCCATCCATTCTCAGTTGCGCCACGGAGGGCACTATGCCAGATGCTCACGACGTATGCCGTGTCGTGGAACAGAAAGTCGTGAACAGAAAATCTGCCGCCCACATGCTGTGGACGGCAGATTCTCGGCTGTCGAATTTCAACGATTCTGATGTTCAGGGGCGGCTGAGCGCGCTCGCATTGTCGTTGTCGCGAGTGGCCGTCGAACCTGCGGTGCTCTCGAGCATCCCCTCGAGGACGTTCTTGCCGATCGACGTTTCCTTGGGAAGCGCGATCGGGTAGGTCCCGTCGAAGCACGCGGCGCACAGACGGCTGGCCGGCTGCTCGGTGGCGGCGATCATGCCCTCGGTGGAGATGTATCCGAGGGTGTCCGCTCCGATGGAACGACGCACACCGTCGAGCATCTCCTCGAACGTCGCATCCTGTCCGCCCGCGCCGTTGGCAATCAATTCGGCCGGTGAGGCGAAGTCGATGCCGTAGAAGCAGGGCCACTTGACCGGCGGCGAGGCGATACGGACGTGAATTTCAAGGGCGCCGGCTTCGCGGAGCATCCGGATGAGCGCACGCTGGGTGTTACCGCGGACGATCGAATCGTCCACCACCACAAGGCGCTTGCCGCGGATGACTTCCTTGAGCGGGTTGAGCTTGAGCCTGATACCGAGCTGACGGATGGTCTGCGACGGCTGGATGAAGGTACGGCCCACGTAGGCGTTCTTCATCAAACCCTGGCCGTAAGGAATGCCTGAGCCCTGTGCGTATCCGACGGCTGCGGGGGTGCCGGACTCGGGAACGGGGATGACCAAGTCACCTTCGGCGGGATGCTCGCTGGCGAGCAGACGGCCGATCTCGACGCGGGTCGAGTGGACCGAACGGCCACCGATGACGCTGTCGGGACGGGCAAGGTAGACGTACTCGAAGACACAGCCCTTGGGCGTCGGATTCGCGAAACGCGAGGAGCGGACGCCGTCGGCGTCGATCGCGAGTAGCTCACCGGGTTCGATGTCGCGAACGAACGACGCACCGACGATGTCGAGGGCTGCCGTCTCGCTGGCGACTACCCAACCGCGGTCGAGTCGACCGAGGCAGAGCGGGCGGATGCCGTGCGGATCGCGCGCTGCGTACAGCGTGTGCTCGTCCATGAAGGTGAGGCAGAACGCGCCCTCCAACGTGGGAAGCAATTCCATCGCGGCCTGTTCGATGGTGCTGTCGCCGGCAGCGTGTGCCAGGAGACCACCGATGAGGTCGGAGTCGGAAGTCGCGGCATTGGGGCGCTTGTCGTTGACCAGGCCGGCTGCACGGGTGCGGCTCGCGAGTTCAGCGGTGTTGACCAGGTTGCCGTTGTGGCCGAGCGCGATGCCGGTTCCGGCAGTGGTCGTACGGAAGATGGGCTGCGCGTTCTCCCACGTCGTGGAACCGGTGGTGGAGTAACGGCAATGTCCGACGGCGACGTGACCTGGCATCGCTGCGAGGGTCTGCTCGTCGAATACCTGACTGACCAGGCCGAGATCCTTGAACACCAGCACCTGGGAGCCGTCGGCTACCGCAATGCCGGCAGCTTCTTGACCACGGTGCTGAAGTGCGTACAGGCCGTAATAGGTGAGCTTCGCCACATCCTCTCCCGGCGCCCAGACGCCGAATACACCGCATTCTTCGCGGGGCTCGTTCTCGTCCTCGTCGGACGGGTTCGAAGCGAGGAGATTTGGACTGTTGACCGACAGATCGGCACGAGTCACCGGGCGCTCCCTTTGTGGGCAGGGGTTGGGGGGCACCCACAGTCTACGGCCATTTTGGGACTCACTTCCCCTGAGGGCTGCCTTGGCTCTCAGATCACGCCGAAGCGAACCGGATGGTCTCTCACTGTTACTGCGTCAACCACTCTGTTGCTGCGCCAACCCCTCTGTTGCTAGGTCAACCGCAGCAGTGGGAGCCAGTGCGCAATTTCGGGAGCGCGGCTACCTGAGGCGTCGACTCTTCCGTCACCTGAGGCCTCGGAGAACTCGAGCAATCCGGTGACCATCTGCAACCACGTCCGAGCGTCCGTCTCGACGACGTTGGGCGGGGTTCCGCGCGTGTGACGCGGACCTTCGATGCATTGCACCGCAACAAACGGTGGGACCCGCACCTCGACGCTCGATCCGGGGGCGATCTGTTCGAGAGTGCGCGCACTCATCTTCACTGCCGCACCGAGTTCACTGCGAGAAGGCTTCGGCAGTTCCGGATCTCGAAGCCACGGGCCGACGGCCAGGACGGCGGCACGAAATTCGGCGGGGTCGACGGCGCGGCAGGGCGGCATCAGTTCACTCCATGTCTGCGAGTAGCGATACGAACGGCAAGTGCGCCACCGGCATTCGTGGCCAGGTGCAGCAGGGCGGGGGCAAGTACGCTGCCGCCCCGGCGGTGCAGCCACTCGAACAGCAATGCCGAAGCGCCGGTGAACGCCACGGCTGCGGGAACGTTGTCGCCGGCACCGCGGGCGGGGGCGACGTGCCACAGCCCGAAGGTCAGTGCGTGAACAGCCTGCGCGGTCGGCCTGTTCAGTTCGCGGCTCCAGACGGCCGACATCGCGCTACGGAACAACAGTTCCTCGGAGAGCACCGTCCCGAACGGGATGTGCAGGATGATCCATTCGAGGAAGTCTTCGCGGCCGTCTGCTCGCTCGTCGGCAGCGAGAGTCGCGCGCAAGGACGGAACGGCCAAAGCGACGCTGTAGCCGGTGAGGACCGCCCCCGCCGCGGCTCCGCCGAACTGAGCACCACCACGAATGCCGGTGTGCGCCAAGCCGAGTTCCTCGCGGGTGTAACCACGTGCGAGTAGGACTCCGATCGCCGACAGACCGGCCGCGGTGTTGACCACGGCGCGGGCACGAGGCGAAAGACCGAATGCCGGAAGCACGACGTTGCTCCAGGTGATCGCGGTAGCGGAGAGCGCGATCGAGGCGACTCCCCTCACTTCTCGGGGCCCTCTGATTTCACGGCGACAACCAAAGCCGATCGCACCCGCTCGGTTTCTGCGGCCGTCCATCCCTCGGGCTGGGCAACGCTGATCCAGGCGTCCAGAACGGAGGTTCCGTAATTGTGACCATGGCCGTCCGGAACTCCCGCGGCGTTGCCGAGGTCGGCCGACACCTGCCAGAACGTCACGACCGGGAACCACTTCATCGACGGTGAGCGGTCGAATCCCGGTACTTCCTTGAGCCACTCGGGACGATTGAACATGAGGTCGGGCGACCACCACACCACCGGATCGGAAGGGTGCTGGACAAACAGAACTCGCGGCTCCGGCCACGTCATCCCGTCGGTCGGAATGTCTTCGGAGCGATCCGCGAACCGCACGCCGGCCAGGCCGTCCGCGTATACGGGCGCTACTTCGGGGGTGCCTGGATCGCGCCTCTTCTCGATCGAACGCCACAACTGCGTCGCGTTCGGTGGGCCAACCCACAGAATTCCGTCGGCGGTATCGCGCGCCGCCTGCAGTGTGTCGAAGGCTCCGGCGCCGGCCATGACGCCGAGGCTCTCGCCGTAGACCATGAACTTCGGCCTGGTGGCTTCCGGTTCCTGGAGCCATCTTTCGTGTACCCGCTCGATCAACAGGCGTCCGGCAGCTTGCGCCTTCTCCTGGTCGGCGAGGAACGAGATCCAACTCGGCAGGTACGAGTACTGGCTGGCGACAAGAGCAGTGTCGCCGTCATGCACAAGTTCGATTGCCTGTGCCGCAGTGGGATTGACCCACCCCGTACCCGTCGTCGGAATGACCACGAGGACCTTGCGTTGGAAGGCGCCGGTTCGCTCCAGCTCCTTGATGACCAGATCCATACGCTCTTCGGGATCTTCGGCGCTTTCAAGTCCGGCATATACGCGAATCGGATCCATCGCAGGCTTACCGGTTGCCGCTTCGAGTTCCTGCGCGTCGAGTCCGCGCGAGACGAAGTTTCGTCCCTCGAACCCCAATGTGTCCCAGGGAGCGGCTGATTCGGGGCTACCCGATTTCATCGGATCCTGCGGTTCGACGACGCCGTCGCGAGTGGTCGAGTTCTGCAGACTGAAGATCGAGTTGGTCGCTGCATAGATTCCGCGGACCAGGACGCCGTCGACCAGCATGAAGAACAGGACGGTGACAACCAGGACACCGACGCCATTGGCCACCGACCGTGACCAGTGGAACCGCCGCATCAGCTGTCGGGCAATCAGTTTCACCAGATCGTGGAGGACCCGCCAGATCGAGATGAGCAGGCCACCGACGAGCAGGCTCAGTCCGAGGGTTCGGATGTAGCCGGAAGTGGTCGTGCCTTCGGCATCGGTCAGTGCCGCGATTTCACGTTGCCACCCGGCCGCGTAGACCAGCATGATGATCGCCGCGACGATGGACGCGACCGGAACGAAGACCTTGATCGCGGAAGGCACCGGCTCGGGCAGTGGCCACCACCGTCGCCCGCTGAGCAGGTATCGCTCGACAGCCCAACCGATCGCAGTACCGACGCCGTAGCCGATGGCCGAGTTGATTCCGCCGATCAGACCTTGGAAAAGCCAATCACGCGGCAACAGCGAAGGGGTCAACGACCAGCAGAAGAAGAACGCGGCAAACGCGATGCCGGTGAAGTCGAGTTTGAGGAGCCCCCACGCCCACTCGGTGAAGCGGTTGTCGAGCTTCTCGAGGGGTGCGGGAACAGCCAGCCGCAGGTGGTGTTCCTGCGGCTGGCTGTCAGAAGAAGTCAGTTCTCCGGAATCGACCATCTATCACCCGAACAGTGCGGGCAGCGTTCCCTCGAAGGCCTCACGGAGCTTGGCCATCGTGACGGAGAAGTGTCCCTGGACCTCGACGGAGTCGCTGCCCTCGTCGACGACCCCGATACGCGTCCACGGCAAGCCGCGGGCGGTGCACATACCGGTGAAGCGAGTCTCCTCGGTACGCGGAACTGCAACGAGGACGCGTCCCGACGATTCCGAGAACAAGGTCACGAACGGATCGGCGCCCTCGGGAATCAGGATGCGGCAACCGGTTTCGCCGGCCAGCGCGGCTTCGACGACAGCCTGGGCCAGTCCACCCTCGGAGAGGTCGTGGGCTGCGGTGACGAGACCGTCACGCGAAGAGGCGAGCAGAATGTCGGCGAGCAGTTGCTCACGGGCGAGGTCGACCTTCGGCGGCACGCCACCGAGGTGACCGTGCTCGACCTGCGACCAGATGGAGCCGTCGAACTCGTCGTGGGTGTCGCCGAGCAGGATCAGCGTCTCGCCGGGCTCGAGTCCGAGGCCCGTCGGGATGCGGCGGTGAACGTCGTCGATCACACCGAGGACGGCAACCACCGGCGTCGGCAGGATTGCCGTGGATCCGGTCTGGTTGTAGAAGCTGACGTTGCCGCCGGTGACGGGGATTCCGAGGGTGGCGCAGCCGTCGGCAAGGCCGCGAACGGCCTGCTGGAACTGCCACATGACACCCGGGTCCTCGGGAGAACCGAAGTTCAGGCAGTTGGAGACGGCCTTGGGCGTTGCGCCCGTGACTGCCACGTTGCGGAAAGCCTCGGCCAACGCGAGCTGCGCACCGGTGTACGGGTCGAGCGCGGTGTAGCGGCCCGAAGCGTCGGTGGACAGTGCGATTCCGCGTCCGGTCTTCTCGTCGATGCGGATGACACCGCCGTCGGCGTTCTCGGCCAGGACGGTGTTTCCGCGGACGTAGCGGTCGTACTGCTCGGTGATCCACTTGCGGCTGCACAGGGCAGGCGAGGCGATCATCTTCAGCAGGGTCGCTTCGAGCTCGGCGTCGGTTTCGGGACGCTTCAGTCCGGCAGTCGTATTCGCGATCAAGGCATCCTGCGTTGCCGGACGCTCGACGGGGCGGTGGTAAACCGGACCCTCGTGCGCGACGGTGCGCGGGGGAACGTCGACGACGGTCTCGCCGTGCCAGGAGATGGTGAGGTGCTCACCGTCGGTGACCTCGCCGATGTCGGTGGCCAGGACGTCCCACTTCTTGCAGACCTCCATGAACGCATCGACGTTCTCGGGCGTGACCACGGCGCACATGCGCTCCTGCGATTCGCTCGAGAGCACCTCGGCCGGGGTCATTCCGGTGGCGCGCATCGGAACCTTCTCGAGGTTGATGTGCATGCCGCCGTCGCCGGCCGCGGCCAGCTCGGAGGTGGCGCAGGACAGCCCGGCGCCGCCGAGGTCCTGGATGCCGACGACGAGGCCGGCCTTGTAGAGGTCGAGACAGCACTCGATGAGCACTTTCTCGGTGAACGGGTCGCCGACCTGAACCGCGGGCAGCTTCTTACGTCCGCCGGTGTCTCCACCCTCGTCGTCGAACGTCGCCGACGCGAGGACCGAGACGCCGCCGATTCCGTCGAGACCGGTGCGTGCGCCGAACAGGATGATCTTGTTGCCCGCGCCCGAAGCGAAGGCCAGATGCAGATCCTCGACGCGCATGACGCCGGCAGCGAGGGCGTTGACCAGCGGGTTACCTGCATAGGACTCGTCGAAGACCGTCTCGCCGCCGATGTTCGGCAGGCCGAGGGAGTTTCCGTATCCACCGACACCGCGCACGACACCGTCGACGACGCGACGGGTATCGGGGGCGTCAGCAGCACCGAACCGAAGCTGATCCATGACGGCGATCGGACGAGCACCCATGGCCATGATGTCGCGGACGATGCCGCCGACACCGGTCGCCGCACCCTGGTAAGGCTCGACGTACGACGGGTGGTTGTGGCTCTCGACCTTGAACGTGACTGCCCAGCCGTCACCGATGTCGACGACGCCGGCGTTCTCACCGATACCGGCCAGCATGTTGGCGCGCATCTCGTCGGTGGTGGTCTTGCCGAAGTATCCGAGGTGGACCTTCGAGGACTTGTACGAGCAGTGCTCGCTCCACATCACCGAGTACATCGCCAGTTCGGCGTCCGTGGGACGGCGGCCCAGGATCTCCTTGATGCGTGCGTATTCGTCGTCCTTGAGACCGAGCTCCTTGAACGGCTGAGCGGCATCGGGATCAGCCGATGCGTGCGTGACGGTATCGACCTGGTGAGCAGACACTGGAGAGTGGTCCCTTCCCTACGGGAGTCAAGAGGCAAGCCGGCGCGGAGCGGGACACCACGAATGTGCCCAACGAAAGAACGTGCCGGGGGACAGTCTATCGGTGTGGGCCGACGACTTCCGCAGACGGCAGCACCCGCAACACCTCCGGGCCTGCGAAGTATCGCCGGTCACACCCGCCCCGGTTGGGTGATCCGGTCGGTTTTCCTAAAGTCAGGGCCGGCCCACTCTCTCCCTCGAAAGGTCTCGCATGCCCCAGGATGTTCGTCAGTCCGACCTCACGGCACAGTCCCAGTCGGTGACCACTCCCCTCACTCCGGCTGCAATTTTCCTGGTCGCGACCGTAAATCCGGGTGGTGAGAACACCACACGAGAACTACTCGCCGACGTCGCCGGCCTGCAGCGCGCCGTGGGGCTGCGCGTCCCCGGATCAGGTTTGGATGTGGTGACAAGCATCGGTTCGTCGGTTTGGGATCGACTGTTCGCCGGTCCGCGCCCCGCGCTACTGCACCCGTTCGCCGCTCTACAGGGTGACGTTCACTCGGCGCCGTCGACTCCCGGCGATCTGCTCTTCCACATCCGCGCGATGAGCATGGATGCGTGTTTCGAGGTGGCTCGGCAGATCACGAAGCGACTGCACGGCGCAGCCACGGTGGTCGACGAGGTTCACGGCTTCCAGTACTTCGAGAACCGAGACCTCATCGGCTTCGTCGACGGCACCGAAAATCCGGTGGGCCGCGACGCCGTCGCCGCCGTGACTGTCGGAGACGAAGATCCTGCGTTCACCGGAGGAAGCTACGTCCATATCCAGCGCTACGTCCACAAGATGCGGGACTGGGAAGCAATCACCGTCGACGAGCAGGAACGTGTGATCGGACGCAGCAAGCTCGAGGACATCGAGATGACGTCCGAAGTGAAGCCGGCCAACTCGCACGTAGCCCTCAACGCAATCAAGGACGAGAACGGCAAGGCTCTCGAGATCCTGCGTGCCAACATGCCGTACGGGCGCCTCGGCGACGACGAGATCGGCACCTTTTTCATCGGCTACTGCCGCACGCCGGCGATCACCGAACGGATGCTCGAGAACATGTTTCTCGGCAACCCTCGCGGCAATTACGACCGTCTGCTCGATTTCTCGACGGCCGTGACGGGCTCGATGTTCTTCACTCCGAGCGCCGACTTCTTCGAGGATCTACCGGCTGCGCCCTCTACGCCCACTGGGCTCCCTGCACTTTGACTACGCGCCCTCTAACTACGCGGCGTGAGGAACGCACCGAGCGCGTCGGCATACATGCGGACATCTGCCGCGCCCATCAGCTCGCGGGCAGAGTGCATCGCGAGCTGAGGCGCGCCGACGTCGACGGTGGACAGTCCGGTGCGTGATGCCGTGATCGGTCCGATGGTGGAGCCGCACGGCAAATCGGCGCGGTGGACGTAGCGCTGCATCGGCACTCCCGCCTGATCGCACGCGAGCGCGAATTCGCCGGCACCGGCCGCATCGGTGGCGTAGCGCAGGTTCTGGTTCACCTTGAGTACCGGCCCACCGTTGATCTCGATCCGATGAGCGGGCTCGTGGCGGTCCGGGTAATTGGGGTGCGTCGCGTGTGCCATGTCGCCCGACGCGCATACCGAGCCGGCCATCGCCTGCAGGAATTCTTCGCGGCCACCACCGCGTCCCAACACGATCCGCTCGAGCACGGTGTTCAGCAGGTCCGAGAAAGCTCCGCGATCGGACATGCTGCCGACCTCTTCATGATCGAAGAGAGCAAGCACTGGGACCTGCTGACCGGGCGACTCAGCCGCGGCCAAAAGTGCTTGTGTCCCTGCATAACACGTGCCCTGATTGTCGAGCCTGGGGGCGCTGACCAATTCCTTGTCCACCCCCACGACTGCGCTGGGCGCAAGGTCGTGTGTCATCAATTCCCAGCCGAGAACCGACGACGCGGCTACACCCGCACGCTCGGCGACAAAGCCGATGAACGACTTGGGCTTCGAACCCACGCCCCAGATTCCGTTGACGTGCCTCTGCGGATCCAGCGTCACACCCTTGCGATCTTCGGACAGGTGGATAGCCAGCTGCGGAACACGAAGAATCGGGTCGTCGATGCGAACCAGCTTCTGCTCCACAGTGTTTCCCACCCGGACACTCAATCGTCCGGAGATACCGAGATCGCGGTCGAGCCAGGAGTTCAGCCACGCACCGCCATACGGTTCGAGGCCCACCATCTGCCACCCGGCCGAAGTGAGGTCGGGATGCTGTTTGACCCGCAGGTTGGGGCTGTCGGTATGACCTCCGACAATCCGGAACGGAGCGGTACTTCCCACGCCCTCGGTGCTCCAGGCGATCAGCGAACCGCCTCGCATGAGGAAGTACCGTCCGGGCTCGGCTGGCCACGACTGCGTTTCGTGGACTTCGACGAACCCGCCGGCCGTCAGCTCGGTCGCCACCGTCGCGCACACATGGAACGGCGACGGTGACGAATCGACGAAGCTGCACAAGCCGTCTGCGTCGGCCCCGGTCGGAGAAGCCGCCCCGGCCCGAGCCGTCCGAGAAGTCTGAGAAGTCATGCCTCTCATCATGCCCGAACAGGTGTCCGGGATATCAGTGGCCACGAATCAGGTGGGCACAGAATCGGTTAGCTCAGGCGTGAGGACCGGATACGCAGAACTGATTCCCATCAGGATCGAGGAGCGTCACCCAGCGGAAACCGTCCATGTTCTCGCGGTGGTGCTCGGTAGCTCCGGCCTCGACGAGCCGCGCCACCTCGGCGTCGAGATCCGGACTCCCCAAATCGAGATGGATGCGATTCTTGCCGGCGGTGGGGTCCGGGACCTTCTGGAATGCGAAGTTGGTGGCGCTGTCAGGGACCGCGACGATGTAGAACCAACCGTCGTTTTCCTCGACGATGTTTCCGCCCAACTGCGCTGCCCACCACGTTGCGAGCGGACCGGGATCGAGACTGTCGAAGGTGATCATGCCGAGTGTGAGAGTCATGCGCACACGCTAATGGAAGCCACCGACAAAGACTCTCGATCTCGGGCTGAGATGAGACGATCGTCGAATGCGACTCACAACGCTGCGCGACCGTGTTGCAGAACTACTCTTCGCAGTTTTCATCGCGACCGGCTTGCTCCTGAGCATCCTCGGAGTGCTCGCCTGGCGATTTGCCACGCCATCCACGCGAACAGAACATGTCGGAATCCAACCCCCACCACCGCCGCCGATGGAGGACGGCAAGACCGGATACATGTGGGTGATCGACGGCTACAGCTACTCTGACGCGCCACATTGGTTCCCCGCAACTGCGTGGTTTCTGACAGTCGGAACCGCTGTCGCCGTTGCCGTCTCGGCGATACTGAACGCGACGGGATGGCGGCTGGCCCGTGACACACGCGGTAGAAAATTTGCTCTTCCGTTTGCACTTTCAGCTTTCGGCACAGCCTACGGACTCGCGGTCGCCGTTGTCGGAAAAATCTGGCCGCCCACCTTCTATTCGGTGGTCCTTCCCGAACCTCGTGACCCGCAGAAGCCCTACCCCGAATCGGCCATCATCCACTTCGACCTCGAGCCGAACCTGATCACCTTCACCGCAACAGGTCTTGCCGTCGGCCTTCTCGCGGCCGCCCTGCTTTATGTCCGGAACTACTCGCTCACACGAACGAACTAGCGGGCGCGGAGATCACTCGACCGCTTCGAGTTCCGCGACACTCCCGTCCGAGATCACCCGGACGTGGCGGGTGATCTTCTCGATCGGCCAGTCCCACCATGCAATTCGCACCAACTTCTCGATGTCTTCGGCACTGAAGCGGCGCTTGATCTCCGTTGCCGGGTTGCCGCCGACAATTGCGTAGTCCGGGACGTCGCGCGTTACGACGGCGCCAGTGGACACGATCGCCCCGTGACCGATCCGGACACCGGGCATGACTGTCACGTTCCCGCCGAACCACACGTCGTTCCCGACGACGGTGTCACCGCGTGACGGCAGATCCTGCACCAAATCCATGTGCCTGGCCCAATCACCGCCCATGATCGGAAACGGGTAGGTGGAGACACCGTTCATACGATGGTTCGCGCCGTTCATGATGAAGGTGACACCGGTGGCCAGGGCGCAGAACTTTCCGATCACCAGTTTGTCGGGACCGTAGTGATGCAACACGTTTCGAGTCTCGAACTCTTCGGCGAACTCCGGATCATCGTAGTAGGTGTACTCCCCTACCTCGATCAACGGGTTGTCGATCAACGGCCTCAGCAACACCACACGCGGTTGCCCGGCCATCGGATGAACATTTGTGGGATCCGGCGCGTTCACTGCTTACTCCGATCCGTCGGCGCGGTGTCGCCGACCGCAGCAAGACTATCTGGTTCCTGCTGCGATCGACCGACAAGCGAAAACGTACCGGTGTCAGCCCAGGAGGCCCTTGGCGATATGGGTGACCTGAATTTCGTTGCTGCCCGCATAGATCATGAGCGACTTGGCATCACGCGCCAACTGCTCGACTCGGTACTCGGCCATGTAGCCGTTTCCACCGAACAGCTGCACGGCTTCCATCGCGACCTCGGTCGCTGCGCGCGAGGAGTACAGCTTCATCGCCGACGCCTCCGCCAGGCTCACTTTGTCTCCGGCTGCGGTGCGCTCGATCGCATTGAAGACCATGTTCTGCACGTTGATTCGAGCGACCTCCATCTCGGCGAGCTTGAGCTGGATGAGCTGGAACTGCCCGATCTCGCGTCCCCACAGTTTGCGGGACTTCGCGTATTCGATACTCAGACGGTGGCATTCGTTGATGATGCCGAGAGACAGGGACGCGATGCCGATGCGTTCGGCGGCAAAGCTCTCCTTGGCGCTGGATTTGCCGTCCGACTTTCCGCTGTCCTCGGTCTCGCCGAGCAGACGGTCCTTGGTGATGCGGACGTTGTCGAAGAACAGCTCACCTGTGGGTGAGGAGTTCATGCCCATCTTCTTGAACGGCGGGCTCTGGGTGAGACCCTCCATGCCCTTGTCGAGGATGAAGGCGAGCACCTTGCGATCGCGACGATCAACCGACGCATCGCCCTCGTCGAGCTTTGCGTACACGATCATCACGTCGGCGTACGGACCGTTGGTGATGAAGGTCTTGTTGCCGTTGAGAATGTAGTCGTCGCCGTCGCGGCGTACGTAGGACTTCATGCCGCCGAAGGCATCCGAGCCGGAGTCCGGTTCGGTGATCGCCCAGGCGCCGACGGTCTCGAATGTCACCAGGCCGGGGAGCCAGCGTTCCTTCTGCGCGAGTGTGCCGCGGCTGCGGATAGTTCCGGCGGCCAATCCGAGGCTGACACCCAACGATGCGACCAGGCCGAGGCTGACTCCGGCCAATTCGCTGTTGAGCACGACGCCCATGCTGCCGGCGCCGCTGAAGGCGCTCGACTTCTCACCGTCACCGGAGGGCGCATCGCCGCGCTCGCGTGCCAGCGACTTCTCGAGGCCCTCGCGTGCCATGTCCGCCAGACCGAAGGTCGAGTACAGCTTGCGAATGATGTCGAACGGCGGCAGCGCACCGCTTTCGAGCTCGTCGACGTGAGGTCGCACCTCTTTGTCGATAAAGCCCCGCAAGGCGTCGCGGAACATCAGGTCGGTGTCGGACCACTCGTACATGTGCCTGAACTCCAGTCGGTGAACGATCGAGAGACTGCCGAACGACAGCCACACACCGAATATAGAACACGTTCCAAAACCGGAACAGGATTCAGCTGATCAGTCCCATTCGCTGCGAGATCCACGTCAGCTCCTGCTCGACGCCGGCCGACCACACCGAAAAGCTGTGACCACCGGGAAGCTCGAGATACCTGGCGTCCATTCCGGCCGCTTTGGCCGCTTCGTACACCTTTTGCTGACCGGGCTTGAACTCATTGTCATCTGTTCCGACGACGAACACTCCGCCCGAGTTCGGGAACTTCCGAGTCGCCAGCAGGTCCATCGGATTCACCTTCACGAACGCCGCTTCGTCGCCGCCGAATATCTCGTCGACGGTTCGCTGTCGGTCACCGAGCGAAGGCTCCAATTGACCGGACAGATCGAGGAATGTCGGGTACACCTCGGGGTAATTGGTCGCCATCTGCAGTGAGCAGGTGCCACCGTAGGAGAGCCCGCCGATTGCCCACGCTCGCGGATTCGTGTCGATCTGGAACGCATTCGCCACCGCAGCGGGCAAGTCCTTTGCCAGATACGTGCCGACCTTGCCCTGTGACGAGTCGGTGCACAGCGGATTGGCCATCTGCGACCCTGTTCCATCGGCTATCACGACGACTGGAGCCAACCCCTCGTGATCTCGTGCAAAGGCATCCATTGTCGCGGTCAGCTTTCCGCCCTGGAGCCAGTCCTCGGGCTTGCCAGGCTGACCTGCCATGAGCACGAGCACGGGAAGAAGCGGACGCGGATTGGTGAAGTACGACGGCGGCAGATACACCTGCGCGTCGCGCGCGGAGAATCCTGAAATCGTCCCGGGGACAGGCAAAGTCGTGACCCGTCCGCGAATCGGCATGCCCTCCGGCGCTTTCCACACAGTGTCGGTGGGATCGCCGGTGACAACAGGATCGGTCGGACCGGGAACTTCACTGAGTGAGATGCGGTCGAAATCGTCGTGTCCGAACGCAATTCCCACAGTCGGATACGCGGCGAAAACCAGATTGATCTGCGTCGCGGCAGTGATGACGACCAGAACCGTCGCGATCACGGACAGGAGCGCTTTCGCGACGGTTCCGCCCGCCTTGATTCGCGGCCCGAGAAGTAGCAGCGCGTAGATACCGAGACCGATCCACACGTAGATCGACATCTCGATGGGATCGGGGAACGGCACGATCACCTTTTCGACGGTGATCCACACGGCGATCATGATCACCAGCGCAATCAGCCCCGCGATCGGCACCGCTCTGCGGTAGTACCAGCGCACGTTCGAACCGAGCAGCCACACGCCACCCAGGACCCCAAGGACAGTCAGGATCACCGGCAGCGGTCCCGAGATCAAACTGATTCGGTAGAGCCAGTCCACGTCAAACCTCTCGCGCGTAGAAATGTCGCACGCACGAGGCTAGACGACGACGCTAGTACTCTGTATCAGGTGACATTCATCAAGGTCTGTGGCCTACGCGACGTTGACACGGTCGACCTCACGGTGGGCCTGGGCGTCGACGCCATCGGTTTCGTCTTCGCCGAGAGCGTCCGCAAAGTCGACCCCACACTCGCAGTCGCTCTGCTCGCGCGAGTTCCCGATCACATCCGTGCAATCGGAGTCTTTCTCGGCAACCCGATCGGACAGATCCTCGAGATCGCGAAGATCACCGGGCTTCGCACCGTACAGGTTCACGATCTTGTCGACGCCGAGCAAGTGCAGCGGCTGCACGATGCCGGCCTCACCGTCATCCGCGCGGTCGTCTCCAGCAACGTCCGCGACGGTTACAATCTCGACCTCGGCGAGGACGAACTCCTGATCGACGGCGCAGACGCCGGATCAGGGGTGCCGTGGAACTGGGCCCAACAGCAATCGCGCCCGCAAGGCAAGTGGATCCTGGCGGGCGGACTGTCCCCGGACAACGTTCGCGACGCACTCGATGCCACCGGAGCCTGGGGCGTCGACGTCTCCAGCGGCGTCGAATCCTCCCGCGGCGTCAAGGACCACGCGTTGATCGAGAAGTTCGTGAGCGCTGTCCGGCAGACCGATCACTCGAAATAGGACGCGTAGTCACTGAAAGCGACTTGACCGGTGGGACTCGCTTTCACGGCGTCGGCAACGGCAGGCGGAATGGGAGCCCAGTGCGCAGGCATGGCCGCCGCCAGTGACGGCTTCAAGATGTAGAGCAGTGCGAAGTTCACTATCCAGAGCGGCGGTGCCATCGACATGCCGACTTCCGAATTCACATCGCCTTTGGTGTTGGCCACCAGCTGCGCTGCTCCCGAAATCTGTTGCGCTGCAAATCCGTAGACTGCCTGCACCGTGTATGCCGACTGATAGAGCGCAATCAGAGTGTGCGTTGCACCGTTGTTGCGCAACCAGGTGCCCACGAAACCGCCAGGGGCGATCAGCGTATTCACCTGTCGCGTCGGCGCATCCGCGTTGGCCGGACTCTCCAGCAATCCGTCGGGATTCACGTACAACCCGTAACTGGCCAGAACCGACGGCGTAGTGCCGGAATAGAGGGGCCGCCCGTTCGTATTGGTGAGAATCCGGGCGCATTCGTCGATCACCTCGGCATCCTCGAGATTGCCACCGACCCCACCACCGGCCATGAGGTCGCGATACTGCTCCTCGGTCAAAGCGTCGGCTGGCTCGAGTCCGATCTGCGCGGCAATCTCTTCCGCAGTCTGCTGACCGAGTGGCTGGTTGAGTTGATCCGGAGTAGTCATCTGCGTGGGCGCGACGCTCTCGTAGACCGGTGCCCCGGCAAAAGGGATCACGAACCCGGTATCGACATTCTCTGCAACCGGTTGCGCGCCGGCCATCTGAGTGGTGGCAAACGAAAGTACGCACACCCCAACCAAAGCCAGAACCGAGACGGTCCCGCGATGAGACCGTGCTCCACGTCTACAGCCCTCGCCTGAGAAAGCCTTGCCTGCAATTCCATTGCCGCGCATAGGTCAACCTCCCGGAACGCAGTCGGGCGAATCAACTCGAGCTTGCATCTCAGTCAAACGCTGTGAACAGCGCCGTGTCAAGACACAGGTCAGGTCGAGGCACGGCGACAGCTCGCTCGATACAGGCGACAGCTCGCCCGCTACAGTGATGCTTCCATCTGAAGTGACCTCACCCCATTTGAATTGCAGGACATCTCTGGAGGCGAGCAGTGTCTGACAAGCGCGGGACCGTATTGATCACCGGTGTCGGTCGGAGCAAGTCGATCGGAGCGGGCCTCGCATTGGGCCTTGCCGAGGATGGTTGGGATCTGGCTATCGGCTACTGGGAGCCTTACGACGAACGCGTCGGGTTCGGGCGCGGAGCGCACGATCCGCAAGACATTGCCGAGAAGTGTCGCGCACTCGGAAGCCGTGTCGACCTCGTTCCCGGAGATCTGGCCTCGCCCGACGTGGCCGATCAGCTCGTTGACGCTGCCGCAGCGCGGAACGACCTCCGTGGGCTGGTGCTCTCACATTGCGAAAGCGTCGACAGCTCGATCCTCGATACCACCGTCGAGAGCTGGGAACGACATTTCGCCGTCAACACTCGCGCCTCCTGGCTGCTGATCAAAGCGTTCGCTGAACGGCTTCCGGAACAGCGCGACGTCAGTCAGGTGGCCGGGCGGATCATCGCACTCACCAGCGACCATGCGGCCCACAATCTTCCGTACGGGGCCAGCAAGGGCGCTCTCGATCGCATCGTCATCGCCGCCGCAGTCGAACTTGGATCACGCGGCATACGAGCCAACGTCGTCAACCCAGGACCTATCGACACAGGATGGATGACACCCGAGATCAGACAGGCCACAACCCTCCAGACTCCTGCCGGCCGGCTGGGTACTCCCGGCGACACTGCAAACCTCGTTCGGTTTCTGATGTCCGACGCCGGAGGCTGGATTACGGGACAACTCCTTCACTCCAACGGCGGATTCAGTACGAACTGAGCCTTGGCCGGACTCAGTTCAGGCTTTGTAGGTCGGTAGCGTCTGCCCGAGCCTCTTACCCATTTCGGCAGCCAAAGCCGCGAGCCCGCTGGCCGGACGCACCATGACCTCGAAATCGACGATCTTGCCGTCCTCGTCGAATTCGACCATGTCGATTCCCTTGAGACTCTTGTCGCCGATGTTCGCACTGAATTCGAGCACGACCTGTCGACCGTTGGCTCCGGCGAACTGACGGTGGTACTCGAAGTTCTCGAACACCTGGATCACCGTATTGAGAATGAGCACAACGGCATCCGCGGACTGGTACGGCTTGAATCCCGTGGGCGATCGGAACTGCGCGTCGGGCGCGACGATCGTCGGTAGCGCCGACAGATCGCCGGTTTCGATCATGGTGTGCCACAACTTCAGTGCAGCTTCGACTTTCGGTTCGAGCGTCAATTCCGTGCTCATGCTTCTACCCTTCCCTCGACGTTACCTGCCGCTTGATCTACCGGCACTTGACTTGCGACGGACCACGCACTCAACACAGTTCGCACCCCGGTCACGAGTTGCAACGGCTGATCGATCATGACGTGATGTCCGGCTTCGGGAATCTCCGCCACGATGGCCTCCGTTCCGAACAATCCGCGCATGTGCTCCATGAGTCGATCGGACACGATGCCGTTCTCGGCTCGGAAATAGGCTACGCGGCAACGTGGTTCGCTGTCGAGGACATCTTCGGCGCCTACTCGGAGAAAGAAATTCGGATCGAACTTCCACGACCAACCGCCCTCGACTTCCTCCATCGACGTGGCCGCCACATGGTCACGCACCGCAGGCAGACCCGAATCCTGCGGCGGAACGAAGCGGAAACGGCCCATCGCGTCTTCCCTGGTGGGATAAACCTTCTTGGGGCCGAACGCATTCTGGCGTCGAGCCGCCTCCTCTTCGGGCGTACGCGCCTTGAGCGGAGAATCGATGATGACAACCCCGTCCAACAGTTCGCCATGCAGATGCGAGGCCACGAAAGAAACAATCCCACCCATACTGTGCCCCACCAGAATCGGCTTGCCGTCGATTCCCCCGGCCTCGGCCGCCGCCAGCACCTCGCGAGCCCACTGGGACATCGCGTAGGCGTCGCGAGTGTCACTGTCGCCGTGGCCCGTCAAGTCGAGAGCGACGACGCGGCGCCCCTCGGCGAACTGCGGCGCAATGTGATCCCACCAGCGACTGTGGGCTGCGCCGCCGTGAATCAGCACGATTCCCGGCCCCGCCGGCCCCCAAGCCCGAAAGTGCACCGAGGCACCCTCGACCTCCACCGACCCCGTCTCGACCGGCGCTGCCAACGCCCGAGTGAACCAACCAGGCGCGTCTTCGACCACATTGCTCATCGATCGAACATACATAGTCGTCAATCGGTTCATCCAACTCTTCCCAGTTCGTGATCCATCACCTATATTGAATCCGGCCTCAAGTTCAATTCGTTTCGCCGAAGGGGAGAGATGACCAACCGCCAAGTACGCCTCGCCGCCCGCCCGACAGGACTTCCCGACGCTTCCACCTGGGAATACGTCGATGCCGAGATCCCGTCCGCCGGACCGGGCGAGTTTGTCGTCAAGGTCGAATACCTCTCCCTCGACCCCGCGATGCGCGGTTGGCTCAACGACGTCAAGTCGTACGTTCCGCCGGTCAAGCTCGGTTCCGTCATGCGCGCCCACGGCGTCGGACGCATCACCGAATCACAGCACCCCGATTACCAGGTCGGGGACATCGTGGCCGGATCCTTCGGCGCTTCCGAGTACGGCGTTTCCGACGGTACAGACGTCACTCGGGTCGACGAATCGATCGCTCCCCTACCGACCTGGCTCGGCGCTCTCGGTTTCCCCGGCGTCACTGCGTATTTCGGATTACTCGACGTCGGAAAGCTGAAAGACGGTGACACCGTCGTCGTGTCCGGTGCCGCGGGTGCGGTCGGCAGTCTGGTCGGCCAGATCGCAAAGCTTCACGGATGCAAGGTCATCGGCATCGCCGGCGGTCCGGAGAAGTGCGCGTGGCTCACCGAGGACCTCGGCTTCGATGTCGCCATCGACTACAAGAACGAATCCGTATACAAGGCGCTCAAGTCCAACGCTCCCGACGGTATCGACGTGTACTTCGACAACGTCGGCGGAGAAATTCTCGACGCCGCTCTCTCCCGTCTGCGCCTCGGAGCTCGGGTGGTCATCTGCGGCGCCATCGCGGGCTACAACGCCACCGAACCTCAGCCAGGCCCTGCTCACTACCTGTCACTTCTCGTCAACCGCGCCACGATGGCCGGCTTCGTGGTCTTCGACTACCTCGATCGCTACGCAGAAGCACAAGAGCAGATCGGAAAGTGGATCAAGAGTGGCGAATTGACTGCTCGCGAGCACGTCGTCGACGGCGGTATCGACGCGTTCGGCGACAGCCTCAATCTTCTCTTCGCCGGAGCGAACACCGGAAAGCTGGTCTTGAAGGTCAGCTGAGTCGGCCACACACGCAGATCGGCCACCGGTATTCCGGTGGCCGATTCGCTTGGGTCAACTGACTCCGGACGGAGTGGGAACGCTGTCCTCCCCCAACCGCGGCGGGGCCGACCGATAGGTTGCCGGCGTGCCGCTCATCCGAATCGGATTGGCTACCTGCCGAGTCGGTGCATCGCGACGCGGGTCGTCGATGGACACCACCGGATCGAGATTCAGCCGTTCCGCCAGCGCTATCGCGTCGGCGATGTCGTTGAGAGGCCCACACGGAACACCTCGCTCGGTCAGTGCCTCGAACCACGAGTCCGCAGAGCCCTTGGCCAATGCAGCAGTGACGGCGTCGAACAGTTCTTCTCGATGCGCAACCCTGTCGCTGTTGGACGCGAAACGCGCATCAGCGGCAAGTTCGGAAACTCCGAGAACCTCTGTCAACGAACTGAATTGCCGATCATTGCCGACCGCGAGGACCAGCGGACGGTCCGCGGTGTCGAATACCTCGTATGGTGCGATGCTCGGATGCCGGTTGCCCATTGCCTGCGGCACCACGCCCGCGGCCACGTAGCCGGACGACTGGTTGGCCAGTGCGGACAGCAACGAGGACAACAGATTGACCTCGACGTGCTGCCCTTCGCCTGTGCGATCGCGATGGCGCAGCGCTGCAAGGATTCCCACGCTGGCATGCAGGCCGGTGATGACGTCGACCACCGCGACACCGACCTTGGTGGGAGTCTTGGGATCGGGTCCGGTGATACTCATCAATCCGCCGACCGCCTGAATCAACAGGTCGTATCCCGGCAGAGAGTTGTTGCCACCGAAGCCGCTGATCGCGCAGTAGACCGCACGCGGATTCATTTCTCGGACAGCGTCGTAGCCCAGCCCCAGACGGTCCATCGTTCCCGGCAGGAAGTTCTGCACCACGACGTCCGCATTGCGAACCAGCTCGCGTGCACTCTCCAGATCCTCGCGCTCGCGCAGGTCCAGAGTGACCGACTTCTTGTTGCGGTTCACCGACAGAAAGTAGCTCGACTCGTCCCCCACCCACGGTGGGCCCCAGCTGCGAGTGTCGTCACCGACACCCGGCCGCTCGATCTTGACGACCTCGGCACCCAGGTCGGCGAGAATCATCGTGGCGTACGGACCGGCGAGGACGCGGCCGAAATCAGCGATCACCAACCCGTCGAGCGCTCCGACAGCGTCTGCCGTCACCGGAAAGCTTCTTCACCGGTGAGAGCGCGGCCGATCACGAGCTGGTGAACCTCGGACGTGCCCTCGTAGGTGAGAACGGATTCGAGGTTGTTGGCGTGCCGAATCACGGGGTACTCGAGCGTGATGCCGTTGGCGCCCAGAATGGTTCGGCATTCACGGGCGATCTTGATGGCCTCGCGGACATTGTTGAGCTTGCCGGTGCTGACCTGCTCGGGGCGAACCGTCCCGGCGTCCTTGAGGCGCCCGAGGTGGATGGCGAGCAACTGCCCCTTGCCCAATTCGACTGCCATGTCGGCGATCTTGGCCTGGGTGATCTGATACGCGGCGAGCAACTTGTCGAAGACCTTGCGATCACGTGCATATGAGATCGCAGTCTCGAGGCAGTCACGTGCTGCACCCATTGCCCCGAAGATGATGCCGAAGCGTGCCTCGTTGAGGCAGCCGAGCGGGCCGGACAGTCCGCGAGCCTTGGGCAGCATCGCCGAGGCAGGCAGACGCACGTCCTCGAGCACCAGTTCCGAGGTGACCGACGCCCGGAGCGACATCTTGTTCTTGATCTCGGGGGCGGAGAATCCCGGAGTGTCGGTGGGAACGACAAATCCGCGCACGCCGTCGTCGGTTCGAGCCCAGACCACGGCGACGTCCGCGATGGAGCCGTTGGTGATCCACATCTTGGTGCCGTTGAGGATCCAGTCGTCGCCGTCGCGCTTGGCGTTGGTTCGCATACCGCCGGGGTTGGATCCGAAATCGGGTTCCGTGAGACCGAAGCAGCCGATGGCTTCACCCGCCGCCATTCGCGGGAGCCATTCTTCCTTCTGCTCTTCACTTCCGTTGTGGTGGATCGCGAACATGGCGAGCGAGCCCTGGACCGAGACGAGGCTGCGAATGCCCGAATCGACAGCTTCGAGTTCCTGGCAGGCCAACCCGTACGCCGTGGCGCTCATCCCGGCACAGCCGTAGCCCTCGAGGTGCATGCCCAGTACGCCGAGCGCGCCCAGTTCCTTGGCCAGCTCACGAGCCGGCAGTGCTGCCGCTTCGAACCATTCACCTACGTGCGGGCGAATGCGATCGTCGACCATCTTGCGGACCGTGTCGCGGATCGCGATCTCCTCTGCGTCCAGCAGGGTGTCGATGGCAAAAAGCTCGGACAGGGACTGCGGCGTGGTCACGGGGCCTCCAGTGTTCTCGGGCGCAATCCTTTGCGAGAACGATTGCGCAATCGTTTGCATCGCCTAGAGTAGAGCCCGGTTGCGCACCCGTCAATCCCCGAACTGCCGACCGACACCGAATCAACTCAGGACCGACGCACACCAGGAGCCACGACGCAGATGACGCCCGATCCGTCGAACCGCAGCAACGGCCGTCCGCCGACGTTGCGCGAAATCGCCGACCAGGCCGGGGTCCACATCTCGACGGCGTCGCGGGTCCTCCGTCAGCCCGAGCCCGCCGACGGCTGGTCCGACTCCGCACTCCGGGTTCGTCAGGTTGCCGAGGAACTCGGTTACCAACCGAACCTGTGGGCAGCCAGCCTGCGTACCCGCAAGACCACCACCATCGGCGTCGTGATGCCGAGACTGACAGACGTTGTAGTAGCCACCATGTTCCAAGGCATCGAGGAAGCCGCCACCGCAGCCGGGTACTCCGTCTTGCTCTCCAGCCCGCCCGACGATCTGGAAGCGCAACGCAAAGCGGTCGAGTTCCTGGTGAGCCGACAGGTCGACGGTCTCATGCTGAGCAGCATCCACCTGCCGGGTACCGATTTCGTCGACTCGCTCCCCCTGCGCTCACTGCCGATCCTGCTGCTGAACCGGCACATCGACTCGGCGACGTCATCCGTCAACCGAAGCCTTCCCTTTGTCAGCGGCGACGACCGCCTCGGCGGCTACCTCGCCGGGAAGCATCTACTGGACTGCGGCTATCGCGATCTCGGAGTGATCGCGGGGCCGGACCACGCCAGCACGTCGAGGGAACGCGTCGCGGGTTTCCGCGATGCCCTGGCCGAAGCCGGTCTGGAACTGCCGCCGAACCGAATAGTGGCGTCCGAGTTCGAAGTTCAAGGGGGTGTCGATGCGGCGGCCACACTGCTCAGCGGGAACACGCGCCCTGACGCCGTTTTCACGGTGAGCGACACCATCGCGATCGGCGTACTCGGTGTGGCCCGTGATCTCGGGTTGAGCGTTCCCGACGATCTTGCGTTGGTCGGCTACAACGACATTCCGGTTGTCTCCCAACTCCCGGTGCCCCTGACGACGGTCAGGTCCCCCGCCCGAAAGATCGGTGCGACCGGGCTCGAGCACCTACTCGCACTGATCTCCGGCAAGAGCGTCGAATCCGTGAAGCTTCCCGTCGAACTGATCGCGCGAGCCTCCACCAGAAAGCCTGCCAGTCGCAAACTCTGAGCAGCTACCAGACCTGAGATTCGTCGATGCCCAACTGTCGCGCGTAACCGGAGTTGAGTGCGTCCCAGCCGTACTCGCGCGCCCGTTCACCCACGATCGGCCCGAAGGGCTCGCCTGCCAGAAGGGCATCGAGTACGTCGAAGCACAGATGCCACCCCGCAGCGAGCGCCGACGCCATCCCCTCGGCGCGCGACCTCTGCGTCAGCACGACGCGGGTACCGCCTTCGATCGGGGTCAGGTCCCACACCAATTCGTCCGGGCCCCACTCGTGTTCGAGCCGCCGAGTGGTCTCCACGACGTGAACGGTGACCGGCAGCGACATTTCGGGGGCGCCGTCCTCGGTGAGCATGGTGATCACCGCGTCACCGGTACGGCTCAGGTTCCGATCGGCGGTGTACGGCGTCCATTGCGCCAACATCTCAGGGTCGGTGATCGCCTCCCACACCTTCTCGACGGAATACGGCAGAACCCGAGGAAAGCTGACGACTGTGTCGTCACCGTCGACGCTCACCGTGACGTCGGACAGGGCACTGGGCTGATACGGCTGAGCACTCATGGTTCGATCTCACCAGGAACCACCGACACGGGCAACCGCCCGCTGGGCGTTCAGAACGCAAACACCGCCGATGCGGCCGCGACTGTCTCCTCCACCACCGGAAATTTCACCACGGACAAGTCGTGTCGAGCTCCTTCGAACTCCACCAGACGCGCCGCGGCGGGAATCAAGGCGAGTGCTGCCCGCATCTCCTCCGTTGTCGCGAACTCGTCCTTCGAACCGTGGACGACAACGGTCGGTGTGTTCAGGTCGGGCAGGTGTTCGGTTCTGAGCTTCTCGGGCTTCTTCGGTGGATGCAGTGGATAGGAGAGAAGGACCAGGCCGTCGACAAGTCCCGGGTTCTCCGCCGCAAGCATCGACGCCTGCCGACCGCCGTACGAATGTCCGCCGAGCAGAACGGGTCCGGGCACCGAGTAGTCCTTGCGAAGAGCAGCAATCACCTCGGCAATGCCCGCGCGATCCTCTGCAGCACGCGACGGATGCGGAGGCCCCGAAGCTCGACGCACCCGAAACGCGAGATCGAAGCGCAGAACTTGCACTCCTGCAGCAGCAAAGCCGTCGGCAACAGCACGCAACAGCACGGTGTCGCAGTTACTTCCTGCGCCGTGAGTCAGTGCAAGCGTGGCGACGGGCGACGCGAAGGACACAGAAGCAGGTCGATGAAGGAAACCGTGCACCGCACCTTCGTCGACCGTTTCGACAGTAGTCATGGACGCATCCTTGTCCGACCTGCTCGGGCCTGTTCGACCGCGGCAGTCATGCTGCCCTCGTAAACCGGACCGTGTCCGGGAAACAGCACGCCGGCAGGTGCAGCGGCGATATTGTCCAACGCCTGGTCGGTCGCTTCACGATCATGATTGAAGGGGCACACCAGAAACTGTGGTCCGGCGACGCTCGACGTCGCGTGTCCGGTCACCAGAGCGTCACCCGACGCGATCACTCCTGCGTCGGGAACAAGGTAAGCGCTGTGGCCGTCGGTATGCCCATGAGTGGGAATCGGCACGATCCGACCGGGAACGTCCAGCGCACCACCGGACGCAAAGGACTGTGCCCGAGGCAGTTCCGCACCTTTCAACGCGCCGACTCCGATCACGTCGCGAAGCCATTTCGGAGCACCTCGCCGCCACAACAGCAACGGAACTCCGGCCGGCGACAACTGTTGCAGATACTCCCTCTTCGCATGCGGCACTTCCAACGGATCCATCAGGACCGGAACCTCGAGCCGAGTCACGATGTCCGCGATCCCACCGATGTGATCGATGTGCGCGTGAGTGACGAGAATTGCCCGAACATCCCCGAGCTGGTGACCGATCTGTTCGATCGAGCGTTCGACGTCGGTGCCGTTGGCCGGATATCCGCCGTCGATCAAGGTCAGATCGGACCCCTCTTCGACCAGGACCCAATTGGCGTGACCGCACCGAACCAGATGTGTGTTCTCGATCTGCGTGATCGACAGTGCCGCAGTAGTCATGCTTGGTAGTCTGCGCCACGTGTCGGAATCCGTGAAGCAGGCCAGCAGCCGCAGCATTCGAGATCGCGCCGAAGCATCCTTGGTGGCAGCCGCATTCGCACTGCCCAGCGCGGTGAAACGTCGAATCACCGGACCACCCGTCGTCATCGAGGGCAACACGCTCGACGCCGACGCACACCTTCTGCTCACGCTCGCGAAGACGCGGCCACTCCCCTCGCATTCAACCGATCCCCAGTCACTCGCCGCTGCTCGCGCCAATCTCACCCGAACCGCGATCATGATGGGCGGCAGGCCCACGCCCGTCCACACCGAGGAGATCTCCGTTTCGGGTGCCGACGGCCCGCTTCGCGCCCGGCTCTACGTCCCGACAGCCGACACCGGCGCTCTGCTCGTCTACTTCCACGGCGGCGGGTGGGTACAGGGCAGCATCGAATCCCACGATGCCCCGTGCCGCCTGTTGGCCGAAACCTCCGGCGCACGGGTCATCTCGGTCGACTACCGGCTCTCACCCGAATTCGCTTTCCCCACACCGGTACACGATGCCTACGCCGCCTACCTCGATATCGTCGACCGCGCCGACGAGTTCTGCGCAGACCCGACGCGCATCGCTGTCGGGGGCGACAGCGCGGGCGGGCATCTTTCCGCAACGGTCGCGCTGCGTGCCCGCGACGACGGCAAGACCCCACCGGCGGCGCAGCTGTTGATCTACCCCGCGACCGACTTTCACGAGAAGGCCCCCTCGCGAACGACGTTCGGTAAAGGTTTCTTCCTGACCGAGGCCAACATGAACTTCTACGAGTCCAGCTTCCTCGGCAGCAATGCCGATCGACTCGATCCGATGGTGTCGCCGCTACGCGCCCCCGACGCGACCGGACTGCCGCCGGCCATCGTGATCACGGCGGGATTCGATCCACTCCGGGACGAAGGCGAAGCCTACGCAGCTCGATTGCGCGACAACGGTGTTCACGTGACCGATCGACGCTATCGCGGGTTCATCCACGGCTTCGTCAACGTTCTGGGACCGAGCGTGGGTTCGCGCACCGCCGTCGCCGAGATCGGCGGAATGCTCCGCGTTCTACTCACCCACCCAGCAAAATCTCCCGCAACGTATCCACCAGCGGATCAACCGGCAGCTCAGGGCTGATCGCACGCTGTAGCCCCAAACCGATTCCGACGCTGAGTATGCGCAGTGCCGCGGCGTTCGGGTCCAGTGCCGGCGTCACGCCGTTGGACTCGGCAAGATGTTGCACCACTCCGGCAATCAATCCGCGCACCTGATCGGCACCCGTCGCGATCTTTTCGCGGATCTCTTCGCTGTGCCGCGATCGCACCGAGAACTCGACTTCGAGCAACGTCCATCTCTTGTCCCCGATGGTTCGCTCGGCCCATCGCGCGAACTCGGCCACCGCGTCGTCGAGCGTCGAATTGGCTCCGAGCTGTGAGGTGATCTCGCCGACCTTGGTCAACCTGATTCGGCCGAGCACCTCGGCGCACAACTCGTCCTTGTTCTTGAAGTTCGAGTACACCGCACCTTTGGAATAACCGGCATCCTCAGCGATCTGATCGAGCGACGCGGCGGCGTACCCGCGATCGAGGAAATGTTCGACGGCCGTCGCCAACAAGGTCTCGCGGGTCATCGCCTGCGCTTCCTGCCTGGTCAATCGCGCCATCGGAACCTCCTCGCGGTTCTGAGTATCGAGATTCCAACGGTAGCCGAATACCGGAAGCGCACCGCAGGCGCACTCCCGAAACCCCAATTTGGGGTACCCACGTTATTCAGATACTGATAGTCTCCGAAATATGACTTCAGAAGTGACCGGCACCACCGCGCCCGGGTCCGGACGACACAGCGCGCCTAGACGGGGATTGGCAATCGGATGCGGCGGCACCCTCGGCTTCGCCTGGACCGTTGCTGCCCTCGCCTCGGTTCGGGACGCCCTCGACTGGGATCCCCGCGAAGCCACCGCCATCATCGGCACGTCCGCCGGAGCCGAGTTCGTGACAATGCTCGGCAGCGGAGTCGGCGTCGACGAGTTGGTAGCCATGCAACTCGGAGAGCCCGCCGCACGTCCCGAACTCCTCGCCCACACAGCATCGGCGCCCGGAAGAATCCCGCCACTTCCGAGTTTGGGGATCGGCAATCCACGACTGGTGACGCGTCGAGATCTTCCCGTTCTGAGCCGGATGAGCGGTATCGCACCGCGTGGTGGCGGCGACCCGTCCTGGCTCACCACGCTCGCCGAATCTCTTGCCCCTGGCGATTCGTGGCTCCCACATCCGTGCGCGTACATGGTATCCATGGACTACAGAACCGGGCGACGGGTCGCGTTCGGGGCACAGGGGGCTCCGAAAGCGACAGTCGGTGAAGCGCTTCGAGCGTCTTGGGCGATTCCCGGCTGGTTCCCACCTGTCACCATCGACGGCGTCAGGTACATCGACGGCGGCGCGGCGTCCACGGCATCGGTAGACCTCCTGCTCCCCCTCGAACTCGACGAGCTGGTTGTACTGGCGCCCATGGCATCTCGAACACTGAAGCCGGCGCGCGGCGCCGCCCGTATCGAACGCGGCGCCCTGCGGAACTCCATGTCCAAGGGCCTCGACCGGGAAATCGAACTGGTGCGCGCTGCGGGAACCAGGGTCTTGCGCATAGACGCCACCGACGACGATCTCGCCGTCATGGGCGCCAACTTCATGGACGGCCGACGGCGGCTCGCCACCTTCGAATCATCCCTACGTACAACACGTGCGAGCGTGAAACGCGAACTCGATGCGCGCCCATTCCACTCCACCCCGTCCCACCAGTGAAAGCGCAGACTCAGTGAACAACAGAACTGACCACTTCGAGGTCGTGATCATCGGTGGCGGGATCTCCGGGATCGGTGCAGCAATTCACCTGCAGCGCCTCGGGATCGACAATTTTGTCCTGCTCGAGAAAGCGGACTCCCTCGGCGGCACCTGGCGCGCCAACACCTATCCCGGTTGTGCCTGCGACGTCCCGTCCGGCCTGTACTCGTATTCCTTTGCCGCCAATCCGGATTGGACCCGACTGTTCGCGGAGCAGCCGGAGATCCGCGAGTACATCGAGGACACGGCCGTCCGCCACGGGGTCGACAAGCACGTTCGCTTCGGGGTAGAAATGCTCTCCGCACAGTGGGACGCATCGCAATCACTCTGGGAGATCACAACTTCCAGCGGTGAACTCACTGCTCGTTTCGTGATAGCCGCCGCCGGCCCGTGGAACGAACCCTTGACGCCGGCGATCCCCGGGCTGGAAACGTTCGAGGGCGAGGTGTTTCATTCCTCGCAGTGGAATCACGACTACGACTTGACCGGAAAGCGCGTCGCCGTCGTAGGTACCGGCGCTTCCGCAGTCCAATTCGTGCCGCGCATCGTCTCCGACGTGTCCGCCCTTCACCTTTACCAACGCACCGCTCAATGGGTCCTTCCCAAACCCGATCACTACGTACCGCGGATCGAAAGGTCCGTCATGCGATTCGTACCGGGAGCGCACAAGGCTCTACGCAGCATCGAATACGGAATCATGGAAGCGCTTGGATTGGGGTTCCGCAATCCGTGGATCCTGCGTATCGTGCAGAAACTCGGGTCGGCCCAATTGCGCTTGCAGGTGCGCGATCCGAAGCTACGCAAGGCGCTGACTCCCGACTACACCCTCGGTTGCAAGCGACTACTCATGTCGAACTCGTACTACCCGGCCCTCGGCAGACCCAACGTGACCGTCCATGCCAACGCAGTCGAAGAGATCCACGGCAACACCGTGATCGGAGCCGACGGAGTGGAATCGGAAGTGGACGCGATCATCTTCGGAACGGGCTTCCACATCCTCGACATGCCCATTGCATCAAAGGTATTCGACGGAGAAGGTCGATCACTCGACGATCATTGGCAGGGAAGCCCGCGGGCGTACTTCGGTTCCGCCGTCAGCGGATTCCCCAACGCGTTCATTCTGCTGGGCCCGAGCCTCGGCACCGGACACACGTCGGCCTTCATGATTCTGGAAGCCCAACTGGTCTATGTGGCACAGGCGATCGGCCACGCTCGTCGGCACGGCTGGAAAACCATCGACGTGCGCCCGGAAGTACAGGCAGCCTTCAACTCTCAAGTTCAGGAGGCATTGGGTACCACGGTCTACAACGCCGGTGGTTGCGAAAGCTATTTCTTCGACGTCAACGGCCGCAACAGCTTCAACTGGCCGTGGTCGTCAGGAGCCATGCGTCGACGGCTACGGGCCTTCGATCCATACGCCTACAACCACACGCTGTCCGACAACCCTGCGTCAGACGACACCCCCGCTGAGCCCACCACCACCCCCGAACCGGAGTACACCACATGAGCCTTTTCGGCACCACCTACCCGCCGATCGATCTCGACGGAGCAGTCGTCGTCATCTCCGGAGGTGGCCGCGGAATCGGCCGGGCCACAGCGGAGTTGTTCGCAGCTCGCGGCGCACTCGTCTGCGTCGGCGACCTCGACGAGGAGACGGCCGTCGACACCGCCGCATCCATCGGCGCACGGGCCCGCGGGTACGCTCTGGACGTCACCTCACGCGAATCCTGGGATGTGTTCGTCTCCACAGTGATCGGCGAATTCGGTCACATCGACATTCTGGTCAACAATGCGGGCGTGATGCCGCTCGGCAGCTTCCTCGACGAGTCCGACGCCACCAGTCGAGTAACCCTCGACGTCAATGTCTGGGGCCCGATTCACGGGATGCGCACCGTGCTGCCCGGCATGGTGGATCGGCGACGCGGCCACGTCGTCAACATCGCATCCATGGCAGGCAAGCTACCGGTGCCAGGAATGGCCGTGTACAACGCAAGCAAGTTCGGTGCGGTGGGCCTTTCCGCCTCTGCTCGTGTCGAATTCGCAGATTCCGGCGTCAGCGTCAGCGCCATCCTGCCCAGCGCGGTGCGCACCGGGCTCTCCTCCGGTGTGCCACTCGGAAAGGGCATGCCGACGGTTGAACCCGAGGTCGTGGCCAAAGCTGTCGTCGACACGGTCGCGCACCGGCGAGCCGAAACTACTGTTCCGCGTTACCTTGCGGGCTGGGACCTCATCGACGCTGTAGTACCCGAATGGATGATCAACATCGGACGCCGGGTGATCGACGATCGCCGCGCGCTGACATCGGTAGATCCGAACGGGCGTGCGGATTACGAAAAGCGAGTGGCACGTCAGGCCGAAAACGAGGAGCACGATCGGAGATGAAGCGGGTAGTTTCGTGGCCATGTACATCCGCCGCGAAACTTCTTCCGACCGTGACGCAATCTATTCACTGCTCGGGGCGGCGTTTGCCGACCAAGCGCCGCCCGGCGAGTCTCCCTACGAGATCGAACTGACACGTCAGCTCTTCGCCTCGAACGACTACTTACCGAAGTTGTCCCTTGTCGCCGTCGCCGGTGATGAGATCGTTGGTTTCGTGATCGGAACACGCGGATGGGTCGGTCCCGTTGAGGCGGTTGGCCTCGGCCCGTTGGCAGTCACACCGGACAACCAACGCAGCGGCGTCGGTTCGGCGCTGATGCACGCGGTGATCGGTGCGTCCGACGCTCTGGACGTGCCACTGCTCGCCCTCCTGGGCAGCACCGAGTACTACCCGCAGTTCGGGTTCGTCACCAGCACGGACGCCGGGATCGATTCTCCGGAAGCCGAGTGGGGCGAGCACTTTCAGATCAGGACCCTCACCACGCACCGCCCCGATCAGACGGGGAAGTTTTCATACGCAGCGCCTTTCGGGGTCGCTTGACCCTCAGCGCGATGTAAGAGTTCTTTGACATCCAGCGCACGTAGACCTACGCTCAGGCATGTCAAAGAACTCTTACACCTGGGAGGCTTCATGAGCACCACGGCACGGTGGAGCCTGATCATCGGTATCGGCGTCGCAGCAACGCTAGCCTTCAGCTTTTTCGCAGCATTGACCGCCAATGATCGGAAGACGTTGGCCTTCATCGTCTTCGCAATCGTCATGGCACCGGCTTGTATCGGGTCGGCGTGGGCCCTTTTTCCATCGGATAACGACAAGGCCCCCGCCTACCCCGAGGACACCGTCGAAACAGAATGGAGTCGCAAGGCCGGCTTCGGCGCGTTCACCGACTTGATCACTGCCATGGGGATCGCGCTGATCGCGCACAATGTCTTCGGCGCTCCCGAACTGCCGCTCGTAATGTTTACAGCCCTCGGTCTGGCCGACTTCGGAATCCGGTACTGGGCAGTGTCGAGGGACCGCACCCCACATTCGAGATCTGACGAGATCTGATGCGCAACAACCTTCAAGAACTTCGTACGGCAGCCGGATTGTCACAGCAAGCGTGCGCCGACGCGCTCGGCATCACACGCCAGACCGTCATCTCGATCGAGAAGGGACACTTCGACCCGCGTCTCTCACTGGCGTTCCGAATCGCCGAATACTTCGACAAACGCGTAGACGACATTTTCTCCAGCTGACGCCGTCTCGAACTGACGGAAGATCAGTCGAGCTGCGGTTTCAGTCGAGCTGCGGTTTCAGTCGAACAGAGTTGGCGATCCGTTTTCGTCCTTCCCGTCTTCGACGGCCGTTGCCTTCTTGCCCGAACCCTTGCGGACGACGGTCAACGTCGTCGTTCGACGCGACAACCTGTGCCCGTCACTGTGTTCGAGCAGCGCCATCCCCTGGCGAACTTCGACTACCGTCCACGGACCCGCATGGCCGGCTGCCTGCACGAGGTCACCGGACTCCACCTCAGTTGCCATGACCACTCCTTGTTCGTCGTGTCCTGCACGTTCTCCTTCCCATTATCGACGCGGCCACCTGGTAGTCGACGCGCAGGGTACCTACGCTGCAGCTGCAACCTTGACCGCATGGCCGACTTCGGCTCGGAATGCCGCGTATTCGGGTGAGCCTCGGAGATCGTCGGGATCGACGCCGGTTCGTGGCAGATCGATTTTCAGGTCGAGCGCGACCTTGCCCGGTCGGCTTGTCAGAACTACGACGCGGGAGCCGAGAAAGGCCGCCTCGTCGGCACTGTGAGTGACGAAGACACTTGTTCGCCCCGATTCGGCACTGACACTGCGCAGGTCCTCCTGCAGACGCTCGCGAGTGAGGGCGTCCAGCGCGGCAAAGGGTTCGTCCAACAGGAGCAACGACGTTTCGGCCGCCAAGGCACGAGCAATTGCCACCCGCTGCTGCTGCCCGCCGGAGATTTCCCAGATACGCCGGTCCGCAGTGCCGACCAGACCGACGCGGTCGAGAAGCTCGTCACGCCTTTGCCCGCGTTCGCTCTTCGCAACGCCGGCGTATTTGAGTGCCAGATCGATGTTGCCGCCCACCGATTTCCACGGAAAGAGCCGTGGCTGCTGAAACACCACTCCCGCACTCGACCCGGGAATCGGGTCGGATCCGGAGACCTGAACCGTTCCACTGGAAGGATTTTCGAAACCCGCGATCAGGCGCAGCAATGTGCTCTTGCCGCAACCCGACGCTCCGACGAGAACCAGAAACTCACCAGGTGTGACGTCGATCGATACGGGCCCGAGTGCCGTGACGGACTCTCGACCGTGGCCGTACCTGTGCGAGACGGTGTCGATTCGGATCGCGCCCGGGCGGTCGGGGGCGAATCCTCCCGAGGCCTGCTGTGCGGTCACGCTACTGGTCAAGGACATCGGGAAGCCCCTTCACATAGAGAGCATTCTGAAAGACCGCCAGATCAGGCACACTGTCGATCTGCTTCTGCTCGGCCAGGAATTGCGCTGCACTCTGCAGGTTCACTGCCAGATTCCCGGGAGCGCCCTCGGTGCCCAACCATTCCGGCGAGGAGATCTGCTCCGGAGTGAGGAACACACCCTGTTTCAACTGCGCTGCCGCGTCGTCCTTCGAGGCGCCTAATTGTGCGGCAACAGCTTCCGCTGCCGCGTTCGGATCAGTGGCGATCGTCGTGAGCGCGCGGGCCTGAACCTGGCGCCAGGTGTCGACGATCTCGGGGTGATCCTTGGCAAACGCAGTCGACACCACACCAAGATCGAGTGTCGGCTTTCCTGCTGTCGCGAGCTCACGGCTGGCGATCAACTGTGTTCCGTCCTTACGGAGTTCGTCGAGCGTGGGCAGCCAGGTGTAGACGGCATCGATGTCACCGCGCTGCCAGGCTGCGAGGGATGCTTGCGGCTGGAGATCCACCAACTGGACGTCGTCGGCACTGAGTCCGGCCTGGTTCAGCGATGCCAGCAGACTGTAGTGCGCGGTCGAGGAGAATGCCGTGGCCACTTTCTTGCCGCGCAGATCTGCGACGGTCTTGATTCCGGTTGCGTTGCGCGCCACCAGGGCTTCGTTGTCGCCGGCCACGTCGAGAACAAACGCGACCTGGTACGGAATGTTCAGCGGTGCCGAGAGGCCACGAGCAACCGGGCTCGAACCGATTGCGCCGAAATCGATTTCACCGGCGATGAAGGCGGTGTTGATGTCGGCTCCCGAATCGAACTTCGTCCACTTCACGTTGTATTCGGGCAGCGCGTCTTCGAGCCAGCGATTGTTCTTGACGATCAAGTCGCCGCTCGGGAACGACTGGTAAGCGATACGGATTGTTTCCTTGGACGAATCCTGGCCCGAATGATCCACTGAGCACGCACCGAGAACAAGGGCAAGGACGCCGATCAGCACCGTGAACGCCGTCCGGGAAGCCCTTCCTTCATTGCGCGTCGAATTACTGCTGCGCTTCAGATTGCTGCTGGCGTGTTTCTGATTGTCAGTCATACTTTTCCCCTCCAGGGAACGGCGCGGCGCTCTGCAGCCCGCAGCAGTCCGTCGATGATCAGGCCGGAGAATCCGATGGCAAAGATCCCCACCAGCACGACCGGTGTGTTGTTGTAATTGCTTGCATCCTTGACCATTCCGCCGATTCCGGGGATGCCGTTGAACAGTTCGGCCGCGACCACCGACGAGTACGCCATACCCACCGACAGCCGAATGCCCGTGAAAGTTTCCGGTAAGGCCGACGGGACGACGACGTCCCGGATCACCTGCGCCCGTGAGGCTCCCAGGGCCCTGGCCGCTTCGACCAGTCCGACCGGCGCCGCGACCACAGCAGCTGTGGTGGCCACCGCTGCCGGCGGAAGAGCAGCGAGCGCCAGCAATGTAATCTTCGGCGCCTCGTCGATTCCCAGCCAGATCACCAGCAGGAAGAAATACGCCAGGGGCGGCAGTGCGCGCAGGAACGTCAACCACGGTTCGAGCAGGCTCCGCAGCCATGTCACCGATCCCATGGCCAAACCGAGGATCACGCCCAATCCGACGCCGATGATCACACCGACCAGCACCCGTCGCAGCGTCATGTAGAGGTGCTCCCAGAGCAGGTAGCCCTGGTAGCCGCGCACTCCGTCGTGCGTGGTCATCGTGTTGACGAAGGCATGCCAGACCGTGCTCGGGAACGGCACGAAGGTCTCACTCCAGGTTGCGCTCGCGGCAGCGACCTGCCACAGGGCCAAGAATGCGATCACGGAAAGCACCGGCAGTCCGACAGTGGTCGCACTCGAAGTCCACGGCCGACGCGGCTCACGGTTCGGTTCCGTGACTGATGTTGGTTCTATTGCTTCGACAGGAGTCGACATCGCTGTTCTTCCTCGACGTACGGAAAATTCCGGCACACATGCAGCAACGGGCGCATATGCAGGGGCGAAGGCGCACAGAGCGGCGCCATTCTCACTCAGGAGAGTCGGAAGGAATCAACAGCAACAGCAGTTGGCACCAAGACGGCACAGGTCGACGGCGATGCGTCGTGTCAGTGGCGTCGAGGGCATGGGGGTAATTACTACCTGTGTCTGCAATTACCCGCAAATGCGGGGGAAATAGGCGTCAGTCGGCCAAGCGAACCGACAGCGAATACATGAGCGGGATCTCGGGTCGTCCGGCCGGGACTCCCCAACGCTTGCCGCCGAGTTCAGCCATCTCCTCGAATCCTTGCCAACCGTTGGCGTACGGGTACTCGTCGAAGGACTCGAGCGTCAATCCGGCGCGCCGCAAAGCTCCTAGCACTTCGGAAATGGACCAGTTGAATTCACATGAGGGGAAAGGATTTTCGAAGTTCTCGACTCCGTTTCCCTCAGCGCCTGGCAAGATGAGATCGGCCGAATCTGCCACGTAGTCGCCCACGCCACGGGGTTCGGTCACGGGAGTCCCGCCTCCGTACGGGTATGTCAGCGACCACTTCTCGTCGAAACACATGGCAAACGGATGAAACTCCACCAGAACGAATCGACCGTTCGGCGCCAGAACACCGGCAATCCCCTCGGCCCACTCGTCGAGATCGGGTAACCAGATCACCGTTCCGTACGAAGAAAAGACTCGGTCGAACTTTCTCTGGCCAGCGGCAGCAGCGCGGAGCCACGCAGATACATCGGCACGCTCGAAATCGGCGGCAATATCGGATTCCGCGGACAAGGTTCGGGCGAAGTCGATCGCGGAATCCGCGATGTCGACGCCGGTCACCGCGGCACCGATAGCGGCCAAACTCAACGAATCCTGACCGGAATTGCACTGCAGATGAAGAATCGAGGAGCCGTCGATCTCGCCGAGCAGCGCCAGTTCTTCCGGATACAAGGTCGACCCGCCGTTGCGAAAGAACTGTGCCTGGTCTCCTTTGTGACTGTTGTGAGCGACGGTCGCCGCATTCCACGACAACCGATTCATCTCCGCTGCATCCATCACTACTGCATCCACTTCTCGACCCACAACAAGTCCGCCCGAGTTCACCACGTCCCCGGTCACGTCGGCAATCGATTTACTGGGCTGGAAACCTATCCGAACGAAGATGCAACAGGTTACAGTTTTTCGACGGACCATCGAAGGAGAACCAGTGCGCTACGGACTCAGCCTGTTCACCAGTGATCGCGGCATCCGCCCTGCCGATGCAGCAAAGGCTGCGGAGGCGAATGGATTCGACGCCTTTTACGTTCCGGAGCACACTCACATCCCCGTCTCGAGGGATTCCGATCACCCCGGAACCCAGTCGGCAGAATTGCCCGACGACCGTTACATGCGCACACTCGACCCCTGGGTTGCCCTCGGCACCGCCGCGTCGGTCACGAACACCATCCGATTGGGCACCTCCGTGGCCCTCCCCCTCGAACACGATCCGATCACTCTCGCGAAAACCATCGCATCGCTGGACCATCTTTCCGGCGGACGCGTGGTCTTCGGCGTCGGATTCGGCTGGAATGCAGAGGAACTCGCCGACCACGGCGTACCGCCCAACAAACGCCGGACCGCACTCCGCGAGTATCTCGAAGCCATGGGCGAACTGTGGTCGAAGGAAGAAGCGTCGTACGACGGCCAATTCGTGAAGTACGGACCCAGCTGGGCGTGGCCCAAACCAGTTCAGAAGCCCCGTCCTTCTATCCTCTTGGGCGGCGGCGGCAACGAGAAGACTTTCAAGTGGATCGCAAAGTCTGCCGACGGGTGGATCACCACACCCATCGAGCAGGAGATCGACGGAAACGTGGAACTGCTCCGAAAGATCTGGGCCGAAGCAGGTAGAGTCGGCGAGCCTGAAATAACCGTCCTGGCAGGCAAACCCGATCCGGAGAAGCTCGCCCACTGGGCAGACATCGGTGTCACCGAAGCAATGTTCGGCACTCCGGACAAGAGCCCCGAAGAGGTTGTCGGATACATGGAACGTCTGGCAGCCAAGCTCGGACGGTGAGGTCCGCCACAGCATCTTGACCTCAACTGCACTCGAGGTTTTAACGTCGGTATTGCACAAGACAGTGCAACGGCAGCAAAACCCGAGACAGAAGAGGGGCGAGGAGTGACCACAAAACTGGTTGGCACCCAATCTGTTTCGGACGACTCTGTTGATGCGGAGCCGTCCATCCGAAACTCCTTCGTCGAGGCGTTCCGGAACCATCCCGCCGGCGTCTCGATCATTACCGCAACGGGCGATGACGGCCCGGCCGGCATCACGTCGTCGTCGGTGATCTCGATCAGCGCCGATCCGGCAGTTCTGGCGTTCTCACTGCAGTCGTTGCGTGGTTCTGCGAGCGTCATTGCTTCCGCCCGCAGTTTTGTTGTTCACCTGGCAAATTCGGCGAACGAACGACTGGCTTCCACGTTCGCAACCCGCGGCGCTGTGCGCTTCGGAGACGATATGCCCTGGTCGTTTCTCTCGACGGGTGAACCGTTCCTACATGGGACAGGCCACGCCCTGCGTGCGGTTCCCTTGAATGCCACTACATGTGGCGCCGCAGTGATCGTCACTGCACGCGTCGTCGACGTCATCGATCCGCAGCACGTGTCAGCGCCGCTCGTCTATCACAATCGAACCTATCGAAATCTCTCGACTCACAACATTTCCTCAAAGGAAGGCATGTCACATGACTGAATACGTTCTCCCCGAACTGGATTACGACTACGCCGCTCTCGAACCGCACATCTCCGGCGAGATCATGGAACTGCACCACAGCAAGCACCACGCCACGTACGTGGCGGGCGCCAACAGCGCAATCGAGCAGTTGGCTGCTGCGCGCGAAGACGGCACGATCACCGCGAAGGCGCCGCTGCTCAGCAAGAACCTCGCCTTCCACCTCGGCGGCCACACCAATCACTCCATCTTCTGGAAGAACCTCTCCCCCAACGGCGGTGAGCGGCCAGAGGGCGAGTTGGCAGCCGCAATCGACGAGCACTTCGGCACCTTCGACGCATTCGTCAACCACTTCTCCGCTGTAGCAACCACTTTGCAGGGGTCCGGCTGGGCGGTACTGGCCTACGACACGGTCGGGCAGCGCCTGGTCATCGAGCAGCTCACCGACCAGCAAGGCAACATCAGCATCGGTATCGTTCCGTTGCTCATGCTCGACATGTGGGAGCACGCCTTCTACCTGCAGTACAAGAACGTCAAGGCCGACTACGTGAAGGCCTACTGGAACGTCATCAACTGGGAAGACGTTGCACAGCGATACGCGACGGCCACAGCCTCGACCGGCTTGATCGTCCCCGCCTGATCGTCCCCACCCGATCACTGCCATATCACCCCGATCAGCCCAGCTCGGCACGGTGGCTCCGTTGCCGAGCTGGGTTTTTACACCCCCGAGATCGATGTATGTGAAGGCAGGTAACATACACCGAGCGCGGCTGACTCGGCCGTCCGCCGATTCGACTCCGAGGGGAACCAGTGCTCGATATCAGTGGTTTGATCGCGACGTGGCGTCCGACGCTGGACACCGCAGCACGCAATGCATGGGGACTCTCGTTCGGCGACGGTGTCGAGAAGACCGAACGCACCCCGTCCGTACTGATCAGCGAAGGTCCACACCGCGATCTGTATCGCTTCGGCGCATTGTGGAGGCCAAGAGGTAATCCGGTTCTCCTCGTACCGCCCCTCGCGGTTTCAGCCGACTGTTACGACCTTCGTGCGGGCCAAAGCCTCGCCGCGCACCTACTGGATGGGGCGAACACGCCCTACCTCCTCGACTACGGGACCATGCGGTACTCCGACCGCGGGATGGGTTTCGAGGCCTGGGTCGACGACATCATCCCGGAAGCGATCCGTACGATCTCGGACCTACATGACGGCGCACCGGTTTCGCTGATCGGGTGGAGCCTCGGCGGGACCATGTCTCTGCTCACGGGCTCCGCTCACTCCGACCTGCCGATCGCATCGATCACGGCAATCGGAACGCCAATCGATTACACGAAGATTCCCGCTATCAGCCCCTTGAGGCTGATCGGCAAATACACGGGTGACACCCCACTCACGTCCGCGACCAATCTTGTCGGCGGACTACCTGCTCCACTCGTTCAGGCGAGTTACAAGGTGACGGCGTTGCAGCGCGAAGTTCTCAAGCCATGGTTCATCATGCGCAACCTCCACAACACCGAGACACTGGCTCGCATGGAATCGATAGACAAGTTCATGGCAGCCATGCCTGGATACCCTGGCAAGGCTTTTCAGCAGATCTGCGAACAACTCATGCTCGGCAACAATCTCTACAACGACGCCGTCACGCTTGCCGGACGCGAGATCAAACTGTCAGCTCTGAGCGTTCCCGTTCTCGCGGTCGGCGGCACCACTGACGTGATTGCACCCATCGCTTCGGTGGAAGCGATCACGTCGGTCCTCACCGGCGCGCCGTCGGTCCGGTTCGAGAAGGCGCCGGGAAGTCACCTCGGGCTCGTTGCCGGCCCCACCGCGAGAGACTCCACCTGGGCGCACATCGACGAATTCTTGAAAGAGAATGCACCGCAGTTGGTTTCGACCAGCTAAATCACGGCGTTGTGATGCCCGCGGCTACAGCTGCCTTGTGCCAATCCGGGAATTCACTCAGCAAACGGGTGTACAACTGGGCGTCGTCGACGGTGTCGATGTCGTCCAGCGCGAAGAATCCGGCATTGTCGACCACCCTGCCGTCGAGGTCGTCGAGCTTCTCCAGCACTCCGTAGTTGGCCTTGCCGATTCCGACGAACTGCCAAAAGGCCGGGAGCCCAGACGCTTCGCGCATCAATTTCGTGATTTCCTTGCGCTCGCTGAAGCCACCGTCGGTGAAGAACAGGACGAGCGTCGGCGCCGAACCACGTGTCAGGCCGGAAAGAATCTCAGTCATGATCGGCACTTCACGATTTGCGGCGCCGATCTTGTCATAGTTGAATCCGCCGTGCGAGCCGCGCAAGTGCAGGTAGGTATCCGACCACTCTTCCGCGTCATGGACAGAGATCTCGGGGAGTTTGACGAAGCTGACTGCATACAAGTACGGCTCCAGCTTGCCGTCGTCATCGAGTTGGATCGCAACGGGAATCATGCGTTCGACAACACGATGCACCACTCTGGTGCGGTACTGCTTGGCCATACTTCCGGTTTTGTCGATCACCAGGACCACCCGTGCCCGAATTCCGTTGCCACCCTTGGTCAGCAGGACCTTGGCCACTTCGCCCTTTCGGAGGTCCAGCTTCTCCCGCTTCACCATGGAGAGTTTGGCTTCGTCGGGCACGGTCCGGATACCGCCTGTCGATTCAGCAGAGCCGGCGGGTCGAGCCGGCGGTTCCTCGTCGACCGAAACGCCGAATGCTGTTACCAGGTCCGCCAATCCGCTGTCCCAGCCAGCTGACACGTTTCGCAGCTTCCAGCCCGTGCCGCGGCGATAGATCTCGACGAGAACCGCTGCTCTCTCACTCGTCAACCCCAAAGCCTGAGCCGCGATGGCGGTGGAACCAACCTGCTCCACCACGACCCCAAGGCCCCCGACAGCAGACAGGGTTCCGTTTGCCGCCGCATCAAGTGCCACGGCAACACTCAGCTGATGGATGTCAGCGGGCAACCTCGCAATGTCGATTTCGATGACGCCGCCGGACTCCAAGCGCACCGCGCCTTCGGGTGAGACCGGCTGATTGAAGAAGACAAAATCTGCGTCGTCCCGTACTTCGTTCCGTTCGTCGAGCTGGAACACCATCAGGTCTACCGTGCCCGGGGCGCTACCGTTCACCGCCACCTTCAGCGAAGTTCCCTCAACGACTGTGTTCGCTCCACGCGCCAGCTCCATACCGGAAGATTAGCTGGCCACCAAAGAATCAACGGCCCCGCGGTCGGAAGAATCACAGCACACTTTCAGCAATCGCGAGGATTCTCGAGGCAGACTGTTCGTGGAAGATTTGTCGCACGCGGGACCAAGAGCCTGAACATCGACAGAATCCTAGGGTCGATCAGGAGGTCAAAATGCCGCACGGCCAGACGCGCACCATCCCGATGTTGCCACTCTTGCCACCTTTGACGAATTTCGACGACGCAAGTCGCTCGGTCGTGTCCTACCTCGACGAATATCTTCCGCTGGCACTGTGGTCGATCACGCGGTTCGACGGGTCCAATCAAATCTTTCTCACCGTCTCACCCAACCCACTCCACATCGAAGTCGGCGAGACCCGGGCTTGGCCAAACACCATGTGCAGCGAGGTGGTACTCGGAAATGCGCCGCCAGTCTCTTCGAATCGGGCGCTCGTGCGCGCACTGTCCCGTGATGGCAGGTGGGAAGGCATTGGCGCATACGTCAGCATCCCAATCCTCCACAACGACGGCAGTCTCTTCGGCACTCTGTGTGGCGCCGACCCGAGTGCGGGCGACTCCGCACTCGAGGACAACCTGGCCCTCCTCAATCTCCTGTGCCGACTTCTCGGAACCATTCTCGATGTCGACTATCAGCGCGCGCAGTCAGTCCGACTGGCCGAAACTGCGCAACTCGATGCCGAGACCGACCCGTTGACAGGTCTTCTCAATCGGCGCGGGTGGAATCGCATCCTCGAGGCCGAGCAAACTCGGTACCGCCAATTCGCCGATCCGGGAGCTATCATCATCGTCGATCTGGACGGCATGAAGACCATCAACGACGAACTCGGCCACGCCGCGGGCGACGAATACGTTCAAAGGGCCGGCAAGATCTTGGCAGCGTGCGCGCACCCTGGTGCGGTGGTTTCACGGTTGGGCGGAGACGAGTTCGGAATCGCTCTGCCCGATACACAGCCGCGCGCCGTCGACTACCTGCTCGAGTGTTTGGAGAGGGCGTTCCGGAATGCCGACGTCTGTTGTTCGATCGGTCGAGCCGACTTTTCCATGACCCAAAGCCTTTCCGAGACTTGGGATACGGCCGATGCGGAGATGTACCGCCACAAGCGCTCGAAGCACTGATTCGACTCCTCCACGGCCGGTTGGCACCGCATCGAGGTCTCCTTCGATGCGGTGCTCGGTCCGTGTTCTGTTGTCGCCAAAGAGGTTTGACCTCTCAGGTTTTGAAGGTGGTGTTCGCCGGCCTGGGTTGCTGTCCGGGGTCGATCGAGGGCGGCGGGATGAACCAGGGTTTGTTGTCGACTCCGATTCGGATTTCCCATTTCCCGACGAACCCTGATTTTCGGTGCATCAGCCGGTGGTGTGAACGGCACAGCAGGACCAGGTTGTTCATCACCGTCGGGCCACCATTCGCCCAGTGCCGGATATGGTGCGCATCGGTCCACGCCGGTACACATGTGCAACCCGGGAACGCACAGCCTCTGTCTCGGGCAATCAACGCAGTCCGTTGTTCGGCGGTGACCAACCTCTTCCCTGGTTTCGCATCGAGCGGCGCCCCGTGACCGTCGAGCAGAACGGTCGACAGGAAACAGTCGCAGCCGAGAAGCCTGCTCTGCGACACCGACAGCGGTCCCAGCCACGGCATGTGCCCGACATCAAGATCAGACGGAGACTCTTCACCATCGGAGGGCGCGGCGGCGCAATCTCGATGCTCAGCGAGATCACGCGCGTTGATGTGCACGTTCACGTGCGGGCGCTGGCCACCATCGGTTCCGGTCTTGGCACAGTCCAGATAGCGGCGGATCAGTTCGCTGAACCCGTCCGCCGTGCGTTTCGCCGCCGACCTAGAATCCGGGGTTCCGTCCGGCGCCGGGGTCGGCATCGTCAGATTCGACAACGCCGACAACAACATTTCACCGGTGAGGGCATCGAAATCACCGCGCACCACCACCCGACCGTTCAATGTCGACGCGATCCGCAACTCGTTGAGATCGACATCCTCGGCGGGCGGGATCTCATCGGACTCGAACAACCGCTCCAAGGTCGCGATCACGTTCCGCACCTTCGTGGTCGTCGCCTCCACCCCCGATGCCGCAGCCAACAACAAATCGATGCACTTCGGTAGCGCCTCCTCCGGCATCCCCTTCGGCGGTGACTCACAGAACGCCACGATCAACACGGCATGCTCGAACGAGCAATCCCCGCCATCGAACCGAGCAGCCACCGCCGGAAACGGCCGCAAAGCTGCACCCAGGGCGGCGATCTTCTTCCCGTCCCGAACCTGCAGCATCGTGTTCGCCGCCAACCACGCACCCACACCGCGGCTCGCAATCACCTGATCATCCGGGCGCAACGACAGTTCGTCGACCACCGCCACACGAACGGCTTCCAGGCGCAGAATCTCCGCACTCGCCGACACCGCAGCAGCGCGCAACTCAGCAGCAGTCAACCGCCACAACCGTCCGCGTAACCCCACCGCAGAACCAGACACCACGTCCGACAGACAAACACTCATTGAATCCCCCGATCCCCTCCCCAAATCATACTCGAACATGCGTTCGAGTCAATACCTCGCTACCAGCGCAAATAAGAGCAGGGAATAGTTCGACCGTCACACGCGTATTATTTGAGTAAGCAATACTTGCGGTCGCAAATAAATGGAGGGCGTCACCGATGACAACTGATGAACACGTACGTGGTCGTGTGTGGCGCGACCTCGTCGTCTCCCACAGCGTCATCCTCGGCAAGATGGAGGCGGACCTTCGAACCACCACCGGACTCACCCTTGGCCAGTACGACGTTCTGCTCCGACTGCACGAAGCTCCGGGAAACACGATCCGAATGGGCGATCTGGCCGAACTGGTCCTGGTCACCACCAGTGGCGTGACGCGCGTCGTCGATCGATTGGTCGAGGCCGGATTAGTGGAGCGCGTTAGACCGGACAACGATCGACGCGTCGTGACGGTATCGATGACGCCTGCGGGCAAGAAGACGCTTCGAAAAGCGTCCGCCATACACACGCGAGGGATCGCCGAATACTTCTCCGATCTCATTGAAACCGAGGAGCTTCCGGTACTCGAACGCTTCTTCTCCCGACTTGCCACACATCACACGAATCAAGGCGGCGCATGCGATGCGCACGTAGAACAGCTTTCCATCACCCCCACGAACAGATAGCGAGAAACAACAT
This sequence comes from Rhodococcus sp. Ni2, assembly GCF_021352185.1. Lineage (NCBI taxonomy): Bacteria > Bacillati > Actinomycetota > Actinomycetes > Mycobacteriales > Nocardiaceae > Rhodococcus > Rhodococcus sp. Ni2. The sequence goes on from NZ_WOXZ01000001.1 coordinate 1,012,103, forward strand.
GGCTTTCGAATTGGGCGTCTACCATTTCGGTGAACTCACCCCAGACCCCACCACCGGCGCGATGATGAATCCCGGTGTCCACCTTCGTCATTTGGTGGAGCAGGCAACCGTTGCCGATCAGGTTGGACTCGATGTCTTCGGCGTCGGCGAGCACCATCGCACCGACTTCGCAGTCTCAGCCCCTGCCGTTGTGCTCGCGGCAATGGCTCAGGCTACCGACAACATCAAGCTGTCCAGCGCCGTAACCGTACTCAGTTCCGACGATCCCGTACGTGTGTTCCAACAGTTCGCGACAGTCGACCTGCTTTCCGAAGGCCGTGCCGAGATCATTGCCGGCCGAGGTTCGTACACGGAGTCATTTCCGCTCTTCGGGTACGACTTGTCCCAGTACAACGAACTCTTCGCCGAAAAGCTTGATCTACTACTGAAACTGCGCGACGAGAACCCGATCAACTGGGAAGGACAACTTCGCCCACCACTGATCGACGGTGACGTGACGCCCCGCCCGGACCGTCAGATTCCGGTGTGGATCGCAGTCGGAGGTACTCCGGCCTCTGTCGTCCGTGCCGCGAAACTAGGCCTGCCCCTCTCACTGGCCATCATCGGTGGAAGTTACCAACAGTTCGAACCGTTCGTCGATCTATACCGCAGGGCTGCAGCGGAGTTCGGACACGATCCGAAGAAACTGGCTGTCTCGATTGCTTCGCCAGGATTTGTCGATACCTCGAAGCAAACAGCACTCGACACGTCGTACCCGTACTTCCAGGCCGGGTGGATGCAGAATCATCATCAGCGCGGAAACGGAGTTCCCATGCCGCGCAGGGCATATGAAGCGCAGGCAACCACCGCGGGTGCGTTCTTCCTCGGCGGCCCGCAGGAAATCATCGACAAGACGATGGCGCAGTACGAACTGTTCCATCATGACCGGATCATGATCCAGATGGGGTTCGGCAACGTGCCACAGAGGGACATGCTGCGTGCGATCGAGATCCTCGGCACCGAAGTAGCCCCCGTTGTGCGTAAGGAAATCGAATCACTGAAGTCGTCCCAAAAATAGGAGTTTCGATGAGCACACCGCTCAAAATTGTTGCCGTTGTCGGCAACCTTCAAAAACCCTCCAAGACTCGTGCCCTCGTCGACCTGATCGTCGAAACCTTGGGAGACTTCGAGCAGATCGACACACGAGTTTTCGAGATCGTGGATCTGATTCCAGGTCTTGCATCTGCTCTGGATCGCGATCACGTCGACTCAGTGACCGCCGAAGCGCTGGCAGCAGTCGAGTCCGCCGATATCGTCATCGCGGCGTCACCGGTGTTCCGCGGTTCGTACACGGGAATGTTCAAGCATTTTTTCGATCTCGTCGACCAGTACGCGCTTGCCAACACTCCGGTGATTCTTGCCGCTACAGGTGGTAGCGACCGCCATGCTCTCGTGTTGGATCATGCCCTGCGGCCACTGTTCGCTTTCTTCCAAGCGCTGACCGCTCCGGTCGGAATCTATCTCAGCTCAGGTGATTTCGACGGAACGACCATCCTCAATCCCGAGGTATTCGAACGTATCGAGATGGCAGCAAAGGACGTCCTGCCGGTAGCGAGGATGCTCGCGGAGCGGCATCGAGTTGCGCTGACGTGAACGCCCCTCGTCTGCACAACAATGACCCGGAACCACCACCAGCGGTCACGACTGGCAATGCGGCTGATCCAGCACACTTACGCCGCTGATCCACATCGCATCACCGAACACCGTTTTTCAGTGATTCTTCAGCTCCATCGCAGTAGCGTCGAAAGGGCCACCTCATGTCAGGAGCCCCCATGACCACCCCGGATCAACCCACTGTCCAGCAATCCGTTCCTCAGCACCCGATTCGACCACCCGTCAATGCGGGCTGGGCAGTGGTCTCGCTGCTGTTCTTCTGGCCGCTTTCCTTCTCCGCTTTCACGCACGCCTTCAACGTGTATCCGCTGTGGGCTGACGGCGATGTGGCCGGGTCGCGGTATGCGTCCGATCGAGTGAAACGGCTCGGTCAGATCTCGCTGTGGATCGCAGGCGGCCTACTACTCCTGGTCTGCATCCTGTACGCGATTGCGGCAATCGTGTGGTTCGCCAACGGTGGCCACGATTACGGTCCGCGGCGTATGCGCTGAACAGCCACCCTGGACAACCACACCACCAGGACATCACCTCATCAATCGATCGACGAACGCCATGGTCTGGTCCATCGAAGCGACCGTCGTTTGACCGTGGCTGATTCCGGCGAGTTCTTGATACTCGAACTGCGTTCCCCGCGAACGCATGTCGACCAGTTGCGCCCAGGTAAGGGCGACAGGAACCGTTGTGTCCGACACGCTCTGCACCACGCGCAGTGGACGGTCGTAGCCGTCGACCGGCACCTGCATCATCTCGCGGAACAGGTCGTACATGCGCGGCGTCCATACCGACCGAGAAAACAACGAGCTCAACTGGATTCGTTCGGCTCGAATGTGTCGGCCGAGATCTCCGGCGCACAGTGTCCGAGCCTTTTCCATCCACTCGATCCCCTGCGGCGAGAGAACCTCGCGAATGTTCTCTTCGGGTCGTTGATCGTCGATCCCGGCCAGGACGTACAGCGCATATCCCACCAGCCCGGTGATACCGATGTCGGGAAACAGCGGGCCGCCCAACGGAAACAGCCCTTCCATGTGTGTGGGGCCTGCGACGACGACCGAGCCACGGAAATCCAATTCCGGTGCACGAGTGGTGGCATCGTGTCCCGCGAAGTACGCCGCATGACCACCTTCGGACAAACCCGCGACCATCCACCGCGGACTCAGCACATTGCCGTACAACTCGTGCGCGGCCCGCACGATGTCGACGGCATTCGCCCCGGCGGCATGTCCGTCGAGATAGGCCAGCACCCCGTCGGTACCAACTCCCGAGTAGTCGGTAGCGACCACCGCGTACCCCTGCTCCAACCAGCGTTCGATCGGTTCGATCTCGCCCGGACCGAATCCGGTCGACGAGGGTGCACACTGATCCGCACTGCCCAAAGTTCCGTGGGCATAGGAGATGACGGGCCAACCGCCCGCCGGTGGGGCGCCTTCCGGCAGAAACACGGACCCTGACGACTCTCCCCATCTGTCAGCGGTACGCAGAGTTCGATAGACGACCCGCTGCGTCTCACCGGCGCCGACCGGAAACACTGCGGCCGAGAGTTCGCCATAGGACTCCAGCGCGCCCGCGACTTCCGGTTCGTCCGCCGTCGCCACTGCAACACCTGACCCCCACCCGAGACCCGACAACAGAATGCTCGCCACCACGGCCGCAACAAAGGTTCTACCCGAACGACTCACCACGCCAACCCCTCCCGACCTATGCAGAGCATGATGTCGATATGCAGATCATCATCACCGGTCACAGCCTGCCCGGACGTGAGTGTTCCGAAACCGCAACCTTCGAAGAGCGCAGCAACATCCACGTCGGCGTTCAGCGCCGAGGCAAGCCACACGAAATCCTCGACCTCGTACCGGGAGATACCGAGACAGTGCGATGGGAACTGACAGCGAGTCTGGAGCGAAAGTCCGGTGCCTGGGACTTACTCGGTCCATACATCCAGGGTCCACCTCGCGGACGCTTCATCTACCTGTCCTGGGTGACGGTATCCGATGACCAGACGTTCGAGATGTTTCGGCGCGCAAAGCTGATGCTCGACGCGATCCCCGAGCACATCGCCGAGGAGGCCGACGCTTCCGGCATGCTCCACGGAGACCTCGGCCTCACCGACGCCGCAGGTAAACCACTGTGTGCGGCTATCCGACCGCCGACGATCACATGGTCATCCTCGCCTTACTGAGCATCGTTCAGTAGTGTGGAGATCGAACACTTAGTCTGCCCGGTGGCCCCACACGATCGATACGGAGTCCGAACTGATGAGCACCGAACACCTCGATGTCCTGATCGTCGGCGCCGGCTTGTCCGGCATCGGTGCTGCGTATCGACTCCAGACCGAGCTTCCCGGCAAGTCGTACGCAATCCTCGAGGCCCGTGCGAACAGTGGCGGAACCTGGGACCTCTTCAAATACCCTGGCATCCGATCGGATTCCGACATGTTCACGCTCGGCTACCCGTTTCGGCCGTGGACAGATGCCAAAGCAATCGCCGACGGTGATTCGATCCTCCGGTACGTGCGCGACACCGCGCGAGAGAACGGGATCGACAAGAAGATTCGGTACAACCGGAAGGTGACGGCCGCATCATGGTCGTCAGCGGACTCGACGTGGACGGTCACTGTCACGACCGGTGACGAAGATGAAACCCTGACCTGCAACTTCCTCTATCTGTGCAGTGGTTACTACAGCTACGAAGGCGGATACACCCCCGACTTCCCTGGACGTGAATCATTCAGCGGCGACGTAGTGCACCCGCAGTTCTGGCCCGAAGAACTCGATTACTCCGACAAGAAGGTCGTTGTGATCGGAAGCGGCGCCACCGCAGTCACATTGGTCCCCACGATGTCACGGGACGCAAGCCACGTCACGATGCTCCAGCGATCACCGACATACATTCTGGCTCTGCCGTCCAGCGACAAATTATCGGACACCATTCGCGCAGTACTGCCGAATCAACTCGCGCACAGCATCGCTCGATGGAAGAGCATCGTAGTGAACCTGAGTTTCTACCAACTGTGCCGGCGCAGTCCTGCGCGTGCAAAGCGGTTGCTGAACCTCGCGATCAGTCGCCAACTCCCGGAAGAGATCCCACTCGATCCTCACTTCACACCCACCTACGATCCCTGGGATCAACGCTTGTGCGTCGTACCGGACGGCGATTTGTTCAAAGCCCTCCGATCGGGCAAGGCCTCGATCGAGACCGATCGCATCGACACTTTCACCGAGACCGGAATTCGTCTCGCGTCAGGTCGCGAACTCGAAGCTGACATCATCGTCACTGCAACAGGATTGAAGATGGAAGCGTGCGGCGGGATGTCGATCGAAGTGGACGGCGAACCCGTCACCCTCGGTGATCGTTACGTCTACAAGGGCATGATGATCAGCGACGTACCGAACTTCGCGATGTGCGTCGGCTACACCAACGCCTCGTGGACTCTGCGAGCAGATCTCACGTCGATGTACGTCTGCCGACTGCTGACGGAGATGGACAAGCGCGGCTATTCGAAGTGCGTGCCGCACGCGAGCGAAGAGATGGACCAGCGGCCGATCCTGGACCTGGCGTCGGGGTACGTCATGCGTGCTGTGGAACAGTTCCCGAAGCAGGGATCGAAGTCACCGTGGAACATGCGTCAGAACTACATCCTTGATCGTCTTCACTCGACGTTCGGGAGCATCAACGACCACATGACGTTCTCGAAGGCGCCAGCTCGACATTCGACACCGGTACCGAGCAAGAGTTGAGCGGACCACGAACAACCAGGTAGAGCAATCGGGCGAAGCCACCAATCGATCCGACGACAAAGAACACACCCGAACCTGCGACTACTGCACAGAGCGCACCGAGAACGATGATCGCCGACGCCTCTACCATTCGACCGGCGGACTCCGATCCGAGAACGTGTATTTCATCAACTCCTTCGTCCATAAAACTATTTTCAGCCAACCGTCCAGCCGGTTTGTAGGGACTTTAGTCGCGAGTCGGATCAAAATGGACTCATAATTGCAGGTCAAGCGTTCAGTTGGCCATTCCGGCCGGATGATCTCCAGTCCGTTCCGTTGTGATGGTCGGCAACAGAGTGCTGGTCGAATACATGGACGATTCACGAATCGACACGGTCGTATCAAATCTCCGTGCCTCTCCACCCACTCTTACGCAGGGTGTGGCCCAGCAGCGTGACCACCAGTGAAAACATCGGCAGGGCAATGATCACCCTCGCGGCAAACACCCCCGATCTTCCCGGCCGCGTCCTTCGCAGCGACAAGATCAACGAACTCGCGCAGGCCTGACAGCTTGACCTCGAAAGACGAAACCGCGGGCGACGAGTTCCAACGCCACGGCCACCGAGCAGGTTTGTGCCAACAACAACCCTGCCAATACAAGAATTTGCACAGCACCGGCCTGAACGGCCGATCCCGTCGCGAGCAACACACCGACAAAGGCTCCGGGCAATGTCACGAGGCCGACGGTGCGCGTCTGGTCGACTCCAGGCAGCAGAGCATCGGAGGCAGCGGTGCGGGCTACCTCCCACCGCGCATCGCGTTGGGAAAATCCAAGGCTCAGTGCTGCTTCCACTTCCCCGTACCGGTCGTCGACGGCGTCGAGTCCGCGTTTGGCTGCCATCGATGTTGCAGTCATCGCGCCACCCAGAACAATGCCGCCGATCGGCACCAGAGCGACGCCTTGCAGCGGAACCACTCCGGACAGCAGCATCAGTGGCAGAACCACACCGATTCCCGACGCCAACGCGATGGTCAGCCAAACTCCGGACGTCCCCGCGTTCGAGCGTCGTGCCGCGGTGAAAGACGCTGCAACGAACATGCCGACGAGCACGAGGAGCGCCGACCAGATGTGGGCCAAGGCGGCGGCAAGGATCAACGAAATCGCGGCCAACTGAAGAGCGCCACGAGCGAGGGCACCGGGGACCACCCGAACGCTACCGAGATAGGTGAATCGGTAGACGAGCGTGGCGACGAGTGCCATGACGATGCAGAGCACAGCCAGACGGATGCCGGAGTCGGCTATCGAAAGGCTCATGGGTCTCAGTGTTCCCTACGAGCCGAGTCCGATCCGAATTCGAGAACCGCTCAGAACACCCAACCGCGAAGGGCGACGAATCGCAGGCCACCGACAATTCCGCTCACGGCGATCACAAGCCCGGCTTGAAGAAGCCCGTCGGCGCCTGGGAGAAGGAAGCCGAGCGCACTGATGGCGGCAGAACTGGCGATCAACCCGACCAGTGCGAGTCCACCGCCTTCCCACTGCGCGGTGAACCAGTTGACGCGATCCGCGGCGTGGAAGGTGAGCCGGCGATGCAGTTCGTTGGCCAGAATGGTGCTCAAGACCGCACCAACTGCGTTGGCGACCAGCGCTCCGTCACCGCGCAGCGCCAGAAAAGCGGCAAAGTACAAGATGTTGCTGGCTCCGCCGACGAGGGCAAAACGAACGAGCTGAGCAAAGGCGCCGTCGCCGGCAAGGGCGCGAAGCCTCGTTGCCGCGAAACCTGCACTCCGCGTACCCACCATCGAGATCGGATTGCTCCCGACCCAGATGTCAGACGTGCTCATATCGGCTTCTCTCATACGGACAATCGGAACCACACGTTCCGCTTAGTAATATAGCACTAACGGAATCGATCATTCCGCTTAGTGCCGTAGACTGTGAGGATGCCGACAACACACCCCGACGCTTCTCATGCGGGGACCTCGGCCGACTGCTCACAGCCGCGCCTTCGGTCCGACGCCAAGGCCAACCTCGAGCGCATCCTCAACTCCGCTCGCGAGGTGTTCGCTGCCCAAGGACTCGACGCCACGCTGGCGGACGTCGCGAAGCACGCCGGCGTCGGCGTCGGCACCGTCTATCGCCGGTTCGCCAGCAAGGACGAACTGATCCAGGCACTGTTCGACACGCGGTGTTCCGAGATCGAAACGATCGCCGCCACCGCCCGAGAGATGCCCGACGCCTGGGAAGGTCTTGTCTACTTTCTCGACGTGATCTCTCTGCGCATGGCAGACAACCGCGGATTCGGCGATCTCCTGATGGACGGACGCTTCACGTCCGACACCTTCGCTCGCGCGCGCGCCGGGATCGCTCGACACACTGCGGTACTTGTCAATCGCGCCAAGGAACAGGGCACCCTGCGCAGCGACTTCGAAGTCAACGACATTCCACTTCTCATGCAGGTCGTCAAGATGGCCCAGAAGTTCGGTGGCGACGAGGCCCCTCAGGCTTACCGCCGCGCACTCGGGTTCATGATCGACGGACTCTGCGCGTCCCGCACCGACCATCGGGAACTGCCCGTGCCGGCGCTGTCCTCCGAGCAACTCGATCACGTCCTTCATCGATTTCAGGCAACGCCCGGGAAGAACTGCTGAGTCGATTTCGGGGTCGACGCCATTGCGGCGTCGACCCCGAAATTTGCTGTCAGTGGGCGATTACCGGTTCACCTTCCGGCGAATCCGGAAGCAGTCCACTCCGAAGAACCAGTCCGGTCAAGACCGCACCGACCGCGAATATGCCTGCGGCCCAATAGAACGTCGTGGTGTAACTCTCGACGGCGGCCTGCGCCTGAGTCAGCGGATTCATCTCGCGGCCCACCAGGTAGTTGGTGGAAGCCGAGGCGGCAATCGTGCTGAGCAGTGCAGTTCCGATCGAGCCGCCCACCTGCTGCATCGTGTTGACCGTGGCAGATGCGACGCCGGCATCTTCGTGATGCACGCCTGAAGTTGCTCCCTGCATCGACGGGGCGAAAATGCTGCCCATGCCGAGTCCGGTGACGACGAGCCCCGGCAGAATGTGGACTGCATAGGTGCTGTCCACCGAGATCTGGGCCAGCAGAGTCATTCCGATCGCCGCGATGACCATTCCGCTCACGATCAGCACTCGCGGACCGACGCGCGGCAGCAAAACCGCTGTCGAAAGCGTTGCCGCTGTCACGATTCCGAACACCATCGGCATGAATGCGAGGCCGGTCATGATCGGGCTGTACCCGAGGATCAGCTGCATGTAGTACGTCAGGAACAGGAAGACTGCGAACATGCCTGCGCCGGAAAGGAAGATCGCCAGGTACGAGCCCGCCCGGATTCGGTCGAGGACCACCCGCAGCGGAAGAAGTGGGTGCTCGGACTTGGTCTGCCAGTAGATGAACGCCGCCATGAACACGACGCCGGCAACGAGCCACGAGATAGTGGGAGTTGCACTCCACCCGTCCGACTCGGCCTTCGAGAATCCGAAGACGATGCTGAACAAGCTGATCGACACCAGGATCGTTCCGGGGATGTCGAGTTTGGGTCGCGAGTCACTGGTGTGCGGCGCGAGCAACAGGACTGCTCCGACCAGGGCGATCGCCGCGAAGAAGAGATTTACGAAGAGGCACCAGCGCCAGTCGACCCACTCGGTGAGTGCGCCGCCGAGCAGCAGTCCGATGGCGCCACCACCGCCGGCAACGGCACCGAAGATACCGAACGCCTTGGCACGCTCACCTGGATCCGTGAATGTCACGGACAGCAGCGACAGGGCTGCCGGGGCAAGGAGCGCACCGAATACGCCTTGGCCGGCACGAGCGGCAACAAGCATTTCGAAGTTGACGGCTGCGCCACCGATGGCGGAAGCGACTGCGAAGCCGATCAGGCCGACGATGAAAGTTCGCCTGCGCCCGAACAAGTCGCTCAATCGACCGCCGAGTAGCAGCAAACTGCCGAACGCCAATGCGTATGCCGTGATGATCCACTGGCGGTCCGAATCACCGAACTCCAGTGAGCGCTGCGCAGCAGGCAGCGCGATGTTGACGATGGTGGCATCCAAGACCACCATCAGCTGCGCAATTCCCAGAACCGCGAGAACCAGCCACCGCTTTGCGTGGTTGTCCCCTGAAGGCGCTGAGGACTGCTCGAATTCAGTCCGTTCAGCAATGTCTGACATAGTCCCTCGCCCAACCTATGCGGAGATGGCTTCTCCGGTTAGCAAAAACGCTACACGAAAACGGAGAGGCTGTCTCCACTTGGCGGGTAGAGTGGGGACATGAGTACCGCAATGGAGCGCCCCCTTCGCGCCGATGCTGCACGTAATCGGCAGTTGATCATCGACGCCGCACGTGAATTGTTCGCCGAAGAAGGGATCGACGTCACACTCGACGACGTCGCCCGGCGCGCGGGGGTCGGCGTCGGAACGGTCTATCGGCGGTTCGCCAGCAAAGAAGAATTGATCGACGGAGTCTTCCAGCAGAACTTCGCCGACATGGCAGCGGCCGCGGACGCGTCACTTGCCAATCCGGATCCGTGGGACGGACTTGTCACCTTTGCCGAATTCGCCTGCAGCCGTATGTCGGTCAACCGCGGACTCAAAGACGTCCTGAACGGAACCGACGAGGGATGCGAGCAAGTCGCATGCCAACGATCCATCATCGAACCGTCGGTCGAGAGGATCTTCTACCGGGCCCAGGAGGCCGGGATGCTGCGCACCGACGCCGTACCGACGGACCTGTTCGGCCTCATCTTCATGGTGGGCGCAGTCACCGAATTTGCTCAGCCCGTCAACCCGACCGTGTGGCGTCGATACCTCTCGGTAATGCTCGACGGCCTACGCACGGAGGGCTTGCACCGTGACGCACTGCCCCTTCCTCCACTGAGTTCGGAGGAATTGCACGAGGCCAAGCAATGCCTGAAAGACCGCCGCCGTTGAGCGGTTCGGTCAGATCTGCTCACGAGGAATGAAAATCCACATCACGATGTAGATCAGAAACTGCGGGCCGGGCAGCAGGCACGAGAGTACGAACAGCAAGCGGACTGTCGACGACTTCCAACCGAAGTACCGAGCGATTCCGGCGCACACCCCACCGAACATTGCTCCCGAGCGGGCGCGGGTGAGCTTGCGGGTATTCATCGGGGAGGTCATGTGTTGTTTCCTTTCAACGGAACTCGCGGTTCATCCGCGTCGACCTCCACTATCCGCTGCCGATCCACCTGTGCGCATCAGGCCATGGACCCATCTTTTCCGACGCGGTGTGTCCTCAGGTACGAGTCCGTCCCCGCGTCAGACTCAGGGTTCTCCCCCACACCCCGGCCTCGGACCTCAGCCTCGCACCTCAGCAGGGAAACATGCGTCGAAGCCGTTTCGGAGCCGCAAAAGGTTGCCAGTTGTCGACGTCCTGCGCCAGACGATCGGCAACGGTCCACAACGCCGACGGGTTGTGGGTCAACCCCATGTGACTGCCTTGCACCGCAATGCTTTCCGACAGGCCTGCCGAGGTTTCACAGCACGCTTGCCATGGAACGATACCGTCGTGCCTGGAGTAGACCGACGTGGCGGGAACGGAAATAGGCGATCCCTGTTCGGATTCGATGCCGTCGACCGGAGGCAGTATCGCGTGATTGCCGGACAAACGAGCGTAGAGAGATCCGACTCTCGTCTGCTCCAGACTGGTGAGACCGAAAGGACTTCCCAGTGTCACTACCTGACGCACCGAATCCGGCAGGTCCCTCGCCAGCTTTCGAGCGTAGATACCGCCCAGACTCCAGCCAATTACCGACACCTTCTGCTCGTATCGATCTGCTACCTCGGCCAATGCGGCAGGCAGTCCGTCGACCACCGTCGCCGTCGGACCGGTGTTCAGACCCAGATTCCAACCGTGAACCCGGTATCCGAGAAAGCTGAGGTATGTCCTCAAGGCGAGAGTCGAAACGTCCGAAGTCAGCAATCCGGGGAGAACGAGGACCGGATGCCCGTCCCCACGCGGCGATCGAAGCAACCACGGAGCCGCGAGAAGCAGTGAAGCGATGTCGACCAGTCCGCGGGTCGGTTCGCTCAGACACATCGCCAAGGATGGTGGCCCCGGAACGAGTGGGTCGACTTCACGAATCAGCGTCGATCGCTGCGCCCAATCGAATTCGGTCTCCGCGAAATCGATCGCCGGGACTTCCGCAACTACGGACACCTGAACTCCTGTCGGCCGGTGCCCTCGTCGGGGCGTGTGGTGGGGCGGTTCCGCGAGCTGTGTGCTCAACCCGCGGAACCTTGTCCTCATCCACCACCGGTAGCGAACCAGGACCCGTTCTGCCCACAGATTCGTGACCAAAGGCCTCTCGACCAGACGAACACTGTGTGATCCAGAACACTAGTTTTGGTTACGTTGCATCTACGTTGCGTAGATGTTTCGTCGCTTCCTACGAGATTTCGTCCCACAGAAGCGCGACCCACGCGGTCGCGGCGCCGGCGTCCTAGCGAGCGCTCAGTTCGAGCAACTCTCGGGTGGCAGATTTTCGGCGGCCCACGTTGTCAGTTCACTGAGAGCGGGGAGCAGCGCCTGCCCCGACGCTGTGAGTTCGTACTCCACGGCGATGGGCGGACCTGCATCGACGCTCCTCGTCACCAGGCCTGCCCCTGCCAACTCCGTCAGGCGTTCCGAGAGCACCGAATCACTGATCCCGCCCACCGCGCGCTTGAGTTCGGAGAATCCCGCCGGCCCGTTCAGCAGCGTGCCGAGAATGACGCCGTTCCACCGTTTGCCCAGGAAGCCGAACGCGCGGGCCAGAGCCCCGTCACATGCGCGGGGCTCGTGTCCCGCTTCGCTCTTGCTTGCCACCCCACCATCCTAGCCACAGTGCTAACGTATCCGTAGGCACTATTTTTTTACTAGCAACTAGCTTTACCGGGTGATGCTCGGTCGAGCTACCACGGAACGGAAACCCCCGATGTCTCTCGACGCAGCCACGCCATTCACCGCCCAGCAACTCGACGAAGCCGGCCGCGAACTCCTCTTCACTGCGGCTCGCACCGCCAACTCCTTCTCGAACGAACCTGTGACCGACGACGAACTGACTGCGATCTGGGAGCTCGCGAAGTGGGCACCGACCGCGGCCAACACCAATCCGCTACGTGTGCTGTTCGTCCGTACCGAGGAAGGCAAAGCACGCCTCGTCGAGCACATGGCAGACGGCAACAAAGCCAAGACCGAGGCCGCTCCTGCAGTTGCCGTTCTGGCGGTGGACACCGAGTTCTACAAGCACATCCCCAACCTGTTCCCCATTCGCCCGGAGATGAAGGACTACTTCGAATCCGACGAGGCTGCCGCCAGTTCGACGAGTCGGTTCAATGCCGCACTTCAGGCCGGCTATGTGATCCTCGCGATTCGCGCACAGGGTCTGGTCGCCGGCCCGATGGCCGGGTTCGACGCCGACGGCATCGACGGCGAATTCTTCGCAGACGGACGTTTCAAGACGATCCTCGTGGTGAACATCGGCCATCCCGGTGAGAACCCCTGGTTCGATCGTCTGCCGCGCCTTTCCGATGAGGATGTGCTCAGCTGGGCCTGAGGCCAATTCGGACAAATCAAGCAATGCGGGAGAGTTCTGCGGAACTCTCCCGCTTTGCCATCTCCAGCGCGTTTCAACTCTGCTCGCAGTGGGTACATACCCGCGTCTCGCAAAATCTCACGTCCAGAACAACATCCGACACGCTGCAATCGGAATTAGTTGCAGTATCTCAGTTTTTGGACGACAGTCGAGGGAAACCCCTCGGCCTACGGAGGCTGTGGGGAAAGCCCTTGTGCGCCGGTCGGTGTCGAGGGAAGACGTTCGAGCGAGCAGAAGTCCGAAGAAAGTGGGTTCGGAAATATGGGCGCGCTATGGGATTTTGTCGTTGCACGACGACAACAGTTGTTGACCGACTCGTACCTTCATGTTTCAGCAGTTATCCAGTCCGTGATCATCGCGACGATCGCCGCCGTGATCATCGGCATTCTCGTCTACCGGAGCCCGGCGGGATCCTCCATCGCTACGGCGTTGGCCAGCACGATCCTGACGGTTCCTTCATTCGCCCTCCTCGGACTGCTCATTCCGATTCTCGGTCTCGGCGTCGCTCCCACGATCACCGCGTTGATCTTGTATGCCCTGCTCCCGATCATTCGGAACACGATCATCGGTCTGGATGCAGTCAACCCGGCGATCACGGACGCAGCCCGCGGTGTCGGAATGAATCGCATGCACGTACTGAGTCGAATCGAGCTACCGATCGCGTGGCCGTCGATCCTCACCGGCATGCGGGTCAGTACACAGATGCTCATGGGCATCCTCGCCATCGCGGCGTACGCCAAAGGTCCTGGTCTGGGAAACCTGATCTTCTCCGGACTCTCGCGTGTCGGTAGCCCGAATGCTGTTCCGCAAGCGCTGGTCGGCACCGTACTGATCGTCATTCTCGCTCTGATTCTCGACGGAATCTACGTCGTCATCGGTCGTCTCACTACTTCGAAGGGGCTGCAATGACTGAAACCATTCCGTCTGACGTATCCACAGATCAGAAGGTATCCGGGGTCGAGATCGTCCTGGAGTCCGTCACCAAGCGGTACCCGGGCCAGAAAGCTGCAGCGGTGGACAATGTTTCGCTGACTGTTCCGGCCGGTGAAATCGTGGTCTTCGTCGGACCTTCGGGTTGCGGCAAGACGACGACGATGCGCATGATCAACCGCCTGATCGAACCTACCTCCGGCAAGATCACCATCGACGGCAAGGACGCGCTGTCGATCGACCCGGACAAGCTCCGCCGTGGCATCGGGTACTCGATCCAGCAGGCAGGCTTGTTCCCGCACTTCACGATTGCGAAGAACGTCGCGACTGTCCCGGGTCTGATCGGTTGGGACAAGAAACGTATCGCAGCGCGCACCGACGAGATGCTCGACCTCGTAGGCCTCGATCCCGATACCTATCGCGACCGCTACCCTCGCCAATTGTCCGGTGGGCAGCAACAGCGTGTGGGCGTGGCGCGGGCGCTGGCTGCCGATCCTCCGGTGCTGTTGATGGACGAACCTTTCGGTGCCGTCGATCCGATCACCCGCGGCCTGCTCCAGGACGAACTGATGCGTCTGCAGTCGGAGTTGGGTAAGACCATCGTCTTCGTCACGCACGATTTCAACGAGGCAGTCAAACTCGGTGACCGTATTGCCGTGCTGGGCAATCAATCCAGCATCATGCAGTACGACACTCCGGAAGCGATTCTCGCCAATCCCGCAAACGACATGGTCGCCGGATTTGTCGGGGCGGACGCCTCGCTCAAGCAGCTGACCCTGACACGCGTGCGCCAGATCAAACTCAAGCAGTGCCTCACCGCCCGCGAAACCGATTCGGTCGATGATTTGAGAACCGCACTCGCAGCGCGTAAGTGGAAGTGGGCCCTGATTCTCGATCAGCGCGGACGGCCGCTTCGCTGGGTCTCGCCCGGCCACCTCGCCCATGCGTCGACTCTTCGAGGTGTCGGTAACGAGATCGGCGAAGCCGTGTCCATCCAGTCCACCCTGCAGGATGCGTTGGAAGCTCTTCTCGCAGAGAGCAATGCGTCCACCGTGGTCACCGGACGGCGTGGCGAGTACGTCGGTCTCATCACCATCGACACACTGGTCAGCCATCTCTCCGAAATGCGCGAGGAGCATGCGCACGACCACGACGAAGAGCCAGACACCGAGAACGTCGAGGGTTGAACATGACTGCCACGACAGAGGAGCGCGTCTCCGCGCCTGAGATGGAACCGGACGCCCCCGATCTGGGTGCGGCCGAGAACGCCGCCACGCGCCGTGCGGAACGGATGCGACTGTATGTGCAGCCGGTCATCGTCCTGATCCTGGTTGCGGGCGTGTTGATCTGGGCATTCAGCCGAGATCTCAACGCGACGCAGAAGGCGAGCATCAACCTCGACAACATCGTCACTCTGACCTGGCAGCACGTACTGATCACCGCCGCCGTGGTCATCATCGTCGTCGCCATCGCGGTTCCACTCGGAACCCTGCTGACCAGGCCGAAATTCACCCGCCTGGCACCGTTCTTCGTGGGAATAGCCAACATCGGAGCCGCAGCGCCTGCCATCGGCCTGCTCGTGCTGTTCTATCTCGCGACAAGAACGACCGGCTTCTGGATCGGCGTGTTTCCCATTGCGTTCTATTCGTTGCTTCCGGTGCTGCGCAACACCATCCTCGGCTACCAGCAAGTGGACAAGACCTTGATCGATGCGGGGCGCGGGCAGGGAATGTCTTCGCTCACGGTCCTACGTCAACTCGAGTTCCCGATGGCCGTCCCGTACATCCTTGCAGGACTGCGTACTTCGCTCGTTCTGGCCGTCGGTACCGCGACGCTGTGCTTCCTGGTCAGTGCCGGCGGACTCGGCATTCTGATCGACACCGGATACAAGCTCCGCGACAACGTCACCCTCGTTGTCGGTGCCGTACTGGCGGTGTCGCTGGCCTTGCTGATCGACTGGCTCGGCGCGCTCGCCGAAACTTATCTCGGGCCCAAGGGATTGCGATGACCAAGACTTCGATCACCAGAACGTGGGGCTGGAAACTCGCGGTTGCCACGATCGGCCTCACACTTGTCGCTTCGTGTGGTCTCGAGTCCGGTGGCGCACTGCCCCTGGCCGTCGGCCCCGGCAGCATCGAGCCGGTTCCGGAGCTCGAGGGTGTGAAGATGACCGTCGGCTCCAAGGACTTCACCGAGCAGATCGTGCTCGGGTACGTCATCGAATTCGCGATGGCCGCTGCGGGCGCGGATGTTCGAGATCTCACGAACATCCAGGGCTCGAACAGCACCCGTGACGCACAGTTGAACGGCCAGATCGATCTTGCGTACGAATACACCGGAACCGGCTGGATCAACTACCTCGGCAACGAGACACCGCTTCCCGATTCGCAGGCGCAGTTCGAGGCCGTCCGCGATGCTGACCTTGCTGCGAACGACATGGTGTGGACCGATCCGGCGCCGATGAACAATACGTATGCATTGGCGATGAGCAAGGAGACCGCTGAGAAGACCGGTGTCAAGACCGTTTCCGACTACGCGAAGTTGGTCGAATCCGATCCCGGAGCTGCGGTGACGTGCGTCGAGACCGAGTTCAACGTCCGCCAGGACGGATATCCCGGCCTGGCAGCGAAATACGGTTTCGACGCCTCTCGTGCCCAACGCCAGATCCTGCAGACCGGCATCATCTACCAGGCGACAGCCGATGGCGATCAGTGCAAGTTCGGCGAGGTGTTCACCACCGACGGTCGCATCATCGCACTTGATCTCGTTCTGCTCGACGACGATCTCCAGTTCTTCCCGAAATACAATCCGGCACTGGTGATGAAAAAGGACTTCGCGGAAGCACATCCGCAGGTAGCAGAAGTCATGGCACCGATCTCGGAGCGACTGACCAACGAGGTGATGACCGAGCTCAACCGGCAGGTCGACGTCGACGGCAAGGAGCCGGCGGACGTGGCCCGCGACTGGCTGGTCTCGGAAGGCTTTGTCACGGCGCAGTGATCGGCTGACCGCAACCCAGCCGAGTAGTTACCGTTTGCGTCCGACGCAGAACACCCGCCGGAACGGAAAGAGCGTTCCGGCGGCTGTTGCGGGGTAGGCCTCCCTCAGCAGATCGGAATACTGACGCTCGAACTCCGGAGCGTCAGCTTCGCCGAGAACGTCGAGCACGGGTCGTAACCCCGTCCCCCGTACCCATCCGAGCACCGGGTCGGCACCTGCCAGCACGTGTACGTACGTCGTCTCCCAGGCGTCGACGTCGAATCCGTGTTCTTGGAGACGCTGCGCGTACTGAACTGGACTGTCGACGCCTTCCGGGCCGCGTAGGACGCCACCCAGTCGCTCACTCCATTCCGCTGATTCCGCGAGATCTCGCATGAGCGCATGGGACGGAGCATCGAAGTTACCCGGCACCTGCCACGCCAGCCACGATCCGGATTCCAGGGTGTCCGCCCACTGGTCGATCAGCTCGCGATGGCTCGGAACCCACTGCAATGCAGCGTTACTGACGACCACGTCGTAACCGGTGGCGTCGAAGGACATGATGTCCCCCAACTCGACGGTGACGTTTCCCGGTAGGTCTGTAGGGGCCTGCGCGACCATTTCGGGAGACGAGTCGAATCCGGATACCGAGGCGTCCGGCCATCTTTCCCCGAGCATCGCGGTCAGGGTGCCTGATCCGCAGCCGAGGTCGGCTACCCGCGTCGGGTCTTCGGTGGCCACCCGTGACACCAGGTCCACGAACGGGCGTGACCGCTCACCCGAATAGCGGCCGTAGACTTCGGGATTCCACGTGACAGTGCGCATGAACCCATCCTGCACCCTGTTCCTGAGAATTGCCGCCCGTCAGATCTCGCTCTTCACGATCCGGCCTTTCGAAAATCACCGACGCGGCACCACGGTGGACAGTACGTTCGGCAACCTCGACCAGTCCGCGGTGATGTAACTTGCGTGCTGCCCGGCCAACAGGTCGAGACGCTCGCTCGCCTCGGTTTCGGTGGCATGGGTTCCGTCGATCTGCGGAGCGACCTTGTGCGCGTCGGTCATGACGAGCAGGTAGCCGCGATCGTGGTACCAACTCGGATCCACGACTCCGGCGGTGTAGTCGAGAGCGTCACCGTCGAAAATCACGAACCACGGACGGATCCCCGGGTCGGTATAGCGGTCGAGACGTGGGTCTCCCGGTGATGCACGGTGAACAGCGGGAAAGGCGGCGCCGAGTTCGACGAGCCCGGCGGAGGACAGATCTCGCAGGTGCGTCGCATACTGCCGGTCCGTCCACTCCGTATCGAGAGGGTTTCCCTCCTCGATCGTTCCCGGTATCAGCTCGAACAGAAATTTCCCGGTCATTTCGGAGGTGCTCGGCCATCCACGCTCGGTGACGGCGGCATCCGGGGTGGAGTAGGACTCCCCCATCAAATCGGCCGGCGTGAAAACCGCGTCTCCGAGTGTCCCGAGAATCAGGGCGTCGAGATCCGCGGGCCCACGTCCGTACCCGGCAGTGAACCCGTCCTTGATTTCCAACTTGATCATCACCGGCGGATGCTCGGGATTGGCCTCGTGCCACGCCCGCATATCTGCCAGGCATCCACGGAATCCCTGATCTCGTAGACCGCTTCGCAACCCGGATGCGTCCTGAGCGCCGACGCAGTTGCTGTCGCTCACCACCGGATTCATGTGCGACACACGCCAGTCCGGACCGCCCCCGTTGGTCCACAGGTCCAGCTCGAGCAACGACGCCCCGGAATCCAAAGCGTCGGCGAAGTACGGAAACGTCGCCTTCTCGTAGGAATTGTGGACCCCGACTGACGTGGTCTCGGAAAACGAGCGCACTTGGTTCGTAGTCGTTTCGGCGCCGGCAGAGGGCGCCGAGACGACCGCCACGAACGCACTCATACCGGCTACCAGGATTGCTCGCATGTTCGACACTCTCGCAGAAATCACCCCACGGCAGGATGGAATCGTCAGAGTTAACTGGACAATCGTCTAGATTGCACCGGAGTGGGGCATGATTTCAGGCGGTGGGTGAGGGCAATTGTCAGGCCAATAGCATCAGTGCCGGAACTGATCCGAGTCAGAGCACTCGCCGCACACTCGCAGGAGGAATCGCATGCAGCTGACTCAATTCGTTCACCGATCCCTACGAGCGTCGCCCGAAGCGGTGATGACGATCTCCGATGGCCGAGTGCGCACGTCTCGCGAATCGGTCGACCGGATCAAGAGGCTCGCGGGCGGGCTGCAGACGTTAGGCCTGCGCACCGGTGACAGAGTCGCGATCTTGGCATCGAACTCCGACTACTACCACGAGGCGCTCCTGGCCTGCTGGTGGTTCGGAGCAGTGGCCAGTCCGGTCAATTCTCGCTGGAGCACGGCGGAAATCACATACGCCCTGGAAGATTCAGGGTCGACGGTATTACTCGTGGACGAGAATTTTGCTTCCGTCGGATCTACCCTTCGCGAGGCGTGTCCAGGCCTGACCACTGTCGTCTACTGCGGCAACGACCGAGTTCCGGACGGAATGCTCGACTACGAACAGGTGATCGCGGAGGCGATTCCGGTCGACGATCTGCGCGTCGGCGGCGACACGCTTGCACTACTCCTCTACACCGGCGGGACCACCGGAGTGCCGAAGGGCGTGATGATCAGCCATCAAGCGCTGATGACCTCGGCGCTGGGCACTCTCGCGGCAGGCGGCGTGGCAATCAGCAACGGAACGAACCTCGCGGTGAACCCTCTGTTTCACATTGCCGGGATCGTCGGATGGTTGGCTCAGTCGCTGATGGATGGAACCCAGGTCTTCGTAGCGAACTTCAGCCCACGGACGTTCCTCGAGGCCGTGGACCGCTATCGCCCGACAACCGTGGGTCTGGTGCCGACAATGCTCCAGATGTTGGTCGCCCACAAAAACGAAACGGGCGAAGACGCAACCACCTACGATCTGTCCAGCGTCAGGATCCTGAGATACGGCGCTTCGCCCATATCTCCGACGCTTCTCGGGCAGGTCATGCAAATGTTCCCCAACAGTTCCTTCGCTCAGGGCTACGGGATGACTGAAACCGCGCACATCAGCATGCTGAGTCCAGCCGATCACCTCGAAGGTGGTGATCTCCTCCGCAGCGCTGGTCGCGCGCTCCCTCATTGCGAGGTGAAAATCGTCGACCCGGCCGGCTCGGAACTCCCACCCGGCAAGGTGGGCGAAATCGTCACGTTCGGCAGCCACGTCATGCTCGGATACTGGAACAAACCGAAGGAGACCGCAGAAGTGCTCCGCGACGGGTGGATGCATACCGGCGACGCCGGATACCTCGACGCCCGCGGTTACCTGTTCATCGTCGATCGCATCAAGGACATGATCGTCACCGGTGGCGAGAACGTCTACTCCACCGAGGTCGAAAACGCTCTGGCACAACACGAATCCGTCGCGGCCTGTTCCGTGATCGGTCTGCCCGATGCCCAGTGGGGCGAGCGTGTCCATGCCGTGGTCGTCCTTCGGCATGGTTTCGACGCCGACGCCGACGAACTGCGCGCTCACGTGAAAAGGCTGATAGCCGGATACAAATCTCCGCGCACCTTCCAATTCGTCGATGCATTGCCGCTGTCGGCAGCAGGCAAGGTGCTGAAGCGCGATCTTCGTTGCAAAGCAACGTAATCCTTTACGACGGTCAGGATTACAGCTTCAATGTCGGTTCTGGGTCGGTGATCAAGCGGTGCAGTGACGGCGACGCCGCTACGGCCTCTCCTAGTTGCGTCGCACTCGCGATTTCGTCGCCGAACTCCGATCGCCAGGCGTGCAGTCGACGCGTCAGTTGTTGCAATCGGTATTCGCGGGTCATGCCGATTGCACCGTGTGCCTGGTGGGCGGCGCGGACGCTCACGAGCGCATTCTGCGAAACCACCAATTTGGTTGCGCTCACTTCGAAGTCGGCGTCGCCTCTGATGAGTGCATGTGCAGTGCGATCGACGGCCACCGTGGACATCGAAGCCATCTGAGCAAGCGTCACGATATGCTGCTGGACTGCTTGAAACTGCGCGACGGGCCTACCGAATTGCACCCGGTCGGACACATAGCGCCGGGTCAACGTCGACGCCGACTCCATCGCTCCCGACATCTGCACCGAGCGCAAGAACGCGCCGAGCTTGCTGAGAATCCGGGCATCGACCGGGTTGTCGCCGTCAATGGTCCGCGCTTCGGAGAACGTCAGGCTCTCACGCGGTTGCCCCGCAAGATCCGTCCCGCCACCGATCTCGGCGTCGGAGATGTCAAGGAGTACGACGCGATCACCGAGAACTGCTGCCAGCACTGATGCGGCACTACCCCACGGCACGTCGTGAAAGGTTCCCGACAGGAAACCGTCGTCGGTCCGGCGCACATCGTCGCGCGGCGAACCCGGGGCGACCGTTGCGATTCCGGAGGGCACGGGTAACCCGCCCGCCGTTGCCAGCCTGCCCGCGAGGTACGTCTCGGCGAGCGGCAGCGGCGCAGCGTGCCTCGCCGCCGCGCGCTGGACAGTCACGGCGTCGAGGAGCGAGCCACCGGAACCACCAACCGATTCGGGAAGACCGACCAGAGGTAACCCTAGTTCGACTGCCGCGCTCCATAATCCGGCGGGCAGACCGCCGATCTCCGCCTGCGCTACCACCTCGGTGCCGGACTTCTCGGCGAAAAATTGCTCGACCATCGATTCGAGGTCGGCGTCGAATGTGTACGCGTTGATCTGTGACCCCGAATTCATCGGTCCAACCCTTTCATGATCACGGTGCGGAGAATTTCGTTGGTACCGCCGCGAATCGACCACGACGGCGCCACCAGCACGGCCCGGGCGAGCAGCGACTCGTACGGATCGTCGGATGCAAGGTCCGGAGCCCGGCCGAGGTGCCGCGCGACGGTCGCAACACAGTCCTGTTCGAAGCGTGTTGCCATCTCCTTGATCAGCGCGGCCTCCGTGACCGGCGAGCGACCGGCGTCGACCATCCGTGCGATGGACAGCGACATCCCGCGAAAAGCCCAGCAGCGTGCGGTAATCGAGCCCAGATCGGCGAGGGCAGCTGGACCGCCTTGCGCTGCTTGGTTGGCCGCGAAGTTCTCGAGGACCGGCATCAGCGACATCCAACGGTCGACGCCACCTCGCTCGAGTGCGAGTTCACCGGTGTTTTGTCCCCAGCCCGCTCCGACGTCTCCGAGGCGACGCGAATCCGGCACGAAAACATCCTGGAACGACACCTCGCAGAAGTCCTCACTACCGTCGATGAACGGAATGGGTGAGACGGTCAGGCCCTCGCTGTCGCGATCGACGATCAGCTGAGTGAGTCCGTTGTGCTTGTCTGCCGAGGTTCGAAGCAGGGCGAGTATGTGTGTGGCGTGGAAGGCGCCGGTGGTCCAGATCTTGGTGCCGTTGACTTTCCAGCCACCATCGACACGTTCGGCGCGAGTGCGCACCGATGCCAGGTCCGAACCCGAGTCGGGCTCACTCATCCCGATCGAGAACGAGAACTCACCGCTCGCGATACCGGGAAGGAAGAACCGCTTCTGTTCTTCCGTGCCGTTGGCGGCGATGCTCGGACCCGACTGTCTGTCTCCGATCCAGTGATAGCCGACCGGCGCTCCCCGCGCGAGAAGTTCTTCGACGACGACCAATCGATCCACTGCTGACCGTCCGCCCCCGCCGTATTCCTTCGGCAGCGACATGCCGAGCCACCCACGTCGACCCAGATCTCGCGAGAACACCGGATCCACCGCCCCGGCCATCCCGAGTCCGAGCGAGTAGGTACCGGGGGTGAGTCGCTTGTCGAGGTACTCCCGCACTTCAGCCTGAAGAACAAGCTCCTCGATCGTCAGTTCTGTTGCGTCGAAACGCATGACGTCTCCGATCAGTTTCGTGAGTCGATCCGCCGCCCGTGGCGCTTACCCGAATTTTTCATGCGCCCAGCAGCAGGGCGCAGCCGATCTCGAAGAGTCTGTCCGACAGGTCGTCGCGACGGCGAAGCCGGCCGATTCGGACGGCGTTCTCCACAACTGTCAAAGTGGCATTGACGGTGATCCTGGCGGTGGCGGACTCGAGGCCCGGACGGACTTCTTCGAGCATCTTGACCCATAGCGCGACGTACTCACGTTGATTCTGTTCACACGTGCGGCGGAACTTGTCCGGTAATTGGTCGAGTTCGCTGATCAACAACCCGATCAAATGACGCTCGTTGATCGCGAAATCGATATGTGCGGCAAGCAATCCGGACAGCGCGTCCTCCGGGCCGGTTGCGGCGCCGAGAGCCTGTGCAACGCCGAGCCGGCGACGCTCGCCGCCCCTCGAGACCGCGGAGATCAGCAGGTCGATCTTGGCATCGAAGTGGTTGTACACATTCGGGCCTGTCGTTCCTGCAGCCTCACCGATGTCCTCGGTATTGACTGCTTGATATCCACGCTCGTCGAACAGCCGAATTGCTTCGGTCAACAAGAGTTCACGTCTGGGTATCACAACGGGCAGGTGACCCGTTGCCGCCACGACTTTCACTTCTGAGCGACCCAGTTCCGCGTATGCAGCGCGGTCTGCCAACTCGACAAGCAGCAGTTCCATCTGACGCCTCGGCAAGGACACTCGATGCGAAGACACACTGTTGAAGACTGCGATGACAGCCCAGGCGAGCAGATAGCTGTCTTCTTCGTCGAGGTCGGGACGCTCAATTCGGATCAGCGCTGCATCGCGCGAAGCTGCACTCTTGAGGGTCGAACGCATTTCCTCACGTTGCTCGTCAGGCAGATAGCGTGCCTCTCGCTGCCACAGGAGCGACAGACCCCGACGTTTGGACACCGATGCCGCAAGTTCGGTGATCAGTGTTTTCAGATCCTCGGCACCTGCGACCCGATCGTAGAGCGATTCGATGCCTGCGTTGACCGCGGCGTAGAGGAGATCCGGCTTGTTCTTGAAGTGCCGATAGAGCGCAGGTGCCGTGATTCCAACTGCAGCAGCCACCTGAGCGACAGACACGTTGTGATAACCGTGCTCACGGAAAAGCTCACCTGCAGCCGCAAGAATCTGCTGCTTACGGTCGCGGGGCCTGCGTACGACCATCGTGACTCTCTCCTTCGCGGCAGCGGACAAGCTCAGAGTACCGAGCCGAGGAATGAAGCAATGAACCGAACCGTCTACAGCAGCGACGATCCGATGCACCGTTCACGAACACGGAATCCCGCTCAGGAGTAGATGAACGACTCGACCATCCCTCGTTCGGCGGCCCTGTCTGCAAGAGGCCACGCCAACAGCATCAACACGATCCGAACCACCCACTGCGACTCTTGACCTTCAGGATCCAATCCTGCAAGTTCCAGTGCAGTACGCGGGAGCAACGGCGAGGACACGAGATACTCGTCGATTCCGTTGGCCCGCGCTGCCGCAAGGCCGTGGCTCATGGCAGCGTCGGATCTGATCGCGTCGACGGCGACGAGGATCGACTCCACGATGCGCTCGTCGCCGTGCAGTGATTCGACGGCAGTTGCGACCTTGCTCGCCACGGATGCCGCGCCTCGTGACAACAACCCCTCGCGGATCGCGGACTTGCCACCTACGTAGCGGTAGAGCGTTGCCCTCGAACAGCCTGCGCGGGCAGCGACGTCGTCGGCGTTGAACCGATCGAATCCCTGTTCTCGAATCAGCTCTGCCGCAGCCGCGAAGATGCGCTCGGTTGCGAGTTCACGGCGGTTACCGCCGGCCAACCAGTCGGCGGCGCGGCGCTCGTTTGCACCGGTCACTCTCCGTCACCTCGTCTCACTCTGAGACAGATTCAATCAGAGATCTCTATGCCAAGGAAGGCGGTGAGCCTCTGACCTGGGGGGAAGCATGGAAGGCTCAACGTGCGTGAGATTTTCTCAAAATGCCAGTTCAGAGGCATTTTCCACCTGTTGACTTCTCCTTCCTGGCCGTGAAATCTTCCCTTCGTGACACCATCGACGCTCGACATCAACCCTTTCCTGCCGTCGAACATCGACGACCCGTACCCGCTATACGACGTACTCCGGCGCGAGCACCCCGTGTACCGCATTCCTGATACCGACTTCTATTTGGTGTCCACGTGGGAATTGGTCACAGAAGCCGTTTCCCGTACCGACGACTTCTCTAACAACCTCACCGGCGTGCTGGTTCGTACACCGGACGGTTCGGCCGTGACCTTCGACATGAACGGCGGCGGCCAAGCTGTTCACGTTCTCGCGACTGCCGACGAGCCCGACCATCAACACCAGCGCAAACTTGTCTTGCCGACACTGGTCGCCAAACGTATACGAGCACTCGAGCCGGTGATGACCGAGTACACGCAGCAGTTGTGGGACAACGGCTTCGACGGTCGACGGATCGAATGGGTCACGTCGGTAGCGGACACGCTGCCGCTGCAGATGGTTGCCACGCTGATCGGCCTGCCGGCACACGACGTCCCCCAATTGCTGGCGTGGTCGTACGACAGCACCGAACTTCTCAGCGGCATCGTGACGTCGGAGCGTTTGACAGGCGTCGTCACCTCGGCGGCCGAACTCACCGGGTACCTCTACAGCAAGTTTCGTGACGCACGGGCTCACCCTGTGGATGATCTACTCGGAGACCTCGTCCGTTGCTGTGACGCAGGCGAACTCAGCGAAGACGTGGCCGTGCTGATGTTGGTGCAACTCGTCGGTGCGGGTGGCGAATCGACCGCCGGACTGATCGCCAACTCTGCACGGTTGCTCGCCGAGCGCCCTGAGATTCAGACGCAGCTGCGCGAGGACCCTCTACTCGTGGGCGCGTTCCTGGAAGAAACGCTCAGACTCGAGTCACCCTTTCGCGGACATCACCGACATGTCAACGCGGACACGACACTCGGTGGCATGACACTGGCCGCCGGCAGTCATCTCATACTGCTGTGGGGTTCGGCGAACCGCGACCCCGAGTCGTTCGCCGAACCACAGGTGATGAACCTCGACAGAGTCAATCCCCGAGCACATTTCGCCTTCGGCAAAGGAGCACATTTCTGTGTCGGGGCCGCGCTGGCTCGTCTGGAAGCAAAGATCGCGATCGCAGTCCTTCTCGAAAACAGTGCGCACTTCACAATCGATTCCGAATCCCCACCCCCTTGGGTCCCCAGCATGTTCGTACGCCGCCATCAGAGTTTGCGTCTCGCTGTCACCGGATAGTTTCACTCAGTTGTCGAAATTGTGGGCTATCCAGTCGATCGTCTGCATTCCGAACAGATCAGTTCCCCAACCGTATGGATCCGTGAATGCGCGGTCCATACTGCAGTCGGTGGGCTGGTAGCTCACGTCGGTCCCTCCACTCCTGTACGTGTCCGCCAGTTCTCGCGCATCAGCTGCCGGTACAAGTGACATCGGGGAGTCGTCCTTTGCACACGACGTTATCAATACCTTCGACGCCGGAGCAACGTGGCCCAGTACGTTGTCGTCGTACGCGCGCTGGAAACTGAATTCTGTGATCGGATCGATCCCCGGCTCGAAAAGGCTCGCCAGCGGCACGAACGGAAGCGTGAAGTACGCCGGCATCTGGCACTCATCCCGGTACACGTCGGCAATCGCTCGGCCCACGGGATTGAGCTTGTCGTTCAACTTCATCTCGGGGTACCAGGGTTCGAGGCCAAGGAGCGTCGCAAATCCGAAGCCGGCACCGACCGAGGAATCTGTTGTCTCCATGAATGTTCGGGGCTTGATCACCATTCCCTCGAGGACTGTCGAGACGATGTCGAGTTCCGGTGCGTAGGACTGCGCAGATTCGGCGGCGAATGCAGTACCGACTCCACCACCAGCGATTCCGAACAACGCAATCTCCGCCTCAGGATTCAGCCCGGAATCCTGCACCTGAAATGCTGCACGCACAGCATCCAACTGCGCGTGCCCCGCGAACTTACCCGCGAAGACCCCGTGGGGATCACGGTCTCCGTTGTTCCCGACGTCGGAAATTACTACGGCATAACCTTTTCCGAACATCAGCGCCAGCGGACCCAAGGCCGACCAGGAGGCGCCGTCCAGCGGATCGCCGCCGGTCCAGTGTGAACTCGGATGACAGTAGCCGCCGACGCTGTCGTTGGCCTCCTGGTAGCTGATGACTTTCTTCTCCGATGCCGGTGTTCCGTCGATCGGGATCATCATGATCCCGGTGCTCACCACCGGCGTCGAACCGTCGATTCCGGTTGTGACGTACATGATCTTGTAGGCGTCGAGCTGTCCCGGTTTGTATCCCGTGAACAGTACATCCACCTTCTTCGACTTCAGGAGGTCACCGGGACGCTCGACGCCGGTCAACACCGGCTCGTCGTAAAACGGATCATCGGCGGTGAGCGCAGTGAAGATCTCCTCTTCCGATGCGAACTCCCCCGACCTGAGCGCACCGACCGTGAACCCGTTGAAAATCTCTCCCAGAGTGGGAGTATCGGTCCGAAACTCCTGGGATACCGGAGCTTGCGCATCGTCTGGAACACCACTGCCTGGGGCCTCGGCTTCAGCAGTCGCAGGCAGAACCAGCGCAACGGTCAGCGCTACCAGCGGGGCAAACCTTCGAAATCTGGCACCCGACATCACTGAACCGTCACTTTCAAACTGGAGAGGGCCGATTCGAGCGTTTGTGGGAGGGTCACCATCGGGCGGTGACTCTCCAATTGAATTTCGTAGGGAACACTTAATGTGGCTACGAGCCGTGGCCAATCTTCTTCGACCATCGCTCGGTACTTCGGCAAGAGCTGTGAGGTGATGTAGTCCCACCGTTCCTCGTACACCGACCAGTTCCAATCCGGTAGGGGCAGTGTCACTGTCGCGGTGCGTCCGTCCGCCAGTGTTGTCGCGAACTCGAGAGACCGAAACGAGCGAGGCGGTACGACGCCGGCGACCGAAGGTGAACCGGCGACAGTCGATGCGTAAGTGATCGCCTCTCCCACATCACCTTTGTAGGCGCGCACGGTATCCCACTGGTCGCGGATGATCATCCCTTGCTCGCGTTGGAGCAGTGCTACGTTCCCACGTGCAATCCGATTCGAATCGCCGGAGGCTACATCACGCCAGGCGTCCATGACATCCTGACCGAACAATCCGGCACTCTGCATTTCCTCCAGCGCGGGAAGTCCTTCATCCACGTATGCCTGATGCATCGGCATCAGATCCGAGAAGATGTTCTTCTGCATCACCAGGATCATCCCCAGCACATAATCCAAGTCGTCCGCCGTGACGTTCCTGCCCACCGCGGCGAGCGCGCGCAGCCCTGCCGGCAATTGGTTCAGCGCTTGCATGCCAACCTGATCCGTGACCTGAGAAACTATCGAATTGGCAACATATTGCAGATTCGGAAACGAGTACATGTCCGCCATCAGTTCGAAGTCGATCAGTCCCCCGCCGAAGTCCGCACCAACCTGTCCGCCCATGCCCGCCCACTGCAATTCCGGGTGTCCGAGTTGCAGATCCTCGTAGTAGCGGTACGACTTCACCAGGTTCGTGCGATTAGCCGACACTCCGGCGCGCGGATTCCACGATGAGAGATCGATTCCGGCGGCTTCCGTGGCAGCGACCAATCGATACTGAAACAGCAAGGCCGCATAGGATTCCGGACTGCGACCACTGGCGCGGGCTTCTTCCACAAGGGCTTGCAAGGTGCCGAGATCAGTCGGCAACGCGGGATGGACACCGCCCGGACCGTGTTCGGCATTCCGATTCACCAAAGGCAAATTCAGGTACTCGTCCAGCTCGGACGCCGACGCTGAAATCTGTACCGAGAGCAACGCGGACATCGCCAGCGCACATGCCGTCGCGGCTGCCAATACGTCGCGCGCCCAATGACGTCGCCGAACACCTGCCCCCAGGTTCATCCGCATGTCTATCCCTGTACTCAGGTCGGCATCGCCCCGATCGACGTCGACACCATAAACTTACTTTGCAGTAAGATAACTCGAGCCCCGAATAAGTGCCAATCCACTGCGAACACTTCAGGCATCTCTACACGTCGTTGCCGTCTGCAGTTGGATTATCCAGTTCACGGGCGGCCGAAACCTCTCCAGCGGGCGACCAGCCGGTTACCTGATTGGCCACACCGTCGGAACATGCGGACCTACGACTGTTCCCCCGGGTCCGGAGACTCGGGGGAACAGTCGAGAGGTCGAGTGATGAGCCGTTACCCGAAGTCGGGCATGTTCTGCCCGCTGTCCTTGTAGAACTTCCACGTGCCGTCCTGCGGCGACTCCATGATGCGGTAGACCTCGGTTGCCCCGACAATCCACAACTGGCCGTTGTACCAATGCAGAGTGGAACCCGATTCGACACGGCCACTTGCGAGTTCGTTGCCTTCGGCGTCGACCACTGCAACCTTGTTACCACCCGCAGTCCAGCCGCCGGTGAGGCCGCCACTCTCGACTGTGTCCGTCAGAACCGGCTTCGGATCAGCCGAGGGAGTGGTCTCCGGCGACGTGGTTTCCGGGGTGGTCGGTGCCGGAGTTGTCGTGCTCGGTGCCGTCGTGGTCGTGGCCTCCGTTGTGCTGGTCGGCTCGGTAGACGTTGTCGGATTGGCGGTCTCGCTCGTGGACGGAGCTTGGGTGGTGGTCGTCTCCAACGCATCAGGCTCGTTCGGCACCATCGCTTCGGCCTGCATCCTGCTGAGCGGATTCCCCCCATTCGGCGCCGGGGTGCTCGGATTCCAGGTGGAGACGTTCTCCCACTGCGCATTCGCCTTGTTTGTGCCAGTGCTACCTTCACATTCTGTGCGGCTACTCACAAGATCCTTGTGCGACATGCCCTTATTGGAAACCGTGTAACCCGAAGATGTCGCCGGACCATTGACCGTATACACCCGGGCATAGAGCCCATCACCTCGTGGACTGACAGCTGTGATGCCGCTGATTTTTCGATCATTTGCGGCCTTCGGGAAGGGTCCTTGTCGGACTACACCGCTACCGCGATCCACCAGCTCGACCACATAGCCTGTC
This sequence comes from Rhodococcus sp. Ni2, assembly GCF_021352185.1. NCBI lineage: Bacteria > Bacillati > Actinomycetota > Actinomycetes > Mycobacteriales > Nocardiaceae > Rhodococcus > Rhodococcus sp. Ni2. The sequence continues at coordinate 1,041,952 of NZ_WOXZ01000001.1, forward strand.
GCACCTGGAACTTCGGCCCAGGTGATTTCCGCCCGGTTGGCCGCCAAGTCGTACCAACGATCGGGGTTTGTAGTGCAGGTCACCGACGAGGTCAAAGGCGTCGGATAGAAGTTGCCCGTCGCCACCTGTGCACCAGTCGAATTGACCACGTCAGTTGGATTGGCCAACGTCCCGCTGGCCTGAGCCAGGCCGAAAGCCACTGCAGCAGCGCCGCCGATGGCGATCAACGACCGCAGCGACTTCATGCGGGTGCTAGCCCGACGCATTTCAATCATTATGAGCCTCCTGAAGCTTCCCGCAGGTTTCGTCAGCATCGACGCGGGCGTCATTTGTAGTGGCGGCGCGGGCATTCTCCAGACGCCGGTCTTTAGTTCGTCCAAATGCGATGACCAGCACCGCGCCTACCAATCCGCCGCCGAGGAAGGTTGCGAGCGGGCTGGAAAGCCAAGCAACGACATAGCCGAGCCCACCGACGCTGATGAACACTCGGTCGGCCTCGGTGATGGTGTAGGGCAGTCGATCAGCCACATTGTTGGCATCGCCCTTGAGCGTGGCGAGCACGGTGTCCGCTCCTGCCGATTCGAGTTCGACTACACGGTGGGTGATGCGCACGCCTTGGTCGTTGTCGACGCTGATCACGTCGCCGACAGCCAGTTCAGTTGCAGGCACGGTCTTCGCCAGCGCCAGCGCACCGGTGGAAATTGCAGGTTCCATCGAACCCGAGCGAAACACCAGCGGTTTGATCCCGAATATCAGGGACGCGAGAGTGGCGATTATGCAGATGAGTCCGGCGACCGCAGCCACATTCAAGGCAATTTCCTTGCCACGACTGCGTCCCACGCTCACCTCCTCATCGGTGCTGTCCATCGCGATGATCACTGCCCCGTTGCGGTGAAGTTGAAGCCCAGATCGGCGATCTTGAACTGCTCCGTCTGACCCGCGGTCGAATCGACGGTCACCTTGATGCACACCTGCTCCGAAACACCGGCAGCGAGTGATCGGCCAGAGACGAGTGTCGGGTTCCCGGAGAACGCTTGCTGCGTCCCGATGATCGGTCCTGAACAGGTACTGCCGTCGTTGGCGCCGGTCTGATGTAGCGAAACCTTGAGCTTCCCGATCAGCGCGGACGAGCCAGTGGCCGTTGCCGATACCGCCCACTGGAAGTTGGCCGTTCCGGTGTTCTGAACCGTCAATGCCCCGGCCTCACTCTGGCCTGGCAGCATGCTGTTGCGCTTGAGTTCGGTGAATTGGTGTGCGGGCCGCTGGTTGTCGACTTTCAGCTGGACCGACGAAGTGCTGAACATGCCGGTGGTCGCAGTAGCGCTGTCGGACCACGCCGCCATCGTGCCGACCGCTCCGAGGCCCAGGACCATGCCCAGTGAGAGCACGGCCCGGGTCCGTATCCAACCGGTCTCGCCCAGACGGCTTCGCATCCGCGCCCCGAGACGCGCGTCGCCGCCCGATTTCTGTTCTGTAGACATTCTGCTGTCCTATTTCGATTCGGAGGTTGGTGCCGATGGATCGGCGGGCAATACCGGCGCGCCGAGTTCAGGGCCGGAAAGAGTCGGGTCTGTGCCACTTTCGTCGTCACCGGCCTTGCCCCGCTTGTCGCGGATGCCACTGACGACCATCCACACGGCATATACAGCCAGGCCCGCAGCTACGCCTGTGGTGAGAATCGAACGCGATTGCCCTTTGATCACCGAGTTCACCCGGCCCAGATACGGCGCCGAGTAGATGACCCGACCACGGATCTGCTCGGGCACCAGCGACCACGAGTCGGCGACGGGGTTGTTGTCGCCGCGAGTGTGGATGCGACGCTCCCCTTCCCCCGTGTAATAGATGCCTTCGATGCGGTGGGTGACCACCGCTGGATCGCCGGAGACGGGCTGGAACGTGATCACGTCCCCGGTGGTCAGATCCTCGTTGGGGGTCGGCTTGACCACGATGAGCGTGCCAGGGGGCATGGTCGGTTCCATCGAACCGGTGAGAACCGTGTACGCGGTGGAGCCGGTGAGTCGAGGGATAACGACCATCACCGCGAGAATGCCGACCATCAGCAGCAGCAGTACCCACGAGACGATGGTGCGAGTCCACCACCATAGGGTGGTCTTGTCGTCTCCGCCTTGTTCGGGATCATGTTGCCGCTCAGATGTTTCCACGTGTGCGCTGTGCCGGGGTCGATACTCGGCACGTTCGCCTGCACGCCGGCTTCTCGCGGTGACGGTCATGACTGGCTCACTGAGCTTGCGTCGAAAGTGAACGTCGCGTTGGACTGCTGGCTCGCTGCCGCGCCCTGGCCCAACGTGGCCCGCAGGCACAACACCTGCATCTGCCCGGCCGGAACCAGCTGTTCGGAAAAGGCCGCGCCGTCCATGGCACCGTTGTAGAGCTCAGTGCCCACGTCGCCAGTGGCGGTGCAGGCCGCCTCGTTGGCTACCTTGGCCACGCGCAGGCTCAGCGGCGGTGGGGTCGCGCCGTTGAGTACAACATCGGAAAGCACGTAGTTCATCTGCACGTTGCCGGAGTTGATCACCGGCAGAGGCATCTGAATGCTGTCGCCCGGGCCCTTGTTGTCCAACTTGAACCCATCGAGGTTGAACTGCTTGACCCCTTCACCGCCGGCAGAGATATCGAGCATGCCTGCCTGGATAGTGCCGCCGGTCGATTCTGCGGTATCGCGCCACAGCGCGCCGGTCTGCTGCACCGAGACGAACCCGATGAGCAGAACCGACGACGCTGCGATCGCCCATTTGTATTGGGTCTTCACGTGACCTTCTTCTGGTTACGGATTAACTACGGGGTGAGCGTCTGCTCGAGGGTGACCGAGGCTCCCGACAGCGTGGCTGCCTGGCCAGCGCCGTCCGTGTTGGTGGTGTCCGGCTTGAACGTGATCGTCGTGGTGATATCGCGCGTGCCAGTGCCCGCGGAGACGCTCGCGTTCTGACCACCGGCAGTCGCGACCTCCAGCTTGCTCGCGAGAGCCCCGGAGATTCCGCCGACGGTAGGTGTCAGCGTCGCCTTCAGGTTTGTGCCGACGAGGGTGTAGTTGTACGTGGCGGTGTAGGTGAGTACGTCACCGGGGACAATTTTGTCGCTGGCCGGGTTGAACGTGTTCGCGCCGAGCTTCCATACGCCGGAGCCGGCCGCTTCGCTGATCGTCATCGAGCCGGCATTGACGGTCTGGCTTCCGCCAGCGCCGGTCGACGCGTTCCACGCAGCCATGGTTCCGGCACCACCTGCGAGCAGAACAGCAGCCGCACCTGCGGCGATCGCACCCTTTGTGGTCTTGTTCATCTGGTATTCCTCCTGTGCAGTTCGCGGCGGGACATCCGACGCGCTTGGTTGAGCCCGGGCCGTGCGGATGTGCACTCCGGTGAAACAGCCCCAGGAAGGGGCATGGGAAATGAAGCCGCCGAATTGAATTCGGTGACCGAGAAGGTTGGCGATGCGCGGAGATGGTCGAGATCGCCCCGTGCATCGCGAGGTCTAAGTGGCCGGTTGGGCCGGAGTGGTTATCCGCCGAGGCTGCCGAACAGGTCGAGACTTCCGAGCGAACCGGTGCTACTTCCGAGCGAACCGCTGCTGCTGCCACCTGGATCGGTGGTTTTCGCCGTGACCTTCACCGTCACCGCGGTAGAGGCCGGGCTGGTCCCACCCTCATTTGTCGCAGTGGCGGTGATCGGATGACTGCCGGGCGTGGTGATCGTCAGGTTGCAGCTGAAGTTCCCACTCGTATCCGCGGTGGCGGTGCAGGTGGCGCCGCCTCCGGTCACGGTGACGGTACTGTTCGGCTCTGCCTTGCCGGAGACCTTGACGGGTGTACCCGCCTCTACTTCGGCGGCGCCCAGAGACAAGTCGGTCGGAGCACTCGGGGCGACCACGGCAGGCTCGCCCTCCACCAGGACCAGACCCCAGCCGGGGTTGATCTCGTATCCCTGCAAAACTTCGCCGGCAGGGATGCCGATCATGAAACCAGCCATCACGTTGGCGTTCTGTGCGAGAGGCGTTTTCACCAGCTCGATCCGCGTCGACGAATTCGCATTCGGCCCGATCACGAACTGCTGGCCGACCTGGCCGTCGAGCTTGCCCCGCACTGTCGCAGTGCCGCCGCCCGAGACGGACCAGCTCTCACTGAAAAGAGTGAGCGTGGCAGGAAGGTCGCAGACATTACGAACGTTGAAGGCCAACTGCGTGCCCTCGTCACCGGGGATCGGGATGTAGTCGGTTCCACTGGGATCGAAGGCCGCCGGCTTCACCCAGGGTCCACCGTTCTGGGACATCTCCAGGCACTGGTCAGTGATGTCGTCGCCCGGGGCGGCCGCGGCGCTACCAGGTGCAAGCAGCGCACCCGAGGTCGCGAGGAGCAGTGCAGCCGGCAGAGCCGCCAACACAGCAGTGGCGCGCCGGGGGAGACGGGATTCTCGTCCGTCCCCGACCGGGAAAAATCGAGGCATGTGAAGACTCATTTCGTCTGTCCCGTTGCCGGGCATTGGGTGAAGAGATGGCGGAACGAGGTACATCCGCCATCGGTGCCAAACATGTTGCAGAAAGCTTGCGAGCCGAACCGTGACGCTGTGCATGCCCTCGCTCATACATAGCAACCGCTCCGCTTCGGATCAATTTTTATCACACGTATCAGCTTTTGTGGCGGTTTTACTGGTCAAACGTTCAGAAGGAATTTCGACATCCCCCAAGGGCTAATTCTGCACCCTGACCAGTACCGTTAGAAATAGTTAGCTATGCATCGCAACTATTTACCAAAAAGTGTTCTGCGATCGAACGGGCGATTCATTCCGATCCAAACAAGAACAAGTTCTAGATACTCTTGGTATGTCCGGGAATCCACGAACGAACTCGCCGAGAACAGCGACCCTCGAGCAAACAGAAGGATCGAGCCGTTTCGAGACCCCCGCATTTCGTCCACTAGCGCCACGGACACGGGCGCCATCGATCGCTGCGCCCCGCCGGATCGGCCGGCCAGGACAAACTCTCGCGCGCTCCGAAACCAGCACTCCACCAATAACTTTGTCCGACCATCGAATCGCGACTGCCCGTGCTGCATCCAAAGCTGTGGGCCGGGAAGCAAATTCGCTCCCCGGCCCACGTGCATCTACAGTTGCGAAGCCGGTAAGGAGTTGACTACCGGCACCCAATCCCAAGGTAAAACGACGAGCATCTACGCCCCGAAGACGGTCTCACCTCCGACAACCGTGCGCAGGACCGACAGTTCATTCAAGTCTGTCGATTCGCTGCGCAGCGGATCTCCGTCGAGCACAACAAAATCCGCCAAAAGTCCCACCGCTATCCGACCTTTGTCCGATGACTCACCGGTGAGACGAGCGGCTGCGCTTGTGTAGCCGGCCAGCGCCTCGGACGCGGAAACCCGTTGCTCCGCACCCAGAACGTGACCTTCTCGCGTCACACGATGTACGGCGGTGTTCATCGTGAAGAGCGGGTTCACTGGAGTGACAGGGCAGTCGCAATGCAGCGCGTAGGCAAGCCCCGCCGCCACGACCGACGCCACGGGGCTGATCCGCTCGCCGCGACCCGGTCCGAGAAAACGATCGCGGTGCCGGTCACCCCAGTAGTAGACGTGGTTCACGAAGATCGACGCCACCACCCCGAGTTCGACCATCCGCGCGATCTGATCTTCCCGCAACGTCTGAACGTGCTCGAGTCGATGCGAAACTTCGATGTCCGGGTGCGCCGTCCGTGCCGCTGCAATTGCGTCCAATGCAAAATCGATGGCCTGATCACCGTTGGTATGAATCGCAACGTGTCGGCCGACAGCGTGATGTTCCTCGACGAGTGCCCCGAGCGCACCTGCCGGGATTGCCATTCCGCCGCAGTGGCATCCGCCCAGATCGTGGTACGGCGCGGTCAGCGCAGCGGTGTGCAACTGAATCGACCCGTCCGAAATGAGTTTGACGCCGCCCACACGAACTCGCTCGGTCGGATCGGCGAGTTCACCCAACTGATCGTGAACCCCGTGGCCGAGATAGAGGCGCGCACGCAGCCTCAAGTCACCATCGGCGTCGAGTTGCCGGTACGCCTCGTACATCTCGGCCGTGACGTACATGTCGTGGAAACTCGTCACGCCCACCGACGCCATGACTTCCTGCGCCCGCAGCATCGCGATCTTGGACGCATCCGGGTTCATATCCGGAACAAGTCCGTGCACCAGAGACATTGCCGGAACCTCGCACAGTTCACCGGTGGGTACACCGTCGCTGTCTCGAACGATGACACCACCCTCCGGATCGACCGTGGTGGCATCGATCCCGGCCTTCTCCAGTGCGACCGAGTTGACATAGATTCCGTGAGCAGACAAGTGCCGCACCAGGATCGGATGCTCGGTGGAGGCTTTGTCCAGATCAGCTACGGTCAGGCCTCGATCTTCCGCCACGAGGCTGTCGTCGAAGCCCCACGCTTCGATGGGCTCGCCAACTGGTGTGATCGCGGCCCGCGCGGCCAACGCCGTGATCAACTTCTCGATGGTCGGGCACGTATTCGTCGTTGCGTCGACCCCACTGAGCATCAAACCCCACATCATCGGATGAAGGTGCGTCTCGATGAACCCCGGCACAACCACCGCTCCGGCGAGATCGACAACGGAGGTTTCGGAATCGGTCAGCGCCGAGATCTCGGCGTCAGTTCCGAGGGCGACAAATCTGCCGTCCTTGACTGCCACAGCGGTGGCGTTATCGCCGACCGCACCGTCCATGGCCCTGATGTCGCCGTTGATGTAGATGTGGTCAGCCGCCGTGGTCATACGCTTGTCTCCATTCGTTTTCCGACAACAGTCGTCGAGGATTTCTTCGCGGGTATCCGCGTCGCCACAACCACTCCGGCCAAAATCATTCCGGCACCCGCAAGTTGGACGAGAGTTGGGGTCTGTGCAAGCAGCACTGCGCCGAACAACAGTGCTGACGCCGATTGCAACACGAGGCTGGCGGCGACTGCACTGGCAGGCAGACGCTGACTGGCGCTGGCTACCAGCAGCCACCCGATCACCTGAGATACCAACGCGAGCAGCACAAGCCAGCCTTGAGCTACGAGTGAAGGGGTCAGATCCAAAGTTCCACTCACGAGGCCGTATGCACCTGCCGTGAGGGCAGTGGCTCCCGTCGAGACGAACATCGGCAACGCCGTTCTGCCCGCCGCCCGAGTAGCCAGACCCATCAGGAAGATGTAGACCGCGTACGCGCCTGCGGCGATCACGGCAAACGACACTCCGACAGCAGGATTCGACCCGGTGAGCGTTGTGCTCGCCCCGGCTACCAGAGCAACTCCGACAAAGAGCAACGGAAGGCTGGCGACCAGTTCCCGGCCGATCCGTTGGCGCAGAACAACGTAGCCGAGGATTGCGACGAACAGCACCTGCAAATTCAGGATCACAGTCGAAAGACCTGCCCCGATCGAATGAATCGACTCGTGCCAGAGCACCAGATCGATTCCGAGGAACGCGCCGGCAAGTAGAGACTTCACGATCCAGGGCGCCGAGACCGAAGGCCGGGGTGACCGACGACGCTGAACGAGCACGAGCATGCCGAGAGGGATGAGCGCATAGAGACACCGAAAGAATGCACCCGTCGACGGAGACACTCCTGAGAGTTCATAGAGCACCGAGGTCAACCCGAGGATGCATGCACCGGTGACGACTACGCGCAGGTCACGACGGCGTAGTTGATCGCCGGACAGCTCGCGTGGCGATACTTCATCACTCATGGTGATAATGTATCACCGACGCGAGGCCTGTCATACAGGGAAGATGCGTGCATGAGAACTCCGGTTACCCGTGAACGCGTGATCGCTGCCGCAGCCGATCTGGTCGACAGCAAAGGCGCCGACGCTCTGGTACTGAGTCAACTCGCCGAGACCCTCGACGTCCGGCAGTCAGCGCTGTACAAACACGTCGACGGGGTCGACGACGTCCACCATCAACTCAGCCTCCTCGCACGCAGCCTTCTCGCCGAACAACTGCGTGCCGCCGCGGTCGGTCTCTCGCGCGACGACGCCGTCATGGCGCTCGCGGACGCATGGCGTGCGTTCGTCCGAGTACACCCCGGGCTCTACGCCATCACCGACCGCTACCCCACTGCTCCGCATCCCGATCTGGTCTCCGCCGTCGGCGAGGTGGTCGACGTCATCAACAAGGTGATCGCGGGATACGGTCTGAGCCCGGATGATTCGGAGCAGGCGGCGTGGTCTCTTCGCAGTGCGCTGCACGGCTTCTGCATCCTCGAATCGGTAGAGGGACAACCGGCCGGCACCGACCCGGATCGGGTGTATCGACGACTGGTCGAACTTCTCTGCGCCGGTATTGCTCGTATGTAGATACCGGCTCCTGTTATCGTCGGATGAAACAACACAGACCAAAAAGGATCAGACATGGTTGGTGAACTCGACATCTCCGGATAAAACCGGGCATGACGGCCACCGGCAGACGCCTCGGAGCGCTGCCGTCGTGGCCATGTTGTCGTTCACTTACCCGACTCTTCGCGGAGCAGCGTTGCCGCGCCCGCACAACACCTGAGGTCTATTCATGTCCGATACCTACATCGTTTTCTCGAATCTGTCTTTTGCCTGGCCGGACGACACTCCGGTCTTCGACGAATTGTCATTCACCGTGCCCGGCGGCCGAACCGGGCTGGTGGCCCAGAACGGCGTCGGGAAAAGCACTCTGCTCAGATTGATCGCCGGCCAGTTGCGGCCGCGCGCCGGCAGTGTGTCCGTCGACGGCGTTCTCGGATACCTTCCGCAGGACCTGCCACTGACGGGCGATCTGACCATTGCCGAGGTCTTGGGCATCGCCCCGACGCTCGCTGCGTTGGACGCAGTCGAATCCGGGGACACACGAGAAGAACACTTCACGACAATCGGGTCCGACTGGGATATCGAGGAACGAACGCGAGCCCAACTCGGTCGACTCGGTTTGGCCGACATGACGTTCGATCGTCGCCTCGACACTCTGAGCGGCGGGCAGGTCGTCTCGCTCGGACTGGCGGCGCAACTCCTGCGACGCCCCGATGTCCTTCTCCTCGACGAACCCACCAACAACCTCGACCTGGACGCGCGCCGCAGGCTTTACGACGTTCTCGACGACTGGAGTGGTTGTCTGTTGGTGGTCAGTCACGATCGAGGACTACTCGACCGCATGGACCGCATCGCCGAACTTCACAGCGGCGAGATCAGCTTCTACGGTGGCAATTTCACCGACTACGAAGCCGCGGCACGCTCGGCTCGCGAAGTGGCGGAGAAGAACATCCGCAACGCCGAGCAAGAGGTCAAGCGCGAGAAGCGCGAACTGCAGCAGGCCCGAGAACGTGCTTCGCGACGCGCAAGTAACGCTGCCCGCAATCTCGGGAACGCGGGCTTGCCCAAGATCTTTGCGGGGACCATGAAGCGCAATGCTCAGGAGTCGGCAGGCAAGGCCAACGAGACACACCTCGCCCGGGTCGACGCGGCGAAGGACCGACTCGACAAAGCGGGCCGCGCTCTTCGAGACGACCAGACGATTTCACTCGAATTGCCTGGCACACATGTACCCGCCGGCCGGACGGTGTTCCTCGGTGAGCGAATGCAATTCGCGTTCGGTGATCATGCGATCTTCGCCGACTCCGGAATCGACCTGGCCATTCGAGGACCGGAGCGTATCGCGTTGACCGGGCCGAACGGCGTCGGAAAGTCGACGTTGCTACGCATCGTCAACGGGGATGTGGCGCCGACTTCCGGTGAGATCACGCGAGCCGACGGTCGAGTGGCATACCTGTCGCAGAGGCTCGACCTACTCGACCCCGCACGCACCGTCGCAGAGAACTTTGCCTTGTCTGCTCCAGGCCTACCGGCACCGGAACGCATGAACATCCTGGCACGCTTCCTCTTTCGGGGTGCGGGTGCTCATCTTCCCGTCGCTGCACTCTCGGGCGGTGAACGACTGCGGGCTACATTGGCGTGCGTTCTCTTCGCCGATCCGGCCCCGCAGCTGCTTCTTCTCGACGAGCCGACCAACAACCTCGACTTGGTGAGCGTTGCTCAACTCGAAAGTGCCCTGAATGCATATCAGGGGGCGTTCGTGGTGGTCAGCCACGACGAGAGATTCCTGGCCGAGGTCAAAGTCGAACGCTGGCTCAGGCTCTCGGACGGCCGTTTGACCGAGGTCGCCGCACCGGGCGCAGTGAGCTGACACGAGAAGTGAACAGGCGAAAGGCCTTCACACACGATGTGTGTGAAGGCCTTCGTCTGCACTACTGGTCAAGGCGTCCTGGTGTACACCGGATCGTCGAAGGATCGACGTTGCGTCACCCAGTCCGTGGACAGGATGTTCTCGATCACGTCTTCACGGGATTCGTCGAACACGACAATCCGATCGGCGATTCGCCATTCACCGTGGCGCCTTTCGAACCTGTCGACGTAACGGCATTTGATCGTCGCAAGCGTCTGCACCGTATCCGTACCGGAACGCTCTTGCCGCAGAAAGCACAAACAGTACGACTCGCAATGAGCGACATCGCCGTTGACGTCGATCAGTATGTTGGAAATGCAGTGAATCGACGAGTCGATCGTCTTGTGTCTGAGCTTCATGTCTTCGATCAGCCCGTCGACGGTTCCGATGTAGCCACCGTGGTTGTCTATCGCGTCGTCGAAGTAGCAGAGGGCCACGCTGTCGAAATCCTTCCGATCGACGGCCCGAGCGTAGCGATACAGAACTTCGGTGATTTCTTGCTTGTCAGCGAGGGACACGGTCAGGCTCCTGTTCTACCCGATGATCAATCAACCTGCAGTTCAACACCCTTGGTCTCCTTGATGAAGAAGACCGTGACGAGGGTGATCACCGCACAGAAGACGAAGTATCCAGCCGGAGCGAGAGAGTTGCCGGTCAAGCTGATGAGATAGGTGGCGATGAAAGGCGCGGTGCCACCGAGGAACATGTTGGTGACGTTGTTACCCAATGCCAGACCGCTGTACCGCACAGATGCTTTCAGCATTTCGACATAGGTCACGTACGAAGCACCGTTGACAACGGAAACGCAGATGAAGAGCACTGACTGACCGACAACCGCCTGCCAGATGCCAGAACCGGCCATCATCATGAACATCGGGATTCCGAGAACCACTGCGGCGGCACTACCGGCGAACAGCACCGGCCGACGCCCGTACTTGTCTGCCATGTATCCCGAGATCGGCAACGTGATGACGCCGAGAACCAGTGCAAGAGAAGTGGAAAGGAAAGCAACGCGCGACGAATGACCGCCGGTGGTCTGCAGGTACGTCGCGGCATACACCGAGGCGATGTAGTAACCGCCGGTGATGAGTGCGCCCAGCAGGATGATCTTGACGACGCTGCCACCGGAGGTGCTGAGCAACTCACGGATGGGAAGCTTCTTGGTCTCACCCTTGTCCTGCAGTTCTTCGAACTGAGGAGTGTCTTCCATCTGGCTGCGGATCCAGATACCGATGCCACCGATCAGCAGGCTGAGCAGGAACGGGATACGCCAAGCCCATTCGAGGATCTGCTCTTGCGAGAATACCGACGTCAGGCCGAGGGCCATGAGCGAAGCTGCCAGCGAACCCAGGTAGGTGCCGGTATTGACCATCGAGGTCTGCGTCGCACGCCACCGTTTGGGAGCGGACTCGGAGACGAACGCGTTGGCGCCGCCGAGTTCACCGCCGGCCGCGAAGCCCTGCAGGCAACGAGCCAGAACCAGGATGGACGTCGCCCACACACCCAACGTGGCGTAAGTCGGCAGCAGGCCCATTCCGGCTGTCGCGAGAACCATCAGGAGGATGGTCCAGGACAGCGCGTTCTTGCGGCCGTACTTGTCGCCGATGTGGCCGAAGAAGATGCCGCCGGGCACGCGTAGGAAGAAGGCCACGGCGAATGCTGCAAAGGTACCGAGCAGTGCTGCGTTCGGGTCATGGGAAACGAAGAACAGCGCGGCGATCGTCGTGGCCATGTATCCGTAGATACCGAAGTCGTAGTACTCGACGACGGTACCGACGATGGCCGCGCGAATTACCTTCGTCGTCGACTGTCGTTCGGTTGCCACGCTGCTGCCCTCGGTGGATTCGGCTCTCGCCATGGTCTCATTCTCTGACATGTTGTTCCCTGCCTGGATTGGATACTGACTGGATTCGGTGCCGCGCAGACGTCGGACGTCAGGAGTGCGCGATGGAATGGACCGGTGCGCTCTCAGCGCTGGTCCTGGTGTAATTCGCCGCATTACGTCCCGCTACGCGGCCCATGGTCAAAGCGTTGGCAACCGCATTGCCGCCGCCCACGTATCTCAGTCCGAGGATTCCGGCGCCGGCCTCACCTGCGGCGTACAGACCCTCGATAGGTACTCCGGTGCTGCCGAGCACGGCCGCATCGGTGTTGATCTCCATTCCCGCATGCGTACAGACGAGCTCTGCCGGAAGGATCTTCGCGGCATAGAACGGAGCTGTCGCAATAGGATCCGGATTGCCGACGGCACCCTTGTTCCGCAACGTGCGATGGCGGAGGAAGTCGTCGTCGTGACCGCTGGGCAGTTGGTCGTTCCATCGACGCAGGGTTTGCGCCAACGTCGCAACCGGAACACCCGTAGCCACTGCGAGGTCTTCGATCGTGTCCGCACGAATCGTGCCACCGGCGGCAACTTCTTCCTCGATGCGTTCGGGATTCCAATCCGCATATCCTGGAGCCAGATTCACGCGAGCGTTCTCGTCGAAGATCATCCAACCGTATCCACCCTGATGGTCGATGATGCCGGTCGAGACCGCGTACGAGCTGTCCTCGTCCATGAAACGACGGCCGTCCTGGTTGACGTAGATCCGCGACTTCGGCGGAAAGCCGGCCTGCCAGTGGTGGAATCGCTGGAAGTAGACGGTGGGCAGCATCAGACCCCAGCCGTCGCCCGCCAGGGAAGCACCGAGGTCTTCGGCAAAACGAAGATGGTCTCCGCGGCTCCCCTCGGCTGCGACGACGAACAAGGCCTCTCCGGCCTTGTTCGCGTCCGGGAAGTGGCGTTCCACCAAACCCGGATCTTGCGCGAATCCACCGGAGGCAACAACGACGGCGCCCGCAGGCACCTCGATGTCGTCGGCGACAACGCCGACAACCCGACCGTCTTCCTCGATCAGCTTCTGCACCCGTGTTCCGAAGATGACCTCGATCCCGTGCTTACGACGAGCCTTGTCCAGCACCTGAATCAGTCCGTATCCCTGGTCCTTGGGCACGTGGCCGCGCCAGACGTCCTCGACGCCGGCTTGGGCGAGTCCCGGCTGGTGAGCGTTACCCGAGATCGTCGCGGGAATCTCGACGCCGAGTCCGATGAGCCATTCCAGTGTCGGACCGGCGTTTTCGCAGAACGCACGAATCAATCCGGGTGAGAGCATCCACTGGTTGAGGTCCATGTAGTGCTGGAAGAACTTCTCTGCCGAGTCGTCGACGCCGAGGCCGGCCTGCACGCTCGTTCCGGCGGCCGTGAAGATGCCGGCCGACAGCGCGGTGGATCCACCGAGTTCGGTTTCGGATTCGAACAGCAGAACGGATGCGCCTTCTTCAGCTGCCGACACCGCAGCGGCGAGACCTGCTCCGCCGCCACCGATGACAACGACGTCCCAGTGCTCGGTCATGAAAGTTCTCCAGTCTCCGCGATGATGCGGTGGTAAAGACCGTTCGACACCAACCCGCCGTCGACAGTGAGTTCCGTACCGGTGGTGTAGGTCGAACTGTTCGAGAGCAGGAACAGCACTGCTTCGGTGATCTCGTCGAGAGTTCCCATGCGTCCGAAGGGAACCGACTTCAGTGACGCGGCGACGAAGTCGTTCGCGCCGCCGAGCAGCGCCGTACCGACCAGTCCCGGGTGCACCGAGTTGACGCGAATCCCCCACTGCGCGAAGTTACCTGCGGCCGACTTCGACAGACCGGTCAGACCCCACTTGCTCGACGAGTAAGCCGGAGAGAAGTATCCGATCTGACCGGCGATGGACGAGATGTTGACGATCGATCCGCCACCACTCTCGCGCATCAGCGGCGCCACCGCCTTCATACCGTAGAACGGGCCGAAGAGGTTGATCTTCATGGTCAGCTCCCAGATGTCGTTCGGGGTGTCCATGAATTCGAGCCGACGCGAGATGCCGGCGTTGTTGACCAGTCCGCCGAGTTCCCCACGGGTGGTGCGAATTTCGTCGACAACCCGGTCCCAGGCATCGACATCGGTGACGTCGAGAATATGAGCGGACGCCGATCCGCCTGCGGCGACGATGTCGTCGACCACGCCGGATGAATCCGAAACATCGGCAATGCAGACATGCGAACCGCGCGCGGCGAGAGTGCGCGCGTGATGCGCCCCCATCCCGGCAGCACCGCCGGTAACGAGAACGACGCCGGGATATGTCATGGACTCAGACATGCCGCGAACCACCGTCCACCGCAATGCTGTGCCCGGTGACGTAACGCGCGCTGTCCGAGAGCAGGAACAGCAGCGGGCCGAAGACCTCTTCGGGCGAGCCCAGACGATGCAGTGGTACCGCGTCGAGCGCGTTCGCGAGCGCGATCGGATCTTCCTGAACCCACTTCGTCATCGCCGTGTCGATGTAGCCGGGTGCAATGGAGTTGACCCGAATACCCTTGTCGCCGAACTCCACTGCGAGAGACTCCGTGAGGTGCGCAACGGCAGCTTTCGACGTGCAGTATGCGCCTCTCCCCTTCCGCACACGCAGCGCAGACACCGAAGACATGTTGACGATGGCGCCGCCGGGACCGAGGTGACGTGCCGCCGCCTGCGCACCGTAGAGCACTCCTTCGACATTGACACTCAGCGTTGCGCCGATCTGCTCCGGGGTGATCTCCTCGGCCAGCGCAAACGGGAAGATACCCGCATTGTTGATCCAGAAATCGACCCGGCCGAACTCCTTCAACGCCAACTGTGCAAGCAATTCATGCTCGTCGGGCTTGGTGACGTCGACCCGAGCTCCGACGACGCGACCCGGCTTGTCCGCCAGTGCATTCGATTCGAGGTCCGTGTTGATTCGTGCGGCCGTGGCGAGCATCTGCTCTTCGTTGATGTCGGCGCCGACGACATGTACGCCGCGCGTTGCCAGTCCTTCGGCGAACGTCGCACCCATACCCTGAGCCGCGCCGGTCACCACTGCGACCTTGCCTGCCAACTCCGGGTACACCGCCGACATCTGCGTCACAACGGTACGGCCCGGGTTCGTCTGGTCAGAGCTTTCGGTCATGATGTACTTCTCCTACTGAATATTGTTGTGCAAGAAACATTTCGGTACTTCAAGCTTGTTCGGACGCTCGGGGCGCGTCGTCGCGGGAAACGGTGCGGCGGGCGATCTTCCACTCCTCACCGACCCGAACCACGTGATCTGTGACAGTTGTCATCCGCACCAGTCGCGAGTCTCCGCCGCGAGCGGTGGCAACGATCTGCAGGTACCCGTGCACTGTGAGAGCACTCTCGTCCACCGCCTCGACGACGAGATTGGTCAGAACGTGGCGATGCACCTCGTCGGCAGCTTCCGCCGCAGCGAAGAAGCGAGCAGCAAAAGCCGCAAGGTCGTCGAAACCGACCACAGGTTCCGGATAACTGGGGGAATGAAACTCACCGCCATCGGTGAATGTCTGCGCCCAATCCTGCTGGCGCCCAGAGTCTATGCAATGACTCTGGTGGCCGTACAGCTGGTGGATTGCGGCAACATCCTCCGTTGCCACGACGCTGCAGTTGCTCATGAAGGTTCTCTCCGAACACGCTGTGCTGCATCCACCCGAAGGTTGTGCAGCTCCGTAAAGTGTGCGATAATCGCACACACTGTGCGATATGTTCAAAGCGTAGGTGGCATACCTCACAAACGTCAAGAAAGGGATTTGATGTCAGAGCTGAGCGAGGAACACCGACCGCGCAAAAGCGCAGTTCAAGTGGACTCGAGCATGTCGAAAACGCTGCACCACGGACTCGAGATCCTGGAACTCCTGACGTCCTATCCGCACGGCTTGTCGGTCACCGACATCGCCGACGGAGTGGGAGTCCACCGAACCGTCGCACATCGGTTGATCCGCACGCTCGAGGCTCATCACCTGTGCCGCAAGGACTCCTTCAAGCGCGTCACTCTCGGCGCCGGCCTGGTCACCCTCGCCGAACCGGTGGAACAGGATTTGCGCACTCTCGCTCGCCCGATACTTCAAGAACTTGCCGAGGCCACCGAGGCGACAGCGCACCTGGTGGTCCGCGAGAGCGATACCGAAGTGCGCGCGCTGATGGTGGTCGAACCACGCAGCGCCAAGGTTCACGTCGCGTTTCATCCAGGGCAGGTCGATCCGATCGACCGCGGCTCCGCCGGGCTTTCCATCCTTGCCTCACTCCCGCCGACGAGCGGGGAACGAGAGGAAGTGACGGCGGCACGCGCACGCGGCTACGCAGTGACCGTCGGCGAGGTCATCCCGTCCGTCCTGGGAATCTCGGCGGTGATCCCCGGCCGACGCCGCGACGCCATCTCCAGCCTCGGAATTTCCGTCTTCGACTCCGAGGACCAAGCAGCGCTGGGCGCCGAGGTCATGGCAGCGGCAAAGACCCTCGGCAGCATGTTGCGCTGATCCGAACACCAGTCGAGCCCCGGGAATACCCGGGGCTCGACTTTGTTGACTCCGAATGAGATAGTTGAACAATCAACTACCTGCCATCAGCTTCACGGATACAAGGAGTACGACATGCCTGCTGTGACAGTCGAGAACATCTTGGCCCTGCCCCGTCTCGACGAGCCGGCAGAGTCAGCAGTCGACCGCCCCGTCAAGAGCATCACCACCGCACCGGTCGGATACGAAGGTGAAGGCTTTCCCGTTCACCGCGCCTTCGCCGGCATCGACCTCTCCGCCCTCGATCCCTTCATCCACATGGACCAGATGGGCGAGGTCAACTACGCACCCGGAGAACCCAAGGGCACACCGTGGCACCCGCACCGCGGCTTCGAAACCGTGACCTACATGATCGACGGCATCATGGAGCACCAGGACTCCAACGGTGGCGGTGGCATTATCGGCGGCGGCGACACCCAGTGGATGACCGCGGGTGGCGGCATCCTCCACATCGAAACTCCGCCGGAGCACCTCGTCCTCAGCGGCGGCCTTTTCCACGGCGTCCAACTGTGGGTCAACCTGCCTCGCGACAACAAGATGGCATCTCCGCGGTACCAGGACATCACCGGTAACAAGGTGGCCCTGCTTTCCTCGCCGGACGGCGGAGCCTTGGTACGCGTCATCGCCGGAGACATCGCCGGCCACGCCGGACCCGGATCGACGTACACACCCATCGCGCTCTCCCACACGACTGTGGCCCCGGGTGCGAGCCTGACGCTTCCGTGGAACCCCGAGTTCAACGCGATCGTCTACGTCCTCGCCGGCGAAGGCACGGTCGGGGCCGAGCGTCGGCCCATTCGTGTCGGACAGACAGCTGTCTTCGGACGCGGTGACTCCATCACCGTCGCCGCTTCCGATCGCCAGGATTCACGGACCGAATCTCTCGAGGTATTCATCCTCGGCGGCAAACCGATTCGTGAGCCCATCGCGATGGCCGGGCCGTTCGTCATGAACACCAAGTCCGAGGTCATGCAGGCCTTCGAGGACTTCCAGGCCGGACGCCTTGGATCCATCCCGGCGGCACACGAGACGCTGAGCTGACATGTCGTCGGTAGTCGTCCAGCGAGCTGACGAACGTGCGCATCTCAACTACGGCTGGCTCACGGCGCGTCACAGTTTCCCCTTCGCCGGAAACTTCGATCACGCCGCGTACGCGCACGGACTTCTGTTGGTGAACAACGACGACATCATCGAAGCCGACTACGGTTTCGACACTCATCAGCACCGCGACACCGAGATCGTGACGTGGGTGCTCAGCGGATCTCTGGTTCACCAGGATTCCGCTGGGCACTCCGGAGTCATCCATCGCGGACTCGCGCAGAGAATGAGCGCCGGTACCGGAATCCTGCACTCCGAGCGCAACGATCGCTTCCGGGCCGACGGCTCACGTGTCACCGAGCCCGTTCACCTCGTCCAGATGTGGATACCCCCGGACGAATCCGGAGTGACTCCGAGCTATCAGGAACTCGACATCAACTCCGAACTCGACGGCGGTGGCCTGATCACCCTGGCGTCGGGGATGCCCGCGCATCGCGACCACAGCGCGATCAGCTTGCACAACAAACATGCGGCACTGCATGTTGCTCGCCTCGAGACCGGTGGGTCGGTATCTCTCCCGGATGCGCCGTACGTGCACGGCTTCATCGCCGGTGGCACTGTCGACGTCGAGGGAGTCGGATTGCTCGGTCCGGGAGATTCGTTGCGACTCAAGGATACTGGCGGTCAACGAGTCGAGGGAATCGGCGATGCGGAGATACTCGTGTGGGAGATGCACGCGTCGACGAACTGACGACACCACCGAGTACGCCCAATGTTCGGACTACACAGCAGGTTCGTCGTAGGGTGGATGCCGGTAGTGGCGGATCCCGATTGTGGTGGATCCCGGTGGTACAGAAGGAGGAGCCATGGCATCTGGTCGAGCACAGGCCCCACGGACGACACCGCACATCGATGTGCACCGCTCCGGCGATCGCTTGAAATCCCGCGTCTCCTGGCTGGATTCGAAACATTCGTTCTCGTTCGGACAGCACTACGATCCGGACAACACTCATCACGGATTGCTGCTCGTCAACAACGACGACACCGTACTGGCGGGAACCGGTTTCGACACCCATCCGCACAAGGACATGGAAATCGTGACCTGGGTGCTTCGCGGTTCGCTCGTGCACCAGGATTCCATCGGCCACACCGGCGTCATCTATCCGGGACTCGCCCAGCGCATGAGCGCCGGTACCGGAATCATGCACAGTGAGAAGAACGATTCGTGGCGTATCGGCGGCGAACAGCATTCCGACCCCGTGCATTTCATTCAGATGTGGGTGGTACCGGACGAAGGTGGACTGACCCCCGGTTACGAACAGCTCGAGATCGACGACGAACTGCTGCGCGGCGGTCTGATCCCGGTTGCCTCCGGGATGGAGCGCTACAAGGATCATTCGGCGATTCGCATCAACAACAAGAACGCCGCCATGCATGTCGCACGCATTCTGCCGGGCACCTCCGTGAATCTTCCGGGCGCACGGTTCCTGCACGTCTTCGTCGCGCAGGGCACTGCCGAGATGGAGGGCGTCGGCACACTATACGAAGGCGATGCTGTCCGGTTGAGCGATTCAGGTGGCCAGCAGCTGACCTCCGACGCCGGGGCCGAAGTCCTCGTCTGGGAGATGCATTCACGTATCGGTGGTTGAGACCCGGTCTCGGCAGGACTCGGCGCGCTGGAGATACTCGACAGATGAGCATCGACAACTCCGCCGCGCCCGTCAAGAAGCTTGACCCACTCAACACATTGATGGGTGTGCGCGCCGTTTCGGTCGAGCCCGGGGACCTGGCCTTCGCGCAGGCCGTCGGCGAGCGATTCCACGATCACCGTGGCAAAACCGTGCTCGGTTCCATCGGAGTCATGATCGACGGTGCCATGGGTGGCGCGGTGTACTCGGGACTGACCTCGGGCCATCAGTCCGTGCTCGCGCAGGTCACGGTCAGTGCGGGCGCCGACATCCCCGACATCGCGGACGTCGGTGCCACCGGAACACTCGTGCATCTCGACGACGGCGTCGGACTCGCATCCGGGCAACTTCGCGACGAGAACGGCACCCTTCTGGCAGTGATGGCCGGTCGCGCCATGGTGGTCTCGCGTCCCCCCGTCGTGGGAATCGACGACTACGTGGAGGGCGAGCCGCTGCCCGTCCCGACGCCGGAGAAGACAAGCGACCTGAGCGGGCTGTCCGGGTCCGACGTCGTCGAAGGAATCCGCGACGGCAAACTCGAACGCGGTCCACTCGCCGGTCTCCTCGATCTTGCTGTCGTCGACGTGACCCCGGGTTCCGTCGTCGGTGAGTTCGCACCCGTGGCCTGGATGGCCAACCCGTTGGGCGCCGTTCAGGGCGGTGTCCTCATCTCGGCAGTCGACGCCATCACTGGCCTGTCTGCCCAGACCCTGACCAGCGTCGACCAGGACTATCGCGTCCTCGACCACAAGATCGACTTCCTGCGCTCACCCGACATCGGCGGGCCGGTCTTGCGCGCCGAGGCCTCCGTGATTCGTGCCGGGCGCAGGCTCGCGCTGATCGAAACTCGCATCGTCGACGCCGGCGGACAGGTCTATGTGCGGGCCACTTCGAGCATTCAGATGCTCTCCCAGCAAGTTCACAGCGGATAACCAGTTCCGCACCAGGTCGCCCGTCCACCATTGAGACAACAGCCCACACAATGGAGGTACAGCGGCGTGAACAAAGACATCGAAGCGAGCAGGCTGCGCGTGAGCCGTCGGCGGGCTCTCGCCCTCGGCGGAACCATCAGTCTCGGCGGGCTCATCGCAGCGTGCTCCGGCAACAGTGGCACCGCCACGACGACTTCGGCTGCGGCTGCGTCGACGACAACCACTTCCGGCACCTCCGCCGCGGCCACGTCCGGCGACGCTGTCACCGCACTTCTGGCCAAAGCACCGCAGTGTGTCATGAGCAAGGAAGAGACGCAGGGTCCCTACTGGTTCGACGTCGACTCCATTCGCGGCGACATCCGCGAGGACCGTCCGGGCACCACGCTGCAGGTTGCGATGCGCGTGCAGGACAACAGCCAGTGCAACGTCGACGGCAGCATCGGCGCGGTCGGTAACGCCGTCGTCGAGATCTGGCACTGCGACGCCGGCGGCGTGTACTCCGGCTTCGAATCCGGTTCGCTGAGCGCCAACGGCGGCGGCGGTGGCGGAACTCCCCCGGCCGGCGGGATGGGTGAACCTCCGTCAGGTGCACCCGGAGGCGGAATGGGCGAACCACCGTCAGGCGCCCCCGGCGGAATGGGCGGTGGCATGGGAGGGTCCGGTGAGACCTCCGACGGTTCGTACAGCGTCGGCGACACCGAAGCCACCACCACCGACGACGGTACCTATCTGCGCGGGGCGCAGACCACCGATGCAAACGGCATCGCGCAGTTCACCACGATCTTTCCCGGCTGGTACATGGGCCGCACCACCCACATCCACGTCAAGGTTCACATCGACAAGAAGACGGTCCTCACGTCGCAGACCTTCTTCGACGAGACCCTTCTCGACGAGGTGTACTCGCAGTCCCCGTACAGCGAGCACACCGGTCGTGAGAACAACACGAACAACGCCAGTGACGGCATCTACGACGACACCGGCCTCATGACCGTCGAAAAGCAGTCGGACGGGTCCTACCTCGCCGTCATCAACCTGGGTATCGACGCCTGAGGTAGGAGCCCGGTCAGCTGCCGACGTATGCCGCGAGGTGCTTTCCGGTGAGTGTGGAGCCGTCGGCGACGAGCTCCTCGGGAGTGCCCTCGAAGACGATCCGACCGCCGTCGTGACCGGCACCAGGGCCGAGGTCGATGATCCAGTCTGCGTGTGCCATCACCGCTTGGTGGTGCTCGATCACGATGACTGACTTACCGGAATCGACCAGTCGATCGAGCAGGCCGAGCAACTGCTCGACGTCGGCCAGGTGCAGTCCGGTGGTCGGCTCGTCGAGGACGTACACGCCGCCCTTCTCACCCAGGTGGGTTGCCAGCTTGATGCGCTGACGCTCACCGCCCGACAGCGTCGTCAATGGCTGGCCGATCGTGAGGTATCCGAGCCCCACGTCGACCAGTCGGACGAGGATCTTGTGCGCAGCGAGGGTCTTGGCCTCGCCGTCGCCGAAGAACTCCTCGGCCTCGGCCACCGACATCGTGAGAACCTCGTTGATGTCCTTGCCACCGAATTTGTATTCGAGTACCTCGGCTTGGAAGCGCTTGCCCTCGCACTCCTCGCAGAGAGTGGCAACGCCGGCCATCATCGCCAGGTCGCTGTAGATGACGCCGTTGCCGTTGCACGTCGGGCAGGCACCCTCGGAGTTGGCACTGAACAGCGCCGGCTTCACGCCGTTGGCCTTCGCGAATGCCTTGCGGATCGGGTCGAGCAGCCCGGTGTACGTTGCCGGGTTGCTCCGGCGCGAGCCACGGATCGCACTCTGATCGACCGACACCACGTCTTCGCGTTTCGCGAGCGAGCCGTGGATCAGCGAACTCTTGCCCGACCCGGCGACACCGGTGACCACGACCAGGACGCCGAGCGGTACGTCGACGTCGACGTCCTGCAGGTTGTGTGCGTTCGCTCCACGAATCTCGATTGCCCCGGTGGACTCGCGAACGGTCTCCTTGATTGCGGCCCGGTCGTCGAAGTGACGGCCGGTGACGGTGTCGCTGGCACGCAAACCGTCGACGGTGCCCTCGAAGCAGACGTTTCCGCCGGCACTACCCGCACCCGGACCGAGGTCGACGATGTGGTCGGCGATCACGATCGTCTCCGGCTTGTGCTCGACCACGAGCACGGTGTTGCCCTTGTCGCGCAGGCGCAGCAGTAGGTCGTTCATCCTCGCGATGTCGTGCGGATGCAGGCCGGTGGTGGGCTCGTCGAAAACATACGTGATGTCGGTGAGCGAGGAACCCAGGTGACGAATCATCTTGGTGCGCTGAGCTTCACCGCCGGAGAGGGTTCCCGACGGCCGATCGAGACTGAGGTAGCCGAGTCCGATCTCCACGAACGAGTCGAGCGTTTCACCGAGCGTCGTGAGCAACGGCGCGACCGACGGTTCCTTCAGTCCGCTGACCCATTCCGCGAGATCGCTGATCTGCATCGAGCAGGCGTCGGCGATGTTGACGCCCTTGATCTTCGACGACCGCGCCCCCTCGCTCAGTCGCGTCCCGTCGCACTCGGGGCAGGTGGTGAACGTGATCGCCCGCTCGACGAAAGCCCGGATGTGGGGCTGCATCGCGTCGACGTCCTTGGCCAGGAACGACTTCTGAATCTGCGGAATCAGACCCGTGTACGTCAGGTTGATGCCTTCGACCTTGATCTTGGTCGGCTCTTTGTAGAGCAGATCGTTCAGTTCCTTCTTGGTGTACTTCTTGATCGGCTTGTCGGGATCGAAGAAACCGCAGCCGCGGTAGATCCGGCCGTACCAACCCTCCATGCTGTAGCCGGGGACCGTGATCGCACTCTCGTTGAGCGACTTGGTGTCGTCGTACAACGCGGTCAGATCGAAATCGTTGACCGCCCCTCGTCCCTCACACCGCGGACACATGCCGCCGGTGATCTTGAAGCTGCGACGCTCTTTCGTCTGACGTCCGCCGCGTTCCATCGTGACCGCGCCTGCTCCGGAGATCGAGGCCACGTTGAACGAAAACGCCTGAGGCGAACCGATGTGAGGCTTTCCGAGACGGCTGAACAGGATGCGGAGCATCGCGTTGGCGTCGGTGGCGGTTCCGACGGTCGAGCGCGGGTCGACTCCCATCCGCTGCTGATCGACGATGATCGCGGTGGTCAGGCCGTCGAGAACATCGACGTCCGGCCGCGCGAGCGTCGGCATGAATCCTTGAACGAAAGCGCTGTAGGTCTCGTTGATCATCCGCTGCGATTCCGCGGCGATCGTACTGAACACCAGCGAACTCTTCCCCGAACCGGAGACGCCGGTGAATACCGTCAGCCTCCGCTTCGGGATCTCGACACTGATGTCTTCGAGGTTGTTCACCCGCGCGCCTTGCACGCGGATCAAATCGTGGCTGTCTGCGGTGTGCAAGGCAGTCATCGTGTCTCCATCTGTCAGTCGATCGCCGACGGTCTCAGCGCAGTTGACGGGCTCAGCGCAGTTCTTGAATACGGATCAGGTTTCCCGCTGGGTCCCGGACGGCGCAATCGCGAACGCCGTACGGCTGCTCGGTCGGTTCCTGGACGACGTCGATGTCGCCGGCCTGAAGCCGCTCGAACGTATCGTCCAGATCTTTGGTGGCCAGGAGAAGTCCGCCGTAGGTGCCCTTGGCCATCATCTCGATGATGGTGCGGCGCTCCTCGTCGGTGATTCCGGGATCGACGGCCGGCGGATGCAGCACGATGGAGGTGCCGGGCTGGCCGGGCGGCCCCACCGTGATCCAACGCATCCCGTCGTAGCCGACGTCGTTGCGAACCTCGAAGCCGAGCGTGTCGCGATAGAAGTTCAGGGCGGCTTCAGGGTCGTCCTGCGGAAGGAAACTCGAGTGAATGGTGATGTCCATGGCGATCACGTTAATTGCGGCTGCGCGGTCTGCGCTTCTCGATTCCTGATCGGTCTGGTGACTTGTTTGGACACGCAGGACGGCATTCCTGCCGTCGACTGCTCGGCCTCGCGCCGATAGACACTGGGCGGAACCCCTACCAATTCGGTGAACTTGCTGCTGAAAGTGCCGAGAGAGCTGCAACCGACCTCGAAGCAGACGTCCGTGACACTGAGGTCTCCGCGCCGCAGTAACGCCATCGCTCGCTCGATTCGCCTGGTCATCAGGTAGGCGTACGGCGGTTCTCCGTATGCCTGACGGAATTGGCGACTGAGATGCCCCGCAGACATGTTCACTCCCCGCGCGAGCGCCTCCACGTCCAGAGGCCGCGCGTACTCCCGGTCGATACGGTCTCGCACACGTCGTAGTCGCGCGAGGTCCTGCAGGTGCGGATCTGCGGCAGGTCTGCTGGTCACGTATTCGATCGTGCCATGCCATACCGACGTTGCCCAGCACAAGAGATGAACTCGGCGTGGAGCGATCGCGCACACACCGAGCAGTTCGTCATGATCGTGTAAGGATGGAGAAATGACCACGGCTCATCGCTCAGGCATCGACCTCACCCACCTCGACGGCGACACACGGGCGCAGGACGATCTGTTCGTCCACGTCAACGGAAAATGGCTCGCCGAATACGAGATTCCGGCAGACCGCGCAGTCGACGGGGCCTTCCGGACGCTCTACGACAAGGCCGAAGAAGACGTACAGACCATCATCACCGAAGCCGCGGAGTCCAACTCGGCCGCCGGTACCGATGCACAGCGCATCGGCGACCTGTACTCGAGCTTCATGGACGCCGACGCCGTGGGGGCCGCAGGCCTCGGCCCCATCGACGACGAGCTCGACGCCGTCGCCGATGCGCCGGACCGGTCGTCGCTGGCCACCGTGATCGGACGCCACCAGCGCGTCGGCGTCGGCGGTGCCATCTCGCATTACGTCGACACCGATGCCAAGAACTCCGAGCGGTACCTGATCCACTTCAGCCAGTCGGGAATCAGCCTCCCCGACGAGTCGTACTACCGCGAGGACAACTACGCGGAGATCCGCGAGAAGTACGTCGCGCACATCGACAAGATGTTCACCCTCGCCGGCGTCGGCTACGACGCCCAGCGTGTGTTCGAGCTCGAGAAGAAGATCGCGGCCGGGCATTGGGACGTCGTCAAGCGTCGTGACGCAGATTTGAGTTACAACTTGGTGGGCTTCGAGGAACTGACCGAGCAGAACCCCGGTTTGGACTGGGCGGCATGGCTGTCCGGTCTCGGCGCCGATTCGGAGAAGTTCGCCGAGATCGTGGTCCGCCAGCCCGAATTCCTGCACACCTTCACCGCACTCTGGGCGTCGGAGTCACTGGACGACTGGAAGGCATGGGCGGCGTGGAAGGTGCTTCATGCCCGCTCCCCTTACCTGCATTCGGCCCTGGTCGACGAGACCTTCGCTTTCTACGGCACCACACTGTCCGGGACCGAAGAGAACCGTGAGCGCTGGAAGCGCGGGGTAAGCCTGGTCCAGGATCTGCTCGGCGAGGCCGTCGGCAAGCTCTACGTCGATCGACACTTCCCCGCAGAGGCGAAGACCCGCATGCTGGAACTGGTCGCAAACCTGCAGGAGGCGTACCGCCGCAACATCTCCGACCTCGAGTGGATGAGCCCGCAGACTCGTGAGGCTGCATTGGCCAAGCTCGAGAAGTTCACCCCGAAGATCGGTTACCCCGACAAGTGGCGCGACTACGCCGGACTCGAGATCTCGGCAACCGACCTGGTGGGCAACTACCGTCGCGGATACGCCGCCGAGTACGACCGTGACCTGGCCAAGCTGGGCGGCCCCGTCGACCGTGACGAGTGGTTCATGACACCGCAGACCGTCAACGCCTACTACAACCCGGGCATGAACGAAATCGTCTTCCCCGCAGCCATTCTCCAGCCGCCGTTCTTCGACGCGGCAGCCGACGACGCTGCCAACTACGGCGGCATCGGCGCCGTCATCGGCCACGAGATCGGTCACGGATTCGACGATCAGGGCGCCAAGTACGACGGCGACGGCAACATGGTCGACTGGTGGACCGACGAGGACCGCAGCGAATTCGGCAAGCGCACAAAGGCTCTCATCGAGCAGTACAACGAGTTCGAGCCCAAGGAACTGCCGGGCCACCACGTCAACGGCGAGTTCACGATCGGCGAGAACATCGGCGACCTCGGCGGGCTGTCGATCGCGATCGCGGCGTACAAGATCGCGACCGAAGGTACCGAACCTCCGGTCATCGACGGACTCACCGGCTTGCAGCGCGTGTTCTTCGGGTGGGCGCAGGTATGGCGCACGAAGGCCCGTGAGGCCGAAGCGCTTCGCCGTCTGGCCGTCGACCCGCACTCGCCGCCGGAGTTCCGGTGCAACGGCGTCGTCCGCAACCTCGACACGTTCCACGAGGAGTTCGACGTCAAGCCCGGTGACGCACTGTATTTGGAGCCGGAGAAGCGTGTGAAGATCTGGTAGCAGGGGCAAGCCCCTGTGCGCGCTTAGGGACCCCCTGGACTCCCTGAGCGCGCACGGGGCCGAAGGCCTACCGGGCGTACATGATCACCCCGACGCCGACCAGACAGATCAGCGCACCGGCGATGTCGAAACGATCCGGGCGGAATCCGTCCATCACCACCGCCCACAGCAGTGAACCTGCGACGAAGATCCCGCCGTACGCGGCGAGGATGCGCCCGAAGTTCGCATCGGGTTGCATGGTGGCGACCAGACCGTAGAGGCCGAGCGAGATGACGCCGAGCCCCACCCAGATCCATCCCTTGTGCTCGCGAATTCCCTGCCACACCAACCACGCGCCCCCGATTTCGAGCAGCGCGGCGAGTACGAACAGCAACAGCGAACGTGCGACGGTCATGCCGCACACAGTATCGCTACAGACGTACTCCGGTCTCCGCGGAAAAGAAGTACACCTCGCCGGCCTTGGGCAGCAGATGAAGCGACTCCCCCGGTGCCACCGACATCTTCCGGTCGACGCGAATGACGATTCGACCGGATCGGCTCTGCCACTGCGAATCCGGGGCACCCTTTGCATAGACGAACGATTCGGCTCCCAACTCTTCGAGCAGATCGGCATCCACGGCCAGCGAGCCCTTTCGCCACGCTCCCACCAGATCCCACGATTCCGGGCGCACTCCCACGACGACCCGCTCCCGCTCGGACGCCCCGGTGGGCAGCGGAATCCGCAGATCACCGAGCACTGCGACGGTTCCCTCGACCGGCGCTTCGATCAGGTTCATGCCGGGCGATCCGATGAAGGCGGCCACAAAGGTGTTGACGGGGTTGTCGTAGAGTTCGCGCGGCTTCGCCACCTGCTGCAAGCGACCGTCCAGCATCACCGCCACTCGGTCCCCCATCGTCATCGCCTCGACCTGATCGTGGGTGACGTAGACCGTCGTGGTGCCGAGTCGACGCTGTAGGGCGGCGATCTGCGACCGTGTGCTGACGCGCAGTTTGGCGTCCAGATTACTGAGTGGTTCGTCCATGCAGAACACCTTGGGATGGCGAACGATGGCTCTACCCATGGCAACTCGCTGACGTTGCCCGCCCGACAGCTTTGCCGGTTTCCGTCCGAGCAAGGGTTCGAGTTCGAGCATCCGCGCGGCCTCGAGTACCCGCTCCCGGCGCTCCGTCTTTCCCACTCCGGCATTCTGGAGCGCGAAGCCCATGTTCTGCTCGACGGTCATGTTCGGGTACAGCGCGTAACTCTGAAACACCATGGCGACGTCACGTGCTCGCGGAGCGAGGTGCGTGACGTCCGTGCCGCCGATCTCGATCCGACCGTCCGACGCGGACTCGAGACCGGCGAGCATTCGCAGGCTGGTGGACTTACCGCAACCGGAAGGTCCTACGAGTACCAGGAACTCACCGTCGGCGATGTCGAGGTCGAGACGGTCGACTGCCGGTCGATCAGTTCCTTCGTAGCGGTGCGTGACTCCCGCGAATTGCACGTTGGCCATGAGTGTTCTCTCCTACTACTTCGGCAGCTTGGGGGTGATCTGCCGGTCGATGATCTGCTGCAACTGCGTGGCAACGCCGGCGAATGTCGATGCGACGTCGGCCTTCTGGAGAGCGATCTGCTCGAGTCCGGTGCCGATGATCTGATCCCCACCCGGGACGAACACGCGTGCGTAGTCCTGCGAGCGCGTACGCGAGAGCTGATCCACAGCGGTACGGGAGTTGGGGTTCGCGTCGAGGAACGCCTTCATGCTCGGCTCCGAGGTTGCCGACTTGCGGACCGGCATGTAGCCGACGTTCTGCGAGAAGTACGCCGTGTTCTCACCATTGGTGATGAAGTCGATGAACTTGAGCGCGTTCTTCTTACGCTGATCGGAGATCTTGGACGGGATGGCAAGCCCGGCACCGCCGGTGGGGCAACCGGGAGTTCCGTCCACTGCCGGGAGGAAAGCGGTGCCGAAGTCGAAGTTGGCAGTCTTCTTGATGCCGGACAGATCGCCCGTCGACGCGATGGTCGACGCCAGAATGCCGGTACCGAATTCGTTCGCGATGTCAGTGGAGACCGCGGCGTACTTCTTGTCGTGAATCATGCTGGAGAGGAACTGCCCTGCGGCAATGGTCTTCTCGTTGTCGAGCTGCAGATTCCACTGGTCGGAGTACGAGCCGCCGAACGTCCAGATTGGGCCTTCGTAGGTCCAGCCGAGGTAATCCTTCGCGTTGCCCCACCCGTGTGCCAACTTGCCGTTGCCCACGACCTTCTGCAGCTCGGGTCCCCACTCGTCGAACTCCTGCCATGTCGCCGGCCCACGGTCGGGAAGACCTGCCTGCGACCAGACCGCCTTGTTGTAGTAGAACAACGGCGTCGACCGCGCGTAGGGAAGCGCATAGTGCTTGCCCTGGAACAGGTAGTCGGCGAGCAGTGAATCGACGTAGTCGGCCGAGTCGACCCCCACCTCGGAGAAGAGTCCGTCAAGCGGCTCGATTGCCCCGGCCAGTGCATAGTTGAACCACCAGACATCGGACAGCACAACCACATCGGGCACATCTCCACCGGAGAGGGCAGCGTTGAACTTCTGTGCCACCTCTTCGTAGTTCTTGCCGCCGTCCACCAAGTTGACCTTCAGGTCCGGGTACTTGGTCTGGAAGCGGTTGATCAGTTCCTTCTCCACGTCGGTGGACTTACCCGGGTGGTTCGACCAGAAGGTGATGGTGTTGGAATCACCCGACGCACCGGATGTTCCCGCAGCATCAGCGCTCGACCCGCCGGATCCCGCGCACGCGGTCAGTGCGGCTCCGGCGGCGATTGCACCGCCGAGGCTCAAGAATCCGCGCCTGTTCATGTTTGCCATTACTGCTCCTCGAGAAAGAAATGTGACGGGAAAGCTGTCAGCCCTTGACCGCACCGGAGGTGAGGCCCTTGATCATGTGTCGTTGCAGCAGAAGGAAAATCACCAGGATCGGTAGCATGGTCAGCACCGTTCCTGCCATGACCGGACCCCAGTTGGTAAGTCCGTCGTTGTTCTGCAGTTGGGTCAATCCGATCGGCAGCGGCGCTACCGAGGAATCGTCGGACATGAGGAACGGCCACAGGTACTCGTTCCATTCGTTGACCACCGTGATGATGCCGAACGCCACCATCGTGGGTCCGGAAACGGGGAGCACCACGCGCCAGAGCAACCGCCAGTGGCCGGCTCCGTCCATCCGCGCCGCCTCGACGATCTCCGAAGGGATCGAGAGGAAGTGGTTGCGCATGAGGAACGTACCGAAGGCTACACCCGCGAGCGGAACTATGATGCCCTGGAACGTGTTACGCCAGCCCCACTCTGCCACGAGCGCGTAATTCGAGATCACGGTGATCTGGTTCGGAACCATCAATGCGGCGATGATTCCGAGAAAGACGAAGTTCTTCCCCGGGAAGCGCAGGAAAACAAGCCCATAGGCGCTGAGAGTCCCCAGAACGAACTTCGCCGCCGACAGAATCGTCGTGATCACTATCGAGTTCCGCAAGAACATCCAGAACGGGACCGATGTGGTTGCTTCCGAATAGTTTTCGGGATGCAGCGACGACGGCCACCACGTTGCCGGCTGCGTGTAGATCTCCGGGCGCTCCTTGAACGAGGTCATCACGATCCAGTAGAGCGGCAGGACGATGATGACCAACGCGATCACCATTGCCGCATAGCCGAGGATCTTCACACCGACCTCACGCCGGTCCACGTTCTTGCGGTCCGGGCCGGGCCGAACGACGGAAGTCGTAGCAGCGCTTTTCTTTTCCTCTACCGCTGTCATTTCTCTTCTCCCCGATCCATGGCACGAACCTGGTAGACGGTGATGATCAGCAGGATCAGGAACATGATGGTGGCAACCGTCGCACCGTAGCCCGCCCGGAAGTTTCGGAACGTCTCGTTGTACACCTGGTAGACCATCGTTGTCGTCCCTGTCCCCAGCGGACCACCTCGGGTCATGACGTTGATGATGTCGAAGACCTGGAGCGAGTTGAGCATGACGGTGATGGAGAGGAAGAACGTCGTCGGGCGCAACTGAGGTAGGAGCACCCGGCGGAACTTGGTCCACGGCTTGGCGCCGTCGATTTCGGCAGCTTCGTTCAGCTCCTGCCGAACTCCTTGCAGTGCAGCGAGATAGATGACAAACGTGTACCCGAGGTTCTTCCACATGTATGTCACCGTCACCATGAACAGCGCCCAGTGGGGATCCTGATAGAAGTCGGGCGATTGGAGTCCGACACGGTGCAGGAGATCCTGGATCAGGCCGAAGTTGGGGTCGAAGACGAACTGAAACGCGACACCGATCGCTGCACCGGAGATGACGAACGGAGCGAAGATGGCCGACCGGACCAGGTTTCGCCCGACGAGCTTGCGATCGAGCAGCATGGCCAACGCCAAACCGATGACCATCGAACCCACCACTGTGACCAATGTGAATACCACTGTGTTGGTGACGATCTGCCAGGTGTCGCTTCGTCCGAACCACTCGCGGTAATTGCTCAGCCCGATGAACGTCGCCTTCGGGTCCGCAATGTTCCAGTCGAAGAACGAAAGTCGGATGTTGTCCACCAGCGGGCGATAGGTGAACAAGATCAGCAACGCGAGATTGGGACCTACCAAGAGCGCGAACAGCGCGTAATCACGCCATGGTCTGCCCCACAGACCTGGCTTGCCTGAAGTGGGCAGCGTTCTTTCCGGACTCGATCTCACTGAGGCAGTCTGACCGCCCGCAACGAATGAATGGTGAACGTACAAGACACTCGAGCTGAACGCGACACGAAAAAGGCCCTGCGCGAATACTTCTCGCGCAGGGCCTTCCTCGTCGATGTCTAGCGGTTCCAGTCGCCCAATCCGTCGGCGCCGCTGAGGACTCCACCTGCGGTGTTCTGCACGATCACCGGGTCACCCTTGCCTGCGTTCTCGAAGAACCACTTGGCGTCCTCGGTGCTGACATTTAGGCAGCCGTGGCTGACGTTGGTGAAACCTTGTTGCGCAACCGACCACGGAGCGGCATGGACGAAGATGCCACTGTAGGAAATTCGTGTCGCGTACTCGACGTAGGTGCGGTAACCCTCGGGAGAATCGATCGGGACGCCGTACGTGGACGAATCCATGTACATGTCGCGCAACTGCTCACCGACGATGTACGTGCCGTTCGGTGTTTCGTGACCCGGCTTGCCGAACGACGTCGGCATGGTGCGCACGACCTCACCGTTGCGGGTGACGGTGACCTGCTTGGTGTTGTCGTCCGCGACGGTGACGAGTGCGTCACCGATGTTGAACGTGGAGTGCGAATCACCGGCGTCGACGGTCACGGAGATGTTCGCCGGCCAGAACTGTGTCGGCTTCCAACGGACCTGGCTGTCGTTGATCCAGTAGAAGCTGCCCTCGACCGGCGGATCGGTGGTCACGCGAATCGCGCGTTCGGCCGTAGCACGGTCGCCGACGGCCTCGTTGAATCGAATGATGATCGGTTGCGCGATACCGACGGTCTCGCCCGCGGACGGATTGAGCGACGGCGCGGAGAAGTTGGGGACGCCGATGGGAGCCTGAATCGGTGTACCCGGGATGCCCGGAACCGGAATCGCCGGATCGAGGTACGGAACGCCGGGAATGACGGGCAACGGAATGTCGGGTCCACCGGGGAAGAGAGGAACAGCCGCGGAGGGTCCGGCCAGAGCCAGGCCGGCGGCCACTGCTCCGACGATTGCCACGGCAACCCGTGACGTCCGACGACCCTGTTTGCTGCCCATGTCACTACCTTCGCTCGACTGACCACGTACTCACGTGGATCGTGCGCGGCCGGCATCGATACCCGCCTGGTACCGATGCCGATGCACCATTCGGACGCACCCGCTCGGAGCACACCTACACACCCGAGCACGCCGAAGAGAGCAAACCGCACATTTCCATAGTCATTAACACACAAAAGCGGCAATCGAGCAATTCGGATGTTCGCCCAAACGTTGCTATCCCTCGCTCCGGGCAGCCGCCAACATGGATTCGATGGAGATGAGTTTGGTTCGCGGCCGTCCGGTTGCGGCACCGGATGCGCGTTCTGCCTTGTCGATCCGCTGCCAACCTTGATAGTCCACCTGATCCGGCGACCGGTCTGCCAACAAAACCTGCAACTTGTCGGCATCCTCGGTCGGGGTGGCGAGGCGCCCACCAGCGAAGTCGTCGAAGATCATCGACACGGTCTCGGCGGAGCAGTACTTGTTGGTGCCGATCACGCCAGTCGGTCCGCGCTTGATCCAACCCGCGACGTAGACACCCGGGATCGGCGTGCCGGTCTCGGTGTCGATTACTCTGCCGTTCTCGTTGGGGATAACGCCGCGAGCGTCGTCGAAGGGCAAGTCGGCCATCGGTGTGCCGCGGTATCCGACCGACCGAAGCACCAGTGAAGTGTCGATCGTCTCCTCGGTTTCGGTAGGCCGGGCGGAGAGCTGACCGGTCGGCGTTGCCACCAATTCGTTTTTCACGATCCGCACCTGTGAGACTGCACCGTCGCCGAGGACCTCGACGGGAGAGGTGAGGAACCGGAGAACGATCCGCTTGCGAGAAGGATCTGCGGTACGCGAAGCAAATTCCTGCGCCTGCTTGACCTTGAGCAGGACGGACGGCTCGGCGGCATCGCTGTCCACGAACGCCTGACTGGCCTCGTCGAGTTCGGCTTCGATCGGGTCGACGACTACGTCCACGTTCGCCATCTGTCCGAGCGCCAACAGTTCGGGATTGGTGTACGCGGCCTGCGCCGGCCCACGACGCCCGAGAATGACCACCTCACGAATCTTGCTGTTCCGCAGCGCTTCCAATGCGTGCTCGGCGAGGTCCGTCTTCGCAAGCTGGTCAGGGTCGGTCACCAGGATGCGTGCGACGTCGAGTGCGACGTTGCCGTTTCCGACGATCACCGCTCGCTCGCCAGACAGATCGAAAGTCCGATCGGCATATCCCGGGTGGCCGTTGTACCAGGCGACGAACTCGGTGGCGGCGTGACTTCCCGGCAGATCCTCGCCCGGGATCTCGAGCTTGCGATCCCCGGCAGCACCCACCGCGTAGATCACTGCGTGGTGATGGTCCAAGAGTTCCGAATGCGAGATGTGGGTGCCCACCTCGACGTTGAAGTGGCAGCGCACAGTCTTCTTCGCGACGACGGCGCGGAACTGATCGGTGACCCCCTTGGTTCCGGGATGGTCTGGCGCCACGCCGGCGCGCACCAAACCGTAGGGAGTGGGAAGTCGATCGAACATGTCGACCTCGACGCGAGGCTTGCCGGTCAGTTCCATCGCCGCGTAGCAGGCGGCCGGGCCGGAGCCGACGATCGCTACTTTCAGCGTTCCCAGTTCGGGATCGATCTTGGCCATCGTGATCGGCTCGGGCCAATCCGGGCCCATCGGATGCTTCTCGAAGTACGACGCATTCATCTGCAGGTACGGCGCGTCGTCCTCGTCGAGTTCGTTGTCCGGGAAGATCGCCTCGACCGGGCATTCGTCCACACACGCACCACAATCGATGCAGGTGTCGGGATCGATGTAGAGCATTTCGGTGGTCGCGAACGGGGCTTCGTCCGGTGTCGGGTGAATGCAATTGACCGGACACACGTCAACACACGAGGCGTCGTTGCAGCACGGCTGCGTGATCACATACGCCATGACATTCCCCTATCCCTGAAACACGAAGCTCGAACTGGTTCCCAGACTATAACGTGTTCCAATTTGGCGCGAGAATCGTTTTCAGATCACCCCATTGCGCTTCAGCAGCCACACCGCCTGCACGGTGGCGTGACCTCGCCATTCCAACGCCGCGGCGGGCGAATAGCTGTCGAAATCCACCGCCCAACCGCCGTCGCCATGTTGTCGCGCAGCGAGCGCAGACAGTTCGGACTCGATCACTGATGCGTCGAACAACGCGCGGGTCGGGCCGCCGGGAAGCGGTGAGAAATCGAGGGGCCGCATGAATTCGCCCTCGGCTCCCCCGTCCACGTGAACCAAGCCGTCAGCCGGGATACGCGAACCAAGAGTGCTCACCAACGACGACGCTTCGGGACTGTTCCGGTGAACCGCGTCGAGAAACTGCAAGGCAAAGGCCAGCTCGAGGGCATGCAGAGAATCCGCCCCGTCGATCGCGTCGAGGCAATATCGAACGGCAGAGGCGAACCACGGATGTTCGGCGACGGCCTCGTCGAATTCGGCAACGCGAGCCGCTGCAGCACACACGATGCTGGTGATCTGCAACGACGGCGCCAACGGATCCGCATCCACCCAGAAGGGCGCACAACCGGCCGGGTCGGCGATCGGGAAGGCGAACGGGAAGGCGAACGGCAAACCGCCGTCTGCCAGCGAATTGGTCTGCAACCAGTCGCACAGTTCGACCGCTCTGGGCGTCGGCGTTCCGATGTCGGCAAAGGCTTCGAAGGCGTGCAGCGCGCCGCCAGGTTGGCTCGATGCCGAGCGAAGATCCGGTTCGAGTCCCCAGCCGTACCCACCGTCCGGGTTGCGATAACTGTCCACAGCCGCCAATGCCGCGGTCCGGTCCCCCTGTCCGAGAATCAATTTCAGTCGATGCCGATCGAGAGTTCTGGCATGTCCCGCCATGAACCCGACGGCCGCCCTGAGATCAACACTCATGAACGACGACTCAAGATTCGTCGCCGTCGAGCCGGAAGCCGACCTTCAACGTGACCTGGAAATGCGCCACGGCGCCGTTCTCGATGTGACCGCGAGTTTCCACCACCTCGAACCATTCGAGGTTGCGCACCGTCTCGTTCGCCCGGGCGATGGCGGTGCGAATTGCCGCGTCACTGCTCTCGGTGGACGAGCCGACGATCTCGGTCACCCGGTACACGTTGCTGCTCATGGCATTCCCTTCGTGTCAGATTCGACGAACCAACTCCTGCGCCTCGGCGCCGAGCCTCGCAAGGCGAAGATCACCGAGAGCTGTCACAGCACTACCCAACCTGTTGGTGGTGAAACCGAGCGAGAGTCCGCTGGACAGGTCCGCATACGCGCCTGAACCGCCGACTCCGTAGTGGCCTATCGCATTCCGCGGCTGCCGCCGCGCGGCAATGATCGGCGGGTGGTAACCGAGAGTCCAGTTGGGCCGCACCGCCAGCACGTAATCCCGATCGCGAGTCTGGATGGTCGACA
Source organism: Rhodococcus sp. Ni2 (assembly GCF_021352185.1). NCBI lineage: Bacteria > Bacillati > Actinomycetota > Actinomycetes > Mycobacteriales > Nocardiaceae > Rhodococcus > Rhodococcus sp. Ni2. The sequence goes on from NZ_WOXZ01000001.1 coordinate 1,077,795, forward strand.
TCTGGTCGATGGTCGATTCCTTCAGGAACCGCTTCCCGTCGATCACGCCGCCGTTCGCGATGGCGCCGTACATCTTCGCGAGAGCACGCGCGCTGAACACTCCGTTCCAGCCCGGCATGACGGCGTCGTGGACAGCCGGGTTGCGCACCATGACGTCGAAACCGTCCGGCATCGCGGCCTCCGCGAGTCCGCGAGTCGGACCGACGTGTGAGAGCACGGTCGACGCGAAGGCCCAGTTCAAGCCGGCAGGGTTGATATGTGGGAACAGCTTCGCGATCCGTGGACGCTCGGTTTCGGGTACGCGGTACCAGAATTCGTCGACTCCGAGGGGCTTCGCTATCTCCGCTTGTACGACGTCGATGAACGGCTGACCGGACACCCTGGCCACAAGTTCGGCTACCAACCAGCCGTAGGTCACAGCGTGATAGCCGGGGCCTCGAAGCCGACGCGGATCCGGTTTCTCGGCAGCCAGGGCGGCAACGACCGCGTCGTAGTCCATCAGGTCGAGAGGATGCGGCATCAAGCCGCGAACTCGGTGAAGGCCCGCGCGATGTGACATCAGTTCACGGACGGTGATCTTGTCCTTGCCGGCCGCCGCGAATTCAGGCCAGTACCGAGCAACCGGGGCGTCGTAGTCGATCAACCCACGTTCGGCGAGTCGGTGAACGACGGTGCTGGCGACGCCTTTGCCGGTCGAGAACGACAGCGACACCGTGTCGTGGTCCCAGCGCCGATCACGATCGGCATTGCCGGCCCAGATGTCGAGAACTTTCTCGCCGCCCAGGTACACGACCAGCGCGCCGCCGCCTTGTTGCGGTTGGCGATACATCGCGAAAAAGCGGTCGGCCAAGGGAAGGAATCGCCGGTCCACGTACAGCTCGGTGCGCGAAGGCACCTCCACCCGGGCGAGCGAACCCCGTCGTGCACTGGGAGTCATCGCGTCCTCCGATCCCCGCTGATCAAGTTGCCCGGTCACCCGATCGGTGGCAGGAGCTTGACACCATTGTGACCACTGTCACGCAAGAGGCTCAGGGCCGGGGTGCCCTCACGGGGTGACCCACGTCGAAGTGCCGTCGCTGAAACATCCCTGACCTGTGGCGATATTGAAAACAAGGGTGGGACCACCTGAGCAGATCGCCCCGACGTCCGCGTCACCCACCGCCGCTCTGCCGCCAGGTCCGCTGAGCACCACGGCAAAGGGTGAGGAGTCGGTGCGACCGAGTGCGAGCGAACCCGGGCCGTACGCAACGGCGGCAAGTAACCCACCGCGCGACTCCGCCGCAGCAACGCCGCCGAAGAGTCCGACGCCCGCCGACCTGCCACCGTCTCGAGAATCCGCGACGCCGACACCGTCGCCCTCGACGTGTGAAATCGCGTAACTGGAGGGATCTGCCACCGCTCGGCATGCGGATGACCCGTCGACGATCGTCTGATCTTGCCCGAGCGCCGAACAATCCAACGTCGCGGCTGACGCTGTTCCGCTACCGAGTGACAATCCGAAGGCGGCAAGAATCACGCCGCCCACCGCTAAGCTTGCTGCTCGCATTTTCCGGCGATCCATATCCAACCCCCACAGTGCATTCGACGTGACCGTACATTCGACGTCTGATCGAATTACCCGATATGTCCGCCTCTGACGCTACCCGTCTTTGTTCTTCCGATCGCGGTCCTTGCTCGGTTGAACACGTTTGGGTTCACCGGGCATTTTGGGATAGTTCGGCGGGTACGGCAGATCGCCCAGTCCTGCCGCCAGATCCTTCTCCCACATCTCCAACAGAACGTCGAGGGCAAAGGCCTTGTCGTGCATGGCTTCCATCGGATCACCACGATCGGCGAGCAAGCCGGGAACCGTGGCGATGGTGCAGTCGTCTGGATGCACGTCGCGCAGTTCGTCCCAGGTCACCGGCGTCGACACAGTTGCGATCGGCGTCTTACGAGCGGAATACGCCGCCGCGATCGTCCGGTCACGGGCATTCTGATTGAAGTCGATGAAGATCCGTTCACCCCGCTCTTCCTTCCACCACGCGGTTGTGGCGCGATCGGCACTACGACGCTCGACTTCACGAGCAAGGGCGATACCCGCGTGACGGACCTCGACGAAATCCCAGCGCGCCTCGAGCGGGATGTAGACGTGAAGGCCTCGGCCACCGGACGTCTTGGGAAATCCTTCCAATCCCAACTCGGCGAGCAGAGGGCGAAGGACCTCGTCCGCGATGGCAACGGCCTCGTCGAACCCGGTCCCCGGTTGCGGATCGAGATCGATGCGCAGTTCGTCCGGGTGGTCGGTGTCCGGGCACCGCACGGCCCAGGGATGAAACGTGACAGTCCCGAGATTGGCGGCCCACACGATGTTCGCAGCACTTCGCACTCGAAGGACGTCGGCCTTGCGACCCGACGGGAACGTGACCTCGCAGGATTCGACGTGCTCGGGCCGCTTTGCCGGCAGCCGCTTCTGGTAAACCTCTTCACCCTCGATGCCGTCGGGGAATCGCTGAAGATGCGTGGGCCGATCTTGGAGCGCCCGCAACGCTGCACCCTGCAGCGCCACCGTTCGGTAGTACTCGACAAGATGCCGTTTGGTTCCGCCGTCCTCACCCAACTGCGGATAGTAGATCTTGTCCGGGCTCGACAATCGGACCGCGATCCCGTCGACGTCCAGTTCCTCTGCCGGGCTCGCCATCACTTACCGCCTGCAAGAACATCCGCGAAGTCGTATCGCACCGGAACCTCCAACTGATCGAATGTGCATTCGTCGGGCACCCTGTCCGGACGCCAGCGCAGGAATCGTGCAGCGTGCCGAAAGCGTTCCCCTTCCATCTGGTCGTACGCCACTTCGAGCACCCGCTCAGGACGAAGCGGAATCCAGGAGCGGTCTGCGGCCGATCTCCACCGGCTGGCCTCTCCCTCGGCTACAACGTCGTCCCCGAGGCGCAAAGGTTCGAGTTCGGCCAACAACTCGATCCGCCGCGCCGCGGTGAAAGCAGAAGCGCCACCGACCATCTTCAATTCGGAACCGTCGTACAGACCAAGAAGCATCGACCCGATACCTGGCTGACTCTTGTGGGGACGGTAGCCCAGCAGTACGACATCCGCGGTCCTGGCGTGTTTCACCTTGATCATCTCGCGCTTGTTCGGCAGGTACGGTCCCGCCAGCTTCTTGGCGACAACCCCGTCGAGACCCGCGCCTTCGAAGGTTTCGAACCAGGCCATTGCTTCGGCGCTGTCTGCCGTCGCTGCCGTGACGTGGCAACTCGGCCCGCCACCGACGCAATCGAGGAGCAACGCACGTCGAACCCCGAAGTCCTCGATCGAGACGTCGCGATCCCCGAGCGCCAGTAAATCGAACCCGACAAATTGCGCGGGCGTCTGTTCCGACAACAATGCGACGCGGCTCGCGGCGGGGTGAATCCGCTCGGAGAGCGCTTCCCAACTCAGGCGCGTCACACCGTCGATCTCACGGGGAACCACCAGTTCTCCGTCCACCACACATTTTTCGGGCAATTCAGACTTGACGGCTTCCACCGCTTCGGGAAAGTACCGCGCCAGGTCCTTTCCTCCTCGCGATCCGAGCACCACTTCGTCACCGTCACGAAAGATGATTGCTCGAAATCCGTCCCATTTCGGCTCGTACGACCACGTCGGGTCACCGGACTCGGGCTGAGGCGGCACAGTGGCCGCAGCCTTCGCGAGCATCGGGGCGAGCGGCGGCATCAGGGGTAGCTCCACCTACCCATACTGACAGTCCGGTTGGCAATTCGACTACCGATGTATTGGAATAGGTCCCGAACAATCCACGAACCAACAGAACTATCCAAGAATCAACAAAGGGGTCCTTATGTCCGGAATCGTCCGGCGACTTTGCACTGCGGTGATCGCAACTTCTGCAATCGCCGCCTTCACCGTCGGTTGCGGTTCCGACATCGAGCCGAAAGCCATTGCGGAATCATCTTCCTCGGTTGCCGATTCGACCACTACCTCCGCAGCCCCGACCACCTCGAAGATCACCGGCCAGGAGGGTTCGGACGACGGCGGCGACGTCGACATCGACGTGTCGATCGGTGATTGCGTCAAACTCGGCGGTACCACGACGGCCGCGGAAATCGACAACGCGGACTGCGGTAGCAAGGATTCCAACTACAAGGTGGTCGCCAAGGTTCCCACCTCTGATCTGTGTGCCTCCGATGTCGACTCGTACTACTACGAGACCCTCGCGGGTGACGAGCAGGGCGCTGTCTGTCTCGACGTCGACTGGGTAGTCGGCGGATGCATGGATCTCGGCAGCGGAATGGACGAGCCCGCCCGCATCGAATGCTCGGATACCAGCGGCACCAACGTCGTCGAGGTCGTCGAAATTCTGCAGAACTCCACGTCGATCGACGAATGCGGTTCGGGGGCAGACTCGGGATTCGAGCACCCGGAACGTAAGTTCACGGTCTGCGTCGCAACGCTCTGATTCGAGCGCCCTCCCGAAAAACACCTGTGCGCCTTGACAACCGATCTCGGTTGGCAAGGCGCACAGCGCTTTCTACACCAATGCTTTCTACAGCCAGCCCCGACGCTTGAAGATCGTGTAGAGACTTCCACAGGTCAGGAACATCATCGAGAGCGCAAACGGATAGCCCAAGTGCCAGTGCAGTTCCGGCATGTCGTCGAAGTTCATCCCGTACACGGTTCCGATGAGCGTCGGCGCGAAGAGAATTGCCGCCCACGCCGAGACCTTCTTGATCTCCTCGTTCTGCGCGTAGCTTGCCTGCGTCAGATTGCGCATCTCCTCGTTCTGGTTCTGCGACACCAGAGTTGCGTTCACCGTGAGGATGTTTCCGAGCAACTGACGAAAGCCGTCGGCCCGCTCCACCACAGTCGTCGCATGGTCGGTGACGTCGCGCAGGTATCGCTGGAGTTCCTCGTCCGTGTGGTACTTGTCGAACCCTGCCGACAACCCACGCAGCATTCCCAGCAGCGGACGCGTCGCCCGCTGGAATTCGATCACCTCACGGGTCAGTTCGTAGATGCGACGCGAAACTCCGGGATCGCCACTGAATACTTCGGTTTCGATCTCGTCGATGTCGTTCTGCAGTCCGGCCACCACCGGGGCGTACCCGTCGACGACTGCGTCGAGAATGGCATAGAGAACGGCCTCGGTACCCAACCGCAACAGGTCAGGATCGTTCTCCATGCGAGTCCGCACCGCCGACAGATCCGGCGATTCACTGTGACGGACGGTCAGAATGAAGTTCGGACCACAGAAGATGTGCAACTCGCCGAATTCGACCCGCTCGGTCTCGTCGCGGTACCGCGCAGCACGCAGCACCACGAACAGTGTCTTGCCGTAGCGCTCGAGCTTGGGGCGCTGGTGCGCGACGATCGCATCCTCGACCGCCAGTTCGTGGAGGTCGAAATGTTGTGCAGCGGCATACAACTGGGCGTCGTCGGGCCGGTACATGCCGATCCACGCCATCGACTGCGAATCCGGAAGGCATGACAGCGCTTCCGCCAGCGTGGACGGCGACGCTATCCGCTCGCCGTCGCGGTACACGCCGCTGTTGACGACGGTCGATTCGACGGGCGCCACCGCCTCGGGCGGGGCAGCCTTGACGACGGTGCGTGCGGCACGCGAGTGTCCGGGATGTGAGTCACCGAGCCCCGCGGAACGACGTGGCAGTACCGAACGTGAACGACGAAATTCGCGCATGCTGAACAGCTTTCGAGGGAAGAGTGAACGACGACGCTTGCTTCACAGCAAAGCCGAAGCCGATGAACACACGATGAAGCTGCAGCAAAATACCGGATCAACCCGGGCGGCTACAGCTTCAGTTGGTACTCGGAGGTTGGCCACGCATTACAGCCACACCTCCTCTTCCCTGAATTCCTACGCAAGTCCGCGCACGACGCCAACATGCTACCCCGACTGTCAGAGCACGACAAACCGAACGACAAGCCGCAGGACAGCACGAACCGGTCGGAGGAAACCCGCTCGACGAATGCAGCTTTCAGTCAGTTCGCAGCGCGCAATCCGCCGATCAACAGTTCGACGATCTGGTCCGCCAACGACTCCGTCTCCGCCAACGTCTGCCCTTCACGTCTTCGGTACCAGAGGTCGATGCCGTTGAGACTGCTGAGGAGCACTTTTGCCGCCATCCGTGGTGAGCCCACGCGAATGGAACCATCCGCGACGCCTTCCGTCATCACGTCGACGAACAGATTCTCGTAATCGAGTCGCAGCGAATTCAGTTCCACGAGGACTTGCTGTTGTCTCGGTTTGAGCGCGGAGTTCATCTGGCCCCGGACGCCTTGGTGGATCGTGTGGTGGTACCCGAGATGTGTCATGAGATTGACCAGGTGGGCGTGCGACATCGCTTCGAGACGCGCGAGGCCGCTTTCTGCCCCGCCCATCCGAGACTCGACCTCAGCGCGGAGCAGGCTCATCCCGCGCTCGTATATTGCCAGGTAGATGTCGAACTTCGAACGAAAGTGGTAGTAGACAAGACCTTTGGTGGCGCCGATTCGATCGGCCAGTAAATCTACAGTCGTGGCCGCGTAACCGTCTTCGGCAAAGGCGTCGGCGGCGCTGGTGATGATCGCGGATCGCACGTCCGGAAGATCACTACTCATTCGACTTCCACTCCCATTCACACTGCCTGCCGGCCCTTGACTGTTTCCACGCCATCGCATAGTAATACTGAGTAGTATCCCAGATCAGAGAGGTTTTCCAATGTCGTTGGATTTTTCCGGCAAGGTAGCGATCATCACGGGCGCAGGCGGCGGACTCGGCCGTTCACACGCATTGGCCCTCGCCGCACGCGGCGCACGCGTCGTCGTCAACGACATGGGTGGCTCGGTCAACGGCAGTGGCGGCGCTGATACCGCAGCAGCCAAAGTAGTGGCGGAAATCGTCGAGCTGGGCGGCGAGGCCATCGCGGACCACTGCGACATCACCGACGTCGACGCCGTTGCCGCCATGGTCGCGACGGCCGTGGACAAGTGGGGCCGCGTGGACATCCTGATCAACAACGCCGGAATCCTGCGCGACAAGTCGTTCATCAAGGCCGAGCTCGACGACTTCCGCAAAGTCATCGACGTGCATCTGATGGGTTCCGTCATCTGTTCCAAGGCAGTCTGGCCGCACATGGTCGAACAGAACTACGGACGCATCCTCATGACTACGTCAGCATCGGGAATTTACGGCAACTTCGGCCAGGCGAACTACGGCGCCGCGAAGTCCGGCGTCGTCGGCCTGATGAACGTTCTCGCCATCGAGGGCGAACGCAAGGGCATCCGCGTCAACTCGCTGGCCCCGACCGCCGCGACCCGCATGACCGAAGACCTCCTCGACGAGAAGACTCTCGCTCTGCTTGCACCCGAATCGATTTCACCCGGCGCACTGTTCATGGTCTCCGATGACGCACCGACGAAGACCATCCTCAGCGCCGGCGCCGGCGTCTTCGCGATCGCTCGCATGGAAGAGTCGCAGGGCGTCTACATCCCCGAAGGCGCACTCTCGCCCGAGGTCGTCGCCGAACGGTGGTCCGAGATCAGTGACATGACCGATTCCGTCCAGGTGCCCGCGGCGTTCGATCAGACCCGCCGGTTCGTCGAGAAGGCCGTGGCGGAGCAGCCCAGCAACTGAGCCGGGCAACCCAGACAACTGATCGACCCCGCTCCCCCTAAGGTGTGGTGGTGACCACACCTACGGGAGTATCGATCGTCGACATCGTCGACAGACTGGGAATGACGTTCCTCAGCGGTGGCGACACCGTCGACGGCGCCCGCACTGTCAGCCGCGTGACCCTGCACGAAGGGTCCGAAGCTACCCAGGACAGTGCGGGCGCCGTCGTACTCGGCGCAGGTCTCGCAGGTTCGGCCGATATCGCAACGGCGGTAAGAGAATACGGCTCGGCAGGTGCGGTAGCGCTGATCGTCAAAGAGCCCCTGGACTTCGACGGCCTCGTCGAGAAAGCGGTGGCCGACACCGACGTCGCACTCCTCGGAATGGTCAAGGATGCAAGCTGGCTGCAAAGCGCGTCGTTGATCAACGAGATCCTCGAATCCGGCAACAACGGGGACCGCACGTCGGCCGCCGACGCCGACCTGTTCGATCTTGCCAACTCGATCGCTCAGGTATTGAACGGCCCGGTCACCATCGAGAATCAGTCGAGCCGGATCCTCGCGTTCTCGGCGGATCAAGCCTTCGGCGACGAGGCACGTAAGCAGAGTGTCCTCGGACATCAAGTGCCGCAGCACTATTCCGATCGGCTCAGGTCAATGGGGTATTTCAACAAGATCTACGGCTCTACCCTGCCGGTATTTCTACCGGGTATCGGGCCGGGCATCAGGCCCCGCGTCGGCATGCGAATACATGCGGCATCGCAGATCCTCGGTTCGATCTGGGTGATCTTGGACGAGGAGCCGAACGAATTGCAGGTCAAAACGCTCGTCGAGGCTGCGGGCGTGGCCGCCATGAGTTTGCTTCGCGCCAAACTGGCCGCGGATTCGGCACGACGACTGAGGTTGGGCGAGGTGATCACGTTACTGAGTGGCGGCACTTCAGCGAAGGAAGCGGCCGAGCGACTGGGCTACGGCCGTTCGAAAGCAAACGTGCTTGCGGCCGGCTTCCGTAGCGGCGCCGGTGCATCGTTGGAGGCCGAAGCCGACGTCGATCAACTGGCCCTGACACTCAATACCTATCTCGACCAAGTATTTCCGCTGTCGGTGGCGGCAGCGATCGGCGGCACCGTCTACGCCGTAATCCCACACACCCGGCACCAGACCGACGACGACTACGTGCGTCGGATCGCGTCGGAGTTTGCAGACCGTTCCCGTTCGGAAAAGTCGGTGGTCATCGGAATCGGTGCGACAGTGGCCGACGTGATGACGCTGGAGAAGTCACGCGACGAAGCCGACCGAGCACTTCGCGTTCTGAGGTCGACGTGGAATTCTTCGGGCCGGACCGTCGCGCGCGCCGACGACGTGCAGATCAATTCCCTACTTCTGCGCCTCTCCGACGCCCTGGCGGACGAGAACGAGACCGCATCGGGTCCGCTCGCGGTACTGCGTGAGTACGACCGCAGTCACGACATCAACCTTGTCGACACTCTCCGCGCCTGGCTCGACACGTTCGGCGACATTCCGGCTGCTGCGTCCTTGGTTCACATCCACGTCAACACGTTCCGGTACCGCCTCAAGAAGCTTGCCGGGATTGCCGGCATCGATCTCGATGATCCGGAAACTCGATTCAGCCTGATGCTCCAGCTTCGTCTCTTCCATCCGACAATGTTGTAGCGATCTACCAAGTCTCACGAAACATTCGTAAATCCGGACGATGTTCTCGTTCTTTTGTTGGGTGAAGATTCAAGCAATCGTCTTTTGCTCCTGACCCGACAGACCTCGCGTCACTCGGGCGGGACCACACCTTCCGGAGGCACCATGAAACAACGGTCCTACGCACTACTGGCCGCGGCAACCGGCACTGTCCTTGCCCTGACCGCATGCTCGTCGGGTGGAACATCAGGTTCGGGTGGGGGTGAGCCGCTCACCGACGGCACCTTCAAGTTTGCACTCGTGGCCGACCCCGGCGCTCTGAATCCGCTGATGACTGCCGCTTCACCGGCACACGCACTGGCACGTCTGAGCTACGACTATCTGCTCAACCCAGATCCCGATACCGGCGTCACCAAGCCGTGGCTCGCCGAAAAATGGGAAGAGACAACTACTTCCGCGTCGTTCACCATTCGCGACGGCGTCACCTGTACCGACGGATCCGCCCTGACTGCTCAGACTGTCGCAGACACCGTCAACTTCATCACGAACGCCGCAAACAAATCCGCTCTCCGCGGGGTGTACGCACCGGCAACTGCAACTGCCAACGCCGACCTGGCAACACGGACAGTGACTGTTACGACTCCGGAGCCCTCGCCCTTCCTGCTCCTCAATCTGGCGCGGATTCCGATCATGTGCGAGGCAGGGTTGAAGGATCCGACGGCGGCAAACAAGACGACCTTCGGATCGGGCATGTTCCAGATGACCGAGGCAGTCGCCAACGATCATTACTCCTACGTTCGGCGCGACGGATACAACTGGGGACCTGACGACACCACCTCCGACACTGCCGGAGTGCCCAAGAATGTCGTCGCGTCCATCGTGACCAATACGAGTACGTCTGCGAATCAGCTGTTGTCCGGTGATCTGAATGCCGCCGCCGTCTCCGGCGCCGATCAGGACCGATTGAATGCCGCGAACCTGAACACGGTCAAGCAGCCGGCTCCGGCAGGCGAGATGTTCTTCAATCACAGCCCGGGTAATCCGACCAGCGATCCGGCCGTGCGCAAAGCCCTTGTCCAGGCGCTCAATCTCGACGACCTCGCCGAGATCTTCACCGCCGGCCGCGGAACCCGGTCTACCACGATGGTGTCCATCGAACCGAGGGCCTGCATCTACGACTCTGTCGCCGGAAACCTGCCGGCCTTCGATCCCAGCGCAGCCGCAGAAACTCTCGAATCAGCGGGCTGGAAAATCGGTGCCGACGGTAAGCGCAGCAAGGACGGCACACCGCTCCGACTTCGGATGGTCTACGAAACGTTCGGTGACTCGACCGATGCTGCCGCCGACGTCGCACTCAACGCTTGGAACAATCTGGGCGCAACTGTCGAACTCACCAGCGGAGACTCGAACAAGATCCTCGATGTAGCACTCAGCGGCAAGGACAACACCGCGTGGGATGTTGCGTGGGAGCCGATCAACGTCGCGCTGCCCAGCATGCTCGTACCCTTCCTCTCCGGTCCGGTGCCAGCTGCGGGACTCAATTTCTCGTCGATCTCCAACCCGGCCTACGACGCAGCCGTCGCCAAGGCTTCGGGACTGACCGGCGAGGATGCTTGTGCCGCTTGGGCAGACGCCGAATCAGAGATCATCAAAGCAAACTCCGCGGTACCTTTTGCCGACAAGATCACGACTCTCTACTTCAACAATGCGGGTCTCGCATTCGGCCGTAATTTCACCGGTTCGGCCCTGCGCCTGTACCAGTAGACCGCCGGTAGCGACCGGGGAAATCGTCGTGTTTCGCCGGTCGCTGTCGGTATACGGACAGGTATTCACTGATCCTGACGGTTTTCGTGGGAGCGGACGAAAATCGACCCGATTTTCGTGAGGATCGACAGAGATGCGCGTCACGTCATGCGCCAAGATTTAGCAGTCAACACTCAACCGCGCCCTCACGTTTTTCGCTCGGGCCCCTGCTCCATCACGGAGGCACCATGAAACACCGCTTCTATCCAACACTTGCGGCAGCCGCAGGGCTCACGCTTGTGTTGTCTGCTTGTGGCTCGGGAGGCACGTCCTCGGGCGCCAGTGGCGGTGAACCGGCCACCGACGGGACCTTCCGTTTCGCCCTGCAGGCCGATCCGGGTGCACTCAACCCGATCATGTCGGCCGCCTCGGCGACCGCCGAGTTGTCGCGTTTGGCGTACGACTACCTGATCTACCAGGATCCCGATACCAGTGAAGTCGGACCGTGGTTGGCGGAGAAGTGGGAGGAGACCCCGACCTCGGCGTCCTTCACCATCCGTGACGGGGTGACCTGTACCGACGGATCGACGCTGACACCGCAGACCGTCGCGGACAACATCAACTTCGTGGCCAACCCGGACAACGGTTCACAGTTGCGCGGGTCCTCCGTACCGACCGGCGCCACTGCGACTGCCGATCCGGCAACGCGCACTGTCACGGTGACCACTCCGGCGCCGAGCCCGTTCCTTCTTCTCAACGTCGGTCGCCTGCCGATCCTGTGCGAGGCCGGATTGAAAGATCCGACAGCGTCGAACAAGAAGTCGCTCGGCACCGGCATGTTCGAAGTCACCGAAGTTGCCGCCAACGACCACTACACGTTCCAGCGTCGCGAGGGCTACAACTGGGGCCCCGACGGCACGACCTCCGACACCCCGGGCGTCCCCAAGACGGTCGTCGCCGCCATGTCGCCGAACGTGAGCACCGCCGCAAATCAGCTGCTCTCGGGTGAACTCAACGCAGCTCCGATCGCCGGTCCGGACAAGGACCGCGTCGCGGCAGCCAATCTGGACTCCGTCGGTCGGCCTCTGCCGGCAGGCCAGATGTACTTCAACCAGATCGCGAGTAATCCCACCAGCGATCCCGCAGTGCGCAAGGCCCTGATCCAAGCGGTCGATCTCGACGACCTCACTCAGGTCATCACCGCCGGACACGGGGTCCGGGCAACCAGCCTCGTCGCCGTCGAACCGCGCGCCTGCGTTTACGACTCTGTCGCAGGCAACATTCCGGACTTCGACCTCACTGCCGCCAAGGCAACACTGGACGGCGCTGGTTGGACCGCCGGCGCTGACGGCAAGCGAAGCAAGGATGGCAAGCCGCTCAACCTCCGCCTCGTGTACGACGGCACCGACGATCCGCGCAACGCGGCGGCCGAACTTGCTCAGTCGGCGTGGTCCGAACTCGGCGCAAACGTCGAGGTGACCGGGGGCGACTCGAACAAGATCATCGACGTCATTCTGAGCGGCAAGGACAACTCTGCCTGGGACATCGCCTGGGTCCAGGTCAACTCCTCGCTGCCCAGCACCTTCACTGCGTACTTTGCCGGGCCGGTTCCCGCAGCAGGCAAGAACTTCGGATCGGTCAGCAACCCCGCCTACGAAGCAGCAGCCACCAAGGCTTCCGGTCTGACCGGTAGCGACGCTTGTGACGCCTGGGCCGACGCCGAGTCGGAGCTCACCAAGACGATCGCGGCCGTGCCCTTCGCCGACTCCGTCATGAACGTGTACTTCAACAAGGCCGGACTCTCATTCGGCAAGTCGCTCAACGGTTCTGCGCTGCGTCTCTACCAGTAGGCCGTCCGCCCACTCTGAAATATCTTCCCGCCCCAGCATCCCGCCCTCCGGAAAGACAGCCCATGAGTCAAACTATTGAAGCCGCGAAACCAGAAGCGGCGCCTCAGGCTCGAGCAAAGTGGCTCGAGTCCGACAGCTGGCCCGCATATCTTCTGCGTCGTTTCGGCACCTTCGTGATTTCACTCTGGGCGCTGGTGACTGCGGCGTTCCTGATGCTCCAACTGATTCCGGGAGACCCGGTTCGGTTGGCACTGGGAATGAACGCACCGGTCGAACTGGTCGAGACAACGAGGTCTCAGCTCGGTTACGACCTTCCCTTGTGGCAGCAGTACTTCCGATTCGTCGGCGGGTTGCTGAGCGGGAATCCCGGTGACTCGATCACCTTGAGGACTCCGGTCTTCGAGGTGATCGCGTCCCGCCTACCGGCAACACTCGAACTGGCTGTACTCACAGTCGTCACGGTGCTGCTAGTGGGCATTCCGATCGGCCTCATCTTCGCTGCACTGACCCGCAACGGTCGACGACGCGGAGTCGAGATCGGTTACACCGCAACGTCGGGCACCATCGCCGTGATCCCCGAGTTCATGTTCGGTACGGCGCTGGTCTACCTCTTTGCCGTCACGTTCCCTGTTCTGCCCGTCGCCGGCCGAGGTGGACCGGAAAGCTACATCCTCCCGGTCGCGGCCATGTCGATCGGTGCCATCGCCTCGATGTCGCGCATCGTCCGTGCAGAGGCGCTCGGCGTGTTGGACATGGACTACATCCGTACGGCGCGCGCCAAGCGAATGCCCGTGGCACGAATCTACTTCCGTCATGCAATGCCCAACCTCATGACGTCGACGCTGACGCTCGCCGGACTCCTCCTGGGTGGTCTGATTGCCGGCACCGTGCTCATCGAGAGCATCTTCGCCTGGCCCGGCATGGGCATGGCGCTGGTCAAGTCTATCACCGAGAAGGACTACCCGCTCGCCCAGACACTGGTCGTGATCTACGGCGCCATCGTCCTTCTCATCAATTTCATCGTCGACGTGGTGCTCGCTCTCATCGACCCACGATCCACAATTCGGGAGAACTGAGTTGAGCACCTCACCTACGGCCCCCACTGCGGCCCCCAAGACGCCCCCGCGACGACACTGGATCGTCGGAACGTTCCGCACCCCATTGGGAATCCTGGCCCTCACCTTCCTGACCGCTCTGATCGCCCTCGTCATCTTCGGACCGATGATCTGGGGTGACGCCGCTGTCGCAGCCAACCCGAAGGCACTCTCTCAGGGACCGAGTTCCGAGCACATCTTCGGCACCGACGCCGGCGGGCGTGACGTCTTCGCCCGCACGATGACCGCCGCGAGACTGTCGGTGCTCATGGCTCTCGGAGCCGTCGCACTCGGTGTCACAATTGGCCTGATACTCGGTACGCTCCCGACGCTCGCTCCCCGCTGGGTCGGACGAATGGTCGTGGCATTCCTCAACTTCGCCATCGCATTCCCCGGACTGCTCCTCGCGATCTTCCTGTTGGTCGTTCTCGGCCAGGGTGCTGGCAGCGCGGTGATCGCCATCGGCCTCGCCCTGGCCTCGCCGTTCGCGAGGTTGACGTACGCACTGGCTTCGTCGGTCAACGGACGCGACTTCATCGACGCAGCACGCATCCTCGGGGTTACCAAGCCCGGGCTGCTGTTCCGTCACATTCTCCCCAATATCCGTGAACCACTCATCGTCAATGCCAGCATCGCTGTCGGCAGCGGCCTGGTGGTCTTCGCCGGACTCTCGTTCCTCGGCTTGGGCATTCAGCCGCCTGCATTCGACTGGGGCCGGATGCTCAACGAAGGTCTGTCGAAGATCTTCGTCAACCCGGCCACCGCACTCGCCCCCGGCATCGCCGTAGTGCTCGCCGGCTTGACCTTCACGCTGCTCGGCGAGGCCATTGCTCGCGGCGCGGGAGTTCGCAGTCCGATCAGCAGTCGCCTGCCGAAGTGGAAGCCGATCAACCGGAAAACTGCCCAGGCCGATTCGGCGCCCACCGACGAAGACGCGGTACTGACCGTCCGCAACATGTCCGTCGCAGTCCCCGCGGGTGACGACTGGCGTCGCCCCGTCGACAACATCAGTTTTACAGTTCACCGCGGCGAAACCGTGGGCATCGTCGGTGAATCCGGGTCCGGAAAGTCACTGAGTTGCATGGCAATTGCGCAGCTGACCGACCACCCCACCGTGGTCGACGCCGGGCTCATCGAGTTCGACGGCACCGTGCTGATGAAGGACGGCAAGCGGCCGGACGACGCGGCTTCGCGCAAGGTTGCCCGCCAACTCGGCACACGTATGGCGATGGTGTTCCAGGATCCGATGTCGTCCATGAATCCGTCTCTCAAGGTCGGATACCAGGTCGCCGAGATCGGTTGGCTCCACGAAGGTATGAGCAAGGCCGACGCGAAGAAGGCGGCAGTCGAGCGACTGAACGCCGTCAAGATCCCCGACGCGCCCAGGCGTGCGAAGCAGTACCCCCACGAGTTCTCCGGCGGTATGCGTCAGCGCGCGATGATCGCCATGGGTCTGATGGGTAAGCCCGCTCTGATCATCGCGGACGAACCCACCACTGCGCTCGACGTGACCGTTCAGCGTGAGGTCCTCGGGCTGCTCCACGAGGTTCGCGAAGAAACCGGCGCCGCAATCCTTCTCATCTCGCACGACATGGCCGTCATCACCGGCATGTGCACCCGTGTCCTCGTCATGTTTGCCGGCGAAATCGTCGAAGACATCGCAGTCGACGATCTGATTGCCGGCCGTGCAAAGCATCCGTACACCCGCGCGCTGATCGCCGCGGTCCCCACCATGAGCACCGATCGCGACAAGCCGCTTGCCACCGTCGACGAAGCCTGGCAGGTGGAGAGCCTCGACGCCGAGGAGAGCACCGCCGACATCGAGTTGGAAGAACTGTTGGCTGTTGCAGAGGAGATCCGATGAGCAGACTCGAATTCCGTGACGTCAACGTCCACCTCGGTAGCGGTTCGAAAAAATTCCACGCCGTCAAGAACATCAATCTCGACATCCCCTCCGGATCGGTGGTCGGTCTCGTCGGTGAATCGGGTTCCGGAAAGTCGACACTGGCGCGAGCAACTGTCGGCCTGGCCGAGCCCAGTTCCGGCCAGATCCTTCTCGACGGTGTGGACGTCGCTCACGCCCGCGGCGCGACGGCTCGTCTGCGCCACCGGATCCAGATGGTCTTCCAAGATCCGTACTCGTGCCTCGACCCGCGAATGACCATCGGCCAGTCACTCGCCGAGGCGCTGCGGTCCACCGAGCGTCGTGACAAAGCTCGGCGCAGCCGCGGCGACCGCGCCGCCGAGGTCGCTCGACTCCTCACCACCGTCCAACTGCCGGTGGAGAAGGCGCACGAATACCCGTCGTCGTTGTCGGGTGGTCAGCGCCAACGCGTTGCCCTCGCGCGGGCTTTGGCAGCCGCACCGGCAGTTCTGCTTGCCGACGAAATCACCTCCGCTCTGGACGTGTCCGTGCAGGGCGCGGTTCTGAATCTGTTGGTGGATCTGCAGAAGCAGCTTGGTCTGACGGTTCTGTTCGTCAGTCACAACCTGGCGGTGATCCGCTACGTCTGTGACCACGTCGCAGTCATGCTCGGCGGCGAGATCGTCGAGCACGGGCCGGTTCTCGACGTGATCGATTCGCCGAAGGAGCCGTACACGGCAAAGCTGTTGTCCGCGATCCCGACATTCGGGGAGCCGATGTTCCAATGACAACGCCGACCACACTCGACTCCCCCGCTGCCGTAGCCCGTGCCGAAGAACGTCGTTCGGCGAGAATCCAGGATTACGCGTCCGTGGTTACACCGACCAGCATCGCCGTATCGGCGTCGGGACGCATTGCATACGTACGTACCGAAGCGAATCCGGCTGCGGATACCAACGAGCACTCGATCTGGTTGGCTTCCCCGCAACTACAGCTCACCGCGGGGCCTGCCGACACCTCGCCGGCTTGGCATCCCGTTTCGACGCTGTTGGTCTTCGTTCGGCCGGATTCCTCGGGCACATCACAACTGTGGAAGGTCGACGCCACCGGGGGCCCGGCAACACAGCTGACCACCACGGCGCAGCTCCCGCTCGGCGCGGGGGCACCGGTGTTCTCTCCTGACGGCGCTCGGATCGCCTTCAGCGCCCCCGTCGACCGCACTGCCGCCGGATCGTCATGCCTCTTGGTGGCGAAGCGCCTCAACTACAAGGTCGACGGATCCGGTGTCCGGGGCAGCGTTCGGGCGCACTTGTTCGAGTTCGATCTGGCCGCCGGCTCGCTTCGGCAGCTGACGGACGGCGATTGGGACGCTTCGCATCCCGCGTACAGTCCCGACGGCACCGAACTGGCTTTCACCGCGGCGATGGACGGCGACGCCGATCTGACGCGGGCGAGTTCCGCCTGGACCGTATCGCTGACTGATCTCGCCTCCGCTCCGCGGATGTTGGGGCACGCACGCGGCATCGCAGGACCACTTGCATGGACACCTGCCGGCGACGCGGTCGTAGCCGTCGGTTGGCACACACCGATCATTCACAACAACGAACTTCTTGTCCTGCACCGCGACCAGCGAGTGGAAGACCGCAGCCTGACGTCCGGACTCGACCGAAACGTCATGCCGGGCGGGACCGGTTATCCCGGTGGCGCACCGAGTTTCACCGCCGACGGCGACATCGTCTTCTGCATCCGCAACCACGGCTCCACCGAACTGCACAAGGTCGATTTCGGATCAGGCTCCGTCTCACCACTTCTCACCGACGAGCAGACAGTGGTCTCAGGCCTTGCCCTGACGTCCGGGCGAGCCGTCGTCGCGCTGGCAACGGCGACATCCTTCGGCGAGGTCGCCGTCATCGACCTCGAGACTCGTGCAGTCGAAACCGTCACCGAATTGAACACGGAACTGACAACTTCCGTCGCGTTTCCAGTCGCCTCCGAGCGTTGGTTCGACATCAGCGACGGCACCCGTGTTCAGGGTTGGATCCTGCGCGACCCGAACGTCACGGGCGCCGGCCCGCTGGTTCTGGACGTCCACGGCGGACCACACAATGCCTGGACCGGAACGCCCACCGTGATGCACGCATACCACGCGGAACTGGTCGCGCTGGGATTCACGGTCTTGATGATCAATCCGCGCGGAAGTGACGGCTACGGAAACGACTTCTTCGACGGTGTGCGGGACGGCTGGGGTGAGGCGGATCGTGCCGACCTGCTCGAACCGGTCGAAACCCTTGTCACCGAGGGGATGGCCGATCCGGAGCAACTGGTGCTCACGGGCTACAGCTACGGCGGATTCATGACGTGCGCCCTGACGTCCGTCACCGATCGGTTTGCCGTCGCAGTCGCCGGTGGTCTCGTTTGCGACATCGCGAACACGGCCGGCCCCTCGGACGAGGGCATCTTGCTGCAGACGGTCGAATTCGACCCGCAGTCATCTCGGGTACAGGAACTTTCGCCGCTGGGGCGAGTCTCCCAGGTGACGACACCGACGCTGATCCTTCACGGCGGCAGCGACGTCCGTTGCCCGGTCAATCAGGCCGAACAGTGGTTCGGTGGACTGCGTTTGGCCGGCACCCCGACCGAGTTGGTGGTTTTCCCGGACGCGTCACATGCCTTCGTGTTGACGGGTCGGCCGTCCCACCGACTGGAGTACAGCACTCGTCTCGTCGACTGGATCGAACGGCACCTCTCCCCCAAGCCCGCACTGACCACGGTCGATCCCGACTACTGGCAGTACCGACTCGACACCCTGAGTGCGAAGTACGGGGTGCCCGGCGCCTCACTGGGAATTCTGACCACAACCCGCAGCGGATTCTCCCGCACCGTGGTCACGTCCGGTGTCGTCAGTACCCGCACCGGCGTCGCGGCTACGCCCGACACGCTGTTCCAGATGGGTTCGATCAGCAAGGTCTGGACGGCCACCCTGATCATGCAGCTCGTCGAAGAAGGATTGCTGGATCTCGACTCACCTGTCCGGAACATCCTGCCGGACTTCGCAGTTGCCGACGCGGTAGCCACCGAAACGGTCACGACTCGCCACCTGTTGACTCACACCAGTGGCATCGACGGTGACGTTTTCATCGACGGCGGGCGCGGCGACGACTGCGTCGAGCGATACGTCGCATCACTGAAATCAACGGTGCAGCTCTTCGCCCCCGGCACCGATTGGTCGTACTGCAACACCGGCTTCGTGATCGCCGGACGAATCATCGAGGTTCTCCGAGGTAAGAGTTGGGACGCGGTTCTGCGCGAGCGGATCATCGAACCGCTCGGCCTGACCAAAACCACGACCCTGCCTGAGGAGACGGCACTGCACCGCGCTGCAGTCGGACACGTCGGCGCTGCCGCAGTCGGGCACGTCGGCGGCGCCGACAATCTCGAGCAGACACCACAGTTCCTCATCCCCCGCTCGATGGGCCCCGCCGGCCTCATCAACAGCACGGCCGAAGATCTACTCCTGTTCGCTCAGGACTCGATGCGCGAGGACCCGGTTCTCCTTCGGCGTTCCACTCATCTGGCGATGCTCGAGGAGCGCCGCCAGATCGGTGACGTGTCGTCAGCGGACATCATGGGAACCACGTGGCTGCTGCACAATTGGGGCGGGGTACTGGCTCATGGCCACAATGGCGGAACTCTCGGCCAGCAGTCGTTCTTGCGAGTGGTGCCGTCGTGCGGTCTAGCCGTGGTCCTGATGGCCAACGGTGGAGCAATGGACGCTCTCTCCGGCGATCTTCTGGCTGAAGTAATCGGTTCCATAGGCGGCGTCAGTGTGACACCGGCATTCTCGCCTGGTGACCCCCACACCCGCGTCACGTCCTCACCTGAAGAACTCGATGCGCTGTGCGGCCTGTACCGCGATGCCGCAGCCGATTTCGTCTTGGAAAGGACCGGCGGTTCCCTGACCGCCCGCCGCACCGATCACATCGACCCTTCGGTCACCGCCGAAAGCGCAGAGTCCGTCTCTCTCAGCCTGATCGAAGTTCACCCTGGAGTATTCGCGACCCAACTACCTCAATCAGCGGGTTGGATCCGGATCACTTTCTCCGACAACGGGAGTACACAATTGCTACACGTCGGAAGCCGCGCGTATCCGCGAGTGAACAACCGATGACCATTCTCCGCGATCTGGCCGAGCGCCAACTTCCTCAGATCCTCGAGGACGCCATCGCGCTCATCGAAGTCGAGTCGCCGTCACACGATCTCGAAGCTGTTGCCCGCAGCGCGAAGTGGACGTCAGACCTTGTCCACGAACGACTCGGCGTGACACCGGAGTCGATAGTGACGGAAGGCCGTACCCATCTGGTGACCCGTTTCGGCAGCTCACCGACGCGGCTGATGCTGCTCGGTCATCATGACACCGTGTGGCCGATCGGCACCCTGACACGCCTGCCCGCAGCCGTCACCGACGGAGCGCTCCGAGGTCCGGGCGGACTCGACATGAAACTTGGTGTCGTTCAGGCAATCCACGCCCTCGCTATCGTCCGGGAGCTGCACGGCGACGACGCACTCGACGGAATCACACTCCTCGTGACCGGTGACGAAGAAATCGGTTCACCCACGTCGCGGTCCCTCATCGAGGAACTTGCGGCAGGCGCGGTACTGGTTCTCGAGGCCGGCGGTGACGGTGGCGAACTGAAGACTGTCCGCAAGGGAGTGTCGCTGTATCGGATCCATGTTGCCGGTCGCGCCGCCCACGCCGGGCTGGAGCCGGAAAAAGGCATCAACGCTGCAGTAGAACTGGCTCGTCTCGTGATCGCGATCAACGACTTGTCCTCGCCGGCACAGGCAACCACCGTCACCCCGACTGTCATTTCAGCCGGAACCACAACCAACACCGTTCCGGCAGAAGCCTTCGTCGACGTGGACGTGCGCGCAACCAGCGCCGCCGAGCAGGAGCGCGTCGATGCGAATATCCGAGCCCTGCAGGCAATCCACCCCGAAGCCGTAGTCACGGTCTCGGGTGGTGTCAACCGTCCACCTCTCGAAGGGACGATGTCCGCACCGTTGCTGGCGTTGGCGGAACGCGTTGCGCTCGAGCATGATCTGACTCCGCCCGTCGGCCTCGCCGTAGGCGGAGCCTCGGACGGAAACTTCACTG
This sequence comes from Rhodococcus sp. Ni2, assembly GCF_021352185.1. NCBI lineage: Bacteria > Bacillati > Actinomycetota > Actinomycetes > Mycobacteriales > Nocardiaceae > Rhodococcus > Rhodococcus sp. Ni2. Next base: position 1,098,759 of record NZ_WOXZ01000001.1, read on the forward strand.
CCGGTATCGGTATCCCCACCCTCGACGGCCTCGGTGGCGTCGGCGGCGGTGCACACGCCGAGACCGAGCATGCGCTCGTGTCCGCAATCGCTCCGAGGACGGCGTTGGTTGCGGGCCTTATTCGTTCGATCACGTCTGAAGGGGGCCCTCGTGTCGAAAAGCAAAGCGGTTGAGTTTCGAGAACTGGTCGATACCCGCGAAATAGCCGATCTATCCGCCGTTTTCGACGAGATCTGGGCTACCAGTCCCGGACCGGCTCATTTCGGCACTGCGATGTTGGTTGCGCTTCACCACGGTGGTCACTACGTGGTGGGAGCCTTTTCCGAAGGCGAAATGATCGGTGGTTGCGTCGGATTCTTCGTCGAGCCTCTCGGCGAGGTTCTGCACTCACACATCGCCGGAGTACTACCGGGACACGCAGGCAAGGGAATCGGCCGCGCCCTCAAGCATCATCAGCGAGACTGGTGCATCGAGCGCGGCGTCAAGACGATCCGGTGGACCTTCGATCCACTGGTCGCACGAAATGCCTATTTCAACATTCAGCGTCTCGGAGCCGAACCGGCCGAATACAACCCGGATTTCTACGGGTCGATGGCAGACGGAATCAATGCAGGCGACGCCAGCGATCGTATGCTCGTCAGTTGGGACCTCGACGTCGGTGGATCTCCGAGTTCTACTGTGGCCGTGAATGATACATTCAAGGTGCTTCAACCCACCGAAGACGGTACGCCTCGAATGCTCCCGATCCCACCCGACTGCGTCGATATCGCAGTCGGAATACCCAGAGACATCGAGCATCTGAGAACAGTCGACCGCGCCTCTGCCTTTGCCTGGCGACACGCGCTTCGCGAGTACCTCGAACCACTGATCGCCTCGAAGGAATGGCAATCGACCGGCTTCGACCCCAGCGGCTATTACATGTTCACGAAAATCTGCGAGACAACCGGAGAAGAGCAAGTCCATGCACATTGAGTCCGTCGAATTGCGCGAACTGCGCATCCCTCTCGTCTCCCCCTTCACCACGTCATTCAGCACCCAGCTCGAGCGCAACACCCTCGTCCTGAAAGTGAGCGGCACCACCGACGGCCCCAACGGTCCGGTGGAGACCGTCGGCTGGGGCGAGTGCGGCTCGCTCAGCGATCCGTACTACAACTCCGAATACACCGCTGGTGCGCGGGCGATGCTTCGCGAGTATCTTGTTCCGACGCTACGTAAGTCGCAGTCGGATCAGCCGCTCTCGGCCGAGACGGTCGGCAGCGTACTTCACCACGTCGTGGGTCACCAGATGTCGAAGTCGGCTATCGAAATGGCAATTCTCGATGCTGAATTGCGCGCTCGCGGACAGTCTTTCGCTCGGTACCTCGGTGCCACTCGCACGCGAGTTCCCTCGGGAGTGTCCGTCGGCATCCAGGACAGCATCCCTCAACTGCTCGAGACCGTCGGCAACTATCTGTCGCAGGGTTACGTGCGAATCAAGCTGAAGATCAAGCCGGGCTGGGACATCGCTCCCGTGGCTGCGGTGCGCAAGGAGTTCGGCTACGACGTTCCTCTGCAGGTCGACGCGAACGCCGCGTACACCCTCGTCGACGCGCAGTTGCTCCGTCGCCTGGACGAATTCGCACTGCTCCTCATCGAACAGCCGCTGGCCGAGGACGATTTGGTGCAGCACGCCAAGCTCGCCCAGTCCCTTTCGACTCCGATCTGCCTCGACGAGTCGGTCGAGTCGGCCAAGGATGCGGCGGATGCCATCACGCTCGGTGCCGCTTCGGTCATCAACATCAAGCCGAGCCGTGTCGGTGGATATCTGGAAGCCAAGCGCATCCACGATCTCGCCTCGGCACACGGTATTGCGGTGTGGTGCGGCGGGATGCTCGAGACCGGAATCGGCCGCGCCGCCAACGCAGCCCTCGCGGCGCTGGACGGATTCACGCTGCCCGGCGACATCTCGGCGTCCGATCGCTTCTACAAGGAAGACATCACCGAACCTTTTGTCATCGAGGACGGCCACATCGCCGTGCCGCAGGGACCGGGCTTCGGTGTGACTCCGCGCGAAGACGTCATGGATCGCTTCACGGTCGGAACCGAGATTCTGTAGGTCCGTCACACAGTTACGCAGCAGCCACCTCCACCTTCACCCCGGAGGTGGCTGTTCGTCGTTTGTGTCGGTAGGGGGGTGCATAGTGATTCGGACATGACGTTCTGCACCGAAAGGCCCCCGATGAGTAGCTGGTCCGATCGCCCGATCTGCGCGTTCGACCTCGAGACCACGGGGCGGGATCCGTCGACCGCTCGTATCGTCAGTGCCTGCGTCGCGGTGATCGACGGTTCGAGTGTCGAAACACGCACGTGGCTACTCGATCCCGGCGTCGACATCCCCGCCGGCGCCTCGGCTGTTCACGGCATCAGCACCGAGTTCGCGGCGCAACACGGCCAGGATTATTCCGAGGGCTACGAAGAGATTCGCGAGGCTCTGCACAATTCCTGGGCGCGCGATCACGCCGTCGTGGCGTTCAATGCCTCCTATGATCTGACGGTCATGCATGCCGAGGGTCTGCGCATCGGCAAGCCTGCATTCGTTCCGGGGTTGGTGATCGATCCGTACGTGATCGATCGGGCGATGGATACGTTCCGCAAGGGCAAGCGAACGCTTGCGGCCGTGTGCGAGCACTACGGAATTTCATTGGAGTCGGCGCACGAAGCCGAGGCCGATGCCAAAGCTGCGGCAGCGTTGGCCCGCGAGTTGGCCGTGCGGTTCCCCGACATCCTGGGGCTCGATCTCATGGTCGATCAAGCCGATTGGCACGCCGAGCGGCAACGCGATTTCGCCGAGTACCTTCTCAGCCAAGGGAGGGACGTGGCAGATGTGAACGGCCAGTGGCCGATTCGCATCATCGCCTGACGTCCTCCCCGGCTCGGACGACCGCGCGCTACGCCGGGACCGGCGGCCACACCGGCGCAATGGACCACGGACGGGCTGTTTCGAGCTGCGACGCAACCTGAATCAGCAGATCTTCACGGCCGAACGCGCCGACCAACTGCACGCCGATCGGAACGCCGGCCGAGTCATGACCCATCGGCAAGGAAATCGCCGGCTGACCTGAACTGTTGAACGGACTGGTCAAGCCGCTGTACCCGGCCGAATGCTCCCAGATCGACATAGGATTCGCCGTATCGAGCAGACCGAGCGGAGCTGCCGGCCGAGCCATCGTCGGAGTCAGCAACAGGTCGTGATCGACAAAGAACGCACCGATCACCTGGGCGGCCCGCTCGAGTTCCTGCAGCGCCTTGACGACGTTCGTCGCACTTTCGGACTTCGCGCGGTCGTAGATCATCCGCGCCATCGGCTCGAGGTCGTCGTCGCGGATCGCGCGGTTCAGGGCGTCGAGTCGTTCGTCGACCTCGATCGTCATCGGAATGCCCATCAACACCGAAAGCCCGGCAGTGAGCGCATCGAGCGGAAAGTTCGGGGCACTCTCGGTGACATCGTGACCGAGTTCTTCGAGCAGGCCGGCAACACCGGTCGCGACGGCCGAGCACTCCGGGTCCACCGGTGTGCCGTCAGGAAGAGCGTTACTCAGACCGATCCGCAACCGTCCGGGATCGGCACCCACTTCCTCGATGTACGGCCGCTTCGGCGCCAGGATCACGTAAGGATCGCCCACTGTCGGCCCGGCGGACAGATCGAGAAGCAACGCAGTGTCGCGGACACTTCGGGTGAGCGCGTGATGAACACTCATCGGCGACGAGAAGAGCGTGCGCGCCGGTGCCGTCGGAGTACGTCCTCGGCTCGGCTTGAGGCCTACCAGGCCGCAGGCCGATGCGGGAATACGGATCGATCCACCACCGTCGCTGGCATGCCCGCCTGGCACGATCCCGACGGCAACAGCTACAGCCGTGCCACCCGAAGATCCGCCGGGCGAACGATCAAGGGCGTAAGGGTTACGGGTGGGTCCGAACAGCGCAGGTTCGGTACTCGCGTTCTTGCCGAACTCCGGGGTGTTCGTCTTGCCGATGACAACCAGACCAGCCTGGCGGTAGCGCTCGACGAGCGTCGAATCTTTTTCTGCCACAGCGTCGGCGAACAATCGAGATCCATTGGTGCTCGGCAATCCTGCGACGTCCATGCCGAGGTCTTTGATCACGAACGGGACGCCCTGCAGTGGACCATCCGGCAGGCCGCCTGATACCTCGTTGCGCGCTTCCTCTCGGCGCTCACTGATCACCGCGTTGACTGCCGGGTTGCGCTCGTCGAGCCTGTCCAGACTGAACTCGAGGACTTCCTTGGCGGAGACGTCGCCGCTCTTGATCGCTTCGGCCAGGCCGGTCATGTCGTTGTTGTCGAACAAATCCTGCATCGATGCCCTCATCACTCGTGTCGAACTCTGCCGATAGTGAGGTCCGTCATATCAACCGGAGTGGCGACGCAGTTCCGAAATTCCGCTTGGCGGGACCGATCAGAGAATCAAGCCCTCACAGAATCAAACCTTGCCGCCGCGCTTCCACGACCGCTTCGTGACGACTGCGGACGTCGAGTTTTCCCATCAGATTCCTCATGTACGTCTTGATCGTTTCGACGCTCAGGGACAACCTCTCGGCGATCTCGGCATTGCGCAGTCCGAGAGCGACGTACCCCATCACCTCCCGCTCGCGTGGCGACAGGACAACGGTGTTCGCGACTGGAGTGTTCGCGGAAGGTTTCGGCGACGCCAACGCCCGCAACTTTGCCTCGACCGCGAGGACCTGCGCGCTGAGAGCCATGTCCTCGAGGTTCGCCGCGATCTCGCCGAGCGCCAGGACGCTCTCGGTCAACCCTTCGGATATCTGGGCATCGCGGTTCGAACCATGTTCCACCGCAGCGGTATCGAGCATCGCCACCCGACGATCCACTTCGTCGCGAATCTCGAATTCTCGGGCCAACGCGTACGACGATCGCATCATCGTCTCTGCGATCACGTCGCCGATCGGCAGGTTGGCACGCAGTCCTCCGTAGATCGCTCCGCGAGTAACCCCGCGTACGACGATGGGGACTGCCATCAAGGATTCGATCGCTTCGGTGCCCACTTCGTAGTCGTAGTCGTGAGTGATGTGCGACGAGTTCGCGTAGTCCTGGACCGCGCCCGGTCGTTGTTCTGCGATCGCCCGACCGCCGAGTCCGCATTCGGCGTCGATCCGCAGGTTTCGCAGGATGTTGCTGCGCGTGCCGACGTGACCGGTGATGGTCAGCGACCGGTCGCTGACGCAGCCGCCGAACAGAACCGGCAACTCGGTTTTGGGGTGCAGCCGACGCAGTTCGGCGCGCAACGCGTCGTCGTCGCTCGGTCTCAGTACCCTGTTCACTCTCACCTCCACGTACCCAATTCAGAGGGTAGCGGCACCTTTGGCTGGGCAATAGCGTGCATCCAGGCCATTTGTAGTGCCGATCACACTTATCGTGACACCAACCGTGCCACGTCGCCTTCGGAGGAACCGTGTCTGTCCCGACAGCTGTTGCAGCCAACAACACCCCGCTCAGTCCGCTGCGTTTTCTCGAGCGCAGCGCCGCGGTGTTCCCCGAGCGCACCGCCGTCGTTCACGGCGACCGGACCTACTCGTACCGAGAGTTCGGTGACGAGGTCGCGGCTCTGGCCCGCGTCCTGCGTGAACGCATTCAGCCCGGTGACCGCGTTGCATACCTGGCGCCGAACGTACCCGAGATGCTGTTCGCGCATTTTGCCGTTCCCCTCGCCGGCGGGGTCCTGATCGCCCTGAACTCACGCCTCGCCGGTCCCGAACTCGAATACATTCTCGATCACTCGGGAACCACGATCCTGTTCGTGGACTCCGAATTCGTCGGTTCGGTCACCTCGTCCAAGGCAAACGTGGGGAGCCTGCGTGAGATCGTCGAGATCCCGGACTCCACCGTCCCCTATCCGGACGTTCCCACCGGAATCGTCACCGGGCAGTACGCCGATCTGATTGCCGAAGGCGAAGCTCTCTCCGATCAGCCACTGCACTGGGGCGTCGACGACGAGCAGCAGTGTATCGCCATCAACTACACCTCGGGTACCACCGGAAAACCCAAGGGCGTCATGTACTCCCACCGCGGGGCGTACCTGAACTCGCTCGGCGAGACATTCCACAACGGCTTCGACGGAGCGACGAAGTATCTGTGGACACTGCCGATGTTCCACTGCAACGGGTGGTGCACGCCGTGGGCCGTCACTCAGGCCGCGGGCACACATATCTGCCTGCGCGCGGTCCGCGCCGATGCGATCTGGGACGCCATCGACAATCTGGGCGTGACACATCTGTGCGGCGCTCCTACCGTCTGCTCCACCATCGCCGACGCAGACCAGGCCCACAAGGTCGACGCCTTGCGCATCACCACCGCCGGCGCTCCCCCGTCACCGACGATCATCGGAAAACTCGAAGACATCGGTGTCACCGTGGTTCACGTCTACGGCCTCACCGAGGTATACGGCCCCTACACGATCTGCGAATACCAGGAAGCCTGGGACGACAAGCCGCAGTCCGAGCGCGCCGCACTTCTCTCGCGTCAGGGAGTCGGCATGGTGCAGGCCGAAAATGCTCGCGTTGTCGATGCCGAGATGAACGACATCCCCGCCGACGGCCAGACCATGGGTGAGATCGTGCTCCGCGGCAACAACGTGATGCTCGGGTACTACCGCGACGAGGCCGCGACAGCCGAAGCATTTGCCGGTGGTTGGTTCCATTCCGGCGACCTCGGCGTCATGCATCCCGACGGATACATCCAGCTCAAGGACCGCGCGAAGGACATCATCATCTCAGGCGGCGAGAACATCTCCACCGTCGAGGTCGAGCAGGCGATCATGAGTCACCCCGCGGTGATCGACGTGGCAGTCGTCGGCGTTCCGGACGAGAAGTGGGGCGAGCGCCCGAAGGCATTCGTGGTGCTGGGCAAGGGATTACAGGCATCCGCCGAAGACATCGTCGAGCACACCCGCACTTTGCTGGCCGGGTACAAGGTTCCCCGCGACATCGTCTTCCCGCTCGACCTTCCTCGCACCCCCACCGGCAAGGTTCTCAAGTTCCAGCTACGCGCCGACAACTGACGCCGACGAAACCTGGATACTTGCATCCATGACCGAGCGCTCCGATGTACCCGGAACTGACCCCGCACAGTTTCGGGTACACGTCGCGTCTCAAGCGATCCGGTTGTTCTCGGAGAACGGGTACGAAGCCACCACCGTCGAGCAGATCGCCGCTGCCGCCGGTGTGTCGCGTCGGACGTTCTTCCGGCAGTTCCGCTCCAAGGAAGACGTGATCTTCGCCGATCACGAGTCCCTCCTCGAACACGTCGCAGAGTTCCTCGCGTCCGATTCCGCCGACCCCTGGGCGTCCGTGTGCGAGGCCGCGGGACTGGTGTTCGATTTCTTCCGCAGGAACCGAGACCTGTCGATGCGGCGATACCGCGTCGTACAGCATGTTCCGGCTCTTCGCGACCGCGAACTCGTCACCGGATTCCGCTACGAGCGCCTCTTCGTCGACTACCTGCGCAGCGCTGTGCCCCGCGAACCTGTCCTCGAGGTTGTCGGTTTTGCCGCAGCTGTCACCGCGTGCCACAACTACCTCTTGCGAAGCATGATCAAAGGCGACGAGGACGCCACAGCTGATGCACTAAGTCAGGCATTGCTCGACGTTCGGCGGACGTACGGCGTGGCACCCGGGTCCAAGACCAGCACGCCAGAATCGAAGTCCGTGCTGGTAGTAGCCTTTCCCCCGGGCACGTCCGCTGATGAGATCAGCAGAAAAATCCACGAACAACTCGGCTGACACTGCTCGTGCACCGAAACTTCACACACCCATCCCTTGACCTGGCACTCAGTGCCGTGTTTGACTGGGGTCATGGGCACCGGTCTGTCCGCGAATCTCGCTGGTAACGCCGGAGCCGCACCGACCGCCTTCAAGCCACCTTCACCAAGGAGCGTTCCCATGGCAGGAAACCCGGATTTCAATCTCTTCGCACTGAACGAAGAGCACGACGAACTGCGGGCTGCTATCCGCGGACTCTCCGAGAAGGAAATCGCGCCGTACGCCAAGGACGTCGACGAGAACGCACGTTTCCCCGAGGAAGCGCTCACTGCTCTCAACGCGTCGGGCTTCAACGCCATCCACGTTCCCGAGGCTTACGACGGCCAGGGCGCCGATTCCGTCGCCACCTGCATCGTCATCGAGGAAGTCGCCCGCGTCTGTGGCTCCTCCTCGCTGATCCCCGCTGTGAACAAGCTCGGCACCATGGGCCTGATCCTCAAGGGTTCCGAAGAGCTCAAGTCCAAGGTGCTCCCGGACCTCGTCAACGGCGGAATGGCGTCGTACGCACTGTCCGAGCGTGAAGCCGGATCCGACGCCGCTTCGATGCGTACCCGCGCAAAGGCTGACGGCGACGACTGGATCCTCAACGGCTCCAAGTGCTGGATCACCAACGGCGGCAAGTCCACCTGGTACACCGTCATGGCTGTCACCGATCCCGACAAGGGCGCAAACGGCATCTCCTCCTTCATGGTCCACAAGGACGACGAGGGCTTTGTCGTCGGACCGAAGGAAAAGAAGCTCGGCATCAAGGGCTCCCCCACCGCTGAGCTGTACTTCGAGAACTGCCGCATCCCCGGCGACCGCATCATCGGCGAACCGGGCACCGGCTTCAAGACGGCACTCGAGACCCTCGACCACACGCGTCCCACCATCGGTGCTCAGGCTGTCGGCCTGGCCCAGGGCGCACTCGACGCGGCTCTGGCATACACCAAGGATCGCAAGCAGTTCGGCAAGTCCATCAGCGACTTCCAGGCTGTTCAGTTCATGCTCGCGGACATGGCGATGAAGGTCGAAGCCGCACGTCTGATGGTTTACACCTCCGCAGCACGCGCCGAGCGCGGCGAGAAGAACCTCGGCTTCATCTCCGCTGCGGCGAAGTGCTTCGCTTCGGACGTTGCCATGGAGGTCACCACCGACGCCGTGCAGCTGTTCGGTGGCGCCGGCTACACCACCGACTTCCCGGTCGAGCGCATGATGCGCGACGCCAAGATCACGCAGATCTACGAAGGCACCAACCAGATTCAGCGCGTCGTGATGTCGCGTGCGCTGTTGAAGTAAGGCACTTCGCGCCCCTGTGCGCCTTTCTGGTAGTTCTGACTACCGGAACGGCGCACAGGGGCTTGCCCCTAATTTTTGAGGAGAATTGTGGAACTCGTAGGCGTAATCGGCGGCGGCACCATGGGTGCCGGCATTGCCGAAGTTTGTGCAAAAGCCGGTAGCTCGGTACTGGTGCTCGAAACCAAAGAAGAATTTGCCGCCGCTGCTCGCGAACGGATCGCCAAGTCGATCAACCGCGGCGTCGCCAAGGGCAAGATCACCCAGGAAGACGCCGACGCCGCGATCGCACGCGTCCGCGTCACCTTGGACATGGAAGAGTTCGCCGATCGCGATCTGGTGATCGAAGCTGCTCCCGAGATCGAAGCTCTCAAGTACGAGATCTTCGGCAAGCTCGACAAGATCGTCAAGCCTGCAGGCATTCTGGCGACCAACACGTCGTCGATCCCCGTCATCAAGATCGCCAAGGCCACCTCGCGCCCCGGCCAGGTTGTCGGCGTTCACTTCTTCAACCCCGTGCCGGTCATGCCGCTCGTGGAGATCGTGGTCAGCCTGACGACGTCCGAAGAGACCGTTCTCGCCGTCACCGACTACGCCAAGAACACCTTGCGCAAGAAGACGGTTCGCGCGGGCGACCGTTCGGGCTTCATCGTCAACGCTCTGCTCATCCCGTACCTGTGCCAGGCTGTCCGGATGCTCGAATCCGGCTACGCCACAGCAGAAGACATCGACGAGGCCATGAAGGGCGGCTGCGGCTACCCGATGGGCCCGCTGACGCTGCTCGACACCGTCGGTCTCGACATCGCTCTCGCAGCAGCGGAGTCGCTGTACGCGGAATTCGCAGAACCGCACTACGCTCCGCCGGCGCTGCTTCGCCGCATGGTCGACGCCGGTCGCCTCGGCAAGAAGACCGGTCGCGGCTTCTACGAATACGCCTGAGTCCGACCGCTTCACTCTTCCGGCCCCTCACCTGTTGCAGGTGAGGGGCCGGAGTTGTTTTCGGGCAGATCTAGCCGAATCCATTGACAAATTCGCGCGGCGCAGCAAAAGTCATCATGTGACAACAACCGTTGTCACATGAGCGCAGGCGGAGGGTCAACCAGATGAGCAGCGATCCGGACACCGATACTCGTCGACCTAAGCCCCAGGCGCGACCAGAGCCCCGGGAACTACGAGCCGATCCGATCGGCCCCGGTTCCCTGACGTGGACACACTTCGGCGACGTTCGCGGTCTGCTGTATCTCGGACGCGCAGGCACGCTGCAGAACATGCACCCCGCGGTAAGTGGAGCGCTGCAAGATCATTCGAACTTCTTCGACAATCCGCTCGACCGCCTGTTCCGCTCACTTCCTCCCATCTACGGGGTCGTGTACGACCGGACCGAAGAGGGCACAGGCACGCTCGTTCGCAACTTCCACACCGATCTCAAAGGAACAGACGAAACCGGCGGGCGCTACCACGCCCTCGCTCCTGACACTTTCTGGTGGACTCACGTCACGTTCTTCGAGGTGATACTCGATTTCAACGAACGATTTGCATACAAGAAGTTCACACCGGAGCAGAAGGACCAGCTTGTCCGTGAGGCCGTAACCTGGTGGCGCTGTTACGGACTCACCGACCGACCGGCTTTCGACGACTACGCCAGCTTCCGCACGTATTGGGAAGACATGCTCGACAACCACCTGATCAACACCCACACCACAAAATGGTCGACGCGCATCGCCGAGCACGACATCGCACCGGCTCCGAAGGTTCCGACGTGGCTGTGGCGTCTTAGCTCTCGCCCCACGATGGCCGTGGCGAACTGGATCGGCAAGGCACTGATGCCGGAGAAGGCGCGCAAGACCCTTGAATGGGAATGGACGCCGCGCGACGAACGGATGTACTTCTGGTTCGCCCGCTTCCTGACATTGACAGATCGGTTCTGGCATCTGCTGCCGTTACGACTGCGGTATGCACCGCGCGCCTACTCGGGCATCCGCGCGCAGGGTCTGTGAGCACTCGTCGGTAGGCTGGAGTGCGTGCCAGCCCAACTCCCCTCCGACGCGATCAGTGTCCGCGTGGACAGCTGGACGTGGGCGGTTCGGCTGTTCAAAACACGCTCGCAGGCGGCGACCGCCTGCCGATCGGGACACGTTCGGGTCAACGGAACGTCGGCAAAGGCGGCTCAGCAGGTGAAAGCCGGCGACGAGGTGCGGGTGCGTGTATCCGGCATCGAGCGCATCGTCGTCGTGGTCAAGCCGATCACGAAGCGAGTCAGCGCCGTGCTGGCCGCCGATTGCCTGCAGGACAATTCGCCGCCCCCACCACCGCCCGAACTGATCGCGTCCATTCCGCGACGTGATCGTGGCGCCGGCAGACCGACCAAACGCGAGCGACGCGACCTCGAGAAGTTGCGCGGCCTCGAGCCCTGATTGCTACCTCGAAACAGGCTGACGCAGAACCGTCTTCAGTTTCTCGGGCGGTGTACGGCGAGCGTCGCTGAGATAGATCTCGTGATGATCGCCGTTGAAGCTCAGGCCGTTCGACGGGATGAACGTGTTGTGCAGCCGGTCCAGGGTAGGAGCTTCGTCGTCGTACGAGCCGACGTGAAGAATCTGGACGGACAGACCTTCCTCCAACTCGAGAAACCTGACCTTGTCGAGAGCGGCAATCTCCTTCTTGGCCCGCACTGCCTTGGCCCGGACTGCGTCAATCGACGCAGACAGTTCGGTCTCCGTGATCCACTCCGGTTGCGAGATCATCATCGTCCAATCCCACGACGACTTGTCCCGCGTCACGAACACCTCGGGGTCATCTGCCCGCCACAACCCTTCCAGCGGGCCCACGACGAAGTCGCGATCCAGTTCCTTCTTGCTCGCGAATTTGGTCGCGTAGGACACCGAATACAGCGCTTCGAGCGCCTCGGAGTACTCGGTGGCAGTGTTGGGATCACCGTGACCGTCGACGGCGAAGTAGCCGAAGCGCGGGACGGTCACGAGGGCAAAATCGCGGCGCCCGGGGGAATAGAGATCCTTGTATGCCTTCTTGACGTCGTACTTCTCCATACGCCACCCACCTGATCACTGGCCGAGTTTCAACGTTCGGAAACCTATCCGAGAACACCGACATTCCGATAGCGGACCACCGTCCCCTTGTTAATAGACCAGTGGACCTTTACTCTGGACGGGGTGACTACACCCCAGGCGACCGACGTCGCTCGAGTTCCGCGCCGCAGACCGTTGCGGATCGTTGCCATATCCGCGATTGTCGCGTCGATCTTGGCTCTGTTGTTCGTGTACCCGTGGTGGAGCTTGTTCGTCCGGCCGGACTGGCCGACAGCGGTGGCAGTTTTCGGCACCGTTCTATTTGCCGCCCTCCTGATCACCCTGCCTGCCACCATGATGCTCAGCCACGGACACACTGACCGCGATCCAGTTCGCCTGGTCGGCGACGCCCTCCTCGGAATCATCTGGGTCGTGTTCGTGTGGACCCTGCTCGGTGAAGTCCTGAGGCTCGGATTGCTCGTCGGCGGCGTGGATGACCCGCTTCGATCGAGAATCGTCGCCGTTGCGGCACTGATCACCTCGGCCGTTCTGCTGATCTGGGGCTATCGGGAAGCCATGAGACTGCCACGGATCAAGCACGTCGACGTCACCATCCCCCGCCTTGGTGCGGGGATGGACAAACTTCGGGTAGTCGCGATCACCGACACTCACTTCGGGCCGATCAATCGCGAGAAGTGGTCCGAGCGCGTGATCGCGGCAGTCAACGATCTCGACGCCGACATCGTGGCCCACGTCGGTGACATTGCCGACGGAACAGTGGAGCAGCGCCTCCGCCAAGCCACCCCACTCGCGTCGGTGGAAGCCAGACTCGCTCGTGTCTACGTCACCGGGAATCACGAGTACTTCCACGAGGCTCAGGAGTGGCTCGACTACATGACCTCGATCGGCTGGGATGCCCTGCACAACCGGCACCTCGTCGTCACCAAGGGCGGCGACAACCTGGTCATCGCCGGAGTCGACGACGCCACCGCTCTGGGATCGAAGCTCGACGGTCACGGCGCGAACTTCGATATGGCCCTTGCCCGCACCGACCCCGATTTGCCGATCCTGATGCTCGCCCATCAACCGAAGCAGGTAACTCAGTCCGCTTCCGCGGGAGTGGATCTGCAGCTCGCCGGTCATACCCACGGCGGACAGATCTGGCCGTTCAACCTTCTGGTCAAACTCGATCAACCGTCGGTGCGCGGGCTCACCCGTCACGGCGACCGCACGCAGTTGTACACAAGCCGCGGAACCGGGTTCTGGGGTCCACCATTCCGCGTGTTCGCACCGAGCGAGATCACCGTCCTGACGCTGCACAGCGCCTGAACGGGCTCAGCTCGTTCGGGTTGCCGCTCGCGCCGACAGCCCGACGAGCTGATTGATCAGACCTTCACGTAGGCCGGTTGCGAACATGTCGGCAGCAGGGGGCGCCTGCATCTCGTTCAGTACGACGACCATGGATTCGGCAGGCTCGGCAGTCGGCCACAAGCCTGCAACAATCACCAGGGTTACCTTGGCGAATTGAGCCGCGTCGCCCTCCGAGAGGTGAGGCAATTGCGAATGAATCAGCGACGCAAACCTTCCCGAGTTGACCGTTGCCCGCTTCTTGAAGTCACGGGCGAAGTCGACGGAGATGTTTCTTTCGAGGACACCTGCCATGACGCTCATCAACTCACACAGTAAACGCTGTGCGACAAGCGATTCCGCAACCGTCGATGCCACATGGATTTCAGTGGCAAACGGCGAGTCGTCACCGGTCGGGGTCAACGACTCGGACAACCCGTCCAACCACGCAACCCAGTTCTCGTCGAGCACTTCGAGAAAGATGGCTTCGCGACTGTCGAAGTAGCGAAGCACGTTCGACTTCGCCAGTCCGACGCTCTCACTGAGCTCACGCAGGCTGATGTCGGCGACGGGCCTGGACCCGAGCATCGCGCGGGCCGCATCGAGAATCGCGCACCGACGCGCTTCGATCTGCTCAGGCCTGCGCGCGCGCTGAAATCCGTGGGTCGCCACCATCACGCAAGATTATCAGACCATCGTTCTATTGTTTGCTGTACTGCGGGTCAATTGTCCGAAGGTGCATGCTGCGCCACGACTCCCCTCGACGCCAGTTCGCGACGCAGCGAATCGGTATCGACGGACGCGAGATCGACTCGGTGCGTGCGGGTGGCCAAGGCTCGGACTTCCTCGGACAGGTCCGCCACCTGCTTACGCGTCGCGGCCTGGGATGCCTCGTCCTGTTCCGCCACGCGCTCGACCAACCAGGAAGCGAGTGTGGCAGTCACGATGCCCAGCAACGCAATTCCGCCGATCATCAATGCTCCGGCGATCATGCGCCCGGTCGTGGTAACGGGCGCCATGTCTCCGTAACCGACGGTCGTGACCGTCTCCATCGCCCACCACAATGCCGTTCCGTACGACGTGATGGCAGCGCCCTGCGCGTGACGCTCGGCATCGAGCATGGCCAGCGCCGCGACACCGATCAGCAAGGCCGTGGCACCAGTGGCGTAAATAACCACCCGTCCACGCAAGCTTTGCCCGCTCGAGCGGTGAACTATCGCAAGCAGTGTGACCAACCGAAGTAGGCGCAGCGGACGCAGCATGGGCAACACCACCATCGCCAAGTCCAAGAGATGCCTGACGAACCAGCGACCGCGGGCAGGTGCCAACCACAGGCGAACTGCGTAGTCGACGGCAAAAACGACCCACGCAGCCCACATCGTCCATTCGGTCAGACGATGTGGAAGGCCCGTCGGTTGCGCCAGCACTTGGTACGCGTACGCCACCAAGAACAGGCAGGCCGCAGCGGTCAACGGGATGTCGATGGCTAGCTGCCATTTCTCCAACGTCCACGCAGCGCGGCGGTGCGCCGACTTCGTCGATTCGTTCATCCGAGAAGTCTGACACCACCGCTACCTAGTGCCCGGCAGAACCGACTCAGATCCGAGTGTGCGTCAAGATGTTGAGCGCCGTGGGAACTGCCTCGATCGTGATGGGCAACGGCCCCACCCGATCGCCGTCCGCGTAGGCGATGATGCCCTCGGAGACCAACCGCACCTTCTTCGACCGATACGTCTGCACCGCATCCAAGGAGACGTGAGTTCCCTTGTACACCCGCGGAAACAGGCGCACCAGACGCAACCTCGAACCGTGCCCGACGACGGTCAGATCCAGCAACCCGTCAGACTTCGACGCGCCCGGAGTGATGAGCATGCCGCCACCGTACGAGCGGCCGTTGCCGACAGCCACGAGCGTCGCGTCCACCGTGATGACCTCGTCGTCGAGTTCGATCCGGTACGGCAGCGGCTTCATCTTCGCCAACTCGGCGAGCATCGCCAAGTTGTAGCGCATCGGTCCCTTGGGCCACGACATCCGATTGGCCCGTTCACTGACCAGCGAATCGAATCCGCTCGCGATGATCGTTCCCGACCAGACGACGGAACCGTCGGCCAGCGTGATCTTCGCCAGGTCGGACTGCTGCACGACGCCGTCGGCGATCACATCGGCGGCTGCCTCGGGATCGCCTGTGGGAATGCCGAACTCACGGGCGTGATCGTTACCGGTGCCCGCCGGGATGAGCCCGATAGGAGTATCGGTCAACGCGGCAGCCTGCAATCCGATGCTGATGGCACCGTCACCGCCGACCACCACCAGCGCGTCGGTACCCTCCTCGATCGCACGACGGGCCAATTTCTTGGCGTCGTCGGCGTCGGTTCCGATGATCTCGGTGACGGCAACTCCCCGAGCGCGCAGTCGCGCAACACCTTTGCGTCCTGCCGCAGGCGCGTGACCATGTCCCGCCATCGGATTGATCAGGACGGTAACCTTCTCGATCTGACTGCGGGTTTCGGTCACGGAATCAGCTTTCCAGGATTGAGGATGCCGGCAGGGTCCACTGCATTCTTCACTGCGCGAAGGATGTTCGCGCCCAGTTCACCGATCTCGTCCTTCATCCATGGGCGGTGATCGGCGCCGACAGCGTGGTGATGGGTGATCGTGCCACCGGCGGCGATGATCGCATCGCCAGCGGCAGTTTTCGCCTTGTGCCACTGAGCGATCGGATCCTCGGTCTGCGCGCTGACCACGGTGAAGTACAGCGAAGCACCGGTCTTGTAGGTGTGCGAAATGTGGCACATCACGAGCGGCTGAGTCCCCTGCTCGACGAGAGCCTTGGTCAGCGCCTCGGTGACCGAGGAGCGCAGGTTCGCGAGGTTACCCCAGGTGGTTGCCGTCTCGAGGGTTTCACACAGCGCACCGACATCGAGGAGAGCGTCACGCAGATACGGTGCATCGAATCGCCCGTGTTCCCAGCTGTTTCCGGGCTCCTCGCCGAGCGATGTGCCGCCGTGAGCGGTGAGAATTGCTCGGGCCTCCGCCATCCGTTCAGCGGTGTGCGAAGCGGTGCCCTCGTAGGTAGTGATGCCGAGGCAACCACCGGTGAAGGCGTTCTCGCCGATCTTGTCGGTGGTCGCCAAATTCACGCCACTCTCGGCCTCGTCGGACAACCGCAGCACGGTCGGAGCCGATCCTTCCTGGACAAGCTCACGCAATGCAGCTGCGCCGGTGGCGAAGTCGGGGAAGCTCCACCCTTCGCGCACGGTGGTCTCGGGCAGACGGTGAACCCGCACACGCACGTGCGTGATGACGCCGAAGGTGCCCTCGGAGCCGACAAAAAGCTCACCCAGATCGGGGCCTGCAGCGGATGCCGGCGCACGCCCGGTCTCGATCACTCCACTCGGGGTGACAACGGTGAGGCCCTGAACCATGTCCTCGAAGCGCCCGTATCCAGCCGACGCCTGCCCCGAAGACCGGGTGGCGGCAAACCCGCCCAGAGTGGCGAACAGGAAGCTCTGCGGGAAGTGCCCGACCGAGAAACCGTGCTCACGCAGAAGCTCCTCGGCCCGTGGGCCGGTAGTTCCGCCGCCGAACGTCGCAATGCCCGATTCCTCGTCCAACCCGACAAGCTGATCGAACCTGCGCAGATCGAGAGAAAGAACTGCTTCGAACCCGTCACGAATGGGATCGAGCCCGCCGACGACGCTGGTGCCACCACCGAACGGGACCACTGCGATCCGGTTGGCAGAGCAGTATCGGAGAACCTGCTCGACCTCTGCGTCTGTCCCTGGAGTGACGACTGCGTCCGGTGCGTCCTGCGGCTCGACGCTACGACGGCGAAGCAGATCCGGGGTGCTCTTGCCACCGGCCCGAAGGATTCGATCGGAATCCTTGGTACTGACGTACTCGGCCCCGACCAGCCCGGACAGCGCTTCGACATGCGACTGGGCCATAGCGGACGGAGCCACCTGGACGTCTTCGATGGCGAGACGCGATCGAGTCGGTGCGGAGACACCGAGAAATCCGGTCAACAATGATGTGACTGCGTCCGACAGTTCACGCTTCTTGGCCGGATCGCCCCAGGCGTCCCACTGCATCGGCGGTTGCAAGGCAGACTTTTCGGTGCTCATAGACACTAGTGTTACATATTTGTGTGATGTGTAAACATCCCGGTGGATCAATCCATCCATCAACCCATCGTCTTGGAACCGTCGATGGCTTCGCGAAGCATGTCCGCGTGGCCCGCATGCTGGGCCGTCTCGGCGATGATGTGCAGCAATGCGCGCCGCGCTGACCAGCGAGCTCCCGCTTCGAACCACGGCGCCGACGGCAGTGGATGCGAGATGTCGAGGCTGTCCAGCGAGGCCACCAACTCGTCGGTCCTGGCCGCGATCCCCTCGTACTCGGAAACGATGCCTGCCAAGTTTTCACCCTCGACCATGGCGAATTCGTTCGCCCGTTCCTGTTGCATCTCTTCCGACCACTGGGTCGGGTCGAAGTCCCCACCAAGTCCGGCCGGCCCTTCCAGAATGAAGTCGACCCATCCCTTTTCCGCCTGACCCACATGCTTGATCAATCCGCCGAGGCACAGTTCACTCACGGTCGGCCTCGAAGCGGCCTGCTCGTCGGTGAGGTCCTTGACGGTGAAGAGAAGGAATTCACGATGCCGACGCAGGCTCTGGAGGAGATCCGCGCGCTCGCCGGTGACGGTGGTGATCGGTGCGTTCATGATGTTTTCCTTCGCTCGTGGGTTCGTGCCCTGTGAGAACTACGTTAGAAGTTATTGCGGACAGAAACGGTCCTCATTAGAAAACGATCAAGAAAAAACTCCCGGCACCCACCGATGAAGGTGAGTGCCGGGAGTTCGAGCGAGCTAGACGAGATCAGACTGTGCGGGCCAAACGATCGGCCAGCAGGCGCGTGAAGTGCGCCGGATCGCTCAGCTCGCCGCCCTCGGCAAGCAACGCCATGCCGTAGAGCAACTGAGCCGTCTCCGTCAGGTTCTCTGCATTGTCATTGGCGGCCTGCGCCTCCCGCAGACCCGAGACAAGCGGATGCTCCGGGTTGAGCTCGAGAATGCGCTTGCTGTGTGGAACAGGCTGACCCGAAGCCTTGTACATCTTCTCGAGCGTCGGAGACATGCTGAACGCGTCGCCGACGATGCAGGCAGCCGACGTGGTCAGGCGCGTCGAGAGACGCGTTTCCTTGATGTCTTCGGACAGGGTTTCGGTCAGCCACGTCAGTAGCGCGCCGAATTCCTTTTCCTTCTCTTCGCGCTCGGCCTCGGCCGCCTTCTTCTCGTCCTCGGTGTCGAGGTCGACCTCGCCCTTGGCGATCGACTGGAAGGTCTTGCCGTCGAAGTCCGAGACTGCGTCGACCCACATCTCGTCCACGGGATCGGTAAGTACCAGAACCTCGAGGCCCTTGGCCTTGAAAGCCTCCATGTGCGGCGAGCTTTCGATGAGGTGACGAGATTCGCCGGTCATGAAGTAGATCTGTTCCTGACCGTCCTTCATGCGCTCCACGTACTCGGCGAGAGTGGTCACGCCCTCTTCACTGTTGGTCGAGGCGAAGGACGAGATGTCGAGCAGCGTCTTGCGGTTGTCGGCATCGGCCATCAGGCCTTCCTTGAGCGCGCGTCCGAACTCGGTCCAGAAAGTCGAGTACTTCTCCGGCTCGTTCGCCTTCATGTCCTTGATGGTCGAGAGGACCTTCTTGGTCAGACGACGACGGATGGCAGCGATCTGCCGGTCCTGCTGCAGAATTTCACGAGAGACGTTGAGCGAGAGGTCTTGTGCGTCGACCACGCCCTTGACGAAGCGCAGGTAATCGGGCACCAACTCTTCGCAGTCGTCCATGATGAAGACGCGCTTGACGTAGAGGTGGATCCCGGCCTTGCGCTCACGCATGAACAGATCGAACGGCGCCGTCGACGGAATGAACAGCAGCGCTTGGTATTCGAAAGTACCTTCGGCCTTCATCGGGATGACCTCGAGAGGCTCGTCCCAGGCGTGGCTGACGTGCTTGTAGAACTCCTTGTACTCGTCCTCGGACACCTCGTCCTTGGCGCGAGTCCACAGCGCCTTCATCGAGTTGATCGTCTCGGTCTCGATGGTGACCTCGGGCTCCTCGCCCTCGGCCGGCGTCGACGTACGAGCGACATCCATGCGGATCGGCCACGCGATGAAGTCGGAGTACTTCTTGACCAGTTCCTTGATCTTCCATTCCGACGTGTAGTCGTGCAGGCCGTTCTCGGAATCCTCGGGCATCAGGTGCAGGGTCACGGAGCTACCCTGCGGTGCCTCGTTCACATGCTCGAGCGTGTACGTGCCTTCGCCGGTCGATTCCCAGCGCGTCGCGTGATCTTCACCGGCACGGCGGGTCAGCAGCGTGACCTTGTCCGCGACCATGAACGTGGAGTAGAAACCGATGCCGAACTGACCGATCAGTTCTTCCGATGCCGCTGCATCCTTGGCTTCCTTGAGCTTACGACGTACCTCGGCGGTGCCGGACTTGGCGAGCGTGCCGATCAGGTCGACGACCTCGTCACGCGACATGCCGATGCCGTTGTCGCGGATCGTGAGGGTGCGCGCCGCTTTGTCGATGTCGATCTCGATGTGCAGATCGGAGACGTCGACGTTGAGGTCTTTGTCCTGGTACGACTCGAGGCGGAGCTTGTCCAGCGCGTCCGAAGCGTTGGAGATCAACTCACGAAGGAAGCTGTCCTTGTTCGTATAGATTGAATGAACCATCAGATCCAGCAGCTGACGTGTTTCTGCTTGGAACTCGAGCTGCTCGGTATGCGCGGTCACTTCGATCCCTTTCTCTTCTCGGACTGATCACAGGAATTTTACTTGACCGCGAATACCGCGGGTCGGCCCCCGCACAGACAAGGGAGGCCACGCGACCTGCGCGTGACCTCCCGTTATCTTCACCACCGATCTACTCGGTGACGTTCACCATCGAATAGTTCGAGACGCCGGCGGCCAGCACCCTGAGGTGATCGTCAGATGCGCCCAAAGTGTGTTCGATGGCCACCAGCCGCGAGACGTAGTGCCCGACCGGATACTCGGCTGTCATACCGATACCACCGTGCATCTGAATTGCTTCCTGACCGATCTGATGCGCGGCGCGACCGACAGACAGCTTCGCTCGCGACGCGATGGTCGGATCGATCACTCCGTCGGCGATGGCCATGGTGGCGTACAGACTCATGCTGCTCGCCAGTTCGAGCGCCACGTACATGTCGGCCGCACGATGAGTCAGCGTCTGGAACTTCGCGAGCGGAACACCGAACTGCTTGCGCTGCTTCAGGTATTCCGTCGTCAGTCGCAGAGCTTCGGTCATGATCCCGATCGCCTCGGCGCACAGAGCTGCCTGCGCCCGAACCTCTGCTTCGACGATCGCCTCCGTGACATCGCCGCCCTCACCAAGCTGTTCGGCCGCGGCATCGGTGAACGTGAACTGCGCACCGCGACGGCCGTCGTGAGTTGCGTATTTGCTCCATGAGACACCCGCGCTTTCCGCATCTACCAGAAAGAGCCCGGTGCCCCCGTCTGGAAGTGCGGCGCTGACGATCACGACGTGCGCGCTGTCGCCCTGCAGGACCGGGTTCTTGACGCCGGTGATAGTCCACCCCGATCCCGACTGCGACGCCGTGGTCGTGACGGTGGCGACCGGCCAGCGCGTGCCGGGTTCCGTATGCGCGAAGGCCGACAGAGTGGTCCCGTCGCTGAGCGCCGGCAGGAGCCGCGCCCGCTGATCTGCCGAACCGACAGCCGCGATCAAACCGCCGGGGATCAGAACACCACCCAGATACGGCTCGGGTGCAAGCGCGCGGCCCAGTTCGGTCATCACGACCATGGTCTCGACCGGCCCAGCGCCCATCCCGCCGTCGGCCTCCGCGAATGGCAGGCCGAGCAGCCCGAGCTCGGCGAACTGCTTCCACACCGAGGCATTCCATCCCTCGTCAGTGGCCGAGGTGGCGTTACGCTTCTCCGCGTCGTAGCTGCGGTTGAGCAATTCGCGCGTCGTGTCGCGAAGCATCGTCTGCTCGTCATCGAGTTCGAAATTCATGTCAGATGCTCACAATCCGAGAATCGAGGAGGCAATGATGGAGCGCTGCACCTCACTTGATCCGCTGTAGATGGAAACCTTCCGGTAGTTCAGGTAGCGCGGCGCCGCTTGCTGCGCCCACTCCGGCGAGTCGATCTCGACCGTATTCACCGGCAACGAGTCCGGACCCGCAACATCCATCAGCAATTCCGTTGCTGCCTGCTGCAATTCGGAGCCGCGGAGCTTGAGCAGCGAGGACGCCGGGTTCGGCTTGCCGTCTGCCGAACTCGCCACAACTCGCAGTTGAGTCAGATCCAGCGCAAGCAAATCGTTTTCCAGCTCAGCCAACCGAGCCGCGAACAACGGATCATCGAGGAGGGTGCCGGTTCCAACGCGAACTTCCCGCGCCTTCTCTTTTGCCGTGGCGACAAGAGTTTTGGAGAACCCGACCCGCGTGACGCCCGTGCGTTCGTTGCCGAGCAGGAACTTGGCGTAGTCCCAGCCTTTGTTCTCTTCGCCGACAAGATTCTCCGCAGGGACGCGGACGTTGTCGAAGAACACCTCGTTAACCTCGACGCTGCCGTCGATCAGTTTGATGGGGCGAACCGTGATGCCGGGAGTTGCCAGATCGATGAGCAAGAACGAAATTCCGGCCTGCCGCTTCTGAGCACTGGCATCTGTACGAACCAGACAGAAGATCCACTCGGCGTGCTGCGCGAGAGTAGTCCACGTCTTCTGACCATTGACGATGTAGTCTGCGCCGTCACGAACAGCGGCCGTCTTGAGTGAAGCGAGATCCGAACCGGCTTCGGGTTCCGAAAAACCCTGGCACCACCAGATATCGGCGTTGGCCGTAGCGGGGAGAAATTTCTCCTTCTGCTCCTGCGAACCGAAGGCAGCGATAACGGGCCCAACCATGCTCACGTTGAACGGCAACGGGTTGGGTACCGACGCCAACTGCATTTCCTCGGAATAGATGTGGCGCTGAACCGGAGTCCAGTCCTTGCCACCCCATTCGACCGGCCAGTGTGGAACCGCCAACCCGTGTGCGTTCAGAATCTGTTGACCCGCAACGATGTCCTCACGAGTCAGCTTTCCGAATCCGGCTGCACGTGCTCGAAGTTCGGGCGAGAATTCGGTGGTGAAGAACTTTCGCATCTCCTCGCGGAACGCAACTTCCTCAGTGGTCAGTTCGAGATTCATGTGGAGTCTGCTTTCTTCTTGCAGGATTTCAGAACAAGATTCGCGCGACGGTCTGCGCAACGACGGCAGGTTTGCCCACGCCTTCGATCTCGACGGTGTTGGTGATCTGACTCTGTAGTGAACCGTTCGGCAATTCTTCGATTGCGGAGAGCACTGCGGTATTTCGAACCTTGGCCCCGACTGGCACCGGACTCGGGAATCGAACCTTGTCGGACCCGTAGTTGACGACCATTTTCGCGCCGTCGATGCGATACACGGACTTCGACAGAAGCGGCAGGAGCGAGAGAGTCAGATACCCGTGGGCAATCGGACCACCGAAAGGTGATTCACGCTTTGCCCTTTCGTCGTCGACGTGAATCCACTGATGGTCACCGGTCGCGTCGGCAAATTGATGGACCATCTCGCGGGTGACCTCGACCCACTCGCTCGAGCCCAGCGTTTCACCGACCGCCCCCAGGAGATCGGACTTGTTCTCGAACACCCGTGTCATCTGATCCTCCACGTTCCCGAACACTGTTAGGTTAATTGGATAATAAACTCACAGTGTAAGGTTGTCCAGTACTTTCAGACGAAAGGGTTCTGGGCGATGGCGCGACCGCGGGTTCCACTACTGAGTAAGCCGATCATCAGGGACACCGCCCTGAAACTGGTGGACGAGCACGGTTTGACCGACTTCTCGATGCGCAAACTCGCCACTGTTCTCGGCGTACAGGCACCGTCGCTGTACAGCCATTACGCCAACAAGGACGAGTTACTCGACGACGTCGCGAACGTCATCATGGAGTCCGTCGACGTGAGCGGCTTCGACTCCGACGATTGGCGCGGCGCGCTACGCACGTGGGCGCGGTCCTACCACGCCGCCCTGGGCAAGCATCCCAATATCGTTCCCTACTTGGCCTACGGTCCGAGCGTCAGGCCCATCGCCCTCGATCGCGCGAACGCCATCCATGGCGGACTGGTGCGCGCCGGATGGCCACAGCGCACGGCAACACTGATCGGCGCTTCCGTCAAGTACGTGGTCATGGGTGCTGCGACGGCGACGTTCTCCGGCGGATTCGTGGACGATCCTGCGATCTACGCCGAGCGTTACCCGCACCTCACGCGAGCACATCTGTTGCGTGAGCGTGCTGCGGAAATCGACGGTGCCAGTTTCGAACTCGCGCTGGAATCCCTACTGGACGGACTGGAAGCCAAATACGCACTGCTGCAGAGAACTACAGAGCAACCTCCTCGAAACTGAGGGTTGTTACCGTCGATCAAGCGCGCCGAGCATCGCGACGAAGGCCGCCTGACGATCCCCCAGAGCGGCGAAGAATTCCCGGTCCGAAGATTCCACCGCGCGGTTCGCCCTGCCGGCCAAGGCCGCACCCACCGGCGTGACGGCAAGCGAGCGAGCACGAGCATCGGTCGGATGTGGACGTCGTTCGACAAACCCCTTGGATTCGAGGGTCCGAATCACCTGTGACGTCATCATCGCGTCGGTGCGCGCGTACTCGGCAAGACCGCGTTGAGTTATCGGCGTCTCTGCATCCAGCCAGGTCAGTGCTGCGAGCAGAACGAACTGCACGTGGGTCAGGTCGAAAGGTCGCAGCGCCGCGCGAATCGAGGCTTGCCAAGCATTGGTGACACGCCACAACATCAGACCGGGACTCTCGTCCGCGTCCTCGAAGTCGGTTTCCAGTTTCTTCGCCACAGCGCCAGTGTGTCAGCTCGTCGTCGAACGCAGAACCTCGACGTCGTTGTCATCCAACGGAATCAAGCCACGCCGGAGTTGATACCCCCAATTCGGTGCCGAGGTCAGCGCCAATCGACTCCGCACATCGCCGAGTGGAACGGGCGTGAACTGCTCGTATCGCAGTCGACGCCGAAACGGCTTGAAGCACCCCTCGTCCGCCTGCCAGATCTCACCCTCTTCGATCACACCGAGAGCTGTGAACTCGCGCAACGGATCTCGATCACCAATGGACTCGACCGGCGAATAGTAGACCAGCACGTCACCTGCTTTCATCCGTGCCAATCCGGCTCTCTTTCCGTGCCCGATCTGTGCGATACCGAGAACCACTGCGCGACGCACATGTTCGGCAGAGACAACCCCTAACCAGGCATTCATCGCCGGCCCCCTGGCGAACCGAAAGCACATTCATTCATACATTTAGTATGCGCGCTTATTATCTTTCACGCAAAAATCCACTCTTGAACGTGTTCAACTCCAGGGCGTACGCTGCACTTGAACATGTTCAAAGAAGGAGTGTCGATGAGTAGTCGCGGGATCGAGACCAGGGAAAAGCTGGTGGAAACAGCATTGCGGCTCTTCCGCAACGAAGGCTTCGCAGCGACGACCATGCGCAAGATCGCAAATGAGGCAGAGGTCTCGCTCGGGAACGCCTACTACTACTTCGCCAGTAAAGACGAACTGGTTCACGAGCTGTATCTCGTCATCCAACGCGATCACCGCGCGCGGGCGCTTCCACTCCTTCGCGAAGGTGGGTCACTGACAGAAAATCTCAGGATTGTTCTGCACACCGGACTCGATGTCATGGGGCCCTATCACGGCTTCGGCAGCACGTTTCTGCACGTTGCCCTGCCCACCACATCACAGTCCAGCCCGTTCTCGGCCGAGTCGACCGATGCGAGATCGATGGCCGTCGATCTGATGCGCGAAGCACTGGCGGCGTCGAAGCAGAAGACGCCGGCGTCATTGGAGACCCAGCTCCCAACACTCTTGTGGCTTAGCTATCTGGGCGTGACGCTGCACTGGGTCACCGACTCGTCTCCGGGGCAAACTCGTACCCGATCCCTGGTCGACGGCCTGGTCCCGATCATCGCGAAAGCGCTCACCCTCGCCCGGCTGCCAGTGGCACGAGGTCTGGTCGGCGATGTCGCCGCCCTGATGACAAAAGTCGTTTCTGCAGAGGGGAACACAAAACCATGAAGACCGTTGTTGTCTGTGGTGCGTCGGGTTACGTAGGCCAACACCTTCTTCGAACGCTCGAATCCAACGGGGTCGACGTTCGGACGATCGGCCGGGGACGAACGAGCGATGCCACGTGGTCCGACGAGCACGGCGTCGCCGATGTACTCAGCGGCACGGATCTGCTCGTCAACCTCGCCGGCCGCTCCGTGAGCTGCCGCTACAACAAGCGCAATGCCGACGACATCTTCTCCTCCCGAGTGGAAACGACTGCACTGTTGGGTCGTGCGCTGACCCGCACGCCGCAGCCACCCTCACTCTGGGCGAATGCCAGTACCGGCACGATCTACCGAGACGCACGAGATCGACCGATGGACGAGAAGAACGGAGAGCTGGGTAAGGGATTCTCCGTAGCGGTCGCGCGAGCGTGGGAACACGAATTGTTCTCAGCCCCAACGCCTGTTCGCAAAGTGGCACTTCGGATGTCGATCGTCCTCGGAGCCGGCGGTGGGGCGATCAATCCGTTCGTCAACCTCGCCCGAATGGGCTTCGGCGGACGAATGGGCGACGGCCGACAGATGTTCAGCTGGATTCACATCGCCGACGTCATTCGCGCGATCATCCACGTCTACGAGAATCCGGAGATCTCAGGCCCGGTCAATATCGCATCCCCGTATCCGGTAACCAACACCGACATGATGCGGATGGTACGAGCGAAACTTGGCCGACAATACGGGTTTCCGACGCCGGGCTGGATGCTCGAGTTCGGCGCACGAATCATCCGCACCGAGGCTGAACTGGTAACGAAGAGTCGCTGGGTTTCACCAGGGGTGCTCGCGGACAGCGGCTTCCAGTATCAATTTCCGACGTTGGAGTCTGCGCTGAACCAGATCGCTCAAGAGACCCCGCGAGGGTTGCTTCCGGTTTCACTCGGCTGAAGTTCGGCTGCGATCGCAACCGCTCGCACGATATCCTGCTCGAGCAGATAGTGATTCAGTGCAATCGCAGCCTTTGATCCGGCAGCGGCGGCGGTGATCAACTGCGCCGGAGAATCCGACACATTCCCCGCGGCCCAGGCTCCAGGCACACTTGTGCTGCCTGCAGGATCAGTTACCACCCAACCATTTTCGTCGGCTTCACACCCCAGGTCAGTCAACAGATCGCCTCGCGGAACAAACCGTGGGCCGACAAACACTACGCTTCGCGGAATTACCTGACCGGAGGCCAGTTCGACGCCGTCCAATCTACCATCGCCAACCGACACGCCAGCCACATCGCCTTCGACAATGCGAATCCCCCTGGCAATCAGCCGCTCCCGTTCGGCTCCCGTCAGCTCGATACGGTTGGGAAAGAAGACGACATCCTCCGACCATTGACGCACCAACGACGCCTGATGAATGGTGAACGGCCTATTGCCACCACCGAGCACACCGATCGGGGAATCTCGAACCTCGTACCCGTGACAGTAGGGACAATGCAGAACGTCGACGCCCCAGCGATCTTGCAGCCCAGCGATGTTCGGCAGCTCGTCACGTAACCCAGTAGCAACCAGAACAGTCCGTGCCTCCAGCGACGCAGTCGCGTCGGTTTGCACAAGAAACCCACCGTCGTCCGTGCGCTCGATTCGGATTGCGGTGCCAGTCGTCATTTCGCTGCCGTACTCGAGAACCTCCTTGCGGCCGGCCGCAAGTAATTGCGTAGGACTCTCACCATCCCGCGTCAGGTACCCGTGCAGGTGCTCGGAGACACCATTGCGCGGGTTACCTGCATCGACGATCATCACTCGCCGCCGAGCACGAGCCAGAACAAGCGCGGCACTCAACCCCGCCGCACCGCCACCGACAATCACCACGTCGAACCTCATGTGCTCCCCCAGTCCGCAGATCGTCCCACCCGAGACGGTGGGCTATTCTGGCAATCTAGCAAATTTGTTTACCGGTTAACAAAGTTGAGGAATCGTGAACGAACCAACACTCCGCTCCCGTACCTGCAACCTCTGGGCCGAAAACAATCCCGACCTCGACACCTCGCCCATGGAAGTAGTCGCGCAACTCAAACGGATTACGGCGCTTCTCGAACTAGCAGTCGAACCGGTATACCAAACCGCGGATCTCACCGTGTCGGAAGTGGAACTGCTTGTGCCACTTCGATACGCCGAGGAACCGGTCACCGCGATTCGTCTCGCCGAACGCCTCGGTATGTCTCGGGCCGGGGTCAGCAAGGCACTCGCGCGACTCGAGAAGCGAGGATTCGTCTCCCGCACAAGCAATCCCGAAGACAGGCGATCTGCACTGATCACGATGACGGTCCAGGGAAACGCTGTCGTCGACGACGTCTTTCCTCGCGAACTCGCCGCTCACGGTGAATTGTTCACCCAACTCGGCCGGGACCGGGGGAAGGTCCTTGCCGCACTCGAGCGACTGGCAGTATCCATGGAAAGTGGGCTGAATCGAATGCCGGGCAAGTAATCGGGGTTACTCCTGCTCTCCGGTCCGCCCGCCGTACGTCGCAATCTTGTACTCCGTCGCAGCCAAAGACAACGTGAGCTCCTTGATCTGCCGACGAACGGTGTCTCGGTGCTCGAGCAGCATGTCGAGCCTCTCCGGAATTGTCCCTTCACCGGCGTCGACCAGTTCGACGTAGTGCTGCAGGTCGCGAATCGCCATACCCGAGATGCGCATGCGGGTCAGAAACACCAGCCTGCGAACAGATTCCGGACCGTACACACGATGTCCGCTCGAGTCACGATCGACCTCGACCAGACCGATCTTCTCGTAGTAGCGCAGCGTATGTGCCGAGACATCCAGCAGGTCCGAGACTTCGGCGATCGACATCGGCTCCTGAACGTCCCCTGCATCGACGAGTCGGTGAATCACCTCGATCGACATGGGCCCGTCCACTTCCCCAAGTGCCTCGAGTGCCTTACGCATCAAGTCTTCCGTAGCCATGACTCTCAGCCTAGAACGGGCGGACAGGGCCGGCAGCATCCGCGAAGTCTGCACTGCGAGCCAGGTCGGCCCAGACGCATACCTCGGCGAGATTCTTCCGATACGACGCGGAGACACGCTCCACGGCTTCCTTTCCGAGTGGCAGACGAAGTGGCACATTCTCGCTGTGCACAAGCGAGGTGATGATCTCTGCTGCTTTCTCCGGATCACCCTCCTGAACACCGTCTGCGGCCGCCATGTCCCGCAGAACGGGATCCAGCAAATCACGGTATTCCGATGATGATTCGGCGAAGCTCAGAACGCCAGGCGTGTTGAATGCTGTACGGAATCGGCTGGGCTCGACGATCATCACCCGAACGCCGAACTGCGCGACCTCACCGGCGAGAGCCTCCGACCAACCCTCGAGAGCGAACTTCGACGCCGAGTACGCCCCGACACCGGGAAACGACATACGGCCGCCTTGACTGCTCATCTGCACGATCGTCCCGCTGCCCTGCACTCGCATCGACGGGAGGACGGCGCGCACCAACGCGGCGGGTCCGATCAGGTGCAGTTCCATCAGATCCCGCAAGGTCGAATCGTCCACCATCTCCGCCGCGCCGACCATCCCACGACCGGCATTGTTGACCAGCACGTCGATGCGACCGAAGCGCTCGAGCGCATATTCGACGACGCCCGGAGCCGCTGCGGTGTCTCTGACGTCGAACGTCACCGCCGAGAACCGATCCGGATTCGCCGACGCAATATCTGCAACGGACTCGGGACGACGAACTGCAGCGACTACCGCGTCGCCCGATCGAAGTGCAGACAGTGCGAGTTCACGGCCGAAACCCTGAGAAACTCCGGTGATGATCCAGGTCTTTGTTGTCATGGTCGGCAACGCTAGGGGTTAGAGCGCGCTCCAACGCAAGCCTGTGGTTCTACCGCCGAACTACACGCCGGCCCAGAGCGGTCGTTCCCCGCGAAGGAAACCGTCGACGCCGGCTTTGAAGTCGTCACTGCTGTAGATCATGCTCATCAGATCATCGTTGTCGGCAATCACTCGGGTTCTGATGCGTCGCAGGGACTCCCGAATAGTCCAGACGGTCATCGGGGCGGCGGCAAGTAGATCGCGAGATACCTGGGCCGTCAGGGTCGCGAACTCGGACTCTGTTGCACAGTCGCTGAGGAAGCCGCTCCGCAGAGCCTCGCCACTCGACATCACCCCAGCCCGAGCGATCAACGACATCAGACGCGAACTGCCGATCCTGTCCGCCAGCAACGCCACGGAATGGATCGACAACGAGTTTCCGAGTGTGCGCGCGATCGGTAGGCAGAAGCGTGACCCCTGCGTCGCGATCCGCACATCGCACGCTGCCGACAGCAACAGCCCTGCTCCCGCGCACACACCGTCGATGACCGCGAGGGTGGGAACCCTCACTTTCTCGAGTTCGGTCAGTACGCCGACGAACCGGCTTTCGTAGTCGAGCCCGTCCTGAAAGCTCGAGAAGGTTTGAAGGTGGCCAATGTCGGAGCCCGCCGAGAACGCCTCTCCCCCAGCACCTCGGAGAGTGAGTAACCGAATCTCGCGGTCGGAGTCGGCGCGCCGGCAGGCTCCGGCAATGGCGTCGTACATCTGCGGGGTCAATGCGTTGCGCTTTTCCGGCCGGTTGAACACGACGTCGAGGGTCTCGCCACGACGGATGATCAAGATTTCTTCGTGCGTTTCAGTCATGACACTCACGTTATTTCCGGTAGAGAAAAGTCGAAACACATTGCACTTGAATATCTTTGCGAATTCTCGATGCAAAGTTGCAGATAGTGCGAACGGAGAAGCGTCGACGAGGCCAGGAGACGGTGATGCCAGAACCGAACCTCGCCGACGCAGTATCAAAGGGGCGTCATGCCACGACAGCAAAAAGTGTCATGCCACGACTGTGCGCTGTGGCACGCCCGAATACTGGCTCAGCGGCCTGATCAGTGCATTCGACTGCCCCTGCTCGATGATGTGCGCCGTCCATCCGGTGATGCGGCTCATCACGAAGATCGGCGTGAACATCTCGACGTCGAAGCCCATGAGGAAATATGCAGGGCCCGTAGGGAAATCGAGATTCGGCTTGATTCCGGTGGCACTGACCATGGTCTTCTCGAGGATCTCGTACATCTGCACCCACTTCTCGCCGTCGGTCGCTGCCGCGACGTCGAGGAGGGCCTGCTTCATGGTCGGAACACGCGAATCACCGTTCTTGTAGACGCGGTGCCCGAAGCCCATGACCTTCTCCTTGGCAGCCAACTTCTCCGACATCCAGGCTTCGGCGCGGTCGGGGTCGTCGATCTCGAGCATGTCGTGCATGACAGCTTCGTTTGCACCGCCGTGCAACGGGCCCTTGAGCGTGCCGATAGCAGCGGTCACTGCGCTGTAGATGTCCGAAAGTGTGGACGTCACAACACGAGCGGCGAACGTCGAGGCGTTGAAGGAGTGCTCCGCGTACAGGATCAGCGAGACCTCGAAGGCCTTCACGATCGCCGGCTCCGGAACAGCACCGAAGCACATGTTCAAGAAGTTTTCGGCGAAACCCAGGTCCGACTGCGGCGCGATGGGATCCTGACCGCGCCGGCGGCGGAAATCGGCTGCGACGATGGTCGGCAGCACAGCCGTCATCCGCAGCGCCTTGGCCAGATTGGCCTTCTCCGAGTTGTCGTCCTCCGCCGGATCCTCGGCGCCGAGGTAGCTGATCGCCGTGCGGACAACATCCATGGGGTGGCAGTTGTCCGGCATCTTGGTCAGGAGTGAGAGCAGTGAGCGGTCGGCACGACGGGCCGCACGCTCACGCAGGCAGAGTAATTCGAGCTGCTCGGGAGTCGGCAGTTCGCCGTACCAGAGCAGGTGCGCAACTTCTTCGAAGCTGCAGTTCGCGGCAAGGTCCTGCACTGCGTAACCGCGATACGTCAACGAATTCGTCTCGGGCATTACCTTGGAGATAGCCGTCGTATCGACGACAACTCCGGCCAAGCCCTTGTAGATCGTCGGAATCTGTTCGGTCATGTCCTACTCCCCTCCAAGCTGAAATTGAAAATGCCACTGTCGAATTCGTTGTAGCGCTCGTACTCGAGAATCTCGTACAACCTGCTGCGATGCTGCATTTCGCCGAGCAGTCCTTCTTGCGTGCCCTCCGCAAAAATCTCGCGCAGACCCTTTTCGATAGCGAACATCGCCAGCCGAAGGGTGGTCACGGGGTAGATGACGGCGTTGAAACCGATCTCTTCCAACGTCTTCGCCGAAATGAGATTCGACTTCCCGAACTCGGTCATGTTGGCGAGGAGCGGAGTGTCGACCGCTGCGCGGAACTTCTCGAAGTCGGCCTCGGTGGCAAGAGCTTCGGTGAAGATCAGATCGGCACCGGCATCCACATAGGCCTTTGCTCGCTCGATCGCCGCGTCGATACCGTCGATTCCGGCAGCATCGGTGCGCGCGCAGATGACGAAGTTCGGGTCACGACGCGCCGACACTGCAGCACGAACACGGCGAACCATGTCTTCGGTGGGCACAATTGCTTTGCCGTCGAGGTGCCCGCAGCGTTTGGGGTTGATCTGATCCTCGAGGTGCAGACCGGCTATTCCGTCGTCCTCGAAGATCGTGACCGTGCGGGCCGCGCTCATAGGTTCACCGAAACCGGTGTCGGCGTCGACGAGCGTCGGGAGGTCCGTGACGCGCGCGATCTGCTTGCTGTGGCCGGCGACCTCGGTCAAGGTGGTCAGTCCGATGTCGGGAAGCGCCAATCCGGCGGAGTACGCACCACCTGAAACGTAGACACCCTCGAACCCGATTTCCTGAATCAGTCTGGCTGTCAGCGGATTGATCGCACCCGGGAGTCGTTGAATCTTTCCGGACGTCAGCCCCGCCCGGAAGGCAATCCGCTTGTCGGCTGCAGACGTCGCTGCTGCGATGAGGCCCGACATCAGAAAAGTCCCTTGGCGACCTTGGGAGCCCGAGCGAGAACGTCTTCGGAAACGGTGAAGGTCAGCTGATCGAGTTCGCCTGCCTTCAATTCGGCGGTGCGCTGAGCCGCGTCGAGGAAGCGGTCCTGTTCGCTCGGCTCGATGACGCCCTCGGCGAGGGTGCGGAACTTCGCGACGTACTGATCGCGAGCGAACGGACGTGCGCCGAGCGGGTGCGCATCGGCCACCGCAAGCTCGTCGACGATGACTTCGCCGCTCTTCAAGGTGATCTCGGCGCGAGCACCGAAAGCCTTCTCGTCCGGATCCGTCGAGTGGTAACGGCGTGTCCATTCGGGATCTTCGCGCGTGGAGATC
This sequence comes from Rhodococcus sp. Ni2, assembly GCF_021352185.1. Lineage (NCBI taxonomy): Bacteria > Bacillati > Actinomycetota > Actinomycetes > Mycobacteriales > Nocardiaceae > Rhodococcus > Rhodococcus sp. Ni2. Next base: position 1,131,644 of record NZ_WOXZ01000001.1, read on the forward strand.
TTGTTCCACAGCTCGATCGTGTCCGCGCGCTGTGCACGCTCGGACGCGTAGGAATGTTCGTGGTGCCACGTACCGTCCTGTAGCGCAACGGCAAAGATGTACATCACCGAGTGGTCGAGGGTTTCACGCGAGGCGGTCGGGTCGAACTTCTGCGGATCGCCGGAACCGGTGCCGATGACGACGTGGGTGTGGTGACTGGTATGCAGGACGATCGACGCGATCTGGTCGAGATCACCGACGCGAGAACGCATCCGGCGAGCGAGGTCGATCGGCGCCTGGCTCTGGTACTCCGCGGAGTGTTCCTTCGTGTACGAGTCGAGGATGGCGCGCTTCGCCTCACCCGAACCGGGCAGCGGAACGTGGTACTCCTTGTCCGGGCCACCGAGTAACCAGGCGATGACGCCGTCTTCGCCTTCCCAGATCGGTGACGGTGCGCCCTCACCGCGCATCGCGCGGTCGACCGCCTCTACGGCAACCTTGCCTGCCAGCGCAGGCGCGTACGCCTTCCAACTGGAGATCTCGCCCTTGCGGGACTGACGTGTCGCCGTCGTGAGGTGCAGCGCCTGGCCGATTGCCTGGTAGACCGTCTCGGTGCCCAGGCCCAGCAAAGTTCCGATACCTGCCGCAGCCGAGGGGCCGAGGTGTGCGACGTGGTCGATCTTGTGCTCGTGCAGGCAGATAGCCCGAACCAGGTCGATCTGGATCTCGTAGCCGGTCGCCAGACCACGAATCAGGTCTCGACCGTCACGGCTGGTGTGCTGAGCGACGGCGAGGATCGGCGGGATGTTGTCTCCGGGGTGCGAGTACTCGGCGGCGAGGAACGTGTCGTGGAAATCGAGTTCACGAACCGCGACACCGTTGGCCCAGGCGGCCCATTCAGGCGAGAACGTACCGGGGATACCGAACACGGTGGAGCCCGGCGTATACGGATGCGAGTGTGCTTGCGCCCGCGCATTCACCACGGGACGGCGTACCAGGGAAGCTGCGGCAACTGCCGCGTTGTCGATGATCCGGTTGACGATCATGTCGGATGTGGCGTCGGTGACGTCGACGGAATCCGTCGCAACTTCCGCGATCTTCCACGCGAGGTGGTCTTCCTTGGGGAACTCTTCGGCAGAGCGGTGAGTGCGTACGAGATGCGTCTTCATCGGTCCTCTTCTCACGTTCTTCGGTATCTATTTGCACGCTACGCAGCTCATTCACCTCGGGATAGGCCCTCGCAATTGCCTATTTGTGCAATGACAATGCTGCAATGTTGCGAATGTTGCGAATAGCTTCTCGGTAGGGTGAACGCGATCGGCACCGAGGAGATTCGATGAAGAAGATGTACGCGGGAGCGCGGCTGCGACGGCTGCGGGAGGAACGAAACCTGTCACAGTCCGCACTGGCGAAGGCACTCGAACTCTCCCCCAGCTATGTCAATCAACTGGAGAACGATCAACGACCGCTGACGGTGCCCGTCCTTCTCAAGCTCAACGCCGAGTTCGATCTCGACGTGCAATTCTTCGCCTCCGATTCCGACGCACGCCTGGTTGCGGACGTTCATCACGCCTTGGCCGAAACTTCGGAATCTGGAGACGTATCTCTGGCCGAGGTGGACGAATTGGTGGCCCGCATGCCGGCGGTCGGACGCACCCTCGTGATGTTGCACCGCCGCCTTCACGCCGCGACAGAGCAGTTGGACCAGTTCTCGACGCAGTTGTCCGGCGAACCAGCATCCGATGTGTCACTCGTACCGATGCCCTACGAGGAAGTTCGGGACTTCTTCTACGACCGAAAGAATCACATCGCCGTTCTGGACGACGCTGCCGAACAGATGTTCCTGGACAACGGATTGTCCGTGGGCGCAGTGGATTTGCAACTGGCACGACTACTTCGCGATCAGCACGGCGTCACCGTGACGATCCGTACCGACGAACCCGACAAGCTCGGCCCCAAGCGTTACTACGATCCGAACAAGTCGGTCCTCACACTCGCCCGTCGTCTGTCGGCAGGACAACGCGCGTTCCAGATCGCAATGCAGTTGGCCTTCTTCACGCAGGCCGACGTGATCGATTCCCTTGTCGCCGAGGATGAATCATTGAGCGCCGAGTCCGCAGCGCTGGCTCGCGTCGGACTCGCACACTACTTTGCCGGCGCACTGCTACTCCCGTACACCCAATTCCTGCAATCCGCTGAGGCCTTGCGGTACGACATCGACCTGCTCAGCCTCAAGTTCGAGGTCGGCTTCGAGACCGTCTGCCACCGGTTGTCCACTCTCCAGCGTCATGGCCAACGCGGCATCCCCTTCTTCTTCGTCCGAACCGATCGCGCCGGAAACATCTCGAAGCGTCAGTCTGCTACCGCCTTTCACTTCTCCAGAGTCGGAGGCAGCTGCCCGCTGTGGGTCATCCACGAGGCATTCGCGAGCCCAGGTCGCATCCTCACTCAGGTCGCGAAGATGCCCGACGGCCGGACATACCTCTGGGTGGCGCGCACTACCCACAGCGGCGGACTCGGGTACCTCGCACCCGAGCGCAACTTCGCCGTCGGACTCGGTTGCGACATCGGCTACGCCGATCGCATGGTCTACTCACACGGAATTCAGACGGACGACCCCGCGACCATCGTGCCGATCGGCGCGGGGTGCAAAGTCTGTGACAGGCCAGCGTGCTCTCAACGCGCCTTCCCCCAACTCGGCCGCTCGATCTCCGTCAGTGAGAACAGCAGCAGCCACCTTCCGTATCCGCAACAATAGGGCGCAAACAGTAGGGCACACCGACTCCACCTGCAGTTTCCCGGAGCTACGACGCTCTTCTGCTTCCATGGACGTCATGCAACCCGATGCCGTGACCCCTCGTCGACTGGTTCTTCGCCGCCTTTCGGCCGTGGCCGGTGTGGCCGGCATCGTGACTGGTTTGGTTGCCTTGATCGCAACTCAGTTGGACGTCGATCACAACATCGTGATCGTTCTCGCGTCAGTGGCGCCCTTGTTGATGATTGCTCCGCTGATCGGTGCCGTCGTCTCGGGTATCGGGCGTCAGTGGATCGTGTGCGCCGCCTCGATCCTCGTCCTTGGGTTGTTCGGATGGTCTGTGAGCCCGCTGTACATCGGCGGAACTGGGGAGTCGACGTCTGCGAACGGTCCATCGATTCGAATCATGCAGGCCAACTTGATGGTCGGTGCAGCGGATCCGGAGTCGCTTGTGGCGATGGTCCGCGAACGCGAGGTCGACGTGGTGACGGTCCAGGAGTTGACGTACCAGGAAGCCGACGCGCTCAAAGCCGCCGGGCTTGACGAGGTTCTGAGCCACCAATTCCTCGTCCCGTACACCGACGGTGGTGGCGGGGCAGGAATCTACAGTCGCTTTCCACTCTCCAATCCGCGTAGCCTCGACGGATTCTCACCCGAAACGCTGTCCGCAGAACTGAATGTCGGCTTGGCGCAGCCAGTCACATTGTTCGCCGTGCATCCGGCACCGGCGTACATCTCACCGCCTTCGGTGTGGGCGGACGAGCAGCGAAGGCTTGGGTCTTACATGGACAAAGTCGCCGGACGGGACAACGTGATAGTGAGCGGCGACTTCAACGCGTCGTACTCGAACAAACAGTTCCGGAATCTTCTCACGAACGGATACACCAGCGCCGCCGACCAATTGGGTTCCGGCCTGATCGCGACCTATCCGACCGACAAGCGGTATCCGGCGGTGGTCGGTATCGACCACATCATCACGAAAGGCGCCGTGGCGACATCCTTGGAACGGATCGAGATCGAGGGATCCGATCACCACGGCCTGATTGCCGACATCACGTTGTCTTGAGTAAATACTGGATTGAGCAAGCACCGGGGCATGGTTGTGCCCCGGTGCTCACGTCTTCAGTTGTCGCGATTCACGCCGCGGTGGGCGGACTGTTCCCGCCGATCGGCCGCTGGAACGGATCAATCGACATCGGTGGATAGAACACCGTTTTCCGATCCGGGCCGATCTCCACCCGCCACTCCGTGTGATGCAGCGTCCGATGATGATGACCACACAACAAGACCAGATTATCGAGATCCGTTGGGCCACCATCACCCCAGTGAACAATATGATGGGCATCGCACCACCCCGACGGAGTCCCGCACCCCGGAAACGCACACCCACCATCCCGAACCGCAAGAGCCCGCCGCTGCGGAACCGTCGCCGTTCTCGCTTCCTTGCCGCAGTCGAGCGGAACACCATTCGCATCCAACAAAATCCGCGTCACGGTGCAGTCGCACGCCAACATCCGCGCGGTATCGATACTGATCGGGCCCACCCAATCCGTCCACGCGAAACCCAGTTCTTCGGTGGACGGCAGGAGGTCCTTCAACGCTTTGAGGTCGGTCATGTCTTTCGCCGACGCGGTCACCGTGATGTGCGGTTTCACTCCGCCCTCCATCGGACCCAACCCCGCCCGCTCGTACCGGCGCAACAACTCGCAAAACCCATCCGCACGCCGTAATGCCGGAGTACGCGTGTCCTTCACGCCGTCCTTCTCCGGCGTCGGCGCAGACAGACTCGACAACAACGTGATCAGACGCGCCCCGTTCACAGCATCCAGATCACCCTTCACAGTCACCCGCCCGTACAGGCCCTTCGACGCGTAGAACTCGTTACGCTCCGAATCCTCACCCACCGGAACCCCGTCCTCGCGCTTGCCGTACTGCTTCTCGATTCGACGGATCGCTGCTCGCACCGCATCACAATCGGCGATGTTCTGCGACGCCAGGCCAAGCAGGATCCCGCGAGCCTTGTCCACATCCGCCGGCGTCATGTTCTTCGGCGGATGCTGACAAAACGACGCAACCTGCCGCGCCTTCAACGCATCCACGTCACCACGGTGAAACGCATCGCCCACAACGGGTTCGAGCATCAACAACCGCGCCAACCCGACCAGCAGACTGCACTCACCGATCTCCAGATTCGTCGACCCGTGCAACCACTGCGCGATCGCCCGAAAACCCTTCCCACCGAGAACCTCACGGGAAAACATTTCCACGATCAGCAACACCATCCGCGATTGCAGCTCGTGCCGGACGCGCACCAGAGCCAGAACCTCACTCTTGAGGCCCTCACCGTCCAGCTGCCACGCTCCCCGACTGTCCACACTCAAAGCTTAATCGAACATACTTTCGATAGCCAGAGACAAACCGGACAACTTCAAACAGGTGGGTGGCTCGAGACCTATTGAAGTACAGGCTCGTTCACGACTGATACAGCGCTAGGTCGGAGTGACTATCGCAAAGTTCGGATCCGGCTCGTCGAGGTATCCGGCAAGTTCTGCGAGCTTCGCCGGGTCGCCGGAAACCGAGATGGTTCCATTCGCAATCTCGGCACCCAAGTCCACACCACCGAGCAGCACACCGAGTAAGTCGCGCCGACTCAAACTGAACACCGCATCCACAGACCCAGCATCTGCAGACCCACCTTCCACGTCGAAATGGATCAGAACTCCGTTGCTGAGTTCCGTTCGGTGAACGATGTTTTCGTCAGCGATGTTCCAATCGACGACGATGTGCGAGCCCGCTGCGCGCACTCCATCCACGCGCAGCGATACTGCATCGAAGACTTGACTTACCGACAGCGCTGCGGTGATGTCGGGCGCCGCGGCAACCGTGGGCGTCCCCACTGAGCCGTTGCGCAGTTCGTATGCACCGGTGAGGTAGAAGTTCCGCCAGGTGCCGTTCTCGGCGCCGTACCCGAGTTGCTCGAAGGTATCGGCCTGCAGATTCTTGGCCTCGACGTTGTCCGGTTCAGCGAAGACCACGTAGTTCACCACCTGCGCAACCCAGCGAAAGTCGCCGCGCTCGTACGATTCCCGAGCTTTCCGTAACACTTCTGCTGATCCGCCCATGAACTCCACGTGACGCTTGGCCGATTCGACGGGTGGATGCTCCCACAGATGCGCAGGGTTACCGTCGAACCAACCCATGTATCGCTGGTAGATGGCTTTGACGTTGTGACTGACGGAACCGTAGTACCCGTGCGTGTGCCACGCTTGCGCCAATGCAGTTGGCAGCTCGATCGATTCGGCGATCTCGAGACCGGTCCACCCCTGATTGATTCGACGAAGTGTCTGATCGTGAAGGTACCCGTAGAGGTCGCGCTGCAATGACAGGAACTCGGTGAGCCGTTCGGTCCCCCACGTCGGCCAGTGGTGGGACGCAAACAGAACGTCGGATCGTGAGGCGTAACGATTGATCGATTCCGTCAGGTACGCAGACCAGACGTGAGGATCTCGTACCAGGGCACCGCGAAGCGTGAGCAGGTTGTGGAGAGTATGAGTTGCGTTCTCCGCCATACACAGTGCGCGCAAATCCGGGAAGTAGAAGTTCATCTCGGACGGGGCCTCGGTTCCGGGCGTCATCTGGAATTCGATCCGAACGCCGTCGATCGTCTCCGTGTGACCTGTCTTCGAGATCGACACCGTCGGCGAAATGAGCGTCGGTGTGCCGGTTGAGGTGGTCTGCCCCAACCCGGCTCCGACGCTACCTCGGGGACCTCGGGGTAAGGCCGCTCCGTACATGTAGGCCGCACGTCGAGCCATTGCCGTTCCCGCATAGACGTTTTCCTCGACCGCGTGCTCCACGAGCCCGGTGGGTGCGACGATCACGCATCGCCCGGCGGCGACGTCGTCGTCGGTGGTCACACCTTTGACCCCGCCGAAGTGGTCGATGTGCGAATGCGTGTAGATCACCGCGACTACTGGTCGATCACCACGGTGTTCCCGGTACAGCGCGAGCCCGGCGGCAGCGGTTTCCCGGGAGATCAGTGGATCGATGACGATGATTCCGGTGTCTCCCTCGATCAACGTCATGTTCGACAGATCAAGTCCGCGAATCTGATAGATCGAATCCGTCACCGCAAAGAGTCCCTGCTTGGCGACCAACTTCGACTGACGCCACAAGCTCGGATTGACCGTTGGCGGGCAGTCCTCGTCAAGGAACGCGTAGGAATCGTTGTTCCACAGGACTTTCCCGTCCGAATCGGCAACCAGCCCCGGTTCGAGCGCGGCGACGAAACCCCGCTTCGCCTCGGTGAAGTCGGCGTCGTCGGAGAACGGTAGAGTCTCGGCGACTCGGGCGTTCGCGGCTTCGATTGCGGCCGATGCCGCACGTGGGTCGATCATAAGTCAGCCTTTCACGCCGAATTGCGGCAATGCGCATTGCCGCAATCGAGGAGAACAGCAGGGCTAGCTCAGCAACTGCGCCTTTGCCGCCGCGAACTCGGCATCGGTCAACACGCCGGACTGATGAAGCTGTCCCAACTCCTGCAGCTTGGAGACCAGATCGTCCGCGCCTGAAGGGGGAACGGACTGCACGGGGGCGACCTGCTGCTGCGGCGGCGGCTGTTGCTGCTGGTACTCCTGCTGATATTCCTGCTGCTGCTCGCTGGCCTTTCGTTGACTCCGTCGATCCATGGCGTTGGACGTCGCCTTTGCGGTTCCAGCCACTACCGCCGTGCGCGCCACCGTGCCGAGCAACCCCGGCCGCCCTCTGCGTCCACCTCGAAAAACCATGCCGAACTCCTTGGGTAATTGTCGCTACTGAAATGCTGCTTCGACCGCTGCGACGACTACCTCGCGCGGTATCTGAACGTGAAGGACTACGTCGCCGCCGCCACCGCGAACCGTCGACGCGAGCTCACGCGCCCACGTCTGCTCGTAGACGATGACTGCGGCGGACGTTCCTGGTTCGAGTGACTCACGGACCACGTCCAGGTCCTCGTCACTGATCAATGCCTTGGCTTCGATGGACAGAATCGCCAGTCCGATGTCGGTGAGATCTTCGTCGACATCGATCTGCGACACCTGTCCGTCCGCGTCCTTGGCGATGTACACGAGGTCGAGCAGAGTGACAAAACCTCGTTCCACCACGTTCTGCAGCGCGGCGACAGCTTCAGGATCCACAGTTGAACCTGGGAATGCCAGCACCACGAGCTCGACCGGTCCGATGTTCATTGCGTCGTTCATCCATCAAGCCTGGTGGCTCGGACGCTTGGGAACCTCACCCGCAGGGGATGAATTACCCGATGCGATCGAGTTATTTGTTGCGACGAATGACTTCGCGAATCGGCCGTACGTGTACGCCTTCTGCTGCGAGGGCTCGCCGGGCTTTGCCTCGGGTGACGAGCACACCGACGATACCGAGAATCCAAACCGGATATTGCACCATCCAGGCGACACGGAATCCGTCGAACGTGTACCCGCCCATGTGTCCGAGGATGACGCCCATCACTTGAATCACGATGAGGGAAGCGAGGAATCCCCCGATGTTGACCATGCCTTGCGCGGTGCCCATCGCCGAACTCGGGTTCGACGTACGCGCGTAGTCGAAGCCGATCACCGAACCCGGTCCACCCACCGAGATGACGACCACCAGGATCGTCAACAACCAGAGCGGAGACGGTTCACTACGCGAAAGCACGATCGTCCACATGAGCGCGCTGGCGACCATGATGGTGAGAACCAACCACGATCGACGCATGGGATAGCGGCCGGTGAGGATGCCGAGTATCGGACCGGCCACGATTGCCGAGATGACCGACAGCGTCAGCAGCGAGCCGACGGTGGCGGAGTCGAGGCCTTGAGCCGATTTCAGATACGGCACACCCCACAGCAGCGCGAACGTCGTTATCGAGAACTGCGTCCCCATGTGACTGAAGAACCCGAGGCGGGTGCCGGGTCTCATCCACACCGTCTTGATCTGTCGCCCGATCTCCTTGGCGCCGGCCGGCACGGCCACCACGTCGGCACCGGGAGGCGCGTCGCGGATGACACTCAACGCTAGTGCAAACGCCAACAGTCCGACAGCGGCAGCGCTGCCGTAGGCAAAAGTCCAGCCCGGTCCGGACAACAGCAACATGAACGGAAGCGCAGACATCACCTGGCCCAGCTGACCGAGGATGCCCGTGAACTGCGAGACCAACGGCACCTGCCGGGGCGGGAACCACTGCGGTACCAACCGCAACACCGAGATGAAGGTGAGTGCATCCCCGGCACCGACGGCAATACGTGCACCGATCGCGACGGGCAGCGATTCGGTGAAGGCGAGAGCCAACTGCGCGGACATCATGATGAACGCACCGACTGCGATCATGATCCGCGAACCGTAGCGGTCGAGGAGGACTCCCGCCGGAATCTGCATGCCGGAGTACACGACGATCTGCAGCACGACGAAGCTCGACAGAACGCTGGGCGAGATCGAGAACCGATCAGCAGCAGACAGACCCGAGACGCCGAACGAAGTGCGGTGAAGCACGGCGATCACGTAGGCAAAAACACCGACACCCCAGACCAACCACACTTTTTTCATCGGGTCTGTATGTTACTCCTGTCTTTCGCAAGGCTCAGGACATGATTATTCGCGGCCCTGAGACACCCAATTCAGATCGGCCGAACGGAAGCCTTCGGTGATCGCGGCGAGGGAGTCGAGGCGAGCGATCTGGTCTTCGCTCAGAACGATGTCCAACGCTCCGGCGTTTTCGGTGACTCGTGCAGCGAACCGAGTGCCGGGAATCGAAACGGAAGGCAACCCGTACTGGCGGCCCTTGGCATCGAGCCATGCCAGGGAAACCTGTGCAGGCGTCGCGCCGAGCTCCTCACCGACGGCGCGGACCACGTCGAGAACCTTCTGATTGGCGGGAAGTGCGGAGTCCGAGAAGCGGGGGAAGCGTCGGCGTAGGTCGTTGTCACCGAGCGTCGCCGCATCGAACGATCCCGCCAAGAAGCCTCGGCCCACAGGTGAAAAGGGCACGAACCCGACTCCGAGTTCCGCCGCGGTGGGTACTACCTTGTTCTCGACGTCACGGCTCCAGATGCTCCATTCCGACTGGATCGCCGCGATCGGATGTACCCCGTACGCACGACGCAGTTCGTCACCGGTCGCCTCGGACAGTCCGATGTTGCGGACCTTGCCCGCCTTCACCTGCTCCGCGATCGCGCCGACGGTGTCTTCGATCGGCACGTTCGGGTCGACCCGGTGCAAGTAGTAGAGGTCGACATGATCGACGCCGAGTCGTCCCAGAGACTCGTCGAGTGCCCGCGGCACGTAAGCCGGGTCTCCGTTGATCCCGCGCTGACCGTTGGCGATGTTGCCGACCAGACCGAACTTGGTCGCCAACTGCACTTCGTCCCGGCGGTCTTTGAGAAGCTCTCCCACCGCACGCTCACTCGAGCCCTCGCCGTACACGTTCGCGGTGTCGATGAATGTGATCCCGATGTCCACCGCATGGTGCAGCGTGGCGAGCGCCTCGGCCGGATCCACCGGGCCGTAGACCGGGGCGACGGACATCGCGCCGTATCCCTGGGCGCTGACAGTGAGACCTTCGGCCAGAGTGACGGTGGGGACGGTCATGAAAACTCCTCGATTCGACTGAGCGACAACCCCGACAGTCTTCACCGAATCGAAGCCTCACGCACCGATTAACGTCACGCTGATCGGGTTACCCTCGAGTGATGGCATTCGATTGGCTCGAACTCGTACTCACCGCCCACCGCGAATTCGGTTCACGACTCGCTGCGGTCGAGGACCGGAACGCACCCACGCCCGACTCCGACTGGCACGTCGAACACCTCGTCCGCCACGTCATCGAGGAGCAGCAGTGGGTACCGCCGCTCCTGGCCGGACTGACGGTCGGCGAGGCGACACCGGACATCGTTCCCGTCGGGGACGACCTGTGGACCGAATGGCAGAAGTACTCCGATGCCGCAATCAAAGCGTGGAAATCGACGGACCTCAGTGCCCACGTTCACCTCTCGTACGGCACGGTGAAGGTGGAACCCTATCTGCGCCAGCAGACCTCGGACGTCACGATCCACACCTGGGACCTTGCGCGAGCGGTCGGAGCAGACGAGCGGCTCGATCCAGACCTCGTCGAGGCCGTCTGGTCCGACCTCGACGGGCAGCGCGACATGCTCGCCGAGAGCGGTCTGTTCTCCGCTCCCGTCGATCTTCCTGACGATGCGTCGTTGCAGGACAAGCTGATTGCCCTGACCGGTCGCGATCCTCGTTAGACGTTCAGCGACACACCCGTCGTGCGAGCGACGCCGTCCCAGCCGCCGGCAGGTGCACCGAGGCCGAGCAGAGCCGCAACCGTCGGCGCGACGTCGATCGTGCGAGCCTGCGTGTCGATCTTCCGTCCACCGTCCAGAGCGGGATGTCCGCCGCTGAGGAAGAACGGAATGGGCAGTGTCACGAAGTGGCCGTGGTTGCCGGGAATCGGGTTGGACAGTGGAGTCGGATCACTGAACCGCCAGCCCTGAGCGCAAAACGCAACGACGTCACCGGCATTGGTGCCGAGATCGAATTCGGCGGGGAGGTGGCTGGATTCGACGCCGTCCACACCATCCACGATCTGCTGAATCCGGCTGACGGCTTCCGCCCGTTCGCCATCGGGTCCGACGAAGTAGATCAGGTCTGCGCCACCGTTCTGGGCGATTCGAATCTTGCCTGCCAGCAATGGGTCCGCGTTCAGCGGTCGATCCAAGCCGATGAGCCGCGCGGGCTCCGACCAGTCCATCGAGTGGTCGGCCAACACGATCAGAATGCTCCGATTCCAGCGACCCGTGTCATGAAGGAAGTCGACGAAGCGGCGAACCTGGTTGTCGGTGTTCTGAAGTGCAGCCGTGCGAGCGATCCGGATGGACGGACCGGACAGATCCAGGTGCCCGACCCGATCGACGTCACCGAGGTTGGTGAATGACAGCCGCGGCGAGTTCCCGCCGACGATACGGATCAAGGCGTCGATCGTGAAGTTGTCCGGCGCATGCTCGGTACCGGGAACGAGCGGCTGCGGATCCCACACCAGTGAGGCGCGGTCACCGAACAGCCCGTGAAGGTAGCGCTTCGACAGCACACTCGCAGTGGTCAATCCGAGTTCGGTGCGTACCCGATCCAGAACCGTCGATGCCTGCAGGTCGGAAGGCCGATCGAGGTCCCGCTTCTTGTCGATGGACGGATCGTAGACGGAGTTGGCGGGTACACCCGAACGCGCCGGCAGCACTCCCGTCATCATCGCCGTGTGGTTCGGCAGCGTCTCTGCGATCGTGATGGCACTGGCGTCCGGGTAGTGGATACCGCCGGCCGCAAGCCCGGTCAGCGTCGGGGTGAGCTCCGATCGCAGCTCGTCCGGCCGCATGCCGTCTACGACTATGACATGCACGTCCAGGTCTGGGATTCCGGCGCTGGTGGGAACACTCGCGCGAGCGGGCGTTCCGAGCAATGCCGTTCCGGCGACAACACTTCCACCGATCAGAACGCTACGACGCGAAACTTCGATACTCACTGGTCGACTCCTGGTCGGTACGAGGCCTGATCGAGGGCGGCCGAGGTGGGTGAGACTCTACTGCCCGCGCCTGCCGGCAGACGGTAGCTCACGGCGTAGTGCGCATTGCTCTGCGGATTGGTGAGATCGTCGACGTAGTACCAGTCCATCTGAGTACCTTCGCGGGCAATTTCGAATACGCCGTAGCCGTGCGAATCCAGTTCGACGTACCGCACGTGGCGGTTCACGGCCTTGAATGCTTCTTCTGCCGCAACGGTTACCGTGCGCGGTGGCACTTTCAGCATGTCGTCGATATTGGGCGACGTCACCGACGGGACGACGAACTCGGCGCCGACGGTCGGCCCACCCGGATAGTTGGCGGCGTTGGTCGGTAGGTCGCAGGCCCATGACGTGTGGATGTCACCGGTGATGAAGACGGTGTTGTCCACACCGTTCGAGGTGATCGCGTCGAAAAGCCTGGTGCGGTCGGCGGTGTACCCGTCCCACTGATCCGTGTTGTACGGGACACCGGCCTGCGGCACACCCACCAGTTCGGTCAACGCCGCGGTGGTCGCCGGTTCCAGCGGCGGGAACACGCAGGGCGTGATCATGACCGGATTGCCGACGACCTTCCACTGCGTCGGGGAGGTGACGATTCCGTTGGTCAACCAATCCATCTGTGCGCGTCCGGTAATGGTGCGCGACGGATCGTCGACCTGCTTCATGGTCGGTTGCTCGTCGCGGTAAGTACGCAGATCGAGCATCGAGATCTCGGCCAGATTCCCGAAGCGGAACCGACGATACAGCTGAACGCTCGAACCACTACCCGACGGCCGGACGGGCATCCACTCGAAATATGCCTTGGCCGAGTTGGCCTTTCGATCTGCCCAGTCACCTTCGACACCGGGAGTGTGGTTTTCGGCGCCGTCCCGGTACGCGTTGTCGGCCGATTCGTGATCGTCCCACGTGGTGATGAACGGGAGCTTCAGGTGCAGAGCTGCCAGATCCGGGTCTGTCTTGTACTGCGCGTGCCGAATTCGGTAGTCGGCCAGCGAAATGATCTCGTGGGCCGGCTCGTGAAGGCGAACGGATCCGTTTCTCGCGCCGTACTCCCCCTGCCCGTACTCGTAGATGTAGTCACCGAGGTGGATGATCGCGTCGAGGTCTTCGCGGAATGCGAGGTGACGATAGGCACCGAAATACCCCGCCTCCCAATTGGAGCAGGACGCCACGCCGAAGCGGAGACGATCGAGATCTGCCGAGTTCGACGGAGCCGTACGGGTGCGGCCCACCGGAGAAACAGCCGAACCCGCAGTGAATCGGTACCAGTACGCCGTCGACGAATCGAGTCCGGTGACGTCGACCTTCGCGGTGTGATCGGAATCCGCCGAAGCAGCAACACTTCCGGACGCAACGACGCTCGCGAACCCCTCATCGGTCGCGACCTGCCAGTTGAGAGTCACCGCCGGCCCGACGCCGGAACCGGGCGTCGCGTCTGCCGTCGGGGTGATGCGGGTCCAGATGATCACCGCATCCGGCAACGGGTCACCGGATGCCACGCCGTGCGCGAAGCCCGGGCTGCCACCCGGAACCTCGGCACCGGCGTGGCTCGCCGAAGCGACACCAAGACCTACTGCGCCGGCGAGGGCCGCCGATCCCTGCAGCAGGCCACGTCTGGATATTCGATCGAAGGCATTCGTGTGCACGCTAGGAGTGAACCCGCACCTGAACGGGCGTTCAAGAGAGCTTCGGGATGTTCACCCAGGCTTCGCCTGCGCTTCTCTGGAAGTTTGATCGAGTCGATCCCGATTACAACCGGTAATCGAGGGCCGAGCCTCGAACCACACCGACCTTGACTCCGATGTAACCGCCGAGTGCACCCCCGGCCGCGATCAGGATCCAGAACGCCGGCGGAAGCAGAGCCTCGGACCCGTCGACCTCGGAGAACGCGGAATAACCTGCGATCAACGCGCCGAACAGGATGGGCAGTATCAGCAGAGCGGCAAAGAAAGTCACCCACACCCGATGCGACGAGTCTATTCACGACGGACGGCGTTTGTCGGCAAGTCGAGTCGCTCGTCTGCCGGAAACACACCCCGCTGACGCCTATGCTTGGAAAATGACCGAACCCGACATCAAGCCCAGAAGTCGTGACGTCACCGACGGACTCGAAAAGACCGCAGCGCGCGGCATGTTGCGTGCAGTAGGAATGGGCGACGACGACTGGGTCAAGTCGCAGATCGGCGTCGCCTCGTCCTGGAACGAAATCACGCCATGCAACCTGTCCCTCGATCGCCTGGCCAAGGCCGTCAAGGAGGGCGTACGGGAAGCCGGCGGGTTCCCTCTCGAATTCGGCACTATCTCCGTCTCCGACGGCATTTCGATGGGGCACGAGGGCATGCACTTCTCCCTCGTTTCCCGTGAAGTGATCGCGGACAGCGTCGAGACCGTCATGCAGGCCGAGCGTCTCGACGGATCGGTCCTTCTCGCCGGCTGCGACAAGTCGTTGCCCGGCATGATGATGGCGGCGGCCCGCCTCGACCTCGCCAGCGTGTTCCTCTACGCCGGCTCCACCCTCCCCGGCGTCGCCAAACTTTCCGACGGCAGTGAGCGGGAAGTCACCGTCATCGACGCGTTCGAGGCGGTTGGCGCCTGCTCGCGTGGGCTGATGGGCCGCGCCGACGTCGACACCATCGAACGGGCGATCTGCCCGGGCGAAGGCGCGTGCGGCGGCATGTACACGGCAAACACGATGGCCAGCGCCGCCGAGGCCATGGGAATGTCGCTGCCCGGCAGCGCTTCACCGCCCGCACCGGATCGTCGCCGCGACGGCTTCGCCCGCGAGAGCGGCAAAGCCGTTGTCGAACTCCTGCGTCGAGGTATCACCGCGAGGGACATCCTCACCAAGGAAGCGTTCGAGAACGCCATTGCAGTAGTCATGGCATTCGGCGGATCCACCAATGCGGTGCTCCATCTCCTCGCGATCGCGCACGAAGCGTACGTCCCCCTGACGCTCGACGACTTCGCTCGCGTCGGCGCGAAGGTCCCGCACCTCGCCGACGTCAAGCCTTTCGGAAAGCACGTCATGACGGACGTCGACCGTATCGGCGGCGTCCCCGTGATCATGAAGGCATTGCTCGACGCGGGACTCATGCACGGAGATTGCCTGACCGTCACCGGTAAGACCGTGGCGGAGAATCTCGCGCACATCACCCCGCCCGATCCGGACGGCAAGGTCCTGCGGGCGATGAACAAGCCCATTCACCCCACCGGAGGCATCACGATCTTGAAGGGGTCACTCGCGCCCGGCGGCGCGGTGGTCAAGTCGGCAGGATTCGAGTCTGATGTATTCGTCGGCACTGCACGGGTTTTCGAACGCGAGCGCGCCGCGATGGATGCTCTCGAGGACGGCACCATCACCGGCGGTGACGTTGTCGTCATCCGCTACGAAGGCCCGAAGGGTGGTCCCGGCATGCGCGAGATGCTGGCCATCACGGGCGCGATCAAGGGCGCGGGTCTCGGCAAGGACGTCCTGCTGCTGACGGACGGACGATTCTCTGGTGGCACTACTGGCTTGTGCGTCGGACACGTTGCGCCCGAGGCGGTTGACGGCGGTCCCATCGCGTTCGTTCGCGACGGCGATCAGATCCGACTCGACGTGGGTACCGGACAACTCGAATTGTTGGTCGACGACTCCGAATTGGAAGCCCGCAAGAAGGGCTGGGAGCCGTTGCCGCCTCGCTACACACGTGGTGTGTTGGCCAAGTACTCCAAGCTCGTGGGATCAGCCTCGGGTGGAGCAGTGTGCGGCTGATCCCAGCCCGCCGCTAGATCGGCCGGTACCCGGCGCCGACACCTCCGTGGGCATTGATCGTGTCCACGATGGAGGTCATGTTGGTGCCGAGTTCCGGCCCCAGGCACGGCACCCAGAGGTAGGCGTTGACCATCGCGACCAGCGTCGTCCCGACCGTGACCGGGGCTCCCGAATCACCGTGGTCGACGCAGATCTGAGTCCAGGTGGATGCGTCGGCGCTCAGGTCTCCCCAGACGACGCCGCAGGTCGTGCCCGTCGTACGGCCTTCCTTGCAGGCTGTAGCCGGGAAGCTGGCCGGAGCGCCGATCGAGGTGATGGTTGCCGCGCCCACCGTTCGAACTGGTGTGACCTTGCCCGGATCGAACTGGATGACCCCGTAGTCCAGGTCCGGGTTCGACTCGACGAACGTGCCGACCACGCCTGCGTCCTCGTTGCTTTCCGGGATCACGAACGATCCAGGACCACCGCAGTGACCTGCGGTGATACCCACGAGTCTGCCGCCGTTGTCGTGACCGATAGTGGTCAACGTACAGACCAGCTGATTGTCGATGATGATGCCCGAACCACCACCCATGGGCGTGGGTGCAGCAACAGCGTTGCTGCTGACGATGAACCCGAGTCCGAGTGCCAAGACCAACGCTGCCAGAGCCGAAACAATTCGCTGCAACATCACAATCTCTCCGCCGGTAATCTCCCCGCTGCAAAAAACGCATACCCCGGAAAGTGCGGACCTACGCAGCGTTTCTAGTCGGTAGCTCCGAGCGCTTCGAGCATCTTGCGTGCCTCCTCGAGCTGACGACTCAACTCGTCGACTCGCGCTGCAGCCATGTCCCGTGCAGCGACGATGATGGACTCGACAGCCTCGATTGCGGTGGGCTCACCCAACTCGCGGACAGCTCGCTCGACCGCATCGGGTGCGACCGGAACTGCTTTGCCCGGACGCTTGGCGCCCTGTGTGACCGTCACGCTCCAGTCGTTGTCCGCGCCCGCATGGATCGTGACGCTGATGCCGGCCGGCAGTTTCTTCGCACGCTTGACGGCCGGACGAGGTGTCGCGGCAGGGGCAGCAGTGGTAGTCGGTACCGGAGCGGGTGCAGGCTGCGCACGCGGCTTCGGTCGAACAGGCTCTACGAGTGGCTCCATCAGGGGCTCGGACTCCACAACTGGTTTGGGCCGTGGCGCCGGTTTGGCCGGTGCCGCGGAGACGCGGTTGATGCGCAATTCCTCTGCCTCGAAAGGCAATTCGTCGTTGACGCCTTTGGGGCGGATCATCACGGTGTTGCCGTCCACCGACACGACTTTCGCCGAGGTACCGGCTTCGATCCCCAGGCTGGGAGTCGCCTCGCGCAGATAGACGGTGGCGCGCTTGCCTTCGGCGACAGCCGTGGCGAGCGCTGCCAGATTGTCCGCAGTGAGGTGATCCGGCGTTGATGCGGCAGCGCCGGAACGTCTACGGGGTGGCATGCGCAGGTCCTTTCAGAAGTATCTCGTGCATTTCGGTATCGACAGTGCTTTTCTCGGGGCAACTCTTGCACAAGCCACCGACGTGTTGACTCTCACCGCCCGCCTGAGCCCGAGGATCCGTAGACGGTTCGGCCAATTCAGTACTGTTCTCGGGGCACCGCGTGGAAGATGGTGGACAGAAATTCGTTGCGGCAATAAGGAGCACGGTGAGCAGTTCGGAGTCAGAGTGGATCGACGAGGTCACCGAACCCGCCCCTGCTGAATCTCACGTTGCCGAACCTCACACCGCTGATCCGATCGACGTCGATGCTCATCTGCTCAGCCGGATTCAAGCCGACATCGAGGAGTCCCTCCTCGGCGGACCGCGCTGCTTCACGCAATCGCAGATCGCGGAATTCGCCGGTGTGACACGCGAGCGTGCCGATCGTTTGTGGGTCGCGATGGGCTTTGCCGTCGACGAGGATCCCGACGCCGTCATGTTCACCCAGCAAGACGCCAACGCCCTCAAGACGATCATCGACATGGTCAATCGAGGAGTCATCTCGCAGAGCAGTGAGGTGGCTGCCGCCCGTTCACTGGGGCAGTCGATGTCGAGGTTGGCTGAGTGGCAGGTCTCGCTGATCAGCACACACATCATCGACCAGCTCGCCGACTCGGCAGATCACGAGCCCGAAGCGATCCGGAAGATCGTTCTGCGCCTCGGCGCCGAGATCATTCCCGCTGTCGAATCTCTGCAGACGTACGTGTGGAAGCGCCA
Source organism: Rhodococcus sp. Ni2 (assembly GCF_021352185.1). NCBI lineage: Bacteria > Bacillati > Actinomycetota > Actinomycetes > Mycobacteriales > Nocardiaceae > Rhodococcus > Rhodococcus sp. Ni2. The sequence continues at coordinate 1,149,945 of NZ_WOXZ01000001.1, forward strand.
CGTCGCGTCGTCGACGGGCCGCAACGTCGGAAACCCGGGCGAAGAAGTAGCGAGTCGTGTTCTGGTCGTGGGTTTCGCCGACATCGTCGGGTACACCTCGCTGACCCGCGGCCTCGACTCCGCCGAACTCAACGATCTGCTCGAGCGGTTCGAGTCCGCGTCCACCGAAATCATCGGTCGCAACTACGGCTGGGTGGTCAAGACCGTCGGTGACGAGGTCATGTTTGCCGCCGAGAGTCCTCATCACGCCGCCGAGATCGCTTTGCAGATCCAGCAGGCGGTCCTCGCCGATCACGACGATCCGCAGCTTCGGGTGGGTCTGGCCATGGGGCCGACGTTGGTTCGCTTCGGAGATCTCTACGGTTCGGTGGTCAACAAGGCCGCGCGTCTCACCAGCTCTGCTCGTCCCGGCACTGTGCTGATCGACTCCGAGCTGGCCACCCAGCTCGGCTCGGACGCCAATTTCAAACTGCGACACCTTCGTCCGCGACGAGTGCGCGGCATCGACAGGCTCGAGCAGTACGTGCTACGCCGCAATCTGGAGCCGTGAGCTCTCAGCTCGACACTCCGCGTGCAGCCAGAAAGTCGTCCACGATCTGCTCACACGCAGCCTCCCCGAGAGGCGTCAGCGTGGCCAGCTTGGTGAGCACCAAAGGTCCGACCAACTGAGCAAGTGCGACGTCGTAGTCGTACTCCCCCAACGCGTCGATCGCGTCCGGCGAGCGCAGGATCCGATCGAACGCGTGTCGGTACTGCTCGAAAACCGTCTGGCGCAGCGATCGCAATTCGGGCTTGTCCGTGGACAGGGCATCGACGCTCGAATAACCCTTCAGTTCCGGCCCCAAGCCGAGCCAGCACATCGCCGTCACCTGGATCGGTGCGCTTTCGATGGCCTTGGCCTGACTGGTCAACAACTCGAGCAACTGCGCGCGGAGATCGCCTTCACCGGACATCTCCGGCACCGGCGGCAGTAGACGTGCAAATGCCGCGGCGAGTAACTCCGTGCCGCTGTCGAAATGGCGGTACAGCGTCGCACGCGCGACGTTGGCCAACTTGGTGACGGCATCGATCGTCACGGCGTCGACGCCGCCTTCTGCCAGCAGCGTGGTCGCTGCGTCGAGCAACCTGGACCTGGAACGCTGTTTGCGCGGGTCCTCGTCGTTTCCCTGCTGTTCGATTCCCTGCTTGTCGATTCCCACCGTCACAACTTCAGTTATACCCACTTGGGGGTTGTGGAACTGCTGTTCTTGTAACGATACTGATGGTCTTGTTTCTATCGGGAGGTTTCGTGAGTAGCGATACGACGCTCGAACAGTCCACGTGGACCATCCGACAGATCTGGATGCTGACGGTCGCGTGCTGCGCCGTCGCGCTGGTCGTCGCAGCGATGGCCGCTCTCAACACGGCCCTTCCCGACTTGGCCCGCGATACCGGTGCAACACAGAGCCAGCTCACGTGGATCGTGGACGGGTACACGCTCACGCTGGCTTGTCTCTTGTTGCCGGCGGGCGCACTCGGCGATCGATACGGTCGACGAGAACTGCTCATGTTCGGACTACTCGTTTTTGCTGCTGGCTCGTCGATTCCGGTCTTCGCGGACGAACCGTCGTGGGTCATCGTCTCCCGCGTGATATCCGGCGTCGGCGCCGCATTTGTCATGCCGGCGACGCTGTCTCTACTCACTGCAGGTTTCCCGCCGGCGCAGCGTGCCCGCGCCGTCGGAGTCTGGTCCGGCGTCGCAGGGTCCGGTGCAATCGCCGGACTCGTCGTCTCCGGGCTACTCCTCGAAAAATGGTCCTGGCATTCGATTTTCGTCAGCCTGGCCGTCGTCTCGGTCCTCATCCTCGTGGTGTCGTTCACGATCGTGACGTCGAAGGACACGGAGGCAACTCCACTCGATCTACCTGGTACAGCGCTGATCGCCGGCTCGATCGGACTGTTCGTCCTGGGGATGATCGAGGCGCCGGCCCGTGGTTGGCTCGATCCGGTAGTTCTCGCGTTGCTGGTCGGCGGAATTGCCATGACAGCAATCTTCAGCTGGGTCGAATTACGCACTCGCCAGCCACTTCTGGACGTCAGACTGTTTGCCAATCGTGCATTCGGCAGCGGCGCAGCGTCACTGACCCTGCAATTCCTGGCGACTTTCGGCTTGTTCTTCCTGATCGTGCAGTATCTCCAACTGGTGCTCGACTACTCCCCCCTGCAATCGGCGCTCGCCCTCATGCCGATCGCCGTGCCGGTGATGGCGCTGTCCGTGGTTGCTCCCCTGCTGATTCCGCGTATCGGCCTTCGCGCCCTCACCGCCACCGGGGTTGCCTTCCTCGGAACCGGAATTGCGCTCTTGACGCGCTTGGACGCCAGTTCGACCTATGCCGAAGTCTGTGTTCCCATGGTAGTGGCCGCTATTGGATTGGGTTTGTCGACAACCCCCGCCACTGCTGCCATCGTCTCCAACGCACCGGACTCCAAACAGGGTGTTGCATCAGCAGTCAACGACGCAACCCGTGAGATCGGCTCCGCCATCGGCGTTGCACTGGCGGGAAGTATCCTCGCCGCCGGCTACGGAAATCACGTCCAGCCCGCGGTCGACTTGCTACCCGAACCGGCCAAGGAGCCGGTATCCGGTTCTCTGGCCGCCGCTCTCCACGTCGCCGAAGCAGCCGGGCCGCAGGGTGCCCAGTTGGCCGAATTCGCCCGTGAAGCCTTCATCAAAGGCATGGATCAAGGAGCACTCACGCTCGCTGCGATCATGTGGGTATCCGCGATCGTTCTGGGATTCTGGGCTCCGGGTCGTCAGCGAGACTGACCGCCTCGTCGGTACGCCGGGGCCTTGGTTGTCTGCTCCGACTGCAGAGTCTGCAGGAGGGGCATCGACCGGAGCGGCACCACAACCGAGAGAACCATGACGCTGGTCGACCGGGTGGCTATCCCCGACCGATTCAGTTCGAGCAGCGTCGCTTGCAAATCCTCGTGCGACGCAGCGGCAATCCGGCACAGCACGTCGCCGGAGCCGGTGGTGGCAAAGGCTTCGAGCACACCGGGGATCGCCTCGAGTTCCGCGGTGACGGTGTCGAGCGCCCCCTGGGCGATCTGCAAAGTCACGAATGCCTGTACTCCGAAACCCGCTGCAGCCAAATTGACGTGCGGCGCGTATCCGGCGATGACGCCCGCATCTTCCATCCTTTTCAATCTCGCCTGCACTGTCGCCCGCGCAACCTTGACCTGACGCGAAAGCTCCAACGCACCGGCTCTCGGGTGCTTGTTCATCGCGTCCAACAGAGCCAGATCCACTGCGTCGAGATTCACGTCCGCTCCACTCGTCGTTCAACTATGCAAATTGCCTACAAAACAGTGCCACCATCTTCGCATTCCGGCGCTGTGTCTACTTTCAACTACCTCCGTTGACTACCCAACCTCTGAAGGACTTATCTGTTTGTACCGGCAGTGCCGAACATAACTCGAGCACCGCGCTGTGTACATCGCACTCAGAGGGGACTCACCATGACCGTCGAACAGACTCTCACCGACGACGAACAGTTGGCCGGCCTGGATCTGGAGCAATTACGCCAGCTGGTCGGACTGGTCGAGTACGACAGCGATCACGATCCCTTCCCGGTGAGTGGTTGGGACGGCCTCGAATGGATCGTCGGAAACGCCACGCAGACTTCACATTTCTTCCAGTCCGCATTCGGCATGGAATTGGTGGCCTATTCAGGCCCGTCGACGGGAAACCGCGACCACCACGCGTTTGTACTCAAGAGCGGTGCCGTGCGCTTTGTCGTCAAAGGTGCTGTGGATCCGACAAGCGAGTTGATCGCGCATCACAGCCGTCATGGCGACGGCATCCGCGACATCGCGCTCAGCGTCCCTGACGTGGACAAGTGCATCGCGCACGCCATCACCCAAGGTGCGACGGTGTTGAGCGAACCGCACGACGTCACCGACGAGCACGGCACCGTTCGCCTGGCCAGCATCGCGACGTACGGCGAGACTCGGCACACCCTCGTCGACCGTTCCCGCTACACCGGCCCTTACCTTCCCGGATACGTCGAACGGACGTCGTCGTACCGCAAGCGTGACGGCGCGCCCGAGCGCATCTTCCAGGCCCTCGACCACGTCGTCGGCAACGTCGAACTCGGCAAGATGGACCAGTGGGTCGACTTCTACAACCGGGTCATGGGATTCACCAACATGGCCGAGTTCGTGGGCGGCGACATAGCCACCGACTACTCCGCGCTGATGAGCAAGGTCGTCTCGAGCGGCAATCACCGAGTCAAGTTCCCACTCAACGAACCTGCCATCGCGAAGAAGCGGTCACAGATCGACGAGTACCTCGAGTTCTATCAAGGTCCCGGCGCTCAGCATCTCGCGCTTGCGACCAACGACATCCTCGGAGCAGTCGATGCTCTGGTCGACGAAGGAATCGAGTTTCTCTCTACTCCGGCTTCGTATTACGAGGATCCCGAATTGCGCGCGCGTATCGGAGAGGTTCGAGTTCCGATCGAGGAATTGCAGAAGCGAGGCATCCTCGTCGACCGCGACGAGGACGGCTATCTTCTTCAGATCTTCACCAAGCCGATCGGAGATCGTCCCACCGTGTTCTTCGAGATCATCGAACGCCACGGCTCACTGGGATTCGGACTGGGAAACTTCAAAGCCCTGTTCGAAGCGATCGAGCGTGAGCAGGCCGCGCGGGGCAACTTCTGAGGTAGGTCAGCTGTTTTCGGTCCACGCCCAGACCACCGCGGGTCGCCCGGTGGCACTGACCCGGACTCGTTCGTCCGTACGTTCCAGCCCTGGCAACGCTTTGAGCGTCCGGTTCAAATTGCCCGGGTCCGGACGCACACCGGAAAGCTCCTCCGCCACGGCCAGCGCGTACGACGCCGGAAACGACGGACCCAGTAGTGCCCGCGTGAATGCCTGATCTCGCCACAACAGGGTGTCAGCAAGGATCGGGCGGGTATCGGCGACTATCCGATTGTGGTCGAACGCAAGGTCCCCCGGGTTGTCCCAGCTCACCCATTCGGCCGAACCCGGCACCTCGTCCGACGAGATCACTGCCCACATGGTCACCGAGAGCGTCGGACCGCGGGGGTCTCGATTGGGTTCGTCGAACACGGTCAATTGACCGCTGACGAGGATCTTCTCGTCGGGAATTCCGAGCTTGGTGGTCACGGCTCGCCTGGCGGCGTCCTGCAACCGCTCACCGGCGCCCAGCAGTACACCGGGCAGCGCCAACTGCCCGGTGTACGGCTCCGCTTGCCGCGGAGTGACGGCAAATCGCAACATCCCGGGTTCCGGATTGCCGAACCGGAGCGCGATGACATCGATCGAGACAAGTGACTGGTCCACACCGTCCATCATGCAGGCACTGGGCAGCGCACCTGACGATCGACCCGGTCGGCACCGTTCGCGGTCAGCACTACCGGCGCACCCATTTCCTCGCTCAGATACCGGGCGAAATCCTCCGGGTCGGCCGGAAGTTCCTTCGGCACGACCCCTACGGCTTTCAGGGAATCTGTCAGCGCCTGCTGGTGATCGAGATCCTTCCACTCTCCGACGGGAACGAACGGCAATCCTTCGTACGCGTGCACCCCGTGGATCGGGATGCCTGCAGCCCGCGCGCGATCCATCGCATCGAGATGAGTAAGCGCTAAGCCATCGACGCCACCGCTCACCTCGATTGCGTAGTGCAACAACAACTCGTCGAAGTGGCCCGTCCGGAATCCGCCTTGATACTCACCCGTCCCGTTGTGCAGCTCGGGCAACACCTTCGCCAACTCCGGATCCTCCGTCGGGAAGGGCCCAGCTCCGTGTCGTGTCATGTAGGTGCGGGTGACGCCGAGTACGTAACTGTCCCGGCCCAACTCGTCGATCATTGCTCGCGCGTTGGACGGCTCGACCGTCGACCACGTGGTGTGTGGGTGAAACCCCCGCCACTCGTCGAGAAGGACACCTTGTGCCCCCTCGAATACCAGACGACCACCGGCACCCAACGCGCCCAGCGCATCCGGGTCGGCGATGTCCACGACGGCACCGAATTCCGCGTACATGTCGACCATGTCGTCGATCGGCGGAAAACCGTGGCGACTCTCCGCGATCAACGGTCCGTAGAATGTGACCAACGCCGACAACTTACGACGCAAGGAGTCAGGTCGCCGGCAGTCTCCCACCGTAGGCGCATTCGCAACTTCGAGCGCGTACGCCGCGGTCTCACCGATCCCCTTGCCACACGAGCCGTGTCGGTTACCGCCGCGAGCATCCTCACGGGCCCTGTTGGCGGCCACGTGAATCGGCGTCGTCAACAATGCGCGCGCGTCGATCCGTATCAAATCGAACGGATTTCGAACTCCGAGCGCTTCCAGAGCACGCGCCTCCCGGGCGAGCGCGATGGGCTCGACCAACACGAATCTCGAGAGAAACGTCGGGACGCCGGACAGCGTTCCCGAACCGAACTGCGAAAACGTGTGGTGGCGCTCGCCGACCGTCACGTTGTGCGCTGCCTGTGCCCCACCGTTGAAGCGGACCACTGCGGCCACACCCAAATCGGCTTGGTCGGAGCAAAGCCAATCGACGGTTGCTCCCTTCCCCGCATCTCCGAACCCGAGGTCTACGACGACGATATCGCGGTCTTCGAACGGCTCCATCATGCTCTCCTTCTATGCGAAATCGACATCGTCCGTATCGGTTCCGAGATCGTGGGGCAACCCGGCCACCGTCGCGGTGCTGCGCCCTGGAATTAGAGCGAGAGCCTTGCCGACGGTCTCGGCTTCAGCTCTTGAACCGATGTCGCGGAGATCCGCCAGTCCGTCACGCAGGTCGATGCGGTCCTCGCCGATTCCGACCGTCAGCGCGATCAGTTCGCACACCGCAGCGGGGTCGTCGAGTTTGACGAAGCGTTCACCGAGCAACTTCTTCCAGTGATCCGCGATTTCCGGATCGTTGAAGTACGACGACTGATCTGGCAGAACGAAGTAGACATTCCATCTTTCTTCGAGTTCACGGTAGATCGACGAGACCGATACGTCCTGACGTACCTTGTCCCCGATCACCGAACGGATGTGACGAGCCGAGAGCCGCGGCTTGTTCAGCTCGTCGCCGATGATGAAGAGGTAGCCTTTCCTTCCGCGCTTCTCCCAGGCATCCGTACTGGTGTGGCGCGCCATGAAATATGCTGCCAATTCATAGCTTTCCGACTTCTGTCCGCCACCGTTGCCCTCGAGGAAGATCGTCCGAAGCTGCTCGTCCATCGCGTTACCCGACTCGAACTGACCGACTTGTAGTGGCACCTGATCGGAATCGGCGTCGCCGATACCACCGAACAGAATCTGCGGATCATCCGCGTATCCCTTGCGTTGCAGCAGCCCGTGCAGCTTTCCGAGCTTGTCCTGCATGATTCGCGGAACAGCGCCCATCGAGCCGGTGACATCGAAAAGCACTGCTATCGGGAGAGAATCGGGGTGCCCGGCCGAGTCTCGGCATTCACGCTTGTCGACGCCGAAGGGGTCGAGGGTCGGGTCCGCTTTCCAACTGCTTCGCGGACGCGACCGAAGCGAATCGGTGTAACCGAAATCGTCGACACCGCGTGCGGCACGAAAAGTCTTGCCCGCCAAATAGGTGTTGTCGTCCCAGTATCCGTAGCCCATGACAATCACTGTCCTTTCGTGGATGGAACGGCGAACGGACGAAATGTCCGCTGGCCATAGAGAAGATCGAGGAGTTCGTCGAACTTACCCAGTAGGTCGACCGCGTCGGGACGCAATCTCGGGTTGTCCTGCATGCAGCCGTCGGCAAACACCTTCATCCGTTCGTGGGTCTGCTCGCCCAGCATTCGGAGCATCAAATGATGAGCCATGTAGACGTCCCAGGCCGGAGACGCTCCTTCGCCGAGTTCCGGTGGGTACGAATCACGATCGGAACCGATCGTCGCCACCGGGCGGCTGCCCGTACGGGTGGCAAAGGACCAGCCGACCAGCACCACCCCGTGCCGATCAGGCTCGATCAGCACGTTCTCCGCGGTAATCGCCGTGTGCACCCAACCAGTCGCATGCGCTGCTGCCAGAGCCCGAAGTAGCCGTCGGTGCATCCACGCCCAGTCCCGTGGATCGAGGCCACCTGGATACGCCTCACGGACGTCGGCGAGACTCACAAAACCTTCGGTCAGATCGTCCAACACATCGATCTGACGTCTCGTGCCGCTGCCCACATGGGTGATTTGATCGATCAATCGCGGGAAGTACGAGACTGCCCAACCGGCTTCGCACGAATTCTCGATGTCCGTCAACACATTCCGTTCGGCCTCGATCATCGAGTTCGCCCGAGGGTCTCGCGGAATCTTCAGTACGACACCGGCATCGGACCGGTACAGGTTAGCGACCGAGCCGCGCGCTACCAGTCCACCCAACGTGTACTCGCCCCGCTCGCCGACATAAACGGGCCGAGAATCTGCCGGCTCGAACTCCGCTGGCCAACTGCGGTAAAGCTCGTTCAACCGAGATGTTGCGGCCGAGTATCGCACCCGATCTTCGGGCTTCGCCCGGTCCGGATGAATGGCTGAGGCGAGCCGATGAAAACGACGCTTCGCAGCGCGACGGGTGTCGAGATCGCTGGAGTCCCCCCCGAACACATCGGCCGAAACTCGTGCTGCCTCGACGATTTCAAGTGCCGTGCTGATCGTTTTCATGGTTTTAGTCTAACCGACTAAAACCAAGACGGCAAGAATGCGTATTTCATCCGAGTACATGCGCATCACATCAGGACACGGCAATCACCTGTCGGCACCGAGGGCTGAAACAGCTTTGCGTAGCTCGATCACTGCCGGACTGCTGTCGCCCTCGCGGGTACACAGATCGATCGAACACTGCTCGATATCGGAAATGCGCACGAAACTGATATCCGAGCGGGTGTAGTACTCGGCAATGGTTGCTGCCGTTATCACCACCGCCCGACCGTTGGCGACAACCTCGAGCGCTTCGTCCATCGTGCGGACAGAGGGACCGTACCGGACGGGTACACCACTGGGGCGCGGGTCCACCGACCACCATTTCACCCATTCGGGTGGCGCACCGTCACTCGAAACCTGCACAGTCCCATCTATTTCAGAAATCTCGATGCTCGTACGGCCCGCCAGTTGGTGTCCTCGAGGCAGGGCCACCACCCGCGGTTCGACGCCGATCCGTTCGAGCACCACACCGTCGAGCACCGGCAGTGGAGGGCGCACGAAGGCGGCATCGACGGTCGCGCTCGCCACCGCGGAAACCTGTTGGGACCAGTCCAATTGGACCAGCTCCACCTCCGCATGCAACGAATCGATCACCGCACGTCCCAAACTTCCGGCCGCCCCGTTGATGAATCCGATCCGCAACCGCCTGGCCCGCCGACGCTCGAGTGCGTCGAGCCCGTTCATCGCGCGAACGGCGAACTCGAGAGCGGGCCGCGCATCCGCGACGAACACCTCACCCGCGGCGGTGAGCACCACCGGGTGCGAACTGCGATCAACCAACTCGACACCCACCTGTTCCTCGAGTCGACGAATCTGCTGACTGAGAGCAGGCGCCGTGACGAACAACCGGTCTGCCGCTCGGCCGAAGTGCCCTTCCGCCACGACGACGAGCAACGAGGACACCAACCGCAGATTCAGATCTTCACCTCTTCTCGCCTTTTTCATTACCGTCCATTCGGTTGTCTTAGGCCGCTGTTCGCCAGCAAAGTGATGACCATCACGGTATCTGAACAGCGGAGTTAAGCAAACCGGCAATTGTCGAACGAAGTTCTACATGTACAGCGAATGCCACGTCAGGTCACAGTTGTCGCAGATCCGGACAGCCCGCCGAATCCGCGAAACCAGGAGATGTGATGAGCAAGTACGAGCACGAATTCGTCCACATGATGGATGGCGTCGAAAAGCAATTGGAAACCATCGACAATCCGCGGCACCAGAAGATCCTCCGAAACTACCGGCGCCACGCATTGCTCGAGGTCTCCGGTCGTTACAAGGAAATCCTCTCGCCCGACATGACCGTCGAAGAACCCGTCTACCGGTTGTTCGAAGACGGGCAGTCGATTGTTCTGGACGGCATGGACGCCGTCACCAACTTCTACCAGTCACTCGCCGAGACGGACACCCTTGTCATGTGGACCGGACAGTCCGACTTCGCGGTCTCCGACAGCGGATTCTCGGGTGAGACTCTCTTCAGTCAATTCGTCCCAGGATCGATTCTGGGAGACGGGGTGTTCGGCGCGGTGCACGAATCGGGTGGATCCACCCCCGCAGCCCCCGAACAGTCGTCGGACATCGACCCCGACGGTTGGTATCTCGTGCGTCGGACCTTGGCATTTGTCTGGCCGTACGACGAGCAGGGGCGACTCATCGGTGAGCATGTCTACGAAGATTCTGCTTCGAAAGTCGTGACCAAGGTGGACCCGAGCGAAGTCATCACGGCGGCGCGCGCAGCCGAACTGCTTGCCCCACTGCTCGAAACGCACCTGCCGTGAGCGCGCCCGTAGCCATTGTCACCGGCGCAGCTGCCGGGTTGGGCGCCGCTATTGCCGAGCGCCTTGCGGAGGACTTCGGCACCCTGCTTCTCCTCGACATCGAAGAGGCCGCACTCGCCGACACCGCAGCACGCCTGGAAAGCCTTGGCGTAGCAGTCCACACGGCACGATGCGATGTTCGACGTGAAGGTGACGTCAAGAACGCCTTCGACGTGGCTGCATCGGCCGGAAGCCCGACTGCACTCGTCAACGGCGCCGGAATCGGCGTCTTCACTCCGTTCCTCGAGATCACCGAAGACCAGTGGGACAACACCTTTGCGGTGAACACCAAGGGCAGCTTCCTGATGTGCCGCGAATTCGTGAGCAGAACCGAGGGTCCGGCAGCGATCGTCAACATCGCGTCGATCGGTGCCCGCTTGGGCGGTGACATGCTCGCGCACTACGGACCGTCGAAGGCCGCCGTGATCGAGATGAGTCACAGCGTCGCCCGGATCGGTGCGACTCGAGGACTTCGCTCGAATACGGTCATGCCCGGCCTGATCCTCACCGACATGTGGCTTCGAACCATCAAGGAACTGCGTCGACGCGATCCCTCGCTCACAGATGTTTCCGATGCTGACGTCTTCGATTCTTTTGTCGCACAGATGGTTCCGATGGGTCGAGCTCAGACGCCCGGAGACATCGCCGAGATGGTCGCCTTCTTGCTCAGTGACAAGGCTCGCAACGTCACCGGCCAGACGATTGCCGTCGACGGCGGCGCCGTGATGACCTGATCGGGTCGATGGCGGTCAGCCCCAGCGCGACTGGCCGCCGTCGAGCGGGATCGTGGCACCCGTGAGGTACCCGGCGTCTTCGCTGACGAGGAAGACGACGGCACGACCGATGTCGGTCTCGGGGTCTCCGACGCGTCCCAGCGGAATACCTGCGACAAATGCCGCTGCCTCTTCGGGATTCTTGTCCATCCACCACTGCAACGCGGGAGTCTTGGCGTGCGGGGCAACATTGAGAACGCGAATGTTGTCCTTGCCCCATTCACAGGCCGCAGCGCGGGTCAACGAGCGCATGCCTTCTTTGATGGAACCGTAAGCGCCGTAGTTACTGGCATCCCAGCGCACCGCCGCCGAGGTGACCATGTTGATGATGACGCCACCGCCACGACTGTTCATGTGGGGGTACGACGCCTGCATCATGCGCAGGGTGGCGAGCGGCCCCGTCGCGAAGGAACGCTCGAAGTCTTCGTCGAGCACGCTCGAGAGTGGGCCGGGCTTGCAGTCGTTGGCGTTGTTGACCAGGATGTCGATTCCGCCGAACAGTTCGACGGTACGGTCCACGGCGTCGGTGATGTCGTCCTTCTTGCTGACGTCGCAGACCACCGCCTCACCGCGCGCACCGATGTCAGCCAGTAGTCCGCACGTGGTGTGCAACTTGGATTCGGTGCGGCCGGCAACGGCGATCACGGCGCCCTCTTTGGCCAAGGCCAGGGCAATCCCCTGCCCGATTCCCTGACCCGCACCCGTGATGAGTGCAACTTTGCCTTCGAGCTTGCCCATGTGACTACTCCAATGTCTGTCGACGCAGAGGTCCCTTTGCGGGAGGGACCGGTCGATTCTGGTGACTGCCGCCGTTTGTCGTCTACACTCGACCTACAAAACAACCAAGCACTTGCTTGACCCTACGGTGCGCGACCACGTCGCGTCAATCACATTGGGCGGCAATTCAGCTCGGCACCGCACCAGGAAGGCTCCACCGTGACACTGCCCAACCCCGTCGATTTCAGCGGACGCTCGGTGATCGTCACCGGCGGCACCAAAGGCATCGGCTACGTCATCGCCGAAACCTTCCTCGCCGCGGGTGCGAACGTGCTGGTCTGTGGCCGTAACGAGCCCGAAAACCTACCCACCGCCGACGGCCGTAGCGCAGCCTTTCGCGCCACTGACGTCCGCGATCCCGCCGACGCCGCAGCCCTCGTCCAGGATGCCGTCGAGCGCTTCGGCCGTCTGGACGTCCTGGTCAACAACGCCGGCGGCTCCCCCGATGCCGATGCTGCGACGGTGTCACCCCGCTTCGTCGAGAAGATCGTGGCCCTGAACCTGTTGGCACCCTTCAACGTTGCCCAGGCCGCAAATGCAGTGATGCAGACTCAGGACGACGGCGGTGCCATCATCAACATCGGCAGTGTCTCGGCGATCGACCCGCAGCCCGGAACCGCGGCGTACAGCGCAGCCAAGGCAGGCCTCCTCGTTCTGACCAAGGCATTGGCCCTCGAATGGGCGCCGAAGGTCCGGATCAACCACATCACCACCGGCCTGATCCGTACCGAGGCTGCCGCCGAGGTCTACGGCGCCGACGGCGGCGTTGCGGTCACCAGGACCATTCCGATGGAGCGCATGGCCGTGCCGGCCGATATCGCCAACTCCTGCCTGTTCCTGGCGAGCCCGCTCTCCTCGTACGTGAACGGCGCCGACATCGCCGTTCACGGCGGCGGTGAGTACCCGGCTCGCTACATGGCGACCCACCAGGATTGAAACAAATACGAAGCAGCCCCTGAGCGGATTCGCTCGGGGGCTGCTTCTTCGTGTGAACAACTGCGGGGCGCGACGAGGGGTCAAGCACCCCGCAGTTGAGTCTGGAGGGACTAGCGAGCGGAGAAGCTCACTCGTGCACCGGAAATCGCTACCTGATCACCCTTGGTGACCTGGAAGGCCAGGTCGTCGGGAGTTCCCCACGCAACGATGGACGGCGCCTCACCCGGATGGATCGCCGCAGCGAATCGACCTTCGAGACTGACAAGATCAGCCGGATGCACTCCGGCGACCCGAGCAAGCTCGAGTGTGCTGGCGGCCAACGTGCACAGGCCGTGCATGATCGGACGCGGCTGGTTGATCCGCGCCGCAGCCTGGGGATCGATGTGGATGTGGTGCTTGTCGCCCAGGAGCCGGTACATCGCCGTCTGGTTCTCCGCTGTGGTCAGCACACCGGTCAACGAAGGCTCGCCGGTCGGCTCCGCCGGACGTGAGGGTCCACGTTCTCCGCCGAATCCACCGGCACCGGGGGCAAAAAGTGACCAGGTCGCGACGAAGTATTCGCACTCCACCTTCACTTCGAACACGGCCGCTGCGCCCTTGTCCCACACCTCGCCGACCGAAGCCTTCAAGGTCACGTCACCGCTACGCGGAAGCGGAGCAAGCACTTTCAGCTCTTGCGAGCCGTGCAGTGCCGTCGAGGTGTCGAAGGCGCCCGCCGAACCCAGAGCGTCGGGAGCCCACTGCGCCAGCGTCAGAGCAAAGGTCGGCAGTACCCGAAGCTGATCCTCGAAGACGAGGTCCAGCTCGGTCGCCTTGGCGCCCACGGCAAGTGCGTACAGGATCGCGTCGCGCTCGGTGTACGACACGGTGCGGGTCCCGAGATCGGCTCCACGCCAATCGCCGGCGGTCTTCGCAGCTTCCGAAGTTGTCACTGTCTTTTCCTCTCTCAAACAGCGCCGAGAACGAGACCGCTGGTGGGTACTGCTGTTCCGGCTGTGACCAATACGTTTTCGACGCCCTCGGGCTGGTTGGTCGACGTGCCTCGCACCAGTCGCACACCTTCGGCAATTCCGTTGACACCGTGCAGGTACGCCTCGCCGACCTGACCACCGTGAGTGTTGGACGGCAGGCGTCCACCGATCTCGAGGTTGCCTTCGCGGATGAAGTCCTTTGCTTCGCCTGGCTTGCAGAAGCCCAGTTCTTCGAGCTGGGGAAGCACCAACGGAGTGAAGTGGTCGTACAGGATCGCGGCGTTGATGTCGTCCGGTGTCAGGCCGCTCTGGCCGTACAGCTGACGAGCAACCAGGCCCATCTCCGGGATACCGGAGATGTCGGGCCGGTAGTAGCTGGTCATCATGTGCTGATCCTTGCTACTGCCCTGAGCGGCGCCCTTGATGACGACGGGCTTGTTGGCCAGATCCTTTGCGCGCTCGGCAGAGACGATGACCAATGCCTGGCCGCCGTCGGTTTCCTGGCAGCAGTCGAGCAGGTGCAGCGGCTCGGCGATCCAGCGCGAGTTCTGATGGTCCTCGAGCGTGATCGGACGCTCGTAGAACCAAGCAGCCGGGTTGTTGGCGGCATGCTTGCGCGCCACCACTGCAACTCGTCCGAAGTCCTCACTCGTCGCACCGTACTGGTGCATGTAGCGGCGGGCGAACATGGCGACCCACTGAGCGGGAGTCGACAATCCCTGCGGAGTCATCCACGCATATGCCGCGCGATCCGCGGTGCTGTCCATGGGGCGATCGTGCTGCCCTAGGCCGTAGCGCACACCGGAGCGCTCGTTGAAGGCGCGGTAACAAACCACGACGTCGGCAACACCCGTCGCAACTGCCATGGCCGCCTGCTGCACGGTGGCACACGCGGCGCCGCCACCGTAGTGAATGCGCGAGAAGAACTTCAGCTCGCCGAGACCACAGTTGCGAGCCACGATCGCTTCGCCGTTCGTCTCCGACGTGTAGGTGGACAGACCGTCGACCTCGGACGGATCGATACCGGCGTCAGCGAGTGCCGCGACGATGGCCTCACACGCCAACTGCAGTTCGGTGCGGCCGGAGTTCTTGGAGAACTCGGTGGATCCGATGCCGACGATGGCGGCGGCTCCCGAGAGTGGGCTGATCGCCATCAGGGCCTCTCCTCTTCCTTGAAAGCGACTGCGACGGTGCCGGATGCATGGTTGCCGAGGCTGTTTGCACCCTGCACCTTGACCACGACCACTCCGTCTTCCTTGGACACGACCTCACCGGTCATCGTCATGGTGTCACCCGGGTAGTTGGGCGCCCCGAGACGAATGGCGATGCGGCGCAGGGTCGATGCAGATCCGGCCCAGTCCGTGACGTATCGACCGACAAGACCGTTGCTCGTGAGGATGTTCATGAAGACATCCTTCGAGCCACGCTCCTGCGCCAGGCTCGGATCGTGGTGCACGTCCTGAAAATCGCGAGTGGCGATTGCCGTGGCGACGATCAACGTGCGGGTCAGCGGGATCGCCAACTCGGGCAATGCCTCTCCGACAACGACGTCTGCGTAACTGCGACCGGCAAGTACGGTCATGCGAGCACCTCCACACCGGATGCGAGCTGCGCACCCAGACGCGCCAGATCGGAGCTGGAACCACCGAGGGTGGCAGCAATCTGCTTGCCCCACAACAGGTGACGGTGAACCGGGTAGTCGGTGTCGACGCCCATGCCACCGTGAACATGCGTGGTGCGATGCACGACGCGCTGTCCGCCGTCGGTAGCCCACCACTTGGCGACCAGTACCGAGGTGCCGAGATCCAGTCCCTCGGAGATGCGCCAGGCGGCCTGCCACAGTGTCACGCGCATCGCTTCGAGATCGATGTAGCAGTCAGCGAGTTGATGATTGACGGCCTGGAAGGTCGCCAGCGGACGGCCGAACTGCTTGCGGCCGTTCAGGTACGTGACGGCCTGCGCGACTGCACCCGACCCGACGCCCCATTGGATTGCGGCCAATGCCAGCTGAACGCGGTCGATCAGCCACGGAACCGTGGTGCCGTCAGCCGCACCGATCAGCTGCGCGGGGGCACCGGCAAAGGTGACGTTGGCACAGATCTCCCAACTGGTGGACTGCGTCTGTTCGAGCGTCACTCCCTCGGCACTCAGGTCGACCAGCAGCAGTGCCGTACCAGTGGAAGCGGTTGCCGAAACGAGAGCAAGGTTCGCGACGTGAGTCATCGGCACTACTGCCTTCTCACCCGTCAGAGTCCAGTTGCCGTCGGCGTCCTGCTCAGCCGTGGTCAGTGGGTCGCCGCCAGTGTACGGACCGAACTCTTCGAGACCGACGGTCAGGAATCGACTGCCGTCGGCAACTCCCGGAAGGAGTTCGGCGCGAAGGGAATCAGAGCCGAATTCGTTGACAGCCAATGCTGCAAGGGTCGTTTCCCAGATCGGCACGGCCGCAACGTGACGTCCCTGCTGTTCGAGCAGTGCGTACAGCTCGGACAAGCCGAGGCCACCGCCGCCGAACTCCTCCGGCAGGGCGATACCGAGCAGGCCGGTGCTCGCGAGTTCGCGCCACAGTTCACGGTCGACGCGCTCAGCGGAGAGTTCGATCTCCTTGGTGCGCTCGATCGTTGCCTTGCTGGTGAAGACCTCGTCGGCCAGTGCGCGAATTGCTTCCTGCTCTTCGCTGAAATTGAAGTCCATCAGTGCTCCTCGCGTACGGCCGGCCGGAACGCGGGAAGCGTCAGATCCGGGTCGGCGTCGATCCAGTCAAGTTCCACGGGCATGTCGACCACGACATCTTCGGGCGCGATACCCACCATGTTGGCGATCAATCGGGTTCCCTCTTCGAGTTCGATTACCGCAACGATGAGCGGGTAGTCGAACGCGTCGATCTTGGGGTGGTGATTGACCACGAAGCTGTACACCGTGCCACGACCCGACGCGTTGATCGTGTCCCACTCGAGTGACCGGCACTCCCCGCACATCGGGCCGGTGGGATGACGCAGCGTCTTGCAGGACGTGCAGCGCTGGATCACCAGACGGTGCTCCTTGGCTGCTTCGAACCAGAAAGCGTTGTCCGCGTTGAGAGCCGGACGCGGACGCAGTGCACGAGGAGCTTCGGGCGCAGCAGATTCCTGAGGTTTGAACCGCAGCGTCCGCCACCGCTGGGTGCCGACAACCTGATCGTCACCGTTGCGGTAGGTCTTGAGCGTCGTGACGAAGTGTCCGACACCGAGGCCGGTCTTCTTCTCCGGCGAAATCGACTCGATGACCTCGGTGTAGTTAACGCGATCGCCTGGGCGCAGTTCGGCGAAGAACTCCTGATCGGAATCGGTGGCCACGACAGAGCTGTAGCCGGCTGCGTCGAGGGTGGCGATCAGATCGGTCCACACCTGCGACGGGTCGTTGCCCGCCATCTTGTCGGTAAAGGTCCGCATGATCCAGACCTGGAGCATCTGAGCGGGAGCGACGACGCCGTCGCGTCCGGTGGCGCGGGCGGCGTCGTCGTCGAGGTAGACGGGGTTGGTATCGCCCATGGTCTCGGCCCAATGCCGGATCATGGGGATGTTGACCTCGTCGGGTCCCCAGGTGGTGGGAACAAGCGTCTGGCCGACAAAAGCGTCGAGTTGCGCCGAAATGTCGCTCACTTGACCCTCTTTTCGCGAACGAGTCCCAAGCCGATGGTGCCGACCATGTCCCGCAGAACTTCGTTGACGCCGCCGCCGAAGGTGTTCACGACACCCTGACGCGAGATCTGCTCGATCTGACCGGCAAGCAGAGCGCCCGGAGACTCGGGGCGGATGCGACCGGCGGAGCCGAGAATTCCGAGCAGGGTGCGGTAGACGTCGACGTGAGTCTCGGTCCCGTACGTCTTGGTGGCACCGGCGTCGGCTCCGGAGAGCGTGTCCTGTGCGACGGCTGCCGTCATCTTCCAATTCAGCAGTCGCATGGCCTCGAGCTTGGCGTGTGTGCGAGCGAAGTCCTGTTGCACCCACGGGATGTCGATGGCGCCGTTTTCCTTGGCCCAGTCCAGGACCAGGTTCCACAGACCGTACGTGCGACCACCGATGGCCGCCAGGCCGATTCGCTCGTGGTTGAGCTGAGCCGTGATGAGCTGCCAGCCGCCGTTGACCTCGCCCACAACGTCCTTCGACGGAACTCGAATGCCGGAGTAGTACGTGGACGTCACCATCAAACCGCCGACGGTGTTGATCGGTGACCACTCGAAGCCTGCATCCTCGGTGGGGACGATCAGGATCGAGATTCCCTTGTGCTTGGGGGCATCCGCGTCGGTGCGGCAGGCCAGCCACACGTAGTCGGCAGTGTTGGCGCCACTGGTGAAGATCTTGTTGCCGTCGACGATCCACTCGTCACCGTCGAGAACCGCACGAGTCTTGAGTGACGCAAGGTCGGTGCCGGCCTCGGGCTCGGTGTACCCGATTGCGAAGACGATGTCGCCGGCCAGGATGCCGGGCAGGAAACGTTCCTTCTGTTCTTCGGTGCCGTACTTCATCAACGTCGGTCCGACGGTATTGACCGTCACGAAGGGAAACGGCAGACCTGCGCGCTGAACCTCGTCGAAGAACACGAACTGCTCTTCGATGGAGCGTCCCTGTCCACCGAATTCCTTGGGCCAGCCGATACCGAGCCAACCGTCCTTGCCCAGCAACTTCACGATCTCGCGGAAGTACTCGCCACCCACACCTTGCTCGCCGGCCGCGCGACGCTTCTCTTCCGGCAGCAGCGCCGCGAAGTACGCGCGCAACTCCTTGCGGAGCTCCTGCTGCTCGGGCGATTCCCTCAGATCCATCGCTGTTTCTCCTATGGCATTCATGGCTGGCAACTCTTGGCCTGGACGCTAACCAGATGCCCAGGTGGGCGCTGTGAGTGTCTCGATGAGCGGGAAGCCGAAACATGAGCGGCGTCACATAGGGTGAGATATGCGCATGGACTCCTCGGATCGCGTCGCTCTCACCGACTTGGCCGCCAGGTATGCACAGGCCGTCGACCGTCGAAACACCACCGCACTTGCGGCTCTCTTCACTGACGACGTGGCATTCGTCTTGCCGCCGGCATTGAACGGAACGGATGCGCCGACGGAGATACGTGGGAACACCGTCGTCAGTAGTTCGGTGGTCGATGCCGTCTCACATCTGCACTCGACCCGGCACATCGTCGAGCAGCAGATCCTCGACCTCGACGGCCCCACCACCGCACACGGTGAGGCTTACTGCTCCGCTCACCACATCTATCCGCGGGGCGAGGGCCACCGGGACAACCGGATCGAGATCCGTTACCAGGACAGCTTCCAAAAGGTCGACGGCACCTGGCTGTTCTCGCGTCGCGAACTGGTAGTCGATTTTGCCGAGGACGTTCCGGTCATCCTGCTCGGACAATAGGTACATGAAAAAATCGCGGTGATTCTGTATCTCCTCACGGGAGGTTTACCGGGCTAGCGTTCAGCAACTGTCACGCCATCTCGGCGTGCGTTCGGCTATGTCTTGGAGATTCACATGTCACGCTCGCGCACCAGAAGATTCCTCGCTGCCTTCGCAGTGGCCGCCGTCGCAGTCGGAACCGTAGCCGCGTGCTCGAGCGACAACTCCTCCGACGAGAACGCACCTCTTCGCATCGTCGCTTCTTCGGTTCCGCACGCCGAGATCCTGAAGTTCGTCGAAGAAAAGGGCCTGCTCGGTGACACCAAGATCGAGGTCAGCGAGATCACCGGCGATCTCGACGCCAACGAGGTGCTCGAAGCCGGAGACACCGACGCCAACTTCTTCCAGCACGTGCCGTACCAGGAATCGTGGTCGAAGGAAAAGGGTGTCGACGACCTGGTCGCCGTGGCGAAGGTCCACGTCGAGCCCCTCGGTGCATATTCCAAGAAGGTCACCAACGTGGCCGACCTGCGCCAGGGCGCAACGGTCGCTTTGTCCAACAACGTGACGAACTTCGCCCGTGGGCTGTACCTGCTGCAGCAGGCCGGATTGATCAAGCTCGATCAGCAGTTGGGCGCCCCCGGCACCGACATCACGCAGATCAGCGAGAAGAACATCATCGACAACCCCAAGGGACTCACGTTCACCCAGGTCGATCCCCCGCAGCTGCCGCGCACGCTCGACGACGGAAATGTCGATCTCGCAATCATCAACGGCAACTACGCAATCGAAGGTGGCCTCAACCCGGCCAAGGACGCCCTGGTGCTCGAGAAGGCCGAGGGCAACCCGTACGCCAATGTCCTGACCGTACGCACCTCGCTCGAAAACGATGCGCGAGTACAGAAGTTGGCCGAGGCATTGACGTCCGCCGACGTCGCGACGTTCATCGAGCAGACCTACCAGGGCTCGGTCATTCCGGCCAGCGCTACCTGATCGAGACCCGTCATGGTCTTCTCGATCGAATCGGTCTCCAAGGAATACCGCAGCGGCACACAAGTTCTGCATGCACTCGATTCCGTATCCCTGAAAATCGAAGACGGCGAAATCTTCGGCATCATCGGCAAAAGCGGCGCCGGCAAGTCGACTTTGCTGCGCTGCCTCAACCTGCTCGAACGCCCGACCAGTGGCCGGATTCTGTTGGGCGACACCGATCTGACCGCGTTGAGCCCAGCGCAACTGCGCGACACACGCAAGCGGATCGGTGTCGTGTTCCAGCATTTCAACCTGCTGCATTCCCGTTCGGTCGCCGCCAACATCGCCTTCCCTCTCGAAGTGGCGGGATACTCGCGGGCAGATCGACGTGCCCGCGTCGACGAGCTGATCGAGTTGGTGGGCTTGGAAGACCGACGTGACGCCTTCCCCTCGCAACTGTCCGGCGGCCAGAAACAACGCGTCGGCATCGCGAGAGCCTTGGCGGCTTCACCCGACGTCCTCCTGTGCGACGAGGCCACGAGCGCCCTCGACTCGGACACAACCGATTCGATCCTCGACCTGCTCGCCGATCTCAATCGACGACTCGGTGTGACCATTGTTCTGATCACCCACGAGCTCAACGTGGTTCGACGGATCTGCCATCGCGCTGCGCTGATCGATCAGGGCCGCATCGTCGACGAGGGAACGCTCACCGAACTGGTCGCAGACCCGGACTCACCCCTCGGAGAGGCGCTACTGCCGACCGGAACGGTACGAACGTCCACGACCGGAATTCCGGCGCTCCTCACCTTTGTCGATTCACTGTCCACCTCACCCGTGATTTCCCAACTCTCACGAGATCTCGACGTCGACGTCACCGTGATCTCCGGCGGTATCGAGGACATCGGATCCCATCAGGTCGGTCGCCTTCGCGTGGAGTTCGCCTCGCACACGGGACTCGTCAGCAACGAAGAGACAAGAAAGTCTGTCGAAGAACATCTTTCGCAGCGCGGAGTGAAGGTGACGTTCTCATGAACAAGACGTCCTGGCAGGATTCCCTGGGCGAAGCATGGGAAGCCCTACTCGACACGCTCTACATGGTCGGTGTCTCGTTCGTGCTCACCGTGATCATCGGTATCGCTCTCGGTGTTCTGTTGCACGCGAGCGCGCCCGACGGAATCCGTCCCAACCGCGTCCTCAATTCGGTTCTGGGCACCGTGGTGAACATCGGCCGTTCGCTGCCGTTCGTCATCTTGTTGGTGCTCCTCATCCCGGCAACGAGGGCGATCGTCGGAACAGCGCTCGGGGCGACGGCAGCGATCGTCCCGCTGACCATCGGTTCGGTGCCCTTCTTCGCTCGCGTCGTCGAGAACGCGCTACGTGAGGTCGATTCCGGACGCGTCGAAGCAGCACGATCGATGGGCGCCACCGACAAAGACATCATCACCAAGGTGCTGCTGCCCGAATCCGTACCGGGATTGGTAGCAGGAGCAACCCTGACGGCGGTGATGCTGATCGGCTTCTCGGCCATGGCAGGTGCCATCGGCGCCGGTGGACTCGGCGACTTCGCAATCAAGTACGGCTACCAACGATTCAACACACCGGTGCTGTTCGTCGCAGTCGTGATCTTGATCGTGCTGGTGCAGGCAATCCAGTCGACCGGCGATCTCGTGGTTCGTTCAATGGCGCACAAGCGGTAACTGATCAGCTCGAGACCATCGCGATCGCTGTTCGCAGTCCGCGCCGCTTACCCGTCTGCGGATCGACGCCGAACACTTCCTTGATTCCGCCTCGGATGCGGAACTTCAACTCCGAGTGCGTCTCCGGAGCGTCGTCCTGGGAAGCCGAGAGAAACCTGTTGGGCAGCGACAACTTCCAGATGGTGCGCAGAGTCAATCCGTACTGCTTCCACAGCGGCCCGGTCGTGTACGGGAGGTCGTACTTGTCACACAGGTCGCGCAACGGCACCGCGATTTCCGAGTACCGATTGCTCGGCAGATCCGGGAAGCAGTGATGCTCGATCTGGTAGCAGAGGTTGCCGCTCATGAAGGCCATGACGGGACCGGCATGAAAGTTGGCAGAGCCCAGCATCTGTCGTAGGTACCACTGAGCGCGCGATTCGTTCTCGAATTCCTCGAGCGTGAACTTCTCGGCACCGTCGGGAAAGTGCCCGCAGAAGATGACGGCGTAACTCCAGTAGTTTCGGATGAGGTTCGCAACGACGTTCGCCGTCAACGTGGTCTTCCACGCGGGGCCGGTCAGGGCGGGGAACAGGATGTAATCCTTCGCCACCTGACGCGCGATCTTCTTACCGACGTCCTTGGCCATCTCCGATTTCTCGGACCACTTCACCTCACCCTTGCGGAGTTTGTCCGTTTCGAGGTGATGCAGTGCCACTCCCCACTCGAAGAGGGTCGCGAGCACAAAATTCGTGATCGGTTGAAAGAGATAGTCGGCGTGCCACTTTTGATCGCGCGTGACGCGCATGATTCCGTAGCCCACGTCGTTGTCCAGTCCGACGATGTTGGTGAACTTGTGATGGGTGAAGTTGTGCGAGTGCTTCCATCCCGAGGACGGGCAGGTGTTGTCCCACTCCCAGTTGCTCGAGTGAATCTCGGGATCGTTCATCCAGTCCCACTGGCCGTGGATGATGTTGTGGCCGAGTTCCATGTTCTCGATGATCTTGCCGACCCCCAGCAGCGCAGTCCCCAGAATCCAGGCAGGCTTCTTCTTGCTGGCGAACAAGACGATGCGGCCGGCCACCATCAGAGAGCGTTGAAACGCGATCGTCCGCTGGATGTATCGAGCGTCGTGCGCGCCGCGCTTCTCCTCGATGTCGAGCCGAATGGCGTCCAACTCGCGCCCGAGCGCTTCGACGTCTTCCTCGGTGAGATGGGCATATTCCTTGATGTCGGTGATCGCCACAGTGTTTCTCCGTATCGGTTTTCTCCGTGCCGCAGGACTGGTCCGTCGGGCGGTACCCCTGGGAGCCGGTGCGGAAACGTCAGCCCCGATATTCATGTGCGTCTTCACGCAATCTATGCCAAAGTCGATATACGTGAGCCCCGAAAACAAGATCACCATCCGCACCGCTACCGAGAGCGACTGGCCGGCTCTCCAACTACTCGACTCGGTGGGGTTCGGTTTTCACCCGTCTCCCGCGGTCAGCGAACTGACGAAGGCGCTCTACAAGCCCGAGGACATCATCCTCGCCGTCGACGGTGACCTACCCGTCGGCGTGGCCATCGAAATCGACATGGAATTCACCGTGCCCGGCGGACGCCAACTCCCCACGCGCGGAATCACCTGGGTATCCGTCGCCCCGACTCACCGTCGACGTGGTGTCCTACGCTCGATGTTCACTGCACTTCACGCCCACATCGAGTCGACCGGAGCACCACTTGCGGCCCTGACGGCCAGCGAGGCCGGCATCTACAACCGCTTCGGATACGGCCCGGCCACCTTCAGCGAAGGCATCACCCTCGATCGCCGCTTCGCACGATTCCGCCCCGAGGTGCCCGACAATGGTGGCGTGTCCATCGTCGACATCAAAGCTGCCTCGACGCTTCTTCCCGAGATCTACGACCGCTGGCGGCTGCAGACACCCGGCGCTCAGGTCCGTCCGCAACCGCTCTGGGACCATATGTTCGCCGACCCGTCCGAGGATCGTGACGGCGCCTCCGGACTGTTCTTTCTGACACACGCGGACGGATACATCGCTTACCGGCACACGAGCGAGGGCCGCGACAGCATCGCCCGGATCGACGAGTTCGTGACGATCACCGAAGATGCGCACGCGGCGCTGTGGCGCACGATCTGCGGCCTCGACCTCGTCACCCGGATCGAGACACGCCAGCATCCTGCCGATCCACTCCGGCTGATGCTCACGGACTACCGCCTTGCCCGGACGACGACGCGCTCCGATCGACTGTGGCTGCGCATCATGGACGTTCCCGCGGCTCTCGAGGCTCGTGAATATGCTGCTGACCTGGACACAGTCATCAAGGTCGAAGATCCGTTCCTGAAGGCCGGCGGAACCTTCGCACTTCAGGTCAAGGACGGCAAGGCCACCTGTACGGCCACTGACGCGGTGCCTGCGATCACGATGCCCTCTGATGTCCTGAGCAGCTTGTACCTGGGCGAGCACCAGGCCAAGACCTTCGCGGCGGCGCACCGACTCCACGCGTCCGATCCGCAGGAGATCCTGAATTTCGACTTCGCTTTCAACGCGCAGAAGCCCGCAATTCTCGGGTACGGATTCTGATGATCTTGCCGACACGGGCATCGACGATTTGTGCCCTCGGTCGTATTCAGGGTTAGCCTCGAACAATGGCGTTTGTCGAAAAGATGGTCAATAGGCTTCCTGAGCGGGTTCTCGTGCGCGTCCTGCCGCACGCAGAAATGCTCAAGTTCCTGGTGGTCGGCGGCATCGCCTTCATCGTCACCACGGTGCTGTTCTTCGGCATCAAGTGGACGGTTCTGCCTCAGCACCCGGTGACGGCCAACATCCTTGCGGTCCTGATCGCGACGGTTCTGTCCTACGTCCTCAACCGCGAATGGTCGTTTGCGCAGCGCGGTGGTCGACAGCGCCATCACGAGGCCGCTCTGTTCTTCATCGTCGCGGGTATCGGTTTGGCCATCAACCAGGTACCACTCTGGACCTCCCGGTACGTGTTCCATCTGCGTCAACCCGAGGTGTCGGTGTTGATGGAAAACTTCGCGGACTTCATCAGCGGATCGATCATCGGGACCCTGCTGGCGACGGCCTTCCGCTGGTGGGCCATGCGTCGGTACGTCTTCCCCGAAGAAGCCACCGACAGCCAGGTCGTTCTCGACATCGAAGCGACTCCCGGCACCAAGACGCCGACAACCGACGCCACCGCCCTCGACTGACTCCCGGATCGACGCACCCGATCGCTCGCGCTTCGATCAGAGTTCGTCGATTGCGATCAACCCGTCCTGCAGCGCCCGCGCAAGCAGTGCCATCTTTGTCGGCGCGATGCTCCTGAACGGGCTGGCCCATCCCTGATCATCATCGGCGACAAGCACTCCAGCCTGCAGTTTTCCCGCTCTGCACGACACGGTCACGACACAGTGATCACTGGTGCGTAGCCTCCGATTTCCAATTGGATTCGGAGGACCCATGGCTACTTGCAAAACTCGAGTTCTTGCGCTGTCGGCGGCAGGACTCATGCTCGTACTCGGCGCATGCAGCAAGGCCGAGTCGGCGAAAACGCCGACCGACCTCGACGTGACATCAGCGTCCGCCGGACACTACTCACTGGTCTGGGAACACGGCGGCTCGGAAAAGGTGCGTGTATTCGCCGCCACCGACCCGAAAAACCCAGCCGCAGAAGGAAAGGAAATTGGCACGGTCGACGGCTTCTCCACTGAGGTCGACGGCCTCGACCCACTGTCACGCTGGTACTTCGAGGTCATAGACGAGGACGGCACTTCCACCATCGCGTCAACCCGCCACGTGACGCTGCAGGGCGCAGCCAACGTGCGTGATGTCGGCGGATACGAGACAGCCGACGGCCGATCAGTCAAGTGGGGCCTGGTTTTTCGTGGCGACCGCTTGAGCGATCTGACTGCTGACGATCAACAAACGATCGAGAACGCAGGCATCCGGACCGTTGTCGATTTCCGAGGTGACAGCGAGATCGCAAAGGACGGAGCAGACAAGGTTCCCGCGAACGTGAAAGTGGTCAACACGGCAGTCCTGGATGCCGGCACTCAGGCTCTTGCCACAGCGATTACGAGTGCCCTGAAATCTGGTGACCCTGCAATCGTGGAGCAGGTGCTCGGGGGCGGTGAAGCCGTCCGGATCAGCGACACCGGCGCCGTCGACCAACTGTCCAAGCCTGACGGAATGACTGGGTATTCCCAAGCCCTACGGACCATCGCCGATTCCGAGTCCGCAGTCGCTTACCACTGCACGGCAGGCAAAGACCGCACTGGACTGATGACAGCTCTACTTCTCGGCATTCTGGGTGTTCCTGACAAGACCATCGTCGACGACTTCGTCCTGTCGAACACCTACAACAAAGCCAAGAACGAACAGACCTACACGTTTCTGTCTTCGAAAGGAATCGATGTCGATCTGTTGAAACCGTTGATGGAGCAGCGTCCCAGCCAGATTCAGCCAGTACTCGACAAGATTCGCGACCAGTTCGGTGGGTGGGAGAAGTTTTCGCAGGATGTGCTGAAACTTGACGCCGACACGATCGCAAAGCTCCGGAGCAAATTGCTGACCAAGCAATAACTGATCGACGTTCCGACAGCAATGACCGGCAGCCGCTCCGATGGCTGCCGGTCACGCCCGCACTCCTAGTTACTCAGCCCCAGCCGCTTCGAGCATTCGGCCATTTCGTCGATGATCAGTTCCAGCGACGTGCCACGACGACTGGCGGACAGCACGATTCGATCGGCTCCCAACCCGCGTGCCCAGTCGAGTTTCGCTTCGTCGAGCCTGGGCAGTGTCGCACCGAGTACCAGCGAGACGTCGGCAGGATCTCGATCTGCCTTCACCGCAGCAGCTTTCATCGCTGCTACGGCCTTGTCGAGATCTTCACCGGCCAGTCCCAGCGGCTGGAAACCGTCACCCAATCGGCCTGCTCGCCGAGCAGCAGCGAGACTGTGTCCACCGATGTAGAGCGGAACTCCGGATTCGCGGTGCGGCTTCGGCCAGCTGTACGCACCCTTGAACGAGAAGTAATCGCCGTCGAAATCGACTGCTTCCTTGCCCGCCCAGAGTGAACGCATCACCGCGATGGCCTCATCGGCTACCTTGCCGCGGCGCTCGAAGTCACCGCCGCACGCCTCGATCTCTTCCTTCATCCATCCCAGGCCGAGGCAGATGCGCAATCGCCCACCGGAAAGGCGATCGAGCGTCGCCAATCGTTTGGCGAGCACTACCGGATTGTGATTGGGCAGTACCAGAACTCCAGTGGACAAGCCCAAAGTGGTTGTGGCACCCGCCACGAACGAAAGCAGTTCGAGCGGATCCGGGATGTCGCAGTCATCGGGAAGATGCGATTTGCCGGTCGGAGAATAGGGGTACTCGCTCTCGGTGTCGGCGATGACCACCGAGTGCTCCACTGCCGAGATCTCGTCGAAACCCAGCGACTCGGCCGCACGGGCGAATTGCAGAATCCAATCAGGGTCTCCGCTTCGACCCAGTTCGACCGGAACGACCACGCCGAGCTTCATACCGTTTCCTCCAGTGTCGCCATCAATTTCGGACCATCCACGACTCGACCGAGGTACCGGTCCGCATCGGGATCTGTTGCAAGCCACACCGCCGCTGCAGCGGGTACGGATGCCGGTGTGGCCGCAAATCCGGCGTCCACGATTGCGTCCGCGCCACCACGGGCTTTCCCTGATTCCGTGATGACAAATCCCGGACTCAGGTTGAACGCTTTGATTCCGGCGTCTCGGTACTCGGAGTTGATCGCTCCGGCGATACGTCCGAACGACGCCTTTGACGCGGCGTACGACAGACCCCAACCACCCTCGCCGGGAGGCGCAGGCGGATCCATGGTCGCCGAGCCCGATGCCAGATTGACCACTACGCCGTTGCCGCTCTTGATCATCGACGGGAGTATCACCTGGACCAGAGCGAGTTGGTGCAGATAATTCCCGATCGCCATCGCCTGAGCGTCGTCGATCTCGATGTCGAGCACCCGGTCCATGTTTCCGACAGTCTGCGCATAGGCGTTGTTCACCAGCACGTCGACACGTCCCCACTCGGCCAGCACCCGTTCACCGGCGCCGCGGACGGATGCCAGATCGAGCAGGTTCATCGGAACGGCCAATGCGCGCACACCGAAGGACTCGATCTCGGCAACCGTCGTCTCCAGGCTGCCGGGCACCGGAATCACTTGCTCGCCTTGCCTCGTTCGCGGGGCTGCCCGCCCCTCTCCTTCACGAACGGTGCGAGCAGTGATTGCAACGTCGAATCCGGCGCGCGCGAATGCCAGCGCGCACTCTCGGCCGATCCCCCGGGAAGCGCCGGTCACCAGCGCAACTTCACTCACAGGAACCGCGTGCGGCCGTGCGTCTCGAACTCCTTCTCCAGGTTCACCACGTCAGCTTCGGTCATCAACGTGTATTCGGGAGTGCCTCGGCCCACCCAGTGGAACACTGGTTCGTCGGTCCGCCAGCGATCGGCTTGAAGTTCACGTTTGAGTACCTTGTTGGAGCCCGTGACGGGCAGGTCGGTCGAAACGCGAACAAATCGTGGCGCTGCCTTGGTACCCAGATCCGCCTGCGCGGCAAGGTAGTCGGCGAACTCGACCGGATCGAAATCGGCGAGATCGGCGACCTCGATCGCAGCCATGACCTGATCACCCGAACGCGGATCCGGTACCGCGAAGACACCCGTGGCAATCACTTTGGGGTGTCGACGCAGGATGTGCTCGATCATCAAAGCCGAGGTGTTCTCACCGTCGACGCGGATCCAGTCGCCCTTGCGTCCCGCGAAATAGATGAAGCCGGCCTCGTCGACGTAGCCGAGATCGCCTGTCCAGTACCAACCGTGGCGAATCTTCTCGGCGATCGCGTCTTCGTTCTTGTAGTACCCCTCGAACTTCTTCGATCCGGCCTTGTCGACCATCTCGCCGATGGATTCGTCGGGGTTCAGCACGTGACCGTGCTCGTCGAGAATTGCGCGGGGTCGCTCTTCGCGCGTATCGGGATCGACGATGACGATGTTCTCGCTCGCGGGACGGCCCAGCGCTCCGGCAGGTTGGTTCGGATCGAGCACTACTGAACCGGCACCTTCACTCGAACCGTATCCCTCGAAAAGTTGTGCACCGAAACGACGGATGAACTCTGCCTTGTCCCCCGGCGACGCCTCGGTCCCGAAGCCGTGGGTGAGGGTGTTCTCGATGTCGCCGGGCAGTTCCGGCGTCGCCATGAGATACCCCAAGGCCTTACCGACGTAGGTGAAATATGTTGCGCCGTAGAACCGAACGTCCGGCATGAATCCCGAGGCCGTGAACTTACGAACGAGGCAGACCGTAGCTCCCTGCGAAAGGGCCGGCGCCCACAGAGCCATCAACGCGTTGCCGTGGAAGAGCGGCATGCAGCAGTAGCAGACGTCGTCGCGGTCGATGTCGTACTTGGCGCAGTTCGCGTAGGCCAACCGCGTCAGACGCCCCTGGCTGCACCGCACTGCCTTGGACATTCCGGTGGTGCCCGAGGTGAAGAGAAGCAAGAACAGCGTCGACGCGTCGACACCGAGGTCGATCTGAGGCGACTCGACGTGATGTGCTGCAATCTTGTCCGGGTACGACGCGTCGTCGACGAGGACGAAACGATCTTCGGTCAGCCCGAGGTCCAGGCCGGCAAGCTTCTCGTAGCCTGCTTTGTCGGTGACGATCAGCTGGCAGTCGACGTACCGGACCTCAGCCTCGAGTTCAGCTCCACGCCTGGTCGGATTGATGCCGACGATCGTGGCCCCGGTCAGGGCCGCGCCGCCGAGCCAGAACAGGAACTCCGGATCGTTCTCGAGAAGTACGCCGATGTGAAACGGTCCGGGCGCGCGAAGCGACTTCGCCAGCGAGCCGCGCGCTGCGCTCTCGCGCACCACCTCGTCCCAGCTCCAGTCCTGCGTCCGCGTCCGCAGACCCAGGTGCTGATCACCGAGACGGTCGATCAACATCTGCGCGACGTCCTCGCGCTGAGGAGCTGCAAGAGCTGCATTCGAAGATGCTTCGGTGGCGGTGTTCGTCATCGTGTCCTGTGTCCTAGTCGATATCGGAATGTCGATTACTCCAACTGCGATACGACTCGAACGTATCGACGCCTCAGAGCCGGAACCGTCCCAGTCTCGCTCAGTGGTAACCGCCGCCACAGATATGATTTTCTCGTGAGATTTTGTGACGTGAAAAGCGCCACAATACGAAAGGCCATTCCATGACTGCCCCCGCAGATCCGCAGTTGCTTCTGGACCAGGCGGTCTCACGCCTCACCGGTCCAGGTGGGCCATTCGAGATCGTCGAAGAAGAGGTTCTCGGCACCGTCATGCCTGTGATGAAGAACCGCGGTCACGCCATCGGTGAACTGATCTCGGCATCTCGCGCCTGGGGCGACGGCGACTATCTCGTCACCAGCGATCGTCGAATCTCGTTCACCGAGCATGCCGATTCCGTTGCCGCGCTGGCAACTGCTCTGCGGGACAAGTACGGAGTCCGCAAGGGCGACCGTGTGGGCATCCTCGCTGCCAACACTCCCGAATGGGTCATGACGTTCTTCGCGACGCAGGCGCTCGGCGCGATCGCTGTCGGTCTCAACGGTTGGTGGGTTCCGCGCGAGGTCACCCACGGGATCGAGCTCTCACGTCCGAAGGTTCTGGTCGTGGATGCCAAGCGCGGCGCCGCCCTCCCCGAACTGCCGGCAGACATCACGGTCCTCACCATGGAAGAGGATCTGCCCGCGCTCATCGCGGAGTATGCAGGCTCCGACGTGCCGAGCACCGACATCGACGAGGACGACCCCGCCGTCATCCTGTTCACCAGTGGTACCAGCGGCCGCCCCAAGGGCGCACTCCATTCGCACCGCAACGTGATGGCCGTCGTCGACTACCACAAGTACAGCGACGCGATCGGCGCCGCATTCACCGGCCGTGAGTACGACGCTTCCAAGCCGAGCCCACTGCGTTATCTACTCACCTCCCCGCTCTTCCACATCGCCAGCCTTCACAATCTGGTGGTTCCCCGTCTCGCGACGGGCAGTGCCGTCATCCTGACCGAGGGCGGATTCGACGTCGACAAGGTGCTCGGGTTGGTCGAACGCGAGCGTGTCACCAACTGGGGTGCTGTCCCCACGATGGCATCGCGGCTACTCGAGCACGGCAACATCGCCAAGTACGACGTCTCTTCGCTGACTGCATTCTCGCTGGCATCCGCGCCGTCGTCGCCCGCGTTCAAAGAACGCCTCAAGGAGCAGGTGCCGTTCGCACGCAATGCTCTGGTCGACAGCTACGGCCTCACCGAATGCAGCACCGCCATTGCGGTCGCCGTCGGCGCCGAACTCGAAGAGTTCCCAGGCACTCTCGGGCGTCCGATCATCACCGTCTCGATGGAGATTCGCGATCCCTTCGGCGAATGGCTGCCGGACGGCATCGAAGGTGAAGTGTGCGTACGCAGCCCCTTCGTCATGCTCGGATACTGGGAGAACGACGAGGCGACCGAGTCGGCAATTGCCCCCGGACGCTGGCTCCGCACCGGCGATTTCGGCGTCATCGAGAACGGGCGTCTCCGTCTCACCGGTCGCCGTTCCGACCTGATCCTGCGCGGCGGCGAGAACGTCTACCCCACCGAGATCGAGCAGACGCTCGACGAACACCCCGACGTGATCGAGTGCGCTGTCATCGGCATGCCGCACCCCGACCTCGGCCAGGAAGTGTCCGCCGTGGTCGTCCTGCGTCCCGGAGCCGCCACAACGGAGGCGGAGCTGCGTGATTACGCCGCCGAGCGACTGTCCTACTTCAAGGTGCCGTCGAAGTGGCGCATCACCAGCGATCTGTTGCCTCGCAATGCAACCGGCAAGATGGTTCGGCGCGAGATCACCGTATGACCACGGAGCTGTCACGGATCGTCGCCGAGTCGGCGATCCGTGACCTGCTCTGCGAGTACACGCATCTGATCGATCAGGGCCGATTGCGTGAAGTCGCTGCATTGTTCGCCTCGTCCGACTACGGGCAGTGCGGGCCGGACGGGGTTGCCACCACGCTCATTTCGTCCGACGCCGACGCAGTGTTCGCAGCCTGCAGCGGCTTCATTCGAATGTACGGTGATCCGCCGGTTCCACGAACCAAACATCTGCTGACCAACACGCGAATCGCAGTCGACGGTGAATCAGCGACGGCACTCTCGTACGTCACGGTCATCCAAGGTACCGAAGATCTTGCCCTGCAACCCATTCTGGCGGGGCGCTACTTCGATCGCTTCACCTGCGTCGACGGGTCGTGGCAGTTCAGCTCGAGACTCTTCTGTCTGGACAACATGGGCGAGATGTCCGCGCATGCCAAGCGGGCACTGTAGAGGAACGACGACTGTGGAAATCGGCGTCAACATCTTGGGCCTCGAGGCCCTGTTCGACGGCAAGATTCGCCCGGTTCTGGACTTCGCCGCGCGTGCTGACCGTGCCGGGATCGATCTGATCTGCACCGGCGATCATCTCGGGTTCAATGCCGAAGCACACGCTCATCGGGTAGCCGAACACAACTTCTTGTTCCCGTTGGATCACCCTTGGTACGAACCGATTTCACTTCTTTCCTCGATCGCCGCAGTGACCGAACGCGCTCGCCTCGGAGTATCGGTTCTGATCGCCACTGTTCGCCCAGCCGCTCTGCTCGCCAAACAGGTTGCCACTCTCGACTCATTGTCCGAAGGTCGAACCGTCATGGGTTTCGGCGTTGGATGGCAAGAAGCCGAATACACCGCCACCAACATGCCTTTCGACGCGCGATTCGGGCGCATGGAAGAGACCGTCGCAGCCTGCCGCGAACTGTGGACCAATGCACCGGCCACCTTCAAGGGACGCGACTTCGCTTTCGAGAATTACCACAGCCTCCCGCTGCCGATCCAAAATCGCGTACCGGTGCTCTTCGGTTTCGGACCAAGCCAGCGGAACTTCGACCGCATAGCACGCGTCGCCGACGGTTGGACCGTGAACCCGACCGACCTGGGAACGTTCACCGACAGTGTCACATTGCTGCGCAACACGTTCGAAGCCCACGACCGCGAGCCGGATACCGCACGTGTGCAAGTGTCTGCGGCGCCGGTTCGGCGCGACAATCGGTCCGTCGACCTCTCGGCAACCGCTGACAAGGTCCTGGACTGGTCCGACCGCGGCGCGTCTGCCGTGGTGCTTCGGCCTGCCGTATTCGATTGCGCTGCCGAAGAACTACCGGAATTACTCGACTGGATGACCAGCATCAAGGAGGCGTGACATGGACCAGGCACTGCAGGATCTCATCGACAAGCAGGCAATTCGTGAGGTGGTTCTGACGTACTGCCGCGGCATCGATCGCCTCGACTTCGATCTCGTCCGCAGCGCCTACCACCCGGACGCGATCGACCATCACACCGGATTCGACGGCACCATCGACGAGTACATCGCCTGGGCCACAACAAAACTCTCCGCGATCGGCGGCACGATGCACCACATCGGCAACCACCTGGTCGAACTGCACGGCGACCACGCGATCAGCGAGGCGTATTCGATGTCCACACACTGGGGCGGGCCCGAAGACATCAGAATGATCAACTTCACCAGTGGTGCGCGGTTCATCGACCACATGGAGCGGCGCGACGGCCGTTGGGCGATCAAGGAGAGATGGGCCGTACGCGAGTGGACTCGCTCGGACGAGGGCCGCTTCGTCAACCCCGAAGGGCCTGGTCCGCGTGGGCGTCGAGATGCCTCGGATCCGCTGACAGCATTACGACTAACCCTTGAGATGCACTGAAATTCAGGAAACCGACTATTCCGACTGATTTAAGAATTAGACGCCATTCGAACGCATATTCGAATAAGATCGATGCATGGTCAACCCCACGACAGAGCTCTTCGGTATCTCAGCACAGCTGACCGGTACCGAAACTGATTGTGCGCTGGTTGATCTCATGACCGATCTGCATGCATGCGAGGCGATGCTGGTCGAACGCAAGCTCGCTGTGATTGCCGAGTTCTTTTCGCGGCGAAGCTCGGAGCATGTCGCCAGTGGTGCGTGGTCGTCGACCGCACACGAGTTGGCGGAGTCGGAAGTCGGTGCGTCACTGACGATGGGTCGCGCGGCTGCCGGCAAGCTGATCGGGTTGGGGTTCTCGTTAAGGACTCGTCTGCATCGCACTCGAGCGGCGATGGCGCGTGGCGAGTTGGATCTGTACCGAGTTGGTTTGATCGATTCCGCGACCGCGAACGTGAAAGACGAATTGATCGACGAGGTGGAACGACTACTGCTCGAGCAGGTTCTCGCCCCACCAGTAGCAGGCGGAACGGGCTTGACGGGAAGACGACTGACAGCGGCGATCGATCGGATCGTGGCGATGGTGGACCCGGAAGGTATGCGAGAACGCCGACGCCGTGCTCTCACCGATCGGTTCGTCGGAGTCAGCGCTGCCGAGGACGGGATGGCAAAGATCTTGGGAAGCGTTCCGGCAGAGCAGGCTCGGGCATTCGACGGCCGACTACGCGAGTTGGCAGTGTCGGTATGCCGAAACGACTCACGAACGTACGAGCAGCGACGAGCCGACGCGCTCTTCGAGTTGACCAACGGATCACAATTCTTGCCGTGCAACTGTGGCCGAGATGATTGCCCGCAGGATCGTAGCGGTGGTGTTGTCGTTCGTCGGCCCGTGGTTCACGTCGTGATGACTGATTCCACTCTGCACGGTGGCGGCGAGCCCGCCCACCTCGACGGGTACGGGGTGATCAGCGCTGAGCATGCTCGCGATATCGCCCGTGACGCCGTAATTCGAAACGTCCGAGCACCTGCTGATGACGTCGCAGAGCCGGTGCCTGCTTCGGCGCGCGTCTACCGACCGGGCGCCGTTCTCGATACCTGGTTACGGATCATCGCGGGCAGCTGCCAATGGCTGCATTGTGATGTCCCGGCCTGGAATTCCGATCTGGACCACAATGAACCGTTCCATCACGGCGACCCCGAATGCGGCGGTAAAACGGTCGCGTCGAATATGAGTGCGTTCTGCCGCAACCATCATCGCCTCAAGCATTCCGACCGGTGGCGGTTCACGTCGAACGTGGATCGGACCATGTCGCTGACGTCGCCGACCGGGCATTGTTACCGAACGCGACCCGCAGGATTGATGGCTGGATCGCACGAACCGACACCGCCCCAGGGCGGTCGAAATCGGCGGACCCAGGCGGAGAACAAAGCTGCCCGTATCCAGAGTGAACGCAATCGCCAGCGCCGACGGATACAGAAACGAGCAGAGGAGCACGTTCAATATAAGCGGCGGAAATCACCGCGAGCCCGCCGAGAACCCATCGACTACGGGGACGACCCGCCACCGTTCTGAGATACCGAGCGGTGTCGAGGCGCGCCGACGGGTCGCAGGGTCAGTCTGACGTCGGCTTGGTGCCGTCTTCTGGTGCCGGATCGTCGTCGGCAAGCGGATCTATGGTGTCGACACCTTCGAGGACGGTCAGCTCTTCTTCCGCCTCGGCGAGGAGCCCTTTGGCTTCAGCTTCGACCTTCTTCACCCAATCGGACATCCCGAGCCTCTTCTCTTCCGAAGCGAGTTCCCGCTGTAACTGAACTCAGACTACGTCGCCGGCGACGAATTTCGCCGTCCCCTCGGGTCAGTACTCATGACCGAGTAATCATGATTCACGACGGACGGAGCACGCATGCCCGGACAGTTGGAAGGCAAAACCGCACTGATCACCGGGGCCGCCCGAGGTCAGGGCAGGAGCCACGCCGTGCGATTGGCGCAGGAGGGCGCGAACATCATTGCGCTCGACATCTGCCGTCAGATCGAATCGGTGGCCTACCCGATGGGAACCGCCGACGATTTGCGGCAGACAACAGCAGCGGTCGAGAACCTGGGACGAAGTATCGTCGCGCGAGAAGTGGATGTTCGCGATCTGTCCGCACTGCGAACTGCGGTATCCGAAGGAATTGCGGAGCTGGGCAGCGTCGACATCGTCCTGGCTAACGCCGGTATCGGCATGATGTCCCCGGATATCGACGATGCTCGCGCCTTCCGCGACCAGATGGAGGTCAACCTATTCGGCGTCTGGAATACCGTCCAGGCCGCAGCGCCCGCGATGATCGAACAAGGTACAGGTGGCGCAATAGTCCTTACCGGATCAACTCTGGGACTTGTCGGTCGTGGAGGTGACGGCACCGGCGGATCCGACGGCTACTGCGCGAGTAAACACGCCATCGTGGGGCTTGGGCGCACGTGGTCGCACTGGCTTGCTCCCCACAATATTCGTGTCAACTCCGTGCACCCGACTGGCGCGAATACACCGATGGTCGTCAACGACGCGGTCGCGAAGCTGTTTGCGGACTCCCCGACATCGAGCGGAGCCGACGTGGGCAACCTCTTGAATGTCGAGTTGATCGAAGCTGCCGACGTCAGCAACGCGATAGCCTGGCTGGTTTCGGATCAGGCTCGATACGTCACAGGTATCGCGTTGCCGGTCGACGCCGGGTTCACGGCCAAATAGACGCCGGATACACCGGCCGAGTCGCCGTCGATCAGTCGACGGTCGGCGCCCACTGCACGCCGTTGATGTGCCCACCACCGTCGACGAAGAGGGTGTTGCCGGTGACGTAACGGCTGTCGTCACTTGCCAGGAAGGCCGCAACGGGGCCGATGTCGTCGAGGGGATCGCCGATCCGCCCCATCGGGTTCTGTGCGGCCATCACTGCCACGTTCTCCGGATTGGCTTCGGCGACACGCTTGTACGCCGCACTCTGCGCACCGGGACAGATGACGTTGCAGTTCACCTGCTTGGGAGCCCACTCGCGGGCAGCAGTGCGAGTCAGGGTTCGCAATGCTTCCTTCGCCGCGTTGTACTGCACCGAGTACATGTGAGCATTCACGCCGTTGAGGCTGCACATGTTGATCACGCGGCCCGTGCCGTGACGCTCCAGTTCCGGCAGGGCAGCCTGCATCGCCCAGAATGCCGCCATCACTGCCATGTCGAAACCGCCGCGCAATTGCTCGTCGGTCATCTTCTCGAGCCGAGCGAAA
This sequence comes from Rhodococcus sp. Ni2, assembly GCF_021352185.1. Taxonomy (NCBI): domain Bacteria; kingdom Bacillati; phylum Actinomycetota; class Actinomycetes; order Mycobacteriales; family Nocardiaceae; genus Rhodococcus; species Rhodococcus sp. Ni2. The sequence goes on from NZ_WOXZ01000001.1 coordinate 1,187,015, forward strand.
CCGAAAGTCCGCCAAGCATTGTTGACCAGGATGTCGAGGCGTCCGAACCGCTCGACGGACTTGTCGACCATGGCAACAACTCGAGCTTTGTCAGTGACGTCGGTCCGGACGAATTCCGCCTCCGCGCCCCATTCGTCCCGCAACCACTGGGTGGTTTCGAGGCCCGCTGCCTCGTCGATCTCGGCAACCAACACCGACGCGCCTTCACGCGCGAACGCGCCCGCCACTCCGCGCCCGATGCCCATACCGGCACCGGTGACCACTGCTACACGTCCGTCGAGCTTGCCCACTGGGCCCTCCTTCGTCAGAACCCCTGTGCGCCTTTTTGGTAGTTCCCACTACCAAAAAGGCGCACGGGGGCGAAGCCCCTACCTGGGGCGCGGCACGGTCTTGTCGATGAACAGTCCCTCTACCGACACACACAATTCGCCGTCCGCAGTTTTGATCTCACCGACGGTGTGAATCTTGCGGCCGTCCTTGGACAGGAATTTGCCGCTGATCGTGAGGGGCTCGAACAGCGGAGTCGGGCGATGGTACCGAGTGCTCAATTGTGCTGTCATGCCGGAAGTTCCACCCCAGGCGTTCGCGACGCCGAGAACGTGATCGAGCAGCAGCGCCGAAACACCGCCGTGCACATGGCCGGGAGGGCCCTGGTACGGCAGCGTCAACGTGACCACTCCCTGCACCGACCCGTCAGCGAGCCCTTCCAGAACGAGCGGCGGCGCAATGGCGTTCTCGGGGCCGGTCACGGGGTCGTGACGAGTCACGCCCTCACCGTTCCACATGTCGATCAAGCGCTCGGCCACCTCGGGTGAGTGCTGCTCGAGGTGCTCGGCAATGCTGTTGAGCTCCTCCGCAACCCGGTCCAGATTGGCGTTTCCGCGGTCGGTGCGCAGCATCGCGTCGACAACGCGACGCGCTGCTGCCGTGGCCCGGTCGACCGGGGCGTCCTGCGGCGGCGACGTCAGAATCGTGCCGCCCGGATGTGTCGCTGCTGTGGGGTGCGAACCGAGGTCCATCAGTTGATCTCCATTGTTGCGTGCGTGAGAACCGGGAAGTTCTCGCGTTCGGGGCACGTCGCCGCCAACGTCAGTGTGTTGCCGTCCTGCCATACCGAGGTGGTGATGGATTCGCCGGGGAAGAGCGAACCGGCAAACCGCACCGAGTAGTTCTTCACCCGCGTCGGATCTCCGTCAAGAATCCCGTCTACCACGGCCTTGCAGACGATGCCGTACGACGCGAGGCCGTGCAGAATCGGTGCATCGAAGCCCGCCATCTTCGCGAAGGAGGGATCAGCGTGCAGCGGGTTCATGTCTCCACTGAGTCGGTACACCAGCGCCTGTGAGGGACTCGTGCTCGACGTCAGTACCTTGTCGGGCGCTCGATCAGGCACCCCGGCAACAACTTCGGGTCCGGCGTTGCCGCCGAATCCACCTTCGCCGCGCGCCCAGATCTGCATTCCGGTGGTCCATAACGGATTCCCGTCCAGGTCCTCGGCCGCCGTCTCGAGAACGATCACAGCTGCCTTACCCTTGTCCCAGACATCGGCGACCCGAGAGGAAATACGGGCAGCACCCGTCGACGGGATGGGCGCGTGAAGTGCCAGCGACTGCCCACCGTGCAGGATCTTTCGCAGATCGATGTCGATTCCCGGCATACTCATCGACGGTGCGGGCAGTACACCCGCCGAAACTCCCTGGCCTGCAACCATTGCAAACGTCGGGAGTACCTTCAGCCCCTTTTCGTACACCCAGGTCAGTTCGGCGGGATCGAGAGCATTCACCCCTGCCCCGAGTCCCAATTGGTAGAGCATGACGTCGCGATCGGTCCACGACGCCTCGCGCACAGTCGGTTCGGCGGCCAACGCCACCTCGAGATCGATAGCCATCAGTTCTCCAAAGTTCCGGCTCGGTAGACCGTCACGACACACGCGCCGCCCAATCCGAGGTTGTGTTGCAAGCCAATACGAGCGCCTTCGACCTGCCGCGCATCCGCGGTCCCGCGGAGCTGCCACGTGAGTTCGGCGCACTGCGCCAAGCCCGTCGCGCCCAGCGGGTGTCCCTTCGAGATCAAACCACCCGACGGGTTGACGACCCACTGGCCGCCGTACGTGGTCGCGCCGGATTCGACGAGCTTTCCGCCTTCTCCGACCGCGCACATCCCCAGGCCCTCGTAGGTGATGATCTCGTTGATCGCGAAGCAGTCGTGCAGTTCGATGACGTCGACGTCATCGATGGTGATCCCGGCCTGCGCAAAGACCTGCTCTGCCGCAGCTGCCGTCATCGGCGCGCCGACCACGTCGATCATCGACTTCTCGGCGAACGCTGCCTCGGTGTCAGTGGTCAACGCCTGTGCGACGATTTCGATCGCCCGGTCTTCGAGGCCGTGCTCACGCACGAACTTCTCGCTCACGACGATCGCGGCTCCGGCGCCGTCCGAGGTCGGCGAGCACTGCGAACGTGTCAGCGGCTCGTGAATCATCTTGTCGCCGAGTACCTGTTCGAGGGTGTACTCGTCACGGAACTGTGCGTACGGATTGTTCACCGAATGCTTGTGATTCTTGACCGCCACCGCTGCGATCTGCTCGACCGTGGTGCCGTACGTCTTCATGTGCTCGACGGCAGCGTTACCGAACAGCTGAGCTGTCATCGGCGATCGGGCGAACCCGTAATCCTCGACCATGATCTTCAGCTGAGAGTCCAAGGTCGTGACCTTGGGCATCTCACCGTTACCGGTCAACGCCGTTTTGGTCATCTTCTCGAAGCCGACGGCCAAGGCGCACTCGGCTTGTCCGGCCTGGACCCACTCGCGCGCCATCATCAGCGCCGTCGAGCCGGTCGCGCAGTTGTTGTTGACGTTGAAGATCGGAATGCCGGTCAGACCGGTCTCGTAGAGAGCTCGCTGTCCTGCTGTCGACGCGTTGAACACGTAACCGACCGCAGCACGCTGAATCTGGCCGTAGCCGATCCCGGCATCGGTCAGGGCATTCGAGACGGCTTCGGTCACCATGTCCGGGTATTCCCAGTCGCGGGTCTCGATCTTCTCGAACTTGGTCATGCCGACGCCGATGACGAAGGTGCGATTGCTCATGTGCAGGTCACTTTCCCGGTTCAGGGTCGCGAGGCAGACCCAGGATTCGCTCACCGATGATGTTGAGCTGAACATTGGTTGTACCACCCGCGATGGACATGCACTGCGAGTTCAAGAACATCTGGGTTGCAGACATCCGATGCTGTTCGCCCAGAAGTGAACTCGGTCCGGCCCACTCCATTGCCACGTCCCAGACCTGCTGGATGTGCTCGACACCGATCAGCTTCGCCACCGAGGATTCGGCACCCGGCTGCGCGCCGGTGAGCGAGCGCAGCGTGGTGCGCAGACCGAGCAGACCACCGGATTGCGCGTCGCACAGCACCTTTCCGAGCACGGTCAGCTGCTCGTCGTCGATGCCACCGGGCAGTCCGTCGACCAGGCTCAGAAGAGCCTCGCCACCCGATCCGAGCGACGAGTCGTTGGACAGCGAGACACGCTCGTTGGCCAGCGTGGTGCGAGCGAGCTTCCAGCCGTCGCCTGGCTCGCCGACCAGGCACTCGTCGGGAACGAAGACGTCGTCGAAGAAGACTTCGTTGAACAGTGCTTCACCGGTGATCTCGCGAAGCGGGCGAATGTCGAGGCCGCTGTTCTTGATGTCGATCAGGAAGTAGGACAGACCCTTGTGCTTGGGGGCGTCGGCGTCGGTGCGCGCGAGGCAGATTCCCCAGTGCGCGTCGCGTGCCATCGACGTCCACACCTTCTGGCCCTGCAACTTCCAGCCACCGTCGACCTTGGTGGCCTTTGTACTCAGCGCGGCGAGGTCGGAACCTGCGCCGGGCTCGGAGAAGAGCTGACACCAGACGATGTCCCCGCGCAGTGACGGCGGGACGAACTTGGCGAGCTGCTCTTCGTTGCCGTGCGCGATGAGCGTCGGGATGACCCAGTTGCCGATGATCATGTCGTGCGGCTTGATCTTCGCAGCGCGCAGTTCTTCGGCGATGACCAGCTGGCTGACGGCATCGGCGGATTTGCCCCACGGAGCCGTGAAGTGCGGTGCGGTGTAGCCCTTTTCCGCGAGATACGTTTTCTGGGCGGCGCCTTCGAGTTCGAGTGCAGGAGCGAGCTCGGCTCGGACGTCGGCTCGGATCGCCTCGGCCTCGGGCGGCAGCTCGACGCTGAGCACGCGACGGGTTCCGGCAATGGTCAGCTCGGCAACGCGACGACGCCAGGATGCCGTGGAACCCAGCAGAATTCGCAGGGACTGCGCGCGGCGCAGGTACAGGTGCGCGTCGTGCTCCCACGTGTAGCCGATTCCGCCGAGCACCTGGATGCAGTCACGCGTGACGGAGAAGCCAGCCTCGAGGGCCGTGGCTCCGGCGACGGCTGCTGCGAGAGAAGCCTCTTCGGCACCGACGCCGTTGGCGGGAGTCAGCGCACGCGCAGCGTCCCAAGCGCAGACGCGTGCCTGCTCGGCAAGCGCGAGCATACGTGCAGCCTTGTGCTTGACACCCTGGAACTGGCCGATCGGGCGACCGAACTGCTGACGCACCTTCGCGTAGTCGGCCGACGTCGTGACTGCCCAGTCGGCCAAGCCTGATGCCTCGGCCGCGAACAGTGTTGCGGCAATGTCCAGTACACGCTGGGTATCGATGGTGAGGATCTCGGAATCGGTGAGCACCAAACCGTCGACGGTGACCTCGGAGTTACGACGCACGACGTCGTAGCTGGCCAAGTCCGTGACCTCGAGGCGGTCACGTCCGAGCAGAACGAATCCGCTGTCCGTCGCGAGGAGGAACAGGTCAGCGACATGGCCGCCGAGAATAAGGCTGGACGTTCCGCTGAGGGTGGTGTTGTCGCCGTCGCGGGTGATCTTCAGCGAACCCGGCTGTAGTGCAACAGCTCCGAGCGTGCTGCCATCCACGAGCGTCGGCAGTCTGTCCGTTTCTCCGGCATCACTGAGAACAGCGCTGACCACTACCGTCGGCAGGAACGGTCCGGGAACCATCGAGCGTCCAAGTTCCTCGACGACGATGGCGAGTTCGACCAATCCGTATCCTGCGCCGCCGAATTCCTCGGCTACGTGTAGTCCGAGAAGCCCCTGCTCGGCAAGCCCGTTCCAGAGTTGGGGGCGAGTTTCGACCTTCGCCTCGACGGCTTCACGGACGACGGTGGGTGTTGCGTGACGCGCCGCCCAGCCCCGTACGGAGTCGCGGAGGTCACGATCTTCTTCACTCAATCCAATAGTCATGTCTACCTCGTCAATTCGACAGTGTCAGTACGGGTCAGATGCGTTCGATAATGGTGGCGGTCGAGAGAGCGCCACCGGCGCACATCGTGACCAGAGCCGTCGACTTGTTCGAGCGCTCGAGTTCGTGCAGCGCAGTGGTGATCAGACGCGCGCCCGTGGAACCGACGGGATGTCCGAGCGCGATCGCACCACCGTTGACGTTGACCTTGGACAGGTCTGCGCCGTGAACCTGCGCCCAGGAGAGCACGACCGAGGCAAAGGCTTCGTTGATTTCGACGAGATCGATGTCGTCCAAGGTCATTTTGGCCTTGTCGAGCACCATCTGGGTGGACTCGATCGGCCCGTCCAGGTGATAGAAGGGATCGGATCCGACCATGCCGGACGCGACGATCCGCGCGCGGGGCTTCAATCCCAGTTCCTGTGCGCGCTCTTCGCTCATCAGCAGTACCGCAGCCGCGCCATCACTGATCTGCGACGAGTTGCCGGCGGTGTGGATATGGCCTTCGATGACCGGCTTGAGCCCAGCCAGCGCTTCTGCCGTCGTCTCACGCAGTCCCCCGTCGCGAGTGACAGTGGCGATCTCACCGGTAGGCACGCCTTCCTTGTCCACCACGGGAGCCTTGACGGGCACGATCTCGCGGTCGAAGCGTCCTTCTGCCCAAGCCTGAGCTGCGCGGCGCTGCGATTCCAGACCGAACGCGTCGACGTCGGCGCGCGTGATCCCACGCTTCTCGGCAATTCGCTGCGCGGAGGTGAACTGGTCACCCATGTCGATGGTCCAGTCGTCCGGGTACGGGTTTCCCGTTCCGGGTGCGTTTGCCTGACCCAGGAACACACGGCTCATAGCCTCGACGCCGCAGCCGATACCGGCCGAGATCTGACCAGACGAAATCAGGCCGGAAATCAAATGCACTGCCTGCTGGGCCGATCCACAGGCGCAGTCGATAGTGGTTGCCGCGGTGCTGTACGGCAATCCGGCGTGCAGCCACGCCTGCCGCGTGACGTTGTTGGACTGCTCACCTGCCTGGGTGACACAGCCGCCGATGATCTGTCCGATGTCTTCCGGTGCGACGCCTGCCCGTTCGAGAACGCCGAGCTGCGCTGCTCCCAGAATCTCGGCGGGGTGCAGTCCCGCCAGGGCGCCGCGACGACGGCCGATCGGTGTCCGAGCGGCCTCGACGATGACTGCATGACCCATGATGTTCGCTCCTTCGTGGAGTTTTCGGTCGGTGAGCTGGCTCACCGTCTAATTTTCTGTAATTTATTCTATTAATGATGTCAGGGCAATGTCCGGATTGACATCAACTCTCAACTGATGCGGATTCAAAAATAGAATTGATTTCAATTTTGTGAACATGACGAACCCACCCCAGAGAGGGGCGAAGTCACGTCAGTGCCGTGAGAGATTCACCAGAAGCAGGTCGCATCCCTTGCGGATGTCGTACTCCGCATCGGGGATGGAGATTCGACCGTTGAGGCACGATTGGATGACCCCGAACCACAACTGCATCAGCAGACGCAACCCGGTGTTGTCTTCCTCGGTGGGGTTCTCGATCCCGGCCGCATCGAGAATGATCTGCCGGAAGCCGCGATCGATCTTTCCCACGTCCGGCACCGTCGCGACGTTGGCGGTACTGGACGACTGCAGCATCGCAGTCGAGAGAGCCGGCCGACGCAGTAACCCGCGAGTCGCGCGAACCAATACCTCGTACACCGCATCCTGCGGATTGTCCGACTGAACCTGATGCCTGACAAAGCTGGCACCGATCTGGTCGATCTGCTCGACCATCACAGCGACGAAGAGGTGCGTCTTCGAGGGGAAATAGCGATAAAGAGTGCCGATGGCCACGCCCGCCCGCTTGGCGACCTCGTGCATCTGTACCCGTGAGAGTTCCTTCTCGGTCCCCAATTCGGCTGCCGCTTCCAGCATCCGCACATGGCGCGCCCGCTGCTCGTCCGAACTGGGCTCTGCAGCGTCCCTGACCTCGGCAATTCTCGGCAACGTCGCCCCCATCATCGATTCTGTGTCCCGGTCGCGAACGACCTCGCCAATTCTCTCATCTCGACCACCCATCTCGGCATATTGCCCGCTCAGTGGGACCTGGCATGGCCTTCTCTCCCCGTGCGGTATTCCGTGGACACCCCACCCTCTTGGAGTAAGGACGCAATGATGCAGGACTGGACCACCGAGTGCGACGTGTTGGTAGTCGGCTCCGGCGGCGGCGCGCTGACCGGCGCATACACCGCGGCAGCTCGAGGATTGACGACGATCGTCCTCGAGAAAACCGATCGCTTCGGCGGAACTTCCGCGTACTCGGGCGCATCCATCTGGCTGCCGGGAACCCAAGTACAGGAACGTGCGGGACTCCCCGACTCGACGGAGAACGCACGCACCTATCTGCGCGCATTGCTCGGCGACGCCGAGTCCGAGCGCCAGGATGCCTATGTCGAGACCGCTCCCGATGTCGTCGCACTACTCGAGCAGAACCCGCACATCGAATTCGAGTTCCGTGCGTTCCCCGACTACTACAAGGCCGAAGGCCGGATGGACACGGGACGCTCCATCAACCCTCTCGATCTCGATCCCGCCGACATCGGTGACCTCGCCGGCAAGGTGCGTCCGGAACTCGACCAAGACCGCACCGGTCAGGATCATGCTCCCGGCCCGATGATCGGTGGGCGCGCACTGATCGGCCGACTGCTGGCCGCAGTCCAGAGCACCGGTAACGCAGAACTTCGTACCGAATCCATCCTCACCTCCCTGATAGTGGAAGACGGTCGGGTTGTCGGCGCCGAGGTCGAATCCGGCGGCGAAACCCAGCGAATCAAGGCGAACCGCGGTGTGCTGATGGCAGCGGGCGGCATCGAAGGCAACGCCGAGATGCGTGAGCAGGCCGGCACCCCCGGCAAAGCGATCTGGAGTATGGGTCCCTTCGGCGCCAACACCGGTGACGCGATCTCCGCCGGAATTGCTGTCGGTGGCGCAACCGCTTTGCTCGATCAGGCGTGGTTCTGCCCCGGCGTCGAGCAGCCGGACGGCAGCGCCGCATTCATGGTCGGCGTTCGCGGCGGACTCGTCGTCGACAACGCGGGCGAGCGTTACCTCAACGAGTCTCTCCCGTACGACCAGTTCGGCCGGGCCATGGATGCGCACGACGACAACGGTTCTGCAGTGCCGTCGTTCATGATCTTCGACTCGCGCGAGGGTGGCGGACTACCTGCCATCTGCATCCCGAACACGGCGCCCGCCAAGCACCTCGAGGCCGGAACCTGGGTCGCCGCCGACACTCTCGAAGAACTCGCCGCCAAGACCGGACTGCCGGCCGACGCATTGCGCAGCACTGTCGAAAAGTTCAACGATGCCGCAAAGCTGGGAGTCGACGAAGAGTTCCATCGCGGCGAAGACCCGTACGACGCATTCTTCTGCCCACCCAACGGCGGCGCGAATGCGGCACTGACGGCGATCGAGAACGGTCCGTTCTACGCGGCCCGCATCGTCCTCAGTGACCTCGGCACCAAGGGCGGATTGGTCACCGACGTCAACGGTCGAGTCCTGCGTGCCGACGGCAGCGCCATCGACGGCCTGTACGCCGCCGGCAACACGAGCGCGTCACTGAGCGGCCGCTTCTACCCCGGTCCTGGCGTTCCGCTCGGCACGGCCATGGTCTTCTCGTACCGAGCAGCCCAGGACATGGCGAAGTAACCAGCACAACGAGGACGTGGGGCAGGCAATGTCAGAATCACCTGCCCCACACTCTTTCGCACGGCGACGCGATTTTGTATCACTCCAGGTCGATACCGGGCAACCCGTCCACACTCTTCGCGTTCTTCTCGGCGCGATAGGCGATGAGCCGCTCCGGCCCCCTCTTCTCCGCTACGCGGTCGAGCACGTCACGATCGGATTGGTAGTCCATCAGCGGTACTGCGTATCCGCACGAATCCGAAATGCGCGTCAGATCGACCACGACGATCGACCGCAGCCCCGGGTGCTCAGGGAACCTACCGACAAGCTCGTTGAACGGTTCCGACCCTGCAAGCAGAACGTGTCCGTGACCGTGCAGTCGTACGATCTTCGGTGGTCCGTCAAACGCCATGAACATCAGTGTTATTCGGGAGTTCTCGCGCACGTGCGCGATGGTTTCCACACCGCTGCCGGTGAGGTCGAGGTACGCCACCCGGTTGGATGTCAGCACCACAAACGATCCGACTCCCCCTTTGGGTGAGCAATTGACCAACCCGTCAGCAGACAACGGTGCGGTGGCAACGACGAACAGCGGTTGAGCCTGCAACCACGTGGTGAGCTTTTCATCGATGCCTTCGTAGACGCGCCCCATGTCGAGAGTGTAGTTCGCGCCGACTGGACGTCACGGGGCAGACGCTGCGGCGGCTCGAATCTCCTCACACATCGCTGCGAAGACGCGGTCGTCGGCGGGATTCGCCGGCACCGCCAGTGCAATGCCGTCGCAGAGACTCGCGTATTTCGAACTCAGCACCTCGGGGAGTTCGGCGTAGGTGCATTGCGTGACCAGCCTGTCGAGAACATCGTCGGTGAGGACGTCAGGTAGTCGAGCCCAATCACCTGCCCGCGCCATCACTGTCAGTTCTTCCCCGACCTCGGATAATCCGAGGACCTCCAGCGCGACTCGGTACGCCGGAGTGGAGTAGAGAAAGGCAAGTTCACTGCGCACCGCTTCTCGTTGAGCAAGTATCGCGGCAGGATCTTTGCCGGTGATCATCTTCGGAACGGCAATCAGTCGCGGCTTCCTTCCTCCTGCCGTCAACGATGGAATGATCCTCTCCGCGAGCACCTTCGGATGGGAGCTGGTGGGGTGAGAAACAAAACCGTCGGCGACGGCTCCCGCCAGTGAGCACATGCGAGAGTTCACTCCCCCGGTCCAGATCTCCGGAGCCGGAACATCGAGCGGCCCCGGATTGAAGTAGGGCTGCAGCCGGTCGAAGGTATAGTGCGTTCCCGCATGGTCGAGTTCACCGCCCTCCTGAAACACTCGGAAGATCTCGCGTACAGCGCTGACGTAATCACGCAGTTGCGCAACAGGATCCGTCCACGGCATCGAGTACCGCCCGACGATGTTCCCACGCACCTGCGTCGCAAGCCCCAGTTGAAATCGCCCACCCGAGAAACCCGCAAGATCCCAGGCAGCCAAAGCCGTCACCATGGGACTGCGCGCAAACGCGACAACCATCGACGTCCGGACAGTGAGAGTACTGCTGTGCTCGACGGCCAGGGCCGCCACCGCAAACGGATCACGAATGGTTTCGGAGATGTGCACCGTGTCGAAACCAAGGTTCTCGATGCGTCGGACGTGCTGAGCTACCTGCCGCAGCGGAGTGTCGGCAGGTAGCGAGGTCACCAATTCCATATCAGCTCAAAGGCTCCAGGCGAATCGACAGCAGCTTTCCTTCGGTAGCCACCTTGCGAGCGTGTTCATTGAAATCCGGGGCGGCACAAACGAACAGGGTACGACCGTCGGAACCGCCGAGTCCGCAAGCGAAGACACCGCTGTCGAAGGCAATTTCGTCGACTATCTCCCCGCTGGCGCCCACATGAAGAACACGGCTTCCGAGGGCATCGGCCACCCACATCGAATCGTCTCCGTCGATACAACACCCGTCCGCCGCAACGAAGATCTGAGCGAGGGTGGTCTCCATCTCGGGTCCACCAGGCACCGGCCCGAACGACGCCCAGTCGCGGCGTTCACCCAGAGAGCCGTCGGCCTGGACGGCAAACGCACTGATTCGATTTCCCAGCGTTTCGTCCACGAGCAGATCTCCGGTCGACGTCAGAGCCATTCCGTTGGGGAAGTGGAGATCTCGCGCGACGACGTGCACCGATCCGTCCGGGTCGACGCGGAGTAGATCTGCCGTCTCGACGGGGGCCAGGTTCATCAGATCGAACCCGAAGTTGCCCACGTACGCTCGTCCCTGTGCGTCGACCAGCATGTCGTTGACGTTGGCACTGACGTACCCGGACAAGTCTGCGTGCACCACCAACTCGCCATCGGATTCTCGCCGCAGAATCTTCTGGTCCCGCATGGAGACGACCAGTAATCTGCCGTCCGGAAGCCACCCCAGCCCGGACGGCTGCCCTGGAACCTCCGCCTCGACGCGTATGTCTGTCCCGTCCTCGCAGGCCGAAATCACCTGGTAGGTGTAGAAGTCCGATACCCAGATCCGGTTCTCGTGCCAGCGCGGGCATTCGAAGTAGGTGTATCCCTCGAGAACTACCGCAACTTCTGGTGCCATCAGGCTCTCCTGCGTCGGTGACGAATGGACTATCAGCCCCATTCAATCACCGGCACCGCTGTCGCGGTGTCCGATTCCCGACTAGTCGCCGGCGCGAACTTCGTCCAACACGTCGAAAGCGGATTCCCATCCGTCGTACACATTCCCGTCACCCTTGAATCCCGGAATTCCTACCAGGTGGAAGGTCATTTCGGTTTTGTCACCCCGTTCTGCGAGCGTGACCGTTATCCGAGGTGCGGCATCCACCGGATCACTCGGATTTCCCCAGGTGAAGACCAGCCTCTTCGGCTCGTCGACCTCGAGATAGGTTCCGCCGGTGGGGTACTCGGCTCCGTTCTCGTCGTTGATCATCAGGTAGCGGTACGTTCCGCCAACTCTGGGATCGATCGTGACATGCTCACGGGGACTGCTGACACCCTTCGGATGCCACCAGCGCGCCGCCTCGTCGGGGTCGGTCCACGCCTGCCAGACAAGGTCGCGCGGCGCGTCGAAGATCCGGGTGATGGTGAATTCTGCAGTGGCATCGGCATTCCAGTCACTCATTGTCCTTCTCCTTCTTCGGTCGACGTTGCTTCAGCTCACGTAGACGCTCGTCGAGGAGGTCGAAGCGTTCGTTCCAGCGTCGCCGGTGTTCGTCGACCCAGGCGCTGGCGTCGTCGAGACCCTCTGCGCGAAGGGTGCACGTGCGCCATTGCGCGGTGGCGGTTCGTTCGATGAGACCGGCTCGCTCGAGCACCTTCAGATGCTGAGAGATGGCAGGTCGACTCATTTCGAACGGCTCGGCCAACTCACCGACGGTCATCGAACCATCAGTGAGGCGAGAGAGCATTTCACGCCTCGTCGGGTCGGCCAATGCGCTGAACACTGCATCGAGTCGGCCACTTCGCTCGTCCATGTAAGCAACTCCTTAATTAAGGAATAGCTTAAACATAGGACTCGACATCTTGCGCGTCAACCCTTTCAGCTCCAGGTATATCGAAGCCGCTCGACGGTTGTCGCCTCGTCCATCTGGGAGAAAGTCTCGCGCTCAACTCCCTTCACTGACACCATCGCTTCGATGATCGGCTCCCCGAAGATTTCCTTCGCCACCGAGGAGGAGTTGAACTTCTGCACTATCTCGCGCAGATCGGTGGGGACTCGGGTCACCCCGCGCTCATCACGTTCCGCCTCCGTGAGAGTCGACGGGTTCACCACAATTTCCGGCGGCAATGGCGAGGCATTGCCGATACCGATATGCGAAAGGCCAAGTATCGCAGCGGTCGCCAGATACGGGTTGGCCGATGGATCGACGATTTTCACTTCGGCGTTGGCGCCGTGTGGATTCGACGGTGACTCGGCGCAGAACCTCAGTGCCGCTTCCCGGTTCTCGAGCCCCCAACAGACGTAGGCCCCCGACCAATTGTCCGGTCGCAGCCTGACCTCGGAGAGCGGTGAGGACGCAAAGATGGCCGTGAATTCCGTGAGGTGAGAGAGGATTCCACCCAAAGCTGACGATCCTTTGTCGGTCATCCCGTACTCCTGCCCGCCACCGGAGAAGACGGGTCGCCCACCTGAGTTCAATGAAAAGTGCTGGTGTGCACCGTTCCCTGCACCTCCGACCGTAGGTATCGGTGAAAACGAGGCCGCCAATCCATGGGCTCTGGCAGTGCGGCTGATCAAGATCCGGGCCAGTATCACCAGGTCGGCAGCCTGAACAGGAGTTGCCGGAGCGATGGAGATCTCGAATTGATCCGGTCCGTACTCTGCATGCACTTGCTCGATATGAAGTTGTGCGCGTTCGGCATTGCGCAGAAGGTCCTTGAGGAAGTCCTCGCGGCGCAGGACTGCACCTAACCCGTACGCCGACCACGCTCCGTCACACGCATCACCGAAAAGAGTGAACTCGATCTCGTGACCCACCCGAGCTTCCAGTCCGTCGGCGGCAAGCCGCGCCACGACGGCAGTGAGTGCGGACCGAGTACACACGGCAGCCGTCGCACCGTCTTGATCGTGCAACGTCGCCGGCGCCCACGACACGCCCCCTCCGAGATCACGGAGGTCGGAGCGGTCGATACGCAACCGGAGATCACCCACGACGGAAAAGGAATCGGTGAAGGCAATCCGATCGTCGCTACAGAAGACGTTCCAGCTCGGTGAGACTCCCGCACCGGCTTTCTCGAAGACACCGGTTCGGCCGGCCGGCATCACCTTCGCGCGCGCGACACCCGCCATGTCGACGATCGAGCCGATGGTCAGAGCCGGTACTTCCCTCATCCAAAGGCAAATACCCCACCCGGTGACGCGCCAACCCGTCAGATCAGGTTGTCCTCCACCGGCAGTCCGAACGCCGCCCGGCCGTAGAGCGCCAACGCGCGCTCGGGTTCGTTGGCAACGTGAACGCTGCCCGCATGAACGTCACGCCACGCACGCTCGATCGGGTTTCCGCGAGAGAGGGAGTTCCCGCCTGCCGTCTTGAAAAGCATGTCGATCGCTTCCACCGAGCGTTCCGTCGCACGAACCTGATCACGACGCGCACGCAGCCTCATCGAGAGTGGGAGCTCCTGACCGGCCACAGCAAGTTCGTACATCTCCCGGATATTGCGATCCATCTGCAAAATCGCAGCATCGATCTCCGACGACGCACGTGCGACGGCGACCTGAGCGAACTGATCCTCGCTGAACCGTCCACCACCCAAACTCAGACGGACGCGCTCACGCATCACGTCCAGGTACCCCTCGTAACAACCGGCGACGATGCCCACACACGGCGCGGCAACCGTCGAGGTGAAGATGCTCCCGAACGGAAGTTTGTACAGCGGGCCAGGATTGACCGCTTGGCCAGGCCCACGCAGTTGTGCGGTCTCGTAGTTGCGCTTCAATCGGTGCTCGGGAACGAAGGCCTTCTCGACCACGATCTCGTTGCTCGCGGTGCCCCGCATACCCACGACATCCCACACGTCACGGATTTCGTAATCGGTGCGCGGCACCAACACCGTCATGAAATCGACGGGACGACCATCCATGCCGACCACCATCGCTCCCAGCAACGCCCAACTCGCGTGGTCGCAACCGGAGGAGAAACCCCACTGGCCCGATAGCTCGTAGCCTCCGTCCACCGCCGTCAGTCGACCGACCGGCGCATAGGCGGACGAAATGAGCGTCGTCTGATCCTCTCCCCACACGTCGGCCTGCGCTCGGTCGTCGAAAAGTGCAAGATGCCACGGGTGCACCCCCACCACCGACGCGACCCAACCGGTCGAGCCGCAGGCAGCCGAGATGGCCCTGACCACTTCGTAGAACTGAACCGGGTCGCTCTCGGCACCTCCGTATCTTTTCGGCGCCAGCATGGAGAAGACGCCGGCTTCGGACAGCTCCCGGATGGTCCGTTCGGAGATCTTGCGCGAATCGTCGACCTTCTGAGCGCGGGCCGCGATCTTCGGGAGCAGATCACGGACTGAACTCAGAACCTTGTTGACCATGGGAGACACTCCTCGCACCGAACCGTGAGGGAGCGGATCGGCAGATAGACATAACGGCTGCCCCGTCACGATATGTCGGTCACGCGTTCCGGTGATCGGAAGTCCCGGAGGCCGGGATCAGCCGCCGGATCCTCGCGCTCGCCGCTGGTCCCGGCCAGTGAGACGAGACCCCAGAGGCAATTCACGCTCCCCTAGCGTCGGGCGTCGACACTGCCCCTGGAAAGGACGGGACTCATCGTGACGATCACTCAGTCCGACAACGACGAGGTTCGCGAGATCCAAGCTGGAACCGCGCCTACACGCTTTGCGCGTGGATGGCACTGCATTGGACTCACGGAGTCCTTCAAGGACGGCCAGCCGCACTCCATCGAGGCGTTCGGCACCAAACTGGTCGTCTTCGCCGACAGTGAAGGCAACGTCAAGATCCTCGACGCGTACTGCCGTCACATGGGTGGCGACTTGAGCCAGGGCACCATCAAGGGCGACGCCATTGCCTGTCCGTTCCACGATTGGCGCTGGGGCGGCAACGGCAAGTGCCAGAAGATTCCGTACGCACGCCGCGTCCCCCCGCTGGCCAAGACGCGCGCCTGGCAAACCCTCGACCAGGACGGCATGCTCTTCGTCTGGCACGACCCCGAGGGCAACCCGCCGACCGACGACGTGGCTATCCCCCGCATCGAAGGCGCGCTCAGCGACGAGTGGAGCGACTGGGTCTGGTACACCACGACCGTCGACACCAACTGCCGCGAAATCGTCGACAACATCGTCGACATGGCGCACTTCTTCTACGTGCACTACTCCTTCCCGACGTACTTCAAGAACGTCTTCGAAGGCCACGCCGCAACGCAGTACATGCGCGGCGTCGCTCGCTCGGACATGCGTCCCCACGCAGCAGGCACCCCGAAGATGGTCGGCAGCAACTCGGTTGCCACGTACTTCGGCCCCTCCTTCATGGTCGACGACCTGACCTACGAGTACGAGGACTACAACGTCGACTCTGTGCTCATCAACTGCCACTACCCGGTCAGCGCTGACAAGTTCGTGCTCCAGTACGGCATCATCGTCAAGAAGTCGGATCGCTTCCAGGGTGAAGCCGCCGACGCGATGGCCGCGAACTTCGGCACGTTCATCGCCAAGGGCTTCGAGCAGGACGTCGAGATCTGGAAGAACAAGACTCGCATCGAGAACCCGCTCCTGTGCGAAGAAGACGGCCCGGTCTACCAGCTCCGTCGCTGGTACGAACAGTTCTACGTCGATGTCGCGGACATCGCTCCCGAGATGACCGAGCGCTTCGAATTCGAACTCGACACCGCGCGACCCGTCGCAGCCTGGCAGAAGGAAGTCGAAGACAACCTCGCTGCAAAGAAGGCAGACGAAGATGCAGCCTCTTCAGTGCGCTGAGTGCAAGGCTCAGGTCCTGGTCCAGAAGAACAGTTGGGAACACACCACCGTTCAGTGGAGTGACCAGGCCCGCGCCCAGTGCCTCGAAATCGCCGACGACCGTGAATTCGGGCAGCGAGAGGGACGACCCGGTGCCCCTCGCAAGCAGTGCGGCGCCTTGATCGCGTCCATCGTGAACGCTGCAACAGCGGGCGAACTCGAGATCCTCAACGACGAGCCGGTGCCTCAGCCGATCGTCGACGACAGCGAACCCGTACCGACTCCGTTTCACTAGTCAAGCCAACATCTTTCGAAGAAGGTAGTAATGATCGATCCTCAGTACTACGGCCCGTGGGCAGTCATCGCCGGCGGTTCAGAAGGTGTCGGCGCAGGGTTCGCCGACGAGCTCAGCAAGATCGGCATCAACCTCGTTCTCATCGCCCGCAAGCCGGGCCCGCTCGAGGAGACCGCGGCCAAGGCCCGCGCCAACGGCGTCGAAGTACGCACTCTCGCATTGGATCTGCTCGTTCCGGACGCGCTCGATCAGATCAAGGCTGTCACCGACGACGTCGAGGTTGGTCTCCTCATTTTCAACGCCGGCGCCAACAGCTACGGCCACGAGTTCGTCACCGGAGATCTGACGGGATTTGCCGGAGTCATCGAGCTGAACATCAACAAGCAGCTCGAACTCTCGCACCACTTCGGCGGATTGATGAAGGATCGCGGACGCGGCGGCATCATGCTGCTCGGTTCGCTGGCCGGATTCATGGGCTCCGAGCACCAGAGCATCTACGCGGCGTCCAAGGCATTCGGGCGCATCTTCGCCGAAAGCCTGTGGCTCGAACTCCAGCCGTACGGCGTTCACGTCGTCGAGTTCATTCTCGGTGTCACTCGCACACCCGCTATGATTCGCGCGGGACTGAACTTCGACATCCCGGGCATGAACGTCGCAGAGCCCGAAGATGTTGCACGTGAAGGTCTCGAACACCTTGCCGACGGCCCGATCTGGGTGGCTGCAGGAAACTACGAAGGCGCCAAGAAGCGCAGTGGCTTCCCCCGAGACAAGATGGTCAAGGGTGCTGCCGAAGCGATGCGCAAGCTGCTCAACCGCTGACATCTGCTGTGCGCCTTTATTAACCCCCCGACGTTAAGAAAGGCGCACAGCATGAGCATCGACATCACCACTCTTCTCGACGAACGCGAGATCACCCGCTCCATCTTCGAGTTCGCCCGAGCCATGGATGCGCGAGAGTGGGATGAACTCCACCGGATCATGACGCCGGACGCTACGGCAGAATTGGGCACCGGAACTCTGCGCGGACCCGCCGAGGTAGTGGCGTCCATCCGCTCGTTCCTCGACGAGTGCGGTCCCACCCAACATCTGATCGGAAACGTGCTGGTCGAGGTGGTCGGCGATCTCGCCACCAGCCGCTCCTATGTCAGCGACATGCATGTGGGCACCGGGAGCAAGGCTCACCTGAACTTCTTCACCCTCGGCGACTACCACGACTCATGGGCGCGGATCGACGGAAAGTGGCGAATGACGCACCGCACCAAGCATTCACACGCCAGTCAGGGATCCATCGAGGTTCTGGGCGCCGGCCCCAGCGGTTGGCGGAGCTGATTCAGCTCAACATCGACGAACGGCCGGTCGCGAGCGGACTCTTGCTGGTGAGTCCGCCGTCGACCACCAGGGTCTGCCCCGTCATGTAGCGAGATTCGTCCGAAGCCAGGTAGACCATGGCATGCGCGATGTCTTCGGGTTCGCCGAGGTAAGGCAGGGCGTTTGCCTGCTTCATGCCGTCGATGACATCAGCGGGGATGTTGTCCACGAGAGCGGGTGTCATGATCGCGCCCGGCGCTACGGCATTGCACCGAACACCGTTTGCTCCGTACTGGACTGCGATGTACTGCGTCAGACGAATGACTGCCGCTTTGGCGGATCCGTAGGCAGACTGCAGGGAATCCCCGATCAATCCACCTACCGAGGCCGTGTTGACGATCGATCCTCCACCGGCACTGTTCATGTGCGGAATGGCAAGTCGTGAAGCGACGACAGTGCTGCGGACGTTGAGCGACATCACGCGATCCCACTCGTCCAAGTCCATCCGGAGCAGGTCGAGATCCTTGCGCGGGTTACTACCGCCCACGTGATTACACAGGACGTTGATGCCGCCGAATTCGGTGACCGCCTTTTCGATCATCGCTGCCAGAGAGTCCTCGTTCATGACATCGACGCCGAAACCCACTGCATTGCCACCCGTCTCGCGAATCGCCACCGCCGCTTCCTCTGCACGCGCAGGATCGAGGTCGGCGACCAGCACCTTGGCGCCCTCTGCCGCCATGAGTTGTGCTGCTGCACGCCCGATTCCACTTGCGGCGCCTGTAATCACTACATTCTTGCCTTCGAGCCTGTTCATATCTGTTCCTTTCGCGGAGAATCGCCGTACCCGGATCTCACGTGCCCGGAGTTGACAGCTCGGCGATTGCCCGATCACTACCAGTCAACGCAGGATCGACAGCCTCGTCCAACTTTCTTGAATGAACTCACAAGTACGTGACCACGGCCCGCGCACCTGCTACACCGCCGAAATCGAGTGGCGACGGAAGACCTCACTGTGCTGAAGTGGCACTATGCAGAATTCTGTTCGACCGCTGTCCATCGACGACCTCGACCGTGCCGCCGAGGTTCTCGGCGAGGCGTTTGCCGACTACCCCTGGACGAACTGGTGCGTCGCCGAAGACTCCCACGTGGAACGCGTCGCGACTCTGCAACGGATCTACCTCGAACACCTGGCACTACCGTTCGGGCGTTCCTACATAGACGATTCCGGCAACGGCGTCATCGCAGTCCTGCCGCCGGACACTCCAGAGCCTGATGAAGCGACCGTCGAGAAGATCGTCGAACTGCACGGAGATCGGTTCGAGCGCGTTCTTCAGGCTGACGAACAACTGTCTGCGCTTCCCGTCCCCGACAACGCGTGGTCGTTGGCAACGATCGGTACGACGCCGCGCTCACGCGGAACCGGATTGGGTTCTGCGCTACTGAAACATGCTTTGGCGGAACTGGATCGAACCGAACAGAATTGCTGGCTCGATACGTCGACCGAACGAAATCTACCGCTGTACCAACGGTTCGGTTTCACGATCGTCGGCCAGACCTCGCTCCCCGACGGACCGGACGTATGGCGGATGCATCGACTTCAGGGCTGATTGTTCGACTTCAGCACTCGCCGAATCATTTTCGACAACGACGCGTATTGGGTGATCGTGTTGACGGCGATCCACCTCGAGACCGGCCACGTCCGGGTCCACGAGAAAACCCCGACCGACAGCAGTTGATCGTCGTCAAGGGCCTCGATGTAGTTGCGCAATATCGCAACAGCAGCTCCCAAGCGGTCACGAAGCTCCTGAGCCGGAATGTCGATGCTCGCGTCGACAACCGACTGGTTCAGTGCGGGTGTTTGCGTCCACTTGTAACCCGCCGCCGGCGTCTGCGGAGCCTCGTCTCGCAGCCCGGCACCTATCCACTCTGCGACGGCCTCTGCCCACCAGACACGCACAGCGAGTATGTCGTGCACCGTCCACGCGTCGACGGCAACGGCGTCGAACGCATCGGCCTCGGCGACGCCGTCGAGTAACGCTTCGAGTTTCGAATACGCCGAGTCCAGCTCGCTCACCAGTTCTTCGCGTGACCAGGTCTGCGCCACAATGCCTCCGAACGATCAGTGGAGAAGAAAGAAGCGGGACCATCTCGACTCGATGGCCCCGCCTTCAACTTTAACGTCCTCCCGGATTCAGTTCAGCTCACCCAAGAACCTTCCGAGGTTCTCGGCGATTTCCTTCGACCTGGTGTGGTGCAGGTAGTGGTCTCCGTCCAGCAAGATCACCTCTCCGTGATCGACGGAGGCTGCCTGCCCCTCGTGCAGCTCTGTCCAGCCCTGAACTTCTGAATTGTTCACGGCGAACAACAGAATCGGAAGATCGGCTGGGAACGTCTTGCCGATTGCTTCAGCGAAGTTACTGGAAAGATGATCCATCTCGTTGAGATAGGTATCGCTGAAGTTGTTCTTCGCAGTCAACTGTCGCATCTCGTCCTTTGCGGCGGGATCGAGGTACTCGTCCGAGGCTTCACCACCGACGACCTTGGACAGCAATTCCGCCAAGCCCAATTGCCTTCCAACTCGGAGTGCGTCGATCGGGAATTTGGTATCCATGTTCGGCTGCCCTGGAACACTGCTGTCGATACCCACGAATGCGGTGACCTCGTCACGGTACTTCGCGGTGTAGTCCAGCGCATAGAGACCAGTGATCGAGTGCCCCATGAGGATGTATTCGTCAATTCCCAGCGACTGTACTGCCGTATGAATCTCTTCGACGATGTTCGCAGTCGTGCGGTCCTTGTCCGTTCCGTCACTGTAGCCGTAACCGAAGGGCTCGATCGTGACGACGCGGTAGTCGGGTGCGAGCTCGTTGACAAGCGGTGTGAAGTCGAGAATCGGTGCGGACGTTCCGAACCCGGGTAACAGCACTATGGTCTGATCGCCGTTGCCGCGGATCGAGTAGCTCATGTTCTTTCCGTCGACGGACACGAACTGGTTGCCCGTCTCCCCGGCCGGAACGCTCGCTTTGCTGGAGCCGACATTGAATACGAGCGCTATCGATACCAGCACAACCAGAACTACGGACACCGAAGCAACCAGCTTCAGTGCAACGGTACGAATCTTCTTCATTCTCATCCTCATCTTCTCGGGCGTCGATACGGCTAGGAAAGGCTCGACATCGAGGCCGCGCTGGTCTCGTCGAGCACACGCAACACGTTGTTGCCCATCAGCTTTGCCAAGTCCTCCGCGGACCAACCGCGTTCCGCCAGACGGTCTATCAACACCGCGAAACCGGATACGTCCTGCATACCGTCCGGAAAGTCGTCGAACCCATCGTAGTCACTGCCCAAACCGATGTGGTCGATGCCCGCGACGTCTCGGGCATGCTCGACGTGGTCGGCGAGATGGTCCACTGTCATCGCCGGTCGTGGGCCGACTCGCCCGCCTTTGAACCACTCGTTGTACTCGGCAGAAAGGAACATGGGTACAAAGGCGATCATGATGACCCCGCCGTTGTCCGCGAGCAGTCGCATGACGTCGTCGGGAACATTACGGGGGTGACCGCATAGCTGAGAGCACGACGAATGGCTGAAAATCACCGGCGCCGACGACGTCTCGATGGCATCTCTCATCGTTTCCACCGAGACGTGCGACAGGTCGACGAGTACGCCGAGCCGATTCATTTCGCGCACGATCTCGCGACCGAAGTCGGTCAGCCCGCCGTGTACTCGAGTGTCCGTCGCGGAGTCCGCCCACCCGGTGTTGTCGTTGTGCGTCAGCGTCATGTACCGAAGACCAAGGCGCGCCATCATTCTCAGGACACCGAGCGAGCTGCCGATGCTGTGACCGCCCTCCGCGCCCAACAAGGACGCGACCTTGCCCTCGCTCCAGATGCGACGCACGTCGTCACCTGTACGCGCGAATTCGAAAGTATCCGGATATCGCTCGATCATCCGGTACACGTAGTCGATCTGTTCGAGTGTGTACTGAACCGCCTCTGGCTCCGTCCTGTCACACGGGGTGTAAACCGACCAGAACTGCGCACCGACGCCGCCGCGACCGAGTTTGTCGATGTCGGTTTGGAAGATGGAATCCTTCTCGAGATTCTCCACCGAGTATGCGGCAGTTTCGCGAGCCGTCCAGGCCAGATCGTTGTGACCGTCGATGACCGGCGCAAGGCCGTAAGCATCCAGTGCCGCGGGGTGATTCACGTCCGGAAAAGGAGCGAGAGGTTTCATCATGAGTTTTCCTCGAAAAGTAGTGCGGGCAGGTCGAGGGCCCTCATCGCCTTCGACCTGCCCGAGATTTCATTCAGCGGAGAGAATCATCTCGCCGCGACTAGTCGGAAATCTTCTTGAAAAGCCTTGTCATGTAGAGATATTGCTCGCCATCGATCGTGAGATGAGCCATCTCACCCGAAGCGCTCTCGTTACTGATCAAGAACCTGGAGGCGGACAGAGGTACGACCTTGGTGGGCGGAGCCGGCGGCTCGCCGTCGATCTCGACCTTGGCGAAGTTCTGCACCTGGAATCCGCCGTCCTCGCCGCGCGTGAGTTCGATTCGCACGGTTGTCGATTCATAGGTTCCGAGAATGTGCGACAGGTCGATGTCTTCCGCATTCGGCTCGGACTTCGGTTCCGGCAGAACGAGATCGAGCTCCTGGGCGATCTCCTTCTCGATGTCGTGGGCCAGGGCGCCGCCGCCACGCGAGTTGGTCACCACGGCCATGGCGAGACCGAGCTCGGGGAAGGTGTGAAAACGAGTGATCTGGCCGATCGTCGCACCACCGTGCTGCGCGGACGTCACGCCGCCCCAGTCGGACAGGATCCAGCCGAGGCCCCAGGCCTGATCGACGCTCGAGACCGCGGTCAGGTCGAATTGCGGAGTGCGCATCAGGCGCGCGGATTCTTCGGACAGAATGCGTTCACCCGTCAATGCGAGTCCGTCACGCATGTGTGCAGCACCGAAGGTCAGGAGCGAGCTGACCGATCCGGTGATGATCCCGGCCGGACCGATACCGCGCGGAAGCAGCCACTGCTTGGTCGGAATCACCTTGTCCGGCGACGTCCGATCCGGGTTGGCCACGTGGCCGACGGCCGTGCGGAACAGCGGCGCGTCCTTGGCCTTGGTGATGATGTGCGTCAATCCGAGTGGCTTCCAGAGATATTCGACCAACGCCTCGTCCCACGTCATCTCACGAAGGACCTCGACGATGCGGCCGGCAACGGCAAAACCCGCGTTGCTGTAACTCAGATGCCCGCCGGGCTCGGTGACGCTGATCGCGGTCGCGAGTTCGTCGACGTACTTCTCGACGCAGTCGTCACCGTCACCGGTGTCGTTGAACAGGTCTCCGTCGATACCGCTTGTGTGCGTGAGCAACTGGCGGATCGTGATTTCCTTCGTGTTGGAAGGATCCGCGATCGTGAACTCCGGAAGCACCTCCACCACCAGGGTGTCCAGCGTCAGCTTGCCCTCGTCGACGAGCTGCATGATCAGCGTCGTCGTCCAGATCTTGCTCGCGGATCCGTACTGGAACAGGGTGT
This sequence comes from Rhodococcus sp. Ni2, assembly GCF_021352185.1. Lineage (NCBI taxonomy): Bacteria > Bacillati > Actinomycetota > Actinomycetes > Mycobacteriales > Nocardiaceae > Rhodococcus > Rhodococcus sp. Ni2. The sequence goes on from NZ_WOXZ01000001.1 coordinate 1,210,542, forward strand.
CTGCGTCGACGTCAACGCGCGTGTTCAGGCTCGTCACTCCGGTGGTGATGACACGGATGTCCGCTGCGCCGTCTTCGCCCAGCGCGATCACACCGACCTGCGCGCCCGGTACCGAATGCTTGGCTGCCAGTTCGTCGAGGCGTTCCTGCCACTTCGGGGCGACAAGTAGGTCCTTGGGCAAGTCGGTCACAGGTCGAACTCCTTCGATCATGGAAGCGAGCGGCGTAGACGGCGTTGCTGGGATCCGCTCAGGTCTCACTCGTCGGGAAGTGAGGTTGCGGAAGCAATAACCGTCCACCCATGATCTCAGTGTGCTCGCAGTCACGTCCTGGTCGATTGCACCGAAGTCGGCCCCGAAAATGGTGCAATCCGACGAGCGAGTGTTCAGGATTCGCCATTCGAAACGATCAACGCTCGAAGGTTCCTTCCAAGCGATTGCGTGAACCCGGATGGATCAAGCGCGCCGCGCTGACCAATCCGTTAGCCGACCACGTGCGGCGGCGAATCAGCAGGCACGGTTCCCCGCGATCGATGCGTAACAGCTCGCATTCGTCCGGGCTACCCAACACCGCTTCCACGACATGCTCGCCGCGAACCAGAGGCGCAACGTCACTCAAGTAGTTGTTGGGGGTGATCGCGGTGAAGTCCTGGCGCAGATAGTCTGGCGCCTCGTTCGGATTCACGAATCGGTCTTCCACCTGAATCGGAGTTTCGTCCTCGAAGTGCACCATCAGCGAATGGAACACCCGTTTGCCCACCGATTCACGAAGGAACGTCTGCCCGTGGTCGGTTTCTTCCTCACGAACGAAGACGACCTCGGTTCGATGACGGTGGCCGCGGCGCTGAATCTCGTCGGCGATGTTCTTGACTTCGAACAGCGGGGACGCGGTCTTCGTGGCGGCGACAAAAGTACCGACCCCCATCATCCGCACGATCAGACCGTCGCTGGTGAGTTCGCGAAGCGCTCGATTGATCGTCATTCGTGACAACCCCAGCGCACTGACCAGTTGATTCTCCGAAGGCAGCTGATCGCCTTCGGTCCACCGACCCGAGTTGATCTGCGAGACCACGAGGTTCTTGACCCGTTCGTAGGCAGGGGCGGACTCGCCGCCTGCCTCGTTGAACAGCACGGCGAGTTCTGCGTCCACTTCGGCAATCGCCATCGCCACCACCCGTTCGTCGAAAACCACCGAGTCGGTTCTCCCGTTCGGCCTCCGAAGTCTATCCGCCTCGTGCACCTTTCCGATCCATCCGCGAGCGTCCGCGCCGGACCTAACCCACCATGCGCCGCAATTGGCTCGTCGCAACCGAAAGCGCAGCAAGATCGTGTTGCCCGGACGCCTCGATCTCTGCGAGCGCGAGAGTGGACCTCTCGATTCTCGACGCATTCCTTTCTTCCCACCTCGAGAGTTTTTCCGCTGTCGTGTCACCCGCTTCCGCGTCGGCCAAGACGTCGAGGGTCAGGGCCCGCACCGTCGAGTACAACTCGTCCCGCAACGACAACCTCGCCAACGCGTTCCATTTTCCGTCCTTGCTCAATGCCGACACTCGATTGAGCATCGGGACGAGCCCAACATGCTCACCGAGCCGGAAATAGAGTTCGCCGGTCTCCGAGATCGTCCGATCGGCAAGGTCCGCGATCTCCACCACGTCGAGCAGTCCGAACTGATCGAGCAATATCTCCACTCGCCTGACCAGGTTCTCCGGCGCGCCCTTGTCCGTGATGAGGACCGTTCGCGCAGCCAGGTTCCGCTGATCTGCGCCTACCAGCCAGTCATCGAGCTCTGCCGACGCCTCCGCGATGCGATCACCGAATCTGCTGATCTCGGCCCCGACGGCCAGCGGTTGCGGACGACGTGTCAGCATCCACCGTGACGCCCGGTCGAGCAGTCGCCTGGTGAGCAGGATCAACTCGTCGGACACTGCGGTCGAGAGCGAGGCTTCGCTGATGTCGTGCCACAACTTCCACAGTCCGAACACCTCGGAGACCACAGTGAAGGCACGTACTGCGTCTTCCGGATCAGCGCCGACTTCTTCACCGAGCCGATACACATAGGTGATGCCGCCTCGATCGATGACGTTGTTCGTCAGCACTGTCGCGACGATCTCGCGACGAAGTGGGTGCCGGTCGAGGGCGTCACCCCCTGCAACTCGAACGCCCTCCGGAAAATAGTTCGCCAGCACCTGGCGGTAGATCTGGTTGTCGATCGAGCTTCCCGCCAACAGCGTGGATTTCAGATCGAGCTTGACGTGGGCCATCAGTGTGGCGAGTTCCGGCGACGTCAGCCCCGTTCCCGACTTCTCGGCCGCGGCGAACTGCTTCTTGGTCGGAAACCCTTCGATGACACGGTCGACGATCCCGCGCGATTCGAGGTTGGAAATCACTCTGCCGTGCACACCGATCATCGCCCCCGCATCCGCCCGCGTGGTACCCATCAGTTCGTTCTGCGAACGGTTGTCTGCGAGAACGAGTTCTGCGACCTGGTCGGTCAGCGATTCGAGTAGTGCGTCACGACGTGAGTCCGTGACGACGCCTGAGCTGATCAGGGAGTCGAGAAGGATTTTGATGTTCACCTCGTGGTCGGAACAATCGACTCCGGCCGAATTGTCGAGGGCGTCTGTGTTGATCCGTCCACCGCCGCGTGCGTATTCGATCCGTCCGGCCTGGGTGAGGCCGAGATTGCCTCCTTCACCGATCACTCGGGCACGCACTTCGTTGCCGTTCACCCGAACGGCGTCGTTGCTCTTGTCGCCGACTTCGAGGTCGGACTCACCGGAGGCCTTGACGTACGTTCCGATGCCGCCGTTCCACAACAGATCTGCCGGGGACCGCAAAATCGCCCGAACCAGTTGCGGTGGAGTCAGGTCGGTGACGTCGTCCTCGAGGCCCAGTGCCTCTCGTATCTCGTCACTGATCGGAACGCGCTTCGCCGAGCGTTCCCACACTCCGCCGCCGGCACTGATCAAGGTCGGGTCGTAGTCGGCCCACGAGGATCGGGGGAGCGCAAAGAGACGTGATCGCTCGTCGTACGAGCGCTCAGGCGACGGGTCCGGATCGACGAACACGTGCCGATGATCGAACGCCGCGATCAGGCGAATGTGCTTGCTGCACAACATACCGTTGCCGAAGACGTCGCCACTCATGTCTCCGATCCCCACCGCGGTGAAGTCATCGTGCTGGGTATCGACGCCGAGCTCACGGAAGTGCCGCTTGACACTTTCCCAGGCGCCCTTCGCCGTGATACCCATGGCTTTGTGGTCGTAGCCGACCGACCCGCCGGACGCGAAGGCGTCGCCGAGCCAGAATCCGTACTCCGCGGCAACCTCGTTCGCGATGTCGGAGAACTTCGCAGTTCCCTTGTCCGCGGCGACAACAAGATACGTGTCGTCTCCGTCGTGGCGAACGACCCGCCGCGCCGCGACAACGGCCCCGCTCTGCTTGTCGACGTTGTCGGTCAGATCGAGTAGTCCGCGAATGAAGGATCGGTAGCAATCGATCCCGGCCGCCAACGCGGCTTCTCGGTCTGCGTCTGCGCCCAGCCCTGGAACCGGTGGGCGTTTGACGACAAATCCGCCCTTCGCTCCGACAGGCACGATGACTGCGTTCTTGACTGCCTGCGCCTTCACCAATCCCAGTACCTCGGTGCGAAAGTCCTCTTTCCGATCCGACCAGCGCAAGCCGCCGCGAGCCACCGTACCGAAACGAAGGTGCACACCTGCTACATCGGGTGAGTACACGAATATCTCGAACTTCGGTCGAGGGAAAGGCAATACGGACAGCTTCTCCGAATCGAACTTCAACGAGAGCGCGCCGAGCGATTGAGTGGGATACACGAAATAGTTGGTACGCAACGTGTTACGGACCAGTTCGGACAATGCGCGCAGGATCCGATCGGCGTCGAGTCCTTGCACCTGCGCCACGGCCGTTTCCACGTCCGCTGCTGCACGTGCACCTCGATCTCCGTCGACGACGCCAGGATCGAAACGGCTCTCGAACAATTCGCACAATCTGCCGGCGATCTCGGGATGATCGGCAAGTACCTCGGCGACGCGACCGGTGCTGTAAGGAAATCCCGCTTGCTGCAAGAACTCCGCGTATGCCCGCAGCACCACTACCTGTTTCCAGCCGAGTCCCGCGATCGCGACCAATTCGTTGAACGAGTCCGGCTCGGCGTCACCGTTTCGAACCGCGGCAAACGTCGCCGCGAATCGCGCGGCAAAGTTGTCGAAGCCTTCGACCGGAGCACTCGGATAGTCGAGCGTGAACTCGTAGATCCTGGACTGTTCGGTTCCCACCGGTGCGATCTCGTACGGACGTTCGTCGACCACTTCGACGCCCAGGCTCTGCAATACGGGCAGCACCTCGCCCAGCGAGAGCGGATCACCCGAGACGTACAGCCCGAGACGGTGAGTACCCGGTCCGTCGACAGATCGGGCCAACCGTGGACTTACTTCTCCGGGCGCGAGGCCCTCGAACACCGCCATGTCCTCGGCGGCTCGGACAGCGTCGAAATCCTGCTTGTATGCCGCCGGAACTCGCTCGGCGAACCGAGCACGCCTGCGCCGCTCGTCGTAGTGCGAAGCATCCAGAACGAATCGTTCGTCCCACGTCAGGCACGCGTCGACGACGAGGTCCCGAATCTCCCGTGCTTGTCGCGCCGACGCGAAGTTCGCGCCGCCGCCGACTGTGGCCGTGAAATGTACGACGGCCAAGGGGGATTCCGAGACTCGACTGGAGAACTCGATATTGTGGGCACCGAGTGCGTCGGCGAGTACCGACTCGGCCGTTGTTCTGATCGTCGTACTGAATTTCTCGCGCGGAACGAAGAGCAAAGCCGACAACTCTTGATCTCGCCCTGTCGCCGGGGAACTTCCCACCGGTTGCAAGAACAGATGGATCGATGTGCGGCCGTCCACGGAAGTGAGTTCGTCCAGCGCGTCCGCGATTCGGGCCGGCTCGGCCGCCAGGAGCACTGTGACCGGAATCGACTGAATCACTGCCAGCATCGATTGTCCGACAAACGAATCGACGGTGGATCCTGAGGCCTCGAAGATGTCTGCGACGCGTCCTCGCACGAGCGGGGTTAGCCTGACGTCGGCGACGATACCGGTCGCGGTGAAGAACCCGACGAATCGGTACGCACGGTCGCCGACGGACACGTCGATCTCGGTGGCGTATTCGGATCCACCGAACCCTTGCCGGAGGTACACCACTGCAATCGCGAGGGGCGCCGCTTTCGAATCCGAAGAGCCGGTTGGATCGGGGAGCACGCCGATGGCGTACGGCTCGTCACTGTCGACAGTTCGCGCACCACCGATGACACTGAAGTTTCCGGCGCTGCACCACCGGAGAAAGTCAGCTTCTTCGGCGTAGCCGTTCGAGTCCAGTTGCTCGCGCGCCTCGTCGACGAGGTCCCGCAGGGGCACGGAATCGCGGAAGGCACGCGCGATACGGTCGAGGATTCCGGCGACGTCGTCCGCGATCACCTGCGCCTGCGCGTCCGAACAGTGTGCGGGTAGTCCTATGTGGATCCATGATTCGGTGCGCTCCCCGGCCCGGGCGTCTTCGGTGCTGTGCGCCGGTTGTACGGCTGTGCGAAGCACGGGGTGCACCACGAATTCAGGTTCCACGCGGGCACGGGCAAGTGTCGCCAAGACCGCTTCGACGAGCTGCGGCATGTCGTCGCCGACGTATTGAATCGCGGGGCCATCCCCTAACTCCCCGGCCGGCGCGAGTCGCGAGATCGACGAGTTGTGTCCTCGTCGACGCGAAAGGTCCATGTGCGCGGCGACAATCGCCAGCTTGCGGTCTTCGGCGAGCGCAGCGTATCGATCCGCCGACAAGCCCTCGAAATACGTACTGGACACCCTCCTCACATTCTCGGAGTCCGGTGTCGTGTCGACTGAAACGAGGCTCATGTCAGCACCTTCCGTCGAAAGCCACGCTGCTTCCGACTTGTAGTGGGTTCGATCCGCAATCAACTTGTCTATACAGGCTTAGACAAGTTGATCATTGCAGAACGTGAGCCGCGACACAACAAATTCACCCCTGGACAAATTCGCCACCCTCGGCCATAGTCAGTCCATGCCAACTAGTGGCAATTAGATTTCATTAGATGAAATTCGTAACTATTCCGCCTCGAAGGAGCCCCCGTGACTACCCAGACCGCGCCCGACACCGACAGCGTCGATCTCGCAGAGTTCCGCAGCACTGTCCGAGCCTTCGCCAACGCCGAGATCCACCCAGGAGCAGCCGCACGCGACGAGTCCAAGGAGTTCCCGGCGCAGCTGGTCAAGCGCCTCGGGCAGCAGGACCTCATGGGCATTTCCGTGCCCGAGGAATTCGGCGGCCTGGGTCTGTCGACACGAACCCAACTGGTCGCCATCGAAGAAGTTGCACGCACCGACGCCGCGCTGGCATCGATCTACACCGCCCACTACCTGGGCCTCGAGCCGATTCTCGTCGGCGGCTCCGAAGAGCAGAAGCATCGCTGGTTGCCCCAGCTCGCGTCGGGCGAACTACTGGCCGGCTTTGCACTCACAGAACCCGATGCCGGCTCCGACATCGCCTCGATGCGTACCGTCGCCCGACGCGAGGACGACGGCTGGCATCTCTCCGGATCGAAGACGTACATCTCCAACGCCAAGGAAGCCGACCTGGTCGTGCTCTTCGCCAAGACGGACCCGAGCGCAGGATTCCGAGGCATCACCGCCTTCGTAGTCCCCAAGGGAACTCCGGGAATCAGCTACTCGGAGCCGCAGGACAAGATGGGAATTCGTTCGGCCCCGACGTACACCGTCTACCTCGACGACGTCGTTCTGCCGCTCGACTCCGTGATCGGCACCGAAGGTCGCGGCGGCAACATTGCCTTGACCGCCCTGAACCGAGCACGCATCGACGTAGCGGCAATGGCAAACGGCATCGCTCTGCGCGCTTGGGAACTGGGACGCGAGTACGCAACGGAGCGAAAGCAGTTCGGCACGCCGATCTTCGACTTCCAGGCAATCCAGCTACTCCTCGGTGGCTGCGACGCGCAACTTGTCGCATCACGCGTCACCGCAGACTGGGCCGCCGACGTCAAGGACGCCGGTCAGGACATCCGCCGCGCCGCATCGATTTCGAAGTACGTCGCCACCGAAGCCTGCTTCTCGATCGTCGATCAAACCGTACAGATCCACGGTGGCGCAGGTTTCATGCGCGAATCGGAAATCGAACGCCTGTACCGCGATTGCCGCATTCTCCGCATCTTCGAGGGCACCTCGCAGATCCAGTTGCTCACCATTGCCGGCAATGCTCCGTCGCCGCGTTCCACCGAGTTCTGAAAGGCGCGGACATGACTGCACTTCCCCCACTCGACGGCATCCGGGTCATCGACCTCTCGCGCGTCCTTGCCGGACCCTACTGCACCGCACTGCTTTCCGACGCCGGTGCGGACGTCGTCAAGATCGAATCCGAACACGGTGAAGACTCTCGGCACCTCGGCCCGTTCCGCGACGGCGAGAGCATCTACTTCAACGTGCTCAATCGTGGCAAGCGTTCGGTGGCACTCAACCTCAAGAACGACGAGGACCGTGAGGCGCTGCTGACGCTCATCGAGACCGCCGACGTCGTCGTCGAAAACTTTCGCCCCGGCGTCACCAAGCGCCTGGGAATCGACTACGAGGCTGCGCGGGCTCGCAATCCGCGCATCGTGTACGCGTCCATCTCCGGTTTCGGACAGGACGGGCCCATGTCCGGAGCCGCCGCCTACGACCTTGTAGTCCAGGCTCTTTCGGGAATCATGAGCATCACCGGTTCGGAGGAATCCGGGCCGACACGGTTGGGTGAGTCGTTCGGAGACCTGGTCGCCGGGCTGTTCGCCGCCTGGGGAATCAGTACCGCCCTGCTGAGTGCACGGGCGAGCGGACTCGGGCAGCACCTTGACGTCGCGATGTTCGACAGCATGCTCGCCATGCTGCCGACAGCACACAGCCAACTGCAATCCACCGGGCTCACTCCCCCACGCGTCGGCAACCGTCATCCGGTGTCAACACCGTTCGACACCTACAAGGCCGACGACGGACTCTTCGTCCTCGCAGTTGCGAGCCAGTCGGGTTTCGAGAAGCTGGCGCAGACGATGGATCGCGTCGACCTGATCGCAGATCCCCGATTTGCCGACGACACCGCCCGGACCGAGAACGAACCGGCACTGCGCAAGGAGATCGAAAACTGGGCTGCCGGAAAGACCGTCACCGACGTGGTCGGTATTCTCGGCGACGCGGGCCTCGCCGGCTCGGAAATCTGGGACGTCCAGCAGGCACTCACCTCCGCGCAGGCCGAGTATCGCGGAGTCGTCGAATCGTTCGAGCACCCGGTAGCAGGAAAAATCTCCTACGTACGACAACCCGTCGTGTTCGGTGATAGCCGACGCCCCGATGTCCGCCGCAGTCCCCTGCTGGACGAGCACCACGGTGAGGTACTGCCGGGCTCGCGATAGATTCAGCGCAGACATCCCTCGGCACTTGGAGTAGGACATGGCCCCCGGCGACGTGACCCGCAGCGCGAATCGCACGTTCGAACTTCTCGGTGCGATCGTCGAGCACGGCGGGTTGACGCTCGGCGACGCCGCCAAGGCAACCGATCTGGCAACCAGTACCGCGCTTCGCCTGATCAGAAGCCTCGAACAAACCGAGTTCGTCGTCCGCGGCGAGGACAACGTCTATCGCGTCGGCCCGCGGCTACTACAGATCGGGGCTCGCGCACTCGGTGACAATCAACTGTTGCCGAGAGCGCGGCCCGCGATGAAGGCCATCGCCGAAACCACGAGAGAGTCGACCTACCTGTCGACGAAGGGACCGAAAGACACTGCGCTGTATCTCGATCAGATCGAGGGCACGCACGCGATCCGCCACATGGGGTGGGTGGGCCAGAGCGTTCCCCTGGACGGCACCGCCGTCGGCGCAGCGTTGAGCGGCAAGGTAGGCGAGAGCGGGTACGCCATTGCGCACGACACCATCGAGGATCACTCGACCGGAGTTGCCGCGCCGATCTACAACGCGGTCGGTCAGATAGCCGGAGCGCTCAGCGTCGTGGGCCCGACCTTCCGTCTGACGGACGAGGTCTGCGCCAGCCACGGCCGCGTCTTGGTGGAGCACTGCGCCCGGTTGTCCGCGGAACTCGGCAACCAGACTCCCTGACCACCCCGAGCACTTGGCGATTCAGTCTCGTATCCGAGCACTTGGCGATTCAGTCTCGTATCCGAGACAATGTGGTTCCCCGCTCCCACCTCAGCCCTACCCGTAAGGACACACCCCATATGACGACGAGCCGCGTGAAATCTGCTGAGCGCGTGCTCGACGTGCTCGATCTCCTGGCCCGCCGGGGTGTGCCGCTGGCGACGGCAGAAATCTCCAGCGCCCTCGAGCTGCCGAAGAGTACGACGCATCACCTCCTCAATGTCATGCGGGATCGACGGTTCGTCTCGTACTGGGCTGATCAACGCGCCTGGACCCTGGGTGTCTCGGCGTTCGAAGTCGGTGCGTCGTACATGCGGTCCGGCCCACTTCACCGTGAGGGCCAACGATTCATGCTGGCACTCACTCAGTCGACCGACGAGACCTCCCATCTGGCGGTACTTCAGGGTTCTGACGTCATCTACCTCGACAAACGTGAACCTCTGAAGCCCGGCGTTCGGTTGGTGACCGAGATCGGGACCCGCCTTCCGGCGCATCTCACCGCAGTCGGGCGGGCGATTCTGAGCCGTCTGGATGCGGAACAGATCAGCGCGCTCTACGAGGGGTACACCTGGCCGACGCGGACCGGAACGGGTCCGTCGACGCTCGCCGAACTGCGAGAACTGCTCGCCGCAGCACGTGAGAGCGGATATGCGGTCGAAGAGAATGCGACGACATCCGGGATCAACTGCATCGCCAGCCCCGTGATCACACGGGACGGTCGTCCGGTCGCAGCTCTCGGCGTCACCTTCCTCTCCGGCTCCAAATCGGCCGAGGAGAGTGCCCTGATCGCCGACCGAGTGCGCGCCGTCAGCGCCGAGTTCTCCGCCGATCTCGGAGATCGAATGGTGGAGACCCCGACCGCAGACATGTAGCCAATTTCTCCGTTCCGTACTTTGCGGGCCTTGTTTTCGTCTCATATTCAAGACTAGAGTCTCGTATACAAGACTTTGTTAGATAGCCACGCATCATCATTGGAGTCCCATGAACGCCACCCCTGCCACCCAGACAGCCACCCGAACCATCGAGGTCGGAATCGGCGCTGTCACCATCGCCGACGTCGTCGACGTCGCGCGCAACGGATACGGCGTTGCATTGACCGCGGAATCACTGGCCGCGATCGCCGAAAGTCGTGCACGCATCGAAGCGCTGGCCGCAGACCCCACACCGGTCTACGGAGTTTCCACCGGATTCGGCGCACTTGCCACCCGGCACATTCCGGCGCATCTGCGGACACAGTTGCAGCGCAGCCTGATCCGCTCACATGCGGCAGGTTCGGGACCGGAAGTCGAACGCGAAGTGATCCGGGCCTTGATGCTTCTGCGTCTGTCGACGCTCGCCACCGGGCGAACCGGAGTGCGCCCTGTAGTCGCACAGGCGTACGCCGACCTACTCACCGCAGGCATCACCCCGGTGGTGCACGAATACGGCAGCCTCGGATGCTCGGGAGATCTGGCACCACTGGCGCATGTGGCGATGGCAATCATCGGTGAAGGTTCCGTCCGCACCGCCGACGGTGAACTCACCGATGCGGCAACGGCATTGGCTGCCCATGGTCTCGAACCGGTGGTTCTGGCCGAGAAGGAAGGCCTCGCCCTGATCAACGGTACCGACGGGATGCTCGGTCAACTGGCCCTTGCGATCACCGATCTCGATCATCTGCTCAAGTTGGCCGACATCGCTGCCGCCATGAGCGTCGAGGGCTTGCTCGGCACCGATCAAGTGTTCGCCGCCGATCTTCAGGCGCTTCGCCCCCACCCCGGACAGGGCGCGGCCGCCTCGAACATGGTGCGCTTGCTTGCCGACTCCCCGATCGTCGCCAGCCACGCGGGCCCTGACTGCACCAGAGTTCAGGACGCGTACTCACTGCGGTGCGCACCGCAGGTCGCCGGCGGCGCACGCGACACCGTCGATCACGCCCGACTGGTTGCCGGGCGCGAATTGGCCAGTGCTGTCGACAATCCCGTCGTCACTCTCGACGGAAGGGTTCGGTCGAACGGTAACTTCCACGGAGCTCCCGTGGCTTACGTCTTGGACTTCCTCGCCATCGTGACCGCGGATGTCGCGGGGATCAGCGAACGCCGAACCGACCGCTTCCTCGACGTAGCACGCAATCACGGTCTGACCCCCTTCCTCGCCGACGACCCCGGTGTCGACAGCGGACTGATGATCGCGCAGTACACACAAGCTGCCATCGTGTCCGAACTCAAGCGACTCGCGAGCCCGGCCAGTGTCGATTCGATTCCCTCCTCGGCCATGCAGGAAGATCACGTCTCCATGGGATGGTCGGGTGCACGCAAGCTCCGCCGGTCCATCGACGGTCTCACCCGAGTTCTCGCGATCGAGATACTGACTGCAGCAAGAGGAATCGATTTGCGCTCCCCACTCGAGCCCTCCCCCGCCACCGGAGCCGTCCTTCGGACCCTGCGCGAGAAGGTGCAGGGGCCGGGTACCGATCGCTTCCTGTCCCCCGAGATCGAGGCCGCGGTGGACTTGGCGGCATCGGGTGCACTTGTTGCGGCCGCGGAGAACGCGATCGGCGCCCTGGCATGAGCGCGCCCGGTGCGCTGAGGCCTCGCCCCCGACCCGAAATCGAAGCGCTCCCTCGATACTCCAAAGCCGCCGGCCTCGAGCAGGTTCGGTGGCGGGCGTCGAGCAACGAGTCGACGGTTGCACCCTCGGCGGCCATTCTCGAGGCCGTCAATCTCGCGGCCTCACACTCACACTTGTATCCGTCGCTGTTCGGCGACACACTGATAGCCCGGTTGAGCGACCGTCTGGGCGTGGGCGACGACCAGGTACTGGTCGGCGCCGGGTCGTTGGCACTGCTCCAGCAGGTATTGACCGCATACACGGGCCCTGGCACCGAAGTCGTCTACCCGTGGCGCAGCTACGAGGCGTACCCGATACTGATCGGAATCGCCGGGGCGAGCGGTGTACCCGTCGCACTCGATTCCGAACATCGGCACGATCTGAGTGCAATGTCGGCAGCCGTGACTCCGCGGACCCGCGCAGTACTCGTCTGCAACCCCAACAATCCGACCGGAAGCGAGTTCTCGACCGCCGAGTTCGTCTCGTTCGCCCGCTCGATCCCGGGTGACGTCCTCATCCTTCTGGACGAGGCTTACCGGGAGTTCGCGACCAGCGATGTCGACGGCGTCGACCTGTTTCGAGCCTTTCCCAACATCGTCGTCTTCCGAACCTTCTCCAAGGCTTACGGATTGGCCGGACTTCGTGCCGGCTATGCCGTCACCAACTCGGCGATCGCAGCGGATCTTCGCAGCGCTGCACCGCCCTTCGGGCTCAGCGCCGTTGCCGAGGCCGCAGCCTGCGCGGCCCTGACCGATCCGGCACACACCGATTCGATAGTCGAAACGGTGACCGCGGGTCGCTCTCACCTATGTGAGCAATTGGCTCTGCGCGGCGTCGAGACGGTCCCGAGCGGTGCCAACTTCGTGTGGATCCCTCTCGGCAAGAGAGCTTCTGCACTCGAAGCGGCCTGCGTCGCGCAGGGTGTCTCGGTCCGGATGTTCCCCGGCGAGGGTGTGCGGGTGACCGTAGGTGAGCGGGCAGCAGAAGACGCCGTGATCGCCGCTGTGGATGCACTCGCACACAACCATTGACCGACTGGAGAAAAGAATGTCCGTCCACGAACTTGCTCGGTCGATCGGTTCGAGTCGCCTGATCACCGACCCTGCGGTAATGGACTCGTACCGCCGTGACGAGGCCCATCTCGCCGAACCCGGCCATCCGGTAGCCGTCATGCTCGCCGAAACTGCGGCCGACATTTCCGAGGCTCTGAAATGGGCTACTGCTCACCGTGTCCCGGTGGTAACCCGCGGTGCGGGAACCGGTTTGGCGGGCGGCGGGGCAGCCGTCGAGGGCTGCCTGGTCATCTCGACCACTCGTATGCGCTCGATTCTCGAGGTCAATCCGGACGATCAGCTCGCTGTCGTGGAAGCCGGGGTGATCAACGCCGACATCAGTCGAGCAGCAGACGAGTACGGGCTGATGTACGCCCCTGATCCGAGCAGTTTCGAGATCTCCACGATCGGCGGAAACATCGCCACCAACGCCGGTGGACTGCGTTGCGTGAAGTACGGCGTCACCCGCGATTCAGTCCTGGGTCTCGAGGTTGTGCTCGCCGACGGTCGGATCGTGCGGACAGGCCGAAGGACCGTCAAAGGTGTTGCGGGATACGACTTGACCAGTCTTCTCGTCGGTTCGGAGGGAACACTCGGAGTCGTCACGAGTGCCACGCTGAAGTTGCAGCCCAAGCCCAAGAGAGCACCGGTCACCGTCGTCGGCAGTTTCGATTCTCTCCGCTCCGCAGCGGACGCAGTTGCCGCGGTCGTTCGCGACGGGATCGGACCGAGCCTGCTGGAGCTGATCGATCGAGCAACGCTGCGCGCAGTCGACGACTGGAAACGAATCGGATTGGAAGACAACACCGCCGCGATGCTGATCGCACAGGCCGACGGGGTCGATGCCGACGCAGCAGCCGCGGCGATGCAGAAACACTTCGAGAGGGCGGGCGCCGATTTTGTCGCCGTCTCGCAGGACGCGGCAGAAGCCGCACAGCTACTCGAGATTCGCCGACTCGCCTATCCGGCTTCCGAACGACTCGGGCAATGTCTCGTGGAAGACGTCGGGGTCCCGCGGTCGAAACTGCCCGACATGCTCGAGAGTATCGACCGAGCGGCCGCCGAGCACATGGTCAAGATCATGACTGTCGCGCATGCTGGTGACGGCAACGTCCATCCGACCTTCGTCTTCGACCGCGCTGCCGACGGCTCGGTCCCCGAAGCCGTGTGGACCGCCGCGGACGAGGTCTTCCGGCGTGCTCTCGAACTCGGCGGAACTCTGACCGGAGAGCACGGCGTCGGCGTTCTGAAGCGTCGCTGGCTCTCTCTCGAGCTCGGTGAGGACAGCATGCAACTGCACCGATCGATCAAGGCTGCCTTCGACCCGCTCGGAATCCTCAACCCGGGTAAGGGTTTCTGATTTCTCGCGCGGTGTTACACAGCATTTACGCGAAAACGGGTCCCGGGTATTGACGCCTGTATATACAGGCATATACATTTATCCGCAGTGACAGTGACCCAGCGCACAAAGCACAAGGCGCAAAGCACCAAGCACGAAGAAGGTGGGCAATACCCCGACGTCGATTCCGTCGCTCGACGGGCTCGCAGCAGAAAGACAGGCCTATGACTCACGATGGACCGGCCGAGGTCATCCTCACTCCGGAACGACGCACTATCGACGTCGTCCCGGATGCAGAACGACACGGCACCCCGCGCAGCCAGTTCACTCTCTGGTTCGGCGCCAACATGCAGATCACTGCAATCGTCGACGGCGCTCTCGCCGTCGTATTCGGCGCGGACGCCATCTGGGCGATCGTCGGACTTCTGATCGGCAACATCTTCGGTGGCGCTGTCATGGCGCTTCACTCCGCACAGGGCCCGCGTATGGGTCTCCCCCAGATGATCTCGAGTCGCGCCCAGTTCGGCGTCAAGGGAGCAGTCGTACCGCTTGTTCTCGTCATCCTGATGTACCTCGGCTTCGCTGCCACCGGCACCGTGTTGGCCGGACAGGCCGTCAACAAGATCCTGCACATCGACAGCCCCACCGTCGGCATCGTCGTCTTCGGTCTCCTCACCGCATTCGTCGCGGTCACCGGCTACAAGCTGATCCACATCGTCGGCAGGATCGCCACCGTCGTGGGCATCGTCGGATTCTCCTACCTGGCCGTTCGACTGTTCCTCGAGTACGACGTCGCCTCGTACGTCGGCATCAAGGGCTTCGACATAGTCACCTTCCTGCTCGCGATCTCGCTGGGTGCCGGTTGGCAGCTCACCTTCGGCCCGTACGTCGCCGACTACTCGCGTTACCTGCCGCGCAGCACTTCCGAGAGCACCACGTTCTGGTCGACGTTCCTCGGTAGTGTCATCGGATCGCAGTGGTCCATGACCTTCGGCGCTCTCGTCGCGGCCTGCGCCGGCGACGCGTTCCTGGGTAACCAGGTCGGCTTCATGGGAGATCTGGCCGGACCCGCTGCCATTGCCTTCCTGATCTACTTCGTCATCCTGGTCGGCAAGCTGACGGTGAACGTGCTCAACGCCTACGGCGGATTCATGTCGATCCTGACCACCGTCACCGCCTTCAACGGACAGTCGCGAATCTCGAGCACCGCGCGCACCCTCTACATCCTCGGTTTCACTGCGGTCTCGGTCTTGATCGCCATCGCCGCCAGCGCCGACTTCCTGGACAACTTCAAGAACTTCGTCCTGGTGTTGCTGATGGTGTTCACGCCGTGGAGTGCGATCAATCTGATCGACTACTACCTGATCTCCAAGGAACGCATCGACATTCCGGCGCTGTACGACGTCAACGGTCGATACGGTGCATGGAACTTCACCGCATTGGCTTGCTACGCCGCCGGCGTTCTCGCCCAGATCCCGTTCCTCGCCCAGAAGATGTACACCGGCCCCGTCACGGACATGCTCGGCGGCGCCGACATCTCGTGGCTGGTCGGCATCGTGTTCACCGGGCTGATCTATTACCCACTCGCCAAGCGCACGAGCAATCCCCCTTCGTCGATGATCTACCCCGATCACACCGCGATGACCGACTCTCGCGTCTGATCCCCCAACGTCTTTCGAACTTCAGCAAGCTAGGAGAACACAATGGAAATCAGCACCCCCGGCCACGAGCCGCGCCCCGTCCGCGCTCCCCGCGGCCCCGAGCTCACGACGCTCGGTTGGCAGCAGGAGGGTGCCCTGCGCATGCTCATGAACAACCTCGACCCCGATGTTGCCGAGCACCCGGACAGCCTCGTCGTCTACGGCGGAACCGGTCGCGCAGCGCGTAGTTGGGCTGCCTTCGACGCCATGGTCGCCACGCTGAAGACGCTGAAGAACGACGAGACCATGCTGGTGCAGTCCGGCAAGCCGGTCGGTGTCTTCCGCACCAACGAGTGGGCACCGCGAGTGCTGATCGCCAACTCCAACCTGGTCGGTGACTGGGCGAACTGGGAAGAGTTCCGCCGTCTCGAAGACCTCGGCCTGACCATGTACGGCCAGATGACCGCAGGCTCCTGGATTTACATCGGCACCCAGGGAATCCTGCAGGGTACGTACGAGACCTTCGGCGCCATCGCGAAGAAGCGCTACAACGGCTCACTCGCCGGAACGATCACCCTCACTGCGGGTCTCGGCGGCATGGGCGGCGCTCAGCCTCTCGCCGTCACTATGAACGACGGCGTCGCGATCTGCGTCGACTGCGACATCACCCGCATCGACCGTCGTATCGCCCACAAGTACCTCGACACCAAGGCAGACAGCATCGAGCACGCGCTCGAACTGGCGACCGCGGCACGCGATGCCAAGAAGCCACTCTCCATCGGCCTCGAAGGCAATGCGGCAGAGATCTTCCCGGCGCTGCTGGAGATGAAGGCCCCCATCGACATCGTGACCGACCAGACCTCGGCGCACGATCCCCTCGCCTACCTGCCGATCGGCATCGACTTCGGCGACATGAAGACCATGTCGGAGAAGGATCCGCAGAAGTTCACCGAAGATTCCCGCAACGCGATGGCCGCACACGTCAAGGCCATGGTCGGATTCATGGACGCCGGCGCCGAGGTATTCGACTACGGCAACTCCATCCGCGACGAGGCCCGCAAGGCCGGCTACGACCGTGCATTCGACTTCCCCGGATTCGTTCCCGCCTACATCCGTCCGCTCTTCGAAGAAGGCCTCGGCCCCTTCCGCTGGGCAGCGCTCTCGGGTGATCCCAAGGACATCGAGGCCACCGACAAGGCCATCCTCGAACTCTTCCCCGAGAACGAGCACCTGCGCCGCTGGATCACCATGGCCGGCGAAAAGGTTGCCTTCGAAGGCCTTCCGGCTCGTATCTGCTGGCTCGGATACGGTGAGCGCCACCTCGCCGGCCTCAAGTTCAACGAGATGGTGGCCTCGGGCGAGCTCTCCGCACCGATCGCCATCGGCCGCGATCACCTCGACTCCGGATCGGTCGCCTCGCCGTACCGCGAAACCGAATCGATGATCGACGGGTCCGACGCGATCGCCGACTGGCCGCTGCTCAACGCCCTGGTCAACACCGCGTCCGGCGCTTCGTGGGTTTCACTCCACCAAGGCGGCGGCGTCGGGATGGGGCGCTCCATCCACGCGGGACAGGTGTGCATCGCCGACGGCACCGAACTCGCAGCCAAGAAGCTCGAAGCAGTTCTCACCAACGATCCCGGGATGGGTGTCATCCGGCATGCGGATGCAGGATACGACCACGCCATCGACACGGCAGCCACCCGCGGCGTCCGCATCCCGATGACCGAGAACTGAAACAGCTCCACGACCTCACCCTGAGTTAGGAATTACATTGACCACGAATGGTTCTCGAACCACCGTTCTGACCAACATCGGAACCCTCGTCACCAATGACCCGACTCTGGGTGAGGGCAAGCTCGGCGTACGACACGACGCGGCAATCGTTTTCGACGAGGGCGATGTTGCTTGGGTCGGCGATTCCGCCGACGCCCCGGCTGCCGATATCGGTCAGGATATCGGCGGTCGGGCCCTGCTCCCCGGATTCGTGGAGAGTCACTCGCACCTGGTGTTCGGTGGCGAGCGGGCCGAGGAATTCGCAGCTCGCATGGCGGGCGAGAAGTACGCGGCGGGCGGTATTCGCAACACCATCGAAGCGACGCGCTCGGCCACCGACGAACAATTGCAGGCCAATGTTCGACGCCTACTCGACGAATCCCTGCGCTCGGGCAGCACAACCGTCGAATGCAAGACCGGATACGGGCAGAACACCGAGAGCGAACTACGCAGCGCACTGATCGCCGGACAGTTCACCGACGAGGTCACACTGCTGGCCGCCCACGTTCCACCACCCGAATATGCCGGCCGCGCCGATGACTACGTCGCCATGGCGTGCGACGAGATGATCCCTGCCTGTGCGCCACACGCGAAGTGGATCGACGTCTTCTGCGAACGAGGGGCGTTCAACCGCGAACAGGCACATGCAGTCCTGAGCGCAGGCGTCGCCGCTGGACTGATCCCCCGCGTCCACGGCAATCAACTCGGCGAAGGGCCAGGAGTTCAGCTCGCCGTCGAGATGGGAGCCGCGTCCGTCGATCACGTCACCTACGTCACCGCCGAGGACATCGACGCCCTGGCTCAGAGTTCCACCGTCGCAACACTGTTGCCCGGCGCCGACTTCTCCACCCGCAACAAGTACCCCGACGCCCGCGCACTGCTGGACGCCGGCGTCACAGTAGCTCTCGGCGCCGACT
Source organism: Rhodococcus sp. Ni2 (assembly GCF_021352185.1). NCBI lineage: Bacteria > Bacillati > Actinomycetota > Actinomycetes > Mycobacteriales > Nocardiaceae > Rhodococcus > Rhodococcus sp. Ni2. The sequence goes on from NZ_WOXZ01000001.1 coordinate 1,229,071, forward strand.
GCAATCCCGGCACCTGCTACACCACCAGCCTCCCGTTCTGCATAGCAATTGCGGTGCGAGACATGCACATGACACCCGCCGAGGCAGTCTGGGCAGCCACTGCAGGAGGCGCCCGGGCGCTGCAGCGCACCGACGTCGGAACCCTTTCTCTCGGAACACGTGCCGACGCCATCGCGCTCGATGCACCGTCGTACCTCCACCTCGCCTACCGCCCGGGCGTCCCTCTGGTGCGCGAGGTCTGGAAAAACGGCGCACTCGCCACAAGCTACTGAAATACACTCACCGGGAGGCCGTCGTGGCACATCAGATCGCAGTCGACATCGAACCCAAGCCGTGGACCGGGCGCTCCGACGGCACCACTGCCGAGCATCTGCGGTGGCATCATGCCGTGCAACCGTATTCAGCCGAAACAGCTCCCGGCGACTGTGTTCTGATCGGATTCTCCAGCGACGAAGGAGTCCGCCGCAACAAGGGCCGCCGCGGTGCCGCGGATGGCCCCGACGCTTTGCGAGCCGGGTTGGCTTCCATGGCGCTGGCCGAACCACTGCAGATTCAGGACGCCGGAACCGTTGCCGTGTCGGGTGAAGAACTCGAGGCCGGTCAGGCTGCACTCGGGAACGCCGTCAGCGCTGCGCTTGATTCGGGACACTTCCCCGTGGTTCTCGGGGGAGGACACGAAATCGCCTACGGTACATACCTCGGCGTCGCGGGCTCCGAGTTGCGAACCGCTGGAGCCAAACTCGGAATCCTCAACTTGGATGCGCACTTCGACCTGCGGGGCGATCCGATACCCAGCTCCGGCACACCCTTTCGTCAGATCGCCGAGGACGAAGCCGCGGCAGGCACCTCGCATCAGTACAGCGTGATCGGAATCAGCCAACCGAGCAACACCACGGCACTGTTCGACACGGCTCACCGCCTCGGTGTTCGCTATCTGCTCGACGAAGAATGCGGAGCGATCGGCCGAGGCGTCGTGGATCAGTTCCTCGCAGACTTCCTCGACGACGTCGATCTGGTCTACCTGACCATCGACCTCGATGTCCTGCCTGCAGCTGTGGCGCCGGGCGTCAGCGCACCTGCGGCCTACGGAGTCAGCCTCGAAACCATCCAATACGTATGTGACCGAGTCACGTCCAGCGGAAAACTCGCGGTTCTCGATGTCGCCGAACTGAACCCGAGCCTAGACGTCGACAATCGCACTGCCCGAACGGCTGCTCGTCTGATCCACCGGATAGTCACGAAGCACGTGCCGGTTCAGCGCTAGCCTCGGCGCGCCTCGAGCGCATCGAGGATGAGATCGAGACCGTAGGCGAACTCATTCGTGTGGTCGTAATCAGGACTCAGACCGTGATCGACGATCATCTCGTGAAGGAAGGGCAACTCTTCAGCCGGAAGGCGCTCGAGGATGTCACTCGCAACTTCTTCGACGTCGCCGGGTGCGCTCATCGGTAGATTCGCCTCCTGGAGAACATATCCGCCGATATAGCTGTCGATCAGCGAGGCTCCGTGCGCGGCCATCGGGAGTGTGAACCCGGCCTTCCGGAGCACTCCGAGCACAGCGTCGAGATGACGCAGGGTCGCCGAGCCAGGGCTGCGTCGCGAATCCAGCAGACCGAGAGCCCAACGGTGCTGCGACAGGACTGTGCGAGCGGAAAAGGCGCGTCCACGGATTGCATCTCGCCAATCCGCACACTCACTGTCGGGCAGGTCGATCGCCTCGAAGACCGCATCGACGAGGCCGTCGAGAATCGCATCTTTGTTGGGCACGTGGTGGTAGAGCGACATCGCCTCGATGCCCAGCTCCTGGGCCACCCGTCGCATCGTGACGGCCTCGACACCACCCGCGTCGGCAACGCGGATCGCACCCTCGATTACGCGAGTCCTGTTCAGCGACTGTCGCGGTTGCCGTGACACACAGACTCCCCTCGGCGGAACGAATACGTTGACAACCTTACATGCGTAAGTCACCCTTACAGGTGTAAGCCAGCCTTACGTTCGTAAGGCGCTCGCGAAGGGAGATCGCAATGCCGATGCCGAGATGGTGGGGACATGTCAACAAGCGAGTGTTCAACCCGCGTGCAATTTCGAGCGGTAAATGGCCGGTACTGACTCACGTCGGACGCACATCCGGCACGACCTACCGGACGCCCCTCGACGCCTATCCGGTCGAGGGTGGCTACGTCTTCATTCTGGTGTACGGATCAGGCTCGGACTGGGTGCAGAACGTCTTGAGAGCGGGAAGCACTCGACTGTCCGTCGACGAGACGGAGGTGAGCCTCGGCACCCCGCGCCTCGTCGCGAAAGGCGAAGCATTTCAAGCACTTTCCTCAGACGTGTCCGAGCCTCCGAGGCTGCTCCGCATCACCGAGTACCTTCGGATGGATCTGATTACGGCCTGAGGCTGCCACTCACGCGAGGACCTCACGCACGGCGGACCTGACTTCGTCCATGCTGCAACCGGATTCGATCAGTTCGGTACCCGTATGCACCAGCGAGTTGATCAACTTGGCGGTGAGCTTCGGGTCCGACACGCCACGGAGGCGGAGGGCCTCGACCAGCGGAAGCACAAGACTGTCGTGCATTTCCATGATCCGCGAATCTCGAAATGTTTGCGGGGTCAGTGTCGCCAGCGCTCCGACTATCGCATGCTCTCCGTCGGCAACCAGTTGGAGGTTTGCCTCGACGTACGCCCATACCGGATCGTCTGCGCCTGCCATCGCCTCGACGATCTTGTCGTTCCAGCGCGGGAACATGTCTTCGACGACGGCACTGAGGAGATCTTCCCGGGACCGGAAGTAGTGGTAGGCACTCGACCTGGCGAGCCCTGCCTTCGCTGCCACCTCACCGAGCCCCGGCGGCCGGTCCGGGGCCTCGGACAGAAGAGCGTGTGCAGCGTCGAGGAGGGCACGGCGCTGAGCAGCACGATGCTCGACCACAGTGGGCGCATCGATCCTCGGCACCGAATCTCCTCCAGTCCCCTCGCGGGCTTACTCGCTCTGACGCAACCGACCGTCAACCATTTCGAGGATGCGGTCGCAGTGCCCGAGCACGTCGTGATCGTGGGTCACCATGATCGTAGCGACGCCTGCCTCGTGAGTTTCGCGCGAGAGCAGTTCGACCACCTCATGGCTGCGTTTGCGGTCGAGAGCAGCCGTCGGCTCGTCGACGAGCAGTAGTGAGGGATTGCTCATCAATGCCCGAGCGATACCGACGCGCTGGCGTTCACCGCCGGAGAGTTGACCGGGTCGACGATCTGCACGGTGACTCATACCGACCGAGTCGAGCAACTCCTCGGGATCGCGACCCGGCCGCCCCGTGAGCTTGGGAATCAGCCGAAGCTGATCGCGCGCCGTCAGCGCTGGAATCAGGTTGCCGGACTGAAAGACGAAGCCGACCTTGTCTCGTCGAAGTTTGGCGAGAGCACGGGCCGGCATCGCCGACACGTCCACGCCGTCGATGACAATCGTTCCACTCGACGGCCGACCGAGTCCGCCGGCCACAGCGAGCAAGCTCGACTTTCCAGCGCCTGACGGTCCGACGATCGCGACAAGTTCGCCGCACGAGACCTCCAGGTTCACGTTGTCGAGGGCGAGCACGGTGGAGTCACCGTCACCGAATCGAAGACTGACAGCGGTCAATACCAATCCGGTTGTGGTCTTTTCGACTGTGGTCATCGGTTTTCTCCCAATGCGGTGAGCGGGTTGACACGGGTAACACGGACGATGGCAACGGCTGCGCCGACCAGCCCGAGTACCGCCAAGAGCACTGCGCCGTTGACGACTGGGCCGGACTCGAGGGCGAACGGCATCCCCCCGCCTTCGAGCCCCGAACCGAGCCCCAAGCCCAGCAACACACCGAGGCCGATGGAACCAAGCAGCACTACCAGTGCCTGCGCCATGCCGTCACGAAGCAGGAAGCCGGTAGAGGCTCCCATCGCGCGCAACACTGCGAGTTCACGACCGCGCTGAACCGTCCAGATACTGAAGAATGCACCGACCACCAGGGCCGAAATCGCGTACAGAAACGCCTTGATCATCGACATAGTCATCATTTCCGCGGAGAACCCTGGTGAGGAGTCGAAAGATTCCTCGAGCGTCTTTGCGGACGTTCCCGCCGCCGCATCGCCCGACACGAGATCCGGTAACGCGCCACCAATGCCCCGAATCGCAACAACACTTGCTTCGGAATAGGCACTGGCATTGGCGGTTTCGCCGATCTTGGCACCGGCGTGAACCTCCTGCCAAGTACGCAGGGGCAGGTAGGCGACGTCGACGTGACCGAAAGTGCGCTTGTCTTCGGTGAATCCGACAACTGTCAGCTCCGTACCGAGTCGATCGAGTATCACGGTGTCACCGATCGCAACACCGTCGTCACGGAAGGTAGAGCTGACGATGATGTCCGTGTCGGCTTGCAGCCCCCTCCCGTCGGCGGAGACGGGCTCGAGGAAGGAGCCAGGTTCGATGCCGAAGAGCGTGAGATCGACAGGCGTGCCACTGCGAGTTTTTGCATTGACGATCATGTTGCCGAAGAGCTCGGCATCTTGGACATCGGGTTGCATACGCCATGCCTGCGCCTGCTCCTCGGTGACGACCGAGCGCGAAAACGCCGAGTCGGCTTTGGTGTCCGGCGCGAAGGCAAACGCCTGAATCGGCGTCCGCTGCAAAGCGGAGACACCGTCATTTACCAGTCCGGACGAGAGGCCGGACAGAATCACCATCAGGATCGAGATGAGGGCAACCACGGCACCCATCAAGAGGAATCGATTTCGCGCAAACCACAGTTCACGCAGGGCGAGGAACATTCGGGAAGCTCCAAAGTCGTCGATACGAGTCACGCCGACTTTTATCGACGCCTTGTCGAAATCATATCGACAAGGCGTCGAAAAGCTATGTGAGGTGCGTTACTACTTCCCGTAGTAGACACTCGAGGCGCTGAGCGTCGTATCAGCCCCCGACGCCCACCGGTCGATCCCCGACAATCGAGATTCGATCCATCACACGACGAGCCGGGAAGTAGTCACTGGCCGCGTAGTGCTGGCAGGTCCGATTGTCCCAGAAGGCAACAGTATTCGGCTCCCACTTCAAACGGACCTGAAATTCCGGACGATTGACGTGGCGATACAGCATCGTGAGAAGTTCGTTCGATTCTTCTTCTGACACACCCAAGATCCGTTGCGTGAAGGTCATGTTGACGAACAACACCCGCCTGCCACTTTCCGGAATGATCCGAACCACCGGATGCTGCACAGCGGGGAACTTCGGACGCAACATCTCGACCGCATCCACCGGCATCGACCTGCCGAACGAGTTGATCCAATCGTGTTCTGCAACAAGCGGGTCGATACGCTTCTTGATGTCTTCAGGAAGCAGATCGTAGGCAGCTGCAGTATCGGCCCACAAAGTGTCACCACCCACCTCCGGCACCTCCACCGCACGAAGAACTGCTGCGAACGAAGGAAACTCGTGCCACGTAACGTCGTTGTGCCAGTTGTTCTCGACTCCGCCGACCATCGCATCCTTCGCCAGTGTCGTGACATCGACGTCCGTCTGCCCGGGCTGCGTGTACTTGAAGAACGGATGCTGTTCGAGATCGCCCCAACGCTCGGCAAAAGCTCGATGTTCCGCTCGGTCGAGGTCCTGATCGCGGAAGAAGAGGACTTTCCATTCGAGGAGAGCTCGGCGGAGTTCCGCAATCACGGCATCAGACAGACCCCGGCCGAGTCGAATACCGGAGATTTCCGCTCCGATCGTCGGCGCGACCGCCTTGACCGCAAGGTGTTCGTACGGTGCCGGAACTACCGACTCGGGATTCCGGCGAGCAACGAGTGGACCGTACGCAGCAAGCGGGTCGGTGGGGATCGGAAAGATTGTTGCCGCAGGAAAAAGGGTAGCCATCAGGGCACTTCCTCGAAATCGACGATGTCGTAAAGGACAAAGGTCAGATTAAGTTCGCCTCCTTAAAGTGTCAACGGTCACGTTCTCCGGCGCGAATCTTGACCCTGACGCCGCGTCAAGGTTGGAGAATGGTTTTCACAGACGGAATCCGATTCGATCACGGGAGGGCAGGGCGATGATGACCATCGGCGAGCTGGCCAAATTGGCCGGCACCACCGTCAGATCCGTGCGCTACTACCACTCGAACGGCCTTCTCGAAGAACCACAACGCCAACCCAACGGCTACCGCATGTACCGGGCGGTGGACCTGGCACGACTGAGTCGCATCCGCCGCCTGCGCGATCTTGGGATTCCTGTCGCCAAGATCGCCGAACTACTCGACGGCGACGCTCACGACACTCGGTCCGCACTCGATGCCCTCGACAAGGAATTGGCGACGAAAGCCGAACAGATCGCTGTTCAGCGTGCGCACATCGAGTCGCTACGCCGCAATGCCGATCCTGAACTACCCGACGCGTTTTCGGAAGTGCTCGCACAGTACGTCGTTGCCGGTGCGCCGACAGCGTGGATCGACAACGAGCGTGAACTTCTGATCCTCGCACTCACGGTCTCCGGGGGCGATCCCGAGGTCTGCGATTCACTCCTGTCCGCCCATCGCCGGGTATTGGCCGAGCCGAACCGCGAGCAGGCCATCGAATTGATAACTCGCATGTATGCCCTCGCCGACGCACCAGCAGACGCGGACACGATTGCGGCCCTTGCCATTCAGTTCTGCGACTTCACCGAGAGCGTGCTACCCGAACAGGCTGCACCGGAGGACGCTTCCCCCACCCGACTGGTAGCGGTACTGCGCGAACACCAAGCGGATCGACGAACCGTCACCCAGGAAAGATTCGCGAAGGCCGTGGCCGCGGAGTTCGCCGCCCGCCAATCCCGAACCTGAAAACCCCTGATCAACCCCCACATTCGAAGTGGGGTGACCAACACTGCCCGAAAATGGGCTCAACACAAGGACACGACAATGACTGGATTCACCATGCCCAGATCACGCATGCCTCGACCACGAAGGTGGCTGGCTACCACAATCGCCGCTGCCGCACTCGCCGTACCTGCATTGGCGGCGTGCTCGGATCCTGCTACTCCGCAGGAAGATCCACAATCGAATCTCAGCGCGTTCTACGAACAGGATCTCGAGTGGGGGCCATGCGCCACAGATACCGGAACGTCGACCGCAAGTGAATGCGCCATGGTCACAGTACCTTTGGACTATTCCGCCCCTGGCGGCAAGACGATCGAAGTGGCGATCTCGCGGGTCGCATCCACCGACCCCGCACAGCGACGCGGGATCCTGCTCACCAACCCTGGTGGCCCGGGTGGCCGAGGACTGGGATTGCCCGAGATTCTGAATGCGGGCATGACACCGGAAGTCGCAGCGGCATACGACGTCATCGGCATGGATACCCGAGGACTCGGCAAGAGCACACCGATCGACTGCGGCGTCGAACAGATGACATGGATGCGGTCACCGGGCACCACGGACGAGGGATGGAACGAGAGTGTTGCGCTCGCACGCAAGGCCGCTGACACATGCTGGGACAAGTACCCGGACTATCTGCCGCACATCAATACTCAAAACATCGCCCGCGACCTCGACGTGATTCGTGGCGCCCTCGACCAGGAGAAGGCGTCGTACTTCGGGTGGTCGTACGGCACATACCTCGGTGCAACCTATGCTCAAATGTTCCCGGACAGGATCGACCGTGTGGTTCTCGACAGTGCACCGGATCCGAAGAAATACGGATACGAGATGTTCCAGGACATGGGCCCGGCCAACGAGAAAGCGATCGACGGATTCTCGCAGTGGGCAGCAGAACACAACTCCACCTATGCACTCGGATCGACGCCCGCCGAAGTTCGCGCCCTCATCGAGAAGCTGATCTCGGACGCGGCCACCACTCCGATACAGATCGGTGATCATGCCGTCGACGATCACGTCCTTCCATTCCTGATGTACGTCAACGGAACCGGCGACACCGAGAAGGAAAGTGAGGCATTCGCACAGGTATTGGTTCAGTTGCGCGATCTCGCCGCAGGCAAGACCGTCGAGAACATCCATCCCCAGCTGACGGGATTGATGCAGGCATGGTTCCAGACCGAACTGGGAACCGGTCCTGACTATGCCGGGACAATCGCCATCGTCTGCGGAGACGTATCGATGCCGAGCGATCCCCAGTGGTACCGCAACAAGTTGGAGGAGCACCGTGATGATCAGCCGATCTTTGCCGGCACACACAACACGATCATGCCGTGCGCGTTCTGGCGCAGTGAGGCCCCTACGCGGATCGACATCGACAACAACGTTCCGGCATTGCAGATCCAGGCAACCGGTGACACCCGCACGACGTACGACGAAGGCCTCGGCATGCATGAAGCGATGAAAGGCTCACGGCTCGTGACAGTTCCAGGCCGCACTCATGCGGTGTTCCCCGGCTACGCGAATACTTGCGCGAACGCCGCCGTCAACTCGTACCTGCTCGACGGCTCACTGCCGGCCGAAGACGTGGTGTGCGAGTCGTGACCTCAGCCCGTCAGCTCGCTCTTGATCTCGTTCTTGAGAACTTTGCCGACCTTGGAGCGAGGTAGATCGTCCCAGACGATGACTTGCTTCGGAGTCTTCACACTTCCGATGCGAGCCTTCACGAAAGCCATCACCTCGGCGCCGTCGATGTCGGCGCCGAGGTGCGGTTGCACCACTGCCACAACGCGTTCGCCCCACTTGTCATCCGGCAACCCGATCACTCCGCAGTCCTGAATCCCCGGATACGCCATGAGTGCCTGCTCCACCTCGACCGAATAGACGTTGAAACCGCCGGTGATGATCATGTCCTTCGCACGGTCGACGATGAACAGGAAATTGTCCTCGTCCAGGTATCCGATGTCGCCGGTGTGATGCCAGCCGTGGGCTGACGCTTCCGCGGTTGCGTCGGGGTTCTTGTAATAACCCGCCATCACCAACGAACTGCGAATCACCACCTCACCACGCTCGCCACGTCCGAGCAGCGTGCCTTTGTCGTCCATGATCCCCACGGTCACCAGCGGCGACGGTCGACCGGCCGAGGAAAGTCGTGACGTTGCGACAGTGCCGTCCGGGCCGAAGTGCTCCTTCGGTGACATCGTCGAAATCATCATGGGGGCTTCACTCTGCCCGAACAGCTGAGCCATGACCGGGCCGATCTTGTCGATCGCTTCCTCTAGCCTGGTCGGGGAGATCGGCGCCGCTCCGTACCAGAAGCATTGCAGCGAGCTACGATCCGTTACCGCGAGGTCCTCGTGCTCGAGCAACATGTAGATGAGCGTCGGCGGCAGGAAGGTGTGAGTCACCTTGTGCTTCTGAACGTTCGCGAGGAAGTACCCGAGGTCGGGCTTCGGCATGATCACTACTTCGCCGCCGAGGGCCATGATCGGGAAGCACAGAACACCGGCGGCGTGAGTCAGCGGTGCCAGCGCCAGATACACCGGGCGCCCCTCGAACGGATAACTCATCAAGGTGATTGCGGTCATCGTCTCGATGTTGTGCCCGGTCAACATCACTCCCTTTGGCCGTCCAGTTGTACCACCGGTGCCGACCAGCATGGTGACGTCGTCGGGCGCCGCGGCGTCGAGTTCTTCTTCCCCGAGCCAGCTTTCGAGGGACTGTGCCGAATCCCACTCGCCGTCGATACAGACGAGCGTCACCAACTGGGGAAGAGCATCCTTGATCTGGTCGACGAGCGGCGCATAGGACTTCTGGAAGAACAGAGCGCGACAATCGAACAGATCCAACAGGTCTCGGTTTTCCGCAGCTTCGTTGCGAGGGTTGATCGGGCACCAGACTGCGCCAGCCCTACTGATACCGAATACGCAGGAGAACGAGATCGGGTCATTTCCGGACAAAATCGCGACCTTCTCGCCCGCCGCGATGCCCGAAGCCGCGAGCGAAGCTGCGAAGCGTCGGCTGAACTGTTGCACCTCGCCGTAGGAGAGAGTGCGCTCCCCCATCGTCAAACACGGTGCAGTGGAACCAAGAGAGGCTCCCTTGTCGAGATAGTCGGTCAAACGCATGGGGAGCCTCCAGGGCGGGGCCCCCGGCGTGCTACACGCCGGGAGCCGTGAACATGATGACGAGGACGACGAGTTAGGCGTTGATGGTTACTTCCGGCTCCAGAGCCAGCCCGAAACTACGTAGCGCGCCGAGCAGTTCGCGATGGCCGAACGCCTGGCAAGCCGAGGCAAGCCCGGTCCGCTTCGGCGCCTGCTGGAGCAGAGAATGCGCTGCATAGGCGTGCAGGAGGCCCGTCTGCTTGTAGTTACAGTTTCCGTGGATCACGACGTGCGAGCGACCCAGCGGGCCCGACGCGTATACGGAGTCGAGTGAGGTGTTGATGCGCGGATTTTCACGAGGGGGCATACCGGCCTGAACCGATCCGGCGATCTCGGCCAAGGCGGCTTCCTGCTCGTCGGCGGGCAGGGTCTTGATCTGCTCCTCCACGATCTTCTGCGTCGCGACAACGCCTTCCATCACGGTGCGGTCGAACACTCCGCCCGCAGCCTTGACGTTGGAAACTCGCGGATCGTTCTTGAACCACACCGGGTGGCATGTTCCGCCCCACGGCAATGCAAGCGCAGTTTCGTGCTGGCCCGGAACGACGACGTCGAAAGTCTGGCCGGGCGCCCACTGCACGTACTTGTTCTGCTCGAGGTAGTACCAGTTTGCCTTGAGGATGGTGAAGATCGTCTGAGTGGACGCGTAGGTGGGAAATCCCTTCCACAGCACGAGGATGTCGAGCGTATCGAGGCCCGGTGTTTCCAGTGCGATATTGGCCGCGATCTCACCGGTGGTGTACATCTGCGCGATACCGGGCGAGAGGAGCAGGCCCTTCTCCTGGTACTTGTCGCTGAACTTCTCCTGGACGTCGAGTACCCAGTCCTGCTCACCGGTTGTGTCCATGTAGTGGCAACCGGCATTCAACGCGGCCTCGACGACGGTCCCGCCGAGCTTGATGAACGGCCCGACCATGTTGCTGACAACCTGTGCACCGGTGAACAATTCGGTGAGAGCCTCGACCGTGTGCTCGACCTCGACGACTTCGTGATCGACGGTGTCCAAACCGGGGATCTTGTCGAGGACCTCTTGGATGCGAGCGGCGTCGCGGCCGGCTGCGATGAACGGGATGTTGAACTCGCGCAGGTATTCACACACCAGACGGCCGGTGTACCCGGAGACGCCGTAGACGATGACGGGCTTCTTTTCGGACATGTTCGTGGAACCTTTCGAAGACGTGAGAAGGGTGTACGTACGAATGAAGGGCGAGCTACATGCCCATGCCACCGTCGACGGGGAGGCCGATACCGGTGATGAATCGCGCGGCGTCGGAGGACAAGAACACAACGGCGTCAGCCATGTCGTTCACTTCACCGAGGCGGCCGAGCGGGGTGAGGCCGATGACGTCTCCGACTGCTGCTTCGGCGCTGGGCCAGAGACCGAGCTTCTCCATGTCCGCCGCGAGTCCGAGACCCATCTCCGTGGCGACAAGACCCGGGTAGATGCAGTTGACGCGGACTCCGTAGCCGAGCTTGCCCGACTCGGCGGCGGCAACTCTGGTGAAGCGATCGACCGCGGACTTGGTCGCGGAGTATCCACTGATCCCGGGAAACGGAATGGTGGCGGCCACTGAAGAGATGTTGATGACGGAACCGCCGGTTCCGGCTACGCCACCCGGACGCATGCTGCGCAGTCCGTGTTTGGTTCCGAGCGCCGTTCCGAGGATGTTGACCTCACACATACGGCGGATGTCGTTCGGATCGAGGTCGACCACCAGCGAGGAAATCTCGATGCCTGCGTTGTTGACGAGGATGTCGAAGCCGCCGAGAGTCTCCGCGGTGGCGGCGACTGCCTCTTCCCAGTTGGCGTCGTCGGTGACGTCCAGCTTTACGAAGCCGGTTTTGACTCCGCCCGAACCAACAGCCTCTGCGGTGGCACGACCCTCGTCTTCGAGAACGTCGCCGATCATCACTGACGCCCCCGCCTTCGCCAACGCCTCAGCCATTCCGGCTCCGAGCCCCTTGGCACCACCTGTGACCAGTGCTTTTCGTCCCTCGAGATCAAACACGCTCATTTTCGACTGCCTCCATGACTGAAACGACTCTCGCGATGCCACCGTTCACAGCGACGCTGCCAAGTGGTGTGAGTCACAGAGTATTCAACTTTGGACGAGTGTCAAGATAAATCTTGACGACTGTCAAGATTTTGTTACACGCTCGTCAAAGACCAGGGGTTACACTGATTCGGACGCGGTGATCGTGCCGCTGTGGAAACCGCAGGGAACAGGACGTGCCATCGTGACCACGACAGTCGAGAAGCCTAGTGAGGCAGGGAAAAAGGCTGCACCTAGCTCACCGGGCCAGCAGTCCGACTCCGCCAAGCGGTCCAACGCAGACAAGGTGTCGCGTCGCCAGGTCGACAAATTCTCCGAGCGACGTGATCAACTCGCCGAGGCCGCACTGCAAACCCTGGCCGAATTGGGCTACGCACGCACGAGCCTGCGCGAAATCGCCCAGAATTCGGAGTTCTCCCACGGCGTCCTGCACTACTACTTCAGCGACAAGGTCGATCTCATCACCCACTGCGTGCGCCACTACAAGGCACGCTGCGTCACCCGCTACGACGGCATCGTCGCCACCGCGAAGACACCGGAGGAACTGAAAACCGGTTTCGGCGCACTGCTCGCCGAGACCATGATCGAAGAACCCACGATGCACCGCCTCTGGTACGACCTGCGCGCGCAGTCGATGTTCGAGGAGTCGTTCCGAGCCGACGTCGCCGCGATCGACGAGAGTCTCGAAAACATGATCTGGCGCATTGTTTCTCGCTACGCCGAGCTTCTCGACGTAGAGGCATCGGTCACCTCGGCGGCGATGTACGCAATCTTCGACGGCCTGTTCCAGCAGAGCCTGCTGCGCCATCTGTCCGGCGATCAGACTGCCGCAAACTATCTTTCGGTGAGCGTCCAGCAGATGCTGCCCCTGGTAGTGCCCACTCCCTGATCAGCGAGCAGCGATGCCTTCCGCGACGTACCTGGCTCCGCGATCGAATTCTCCGACCACGTCGTAATCGGCGTCTTGCCGCCAGAAGCGGACCAACGCTCCGTACGTACCACCGATCATCTGTGCGAGAAAGAGCGGCGGGTAGTCCGATCTCACTTCGCCGGCTTCGATACCGGCAGTGACGATCCGCAGAAGTTCCACGTGGAACCGATGATCGTGGGCCGCCCCCGCTCCGGAGGAGGCGAAGTCGCGCTCGAGTTCTGCAGTCACCATGCGCAGATAGCGCGGGTGCATGATCGCTTGCTGCGCAAAGTCCTGAAAAATCCGGGAGATCCGATCAGAAGTCGGCATCGGCGATTCCATGAGCTGATCCACCAGTGCCGCAAGCTGATCGAGATGATCACTGTGCAACGCCTCGAGAACCGAGTCCTTGCCCTGGAAGTAATTGAAGAAGGTGGCTCGCGACACCTCGGCTCGCTCGGCGATGTCGTCGACGGTCGTGCTGGCGAAACCCTGCGCCGAGAACAGAATTCGAGCAGCCGAGAGCAACCTGTCGTTGGTGTCGCGCTTGTTCTGTTCTCGTTTGGAAATCACGTCGACCTGCCCTTCTCCGCCTCAGAACACAGTCTTCGCCACAGTCCGGAATGTGTCCAATGTCCGTCCCGTCAGGTGACGCACCTCCGCCTCCGATAGGTGGACTACAGTCCAATTATGTCGACTGTTTCCACCGAACGCCATGACCGCGTTCTCATCGTCAGGATCGAACGCGAAGAACGCCGTAACGCGATCAACCGTGAGACTGCCGAGGGAATCGAAGCCGCGCTGAATCTTCTCGACGACGACCCTGATCTGTGGGTCGGCATCATCACCGGAACCCCCAACATCTTTTGCGCCGGAACCGATATCCGAGAGCGGGCCGACCTTCGCATGCCTCGCGGCGGTGAGTACGGCGTCATTCGGCGCCGGCGGAACAAGCCCCTGATCGCTGCAGTCGAGGGCTATGCGCTTGGTGGCGGTTTCGAAATTGCACTGACCTGCGATCTGATCGTCGCCTCTGCCACAGCGCAATTCGGCCTTCCCGAAACCAAACGCGGTCTGGTTGCGACGTCCGGCGCACTCTTTCGGGCTCCTCGCGCGCTTCCGATCAACGTCGCCCGTGAACTCTTGATCACCGGCCGCACACTCGATCCCGAACGGGCAAAGGACCTCGGCGTCGTCAATGCAGTCACTGCCCCTGGTAAGGCACTCGACGAGGCACTGGTGATGGCAGCGGAGATCTGCGAGTCCTCCCCCACCTCCGTGAGTCTGAGTCTGAAGGCCATCGAGGCTCTCTACGCCGACGCCGACGCCGACGGATGGAAGGTCACCGACGACGCCAAGGACGCAGTGTTGCGCTCTCCGGACATCGCCGAAGGACTCGACGCTTTCGCCAATCGTCGGACACCCCGGTGGAGCGGACTGCCGCCCGCATGACAGACCACAATCCGAGACAGATTTCCTATACGTCTGGTCGGAAAGGGTATGAACCGGTTACAGTCTCTCCTGTGACGGGAATCGGCGCATACGAGACGGGCACGCTGCTGACGCGGCGGCGCCATGTCGACTTTGCGCATGTCTGTACATCCGGGTGTCCGATCTACTGATCGGACCTACGACGTGAGCGCCGCTCACGTCGATACTCGTATGTACACCCAGATCAGGGGACATTTCTGTCATGACCACCGCCTCCATCTCACACCTGAGTTCCGTCGTAGCAGCCAACGCCGACGCCATCGACAAAGACGCCAGCAAAGCGCACGTCGTATTCAAGGCTTCCGCCCAGGCGCACGACGCCGTTGCCAGCACCATTTCTCTCGGTAAGTACAGCGTCGAGGTCGACGAGCCGCCGGCCCTCGGCGGCGAGAACACCGCAGCCAATCCTGTCGAGTACTACCTTGCTTCCCTGCTCTCCTGCCAGGTGGTCACCTACCGCGTCTGGGCGGACAAACTCGGTATCGCTCTCGACGACATCTCGGCCAGAGCCGAAGGTGACCTCGACGTTCGTGGATTCTTCGGCTTCGACGACGCCGTCCGTCCGGGATTCTCCGAGGTCCGCGTGGTCGTCACCCTGACCGGCCCCGAAACCCGCGAGCGCTACCTGGAACTGCAGGAAACGGTCGACGCCCACTGCCCCGTACTCGATCTCACCCGCAATCCCGTCCCAGTGCATACAGTCGTCGAAACCGCCTGACCCGCACCAACCCACCTTCACCACGGAGTATGAATTCATGAGCGAGAACACCCCCGTCGATACCGATCCGACCGCCGATTGGTCGTTCGAAACCAAGCAGGTCCACGCCGGACAGGGCCCGGACAGCGCTACCAACGCTCGGGCGCTTCCGATCTACCAGACCACCAGCTACGTCTTCGACAACACCGACCATGCGGCGGCGCTCTTCGGCCTCGCCGAGCCGGGCAACATCTACACCCGCATCATGAACCCGACGCAGGACGCCGTCGAGCAGCGCATCGCCGCCCTCGAAGGCGGAGTCGCGGCTCTGCTGGTTGCGTCCGGTCAGGCCGCCGAATCCTTCGCGATCCTCAACCTCGCCGAGGCCGGGGACCACATCGTCTCAAGCCCTCGCCTGTACGGCGGCACGTACAACCTCTTCCACTACACGCTGCCCAAGCTCGGTATCACCGTCGACTTCGTCGAGGACCCGGACAACCTCGATCACTGGCGTGAGGCAATCCGTCCGAACACCAAGGCGTTCTACGGCGAAACCATCTCCAACCCCAAGAACGACGTGTTCGACATCCCCGGCATCAGCGCAGTCGCCCATGAGCACGGCATCCCGCTCATCGTGGACAACACGGTCGCAACTCCGTACCTCATTCAGCCGCTGAAGCACGGCGCCGACATCGTCGTCCACTCCGCCACCAAATACCTTGGCGGACACGGCACCGCGATCGCCGGCGTCATCGTCGACGGTGGCACCTTCGACTGGACCCAGGGACGCCACACCAACTTCACGACCCCCGACCCCAGCTACCACGGCGTCACCTTCGCCGATCTCGGCGCACCCGCCTACGCCCTCAAGGCACGCGTTCAGCTTCTGCGCGACCTCGGCTCGGCCATCGCACCGTTCAACGCCTTCCTCATCTCGCAGGGTATCGAGACACTGAGCCTGCGCATCGAGCGCCACGTGTCCAACGCCCAGAAGGTCGCGAAATTCCTCGAGGGCCGCGCCGAAGTCACGTCGGTCGCATACGCCGGACTGGAATCCTCGCCCTGGCACGAGCGCGGAAAGCAGCTGGCTCCCAAGGGAACCGGCGCCATCGTCGCGTTCGAGCTCGCCGGTGGAGTCGACGCAGGCAAGAAGTTCGTCAACGCACTGACGTTGCACAGCCACGTCGCCAACATCGGCGACGTTCGCTCACTCGTCATCCACCCCGCGTCGACGACGCACTCGCAGCTCACCCCCGAGGAGCAGCTCGCTTCGGGCGTCACCCCGGGGCTCGTCCGCCTTGCGGTCGGCATCGAAGGGATCGACGACATTCTCGCCGACCTCGAAACCGGTTTGGCCGCAGCAGCTTCCTGATCTATCGCACGAAAAAGCTCGGCCCCGATATGCATTGGGACCGAGCTTTTTCGTTGCGTAAGAGCTAGCTCTTGGGAGTGAACGCGGCCAGCGGTTCACTCTCGGACCAGTCATGGCCCCAGTAGCTGTCGGCCGTGATTTCCTCAGCGGTGTAGAAGGCTTCGTCGACAAGCATGCCTTCGCAGCCGAACTCCAGATCCCATCCACCCGGTGCGCGCACGTAGAACGACACCATCTTGTCGTTCGTGTGGCGACCCAACGTCGAGGAGATCGAGAAGCCGAGCTTGGCAACACGATCGAGAGCCTGACCGACGGCGTCGAGAGTCTCGGCTTCCATCATCAGGTGCACGAGACCGGGCTCGTCAACCGGCGGCGCCGGGCACAACGCCAGGCTGTGGTGGCGCTGGTTGACACCCATGAAGCGAACGCGGCGAGCCGGCGGCGGCGCATCGATACCGCCGAGACGGATGGAACCGCGCGGGAGGAATCCGAGCACCTCGGTGTAGAAGGTGTATGCCTCGTCGAAACGCGTAACCGGAAGCACCACATGGCCGAGGCCCTGATCGCCGGTGACGAAACGGCCGCCGTGCGGGGTGACCAACGGGCTGTGGTCGAGTACCGGTCCGAAGAAGACCTCGACTCGGTTGCCGTTGGGATCGTCGAATGCGATGACCTGCTCGGCATCGCGGTAGCTGGCGTCGACCTCGGAAAGAACCTCGACCTCGACTCCGGCCTTCTCCACTGCTTCACGAACACGCTGGAGCGCGAACTGATCTCGCACTTCCCAGCCCACTGCGAGAGCCTTGTCCGTCTCACCGGGCAGGACGATCAGTCGCGCACGACGCTCGTCCAGGCGCAAGTAGAGGCCGTCGGCTTCCGGGCCACTACCGACCGCGAGGCCGAGTCCGTCGACCACGAGCTCGCGCCAGCGAGCCACGTCCTGCGTTTGGATCCTGAGATACCCCAGGCCCCGAATTTCAGTCATGCCTAACCGTCCTTGCTTCGAAAGTATTTGTGGGACTAGATCATCGAGCGGTGGATACCCTGCGGTTCGCCACCGAGCTGCGAGAGCGTCGACGCATGGAAAATGGAACCGGGTACGTGGATCGCATGCGCGAGACCGGCATGAGCGTCACGCCAGAACCGCTGCATCGGCGTGTTCAACTGCAAAGCCCCACCACCGGAACGAGCAAAGATCTCGTCCACCGCACGCACCGCCCGCCACGCAGCAGCAGTCTGCGTACGCCGACCGATCGCACGAAGCTCGAACGAAACTTCCTGCCCCTTCTCCGTCATGTCCCAGAAACGATCCACCGTCTCCAAGATCGCAGCCCGAGAAGCAGCGATCTCGGCCGCCGCCTCACCGATCGCGAACAGCACGTACGGATCTTCCTTGATCGGAACACCACTGACCGTCACCCGCTCACGCTGCGCCGCCATGTTGCACGCCAGCGCACCTTCGGCGATACCGATCAACGACGAGGTGATCCCCAACGGGAAAATGCACGAGAACGGGAACTTGTACAACGTCTCCGTACGACCCGCTTCCTTCCACGCCGTCCCGTCGTACACCTTTCCGGCGTCGATCGTGCGGTAGGTGGGCAGGAACGCGTCCTTGACGATCAGGTCCTTCGACCCGGTTCCGCGCAGGCCCACGACATTCCAGCTGTCCTGGTCGATGTCGTAATCGGAGCGCGGCAGCAGTACGTGCAGGTGCTTCGGCGGCATCAACGGCTTGCCGGACTCGTCACCGACCATCGCGCCGATCATGATCCAGTCACAGTGATCGGTGCCGGACGAGAACGACCAACGACCGTTGAGGATGTACCCACCCTCGACCGGCCTCGCCACGCCCATCGGCGCATACGGTGACGCCATCCACGTATCGGGATCGGTTCCCCACACCTCTTCCTGAGCCTTGCGGTCGAAGAACGCAAGCTCCCACGGATGCACACCGACGATGCCGCTGACCCAGCCCGTGGCACCGTCCATCGCGCCGATAGCCATTGCCGTCTCGGCGAATTCACGCGGATGCGCCTCGAGGCCACCGAACTCCTTCGGCTGGAACATCCGGATGACGCCGGAGTCGCGCAAGCGCTTCGCGCTGCCGTCCGTCAAGCGCATCAGCTTGTCACCCTCGACTCCGTCGGCGCGGATCTCGTCGGCGAACTGTGAGATGTTGTCCAGAACCTGACCCATGATTTTTCCGGCTTTCTGGTTTCGCTACCCGGCGAGTGCCTGGGCAGAATGAAAATCTGTTGGTGAAACGGTGGCAGGTAGCCCACCGAAGTGCAGAAACGCTTCCCGGTGAGTGGGAGCACCCCTGTGCGCCTTTTTGGTAGTGGGGGCTACCAGAAAGGCGCACGGGCCTTACTTGCCTTCTGGACGCGTCAGAAATGCCAGAACGGACGCGACCCAGGCGTCGCGAGCTTCGATCATCGTCCAGTGTCCGCAGTTGGGGAAGATGTGAACTTCGCCGTTGGGGATGTCGCGCATCGGCAGAATCGCCATGTCCACGGGGCTGACGCGGTCGTCGCGTCCCCAGGTCAACAGCGTCGGCGCCTTGATCTTGTTCAGCTGCGCCCAGTACGGCACGGCGGTCGACGCAGCGGCAGCCGCGCCCATGGCGGCCATGGCCTTGCTGCTGTACATACGACGGGCGATCTCGAGCGTCGTCGGCTCGGTGGCCAGGGCCCAACGCTCTTCGATGAGCTGCTCGGTGACGACGGCACGGTCGAAGACCATCGAATGCAACCAGCGGACCAGAGCTTCGCGGGTGGGGTTGTCGGTGAACTCCATGAGGAGTTTGATGCCTTCACCGGGCCCCGGCGAGAAGGTGTTCTTTCCCATGCCGCCGATGGTGACGAGCTTGCTCACCCGGTGCGGCTCGTCGATCGCGACCTTGGTGGCGACGATGCCGCCCATGGAGTTACCGATCATGTGGACCGGGCCGAGGCCGAGGCCGTCGAGGAACATCCCGACCGACGCCTGCGCCATCATCATCGGATGGTCGGGGCCGGGATCGCTGACGCCGAATCCGGGGAACTCGAGAACGTAGCAGTGGAAGTGCTTCGCGAAGTCCGCGAGAACGCCGCGGTAGTTACGCCAACCGGTGACGCCGGGGCCCGATCCGTGCAGCAGCAGGAGCGGCGGGCCGTCGCCGGCTTCGTGGTACCGGAGCACACCGAGATCGGTCTGCAGTTCCTTCAGAGTTCCCTCGTAGCTCAGTTCAGTCGTCATGGTCCGAACGGTGCCATCAGTACCGCTGAGCTGCTATGACTCGTCCCGATCAGCGAGACAAGTCGATCAAAATACGTCAGATCCAGTGGTCGGACGACGCTGCCAGCAGGCGATCCATCGTCTCCGCCGAGAACGTATTGGTCGGAACGGGAGGCGTTTTGCGGCCGCGGCGAGGAGCACCCAGTTCGGGGTACAGCGTCCGTGAGACCTCGCGAGCCGCGTCGACGACCAGCGGAGCAACTCGCTCGAGCTGAGCGGTCCGCATGTCACCACACAACGCGATGCTGCCGACGGGACCCTCGTGTCCGCGAATTGCCGAAGCCACACAAGCGACTCCACGCGCTGACTCCCCGCGTTCGAAGGCCAGTCCCCGACGCTGACGGATGCGGTTCAGTTCCTGGTGGAGCACAGCGACGTCGGTGATCGTGTTCTCGGTGCAGCGGGGAAGAGAAGCCCCGAACAGAGCGTCGACGCGCTCGGGGTCGATCCACGCCAGCATCGCCTTGCCACCAGCCGTCGAATGAGCGAGCACTCTGCCGCCGACGCGGGACGGGAGCGCCGCGGCGAATCGTCCGCCGACCTTGTCGAGATAGACGCTCTCGCGTCCGTCGAGCACCGACAGGTGAACGACCATGCCGGTCTGCAGGTGCAGTTCGTGCAGAAGCGGTGCAGCGGCTTCGCGGATCTGGCTGTGGCCGCCGTCGCCACCACCGAGGCCGAGCGCGCGACGCCCGAGGCAGTAGCCGAACGATGCGTGATCGACCCAGTCCAGCTTGACCAGCTGATCGAGAATGCGGTGGACCGTGGAGCGCGGCAACTGAGTACGGCACGCGACCTCTTCCAGCGTCAGCCGCGCGGCGCGGCCGTCGAATGCGTCGAGAATCAGTGTCATCCGCTCGACCATCGACGGCGGCAGATCCTTCTTGGGTTGCCCACCGGCAGTCTGGACGGTGGACAGTGTGTCGTTCATGTCAACAATGGTCATGGACGCCTCCCGAAAACTGGAATTGATTCTACCGACTATAACCCAGGTCACAGTTTCTGGAAAGTGAATCGATCTTTTCGATCCCGATCAGCGGTAATTCACCTGCCGCTGGGCGAGTGGGGACGCTATAAACGCCCGATGCACCTGGGAATCGTCACGCCGGTCCTGATTCAGCACCCGAGCACGCGCTCGGAGTGGGAGGCAAGTGCTGACATCGGCGAGATCGCCACAGTGGCCGCCACGGCGGATCGACTCGGTTTCCATCATCTGACCTGCAGTGAACACGTGGCGGTCCCCGAGGAGATTGCCACCGAGCGCGGCGGAACCTACTGGGATCCGCTCGCCACCCTTGGTTTTCTCGCCGCGCGTACATCACGAATCCTGCTGGCGACCCAGGTGCTGGTGTTGGGCTACCACCACCCCCTCGAGATCGCCAAGCGTTACGGAACGCTTGATCGCGTCAGCAATGGACGCCTGATACTCGGCCTCGGGGTGGGGACTCTGAAACAAGAATTCGATCTCATAAATGCTCCATTTCCCGACCGAGGAGCGCGCGCTGACGATGCCTTGGCCGCACTTCGGGCATCACTGTCGACGCCGACTCCGGAGTATCACGGCGAGTTCTACGACTACTCCGGATTTGTCGTCGAACCCCACGCCGTCCAGAAACGGGTGCCGCTGTGGATCGGCGGCCGGACCAAGAGATCGCTGCGCCGGGCCACCACACACGGCGACGGGTGGGTGCCGTTCGGGCTGCGATTCTCCGAACTGAAGGAAATGCTCGACGCCACGACGCTCCCCGACGGATTCGACGTGGTGCTTCCCGCCGGTGCGCCGCTCGATCCTCTCGGCAATCGCGAATCCACCCTTCGCGCCTTGACTCGCGTCCGTGACGCCGGGGCGACCATCGCCAGCTGCTCGGTCGGCGCTCGAAGCGTCGAGCACTACTGCGAACAACTCGAAGAACTTCACCGAATCGCCCTCGCCGAGGGCTTTTCTTTCACCACTTCCTGATTCCCCGACAATTCAATGCAAAGGACGTACCGATGACCGACTCGACCGCCCTGATCGAATCCCTGCTCGCCCGAGTGGAATTGCTCGAGGACAAGCTCGCGATCACCGAACTGCTGACCACATACAGCCCTGCCGTCGACAGCGGATCAGCCGACGAGGTCGCGAACCTGTGGCTCGAGGACGGCGTCTACGACGTCGATACCGGTGCGATGCACGGCCGCGGCGAACTGCGCGCGATGGTTCACAGCGCCTCGCACCAGAACTGGATCATGAACGGCGCGGCCCACATGATGACACCCGCGCACATCCGCATCGACGGCAACAAGGCCGTCGCGACCTGCCATTCGCAGTTGGTCATCAAAGACCCCGAGAACCCGACGGGATTCAAGGTCCTCCGCATCACCGCGAACCGCTGGGAACTGATCAAGACGGACGGCGAGTGGAAGGTCGAACTGCGTACCAACGCCCTCCTCGACGGCCGACCCGAGGCTCGCGCTCTCCTGGCTGCCGGCGTGACGGCCTAACCGGCCTGTGCGCGGTTAGGGACCCTCTGCGGTCGCTAACCGCGCACAGCTGTTGAAAGTTCGGCTCCCCGAACTCTATAGTTCACTTATTCGAACCAACAGGTCCGAGTACGTGTGACCAGGAGACCGATGAGCACCAGTACGCAAGAGCCGACGACTCCGCGCCGACGACCCACGGGGAGATCCATCGCCCTGCTCGGTCCGGCGTTCGTCGCGGCAATCGCGTACGTCGATCCGGGCAACGTCGCCGCCAACCTCACCGCCGGCGCCAAGTACGGCTACCTCCTCATCTGGGTACTCGTACTCGCCAACGCGATGGCCGTCCTCGTGCAGTATCTGTCCGCGAAACTCGGTCTCGTCTCCGGCAGATCCCTGCCCGAAATGCTGGGTCAGCGCCTGCGTAAGAACAACCGCCGCGCCTTCTGGCTCCAGGCCGAGATGATGGCGATCGCGACCGACGTCGCCGAAGTCATCGGCGGCGCCATCGCACTCAACCTGCTCTTCAACATCCCGCTCTTCCTCGGCGGACTGATCACCGGATGCGTGTCGATGGTCATCCTGACGATCCAAAGTCGGCGCGGACAGCGCACTTTCGAGTTCGTGGTCATGGGATTGCTGGCCATCATCACCATCGGCTTCCTGACCGGGCTCGCCTTCACCGACGTCTCCGGCAGCGAGGCCGTCGCCGGACTGGTCCCCCGCTTCGAAGGAACCGAGACCGTACTGCTCGCCGCCAGCATGCTCGGAGCAACGGTCATGCCGCACGCGATCTACCTTCACTCCGCATTGGCACGTGATCGCCACGGCCACATCAAACCCGGCCCACGGTTGCAGCGACTACTCAAAGTCACCCGTTGGGATGTCGTCGTCGCGTTGATCATCGCCGGTGGCGTGAACATCGGCATGCTGCTTCTGGCCGCTTCGGCGCTGCGCGGAGTACCCGGCACCGACACCATCGACGGCGCGCATGCCGCGATCGAGAATTCGCTCGGCCCGGGCGTAGCCGTGGTGTTCGCGATCGGCCTCCTCGCCTCCGGACTCGCGTCGACCTCCGTGGGATGCGCGGCCGGCGCCGAGATCATGCATGGTCTTCTGGCCATTCGGATTCCGGTGATCACACGCCGGATCGTCACGCTCATCCCGGCACTGATCGTGCTCGGACTCGGCGTCGACCCGACGCTGGCGCTCGTGCTCAGCCAAGTGGTCTTGAGCCTGTGCATCCCCTTCGCGATCATCCCGCTGGTGCGAATGACCTCGGACCCCGAACTCATGGGCGACGCGCGCAATGCCCCGCTCACGACCGTCGCGGCGTGGATTGCGGCGGGCTTGATCGTTGCACTCAACGTCGCTCTGCTGGTTCTGACGGTGACAGGCTAGAGCACCGGAGCCACCCAACGCGTCCCTCACAAACGCGCTGGACGGCTCCGGCCGGACTAGGAGACTTGCTCGGCGAGAGTGGCCTTGGCCCAGCGATAGTCGGCCTTTCCGCTGGGAGAACGCCTGATCGACGGAACGTTCATGACGGTGCGCGGCACTTTGTACCGAGCGACCTGCGACGCGCAATGCTCACCGATCTCGGCAGCGTCCGGGACGTCGAAGCCTTCGCGGGTCGTGATGACCGCAGCGACGCGCTCACCGAACTTCGCATCCGGAATTCCCGCGACCAAAGCGTCGAGCACCGCCGGGTGACTCTTGAGCGCCTGCTCGACCTCTTCCGGATACACCTTCTCCCCGCCGGTGTTGATGCACTGAGAACCACGTCCCAGCAAGACGATCGAGCCGTCGGCTTCCACGCGTCCGACGTCGCCGAGCACCGACATCCGCACCCCGTCGATCACCGGGAACGTAGCCGCGGTCTTGACCGGATCATTGAAGTAGCCGACCGGCACGTGACCGCTGCGAGCGATGTAGCCGGTCTCGGGCGATCCCGGCTCCAGCGGCCGCATCCTTTCGTCCACGACGCGGGTCTCGTCGCGAGCGGCGATGCGCATCAGGCCGTCTTCGCCGATCTCCAGATTGCCGTCGACGCCCGACTCCGAGGAGCCGAATCCGTCGCGGATCACCAGGTTCGGAAGCATCGACTTGAGCTGCTCCCGCAGTGAGAGCGAGAACAAGGCTCCGCCGGACGAGACCATTCCGACCGTGCTGAGGTCGTAATCTGCTGCGTTTGCTGCCAATTCGTCTGCGAGCGGACGTGCCATCGCGTCTCCGACGACGGTGATGGAGACGGCCTTCTCACTTCCGGCGAGCTGCAGCGTCGCCTTCGCGTCGAACCGCGCCATGAGAATTGCGTTGGCGCCCATGAAGAATCCGGTGAACAGCGAGTACGACGCCGCACCGTGCATCAGGGGTGCGGTACTGAGCATGTTCATCGCGGGAACGTTCGGCACCGCGGCGAACAGAGCCTCAGCGGTCGTATGCGGCGGACCGAACGGATTTCCGCCGGTGAGCGCCGCGAAGTAGAAGTCTTCATGACGCCACATGACACCCTTGGGCATCCCCGTCGTGCCGCCGGTGTAGATGACAAAGAGGTCGTCGTTGCTGCGGGGCGCGAAGTCACGAGTAGCGGGCTGCTCCGCGGCAGCGTCGGCGTATCCAACGACGTCGACACCTTCGATGTCGCGGACCACGGACTTGCCGACGACAACGACGTGTTTGATGCCGGGCGCGGCCGGGAGAACCGTCTCCACGACGGAAACGAACTCCTCGTCCACGATCAGTGCCACCGACTGCGAATCGTTGTACAGATAGGTCAGTTCGGCGTCGACGTAGCGATAGTTGACGTTGATCGGGACCGCGCGAATCTTGAGGCACCCGAGCAAACTCTCGACGAACTCGATGCTGTTGCGCATGTGCAGAGCAACGTGATCGCCGGGCCCGACACCGACACTCGCCAGGTGGCGGGCGATGCGATTCGAGCCCTCGTCCAGCTCGACGTAGGTGCGACGACGGCCATCGCACACGAGCGCCGTGCGGTCCGGAATCAGATCCGAGATGCCCTCGTACAGATCTGCCAAATTCAGTGACACTGCTGGTGCCTTCCTTGATGTCCGGCCCGGTGAATTCGGGGCCGACCGTACTGCGTTTTCGGTGAGAACTATCCGACCCTGGAGCCGACGAATGCGGCCGAGAACTGAGCGGATCGGTGGTGACGCAAACGCGTACGCGGTGGGATCGCCGCGTCGACCCAAGGTGACATGCAGCGCTCGTGACCCAGATCACCGCTCCCGCTGAGTGAGACTCCTCCTCAGTCGGCCAAACTTCTGTTCAAAACTAGAACTAATTCTGATTTCGCTCGAATGATTTTTTCGGAACGACTACCGAACTCTCGACTTCAAATTAGAATGAATACTAATTTTGCAAGACGTACCCGACCGCCCGGATCGAAGGAGCACGACATGACGCAATCACTGAGCTTGGAAGGCAAAGTTGCCGCCGTCACCGGCGCCGGCGCCGGCCTGGGTCGCGCCGAAGCACTCGGACTCGCGGCTGCCGGTGCAGCCGTCATCGTCAACGACATGGGTGCAGCGGCCAACGACGTGGTCGACGAGATCAAGGCCGCAGGTGGACAGGCACTCGCCATCACCGGCGACGTCTCCGACTGGTCGCTCGGCGGGCGCATCATCGAAGAGGCTGTCAAGAACTTCGGATCCTTCGACATCCTCGTCAACAATGCAGGCATCCTGCGCGACAAGATGATCTTCAACCTGACCGAATCCGATTGGGACGACGTCATCCGCGTGCACCTCAAGGGCCACGCGGCCACCTCGCACGCAGCCGCAGTCCACTGGCGCGCAGCCAGCAAGGCAGCCGACGCACCGGTCTACGGCCGCATCATCAACACCTCTTCCGAGGCCTTCCTCTTCGGCAGCGCCGGACAGCCCAACTACTCGGCAGCCAAGGCCGGCATCACCGCTCTGACGCTCTCGAGCGCAGCAGGTCTCTCCCGCTACGGCGTCCGCACCAACGCGATCTGCCCTCGTGCCCGCACCGCCATGACGGCAGAAGCCTTCGGCGAGAACAACACCGGCGTCGTCGGCCTCGATCCGCTTGCACCCGAGCGCGTCGCGACCCTGGTCAGCTACCTCGCATCCCCGGATTCCGACGAGATCAACGGACAGGTCTTCGTCGTCTACGGCAAGATGGTGGCGTTGATGGAAGCACCCAAGGTCGAGAACCGTTTCGACGCAGCCGGATCCGCGTTCACCGTCGAAGAACTCGGTGGCCAGCTCTCGTCTTACTTCTCCGGCCGTGGGCCGTACGAGACCTACGCCGCCTACAGCATCGCCGGCCTCGAAAAGATTGCACTTGCAGTCGACGAGACCGCAACAGTTTGAGCAGCACTTACAAAGAGGAGCGTTTCATGAGGTTGAACGGCAAGGTAGCGATCGTCACCGGCGGCGCCGGTGGAATCGGTCGTGCCATCACCCGAGTCTTCGCCCGTGAAGGCGCGAAGGTCCTGTTCGTCGACATCAACGACGAGCAGGGCCAGGCCCTCGAACAAGAACTGGCCGGCTCCGGCAAGTTCCTGAACGTCGACCTTGCTGCCGCCGGTTCGGCCGAGCAGATCCGTGACGCCGCGCTCGAGGCTTTCGGCAAGCTCGACATCCTGGTGAACAACGCTCACGCGTCCCGTCAGGCTCCGTTGCTCGAAACCACGCAGGACATGTTCGACCTGTCCTTCAACACCGGTTTCTACCCCGTTGTCCACCTCATGCAGGCGTGCCACGACGAACTCGCGAAGACCAAGGGTTCGGTCGTCAACTTCGCGTCGGGTTCAGGTTTGGACGGAATGCCGACCCAGACGTCCTACGCTGCGGCCAAGGAAGCTGTGCGAGGCCTGACGCGCGTCGTCGCCAACGAGTGGGCGCCGGAAGGCATTCGGGTCAACGTGGTCTGCCCGTTCGCCGCCACCGAAGGCGTCGTCAAGTGGCAGGAAGCCTTCCCTGAGCGCGCAGCCGCATCGGTTGCCAAGGTGCCTCTCGGACGCATCGGTGATCCCGAAACCGACATCGCTCCCGTCGTGGTGTTCCTGGCGAGCGACGATTCCAAGTATATGACCGGACAGACGTTGATGGCCGACGGCGGCAGCATCAAATTGCGATGAGCGAAATACTTCTCGGTGGGCTCAGCTCACCGAGAAGAGTTTCGCAGCGTTGTCGTGCACGACGGCTCGCAGCCATTCGTCTCCGAGATCGAAGCGCGTAACCGCTTGCAAGGCTGTGAGATACGGGTACGGAATGTTCGGGAAGTCGCTACCGAACAGAATCCGGTCCTGCATGTCGACGAGCCGTGATACGTCCGCCTTCGGGAAGGCACACTGCTCTTCCGTGAAGTCGGTGAACGCCATGGTCGTATCCAGGCGGACATTACCGTAAGCCTCTGCCAGATCGAGGAATTCGCTGTACTCGGGCATCCCCATGTGGGCGACGATCAACGACAGGCGCGGGTACCGTGCGAGCAGCGAAGCAATGCGATCAGGTCCCGTGTACTCCCCCGGCGCCGGTCCCGATCCACAATGGATCACGATGGGCGTCTCGGAGTCCTCGAGCTGACCCCAGACCTTGTCGAGCAGAGGGTCGTTCGGGTCGTAGTTTCCGACCTGGATGTGGGACTTGAAGATTCGCGCGCCCGAATCCAGGGCCTTTCCGACGTACGACGCCGCCGACTCCTCGGGATAGAACGTGGCCGTGTGCAGGCAATCGGGCGTTTGCGCGGCAAATTCGACGGCCCACTGATTGAGCCACTCGGCCATCGCGTGCTTGTGCGGGTAGATCATCGACGTGAAAGCCCGGACACCGAACTCGCGGAGACGGTGTACCCGCTCCTCCTCGGCAAGTCGGTAGGCGATGGGCCAAGGACGACCGATCATCGGTCCCGCCGAATCGAAGTAACCCCACACCTTGTCCATGACGCTCTTCGGCATGAAATGGGTGTGGACGTCGATCACGCCAGGAACACCCAACTCGCGCCAAAAAGCCCGAACCTCGGCGATCTCCTCCGGTCCGGTCGATGGGACCTCTTCGGTACACACGTCTGACACCCCTTTCGTTCGCTCGACCATACCGAGTGCCGTCGCGCTCACCGGGACAGGTCGTTGACGGCCCGCCCGGAGCACCCGAATGTGAACCCATCTTGCCGATCACCGTTGGAGGTTGAATGTCTCAGGCCGAGTCCGAAGTGGGGTCGATCAGTGCCGTCGAGGAACTGCTCGCAATCGAGGAAATCAAGCGTGTGTTCGCCGCGCGCCTACGCTGCATGGACACCAAGCAGTGGCACGTCTACCCAACCCTGCACACCGCAGACGTCGTCAGCGAGACGTGGGGCGGACTCCCGACAGACAAGCAACCCAAGACCGGCGACACCTCGAACCAGGTAGTGGGCATCGACAAACTCACCGCGGCAATTCGGAACATGCTCGACGGCGACATCCCCCTCACCACGGCGCACCACGCACACACTCCCGAAATCGTGCTGACCTCGCCCACCACCGCAACCGGCATCTGGGCGATGGAGGACATGCTGTGGTGGAACGACGGCGAGAAAGAACTGCACCTACACGGCTACGGCCATTACCACGAGAAATACCGCAAAGAAGACGGCAAGTGGCTGATCAGCTACCGAACCCTCACCCGGCTCCGTGTCGACCAGGACCCCGGATTCTTCCGATTCATGAAAGCGCTGTGACGAAGTGACCAACCCGCTGTTCCAACCGCTCCGCATCCGTTCGCTCGAACTGTCCAACCGCATAGTCATGTCGCCGATGACGCGCACGTACTCCATCGAGGGCGTGCCCGGCCGCGACGTTGCCGACTACTACCGCCGACGAGCTGAGGGCGGCACCGGACTGATCGTCACCGAAGGCGTCGCGATCGATCACGAGACTGCTGTCGACCACGCCAACGTCCCCAACCTCCACACTCCCGCTGCTCAGGCCGGATGGCGGAAGGTAGTCGACGACGTGCACGCTGCGGGCGGCAAGATCGTGCCTCAACTCTGGCACGTCGGACCTCTGTGGGGCGCGATGACGCAGATGGACCCCTCACTCAAGCCGATGCGCCCCTCTGGCGAATGGGGCCCGCTCGGCGTCACCTCGTACTCCGCTGCCTACGTCGAACGCGCACAGGCGAGCACCGAAGCGATGACCGAGCAGGACATCCAGGACGTCATCGACGCGTACGTCCGTAGCGCGAAGCACGCCGTCGAACTCGGCTTCGACGGCATCGCGATCCACGGCGGTCACGGCTACCTCCTCGATTCCTTCTTCTGGGAGGGCACCAACCAGCGCGACGACGCGTGGGGAGGCGACCTGGAGCGTCGTACCAGGTTCCCGGCCGCCGTCGTCGCCGCGATCCGCGCGGCCATCGGACCGGATCTGCCGATCATCTACCGTTTCTCACAGCACAAGCAGCAAGATTTCACCGCGAAGATCGCCGAAACCCCCGAAGAGTTGGGCGTCATCCTGGGCGCGCTGGTCGACGCCGGAGTCGACGTTCTCGACGCCAGCATCAGGCGTTTCGACGTGCCGGCCTTCGAAGGCAGCGATCTCTCGTTGGCGGGTTGGGCGAAGAAGCTGACCGGCGCCGTCACGATGGCCGTCGGCAGCGTCGGTATCGGAAAGTCGCTGCGGGACAGCCGCATCGAAGGCGTCGCACCTGTAGTCGACAACATCCCACAGCTCGAGGAGCGCATCGGCAGCGGAGAGTTCGATCTGATCGCGATCGGCCGTCTCCATCTCGCCGATCCTGCATTGGCAACTACCCTGCGCGCCGGTGGCCCGCTACCGGCGTTCGATCGAGCGGTGCATGAGGGCAGCTTGATCTAGGGGCTCCGCCCCTGTGCGCCTTTCCGGTAGTTCGCACTACCAAAAAGGCGCACAGGGCCGAAGGCCTTTATGTTCGACCCATGACTACTTTCAACGCCTGGGTCGCCCGCGACAGCGACGGCACCATCGACTTCGCCCCCGAAACCGTCGACGAATCCTTCCTCCCGGCAGGTGAGGTCACCATTCGCGTCGAGTATTCGAGCGTCAACTACAAGGACGCGCTCGCGGTCACGCCGAAAGGCGGGGTGGTTCGCGAGTACCCGATCGTCCCCGGCATCGACGTCGCCGGCGAGGTCATTGCCTCCGAGTCCGACGCATTCGCCCCGGGAGACAAGGTCGTCGCACATGGCTACGAGATCGGGACCGCCCGCAACGGCGGCTACGCCGAGATCGCCCGTTTGCCTGCCGAGTGGGTCGTGAAGCTCGACGGCATTTCCACCGCCGACGCTGCCGCGATCGGCACGGCAGGATTCACCGCGGCCATGAGTGTCCAAGCCATTCTGGCCAGCGGAGTGAAGCCCGCCGACGGTCCCGTCCTGGTGACGGGTGCGAGCGGCGGAGTCGGCACCGTCAGCGTCGACCTTCTGGCAAGCGCAGGCTTCGACGTGGTCGCCTCCAGCGGTAAGCCAGGCGCGGCAGACCTTCTGACGTCACTCGGTGCGTCTTCGGTGATCGGCCGGCTCCCCGAGGATCCCGACGCCAAGCCTCGCCCGCTCGGAAAATCTCAGTGGGCGGCGGCCGTCGACTGCGTCGGTGGAAAGACCCTCGCTCACGTTCTGAGCACGATCAACTACGGCGGTGTTGTGGCCGCCAGCGGATTGACCGGCGGCGCCGCGCTGCCTACGACCGTGCTGCCGTTCATTCTCCGCGGAGTCTCACTGCTCGGCATGGACTCGGTATTGATGCCGATCGAACCCCGTCGCGCGCTGTGGGCCCGTCTGGGCTCCGACTTGGCCCCACGTCATCTGAAGGAGATCACGAACCTCGTTGCCGTCCGCGACGTCGTCTCGGTGATCGATCAGGTCCGCGAAGGCAAGTACACCGGCCGGGCGCTGGTTCAGGTTGCCGACGGATTCTGAACCGCTCAGAAAAGTGTGAACAGATCTGCCGGTTCTTCGACCGTCGTGGACTTCTCCTTGTAAGGAGAATTCACGGCGGTCGGTTCTTTCTTCACCGGGGCAGCAAGCGGGACCGATGCGATGTCCCCCGAGACGATGGCGCGTGCGGCTTCGCCGGCCAGCTTGTCCGCCATTTCGTTGTAGTGGTTGCCGACGTGCCCGCGCACCCAGCGAAAGCGCACCGGTCCGACACGATCGGTGATGGCTCGATCGATACTCTGCACCAGTTCGAGGTTCTTGACCGCCCCGCCGCTCGCGGTCTTCCAGCCCTTGCGCTTCCAACTGGGCAACCATTCGGAAGCGCACTTGATGGCGTACTGCGAGTCGGATTCGATGAGCAGAGGATCAGCACCGGGATGGGCGACGACGGCCTCGAACAGAGCACGCAACTCGGCAATCTGGTTGGTGCCGGACGCTTCTCCGCCGGACATGCTCGGACCCTCGTGATTGACCCACGCCCAGCCGATAGCCCCACCGGGGTTTCGCAGACAGGATCCGTCGGTGCTCACGATGATCATGGCTCGGACAATACGTTGCGCCACCGACACACGCCTTAACGGAGGATGGACGGTGGCGATACGCTGACCTCGATGACGCCGCTATCTCCGGTCGACGAAGTCACGGTGACTTCTCAGCGACCACTCGATGCCGCGCTGACGCTCAGCCCGCATCAGCGCGGACCCGGCGACCCCGCACATCGACGGTCAGCCGACGGAGCGATCTGGCGAGTTTCCCGCCAACTTTCGGGTCCTGTGACCTACCGCATCACCCAGTCGGATCGCCATACGGTCCGGGTACAGGCCTGGGGTCCCGGCGCCACGGAATTCCTGAACGGAGCCGAAGCGCTGCTCGGTCTCGACGACGAAGCCGAAGATTTTGCCCCCGAACATCCCAAGCTCGCCGAAGCTCATCGACGCTTCCCTCATCTGCGCATCGGCCGCACCGGCCGCGTCATGGAAGCTCTCGTTCCCGCGATCCTCGAGCAACGAGTCCACGGCATCGACGCATTTGCCGCGTGGCGCCGCCTGCTGACCAAGTTCGGGGAGCGCCCACCCGGCCCCGCGCCCGACGGAATGCGAGTTCCACTCACCGCGGACCAATGGCGTCGAATGCCGTCATGGGAATTCCATCGCGCGAACGTCGATCCAGCGAGGTCCAAGACGATCGTTCAGTGCGCTCGCGTCGCCGACCGCCTCGAGCAGGCATCCACGTTCCCCAGGACCGAGGCGACCAAACGGTTGCGAGCGGTACCCGGCGTCGGGATCTGGACTGCCGCCGAAGTGGCTCAGCGTGCATTCGGCGATTCCGATGCACTCTCGGTCGGCGACTACCACCTCGCTGCCGTCGTCGGGTGGTCACTGCTGGGTGAACCGATCGACGACGCCGAGATGGTGCAGTACCTCGCTCCCCTTCAACCGCATCGATACCGCGCCGTGAGGCTCCTGCAGGTCAGCGGGCAAGCCGTCAAACCCAAGTTCGGTCCGCGAACTGCCGTTGCCGACCACCGTTGGCACTGAGCATCAGGAGTTGGAAAATGTCGACCCGATACGCACACATCGCCTTCTCCCCCGCTGCGGTGGAGCGTCAGCGGTCGACCGGAAGTTTCACCGTGTACGGTTCGAAACTCGATCAGCCCGACGAAGGCCCGATGGAATTCGATTTCCGCGCGCAGGGATTCGTGAAATCCGTGGATTCCTTCTTCATGTCCACGGTGACGCCCGACGGTTGGCCGTACGTCCAACATCGCGGCGGCCCGCGCGGATTCCTGCATGTGTTGGGCCCGAATCGAATCGGATTCGCCGATCTCCCCGGCAATCAGCAATTCGTGACGCTCGGCAATCTGGAAGAGAACAATCGCATCTCGCTGTTCGTCATCGATTACCCGACGCGAACGAGATTGAAGATCTACGGGCGTGCGCAGGTGATCGAAGCGGACGAGGACCCTGCACTACTGCAACAGCTCTTGCAAGTCCCCGGCGGCACCATGACGGCAAAAGCCCAGCGTTCCATCGTCATCGACGTCGAAGCGTTCGACTGGAACTGCAGTCGAAACATCACGCCACGCTTCGACAAGGAGCGCATGGACGAATCCCTCGCTCTGGCACGCCAACCCCTGCAAGCCGAGGTAGATCGGCTTAGTGCCGAGGTCGAAGAATTGCGTGCGCGGTTGTCGAAAAACGAATGAGACTAGGCGGTTTCAGGGCACTCGGAGTCGGGTAGCCACCAAACACGGCCCGTCGCGCGGAGACGACGGGTCCCGTTGTGCCCGAGGAGGTCCGCACGATCGATCCAGACGGTGGAGTTCTGGTTAACGAACTGCACCGCCACCATTCACGACTGGTTCCACACAGACAGATTGGCCGTCCCCATGAAACTGTCCCGAACTCTCACCATGTCCGTTCTCGTCGTCGCCGCAGTCGGCGCCGGAGCCGGCACCGCGGTCGCAGCGCCCCCGAATGCGGGCTTCGATCCGTCCCAACCCCTACTGACACCGACCGCAGAGTCGAACAGCCAGGCGGCGTTGATGCTCTTCCCCGGTAACGATCCGAAGCAGGCCGCGTTCGACACGATGGCCAACGAGGTCAATATCGGCTGGAACAACGGTGGTCTGCAGTCGACCCTGATCGGAGCCAACCTCGGCGTCGGAATCGGCTGCCTGTCGATCTTCCCGAACTTTATCGCCGGCTGCATCGTCGGTGGAGTCATCGGCACGGTTGCCGGAGTCGGCGCAGGAATCACCAACGGAAACCCGAACGCTGCGCCGGCCGTCGAGAAGTTCTTCGCGACTCCTTGAGTAGCGCTCAGCTGTGCGTGTGCCCGGGGGTGGGTGTCTCGTCGTGAAAATGTGTGGCGCCGATCGAATGCAGCAGCTGGTGAACGGTGTCGTCCGCCAGTTGGTATCGCATCGATCGGCCGTCGCGGGTCGCGCTCACCCACCCCTGGCTACGCAGTAGCCGCAGCGCATGTGAGACGGCTGTGCCGCTCATCCCCAGCGCCACGGACAAATCCGTGACGCAGATACCCGGTGCGTGATGAAGGCAGAGCAACAGACGCAGACGATTGGTGTCGGAGAGAAGCTCGAAGCGACCGGACCAACTGGTGACGTCCAAACCCTCGAGTGCGGCCCTGGCGCGACGAACATCCTCGACGCTCAGCGCGCCACTGGTGTCTGCTGCGCCTGCATTCGTCAACCGACTGCCTCCGTAGAACTTCCGATCCCCCGCCGCAAGTGTACCCAGAAGCGAACCTCGTCAGGCAGACTCCACCACGGCCGCCATACCCTGGCCACCGCCGATACACATGGTCAACAGCGCTTTTCCGCCGCCGCGTCGGCCGAGTTCGTGAAGCGCGGTTGTTGCCATACGCGCACCCGTCGCTCCCACGGGGTGCCCGAGCGAGATGCCGGAACCGTTGACGTTCAGGCGATCGAGGTCCTCGAATCCCCATTCCTTCACGACGCCGAGAACCTGGCACGCAAACGCCTCGTTCA
The DNA here is from genome assembly GCF_021352185.1 of Rhodococcus sp. Ni2. NCBI lineage: Bacteria > Bacillati > Actinomycetota > Actinomycetes > Mycobacteriales > Nocardiaceae > Rhodococcus > Rhodococcus sp. Ni2. The sequence continues at coordinate 1,263,825 of NZ_WOXZ01000001.1, forward strand.
GCTCGACCAGATCGAAATCGGCAAAGCGTGCCCCGGTGCGAGCAAACAGTTTCGAGACGGCGGCAACCGGCCCGAGGCCCATCAGCGCCGGTTCACAACCGGCCGCGGCCCAACTGTCGAGGAACCCGATGGGTTCCAGCCCCAGCTCGTCCAGACGATCCTCGGCGACAACCAACATCGCTGCCGCAGCGTCGTTCTGCTGGCTGGCGTTACCGGCGGTCACGACGCCTCCCTCGGTCACCGCACGCAGCCGTGCCAGGGTTTCGAGTGAGGTATCCGGACGAATCCCCTCGTCAGCACGAAACTGTGTGACGTTCCCTTTTCGATCCGTCAGTTCGACGGCGACGATTTCGGCATCGAAGCGGCCGGATTCTCTTGCCAGTGTTGCCTTTCGGTGACTGTCGACGGCGAAGGTGTCCGACTCTTCCCGCGTGATCCCGCAGCGTGTCGCGACGTTCTCGGCCGTTTCGATCATTCCGCTGATCCGACCGAATCGCCACTCGGGTTGCGAGCGCTCGCGGCCACGATCGAGGCGGTCGAACAGTTGCAGCCCACCGGATCTGGTGCCCCACCGCGCTCCGGTGGTGTAGTGCTCGATCCCGCTCATCGATTCGACGCCACCCGCGAGAACCACGTCGGCCGCACCCGTCTGGACCATCATGGCCGCGGAAACGATGGCCTGCAGACCCGTTCCACATCGGCGATCCGTCTGGAAGCCGGCTACCGAAATCGGCAACCCGGCCTCGAGCGCCGCCCACCTTCCGATGCACGGTGCCTCCGAATTGGCATACGACTGCCCCATCGCGACGTCGTCGATGCGGGACGGATCGATTCCGCTACGACGCACGGTCTCCTTGACGACGGTGGCAGCCAGACTTTCCGCAGGCACGTCACGAAGTGCCCCTCCGAAACGGCCCACCGCGGTTCTGACCGGCGCGACCAATGCTGCTCGTTTCACAACTGACCTCGAATCTCGTTCTGGAAGAATGGAAAAGGATTCAGGAGACCAACAGGCGCACGGTATCCGCTACCAGCGCAGGTTTACCCGCTCCTTCGATTTCGATCGTGTACCGCACGACTATCGTCGCGCCCTTCGCGGTGCGCTCGAAGGAAAGAATCTCCGCACCTGCCCGCACCGAAGAACCGACCTTGACCGGTTCGGGGAATCGCACCTTGTTGCTTCCGTAGTTCACGGTCATGGAGATTCCGTCGACACGCATCACCTGAGCGCCGAGCACCGGCAACAACGAAAGAGTCAGATAGCCGTGGGCGATGGTGCCGCCGTACGGACCCTGCGCTGCGCGCTCGGGATCCACGTGAATCCACTGGTGATCCTCGGTGGCGTCGGCGAACTTGTCGATCCGATCCTGTGTGACCGGGAACCACGCGCTGTAGCCCAAGTGCTCACCGACAGCCGTCTCTACTTCGTCGATTCCGTTGAAAATTCGCATAGTTCTCTCCTGAAAGGTGTTGAACAGCAAAGAAAAGTGCAGCGCTAATGTGCGCCGCGGCGCAGCGTCAATGTGCGCCGCGGCGCAGCGTGACCCGATACGTGTACTGCTCCGGCAAGAAATAGCTCACCGACAACTCGTTGGCAACGCCCTGCGCGTTGGAGTACAAACGGTCCACCCGCAACATGGCGTGGCCGATTTCGCAATCGACGTCCCTGGCAACGTCCGCCGTGGCCGGGGACACCGTGATCGATTGTGCTGCTTCGACAATCGGACTGTCGATCAGCGGTTCCAGCAAGCCGATCACCGTATTGGCGCTCACCGCACCGGCCGCCATGGCGGGCAGGTCGATGATCTGCCGCGCGATCGCCTCCGGCAGATGCGCCGTCGTCTGCACGAACGGAACTCCCTCGTGTATCCGCCGGAAGACCACGGTGTACACGACGTCGGTGTCGAGCCGAAGCCGACTGGCCGCCTCGATGTCCACGCGCCGTTGCAGCGGTGACACAACTTCCATCGTCGTGTCCCGCGAAAGGTTCATGAGATCTTCGATGGATCCGAGATGACGGAGATAGCGGCCGCTGTTCTCGGTCACGAACGTTCCGCGCCCGGGTACTCGGTACACGATGCCCTCGGCAACCAGATCGTGAAAGGCTCGGCGGACCGTCTGCCGACTCACGCCGTGATGCTGCGCCAGTTCGGATTCGGTGGGCAGTTGAATGCCGTCGCGGTAGGTACCGGCAGAGATCTGCTGACGAAGCTCACGAGAGAGGCGTTGGTACGCCGGCTCCGTCTCTCTTTCCTTACCGCTCATAGCGACATGATCCTACTTGCTCACCGGTCCGTCACAGACCGCCGCGGGCAACCAGCTGCGAAACGATCACGTTGCGCTGAATTTCGTTGGTTCCCTCCCCGACGATCATCAGTGGTGCATCACGGAAATACCGCTCGACGTCGTACTCCGTCGAGTAGCCGTAACCGCCGTGGATGCGGACGGCGGACAAAGCGATTTCCATCGCCACCTCGGAGGCGTACAGCTTGGCCATGCCTGCCTCCATGTCGCACCGCTCGCCGCTGTCGTACATCTGCGCCGCGTGCCACGTCAGCTGCCGTGCGGCCGTCAGCTTCGTTGCCATGTCGGCGAGGTAATTGCCGATCGACTGGTGCTTCCAGATCGGCTGGCCGAAGCTCTCGCGCTGCTGCGCGTAGGCAAGTGAATCCTCGAGTGCGGCCGTGGCGACGCCCAGTGCGCGGCAAGCCACCTGGATACGGCCGGTCTCGAGCCCCTTCATCATCTGCCCGAAACCCTTTCCGGGAGTACCGCCCAGAATGGCCGACTCGGAGATGCGGTAATTGTCGAAGGACAGTTCACAACTCTCGACGCCCTTGTATCCGAGCTTCGGGAGGTCGCGGGAGACGGTCAGCCCTTCGCCGTGCTCGACGAGAACGATCGAGATGCCCGCATGACGAGGGCTTGCGCTTGGATCGGTCTTGCACAGCAAGGCGATCACGCCGGATCGGCGGGCATTGGTGATCCATGTCTTGGCGCCGTTGACGACCAGATCTGTGCCGTCGCTCTTGGCGTTGGTTGTCATGGCCTGCAGATCGGAACCTCCGCCGGGCTCGGTGAGGGCCATCGTTGCCCGGATCTCGCCGGTTGCCATTCGCGGCAGGTACTTCACCTTCTGTTCTTCGGTACCGAACAGCGAGATGAGCTTGGCGACCACAGTGTGCCCGCCCATCGCTCCCGCCAGGGACATCCATCCGCGCGACAGTTCTTGCGTCACCTGCGCATAACAGGGCATGGACACCGGCGATCCGCCGTACTCCTCGGGAATCGCGAGCCCGTAGATCCCGATCTGCTTCATCTGATCGATCCACTTCTCGGGATACTCGTTCGCGTGCTCCACCTCCTGGACCGTGGGCTTGACCTCTCGGTCGACGAACCGGCGCACGGTTTCGATCAGGAATGTCTCTTCGTCGTTGAGCTTGAGCATGAATCCGCCTCGACTTGAAATAAGTTTGTACGGCCATATTTCGATATTGTTCGCGCAATGTCAATACCGCGCCTTGACATCGATACGCAGCAACTGCCAGCATCGAGGCAGTTCGGTGCACATCAACGCCGTTCACGGCAGCTCATCCACTTCACAACTGGCCGTACATTTGATTTCCAGATCGAGGTAATAGACACACTATGGACGAGAACCACTACCGCGCCACCAGACGTCGCGCGTCCCTGGTCGCGCCGGGTTCTGACGAGCGCAAGGCACGCAAAGCACTCTTCTCGAACGCAGACGAGGTGATTCTCGACCTCGAAGATGCCGTCACTTCGGCGAACAAGGACCTGGCGCGAACCCTCGTGAGCACCTTGGTGCACGAGTTCGGTAGGGCGCGCACCATCTCGGTCCGAATCAACGGCCTGACCACACCATGGGCCCGCGACGACCTGATCGCCTGCGGCGCCCTCGGAGAATCGCTGACGAGCGTGATCGTCCCGAAGGTCGAGTCCGCCGACGAACTACTCGAGGCCGAGCACATCCTCTTCACTGCCGGTGGGCACCACACCACCCTGCAAGCCCTGATCGAAACTCCGCTCGGCGTCCAGAATGCCGACTCCATCGCCCGCGCGACTCCTCGTCTCCAAGCCGCAATCATCGGATACGCCGATCTCGGTGCAGCGCTCGGCCGTTCACGCTCGGCACTGCCTGAACACTGGCTTGCCGTCCAGGACAGAATCCTGATCGCCTGCCGCGCAGCCGGCGTCGCAGCCATCGACGGGCCCTTTCTCGGCATCACCGACGACGACGCTTTCCGCCGCGCCGCGCACTGGACCAGCGCTCTCGGGTTCGACGGCAAATGGGTCATCCACCCGGCGCAGATCGACTCGGCCACTACCGCATTCACTCCTTCGGACGACGCCGTCAATGACGCCCGACGGGTACTGACCGCACTCGAAGAAGCCGAAACCCTGGGTTCGGGTGCCGCCCAACTCGACGGCCAGATGCTCGACGAAGCTGTGGCCGTGGCAGCGCGTCGTACGCTTGCCCGAGCCGAAGGAGTCACCGTATGAGCGAGCACTACGTGGGAGGCCCGTACTTCGACGAGCTCACCCATGGTCAGATCTTCGACGAAGCCCCCGCGGTGACGTTGACCAGTGGACTCGCCGCCTCCCATCAGGCGATCCTCGGTGACCGCATGCGCTTGCCTCTCGACGCACACTTGTCGTCGAGCGTCACGGGTTCCGGTGCACCAGTGGCAAATCCAGGACTGGTCACCGACATCGCCATCGGCCAGTCAACCGTGGTCACACACCACGTCAAGGCGAACCTCTTCTACCGTGGACTGCGATTCCACCGTTTCCCGGTACTCGGCGACACCCTGTATACGCGCACCGAGGTTGTCGGTCTACGCGAGAACTCGGCCAAGCCGGGACGCGGCGCCACCGGACTTGCCGCGCTACGGATGACGTCTGCTGATCAGAACGGCAACACGGTCCTCGACTTCTACCGCTGCGCCATGCTCCCCCTGAGCCCCGACCCGATCGAGGCGAGAACTCGCCACGCCGACGACCTCGGGGCGATCGGTCCGTCCGAACCGGCTCCGTACGTATCACCTGACGGTTGGGACCTCGACACGTATCGAGAGCGGGTACCCGGCAGGCACTTCGATTCCGATTTGGTGGGCTCCGTCTTCCACAGCAGCGGCGACGTCGTCTCCAGCGCACCCGAACTTGCCCGGCTGAGCTTGAACATCGCAGCGACGCACCACGACGATCGCGTCGGCGCCCACGGTCGCCTCGTCTACGGCGGCCACACCATCGGGATCGCACTCGCCCAGGCGACTCGCGCTCTGCCCAACGTGGTGACGGTTCTCGGGTGGCACTCGTGCGATCACACCGGACCCGTTCACGAGGGCGATACCCTCACGAGCGAACTGCACGTCGAAAACTCGTCGCCCCTCGAACACGGAACCGCAGTGCAACTGCGTTCGCTCGTGTTCTCCCACAATGCTTCTGCAACACAAACTCCGGTTCTCGACTGGCGTTTCACCGTGTTGATGGCATGAGCACACACTCTTCTATCACGGAGGACCACACATGACTCAGAGCCCAGGCCCGCTGTCCGGGCTTCGCATCGTCGAGGTCTCGAGCTTTGTCGCTGCGCCGCTGTGCGGACTGACGCTCTCCCAACTCGGCGCCGAGGTGATCCGGATCGACCCGATCGGAGGTGCCTCCGATTACAATCGCTGGCCCGTCACAGACAAGGGCGAGAGCATCTACTGGACCGGACTCAACAAAGGCAAACGGTCACTGTCAGTGGACATGCGCGCCGAACGCGGCCAAGAACTGATACGCCGACTGGTCACGGCGCCGGGACCTGGCGGCGGAATCCTGGTCACCAACGCCGGCGGCCGTAAGTGGATGAGCCACGACTCCCTGGCCCAGTTGCGTAGCGACGTCATCACCCTCGAGATCCTCGGACGCCGCGACGGCAGCCCCGGAGTCGACTACACGGTCAACGCCGCCTTGGGATTTCCACAGATCACCGGTCCCGCCGACTACGCCGGAGTTGTCAACCACGCACTGCCCGCCTGGGACGTCGCATGCGGGCTCTACGCCGCCCTGTCGATCACTGCCGCAGTGCGCCAACGTGACTCGACCGGACATGGATCTCGGATCACGCTCCCACTCGAAGACGTCGCATTGGCCACCGCGGGAACCCTCGGTTACCTCACCGAGGTACAAGTGAACGGTCGCAGTCGCGAGTCCGGCGGAAACGCCGTCTACGGCACGTACGGAATCGATTTCGTCTCCAGCGACAACGAACGGTTCATGATCGTTGCACTCACTACCCGCCATTTCCGCGACCTTGCGTCGGTCACCGGCACCACGGCGGCTGTCGACGCTGTCGAATCTGCGCTCGGAGCCGACTTCTCCACCGAAGCGGATCGCTACCGTCATCGAGAGGTACTCACTGCTCTGTTCTCACATTGGTTCCGGGAACACAGCGGCGCCGAGATCGCTGCAGCGCTGGACACATCGTCGGTTCTGTTCGAGAGGTACCGCAGTTTCGAGGAAGTGGTGAAATCTGGCGAACTGGAGAACAACCCGATGTTCTCCGCACTCGATCAACCTCGAATCGGAAGCTACCTGGCTGCCGCCAATCCTGCCTCGTTCGACGGCGCACACCTGGGTACCGGACCCGCCTCCGAGGTCGGCGGCGATTCGATCGCGGTGCTCGCCGACATCCTCGGAACCAACGCCGATCACGCCTCGACGCTGATCGCGGACGGCGTCGTCGGGGTTCCGGCGAACTGACCTACCCGGAAGATGTTTTCGGCCTCGGAACATTTGTTCCGAGGCCGAGAACATGTCGAGAGTGCGTCAGAGACCAAGATCCTTCGCGATGATGGTCTTCATGACTTCACTTGTGCCACCGTAGATTCGTGTGACACGCGTGTCTGCGTAAAGACGCGCGATGGGATACTCGGTGATGTAGCCGTACCCGCCGTGCAATTGGAGGCACTTGTCGATCACTCGACCTGCCGCCTCGGTGCAGAACAGTTTCGCCTTCGCTGCGTCGGGAATCGTCAGAGTGCCGCGGTCATGACATTCGAGTGCGTTGTCGGACACCAGCTGGATGGCATCAACCTCGGTAGCGCATTCGGCCAGAACGAATTTGGTGTTCTGGAAGGCCGCGACCGGCTTGCCGAACACCTTGCGGTCCTTGACGTAGTCGATGGCAAAGCGAAGCGCTGCACTGGCAGTGGCGGCCGCTCCGAACGCGATGGTCAACCGCTCCTGAGCCAGGTTGTGGGTCAGATAGCTGAAGCCGTCGCCCTCTTCTCCGAGTCGGTCCTCGACGGGCACCTTGACGTCGACAAACGAAAGCTCCGCAGTGTCGGAGGTCTTGAGCCCGATCTTGTTGATCTTGCGCCCCACCGAGTATCCGGGCGACGACGTATCGATCACCAGAATCGACAACCCCGTGCGCCGGTTCTCCGCTGTGCTGGGCGCGGTACGGCACACCACCAGGACGCGGTCGGCAAGTACTCCACCGGTGATGAACGTCTTGGAACCATTGACCACGTAGTGCGTACCGTCCTCCGACAGCTTGGCCGTGGTCGCGATGTTCGCCAGATCCGATCCTGTTCCCGGTTCGGTCATCGCAATCGCGAACATCAGATCTCCGGAAGCGAAGCCCGGCAACCAGCGGCTCTTCTGTTCTTCGTTCGCGTACTCGAGCAGGTAGGGCAGGATCAGGTTCGTATGCACCGACTGCGAGCCGAATGACGCCCCGGCGGCAGCAACTTCCTCGGCGACGACGACGTTGAACTTGAGCGACTTCTCGCCGCCTCCGCCGTATTCTTCCGGCACCTGAATTCCGAGTACGCCCAGCTCTCCGAGTCGTCGGTAGAAGTCACGGGGCGGGTGACCGTCCTCTTCCCACTTCTCGTGGACCGGGGTTACTTCCTTCGCGATGAAATCGCGAACGGTTGCCCGGAATGCCTCGTGATCCTCGTTGAACACGGTGCGCTGCATGTATGAACTCCAGTCGGTCAAGGGGACAGGGTGATCCTGATCTCACCTTGCCTCAATGTTCCGCATTCGATCCAACACTCATCGGCTATGCGTCCGATAGGGCGTACCAATATGGCCTGACCTGCGATACATAGGCAACCGCTATCGTTCCGATCATCGACGCGACATTGCTCAAAGTGATCCAGAACACGTTGAATGAGTCAGCCGGCAAACACACCACCATCGATCGCTTCGAGGCCGCGCTTCGAGCACGATCGCATCCGCCCACCAGTCTCGAAGGGACGCCACGTGACCCCCATCGCGCCACAGCGTAACGACGTCCAGCCCGAAGCAACAGCAACGCCAGATTCGTCAGCAGTTCCCGTCTTCGGTACCCGCAAGCGTGCGTGGACGATGACCGGGCTCGTCGTTTTCCTCTACATCGTCAACTACGCGGACAAGGCAGTCCTCGGAATCATCGCTCAGCCCCTCGCTCGTGAGCTCGGACTGAAGTCTTCGCAAATCGGCATGGTCGGCTCGCTCTTCTTCCTGATGTTCTGCATCGGTGGATTCCTCGCCGGACCGCTCAACAAGTACCTGACCCTGCGTTGGGCGCTGTTGATCCTGGCCGCAATCTGGTCCGTGGTCATGCTCCCCCTCGTTCTCGGCGCCAGCCTCGCGATGTTGATCGTCTCGCGCATGCTCCTCGGATTTGCCGAAGGCCCCAGTTCGGCGCTGATGCACACCGCGGCGTACTCGTGGCACCCGCCGGCCAAGCGCGGCCTTCCCGGCGCAATGCTCGCCGGATCCGCCTCTGTCGCAAAGATCGCCCTCGCGCCGGTACTGACCTTCATCGCCGTTCATTACGGCTGGCGCGCAGCAGTTCTCTCGCTCTCCGTTCTCGGTCTCGTGTGGATGGGTTGCTGGCTGGCCGGTTGGTCCGAGGGCCCGTACACGAGCAAGGCCGTCAAGGCGACCAAGACTGCAGATACAGAAGCAACCGAGGCAGCCGGGACAGCCACGAAGGCGGTCACCGAGCCCAACGTGCCGTGGCGCAAGATCCTGCTCTCCCGCACCTTCGTCAGCTGCTGCTTCCTCATCGCGACCATCTACGCGCTGACCACCGTCGTCCTCACCTGGTTGCCGTCGTACTTCGAGGTCGGCCTCGGATACAGTGCGATGCAGGCCGGTTCGATGTTCGCGCTGCCCTCGATCGTCGGTCTCGTCCTCATGATCACCTCCGGTTCCGTCACGGACAAGTTGATCGGCCGCGGCTTCACCTCTCGTACGGTTCGCGTCATCGTTCCCTGTGTCGGCGTTCTGATCTGCGGATCGATTCTCCTGTTCCTGCCACAGATCTCCACTCCCATCGTCGCTGTCGCCATGGTCTCGATCGGCTACGGGTTCTCGGCAATCACCTTCCCGCTCATCAACGCTGCGATCTCGGAGCTGTGCCCGCCGCAGCAGACTGCCGGAACGATGGGATTCTTCCTCGCCATCATGTCGATCGGTGGCCTGATTGCTCCTTACGCAACGGGAGTCATCGTGGACAACGCTGCAACCCCGGCCGACGGTTACGCCCAGTCCTTCCAGGCAATCGGCGTCATCGGAGTGATCGCCGCGGTTCTGGTCCTCGTCTTCGCCAATCCCGAGCGCGATCGCAAGCTCATCCGAGGCTGAGTACTCCACGTATAGCCATTCGCTAACAAAGCCATTCACCGAAAGACATTGCCGGGTCGACCCGCTCGTGATCGACTCGAGACACGCCCCGACCGCACAGTCGCAGAACCGGGCACGAACAGCAGGAGAGATACATGCGAGATGCCGTCATCGTCGACGCAGTACGTACACCGATCGGCCGTCGCGGCCGCGCCCTCTCGGAGATCCATCCGGCCGAGTTGTCCGCCCATGTACTGCGTGCGCTCGCTGAACGGACCGGACTCGACGCGGCGACGGTCGACGACGTGATCTGGGGTTGCGTCAGTCAGGTCGGCGAGCAGGCCGGAAGCATCGCCCGCACAGCGGCACTCGCTGCCGGCTGGCCCGACAGCGTTCCCGGCGTCACACTGACCCGGGCCTGCGGATCGAGCCAGCAGGCAGTTTCCTTTGCTGCGGCCACCGTCATCTCCGGTCAGAACGACGTGGTCGTAGCCGGAGGCGTCGAATCGATGTCACGAGTACCGATGGGTACCGCCAGCAAGAACGGTGAGCATTTTCCGGCTTCGGTACTCGAACGCTACGGGGTGGACGGTTTCAGCCAGGGGACCGGCGCCGAGATGATGGCCCGCAAATGGGCACTCACACGAACAGCTCTGGACGAATACTCCCTCCGCTCACACGAACTCGCGGCCCGTGCCACCGATGAAGGGGCATTCACCGGGCAGATCACTCCGATCGCGGGCTTGTCCCAGGACGAAGGCATTCGGCGAGGCGGAAGTGTGGAGTCGCTCGCGAAGTTGCCCCCGGCCTTCGACGCCGACGGTGCCATCCACGCCGGCAACTCTTCTCAGATCTCCGACGGGGCGGGCGCCACACTCGTCACGACCAGCGAGTACGCCCGGGCACGCGGGTGGAAGCCGCTCGTTCGTATTCACACCGCAGTGGTCGCAGCCGACGACCCGGTCATCATGCTCACCGGTCCGATTGCCGCCACCGCAAAGGCATTGGATCGCTCCGGATTGTCCATCGACGACATCGGCGCCTTCGAGATCAACGAGGCATTCGCCCCCGTCCCGCTTGCCTGGCAGGCTGAAACCGGCGCAGCCATCGATCGTGTGAATCCGCTCGGCGGCGCTATCGCGGTCGGCCACCCACTCGGCGGATCAGGTGCGATCTTGATGACTCGCCTGGCACATCACATGCGTGACAACGGAATTCGCTACGGTCTCCAGTCGATGTGCGAGGCCGGCGGCATGGCCAATGCGACCATTCTCGAATTGATCTGACCCGACAACGCTTTCGGGCCGACACGTCATCCAGCAGGAAAGAAGAATTGATCCATGAAACTCGAGGGACTTTCCACCGCGATCACCGGCGGCGCTTCAGGCCTCGGCCTGGCAACCGCTCGACGGCTGCTCGACGCCGGAGCGCAGGTCACGTTGATCGATCTGCCTTCGTCCGACGGTAAGCAGGTGGCGGCCGATCTCGGTGCTGCCGCACAATTCGCCCCGGCCGACGTCACCGACAGCGAACAATTCGCCGAAGCACTCGACGCGGCGCACGAGCGCGGCGGCCTCCGCGGCGTCGTCCACTGCGCGGGTGCCGGGCGTCGTATGCGCATTCTCGACAAGGACGGAAAAGCCGGATCGGTCGAAGATTTCGAGTTCGTCGTCAAGCTGAATCTTGTCGGTTCGTTCAACGCACTCCGTCTCGGCGCCGAGCGGATGGCGGAACTCGACGCCGTGGACGGTGAGCGAGGTGCCATCGTCATGACGGCGTCGGTCGCAGCATTCGAAGGTCAGATCGGTCAGATCAACTACACAGCGTCCAAAGCCGGCATCGTCGGTATGACGGTCACCGCTGCCCGCGATCTCGCCAGCCGCGGAATTCGCGTCAACACCATTGCTCCCGGCATCATGGACACTCCCCTGCTGGCGCGCCTACGCGAAGACGTGCGCACGGCCCTCGAAGCCTCTGTTCCCAATCCCTCACGACTGGGTCGTCCGGACGAGTTCGGCCAGCTCGCCGTCTCGATGCTCGAGAACGGCTACCTCAACGGCGAGACCATCAGACTCGACGGCGCTATCCGAATGGCTCCCCGGTGACGGGCACCAGCGTGATCGCCAATCCACAACTGCGGCACAACATGCAATACCCGGATACCACCATGGCGTACTGGGCGCCCAGCATGGCGGCGCTCTACGGTGACCGCCTCGCCGTCGTGGACGGCGAGCGTACGTGCACCTTCCGCGAACTCGGTCAGCGCAGTGCGCAATTCGCCGGCGCACTGCGGCAAGCCGGGGTGGGCGTCGGCGACGTGGTGTTGATGCACCTCGGGAACTGCGTCGAGTTCCTCCAGGCTTACTACGGATGCCTACAGGCCGGGGCGACAGTCACATTGGTCAACCCACTGCAGCCAGAGCTCGGCCTGCGCAAGCAGATCGAAGAGACGTCCGCCGTTGCTGCAGTGACTCAGAGTTCGCAGCTGCACGTACTGCTCGCGGCCGCTTCAGGAACCTCCGTGCGTACGATCGTGATGGTCCAGGACACCGAGGGCGCGCTCGACACACCGGAGTCGGTCGTCGCATTCGACTCCTTCATCGCCGATCTACCCACCGAATTCACCCCTGCCTCGGTTCGTAGCGACGACATCGCACACATCGCGTTCACCGGCGGAACCACCGGAGTCTCCAAAGGTGTTCGTGTTCTTCACCGCAACGTCGTCGGCAACATCACGCAGATGTGTGGGTGGAGAACCGGTCACGAGTTGGAAGCAGGTCCTGACGGTCTCGTCACGCCTCGACGCATCGACGGCCTCGACGTGCTCGGTCCGACGCCCGGGACCGGGGCGACCATCGTGGTCTCCCCTCTCTTCCACGCACATTCGTTGCTCAACACGTCGTTCCTGTTGATTTCCGGTCTCACCCAGGTGTTCGCCGGTCGGTTCGAACCCGGCCGGATGCTCGAGCTGATCGAAAAGCACGAGGCCACCTATCTCACCGGGTCTCCCGCCATGTGGCACGCACTGTCGGTTCATCCCGACGCTACGGTGCGCAACACCGACAGCGTGTGCGTCGTGTCTTCGGGTGCCGCCCCGATCGACAGTGTCACGCTCGCCGCACTCCGCCGGGCATTTCCCAAAGCGCTCGTCGTCGAAGGGTACGGGCTGACCGAGGCCACCTGTGTGGTCACGGCCGCTCCGCTGATCAACGGCTCGGAATATCGGCAGAGCAGCGTCGGCCTCCCGATCTTCGACACCGAAATCCAGATTCGCGATCAGCTCGACCGGAAGACCGTTCTAGGCGAGAACGAACGCGGCGAACTCTGGGTGCGTGGACCTCAGGTCACCGACGGCTATCTCGGACACCCGGAAACCACCGCAGAACAGTTCGTCGACGGCTGGTTGGATACGGGAGACATCGCGTACCTGGACTCGGACGGATACCTCTTCATCTGTGACCGGGCCAAGGACATGCTCATCTACAAGGGGTACAACGTCTATCCGCGTGAACTCGAAGAGATTCTGGTCTCGCACCCGGCGATCTCGACTGCCGCGGTTGTCGGCCGCGAAGTGGGGAGCAACGGCCAGGAGCCCGTAGCCTTCGTCGTGATGATTCCGGGCGCCGAGTTCGACGCCGAGCAGATCAAGGCGTTCGTCGCCGAGCAGGTGCTGCCGTACAAGAAGATTCGCGAAGTCGTCGAGGTAGAACTCCTTCCGACATCGGCTGCCGGTAAGGTCCTCAAGACCGACCTCCGCTCGAGACTTCTCGAATCCGTCGATCAGAAAGGCGGTTCCAGGTGACAACCTTCGCAGACCTGACGTCGCAACTGCGTGTCCCGGTTCTCGCTTCACCGATGTTCATCATCTCGACCCCTGACCTCGTCATCGCGCAGTGCACCTCTGGCATCATCGGGTCCTTCCCGGCACTGAATGCTCGTCCGCAGTCAGCACTTCGGGATTGGCTCAAACTGATCACCGTGGCTCGTGAGGAACATGATCGTGAGCACCCGGAGAATCCGTCGGCGCCATTTGCCGTCAACCTCATCGTCCACCGGTCCAACAACCGCCTGGAAGAGGATCTGGCGACCATCGCCGAGTTCGAGGTTCCGATCGTCATCACGTCCCTCGGCGCTCGCACCGACATCAACGACGCAGTCCACGCATACGGCGGAATCGTTCTCCATGACGTCATCGACAATCGCTTTGCACGCAAGGCGATCGAGAAGGGCGCCGACGGACTGATCGCGGTAGCTGCCGGGGCCGGTGGTCATGCCGGTAGGCAGTCGCCGTTTGCCCTGATTCGGGAGATTCGTGAGTGGTTCGCCGGTCCACTGCTGTTGTCAGGTGCCATCGCTCATGGTGATTCGATTCTCGCTGCGCTCGCGGCCGGGGCCGATTTGGCATACGTCGGATCAGCTTTCATCGCAACCGAAGAGGCTAACGCGGATCCTGCGTACAAGGAGATGATCGTGGGTTCAGGGGCCTCCGACATCGTCTATTCCAACCTGTTCACCGGAGTACACGGAAACTACCTGCGGGGCAGCATCGTTGCCGCCGGCTTGGACCCCGACAACCTGGCCGAATCCGATCCATCCGCAATGAGTTTCGCGACCAACGACACCGATACCAAGGCCTGGCGTGACATCTGGGGCGCCGGACAGGGCATCGGAGCGATCGATGCAGTCCTTCCGACGCATGCAGTAGTAGAGCGTCTCGCCGCCGAGTACTCTGCCGCGCGAGAACGTATCTGCCGACTCTAGTGCTGTGACCGGCGTTCGTCGGACAGGTACTCGTGGATCAGGTTCACGAATACCTGTCCCACCGGCGACAACGTCGAGGGGTCGAAGGCGAGACCGTACGCACGCAGGAATCTCGGCTCGCAGGCCCGTTCCACCACCTGACCAGGCATCGATTTCGCCACCGAGCGCTCGACCAACGAGCCGCCGAGTCCGGCGATGACCATCGGGAGCCGCGACTCCCGTTGCTCGGTCACCACCGCGAGTTCCGTTCTGGTACCGGCCTTTCGGATCGAATCTTCGATCGCGTCACCCATCGCTGCCCCGCGAGGAACGAATACCATGGGAATGTCCGGCATTTCCGAAAGGCGTACCGGCCCCTCGGGTAGTTCCGTTCCCGCCGGGTAGACCAGGCGGTATTCCTGCTCCCCCAATTCGACGATTTCGAGCCCTTCGCCCGCCTCGAGCGGCAGATGAGCCACCGCGAATTCGCAGTGGCCGTCCCGGATGAGACTTTCCAGATTGTCCTCACGCTCGAGTTCCGAGAATCTGACTCGCGCTTGCGGATACCGTCGACAGAACTCCGCAATCAGATCGACGATCGTCCCCGAGGTCAGTGCAGGGAAAGCCATGATGTCGAGGCGACCGACGATGGCGCCATCGGATGCCGTCAACTGTTCAGCCGCCGCAGCTACGTCTCGCAAAACCTGTCGACTCGGGCCGACCAGACTGCGACCGGCAGCACTGAGCACCATGCCGCGCCCGATGCGGTGGAACAGCCTCACTCCCAGTTCACGTTCGAGCCCGCGCAACGCTTGTGACACGGTCGGCTGAGCAACGCCGAGAGCCGCTGCGGCGCCGTTGATCCCCTTGTTCTCGACCACTGCGAGGAAGTACTCCATCTGCCGGAACTCCACAGTTCACTCCTCTTCCGTGGACGGAACGGCGGAGGTGGCCATTTCCGCAGCCGTCGCGATGAATGCAGCGGCCGCCGGGGATTGCTCGCCCGAGCGATAGACGATACCGACGTCGCGTGCCAGCGGCGGATCGAAGGAGAAGGCGCAGACGTCTGTCATCTGCTGTTGTGCAACCCTTCTCGGCACTACAGTGGCGCCGATTCCTCGACGCACGAGTTCCCACGTGGTCACAGGGTGGACACAGTCCACGACTACGTTCTCGGCGCCTTCGCTGAGCAAGCCCCGGAACTGATTCGATTGATCACCGAGATCGACCACAAGCGGCAAACTGTGCAAGAGCGCTCGCGGAACCGGATCCGCCAACGGCGTTGCAAGTCGGCCGGACAACGACGCATGGGTGGCGAGCACCAACTCCTGAGTGGCAATCGGAGCCGTGACCAAACCTTCGTACCCGATACTCAGATCGGTGACGCCGACCTCGGCCGACCCTCGCCGCAACGCATTGTCGACCCCGGCCGGGCCGTACGTGTCGAGAACACGCACGACGATCTTCGGGAAGTTGGCCCGGAATCGCCGGACCAACTCGACCATCGGATCGATCGAGAACGCCGAGTACGAGACGACGTCGACACGACCGAACTCGAGTTCGCGAACGGCGGTCACTTTCGCCTTCGCGCGCTCGACGTCGGCAAGGATTCTCCTGGCCGCGAGATCGAACGTGCGGCCCGCGTCGGTAAGAACCAACCGCCTGCCCGTCCGGTCGAACAGCGTGGCGCCGAGTCGACGCTCGAGCGTACGAATTGCCTGTGACAGCGAGGGCTGCGAAATGTAGAGAGCCTGAGCGGCCTTCGTTATCCCACCGTGGTCGACAACAGCGACGAAGTAGGTGACGAAGTGCAGATCCACTCATCCATCATACGACCAGCGATCCGTCGCTCACTCCACCCGAGTTGCCCCTGGTACGGCCCACTCTCCGGTGAAGATCGGCTCCCGCTTTTCCACGAAGGCACGAACCGCGTCGGTGGCATCCGTCGCAAAATTGACCGCTTGCGCCCTCGCCTCGTTGTCCAAGGCCTCCCGCAACGAGAGGGAGGTGTGACGTTCGAGCATGGCGGCAGACTGACTCAGTGCGGCCGGCGGGCCGGCGGCGAGCCGCTGCGCCAGTGTTGACGTGTGTTCGTCCAGCTCGGCCGGTTCGACCAGATAAGTCACCAACCCGAGCTCGTAGGCTTCCTGTGCGTCGATCGTCTCGGCAAGCATCACCAGTCGCTTGGCTTGTTGGAGGCCGACCAGTCTCGGCAGGATCCACGAACCACCGAAGTCGACAGACAGCCCCCGTTTGGCAAAGATCTGGCTGAACTTCGCACCCTTGGCCGCCACGACGAAGTCGCAGAGCAACGCCATGTTCCATCCGGCTCCGACGGCAAACCCGTCGACCTTCGCCACCAGAGGTTTGGGAAACTCACTCAGTGCGATTGCCGTTGCGTTGATGACACGCATGCGATCGAGCGGGTGCGACGAGCCACGCTTGTCCAGATCGGAGCCCGCGCAGAAGGTCCCATCCGCGCCGGTCAGGATCACCGAGCGAATCTGCGCGTCCTCTTGAAGTTCGAGGACTGCTTCACGTAGAGCGATCCAGGCGTCGAGATCGAGAGCGTTGCGGCGGTGCGGCCGACAGAGAACAATCGTCGCGACAGCACCGTCTCGTTCGATGCTTACGGCCGCACGCTCGATCGTCTCGGCACTCATGAACCACTCCACACGGGAGAGCGCTTCTCGGCAAATGCCGTGGCGCCCTCCTTGGCATCACGAGAGGTGAAGACCGGATCGATGAATTCGCGTTGCGCGACAAAGGCATCCGGATCGGTGTACTTGGCGGACATTGCCAGTACCTGCTTGGTCGCGCGAACAGCCAGTGGACCGTTAGCCGCTGCTCGGGCCGCAAGCTCGCGTGCGACGGTCAGCGCGTGTCCCGGTTCGGCGAGCCGATTGACCAAGCCGTGATGATGCGCCACGGTGGCACTGAGTGGATCCCCCGTGATCGCGATTTCCATGGCCAACTGATACGGAAGAATTTTCGGCAGACGTAGGAGTCCGCCGGCGGCCGCGGCAAGTCCCCGCTTCACTTCGGGCAGGCCGAATTTCGCGTCCGTGGACGCCACGATCAAGTCGGCCGCCAAGGCCAGTTCGCAACCGCCGGCGAGTGCCCAACCTTCGACGGCTGCGATCAGCGGCTTCGACGGCGGTGCCTCGGTCAGACCGGCAAAACCACGACCCGGTAGCGATGGCCGCTCTCCGCGCGCAAATCCCTTCAGATCCATACCGGCGCAGAAGGTTCCACCAGATCCGGTCAGAATGCCGATGGTGAGATCGGCCCGTTCCTCGAACTCGTCGATGGCCGCAGCCAAGGCTTCGGCAAGTTCGAGATTGACCGCGTTCTTGGCCTCGGGACGATTGAGGGTGATGACGGCAACGCCGTCGGCGAAGTCGGTGAGCACGACGCTCATGTTCGGTTCCTACTTCCGTGATGAGATTCTTGAAAGGTCACTGCGCGCGAATGCTCCAGCGCACGGGTGTGCCGCCGGACGGTGTCACGATCTCCCGCTTGGCCAAAACAACAAGATGAGCATGGGTTTCGCGGACTGCCAAGCGAAGTAGTCGCGGCGACATCTGTTCGAACGGGCGAGACCAGGAGATCGTGCGTGAGAGTTCCCAGGCCGTGGATTCAGGCTCATCCTGCACCGCAGCCACGATCTCCGCCAATCGCTCCTCGTGATGCCCCATCAATTGACGTGCACGATCGGCGATCCCACGGAATCGATATTCATGTGCCGGAAGCACTTCGCACTCGCCCAGTGTTGTCGTCGCCTCGAGCGAGAGAAGATAACGATGAAGTGGGTTCTCGAGTTCACCGGGAATCGTGGAGATGTTCGGGCTGATCCTCGGCAGCATGTGATCGCCGCTGAACAACAAGCCTCTGTCCTCTTCCACGAAACAGAGATGTCCGGGAGTGTGCCCCGGTGTCCATTGGGCGCGGAGATTCCAACCGGGTAGGTCGAGTGAATCCCCTTCTCCCAGAACAATGTCGATGGTTTCGTGCTCAGCGAACCGCACCAGGTCGACCCGAGACGCGTCGAGCACTTCGGCCGGTGCGCCGAGTTCGGACAACTGCAGGTTCCAGCCACTGATGTCGTCGCGGGTCTGTTCGGGCCCGTGGTACCCGAGGAGCGTCGCGTCGGCCACGTGCATCGCAAGTGTCGCGCCGCTGACCTGCCGAAGACGCGGCGCCAGGCCGAAGTGATCGGGATGCAGGTGCGTGATTGCCGCATAGCGCACTTCGGAAACGTGGTATCCGATCGATGCTATGCCGTCGACGAGAGCCTGCCACGACTGTTCGTGATCCCAACCGACGTCGATGAGGGCAAGTCCGTCGTCGAGCGCGAGTGCGTAGACGAGTACGTAGCGCAAAGGGTTGTCCGGCATAGGAACAGGGATCGACCACAATCCGTCCCGCACCTGTTCGACCGGTGGAAGGACTTTGTTCGCCCATGCCTCACGTTGTGCGACACCGACGTCTTCGGTCACGATCATGATGCTTCTCCGCTCGCGTTCAGCATGGTCCGCAGGCTCGACTTGAGCAGTTTTCCGCTCGCGTTGCGAGGTAGGGAGTCCACGAAATGGATCTGGCGAGGTTTCTTGTACGACGCCAACTTCGCTGTGCTGAAAGCGATCAACTCGTCGACGCTCGGCACGTCGGCACCGTCGACCAGTTTGACCACTGCGGTCACGGATTCACCCCAGCGCTTGTCGGAAACCCCGACCACCGCGACCTCGGCGACCGAGGGGTGCTCGGCCAGAATGGATTCCACCTCGATCGGATAGACGTTCTCTCCGCCGGAGATGATCATGTCCTTGAGTCGATCGGTGACGAACAGATACCCCTCGTCGTCCAGATGGCCGGCGTCCCCCGTTCGGAGGAAACCGTCGAGGGTGAACAATTCGGCGGTCTCACGGTCACGTCGCCAGTATCCGCGAGTGTTGTTTCTACTGCGCGCGACGATCTCACCGGAATTATTGGGCGGCAATTCCTCACCAGTGGTGACGTCTCGAATCGAGATCTCGACGCCGATCATCGGCTTGCCCGCAGAGCGAAGCAACTCCGAACGCGGCCCGCTCACATGATGGTCGTAAGCACGAAGGACGGATACCGAACCCGTCGTCTCGGTCATCCCGTATCGCTGAACGAATTTGCAGTTCAAGACAGTCATCGCGTGGGCGAGGAGCGCCGGAGTGATCGGTGACGCCCCATAGGCGACCACCTCCAGGCTGGTCAGATCGAAACTGTCGAGAGTCGGCAGATCTACCAGCGTCTGAATGACTGCAGGCACCAGAAATGCGTGGGTGACGCGGTGGGTCGCGATGGCATCAGCGACCCGAGCAGGCGCCATGTCTCCGAGCAGCACCAAAGGCACTCCGGCCGACAAGCATGTACTCATCCAGCCGGCACCGGCGATGTGAAAGAGGGGAAGTGCATCGAGTGCGACTGCATTCGAACCGAATTCGTAGACATCGAACCCCTCGGGCTCGTTGTACAGATTCCGGTGCGTGGCCACGACGCCCTTGGGCCGGCCGGTTGTCCCGGACGTGTACAGCTGCAGAACTGCTGCGTCCGGATCGTGCCCGTGTCCGGGATCGACACCGGTCCCTGATGCCACGAACTCCGCCCAGGTTCGCGAATCCGGCAGGCCCCCTGCAGCTCCCACGGTTATGACCTCGATGTCCGGCAACGCTGCGGACATCGCCGCCGCCCCCGCGGCGAACTCGTCATCGACGATCAAGACGTCGAGCTCCGCGTCCTCGGCGATGTCGACGAGTTCGAGTGGGTTGAGCCGCCAGTTCAACGGTATGAACACAGCGCCTGCCTTCGCACATGCGATGAAGGTTTCCGCACCTTCGAGCCCCATACGCAGTAGCGCACCGACACGAGCACCCGTTGTGGTCACTTCTGCCAGCGCACTCGCCAAGGTGCTGGTCTCGCCATCCAGCTCAGCCCAAGTCAACGTTCGGTCGCCGCACGTGATTGCCGGATCGGACGGCCGTGTCGACGCCGAGTGGCGTATCCGGTTGGGTAGGTGAAGCTCGCTCACATCACGCTCCTGTGTTCCAGGTACTCACCGAGCACGAACCGCGGTCGGTGGTACTGGAACAGTCGACCATCGCTATGGCCTGCGCCACAAAGACGAGAAGGCGCACAGAGCCATAGCTCAGACCTATGTCCGCAGGTCGCAGCAAGTCACCGCCGCCAAGGCTCCGTCATCTGGGAGAATTCGTCAGATGCAGGCACCCGGCATGGACATACGCAGCGCGCAGTATCTCGTCGCGGTCGTCGATCACGGCAGCGTCACTGCCGCCGCGGACGTCCTGCGTATCTCGCAACCGTCCCTCTCGCAGGCCGTGCGCAACCTCGAACGAGCTCTCGGAGCCACACTCTTCGAGCGCACCACTCGCGGTCTGGCTCCCACCACGGTCGGACTGGCAGTTGCCGATTCTGCCCGTACGTTGCTCGCCGACGTTACTCGGGCCGAGGCCGCGGTGGCTGCGGTAACCGCTTTGCGCGCCGGGGAACTCGCCATAGCAGTTCAGTCCGATCTCGCCATCGACCCTGTTGCAGAGGTCGCCGGACGCCTCCATCTGACGGCACCCGGAATTCGGTTCTCCACGAACGCCTCCGCCAACGCACAGGACGTGCGCGCGCTCGTCAGAGCAGGTACGTGTGAACTCGGGTTTCTCGAGACCCACCCGGGTACCGAAGTCTCCGACGGGCTTCGAGAAATTGCCGTGAGCACCCAGGAAACGGTCTTGTCGATCCCCATTCGCCTGGCCACAGACCTCCCCGATCCGGTTCCGCGCACCGTGGTCGCGCGCCTGCCGATGGTGGTCGAGGCATCCGCAGTTCGGCGCGGGCACTCGATCGACGACGATCTGGAACTCACCGACGTCGTCGTGGAAGTACCTGATCGCCTTGCTGTCCGGGAAATGGTCGGGCAAGGTGTAGGCGCCGCGCTGCTGCCCAGATCGATCGCCGAACAAGACTCCCCGGCATCTGAGGTTCGCTCGCTTTTCCCACCGATCACCCGGCAGACGATCTTGGTCTACCGCGACGGCCCGCTCTCACCGGCCGGGTCTGCGTACATCGAGAACATCTCCCCACGTCACAAGCCCTCCACGAACAGCCTGCCCAACGGCGAGAGCGTCTCCGGATCGAACTCGACGCCGTAATTCAGTGAGATCGCCGGCTCCACCGGAAATATCTCCGCGCCGGACGCGACCGATCTCTCGGCCAACGAACGCTCCATGAATGCCATGCCCAAACCAGCAAAGACGAACGCGCCGACGGTCTCCCGCTGCGCCAACTCCGTCGACATCCGAGTCCGGGCCCCGGCGGCCTGCAGAGACGACTCGATGGCAAGCCGAGCCCGCGAGTGTTTGAGCACACCCACCACGGGGAGATCGGGCAATGCCGTCAATGACACCGGCTCTCCCGCAGCGGGTTTCACACCATTCGGCCAGACGTCGGGATGAACCCCCGACGGCACTGCCAGCCAGTACTCGTTCACCCCCAACACTTTCGTGGACAGCGCCGACATGTCGGGTGGCCAATAGCTGAAGACCACCTCGCACGCGCCGTCTGCCAACACCTGCTCAGACGTTGCACCCTGCGGCAACTCACCGACCCGAACGGTCACAGCAGGCCACCGCTCACGAAAGTCCGCCACGATGCGTGCGATCGGACCTTCGAGACCATGTGCCGCGGAGCAGATGTCGAGCCGGCCACGAGGCTCGTCGGCCGTACCGATCGCGACGTCGAACGCGGCCGCGCTGCTGCGAGTCATCTGCCTCGCCGGCCCTACCAATGCCCGACCTGCTGCCGTCAGCACCAAACCGCGACCGACGCGGTGAAACAGTTCGACTCCGAGTTCACGCTCGAGGCCACGAATACCCTGCGACAGCGACGGCTTGGTGACCGACAGATTCTGCGCAGCCGTCGACAAGGACTCACCACCGGCAACGGCAAGGAAGTACTCGATCTGACGTAGGTCCACTCCATCGACTTTGCCATAAACGCAGCCGGGTATACCGGTACCAAGCACTGCAGGGTGTTCACACACGCTTCATTAATCGGACATTCAGGACACACCTTCTTCTACCCGGCGCCACCTACCGTAATTGGTCCAGACCAATTACGGATAGGTCTGAACCACCGCGTCGAAGACAAGGAATCCTCGTGAGACGTACGACCATCGCGATAGCAGCCGTGACAGCGGCTCTCGCCGTTCCCGGCATCGCCCCCGCCGAATCCCACGCCGAACCCGGCTGGGGCAGTTCGTCCTTCGAATGGGGCAGCTCTTCGGGCGAGAACAACACGCCGCCCGCAGCGCCCGGCGTCAGCGTCCCCGGCGGACGGTACGAGCACCCCGTCGACCTGACCTTCACCGCCGAGCGCGGCGCCACCGTCCGCTACACCCTGGACGGAACGACACCCACCACCGACAGCCAAGCTGCCACGCCGGGACGTCCGCTGCACATCGCACAGGACACCAACGTCACTGTCGCAGCTTTCCGAGGCGATCACGCGAGTGCGGCCGTCTCGTTCGGCTACCTGATCAAGACCTCGGAAAAGCCGCTGGCTCAGGTCGTCGTGATGTCCGACGTCCACGTCGGCGATCACGCGAACAACGACAAGAAGTACGAAAGCTTCTTCGACACAATCGGTTCCATCTTCCCGAAACCCGACGCTATCCTCTCCAACGGGGACATGATCAACGACAACGGAGACGGCAAGGGGCCCGACCACAAGATCGTCGCAGAAATCTTCCAGGCAAACCTCGCCCGGAAGGGCATGAACGACACACAACTCCTGATCTCCAACGGCAATCACGATGCAAGTCTCGCGGCGATCAGAGCCGGATACCCGGCGGAGTGGTTCCCGGATTCCGGTGGCGGATACTACGAATCCGACGTCAATGGTGTCCATCTCTTCACGGTCAACACCGAAACCTACAACAATGATTCAGCGCAACGCAATTGGCTGAAGTCCCGCCTGACCGAAATCACCGCGGAGTCCGGGAACCTGACCAAGCCGATCCTGGTCCAGGGACACCGGCCGGCAAGCAACACAGCCATGGACGGGCAGCAGGCGTCGAACCCTCGATTGACCGAAGACCTGAGTGCCTTCCCTCAGGCAATCTTCTTCTCCGGGCACTCACATCTGAACAACAACGACGACCGGTCGATCCATCAGCGTGACTTCACGTCGGTCAACGACGGCTCGATGTCGTACATCGAAATCGATCACGGCTACCAGATGGTGACCGAGTCCGGTCTCGCGAACCGTTTCGAATCACCCACTGCCCAAGCGCTCTTCGTCGAGGTCTACCAGGACCGCACGGAAATCAACCGAATCAACATGGCGGCAGACAAGCACGACATCTACGCCGGTGGCGCGTGGTCAGCCAACTGGCAGCCGCCGTACTCGAGCGCGGGCACGCTGAGCGGTTCGGGGTGGACGGTCGAACTCGACGGGTCGACCAACCAGCAGATCAAGGACAACTTCCGCTACACCTCGGGCGCACGGAACACGCACGCGCCGGAGTTCACCTCGAGCACTCCGCTCTCGGTGACGACCGGCGAAAACGGTGCGACCGCACTGAGGATCGCGCAGGCCAAGGACGATCAGATGGTGCACCACTACGCCGTCGAGGTCACGGACACAGCCACCGGAGCGAAGGTGGTCTCGTCGAAGGTGCTCTCGGACTTCTACTTCATGCCGCGGCTGAACAGCCTCGACATTCCGATTCCCGATGCCGCAGCGGGCACCGCATACGAAGCCCGCGTCGAAGCCGTTGACGCATACGGCAACCGGTCACCGGTGACAACCCTGGCCTTCACCCGCTGACGTCCTCCCGCTGACCCGACACGACTAAGCGGCACCGCGCATATTCGCGGTGCCGCTTCTCGGCTCAGTTGTACGTGCGAAGCAGGCCCTTGCTGATGATCTGCTTCTGGATGTCGCTGGTGCCTTCACCGATCAGAAGGAACGGCGCCTCACGCATCAACCGCTCGATCTCGTATTCCTTGGAATAGCCGTATCCGCCGTGGATACGGAAGCTGTCCTGGGTGACCTCCGAGCAGAATTCACTCGCCAGATACTTCGCCATACCCGCGGCGACATCGTTGCGCTCACCCGAGTCCTTGAGCCTGGCAGCGTTGACCATCATCAGATGTGCCGCTTCGACTTTGGTGCCCATCTCGGCGATCCGGAACGCGATGGCCTGATGCTCGGCGATCGGCTTGCCGAAAGTCTCGCGTTGCTTGGCGTAGGTGACAGCCAGTTCGAAAGCGCGCTGGGCAATTCCGCAGGCACGCGCGGCGACGTTGACCCGGCCGACCTCGACGCCGTCCATCATGTGCCGAAATCCCGAGCCAGGGGTGCCACCGAGAACCTCCTCGGCTCCGATCTCGAAACCGTCGAAGATCATCTCCGTGGTGTCGATTCCCTTGTACCCCATCTTCTCGAGCTTGCCCGGAATGGTCAGGCCCGGGAGTACCTCGCCGAAACCTGCGGGTTTCTCGATCAATATCGTCGTCAGATTGTTGTGCGGCTTCTCCGCGCCCTCGTCCGTCTTGACCAGGACTGCCACCAAGGTCGAGGAACCCCCGTTGGTCAGCCACATCTTCTGGCCGGTGATCACGTAATCGCCGGAGTCCGTCCGCTTCGCCTTGGTCGATATGGCAGCAACATCGGAACCGAGGGCAGGCTCCGACATGGAAAATGCACCGGTGAGTTCCCCGGAAGCCAAACGCGGCAGGTACTTCGCCTTCTGTTCCGGCGTCCCGTGCGCCGAAATCATGTGAGCCACGATGAAATGCGTGTTGATGACACCGGACACGCTCATCCATCCACGGGCCAATTCTTCGACGCACAGCGCGTAGGTGAGCAATGATTCGCCGATACCCCCGTACTCGGGGTCGATGGTCAGTCCGAACAGACCCATGTCCTTCATCTGCTTGACGATGTCGGTCGGGTACGTATCCGAGTGTTCGAGTTCCTGCGCCGCGGGGATGACCACACGATCGACGAACTCGCGTACCGCCCCGACGATATCGGTCTGAGTTTCGGTCAATCCCGCCGTCTGCGCCAAACGAGTCACTGTTCCACCTGTCAGTCGGTACTTCGTGCCCTCCCGGTCGACGAAATTGATTCGACTCCAGGAACTTTCATCCCGCCGCGACGTGTGTGCGGCAGAGACGCTGTATCCATTCAATCCCCGAAGGGTATATGTGTCAAAGTCGATTTCGCATACGAACCGTATGGCGGAAACTATGTCCGAACAGGTCGTTCCTGCTGTTGACAACCGCGCCACGCGTGCTGGATATTCGAGTGGCCAGGTCGCGACGGGCCCTTCGATCGGCCCGTTCACGCGACGCATTCCCCACCTCTCCTCGAGACAGGCGCATTCCATGCACGACGCAGTCATCTGTGAACCCGTTCGCACCCCGGTGGGCGGATTCGGCGGAGTCTTCAAGGACGTTCCCGTCACCACTCTCGCCGGCACTGTTGTGCGTGGCCTCGTCGAACGAACCGGCATTGCGTCCACCGATGTCGACGACGTCATCTTCGGTCAGGGGTACGCCAACGGAGAGGCCGCGGCCATCGGGCGAATCGCGGCACTCGACGCCGGTCTCGACGTGTCCGTTCCCGGAATACAACTCGATCGCCGTTGCGGTTCGGGATTGCAGGCGATCATCTACGCCGCGATGCAGGTACAGACCGGGATGAGTGATCTGGTCATCGCCGGCGGCGCCGAGAGCATGAGCGGAACCGAGTTCTACTCCACCGACATGCGTTGGGGCACAAAGCGCCCTTCCGTCGAGTTCCACGACCGATTGGCCAAACCGCGCACGAACTCCGGCGGAGTCAACTTTCCGGTGGAAGGCGGCATGATCGAGACCGCTGAGAACTTGCGCCGGGAGTACTCGATCACCCGCGACGAGCAGGACCGATACGCGGTGCGATCGCACGAACGGGCCGTTCACGCCCAAGACAGTGGGTACTTCGACGACGAGACCATTCCCGTTTCGGTGCCCGGACGCCGTGGTGAGCAGACAGTCGTCACCCAAGACGAGCATCCGCGCCGAGGGATACAACTGTCCGATCTTGCTGCACTGCGCCCCATTCGAGGTCGCGTCGACCCTGAAGCAACAGTCACCGCCGGAAACGCCTGCGGCCAGAACGACGCCGGAGCCGCGGCCATCGTCACCACTGCGGCCAACGCCGAACGGCTGGGCCTGCGGCCGTTCGCGAAACTGGTCAGCTGGGGTGTGGCCGGTGTGGAGCCGAACCGGATGGGCATCGGACCGGTGCCTGCCGTGGCGAAGGCTCTCTCCCGTGTCGATCTGTCGCTGGACGACATCGACCTCATCGAAGTCAACGAGGCCTTCGCCGCCCAGGTTCTCGCGTGCGCCAAAGCCTGGGGATTGAGCGCGCAGGACATCGAGGAACGCTTCAACGTCAACGGTTCCGGAATCTCGCTCGGACATCCTGTCGGCGCTACCGGTGGGCGGATCCTCGCCAATCTGCTGCGCGAACTCGACCGGCGCCAGGCACGGTACGGGATCGAGACCATGTGTATCGGTGGCGGACAAGGGATTGCCGCGGTGTTCGAGAACCTGCGACGCTAGAAGCGTTAACCGATCGATCCGTCGCGGCGAAGTTCCGCGATCCGGTCGCCCGTAAGTCCCAACTCGGCCAGCAGAGAATCCGTCTGCTGGCCGAGTGCCGGAACGTCACCCATGCTCATTTCGACATCCGAATACGTCATCGGAGGCAGCACGGCATCGATCGGACCGTTCTCGGTGCCCACGGACCGCCACCTGGCACGCTTCTCCAGCTGCGGATGTTCCAGCAGACCGGCCATGTCGTTGAGTGCCGCGGCCGGAACACCAGCGGCGGCCAGACGCTGATCCAGATCTGTCGTCGAGTACAGACGCGTCAGAGAGCCCACCAATTCGTCCACCTCGCCACGGTTTTCGACGCGCACGATGTTGGTGCGGTAACGCGGATGATCGACCAGATCCTCTCGCTCGAACACGTCCACCATCAGCGCTCGCCATCCACGATCGTTCTGGACGCCGATCAGGATTTCGCCGTCGGCCGTGGGATACGAATCGTAGGGAACAATCGCGGCATGGCCGAGACCGACACGTGGAATCTGCTTGTCCGCATACATTTTCATGTACATCGGATGGCCCAGCCACTCGACGGTGGAATCGAACATCGAGACCTCGACGAGCGCTCCCTTGCCCGTTCGCTCTCTACGGAACAGGGCGCTCAGAATCGAAGTCAGCGCGTACATTCCTGCCGCGATGTCGGAGACCGGGATGCCGGTCTTGGTGGCCGTCTCCGGTGTGCCTGTCACGGAGATCATTCCGGTCTCGGCTTGGACCAACATGTCGTAGGCCTTACGCTCGCGCCGCGGGCCGGCACTGCCGTAGCCGGACATGTCGATCACGATGAGCCGTGGGTATTTATCGCGCAGTTCCTCCGCGCCGAACCCCAGTCTCGCGGCTGCGTCGGGAGCCAGGTTCTGCAGGAACACATCGGCTCGCGCGACCAGATCGAGAAGGATCTGCCGGCCGGGGTCCGACTTCACGTCGACGGCGATCGATTCCTTGGAACGGTTGAGCCACACGAAGTGTGATGCCTGACCGTGAACCGCCTGGTCGTAGTGACGCGCGAAGTCACCCTCGCCGACGCGTTCTATCTTGATCACCCGCGCACCCATGTCCGCGAGATGTCTGGTGGCGAGCGGTGCCGCCACCGCCTGTTCGAGTGCAACTACGGTGATTCCGTCGAGCGGAAGATCCGAGTTCGGCTGTCCCATGTCAGTAGTCACCCCAGAAGTTTTACACCCAGAATTCTCACACTCTGAATTCTTGCACTCGAACAGGACGGATCAGATGTGGCGGCCGCCGGTGATCTCGAGAACCGTGCCGGTCATGTAGCTCGAGAGGTCGCTCGCGAGGAACAGCACAACCGAAGCAACTTCCGAAGGCTCGGCTGCGCGCCCCATCGGAATCTCGGCAAGCTTCTCGTTCCAGATCCGTTCGGGCATCGCCTCGGTCATCGCCGTGCGGACCAGTCCGGGCTGAACGGCGTTGACGCGAACGTTCTTGAACGCGACCTCTTTTGCCGCGGCCTTCGTCAGACCGACGATCCCGGCCTTCGCGGCCGAGTAGTTGGTCTGCCCGAGCATGCCCACCTTGCCGGAGATCGACGAGATGTTCACGATCGCGCCCGTCTCACGCTCGCGCATGCGGGCGGCGGCAGCGCGTGTTCCGTTCCAGGCGCCCTTGAGGTGAACGGCGATCACGTCGTCGAAGTCCTGCTCGGTCATCTTCCGCATCGTGGCGTCGCGCGTCATGCCGGCGTTGTTGACCATGACATCGACTGGACCGAAAGCGCTTTCGGCCAGATCGAGCATGGCCTCGACCTGTCCGGAGTCACGCACGTCGCAGGAAGCGAAACGGGCGACCGACTCTCCACCGAGTTCGGCGACCGCAGCCGTTCCCACGGTTTCGTTGATGTCGCCGAGAACGACGGTCGCGCCTTCCTTGATGAAGGTGCGCGCAATTTCGAGCCCGATGCCCTGTGCTCCTCCGGTCACTACCGCAACCTTGCCGTCCAACAATCCCATGTCCACTCCGTTCGTGAGGTTAAAGCTCGTCTGGAAAATGTGTCAGCGCTGGTTTTGCTTTTTCGCTTGCGCCACGAGCCCACCACCGAGAATCAGACGCTGGATCTCGCTGGTTCCCTCGTACAGGCGCAACAGGCGAACTTCACGGTAGATGCGTTCGACCGGCACACCGCGCATGTACCCGTTGCCCCCGTGGATCTGCACGGCGAGATCTGCGACCTTGCCCACCATCTCGGTGCAGAAAAGCTTTGCCGCCGAAGGCCCGAGACGGCGATCCTCACCGCTGACGTACCGCGCGGCCACCTCGCGCACCATCGCGCGCCCTGCCATCACACCGGCTTGCTGGTCTGCCAACATCGCTTGAACCAGCTGGAAGTCGCCGATCGCGGTGCCGCCCTGTTCCGTGACCACGGAGAACGCGACAGATTCGTCGAGCGCTCGCTGTGCTGCTCCCACCGAGAGCGCCGCGATATGGACTCGTCCGCGCGCGAGAGACGTCATCGCTGCGCGGTATCCGGTGTCCTGGTCGCCACCGACGAGGGCCGACTCGGGAACCCGGACGTTGTCGAAGGTGACCTCGGAGGTCCAAGCACCTTCTTGACCCATCTTCTTGTCCTTGGGACCGACCGTGACACCTGGCGTGTCAGCCGGAACCAGGAACACTGCAATTCCCGGACCATCGGAATCCGCCGGGCGAGTGCGCGCGAACACCACGAACAGCTGCGCCAGTGGAGCATTGGTGATGAACCGCTTGTTGCCGTCGATCACCCAGTCGGATCCATCCAGCACTGCCTTGGTCCGAAGGCCGGCCGGGTTGGAGCCCGCGCCCGGTTCGGTGAGAGCAAAGGAAGCCACGACATCACCGGAGGCGATGCGCTCGAGCCACTGAGCCTTCTGCTCGTCGGTACCGAAGCCGACCAGCACCTGTCCGGCAATTCCGTTGTTGGTACCGAACATCGAACGCAGCGCCAGAGACGTGTAGCCGAATTCCATTGCCAGTTCGACGTCTTGGGTGAGGTCGAGTCCGAGCCCACCCCATTCCTGAGGGATCGCGTAACCGAAGAGCCCGATAGCTGCGGCCTTCTTGCGTATGTCCTCAGGAATGGCGTCGGTGTCGGCTATCTCCTGCTCACGCGGAACTACTTCCTTACGGATGAACTCCCGCGCAGTCGCCAAGATATCTGCGAAGTCATCTGCGTCGACCTGCATTCCCACCACTCACCTTGCTGTTTCCGAAGTCCATGCCGTCCCCCGAAGTCAATACCGTGAGGCAATCGGAGTCAAAGACCTGAAAACGAACCGAAGGTAAGGCAGAACCTATAGCAAGCTTCAGACGGTGCGCAGTTCCCGCTTCAGTAGCTTGCCGCTCTGGTTGCGCGGAAGCTCGGCCACGAAACGGACATGCTTGGGCACCTTGAACGGAGCGATTCGCTCCTTGACGTGGGCAATCAACGCCTCGGGCGTCAACTCGTCGTTGCCGTCCTTGAGCACGACGATCGCGGTGACGGCCTCGATCCACTTCTCGTCGGGCGTACCGATCACGGCAACTTCTGCCACGGCGGGGTGCGTGTAGACCGCATCTTCGACCTCGCGTGACGCCACCAGGATGCCGCCGGTGTTGATGACGTCCTTGATCCGGTCGACGACCGTGATGAACCCTTCTTCGTCCCGCACGACCAGATCGCCCGAATGGAACCAGCCGTCACGGAAGGCCTCGGCGGTGGCTTCCGGATTCTCCCAGTAGCCGTTGCACAGCTGCGGTGAGCGGTAGAGAACCTCGCCGGCCTCACCGTCGGCGACATCGTTTCCGTCGGCGTCGACGACGCGGGTTTCGACGAAGAACACCGCGCGACCACAGGAAGACGGGCGATCAGCATGCTCGCTGGGCTGGAGAACTGTTGCCAGTGGGCCGATTTCGGACTGACCGAAGCAGTTGTAGAAACCGATGTCCGGGTAGCGCTCGCGCAGACGATTGAGCACGGTGACCGGCATGATCGAGGCGCCGTACTGCGCCTTCTTCAGCGAAGACAGATCGCGGGTCTCGAGGTCCGGATGGTTGGCCAGCGGTACCCACACGGTCGGCGCCAGGAACAGCGATCCGATCTTTTCGGCTTCGACGCGGCGCAGGATTTCCGGGATGTCCGGCGCCTGCATCAGACTGACCGTCGCGCCGACGGACAGGTACGGCAGCATGAAGACGTGCATGCCCGCGGAGTGGTACATCGGCATGCAGATCAGCGGGTTGTCGTTCTTGTCGAGGCCGAGCGCGATCACCGAGGACACGTACTCGTGAACCAGTGCACCGTGAGACATCATGGCGCCCTTGGGCTTCGAGGTGGTGCCCGAGGTGTACAGGAGTTGCGCCAGATCGGTCGACGTCGCACGCGGTTCGAAGACCGGCACCTCGCCTGCCTCACCGATCGTGACGACGGACAGTTCCGCGTCCCGCAGTGCGATCACGTGATCGAGATCGAGGTCGGAGCGTACCGAGTCGAGCGTCGGCGCCAATGCCGGATCCACCAACACCGCGCGGGCGCCTGACTGCGCCACGAGGTACCGGAGTTCCTCCCCCTTCAGTGCGTAATTGACCGGAACATGCACCAAACCTGCTCGTGCACAGGCAAGAAATCCGATTGCATAGGCGTCGGAGTTGGTTCCGTATGCCGCGACGCGGTCGCCGTGTTCGAGCCCCAGACCGAGCAAGTAGGCGGCGACCCGCGTCACCGCGTCGTCGAGTTCGCGGTAGGTGCGAGTGCGATCTTCGAAGACGACGGCTACACGGTCGGGGTACTTGGCTGCCGAGCGCCGAAGCACTCCGTCGACAGTGTTGGTGCGTGGATCCAGGCTCATGCGCCTCAGGTTATAGGACGTCCAACTAAACCGGAAGAGCGATCGTTACTTATTGCGCCATTCGGGCTTTCGCTTGTCTACAAAGGCCTGCATACCTTCCTGAGCGTCGCAGGTCACGGCGTTGGTTGCCATAGTTTCCGCCATCGCCTCGTACGCCTGCGCTTGTGGCAGATCGATCTGGCGATAGAACGCCTGCTTACCGATCTTCACCGTCAAGGGGCTGGCCGTCGTGATCTTGGCGGCCAGTTCGCGCACCTCTCGGTCCAGGTCTTCGGGCGCGACGACGAAGTTCACCAGACCCCAGTCCGCAGCGGTGTCGGCGTCGATCGTCTGCCCGGTGAGCAACATCTGCATCGAGCGCTTGCGCCCTACTGCCCTGCTCAGCGCCACCATGGGCGTCGAGCAGAACAGTCCGATCTTGACGCCCGGCGTGCCGAAGACAGCATTCGACGCAGCAACAACCAGATCACACGACGCGGCCAGTTGGCAGCCCGCCGCGATAGCCGGGCCCTGTACTGCGGCAATCACCGGCTGCGGAATCCGCTGTACGGTCTCCATCATCTCGGTACAGCCGTCGAAGATCGCCCGCTCGTCCTCGAGGGTTCTCCCGATCATCTCCGTCAGATCGTGTCCGGCGGAGAACACCGGGCCTTCGGCGCGCACGATCACGACCCGCACGCGCTCGTCTACAGACAATTCGACAAGGGCAGCCGTCACCTCACGCATGGTCTCCGCCGAGAGCGGATTGCGCCGCGCCGGCCGATCGAGCGTCAGGAAACCGAGTCCCACCGATTCCTCGACGGAAATCTTCACTGCAGTGTCTTCTACCTGTGTCTGCGACATGTGTTCTCTCTACCAATCGAATCCGTCCCGGTCAACGAGACGAAAAGGACATCCACTCGCACCGCGTCGATACGGTCCGGTCAATACTTCGCCACTACGAGGAGTGCCCATGAGCACCGATGCCGCCGTCACCACTGATCTCGAAGAGATTCTGCGCGCTCAGCAGGAAGCAACTCGAGCCGCTGGTCTTCCGTCCGCGCAGACACGACGCGAGCGCATTCAACGCGTCGTCGATCTCCTGGTGGCAAACCACAAGGATCTGACCGAGGCGATCAACGAAGACTTCGGCGGCCGAATCCCGGCCTACTCGGTGATGAATGACGTTCTCGGGTCGATGGTTTCACTCAAGCACGTTCGTGATTCGCTCGAAGAGTGGATGATTCGCTCACCGAGAGCTACCGGAGCGATGCAGGACCAGTTGGGTGCCACGGCGTACGTGTCGTACCAGCCGAAGGGTTCGATCGGCATCATCGGAACCTGGAATGCTCCCCTGTTCACTCTCCTGAGCCCGCTCGCCTGCGCCCTCGGAGCAGGAAATCGCGCCGTTCTCAAACCGTCGGAGATCGTGCCCAATACTGCGGCCGTCCTGGCCGAGGCGTCTCGTCGAACTCTCGACCCCGTGGAGGTCGCGGTGGTGACCGGCGGCCCGGAAGTCGCTGATCTGCTGACGTCGCTGCCTTTCGACCACCTCGTCTTCACCGGCAGCACGACCGTCGGAAAGCTGGTCATGGCCAATGCTGCGAAGAACCTGGTGCCGGTCACCCTCGAACTCGGCGGCAAGTCACCGAGCGTCTTGAGCCGCAGTGCCGATATCAGCTCTGCTGCTTCGCGTTTGGCTATCGCGAAGTCCACCAACGCCGGTCAACTCTGTGTCTCTCCCGATCTGATCTACGTTCCGCGCGAGAACACGGAAGCATTCATCGACGCGTTCACCGACCAGTTCACGGGACTGTTTCCCACGATCGCCGACAACAAAGACATGGTCTCGATAGTCAGCGATCGTCACCTCGCACGCATCGAGGGGTACATCGCGGACGCCGAAGAACGTGGGGCACGGATCATCACCGTTCCCGACGAAGAACTCTCCGCAGACACTCGTCGTCGCCCACTGCGAATCGTGGTCGACCCTCCGACCGACGCGCAGATCATGAAGGAGGAGATCTTCGGGCCGGCCGTCGTCGTCTTGCCGTACGACCAACTCGACAACGTCGTCGCCGACATCAATTCACGACCGAAACCGTTGGCGCTGTACTACTTCGGAACCGATCTGGACGAGAAGGAATCCGTACTCGAACGCACCGTCTCGGGCGGCGTCACCATCAACGACGCGATGTCTCACCCCGGGCTGAGCGACGCACCCTTCGGCGGCGTCGGGGCTTCGGGCATCGGGCACTACCACGGCCGTGAGGGTTTCCTGGAGTTCAGTCACGCGCGAACGGTATTCGAAGCAGCGCAGCATGACCCACGCGGTGAATGGGGAATGCTCCCGCCGTACGGTGAGGGTTTCGAGCAGATGATGTTGGCTCAGGTAACGCCCTAGGGCCTCCGGCCCCGTGCGCCTTTTTGGTAGTTCGCGCTACCGGAAAGGCGCACCGGCAAGGCCGCGGCTGAGGAACTCCACCAGCTGACCCGGTTCGGTATCCACCGACTCGATCAGTTGGATCAACTCCTTCTTGTCTTCTACCGCAAGCGGTTCGATGCCACCGAACGTGCGCATCGTGGACCCGGCCGGAAGAACACGAGCACACACGAGTGTGCCTGGCTCGAGGTTCAGCGAGCCCCACTCGTCCGTGACCTTCACCAGATGCCCGTTGCGGACGTCGCTGAGGGTCACCAACTGTCCCGGCTCCGTCGAGGCGACCTTGTACACCGAGCGCGGAATCGACAACCACTGATCGGCCAGTTCGCGTTCGTCGGCAGGCAGCAGTTCTCCGCGGCGCTCGACAAAAGCTGCGAAAATACCCGCATCGAACAAGGCAGCGTCGACGGCCAAACCACCTTCGACGGCCAGCGTCAGTGCTTCTTCGCTGTTGAACTGCTCGGCACGGATGAGCGCAAGATCGAACACGGCGTCGAAGTACTCCGGCGTGCGCGAGAACAACTGAGCCTTGACGTAGAGCCAGCTGGCCCGGTCGTCGAACGCCACCTCGGACTTACCGAGATGGCAAACCTTGAACTTTCGACCGGAACCGCACCAGCACTTGTCATTTCGTCCGAGTTCGGGGTGCTCGGCCGGGGCGTAGCGCTGAAGAACCTCGTGCAGAACCTCGGACTCGCCACCCTCGATTCGGCCCAGCAAAGCCAGCGCGCGCGTCACATCGCTTCGATCGGCGGCCAGTAGCGCCAGATCGAAGATCGCGGGAGTCCAGTCGGGATCGAGATCGTGCGCTGATTCGTACGACGCCTCAGCGGCCAGGATCTTGCCGAGACGATCCGAAGCCTTGCCCGCCAGCCAGTGCGCTGCCGGCTTGACACGACGCGACCCTTTTTCGGCGAGAGCAGTTGCAACAGAATGCAATACGGAATCATGATCGTCGAGTTCGGACAACAGCTCCAACGCTGCCGCAGCCGCGGGCGGCTCGGCGAGGCCGGCGAAGGCCTGCGGATCCTCCTTGATCTGCTTGCGCGCCCAGTCCGAGACATCGTCGACGCCTTCGGCTTTCGCGGCCATGACCACATCGACGAAGGCGATCACCGACGCGGCTTCTTCGGGGTGCAGATTCTCGCGGACCTCGAGCATGCGAGCCCGGTTCGCCAGGTGGTATGCCTCGAAATCGAATCCGTCGACCGCAACGTAGTCACCGTCGCGGACGTAACCTGACGCCTCGAGCATCTCGCCCAGCGGGGCGGTCGGCTGACGGAACAGCGACGGCTCGTCGAGCATCAACTGCCAGACAATGGCATCGAGGGTGTCAGCACCGATGTCGGCAAGGACCGTCGCCAGGTGCTCGCCGAATCCGGGTGCGGGATCCAGTACCTCGGGGATGGTGCAGAGCGTCAGCTCACGGTCAGCGACGAACAATCCGATCAAGTCACCTGCCGAGCACTCGGCAAGGGTGTCGGTGTCGAGTAGAAAGCCTTCGTCGTGTGGGAACTCCGGATCTTCGATCCCACGATCAGCCAACAGGTCGTCGTCTATCCCGCGGTGCACGACGCTGATGCCATGAATCTCGTCGTCGTCACGATCGAGGAACACCCGCAGCATCATCAGATCGGGGTTCGCGTCGAGAACGCCGGACTTTATTTCGGCTTCGGTGAGCCGATGGGTCAGCACTCGATGCTCGAACAACGTGTCGAGGGCGGCGTACCGTTCCTCACTCAAGTATCCGAGCAACGGGTCCTCGACGTACTCGACGAATTCGGTCATGTCCTCGGCTGTACCGTGCCCGGCGTCAGCCAACAGAGTGCCCCAGTCCGCCGCTGTCTGCGGGCCGTGCTCACGCAACAACTCCATCGCGGCTTCGGCGATCAAGTCATTGGCATCCATCGGTTCGTTCACCTATCCAACTTTAACGGGGTCGACTCGATACATCGTCACCGGTCATCGGTCGAGTGATCGGCGCCTCCACGCAACTCGCGCACCAGTTCTTCGGCCTCGAGATCTTCGGAAGCGAGAACCTCGAGCACCCTCGCAGCCTGCGATTCCGTTGCCATGACCACAACACCCACCGCAAACGCGCCAGTGGGGGCCGTCAGGACCCGAGCACTGATCACATCACCTGGCTTGCCTTCGACCGAGTGAGCAACCGTGACGGTCTCCTTGGACCCACGATCGAGCAGCACGACGCCGGTGTCGGACGTTTCGATCACCTCGTACACCGACCTCCGGATTCCGAGCCACTGTGCGGCTGTCACAACTTCCGCCTCCGGAAGTAGTTCGCTGCGTCTGGCCAAGAATTCGGCAAAGATTCCACCCTCGAACAGAGCGACGTCCAGTGCCGAGCCGTCGAAGATCGTGGCCGCGATCAGTTCGTCCTCGGAGAGATATTCGTTTTCGAGATCGTCGAGCCCGGTCACGATGTCGACGAATTCGGAGGCGAACGCAAACAGGCATGCCTTCTTGTACAGCCACCGACCGTCCGCCTTGACGGAGTCATCGGTCTTTCCGAGGTGGCAGACCTTGTACTTGCGGCCGGAACCGCACCAACACTTGTCGTTTCGTCCGAGTTCCGGGTGATCGGCTGGGACGAAGTCCTGCAGTACGGCGTAGAGATTCTCTTCGGTTCCGCCGTCGATCCGCCCGAGCAGTGACAGCGCCCGGGTCGCGTCGCCCCGGTCCGACGCGAACTGAGCCAGCTCGAACAAAGCCGGACCCCAACCGGATTCGGCAAGGACCGCTTTCTCGTAGTGCGCTTCCGCTTCGAGGACGCGTCCCAGCCGATCGACGGCCTTACCGGCGAGCCAATGAGCCGCCGCCCGCACCGACCGTGGCCCTCGCTCGGCCAGTTCGGAGGCAAGCGCTTCGAGGATTGCGTCGGTCACCGGGTCCTGATTCCGAAATCCGAGATCGAACACGGCCACTGCAGCACCCGGATCTGCCAGTGAGACAAAAGAGTCCGGAGCAGCGCTCACATGACGGTGGGCCCAGTCCGCGATATCGAAGTCGGCGATGACCGCGTCGGTGTATCCGCGGTCCGCCAGATCGACAAACGCAACGGCAGAGACTGCCTCGTCGTGGGTCAGGTCGTAGGTACTGGCCGCCAAGGCTGTCCGAATCTGCAGGTCGTAGGCGTCGAAGTCGAATCCCCGCCGAGCCAGTAGCTCACGCTCGTGCTCGTAACCTGCCACCTCGAAGATCTCACCCAGCGGCGCAACAGGAACCGTGAAGAGTGACGGATCCTCGATCAGGAGTTGCCAGCACACAGAATCCAGGGCCTCGACTCCGTCCTCCTCGAAGAGTTCGCCGAGCGCCGGAGCAAGATCGGGTTCGTCCTCGATCTCGACCAGACGAAACGCAAGTGTTCCGTCTTCGACAGCCAAGCCGACGAGATCACCGTCGGCGCACTCGCCGAGGGTTCCGGCCGGAAGTACCACAACTCGTCGACTCCGGAAGGGAGCAGCTCCGCGTTCGGAGGCTGCTTCTTCCGCCAGGGCCACCCGGATCGCCCCGTCGTCGTCGCCGAATGCCAAGATCGGTTCCAGGTCGGGGCTCGCGTCAAGGATGTCCGACGCAATTTCGACTTCGCTGAGCCGGTGAGTGAACACGAGCCCTTCGAGGACCGTGTCGAGAGCGACGTACTTTCCGTTGGGCAGGTACCCGAGCATCGGTTCGGACAGGTACTCGAGTACATCGGCCAACTCGGTCGCAGTTCCGTACTCCTCGAGATGGGTCGCCCACTCTTCGAGACTCAGCGGGCCTTGCTCGCGCAGAACAGCCAAAGCAGCGGAGGCAATGGAACCGGCAGCGTCGTCGTCGAAATCAGTCACCCGCCAATGGTAGGCGACCTATTGCAGCCCACTGAGCCCCTCGCCCAGCACGGTCGCACCGAGGATCGTCAGGATGACCGTCATCATCACCGCGTTGTTGGCGGTCATCCATGCCTTCGCGGACGCGAGGATCTCGTCGGCACGCTTGCCGGAGAACACCTTCACCAGGATCGGCGACGCGATGCCGACGCTCGCGATGACCGTGAAGATCACCGCGGCAACAATCTGTTGGGCAACGACATTCGTGGCGACCGCGATAGTGGCCGCACCGGATACCGCCAGCGCTGCATTCTTGGGATTGACCGCCGCGGACAAGAACGCCAATCCGAACGCCTTCCGCGGAGTCAACCCGTCGACGCTCTTCATCCACTTCGGAACTGTCGGCTCACTCCCGTTTCGCGGACGCGCGCGCCACTGCTTGTATGCCAAGCCGAACAGGACAAGACCCAACACGATTCGTACGACGCTCGACCACACCGAAGTCTGCGACGACTCCGACTCCGCAAACGAATAGTCCGCGATCACGATGGTCACCGCGACGACTGCCGAGATTCCGAGGACCCACCCGAGTAGAAAAGATGCCGCCCCTCGATGTGCTCCAGCGGTGATCATGACGAGCACGATCACCGCCATGGGCATCGAGACGAAAAGCAGGCCGAGGGCAATCGGAAGAGACAAACCGATCGCAGCTAGCACCGAAAACCTCCAGTTGAATGCACGATCGACGATCGATTCGAGGTCGAAATCACGACGTCGGAGGCAGCATGACCTCGATGAGATGCGGGCCGGGTTCCGCCAGCGCTGCGGCAAACTGTTCGGCCAACTCCTCCGCTGTGTTCGCCCGCGACGCGGGCACTCCCAACCCCTCGGAGATCTTGACGTAGTCCATGTTCGGAGATGACAGATCCAACATCGACTGTGCGACGACGCCGCCACCTTCTGCGCCGACTCGTTGCAGTTCGCCACGCAGGATGGCGTATGCGCGATTGTTGAGCAGAATCGTCGTGACGTTCAACATCTCTCGCGCCTGCGTCCACAACGCCGTGATGGTGTACATCGCGCTTCCGTCGGCTTCGAGATTGATCACCGGTCGCTCCGGCGCTGCCACAGCGGCGCCCGTCGCCACCGGGATGCCCTGGCCGATGGCACCTCCGGTGAGCGTGAGCACGTCGTGGCGCGGCGCTCCGGCAAGGGCAATCGGGATCGCCCAACCGGAAGTCGCCGCCTCGTCGGAGATGATGGCGTCGCCTGGCAGCAGGGCGCCGATCACGTCGGCCCAATTTCGAACGTCCAGAGGCCCGCTCGGCAGCGCCGGCCGATTCGCTTCCTGCAAAACAGGTTCGACTCCCGGTGCCACGAGTTCGGCCACTGCCTCCAGTGCACCGGCAACATCGTCGCCGACGCTTGCCAGCGTTGTCACCGCAGCACCCTCCGGTGCCAGATCGCTCGGTTTTCCGGGATACGCAAAGAACGAGACCGGCGAAACCGCTCCGGCCAGAACCAGCTGAGTTGTTCCGCGAAGTTGTTCGGTGGCGTGCTCGGCGAAGTATCCCAAGCGCTCGAATGACGGTAGCCCCGCACCGCGTTGAAGCCTGGCTGGAAAAGTCTCGATCAGAATCTGTGCACCGGTCGCGACCGCAATTCGGGAAGCGGCGCGCAGCCCAGCTTCGGAACAGGCTGCGCCGCCCAGCAGTAGCGTGGCGCGACCCTCGGCATTGAGCGCGCCCACCACCGAGTCGATCTGTTTTGCAGAAACTTCCGCCCGCGGCGGTATGTCCCGAGGACCCGCAAGAACTCCACCTTCGCCCCACGAGACGTCGGCAGGGAGGACAAGTGTGGCAATGTGCCCGGGCGGATTCATCGAGGCGGCAACGGCGTCGGCCGCGTCGCTACCGACGGTCGCGGTGGATTCGGAACGTCGACTCCACCCCTCCAACCATTCGGTCAGCGCATCGATGTTCGATTCGAGAGGAGCGTCGAAACCGTGGTGGTAGGTCGCGTGGTCCCCGACGATGTTCACGATGGGGGTGTGGGCGCGGCGCGCGTTGTGAAGGTTCGCCAGTCCGTTCGCCATACCGGGGCCCAGATGGAGCAGCGTCGCGGCGGGCTTTCCGGCGATCCGTGCGTAGCCGTCCGCGGCACCGGTCACGGCGCCCTCGAACAAGCCGAGTACCGCACGCATCTGCGGAACGGAATCGAGTGCGGCGACAAAATGCATCTCGGACGTTCCTGGATTGCCGAAGCACACCTCGACGCCCGAGTCGACCAGGCTTTGGATAAGCGACTGTGCACCGTTCATTTCGATCACCTCTTCTTCATGAAAAGCTGCGAATGCTTCCTGCGCTTCATCGTGAGCAACCGAACTCCCGGTGCGTGCTCCTCGATCCGAACAGTCATCCGTACCTCCGTCGTGGCCGAGAGTCTCGATTCAAGCTACTCGGTCGGGAGTTCAGCGTTCGTAGCCCTTGCGCATATCGTCGACGATGCGTGGCCGGTCGAGCGTCGAGGGCTCCAACTCCCGCCTCGGGCGATCGCGAGGAAACACCGAGGCCGACGCCAGCGTCGGCTCGTCGAGGAACCGTAGTTCCGGCACATCAGCGGGCAGACGAAGGTCGGGTGGAGTGGATCCCGCTTGCGCGAGCACATATCCCCAGTCACCGAAGCTCGGCACGAAAACGTGGTAGGGCGAGACACTCAGTCCGACAGCCGATACCGTCGACACCGTTCGCCAGTACGCATCCGGCGTCGAGTACGGGCTGCCGGATTGGACGACCATCAGCCCGCCCGGATTCATCGCGGCAGCGGCAAGTCCGTAGAACTCCATCGAATACAAGCGGCCAAGTGCGGGGGTGTCGGGATCTGGGAGGTCGACGATCACCGCATCGAAACCCGGTTCCGGACGCTCTCGCAGCCACCGAAACGCGTCGTCGAGTACGACGTCCACCCGTGGATCCTCGAGCGCTCCCTCGTTCAGATCACGAAGACGCGTGTTGGCCAACTCGATGACTGCCGGATCGAGTTCCACTTGAACGATCTGCTCGACGCTGTTCATTCGCAGCACTTCCCGTGCAGCGAGGCCGTCACCGCCGCCCAGAATCAGCACGCGCCGGGGGTCGTTCACCAGGGCCGGATACACCAGCGACTCCGTGTACCGATGCTCGTCGACACTGGAGAACTGCAGGTCTCCGTCGAGGAACAGGCGCACGTCGTTCCCCCGCTCGGTGACGACGATTTCCTGGTACACCGATCGCTCGGCGGCCACCACGGGATCGGTGTAGAGCCGCTGCCTCGACGTGGTCTCGATGTCCGATGCTGCGATCAGCAACCATCCGATCAAACTTGCTGCCAACAGCATTGCGACGACGGCGATCGATCGTGCGCGCAGGCTGAGCTGCCACCGAAGGAGTATCAGCGCGACCACTGCCGCAGCCACGAGATTGATCATGCCGGTGAGTGCGGCACCGCGAATCATTCCCGCCCACGGCAACAGTACGAACGGCCACAGCAGACCACCGATCAATGCGCCGAGGTAGTCGGCGGCATTGAGGTTGGCCAGTACCTTTCCGGTGCTCTGTGCGTCGTTGTCGCTGCGACCGGACTGCAGGAGCGTCATCAGCAGAGGCACTTCGGCACCGACGAGGATGCCGATCAGCGCGGTCGCCGCCACCAGAACTGCTGCGCTGGAACCGAAGAACGTGAAGGTCACGTACAGCGTGACGGCACTGAATCCGCCGATCAGCCCGAGCAGTATCTCGACCGTCACGAACGAAACGGCAGCGTGTCCCAGCAGAGGTTTGGCGGCCAGCGCTCCGATACCCAGAGCCGCAACAAATCCCGCGACGATCAACGACGTCTGGGTGATGCCGCCGCCGGTCAGACTCACGCTGAGTGTCAACAGGGCCAGCTCGTAGATCAGGCCACACGCAGCGCACGCCGCAACAGCCGCAAGGAGAAGGACGCGTGCACGCGGGCCGAGCATCGTCGAACGCTCGTCAACTGTCACATCGGGATCAGCGGCAACCATCAGGTGAGCGCTGCGGCGTTCACCAAACCGATGGACAGCAAGCTCACACCCACAGCCCACGCGGCGCCACACATCTTCGGATCCTGCACCAGCGCAACCAACTTGCCGGGAAGGAATGCGTTCATCAATCGCAGCGCGATCGCTTGCAACACGATCGCGAACAGTCCGTACACCGCGGAGTCGGCGAGTCCCTGAGCAAAGCCGTCCGAACTGGTCAGGATTGCCGTCACCACGATGATCGCCAGCGCAAGATGATTGGAGGCCAACAGAATCGCAGCGTTCGGGTTCTTGTCGACGTAAACCTGGTGGCGGAGATTTCCGGGTGTCATGAGGTCGAGGACCAGGAATCCCGTCGCCAGAACCGCTGCACCGACGACGAAGTAGGCGAGGGTGCCGAGAACGCCCCCGACGAGCAATGCCGGATCCACCGTCCCGATCTCGACGGAAGTGGATGCAAAGATGTTCGTCACGCCGTTCTCCTTCTCATTGAGCATTACCGTCATTTGGCACTACCCGAGCCGCCGCTGCCACTGCTTCCACCCGCCGGGGATCCCGGGTTGAAGCCCGGTCCCAGGTACGCGTATCCGCCGCTGCGATACGTGCCGTCGATGTCCTCTACCTTGATGGTGCTGCCACCGCCCGAAGCCGAACTGACAGTGACGATGTCGTCGTCGTAGCGCAGGTATTCGTTGCCGCCGTCAGCACTTCGCGCCGCTGGTTCGTCCGCGTCGACAATCCGTGAGACGGTCGTGCCCACTGGATCTTTCGACGAGTACAACACGACGTCGCCATCCTGGGACGTCTTGGAATAGTTGTCCGCGATGAAGTCTTTGGCTCCACCACCGCACGCCGACAAGACAATTGCGGCCGCCAGCATCACCGGAGCCAACCACGTCCGCCCCCTCACGGCTGCCACCTGCTGCGTGTCTTCACGATCACTCCTGTCCCCTCCCCCGGGTACAAATGCCAACTCTGCCAACTCCACCCCTGGCGGTCTCGCACGCCATACAAAGCGGTCAAAGCCGTGTCGTCACCGGGAAAGGATCCGCAGATCCAACCGTCGTGGCCGGCGGACTCTTTCAACGACGCAGCTTCCGAGTCGAATTCGACCCGGTCCATCACCAGTGAGGAAGACTCGAACCGGTAGTTTTGCGTGGACTCCACTGCGGGCAGTAGTTCACCGCCGACTGCAAGAGCATCGCACGAAACCTGTTCGGTCAGTTTCTTTCCCGACGCCCAGGCCGTCACCACGTGCGAAGCCCCCAGCACTCCGAGGGTCAGCGTCGCGTCGGAAGTTCCGATCACCAACTCGGCGAGGGTCGGTGGCGCAGGAGCTCCCAGTACCAACCCCAGTGCCGAGGCATCCACGTCGGTCGGCTCCACGTCGAGTAGATACAGGCTCATTCCGGGGGGCCCGAGTGGATGACAGTGAGTTCGCTGCGAGTGACCGCCCGTCCCGTGGAAACCTCCCACGACTGTCCGCGCGCCCACTTCTCGAATGCAATCAGGCCGGTCTTGTCTGCGGTCGCATAGTCCGCGTATTCCATCGAGCCGGAAGGGGCCGTACCCGTCGTACCCTCGGCCGTGAACTTCGCCGTTCCACTTTCGATCTTGCGGTGAACCTTGTCGTCGAGAATGACGTCGCCGTTCGGGACCAGGTTGGTTCCTTCTCGACGCATCCAGAGAGTCATCTCCAATTCGCCCTCGTCGTCCTCGACCGTCAACCAACGACGACCGGTCGAACCGTCGAGAAGGTGCTCACGCCAGATGTACCCCTCTTCGTCGAGCGTGATGGTCCCTCGAACAACATGGTCGATACCCGCGTACGTGATGATGTCACCGACCCCGATCTTGTGGGGGTCGTACACCTCGGGATAGTCGGCGAGCGGGTCGACGCGAGCATTCGGCTTGCCCTGGCGTCCACGCAGGACCACAAACACGACGGCAGCGATCACTACGAGTATCAGGACAACTATCAGCACGTTGGTCAACGGTTTCTCCGAAATCGTCTCGGCAGGGTTGCCGCGGGCCATACCCTACCGATCCGTT
Organism: Rhodococcus sp. Ni2; assembly: GCF_021352185.1. Taxonomy (NCBI): domain Bacteria; kingdom Bacillati; phylum Actinomycetota; class Actinomycetes; order Mycobacteriales; family Nocardiaceae; genus Rhodococcus; species Rhodococcus sp. Ni2. The sequence goes on from NZ_WOXZ01000001.1 coordinate 1,308,062, forward strand.
CTCAGCCTTTTCGGATGAGACTGCCGGCAATCCGGCCTGTCGCCGACCGGACAGGTCTCCAGCGCCGCGGGCAGATCGAAAGACTGCCCCGGCGCACCTTTGCGTTTACGCTCAGCCCGAGGAACTCCGCGCGAACGAAAGCCGGTCGACTGACGATGAGCAAGAACACGGAGCCGTCTGCCCGCACCGTCATGCACACACCACGATTCTGGTTGACACCATTGATAGTGGTCACCCTCTTGATGTCTGCGCTGGCAGCGTTGTACATGGGCGGAATACTCGACCCCAAGAAACACCTGGACCAGTTCCCGATCGCCCTGGTCAACCAGGACGAAGGCGACACCCTCCCCGGTGGCGACCCCGCCGACCGCAAGAACTTCGGAAACGACATCGTCGCCGGCCTCGAAAGCGGAATCGACCACCAGAAGATCGACCTGCAGCAGATCGGTATCGCCGAAGCCCAATCGCGGTTGAGCTCCGGCACGCTGTACGGCGCGATCGTGATTCCCAGTGATTTCACGAAGAGGACGATCATCCTGGCGGAGGCCAGCGTCGTCGCCGGTGACGTAGAGCAACCGATCATCACGATCTACACCAATCCTCGCGCCGGTTCCGTCTCGGCATCGCTGGTCCAGTCGATCGGAACCACAGCCCTCGCCTCGGTCAACAAGAACATGGGCGAGCAACTCACCGCCCTTGTCACCGCGCAGTTGGAAGCGGGAGGCACCGGAGCCCAGATCTCCGGAGCGAGCCGCCTGCTGCTCGAAAACCCGGTGAACGTACTCACGGTTGCCCACGATCCACTTCCCGACGGAACCGGATTCGGTTTGGTGGCATTCTATTTCGCGCTGCTGTTGGTCCTTGCGGGATTCACCGGAGCAACCGTGGTCAATTCCTTGGTGGACGGCATGCTCGGATACGCGCCTACCGAATTCGGTCCACTCTTCGTTCAGAACGACGTTGTGGGTATCAACAGGTTTCGAACGCTGCTCGTCAAATGGGCATTCATGATCGTGTTGTCCGGCATAGTCTCCGCGTTGTTCCAGTGGATCAGTCGCGCCCTCGGAATGCCGGTCACTCACGGGCTTGCATTGTGGGAGTACGGCGCGCTGGTCATCACAGCGGTGGGCATCACGGCGATGTCGGTGATGGCCGCGTTCGGCTCGTTGGGCATGTTGATCAACCTGTTCGTGTTCGTCATTCTCGCGCTGCCCTCGTCCGGTGGCACCATCCCCCTCGAAGCCAGCCCCAGGTTGTATGCCTGGCTGGCGCAATTCGAGCCGATGCACCAGATCTACATGGGCACGCGATCGATCCTGTTCTTCGGCGCACGCGGTGAGGCAGGCCTGCTGCATGCCGTCTGGATGACGTTGGTGGGGCTACTGATCGGCGTCGTACTCGGCATCGTGACCACCCGTTTCTACGACCGCAAGGGCTACGAGCGCACCCATCGTCCCAAGGTGGCGTGACATGGTACCCAGCCGGGATTTGATCGAAACCTGTTGAGCCGATTCAATGTGATTGCGCGTTTCGGGAATCTTCGAGCCCCTTCCGCACGTTGTACAACTATGGCTAATTACAAAACAGTCAATCCCGCGACAGGTGAAACCGTCAGGGAATTCGATACTTTGGATGACGCCGGAGTTGAAGCCGCACTTGCGAACACGCATCGCGGCTACTTGACCTGGCGCAACAGTGCGCCACAGCAGCGTGCGGCAGTCCTGAGCAAGACCGCCGAACTGTACACAGAGCGCGCAGACGAACTGGCCCGAATGATCTCCTTGGAGATGGGTAAGCCGGTCCGCGAGGCCAAGGGCGAAGTACAACTCTCGGCCGCGATCTATCAGTGGTATGCAGACCACGGTCCGGCATTGCTCGAGGAAGAACGACTCGACGTTCCCGGGGCCGAGGAGTCGGTTGTGTACCGGCGACCGATCGGCGCTCTCATCGGCGTCATGCCGTGGAACTTCCCGTACTACCAAGTCGCCCGCTTCGCGGCACCGAATCTGATGCTCGGTAACACGATCATTCTCAAGCACGCATCGAACTGTCCGCAGTCGGCGCTGCTGATGGAAGAGATTCTGCGACAAGCCGGATTGCCGGACGACGCCTACGTCAACGTCTTCGCGACCAACGAGCAGATCGCGGACATGATCGCCGATCCCCGAGTTCAAGGTGTGTCACTGACCGGCAGCGAACGCGCCGGAACCAGCGTCGCCGAAACTGCCGGACGCAATCTCAAGAAGGTCGTCCTCGAACTCGGCGGATCAGACGTGTTCATCGTCCTCGATTCCGACGACATGGATGCCACCGTCAAGTCCGCAACCAAGGCACGTCTGTCCAATGCCGGCCAGGCCTGCAACGCGGCCAAGCGTTTCATCGTCACCGAAGATTTCTACGACGACTTCACCAACAAGTTGGCGACGTCCTTCGAATCCGTCACTGCCGGTGACCCGTTGGACGAATCCACAGTGTTGGGTCCACTCTCTTCGCAGAGCGCGGCAGATACTCTGATCGAGCAGATCGACGACGCTGTGTCCAAGGGTGCCACGCTGCTGACCGGTGGAAAGAAGATCGACGGCCCGGGCGCCTACGTTCAACCGACATTGCTCGCAGACGTGACACCGGACATGCGGGCCTACAGCGAAGAACTGTTCGGACCTGCCGGAGTCGTCTACAAGGTCAAGTCGGCCAGCGAGGCTGTGGAACTTGCCAATTCGTCGGTCTACGGCCTGAGCGGATCCGTCTGGAGCAGCGATCTCGATTCCGCCCGGTCGGTCGCTGCAGATCTCGACGTGGGAATGGCGTTCGTCAACGAGCACGGAACGACGTTGCCCGGTCTGCCCTTCGGCGGAGTCAAGCGCTCCGGAGTCGGCCGCGAGCTGGGTCCGTGGGGAATGGACGAGTTCGTCAACAAGAAGCTGCTCCGCGTCTCGAAGAAGTAGTTCGACACAGAAGTAGTTCGACACAGAAGTAGCTCGACACAGAAGTAGCTCGGCGCAAAGAAAGGCCCTGACCTCGATGGAGGTCGGGGCCTTTCCTCATAACCCACGGACCAGCAAGCGGGTCCGCTGCCTGGTCACTCGCTTGCCGGCGTGGCACCCCCACGAGTGAGGCTCCACCCGAACCTCGTCGCGATGACAGCTGACCCCCAGCCCAACAGTGCACCCACCAGTGGAGCAGCGACGGCGGTGTAGATCGCCTCGTTGGAAACACCAACCGACACGGCGGAGTCACCGACGAAGGCGAAATCGGTTCGGGAGGCGAAGGACGCCCACTCGATCAGGCCGGAGACAACAATAATCAGGAACCCCAGCAGGAAGCCGAAGCCGGCCAGCAGAACGTGAAGTGCGCGCATCCGGTCAGTCTGCCTGTAACACCCACCCAGATAAAACCGACCTGCTGGTATGACACTTTCACGAATCGCTCGAACTACCGTAGTCGCCGCTGCCCTCTGCGCGAGTGCAGCCATCTGTTCCGCGACGTCAGCTTCCGCGGACGTAGTCGACGTCACGATCCTTCCGGGTCTCAGCAGCGGGCCGACGACGTCGTACGGAGCGGGCTGCACGTATCTGGTGGTTGCCAGGACAGCAGCGTTGAACGAGCCGAACGTCTCGATTGTCGACATGAACCGAGCGTCGACCATGTTCCCGCAGGAACTGATCTGGGACACCGTCAATCCCTACTTCACCTTGCCGGTCGTACTCGGCCACGCCGTCACGCTGTGGACTCCGACTGCACCGGGCGAACACTCTCTGATGGCCTACCAGACGTCCGCGGGCGGGCCGGTCACAACGGTCGATGTCAATCCGGCGACACCGATCGGTCCGGGGTGCGTCGTCGCACCCTGATCCGCTAGCCCTCCAAGAAGTCGACGAGCACCCGGTTGATTTCATCGGCGGGAACCATCGGAATGCTGTGATGCGAAGAAGCTTTCAGCACCTCGACACGCGCTGCGGGAACCCTCTCCCGCACTGACTTCGACACGGTTTCCGCATCATGCACCCGTCCGTCTTGTGCGAGGACCACCAGCAACTCGACATCCAGTGCGCTCAAGGCCTCCTTCGAAGGACGTCGAGGCACTACGAGATCGGGTCGCGGTAGATCCGAAGTGCCCACTTCCACAAGAGACAGCCAGTCGGAGTCGATACTCAACTCACCTGTCTCCCAATCCAACAGTCGCCGTCGGCGCGCTCGCGACGGGGAGAGCAACAGCGGAAGCGCACGCAGAAGGTAGCCCGCCTTCATGCCGGAGAAACTCGAATTAGGATCGAGCAGAACAAGTTTCCCGACACGATTCGGTCGATGCAGCGCAAAGGCCAACGCAATCATTGCGCCATAGGAATGTCCGATCACATCAACGGTGCCGGCCCCGGTGCAATCGACTATCGAGTCCATCCACTCGATCAGATCGTCGACGGACTTCATCGGATCACCATTCGGAACGCTCCGCCCGGCATCGCCCATGGTGTCGACAGCAAAGACACGCCGGGATTTCGACAGCGCCCCAACATTGTCGAACCACACCGTCGAAGTGGCACCTCCCCCGGACAGAAGGATCAACGGCCGCGAGTCTGCATGCCCACAGACGTTCACATGCGTGTTACCGAACCGCCCCGCGAGATCCACACCCAGCGGTTTCTGCGGCCATTTGGTCAGTACAGCGTCGTATGCGCGATTGAAGTCCATCCCCCACCCCCATTTCTCTCGATTATCGAGATAGTAGACAATCGAGAGACAACACACCAGGGCTGGAGGCATCCTTGAGCGTCGGCGATGCAGAAGACGAAGCGATGGCGATCGTCCACTCGCTTCGCGCACTGACCGTCGACTTGAACGTGGCGGTTTCCGGCTTTGCGAACAAGTACAAAATGCACTCCACCGACGTGCGCGCGTTGATCTGCCTTCTCGATGCCGAGCGCTCGAACACATCGGCGACGCCAGGTTGGTTGGGCTCACAGCTCGGGATCAACTCGGCGTCGGTGACTGCACTGGTCGACCGGATGGTCAAAGCGGGGCACGTAGCTCGGGAGCGGGACTCAGCAGACCGTCGACGGGTGCTCTTGCAGGTCACACCATCGGCGGTCACTCTGGGCGAGAGCTTCTTCGGCCCCCTCATTTCACGCGCTGCGAGCACCGTCGGGAATTACACCGCCACAGAGCGAGCCACCATCGAGAGTTTCATCGCCGCGATGCGAGCGGACGTGGAGCGGACTCGAGTCGATAGGGAGCCCTCCCTGTGACTCGCATACTTCCCGCGGGAGAACGCGCATTGCTCGTGGACTTCGATTCCGAAGCTGGCGTTCTCGCGTTCACCGAAGCACTGACGCGTAACACCCCGGTCGGGGTCGAAGACTTCCTCCCCGCAGCTCGCACGGTCCTGGTCACGTGCACCCCGGCGGCAGATCTCACGTACGTCCGAAAGCGCTTGAACGATCTCGAGCAGACCGATTCTGCCGCGACCACAGACGAGCATTTCGAGATGGATGCACTCACCATCGCCGTCAGGTACGACGGGCCCGACCTCGACGACGTCGCACAGTCACTTGGTATGAGCCGATCCGAGGTGGTTGCGGCCCACACCGGGGCAATGTGGCGTTGCGCCTTCATCGGATTCGCACCCGGCTTCGCCTACCTGACTTCAGGCGACACTCGGCTCGACGTTCCGCGTCGAACGCAATCACGAACCGCTGTGCCTGCCGGTTCCGTCGCCCTGGCCGCTGGATACAGCGCGGTCTACCCGCGTGCATCACCGGGTGGCTGGCAGATCATCGGGAGCACCGATGCCGTGATGTGGGATCTGAACGCCACACCACCGGCCACCGTTCAGCCCGGCAGACGCGTGCGCTTCGTGAACGAGGAACAACGATGAACGGCCTCGAGATACTCGACACCGGGCCGCTGAGCCTGATCCAGGACCTCGGACGGATAGGTCATCTTCGCTCGGGTGTCGGGGTTTCCGGTGCGGCAGACAGGCGATCTCTCAGGCTTGGCAATCGGCTCGTCGGCAACAACGAGGGCGCAGCCGGTGTCGAGGTCCTCCTGGGTGGGCTGAGTCTTCGGGCGCAGCAACCGACAACGATCGCGTTCACCGGTGCGCCTGCACAGGCCTACCGCGACGGCATTCCGGTCGGGCATTCGAGCGTGATCGATCTGCGGGCTGGGCAGACCGTCCGCCTGGACTACGCACCGAGTGGACTGCGGACGTATCTGACCGTCCGAGGCGGCATTGTGGTTCCCGAGATCCTGGGATCGCGCAGCACCGACACGATGTCCGGGATCGGTCCGGCGCCTCTCGAGCCTGGTGTTTTTCTCCCGATCGGGCCATCGCCGACCACGTTCTCAGCCGTCGACCTCGCACCGGTGCCGCCGATGGCAAACGAGACTCTCGCCATTCGAGTGGTGTTCGGTCCTCGCGCAGATCGATTCACCAACCCCGAAACACTCCTCCATGGCCGATGGGCGATCTCGACCGACTCGGACCGAATCGGCGCACGCGTCGATCGCGTCGGCGCCGACGAACTACTTCGAAGAACAGACGACACCGAACTGCCCACCGAAGGCGTGGCACTCGGATCGATCCAGGTACCACCCAGCGGCCAACCTGTCGTGTTCCTCGCCGATCACCCCATCACCGGCGGCTATCCGGTGGTGGGAGTGGTCGCGGACGCAGATATCGACCGACTCGGCCAAGCCCGCCCGGGTCAACACATCCGGTTCGTCAGGGCCTGAGCACGCCGAGCGATAGCGTGTCGGACCCAGCCGTCACACTGATGTCGTGCGAGTTGTCCTGGTCCCCGGTAGTACGACGTCCACGGGAGCTGTGACGGCAACTGTCCTACGGACCGATCCCGCTGGAACGCCGCTCGCCGATCCCGTCGAATACCCCGACCTGATCGCAGCGGTACGCACCATCGAGGAAGCCGAGCACCCGCGGTGGGTGTGGCCGAGTACGGCGACCGTGTACCCACCGCTACTGCGGGCAGGCGTACGGGTTCAACGGTGCCACGACATCTCCCTGACCCGCGCGATACTCGGAATGCGCGCCGGCAAACCGTCACCGCCCGCCGACGAGTTCGACGACGATCGACTCGGACTCTTCGACACTGCACCCGTTCTCGATCCCCTCGCCGTCGTCACCGAATTCGCCGAGCAGCGCGCAACCATCGGCACGGACGCTCGACTGGACTTGTTGATCGCAGCAGAATCGGCCGGCGCTCTCAGCGCCGCCGAGATGACGCACACGGGCCTTCCGTTCTCGACGCAGAAGCATCGCGAACTCCTCGAAGAACGGCTGGGGCCGCGGCCGACGGGATACGACCTCCCCGCTCGTATGCAGGAACTTGCCGCCCAGATCAGTGAGGTCTTCGGGCGCACCGTCAATCCTTCGTCTTCGGTGGAGATCACCGAGGCGTTCGGACGTCAGGGCATCGAACTACCGTCGACGCGCAAGTGGTTTCTGCAGGAAATCGATCATCCGGCTGTGCCGCTGCTCCTACGTCACCGCGAACTCGCCAAGCTGTACAGCACCAACGGTTGGCAGTGGATGGACAGTTGGGTGCGGGGCGATCGATTCCGCCCGATCTACGTTCCCGGTGGTGTCGTGTCCGGCAGGTGGGCGAGCCGGGGCGGCGGGGCCCTCCAGATTCCGAAGACCATGCGCTCGAGCGTCGTCGCCGATCCGGGCCACGTGTTCGTCGTCGCCGACGCCGGTCAGCTCGAACCCCGAATTCTGGCCGCCATGTCCGGCGACCGCCGCATGATGGCCGCCGCCGGCGACGACGATCTGTACGCACTTGTCGGTGCCGAAGCCTTCGGCGGTGATCGCGCAAAAGCCAAGGTCGCAATCCTCGGAGTCCTGTACGGGGCGACGGCGGGTGAAGCCAAAGCACTGCTCGTCTTGTTGCGGAAGCGATTCCCGGTCGCCGTCGAGTACGTCGAGCAAGCTGCCAAGGCAGGTGAGCGCGGCGAGGTGGTGAAGTCACTGCTCGGCCGGGCCTGTCCCCCACCGTCTCCCGACTTCTACTCCCACGGCGACGCTCACGCCCGCGGTCGTTTCACGCGCAACTTCGTCGTGCAGGCGACTGCGTCCGAGTGGGCGCTGTGCCTCCTGGCCGACCTCAGGCGCCGCCTCGCCGAAGATCCGGACGGCGAGTTGGTCTTCTTCCAGCACGACGAGGTAGTCGTGCATACCCGCAACCCCGAAACCGGTACCGCGCACGTGCTGGCCGCAGCTGCTTCGGCAACTCGATTGTTGTTCGGCGACACAGTCGTCCGTTTTCCCATGGACGTCGCAGCCCGCGAGACATACGGCAAAGGCACTTCGTAGCGTCGTCAATTCCACGCCAAGTGGTTCCACCGCGCCCGTATTGCGTGTTCTACTGGAAAACGTTGCTTTGTTGGTGCTGGTCGACTGCGTTCGAGGAGAACCATGACCAAGCTGGACACAACTGACGCAGAACGGAACGAGCGCGGAGCCGTGAAGCGCCTTCGCGTGCCGATCTTCACCGTGATCGCCCTTGCGATCTTCGCCTTCGTCGCAGGCGGATTCGGCGGTTCTTTCCAGGGCAAACTCGCCGAGGTTCAAAAGAACGACAACGCCTCGTACCTCCCGAGTTCCGCCGAATCGACAATCGTCAGCAACCAATCCGCGAACTTCCTCGCAGTCGAGACGATCCCTGGATTTGTTCTGTTCCATAGAGATTCGGCCCTCACCGAGGCGGACAAATCTGCAATCAACTCGGCCTACGGCGCCATTGCCGGCATCTCCGGGGTAGACGCCGACGGTATGCAGCCCACTCAGTACTCCGCCGACGGCACAACTGCGTCGATCTTCGTGCCACTCGTCGCCAAGGACGGAGACACATCCGTGGCAGGCGATGTCCTGGCGACCACCGAGCAGAACGTCATCGACGCCGCAAAACAAGCAGCTGGTGATGTCGAGGTACTCCCAGCCGGGCCAGGTGGGCTACTCGTTGCGTTCATCGACGCCTTTGCCGGTCTGGACGGAGCGCTCCTTGGCGCGGCACTCCTGGTCGTGATCCTCATCCTGCTTGTCGTGTACCGATCGCCGGTGTTGTGGTTCTTCCCGCTGTTCTCCGCGCTCCTCGCCATCGGTTTGTCGTCGATGGTGATCTATTTTCTCGCGAAAGCCGAATTACTCACTCTGACCGGACAGTCTCAAGGCATCCTTTTCGTGTTGGTGATCGGTGCCGGTACCGACTACGCCCTACTCTTGATCTCTCGCTATCGCGAAGAATTGCACACGTATCCCAACCGCTTCGACGCGATGATCAAGGCCTGGCGCGAGTCTGCGCCGGCCATCACCGCTTCGGCTGTCACCGTGATTCTCGGTCTGCTTTGCCTGACGTTCTCTCAACTCAACTCCAACAAGAGCCTCGGACCCGTCGCCGCCATCGGGATCGCCTGCACCTATCTGGTGATGATGACGTTCATGCCGGTCGCTCTGGCCGCCACCGGACGGTGGGTCTTCTGGCCGCGCAAGCCCAAGGTCGATCACGCCGCAGACCTTACGACGCACGGGATGTGGGGCAAGATCGCCGAGGCCGTCGGTAGCAAGGACCGCCCACTGTGGATCGGCGCCACAGTGTTGTTGATCATCCTGTTCGCGGCCGGGATCGGCAGTCTCAAAACCGATGGCCTGACATCCACCGAAAGCTTCACCAATCGTCCCGACGCCGTTGTCGGACAAGAACTCTACGACTCGAAGTTCGATCCCGGAGCCGGCGCACCGGCCGTGATCACCGCAAACGCCGACCAGGCCGACGCCGTCATCAAAGCAGCCAGCGGCGTCGAAGGTATCTCGCAGGATCCCGGCGCCGTCTGCACCCAGGTGGACGTCGCGAAGGTCAGCGATTTGATCAAGACCAACCCCGCTGCCGTCGCACAAGCCGCCGCTGCGGGTTGCGCCCCTGCGGCTTTCACCGTTGCACCGATCGACGGCCGAACCATGATCAATGCAACCCTCGCCGACTCCTACGATTCGCCGCAGGCACTCGAAACTGTCAAGCGACTGCGGACTGCCGTCCACGACGTGCCCGGCGCCGACGCGCTCGTCGGCGGCAGCACGGCCACCACCCTTGATGTCCAGGCGGCCTCGGTCCGCGACAGAAACCTGATCATCCCGATCGTGCTGGTGGTGATCTTCCTGGTTCTGGCCGCTTTGCTCCGTGCTCTGCTGATCCCGGTGATTCTCATTGTCACCGTGGTGCTTTCCTTCGCGGCGACCCTCGGTGTGAGCGGATTCTTCTTCACACACGTATTCGGGTTCGCCGGGGCGGATCAATCGTTCCCGCTGTTCGCCTTCGTCTTCCTCGTCGCGCTGGGTATCGACTACAACATCTTCCTGATGACCAGAGTCCGGGAGGAGACCGGAGAATTCGGCACCCGTGCAGGTGTACTGCGCGGTCTTGCGGTGACGGGCGGCGTGATCACGTCAGCCGGAATCGTCTTGGCCGCAACGTTTGCCGTACTGGGAATCCTGCCACTGGTCTTCCTCGCCGAGATCGGATTTGCCGTGGCCTTCGGCGTGCTGCTCGATACGATCATCGTGCGCAGCGTCCTGGTGCCGGCACTCTCTCACGACATCGGGAAACGTATTTGGTGGCCGTCCGAACTGGCCCGCGCGAAAGACTGACCGACTACAGAAACGCTTCCTTGGTCCACAGATGAAAGAGCGCGTAGGCTCGCCAGGGTCGCCAGCGCTCGGACAACGCTGTGGCTTCTTTGGCCGTCGAGACCCCCAGCGCACGTTTCAACACCAGATCATCGGGTACGAATGCGTCGCGATCACCGAGAATCCGGACGGTGAGATAGTCAGCGGTCCACGGTCCGATTCCCTTTAGCGCCAACAGCTCTCGACGAAATTGGACAGGATCCGCATTCCAGGAGAGATCGAGGCCGTTCGCTGCCGCAGTTGCCAGCGTGTGCACTGTTCCTGCGCGCGCTGTGGTCAATCCGACGGCTTTCTGTATGCCCTCGGTTGATTGCGCTGCAACCATGTCCGGATCAGGGAAGGCAAGAAAATCCCCTTGCACCGGCGCTCCGAATGCGCTGACAAAACGACCACCGAACGTCCTCGCCGCGCCGAGCGAAACCTGTTGTCCCAGAACGGTGAGCACTGCGGTCTCGAACCCGTCCACCGAACCGAGCACACGCAATCCTGGACGGGCGGCAACAAGTGGGGCCAACAACTCATCACTACCGAACGCCGCTTCGACAGCAGTGTGATCGGCGTCGAGGTCGAGCCAACGGCGCACGATCACCTCCAGAACTGCGGAATCCGTTACCGGCACATCGGAATCCACGACGACACCGTCGTCGGTCCACGACACCGACACGACAACGGGTCCGGAAGGCAACGGTACGACTCTGGTGTGAACACCGTCGTCGTGACGCTCGAGGCCTGCGACGCAGTGAGCCCGCAGGGCACCGGTGAGCGGTTCGACTGCATAGGGCGCCTGAAAGCGCAGCGTCACTGCGCTCACCGGCCGGCTTCCAGATCCAGCAGAATCGCTTTCAGTTCGGGGCCACCCGCGTACTGCCCGAGGCTGCCGTCGCTGCGCACCACCCGGTGACACGGGACCACCAACGGCAGCGGGTTCTTTGCGCATGCGGTCCCGACGGCACGCACCGCACGCGGGCTTCCCGACGCTGCTGCGACCACCGAATAGCTTGCAGTGTGGCCGTATTCGATCTCGGGAAGATGACGCAACACTTCGCGTCGAAACCCTTTCGCGAGTTGGAAATCCAAGCGCAGATCGAATTCTCGACGCGCACCGGCAAAGTACTCGTCCAACTCGCGAGCGACAGTGTCCAGCCTGCGCGGGTAATGAAGCACACGAGGGCTGACGGTGTCCGCCAATCGTTCCAGAACGAGGTCGTGCCCTTCGACGGCAAAGGCAACCCGCACCAGGCCGACATCAGTTGCCGCCAGCAGCAGCTTTCCGACCGGCGAATCGACGGTTCGATATGCCACGTCGATCAATTCGGCTTCGGACGCCTGCGCAGCCAGGCGCGCCCGTAGGCGGATCATGGCGTCGGCGTCAACGGCTGGAAGTGCCTCGAACACATCGTTACTCATGAGTGACTCCCTTCCGCAGCGGTAGCGGACAAGTAGGTTCTTCGTAGGGTGGCGATACCGTCGGCACCCGCGCGTCTGGCGGCTGCCGGCGTGTTGCCGAGGATGTCCGCGATCTCTGCATACGGCAGCCCACCCAGAAAGTGATAGGCGACCGCCGCACGTTGTTTGAGTGGTAGTTGTTCGAGTGCGTCCCAGAGTTCGTGATCCCACGTGCCCGGCACGCCGATTCGCGTCGGCAATTCCGGAACGTCGTCTGTCGGCACGGCCACGCGGGCACGCACTCGGGTGATGTCGATCGCCTTGCGGTGCGCGATGGTGACCAGCCAGGCTTCGATGTTCGCGTCCGGGTTCAGATCCGGGTATGCCCGCATCGCCGCGATGAACGTCTCGGACCACGCGTCCTCGGCGTCGACGGGCCCGACCACCGCGCGGCAGACACGGAGGACCACTGCACCGTATTCGGTCACGACGTCTTCGAACGGTTTGAGTGTCACGACCGGTAGACGTTCCCGATCACCGAATTGTGAGCCGAGCGCATCAGAAGAGGACATCCGATTCGCCGCCGTGCTCGCGGTCGAGCAGGAACCGCTTACGTTCGAGGCCGCCGGCGAAACCGGTCAGACTTCCGTCGCTACCGACCACGCGATGACAGGGAACGATGATGCTGATCGGATTCTTGCCGTTTGCCGCGGCGGCGGCACGGATCGCAAGCGGGTTACCCAAAGTTTGCGCGAGCTCCATGTAGGTCCAGGTTTCGCCGTACGGGATCGTTCGCAAGGTGTCCCACACCCGCTTCTGGAACTCGGTACCCACGGGCGCCAGCGGCACGGAGAACTCCGTGCGATCACCCTCGAAGTACTCGGTGAGCTGCGATTCGACTTGACCGAAGACCGCCGAGGAACGATCACCGAACGTGGACTCGTCCGGCTTGTGGCGATGCTCCGCCATGTACAGCCCGCAGAGGTCGTCACCTGCTGCTACCAGCGTCAACGCTCCGATCGGCGAGTCGATCACAGTGTGCGTACGGATAGCCGTCATGTCTCGATCCTTCCAGGTTGCGCGGTGCGGCAGGCAGCGGGTGAATTGATTGTCCGCGCCGGCACCGACACCTCGAAGACGCCGCGGGCCTCGTGAATGTGAGATTTACCTGTACTTTGACGTCACATCAGGCAGTATCGAGGGATGGCTCTAGTTTTGCCCGGCAGCTCCACCGTCGTCCGCTCCGTCGGCGACGTGGTGCACTGGTCCCTGTCCACGGTCGCTTTTGCGGTCACCCTGCCCACTCGACTCGAGGCGCTCCTCTTCTCGGTCGAGAGGTTGGTGGCGCGCATCAACCAGATCGCCGACAACGCCGACCGCGTCGTCATCGGAGCTGCCGCCGTGACCGTTCGCGCTGAGACACTGGTCGAGGCCGTCGAGCAGACGTCGGACATCGCGGGACAACTCCTCGAGATCTACGAGCCCATCGCCCTACAGCTCGCGCCGCTGGCCGCCAGGTTCGCCGACGACCTTTCCGAGGCAGAGGTCAGCGCCGCGATCAAGCTGATCGACCAACTACCGGAGCTCACCGACCGGGTGGCCGCGGTGTTGCCCATCCTCGGAACCTTGGACTCCGTCTCGCCCGAGATCCACGAACTCCTCGGAGTGGTCAAGGACCTGCGGCAGGCGATCGTCGGGGTGCCTGGCTTTCACTTCTTTCGCAAGCGGGGCGAAGCCAAGCTGGATTGAAATTTCAGGCGGAGTAGCCGTTGGTCCCGGCCCGCGCCATGACGACCTTCGGAACGACCGCTCGAGACGAGAGCTTGAGCAGACCGTCCACCAACTCCACGATGTCGTCGACCTTGATCATGGTGTCCGGTGTGATCCGATCGTGTGTCCATGCCGACATGTCGGTGTCGACGTAACCGGGAGCGATGGCCGTCGCACTGACGCCGTTTCCGGACTCCTCGGCGTTGAGTGCCTCGACCATCGAAATCAGCGCAGCTTTGGTGGCTCCGTAGACGGCCAGGCCGCTCTCGGCATACACACCGGCCATCGAGGCGAGAGCGATCACCTTCGCTCCGCCGGCAAGGTCCGCGTCCGCCGCTGTACGCAGGAGCGGCAGCGACGCTTGCAATAGTGCAAACGGTGTTCGGAGATTGACGGCAACGGTCTTGTCGAAACGTCGCATCGGGTAATCCGCTACTCGCCCACTGGTTCCCACTCCGGCGTTGAGGACGAGAGCCCTCATGGAGCCGAATCGCTCATTGTGTGTGGCGACGAGTGCTGCGGCGAAGTTCTCGTCCGCCATGTCGCCGGCCGAGACGACGACGTCCGGCGATCCGGCGCGGGTAAGTTCTTCGGCGACAACGGCGAGCCGCTCGGTATCACGCGCCGTGATGGTCAGCCCGTACCCTTGCGAAGCCAAGCGTGTTGCGATGCCGAGCCCGATTCCCTTGGAGGCGCCGGTGACCAGTGCTGATCGAGTCATTCGAATTTCCCTTGCAGTGCGTTGAGTCCGGCCGAGATCAGTTCCGGCACAGAAGATCCAGCCTTGTCGAATCCCCCGCCGACGGTGGCTCCTGCTCGGAATCGGTGATCGATGCCCTGCGCCACGACGGCGAGTTTGAAGAACCCGAGCGCCATGTAGAAGTTCCAATGCGCCAGTTCACGACCCGAAACGGACGAATACCGTTGCGCCAGATCGACAACGGACGGTAGCGACGGGCTCGTCCATGCAGCAGGCTCACCCAGAACCAGATCCAGCGCGGGATGCCGATAGACGCACATCATCGCGATGTCCGCCAGCGGATCTCCCAGCGTCGACAGTTCCCAGTCCACCACTGCGGCAACCTTGGTGACGTCGTTCGCCGCGAGAATCGTGTTGTCGATCCGGTAGTCGCCGTGCACGATCGACGAGGCTGATTCCGCCGGAATCAATTCCGCGAGGCTCGACGCCAACCTGTCCACGTCGGCCGAGTCCTCGGTCTTGACGCGTGACCATTGACCGGCCCACAACTTCACCTGGCGGGCTACGTAACCGTCGGGTCTGCCGAGTTCGCCGAGACCCACTTCGGTGTAGTCGACGTCGTGCAGTGCAGCGAGAACACGCACCAACTCGTCGGTGCACTGCGTGACCTGCGCTGCCGGAACAGCTTCCAACTCGGTTTTGGTTCGGATCACTTGACCGGTGACGAACTCGACCACCGTGAACGACGCACCCATCACCGAGGCGTCCTCGCACAGCACGACGGTCGGCGCGACCGGCACGGCGGTGTTCTGCAACGCCGAGGTGATTCGGAACTCGCGCGCAACATCGTGCGCCGACGGCGTGAGGCCGGCCGTGGGTGGACGACGGAGAATCCACTTCGTGTTGTCGTCGAAGATACCGTAGGTGAGATTGGATTTGCCGCCTGAAATCAGTTCGGCTCGCAACTCACCGCTCACCTCGACGCCAGCGGCTTGCAGATACTTGTGGAGCGCCGCGAGATCGAGTCCTGGAAAGTCCGTCACTTCGACTCCTCCCGAGCAGCGCGCTTCGCAGCTCCGACAACACGTTTCGCAATTGCCCAGCGATGAACCTCGGACGGGCCGTCGTAGACGCGGAAGGGACGCACTTCGCGGGACAAGCGTGCCAGCGGCAGATCGCCGGACACGCCCATTCCGCCACACATCTGAATGGAGCGGTCCACGATCCGGAAGATCGCCTCGGCAGCGTAGGTCTTGGCGATGGACGTCGCGTTGCTCGCGTGCCCGCCCTGATCGAGTTCGAAGCAGGCCTGCACCAGAAGTGCGCGGCTGGCTGCGATGTCGATCTCGTTGTCGGCGACCATCTTCTGGATCATTCCGAGATCACCGAGTTTCGAGCCGAAGCCTTCTCGTTCGGCAACTCTGGCCACGGCGACGTCGTGGCCGCGGCGCGCTGCACCGAGCCAGCGCATCACGTGCGTCATGCGGGCGGGACCGAGGCGAACCTGCGCGTAGGCGAAACCTTGATCGACCTCACCGAGAACGGCCTCGTCGGGTACGAAGAGATCCTCGAACGTGACCTCGCAGTGCCCGCCGATCATGGCCTTGTCGAGGGTGTCGATGTGTCGACCCACTACCAGGCCGGGAGTGTCCGTCGGCGCCAGGAACATGGTCGCTCCGCCGCGCTGCCCGGGCTCACCGGACGTGCGCGCCATGATGATGAAGAACCCGGCGCCGTCGGCGCCGGTGATGAACCATTTCTTACCGTTGATCTTCCAGCCACCGGGGACTTTCTCGGCGCGGGTGTTCAAAGCCGAAGGATCGGATCCCGCTCCCGGCGCGGGTTCGGTCATGGCGAATGCCGACCGCATGTCCCCGCTTGCGAGCGGAGCGAGGAACTGCTGCTTCTGTGCTTCGTTCGCCACGTGGGCCAGCATGTGAACGTTGCCCTCGTCCGGCGCCGCGATGTTGAGCGCCGTCGGCCCGAATAGCGAGTAGCCGGCTTCCTCGAAGACCGGCGCGCGATCACTCATGTTGAGTCCGTGTCCGCCGTACTCGATCGGCGCATGCGGGGCGAAGACACCGGCTTCTTTTGCTGCCGACTGCATCTCGATGCGGATTGCATCGCCACCCGCTACAGCGATGTCACCGGCGTGTTCGTCTTCGATGGGGAGCACTACGTTGCGCGTGAAGTCGCGCGTCTTCTCGATCAGCGCCACCACCTCGGGCGCGTACGTCAGATCGATTGCCACCAGCCACCTCCGAAAGAACATCCCGACCGAGCGATCGCTCGGTATCAGCACTCTCGCACACGCCGACGCGTCGGGTCAACAATCCTCGAGCATTGCCTCGCCCTGATCGAGCCGGCCGGCAACCACCATGTCGCGGTACAGATCGTCCTTGTCCATGAGCTCGTCATGGTTGCCGATGTTGCGGATCCGACCGTCTTCCATGACCACGATCCAGTCGGCGTCACGCACCGTCGAGAGCCGGTGAGCGATAGTCACCACGGCCCCGGTGCGCGCACGTTCGTTGATCGCGTCGACAATCGCGGCTTCGGTGAGCGTGTCGACCTGGGCAGTGGCTTCGTCGAGCAGAAGCAAAGCACTCGGCCGCAGAACTGCGCGCGCCATCGCGATCCGCTGACGTTGGCCGCCCGACAGCGAGGTGGCCGTCAGAGCGGTGTCGAGTCCATTCGGCAGGGCCTCGATCGCGTCGTCGAGCCGGAGCAAGCGCAGAACGGCCTGGACTTCTTCGTCCGTCGCATCGGGATGGCTGAAGACGACGTTCTCCCGAATCGTTCCGGGCACCACCGGTGTCTCCTGCTCCACGTATGCGAGACTCTCGCGCACAGCGCGGTGATCGAGCGCGTCGTAACCGACTCCATGCAGGAGAACCTCACCCGATCGCGGTTCGACAAATCGCAGCACGGTCGAGAGCAAGGTCGTCTTTCCTGCACCCGACGGGCCGACGATGGCCATGTGCCCACGCGTCGGAATGACCAGCGAGACATCGCGCAACGCCGGCTGGTTCGATCCGTGGTAGCTCACGGTGACGTCGCGCAACTCGATCAGCGGCGCGGCAGCGTTGGTTTTCGCGACCACGTCCACGACCTCGTCGTACTGCTCGGTGGGCAACGACTGCATCTCGCGAATCCGGATAGCTGCCGCGATTCCCGACTGAACGGAGGTCACGTTCTGCGCAAGCTCCGACACCGGCCCCATCAGGGTGAAGGCGTAGAGCAGAAACGCGATGAGCGTCGAGACTGCCATTTCGCCGTCGGCGACTCGCCAGGCACCGAAGCCCAGGATGGCAATGATCGATCCTTGAATGGCGGTCCACGCGACAGTCCACGCGGTTGCCGACACTCGCACCGCCGTGATCGCATGCTTTTTCGCATCGGACGCATTGTTCGTCACCAGAGCCCCGACGCGATCCTCGGCGAGGGAAACTTTGACCGTCCGGATCGCACGCAAGCCACCCTCGAGAACGCCGCCGAGCTGACCGAGCGATTCCTGGGTTCGCGCTTCCGCTGCGGAAATCCGAGGCATCAGAACCGCAAAGAGTATGGAGGCGAACACGATTGCCACCATGGTGACCCCCAACAACGGCAGATCCAGTACGCCCATCAGAACAATCGTTCCGATGGTCAACGCGGCTGCGTTCAGAATATTCACCGCGGCCGACGACGCAGCCTCCCGCAGCAGCAAGGTGTCAGACGTGACCCGGGTGACCAATTCACCAACGGATCGCGATTGCAGCGACGGCACCGTCGCAGCGAGGAATCGCTTCACCAGCGACGACCTGGCGTCGAAGACAACCTTCTCGGCGGCGGTTCCGAGAACGATCCACTGAGCACAACCGAGCACTGCACCGACGATCAGAAGGACGACGAGCGTGAGGATAGGTCCTTTCAGCGACGCACCGGTATCGAGGGTGTCGAGAACCCACTTGGTGACCATGGGCGTTGCCAGCGTCGCCGCGGAGCCGCACAGCGCCAGTACCAATCCGAGAAGGAGCGACGGCAGATGCGGTCGAGCGAACTCCGAGAGGACGCGGAGATTGCTCCATTTCGGTGCGGGCTGAGAAGCGTCGGATTCAAGCATGAATTTATGGAACACGAATGTTCCATAAAGGGCAAGAGAAATTCCGATTCGGAAACACTGGATACCGAAACCGGACACGGCTACGCTTCGGATTCGTGACAACGATCCACAGCGCACCAGAACAAAGCGCGACCCGCGAGCGCACACGGAAGGCCATCCTCGATGCTGCCGTTTCGGTGTTCGCATCCAAGCCTGCTGCGACCCTCAGCGAGATCGCTTCGGCCGCAAAGGTCGGCCGGACCACTTTGCACCGCTACTTTCCCGAACGGTCAGACCTGGTCGACGCAGTCGCGGCCGAGGCCACCCGCGCCGTCGGAGAGGCAGCAGCAGCAGCTCGACTCGGCGAGGGTACGGGAGCCGAAGCGCTGGTTCGCCTGTGCCATGAATACTTCGAACTGGCCGACCTCTTGACGGTCCTGTTGTTCACTCCCGGTGTGTATCAAGAAGATTCGTTTGCCAAGTCCGCGTCGAACGACGACTCAGTCACCGATGCCATCGAGCGCGGACACTCCGACGGTTCCATCGACCCCGACATGGGTTCGGACTGGGTGCAGAACCTGCTGTGGTCACTGCTCTACACGTCGATGGACTACGTGAACCGTGGTTCCGGGACGCGCCTACAAGCCTTGGACCTGACGGTTCGCAGCCTCCGCCGCGGAATCGCCCCCGATCCCGCGGTCTAGGTTGTCGGCTGCTTGAACAGCGGCACGCCGTTTGGTCACGCCTAGTTTGCGGTAGATCGAGCGAATGTGAGTCTTCACAGTGGGATAGGCGATGCCGAGGTGCGCAGCGATCTCGTCTGCAGTCATCGTGGTTCGCAGAAAAGTGAGGATCTCTTTCTCACGTTCCGTCAGGACTCCGGCGAGTTTGGCAGAGAGCTGGCCCCGTTTTTCCAGAATCGTGCGCAGGAGCTCCTGGTGTCTCGACCCCTGTGTTGCGTGCGCGTTCAACAGATCGACGATTACCGGATCGCCGCTCAGAAATGGGGCGAGAATCCGCTCGGGGATTGCTTCCGCCAGCGCACGATCCAACTGCTCGTGCGCCTGCGGTCCACGCCCGGCGACGGAGTTCAGGGCGGCAGACGTGACAAGGGTGCTCACCAGCGCATATCGCGGCAGCGCGGCCGAGGTTGCCAAGCGAAGCGCTTGAGCCGACGGTTCCGGATCCCCCATGACTCGGTAGAGCTCCGCGAGAAGCGCGTGAGCGACCGCAGCACCTGTTCTGGTCAGCGTGGGCATTGCGATGCGTCGAGCTTGCTCGTCCTGTCCTTGAGCGTGGGCGAGCCAGGCCGTGGTGACGCGCCGCAGCGTATCCCAAGGAATGCCGTGCTTGTCCGCAGTGCTCACGCCTCGCAGCAGACGAGCGGCGTTGTGGTACCGGTCTTCCCGGTTCAGAGCGATCAGGCTCATCACCAGGTACAGACGGGCGAGCGCCTCGAAATTGGTTCCGGGGCTGCCCTCCTCGATGATCGAATCGAACTGAGCGATCGCCTCCTCGAAGTCGCCACGCCAGTAAGCGATGCACCCCCGATTCGACTGTGGGAGACCACCTTCGAAGCGTTCCCAATCGGACGCCACCTCTCGCGCAGGAAGGCCGTCGAGGATCTGTTCGGCTTCCGTGAATGCTCCCGCGTGGGTCAGCGCAAAGGCCAAGTTGGACTGTGCGAGACGCAACGTCTCCGTACGCGACTGCAACTGCGCCTCGTCGCCGGCCGAGCGAAGTAGCGCGATGGCACGAGGAAGGTCACGACGAAGCCTGACCTCGGTCCATCCGAGGAGGAAAAGCGCGGACGGGTAATCGTCCTCGGGCTCGCACTGGGCGAGCGCGTGACGCGCGCGATCGGCGATGACGGCCTTGGTCGAGGTGTCCGGAGCGAGCAGCAGGTCGGTGAAGCAGACGACAAAATCGTCGGACGCCACCCGCAGACCCTGCCCGCGGAGAAACTCAGCGCCGTACGGATCACCGCTGAGATCCCGGCAGCACGCTCGTATCAGCAGGATGTGCGGATCGTGGGGATCGGGATGAGCAAGGCAGAGCTGCTCGAGTTCCCTGGTGTGAGATTCGAGAATCAAACGAAGCCAGTTTTTCCGCAGGACTCGTCGAGCCTGCTCCGCCTCACCAGAGGCGAGTGCGTCACGCACGGCTTCGATCATGTGTCGAAGATACTCGAGACGTTCGATGTCCGTGGAAATCCGGTCTCATCCGCTTCGGATTAGGCCGCGATCGAAGCCCGCCGATACCGGTGAGAATTGCCGGAATCAACCGAAATGCGTGAGTCAGCGGAATACCGTGTGCGCAGGCCTGACACGAAACGGATAAGACACATGAGCTTCTGGGAAAGCCTCGGCTGGATGCTGTGGGCGACCGTCTTCATCGGATATCTCTTCGCGCTGTTCGCGATCATCGCCGACCTGTTCCGCGACCACAAGCTGAACGGCTGGTTGAAGGCCGTTTGGGTGTTCTTCCTGCTCTTCCTACCGATCCTGACCGCCCTCGTCTATCTCGTCGCCCGCGGCGAAGGGATGACGGAACGCAGCAACAAGGCCGCACGCGACGCCGAGAAGGCCGCCGAATCGTATATCCGCGAGGTCGCGGGGAAGAGCCCCAGCGAGGAGATCGCCGCAGCCGCAGCACTGCTCGAAGCCGGAGCGATCAGCGAGGACGAGTTCGCCGCACTCAAGCTGAAGGTCCTCTCGTGAGTGCCGCGCGTTTCGGCCCCGTCGACTTCTACCTTCTCGGCCTGCCTGGGCAGAGCCTCGACCCGGCCGCGCTCTCCGCACTGACCGACCTTACGGATACCGGCCTGGTGCGGCTGCTCGATCTGATCGTCATCTCCAAGTCCGAGGACGATGAACTCACCCTCATCGAAGTCGAGGAGTTGCCGAACGGCTTCGAGATCAACGTCGAGATGCTCGGCGCGTCCGGTCTGCTCGGGCATGAGGACATCACCGAACTCGCGGCAGCCATTCCCACCGGCGCTGCAGCGCTGCTGGTCGCGCTCGAGCTGGTCTATCAGCGCGAACTCGCCGCCCGCACCGCTGCGTCAGGCGCGGTGCTACTGGGTTACGAGCGGATACCCGCACCCGTCGTCAATGCCCTCATGGACACGATCATCCCGGAATTGGAGGTCTGACATGCCGTACATCCCGAGACGAGGCCGCCCCGGACTACTGGGCCTCGCCGCCCGCACCGCGGTCGTCACCGGTACCGCGACCGCCGTCAGCGACGGTATGGCCACCCGCCGGCAAAGGAGAGCTCAGGCCGACTACGAGCAGGCGCAGTACGAATTCGCCCAGCAGCATGCCGCACTCCCGATGCCCACACCCGCACCCGCGGCCCCGGTCGATCTCGTCACCGAGTTGCAGAAACTCGGCGACCTCAAATCACAAGGCCTGCTGAGTGAGGCCGAGTTCCAAGCCGCCAAAGCGCGACTGCTCGGCTGATTCACCCCGACAGAGGCGAGGGATTCCCGCTCTCGCTTCCATACCCGACACCGAATGGAACCCGCTATGTCCACGATCGTCGTCAACGTCCTGAACTTCAATCGGGCAGAATCCGATCTCATGTTCGCTCGCCTGGCCGCGGGCGTCGGCCTGGGCACGTGGAACCACACTCGTGATCTCGGGTCACTCGACAACCAGCCGATCATCCGCCAGAACCGCGACACTCTGTACAGCAGCGCGATCATCGACGTGCGCGAGAACGTCACGATCACGGTGCCCGATACCGGCAAGCGCTACATCTCCGTGTGGGTGGTCAGTCAAGATCATTACGGTCCCGTCATCCTGCGCGACCCGGGAGAGCACCTGCTCACGCGTGAATTGGTCGGGACCGACTACGCCGCACTGATCGTGCGCATCCTCGTCGATCCGAACAGCCCCGAAGACGTCGCCGAGGTGAACCGGTTGCAAGACGCCCTCAACATCGACGGCGGCGGAACGGGAGAGTTCCCGTTGCCCGACTACGACGAGCAATCGCAGACCGAGACCCGCGACGCACTCCTCGCACTCGCGCGTGGCATCACCACGTACGACCATTCATTCGGTACCGCTGCGGAAGTCGATCCGATCAGGCACCTGCTCGGTACCGCATCCGGCTGGGGTGGCCTTCCCGAGTACGAGGCCACCTACGTCAACTTCGACGAACGTCTCCCGGTCGGGGAATACCGTCTCCGCCTGAACGATGTTCCCGTGGATGCGTTCTGGTCGGTCTCGCTGTACAACGCGGCCGGATACTTCGAAGAGAACGCCCTGGGCGTCAACAGCATCAACAGCCTCACGGCCACCCCAGACTCCGACGGCAGCACCACCATCCGCTTCGGGGTCCATCTCGACGGCGTCGCGAACGCACTGCCCATCATGCCCGGGTGGAACTACGTACTGCGCCTGTACCGCCCCCGTCCCTCCGTGCTCGACGGCACCTGGACGGCGCCTCGTCCCGAAGCCCTGCAGCAAAGCGTTCCCCACGCACACACCACTCTCGGGTGACTCGACCTGATCACGGAGGTACAAGCCATGCGTCTGTTATTTCAGCTCATTTCGCAATGTGTTCTCGGCGCGATAGCGCTGATCGTCGTGCATTTTGCTCTTCCCGGGGTCAGCCTGAGCGTGAACGGCTTCTTGGCCGCTATCGGTGTATTCACCCTCGCACACATGATTCTCGGCCCATTCGTGCTCAGCGTGGCACTGCACTACGCAGCTCCGCTCGCGGGTGGTGTCGGCTTGGTCGCCACACTGCTCGCGCTCTGGGTTGCGACCCTGGTCCCCGACGGTATCGAGATCAGCGGCGTCGGGTCCTGGATCCTCGCCCCGATCATCGTGTGGGTGATCACGGCATTGGGAGAGTGGATCTTCATGGCTCTCGTCATCGACAAGTGGATAAAGAGACGCAATGCCGAAAAGCTCGTGCGCAGTGTGCAGAAGGCATGAATGATCAGTTCGGAAACGGAACCCACAAGGAGTCAGCCATGCCAACTCACCCGCTCGATCGCCGCGTTCTCCTGAAGACCGCTCCGAACTTCCGGGACCTCGGTGGCATTCCTGTTGCGGACGGCACCGTGCGCGCGGGCGCGCTCTACCGTTCGGCGACTCTCGCGAAACTCGACGGCGACGACCTTGCCGCGGTCGCCGACTTGGACGTGCGGACGGTCTACGACCTGAGGACCGCCGCCGAGCGCGACGGCGCACTCGACAATCTCCCTGACTCGACGCGCACAGTCTGGCTCGACGTACTTGCCGACAATGCCCAAAACGCCGCGGCCACTGGACTACTCATGACGGACCCGGTCGCATACGCCGAGACCATCAGCGACGGACGTGGGATCGCACAGATGGAGGAAGCCAACCGCAACTTCGTCAGCCTGCCGTCCGCTCTCGACGCCTATCGCACGTTCTACCTCGACCTCATCGACGAAAAACGCACCGGGGCAGCACTTTTCCACTGCACCACCGGCAAGGATCGAACCGGGTGGGCCGCGACCTCTTTCCTACTCCTCCTCGGGGCCGACGAAGCCGATGTACGCGCCGACTACCTGGAGACGAACACCGATCTGGCCCCCATGACAGAACCGATCCTCGACTTCGCCGCGAGCAAAGGCGTTGACGCAGAAGTGCTACGACCCCTCCTCGGAGTCCGTGACAGCTATTTCGACGCAGCTCTCGACGAAATGCGCACGCACTTCGGCACCGTCGAGGACTACGCAATCAACGGACTGAAGCTCACCGCAGAGCAACTCACCGCGCTCCGCGAGCGGTTCACATCCCGATCGGCCTTCATCAGCGCGACGTGATCGAAGCTCTCGGCGGGCAGGAATCCGTGCCCTCGTCCTGCTTCTTCGGGCGATTGCCCACCCGGGTGACCACGACGACGGCGACGATGCCCACCGCCAAGCCGAGCGCGGTGAACGGAGTGAAGGATTCTCCGAACATCAGTGCGCCCCAGACCGCGGTGACGGGGGCGATCAAGAACATCAGGGTGTTGACGGACGTAATGCCGATGCGGAGGAGCAACAGCCAGTACAGCCCGTAACCACCGAAGGTGGACAACACGATCAACCAGAGCAACGCGATCCAGAATGTGCTGACACTCGGCGGTACGGCAGCATCCGAGACGATCGCCAGAGTTGTGAAAACTATTGCGCTGGTAGAGCAGTGGATGGCCAGAGCCTGCAGAGGTGGCGTGGACGTGTGAGCGCGTTGTTGGACGAAGGTGGATGCAACCAGGCTGAGCATCCCCAGGAACGGGATCGCGTATGCCCACCACGGAGCAGATGTACCGGCCCCGGCATCGGCTGCCGTGACCATCGCGACGCCGCCCATTCCGATCGCCAACCCGATCCACTGCATACGCGGGACTGCGACACCGAGGACCGGACCGAGCAGCGCGGCAGCCACCAGCGGCTGAATACCGTCGATCAGCGCTGTGGTTCCGGTGTTCACGCCGAGATCGACTGCCCAGTACACCGACAACAGGTAGCCACTCTGGGAGAGCATCCCGATCACCACCTGCCTGCCGAGAGCCCGCGGTGCGGGCATCGTGTTCCGGCGCCGGGCGGAGAGCCAGACAATCGGGGGCAGTACCACCGCGAGCGGGAGAAAACGCCACATCAGCAGCGTGGGGACCTCGGCACTGCCAGCGCCGAGTTTGGCCCCGATGAATCCCGAACTCCAGCACGCGACGAACAGGACCGACAAGGTAGCCGTCACGGCAGATCTCGAGGTCACGATCCGAGGTATACCGATCTGTTTACTCATGAGCCCGACTATACAGATCGGTATACTTTTGTCCATGGCAGAGGAATCCACACCCGAATTGACTCCGAAAGCGCGTCGCATTCTGGAGTCTGCGTCGAAGCTGTTCTACGAAAAGGGGATTCATGCCGTAGGCGTGGATACCGTCGCACTGGACGCCGGGGTCACGAAGAAGACTTTGTACGAACGGTTCGGCTCGAAAGACGGTCTCGTCGTTGAATACCTGAGGGCTCGAGATCGGCGGTGGCGAATCTTTCGCGACGAGAAGCTCGCATCAGCCGGAGCTAGCCGCGCCGAACAGTTGAGTGCGGTATTCGACGCTTCCGCCTCCTGGTCCAAGGCGAGCGGAGGCAAAGGGTGCAGCATGATCAACGCGCACGCCGAGTTCAGCGATCACTCACATCCGGTGTTCGCTGTCATCGCCGAACAAAAGCGGGAGATGTCAGACCTTTTCCGGCGCATTCTGGCGACGGACGGACTAGCCGACGAACGTCTCGTCGAGGCAATCATGCTGCTTCACGAAGGTGCCCTCGTCGCAGACGGGATCGGTATCGGCACCGACCCCTTCGGCGCCGGCCGGGACGCGGCGCTCGAATTGCTCAAAAATTCAGACTGATTCGCGCAGTTGCCCCCACAGTCACTCCCCCACCCGCTTCGCCCCCACAGTCACTCCCCCACCCGCTTCGCCCCCACCATGCGCCTCGCTATCTCCAAATACCTCTCCACCAACTCGTCCGGAGACAACTCACCGTCCGGTCGGTACCAGACCGCGACGGCGACGCACATCGTCACCACGGCTCTGCTGGCGTCCTCGGGATGGTCGGCTTCGAACACGCCCGAGGCGACGCCGTCGAGGACGATCCGGTCCACCTGCTTCTGCTGTTCGTCGCGCTGGGCGATGTAACCAGCCCGGCTGTCGGGCTCCATGCTGCGGATCTCCGAGGAGGCGACGAACGACTGCTCGCGTCGAAACATGTGGAACCGCAACAGAGATTCGATCACCGCGTCGAAGCGATCGGAGGGATCGTCCCCGGCATCGAGTTCGGCGGCGCGGCTTCGCTCCAACAACTCCGTCATCACAACGGTCGCCAGACCGATCAGCAGAGCTTGCTTGGACGGGTAGTGGTGGTAGAGCCCCGGCACCGACAGCCCGGACCGCGACGCGACGTCACGGATCGAAGTCCCGTGATAGCCCTGCTCGACGAACGCCTCCAGCGCCGCAGCGAGCGGTTTCGGTAGTCCCAGGTCTTCGTAATCGCGCCAGGACCCGCGTACCGGAAGCTCGTTCGTCATACCGATACCGTAGATCGCTCTTGCGCCGCCGCCGAACACGTCGGAGCCATTGGTTAGAGTCGGTGTTCACCGAAAGACAGGGACCAGTCATGATCCATGTTCGCCACACCGCGGTTGCTGCCGTGCCGGTTGATGTCGCCTTCGACTACATCGACAACTACCGCAATGTCCCGACGTGGATGTTCGGTGTTTCCGAGTTCACCCCGTTCGGAGAGTTCGATCAGGGACTCGGCGCCACGTTCGACGCGGCCATGCAGATCGGGCCGAGCACGTTGCGCTCCAAACTCGAGGTCACCGAGTGGGAGAAGAATCGAATCATCAAGCTGTCTTCGCTCGGCGGTGTATCCAACTCGTCCACGTGGGAGTTCGCCGCGATCGACGATTCCAAGACCGAGCTTTCCGTCGACTTCGCCTACAAACTGCCCGGCGGCATTGCCGGCAAGGCACTCGGCCGATTGATCGGGCCGTTCGTCGAAAACGCTGTCAAGAACAGCGAGGAAACACTGCGCCACAGCCTCGAGGAGCAGTTCGCGGCCCGCGGCGAAGGCTGAAACTACCCGCGGTCGCCTTCGAGTCCCAGCGCGTTGGCCCACACCTGAGTAGCCGTCTTGACGACGTCCTCGAACGGGACGGGGTTGCCGTCGGCGCCAGGTTCCTCGGAGACGAATGAACTGTAGGCAAGACGGCTCACCATCGCCGACAGTGCTCGGGAAGCCAACAGCGGGTCCAACGAGGCGTCTGCCTTGCCAGCTGCTTGCAAGCGTTCGATGGCTCGGGCATTACGAGAAATGAAGGTCTCGGCTCTGTCCCGACGCAGTTTCGCGAAGGCCGGATCGATGTGCGATACCTGCTCGAGCAGACCCATCAGTTTGGCGTTGCGGCGAAAAGCCGTCAGGTAGGCACGGTTGCTCGATTCGAGGACCGCATACGGATTGTCGACGTCGCGGACCCGTCCCATGCCTGGGTGCAGCATGTCTTCCTGCGCGACGTCGAGAACTGCGGCGAAGATCTGCTCTTTGTTGTCGAAGTAGGTGTAGAACGTGCCGGTGGAGCAGTTCGCTTCCTTGGTGATGTCCGTGAGACGGGCGTCGAGATACCCTGCGCGCTCGAACACCGTTCGAGCCGCTGCGACCAGAGAAGCCCTGGTCCGGACGCCGCGGGCAGTCACCGGCAGGTCACGCAGAAGCTCCGTCGCAGCCATGGATGGTGGCGGACGGTCTTCCCAGTTCTCCTGAGGTTCGGCGCGAGAGGTCACCAGCTACTTATACGGCAAAGCCGGCGACATCTCGGCATCGGCGTCAGGTGATGGTGATTCCTCCGTCGACGGCGATGGTCTGACCGGTGACGTATCCGCCGGCCTCGGACGCGAGCCACACCATGGTGGCCGCGAGCTCTTCCGGATCGCCCATGCGGCCGAGGATCAGGCGCGGAGCCATCGCGTCCAAGTAACCGTCGTTGTATTGGTCTGTCATTTCCGACTTGAAGAAGCCGGGCGCGATCGCGTTGACGCGAATGCCCTTGCGCGTTCCCCACTGCTGTGCGAGGTCGCGGGTCAATCCGACGACGCCTGCCTTGCTCGCCGCATAGGCGGCCTGCGGGAGTCCGGCGGTCGTCAATCCGAGAATGCTCGAGATGTTGACGATGGAGCTGCCCGGGAGCATCACGCGGCCGCAGGCCTGCGCTGCCCAGTAGGACCCATTGAGGTTGATGTCGATGACGGCGCGGAACTGGTCCGGGGTCTCGCGGGTCGCCGGAACGGCAGTTCCGACGCCGGCATTGTTGACCAGCACGTCCACGCGGCCGAACTTCTCCATCGCGGCGTCGACCATGTTCTGAGCCTGAGCCGGATCGACGATGTCGGTGGCCACGCACAATGCTTCGCGGCCTGCGTCACGCACGAGCTTGGCCGTGTCTTCGAGCTTGTCGACGCGGCGAGCAGCGAGGACGACGTCCGCGCCGGCCTCTGCTGCGGCTTTCGCGAACGCCACCCCGAGGCCCGACGACGCACCGGTCACGATGACCACTCGATCGGTCAGAGAGAACTTGTCGAGAACAGACATGCGCGGTGATGCTCCTGTGTCGTCGGGTTCGGGAAGTGGCGGTTGCAGTGACGTATCGACTGCAGTTGCGAAACTACAGGCCGAGATCGCGGCCGATGAGTTCCTTCATGATCTCGTTGGATCCGGCCCAGATCTTGGTGACGCGGGCGTCCATCCACGCGCGAGCGGCGCGGTACTCGGTCATGAAGCCGTAGCCACCGTGCAACTGAACGCAGTGATCGAGGACCTCGTTCTGCACCTGCGCGGTCCACCACTTAGCCTTGGCGGCGTCGATGGCGGTCAGCTCGCCGGCAGCGTGTGCCGCGACGCAGTTGTCGACGTAGGCCTGGGTGACCTCGATGCGGGTGACGAGATCCGCGAGAAGGAATTTGTTCCACTGCAGCGAGCCGATCGGCTGACCGAAAGCCTTGCGGTCCTTGGCGTATTGCAGCGTCTCTTCGAGGATCGGAGCGGCGTGCGCGATGTTGGACACCGCAGCGCCGACGCGCTCCTGCGGCAGCATTTCCATCATGTGGATGAAGCCGCGGTCGATCTCACCGATGATGTTGGTGGACGGCACGCGAACGTTCTCGAAGAACAGTTCGGCGGTATCGGACTCGTGCTGGCCGACCTTGTCGAGCTTGCGTCCGCGCTCGAAGCCTTCCATGCCGGTCTCGACGGCAAAGAGGGTGATGCCCTTGGACTTCTTCTCGGGACTGGTCCGAGCCGCCACGATCACGAGGTCGGCGTTGTAGCCGTTGGTGATGAAGGTCTTGGAGCCGTTGATGATCCAGTCGTCGCCGTCCTTGACCGCAGTGGTCTTGAGCGAGGCGAGGTCGGATCCACCGGAAGGCTCGGTCATGCCGATGGCCGTCAGCATCTCACCGGTGCAGAACTTGGGCAGCCAACGCTGCTTCTGCTCTTCGGTGGTGAGCTGAACGAGGTAGGGAGCAACGACGTCGGCGTGAATGCCGAAGCTCGAGGCAACAGCTGCACTGGCGCGCGAGAGCTCTTCGGCCAGAACCGCGTTGAAGCGGTAGTCGCCGGCTTCGCTTCCGCCGTACGCCTCCGGAACCTCGAGTCCGAGGAAGCCGTTGCGTCCCGCTTCGAGCCAGATTTCACGATCGATGAAGCGCTGGTCGATCAGCTTCTCTGCGACCGGAAGGATGTTCCGGTTGACGAATTCGCGAGCAGATTCGCGAAATGCCTCGTGATCGGGTCCGTACAGAGTGCGACGCATGACGAGTTGCTTCCTTTCGGCGTGGCAAAGCCACACGTAACGATGTTCCTAAGCATTCGCTTAGAATCTAAGCACCTGCTTATAGTGAATCGAGAGCGGGATATTGTCAACATCGAAATCCGTCACACCTGGAGGAAACCGTGAGCGATTCACCTGACGTGGTGATCAGCCCCTCCAAAGCTGCGGCCCGTATCCGCGCGGCAGCCGTGGACGCTTTTGCCTCTGCCGGCTACGGCGGCACCACCACCCGTGACATCGCTGCGCGCCTCGATATGAGTCCCGCCGCCATGTACCCGCACTACCGCTCGAAAGAAGAGTTGCTTTTCGCGATCAGCTACGAAGGCCACACCGAAGCGTTGAAGGTGGTCGAGGGCGCCGACCGACCGGGTGAAGAACCGTCCGTTCGTTTGCGGGAACTGATCAGCACCTTCGCCAGTTGGCAGGCGGGGCACCATTCACTCGCTCGCGTTGTCCAGTACGAACTCACTGCCCTCACACCAGAGCACTACCGAACCGTCGTCGCGCTTCGCCGCAGCACGACGCGGGTGGTCCGGGAGGTTGTCGATGCCGGCGTGCAGTCAGGCGACTTCACGATCCCCGATGCCGAAGGCGTCACCCTCGCCTTGATGTCCCTGTGCGTCGACGTGTGCCGCTGGTTCCCGGCCGGCAATTACACGAATCCGGAAGACATCGGAAAACTGTACGGAGACCTGGCATTGAGGATGGTGGGCGCCGCCTGAATCAGGTGACACCGACCGCAGAAAGGACTCGGCCAGTGGCCACCCGCACCTATCTCTACTCGACCCCTGTTGCTCCGCATGAGAATCCGGCTGCCGCTCGCGCCCGAGGTCTCACCGGTATCTCCGAGTGGTCGTACGCGATACCGCTGGTCCCGAGGATCCTTGTGTCCGTGAATCCCTTCGCCCACCAGTCGGTCATCTGGGACGACACCCCAGACCTGATCGCGGTCACCGCGCACTGCGGTCCTGGTATCGCCCGGCTCGAAGACTTCCTCGGCCGAATCGATCACCCCGAACTCGGCACGATGGCCGGCGATGCGCTGCGTTTCCTGCGCAGCCACACCGAACCCGACCACTACTTCGTCCTCGAGTGCGGCGAGATCTTCGACATGGACGACGAACCGTTCGCCGAACAGGGCGCGGCCCTGATGACCGGTCTGGCGGACATCGACGCCGAGATGGAGGCGGCTCTGGCCACACTCGCACCCGCCAAGCCGCGCTTCTGGGAGCGGCTGTTCACGCCGACTCAGGAGAGCGTCGAGGAACCGCTACGCGAGCTCGGCCTCGGTTACTGGTCCGAGACCCTGTACTTCGATCTCGACGTCCCTCGATAGGAGCCGATCAGTCCGAGATCTCACCCAACCGACGCTCCAGGTAGGCCCGCTCCGGTTCCGTACCAACGAGTTTCAGAGCTTGTCGGTACGCGGATGCCGCTGCGTCGGTGCGCCCCAACCGAGCAAGTAGTTCGGCTCGTGCAAGGTGATACGGATGGTAGTCGGCAAGTTTGGGCTCCGCTGCCAGTTCCTCCAGCGCAGTCAGCCCGACTTCCTCGCCGTCGCGCATCGCCAGCGCCACTGCCCTGTTGACTGCGACGACGGGCGAAGGCGTCAACGTGAGAAGCACTCCGTAGAGCGCGCAGATCTGCGGCCAGTCGGTGCTCTCCACATCTGCGGCCTCGTCATGCAATGCGGCGATGGCGGCCTGCACCCCGTACGGCCCCGGCGCTCCCCCGGTCAACGCGACTACGACGAGGTCGCTGCCTTCCTCGATCATCGGCTGGTCCCAACACCCGCGATCCTGGTCTTCGAGGAGCACGATCCCGCCGGCGGCGTCGGTACGGGCATCCCGACGCGCGTGGACGAGAAGCATCAATGCAAGCAACCCGGCGATCTCGCGCTCATCGGGAAGCAATGCGCGCAAGATCCTCGCCAGCCTGATCGCCTCCACCGCCAGGTCTACGCGTTGCAGATCCGGACCCGAACTCGCTGCGTACCCCTCGGTGAACACCGAGTAGATCACCTGCAGAACACCGGGCAAACGTTTCGGGAGTTCTTCGGCGCTGGGAGTGCGGAAGGGAATCCGAGCCTGACGGATTTTCTTCTTCGCGCGCACGATCCGCTGCGCCATCGTCGCCGAAGGAACGAGGAAGGCCCGAGCGACTTCGGGCGTCGTCAACCCGCCGAGGCAACGCAAGGTGAGTGCGATTCGGTCGTCCTCGGCCAGCGCTGGGTGCGAGCAGGTGAAGAACAGCTGCAACCGCTCGTCGGGAAGTTCTCCGTCGACCGTGGGCGGCGCCGGGTCGGCACGATCGGCGTCCACCTGCATCACCGCCAATCGCGCCGCATAGGCCTGATCACGACGAAGCCTGTCGACGGCTTTACGACGCGCCGTGGTCAGCAGCCAGGCGCCCGGTTTAGCCGGCACTCCGTCCACGGGCCAGTGCACCAACGCGGCCTCGACGGCTTCGGAGGTGACTTCCTCGGCCAGATCCAGATCACCGAAGCGGCAGACGAGCGAGGCCAAGAGTCGTCCGCGTTCCTCCCGGAACACTGACTCGATGGAGTTCTCGGCCTGCTCGTCCACGGCGAATCAGTCCCCGAACCCGGCCAGTGGACGCACCTCGACGCTGCCGCCGTCGCGCGCGCCGGGGCACCGCGCGGCCCATGAAAGCGCCGCATCCAGATCGGGAACGTCGATGACGTCGTAGCCGCCGAGGATTTCACGGGTTTCTGCGAAGGGTCCGTCGGTGACGGTCTTTTCTCCGGACTGCGAGACCCGAACCGTCGTCGTAGTCGTCAGGTCGGCGAGGGCATCGCCGGACACCCAGATCCCGGCATCCTTCATTTCCTTGTCGTATTGCTGCCAGTCCTCGAACGTGCACTGGGGTTCGGTGTCTCCGCCGGGTGCGGTGTAGATGAGCAACATGTACTTCATGACTGACTCCTTGGTCTGTTGTTTTTCTTGCGGCTTTCTTGCCTTACAACATGACGACGAACGGTTCTCCCCGGAATCGACAGGCGACTCGAAAAAACTTTTGGCGAGTTCGGCCGAGGCGCTGCCGTTAGGCTGAGTGTATGACCGAACGCGACCGGGACGCCGCTGGGAAACCCCTCAATTCGCGGCCCCGTGACGGACTCGGACGTCCACTGCCACGCGACGCAGCGGGCGGTGTCCCGCGCATTCCGGACGATGTACGCCTGCCACCAGACGAGTCGATCACCGAGGCGCAGCGCCTCCTCGACCACGGCATGCCTTTCCACGCACACGAGATTCTCGAAGGAACGTGGAAAAGCGCGCCGCCCGAGGAACGTGACCTGTGGCAGGGACTGGCTCAGTTGGCCGTCGGGCTCACCCATCTGCTTCGGGGCAACAACACCGGCGCCGTCTCACTCCTCGGCCAGGGTCACGACCGCATCAGGCACTACGAGGTCGAGAGTCCGCACGGCCTCGATATCCCCGGTCTACTGACGTGGTCCGAGCACCTGCTCGCCGAAATCGATCGCCCCGGCGATTTCCCCGCCCCTCCGATTCCGAGGTTGAGAATCCCCTGATGCCCATCTTCCCCATGTTTCCGCTCGGCTCCGCTTTGCTACCGGGTGAGGTGTTGCCCCTGAACATCTTCGAACCTCGGTATCGCGCACTGGTCGAGAACGTTCTCGAAGCTGCCGACGGCCCACTGTTCGGAGTAGTGCTCATCGCTCGTGGCCACGAGGTAGGTGGCGGCGAATCACGTCACGACGTCGGCACTCTGGCTCGGATCGAGTCTCATGTCGCCATGGGTGCCGGGCGGTATCAGTTGTATTGCCGGACCGAAGACCGCATCCGGGTCAATCGATGGCTGCCGGATGATCCCTACCCACTTGCCGAGGTCGAATTGTGGCCTGACGAGAACAACGGAACACCAGTCACTGCTTACGAATACGACTCGCTCCTCGAGCGCATCGAGTTCATGTACGGAATGTTGGGAAAGCTCGCACTTCGGGCCGGCGAACAGACTCCGCGAATGCCCGTCCCACCGGATCCCTTGGATCCGCTGGGTTCTCGGCTGTATGCCCTTGCCAGGAGCATTCCGATGGGTGACGCCGATCGCCTGGCGATTTTGACCGCGCCAGGCGCCGACGAACGTATTCGCACACTCTCGGAGGCAGTCGAGAACACCATCGAGGTCGCGCAGTTCAATCTCCTCTGAGCGCAACTACGCCATCGTCTGACCCATGTCGATGACGATCTTCGTCCCGGTGACCGCGCGGGAGAGGTCCGTCGCGAGGTAGACGACGGCGTTGGAGATGTCCTCGACGGTGGTGCGCGGG
Source organism: Rhodococcus sp. Ni2 (assembly GCF_021352185.1). NCBI lineage: Bacteria > Bacillati > Actinomycetota > Actinomycetes > Mycobacteriales > Nocardiaceae > Rhodococcus > Rhodococcus sp. Ni2. The sequence goes on from NZ_WOXZ01000001.1 coordinate 1,342,370, forward strand.
ACGGACGTGAGCGGCCACTTGTACGAGTTCATGTACTCCGGATGAGTAGTGAGTACCTTACCGACGTTGGGATCGTTGCCCATCTCGGTCTCCACCGCGCCAGGGTGGATGGTGTTGACTCGAATGTCGAAGCTTCCCAATTCCGTTGCCGCAGTGCGAGCCAAACCCACGAGGCCGTGCTTGGCCGCCGAGTAGTGCGCGCAGCCGGGCGCTTCGGCGACGCCGGCAGCACTGCTCACAATCACGATGGAACCACCGTTGCCGGCTTCGATCATTGCAGGAACCGCAGCTGTCATCGTGCGCCAGACACCATTGAGATTGATGTCCACCAGCGTCGACCACTGCTCTTCAGGCATCTCCCAGAAACGGTTCCACGTAGCGATGCCCGCATTGGCAATCACGACGTCGAGGCGACCGAACTTGTCGACGCCCGACGCCACCGCCGCACGCAGTGCCTCGAGGTCACGGACGTCCGCTACAGCGGTGACGATCTCGCGCCCCTCCGCTCGCACGAGACGAGCCGTTTCTTCGAGGTCGGCTTCAGTCGCGGCCGCGTAACCCACGTCTTCGGACACCGACGCGCACACGTCGACAGCGATGACGTCTGCACCTTCCTGCGCGAGTCGAATCGCGTGATTGCGTCCCTGACCCCGCGCTGCACCGGTGATGAAAACGACCTTGCCTGCCAACAGTTGTGTCATGGCCGGGACGTTAGACGCTGATGTGGCCCGCTGCCTCCGAGTTCCCGCTCGACGGGAATCAACCGTCGACGATGACGACGTGAAGATTCCTCGGACCATGGACACCTTCGACGCGCTCGAGTTCGATGTCGGAGGTCGCCGACGGGCCGCTGATCATGGTGGTGGGGCGCTCCGGTGTCAGCTTCGCAATCGCCTCCGGCACTCCCACTTCCACACTGCTGCGATACACGACGCAGATGTGTGTGTCCGGTACCAGTGTCAACGCACGGCGTCCCTGTGATGGACCGGCGTCGAGGAAGATGGTGCCGGTTTCGGCGCACGATACCTTCGAGCGGGTGACAACGGCGTCGAGGTTCTCGAGTTCAGGAGCCGGTACGTCCGGGCTGTCCACCACCAGCGTTCCGTCGAATCCGGCTACCCATGATCGGTCGAGGCCGGCGGGGATCCCCAGAGTGTGTAGTCCGCGCTCTCTCAGTATTCCGGCGACGGCCTCGGCGACTTCTGTTGCAGCGCAATGGTGAACGTGCGCCTTGTAGTCCACCAGACGGTCGATGAACAAATCGATGAGTTCCCCGTCGGACATGGTTCTGCCAGTCCGGTAGTTTCGCGGTATCTCGCCTTCGCGGGCGGGCGCCAAGGTGATGGCATCACGAATGCGTCCGAGCACCACTTCACGTGAATTCATCTGTCCGCCTTCCCGTCACGACGAGCCTCGTCCAATGCCGCGCGGCCTTCGTCGGAGTCCCACCAGGATCGGAAGGTCTGCTTGGGCGGTGCGGGAATGTCTCTGGCAGCTGTCCAACCGTTCAATGGAGGTGGCAACGTAGAGATCTTCCCTTTCCTGCCGGCCACGACGCGTCCGAGCCCGGCAGCTTTCTGAGCCAACGTCCACCGGCCCTCGGTCGACATCGCCAGAGAGGCGGCTTTCATCGCCAAAGACTCTGCCGTGACACCGGATTGCTCGACCTTCTGGTGCCGCAATTCGACGAGCAGCGAGGGTATGTCGATCTTGACCGGGCAGGCGTCGAAGCACGCACCGCACAGACTCGAGGCAAAGGGAAGCGTCGAGTTGGGATCGTCTTTGCCATGTATGCCCGCGAGCTGCGGAGTCAGCACCGCGCCGATCGGTCCCGGATAGGTCGATCCGTAGGCGTGACCGCCGGTGCGCTCGTAGACCGGGCACACGTTCAGACACGCCGAGCACCGTATGCAGCTCAGGGCTTCCCTCCCGATCTTGTCGGCAAGCGCGGCAGTCCGACCGTTGTCGAGGAGGACCAGGTGGAACTCCTGTGGACCGTCGTCGGGCGTGACGCCGGTCCACATGGAGGTGTACGGGTTCATCCGCTCCCCCGTCGAGGACCGCGGCAGCAGTTGCAGGAAGACCTCCAGATCCTGATACGTCGGCAGAATCTTCTCGATGCCCATCACGGTGATCAGTGTTTTCGGCAGCGTCAGGCACATTCGCCCGTTGCCCTCCGACTCCACGACGGTCAGAGTGCCCGTGTCCGCGATGCCGAAATTGGCGCCGGAGACGGCGACCGGCGTCGTCATGAACTTGTGGCGTAAGAACTTTCGTGCAGCTGCGGCAAGTTCGGCCGGGTTCTCCCCGAGGTTCGGATCGACATCTGGCATCTCACGAAGGAATATCTCCCGAATCTCGGACCTGTTGCGATGGATCGCGGGAACCAGGATGTGCGACGGTTTGTCGTGGCCGAGTTGGACGATCAATTCCGCGAGATCGGTCTCGTAGGCGGTGATTCCGTGGGCTTCGAGATGCTCGTTGAGACCGATCTCCTGCGTGGCCATCGACTTGACCTTGATGACCTCGTCGGAGCCGGTGGCTTTGACAAGTTCGGTCACAATGGCGTTGGCCTCGTTGGCATCCGCCGCCCAATGCACATGCCCACCGCGCGCGATGACTGCAGCCTCGAACTGTTCGAGCAGTTCCGGCAACCGCGCCATGACGTCGGCCTTGATCGCCGAACCCGCGTCACGCAGGTCTTCCCAATCGGGAAGCTCTCCAGTCACGTTGATGCGCTTGGCACGGATGGTGTGCGTCGCCTTGCCGATATTGCGTCGCAGTTGCGCGTTGGCCAGCTCGTGATGTGCTGCGACGGGGAATTTCTCAGTACCTCGCAGGAACCCTGCACCCTCGGGCGACCTCGGCGGGAAGCTGGGCAGACCCAGCGTCACAGCGCTCATGCGGGCACCCGGCTTTCCACCGACGCCAGAATCTCCGCGAGGTGAATGGTCTTGGCGCCCATCTGCAGTCGTGACATACCGCCGCCGATGTGCATGAGGCAGGACGAGTCTCCGGCGCTGCAGAATTCGGCGCCGGTGTCCGCAACGTGGCGAATCTTGTCCGCCAGCATGGCCGTCGAAGTCTCCGCATTCTTGATGGCGAAGGTGCCGCCGAATCCACAGCAGGAATCTGCTTCGGGGAGTTCGACCAGATCGATGTCGCGGACGTTGCGCAGCAACTGAAGTGGCTTGTCCCCCACCCTCAACATGCGCAGTGAGTGACAGGTCGGGTGATAGGTGACCCGGTGCGGGAAGTACGCGCCCACATCGGTGACCCCGAGAACGTCCACGAGGAATTCGGAAAGCTCGTACGTCTTTGCCTTCACGGTCTGCACCTGTCCACACAGCGACGCGGTGCCGTAGCGCTCGGCGACGATCTCGTGTTGATGACGGACCGAACCGACGCACGACCCCGATGGTGCGACAACCGCGTCGATCGACGCATCACCGAAGGTGTCGGCGTAGTTCGCGACCAGCGGTAGTGCGCCCGGCTGATAGCCGGTATTGACGTGCATCTGCCCGCAGCAAGTCTGCCCGGACGGAAACACGACGTCGTGCCCGAGACGGGTGAGCAGGAGGGCGGTGGCCTTGACGGCGTCGGGAAACATCGTGTCCCCGATGCAGGTGGCGAACAGCGCTACTCGCATGTGGTTCCCCGCAATCTGTCGGTGTGGTCTGACCACAGTAATACATCCCCGTACAGGCCATCCCATAAACGGCGTCCACCCGGTTATGCTCTTGCCTCATGCCGACCGAGCCGAGCCCGCGAGCGTGGGAACAAGTACTGAGCCACCTCGAACGTCGGCTCGTTTCAGGCGAGGTGTCTCCTGGCCAGCGCCTGCCGGGAGAGAGAATTCTGGCAGCAGAGTTGGGCGTCGGACGGTCATCGGTCCGAGAAGCGTTGCGGGTCATGGAAGCACTCGGCCTCCTCAAGGCGCAGACTGGCTCCGGCCCGACGTCCGGCGCGATGATCGTGGCCAAACCGACCGGCGGTATGACCATGCTGATGCGGATGCAGGTTGCAGCACAAGGCTTTCCGGTCTCGGATGTGGTGAAGACACGACTCGTTCTCGAATCCGAGGTGATGCAGTCCCTGGCATCGCGGACCCCGACACCCGACCTCCGCGCGGCCGTCGAACTGCTCGACTCGATGGAGGACGCAGCTCTCTCGGCCGAGGAATTCTTGCTACTCGACGCACAGTTCCACGTGGCGCTCGCCGACGCGGCGGGCAATCAGGTGATCGCAGCCATGATGACCGGCCTGCGCGAGTCCATCGAGGCCTACGTTCTCGCGGGCGTCCAGATCGACAGCTGGCCGAGCACCTGCATGCGACTGCGTGACGAACACCGAGGATTGGTGGATGCGGTCAACGCGGGTGACGGCGAACTCGCACGTCAGCGCATAGTCGGCCACATCCGCGGTTACTACTCGGAAAGCGCCCACTCCGGCCGGTGACAGGGGGTGGTAATTGCGCCTCCAGAAGTCGTGTACTGTTGGTTTCACACCGACGCGGGGTGGAGCAGCTCGGTAGCTCGCTGGGCTCATAACCCAGAGGTCGCAGGTTCAAATCCTGTCCCCGCTACAAAGAAGAGGCCCGTAGGTTGCGAAAGCGACCTACGGGCCTTTTGCTGTGCGCCTTTATTAACCGCCGGGGGTTAATAAAGGCGCACAGCAGTACCTCACACCGCCACGTTGTGAAAATCGATCTCTGCGACCAGCATGCCGGAGAACCACCGATCCAGGTCCTCGTCGGTGACGGACTCGGGCATGGCGTCCACCTCGCACGCCAGCACCGCCACCTGAGACACGAACGGCGGAGCGACATGCATGTCCACCCAGTCCTGCAACGCTGGTTCGCGATCTACCTTCACTGCCGCCGCCTCCCGGCACCACGACAGATACAGGGTTTCCGCGGCGTACATGCCCACCAGCGCCGCCGCCCTGCCCTCTTCGCGAGCGAGAGTCAAGGCGTGCGTGGACAGCACGGCCGACTCCTCGACCAGCGCCGCTGCGTCACCCTCGTACGGGAAGCGGGAACGCAACTGCGCGAAATACTCGCGCTGCTCGCCCACCAGGTTCGACATCGACGTCACGTGGTCGAGCGCGTCGTCGAGCGTCGGGGATTCGGCGACCACCAACCCCAACACCTTGACGGCCGTCAGTACGAATGCCTCTTCGATCACGAGGTACCGGCGGAATCCCTCATCACTCAACGTCCCGCCGATGGTGTCCTCGATGAATGGAACCGCCCGCGCGGCAGCGAGATTACTCTGCTGCCGCGCGAGCAGGTCTGAGGAGCGACTCATTCGCCGGCGACCCAACTGATCAAGCCGTCGAACAGGTCGGTGTATCCGGGCCACTGCTCACAGAACTCCGGCGGAGCCCAGTGCGGCGAGCAGTCCGAGGTGAAGACGATCGACCGTCCGGCGCCGTATTCACCGGCAGCGACAAGCGGATCGCCGTTGATGGTGGCGGGAACCACGGCACCGTCCTTCGCGACGACGCGGTTGTATCCCAGGAGCGCCGGCCAGGAATCGCCGGCACCACCGAGAGCCGGGTGAGCAGCATCGACGACGGTGGGAACGATCCCAGCCGGTGTCTCGACGCGATCGTCTTCGGCCAGCATCGTCACGGGCAGTACCTCGGCGATCGCGGTCTGGCGGAAAGCTGCTCGCGCCTGGAACCCGGAGAACGAGAGGTAACCACCGATCATCATCAGTGAGCCGCCGGCGTTCACCCAGTCACGAAGCGCGACAAGGCGATCCTCGCCGGCGCGGAACTGGTCGAACACGCCGGGAGCCAGCTGCAGCGAGTTCGCTCCGATGTCGGAGAGAACGACGACGTCGAACTGCGACAGCGCTTCTGCGGTACCGGGGAACTGCGTCGGCACCAGGTGTGCGGGCATGTGTGTCACGTCGTGGCCACGTGAGGTGAGCGCATCCCGAAGCGGGCCGACTCCCTCGACGTAGGAATGGACACTGAACTCGTCGACGCCCTTGACGTGCGTCGACGTCGTCATCCAGCTCTCGCCGGCGATCAGTACTCGTTTACCCATGACTGCTTCTGTTTCCTTTCGCGGCCTGCTCGAAGAGCGACCTCGGGTTGTCTCGCATCAACGCGGACACTTGCTGGGGATCTACGCCTGCGCGCACCAATCGGGCGGCGAAGGCGAGTGGTACGTAGGAGAATCCGTTTCCGCCGTGCTTTCTGAGCATTGATTTGAGGAAGAGGTCGTGACTGAGCAGGAGCTGTGATGCGTGACCGGAGGTGACCAATCCGGCTACCGCAGTGGCTGTTTCCGCCGGATGCGGCGAAAGACCCTCGCCGGGGAAATCGAAAGGCATCCCGATCATGTCGAATTCGAGAAAGACACCGCGGTCGGCGAGCGATCGTTGGTAGTCGGCGTCGTGTCCGGACGGGTCCATGTGGCACAGCACCACTGCTTGCGGATCGACGCCCATCTCGTCGACCACGATGTCGACGACGTGATGTCCCACGCGCTGCCAGCCCGGAAGGTGGACGAACAGGGGCACGTCCACCTCGCGCTGAGCAATGCACGCCGCCCGCAACGCTTTCGCCTCGTTCTGAGTGAAGAGCGGGGAGACGCCGATCTCCCCGATCACTCCCGGAGCCAATTCCTTTGCCGGATCGAACTCCTCGACGAGCGAACCTGCCAGATCGTCGACACCGAGTTCGTGGACCTCGACCGGATGGGTCGTCTCGAGGTACCACCCTGAACCCATGATCACTCGCACGTCTGACTTTCGCGAGAACTCCGCCAACTTCTCCGGTGCCCGGCCCAGTCCCGGCGGTGTCAGATCGACGATCGTCCGACCACCGAGGCGGGCGAAGTCCACAAGGTCTTCCACCACGGCCGCTGCGTCGTCGACTCGACAATTGTCGAGACTGTAGTACGGATTGTCGTGAAGAAGCCAGGCATCCTCGGCGCGTACCGGACCGGCCAACCGCTGTGCCACAACCGGATCCGGGGCCTCGGTGTACGCACCGGTGACGTCGTTGTGCAGATGTTCGTGTGGGAGAACCAGTCCGAGTTCCGAGCTGTCCACAGTTCCCGTGACAGTACGAACCTTGCTCATGAGCGTGCAGGCCCCGACGGTGCGGACTGCAGGTGTCGCCACAGCGCGCTCAGTGTATGTCCGCGCATGTTGATCCAGATGGCCAGTAGCAGAACGACACCGGTGATGATCGGCGTCAGGAACGGGCTCACGCCGAGCAGGGTCAGTCCGTTCGCGATGATTCCGGTCAGGACGGCGCCGATGACGGTACCGATCACGGTGCCGCGACCGCCGAAGAGATTGGTGCCACCGAGAACCACCGCGGTGATCACCGTGAGCTCGAATCCCGTTGCGGAGTTGGCCGAACCCGAGCCCAGTCGAGCCGCGATCAGCAGTCCCGCGATACCGGCAGCCAAGCCGGTGAAGACGAGCGTCATCATGAGCACACGACGCGTGTTGACGCCGGACCGTCGCACGGATTCGACGTTGGACCCGATACCGGTGACGTAGCGCCCGAAGCGCATGCGGTTGAGCGCAATTGCTCCGATGACCACGACGACGAGAGCAATCCAGGCGCTGGCGGAGAACCCGAGGAACTCAGCAGTTCCGAGCTTCGCGAAGTAAGTGTCGGCCGGAACCGGAACGGAGAATCCTTCGGTCCGATACAGCGCGATACCGCGAATGACGGACATCGTCGCCAGAGTCACGATGAACGGCGGAATGCCCTGATAGGCAGCGAGCCATCCGTTGACCAGGCCCCAGGCCGCGCCCATCACCGGGGCGGCGACGAAGACCAGGGACGAATCGACGCCGGCCTGGATAAGCTCGGCACTCATCGCCGCGACGAACGCGACGATCGCACCGACGGACAGGTCGATCTGACCTGCCGTGATCACGAAAGTCATCGCCACCGCGATGATCAGAACCGGAGCGATCTGGGTTGCCAGGTTCGACAGGTTCGTGAATGTCAGGAACGACGACGTGGTCGCCGAGAAGACGGCTGCGACAGCAACTGTCACCGCCAGCATCGCGAGGGTGGGCTTGTTGACGCTGTCCCACAAGGAGGGTTTCGCGGCGAGCTTGCGCTCGATCGGCGCCTGGGTCTTCTCGAGAGTGGTCATGCCGTGGCTCCCTGTGTTGCTGCCGATGTCCGTTGCGGCACCGGAGTTCGAGTGATGAGTCCGACGAGGGACTCGATGTTGAGGTCGCCGATCGGAACGTCGTCGACACTCTGCCCCTCGTACATGACCGTGATTCGGTCACACACGCGGAACAGGTCCTGCAGGCGGTGTGTCACGAGAATGACGCCCACGCCGGCCGCTGCGACGTCCGTGATCAGCTTGAGCACCGACTCGACCTCGGCGACGGCAAGCGCTGCGGTGGGCTCGTCGAGGATCAGTACGTCTGGGCGGAAGGAGACTGCGCGGGCGATCGCGACGGTTTGCCGCTGTCCGCCGGACAGTTGCCCGATCTCCTGGTAGGTCGACTTCACCTTGACATGCAGGTCGGCAAGAATGTGAGCCGCCTTCTCGTGCATGGCATGCCGGTCGAGGAAGGGGCCTTTTCGCGGTTCTCTGCCGAGGAACAGGTTGCTGGCGACGTCCAGCGTGTCGCACAGAGCCAGATCCTGGTAGACGATTCCGATCTTTTTCTGCTGGGCGTCGAGAGGCGTCGAAAAGCGCACTGGTTCACCGTTGACGCGCATTTCGCCGCCGTCGTGCTGAACCGCACCGGCGAGAATCTTCATCAGAGTGGACTTACCGGCGCCGTTGTCGCCGACCACTCCGAGTACTTCACCCTTCGCCAGCCGAAGGTCCACTCCTTGAAGGGACTTCACCGGTCCGTACGACTTGGTGATGCCCGAGAGTTCGATCAGTGGAGGTGCCATGATTACTTCTCCAAGTAGTACATGTAGTCGGCCACGTTCTCCGGGGTCACGATCTGGGTGGGAACCGGGATGTTTGCCGGAGCGCCGCGTCCGCAAGCCAGGTCGATTGCCGAATTCATTGCCTCATGGCCGAATTCGAAGGTGTTCTGCTGGACCACGCCTTTAAGCCAACCGGCTTTGAGTCCGCCTACCGCCTGATCCGAAAGATCCCAACCGACTGCTTCGATGCGATCCTGCGCCTTCTGACTGTTGACCGCCGCGACGAGACCGATCAGTGCCGGCTCACCGGTTGCGTAGACGTACTTCATGTCGCCACCGCCGGTCAGCAGGTTCTCCGCTGCGGTCTGTGCGTTCTCCTGAATGTTACGTCCGTCCACGACGGTGCCGACGGTCATTCCGCGGCCGGTCACGGTCTCCGTGAAGCCCTTCTGCCGCTCCAACTGGACAGTACTGTTGAGCGCGCCGACGATACCGACCGTTCCGGTGTTGTTCGCGACGTCGGCCAAGGTGTTTCCGATCTTGGCGCCACCCTCGGCGTTGGCCGTACCGACCTGAGTCGACAGTGCCGGATCGTCGATGGTCGCGTCGACCGCGACGACGGGGATGCCCGCGTTCTTGGCCTTGACCACCGACGGCTTGATTCCGTCCGTGTCGATTGCATCGACGATGATCGCGTCGACTCCGGCGGCGATCAGATTGTCGAAGGCGTTGGCCTGCGCGACGGAATCGTCGTTGCCGCTGATGATCTGCAGGTCGACGCCTGCCTTGTCCGCGACGTTCTTCGCGGCATTGTTGATCTGGTTGAAGTACAGCGCCTGGAGGTTGATGGTCACCAGACCGACCTTGAGCTTGCCGTTCGTCCCGTCACAGCTTTCGGCGACCCGGGTCGGCTGCGGGATGGACGAGCCCCCCGATGCGTCCTTCGAGTCACTCGACGAAGCCGAGTCACAAGCGGTGAGCGTGAGCGCGACTGCAGCTCCCAGCGCCAGAGGCAATGCACGTTTCATCATCGAGTCTCCAAAAGGGTGTGAGGGGTCAATGTTGCTGTGAAGCTGTCCAATTCATCTCGGGTGGGGCATCCGCGGGGGCCTGCGGTGGCGCAAGCCAATGCAGCCGATGCCCCGGCGAGTCGTGCGGCGTCCACCGGTGAGCGCCCGGCGTCGACAAAAGCGATGTACGTACCGCCGAAGCAATCACCGGCCCCGACTGCATCGACGACGTCGACCACTACTGCCGGTTCGCTCGTCACCTCGCCGTCCGGTGTGGCCAGTGTCCAACCTCGCGAGCCGTCGGTCACCAGCAGGTGGGTGTGGTGCTCGGCGGCCAGAGTCTGCCACTGGTCGAAACCGATCCCGAACTCGCCTTCCCACAGGGCACGCCCTACGACGACGTGGTCGGCCAGAGCGAACGCGCGCAGTGCCGCGGCCTTGTTTTCACAACCGTCCAGATCGATTACCAGACTTACGCTTCCCGGTAATTCATCCGGGAGGAAGACCGCACGGTATCCGTCGAGGAACAGTCGTCCACCGCCGGCAGCGGCCAATCGGGTGACGACAACTCCGATGCGTTCGGCATCGTTCGGGTCGTCCTGGCTGATGATGGAGCGATCGCCGTCCTGCGCGATGAGAACAACTGCCGTCGACAGGAACGCATCTCGCGGCGACCAACTGGTGTCGACGCCATCTGCCTCGAGGGATTCGAGAAACTCGGTGGACCGCGCGTCCGGGCCCACGGCACCGGCAAAGATCACTTGCGCGCCCATTCTGGCCGCGGATACCGCAGCATTTGCATTCATTCCACCGTCGATCTGACTGATGGCCGTTGCCTGAACGCGCTCACCGAGTACCGGTACGTGTGGGACATGTACCGTCACATCGTTGTTGGCGTATCCACAAAAGACAATCATGGTTACTTTCCTGCGGCCCGGGACAGTTCGCGGACCTTCTCGCCTGCGACCCGTCCCCACCAGCGTCCATTGTCCTTCACCGAGGATGCAACTATCGCGCCGTCGCATTCCTTCATCAGCGCTGCGACATTGGCAGCCGTGATGCCGGAGCCGATGATCACCGGAAGAACGGTGTTGTCTCGGATCACGGAAACCTCGTCGACCGAAGCGGCGTCACCGGTGCGCGAACCCGTCGCGATCAGAACATCTGCGTCGAAGAACTCGGCGTCTTCGGTCTGTTCCGCGACAGTGCGGTCCGCGACAATGGCATGCGCACCGTGTTTGACGTGCACGTCAGCGAAGATCCGGACCGGGTCGGCGCCGATGCGATGGCGGAAGCGCGTCGTCTTGGCGGCCTGGCCCTCGATGAAGCCCTCATTGGCAATGTAGGCATTGGCCCACTGATTGACGCGCACAAAACTCGCGCCTGCCGCCCACGCTGCGGCCACTCCGCACTCGCCGGCGTTGGACAGGATGCTGACGCCGACGGCCTTGCCGAACTCGCCGACCACCGCTGCCGTGATGACTCCCATGCTGGCGGCGGTTTCGTATCCGTGTTCGCCGGGCTTGAGGAACGGTATGTCCCAGTGATTTTCGACGATCACACCGTCGAAACCGTTGTCGACATACGCGTGTGCTTCCTCGACGGCGAAGCGAGCAATTTCCGAAACCGGCTGCCCGGTGTAGTGCGGGCTGCCCGGCAGGGCCGGGAGGTGAATGGCCCCGATGAGAGATGGCGTGCCGGTGAACATCTCTGCCAGCGCCGAGGGCTTGGGCGGAAAGACTCCGAGCGGTGATGCGGTCACTTCAGCTACCCCATTCCATGCGCAAGATTTGCGCTGTATGTCCATGCACAAGATCTGCACACGATGTAATCGATTGCCTTGATGAATTAGCAGGTTATGCGATCAACACCGGGTTGTGTCAAGGATTTCACAATTCGAATTTGTAAACGATTGCCTCAATCGCGTTACATGCGGGACACTGGACCGTGCGGTTCGATAACCTCGGACCCGAATCGAGCAGAAAACGGGGGACGCATGCGCAAGGCGACCATTCGCGATGTCGCGGAACTGGCCGGGGTCTCGACGGCCACCGTGTCGCGGGCACTGTCCGGCTCCCGCCCTGTCTCGGACGAGCTTGCAGCGACGATCAAACGAGCCGCGGATTCTCTCGGATACTCGGGAAACATCATCGCCAGCTCACTGCGTCGTAATCGGACGGACACTGTCGGAATGGTGGTTCCGAGTATCGCGAACCCCTTCTTCACTTCGCTGGTGGTCAACGTCGAACACGTCCTCGCTCGGCGCGGCCTACAACTGTTCCTGTGCGATTCTCGTTCCGATCCCGACGTGGAAGCGCAGCGACTCAAGTCGCTCGTCTCCCGGCAAGTGGACGGAATCATCATCAGCCCGTGCCACGGCGAACTGAGTGCCGAAGCCGTCCGAGCCAGCGCGGCAACGCTTCCGGTCGTTCAACTGGACCGGTTTGCAATGGATACCCAGACGGACTGGGTCGGCGTCGACGACGACGCCGCTCAATCCCTGGTGATGGAGCATCTGTCGGAGCGTGGCGCGCAATCAGCCGCCTTCATCAGTTCCGAGCTGACCAATTCGTCAACAGAACTTCGCCGGGCCGGCTTCTTCCGCCACGCGGATCGAATGGGCATCGAAACTCGTGACGAGTGGACACAACTCGGCGAGTACTCGATCGAGTGGGGGCGCACGGCATCCAACATCATCCTGACCGGCAAAACTCGCCCCGACGCCCTGGTCTGCGCCGACGACTTGATCGCACTCGGCGTGTTGCAGACCTGTCACGCATTGGGCATCGACGTTCCCGGCGACGTTCTGGTCACCGGTTTCGACAACATCCCGTTCTCCGAATTGTGCAACCCGCCGTTGACCACCGTCGGGCAGCCGCAGGAAAGAATCGCGGAAGAAGCTGTGCGACTTCTGGATCAGGCGATGAACAACTCTTCCGAGTCGACAGCCCACATCGCGCTTGCTCCTGAACTGATTGTCCGTCAGTCCACCGTCGGCCAAGCGGCGGCAACCGCACCGTAAGCAGCGATCGCATCGTCCAGTTCGGAGACCTTGACGCTTTCGTTGGCCGCATGCATCAGCGAGGGAGTGCCAGGGCCCCAGATCACGACGGGAGCACCAGGGGCGGCGGCGGCCAGTACCGAAGCGTCGGTGAAGTACGAAACCGGTTCGGTTGCAACAGGGATAGGCAGGGTGGCCAACCACGGGTCCGACGCGTCGGTACGCACACCTCCCAGATGAATCGACGTCTCCACCGAGTCGACTTCTGGTTGGGCTCGCCACCACGCGAGCAGGTCGGCGCCGTCTCCCACCGTGCGGTGATCGATCACCGCACGTGCACTGTCCGGCACGATGTTCGGAGCCGAACCCCCGCCGACCAAGCCGAGGTTCCAGGTTTCGGCACCCAGAAACGCGTCGGACGACAGCGGAAGCTCACGCCGGGCTCGGTCGACGACGTCAAGCAGTTTGAGGACGGCGTTAGTTCCTCGCTGCGGCGTACTCCCGTGCGCGGCTTTTCCTTTGACGGACACTTCGAGCCACAGTGCGCCGCGGTGCCCCAGGTTGATGCGATTGCCGGTCGCCTCGGGAACGATGACGGCCCCGACCTCGAGATTCGCAACGGCGTCGGCCGAACGAACAGCCCCGAGCGATCCGATTTCCTCGTCGCTCGTCAGCAACAGCGCGACCGGGACTCCACGTTCGAAAGCGTCGACAACCGCGGCAGTAGCGGCAACAAGGCCGGCCTTCATATCCGATGTCCCTCTGCCGAGGAACAATTCGCCGTCGACCTGTGCGGCATACGGATCGAACTCCCAGTCGGAGACAGTGCCCACCGGCACCGTGTCCACGTGGCAGGCGAACAGGAGTCTGGCTGCCGAGGGTGCAGCTTCGTTGGTGATCAAGGCCCAGGGATGATTGCCGGTCAGGTCTGACTCCACCTTCGCCTGTGGCGCACGTGAGAGAACCAACGAGACAATCGAATCCATCGCCCGCTGTTGAGGAGCGGACTCCCCCGAGACCGTGTCGAGAGCTACCAGTTCCGAGAGAAGTCCGAGGGAATCCATGTACCTATTCTTGCACTGCCACGGATTCAGTGCGCTGCCAGCTGGGCGATGACAACGTAATTGTCGTCGGTCGACTCTCCTTCGACGACATCACAATTGGCGAGGATCAGCCGTCCCGGAACCGATTCGCGCAACTCGTGAGCGCCCAGCAGCGAACCTTTGTGCAGCGGCCCGACTGTTTCGACGTCGTACTCGAGTGTGCCGTTCGGTGTACCCAGGAGAATTCGATCGCCCGGCTCCACTACCCGGAGCGCCCGGAATGGTGCTTCGCGAGTGGTGTAGTTGTGGCCGACCACGACAACTGTTTGTGTGGTCGACGTTCCCGGCATTCCGCTTTCACCCCACCACACCGGCAGTTCGTCGACGGGATTCAGTTGCTGCCCACTCTCGCCGCCGCGCATCAGTTTCTCCGAGTGCAACGGACTGCTCAGGTACGTGACCCCGGACGCAGACCTCAACTCGATCCTCTCGGGTTCTGCCGGATCGACGGTCACCGAAGCCGGTGCAGCCGCGATATGCGACTGCACCGGCGAGCGGTCAGGTAGCGATCCCGCGTTCTCGCCCGAACATCCGGATACGAGGACGGCGAGGATCGCTACCGCCGAGAGACCGAGGCTACGCAGACGTGTTGCCCGGGCCGTCATGACGCTTGCGACGAACAACCACCGTCGTAGCTGCTGCGGCGGCAGCGCCCACGACTCCGACGCCGATCAATACAGCCGGCAGGTTGGAGTTGCTGCTACCGCTGGTGCTGCTGCTTGCGGTGTCACCGAGAGCAAGGTCGACCGGGGGCAGGCTTCCGGCGAGCGCCGGATCGCCGTCGGCATCGGTGACGTAGTAGTCGACGACGTCGAAGGCTCCCTTGTTGTTGTAGTAGCCGACCAGCTTGACGCCGGTCTTGTTCACTACAGCGGTGGTCTCGTCGACCTTCGTGACCCCGGAGCCGTCGTCAGTGTGCTCACCGATGATCACTTCACCGCCGACGCCTGTTCCGTTGTCGATCTCCTTCTCGCCCTTTGCCTTGAGCTCGTCGACGATCTTCTGCGCTGCATCCGCTTCGGCCTTTGCGGCGGCTGCAGCGGCCTGAGCTTCCTTGGCCTTTGCTGCCGCGGCGTCGGCTGCGGCCTTCGCGTCTTCGGCGGCCAGGTAGAGATCCTGCGCCTTCTTGCTCGCCGCTTCGGCAGCTTCGGCCTTCTTGGCGGCTTCGGCAGCCTTTTCGTCGGCGATGGCTCGCTTGTCGGTGGCAGCCTCGCCCGCAGCATCGGCTTCGGCCTGGGCCGTCTCCGCGGCCTTCTGCGCAGCGTCGGCATCCTTCTGCGCGGAAGCCGCAGTAGCCGCCGCTTCATCTGCGGCCTTACGGGCGGCGGTAGCAGCTTCTACCTCGGTGGCAGCTGCGGACTCGGCTGCCTTGGCCGTGGTTTCAGCGGCGGTGGCCACCTTCTGAGTTTCCTTGACGGTGATCGCGAGCTGCTTGGCGTTCCAAGCCGCGGCCAGCGCCTGAGCCTTAGCGACGGCTGCCTTCGCGAAATCCCAGTTCTTGAAGGCTTCCTCGGCTTCCTTGTTCTTGTCCGCAACCAGCTTGGCGTTTGCATCCGCGGCAGCCTTCGCCTCATCGGCCTTGGCCTGCAGAGCATTAGCCTCGGCGCGCGCCTTTGCTGCCTCTTCGGTCTTGGGCCCCGAACCGGCGGCCTTCGCAGCCTCCTCGAGTTCCGCAGCCTTGGCTGCGGCCGCGTCGGCTTCTACCTGAGCTGTTTTTGCTACCTCCTTGGCATCGGCCGCCGCGGACTCCGCAACCTTGGCCGCCTCTTCGGCTTCCTTGGCAGACTGTTCCGCGGCCCCGGCCTCCGCCTTGGCCTTGGTCGATTCGACCGCCGCCTTGGTTGCCTCGACGCTCGCCTGGGTCATTGCCTCGGTCGCCTTCACCGAAGTGTCTGTCGCTGCGGACGAGTCGACCCCTGCCGTCGCGGCTGCTTCGGCGGCCTTCGCTGCCGCGTCGGCAGCTGCCTTGGCTTTTGCTTCGGCTTCCGCCAGTGCTGCAGCGTCCGTACCAGCGGTTTCGGCACTGCCCGTGCCCGCGACCCCGGCTTCAACCTTCTCCGGCGTGGTCTCGGTGCTCGTCGCCGCGTCGGCGTCGGTGGTGGCAGCTGCCTCTTCCTCGGCGCAGGTCACCAGCGGATCAGCGCTCGGTGTACACACGGTTTCCGGCTCTGCCGATGCAATTCCCGTGCCGCCCACCGCCAATCCGAGAGCTAGTACGGCACCGGCGGCCGCAGAGCGGACCCTCCGAGAATGGGCGATGGACTTCTCCGACATAGCGCTCAACCTTTCGGCCTTCTTTACGAAGACGGCAATTCCGGCGTGGACAGCCTTTACTTCGTCGGCCGACTTCCAGACGTTACGACCGGTCGGTCCGAAAAATTGAGAGCTGCTGCTCTACCCGCAGGAATCAGGACCGCGGAACGCGCCCCATCAGGTAGAACTCCGGATTGGGCAGCATGCCGGAGAAACTCGCCATGCGATTGCTGAGCCCGAAGAATGCAGTGATCGCGGCGATGTCCCACGCGTCCTCGTCGCCGAAGCCGTGCACACGGAGGGCGTCGAAGTCGGCGTCGGCGATTTCGTGTGAGGCGGAGTTCACCTTGGTGGCGAAGTCGAGCATCGCGCGCTGACGATCGGAGATCTCTGCGGTGCGATAGTTGACCGCAACCTGGTCGGCAACCAACGGCTTCTTCTCGTAGATACGCAGAATTGCGCCGTGCGCGACAACGCAGTACGTACATTTGTTGGCCGCAGAGATCGTGGTGACGATCATTTCTCGATCACCCTTGGTGAGTGCGGAATCTTCCTTGAGCATGATCGCGTCGTGGTATGCGAAGAATGCCCGGAACTCGGCTGGGCGCCGAGCGAACATCAGGAAGACGTTGGGCACGAACCCCGACTTCTCCTGGATCTCGAGAATCTTGGCGGCGATGTCCTCGGGCACCTCGGTCAATTCAGCCTGCGGAAAACGGGTGCTCACTGTGCCTCCTGGTCAACCATCGATGTTCGATTCAAGATAATGATGATTAACTGAGTTGTCCAGATGCATTTCCTGCCCTACTTTTTCGGGCACGGATAGTCGGGTACGGCCCAAGTGATCTGCGTAGCGTGAAACCCGTGAACAGGAAGACACGATGATCGACGGACTGAACCGCGCGCTCGACTACATCGAAAGCAATCTGAGCGGCGAGATCGAGACAGCCGAGATGGCAAGGCTGGCAACCACCTCGGAGTATCACTTTCGGAGGATGTTCTCGGCCCTGGCCGGCATTCCCGTATCCGAATACATCCGTCGACGTCGACTCACCCTGGCTGGTGCCGAGTTGTCCGTCAGCAGATCAGGAGTGTTGGAGACCGCCGTGAAGTACGGCTACTCGTCCGCGGAGGCCTTCACACGAGCGTTCACCGCATTTCACGGCGTGAGCCCCGGCGCGGTCACACGCGCTCCCGCCGTTCTCAAATCCCAACAGAAACTTGTCATTCACGTGACACTGGAAGGAGCCACACCGATGGACTACATGCTTGTGGACAAACCTGCCCTGACGGTAGTCGGGTTCAAGACCCGGGTTCCATTGGTTCACGAAGGTCCCAATTCTGCGATCGAAGATTTCACCCGCTCCGTGGACAAGGTTGCGTTGCGAGGGTTGCGCGAGCTCTCCGATCAGGACCCGGCGGGAATCGTCAGTGTCGTCGACAATTTGGCGCATCCCAGAACCGAAGGCACAGAACTGGATTACTACCTGGGAGTGGTCACCGGCAAACCTTCACCCACGGGTTTCGATGTGCTGACGGTCGACGCACACACGTGGGCCGTCTTCACCGCCGACGGGTCGGAAATCGAATCTGTGCAGTATTTGTGGCGAGATATCTACACGGAATGGTTCCCTGCCAACCCTTTTCGCTCCGTACCTGGTCCCGAGATCATGCGTACCGAATACAACGACGATTTCACCGTCGCACGGTTCGAGCTCTGGATTCCGGTCGAGAGCGAGCTGAACGACGTCGGGGCGTAAAACAGCCGCCAGGTCGGATGGAAGTCACGACCCGGCGGCTGAGCCATCAGATGAAACAGACTGTCAAAGAATCAGTTTCGCTCCGGTAGCAGCAACCACGTCCTCGACGCTGATGCCCGGCGCCGTCTCCACCAGGCGGAGACCGTCGTCAGTCACGTCGATCACGGCCATGTCGGTGATGATTCGCTGGACGCAGCCCTTACCGGTCAGCGGAAGCGAGCACTCCTCGACGATCTTGTGCTCACCCTTCTTCGAGACGTGCTCCATCATCACGATGACGCGCTTTGCGCCGTGGACCAGATCCATCGCGCCGCCCATGCCTTTGACCATGTGGCCGGGGATCATCCAGTTCGCGAGGTCTCCGGTGGCACTGACCTGCATGGCACCGAGCACGGCAACGTCGACCTGGCCGCCGCGGATCATGCCGAACGACGCTGAGGAGTCGAAGAACGACGCACCGGGGAGAACGGTGATGGTCTCCTTGCCCGCATTGATCAGCTCGGGATCGAGTTCGTCCTCGGTCGGGTACGGCCCCACGCCCAGAACGCCGTTCTCCGAGTGCAATACAACGGTGATGTCGGTCGGGAGGTAGTTCGGAACCAGCGTCGGCATACCGATGCCGAGGTTCACGTACTGCCCGTCCTCGAGTTCGCGCGCGACGCGGGCCGCCATCTCTTCGCGGGTGAGTTTGGTGGGTAGTACAGAAGTCATGCTCGTACCGTCCGATTCTCGATGCCGACCGTCACGGGGCCGACGTGGACAACACGCTGAACGTGAATGCCCGGCGTGTGGATCTCGGCGGGGTCGAGCTCACCCGGCTCTACGAGGTGCTCGACCTGCGCAATGGTGATGCGCCCCGACGTTGCTGCAGCCGGATTGAAGTTCTGGGTACTCGCGCGGTAGACGAGGTTGCCGTGCCGGTCACCTTTCCAGGCATGGACCAGTGCATAGTCGGCGACGATGCCGCGCTCCATCACGTAGGTGACGCCGTCGAAGTCACGAGTTTCCTTGGGCGGACTGGCAACTGCGATGCCGCCGCTGCCGTCGTAACGCAGTGGCAGGCCGCCGTCGGCGACCTGGGTGCCGACGCCGGCCGGGGTGAAGAACGCGGGGATGCCCGCTCCCCCGGCGCGCATGCGCTCGGCGAGCGTGCCCTGCGGCGTGAGTTCGACTTCCAGCTCACCGGAAAGGTACTGACGCGCGAACTCCTTGTTGGAGCCGACGTACGAGCTGACAGTACGACGGATACGCCCCTTCTCCAGAAGCACTCCGAGCCCGAACCCGTCGGTGCCGCAGTTGTTGCTCACCGTTTCGAGTGATGTCGCGCCCTGCTCGAGGAGCGCATCGATGAGGATTTCCGGCACTCCGACGAGCCCGAAACCTCCGACAGCGATCGTGACGCCGTCCGGCACGTCGGCGACGGCCTCGGCAGCAGTGGGAATGACTTTGTCCATCATGTCGATCACAGTAGCGCGACCCGTACGTATTGTGAACCCCCGTCCGCATAACGAACATTTTTCGCCCCCGGCATTGCCTGGGTCACATCTACGAACTATTCTGTTCGCAGAGCGCAACACATGTACACATTGCGAACAACTTCACGTAACCGAACGACGAGGTTCCCTATGCTGCATCTACCGCCGAGGTACCAGCGGCCGACTGGCGTCAACGCCCCGGCCGATTTCGCGGACTACAAGACGACTTCCCTTCGCCACCCGAAGCAGCCGCTGAAGCTGCTCCCCCAGCGGCTCACGGAGCTCACCGGGCCGGTATTCGGCGAAGATCGCGTCGGCGCCGGCGAAAACGACCTGACCATTGCCAACGGCGGCGAAGCACAGGGACAGCGCATCGTCGTTCACGGCCGCGTACTCGACGGCGACGGAAAACCCGTCCCCCACACACTGCTCGAGGTGTGGCAGGCCAACGCCGGTGGACGCTACCGCCACACCGGCGACAACTGGCCCGCGCCGCTGGATCCGTTCTTCAACGGCCTGGGTCGCTGCGTCACCGACGCGAACGGCCACTACAGCTTCACCACGATCAAGCCGGGCGCCTACCCGTGGATGAACCACGACAACGCCTGGCGACCGGCACACATCCATTTCTCGCTGTTCGGCACGGCATTCACGCAGCGCCTCGTGACGCAGATGTACTTCCCCGACGATCCGATGTTCTTCCAGGACCCGATCTACAACGCGGTACCCGAAGCAGCACGTCACCGCATGGTCAGCGTCTTCGACTACGACGCCACGGTCCCCAACTGGGCTCTCGGGTTCCGCTTCGACATCGTCCTGCGCGGCCGTAATGCCTCCGTATTCGAGAACGAGGAAGACCACGATGACTGATCACACCGCGAAGCCCGCACCCACTTATCCGGTCGTCCCCGGCGACTTCACCACTGCCCCCTTCGGTGTCACGCCCTCTCAGACCGTCGGGCCGTACTGGCACATCGGCCTCCTCTGGACGGACGGCCCCGACGCTGCCCCGAGCGATACCCCCGGACGAATCACGCTGGCCATCACGGTGATCGACGGCGCCCGCACACCCGTCGCGGACGCGATGATCGAAACATGGCAGGCCGATACGCTCGGACGCTTCAACCATCCGGACGATCCCCGTGGCGCAGTGGAGCTCACTCCGGCTGGTTTTCGCGGATTCGCCCGCAGCGCAGCGGATCCCACGGGCACTGCATTGGTCCACACTGTCAAGCCCGGTGCGCAGCCCACTGAAACGGATGCGGACGAGGCCCCACACGTGAACGTGTCGGTCTTCGCTCGCGGCATGCTCGACCGCCTGGTCACCCGCTTGTACTTCCCCGAAGACGCCGACGCACACGCAACAGATCCGGTGCTGTCCTCACTGAGCGAAACCGAACGCGCGAAGCTGGTTGCAACCAAGGTCGACGGTGGGTACTCCTGGACGGTCTATGTTCAGGACGAGGACGCGAACGGCGTCGAGACGCCCTTCTTCGAGCTGTAAGAGGAGTACACATGCCCACTCGCGGCGCACTGTTCGACCCGGTGTTCGGGGCCACCCGCGTATCGGAGCACCTGTCCGACCAGGCGTGGGTCACCGCGTTGCTCGACGTGGAGGCCGCACTGAGTTGTGCGATGGCCACAGTCGGGTTGGCGGACGGGGAACATTGCGCCGCGGTGGCTGCTGCCGCGGCCGAACTCTCACAACCGGGCGGTCTGGACATCGTGGCGCTCGGCCGCGCGTCGGCCGCCGGCGGAAATCCCGTCATTCCGCTGGTGAAGATGCTGCGCGAAAGGGTGGGACAGGAAGGTGTGCCTGCCTCCGTGGTGCACCCGGGCGCCACCAGTCAGGACATCATGGACTGTGCGCTGATGCTGTTGACGCGACGCGCGGGCGCGGTGGTTCTGGCCGACCTGACCCGCGCCGCCGATTCCGCCGCCCACCTCGCCCGCATCCATCGCTCTACTCCGATGGTCGCGAGAACCCTGGGACAACAAGCACTTCCGACCACCTTCGGGCTACTGGCATCGAGTTGGTTCACCGCACTCGACGCCGCAGCGATTCGCCTCGAGATCGTGCTGTCCACGTTGCCGGTTCAATTCGGCGGAGCCGCAGGAACACTCGCTGCGTTGTATCCCGACGGGCTCAGGATCGCCGACGCGCTGGCCGACGAACTCGGCCTGGCCAGGCAGGTCACTCCCTGGCACACCGACCGCGTGACCATCGCAGAACTCGCGACCACACTCGGTATCGTCGCCGGCGCCGTTTCCAAGCCCGCCACCGACATCACCGTCATGGCGTCCACCGAACTGTCCGAGGTTGCCGAGAGCGCTCCGGGCGGCTCATCGGCCATGCCGCACAAGCAGAATCCGGTTGCCGCGATCACCGCCCGCGCGGCAGCGCGACGTGCTCCCGCGCTGGTGGCCACAGCCCTGTCGAACATGGATCACGAATTCGCTCGCGCCGCAGGCCCCTGGCACGCCGAGTGGGAAACCGTCACCGATCTCCTGCGTCTGGCAGGCGGAGCGGCGCACCAGCTTTCCGTGAGCCTCACCGGCCTGCAAGTACACACCGAGTCGATGGCTCGCAATCTCGACATCACCGGTGGCCTGATTCTCGCCGAGCGTGTCACCAAGGCCCTGTCCGCACACACTGATCGAGCGCGCGACATCGTCACCGCGGCAGCCACTTCCGGAACCAGATTGGATCGTGATCCCGCCATCGCAGAGCACCTGAGCGAAACCGAGATCGCCGAACTACTCGACCCCGCACACTATCTGGGCCACGCCACCGATCTGGTCGACCGCGCCCTCGCCGAACGCCCCACAGGAGGATCTCGATGAGCGTCGCGCTCAACTTTCAACAGACCGGCAATCTCGATGCCCCGGCAGTGGTTCTCCTGGGTTCACTCGGATCCGATCTGTCCATGTGGCAGCCGCAGATTCACGCGCTGTCGAATCGCTACCGCGTCATCGCCGTCGACCATCGCGGCCACGGCAAGTCACCGGTGCCTACGGGCCCCTACTCAATTGCCGATCTCGCCGGCGATGTCATCGCTCTCCTCGATTCGCTCGAACTCGAGTCCGTACATCTCGTCGGGCTCTCCCTCGGCGGCGCTGTCAGCCAATGGATCGCCGCGCACCACCCCACTCGCGTCGAGACGTTGACATTGATGTGCACGTCCTCGCAGTTCGCCCCGGCTCAACCGTGGATCGATCGTGCTCGGGCTGTCCGTGCGGACGGTATTGCATCCATCGCGGCCGCCGTCGTCGGACGCTGGTTCACGCCGGGACTGGCCGAGAACGATCCGGAGCTTGTCGCCCGTCACGTCGCGATGGTCGAAGCCACACCCGACGAGGGCTATGCCGCCTGCTGCGAGGCGCTTTCGACGTGGGACGGCCGCAACGACCTGGCCCGCATCGTCGCTCCGACGCTCCTCATCGCTGGCGAGCAGGATCCGGCGACGCCTCCGTCGACGTTGAGCGCGATCGCCGACGGCATCGCCGATGCGGTACTGCACGTGGTCGATCCGGGCGCACACCTGGCCAACGTCGAACAAGCCGGGCGCGTCACCAAACTACTTGCAACGCATATTGCCTCGCACACATCTGCGCTCGCCCAACGTAGCGCCGCGGTGTCGGCCGGCATGACCGTACGACGCCAGGTGCTCGGCGACGCCCACGTCGACCGTTCCATTGCCGGTGCCACCGAGTTCACCGCCCCTTTCCAGGACTTCATCACTCGCACGGCGTGGGGTGACATCTGGTCGCGCCCCGGCCTCGATCACCACACCCGCAGGCTCCTCACTCTCGCGATCCTCACTGCCGTCGGCAACGAACACGAACTCGACATGCACATTCGCGCTGCGCTGCGTGCCGGGATCGATCCCGACGAACTCGTGGAAGTATTTCTCCATACCGCGGTCTATGCGGGTGTGCCGAACAGCAACTTGGCTTTTGCGCTGGGAAAGCAAGCACTCGCGGACCTCTCGGCCGAACCTGAGGAGAACGAGACAACATGAGTGAGAACAGCAGCGAGCAGGCGCCGGGACCGTCCCCGGACTACGTGCAGTCGCTGGCCCGTGGGCTTTCCGTCATCAAGGCATTCGACGGTGAGCACCCGCGTCGCACCCTCAGCGAGGTTGCCCGGCACACCGATCTCACGCGTGCGACTGCTCGCCGCTTCCTACTCACGCTCGTCGAACTCGAATACGTACGTACTGACGGTTCGGTGTTCTGGTTGACGCCCCGTGTCCTCGAACTCGGCTACAGCTACCTCTCCAGTCTGTCCCTTCCCGAGATCGCCGGGCCGCATCTGGAAGCCTTGTCCGCCAAGGTCCGTGAATCCACGTCCGTGTCGATCCTCGACGGTGACGACGTCGTCTACGTGGCTCGTGTTCCGGTCAGCCGCATCATGACGGTGTCCATCACCATCGGCACGCGCTTTCCCGCCTATGCGACGTCCATGGGCAGGGTCCTGCTCGCGGGCCTACCCGACGACGCATTAAACGCATACCTCTCTCGAGTGTCCTTCGCCCGCCTGACCGGCAAGACCATCTCCACGGCCGACGGACTACGCGCCGAACTCGAGAAGATTCGCACCGACGGGTTCGCGATAGTCGATCAGGAACTCGAAGAGGGTCTGCGCTCGCTCGCCGCACCCATCCGGGACGCGACCGGTGACGTGGTCGCGGCCGTCAACATCTCCACCCAAGCCGCCCGCTACAGCGCCGAAGCTGTTCGCGGTGAACTGGTTCCGGCCGCAGTCGCCACTGCGGACGCCATCTCCGTCGATCTCGGACGTACTCAGTCGTCCAACAATCACTCGGCTGCCACCCGCTGACCGAGCAGACCCAAGGAAGAACCAATGCCTGACGTTGTCATCTGTGAACCGCTCCGTACCCCTGTCGGCCGCTTCGGCGGTGTCTTCCGTGACGTAGCCCCGGAAGATCTCGCCTCGACGCTGATCACCGAACTCGTCACGCGTACCGGCATTTCCGGCGCGGAGATCGACGACGTCATTCTCGGCCAGGCTTCGCCGAACGGTGAGGCTCCGGCGATCGGACGCATCGCGGCGCTCAACGCGGGTCTGGGCATCGATGTTCCCGGCATGCAGGTGGATCGCCGGTGCGGGTCGGGATTACAGGCAGTCATCCAGGCCGTCATGCAGGTTCAGTCCGGTGGCAGTGACCTGGTCCTCGCGGGCGGTGCCGAGTCGATGAGCCAGGCCGAGTTCTACGCAACCGGAATGCGTTGGGGCGTCAAGGGTGAAGGAGTTGCGCTCAGCGATCGTCTCGCGCGCGCCCGCGTCACAGCCGGCGGACGTGACTTCCCGGTTCCCGGCGGAATGATCGAAACGGCAGAGAACCTGCGCGCCGAGTTCTCCATCAGCCGCGAAGATCAGGACGCCCTCGCGGTTCAGTCCCATCAGCGTGCCGTCGCAGCACAGAAGAACGGCGTCTTCGCCGAAGAAATCGTTCCGGTATCCGTTCCGCAGCGCAAGGGCGAGGCCCTGCTCGTCGACACCGACGAGCATCCACGCGCCGACACCTCGATGGAATCGCTTGCGCGCCTTCGTCCCATGCGCGCAAAGATCGACCCCGACTCCACCGTGACTGCAGGTAATGCCAGCGGTCAGAACGACGGCGCAGCACTGGCGATCGTCACCACCGCCGACAAAGCTCGTACCCTCGGACTGCGACCGCTCGCACGCCTCGCGAGTTGGAGCGTTGCGGGCGTTCCGCCGCGCACCATGGGCATCGGCCCCGTACCGGCGTCGGAGAAGGCACTCGGCCGCCTCGGGCTGTCCCTGGCGGACATGGACGTCATCGAACTCAACGAAGCCTTTGCGGCACAAGCACTTGCAGTCCTGCAGAGTTGGAATCTCGAGGCCGACGACCCACGCATCAACCCCAACGGCTCCGGCATCTCCCTCGGACATCCGGTCGGTGCCACGGGTGGACGAATCCTGGCCACCCTGTTGCGCGAGATGGACCGTCGCGAAGCGCGTTACGGCCTCGAGACGATGTGCATCGGCGGCGGGCAGGGCCTGGCTGCGGTCTTCGAGCGCCTGTCCTGATCAAGCCCCGACGTGCGCGACGCCGGAGTCACCGAGTTCGCCGCGCAGGCCGTCGAGAAAGACACGCAGCAGTTCGGTGAGTTCGGCCTGCTGCTGCTCGGTGAGAATCGACGTCAGTTCGGCTTCACGGCCGAGAACTCGGTCCACCAATTGCTCCACCAGCTCGTGACCGGCGGCAGTGAGGGTCACGAGCACTATTCGTGACCCTTGCGCGGCGGAGGACCTCTCCACCAGACCCGCGTTCTCCGCGCGCGCGAGTCGTTGCGAGATCGCACCGGCCGTGACTCCGGTCTGCTCGGTGATCTGGCGAGTCGTCAACTGATACGGCTCGCCGGATCGCCGCAGGACACTGAGTAGGTCCAGCGTGGCTGTGTCCGCACCGGCCGAGGCGAGTACCCGTCGGCGATCCTCACCGAGCAGCTTGGCGCACATCCACAGCCTGGTGACGATGCCGATACCCTCCACGGGCGTGCCCGGCCTTTCGCGAAGCCATGCCAAGGCAACCGCGTCCACCGCGTCGTCCGGGTTGTAGTCGCCCACCACTGCACACCTCGTTTAGCTCTAAATGATACGTTCTTCGTATAGGTCTAAACGTAGCTCACGGAGGTAGGCATGACACGCACAGTTCTGGTAACCGGCGGCGGAACAGGGATCGGGCGCGCAGTTGCAGCGGCGTTCGCCCGGGACGGAGACACCGTTTTTGTCACCGGCCGACGCACGGAACCACTCGAAAAGACCGCGGAGGAGTTGGGCGATAATGTTCACGCCTTTACTTGTGACAACTCCGACCCGAAAGACCTGAAGCGGCTGCAGGATTCGCTTCCGGGAACCATCGACGTCGTGGCGCACTGCGCCGGCGGTAACACGGACTTCGATCGTGAAGCGCCGTCAGATCTGGAATCCCTGGCCGCCGGGTGGCGGGCCAATCTGGACTCCAATCTGATGTCGGCAGTGTTGACCACAGCAGCAGTTCGAGATCGAATCCCCAGTGGCGGTGCCGTCATCACCATCGGATCGATTGCCGCCGACAAGGGAGCTGGAGCGTACGGCGCTGCCAAAGCAGCAGTTGCGACGTGGAATGT
The DNA here is from genome assembly GCF_021352185.1 of Rhodococcus sp. Ni2. Classification (NCBI taxonomy): domain Bacteria; kingdom Bacillati; phylum Actinomycetota; class Actinomycetes; order Mycobacteriales; family Nocardiaceae; genus Rhodococcus; species Rhodococcus sp. Ni2. The sequence goes on from NZ_WOXZ01000001.1 coordinate 1,369,019, forward strand.
CGATCTGGCCGCCGAACTGGGCCCAGAAGGCATCACGGCGAACATCGTCTCCCCCGGTTACATCGCCGACACCGAGTTCTTCCGGGACTTTCTGACGGACGAGCGTCGCGCGATGCTGATCGAATCCACCAGCACCAAGCGCGCCGGAACCCCGGACGACATCGCATCAGCCGTCCATTTCTTGGCCTCACCGGGTGCCCGGCAGATCACCGGTCAGGTATTGGCAGTCAACGGCGGTGAGAGAACCAGTCGCTGATCACGCCAGGTGGCGCTCGAAGAACGAGTCGATTCGCTTCCAGGCATCCTGCGCTGCAACAGGATCGGGACCGATTCCGAGGATGCGCTCCAAAGGACGAAGCACCTTGGGTCCGGCCTCCGCGTCGTTGAGGAACGCGTGGCCGGCGGTGGGGTACTCCTTGACGTCGTTCTCGATACCGGCATTGCTGAGCGCCGTCTCCAGCTTCGCTGCCGCGCCCCGGAGCGAAAAGTCCTTGCCTCCGAAACTCCCGACGATCGGGCACGCATCCACCACGGCCTCATCGAGTTTGCGTGGAAGCTGACCGTAATTGACCGAGGCAGCGTCGAAATCTCCGGCGCTGACCATCGCGAAGCCGCCGCCCATGCAGAATCCGATGACACCGATCTTTCCGGTGCAGTCCCGGGATTCCACCAGCCAACTGCGAGCGACTTCGATGTCGGTGAACGCCTTGCCGTGTCCTCGAAGCATCGACGTCATGGTGGGCACGAGGCACCGCTTCGCCCCGCCCGCGCTGTAGAGGTCGACAGCGAGCGTCAGGAATCCCGCAGCGGCCAGCCGCTTGGCTTGCCGCTGCATCACCTCCTCGAGCCCGAAGGCCTCGTGAATCATCACTACCCCCGGCCACGGGCCGGGGGTAGTGGGGGTTTCGAGTATCGCTCGCAGCGGTTGTGATCCGCCGACTACTGCGGCGCGGCCCGTCAGATCTATGTCCACCATGTTTCGATGCTAGGCCGACGCAGGGTCCGTACGCTCGGAAGCGAGGTCAGGGGAGTTGTTTTCCCTGGCCCGCCGCAAGCCCGGTCAAGACCTCGGCGAGCTGCGGCAAGGCGTACGGCGCGCTCAGTGGACCGAAATTGTCGACAAAGGCATTCGAGAGCAGAAGTTCGACCGGCGCATAGGCTCGCGCCTTCACCGCGGGGAGGTTCTGGAAAACTGCGAAGTTCTCCAACCTCGTCGTCGCTTCCTGATCAGAAGCGAGGCTGAGCAAAATGTCTGCGGGTGCGAGTACCTCCGCCTGCTCCATCGACAGCGCAGTCATCTGCTCGGCGTTGTATCCGCGATAGTCGAGTCCGAGTTCGCGCAGCAGAACCCCGGGCGCACTGGCATCCCCCTGCACATACAACTGATCGCCGTACATCGAGCCGATCATGATCGTCTTGCCACCCAAGCCGTTCAGGGAAGCTGCGGTGTCGGAGATCAGGGCGTCGGTCCGGGCGATCGCTGCAGCAGCGGCCTCGTCGACAAATGCGGCCTGCCCGACCGTGGCGACGCCGTCACGCCACGAGGTGGTCCAGTCCAGCGCGATGACCGGCGCGATCTGACTGAGCCTCTCGGCTGCCGGTTCGAGATAAGTCTTCATTCCGATGATGAGGTCCGGCGAGTAGCGCGCGATGATTTCCGGGTTGATTTCGCCTGTGGTGCCGAAGCTTTCGAGGTCGGCTATTCCCGCGGTGCTCTGCCACGGCAGTGAACCGCGGTCCCACGATCCTGTGTTGCCGTAGGCGACTGGGTGAACGCCGAGCGAGAGCAGGAATTCCAGATCCGTGAAGTCGCTGGCAACAACGATCCTTTCCGGCTTCCCCGAGATCGTGGTGGTGCCGAGCGCATTGACGACTTGGCGTTGCTCACCGGCGTCTGCGGCATCTGACGCCGTCGAACAACCCGCAAGGATGGCGGCCGCTGCCACTGCGCCGACCCCGAAGAACCCACGGCGACTGAGCTGGTCCACCAGTTCAGACGTCGTGGATTCACAAATCGTTCCGTACATGTATGCACTCTCCTTCTAGGCTGCTGCGCGCGCCGAGGGCACAGCGAAAGAGAGGTTAGCCCACCCTCATCTTCCATAGGGTTCCTACGTTTGCGATTCCGAGAGATCGGAGCGATCAAAATGGACCGTTCTCGAGCGGACAAGTACATTCCCGCTGATCTATCACCGCAGGCAGTTGGGCGAGCCACCAGTCCCTGCCTTCGGCGATCGGGTCGCTCCAGCGTCGAAAATCAGTCGAAGATCAGTTGCCATTCCCTCCTCGAAAGCTTCCGAATTACCGTCTTTTGCACGTCGCCCACCGTTCGACTTGCGCGGCGTGGGAGGATAGACGTATCGAGATCGGGACTTCGATGTGAGGGCCCGGATCGAGTTTGTAGGGAGTATCGGTATGGCACAGGGCATCGTGAAGTGGTTCAACGGCGAAAAGGGCTTTGGTTTCATCGCTCCCGACGACGGAACACCGGACGTGTTCGTTCATTACTCTGAAATCTCGGGCAACGGCTACAAGTCGCTCGACGAGAACCAGCGTGTGGAGTTCGAGGTTGGCCAGGGCCAGAAGGGTCCTCAGGCCACCAATGTGCGCGCTGTCTGATCAGTGACACAAGAAGAGGGCCGCACCCGCAAGGGTGCGGCCCTCTTCTGCATCGGATTCACCTCTGAATCACTGATCCTGAATGACGGCCAACGCTCCAACGATGTTCGACTCCGCCACCGACTTCGAGATTCCGAGATCAGCCAGAACACCTGATCCGTCTTCGAGTTCGAGCAGCGCTAGCAGGATGTGCTCGGTTCCGATGTAGTTGTGGCCCAGGCGAAGAGCCTCACGGAACGTCAGTTCCAGGACCTTGCGCGCACGAGCGTCGTACGGAATGAGTTCTGGCAGTTCGGAAGTCGGAGTCGGTAGTTCACCGGCCACTGCAGCTCGGACGGATCCGAGCTCCACCCCCTGCGCCACTATCGCCTTCGCAGCCAACCCGGCAGGCTCCTCGACAAGCCCCAGGAGCAGGTGCTCAGGCTGGATCTCTGCATTACCGGCGGCGCGGGCTTCGTTCTGCGAGGCCATGACGACGTTCTTCGCCCGGGGAGTGAACCGGTTGAACCCTTCGTTCGGATCCATCGGCTTCTGATCACTCGGCGCCTTGGGAACAAAACGCTTCTGCGCAGCCTGCTTCGAGACACCCATGCTCGCGCCGATCTCCGTCCACGACGCTCCCGACCTGCGCGCCTGGTCGACGAAGTGACCGATCAGGTGATCTGCAACTTCACCGAGATGATCAGCGGCAATCACGGCGTCGGAAAGTTGGTCGAGAGCATCGGTGTGCACCTTCTTGATCGCGTCGATGAGGTCGTCGAGTCGAACCTTGTTGGTCATTTCCACTGGTTTACTCATGCGTCAACCATAGGTTGACGCAACCGAAAACGTCAACCCTAGGTTGACGATCGTTTTCGCCGCCCAGTGCTCAGCCGGAAAAGAATTCACGCAGAGCCGGGACAATAGCGTCGTCGGCGACGCCGTGGCCCTGACCGGGGATCTCCAGAGTCTTTGTCCCCGAGACTTGTGCGGCAATTCGCATTGCCGAAGCAGGCGCCCATTGACCACTGCCACCGCCGTACATGACCAACGTGGGGACGGTAATCGAGGCCAGCCAATCGAGCGACTCGCAGCCGTGATCACACACCGCGACGTCGTAAGGCAAGGTGTGCGCGATGGCGCACATGTCGGGCCAATCGGCACTCCGCTTGATCTCGTCGACCATCTCCGGAGACGCGCCGGTCAGATCCAGAAAACGCGTCACAGCACCTTCCCTGTCGCCGCCCGCAATCAATCGCTCCAGGTCACTTTGGGCAGTCTCGTCACGCTGGTCGTCGTCCATGTACGGCGCCTCGTAGACGGCGAGCTTACGCATCGGAACGGCCTGCGCAGCGGCCTCCAAAGCCAGCGCGGCACCCGACGACAATCCGTAAACGAGCGGTGTTTCACCGGTGGCAGCGACGACCGCCCGCAAGTCCTCCACCTCGGCGTCGATCGAGAACGCGCGACTGTCACCGCTGTCCCCGCGTCCGCGCCTGTCGTACGAGTACACCGTGAAGTCCGCCGCCAACTCTGCAGCCAGGGAATCGAACCATCCGCGGTCGCAGAACGCTCCGGCGACCAGGACCACTGCTGGTCCGGCACCGGAGCGTTCGTATGCGATGGTCGTACCGTCGCGGGATTGCACTACCGCTGGGGATTGCTCTGTTTGCACGTCGATCTCCTCAGGTCTGGTCAATGCCTACCTGATTAGACCGCCCGCGTTACCTAAACTCATCGGTCCGGTCGGCAGAGGCTTCAGCTGATCTTGTTGTACAGGGCATCCCAACCCTGTGCCACGTACGAAATCGTGTAGATCGAACCGTAGAACGTAGAGCCACCCAGACTGGTGACGTTGCCCGCCTGCACTGCCGGGAGTCGCTGCCACAGCTTGCTCGCCACCAATGCCTGGTACGCGGCACTGTCCTCGTTCTCGGTGATCATGAAGCCGTCGACGCCGGCCAGCACGTCGAGGCCTTCGAGGCTGACGCCGCCCTCGGGATCGAGCCCCTCCGAGGTGGCGGTTTTGCCACCGATGTCGCCGAGCGTCATGTCGCTGGGCTTGTCGCCCTTCTCGGAGGTACGGATGCTCGTGACGTACAGCGTGTTCGTGTCCGGCATGAACGAGACACTGGCGACGGTCTTGGACGCAATCTTCTCGGCATGACGACTGCGGATGTCGGAAATCAGATTGTCGTAGTCGAGCGTCAATCGATCGAGTGTGGCCGTTCGACCGAGCCAGCCCGACAACCGCGAGAGGTTTGTGCGCCAGTCGTCGGTGAACTCTGTCGTCAGAACCGGTGCGATGGTGGACATCTCGGCCACCGGCCACCACTCGCTCTCGTAGTTCAGGCACACGATCAGGTCGGGCTCGAGCGCCAAGATCTGCTCGCGGTTGGGGATCTCCGACAGGAACGGTACCGACGAATCGATAGGCACCCACGGTGTCGCCTGGGCGTACGTGTAGCCGACGAGCGGAAGTTCCAGAGCTACAGCAGGTTCGAGGTCGAGCCGAGAGTCGATCGCGACAACTCTCTTCGGATTGACAGGAATGTCGTACGTTCCGAGAGGTGTCGTCACGGAACGCATTTCGGTTTCGCCCGAACTGCTTCCGCTGTCACCGCACGCCGCCAGGAACGCGCCCAGTCCGGCGATTCCGGCGCCGAAGCCGAATTGCCGACGAGTGAGATCCGAGACGAGGCGGTTGTCGGAGTAACCCTCGGGAAGCAAGAGCGTGGATTGAGCGGGCATGCGTGTCGAACCTCCAAAAGAAATGAATCATCCACTGTTGCGAGCGGATAAGGATGCCCTAACAGCGTACGCAGGGAGGGTCGTCGCGATCGGCCCAGAAATAGTCGAATCAGGCCAATTCGCACCCCTTACTTGTCGAGTTTGCGCATCTCGACGAAGTAGACCGCACTGAACGCGAGGTAGGTGCCGACGATTCCGAGGACCGAGATGATCAGGACGAGGGCGAGAAACATAGCCATGATGGTCTCCACTGACACGGGTTGTTCACGATGTCGATCGAGAGAAAATGGCTTCGAACTGCGGCGCTGCGACTCGAAGCGGGGCCGAAACTTTCGGTTACACACACCACGCTAGCCCCAGGCGTCTCGAGTTTTGATGAACTCGAGGTGAACTCTCCTACGGCTACGTCACACTTTTCTGTCGGACGGTCAGTTCGGTCCGAGCACCTGTCCGGACCATTCGACCAAAGGCGTCAGTGCGCGCCACGCTGTGCGAACTTCCTTCAATGTCCTGGCGCTGTCTAGCCACGACGGGCTTGGGTAACTACGACCAGCGGTCAGCGACTTGTGACGCAGCAATTCGATCCGCGGGTGATCGACCGTGTATCCGCGAGGCGCCGTCTTGAGCTTGTCGCCGCCGATCGTGAATCCGGCCTTCTCGACGGAGGCCAGGATCTTCTCGAGCTCCGGCCCTCGAACGTCGTCGTCGACAGCCGCACGATAACGCGCGATGGTCTCCGAACTGCTGGCGTAGAAACCACCGGCCACCATCAACCCTGCCGCGTCGATCTGCACGTAGTAGCCACAGCTCTCGGCGAGACCGACGAACGCTCCCTGGTGCGTCTTGTACGGGATCTTGTCCTTCGAGAATCGAACGTCACGATACGGCCGAAAGAGCTTGGCCGTGCCGAATTCGTCCTCCAACGCCGCGGTCAACGACGCCATCGGACGACGAACCACTTCGTCGTACGTCTCCTTGTGCGCTGCCCACCAGGTCTTGCTGTTGTCGGCTTCCAGGTCTTCGTAGAAGTCGAGTGCAGCAACGGGTATGCCAGTGAACGCAGCCATGGCGTAAGCCTAGCTGCCTGTTCGGCTTTGGACCGTCTGCCCTGCACCGATGCCCGGATCGGCCCGAATCCGTAGACTGTATGGAGATGATTTCCGAAATACAAGCATGGGAACTGACCGATACCAACCGAGACTGGTTGATTCACCGACCCGTCGAGATCGCGATCTACGTGGCACTCGCAGTCGTTCTGCGCTTCGCACTGCACCGCGGGATCGATCGAATGTCGAAGCCTCGCAAGTCTCCGAACGCCAAGGTGAACGAGCGCAGATCGCAGCGAGCCCGGACCATCGGTTCGGTACTCAAATCGACGGTGTCCATCGTCATCCTGGTCTGGTGTGTGCTGCAGATTCTCGGCATCCTCGGGATCAACGTCGCGCCGTTCATCGCATCCGCCGGCGTCATCGGCCTTGCCATCGGTTTCGGTGCACAAAACCTGGTGCGTGACTTCCTCTCCGGCATCTTCATGTTGCTCGAGGATCAGTACGGTGTCGGCGACGTCGTCGATCTCGGCGACGCGGTCGGCACCGTCGAAACAGTGGGCCTGCGCGTCACCACGATTCGAGATGTCAACGGCACCTTGTGGTATTGCCGCAACGGCGAAATCCTGCGAGTGGGCAACATGAGTCAGGGTTACGCCACTGCAGTTCTCGATCTCCCGATCGCCCACAATGCGAACGTGCACAAAGCGTGTGAGGTGGCGACGCGAGCTGTCCTCGAGGCGGCAGAGTCCGAACCGATCAGGGCGGACATGATCGACAAGCCGGAGATGCTGGGAGTCAATTCGGTTACTGCCGAGGCAATTACCATTCGAGTGACGGCGCCGGTCAAGCCTGGGCGCCAATGGGCAGTCCAGCGCGCATTTGCGCGCTCGGCGCTGACTGCGTTCGAAGAGCAGGGAATCGAGGCACCTTACCTGCCTGTTCTGCGCTGACGGTTGAGACGGAATCGTCTACCCTTTCCATCAATTACGCGAGCCCCCGGCGCGGTCGATACCGCCGGGGGCTCGCTGGTGCCTGAAGCATGATTCAGACGGTGGAGGTCGAGACCTCCCGATCTGCCGATCTGTTGCCAAACGCCTTGTGCAGGAACATCGTCAGAGCAATGGCTACCACGATTCCGATCAGCGGTGGGATTCCCACCTCGAACTCACCGGAAAGCCAAGCGAGGAACGCTGCGACGGCATAGACGGCCAGGTTTCGCCAGTGGACCGGCTGCGGGGTGTATCCCTCGGGAATGCCTCGCCGCCACCGGCACAGGAAGTCAGCGATGATCACGCCGCCCAATGGCGGGATGAAAGTTCCGAGCAGACTCAGGTAGTCGACCAGATGGTTGTGCACACCGGTCAGAGCGAGCGCCGTGCCGATCACACATCCACCGATGACGAACGGGGTCTTGCGAGGCTTTCTGAACAGTTCGGCACCGGCCACTCCGAAGGCGTATGCGGTGTCTGCGTTGCTCTTCCAGAGGTTTCCGAACAGCAAGACCAGGCCCCAGCCGACAAGCCCGAGGTTGTAGAGGATCAACACGAAGTCACCCTCGTGGAACGTGATGGCTCCGATGGCGCCGAACAGGATCATCAATCCGTTTCCGAGGAGGAACCCGATAACGCAGGCCCACACCGCTTGTGATCCGGAGCGAGCAAATCTGGTCCAGTTGGGCGCTTGCGTTCCCGCCGATACAAACGTGCCGACGACAGTGGTGATTGCGAGCGCGATCGTCATGGTCGTCTGCGGTTGAACCGAGACCAGGCCGGAGAATCCACCGACCTCTTCGAGGGACCGGAACACGACCCAGCAGGCCAACGCCAGGATCAAGGGCGTCGAGACGAGCGAAACCCAGTACATTCCGCGGTAGCCGTAGCAGGCGGTGACGCACATCAAGATGCTCGCCGCGATCATCACCGACGCCCGCGCGAGATAGGACTCCCAGCCCAATGCCTGCGCGGTGAGATCACCGATCGTGCCGATGATGACTCCGTACCAGCCGATCTGAGTACCGCCCAGCAGGATCGAAGCGAGCTTGGACCCGCGAGTGCCGAAACTGTAGCGCGCCATCACAACTGTAGTCAGTCCGGTTCGGGCTCCGACGAACCCCATCATGGCGACGTAGACCCCCAAGATGGCGGATCCGGCGGCGATCACCACCATCAGTTTCCAGAACGAGAACGCGGTACCGAGCGCTGCTCCGGCCAACATCGTCGGCGTGAAGATGGTGAACCCCAACAACACGACTGCGAGCGAGAAGAACGGCTTTCGTGCATGAAGCGGAACCGGAGTGACGGGATAGTCTGGATCGATCGGGGGGCCTGCGCTCTCCGAATCGCCTGCGACCGTGGCAGGTTCGACGGCGCTGCTCATACAACTTCGCCGATGTCTTCGAGCCACAGGCTCGGGCGCTCGGCCAGCATGCGGTCCATCAGTGCCACACACTCCGCGTCGTCGACGACGTCGACCTGAATTCCGCTGCTGCGCAACCATTCCTCCGACGCCTCGAACGAACGATTTTCGCCGACCACGATTCGAGGGATCTCGTACAGGCGCGCAGTTCCGGCGCACATGAAGCACGGCGACAAAGTCGTGTAGAGGACACACTCGCGATACACCGAGGCCGGCAGTCGTCCGGCGCGCTCGATGCAGTCGGTCTCGCCATGACGGATGGCGCTGTTCATCTGGACCCGACGGTTACGTCCGACTGCGAGAACCTCGCCCCGGTGAATCAGCGCCGCGCCGATCGGCACGCCGCCCTCCTCCCAACCGATCTTCGCCTGTTCGATCGCAAGTCCGAGAAAATACTCATCGGTGTGTGCCGGATGATTCATGTGCGCTCCTGGAGTCTGACCAAAATCGTCGATTGTGGCTCGTGTCACAATCCGACCACGGTGGTAACAGCCCGACAAGGGACAACCTGTCAGTTCGGCAGAACTAGCTCTATGACGAAGTGCCCCCTCGGCGGACGATATAGAAATGCTCCCGACTCTGCGACAAGTTCTTGCGATGCCCTCGTTCAAGGCCGCCGCAATCGAGGTGCTCGCGGGCGACGTCGATACCGCGGTGGTCCGCTGGGTCCATTCGTCCGAGGTGTACGAGATGGGTGGGCTGCTGTCCGGAGGTGAGGTCCTTCTGACCACGGGCCTCGGTCTGCACGGGCGATCTCCCGAGCAGCTCACCGCCTACATCGACCAATTGGCGGACGCGGGATGCGTCGCACTCGCGATGGAAGTCGGGCGCTCGTTCCTCACGGCCCCTCCCGAACTCGTCGAAGCTTCGCGCCGACGGGGACTCGCGTTCTTGGCCCTGCACGCAGTAGTGCCCTTCGAGCGGATGGTCGAAGACTTTCACGACCTCATGCTCCGCCGCACTCTCGGTTCGGCGCAAGCGGGCGAGCCTGTCTGGCAAGAACTTCTGAGTCTCGTGGTTGCAGGCCAGGGCATGACCGCGCTGCTCGACAAGGTGTCACGACTCGCGGGGTGCGGCGTCGATCTGCTCGACGCGGATGGCAGAACCGTCGAGCGCAGCACAACCGGCGCAGAGCGATCCGAGACCGAACGCACTATCCACGACGTACGCGGCCCGACGAACTCACTCGGTCGACTTGTCCTGTGCGGGCCGGCAACCACACGCCGAACCGCCGTCGCAAACTGCGCCGCCGTCGCGGTAGCTCTGGAACTCGGCCGTCACGGCGATCTCGGCCCAAGACAGTCACTCGCCCAATCGGTGATCACCGACGTGGTGGGCGGTGTGCTCACATCGCACGGCGACTTGTCCGAGCGACTGACAGCCGCCGGGTGGACGCCGTTGTCGGAGGGGCACCACGTCCTCGTCGCCGCTGTCGACATCGATCGGCAAACGCCGGTTCGAGAGCTCGCTGACCAAGTACGCGACGCCGTACGGGCCGTGCTCGGCTCCTGTGTCGTCGGGACTGCGGCCAATCACGTCATCGTGCTCGCGCATGGGTGGGCGTCCGCATCCCCCGCTCGAGTGCGGACTGCGTTCACCGAAGCCGACGAGTTGCTACGCCGCGGGCCGGGCGGTTCCGCGGTACGCACGCTCGGAGTGGCGACGCCGGTCGAGGATCTGTCGGGCGTCGGTGCGGCGGTCGCGCAAGCTCGCGAAGTCGTCCAGATCGCACGGCGTTTCGGCACCCGGACCGGAGTGATCCTCGCCAGGGACGTCGGCGTCCAACGACTGCTCGCCGCCGGCACGACGCCCGCTTCCTTGTCCTCGTTCGTCACGGAGCAACTCGGTTCGCTGATCGCTTACGACACAGCACATTCCGCCGACCTCGTCCGAACGCTCGACGCGTACCTCGCACATCGGGGCGGCAAGGCGAGAACCGCGGATTTCCTCGGCATTCGGCGTCAGTCGCTTTATGCACGGCTCACGCGTATCGAGAAGCTGATGGGTGTTTCCCTCGACGATCCGGCACAGGTGGTCTGCCTCGGGCTTGCGCTGACCGCATGGCGCATGCGCACCGGCCTTGATCCACAAGCAGCGTTCGAGCGTCTCCCCGGGTGAGCGACAACCTCTGCGATGATGAACGAATGACCGGAGCAGCGGAGTTGATGATCGAGATCCCTGCCGGCGAGGTGCACCTTCGGGACGACCGCAAAGGTACTTCGTGGACCTCGAAAGTCGAATCCTTCCGCCTCGCAAGCCATCTCACCACCAGGGCGCTGCTTCACGGAGATTCGTCGGACGATTCGAGCAAACCAGCGGTCGACCTTTCATGGAAGGACGCCATCGCAACCTGCAACACACTTTCGGCCGCGGACGGTCTGACACCCGCATATCGAGACGTCGACACCGATTCTCCGCAGTGGGACCGGGGCGCAACTGGCTACCGGCTCGCCACCGAGGCCGAGTGGCAGTACGCATGCAAGGCTGGCACCTCCGGCTACCGCTACGGCGAGATCGACGAGATTGCCTGGTACAGCGACAATTCAGAGGGTAGAGCGCATCCCGTCGGAACCAAGACACCCAACAACTGGGGCCTGTACGACATGATCGGCAATGTCTGGGAATGGTGCTGGGATCTCTACGACCCCGAGGTTTACGGCACGTACCGGATCTTCCGCGGCGGCAGTTGGGCCGAAAGTGAGCGCGGTTGCGGCGCTACCGTAAGGAGGCGAAGCCACCCGACGTTTGCTATCGACGACTTGGGATTTCGCCTAGCTCAGACGATCTGAGGGCAGACGGCCGAGGACTTCGAGCACAGCCTCGATCTCTTCTCGACTGCGAAGCCTAACTATCGGCAACGACGGCACATCGACAAGAACCGTGGCCATTCGCTCCTCGTTGCGTCCGTCGGTTCGCCAGGCCCAGCGCACCACGTGATCCGGATCGAACAGAATGGTATGCAGCGGCGGCTCCATGTTGCGATTCCACAACACCTCTCGCTGCAATCGCCGACGCACGGTTCGTGTGATCACCTGGCGCATCACCGTCCGCCGAGGCAGATCCAACCACAGCATCAGGTCCGCACGCTCGGCCAGAAGCTCACGCACCGCACCGCACCGTACTGCCACTCGGTCACCCAGGCCGGCTCGCTGGAAAAGCGTCGTACTTCGGTTTCGAAACTGTCGAGCGGAATCCAGTCGGGCCCGTGGAACAGCGAGTCCAGCTCAGTGTGTTCGATCTCGAGAAGCCGCCCGATTCGACCGGCGAGAGTCGTCTTTCCGGCACCGGAAGTCCCCGCGACAAGGATCTTCTGCGGACGAATCGTCAGCGCGGCGGGGTCTACGAAAGGCACCGATACACCCAGGCCTTACACTTCGCAGTCCACCCATTCGATGTAACCGGTACCGTTGATCGACGCACCGTCGAAGCTTCCCCGGTAGGTGTACGCGCCGACGTATCCCTTGCCGTGACCGTAGCGCCACTCCGAGTCGATCTCCGCCTCGAACTCCACGACCGTCCTACCGTAATCGCGCACCTGCCAACGCAGTACGCGCGGCACACGCATCTCGCGACCCTGTGGGTCGACGTGCAATGCGTCGGCGTACTCGAGCACGTCGAACTCGACGTCGTCGAAGACCTTCGCACTACCGTCGACAGTCCGAATGTAGGCGAGCTTGCACGCCGAAACCCCTGACGCTCGAACATCGGTGAGCAACAACTGATGCCGGTCGTCCAGTTGAACGATCTGGTAGGTGAAAAAGTCGGCCGGGAGCTTCCACGACTCGGGAAGCGCGCGGCGAGTCAACGATTGCGGTGTCATGCACCGCGCGTACTCGACGGTGCACGGAGCCGAAATACTCATCGGTCCATCCGGACTCGCAATTGTTCCGGAGCACTGTGCCAGCAGACTGACGTGGTCGTAGACGGGATTACGCACGAACCACGACGCTTGGTCCGTTGCCACGATCTCGAGATCGACGTCGAATGAGTCGTATCGCCCGGTGACTCGGAAGTTCGGATAGCTGTTCTCGATGATCAGGTTGTCACCGAAGGCGATTCGCGAACCATCTTCTTCGAATGCACACTCATCGGCAGCGTCGTACGCCCGGTAGAAGTGATGGCCCGGCGCTGCGGTGGAACTCAGCACGGTTGCGGTGTTTCGCGCGTCTGGTGCAGCGAGATAGTCGTTGTCGAACACCACCGTCCCGGTTGCACCGATCAACGTCATGGTGTTGAGGTAACGGAGAGGCCCTGGCAGCCGGGGAACGAAGATCCCGTAGTGCGTCCACGCGAACTTCCGCGAAGCCAGGTGCGGACGCATCATGTCGGGCCGATCGAACGGGCGTACCGATTCCGCCATTCGCTTGTCGATCAGCGGTAGCGCGGCGTCCAGCAAGGCCCGAACCGCGGGTCGCCACAATCGGCGCGAGCGGGTGGCGGGAACAGGGTCGGAACGATCAACGGTTTGTCCGGTCACGCCCCTAAGTTAATGTAACCAGACGTAACAAACAAGTGTCGAATTTTCCTCGACGACCTCACACCCTGAACACCCGCGCCCTGCGCACGCGGCGAATAGCATGTGAGAATCCGCGTACCGGAACCGGTCGCAGAGAGGGCGCAACAATGCAGCACGAAGAGTCGTCGTTCACCGGAGTGGCCGGCACCAAGATCGTCTACGACGTGTGGACACCGGACCGCGAACCCACCGGGGTTCTCGTCCTGTGCCACGGACTCGGCGAACATGCGAGGCGCTACGACCACGTGGCTGCGCGACTCGGGGAACTCGGGCTCATCGTGTACGCACCCGACCATCGCGGGCACGGACGCTCTGGCGGCAAGCGCGTTCACCTCAAGGAATTCTCCGACTTCACCGACGACGTCCACACGTTGTTCTCGATCGTGACGGCGGCACATCCCGGCAAGGACAAGTTCCTGCTCGGGCACAGCATGGGCGGCGCGATCGCCCTTTCCTACGCCCTCGACCATCAGGCCGATCTCAAAGCCCTCGCCCTGTCCGGACCTGCGGTGATCATCGCAACCGGCACTCCGAAGATCGTGATGCAGTTGGGCAAGATCGTCGGCAAATACCTCCCGGACGTGCCCGTCGAGAACCTGGAAGCTGCTGCCGTATCGCGTGATCAGAAGGTCGTCGACAAGTACAACGCCGACCCGCTGGTTCACCACGGCAAGGTTCCCGCCGGCATCGCGCGCGGCATGATCACCGCCGCGGAAGGCTTCCCGGCGCGGCTGCCCTCGCTCACCATTCCCGTACTGCTTCAACACGGCTCGGACGACCGTTTGACGGACCCGGCCGGCAGCAAGCTCGTCGCAGATCTGGCCGGCTCTTCGGATGTCACCTTGAAGGTGTACGACGGCCTGTACCACGAGATCTTCAACGAGCCTGAGCAGGAAGAAGTTCTGAACGATCTGATCGAGTGGCTGCGTCCGCGGGTCACCGGAGCATAGTCATGTCTACGTGCGGGATCCTGCTGGCGGCCGGGGCCGGATCCCGCATGGGCAAACCCAAAGCGCTCGTCACAAACACCGAGGGTCAGTCTTGGCTCCACCACGGGGTGACGACACTGCAGTCCGCAGGCCTCTCACCGGTCATCGTGGTCCTCGGCGCGCAGGCAGAGGACGCCCTCGAACTACTGCGCACCACCGATGTCATTGTGGTGATATCGGATTGGCAACACGGAATGAGCGCGTCACTGCGCTGCGGACTCGAGGCCGCCATGCGAATCGACGACGCAGATGCGGCAGCGATCTCTCTGGTCGACGTCCCGGACCTCAACGCCGACACCGTGACGCGGATCGTGGGTCACAGCTCCCCATCACGAAACATACTGCGAAGAGCTGTCTTTCACGGCCGTCCCGGCCATCCCGTCCTGATCGGACGCGACCACTGGCCGACGCTTGCAAAGTCACTCACCGGGGACGGCGGCGCCAACACCTACCTACGCGAACACGGGGTCGAGTTGGTGGAGTGCAGCGACCTCAGCAGCGGCGTCGACGTCGACTATCCCGAAGCCTGATCGCACGTCACAATCCTCCCAGGTGGTGGGTGTCCGTATTCGGTGTAAAGATGGCCCGATGAAACGTACCGTCGCCGCCCTGCTCGACATCGAGATCGACGAGGCGACCAACCTGGAGTTCAAGATCGCGGTGACGCGCGCGCCGGGTGTCGAACTGCTGGAAACGATGTCGTTCGTCCATGACGGCAATCCGCTCGAACCCCGCGAGATCACCGCCGAACACGGTACCCGGATCCACCTACTCGACTGTGCCCCAGGCAAACTGATTGTCAGCTACGACGCAACCGTCATCGGCCGCGCAGAACCGTTGTCGGTCAGCGACTACGACGTGTCGAAATATCTGCGCCCCAGCCGGTATGCCGAGGCCGACAAGTTCTTCGGTTTTGTCGCCGGGCAATTCGATCTCGCCACTCCCCCGGCCGAACTCCTCCTCGAAGTCACTCGCTGGGTGAGTACACATTTGAGTTATGTTCCCGGCACCAGTCGCGGCACCGACAGTGCGGTAGACACCTTGCTCGCCGGCGCCGGAGTGTGCCGCGACTACTCGCACCTGACCATCTCACTGCTGCGCGCCGTGGGGATTCCCGCTCGACTGGTGGCCGTCTACGCGCCGGGCTGCGATCCGATGGATTTTCACGCCGTAGTCGAAGCCAATATCGACCACGTCTGGCGCGTGGTCGATGCAACGCAGTTGGCGCCGCGCAGCAATCTTGTGCGCATCTCGACCGGCCGAGATGCCGCAGACACAGCCTTCCTCGACAATCACGGCGGATCGATCACGTTGCATGCCTCGGAAGTTCGCGCAGTCGTCGACGGCGTTCTCGACAACGACGACTACGCAACACTCACATCGATCGGCTGAAAAGCAGCGTCAGGCGCTGATCTGGTTCTGCGAGGCCATCGTTCGCTCGAGGAACTTGATCGTGAGATCGACGATCGCCTTACCCTCCCGAAGAGCTTTCCCGATCACCGGGAAAGCATGGATCTGCCCACTCCAGATGTGCGTTTCGACGGCTTGTCCTGCCTTGATCAAGTTTTCGGTCATGATCTCGACGTCCGGACGCATCAGTTCGTATTCGGCGGACACCAGGAACGACGGCGGAATCAGACTGGCGTCGGCGTTGATCGGCGACTGCGCACCAGGAATCTCGTCCGGCCCCTCGAGCCACCGGTCCTTGAGCTTTTCCACCTGTGACATCGGTAGGTAGGCATCACGTTTCATGAAATCGGGATCATGGTCCTCGAGGTTCACGTTGAGAAGAGGGGAATATCCCACCACGGCAGCGGGCCGCGTGATTCCGCGCAGTGCGGCAATTTCGGCGACCTTCATGGCCAGGTATCCGCCCGCCGAGTCACCGGCAACCACAATCTTGTTCGGGTCTTCGGCTGTCTCGAGCAACGCGGTGTACGCGGCCATTGCGTCCTTGACGGAGGTGCCGATGGAACCTTCCGGCAGCTGGCGGTAGCGCACGGAGATCACCGGTACTCCGGCCTTCGCAGAGAGCAAACCGCACAGTGCCCGGTGCGTTGCCAGACCGCAGAAGACGAATCCCCCTCCATGGAAGTAGAGGATCGTGGCGCCGGCCAACTCGCCCTGCGCTTTGCGTGGATGCTGCACCTTCTCGCTGGGCACACCACCCAGCGTGAAAGGCTCGATATCGAGGTTCTTCGGCTTCGGCAGTTTGTCCGCCATCGCGTCGAGTCGCTCGAGTTGGCGGATACCACGTTCGGTGGTCGGCCAGAGGGTGAACATCGGCTTCACGAACGTCCTGGTCAGGCAGAAGGTGACCCGCGCTCGCGGACTCACGTTCCAATGCCATACCGTCGAATCTCGCGTCCGCATAGCGTCCTCCCAGGTCAAGCCGTTTTGTGCATTTGAGTTACACATACTTGTCGGCTGCTGATGTGAACGATAACTGACGCTGCGTCAAAATGACACGACGGGTATGGATCAATTGCTCGAGCGTGTGCAAGTTCTGGTCGCGATCACGGCCGGGAGAGATATGCGCACAGTCCGCGGTGCCCTCCACGCATCATCGCTTCATGATTCCACTCGAACAGCGGCTTCGCGACCTTCGCGGCCAGACCAAGCGCTCCGGACACCGCTACCTGTTGCCGAAATTCGGCTGTGCAACCAGATCCAGCGGGGCGCACCGCCCAGCTACTCCACCCGGTCATTGCGCCGGTGAGACGCACTTTCAGAAAGCGGTCAACTGAGTCTTCCACCTCGCGTCGCCCGAAGACCAGCAGCGTCAGAGGGACAGCGCTGCGGATGGACATGGAGCCTGAATGCTCGTCGATCGTCCAGACTCGGCGTATCTGAGGCCACCACTGCGAATACCGTTCGGCATCCGCGAGAACCTCGTAGACGCGGTCAGCAGAGGCAGGAAGCGTCCAGACGCTGTGGAAGTCGAAGTCGGTCACGGTTCAGTCCGTCTGCGCAGCAGCAGTCACCCAAGCACCGTAACCCGAACCTCGGGTGCTTACACGCCGGGCTTGCTCAGTATTCGAATGTCTCCACGCGTCGCAGGATCTCCTCCGCGATCTTGGCGGGACTCCCGCCCACGTCGACGACGATGGCCTGTTCGTCCGGGTCGACGGCCTCGAGTGTCGAGATCTGGGAGTCGAGCAGCGAGGCGGGCATGTAGTGATCGAGGCGAGCGGTCAATCGCTGGCCGATCTGATCCCGCGAACCGGCGAGGTGCACGAACACGACGTGCTCACCGCGAAGCACGTCGCGGTAGCTGCGCTTGAGTGCCGAACACGTGACGATGCCCGGCTGACCGGCGTCGGTATGGCTCTTGATCCAGACGGCGATCTTGTCGAGCCAGGGCCAGCGGTCTTGGTCGTTCAACGGATGCCCGGTCGCCATCTTGTCGATGTTCGCCTGCGGGTGGAGATCGTCGCCTTCTTGAAGGTCCCAACCCATCGCTCCGGCGAGCATGCCGCCGACCGTCGACTTTCCCGAACCCGAGACACCCATCAGGACGAGCACGGGATACTGCTTCTGCTGTGCCGCTTCGCTGTTCATGTGCTCGCCTACCTAGATGAATGCGCTCAACACGAGCACTCCGGCCAGGCCCGATACCGAGATGATGCATTCCATCACGGTCCAGGTCTTGAGGTTCTGTACCACGCTGACGCCCAGATACTCCTTCACCAACCAGAATCCGGCGTCGTTGACGTGCGAGAGGAAGAGCGAGCCCGCACCGATCGCCAAGACCATCAGCGAGACATGTGCGGACGAGAGGTCTGCCGCAACCGGAGCGAGGATGCCCGACGCCGTCACCGTTGCCACCGTTGCCGAACCTGTTGCGACGCGGATCAATACCGCTACCAGCCAGGCCAGGAACAGCACGGGGAGGCTGCTGCCCTTGATCGCGTCGGCGATCACTCCGGCGATACCGGTGTCGATCAGGACCTGCTTGAAACCGCCACCGGCGCCGACGATCAACAAGATGCCTGCGATGGGAGGTAGGGAACTCTCGAGTGACTTCGAGATGGCCTTGCGGTCCATTCCGCCGCCGCGACCCAGCAGCACCATACCGACCAGAACCGCGAGACCCAAAGCCACAACGGGTGTTCCGAGGAAGTCGAGGACGGACTTGGGGAGTGCCTCGGAATCGGGTGCGATCACGTCTGCAAATGCTTTGCCCAGCATGAGAACAACCGGGAGGAGGATCGCTGCGAGAGTAGCCGCGAACGAGGGACGCTGCTTCTTCTCTTCCTCGCCTCGATCTTCGCCTGTGACAAAAAGATCCGGGACCTTCACGTCGACCCACCGCGCGGCGTACTTACTGAAGACCGGTCCGGCGAGAACAACAGTGGGGATCGCGACGAGGACACCGAGTGCGAGGGTGAGGCCGAGGTTTGCGTTCAAAGCCGAGACTGCAACCAGCGGCCCGGGGTGCGGGGGAACCAACCCGTGCATGGCCGAGAGGCCGGCGAGGGTGGGGATCGCGATGCGCATCAGGGACAAGCCGGAACGCCGCGCGACGAGGATGATGACCGGCATCAACAGGACGAGACCGATTTCGAAGAACATCGGCAGACCGATCACTGCGCCGACCAGAGCCATGGTCCACGGAAGCGCCTTGGTGCTGGAACGGCCGACCAGCGTGTCGACCACTCGGTCGGCACCGCCGGAATCGGCGAGGAGTTTGCCGAACATCGCGCCGAAACCGATCAGGATTCCAACGCTTCCCATTGTCGACCCGAAGCCTGTCGCGAATGCCGCGACCGACTCGGCCGATCCGAGGCCGGCCGCCAGACCGACGCCCACCGCGCCGATGGACAGCGCGAGGAAGGGATGCAGGTCCAGCCAGGTGATCAACGCGATGATGACCGCGACGCCGGCGACTGCAGCGATGATCAATCGTGCGTCGCTACCAGCGGGGACGACCTCGGCCGCCAGCAATGCTGTGGTGTTCATAGGGACTCCCAGTCCGATGAGTGATTGAGGTCACTGTTCCTTAATTAACCTACAATTTCAAGAGCAGACACTAATTTGTAGTATTTATTCGGCTTCCACCGGGCTTACTCCATACGCATGGGACGATCTACGTATGCCTTCTGTCCCGTTTCAGCAGTTACACGACTCGATGCTGGAACAGCTCGGCCAAGACATAGTCGGTGGTGTGCTCGCTCCGGGAACCACGATCTCCGCCGACGAGGTGGCAACGCGATACGACGTGTCGCGAACCGTCATCCGCGAAGTTGTCCGCGTTCTCGAATCCCTCGGACTCGCCTCGGTTCGTCGACGCGTCGGAATCACCATCCTGGGCTCCGAACACTGGAACTCGCTCGACCCCAACGTCATCCGCTGGCAACTGGCCGGTCCTGATCGGTTCGAGCAACTTTCGATCCTCAGTGAACTCCGTTCCGGCATCGAACCTCTGGCTGCGCGACTCGCCGCAACTCGCGCCACACCTGAGCAGTGCGGCGCTCTCACTGCAGCCGTCATCGGCATGTCAGCTACCTCTCGCGCTGCCGATACCGGCGCCTATCTCGGCCATGACTCCGACTTCCACCGCACCCTGCTCGCCGCCTCCGGTAACCCGATGCTGCGGGCGATGTCGCAGATCGTCGTCGAGATACTCGAAGGCCGCACCCGCCACTCGTTGATGCCCCACGAGGCCGACCCCGAAGCGATTCACCTGCACGGAGTGGTCGCATCTGCTATTCAGGCCGGGGACGCCGACGCCGCGGAAGCCGCCATGCGCTCGATCGTCGCGGAATCCGCAGAAGCGGTCGAAACAATGCGCGAAAGCCCCGAACCGCCGCCTCATCTGTAAGTCGAGCCACAGACTCGGCGGAATTGGCCCGCAACTGCTCCGCAAGTGGAACGCTTGGCGCCATGACAGCACTCGCTACCCAGAACAGCGCACTCTGATGGCCCGCCCGGTACGCGTCGTCGTCCTCGGTGCCGGATCGTGGGGAACCACGGTGGCCGGCCTCGCTGCCCGCAACACCCCGACCCTGTTGTGGGCACGCAATTCCGAAGCAGCCGACGAGATCAATTCGCAACGGACCAACTCCAAATACCTTGGTGAGCGCAAACTTCCCAAGGGGCTCAAGGCAACCTCGGATCTGGTCGAAGCCGCCCGAGAAGCGGACGTACTCGTGTGCGGGGTGCCATCGCACGCCGTTCGCTCCACCCTCGCCGAGATCGCCAACGAGGTTCGGGCGTGGGTCCCGGTGTTGTCACTGTCCAAGGGCCTCGAGCCCGGCACCCGGCAGCGTCCCACCGAAGTGATCGCCGAGTGCCTGCCCGGCCATCCCGTCGGATTGCTCGCGGGCCCCAACATCGCCAAGGAGATCGTCGACGGCATGGCCGCGGCATCGGTCGTGGCGACCCAGGACGATCGCGTCGCCGCCGCGCTGCAACCCCTGTTCGCGTCGTCGGTCTTCCGCGTCTACCGCAACACCGACGTGCTCGGCTGCGAACTCGGCGGCATCCTCAAGAACATCGTTGCCATCGCCTCGGGCATGGCCGACGGTCTGGGAGTCGGTGACAACACTCGTGCGATGGTGCTCGCACGTGGTCTCGCCGAGATGACCCGACTCGGTGAAGCAATGGGCGCCAACCCACGCACCTTTGCCGGCTTGACGGGCGTCGGCGATCTGATTGCCACCTGCATGGCTCCGACTTCTCGGAACCGTCGCGTCGGCGAAGCTCTGGCGCAGGGATTGACCGTCGAGGAGGCGGTCGCCAAGCTCGGTCAGGTCGCCGAGGGCGTCAAGACCGCCCCCACTGTCATGGATCTGGCCCGTGAATACGGCGTCGACATGCCGATTGCCGCGGAGGTCGAGGCCGTCATCGGTGGTCGCCAAAGTGCCAGCGACGCATATCGCGGACTTCAGAAGGTTGCCCCGGGCGGCGAGCACGAAGTGGCGTGAGGAAGATCTACAGGTATCTAGCGATTTGGCTAGATACCTGTAGATCGCCCGAGATCACGGAATTGGAGCGTCGACGAAGATGTCGATCGCCAACGGTGACTGACCGCCGTACTGCGAGAAATCCGAGATCCCCGCCTCGCGCAAGATCTCGACGTCGAGCACTGTACGACCGGTATCCGTGCCGGCGGGACGCCCGAGAATCTCGACAGCCGCATCGGCCATGATCTCGGGTGAACGCGAGTGCTCGATACTGTCGTCTCCCCCGAGCAGGTTTCCGACAGCGGCCGTGGCGATCATGGTCTCCGGCCACAGGCAATTACTCGAAATCGGTGCACCTGAATACTCTGCGGCGATGCCCAAGGCAGCCAATGTCATTCCGTATTTGGCCAGCATGTAGCCCGGATAAGCACCCAACCAGTGCGGCGAAAAGTTGAGCGGTGGCGACAGCGTCAATACGTGCGCGTTAGCCGAAACCCGAAGGTACGGAAGGCACGCGCGGGTGAGCGCGAAGGTGCCACGGACGTTGACCTGCTGCATCAGATCGAATCGCTTCATCGCGAGATCTTCGGTTTTCGAGATGTCGAGGACGCTCGCGTTGTTGACCACGATGTCGATGCCACCGAAGTGCTCCACCGCTGCAGCCACGGCCCGCGCGATGTCGTCGTCGTTCCTCACGTCGCCGACGACCGGAACGGCATGACCCTCGAGATCGTTCAACTCGTCCACAGCCGTGTGGATAGTTCCGGGCAGCCTGGGATCCGGCGTATCGGTCTTGGCGAGCAACACGATGTTTCCGCCGCGGCGCGCTATCGCACGGGCGATGGCAAGTCCGATGCCACGGCTTCCCCCGGACATGATCGCGGTTCTTCCGCGGAAGTTCTTGTCGTCCAAAACGAATCCTTGTCATCGTCGACGGTCTTCGTCGCTGCGGGTGTGGCCGCGTGAAGTCCCCACACGACCACTCGTCGACTTCCACGATATGAGCGCCTTCATGCGATGACTACGTCCGCGGAGCATCAACAATCGTTGGTCCGTTGTCCTGACGGGACAAAGGCTCAATCCGGTCAGCCACCCACCGGGCGCAGAATCCACCATCCGCCGAGCACGAGCACCGCGACGTTCACGAGCAGGAACAACCCGACCCAGACGATCGCGGGTATCGGTGAGAGCCTGGCCAATTGGTCGGCGTCCGAGTCCGGTGCCCCGCCTCGTCGCATTCGCTGCCGTTGAAGTTCCACGACCGGGCGTGGTCCGGCAAAGAGGAGAAAGAGCGTCAGGAAGTACGCTGCGGCCACTTGCTGCTCCTGGGTCCCCCACCAGACGAGTCCGAACAACACGGCTCCCACCACGGCAAGTGAGAAGACTCCGTAGAGGTTTCGGATCAGGACCATCATCACCGCGATGACGAATACGCCGATCCACAGCACCGAGACCGCGCGCTGCGCGCCCAACAACCCGGCCGCGCCGAGTCCGAGAATCGACGGTCCGACGTACCCCGCGAACGTCATCAGAATGACGCCGAAGCCGGTCGGTTTGCCCGACGAAATCGCGACACCCGACGTATCCGAATGCAGGCGAAGACCTTTCAACCGTCGACCGACCAGGACGGCGACGATCAGATGAGCGCCCTCGTGTGCGATGGTGACGACGTTGCGGGCGATCCGCCACAGGTGTGGTTCGAGAACGATGATCACGGCGATCAACGCGGCCAGTTGAACCACCCAGGCCGGCGGATTGGGACTGAGCGCCGCCACCCGATCCCACGCGGTTTCGAGCGCGTTCACTCCGCTTGTCCGCGCAGGTATCGGCCGAAGTGCGGGACCGTGAATCCGATGGATCCACGTTCTGCCGAATAGATCAGCCCCTTCTTGATCAGTCCATCGCGTGCCGGCGACAGGGAAGCCGGTTTGCGCCCCAACTCGACGGCGATCTTCGCGGTTGCGACGGGCCCGTCGTCACCGGCGAGATCGGCCATGGCGCGCATGTACTCACGCTCCGCGGGCGTTGCTCGCTCGTACCGCGATCCGAAGAAACCGACAGCGAGTTCTTCCTCAGCCGTCGGCGCGCCGACGCGCACGTCTTCTGCCGTGATCGGACTCGACGCCGCCACATCCCACGTGGCCTTTCCGTAGGCCTGAACGAAGTACGGGTACCCGTCAGCCGCTTCGTACAGAGCGTCGAGCGCGGATTCGGTGAACTCGACGTCCTCACGCTCGGCAGGTGCGATCAGTGCCTGATCTGCAGCTTCACGCTCGAGGCGGTCGATCCGGTGGTAGCTGAACAGGCGCTCCGAGTAGCTTTTCGACGCCGACAGCACAGCAGGTAGATGTGGAAGCCCCGCACCGACGACGATCAGCGGTGCCGCGTCCTGACTCAACTCGTGGCAGGCCCCGCAGATCGCCGAGACATCCGCGGCACCGAGGTCCTGCATCTCGTCGATGAAGATTGCGATCCCGACGCCGACATCCCTGGCCAGCGCCGACGCGTCGAGCAGCAACTCGACCAGGTCGATCTCGATGTCGCCGCTGTCCGCGCGACCTTTGATCGCAGGTGCGTCGATGCCTGGTTGCCAGCGCTCGCGCATTCCCTTGTCTGCAGTGGCGCGTAGGGCAAACGATTTGAGGACTCCGAGGAACTGCTCGACCCGCTCCGGATCGCGATGGGAGACCGCGATCTCTCGGACTGCCATGTGCAGCGCCGACGAGAGTGGGCGTCGTAAATCCTGATCGGGGCGCGCCTCGATCTTGCCTGTCCCCCAGCTTCGGGAGATCGCGGCCGAACGCAACTGATTGAGCAGGACGGTCTTGCCGACGCCACGCAATCCGGTGAGGACAACACTTCGTTCCGGGCGGCCACGCGCAATTCGCTCGAGAACGACGTCGAAGGCGTCGATCTGCTTGTCGCGCCCGGCGAGTTCCGGCGGGCGTTGACCGGCACCGGGGGCATACGGATTGCGCACGGGGTCCATGCCCATCGACGGTACAAGCCGAGTAGACGAATATCCCGCTCTCTAGCGCGTGTCCTAGAGAGAACTAGGAACCGCAATATCGGCTCGAACCTTGTCGAACCGGGCTCCGGCGTCGTCGTCTAACCGTCCAGGGTTGACGCTCGGGCGAAGTCCCCGGCCACGTGGGCTCCAATTGCTCCGGACAGAATGATCGCCGGATGCGTCGCGGCCAGATAGAGCCCCGACACGCCTTCGGCGAAGCCCAGCAGCGGGCGGCCACCACGCGGGATGGGACGGTCAGCGACTACCGCCTCGATCAGTTCCACTTGGTCACCGTCCTCGAGCTGACTGCGGATCGCGCGCAGCGTCGGCCCCGCAAGCTCACGAGCATCTCCGGAGAACCCGACCGGAACATCTTCAGCCGCAATCAGTGTCGTGTCGTCCAATTGCCGGATCTCGAAATCCGGAGAGGAGAGTATTCCGTTCACCAATGGGTAGGGCGTCGAGAATCTGATGAGGCAACACGGGGAGGCGTCGACCTCGACGTCCACTCCCGCCGACGCTGCGAGTCCAGGAATCGCGGTACCCGCAGCGAGCACGGTGGCCGATCCGTAGACGGGACCGTCGGCAGTCATTACTCCGCACACTCTCATGCCCTCCGCGAGCACCCCGAGCGCACTGACATCGGAATACACTGTGGCACCGTACTCTTCGGCACCTCGCAGGAGCGATCGAGCGAACGCAACCGGGTCAACGCCACCGTCATCAGGCGCGTACGCTGCGACCGAGGGGGCCGTCCGCAATCCCGGCTCACGAGCAAGGATTTCCTCTTTACCGATGAGGTCGACGGGATGGCCGAGTGCTCGATGAGCATCTACGAACGCTCGAGTCTCCGCTTCCGTCTCTTCCCAGGTGATCGCGCCTCTGCGGCGCAAACCGATTGGCTCGACGAGTTCGCGCTCCAGGCGGTCGATTTCGACTGCAGCGCCTTGCCGGAACGGATCTGAGTAAGTTTCTGCGGCACTCTTCGAGAGGCCGACCCAGGCAAAGGAGTTGCCGGTCACCCCTCCCGCCACCGAGCCGTGCTCCAGCACGGTGACTCGGAGACCAACGCGCGCCAGGTGATACGCGATCGACGCGCCGACGACGCCGGCACCAATCACCAGGATCGGACTGTCGTTTCGACCATTCGGATGCGCCACCAGTGGACCATATCTGCGAGCCGCAACGTGGATCCACTCAATTTGGATGCAAGGACGTCGGCGGTTAGCGAAGGACTAGGCTTGTTCCCGCTCGGCTGCGAGGGAGACGGCCTGTTCGAAGGTATGGACGAGCACTGCACGTCGAGCGACCTTGTGATCCTCGTCCGGTTCGAGTTCGTCAATGTAGCCATCCCACACGCGCAGATATCGATCGCGCCAGTCGATCAGCACTTGCGTCGATGGAAACGTCACACCGACTCGTTTCGTCTGGGCAATATCGGTGAGGATCTCGAGCCACGCCGGCACCATCTCCCCGCCCCATTCATCCGGCTCCAGACTCGAATCGTCTTCGAACTCGGCAGTGATGTCGTCCACGATTCGACCGGTCAGGGCCCCCAACCCATCCGCGACGGTGTCACTGTCAAAATTTCCCGGACCCCAGACTCCCACAAGCCCTCCCATATCGATTGCGGATAAATTCAGGTCGACAGTCGCGTTGCCGTCGCAGCAGGCCGTGAGCGTGCTCGCAGTCGCAGGTCGGCAATTGCAAATTGGAGAATCTGCCGCCCGCTCAGTCAGAGCTTGCGGTCATTGGCGCCCGCCCAAATCGGACTGTCGACTATCTTCCGAAACTTCGGCGACCCACCGATTGCTGAAATTTTGAGCATCAACCAGTTCCAGATTCTCACAGCCACCTCCGCGTCGTATCTCACCGTCAACACTAACCGACCGGCGGGACTCTTTTGGCTACCGGTACACCACTATGCGTCGACCAGTTAGATCAAGTGTGAACTCGAACTGGCGCAACAGATCGCCGGGAACTGCAGGAGCGCTTGGGTCTTTCCCAGAACCGTCTGGCCCTTTGTGCGTGACGGCGATTGGTTCTGGGTGCATCGATCCGGTCGGAAGCACTGCGATGTTTGTCGGCACACGGAATTGCGCTCGGTGGAGATCGAGGATCCGTATCCACGGGTGTCGCAGGCAATTCCTGAAGATTCGCAGGGGAAATAGCTGCGCATCGCCACCCCCAACAGCGATTCCGTCGATTGTGTAACAACCACACGAAGAACAGCCATCGATGTCCGAAAGGAAGACTGATCCGGCGAGACCGCGAGGTAGTGTCACATCTGCCCAGCAAAACTCGCCACGATCTCGAGAAGACGGTCGGCCTCGCCAACTGCCACTTCTGACGTTACGACGTTGCTGGGCAGGTGTTTACGGAAAAGGGTTTCGCACGCGGGGTACCGATCGCTGATGGGACTGATCACCCCTTCTCCGAAAGATGTTGGTAACGAATCGAACCCCGAGCATAGAGGTGCAACGATTGGGCGAGTTGATTCAACGCCCCGGTGTGCGATCTATCTGTTTGCGCCAATCATTTTCGGCAAAGGCTTAATTCGCCGAACGGGGCCGGGTACTGCAATAGCTGGTCGAGTATTCGATCACGCGTCTTACGCTAAGGAAGGACCGAGAACATGACTGAAGTAATTTCGTGGATTGTCCAGAATCCGATTGGTGCCGTCGTCGCGCTTGTTGCCGACATCATAATATTGACGATGTCGTCTGTCGCGGGATACTCGTAGCCGAATCCGCCCGTCCTTCACGGTATTCCCAAGTCGGGGAACTACATTCGAAACACAGAGGGCCGCAACCGCAGCGTACTGTCGGCGCTCGTCACTGACCTTTCGTGGCCTCATATGCCCAACTGCGCTGGGTCCGTACTGACGTCCCTCGTGTCGAGTGTCGCACCACCAGTTTCAATCAGTCACGCCATCACTACTCAGGAGGAATCACAATGGGTTCGATCAACGCATTCAACGAATGGGTCAACCAAGCTACGTATGCGGGCGACCCGTTTGCCACCGCCATAGCGATCGTCCAGTTCTTCGCGGTGAGTCTCGTCAACCTGTTCACCGGCGGCCCCATTCTTTAAAGGAGTCCACTCGGTCTCACTTCTGCTCGGCGTCCATCGCAGCCTGTTCTTCGGCTGTACTGCTCCTCGCGAAAGGTGGCCGGGACATCGCTGACGAGCATGATGCGCAGTTCGGCCTCGCGGATGGTCAGTGAACGCAGTTTTGGACGGTCGATCAGGACGAGTCGACATCGGAGCGAATGAACACCGAAGTGCCCAAGCATGTTCGACGCTTGGGCACTGTCGGGCTTGTTACCCGGCAGTCGGGGTGGGCTCGGGGTTTTCCTGGATGTATCGCAGATTGCGAACCCGTACGCTATCGCAATGGACTTGATGGTCTGGATCGTCACGACGCCATTTCTTGCAGCAGCACTGGCGGGCGTGATGCGACGAACGCTGGGGACGAGAGTCGGATGGCCGCGAACCCTTGCGGTCGCGGTGATAGCACTCTCGGTGGGGGTTCCACTGTCGGGATACGTCGCAACACTTGCAGGAATTGCCAGCCAGGACGATCAACTTCTGGTGAGCGTAGGAACAGCGCTCATATTCTTCGGAGTTGTCGCGCTCTGGGTGTTCGCAGCATGCCTGGCCGCATTGGTTTTCCTCGAAGTTGTCCTTCCAACAGGGTCCATCCCCGGACCGCCAGAAGCATTGCAGCGCAGCCGCAAATCGTGGCGACGAACCAAGCGATACGTCCAGATCATGGGCATCGTCGTGCGAGCGGGAGGCGGGCCCGCTCTCCGTGCTGGGCCATCAGCGCCTCAGTTCGGGGACGCGCTGGTGGAAGTAATCAACCGGTGCGGTGTCACTTTCGTCAAGCTGGGACAGATCCTCGGCACGCGAGACGACCTCATACCACCCCAGTTGGCTCGCACTCTCTCGTCTCTGCAAAGTTCGGCACGACCGGCTGATCCAGTCCGCATTGCGGAGCTACTGGCATCGGAACTCGGCGACGCACCAGAGTCGGTGTTCGCATGGTTCGATGTGGAGCCGTTCGCCGCCGCCTCTGTCGCACAGGTACATTCCGCGCGCACCGTTGAAGGCGTCGACGTTGTGGTGAAGGTTCAACGCCCCGAGGCGAGCGCACAAGTGAGCGTGGATTGCGATATCTTCCTTCGCGTGTCATCCCGCGCGGAGACCCGTTTTCCCTGGGCACGCGATATCGGCGTTCACCGACTCGCCGGGGGCCTCGTCACGTCACTGCTCGAGGAACTCGACTACCGCACCGAAGCAGCGAATACCGGCGCGATTGCTTCCACCATGTCGAACCGCCCGGATATCGTCGTTCCGCACATCTACCCCAACCTCAGTAGCGGACGGGTGCTCGTGATGGAACGTCTTCACGGCACACCGCTCTCCGACGGTGAGTCGGCGCTCACCGGCCTCGACCGCGACACCCGCAGCAGCATCGCCAACGAACTTCTTGCGTCGTTGCTCGACGGGATCTTTGTCCACGGCGTGTTTCACGCGGACCTGCACCCCGGCAACATCATGATCCTCGATGACGGCCGGGTCGGGCTCCTCGACTTCGGCGCAGTAGGGGTTCTGGACGGCGAGACACGGATCTTGTTCGCCGTGCTCCTCAACGCTGCCCTCGCAGGTGATCCGGTGGCGACAGTCGACGCGATGCTGATGGCATTCGACGTACCGCCCGAAGTTGATCGCGGAGCACTACGTCACCAGGTGGGCCGAGAGATCACCCTGCTCAGTGTCCAACCCAATATTTCCATGGCATCGTTCGCGCGAATGTTCACCGTGCTTCGAGAACACCGAATCGGAGTGCCGGGAGACGTCGCCGCCGCTTTCCGTTCGCTCGCGTCTTTGGAGCGCGCCCTGCGGCTCCTGGATCCGCAGATCGACCTCGTCGCTGCTGTACGGGCCGAAGTACCCCGACTGTTGACCCATGTCGCCAGCCCGACTGCAGCCGCGCAGGCAATCCTGTCGACGACGGCGGTCACAACCGCGGTGGTCAGGCGCCTGCCTGGTCAGCTCGATCAGATCGCGACCTCGATCGCGTCGGGAAGCTTCACACTTCGCACTCGCTCGGTCGCACACCCCGACGACAGGCGATGGCTACGACGGTCGGCGAACAACGCCCTGGGTATGGCGGCGGGGGTGACCGCGCTGATTGTCGCGGCGATCCTTCTGTTCGTACCTGGCGGACCACAACTCACACCTCAGCTGTCGGGCTATGCACTCGTGAGTGCGGTACTGGGCTTCGTCGGCGTCGTTCTGTGCATGCGGACCGTGTTCCGTTTGTTCACACTCGACAACCGGTAACCAGTAACTGATGTTCATCGCTTGATCTCGATGTCGTCGAAGTCGAGCGCCAGGAGCGTCGGCCGCGAGGGAACGCGGCCGCCTGGGCCTCTCGGGAGCACACGTCGTCGAGTGGGAAAGGTGAGACCGTCGAACTCGCGATGCTGGTCGCAGTAGAGAGCAGCTTTCGCCCAGCTGCCTACCGGTTCGGCGACGAAGTCGTGACGGCGGATGAGGCCACCGTTGTCGACATAGAAGGTCTGCTGCCGGCAATGGGTGTCGATTTCTGGCGCAAATGTTGCTTGTAGTCGTCGCCATTGCTGCCCGGATTCCTGCCAAGGTTCGGCTTCGGTGACAGTGATGTCGTCGCGGGCGAGCAGCAGCGGTGCGTTCAGATAGTTCCAAAAGGCGTAGCCGGCAAAGTAAGCGGTGTCGAGCGCGTCCCAGTGGAGGTTGCGCCGGACTCCACTCAACCCGAAAAACTCTGGACGTGGGTCGGTTCGCCTCCCGAGTTCTTCGCCGTCACGAGTTTCGATCCGCACGACGCCCTTGTCGAACACAGCGCACTCGCCGACACGCGGAAAGTCTTGGAGGACAGTGCGTTGCTCGGCGACTTCAACCTCGACCGTGAACTTCGCCAGCTTGTTGCCGGGGAAGCGCTGAGGCAGCAGACCGCCCAAACGTCCCCGTGCCGTGATCGCTGAAACAGACTGCCAACGTTCGACTCCGCCATGTGCGGTGAGGACTTCATCGAGTAGTTCGGTCATATGTCGACGCTCTCCGTCCCCTGACGGAACTGTGGAAATCAGCGATCAGACGGACGCGTAGTTGTAGTTGCGTTCCTCCCGCGGTACCACTGCCACCCCGCGGTGATGATGACAGCGCCGGCAAGGGACCCGAGGATGCCGCTCGGGCGCAATGATAATCCGTCGCCTGCAATCAAACTCACGAGCAATCCGCCGACCAGCGAACCACCGATTCCCGCGATGAACGCGAAGGTCCAGTCCACTCGTGCGGTCGTTTTCCCCAGAATCAGCTGGGCTCCCGCTCCGATGACGATCCCGAACAGGAGTATTCCGATGATGAGCATGAGCTGAGACCCTTTCGTGGAGTGACGACGCAAGGCGCGAACGACTTACTCTGCGCCATCTTTCCGGTATGTCTCTTATGTCGTGGTGAAATCCGTGTGAAAGGTTGTCGCCACCCACTCCACACTGCTAGGACGACGCCAGTGTCGTCGCCCAGCGGTAGTCCGCCTTACCGGCCGGGGTCCTCTTGACTTCATCGACCAGCACGATCGTGCGCGGCACCTTGTAACCGGCCAACGTCTTACGGCAATGTTCCTGAACCGCTTCGAGAGTCAGCTCGTCGGACTCGGGATAGGTCGCGATCACCGCGGCAACCTGCTGCCCCATGCGCGCGTCGGGTGCGGGGACGACAAGCGCGTCGGAGATCGCCGGATGCGCGTGAAGGGCAGCCTCGACCTCTTCGGCGAAAACCTTCTCGCCGCCGGTGTTAATGCACTGTGAGCCGCGGCCCAGGAAGACAATCGTGCCGTCCGCTTCAACCTTGCCCATGTCGCCGAGCACCGAAAGACGGGTGCCGTCAGCGCGGGTCGGGAACGTGCGGGCGGTCTTCTCTTCGTCCTTGTAGTACCCGAGCGGGACGTTTCCGATACGCGCGATGTAGCCCACGTCGTCGGAGCCGGCGGGGATCTCTTCGAGCCGCTCGTCGACCAGGATCATGTTCGGCGAGGGCGGCATTCGCAGATTCCCCGCCTCGTCGATGGAGAAGGCGCCGTCGTTACCGGACTCCGAGGCTCCGAAGTTGTCGCGCAACAGCAGGTCCGGCTTCACCGCCAGCATGCGATCCCGAACGCTGGTGGACCAGATCGCACCACCCGAGGTGATCGAGAACAGGGTGCTGAAATCGACCTCGTCTTTGCGTCGTTCCATCTCGTCGACCAACGGCAGTCCCATGCCGTCACCGACGATCAAGATCACCTGTACCGAATCCTTCTCGATCGCTTCGACGACCTTCTCCGCAACGAATTCTCGTCGTAGTACCACGCGCGCGCCGAGGGTGAGGAACGTGAACAGCGAATACAACGCTGCGCCGTGCATGAGGGGGGCGGCAATGAGGAACGAGAGTTCCGGAAATTCCTTTGCAGCGCTGGCTATCTCGGCGAGGTCCTGTCGAGCTTCCTCGCCGTACGGATTTCCGCCGGAGAGCGGCTTACGGAAGAAGTCGTCGTGACGCCACATGACACCCTTCGGGTATCCGGTCGTCCCGCCGGTGTAGAGGAGGTACACGTCGTCGCCCGAACGAGAATCGAACTCCCCTACCGGTGACATCTCGCGAGCGTCGTCGAAGGAAATCACCGACACTTCATGGACTTTCGCGGCAGCGACCAGTTCGGCCTCGACCTCGCCGATCACGATCACCGTCTTCACCTTCGGGCATGCACCGAAAAGGGAAGCAAGGACACGCTGATGCTCGGGGAGTTCCACGACCACTGCGACCGAGTCGGAGTTGGTGAAGATGTACTCGAGCTCGGCGGGCGTGTACCGGTAGTTCACGTTGATCGGGACCGCACGGATCTTGATCAACCCGAGGATCGACGTGACATGTTCGACGCTGTTCTTCAGGAACAGGGCTACATGATCGCCGCGCGAGATGCCGGCTTGCGCGAGCAGGTTGGCCGTTCGATTGGCTTCCGCGTCCAGCTCAGCGTAGGAGAAGTTCTCTCCCTCGTAAGTCAAGGCGACGCGATCAGGCACCGAGCTGGCGACGGTTTCGAATACATCAGCGAGGTTGAACTGCATCGTCTTCCCTTTCAGAGTCTGCGCCGCGATACCGAGGCATACAACCCTGAATCTAGAACACGTTCCATGTCACCCGAGGCAAAACGGAGCGATTAGCTGACCATTACCTGGACCTGACCTTGATCGGCGCAGCGACGGCCGAGCCCGTACCGCCCGACACCCATTCGGCGAGCAAGGTCTGCCACGACCCACAATGGCAGCGCAGGTAGGTGACCGTCCCCTCGCTGGTCCGATGCCGAGATTCGATCTCCCAGCGGTGGATGCAACTTATCGGCGCGAAATCTGTTTTCTTCATACGACGAGCATGATGTAATGGCATTGTGCATCTCAACCCTTACGGCGAATATGCGGTGACGCTGGCCGCCGACCTGGCCAATCGAAATCCCGAGACCTTGGCCGAACTCGTCGAACGCTGCGTCGATGCAGGCATCATTCTCGATTTCCCCATCGCCGAGAAGGACCTCGACGAGACCCTCGACCTTCTGATCGAGTGGTCGAAAATCGTCGACGTCACGGAGGAGGCAGCCCGCGCCGAGTTGGTGAACGTCATGCTCGAGCAAGCGTCGGCGTATCCGCGCATGACCAACCACGCCAACGACGGGTGGCATCTGCACTACCGCGATCCGCAACAGTCGCTCGCCGAGGTCCTCAAGGCCCTCTTCTCGGTAGGCACGGCGCTGCACCTCGTCGGCCGCGGAATGCACAGATTAGGTCGGTGCACCCTGGACGAGTGCACCAACATCTATGCGGACACCTCACGCAACGGCAATCAGCGGTACTGCTCCCCCACGTGTGCGAATCGCGACGCGGTGCGGCGTCATCGTGCACGCAAGTGAGCTGCACCTACTACGACGTCGGACCCACTACCTCGAAATCCGAGCCACCTTGGTACTCGAACTGAAAGCTACCGCCGCTGCTTCCCGAGCTGATCCGATTCCATGCGTCGATCAAGTCCTGGACCGTGTTGTATCCCAGGTCCTCCAAAGAACCTGAGAGACTTCCAGTTCCGGCGCCCTCGAACCAGCCGCCGACCACAACGGCCTGCGGAATCGCGATAGTGGGGTTGGTCGGATCGAGCAGTCGAACGCACGCTCCCGCAACGGCGTACACCCCGGCCGGCAGATTGCCGACGGTCCGCGTGATCGTCTGCCCAGGCGAAACGGCAAACAGATCGAGGATGTTGCTGACGGTCGGATACACCAACACGCCGGGCTGGAGCAGCTTTGCCGGATCGCGGATCACGTCGGGGACATCCCTGGCGTTGAGGATCGCCACTGTGCAGTTGATGAAGCTGAAACAAGAAAGTGCGCAACAACTTTCGGCTAGTGGCCCTCAAACCCTGCCCGATCTGCGGAAGCTATGCGTTACGCCGCGCGGCGCTGAGGTCGAATCTTGGCCACTTTTGTGGCGACTATGCGCAAATCTATGCGCAGACGGCTGCGCAGCGCTCACGGGCAAGTCAGAACTGTGCGCACCAATCTGAGCATGGACCGAACTGGACGGTTGCTTGTCACAGCCGGATCGATCGGGCACGATCACCTCAACCCGAGATAAAGGATTGGCCATGACCCGCACCGCAAAGATGGCAGTACTGATCATGGGGACGGCGCTCGCCGGCGCGGCAGTTGGATGCAGCAAACAGCCTGAGCCCGCTGTCCCAGATTCGGTGATGGAAGCAATTCATTCCATCGCGGCCTCGGGCAATTCAGACACCCTCGGGAATGGGGACCGTGATTCCGTCATGACTTCGGACACATCCCGAAGCAACCGATATGAGGCAGGCTTGAAAGCTGCAGGCATGGATCCTGAAGCTCGAAACTCTTACTTCAGGTCGCTTGCAAAGAGGGTGTGCGCAAACATGTACGAGGCATACCCGAGTGGCAGCGAAGGGCGTGAAGCTGCAATTAAGGTGGAACTCGATTCCCTCGAAGAGTCGGGCTTCGACCTGCAGCAATCGATTCAGATCGTCGGAGGCGCACTAGGGGCCTTCTGCCCCCATAGCGCGCCGATCAAACCTGCCTGACATTCCCCCGCCACTCTCTCAACGGAAGGCGCACCATGAATTTCACGCTTAGGGTCGTCGCCGCTGTAGTCGTTCTTGGGATCGGGTTTAAGTTCGCGCCGATCCTCGCCGTACTCCTCGGCTGCGGACTTGCAGTGTGGGCGGCGTTCGTTTTAGCGCTACGCAAGTGGGAGCGCGATGGAATTCGCCGCCAAGCCATTTATGCTGCTGCGAATCGCGCCGAGATTGAGGACGCGCAATTCAGGGCCGACGACGAGCGCGGCATCTACGGGCAGTACCCACCCGAGCGCCTCACTTCCTAGTCCCGACTTTCTGGTGTTGAGACTTCTCGGAGATCTCTCACTCAACCCTTGACCTTGAACCCTTTTGTGTGTATAGTTTGAGTTGTAAGGCACAAGGTCTTACAACAACTCAAAAGGGTGATGCACTTGGATTGGTTTGATAAGTCGGACTTCCAATGGCTGAGTTCAGTAGCCATTGCCGTGATTCTCACCTACAGGTCAGAGATTCGGAAACGAATCAACGCCTACAGGTACCGAGGGAAACGAAGGAAGTCCAGCGAGTAGCTAGAGAGTGCGGGGACCGGAAAGCCAGTAACTATCCGGTACCCGCACCCTCCAAGTATCACCCACGGACAGAAAGGTCAGCAATGAAGCGATTCATCACCCCCGCGACAGGACTCATGGCCGCAACCGGGGCGTACGGCGTTTACCTCACCGCGACATCGTGGGATCCCGCTAAAGCTGGAATCATGTGGGCCGTGTGGCTCGCAGCAGGTGTCGTGATCATTCGACACGAGGAACGGAAGAGGCGGGCAGTCGACAAGTGATCGTTTACCTCAGTCGTGGCGACATTGCAGAACGGCTGCATTTGAGCCTCGAGACGATCAAGTCGTATCAACGTCGCGGATACCTACCCGAGCCGGACGCTCGGGTAGGCCGCAACATGGGCTGGCTTCCCGAGACGATCGACAAGTGGATGGAGACTCGACCCGGCCA
Source organism: Rhodococcus sp. Ni2 (assembly GCF_021352185.1). Lineage (NCBI taxonomy): Bacteria > Bacillati > Actinomycetota > Actinomycetes > Mycobacteriales > Nocardiaceae > Rhodococcus > Rhodococcus sp. Ni2. The sequence goes on from NZ_WOXZ01000001.1 coordinate 1,404,432, forward strand.
AGGAACACGCACTGACCTGCAGGACTAACGTCCTCCAACTTTAGTAGGAACTTTACCTGACCTTTAGTTGAACTCTGTACCAAGCGTCCAGGTGTCTGATTTGATTGGGTAATGAATCCGCTACTGGACAGTTGGATCTGCAATGACGGTTATTAACGCACGTCATCGATTCAACGCAACTCCTTGTCACGGTAAACTCACCGAAGTGAGCAACCACAGTGATCGACCAGCCATCCCCAAGGGTGTCCCGCGGGAACTGGCTGACGACGTTCTGGGTCTGCCCGTGGAGATCCTCCGATGGGTGAGCTTGGTTGGCCCAAGGCTGACGGAAATGACCGAACAGGAACAGGCTGACGCCCTCATTGCCATGGCGGAAGTCGCCGAAGGCGGAGGGAAACGCGTCAACATCTTCCTCGGCAACAAGAACATCAACGTCGAACACGCCAAAGTTGTGAACATCAAACACGCCTAGATAGACCACAACTCCCCCACCCACAGCGGGGCGGGGGAATCGTAGTCACTCCGATGCGACCTCGGGCACGGGTGTCGCCTGCGCCATACGGCACCCAACGCCGACGCGCATCACCTTGTCCGCGTCGAACCCTTCGATAGCTAGCCAATCGTCGTCCGGGTTGTACCAGGCTTTGAACGTCAGGTCCGGTCGCGACGGGATCAGGAATTCAGCTTTGTTGTTGTCGAGGCTCATAGGTCTCGCAACCTCCATTCATCGAGCGGGATGGACAGGTATGTGCCGTGCCAGCCGGGCACGAGGTCGCCGCGCGAGAAGGCGTAGAGACTCATGCCGCCGTACTTGTCGTTGGGGCCGGTTGCGAACTCACGGGCAGGGTCAGGGGCGGTCAGAACCGCGTGGCTGACGGTCTCACCGTTCTTGTAGAGCGTGTAGCCGTCACCTGCCGCGTGCAGATACCAGTCCGCGTTCTCGGTGTTCGCGTGCAAGACTTCCGCCATCATCTTCCCGCCGATAAACGCTGGATTCGACGTGTTGCGAGGGTAGGCGGCATTAAATCCGCGGATCTCGATCTTGTTCTGGTAAATCATCGCCGCGACACCGACAGTGAGGTCCGCGTTTCCTCGGAGCCAGATCATCGAGTTGTATGGCTTGTTGCGGATCTCGTTGATGATGTCGTAATTCGGCCACGTCTTCGTTCGGGTGCCGACGCTCTGCGATTTCGTGTTTGTCGGTAGCGCCCACACTGCCGTTGTGTAGTTTTCGCGTGAGTCGAATTTGCCGTAGTCGACGCGGCGAGATTCGACCGCGTTGTCCCACAGTGTGATTCCGATTCCTGTGACACCCCAGTTCGGGCCGATGGTGTTGGAGTTCGGTCGGTCGAACGTGTCGACATAGCGTGCCGGGGACAGCGCGGACTTCTGCCCGAGTGCGGCCCAGGGGATATCGAGGCTCGCGGTGTCGAGCGTTCCGGCCGGAATGTTGGCGGAGATCGCATTACCCGTCATCGAGAGACGAGAGGGATTCACGCCGGCTCGTGCTGCGATCACCGAGGTGGTCTTGCGGAACAGGGGTCGAACCGTGCCACCTGATTGCATGATGCATACCGCGAACCATTCACCCGGCTCTGCCTGCACGTCGTCGAACTCCCAGGTCACATCCGAGCTGATTGCCGGAAGGGCCGGAGTAGACAAGCCGCCGCCCCAGGAGCCATCGACAATCGTCAGCGCGCCATTCGGCACTCCGTTCGTCGTGTCCATCCGAAATAGCCAGAGATAGAACGACGCTGGGTTAGCGGGCCGCGGTCCGAGTGCCAGCGTGATCGTGTTGTAGATCCGCTTACGGGTCGACTTGATGAACACGAACTCGTACCGGCCAGCGGGTGGCGTGTAAATAGGGTCCGCCCACACAAACGACGTGGTTGCCTCGTCGATGAAGTGCCGGTGTGAACCGCCGCCCTCTGTGCTGGTGAACCCTTGGATGCGCCACGGAACCCGCTCCAAGTCGCTCCGAGGGAACGACACATCTTCGAGCGGATTCAGGGACTGCCAGCCTGGGGTGTCCTTCGGGACATCCTCATGCTTCGCGCGGGTGCCGATGTCAGGGACCAGAGCGGCGATGTTCTTGTCGAGAATCTTCCCAGTTTCTTCTGCGGCAGCAGCCACCGCGGCAGCCTCCTGCGCCTCCTGCATCGCCGCCTCGGCCTGCTCCTCCGTGAGAACGATCCGGCCCTGCTGATCGGTGAGTTGAGACTGTTGCGCCTCTGCCGCGCCGCCCTTGCCTGGCTGCCACAGTCCGTAGAACCAGTCGCGAACGCCGGACACGATCTCGTTTAGCGGCGTCACGATCAGCCCACGGAAAACTTCTCCGATCTGATTGACCGTGCGGTTCACTTTCTTGACGAAGTCCTCTACCCAATCACCGATCGCCGAAAGTCCGCCGCCGACAACGCCAGTGATCGCTTGCGCGATGTCCTTGATGACTTTGTCGACCTTCTCGACCAGGAATCCGATCGACGGTATGAAATCCGCGATCATGTCCAGCAGACTTCGGTCGATCCCGAGGATGTGCTTCCACCGCTCCAACTCATCCGACGGCAGATCCCGCCCCTGCAGCTCGATCAGCTTCTTCGTGTAATCCTCGGGAGTCGCCTCATCAGCCATGCTGTGTCCTAAATGCGTTGGGTGTCCACGTAACCAACTAGCGGCTCGGGAATGTCGATGGCAGGCGCGTCATCGCGCCGCTGCCCAATGAGGAGGTGAATCAACGTCACCGCTGAAGCAATCACGACATCCTTCGCTCGGATGATCGCTTCCTTCACTGTCACAACCTCTTCCAGGCGTGCCACCTTTTCGGTGAGCCTGGTGATGTCGTCACGCATTGGCGTCAGCAGAACTTCGAAGTCCTTGCGCTGCTGTTCCGCAAATGCCTCAAAAGCCTTGCGCTGGTTGTCAGCGGCCGTCGTTGTTTCATTGGTGTCGTTCGTGTCTCGCGTAGACAGGTAGTTCATCCGAACCCCGTAGCCGCCGCCGATCAAGCCGACCGCGGAACCGGCAAAACCCACGAGATGAGACCAAGTCAGTGAGTCCAAAGGAACTCCTTCCATAAGGCGCGGCAACCCTCGCGGGTTGCCGCGCCGCACTCACTACTCGGAGGCAGGCTCAGAGACCAAGGACGCAGTTCCTCGACCAAAACCGCCAGACGCGATGGAAGTCAGCACAGACATCAACGCAGCCAGGCCAGATACCGACGCAACGCCCTGCCAATCCACGTCCAACCAGCCGAGCTGGCCGATCCCAAGAGTCGCCAAGGCCGACTGCGCCGCAGTCTTAGTCGCACGCTCTGCAATGTCCAACAGGTAAGTCTTCATCAGTTGTCTCCTACGATTTGAATTGCGCCCGACGGATGCCAGACGAGAGATCCACGCTCGAAGTCCTGCCGGCGGCCACCGTCGAAGTCGTATTCATCCGAGGTGGGCCAGCCGAGCTTGGTGGGCTTGTCGTCGATTCCGCGGACGCCGCCCTCTTCGACCCATCGGCGGCCGATCACGCCATGGCAGACGAAACCCTTTGTGCCATATCGTCGGGCGATCGTTCCGCCCTGGAATGACTGCAGGTCGCCCTCGGCTTCGTAGACGACGTGGAATCGCTGTGGGTAGCCGAGGAACTCGATCTCCCATCCGCGCGCAGCCCACACTTCGTAGACGAGCTTCGGGACCGGGACAGCTCCGGTGTCGGGATGCCAGTAGATGGAACCGTTTTCGAAGTCCGCGTAGCGTCCGACGCCGTCCTTGCATTTACGTTCTCCGTCGTGGAGGCGCTTGCCGAGCCAGTCGGAAAAGAACCGAACACGGTCGATCTGGTTCTCGATCACCGGAACGTCTGGCTTCACACCGTTCAGTTCCGCGATCATGTTGTCGACATCAGCGCGGAACTTGCCCATGTCCATTCCACCCGGATCCCACTTGCCTTGGATCGCAGCCCATTCCTTGTGGCCGATCGTGCGGGTCGACGGGTGTCCGAGTCTGCGGAGGACCGCTGCGACGATGCGCACGTACGCCCAGTACTGTGCGCTCGACCAGCCCTCGGTTCCCGAGTTCTCGGCCTCGACGCCGATCGTCACCTGGTTTGCGGCGTTCGTTGCGATGCCAGGCCACGAGCCGACGCCCGCATGCCAGGCGATGCCTACACCGCATACGGTTGCGTGGCCGCTGCGGGACAGGTGGATCTGCGACGCCAACCCGAGCGACGGGTGGTTCGCGATCGCGCCCGGCCCTGGGTTGCTGCCAACTGGCGCTCCGGTGTGGTGTGCGATGACACCCCAGATGGCGCCGAAGTCGCCCTTACCTCGATTGAGTGCGCCCGGAAACACCGAGACGCTTACTCCTGCATCACGAATGACTTGTTCAAGCCAAACGGGATCACCTTTCCATGCCATAGAAGGCCCCTTCAATCAACGCGCAGTTGTTGCGATAACTCGGCCTGTTGAGCCGAATTCTTTGAATTTGTCGACCATTCGGAGGAACGGGTCCTTCACTGGCTGGTCGTCGCCAATGGTCACTTCAGCGACGCAGAATCCGCCGCGCTGATCCTCGACAGTCACTTCGGATACGTAGTCGGTGATCACGGTGTCGCCGTCGACGAACGACATGATGTCGCCCTCTTGATATCGCTGCCCCGAGTCGTCGTCGGCGCCGAACTGGAAGCCCTTACCTGCTGCGCCACCGTCCAATACACGGATCTTGATCGAGTCGCGGCCCGCATGATCACGCAGACCTTGCAAACCTGCCATCAGGGAATCGAGAGTGAACGCCACTTGCGCATTCGCGTACGCCTCACCGAATCCATGGCGGCCCAACAGTTCTTCGAGTTCACTGTTGTTGAACTTGTTGAACGACCCAAATCGGTCATCGAGCAACCCGCCGACAGACGGCGCGAGGAAGCCCGCACCGAACACGGACAGGATCAGCCCGATTATTCCGTCCGCGAGGATGCGACCCAATTCGTTCAGCCACTCCGGTGATTGACCGCCGGTAATGACCTGGTGCGCAGTGGGATGCGTAATGTTCCGCTTGTAGTCGATGATCTGACCGCCATCGGTGGACCATTGCATCCACTTGCGGTCCCGCTTCTTGCGGGTGTCAACGATGTAGCAGGGTTCGGTCGCTTTGCCATACGTTTCCGGATTCAGCAGTCCGAGAATGTTGTTCGGGTTGGTGAAGAACATGAAGTTGTCGCCGGACAGGTCGAAGATGTTCTGCAGTCGACCAAGCGAGTTGGTGTTGAAGATCTTCCCTGGGTCCGGATCGCCGGGAACCCATAGGTTGCACGTGATCTCAGATTCCGATGACTTCAATGCGTTCTGAAACAGTTCATCTAGCGGCGTCATCCGTGTGTACATCGCGCAAAGATCCAGTGAGGCAATGAACTCGAAGAACTTGTCCACCGAATCGATGCCAGCGGGGATCTTGGGTAGCTTGATCTGGTTGCCACCTGACGGAACTTTCACGTACACCGGCTTGTTCAGGCGCGTCGCGTTCTTCGCAATGAAATAGGGACATACGAAGTCGATTGGCCCGATCATGATGTCTTGCTTTTTGACCTGCGCCCACTCCGGGGCGAGCGGCATCGGCCAACCGAGAATCGATTCGAGCCACTTCATGTTCGAAACACACACCGCTGTAACAGTTTCCTGCCCAGGCTTGCCCTCGATTGTGACATCCATCGCGCGGCCGTCCCACACCTTGCCGTTGTAGAACGTGCGGATGGGCACAACGCTGGTCTTGCACTGCTTCAAACGATCAGCGTGAGGGTGACTCGCTTTGACTTGGATCGTGGCCGCAGTTGCTTCGTTGCGTTTCCACTGGAACTTGGCCCTGATATACGGGCCGAAAGGTTCTGCGTGACTGTAGTCGCCGGAGAAAATGTCGATGTCGAACGCGGGTGGGGAGTTGGTGTTTGGGGTCAACCTGTCCCCCTTCTATACAGTTGCGGCAACGTGACTTTCACCGATGACGCCGAGGTGGTGCCGCCCGTGCTGATCATGATCGGCGTGACGGATTTCCGTTTGAATGCTTTGCGCCAACGCTGAATTCCCACGGACTTCCATTTGTCGACGCCGTTCCCGTCGCGGATGTACGCATCCTCGGGGTCGGTGTTGATGTCCCACTTCTGCCCCACACCGATCGCGGGGAGAGTGACGAAGTCATCGGCCTGGCCAATCACGAACACTCCAGGGCCGGTGATGTCGTAATGCGGCCACGAATCAACGTCGCCGCCATTGCGGATCCTGGCATCGAAAAATGTTGCCTGGTCGTATGTTTCTTCGAAGTCCGGTGCGCGCCACCAAGACAGGTCCGACGAGAGTTTGATCTCTTCCTGCATCCAGCCGATGTCGTCCAGCAGATCGATCTTCGGATCCTTAGCGGGTTCCTCGTATCGGACGTACTGCCAGAAGTGTTCGCCGTCGCAGTAGACGTGGAATTCGCCGACCTCGTCGCCGTAACCGAGTGCGTTGCGCCACCTAGTGAACACCTCACGTGCAGGCTTCCCCGCACGCATCGGTCCGATCGTCACCTTCAATCCGATGACGTTGATCTCGTCGTCGCGACCAACCCAATCAGCACCAGCCTGACGAGCATTCGCCACCCGCTGATGCTTGAACGGGGCACCACCCAACCCGGTTGGCGTTGCCGCCAACCGGATCGGGCACAACGGTGAGCCGAACACCCACAACGAACCATCCACGCCCACGAACTCGTAACGGATCACTACTTCACTCCTAGGCGCATCATTGCTTCGTGGATCGGATCACCCGTCGAATTCGGTGTCTCCAAGAGCTTTTGCGGATCGTTGACCGACACAGGTCCGTTGTTCACTTGCCCGACGATGATCTGGTACGTCGCACCCGGATTGCCCTGTGCGACACTGCCGAGCGAATTGACGATGCTCTGCTGCTCACCAGACAAACCGCCGCCAGCAGGCGCCGAACTGGACACTCCAGAACCGCCCGATGTGGCAGCGACATTTCCGGCGTACTTACTCGCGAGCCGCGCATTGTCTTCCTGCACCCGCGCCAACGAACGCTTCGCATTCTCAAAATCCGCGAGAGCGTCGTCTTTCTCGGCTTGCGTTGCGCCCTTGTCCTTGTCGTCCTTCGGGGCACGGTTCGCTTTGTCCAACGCGATCTGCGCTTTCTCCACGGCGAACATCGCGCGTTCCTCTGCGGATACACCCGATTCGACGCTCTCTCTGAGAGCTTCGCGATCCTCTTCAGACATAGGCTTCGGGCCGTTGATCTGCTCCGACAACCAGTCCTTGAACTCGGGTAGGTCAGCAGTCTTCGCGGTGTCGCCGGCCTTCGCCTTCCGGTCAGCGAGCTTCGCGTTCTCACGCTCCGTCTCGCGGAGTTTCGCCTCAGCCTCTTGCACGCTGATGCGGGCGCTACGGATCGTGTACTCATCCGGCTTCTCAGCGGTCTCCGCTTCATGCAGCGCGTCGTTCGCCTTCTGCACATCAATGCGCGCGCCACGGAGGTTCGCGTTTCCATCTTCGATGTCACGATCCAACTGGCGGAGTTCATCCTCGGACAGCTGATGTTCCGTCGATTGAATCCCGGCCCACGCTTCGAGTTGCTTGCGGAGTTTCTCTTCGAGTCCCCAGTCGGACATGCCTGGGATGCTCGTTCCGCCTGTGTCGAAGCCCTTGCCGCCGAGTAGGGATGCCACCATATGGCCCACGCCGGCAGCGCCAACCAACCCGGTTCCGCGGGCGTCGACCCCCTTCCGGGCCGACAAAGTGACTGCAGCTGTTTCAGGCATTGACCCGTGGCTGCCACCGAAACCGCCCTCAGCGAAAGCTTCGACATCACCGCGCATGAGACTCATGCCGAACTTATTGGCAACGGTTCCGAGGAGCTGCTCGGAACGGGCACGCTTCGACGGCGCCAACGGAATGAACGCTTCACCCATCGTCTCGGGTTCAGCGACCATGATGTAGTTCGGTCGCGGCGACATAATCTCCGCAGACGCCGGCATACGATTGATTCCGCCGTTCGCGTACTTCCCAGCGAGGATTCCGCCGTCTGCCAGCGGAACCTTGCCACCCGAACCGTCAGTCGAAAACGTCTGACTATCAGTGACCTGGGCTTGCGTTAGGAACGTAGACGTGTAGATCGTGTGGGTTCCGGTCGTACGCTTCCCGTTGAGGTTCCGGTCGATGTTGCCGGCAACTGCAGCCGAGTTGTCAGTGATGACGATCGTGCCGTCAGGCAGTGAAGTTGTCGTCACCCCGAGCTTCGCCAACGCAATGATCGTGTCAGCCGAATTGTCCTCTACGACAATCCGCTTCTCATTGTCGACGTGCGTCAGGATGTTCGCTTCGTTCAGCTTGTCGATGGTCTCCGATGCGCCGGGCGTATCGACCGTGATCACCTTCGAAGCCGGGATCCCATCAACCGCGCCCTTGGCTCCGTTCAGAGCCGCGACAGCATTAGCCGTTGTCGCGGTGAGGGTGAACCCCTTCTCGTCGGGGAGTTCCTCCACTGCAAATCCAGCAGCTTCAAGACTCTCGATTGCCTTCTCATCCAGCACATCGACAGTGACGGTCGCGGATGTGTTGTTGAAATCGGTCACCTTGCCGGCGATCGTGTCGATCAGCGATCTGGTTGCCGCTTCGTTTTTGATTCCGAGTTCGACTGCGGCGTCTTTCGGGATGAGCCCCAACGCTTCTGCGAGCTGAAGTGCTTGTTCCTTCGATCCGAGCATCGCAGTGGCGTTCTCGACGAACCTGTCGTAGGTGCCTTGCATGGCTTTCTCGACAGCTTCAGCAGACCCGGTGGCAGTGAAGATCGCGGCAGCGAGTTGGTCGTAGTCCTCGGCCGCTTTCCGCGCCGCACTGTCGGCTTTCGCGCCCTTTTCGGTTGTGGTGTCGATCATTCCGAATCGGTCGAGTCCGACATCGCCCAATGTGCCTTTGAGGTCGCTCATTCCGCGCATCGAGTCATTGACCGCGGCCTCAGCATCATGGATGGTGAGACTGTCGTTCCGCAGACCCGATAGCGCTTTCGCGAGAATGTCGACCTGCTTCGAGGCCGATGACGATGCCTTGTCGAAATCGATCATCGCTTCGGTCATCGCGCCGATGTAGGCCGTACCGTCCGAGGCGATCACGACATCGCCACCGTTTTGCGCTTCCCGCTTCAGCTTCTCCTGGTTCTCTTTGATCTTCTGCTGCGCAAGGTCATACGAGTCCAGAAGCTTCGACGCATCGGTCTCGTAGTCCCACTCTTCGCCGCGGAAGGTGTTCGAGACTTGCTGGCCCATTTTGTCCCAGAAGCCCAGGTTCTTCCGCTGCTCAGCGTGCAGACCTTCCAGGTCCGAGCGTGTTCGTGCCGCGTCTGTGCCGATCCCTGCCAGACCTCGCGCGGCACGGGATCCGCTGATGCCCATGTCGTCGAATGCTTGACCGAGGGTCTTCGAACCGTCCGCCAACTTGACCGTTTCAAGCATGGTCGAAGCGGCCTTCTGGCCAGCCTGCGAATACGTGCCGTTCGTGTTCGACATGATCTGCGCAAGACCCTGCGTCGCGGAAGCGAACTCGTCCTGACGCTGCTTAGCTTCCTGCGACTTCTTCGCATGCCGCGCAAGCAAGAGAATGCCGGCAGTGACAGCCAGCATCCAAGGTCCGCCCATGGCGGCGAGCGCAGACTTGGCGCCGCGGCCAATGGCTGACATCGCGCCGCCCGTTGTGGCGGCAGTGCGGGTAAACCCTGCGGCCCCGAGACCAGCGTTGAGGAACGCTCCGCGTAGGCGGTCCATCGCCATCATGCCTTGGAGTCGCGCGGTGGTTGCCATGCCTGTGATCGCAGTGCCGGCGCGATTCACAGCAGGCGCTAGTGCGAGTGAGGCGATCTTTCCTGCGACGAGTGCGGCTACCGCGGCCTGTATAGGTCCCGGCAATAGCCCGAAGACGCTGCCCAGTAGTCGAAGTCCCTCTGCGAGGCCGCCGACCTTCTCGGCCAGCACGCCGAATGTCTGCATGCCTGGTCCGGACAGTGTTTGAACGAAAGTGTTCGCGATCGGGATGATCTTCCCGCCGATCGCTGCGGATGTGTCCTCGTAGCGGGCCTTCAGCTCTTTGAGTGAAGCACCGTACTTGCCGTTCGACCGCTCGATATCGCCGTCGACGTGGGCGAGCTGCTGCTTCATGCCCACATAGGTGGCGAGGATTTTCTCTTGCGAAGTCAGCTGTCGGTTGGATTCGGTGATTCCCTCTTTGAACGCGATGTTTCGGAGGGTTGCGTCATCCAAGAGCACGCCGTAGGGGCGCATGGTCTCAGCGGAGCCAGCGAACGCCGACGACATGGCTTCCACTGCGGTGGCGGTGTCCATTCCGTAGAAGCTGCCCAGGTTGCCGGCGAGCTTCGTGAGGTCTTGTGACCACGAGGCCAGTTCGGGGCCTGAGCGTCCGATGGCCTTGCCGAAGGTGGCGAATTGGATTGCGGCGCCCTGCGCTTCGCGTTGCGACATGCGAAGGGTCGATGATGCTGTGGATCCCCAGTCGCTGATTGTGGTCTTCGAGTCGCCGAAGAGGACGTTCATCTGGTTGGTTTGGGCGCCCAGGGCTCGGGCGTTCGTGATGGCGTCCGTCAAAAATTTGACCGACCCGGAAGCGCCGACAGTGACACCCATCAACGCTGCAGCGGATTTCGCCTTACCCAGCGCCGTGGTCAGGTTGTTCGTGCTCGTTGCGGCTGCGTCGTTCTCGCGGTTCAGGTTTGCGAGCGAATCGTGTGCCCGAACCGTGGTCTGTGCGACCTGGGCGCGGGCCTGCGCCACACGCTGCTCGGCCTGTGCCACCTGGTCGGCGGTGCGAGCCGAGTTGTTCATCAGCGTGTTCAAGTCGCGCTGGGCCGACGACAGTCTCGTGGTCGCAGTAGCGTGTGCAGCATGCGCAGCCTGCGCCGCGGCTGAAGCCCGCTGGACAGCAGACGCCATCGAAGCCGACGACCGGCCAGCGCCTTCCATGTTGCTGCGGGCGCGCGACAACGCCGACTGGAAGTCTTCGTCCCGGATTGTCAGAGTCGCGTAGAGGGTTCCAACGTCGAGTGCCATTGGGCCTCCGGTTATTCAGGTGTGTGAGTGAGCGGGATCTTGAGCGCCTTATGGAGACGTGATTCCGGGTTGGCGACGAGACCGAAAATTCGTCGGCTCATCCACCGCCACGAGCGTTCCTTGAGGACACCGGATTCGAGGTCGATGTTCCAGTCCTGGAAGTCGAGTTCTATGGACGCCCATTCGCCGAGGATGTCTGGCCACGACAGGCGAATCTTCTGACCAGCAACCTGTTTGGCTGCAGGCTTATTGGCGTGGCGTGGCTGCATGTGGCGCGGGTTGTACCAGGCACGCAATCCGGTTTTCGGGTTGTACGGTCCGCCACCCGCGTCGTCATCCCCGTACCGGCCAGGCAGGCTGTCGGGATCTACTTCCGCTTGCGGTTGTTCCGCTTCGCGTTCTTCCGACGCTGCGGATTGCTGCTGCGATCCCCCGTCGCCGTTCCCGGCTTCGGGGGTAGTGAGTTTCCCGGGGTATCAGTGAGTCCTGTCTCCCAGTAGATTTCACCGATGTACGGGCCCTGGCCGTAATACAAAAGAGCGGTAGTGCCGGCGTGCATGAGGGACACCCAGTCGACGCCGTCGTTGGCCATCTCCGACCAGACGCCGCCTTCGTACTTTCCTTCGTCGACTTCAACTGTGGTGGGTTCGTTCTTCTCGTCGAGGACGGGTTCGCCGGTTGCGATATCGAGCACGGTTTTGGTGACCATGTTCGGAACCCACGTCGCGCCGAGAAGTTTCGCGATCTCTCCGACTTGATCGTCGTCACCGATCTTCGCGTCGAGGGTGGAGAACATGAGCCTCAGCCGCAGTCCCTCTTCGGCGTTCGGCGACGTGATGGTGTACGTCTTCCCGTTGATGGGGAGATAAAGATTGGGGTCGAATAGTTCGCGTAGGTCGCGCACGGTGTCTGGCTCCAAAGTGTGTGGTGGAACAGGAACCGCCCGACCACACGATGCGGTCGGGCGGTGGGGTGTTCTAGTCGTCTTCTTCGACGTTCAGATCGTCGTCAGGGGGCAGCCCCTCATCGTCACCTTCGTTAGGTGCAGGTGAGGGGCCTACGGGTTTCCCACTGTGGGCTTCGTGATCTTGGTTCGGCGCCCGCGGCCGGTCAGGGTGCACGTGAACGACAGGAGGCCTTCCTTGTCTTCGGTGCCGTCCTTCCAGTCGACGGTGTAGCGGCCCTGGAAGGCGTCCTTCAAGCCGTCGGTGCGCCAGTAGCGGATGTCTGCGACGGCGAGGTAACCGATCTCGTCGCCCTTGGCGCGCAGGATCTCCTGCCCTTCATCGGGTTCGAAGTCAGTGCCGGCGTATGTGCCCTTGCGGAGGCCGGTGATTTCGATGTTGAAGCCGATTGCGGTGGCAAGGGACGACTTGCCGCCCTTCATGCCGATGTCGCCGTCGTCCTGCAGTGTCTTGTCGCTGGTCGGGGCGAACTGTGAGAGGGCGTTGACGAAGATCCATTCACCGTCACCGTCCTTGACCTGGACCGCCCAATCGCGCGCGAGGTGGGAATCCATGCCGGAACTGTCTGGGGCCAAAAGGGTATCTGCCATTGCAGGCTCTTTTCGTTAGCTAGGGTTGAGATGGAATTTGTAGGAGTCGGCGCGTTCGTTACGTCCGCTGCTGTCCTCTTCCGTGGACGTGGTGACCACGCGGATAGATCGGGCCACCCGGATATCACCCATGCGGTAGTGCGACTTGTTGTCGAGTAGCCGGAAGATGTTGTCCATCAAAGCGTTTGTTGGCGCCGGGTCTTCACCGCGTGTTCGGCCGCGCAGCTGGATCCACACGTCGGGGTTCGCCCGATCTGGGTCACGGAGATACTGCTCGTCGTAGACGTTGAGGAAAACAGCCCGATCCGGGGTGGGGGTGACTTTTCCGATGATGATCGGCGCGCCAACGTCTTTCAAAAAATCTGCGAGCCCGTCTTCAATGCGAGTGCGTGTGATCATCAGATCGCCCCGGCGATTCCGTTGGCGACAATCTGCGAGTATTCGCCCGCCAACTCGTTTTTCGCTCTTTCGAGGTACTTCGAACCGCCACCATTGGGGTGGCTCCAGCCGACTTCCTCATGCTGACGGGCCGCATATGGCGTATTGAACGACACCGCCGCCGACTTACCCGACGCTGAAATCTTCCCGGACGCACGGAGTAGGCCGTCCTGAATCGGCGCGTTAGCGCGGGCTTTCGCCAGCAGAACTTCAGCGGCCTGGGTGTTGGCGCGTTCCGCTGCTGCTTGCACTCTGGCTGCGATCGCGGCGCCATTCCATTGCAGGGCCATGGTTACTCCAAACTGACCTGCACGTGGTCTGCCAGTAAGCCACCGTCAGCGACGGTAGAAGCGATCACCTTCGAACGCCGGCCGCCGTATTTGGCGGGGAGCGTGACCCACGAGCCTGGTTCGATGAACGCGGTCTCGGCGGGGAATGCGACTGTGGTGGAGGACAACACCTCCGCGCCGGTGCTGTCTCGAACGAGGCGGGCTTTGTCGTCGATCGCCGTCTTCAGTGGTTCAGGTGGGGCATAGATCGGGCCGCGCGGTCCTTGCCCGGTTTTCCGTTCGACGAGCACTCCGTGTCGCCACCAGCGTGCGAATCTGTCGCGTGCCATTAGGCGAATCCGGGTGCGTTCGATGCGAGGCCGGCGTTGCGAAGGATGTCGTACCCGCGGTCACATAGGACGGTGAGTGCGCGCGCTCGGGCTTCGGCGGATCCGTTGGTGTCGAGCTCGATAGTGCCGCCCGCAATGGACGACTTCGATTCCAACAGTTCCTGTCCTGCAACGCCCTTGAACGGATCCAGATCAGCTTCGATCCATTCGGTGATTTGCGCGCAGGTCGCTTCACGGAAGGCGACGATCTCGTCTGGGTCGTCGGGGTATCCGGCGGGATCGGTTGAGTAGATGTCGGCGCGTGTTGCGGTGCGTACCCGTTCGGATGCGATTCGCAGCCACCGTTTCGACTCTTCTTCGGTGGGGAGGTCATCGGGCGCTAGCCATTCCGCGAGGTGTTCCCACGTGGCGTAGATCTGCACAGGTCTCCTAAGATGTGGTGCGACGAGGCCCGCACCGGGTGGTCAGGTGCGGGCGTCGTCGGACAGGGGTGGCGACTAGCCGCCGGCGGGTGCCTGAAGCACGACAGGCGCATACTGAACAGTCGCGGTAGCGATCGCCTCGGGGCGGAAGACCTTCGCGCCGTAGATGTTCAGGCCGCGGATCTGGTCGGCGAACCGCTTCTCCTGACGCATCGCTTCGACGCTGTTGATCTGGTTCGCGAACGACAGTGCGTCGGGGATGCCCGCGGCGATCACGAGGTCATCCTTCGCTGCCCCGGTGCCGCCAACCTTGGGGACGTTGTTGGAGACGAGGACGTTGAAGCCCGTTGCGCGGCCAACCTGGCCCTGCCACAGCGGAACATCGGTGCCGCTGGCCGAGAGGTCGGTGTACCGCTTGTCGAGCAGGAGGCACGAGACGAATGCCGGGTCGACGATCACGAAGCGGCCCTCGGTGGGGACGGACTGGCCGTCGAGACGCTCACGCAGCTTCACGAGGACGTGGTATGCGTACGTCTGACCGACAGTGACCTGATGCGGCTCACCATCGACAATCGTGGTGCGGCCGAGCTTGTTCGATGTCTTCGCGCCAGGCTCGAACAGGCCGGCGACGTACTTGTCGACGGTGTCGCGCATGCCGATTCCGGCCTGCTTCGTGGCCGGGGATTCGAAGTTGCCGGCGGCCTGCACGCGGTCCACGTCGTTGACGCGGAATGCGAAGTAGTCGCCCTGGTCGATGACCAGCGCAGTGCTGTCGGTATCGAGGTCTTCGATATCGATGTCCTGCGTCTTGTCGTACTTGTTGACGGTGGGTGCGCCGACCGACGAGACGTGGACGGTGTCGCCCTGCTCGCGGATAGTGCCCTCGTACTTGGTGTTGACGACGTTGGGCTGCGCGTAGACGAGGTTCTTTTCGAACGGCTCCTGTACGGCGGCTTCCCAGAGTTCGGGGACGAACTTTTCAATGGTCATAGGTGCTCCTGGTTAGTTGCCGGTGAGGTTTTTGGTGCGGCCTTCACGGGCGGCTTTGAGACGGTCGGCGGGCGACATCTTGGCGAGCTGTTCTCGTGTGAGCTGCTCGGCTGTTTCGCCTGCTGCCTTACTGGTGTCGACGGTCGAAACTTGGGAAGCCGCCTGGACTTTGAGTTTCGGGTCGGCGGTGATTGCCGCCTTGACTGCTTCATCCACCAGGGATGGGTAGTCATCGGCGGTGTGGTCTAGTTCCGCGATCGCTTTGCTGAGCTTCTTGGAGTCCGAGAGCGATCCGTAGTCGCCGCCGTGTGTGGTGGCTGCGTTGCGGAGTGCGCGGTCTTCGGTCAGCTCGCGGAGCTTCTTCGCGGTGGTGTCACGTTCAGCGGTGAGCTGCGCGATTACGTCTTCGGGCTTCGGTGCTTCGTCGCCCTTGATGAGGCCGAGCGCTTCACCGAGTTTCTTAGTGAGTGCGTCGGTCGCGTCCTGTGCTGCCTTCTTCTTCGCTTCGGTGCGGTCGGAGGCGTTCTCGGCGCGGAGGCGTTTGATCTCGTTGGCCCAGGATTCGGGGAGTGCATCGAGGCCGGTGGCTTCGGTCGTGGTGGCCGTTGCTTCGGTGGTGGCGCCCGTCGTTCCTGTGTCTGTGGCGGTGGCCGTGGTTTCCGTGGTGGTTGCCTCGGTTGTGGTGGTCTCGACAGTCTCCGCAGTTGTGTCGGTTGCGGTGGTGTTGTCGGTGGTGTCGGGCATGGTCGTGTCCTCCTGGGACAGTCGATTCGCCCGACGTGCGGGCATGAAAAATGCCCCACTGCGGTTGCTGTGGGGCGGCATTCTTTTGGGTTTTAGGTGTTACTTGGGGTGAGATTTGCCGATTGATTAACAACCGTCCAGTTTGCCTGGTTTGATATGGCTCAAACACATGTCGGCAACCTGGGAGCAAAGAGTGAAATTGAAGATCACGAGCGCAGTTGGTGCGCTCGCCATAGTTGTTGGCGCAACCCTGACGGTGGGCGCTGGCACTGCATCAGCCGCACCGACCAAAATCTCTGGCTACGGCGGTTTTCTTGTCGGCTCGGAGGTTGAGCCTGGAACGTATTCGACGTCAGGTGGCGTGCACGGTGGAACCTGCACGTGGGCTCGGCTCGTATTTGCCTCGAATGGTGCACCCGTCCCCGTTGAGCAAGGGCAGGGCCTGAAGCCGATGACCGTGACGATCAAGAGTTCCGATTCTGCATTCGTTACAGATTCGTGCGGTGTGTGGGAAAAGATCGAGGCGGATGACGGCGTGCTCGACTTTGGTTCACTCGGATCCGGCTCTCTCGGATCACTGTTTGGTAGCTAGTTTCTGGTTCTTGGGCGCGTTCCACGGTCGCGCTTGAGCGTGGCAGCCGCATTACTGCTGCGTGGTTCGGTTGGCATTGGCACGGACACTAGTGCTCGCCGGATCGGCGTTTCCCCGCCCTCGTTCCGAGTTGGCGGGGTTTCGTCGTTTTTGAGGTGGTCCAGCGGGATTTTTGTGGGTCAGCGCCGAGGCATGTGGGTGTGCGGATGGTTTCGCCGCATTGTCGGCAGTAGTGGGTGCGGTGTCCGCCGTTGAGGGCGTTGGTGCATGCGCAGACTTCCCAGCCTACGAGGCATGTGTTTGGGGCGAGGGGGTGTCCGTTTGGGCATTGGGTTGGTGCGGTTTCGGTGGACACGCGACCATTTTCGCACACACGTTCGATCGATGCTATGGTCAGTTGAGTGGGGTCGGGAGGGTAAGGGAAGACCAGCTCGGCCCCGCCTATCGATGTGTTTACGGCCCGCAAAAAGTGGATATCATGTGGTTGCTGCGGCGATTCTGAGTGGGTCAGTTCAGCCGCGCAAGGCCTGCCCTCCGGCTGTCCACTCGCCGGGGGTGGGCCCTTCCCCTGTAACGTCGAGAGCGGTCCCCAATCCTCTCTCCCCCCCTGAGGGTTGGGGACCACCTCTATCATTACCCGCCGAATTCGACGGTCCACTCACTGGTGTCGAGGGGTACAGCTGCCGCTGCTGCGGCTTCCTCAGCTTCTTGTCGTTCGTCGCGGCTGATCTCTTCGGATGTTCGTTTGGTGACGAAGTCTCCGATACAGTCCTGCGGATTCGGACACGTCTCGGGGAGATGCCCTTGGCTGCGGCACGCGGTGCGTAACGCTCTCGGCGCGTGCTCGTCGGGGATGGTGATGATCAGGGTGAGCGGCACGAGGCGTCCTAGGTGTCGAGGGCAAGTGAAACGATTTTTCCGGATGGCAGTGTGGCGATGAGTTCGGCTTTGCCTCCGGTCAGGCGGGTGGAAAGCGTGACCATCGTCGAGCCATCACCGATCTCGGCTTTGTTCGGAATCGTCACAACTTGGAGATTGGTGCCGAGCATGACTTGGTTCATTTTGGTCGTGGTGGCATTCGCGCCGAGCGCGGTCGAGGAACCGTGATTTGCTCGCGTAAAGCGCCCTACGGCGGTCGCCCCTCCTGCCCCGCCGCCCACTCTTGCGTCATTGCCAACCGCTGTCCCACCTTGCGCCCCTACTGATGCACCTTGGCCGACAGCGACCACGACGTTCGAGTTAGTGCCCGCCTCAGAGCCGATAAGCACATTGCCGTATGGAGTGGAATTGGTCTGCGATGGGTCAACCACTGGCCCAACACTGTTCGGTGCCCCCGCCTGGTATGGACCCGTCACCTTCATTCCCGATGCCCCAGCTGCCTGCCAGGTTCCGACGCCGGATCCATCCGACGTGAGCACCTTCCCGACGCCCGGATCGCCACCTGTGATCTTCAGGCCGATCATTTCCACCCGGCCGGTGAAGACCGGGGAATCTGTCGACGCCTTCTCTCGGATCATCTCCACTATGGCGCCCATGGTCGACGCGACGATATCCATGTCCACTACGACAGGACCATCTTCGGTGTCGATGATCGCTGTAACGTCTGCACCGCTGTGAGTGTGAGTCTTCGGGGTGCGGGCGTCGGTGAGTCGCGGGTCATCATTTGCGACTGCGCCGATGTTCGCCCGCACGGTCTCGAACGAATCTGACTTCACGACGAACTGGCCGTCGCCGCGTAGATACGAGTTCGCCGCGAAGGTCGATCTGCCGGTCCCGCCATGCGCGACCAGCATTGTGCCCGTATTGATGTCGGCGGCGTCATGCTTGTGTCCGGGCTGGGATGCGGACTCGGCCAGTTCGAGACTGACCTGCACCTCAGGGCTTAGGTCCGCGAGCTCGATCGGAAGGGCGACACCGCCACCGAACTCGTCGATGACTTCCTGCGCCAGCGACGACAACGGCCACCCGCCAGAAGGCACACCACCACCACCGCCGCCGCCCTCCGCTGCTTCGGCGCGATCGGCTGCCGCCTCGGCGCGATCCGCAGCGTCCTCCGCGCGATCCGTCAGCCCAATCAGAACCCCGCCGTAGTACTCCAGCGACTCTTGAACGCCTTCCTTCGCGGACACCACCTCATCGCGGTACTGCTTCACCAACGAAACAACAGGCGGCTCATACGGAACCGAATCCTTGATCAACGGCCACAAACGCTGCTGCCCCGACTCATTCGGGATCACAATGTCGAACCACTCGAAAGCGATACACACCCGCGCCGGACCCGGATCCAAATCAGGTGTCGTCAACACCCCGCCCGCTGGTCGGACAGACACCCTGCGAGGCGTAACCATCCCAGTGCCAGCATGATTCTCACGCACAACACCGACCTCGAAAACGACCTCACGGCCGTCGGCCAAACCAGCAATATCGCCCAAAGGCTCAACAAAAACCGTCACAACTACTCCACTCCGGCGATACGAGCGCCAACCAACTTGGGGGCGTCCGCCAAACTGGGATCGCCAACACGGACACGCTCACGATCCAAACGGCGAGGAATACCCGTCCGCTCCGAATGCTCCGCCGCCCGGTCCTGCCACGACTTCACACGAGCACGAGCAGCCCTGCGATCGGCCGCCGTCAACTGCACCGCCAGATGCTCGCGAGCGCGAACAACACCACGCTCCAAATAGCGTTGCTTCTGCGAATCCTTGTACCCCTGAGGGTCATACGGAGCCACAGTAGGTTGCGACGCACCAGGAACCAGGAGCGTATGAGAATGCTTGCAATTTGGGTGCTCGAATCCGTTCATGCGGGCTTCGGCGATCGACGAATACACGTCGACCGACATCGGGGAACCGTCGAGCGCGTTGTTCGTCTGAACAGTGCCGGACACGGACCCGGACAGTGAAAGCACTTTGCCCTCGTACGGTTGGCACATCGGCGCAGGGTTCGGGTGCGACGAAATCAGCACCAGATCGAAACCAGCAGCCTGCAGCCGCTCAGCATGGCCTTGCATCATCGCGCGGTGCGTCGAAGTGCGTAACGCCATCTCGACATACGAGGACGCCGACCATTGCCGTTCCCGGCGATCAACGAAACCCGTGATGCCCTGCCTAGCGAGATTGTTCAACGCCTGCTGCGCTGCCTGCTGCCGCGTCTGCACGCCTGTAATCACGCGACCGGACACCTCAGCGATCACCCTGCGGTACGCGTCATCCGTCGACCGCAACATGTACGACTGCGCCGAACGTGACGCGTTGATCGTCTCGTACGCCAACGCCGACACCGCGCGGGTATCGATCACACCGGCCGCGCTGAAGGTGATCGGCTGCGCACGAACGGCAGCGACCTCAGCCTGGCCGACCGCCGCGCCACGAGAATGCGCACGACCGACCGCAGTTTCAATCTCCTTAGCCGAGACCTCATCCAGCGATGCAACATACCGTCGCACATCGGCACGCAAGTTCTGCACTTCGATCAGTTGCCGCTCAGCCCAATTCGGGGCATCCAAACCTTTCGCAACCCGATCCGCGATCAGCTTCAACAACGTCACTTCAGCATCAGCGTAAATTTGCCCGATAGCCTCAGCGAGACGCGCCGCGAAAACCGGATCCAGAGTTGCCATCGGCTACTCCTCGCGGTCGTCGTCGTCCAATTGATCGTCGTCTTCGGGTTGGAAGGCGCCGTCCGCGCCGATCGTGAACGGATCGATACCACCCATGCCGTTCTCGCGGAGGATGCGGGTAACTTCCTCACCCCGGCGGATCTCATCCCAGTCCGGGTGAAGCATCGCCACCTTCGTCTCGGTGGACGCCGCACGCGCAGTCTCCAACGCCTGAACAGTGCGCGCCTTCGACAGTTCCGTCTCGCGAACCGCGCTGGGCCAGTCCACTTCCACATTCTCGGAAAGCGTCACGCCCGTGTCGAACACGAAAGCGTCGACTTCCAGCAGTGCCGACGTGATCGGCGCGAGAACCGCCTGCCACAGACGAGACTTCGCCGTGTGTGTCGCAATCGATGCGCGTTCCTTCACAGCGATCTCAGTAGCAGTCATAGCCGAGGTGGAGTCATCAGCCAACCCGAACGTGAGAGGCGAATACCCAGCCCTGCGGAGGATCTCGCGCAGATACGCGGTAGCAACCGCGAGATGCTCGGTTACGCGGATATCGAACTGATGCATCTCAATGACCGGATCACCATTCGGTGATGTCGCCACGGCCTGGAACGCTTCACGATCCACATCGAACGTCGACCCTTGTCCAGGGCGACCCACATTCAGCAGATGCTCGGACACAACGATCCGGGCTTTCGCCAACCGGACATCCCGAGCCAGCGACGAATACGCCTCATCGACGTGGTCCATCAACGAGATGATGTCCCGAGAAATGTCAGCGCGGCCCATGTGGACGAGTTGTCCGTCGTTGCGCCACTGCGGGTTCGGGCGGGCGTTCGGGATGTAGCCGGCTGTGAGGTGTTTCGTGCCAGTGTTGACGACGCCGCCCTCGTTGTCGGCCAAACCCGCTGTTACATCATGCGCAGCGAGAGAGACCCGCTGGCCGATGTTGCGCCGTGTACCGACATACAAGCCGTGCGTGATCGTTCCTGGCTCGTGCACTTCGACGTGCCGAATCGTCGTCTCGTGATCGTTGCCGGAGTTGAGGACCGACCAGAAAGTCACTTTATGTAAACGGCCGTAGCGGAACTCGGGGATCGCGCGATCGGCGTCCACGAAATCCAGCCACGCATGATCAGCCACTGTAGCGTTCCAGCAGACCCGGACAAACGAGCCGCCCAGCGCCGCGGTCGACTCCCCTGCCACCAACAGTTTCGAGTGCATCTCAGGCGTGTTGATGATGCGGTCGAGGCGCTTCGTCGCGTTGTCGGTGACCAGGAGAGTGCCGTCAGCGGTGTTGTCCGGTTTCGCGATCGTGAAACTCGGAGGGTCGGAGAACATCAGCGTCGCGGACGTGTGAGCCAAATCAGCAGCGATCGGAACATGCACCCGCCGCGTCGACTGTCCCTGATTCTGCCGGCGACCCCAGAACATTCGCGCAATCGCCCGAGAAACAATCCCGGAGGACGCCGGCTTCGGGTCGTAATCCCCGCCCCCGTACAACGCTGAAAGCTTCTGAGGGTCGCCTTCCCACCAGGCCGCGCACTCGTTGACGGAGGTGAACACCTTGTCGAACGGTTTCGGGGGCCAATCAGAATTCGGCAGAGGCAAAGCCATGAATGCCTCCTGGGCACTGTCAGCCGCTTGTCAGCGGAATGTATGTCTCCCAGAGTTTTTGGGGAGAGATGAGGCCGTAGCGTCCTGCGTCCATGAAGTGGTCGTCGATCTTGACGACCGTGTCTTTGCCTTTGTCGGACGCTTTGGAGTCCCACACGTATCCGGGGAGTTCGCGTAGAAAATTGGTGCAGCGGTCGGAGATCCTGATTCGGTCCAGCTTGAACAGTGACGCGATGGTCTGGATGCCGTCGTGCGAGTTCGTGGCGTGCGCTGTGCGGCCTACGCCGTCTTGGTAGAACTGGTAGGCGAGAACTTCAGCTGCCGGGTCGATGAAGATCCACTCGGGTTGGATCTTGTGTGGCTTCAGCCAGGCTTTGAACATTTCCGAGTGCTCAGCGGGAGTCGCTTTCGGCGGCGCCCATTCGTCCATCAGGTACAGCCGGTAGAATCCGTCGACAGCGGCAAGCCCTACCATGATTCCCGCTGTCGCGTTAGTCATACCGTGGTCGACGCCGACACCAAAGACACGTTCCATCCGCGGCAGTTCATCGTGAGGGATGACGTGCTTCGGTTCGTCGAAGTCTGAGTAGATGACACCGTCAGCAAGCGCCCACTGACCGAGGATCATGCGCTGGTAGAACAACCCGGAGTACGACGCCTTGCGACCCGCAACGTACTCAGCGGACAGGTTCTTGTTGTCGTCGAGCAGGAATGAGAAGCGGTGCAGGTTGATTGGGCGCTTGGGGTCTTCGTAATCGAGCATCTCGAAGAGGTCGCGCTTATCTTCGATCGTGCCGTCGTGCTTCAGCCACAGCTTCGCGCGGTCAAGCCACTTCTTCTTGAACCAGTGATGCGGCCCTTCGGGGTTGCAGGTGCACCACATGCGCGCCCCGTCGATGGACAGGCGCGAGTACAGCATGTCGAAGAACGATTCAGGCAGAGTCGCCACTTCATCGGCGTAAGCGCCGGCAAGGGTGAGTCCCTGAATTTTGGTTCGGGCTTGCTCGTTGTTCGCGCCGACCAGCAACACTTCTCGTCCACAGATGACCGCGGTACCGGAACCGAACTTGATCTGCACCATCGATTTCCCGAGCATTTCCTGCAAGGGAAGGATGAGGTTGTTGATGACAGTGCGTTGTGTTCGGCCGGCGAGGACGAATAGTCCTTCAGGTCCATCAATGCAGAATTTGGCGAAGTCCCACAATGTGCCAACAGTTTTGCCGGATCGGACGCTGCCGTCGAACGCGTTGATTTCGGCGGTGGATAGTTTCGCGGCTTGAAGGGCTTTGCCTTCGAGCCGGTTGAACTTACTCATCGTCGGTGCCGAGTTTGTCGTTCAGCCAGGCCTTGACATCGGAGACCGTGACATCGGTTTGTGCGTCCTTCGGGTACAGCGCGAGGTACTTGGCCCGCCGGTCCTGAATTTTCAGGGATCGGTCGATGGCTTGGAACATTCGGTTTATGTTCGCGTCGGTACGTTTTACGGTCTTTTCGAGTTCGCGATCGAAATCTTTTGCAGCGAGGTCGTTGTCGATGTTGGCGACGCGGATTGCTTCGCCCTCAATTTCGCGGACGGCGTCAACGGCAGTGATCACTTCGAAGAGTGGGCGCTGCATCAGGTCGAGTCGTTCCAACTCGAATTTGAGTGTGTGCGCTGCTGGTTCGGCTGTGATCTCTTTGATTGCTTCGTCTACGTCTTTGAAGGCTTGGGTGCGGCTGATTCCTAGTTCGCGGGCGATCTCCTGGTATGTCCAGCTGTCGCGGCGGAGGTCGAGTGCTTTGGCCATGCGTTCGCGGCGTTCGATGGTGATCGTGCTGGTTTTGTTGCCGCCTGGTCGTTGTGCCATGTGGTGCCCCTTGCGGGTGATCGACGCTCCTGGCGTCGTGATCCCCGGTTGGGGAAATGCTGGTTCCCTCCCGCACTTCGACCGCCAGCGTGTGTGGTGTGTGCGGGAGTGGGGAGGGAAGTGTGTGGCCTACCGGAAGTAGGTCGTGTGGTGGAGTGCGTAGCCGATGATGGATCGGAGTGGGTCGTGGTTGTCCCAGTCGCAGACGCCATCGGTTGGGATGCAGTGTGTTTCGACGGGGACGACGAATGGATCGCGTTCGCCGGTCATGGTTGCGCCGGGGAGGTTGAACGGGAGTTGCGTTTCGACGCCGGCGCCGGCCTGGCGTGGGTCGGAGTACAGGACTCCGGTTACGCCAACGGTTTCTGGTTCGGCGAGGACATCCCCTGCGATCCTCGCGCCCTGAGAGTAAGCAACGACGACAGTGCCTTCCGGTGCATCTGCGAGCGCCTCACGCAATTTCTGCTTCCCTGCTTCGACTGACTGGTTGTAGCTGGGCCACAACACTGTTGCCGGGTAACGGACGTAGGTGACGGTGTCGCCGGGTTGAATGTCCGGGGCGAGCAGTACTGCGCCACTATTTCCGGTGCCGTCGACCACGATCACGTTGCGGGCCTGGGCGATCCCACTTAACGAAAGCATCACCGCAACAAGCGCGGCCACAACAAGACCGCGCATGGCTGTCCCTACTTCACGATGAGGGGCGAAAAGGCGCCGTCACGACCCATAGCTAGGAGACTCTCGGCTGCCTCGTTCACCAAGTGCTCGATATGCTCTGGCCGGAAAACGCCTGCCTCGTCCAATTCCTTGCGAAACGCGATGAGCTTTTCGGCGGTGGTCTTGCAGGCGTCAGCCACAGTTACTCCCAAGTCGGTTATGGCAATCGGAAGATGAATACGGGGCCAACCGAGAACCCCGGCGTCCGGTAAGGGACACTCGCGGTATGAATTGGTGGCAACAAATGCCGTGGATCATCGCGCTGTCAGTAGCGTTTATTGGCCCCTTCATCGGGGGGATAGCAGCTATGTTCTTCCGGCGAATCGAATCTAGAGATCTACGGTCGCAATTAATCGCAGATGCTGAACTACGTACGGTTTTCACAGATAGCCCAGCGAGTGTGAAACTTCAGAAGTCGCTGGATATTCGGCTAGCCTTGTACATCGATGAGCTGGAGCGACAGAGTTCGGAGCCCGCCGGCTCCGCAGCCTGGCGAAAGATCGTTCGCTGCTTCGGCTTTCTGTCTATTGCTTCATCGGCTCTATTATTCGCGCTGATCATTTCGAATTCACCGCTGGCCGCGGATTCCGACAAGCCTGTGGCTGTCTTCATGCTCTTGGTTGGGTGGGCGTACTTGGGCTTGGCCAGACCAATCAGTCGGGCCCTCGCGAGAACCTTCGCCAGAGTGGACGGCCCGCCAATCTGGGAACTTCTGTTCAAATGGCGGGAAGCGCGAAGGCATCCAGCGCAACCGCCGATTTCCGCACCCACCAGCCCGACGACGCGTTGGGTACATCGACAAGCCGGAACGACGCTTCGCCGTCCGCAGTCAGATAACCCATCGTCGGATCAGTGTGATCGCGACGAGTAGCCACTCAAACACGCGGTGGCCAGATCCAAGTGCGCGGCGCGTTTACTTCGCCAGGCATTGGCTTAATCGAGTCGTGGGGTACTGCATATTCTCGGTAATCACCACCGAGACCCCAGACGAGTAGATCCACAGTGAAATCGTCAGGCAGCTCCGGCACCAAGTCTCCTGGCTTGCCCTTACCCGAGAGTGTGCCGTCTGGCGATGGTCCCCAGCGCCCGATCACGTCGAGGTTGGTGGTTGCACGGGTTCGGAGGACGATGGCGGGCGAGATGATGCCGTCGCCGTTCTTCGATGCATACTGAACGATCCGGCCTACTGAGGGCTGCACGTGTTTTTCCTTAGCTTTTTGTGTCTTCGGTCACCCGGAATGGGACTTTCGGTGGATTGTTTTCGCCACAGAGCTGCAATACGCTAGGTATTAGCTGCTCGGCCACAATCGGCCAAACTGGCCAGCGAGCAGCCCTGGTTGGTGCGTTGCTGGAGGTCATGCCATGGGGTCGTTCGCGACAATGTCCAACGAAGAGTTGGCGGATCTGTACTGCGCAGTGCGTTGCGAATACGTCGACCTGCGGGCGCAGGTGCCGTTTCCCGATCCCGAGTACTTCACAGCGCTAGATGAGCAGTCGAATCAGATTCACGAGGAAATGGCCGAGCGCGGAATGCTTGCCGAAGCAGCCTGAGCCGACGAAATGACATATCGAAGTGCAAACTATCCGACCGGTCGTGCATAATCCGCACATGACCGACACGTGGCTGCCACTAGGCGTTGATGAAGCTGATGAGAACTACTCCGTGCTCAATGAAGAAGTCACCGAGTGGTTGGAACCGTCATTGCTCATGTGGCTCTCAACCGCGCTGATTCGAACAAATCGAATGACGCCATCACCTGTCGACATGCAACTGGTTCAAGCTCTCGAACGCCTACTACACATCAGTTTTCCGACGGTCACAACAGGCACGTCGGCACGTGAGGCAGCAAAAAGGTTGTTCGCAAACATGCGAGGCGCACAACGCGAGTGGCAGCTAATCGATGCTGTAATCGCGTCAGGGTACGGAAATGTAGAGAAGCTCACGACCATTCTGCTTGAGGCTGGTTCGGCCTGGACTGTCGGGGAAAGGGTCGGAAAGCCGGGCCTTATTCGCCGAGTTAACGAAGGAACTGACGCCGCGATACGGGCAACGATCGCCAACCATGGGCATGCCGGCAAGCGACTGGCTCAGGCATACGATGCCGCTTATGGGGTTAGCCCCGACCCGTCCCGCGCCTACTCGTTGGCGGTCAAAGCGGTCGAAGACGCCGGCAAACCCATCGTGAGCCCGAACAATGCCGGGACGACGCTCGGAACAATGATCCGCGACATCGGGAGCACCACCAAGTGGAAGCTTCCACACACTCGCGTCCACAGGGACGCTGAACCACGCAATGTCCTGCTGGGAATGATGCAAATGTTGTGGACCGGCCAGCACGACCGCCATGGTGGAGCGACTCCCCCGCCGCCTCCTGTGTCTCAGGAAGAAGCGGAGACCGCAGTAATGGTGGCAGCTACGTTGGTCGAGCTGTTCTGCTCGGGGAAGGTAGTCAAGGACACGTAGTTTGCTGGCCGAGCATTCGTTTCTCGGTCATGCGTTCCTGACGTAGGAATCCGGTCCGCTCCCAATTGTGTTGGGCTGGAAAAACGATTGCGCCGTCAGCGGGAGTGTCGGTAGCTACCGATAGAATCTGAACCGAGAAGAATATTCTCTGATCGAGACATTCACTCGGTCACGACTTGTTTGGAGACTAATTTGGAAACTCACAGCTTTACGTTGACGCTGCCGACTCGCACGACGTTCGAGGACGTAGAGTCGATCGCCGAGAGGCAGATTGTGTTCCCGCACATGTCGCGGGAGGGCAAGAGTGGTTACGCCGACCTTCACGTCCAGACTCGGCTCAGCACGAATGAGCCTGGATTCTCGAAGTTCAGCGGCTCTTACAAGCTGTAGTCGTCGCTGTCGACCCGCTGGGGCCATCGGGGTTTCCTGCGGGTGACGCGCCTTACCAACTGGAACATGTCAGTATGTGTTAGCTCCCTGGTGCCATGATGTTGCAGCTACGCAGTGGATTTCAGCGGCTACGCCTGCACTCCTGCCGGGGCTTGCCCACCCATCATGCACATTGCGTCCCGTGTCCGTAGACGCACACTCTGTCACCACCAGCACCGGCCGCTAAACCGATGCTTTGCTCCGAATCCTGGGCTCGAACCAGGGACTCACCGGTTAACAACCGGGCACTCTGCCAACTGAGTTAATTCGGATTGTTGACCACTGATTCACGTACGCGGGCTCAGTGTCGAAGCCTCGATAGATTCAGTCGCAGGACTGAACTCGTTCATCTGGCCGGATTCGAACCGACAGCTTCCCAACTCGTAACGCCGAAGCGATTCGGACGGGCGACATGCACCATGCGTCAGCAGATGATCCAGGCAGTTCGTGGCATGCCCAGGCCGAGGCGGACCGCCCACATCCATGGAAGGGCAGCCCGCGTGGCAGTTTCATCCCGGAGGAGCCACTGCCAAGTTTTATCGTCCGTACGACGCCCAGTTTTGGGATTCGATGGACCGCTTCGTCGTCGGGATGCAGTCATGAGAGACACGCATGCCGGTAACGGTCACCGTGGCGGTTCCGGGCATCTTCCCGTTGTAGCCGCCAACGTCGATGGATTCCATCGTCAGTTCGGTGGAGAACGTAGCCTGAACTTCGACGTTGCACGCGGGGCAAGTCATGACAGGCTGCGTGATGGTGGACTTACCGGAGGCCATGTCTCGTCCTATTCATCGGCGCCGTACACCTGGTCTCGTGCGCGGCGTAGCGCTGCGATCATCCGGTTGATGCCGGATCGATCGAACGGGACACCGTTCACGTGAGGGCCGGGATCGGCGCTCTCTCCGGGCCTCGACCACCCGATGGTGACGACCGGGATGTTCGTGTCGCCCTCGACGGTTCGGCTGTCGTAGAACTTTTCTGCTGGCATCGTGCCATCTCATTTCTGTCCATCTCGGACTTCTGTCCAACTTTAGTAGGAAAAAAGTAAGGATTAGGTAATGCGTCCAGCTCGAAGCACCTAACCTATGCCGACATGCGCATACGAGGTGCGCAGCGATCAGGAGGTTAGTTTTGAGAGTCCCGGCTTACCACTCGTCCAACGCCACCGACCCGGACGTGCATCACGTTCACAAGGACTGCCCTCCCGGCGCCCTGATCCCGGCGCACAACAAGAGGAGTGGCACGGGCGGGTATCCGCTCTGTGGCAAGTGCAAGCAGATGAACTAGCGCCGAGCTAGCTAGGAACGCGCCGGATGGATTGGTCCGGCGCGTTCTTGCTGGATTGTGTGCCCCCGAAATTTCGTAAACTCACTGTCGGGGGTCAGTGGCCGGTTTGATACCCCAGCCGCGCAAACTGGACCCACACGAGGATGGGAAGTGAAACGCCCCGCCTCAACCGGTGGCCAGAACCGGGAAGCGGGGCGAGCTTTGGGATGTTTCGCTGCAATCAATCACATAAGAACAACATTACTCAGCGTCATACATTTACGCCGCGACCTGCGCGTTTGCGATCGATTGAATGCGTTCCCGTGCAGCAAGATCCGTCGCACGAACCATCTCAAGCAGCTTCCCCCGGTGATACATCCACGCCGATTCATCACGGCGCGCGAGACCGTCGACCTTGCCCCGCCAGTCCACCAACGTGCGGGGTTTGCGGCCGGTCACACCGATAGCCTCCGCTTCCGTAATCCAAACGCGCTCATAGCCTGTAGGCCACAGCTTGCGGTGCGCATTCCGGATCGGCATCCACCGTTCCAGAATGTTCACTAGATCCCAGTCCGGAATGTCCACACTGTAGAGATGTTCGATGCGTTGCCCGATCGTTCCCCTGCCTCGGAATCCGTAGATCCTTGACCAGTAGACGATTTCAGCGGACTCAGCCTGGATAGCGTCGACTGGATCGATGTTCAGCGGGGGGCGAGATGAAGGCTTCGCATGGGACGAACCGTCTTCGCTCCCCCGCCTGTGCGTCGGCGCGATGTGCTGCTGAATCTCCAACAACTGTCGAGGGGACTCACGAATCAACTCGATTACTGCCTGACGGTCATCGTCAGTCACGAGGCACCACGCACTTCAGGGCCTTGTGGGGAGCCATCTCAGAACGCCCATGCCGGGACACCCTGCACAGTAA
Organism: Rhodococcus sp. Ni2; assembly: GCF_021352185.1. Taxonomy (NCBI): domain Bacteria; kingdom Bacillati; phylum Actinomycetota; class Actinomycetes; order Mycobacteriales; family Nocardiaceae; genus Rhodococcus; species Rhodococcus sp. Ni2. The sequence continues at coordinate 1,433,748 of NZ_WOXZ01000001.1, forward strand.
AACTGGCACCTTCACGCGCACGCCGTCGCCGAAGACGATTATCTCGGTTTCGGTTTCACTGGGGTAGCCGTATTGCTTGGCATCCCCGATGCGCACATAGTTTTCGCCTGGCTTCTGCCAGAACACCAGATCGCTCACCGGCCACCCTCCACGATTTCCATCACGTACTCGAACACGTACTCGAAATTGGCTTTCAAGTGCTTCGCATCAGCGAGCGCGTTGTGCAGTCCCGCCGGCTGCGCGGGCATCTTCCCGATGCCAAGCCGATGGACTTCCTGCCGTAGATCATTCGTCCACATCGGCACATGCCTGGGGAAGTCCATCATCGTCCCGAACAACTGTGCCAGGCACACATGGTCGTAGGCGCCGAACCACGCCCACAGTTCTACTTGGTCGCGGTTATTGCGTGGCTTCAGGAACTCTGCGACTTCATCACGGATCTGGTTGCGACGCTTACGCATCGACTCTCGTTCGAGTTGCGGCACAACGTTCGCCATCAGCCAGTCATGCTTCACGATCCGATCCCACGGCGCTTCCACGGTCTCCGCATAGTATTCGCGGCCGTCCTCCGCAACGATGCCAATGGAAATCAGGTCGATCGTCTTACCGTCTTCGATGAACTCAGTGTCGTAGAAATAGCGCATGAACAAACCCTATGAGCGGAATGCTGCCGATCCGCAGATCCGTAGAAGTCAACGCCCACAGCTAGATTCCCCGAAGTCAACCCTGTGGGAGTTGAACCATCGACCTCATGTATCCCTCGTAGTAGTGGATCGGCATCATGTCGGTCCGATTATTCCGCTGCTGCTCGCACCACCAGAACGCGTCCTCGAAAGCGTCTGCCCATGATTCGAACTGCCACTGGTGAACAGTCCGCATGTCCCATTCGGCGAGCCCGAAGTAGCGTTGGAACCAATTGGCGCGCTTACGGACCGACCACAACTCACCCTCTTTGCGGACCACATACGTCACGGCCACGCGGTCATCTTCTTCAAGTGTTCGTAGTCTCGACTCATCTCGACTTTGACCTCCGCGCGTCCCGTCCACCGTCGTCCATCCGGTCGGTCGATCTTCAATGGCCGCCACTCCCCTGGCTTCACATACTCCCCGATGAAGTCCTGAAGCGACTGCCCCTCAGGCTTCGTCGCGACAAGATTCCAATCCCGGTCGAACAGCTGAACCGAACCCGAAGGCATTCCGCTGTCCAGCGGAACCAGCTCATTCACAGGACACTCAGATCAGACCAACGGCGCCGGGTGTGCTCCCCCACCAACATTCCCAACATCCCAGGCGGTGACCACACACCATACTGATTCAGCATGTACTCCGACGATCGTTCCGCTTCGAGGGCCGGCATCCCGAACAGAGAACGGCCTTCGAATTCGTTGGTGTAGAAGTGGTGGTAGTGCGCAACAAAATAGAGGGGGACAGCTCCGAGAGTTTCAGTCCGCCCGAGAATTTGGCGTTCGATGGCCGTCTTGGTGCGGATCTCGGTGGATCCACCTTTGCCTTTCTCGATGTAGCCGTGGGAGAAGTAGCTATTAACACCGGACAAGTTCACCAACACGGCAGGGTCGCCACCACCGATGGTCCAGTCGATGTGCGGGCCGCCGAAGGGTTCAGTCTCCTGGAACAGCTTCTGCACCTGGCGGGCGATGTGTGTGGATGCGTTGTCGCCTTGCGTTGTGACGGGTTCCTTCGATCCGTTGCGCGTCATCTCACCGTGGTTGGAAATGACTGACGACGCCGACAGTGGCAGGCCGAACGGAATAAGCTGACGGAACGTCCACACCCGCATGTCATAGTCGAGTTCCAACTGCCGGGACATGTTCAGTTCGATCGTGTGCGGCTGGTTGCCGTAGTTGTTGCACACTCCCTCCGTCTCGTCGCCCATGAACGCGACGTGAATACCGGACGGCTTGCGGCCCTGTGCGATCAGAGCTTCTATGGCCGCGACGTGCCCGAGGACACCGCGCTTCCAGTTCTCGACAGCCTGCTCGGTGTTCTTCTTCCCAAGCTGCGGATCCGCCACGAACACGGTGTACGTCGCCGCGAGGACAGTGGCCGTCTTCCGCTTCCTGGTTGGCCGGTCCTTCACTGACTGCAGGGCCTTGCGCCACGACTCGACCGTCGCCGCGGGGATCATGTCACGAGTGACGCGCCGGAACCGTGCACTGTACGAGTAGAGCTGGATGCTGTCTCGGCTGCCGTCTTTCGCGCGCGCTGACTGCTGCCAGGTGGACATGCGGACGGTGTCGTCGACTACTTCGAATTGTGTGGCGTCGAGGTTGAAGAGGTCGAAGACTCGGGTCCAGTCTCCGTTGAGTTCGCCTTCGATTACGACGTTGTTCACTTTGGCGCCGTCTGCGCTTACGTCGATAGTCCCTTTGCCCACAGGGTTATTCACAGGCTGTGCATCGAGTGTTGCTGCGAGGCTCACGGGGCTTCTTCTCTCAGTTGCAGTTTGATCGGCGCGAACTCCTTGCCGGTTGCGACGCGGAACGGTTCACACGGCCACGTGGCGTGGCATCGGTCGCAGAAGAACGTGGTGTGTGTGCCGACGCTGGTGATGTGCCCGGAGGGATGGAACTTCGAGTGATCCTCCGCGAGTTGATTGATCGTCTCGGTCTGCTCCTCGTAACGCTGCCGCCAGTAGTTGGCGTTTGACTCACCGCGGGCGTTGGCGTGCTTGAGGACTTCTTCGAGCCTGGCGATCCTGTTGCGGAGTTGCTTGCGCGTGAGTCTCACAGTGCGGCCTTTCGGTTTCGGCAGTAGTCGCGGAATGCGGTCGTACGTATTGTTAGGCCCCGCTCTCGGCATGCCGCATGCAGAACGGTCACCGGCCATCCGTGAGGATCGTCGCGGTTTCGGCGCAGGTACTCGTCGAAGTAGCCGCGTTCCTCAGCTGGCTGCTTCGACAGCCACACCTCCACCGACGACGTTGCAGTGTCGGCACGTTCCAATGTCGCTGCGAGGCTCACCGCGTTGCCTCCAGTCGTTTGATCTCGTCGTTGGCGTAGCGCGCTACTTTGCGGAGGTCGTCGATGCGGGTTGCGTAGAGCGCAGCTGTCACATCTTCGACACGCCTCTCAAAGTCCTCCACTGACTCAAGTGGAGGCATGGCTGCCGTCGGCTCGGGTCGCACCGGTTCGAAGGTGGGGTTGTCGCGGAAGAACTGCGCGTGAGGATGCTGCCGTAGATCGGTGGTTGCTCGCTGAACGTCAGTGGGCATGGGGTGTCCGTTCGTGGATGTCGATGGTGTGGGGTGCGCGTTCGGGGGTGTGCGCTGGTTCGAGAATGACTTCGGGATTGTCGGGGTCACCGATGCAGTACCGTCCGTCAGGCATGGCCTGGATGCGGTCGTAGTCGAGGTACCGCAGGTCTGTTGGTTCCGATTGCTGCAGCGGGTCCGGCATCGCGACCGCCGGCGGTTTGGGTTTCGGTTTCATCCGCAGGCTGCGGGAGGACTTAAACGGCGTCACCATGTGGAACTGCCTATCCGGCAAAGCTCCCAATCCACGCGCTCGACTGCCGCTTGCCATGTCCCGGTCCAGTTCAGGCGAACTTGCCACGACTCGTCTCCTTCTGTGGCAACAACTTGAACGCTCCACCGCGTGCCGTACTTACGGATGTGCCAACGAATGGTTCTCACGCTGCGCCGCCCCAGTCGTCGTCTTTGAAGATCGCGTAGGCGAGGATGGCGATCACGAATGCCGCGAAGATCCACGCGAACAGTTCCATCAGTTCCTCCAGCTGATTTCGAGCCACATGCGGCCCTTCTCGCCTTTGATGGCGGGATGGATGACGGGCATCCATTTGGACATCAGGTCGGGGGTGTCGTCGGCGGTGAGTCCGTAGTCCACCAAGCCGTCGCAACATGCTTTGAGGACGGGGACGAGGTTGTCGGCGTCACGTTTGCGATTGTTGATTGGCCGGTAGTGCAGACCGACAGTGACGTGCTCATGCCCGGTCGGCACACGGTGGGATCGCGCTTGCAGTTGTGCTGTCTTCCGCACTGCTGCTGTGATGCGGGCTTTCTCGGCCCAGTGCATCCTGTCGTTCATTGACAGTGGCGGCTTGTCGTACGGCAGGTGGACAACGTATTTCGTCCACCCCGGATTGAACGGAATGCTCATGGTTCGACTGTCACTTCGTCGGATGGTGCGTAGCTGATGGTGAGTCCGTTGCCGACGACCACCCGAACGTGTGAGTTCCCGACGTGCTGAACGTCTTTGATCAGGTATCGGCGCCGGTTCCACACCAACATCTGCCCACGATGCCCTCGACCCAACTCCGCCGCGGTCACTTGTACCCCTTAGGCGCCCAACCCGAATGCATCGGCCGGTTCGCTGCTGCTGCACGGTTCTCGTCGCCAAGGCCCTTGTAGTAGTCGCGTTGGAATCGCATCGGGTTCGCCTTGAAGTGTTCGAGGATCTTCGGTCCGGGCCATCCGTTGCGGTTCATGCGGATGATGGCGGGCAGTTCGTGTGGCGCTGTTTCGTCGTAGCCTGTGCGGCTGCCGTCGAGGCTGGGGTGGTTCGGATCCCATGCGCGCGGCTTGTCGGGGCTGAACTCGGCCGGATCATCGAAGGCGGTTGTCATTTCGTCACTTCCAGTTCGGTGAGGTAGCCGTCCGCCTGCAGCCGTTCGATGACGGCGTGCGCTTCGTCGAACTGGCTGTAGTCGGCTGCAGCGGTGCCGTCGCGGTATGCGCGTGCGGCTTGCATCGTCGCGAGAATGGCGTCACCGCGAGTCTTGGGATTGATCACTGGTCTTCCTCTTCAGATAGTTCGGGGTAGAACGTTCCGGCTTCGTAGAACAGCGGGCTCATTTGCTCGCCCTCGTCGTCGCGATTGAATGACAGCCAAGCTCTGACGTTTTCGGCTCTGCTGATGTACACGCAAATCGAGCCGCCGAGGCTTCCGTCTTCGATCACCTCACTGCGGAACGCTTCCGCCTCCGCGAGATACTTCTGCGCATGGTCAGGCCACTGTGTCCGGTCGTAAATGGCTTTGCGCATGGGTTCTCCTAGAAGAGTGCTGGCATTCCAGCGGTGAGGTTTTGGTGGTAGCGGTGTTTCTGGTAGCAGAGGGTGCAGATCCCGTTGGAGTGGTGCGGCGCATCGTATTTGCCGGGGGCTGTTTTCTGGGAGCAGAGTTTCCGCCGACAGGTTTTGCAGTTCTCTGGGATCGGTTGGCGTGGTTTGTATTCGCGGGATTCGATGACCGCAGTGAGCGCTCGGGCGGTTTTGTCGTCGCCTTCGCAGATGACGCCGGCTGCGATTACGTCGTCGGCGGGTGTTGTGGCGATCGCATCCAGCGTGGTTCCGGAAGTTAAGGCTGCGGTGGCGCATTCACGTTTGACTGGGCATATTGCGCAGAGGAGTCGTGGTTCTTCGGTCGCCCATTCGCCGGTCGCTGGTCGTTCGAATCCGTCAACACCTTTGCAGGCGGCTAGGTTACGCCAGGTTTCGGTGTTGAATGCCATGCATGTGATTCTGGCAGACTGCGCAACGCCGCGCAAGCAATGTGGTGCCGGCACGCACAAACTGTCGGCACCACATCACGGATTCAGGCGGCTCGGAGGGTTTGAGCAGCCCACTCCGACAACGCTTTCCCTGCAGCCAAACCGGCTGCCACATCCTTGTCGGTGTTCGCGATCGCGGTCAGCCAACCCATTACTTGCGCGTTCTCCGACTGCTTCCCGTTCAACACGGCAAGCTCGCTGCGCTGATTGAAGATCCGCGTTTCGAGATTCGCGATCTGGTCGTTCTTCTTCGCCAACTCGGCGTTCTGCCGCAACGTCAGTTCCCCGACCAGCGCCCCGAACCTCGTTGCCTCCGTCACCCCAGGGCCGGCGGCAGTCGACGGGCCAACAACGCCGCCGTCTGCGAACTTGATCCGCGCCACTGTCGGATGCTCCACTTCCACGCGGGATTTCGTGACCTCGGCACCGACAGTCGAACCGGAACCTTGCGCCTGCCACCATGGACCACGCTCCCAGTAGTGAACCTTCGACACCGCTGCGCCTGGTTCCGGGTCGGGTTCGGGCAGTAGCGTTTCCACTACCTTTAACAGCTCAGTCATCGCGAGCTGCAAGTGCGTAATCTCCCGATCGACTGTGCGCGCCCTGTAAGACGTGTCCAGGTAATCCGTCGCGATCTGCAGTCGAGGGTCCACAGGATTGCTCATGGTCGGCTCACATTCGGAATGATCGTTTCGGGTTTGAAGATCACCCGGTAGTGGTCGGTGCTCACGCTCGCACCTTCGAGCTGCTCCACGAAGTACGACACGTTGTCCGACAGGCCAAGGAAGTGCTTCTTGAACCCGCCGGCCGTTTTGCAGGTCACGTCGAGCTTCCCGCCATCGGGTTCGATGGAGCAGCGCCCCTCGATCGTCAGGAGATACTTGTCCGTGATCCCGTTGAAGAACACGATCCGACGGTCAATCTCGAACTGGTCGGCGGCTTTTGACAGGTTCTTCGATGCCACTTCAGCATCGGTGGAGCAAGCTGTGACCGTTCCGATTGCGAGTGCGGCGATGGCTGCGGCTGCAGCGACCCGCGCCTTCACTTGCCACCCCGCATAACGGTAAACTGCAGGCCACCGAGGTCGTACGTTTCGCCGTCCTTCCACCATGGGTCGGACTTGATGAACGGAATCAGAAACGGACACACCTCATCGGCGGCCTTGCGGGCTTCCTCGTCGGCGGCGATCTTCGCGTCGACACGCTCGTTGATTCGGTTGACTACCTCATCAGGCACACGCAGCACCGGGCCGATAACGAACGGCCACACTTCATCGACGATTCCATGCAGCGGCTCTTCGTCGTCTTCGTATGCAGTGACGGTTGCGCCAGCATCGTCTATTGCTGCGAGGAGTCGCGCGGCGGCCACGTCATGGTCGGAGTGCAGGGTCAGGATCCCGAGGTCTTCGAGGGTGTCCAACGCGTGGAACAGGACCTCGTGTGGCCGGAATGCGGTTTCCAAAGTTGCTTCAGCACAACAGGTATCAGTCATACAAAAACAGTAAGCCCGCACTTTCCCGAATCATCAGATCCGTAGAAAGCGCGGGCCACGCTGTGCGACTTCAGATCAGGGCTTGTATCCGTCTCGAATTGCCCCGATGGCGTTCGTTGTGACTCCAGCAAATTTCTGTATATCGAACTGGAACCCATCGGTCATCGCTTTTCGGCAAACGTTCGAGAATTCCATCACTTGCAGGTACGCGGTTTCCTGGCCGATGAGCAGAAGTGCCGCCCCCTTCGCTGTCACATCGTCGACCGCCTGTTGCGCACTCTCCAGACGGCCGGCATGCGTACGCAGATCAGGAGTAGTTCCGCCACGCAACGGCGACTGCGGGTCTCGCTCATCAATCCGCCCTAGAAGCTGGATGATCGCATCACGTGCGTCCATCACGGCGGGCAACGCAGCGCTCAACGCCTCATATTCGACCTGTCGTCGATGCTTCGACCTTTCAAGCTCTGCTGTGGCCTCCAGTTGCGCCTCGTGCTGACGCTGCTGCCTCAACGCGAGAACCGACTGGAGTCGCAGTTGCGCCCGTGTCGCACGAGCAGTTCGCCTTTGTGTGTAAACCACACCGAGGAACGCAATGCTGGCAGCAACGATCGCTAACACGCCAGCGGCGAGAGTTGCCAAGGGCTGTGTCAGGAACGCGTCGGAGGGCGGATCGGGCAGATTGTTGACGACGATCGACATTGGATCAGCTGGAAGATTCTCCGGACTAGGAACAACGGCCGGAGGATCCTGCACAAGAGACGGTTTCATTGGGGCTGGCTACGACCCGAAGCTGAGGCTGCCGGTTCCGCCTGGTTCGGGCTGGGTCACGGGGTCGCCGATCGTGAAGGGTGTTTCGGACAGTGAGAATGCGAGTCCGTCGTTGCTGGAGTTGGGGCCAGCGCACAGGACACCTGCGACGTACTTGCCGTCTGGCAGGTCGTTGATGATCGCTGTGCGGGTGTCGCCGGGGTAGACGTGAACGAAGTCGCCTTCCTCGTACGCTTCTGGGTTTGCGGGCGATACGGGTGTTCCGGTGAACCAGTTTTCGGGGTGGTTCGCGACATCGAGCGTCGGGTCGTTCCGCACTGCTGCGGCGGCGGCTTCGGTATGGACCCACGGTCCGACGCACTGTAATGAAATGGTGCTCTCGGGAGTTGCGATGGAGACGGAGGTTGTGGTTCCTACCGTCTCGATGGTGACCGCGGCAAGCGCCGGCGCCGCGGTCGCGGTAGCGGGAATGGCGAGGGCAGCGGCCGCGGTGAGTGCGCCGGCGATGGTGAGGCGTTTGAGTGCGTTGATCATGTGTCCTACTCTGTCGGTTCCAGAGAGAATACCAATCAGTTGGTAAATTAGGACACAGGTCGCACTATTCAGTGAGGATCGGCCGCTTGCCGTCTGCGATGCATTCGGCGAACTGTTCGATTCGTTCTCGGGCGAAGCTGCCTCGGCCCGCGTGCTTCAGTGTTGCTTCGACGATGGGTTGAGGCATGCGTCGGTGGGAGCGGTAGATGCTGTCGAGTACTGGTTGTAGTGCCCGGCGTGTGAGGTCTGAGATTTCAGGATCGGAGCCCCGGAATTCTACGGTGACCGTCTTCATGGTTGCCCCTCTGCTTGTTGGTCGAATGTCCAAAGCCTATCTAACGGTTTTCGGAAATGCACCCACGACCAGGGCATTAGGGCGTTAAGTCCCGTTTTGGGCTCTAATTCACTACTTCCGGCGGATGCGCCATCGTTCTTTGGGTTGATGGAAACAGCCGGAACGCATACCGCGTTCCGGCTGTTTGGGTTTCACGAGCTAGAACGGTGGCTCCTCGGCGCCGCCGAAGTTCCCGGACTGTTGTGGCGCAGTGCCCCACGGGTCGTCGCTGCTCTGCTGGGACCGCTGCTGCCCGCCGCCGTTGCGGTTGGCTTTGTTGACCTTGGCGGTGGCGTACTTCAGTGAAGGGCCGATCTCGTCGACTTCGAGTTCGACGACGGTCCGCTTCTCACCTTCACGTGTCTCGTATGAACGCTGCTTGAGCCGTCCGGACACGATCACGCGACAGCCACGCGTCAGCGATTCGGCGACGTTCTCAGCTGCTTCCTTCCAGATGTTGCAGCGCAAGAACAGTGCATCGCCGTCCTTCCACTCGTTCGCGTTCCGATCGAACGTGCGCGGAGTCGAAGCGACGGTGAAGTTAGCGACTGCGGCGCCGGCGGGCGTGTACCGCAGTTCCGGATCGGCGGTCAGGTTGCCGATCACGGTGATGATGGTGTCTCCGGCCATGGTCAGTTCTCCTCGGGTAGGTGTGTGATGTGTTGGGGTGGGTATTCGGCGAGGACTCCGGCGCCGTCGAGGTTGTGTTGTTGGCCGCCGGGTTGGCGCACCTGGAATCCGTGCTCGGTTTGCATCCAGTTGGTCCCGTCAGCGTCGGCCACGAGTGTTCCGATGGGGAGCGCTCGGAGTTCTTCCACAGTCCAAGCTCGGGGCAGGAAATAGGCAGTAGCTTCGCGGATGGCTACCTGGGTGAGGTCTGCCATCTGGTCGTCATAGTCGCCTTTAGGGGTTGCCTCCCAGGCTTTCTCGATGCGATCAGTCAACGCGTCGGTCATGGCTTCACTTCCTCTACGTCGTAGATTTCCCAGTCGTTGCTCATTTCGACTTTGTCCGCGCAGTGGTGGCAGAGGCTGCTCGGCGCGTCGGCATACGCTTTGTCGATGGCGTCGTCCAGGTTGTCGGCTTCGACATCGATTACTGCACTGACTGATTGATTCAGCACGGCATGGTAGGTCGCCATCAGTAGTCGCCTTCGTAGTTGATGGTGCGGCCGGTGGATTCGATGGTGTTGCAGATGGATTCGAGGAGTCCGTCAGCGTCGGACCATCCGGGAGCATCATTGGGCGTGGCGTACTCGGCAATCTTGTCGAGCGCTGCGTTCGCTTCGTCGAGCTTGCGTGTGTTGTGGACGGCGGCGAGTGTCGCGTGAACCTGAGCCTGTGCGACAAGGAAGTCTCGGTCCTGGAAGTACCGTTCTGCGCATTCGTCGATCACTGCGTGAGAGAGGAGTTCTTCGGCGCGGGCGTAGTGCTCGTCGGGGGTCATAGTTCTCCGCCTTGGGGGTTGGTTTGGTCGCCGCATTCGACGCAGGCTTTGTAGTCGCCGTATGCGTCGTTGGTGAGGTTCCAGAAGTCGCTGCACTTGTGTGTTTCACGTGGCGCGGCAGGGAGTTTCACGCCGCCCGCGAGGATTGCGCGTGCAATGTCGATGGGTTCCTGTTCCTGCAAGAGGGCGTCGTCGATCAGCTCGGCAAGGTCGAACTCGGTGAGGATCATCTGCATTCTCCGCATTCCGTCATTTGTTCTTCAAGCACTTCGATGCGGGCAAGTGCCGCCTTATGGAGCGCGCTCGGTGTCTGCTCGGCCGACTTCGCCGCGGCGATCACGAAGGCCCTGTTGGTTTCCGGGTCGTGCACTGTCATTTCGATGTAGTTGATCGCGGCTTCGTTGTCCTCGAAGGCCGCCCGTGCTGCGGCGCCCATCGTGCGACCTAGATAGGCGGTGGCATCAGCGCGCATCGATCCGTCTTTGTGAAATCCCCGCACGCACGCTTCGATTTCGGATTCGAGGTATGTCTTGGCGGCGCGAATCTTGGTTGCGGCGCGCTTCGTCTCACAGCGGTCGTCATGCGGGATTCGCATGGTGAGGTATCCGCTGTTGCTGGCTTTGGTTTCGATGACTGCGTTCGGCCAGAGGCATCCGAAGGCGCTGGTGATGGATGCAGCGACATCGAGCGGCAATGGTAGGCGCACTTCGATTTTGGTGTCGTTCACATCGATCTCAGTCATGCGAGGTGTCCTGCTGCCCATAGTGCCCACCCGCAAATGTTGAGGGTGACACAGTTGTCGGTGTCGAGGTTGTCGAATGCGAGGTAATGCGAGAGCGTTTCGGCCAGTTCGGAGAGTACACCGGCCTCTTCGAATGTGATTGTGGCAGCGACTTCGTCGGGGCCGTGCTCAATCGCCTTCACACCCCACATGTTGGTGACTTCGTTGACGGTGCACGGAACGTCGAGTGTCCACTGGTGGGGGGTGTTGGTAAGGAAGCCGGTTCCGATGGTGCGCCAACTTTCGTCCCATGTGATAGTGATCGTGAGGTTCGGATCATCCAATGGCACACCCAATGATTCGAGGGCTGCGCGTTCCTTGTGATCCAACTGCGGATGCCTGAGAGCTGTTGTCATGTTCCCTCTTTCAGAGAGGTGGTTGGTTCCAAAAATGTGGGGTGCCACTCTGGCAAGTGACACCCCAAGTATTGCGCAACGCCACGCACAAGTCAACGGTCCATGAGTTCCACCTCCACGAGTCTGTAGGTGCGTTCCATCCGCGCCAATGATTGCGCTTCACGGACTTTGTTGGGGTCGCCGGCGTTGAGGGCGCGCGCCGCGATGGCTTCGAGCTGTGTGAGCGCGGCCCGCTCCCCCACGCTGGTTGCCTCCTGGTTGGCGTCTGACGCCGCGAGCTCGATTGTCGCTGCAGTTCTCAAATCCATCGGAATCAAGTCACTTTCTGATTGATTGAATTAAGGTTCGATCATGAACTGGGCGGTGGTAATTCAGGTCGGTCTCTCTGCGGCCGTTGCACTGTGGGGAATTCCCGTGGCTTGGCAACATTGGTCACTCGAACGGCGCCTTTCGAATCAGATCGAACGGAATGGCAAGGTTCTCGCGCAATCCACCGGAGACCCCGATCTTCGATACAGTGTGGAACTCCTTCAACGCGAGATGAACGAGCTGATCATCCGGAGAGCGTCACTCGTCGTCTATCCCCCGGCACGAATTCCGTCTTTGACAGTGGTAGTCCTGGCTATCGTTGGTGGTTCTGTCGCATGGTGGGGAACCGTTACCACGGCATTCATTGGTTGGTTTGGGTTCATCGTCGTTGCGCCGACCTTGATGCTGTCGATTCTGGTCGCGCTGAGCATTCGCGATGATGCGCAAGAGCGAAAAGAATGGATTAAATCTGGAGGTCCTCTTCGTAGTTCTCATGCCACGCGAACTAGGACAAGATTCCTCAATCGACACGAGTGATGCCCACAGCTGCTAGCTCCGTCCATTCCAAAACTTCGAGGATGCGATCGGAGTAGGTGACTGAGATCCCGTGTGGCGAGCACCATCCCCGCATGTCGTGGGCGAGCTTCTCCACCCTGGCGATCGTGGCCTCAGCCTTCTCGGCGCGGTCGATTGCAGCGAGGCCGGCTTCGATTGCGTTGTCTCGCTGCTCGTACAGTTCCGCTATCCGCCCGTTGGTGTGCTGCTCCACCACCAACGCCACACGGTCAGCGATCGCGCCAATAGCCCTGCGACAGATCTTGCAGCCGCCGTCGAATGAATGCTCTTCGTGTGCCGCGTTCTCGTACTCGTTACCCCAGGTGTGCGAATTGAGATCCGCTGCGATGAGGTCGGTCAACCCCGGATCAGGCGCGGTCACGACGACACCTCGGATGTGTCAGCAGCGGCAGCCGCGGCGATCAACCCGGCCCCAATCTCGCGTGCATCGTCGGAAGTCATACGACCGTCTTCGAGGTAGCAGCGGACTTTGCCGGACCCGATGTGCGCGGTGATGATTCCGTCAGCCCATTCGGCGTCGCTACCCTCCATCCACGGCTTCGGCAGTTCAATGACGGCATGAGTTGCGGCGATCAGAACCGCGAGGTGCGCCGCGAACTCGACATACGGATCTGTCGTCTTGCAGTCATGGCTTATCCATGAGCATCCGAGGCAAGCAATGTGATTGAGGCATTCGGCTTTCAGGCTTGCGGGCACAACTCCACCCGGTCGGTGAGCTGCAAGGATCTCGATCAGGTTGCTCATGGTGTCTCCAATGCTTCGGGCTTGAGTGCGGCAGTGAGGTCGCGATACAGCCGCCAGCGATCCTCAGTCGCACACTGGTGGAAGCCTTCTTCTTCGGAGATGTCGTACTCTTCGAGGATTTTGAGGGCCTTGTCGACTTGTGCTTGGACTCGCTCGACAGCCACAACCAGGGCAGCAAGTTCCTGTAGCGCCTCAACTGTCCGACTCGCTGTCGTGACAACGTCTGGCGCGGATGCACCCATGACGTGTGCCCGACCGTAAAACTTGATCAGGTGCTCAACATCCACCCCAGTCACGCCGCCACCTGCGCCCATTCCCTCCGGAATGTTGCTCCTCAGGACGACCTCGTGGGTCTTGGACAGCACCTCCAGAACATGTTCGGCGTGGGACTCTGTGAGAGATGCATGAATGTCTCCTTCGTCCAACCTGAAATCGAACTCACCGCAATAGCAGCCGCCATCCATGTCGGTTTGATGCGCAGCCAAAACCTTGATCGCAGTTCTGGCATTGCGGTCCCTGATCATGCGACGCTCTTGACTGTCTCGAATAGCTCGTACTGAACGGCACATGAACTGCACATCGCTCCAGACTTCGAAGGCTTCCCCTCGCCATGCCCCCACGTGTCAAACGGCGGCTGATGCCCAGCAGCACGAACATCCCTCTGTAGCTCGTCGATCTGAGCCGCCACATCCGGGAACCAGATCCTGATCTCCTCCAACTCATCCGGTTTCGCGAACGCCCCACACAGGCACTCCCCCGACATGTGGATCAGGTCGGAGACTTCGTTCACCGGCACCGGGTTTCCTGCTTCGCGTTGCATTAGCCGGTAGGTGTTCATGTCCGGTTTCGTCCACATCGCCAGTGGGGACGCCCAGATCGTTGACCCTTTCCGCTCGTGCAGTGGGATCTCCGAGCGCCGTTCCGATTCCTGACGACGCCGGCCGGCGATGAATACGACTCGCTGTCTGCGTCCGTCGGTGACGAGTTCCCGCCTCGCCGCTTCGAGGCATCGCTCTTTGAGGCGGGTGTACATCTTGAAGTGCATTGCTGGGCCGGGGAATCCGCGTTCCAGCACGAGATCGCGGTACGAGGTGGGTGCGATCTTCTCGATCAGCGGCAACCCCATGTTCTGGCAGGTGTCGCGTACGAATTGGCGTGTCTGTTCGATGCCGATGGTGGTGTTGGCGTGGATGGCGTGTGTGGCTTGTCCTCGCATGATGTGGGCGAGGACTGTGCTGTCGTTGCCGCCGGAGAACAGTACGCATTTCGCTGCGATAGTTTTGCCGTTGCCGTGAATACGGATGGCTTCGTTGAGGATGTGGTCGGCTTGCAGGACGAGCCGCATCACACGTTCTTCTCGTTGAGGTTTGTTGAGTGTGGCGACGATGCTGGCTGGGGTTGGGATGTCGAGGTCGGGGTTGAGTGGGTCACCTTGGTAGGCGAGTTTCACGTCGAAGAGTCCTTCGCTCATGCTCACCCCTCCTCGGCCGCAACGAACGGGGCGAGGTTGGGATGGCCCGCTCGGCAAGCGCTCGTAATTCCACCCTCTGCGCAGCCGAACCACTCGATGTCTGATCGACGCAACCATCCATCGCCGTTCGCATCCCACACCTCGGACACCTCGGCGGGTACGTCGTTCAGGCTCGGCCACGTTCCGGTTTCGGTGGGGGCAATGGTTTCGGCTCGATTGGCGCAGTCTTCGAGGTCTTCGACGGTGCGCCAAGCATGTTCCCAGTCGCCGTCTTCGAGTGGATCGACCACAGCGAGCGCGGCACGGAGAGCGACTGCAGCGCCGCCGATCACGGACGCTTCGGTGGGGGCAGCTTTCTTCTCGTTCAACCTGGCCCGTAGATCGGCAGCGAGTTCCGGGTAATCGGTCTCGCACGATGCCGCATAAGCGGCGAGAGCGGCTCGGGCATGGGGATCACTGTCGTACGAGAGGACGAAGTATCTGCGCCCAAAGTTGCGGCCACCCTCTGCGTCTGAACCGTCAACCCTGCGAACGATGTACTTGTCGGTGAGGCCAGCAGAGTTGGTGCCGGTTTCGGTGGGGGCAGGGACAACCGGAGAGGAGGCGGGCCAAACGTAAGCCGGTCCGTCCTGGTCGTGTGCAGTGTGATCGCCGTCGTGACCGCTCGTCAGCGAGCATCCCCAGCCTTCGATCTCAGACGGGCAACGCTCCGCTTTCGTCTCCTCCTCGGCGGGTTCGGCTTTCACGAGCTGCGTTGCGCGGTGATTGATTACAGACAATGACCAAGTTTTTCCGCCGATGATTTGGGTAATGCGCATCGGCCAGTAGGCGCGAAACGGACGCTGATCGTCGAGGGCCACCATCGCGAGTCGTGTGCTGGTGTTCGGCAGGTATTCGCGGACGCTCATTGTTGGTTCCTTAGTTCGGTGTTGGTCTGCTGGCACAGACTGTGGAGGTACGAATGGATTTGGTTGCGGGCCTGGATTTCTTCGATGTCAGGCTGCATTGGATTCGTCTGTCATGTTGGTTCCTTTGGTTGCTCTGACAAGCTCGTTCAGGTTAGCAGAATGCGCGGCGTTGCGCAGTGTTATGCGGCTGCTAACTGTGGGTGTTTGATGGGCCATTCGGTGGTGACCGACGCAGCGCGAGCGAGGAGTTCGGCCTGTTCGTCGCCGGTTAGCTCCTCCGCTTCCTCACGCCAGTAGTTAGCGAGGCTGGTCTGCTGTTCCGCGTACCAGCCGGCCTGCTGATGCATGAGTTGTTCGGCGGGTTTCCCGGCAAGGTTGTAGCGGCGCAACAGTTTGTACGCCAACCGTGCGGCAGCGAGCGCGTCGGCTGCTGCCTCATGCGCGTTGTCGAGTGTGATGCCGTAGTGCGCGCACACGTCACCGAGCTTGCGGGAACCCTTGCGGTACTTGTCATGCCGCTTGTCGATGACAAACGGGTCGACGACGGGGCCGAGCGGTAGACCGCCAATGCTGAGACGTTCCGCCTCGGCGTGGACCATGGTGAGGTCGAAGCAGCCGTTGAACGCGACGACGATGTGGCCGGATGCCCACGCGGCGACGAGTGCCGTGGCGATTTCTTCGACTCCGGGTGCGTATTCGGCGCCGTGCTCGGCTGCGTGTTCGGTGGTGATGCCGTGGACTGCTGTGGCGCCGGCGGGGATGTCGATTTCGGGGTTGAGGAGCCAGTCGCGGGGTTGGATCTCCCCGGTTGCGGGGTTGATGAGTGATAGGTGCGCTGTCACAATCCGATCCGATAGCGGGTTCGGGCCTGTGGTTTCGAGGTCGAATGCGGCGATCGGCATATCCCCAATAGCGGTCATGCGGCTGCCTGCTGTTTGGTTCGGGCGGTGGGCATGGGGATTCCGAGCTTGAGGGCGACGCGGTTTCGGGCGTTGGTGACGTTGGCGGGGTGGTCGGGGAATGCGATGCCGCACATGACCATTCCGATTGGGGTGTTTTCGAGTGCGGCGAGTCCGCATCCTCGTTGGGATGGGCATCCTTGGCAGGCTCGTTCGGCTGCTTCGGCGCGGAGGGTGGGTGCTGTGGGGAGGTTGCGGGTTTCGTATTGGTAGGCGGGTTTGTTGCGGCATTTGGCGAGTTGCCGCCAGGTGTTGTTGGTCATGTGGGGTGTCCTATCGGGTGGGGTCGATGCGCCAGAGTTGGTCGGCGGTGACGTAGAGGTGGTGTGGAAGGCGTACGAGTGTGATGTCGCCGTTGGGCCAACGGGAGTCGACGATCCAGCGGCGCGGGTCGCCTGCGATGTGCACGCTGGTTCCGGGCGGGAAGTCGTCGGCGGTCTGCGTGTTACGTTGATACGCTTCGTCTTCGAGCCGGCATTCTGTCCCGACGTGGACTATGGCGTCGAGGATCCGTTCGGCCTCCGCGATGTTGTCGACGCTCATTCGATGACTCGTACGTCGAAGCTGTTGCTGCCGTTGGGTTCGATGGACAATTTCCCGATGCGGTGGCCGGATCCGTGGATGGTGAGGCAGTTTCGGTCTGGGTCTTCGCGGATGGTGATCTTGTCGCCGTTGTCGAACACGTAAACCTTCGGGACACGGATCATGCCGCCACCAACTTCTCTGCCGCTGCTTCCCGGTACTTCTGGATGCCCCACGCGATCGCGTAGCAGGCCATCAAGTAGTGGTAGTCCCACTCGTGGAGATCCCACTCCCAGGTGTCTGAGAACTCCCACACCTCCAACGAGCCCACGTCGGTGAAACTCCAGCGAGCGAGCGCATCACGAATCAGGGACTCGTCACCGAGGGTGAACTCGTCGAGCACCTCTTCGCGTAGTGATCGCCAGGCAGGGCTGGCCGGGTCCGACATCCAGTGGCGCTGTTCGAGGAAAGCCTCGATTATCCGAGCCTTGGCCTTGTCGGGCTCGTAGACGCGGGTCTGGACACTGCGGTTGGTGATCTTCTCCGCCCAGTAATGCGGGTTGATCCGCCCGCGGTCCATCGCGAAGAACCCGAACATGTCGTGCTCACGGGAGAACGTGAACGATTCGAGGTCACCGTCGATGCACAGGTGCCCTGGCCAGGTGACGAGGTCCCAGTGCATCATCGAGGTTCCGGGCTGAGCGAACCGAACGTGCCGGTACACGCCGTCATCGTGCAGGATCGTCATCTGATGCTCGGCGGTATCGCGATCGAACCATTCCTTGGGCGTCATGGCGCGTGTCATGCTGCGTCCTTTGCTGCGTTGCGTAGTGCTGCAATGACTTCTGTCGCGGTGCGGCCTAATGCGTCATTCCAGAGGGGGATGTTGTCGAAGCCGATTTCGGCGCTGAGTGCGTCTTCAGCTGCTGTCCAAACCTCGTATGCCCTGGGCGCTGCTGGCCCTTTCATGCAGTCGTTGGTGGCATCGTTGATCGCTCCGAGGGCACACCTGCATCCGGTCGCGCTGTTGCGGAGCTTCCCTTGGCCCCATCCGTCTTGTTCGAGGATGTCGGCGGCACGATTGAGAACTGCTGCTACTTCAGACATGGTTGGTTCCCTTTCGAGAGGTTGGGGTGCCCTGGCAGACACCCCAACCCGGATGGTTAAGCGTTGGAGGGGATTTCGAGGCCGCGTGCGATGCGCTCCGAGTGGAGCTGGGCGAGTTCCTTGGAGCTTTCCTGCGCTAGCTTCAGAGCGCGGGTCAAATCGTCGACGCGGCCTTCACTGGATGTGCGTTTCGCGCTGGCAGTAAACCGATCTCGCACAGCCCTAACGTCCTCGATCTTCGCGAGGAGTGCTTCGTTGGTCATGGTGATCAGCTCGCCGCGGCCAGTGTTTCGAGTGCCGCAAGGAGAGCATCAGGATCGCCGGTGCAGATGAAGCGTGCAGCTTCAGTTCGCGCGCTGTCGTATGCGTGCGCCTCATTCTCGATCTGGTGCAGCAGAATTACGTCGTTCATGTTGGTTCCTTTCGTTGTGCCGGACTGGCATCCGACACGACGATCATATGCGCAACGTTGCGCACTTAGCAATAGGCAAAACGCACTTCCCTCGAACCCTGTGAGCATCGAACTCGGCCGGCGTCTCAAACCGCACATGACAAGCCGCACAATGACACACACGCAAACCGAACCAGCTCGCACCACAACCAC
The DNA here is from genome assembly GCF_021352185.1 of Rhodococcus sp. Ni2. Classification (NCBI taxonomy): domain Bacteria; kingdom Bacillati; phylum Actinomycetota; class Actinomycetes; order Mycobacteriales; family Nocardiaceae; genus Rhodococcus; species Rhodococcus sp. Ni2. Next base: position 1,452,184 of record NZ_WOXZ01000001.1, read on the forward strand.
GACACACAGTCACGCAACATCACCCCACAACGTGAACTGCGCACTCTCCGCCTGCAACGTCACGCGACGAGTGTCCGCGTGATGCTCACGGTCGTAATGCAGATGACAGCCCTGACACATCGCTCTCAGGTTGTCGTCACCGCAGTCTTCCGGGGTGTGATTCAGATGCGCTGTTGTCAGGATGACCTTCGAGCCCGTGCCGTACGCCGCCCCACCGTGGACGTTCGGACATCGACCTTCGTGGGTGTTTCGACCGCATTCGCCGGCGCATTCGCAGCGCCCGCTAGCTCGGTCGAATCGGATGCGTTGGGAGATGGCTTTCCAGTCTTTCGGGTATCGATGTCGGTTCTCAGGTCTGATCGGCATGCTCGCACTGCTCGCTTTCCTGGCTGGTTTGGACGGTGACGAATGTTCGGGGCGTGTTGCGGGTATCGACATGCCGGAACCGTCAGAATCGATTTGCGGGCCGAATGTTCACCACTCCTACGTTCACCCCCAAATTCAGGCTGAACGGGATTCACGTACCTGCTCGGCCGCTTTCTTCATCGACTCCGATTCGCCTGTTCGCATCACTTTCCCGACGCCGGGGACGTGCCATGGCCACACTTTTCGGGCTGCTGCGTACTTCGAGAATCCCTCGCGCACATACTGTTCGAACTTCGGTTCGTCTGCCTGGTCGTATTGGCACGTTTTGCGGAACCAGGTGAGTGCGTCGGAGAGGGATTGCTTCTCGTAGTCACTGGGTTGCGTGTTCGCTTGCAGTTCTCGGAATGCCTGGTTTGCGATCGCGGCGACTGCGGGCCTGTCGGAAACTGTTCCGTTGGAGCGTAGTTCGTCCATGGATGGTTGCGTGGGTTTGAACGTTTTGATGATGGCGGTGACGTGTCCGGGCATGATTCGCTCGGTCGATGTCGCGAAGTGGATGCGGATCGCTTCTTCGGCTTGATCCATGTCCCAGCGCGCAATGTCCGCGGCGTGGTGCCAACTGTTTTCCATGATTCCGTCGATGTACCGGTTGTCGTAGGACTGGCACATCTGCAGCAAGGTCGTTATGTCGTCGGCGTGGAGTGTGGTCATGGTTGGTTCCTTCGGTTATGCGGTTGCCCTGGCAGGCGGTGCAAGTAGTCGGCTGACTGGGGGTTCGGCTTCGATGACGAGGTTGTCGCTGGCGGGGATCATTCCGAGGTTGCGGCGCTGCTTGTCGCTGAGCGGAATGCCTGCGAGTTGGAGAAGTTGGGCATTGGGAAAGTCCTTGCGTGATTCGCCTTGCGCGAACTTGATTTCGGCGGGAGTGAGCGGAACGCCGTTCGGGTGGCACGGGATCGATGAGTTTCCGTAACGGGAATCTCGGGCCTGACTGCGTGGCGCGAGCGGTCCATCTGCGTAGCGCTGTTCGTTCAACCATTTCTGGGCGTACGGGATGAATGTCTGCTCAGGGAGGTTCGGGTCGGCGGCGTATCCGCGGACGGCTTCGAGGAGCCTCTGTGTGCCGACTTGTCGGCGGGCGTTCTCGTAGGCTTTGAACGCTGCGCCCTTCGCTTCGCCGCGGGGGTAGATCTTCCACCACTCTTCGAATTCGGGGGTGTAGCCGTTGCGTTTCGGCTTCGCATTCGCCGGAGAATCCGGCAAGTCTTTTGATCTACTTACGTTAGTAAGTAGATCTATCTCTATCTCTGCTTGATTCTGCTTGAGGTCCTGCTTAGCAGCTGCTACACGTTCTGCTTCTACTTCTGCTTGCGCTGCCCTGTTCGCCGCCCGAGCCTGTCCGCCCTTCTGGCCTGCGGTTATCTTCGATTCTCGGGCCTTTTCGATCTCTGCGATCGTCTGATTGTGCTCGCAATAATCGTGAACTATCGCGACATTTTTTGCTTCGTCAATCGTAATCGCGCCGCAAGATTCCACCGAAATTCTGTTGCGCTTCGTTCCCATCTTGATCCAAACGGGCAGCGGAAGGAACCCGTCGTTGGGGTACTCGCGGCAGTGCATGATTGCCTTCACGATCAACCATTTCTGGCCGTCGGTAAGGTTCACATACTTCGGGTTGCGGTCCATATCGACGGCAAGGTTGATGAAGATCCGCTTGTCTTTCGGCACGGTTGGTTCCTATCGGCAGTGCTGGGGTGAGGTGGTGGCTGGTCCTGGCAAACCGGCCACCACCTCGGAGGGTTAGAGGCGGCGCAGATACCGGAAATAGTCTTCCCAGTGGGTGAACGGTTTCCCACACATCCGGCACAGCATGGGTGCGCGGAGGCTGCGTGCGAGTTCTGCGTGCTGGTCGCAGATTTGGGCGGTGATGTAGCCGGTCACGTCTTGCCCGATGCCTTGGCATCCGTGGGCGCACATTTCCCAGGTGGCGTTGTTGTTGCAGGGTGGCCATTGGGTGTCGTGGAAGACGCCGACCGTGCAGGCTGGCTGGTGCTCGTCTTGGCCGGCTTCGGCGGGGGCGACGGCGGTTTTGGACGTTCGTTCAACTGTTGTCATGCCACGTCACCATAATGCTCATGCCGCGTGGTGTCCCCGGCTTTCACCGCGGTGGGGATCCGGCCGAAGTGCCAACCGGAACCGGACTCGCAGAGGTACACGCCGCGCGGAGCATCACGAACCTGTTTGCGTGCCAGCTTCGCATGAGCCTTCTTCTCGAACGTCCGCTTCCCGCAGTGCTCGCAGTTCGACCACAGTCGGTGTCCGGGAGCGTATTCCATTCGCCGCCTGTGACGAATTCCCGGCCCCGCGGCCATCAACTCGCCTCCGATGCTGCAGCCCGCGCGGTCATGTCCGCCTTCAACTCTCGGATGAGACTGTAGACCGATTCACGTTCCGGCTCAGGCAGGAACTTCACCTGACCCCACAGCTCCCCCAACGCCTTGATGCTTTCCGCTGCGCGAGCCTTCGTAGCCAGTTCCTCCGCTGTCACCTGAGTGGCCTGCGACTGCTGCGCGCCAAACCGATCAGCAGCCGACTGCGACTGCTGCGCAGGCTGTTCCGGCGCAGCATCAGGCGTCGAATCCAGCGCCTGCAGCTCCCGCACCTTCGCAGTCTTCGGATCACACTTCAGTGCATCGAACACCAGCCACTCCAAAGTGAACTGCGGAGCCGGCTTCGGCTTATCGACGCCAGGACGCAAACCGTGATTCACCGAGCGGATACCCACGATCTTCGGGGCCTCGTCACGCGAAAGGCGCACCCATGCCGACACATCGAACGCGAGCGTCTTGTGTCCTTCGACCTTGTATTCCTTCTCATTCGGAATCGGCCGACCGTTGTTGTCGAGAGCGGCGACCATCTTCCCACGAGCCGTGACGACAACGATGCCGGGGAAAGTCATCAGCAGATGCATCAACCGGCCATGGCGATCGTTCGCGTCATTCCACAAATTCATCGCGGGCTTGATCTCCGCGTCCGGGTCTTCCTTGAGTTGCTTCATGGCGTACTTCGACTGGCGTGCCCGACCGCCGACCCAGTCCTTGAGCATGTCCCACTCGGCGGTCATTGAGTCGATGAGCAAGACGACAGGCTTCTCCCCTGCGTCGTGAGCTCGCTGCGCTTCCTGCCTCACGGCGGCGATCTGGCCGTGAATGTCGCGCCACGTTCCGTCGTGTTCGAGGACGAGGTAGTCCGCCCCTTCGATGGCCGCGTACTCGTCGGCCGCACCTTCGCCGAGGTCGAGCCAATAAGCTTGGCCGACCTTGTCGGATGCGGTGAACTCTGCGAGCGCCCAGGACTTCCCGGTCTTTTCGCCACCTTCCACGAGAATGAGCGGCCACGGTACAGCGCCGGTCGGCTTGCGTGTCTTGATCGATGTCATGCTGCTGTCCCGCTTTCGAAGTCGATGAGATGTGCGTGGAGTTTGTCGAGGTCCACCTCTTTGCGTGCCGGGTAGAGGGCGACACCCTTTTTCGTGGGTTGGCGTTGGGCGATCTTCTGCCCTCCGCACCACACTTCTTTCGCGTTGCCGACGCGGTCGAGGATGTTGGACTTCGCCTTATTTATCCGCGAGTCAACCGTTTTCGCATCGGCCTGCGCCGTGACCAGATCGATTGCGAGTTGCGGGTGGATCTCCCACTTACTGTCCGCTTCGATCTCGGGATGCTGTCGACGAATGATGTCGTAGTCGCCCTTCGACCCGTCGGCCGCCGGCGGGACACCTGCGAGCACGTTGTTGACGTAGAAGTCGAGGCAAACCGCTTCGAGCGCTGCGGCCTGCTCCGCGTTGTAGTGGACGATGTACACCGCAATGCCGTAGTAGGGAGTCCCCACGACGACGAATGCGCGGGCAATCGTCGGATCCGTCTGGCGGGCAACGTGCAATTCCCACAAGACTTGCACGTAGTAGACGAGTGGAATCTCGTCGGTGCCCGGTTTTCCGAATTTGAACCCGTGGCGGTCGGTCTTCAACTGGACGGTGACGTGCTCGCCGTCAGGAAGAGTTGCTAGATCGTCGGGCGTTGCCATTGCAGGGAATCCGAATGCGTCGGTGACGAACTGGATTTCCTCGCCGTGAAGGATCAGCTCGGGGTTGCGGTCATGCCACATCGCCCGGACGGCCGGTTCGAGGAAGTGCCCATCGCGCTGGATCTGCGAGGACGGTTCATCGTCGAACGGTTCGTCCATGAGTGCAGCGCGCATCGGTTCATAGACGCTTCGGGGTCCGCCCCAGTCTCCCGCGACGCCGTAAATCTTGGGGACTTTTGACGCGGATACGGTGAGCTGCCACGGTTTGGTTCCGGGCGTGATGATGGCGGTCATGCGTGCCACCCCATCGCGACTGCGATGTAAAGAGTGTTGTAGACGGTGGCATACAGGGCGCCGAGGCCGACGACCACCAGTACCGTGAGTGCCCACGTGGGGATCTCGTCGTAGTCCTGTTCTAGATCCTTCTCAGTCAATCCGAGTGCGGTATTGTCGAGGGGCATGTTTGGTTGGTTCCTTTCGTGCACGCCCGGCCCTGATTTCCTCCTGGCAGAGGTGGGTCGGGCACTTTTGGTTTGGGTGGGCTAGCTGGGTTCGCGGTACTTCGCTGGGACGTACGGGGTGGTGAATGCGGCGTCCACGTCGCGTGGCCGGAATCGTGGGGACTTTCCCACCATGACCGCGGGGATCACTCCGTCTGACACCAACGTCTTAACGGTGCGCGGGCTGAGTCTGAGTTTCGCGGCGAGCATCTCGTAATCCCAGAACTCACCGAGCGTGCATTCATGTGCGTGCGTTTCGATCTGTTCGGTCTGCATTGACTGGTTCCTTCCGTAGCTGGCACTGCGCATCACTATATGCGCAACGCTACGCAGTAGCAAGCAAAACAATGAAGAACGTCAACGCAATTCGTGCATCGACGCGTATCTGCAGGTCTGCGCAGTGAAACGCGCGTTAGACATGCGCAATATTGCGCCGCATACTGTTGCGCATGGGAAGACCGAAGGACGAATCGAGCGAAGAAAGCCTCGCGCTAGAGCTGTCCGCCTACGTGAGATCGGCCCGCGAAGCCGCCGGAATTAAGTCCATCCGCGAGGGCGCGCGTATCGCACAGATGGCCGAAGCGTCTTGGCGGAACGTGGAGAGCGGTCAAGCAGTCAAAGGTCATCCAGGGCAACGTAAATGGCTCAAGCCGACAGTCGACACCCTCAATCGGATAGCCGATGCACTCGACATTTCGCGCGAGGAAATCCTGAAAATTGCCGGAAGTCACGTCACGTACGTCAACAGACCGGATACCATCAGAGCTGCCGCGACCCGAACCATCGACGTGAGCGATCTATCTGATGCAGATATCGAGCTGTTAGAACAGTACGCAAATAGAATGCGGCCGAACAAAGGCAAGAGGAAACGAGCATGAGCGCACTACGTGAAGCAGACCCCGGCGGTGTACCCAAAGTGTGCACGGTCCCGATCAGTGGCCGCCACGGCACGCTCGACGCAGGAAGGAACCTGATCCTGCTCAGCGACAAGCTGTCTGTTCGCGAAGCTGCATTCGGTGAGGCCCACCTCAGGTTTCATGCGTCGACGCGTGGTGCGGGTGATTGCGAGGAGGCTAACCAGGTCGCCGCGATTCACCTGATCCCATCCGTGCGGTTGATGGAAGTCGCGTTGCGCGAGTCCGGTACCGCGGTTGGCGCTGCGGATGAGCTTGGCGTTGCGGTGCACGTACTGTCTCATCGCATTGAGGGCCTTGCGGTGATCGACAGCATTCTTGCGGCGAGCTTGTGGTGCGAGGTCGATTGGCCCGCAGATGGGGAGATGCAGGGATTTGAATGCGTTGTTGCCGATATCAGCGTCGAACACGCGTCGAGGGTCAGATCGAGCCGTAGGGCAGCTTAGTCAGAGAAACAAAAGTGGCCCCGAACCCTTAACTCAGAGTTAAAGGTTCGGGGCTGTTTTTGTATGTCAGGCGATCTGAACGAGGTTGTCGAGCTTTCCGAGGGCGGCACGGGCCGTGTCCTGGTTGAGGTGTGCATATCCGGCCGTGATGAGGACCGACGAATGCCCAAGGATCTGTGCGATCACTTCGATGGGGACGCCAGCTTCGAGGAGCAGTGACGCGGTGGTGTGCCGCGCGGCATGCAGAGGCACCTTGGGTGCGTTCGCTGCTGCGAGCGCGTCCGCCCAAGCCTCGGAGTCTTCAGCCGCTCCGACTGGTCGGCCGTTCTCCCCAACCCAGACGAGATTGTAAGGGTTTGGTGCAGATCGGAGCTTGTGTTCCTTCAGCGCTGCCGCGAGCGGCGCGATCATCGGAATGTAGCGGATGGAGCGCGTAGTTTTCGGTCGTGTGAGCGCTCGCACGGGATCGCCTATGTCGATCATCATGAATCCTGGGGCCACATCCCACTTGCGCTGTGGGCAGGTGGACGTTCGGCTGGCAGCTTTACCGCACGGGAATTTGCCCTCCGCTGACTTAGGGCCGCAACCGTGAACGCTGGGGACACGCTGCAATTGCCACGAGATATCGATGAGATTGTTCTCGAAGTCGACGCGGTCCCAGGTAAGGCCGAGGCATTCCCCTTGCCTAGATCCGGTAAGTAGCGCCATTGCCCACCGTGCCGCCCAGGGAATGTTGTATTTCGCGGCATTGGTGAGAACTTCGCGTGCTTCGTCGGAGGTGAGTGAGCCGCGCGACTTCATGATGACTTTCGGCTTGTCTACGATCTCGCACACATTCTCTTTGATGAGGCCTTCACTTTTGGCGTCTCTCAGTGCGCGGCCGAGGATGTTGTGCGCTATTTCTGCGGTTCGGGTGGATTTACCGGCTTCGATGATCGCTTTGTGCATTGCTCTAACGTCGGCCGGTTTCAGGTCTTTGAGTGATCTTCCGCCGACGTGTGGGGTGACGTTGTTTTTGATTGCCGATTTGTAGACTTCCCAGACTCGGGGTCGCACGCGCGGTTTAGCGATGGTGTCGACCCAGTGGTCGAGCCATGCGCTGACTTTCATTCGGCTTTCGTCTTCGAGGTTGCCGGCGGCGATATCGTCCCGAAGTGTTTCGGCCTTTTTGATGCATGTTCCGTAGTCTTTGGAGGAGACGGTTCGGGCGAGCCGCTTGCCGTTCGCTGCGGTGCCGACGTAGAAGCGGCAGACCCAGACGCCGTCTTTCGTCTTGTGTGGTTTGGGGACTCCGCGGGGTAGTTTCGCCATGTGGTTGGCTCCTGTTTTGGGCGCTCTGGCTGTGCGCATTTCTGTGCTCAATGACTTCGCATCGACGTGCTTGATGATTGCACGGATAGAGTACGTTGCGCATCGTTTTGCTGCCACTATAGCGCGTAACCACTGCGCAATGTCGCGCATATTTCAGATGATGAAGCTGAACCGCGGGTTCGGATTGGTGATGGTGAAGGTGATCGCATTGTCCGCTGCGCTCACCGACACCGGAGGCGGGAGAATCGCCGGTGATGCCGACGCCGACGCCGGAGTCATGACAACCAGTCCCACGACGGCGGCCGACGCCGCGACAATGCTTCCGAGAACGCGTTTGAATCCACGACTTCGCATTTCCGAACCTCCAGGCAAGTCGGTCAGATCACCAGATGCCTGAAGAATAGACCGCTCAGTCGGAAAATTGGGGAGACAGACGGTGAGCTACCCGAAAAGTCCTTCGAGGCTGCCGCTGCCGAACAGGTCGCTCAGGCTTCCGGTATTGATGCCGCTGAACGGTCCACCGATGACAACGAGGCTCGGCACGCCAGGAACAGGCTTACCCAACGTCTCCAGATCGAGAAGATCGGAGCAGGCACCGAGCACGGCGTAGGTTCCGTCCGGAACATCGGTCACGGTGTTGGTGACCGTCTGCCCCTTACCGACGGCGAACAGTGAGGACGGGTCGGTGATCTTGGGGTACACCACAAGGTTCGGATCGAGCAGCTTGAGCGGATCATCAAGCACGGCAGCAGAATCCGCGGCGTTGACGACAAACGCCTGGCACAACGGGGCAATGCCCGTGTTGTTGTTCGTGATCGTCAGTGCCAGATCGTTTCCGGTCACCTTGTACGAGACGACCGGTGGGACCACCTCGGCCGACGCAGTTGCAGGATTGACCATCGCGACGCCTGCCGCGGTTGCAGCGGCGACTGCCACGGTTCCCACGACGCGACGTACTCCACTCGTGCCCAGCTTCATCGAGGATCCTTTCGTACTGCGCCTTGAGTTCGGCAACAGTGCGCAGCCTAGATCGGATCTACTGACCGAATTGCGTGAATAGTCCCGGAGGGAGGCCGTGCCCGAAAGATCGGGACAAACGTCCCCTTCTCGAAGAGCTCGCTGTTCGACTCAGTTCCCACTGGAGACGAAGGGCGTTCGCACCGGTCCGCCGACCGAACCGTGCGGTGCTACCAATCCACGCTTTTCGAGGATCGGACGCACACCCTCACCGAACTGATACGCCTCTTCGAGATGGGGATAGCCCGACAATACGAAGTGATCCAGGCCGATCGCCGCGTACTCGGCAATCCGATCAGCCACTTCTTGGTGCGAACCGACCAATGCGGTGCCTGCACCCCCTCGCACCAATCCGACGCCGGTCCACAGGTTCGGCGCAATCTCCAGCGACCTCGCTCCGACGCCCTCCTTGTAAGCCGAACCGCCGCCGTGCAATTCGAGCATCCGACGCTGACCTTCGGAGCCGGATCGCGCAAGACTCGCCTGAGCCTGCTCGACGGTCGCCGGATCGAGCGCACTGAGCAGCCGATCCGCTTCTGCCCATGCCTGTTCCGAGGTGTCCCGGCTGATGACATGCAGACGGATTCCGTAGTCGAGGTGACGACCTTGAACTTCCGCGAGGTCGCGAATCCAGGCGATCTTGGCGGCAACAGCGGACGGCGTCTCACCCCAGGTGAGATACGTATCCGCGTAACGCGATGCGACGGTTCCGGCCGCCGGCGACGATCCACCGAAGAAGATGGGCGGTACCGGATCCGGAATGCGCTGCAGCGTAGCCTTTTCCACGTTGACGTACTCGCCGGAGAAATCAACCGGACCGTTACCGGACCACAACTGGCGGATCACGTCGAGGAACTCGCCGCATCGTGCGTACCGTTGGTTCTTGTCGAGGAAGTCACCGAACGTGCGCTGCTCGTGGTCCTCCCCGCCGGTCACGACGTTGAGCAGCAGACGACCACCCGACTGCCATTGGAAGGTAGCGGCCATCTGAGCGGCCAGCGTCGGGCTGAGCAATCCCGGTCGCAGAGCAACCAGAAACTTGAGCGTCTCGGTGGTCTCGACCATCATCGCTGTCGTCAGCCATGCGTCTTCGCACCACGCGCCGGTGGGTGTGAGAACGGCCTCGAAGCCGTTCGTCTCGGCGGCCGCGCCGATCTGATTGAGGTACTTCAGCGTCGCCGGACGATCACCGGACATCGAGCTGCCGTGTCCACCCGCCATCAGATTCCGGGAATCACCGTAAGTAGGCAAGAACCAGTGGAAGCGCAGTGACACGGTGATTCCTTTCGTCGACGAACAGGCAGAACTCTTCTGTCATTACAACCACAGTCCACCTCGAAGAACAGGGTTGAAATCACCCTGATCGCTGGGGGTGCCCACTTTCGGCTCCGGCGATACCTTCGTGAATTTGCACCGCGACCCGGGGGCTCCGATGACCACGTTTGCCGAAGTCGAGCACAATTCACCGTTCTCGAACGAGACCGACGACGAGCGGCGATCCAGATTGAGAACCGTCGTCGCCGCGAGCCTGCTCGGCACAACGGTCGAGTGGTACGACTTCTTCCTCTATGCGACGGCCGCGAGCCTCGTCTTCAACCAACTGTTCTTCCCCAACCAGAGTTCCTTTGTCGGGACCATGCTTTCTTTTGCGACCTTCGCAGTCGGCTTTCTCGTTCGCCCCATCGGTGGAGTGGCGTTCGGTCACATCGGCGATCGCATCGGGCGCAAGAAGACGCTTGCTCTCACGATGTTCATCATGGGTATCGCGACGGCGATGATGGGCGTTCTTCCGACCGCCGCTCAGATCGGAGTCGTTGCGCCGATTCTGCTTCTGCTGCTTCGTATCCTGCAGGGATTTGCTCTCGGTGGTGAGTGGGCCGGAGCTGTTCTCTTGGCGGTCGAACACAGTCCGGAGAAGAAGCGTGGACTGTTCGGCAGCATCCCGCAGATCGGATTGGCTCTCGGGTTGGCATTGGGCACAGGAATGTTCGCGCTGCTTCAAACAGTCTTCGACGACGACCAGTTTCTCCGTTTCGGCTGGCGCATCGCCTTCGTCCTGAGCCTGGTGCTCGTGATCGTGGGGTTGGTGGTCCGTTTGAAGGTCGACGAGACGCCGGCATTTCAGGCCGTTCGCGACCTCGAACAGCGCTCGTCCGCCCCGCTCAGGGAAGTCTTTCAAGGAAAAGCCGCGCGAAACACCGTACTGGGCATGTTGTCTCGCTGGGGCGAGGGCGCCGCGTTCAACACCTGGGGCGTCTTTGCAATCACGTATGCAACCAAGACGCTGCATTTCGAAAAGGTTCCCGTACTTCTTGTGGTCACCGTGGCCGCAGTAGTGATGGCGATCTTGCTGCCGTTTTCCGGTTTACTCACCGATCGGTTCGGCCCGCAACGGGTCTACATCGTGGGCATCGCCGCGTACGGCCTCGCGATCTTCCCCGCCTTCGCACTGTTCGGTACCGAGAATCTCCTGCTCTTCGGAGTCGCGATGGTCGTGGTCTTCGGAGTGATTCATGCCTTGTTCTACGGTGCCCAGGGAACCCTGTATGCGAGCCTTTACCCTACAGAAATCCGGTACACCGGGTTGTCGGTCGTCTACCAGTTCTCGGGTATCTACGCCTCCGGCGTCACACCTCTGATTCTGACGGCACTGATCGGCGCCAGCGGCGGTTCACCGTGGCTGGCTTGTGGATATCTGGTGGCCACCTCGGCGATCAGCGTCGTCGCCACTGCGGCGATCAGGAAGCGTGATCTGCATCTGTAGCGATCACACCTGAATATTCACTTCTCTTGGACATTTACTAGATACGCATAGAAATACCTGCGAAGAAGAACAGATCGAGATACGCCTACGCATCGGATACATCGGTGTATCGTTTGGGGTCCCACCCTGACGGAGGCGCCGATGACGACTGGAACGGACAACTCGCCGGCCAAGCGTGTCACCAAACGCCGTGGTCAGACCCGGCAGCGCCTGCTCGACGCGGCTGCAGATGTCTTCTCCGAAGCCGGGTTCGGGCACGCCACGGTCGAGCAGATCTGCGAACGCGCCGGATACTCCCGAGGCGCGTTCTACTCCAACTTCGATTCACTCGACGAATTGTTCTTCGCGATGTGGGAGCAGCGATCCGCAGCAATGCTCGCCGATCTGCGGTTGGCGACGGAGTCGATCACCGCCGGTAACACCGTCGACATCCATGCCGCTGTCGCCCGGATCGTGGCGGTGGTTCCGGTCGACCCGCAGTGGTACCGGATCAACGCGGAATTCACAGCCCACGCGCTCCGCAACCCGGCACTTCGCAAAGCCCTTGCCGACCGTGAAGACGCGATCCTTCGCACCCTGTTGCCCATCATGGAGTCCGCACTCAGCGACGTCGGGCGAACAATCGTCGGCGACCCGACGGCGTTGGGACGGGCATTGGTTGCAGTGCACGACGGCACCAGCGTGCAGTGCCTCGTCGATACCGACACCAACGCCGCCTTTGCACTGCGCCGCGATATCTTCACTCGAATTCTGCTGTCCTACAGCGAAATAATCCAGAACAACCAATCGGAAGAGGAGTTGTCGTGAGCGAACAAGCTGACGTCATCGTTGTCGGGGCAGGGCTGGCGGGACTGGTCGCCACCTACGAACTGACGCGCGCGGGCCGCAAAGTCCTTGTCGTGGAACAGGAGAACGCTGCCAACCTCGGCGCGCAGGCATTTTGGTCTCTCGGCGGACTCTTCCTCGTGAACAGCCCCGAACAACGCCGACTCGGCATCAAGGACTCCCTCGAGTTGGCGATGCAGGACTGGATGGGCACAGCGGGATTCGACCGCGACCGCGAAGATCACTGGCCGCGTCAGTGGGCCAAGGCGTACGTCGAGTTCGCGGCCGGCGACAAGCGTCAGTACCTGCACGATCTGGGGCTTCGCCTGATGCCGAATGTCGGCTGGGCCGAACGCGGCCGCGGAATGGCTCTTGGACACGGCAATTCGGTGCCGCGCTTCCACCTCACCTGGGGAACCGGCCCCGGCGTGGTCGATGTCTTTCTGACCAAGGTGATTGCGGCCCAGAAGCGCGGACTGGTCACGTTCAAGCACCGCCACCAGGTGGATCAGTTGGTGGTCACCGACGGCGCGGTCACCGGTGTACGCGGAACCGTCCTCGAACCTTCCAGTGATCTGCGCGGCGTGAAGAGCTCGCGCACCCCCATCGGCGAATTCGAGTTCGCCGCACAGGCCGTCGTGGTCACATCCGGTGGAATCGGCGGCAACTACGAACTGGTGAAGAAAAACTGGCCCGAGCGACTCGGCAAGGCACCCAAGCACATGCTGACGGGAGTACCGGCGCACGTCGACGGGCGCATGCTCGAAATCACCGAATCCGCGGGCGGAAACATCGTGAACCGCGACCGCATGTGGCACTACACCGAAGGCATCCAGAACTGGAATCCCATCTGGCCGAACCACGGAATCCGAATCATTCCCGGACCGTCCTCGATGTGGTTCGACGCCACCGGCAAGCGTCTGCCGGTCCCCAACTTCCCGGGCTTCGACACGATGGGAACTTTCAAGTACATCCTGGACAGCGGCCACGAGTACACGTGGTTCATCCTCGACCAGAAGATCATCGAGAAGGAGTTCGCACTCTCGGGATCGGAACAGAACCCGGACTTCACCAACCGCGACTTCAAGCTCCTCCTCGAACGAATCAAGAAGGGCGCGCCGGGACCGGTCGAGGCGTTCAAGCAGAAGGGCGCCGACTTCGTTGTGCGCAACAACCTTCGTGATCTGGTCGACGGCATGAACGCCCTCACCGACGAACCGCTCCTCGACTACGAGGACATCGAGCGCGAGATGATCGCCCGCGACCGCGAAGTCGACAACAAGTACAGCAAGGACTTCCAGGTCACCGCCATCCACGGTGCCCGTAATCTGTTGGCAGACAAGATCGTGCGCGTCGTTGCACCGCACAAGATCCTGGACCCCAAGAACGGCCCACTGATCGCGGTCCGGTTGCACCTGCTCACACGCAAGACTCTCGGCGGCTTGGAAACCAACCTGGATTCGCAGGTCATCAAGGCCGACGGCAGTGTCTTCGACGGCCTGTACGCAGCCGGTGAAGTCGCGGGCTTCGGCGGCGGCGGAGTCCACGGTTACAGCGCACTCGAGGGGACCTTCCTCGGCGGCTGCATCTTCTCGGGCCGCGCAGCCGGACGAGCATTGGCGCGCGACCTGTAGCCCCGAAATCAGGCGAGCGAATGCGTGACCAGAATGTGGTGGGCACGTATTCGCCGCGCCTCGTGCACGGATTGATGGTGGTGATGGTGCGTCGGCCCGCGCGCGTGGCGGACCAGATCGTGAACAGTTCGGATGACGGTCGGCATTGCGACCCTCCCTCAGGAGATTGTGACTGCTGCTCTTGCCTGTGGAATCACTGTCTGGACACCGCCACTCGCGCCACCTCCTCCGGATCGATGAGGTGGGTATGGTCGTCGTCACCGACATCGATCTGCACGACGTCGATACGTGCGTTGAATGTGGTTGCGCCACTGTAATCGACACTGACAGGCATGCCGTAGTCATCCCCGATGTCGGTGGTCTCGTCCGCGGAGAACACCATCGGTTGCGTCTGCTCGACGCGACCTGAGCCCACTTCGCGACCGTCGTGATAGATCGTGACCCCACCGCCTCTCGCGAGACCACCTCCGTCGTAAGTGAACTCAGCTCTGATCTGGTGTGATCCTGCCGGAATGTCAACGTCGGAAGCGATGACGAACTCGGTCATGCCCAATAGGTTGTAGACGAATTTGGCGCGGCCTTCCCGCGCGTAAAGTGCCCAGCCACCAAATCTGCCTCCCTGCGCGATCATCACACCGTTGGCAGTAATGCCATCCGCGACGTCGACTGCTGCCGTGACACTGAATGATCGGTTCTTGATACTCAGCACGCTGTGCTCGCTCAGCCGTTTCATTCCGGGAAACAGAACCTGTCGATTCCCGGACACCAACTGCGGACGCCCCGCGATGTGAGGGTTGAACCTCTCGAATCTTCGGTCGTCGATCGGAAGCACGTTGTACTTGACTGCTTCGATCAACCACAAGCGTTGCAGTGCAGCGAGTTTCTCCGGCAACTCGGCCGCCAAATCTTTGGACTGCGTCCAATCCTGAGACCCGTCGTAGAGCTCCCACACGTCGTCGTCGAGAGCGGGGAGTGCCTCCGCGAAAAGCCACGGAGTGCTGTGCCTGGTGACCGCACTCCAACCCTTGTAATAGATTCCACGGTTGCCGGCCATCTCGAAGTACTGCAGATCGTGACGTTCGGCGACTTCGGCGTCGTCGAAGGTGTAGACCATGCTGGTCCCCTCGATGGGTGATTGCTGGACGCCGTTGACAAAGGTCGGTTCCGGTAGTTTCGCGACTTCGAGGATCGTCGGTGCAACGTCGATGACGTGGGTGAACTGCGACCGCGTCTCCCCCTTGGTCCGAATCCCTGCAGGCCAGTGCACGATCGTCCCGTTACGGGTGCCACCCCAGTGTGACGCAACCTGTTTCGTCCACTGATACGGCGTACACATTGCCCACGCCCACCCCACGGAATAGTGGTTGTATGCGTCCTTGGTACCGAATTTGTCTTTCACTTCCGCCATGAACTCGGGCGTCTCGATGGCGGCGAGTCCGTTGAAGTTGGCCATCTCGTTGAAAGCGCCGTTGATCGTCCCCTCTGCGGATGCTCCGTTGTCTCCGATGATGTAGTACACGAGGGTGTTGTCGAGAGCTCCGAGTTCTTCGATCGCATCGACAAGCCGGCCGACATGGAAATCGGTGTGTTCGAGAAATCCTGCATAGACTTCCATTTGGCGTTCGAGGACGGGCTTCATCTCCTCACTCATGTCCTCCCACGCCGGAATGGCCTCGGGACGCGGGGTGAGGACCGCATCCGCGGGGTGAGGACCGCATCCGCGGGAACGACCCCCCGCTGCTTCTGCTGCTCGAGAATCGATTCGCGTTGAGCGTCCCAACCTCCTGCGAACCGGCCCTCGTACTTGTCGGCCCACTCCTTCGGAACATGGTGCGGTGCATGTGTGGCGCCGGGTGCAAAGTAGACGAAGAACGGCTTGTCCGGAGCCAAGGACTTCTGCATCCGAACCCAGTCGATCGCGTGATCGGCAAGGTCTTCGGTGAGGTGGTAACCCTCCTCCGGTGTCTTGTCCGGCTCGACAGGCGCGACGCCCTCGTACAGCGCCGGGTAATACTGGTTGTTCTCCCCGCCGATGAATCCGTAGAAATGCTCGAATCCGCCTTCTCCCGTTGGCCACGACGTGAACGGTCCCACCGGGGATGTTTGCCACGGCGGAACCTCGTGACACTTGCCGAACTGCGCCGTCGAGTATCCGTTGAGTTTCAACGTCATCGGCAGTGCGGCTTTGGTATTCGGCCGCAGGCCGGAAAGACCAGGAGCCGAGGTAGCGGTTTCGGTGATCGATCCCATGCCGACCGAATGATGGTTGCGCCCGCTCAGAAGAGCGGCGCGGGTCGGAGCACACAGTGCCGTCGTGTGAAACCGCGTGTACGTGAGCCCATTACTTTGCAATCGCTCAGCAGTCGGTGTGTCCGCTGGTCCGCCGAAGGCACTGCTCGCGCCATATCCCACGTCGTCCAACAGGACCACCAGAACGTTGGGTGCGCCGGCCGGCGGTAGTAGCGGAGTGATCGGCGGAAACTCGGTGTCCGGATCCTTCGCGTCGTACGTCACCAGACCAAGATGTTGTCGATCCGGAATCGGTAGTACGGCGCGGCTCTGGTCTGTCGGATCCGTCATGACGTCTCGCCTTCTGTCTCTCACGTGGCTCTTTCAAGCGTTTCAGGATCACGACGACGTCGACATCATCCGTTTCGGGTGAAGGCGCACCATTGCCGCAGCGTGGAGGCTTGAAGTGTGGATCAGCCCGGACGTTTCGCTCCCACCCCGATCGGGCATGCCTTCCTCGTCCCCCAGCGCCGTGTACGTGCCGGCCTGACCCAGATCCTGTGCGTCGTCGTGGGACTGGCTGCCGGACTGGGGATGCCGTACGTCCGGAGCGGCCCGATGATTCCTGCCCGTCAGGTCAGCGAGATGCTCGTTGCCCTCGGACTGGGGCTATTGGGTGTAGTGGCAGTGATCTTCTCGCTGCTGTTCCTCGTCGTCCAATGGGCCGCGACCACCTTCACCCCTCGCTTGTTGTTGTTCCGCGACGACCCCATCGTGTGGCGGACGTTTGCCTTCGCGATAGGCCAGTCGGTTTTCGACATCACGGCGGCGCTCGCCATCAGCAACGAAACGGATGTGTCCGTGGTTGTGCCAAGTCTCGCAGTGCTGGCGCTCTTGGCCACGCTGACGCTGATCAGGCTGCTCCAGCTGCGCGCATTCTCGGCCATCCAGTTGGCTCCTGTACTGACCACGATCTCGAGTCGTGGCCGAGCAGTCTTCGCCGCCGTGTACCCCACCACCGATCTGGAGTTGCCTCCTCTACCAACACTTCCGGTGATCACGACAATCGAGTGGCATCGACCGCCGGCCGTTCTGCAGCAGATCCTCGTCGAAGATCTGCTGCAGAACGCCCGGAACTGCCGATCCATGGTGGTCCTCCGAGTGTCGCCGGGTAGCACGCTGCGAGACGGATTGCCGCTCGCCGACGTCTACGGCGGACCCATGCCCGCCAACACGATCCTTGACGCCTTGGTCAGTGGGAGTGAGCGGACCTTCACCCAGGACCCCCTACTCGCGATTCGGTTGTTGGCTGACATCGCGCTCAGAGCGCTCTCACCCGCTATCAACGATCCTGCGACGGCCGTGCAGGCTCTGGACGAGATCGAGGACCTCCTCTCTCTGGTGGCCTCCGTACGCGCAGATTCGATCCGGGCCGTCGACGAGCGTGGTGATCTGCGTGTGGTGATTCCACTGCCCGACTTCACGAGCTTCGTCAGAACCGGACTGGACGACGTCATAGCCTCGGCATCGAACTCGCCACTCGTTCTGGGCCGACTTCGCGACCTACTTTCGCACGTCGCCGCCCAATCGGAGTCTCGGAACCGCGATATTCTCGCCAAGCGCGCTCGCTGGATTGATCAGCTGTCACAAGGCTTCCCGCGACTCGAACCCCCGTTGTGAACCCGTACAGATTTGCGGGCCATCGCGTCAAAGCATCGTCAAGATCAGTCTCAGAGCTACGGGAAATGACGATACTGACTCGGTGAGACATGCAGTGATACTCGGACACCGTGGAGTCATATCGTCGACCATCCGCGCCGGCGGCGAACCTGAGAAGCAAAAGCTCTCCGTCGCAACCGGACTGGCGGGTCTGTCGCTCGACGCGATGGCCTCGGTGTCGTACGGTCCAGAGGCCATCGTGTTGGTGTTGGCCCTCGCAGGCGGCGCGGGGATCGGCTTCACCGTGCCGGTGACGATCGCCATCGCAGTGCTGCTTGTGGTCCTGGTGGCGTCGTACCGCCAAGTGATCGCCGCATTTCCCGAAGGCGGTGGCGCCTACGCCGTCGCAAAGAAGCATCTGAGCCCGCGGGCAAGTTTGACCGCCGCCGCGTCGTTGATCGTCGACTACACCCTCAACGTCGCGGTATCGATCGCAGCCGGTGTCGCGGCTCTGACCTCCGCCTTCCCCGCACTTCTCCCCCACACGGTCTGGATCGCACTGGCGATACTCGGCGGCATCACGGCACTGAATCTGCGGGGTATCGCAGATTCCGCGCGGGTATTCATGTTGCCCACCGTGATCTTTGTCGTCAGCATCTTCACGGTGATCGGTGCCGGACTGCTTCGGGAAAACCCTGCCGCCGCAACAGCTCCCTTTATCGTCGACAATGCACACACGATCGGCATTCTCCTTCTGCTCAAGGCATTTTCGAGTGGTTGCGCCGCATTGACCGGTGTCGAAGCCATCGCCAATGCCGTACCCAGTTTCAAGAAGCCTCGCGTGCGTAGCGCTCAGCGCGCCGAAGTAGCTCTGGGAATCCTTTTGGGCACCATGTTGATCGGCCTTGCCGTGTTGATCGAGAAGTTCTCACTGGCCCCAGTCCCTGGAACAACGGTCCTGTCGCAACTCACTTCCGCTGCCCTCGGAAATGGTGTGGGCTACTACGTCGTCCAATTCTCCACTGTGATTCTGTTGGCGTTGGCCGCGAATACCTCGTACGGCGGACTCCCCAATCTGATGCGAATCCTCGCCGACGACAACGTGCTCCCACACCGCTTCAGCCGAAAGTCGACGCGCGACGTCTTCACGTACGGCGTCTTGTCGCTCGGCGGCGTCGGCGCTCTCCTGCTAGTCGGATCGGGCGGAAACATGAACACCTTGGTGCCGCTGTTCGCCATCGGTGTGTTCATCGGATTCACGCTCGCGCAGTTCGGCATGGTGCGGCACTGGCTCGCCGAACGGACACCGGGCTGGGAATGGCGATTGGCGCTCAACGGTTTCGGCGCAGTGTTGACCTCGATCGCAGCAGTGGTGACCACCGCCATGAAGTTCACCGAGGGAGCCTGGCTGATCGCTCTCGCCCTCCCTGCGCTCGTCCTCGGTATGGAACGCATCCGGGGCGCATACACGCATATCGGTACACGGCTGACCGTTCAGAGTGAGAGCGATTCTCCGTCAATCGGATACAAACCAGCGGTGCTCGTGCCCGTATCCGAAGTTACGTCACTCTCCACCCGCGCGATGGCCGCAGCAACAGCGATGTCTTCGCAGCCCATCGCAATTCGAGTCTGCCTTGCCCACGAATCGACGACGGACTTCACCCGCCGATGGCAAGCCCGACATCCGAATTCGCGTTTGATCGTCATCGAGGACACCGAGAATTCGGTGGGGAACACTCTCGCTCGATACGTCCGTATGCACTTCCCCCACCGAGAGACCTTTGTCGTAGTCGCCACCATCGACCCGGCAACCAGATGGCACCGGTTCCTCCCGAGCCAACGGACCGACGAGATCGCTCATGCACTGCGCAAACACACCGAGGCCGTGGTGTGCCAAATTCCGGTCCGGATCGATCCGGCTCACCGCGATCCCGCCCTACGCGCGTAAGCAGACGCTCAGAGCGAAGTCCCGAACAGCATGCCGAGCAGATACGTCGCGCCGGCAGCGCCGTAGCCGATCGCAAGTTGGCGTAGAGCCCTCTTGAACGGCGGCCCGCCCGAGAGCAACCCGACCACAACGCCCGTCGTCAGCAACGCGATCCCCACGAGAACAGATGCGACGATCAGAGCCGTCATGCCTTCCAGGCCGAACAGATACGGCAGCACCGGAATGATTGCGCCCGAGGCGAAGAAGCAGAAACTTGCCGCCGCTGCGCCCAACCCGGTTCCGACGGCTTCATGGTCGTCGACAACGTCCGCGGCGCCGAAGGTGCTGTTCGCGAGGACCTCGGCGGCGCGCTGGTCCGCTTCCTCGGCGGACATACCGCGGGCCCGGTAGACCAGGGCCAATTCGTTCGCGTCGACGTCGAGCAGGCCGACAGCTTCGCTGGCAGCCGGACCAGGATTGGACGCTTCCAACAACTCTCGCTGCGAGCGGACTGAAACGTACTCGCCGGCGCCCATCGACAGGGCGCCGGCCAGAAGCCCGGCCATGCCGGTGATCAGAACGATCTGGTTGGAGACGCCGCTACCGCTGATGCCGAGTACAAGGGCGAGATTGCTGACCAGGCCGTCGTTGGCTCCGAAGACGGCGGCACGAAACGTCCCCGAAAGTCTGTTCCGACCCCGAGTGGCCAAGGCCCGCACCACTTCTTCGTGGATCTTCTCGTCCGCGCCCATCGATGCAGTCGCGTCGGCGTCGTTGGGATACGGGGATCGCGTCTCCGCGCGCTGCGCAAGAGCGAGCACGAAGACGGAGCCGAAGCGCCTGGCCAGAAAGCCCAGTATCCGAGTGCGGATATCGCCGCGAAGTGGTTTGCCGACGTGATCGCCGAGTAGCGCTCGCCAGTGCGCCTCGTGTCGCCCCTCCGCGTCGGCCAGTGCGAGAAGGATTTCGCGCTCCTCGCCGCTGCGCCTACTCGCGAGGTCTCGGTAGACGGCGGCCTCGGCTTGTTCGTCGGCGAGGTATCGTCTCCAGCGCTTGACATCTCGCGGGTCTGGATCGGGTCGTGCGGCCGGAACTGTGGACATCGTGTTCCCCTTTCCGGTGAGGCGGTCACGCTTCGAGTACGCGGTCCATCCACGTCGTCAGATCGTTGATGACGTCGTCGCGGTTGGTCTCGTTGAAGATCTCGTGCCTGGCGCCCGGATAGGTGTAATAGGTGACGTCTTCGATCCCCGCCGAGTTGTACCGTTCGACTGCGACGTCGGTACGGCTCAGCGCGGCGTTGAGAGGATCCGAGGTGCCGACGAAGACCAGGATCGGAAGGTCTTGTCGCACGCCCTCGACGTCGACGAACCTCGGTCCCGCTGCGATAAGTCCACCCATGCCGGCGTCGTCCAGGCTGAAACCGCACAGCGGATCGTTGATGTACAAATCCACCTGCGCTTCGTCACGGCTGAGCCAGTCGTGCGGAGTACGGGCCGGTTCGAATTCCGCATTGAACTGGGCGAGGACGTCCGGGCCCTCGTTGACGAGGCTCTCGATCAGTTGATCGACCGCGGTGGTCCCCGACAGTGCGACGGCGTCGATCAGGTGCGAATGATCGAGGATGTACTGCTGCGAAGCGAACGAACCGAGGCTGTGGCTGAGCAGTACGACGGGCAGGCCGGGGTGTTTGTCGCGGATGATGCCCGTGAGGGTCACCATGTCTGCAACCAAGCGGTTCCAGCCGTCGTCGCCGATGTTGCCTGGGCCGGCGTGCATGCTCTCACCGTGGCCGCGGTGGTCCGCCGCGTAGACGTGGAAACCGCGAGCATTCAGGGCTTCGGCAACGTGTGCGTAGCGTTTTGCGTGCTCACCCATACCGTGCGCGAGTTGAACAACCCCTCGAGGTTCCTGCTCGGTGGGCCATTCGTGGACATGAATGACCACTCCGTCGTCGCTGGTGAAGGTGAACATGCGCTACTCCCGGTGATCGCGATCCGGACAGGTCATTTCTCATGCTAGATCCGCAACGGCAATCCATCCGGGAAGTAGGTCCTGATCACCGGCGAGCCTGATTCGTTTCTGCACATCCGGCTTCAAACTCGGATATACCGGACACGGATGTTCGGAAACAGTTGTCGACCAGCCTGAGGAGTACAGAGCGATGAATTCGAACCGCATGCGCAACGTCGGCTTGTTGGCGGCTCCACTTGCTGCTCTCGCCCTTCTCAGCGGTTGCGGCTCGGATGAAACGGGAACGGCCGAGAGTTCACCGGCACCCGCCTCAACGACGACCGCCTCTGCGCCGACGACCCAGACCGGCACCGCTTCACCTTCGACGACCCATACCGATCACACCCAAACCACAACCTCGACGGCACCCAATCCCGAAGGCTGCGCGATCGGGGAACTGAACGTCACCCTCGGCGAGTCGAGTGGCGCCGCCGGTTCTGTGGAGCTTCCGGTGGTCTTCACCAACACGGGCGGCCGCACGTGCACGCTCGACGGTTTCCCCGGCGTCTCGTATGTCACGGGAGCGTCCGGAAGCGAAGTGGGTGCTGCAGCCGGCCGCTCCGGATCCGGTTCACTCGTCTCCCTTGCCCCTGGCTCTGCCGCAACGTCTTTGGTGCGAGCTACGAACGTCGAGAACTACCCGGCAGATCAGTGCGGCCTGACCGACGTTGCGGGACTGAGGGTTTACCCACCCAACAGCTACGACTCGGTCTTCCTCGCCTACCCCACCAAGGGTTGCTCGATGACCGGCGCGAACATCAACCAGCTGACGGTCGCGCCGGTCGCCCGCTGAGTCACGGCTTGAGGCGTCGTAGACCCCAGAGCGCCGGCAGGAGGAACAATCCCGAAAGGAACAGGACGAGTGCAGCTTCCGTGAATTGGAAACGCCAGAACCGATCATCCGAGTGGTAGCGAACTTCGTAGTGGTCGACCCCGTGCTGCCGCAAACAAATCTCCATCTCTCTGTTCTGCTGCGCTGAGAGCACATCCATGCGGAGGCTGTACTCGGCGCCGGTCTCCTCCGGGCGCTGGTCGTACGGGTCCTCATCGCCTGATCCACCCCACGTGCACTCGTCGTATTTGACGTCGACCCAGTTACCTCGGAGGTCGACATATCCCTGCGCGAGTTCCCAATTGACCGCGGGGATACTGGTATCGCTCGAATAGTAGGAACTGAATCCGGCGACGGGTGACGTTCGGACACTCGGCTCGGCGTAATCGGGTCGTGCAACCAACTGAAATGCTGCCAGGATCGCAACAACACCGACCATCGTGATCGCCATTGCGCCGATCGAACTACGCACCAGCAAAGCCAGTGCTGCTCCGAGCATGAGTGCCATGAATGTGTATGCACCCAAGACCAGTCCGCTGGATTGAAAGAGCGGATACGACAGGTTCGATATCTCGACGAAAGTCGAACGCCCGGCAACAAATGCATACCGGGAGTTGTCCGGGAGAGATCGAGCCCATTGCAGTGCAAATCCGAGCAATGACGAAGCCACAGAAATCGGCAGGAAGACGATTAACACCCGGGTCCAGAACCAACGAGTCCGACTGACCGATTGAGTAAGCCCCAGTACGTGTGTTCCTTGTTCGACATCCCGCGAAAACACGGTGACACCGATCAACACGCCGAGGAACACCGGCAGAGCAGTAGCAACCACTGTCGTCAGTGTGAGAGCAGTCTCTGCCGTGCAGATAGCGGTGATGTCATCGAAGCAACTGAGAGGCGATCCGAAGAGTTGGGCTTGTCCGCCGCTCTTGATGATCGCACCACTCGACAAGACAATGACTGCTAATGCCGCGAGGAATCCCAACGACACAACGAGCGATGTCCGGTGATGCCGCCACGTAACCCAGATCATGCCGCCACCATCGTTTCTGCGCTCAGGTGCCCGAGCACCACGTCGTCGAGAGTTGCGTCGTCGATCACCCAGCCGTCCCGAGGGCTCGGACGCATTCCCTCCACCACGTGAGAATTCGACCGCATCCCCTTCTCGGTATGAATGACCGCACCGGCGCCGACCACGTCCGAGGGATCGCCGTCCCCGATCAATACGTAATGGGCAGCGATCAATTCATCCAACGGACCGGACAATCTCGCGTTTCCGCCGCCCAGCAGAAGAAGTCGATCCGAGACGTCTGCCAATTCGGAGACGATGTGTGAAGACAACAGAACCGTGGTGCCGTACTCGGCAACGTCTTCGAGCAGAGTGGTCGCCACAGACCGCCGCGCCACGGGATCGAGATCTGCCAGAGGCTCGTCGAGTAGAAGCAACTGCGGCCTGCGTCCGAGCGCCAAAGCCAGTGCAACCCTGGTTCGTTGACCTGGTGACAGAGTCTTCGCCTTCGCATCGAGAGAAATTCCAGCGCGCTCCACCAGATCCAGAGCGTACTTCGCATCCCACTCGTCGTTGGTGTATGCGCCGAATCGAAGAAGTTCTGCCACAGTGAATTTGGGGTACAGGGGCTTGTGCTGAGCGAGGTACGACAGGCCTGGGCAGATGCCGTCCTGATCCGGCGTGCTGCCCAGGACGGTGATCGAACCGTGGTCAGGCATCGTCAACCCGACCGCCAAGGACATCAGTGTGGACTTGCCCGCTCCGTTCACCCCGACCAGGGCAGTGATGCTTCCTGTCGCGACCTCGAATGTGCAGGCGTCGAGCACCTTCTTCTTGCCGAAGCGCTTGTCCACGTCCTGCATTGTCAGTGCCGATTCTTGCGCAGTCATGATGTCTCCCCCTGCTTTCCGGACGGATCCGTTTCGATGAACGTCTTCTCGAGCTCCAAACTCACCAATGCTTCGATGTCCGTGCGCTCGAGTCCGGCGGCCACGGCATCTGCCACCCAACGCGCCAACTCACGACGTAGCGCAGAGCTTTCCGCCATACCGGGCTTGGCCAGGGACTTCACGACGAACGTGCCCAATCCGGGCCTCGGGGCGACAAGTCCGTCGCGCTCGAGTTCCTTGTAGGCCTTCAGGACTGTGTTCGGGTTGATCGCGAGCGCTCCCACGACGTCCTTGGCTGTGGGCAGCCGATCCCCGACTTGGAGATCACCGAGCCTGAGCGCCTGCTTCACCTGAAGGACCAATTGCACGTAAGTGGGAATGCCGGATCGGCGGTCGATACGGAAGTCGATCATCCGAACCCTTTCACTAGTTCATTAGTGGAATAGATATTTACCCTGCCTTGACCTCCCGGGTCAAGCCAGACGACCCCTGTAAAGTGCAGATGCCCCGGTTCACCGGGGTGCCACGCTGCTCGTGTGAAGTTCGGTGAAACCCCGGCACTGTCGACGCAACTGTGAATTCGCCCGTCACTACTCGAGGCGAACGAGTCAGGTCACCGGCCTCGTGGCGACACGATGGTTCTCGGACGAAGGACCGCTCGTGGCGCTTCGCCTCGCGGCCGCGCTGCTCGCGACCCTTCGCCACTAGCGGAGGGGTGGCTGTGAGTACTCGGCCGACACGTAAATTCAGATCTGTACTTGCAGCACTGACGGTGAGCACCGCACTGCTTGCCGGTGCGTGCAGTAGCTCGACGTCCGATGCACCCGCAACCACAGCGGCCTCGGACGGCTCGTTCCCGGTGACTGTTGTTTCCGGTCCCACGGATTCCGGCACGGACATCACCATCGAGTCACGTCCGCAGTCGATCGTGTCACTCAGTCCCAGCGCCACCGAGACCCTGTGGGCCGTCGGCGCGGGCGATCAGGTGAAGGCCGTCGACAATCAGTCCGACTACCCGGCCGGTATCCCGGTCACCGATCTCTCGGGCTTTCAACCGAACGTCGAAGCCATCCTCGGCTACGCACCGGATCTGGTGATCGCATCGGATGACATGAACGATCTTGTCTCCGGACTGCAAAAGGCGAAGGTGCCGACACTCCTACTACCGGCAGCGACGAGCATCGACGACGTCTACGCCCAGATCGAGCGCGTCGCGAAGGCCACCGGCCACGAGGACAAGGGCACCGAAGTTGTCGACACCATGCGCTCGGACATCGACGCCGCTGTCGCCAGTGTTCCTGCGCGCCAACAGCCGCTGACGTACTTCCACGAACTCGACTCCTCGCTCTACACCGTCACGAGTTCGAGTTTTGTCGGGCAGATCTACTCGCTGTTCGGAATGAAGAGCATCGCCGACGCCGCGGGGCAGGGTGACTATCCGCAGTTGTCCGCCGAATTCGTGGTACAGGCCAATCCCGATCTCATCTTTCTCGCAGACTCCCAATGCTGCGGAGTGACAGCAGAATCCGTCGCCGCTCGACCCGGGTGGAGCGGCATGAAAGCGGTTACCGGCAACCAGATCCATGTGCTCGACGAAGACCTCTCCAGCCGCTGGGGACCTCGTGTCGCCGACCAGGTGAAGGCCGTCGCTGCCATCGTTGCCCAAGTTCCCACGGCCTGAGCACTCGATGATCAAAGCCGGTATCTCCCAACATCGGACCGCCGTTCTGCTCGGCGCCGCGCTAATTCTGTGCGCCGCCTTGCTGATCGGTGTTCTGGTGGGGCCGGCCGGTTTGACGCCTGATCGGACCATTCTCGAACTTCTGGACGGAATACCCGGCATCCATATAGATTCCGGCCTCACCGCAACACAGCAGGCCATTCTCTGGCAGATCCGGCTTCCGCGAGTAGTCCTGGGCGCGTTGGTCGGAGCAATGTTGGCGGTAGCCGGCGCCGCCTACCAGGGCGTGTTCCGCAATCCCTTGGCGGATCCGTATCTCCTCGGAGTTTCCAGCGGAGCCGGACTGGGCGCAACCCTCGCCATCGTTTCGGGTGGAGCGCTGGGCATGTTCGGAATTCCCATGGCCGCCTTCGTCGGTGGTGTGCTGGCAGTGTTCGCAACTTATTCGCTCGGTCGAAGCATTGGCGGGCCGCAGAACGCGGTAGTCATCATCCTCGCCGGTGTCGCAGTCGCAGCGTTCACGAATGCAGCGCAGACTTTTGTTCAGCAGCGGTTCGACGATTCACTGCGCGAGGTCTATTCCTGGCTACTCGGCGGACTGTCCACCGACGGTTGGTCGGAAGTTCTGGTTGTCTTGCCGTACGTCGCGCTGGCATCTGCCGTCATCCTGGTACACCGACGCGTACTCGACGTGATGGCCGTAGGTGACGTCGAAGCCGCCAGCCTCGGCGTCGACCCGGCCAGATCACGCCTGGTGCTGGTGCTCGCCGCAACTCTGGGAACGGCCGCGGTCGTGAGTGCAAGTGGACTCATCGGCTTTGTCGGAATCGTTGTTCCCCATGCGGTTCGACTGGTCGTCGGCCCGTCTCATCGGCTGCTTCTCCCCCTGTCACTCATGCTCGGAGCGGCGTTTCTTGTCCTCACCGACGTTGCCGCCCGCACGGTCATGGCACCGGCCGAACTCCCCATCGGAGTTGTGACCGCGATGATCGGCGCTCCGTTCTTCCTTCTGGTTCTGCGCCGCAGCCGGGTCTCGGCATGACCGACAGCGCAGTGCGGTGCCGCGACCTCCGAGTCAATCTCGGCGGCAAGGACGTCGTCGACGGCATCGATCTCGATGTGACACCAGGCGATTGGGTTGCCGTGGTCGGGCCGAACGGCGCCGGCAAGACAACCTTGATGCATGCCCTCGCTGGATTGATTCCGTCTACCGGTGAGCTCTCGGTCGGGGGACTGAGTCCTCGCAATTCCAGCCGCAAGGCGATGTCCGCCGTCGTCGCGTTGATGCCTCAGCGTCCGGTAGTACCCGAGGGCTCAACGGTCAAGGAACTGGTTGCGCTCGGCCGCACTCCGTATCTACGACGATTCGGAACCGAAACCGCCACAGATCGTTCGGTGATCACTTCGGTGATCGAAAGGCTCGACCTCACCGAGTTCGCAGATCGACGAGCCACCGAACTTTCCGGCGGCGAATTGCAACGCGTGGTCCTGGCTCGGGCACTGGCTCAAGAGCCGCAGGTATTGCTCCTGGACGAACCCACCAGCGCCCTCGACATCGGTCACCAGCAGCAGGTTCTCGACTTGGTGGAGGAACTGCGAGAAGACGACAACATCACGGTCATCGCCGCGATGCACGATCTCACTCTCGCGGGTCAATACGGTCGACGAATTGTGCTGCTGGACAAGGGCAGCGTGGTTGCCGACGGTACACCCTCAGCGGTGCTGGAGGCAGACCTCCTCGGCCGCGTGTACGGCGCTCGCGTCGAAATCCTGGAACGGCCCAGCGGTCCCATCGTTGTTCCGATTCGGCAGGAAGGCACCCGCTGATGGAACTGGTGATGCTCGGCACCGGCGCTGCCGACGGTTGGCCGAACCCGTTCTGCACTTGCCCTTCCTGCCTGGCGGCATTGTCGAATGAAACCATTCGCGGACACACCGCTGCCTTGCTGGACAACCGCATCCTGTTGGACTGTGGACCCGAAGTACCGCGCGCCGCGTCGCGATTCGGTCGCACGCTGGCACACGTCGAACACATCCTGCTGACGCATTCTCATCCTGATCACCTCGGCCCGATGGCATTGCTGTTCCGGTCCTGGGCGTCTCGCACCGAACCGCTCCAGGTTCTCGGACCACCCGACGCGCTCGCTCCCTGCCGAGACTGGGTGGGCCCGGATGACCCGGTGACCTTCACACCGCTCGAGACCGGCCAGTCGATCATGTTGGGCACCTATCGTGTTCGCGCACTCGAAGCCGCGCACGAAGTAACCACCCTTCTCTACGACATCACCGACGCATCCGGAACCCGAATCTTCTGGGCCACCGACACCGGGCCTCTGCCCGAAGTCACTGTCGACGCCCTTGCCGACGCCCGTTTCGACGCCGTCTTTCTCGAAGAGACCTTCGGCCACAAGACTGACCACGGCACCGGGCACCATGATCTGCCGAGTTTCGCGGAGACGGTGAGCCGACTACGCAATTGCACCGCGATCACCGATCGAACCGATGTGGTCGCCGTACACCTCGGGCACCACAACCCGGTCGAAAACGAACTCTCGGAAGCACTTCGAACGTCCGGGGCGCGAGCGGTTCCGGATGGAGCTGTGCTCGAGATCGGGGTAGGACAGAGCCATCGAACTCTGGTCACCGGTGGCGCCCGCTCGGGCAAGTCCACTTACGCGGAGGGCCTGCTTGCCGGCTACCGGCACGTCACGTACATCGCCACCGGGGATCCGCAGGACGACGATCCCGACTGGATCGAACGAATTGCGTCGCATCGCGCGCGGAGGCCGCCGACGTGGACGACGGTAGAGACCTCCGAGGTCGCCGAAATTCTCGTGGCCGCAACAACACCGATCCTGATCGACTGCCTCGGCACGTGGCTGACCGCACGTCTGGACCGACATCAGGCGTGGGCGACAGAAGATCTCAGCGACGTCCACGCAGATATCGACCGGTTGGCCGACGCCTGGACCGCCTGTCCGGTTCCGATTGTCGCCGTCACGAACGAAGTGGGAAGCGGCGTCGTCCCGGACACGAAGTCCGGGAGACTGTTCCGCGATCTACTCGGTCTGGTGAACAGCCGCATCGCCAGTGAATCGGAGTCCGTGGTCCTGATGACCGCCGGGCTCCCCCTGAGCCTGCGCGTGTGACGTCAGAGCAATCCGGTGAGCTGACGCGCGCAATCGAGTAGGAAACCGACCAACTCTCGATCCTCGTCCGTCACTCGCCCGCTCGCTCCCTGAACACACAACCCGCCGGCCACCTGGTCTGCGTGATCTCGAACCGGTACTGCGACCGCGGATCGACCCAGGCGACATTCCTGGTTCTCGAACGCAAAACCCTGCAGGCGAACAGACCTCAACTGCTCATACAACGCATCGAAATCACCGAGGGTGAACTCCGTGACCCGGCGAAGTTCCAAACCCGAAAGCAGCCGCTCGTCGTGCGCCAACAGAACCTTCCCCAGCGCATTCGCGTGAAGGTTCTTGGCCAGTGCCGCTATTCCGATGATCTCGTGATCCGGATCCTTGTCGACGAACCTCAAGCGCCCACCAGCGAATGAGGCGACGTGCAATCCGAACCTCGTGTGTGTCCGCATGTCCTCGACGCGCTCGTGCAGCGTCGGCGCCGGACCACTCGACGACGCCGCATGCGAGAGCTCGGCAGTCCGACGCCCCAACGCGAACCCTGACAGGTCCGGCACCCGCACGAGAAAGCCTTCCGCCACAAGCAGATTCAGCATCCGGTACGCCGTGGCCGACGGAACGCCTGCAAAAGTGGCGATCTCCTTCGCGGTTGTTCCCGGTCCCAGATGAGCCACCGCCTCGAGCATCCCCAGCGCCTTCTGGACCGCACGCGGTTGTTGTCCACTGAAGTGGGTCTCGTCGCCGATCTGTTTGCCTGATCGTGGACCAGCGGTTGCACGGTCCGCGGTCACCGCCCATGCTCCGGCGAGTCACCCTCGGCGGTCCCACGATCCGGAACGAGTCGCCTTCGCCCGTCACCGTCGATCAGCAGAGTGCCCGCACCGGGCAACAGGTCCGCCGTCTCGACGCTGTCGAAAGCGCCCACCATCAGAAGGCTTTCCGGTCTGGCTCTTCGAAGCAATGAACTCCACACTGTCCCCGACACAGCAACAGCAAGAGCAGCGATCGGCAGTGCCCACATCCCGTGAACCGCACCGTCGAGAACGATGTAGACCAATAGACCGGCACCGGCGACGCTCACGGACACAGTGCATATCCGGGTCAGCGAAGTATGTTCCCCGATTCGGCGCAAGAACTTCCACGAAGCAAAGGCCACCAGCGTGTAAGCGCAGACCAACGCGGTCTCCACCACGCCGTCGAAGGATCCCGAATCGTCGCGAACCGTATCCGAATAGATGAATACGCCCGCCGCACTTACCGCGACGAACGCAAGTACCGCAACGTACGGGGTGCGGAACCGTCTGTGTACGCGAGCGAGCGGCGCAGGCAGTACCCGTTCGATCCCCATCGAGTACAACAACCGCGAACCCGCCTGCGCACAACCGAGAGTGGATGCGAACCAGGAACACGTCATTCCGATCTTGACTGCCAGAACCACTTCCGCGCTGGCTCCGGATGCCTTTCCTTCGAAGTACGCTCCGACGATCGTTGCGCCGTGGCCGGTCATCGCCGCCCAGGCCGCAAAAACGAAGAGGACCCCGCAGATGATCGGCGAAATGAGAACCGTGCGTGTGACGCTGATGAGTGGTCGTTTCGCTTCCGGGCCGAAGAAGGCCGAGCTTTCGAAGCCCGCCATGCTGA
The DNA here is from genome assembly GCF_021352185.1 of Rhodococcus sp. Ni2. Taxonomy (NCBI): domain Bacteria; kingdom Bacillati; phylum Actinomycetota; class Actinomycetes; order Mycobacteriales; family Nocardiaceae; genus Rhodococcus; species Rhodococcus sp. Ni2. The sequence continues at coordinate 1,483,074 of NZ_WOXZ01000001.1, forward strand.
GCACCGTCAGCATCGCGAGAAACGGAACTGCACTCAGCGACGGATTCGGCAGGGCAACAGCAGTTGTCGTGTCACTGTGCGTCGCCAGCATGACCACGACGATGAGAATCAACGAGCACGCTTCGACGACCAGGATCGCTCGGGTGGCGAACCGGACGCCTCGCACTGCAATCCACGCGACGGCCAGGGCAATCGCCACCGTCGTGATCACCGTCGCGGCAGGCCCTCGCACGTCGGGGCCGACAATGGCGATGGTATCGAGCAGACTCGGAACTGCCTGCGAGAAAACCGAAACCGAGATTCCGAGATACCCGAGTACCAGTGCGGCACCCGCCGTCAGTGTCGCCCGGATACCGGAGCCTTGGAAGACGAAGCTGTACAACGATCCTGCTGCGGCCAGTCTCCGCGTGAACTGAGTGATGCAGAACGCAACGAGAAACACCGCCGAAGTTGTCGCAGCAATCGCAGCCAACCCGACGTAGCCGGGACTGTAGGTGATCATCCACAGGGCGATGAACACCATTCCCGTTGCCGGAGCGATCGTGGAAAGTGATTGCCCCAACAGGTCGATCGGGGTCAAACGTCCTCGTCCGAGACCACGGAGCGGGGAGAACACGGGCTCACTGTGTTGATCCGCATTCTGCGCTCGCGTGATCGCCGCACGCAGTGCCGCACTCACGGCCATGAGTCACCGTCCGTCGCGTCCAGGCCCGAACCTACGAGCGAATTGTCAGAATTCGGTCAAGTTAGTCCGCTTATGTTTCCGCGCAGTTTCCACGATGGCGCGCACAGAACTTTCAAGTGAGAATCCGACTCTGTTTCCCACCCAGCGTCATGCCGGATCAAGGGCGGCCGACGGTATCCGGCCCCTCCGGGAGCACCTTGACCTGCGAGTTCTCCGATTCTCACACGACAACTGCTCTCTCAGTTGCACCTCGTCCAGGCGTAGCGCGGTCGACGCGGATTCGCAGCATCGCCCGTACAGGATGTGTCCCACACACCACCGGCACTACCCGAGAGGAACGGAGGAAGCATGGACTTGGTCAGCGCCACCACTTCGGCGATCATCGGATTTGTTCTCCTGCTCGCCGGCATTCCCAAGCTGAACGACCACGACGGGGTCCTTCGTTCGGTGCGCGGATACAAAGTGTTGCCGGTGCGACTCGAAGTACCGCTCGCTCGCATCCTTCCCGTCGCGGAAACCGTCGTAGGCATCCTTCTGGTTCTCGGCGTGGCCCATCGCCTCGCCGCCTTGGTTGCTGCCGTCATGTTCGCGTCGTTCTTCACGGGCCTCACGATCAACCTCCTGCGTGGGCGACGCGATCTGGACTGCGGATGTTTTGCATTCGGAGTCGGCGAGATTCCGCGTATCGGATGGTTCCACGCCGTTCGCGCCGGAACACTCGCGGTGATCGCTGTGGCACTGTCGGTCACCGCCGGACAGGCTGAGATCGGCGTCCAGGTCGTGGCGACGACCTTCGGATTCCTCCTCGTTCTGGCGGGAGTTGCGCTCGCACAGATTCGTTCGGTGGTCCACCTCGGACGACGCCCAGTCGACGACTATCTGTCGAGCGCCTCCATCCGCCTCCGAACCGCCGAAACCGCGTCCCGGTACGGCTCGTGAACTTACATCCCCACCACTGAAAACTCGAAGGCAGGACTACCACGATGACCACTTTCCTCCTTGTCGCGACAGTGATCCTGGTGATCGCCGTAGCCGTACTGTTCTTGATGGTTCTTGCTCTGGCTCGTGAAATCGGCCGCGTACAAGTACGTCTCGGACCTCTCGGTGCCCGGATGATGGATACCGGCCCCAAGGTCGAACAGGCCGGCCCGTCGTTTGCCGGTCTCATCGATCAGGAAGGACGGACCGTCGGAGTCGGTGGTCACCGCGACAAACCTCAACTCCTGCTGTTCACAGCACCGAGTTGCTCGACGTGCAAGAGCCTTCTTCCCGGCGTAAGGGCAATGGCCCGAGCCGAATCGGATCTCGACGTGATCATCATCTCCGACGGAACAACCGAAGAGCATCGCGAGTTCCTGGCCGGTAGCGGGATCGGTTCCGAGCTCAGTTACATCGACGCTCGAGACGTCGGTATCGCGTACCAGGTGGGCACCACTCCGTACGGCGTGATTCTCGACGAGCACGGCAAGATCCGAGGAAAGGGCCTGTGCAATCACATGGCTCAGGTGGAAAGCCTGCTCAATGCGCTCGAATCCGGCACCCCCTCACTCCAGCACCTTCATGCCCAGGCGAAATCCGGCAGCGCGGCCTGATCTTCCTGCACAGTTCGATCCTCTTCACGAATCAGGAGAAAATCGTTGGACGACAATGAATTCCCGCAGCACAACATGACGGAGAATCGATATCCCGTCGACGAGGCGACAGTTCAGGCCCAGGCCGAATGGATGGCGGGCCAGGGCGGTTCGCTCACCAGTCGAACCGGACGCAAACTCTCCGAACGCGTTTCGCGGCGGTCCATGATCAGCCGGATCGGCAAGTGGACCATGGGTGTGTCAGGAGTGGCACTGATCAGCACACTTCCTGTGACACGTAGTGCCTTCGCCCAAGAGCCCGAGGTTCCTGCGCCGGCACCTGGCCCCGAACCTCTTGTCCCTGTCTACGACGGTAAAGATCCGGCCGAGTGCGAGTACTGGCGCTGGTGCAACATGGACGGAACGTCCTGTGCCGCATGCAACGGCGGCGGTGTCACCACCTGCGCCCCCGGCAGCAAGCCCGGCGCAGAGTTCTGGGTCGGATGCTGCACCAACCCTGATACCGGCAAGACCTATCTGATCGCCTACTACGACTGCTGCGGTGCGCCTTCGTGTTCCAACGCATTCTGCGGCGAACCGGACATGCAGGCCGTGATGTACAACCCGGTCTCCGGAAGCTACGACCAGGAAATCATCTGGTGTGTCTCCGACGAGTCCCAGGCATACACCTGCACGATGGCGCCCATCATCGGTGAGGACTGCCAGACTCGACCGGCCGAGCGCCCCAAGGTCGGTGCCGGATCATGAGCAGTCCGCGAACCCGAAAACTGGCGCGACCCGCCGTTGCCGTCATCCCACTCACCGTCGTACTCGCGCTGGCCGGTTGCAGTTCGTCCGACAACGACGAACCCTCCAGCGCAGGCGATGTCACCTATCCGACAGTTCCGTTCACTGCTCCGGGCGAGGGGATCTCCCTCGGTCACGACGACCAGGAAATCGGCGATACCATTCCCGAGCCGTTGCACGTCGGTTCGATCACCCCGATCGCAGCTGACCGCTTGCTGGGCGTCGAAGGTGGATTCGGCCAACTCGAGCTCAGCGTCAACGTCATCGATCCGAAAACCGGTGTGGCCGAGAGCCGGATCACCGTCGGCCCTGGTATCTGGGATCCGGTCATTCACGGATTCGTCGGGGATTCCGCCGAGGATCCTGCGGTGCTCGCTGCCGAGGTGTGGCGGCCCCGAGGTTCCCGCGGCGCGGCAGATTTCACGGTCAGCACCTACTCCGGAAACCTGCTGGAACCAGCCGAGGTCATGCTTCCGGACGTCGCACGCGTACATTCCCGTCCCGGCTCGAACGCCGTGACGTCCGACGGCAAGTTCTTCGTCACGTGGGACGACGGTTTGTACGGCATCAGAGTGGTCGACCTCGAGAAGAAGGAAGCGACCGGTGCACTCCAGATAGTCGGCTGCGGTCCGTTCACGTGGATGGTCGATCACGAGCTGTACAGCGTCTGCGAGGACACCCGGGAACTGCTGCACGTCACGATCGGTGACGACGGTGTTCCGAAGGAAACCGCCCGAAGCAAGGTCCTACCCGAGGATTTTGTCTCCACCCGTAAGGTCACGTGGGCCTCGGAAGCACAAAAAGCCTTGCTGGTCAGTGAGAACGGCGATGTGTACGTCTTCGACTTCTCCAACGGACTGCCTCAGGAAGGTGTCAAGCCGATCGGAAACGCCGGGCAGGACTCCGGTCGATTCTCGGAGAACGTCATCAACGCCGACGCAACCCGGCTCGCAATCGCGTATACGGACACGGCTATTCATCCGGACTCTGCTCGGGGAGGCTCACTGGTCAAGATCGACTTGTCCGACGCAACAACCTTCGCCCCGGTGAAGAGCTTGACGCTTGCAGACCTCGGCTTGACAGACATCAAGAGCATGACCTTTTCCGTCGACGGCGCCACGTTCTACGTGCTCGGTTCGGGACCTGAGGTCGAAGGCTCCGCTCCGCAGAAGATCGTGGGTTACAACGCGAGCACCGGCGAGCAGGTCAGTTCCGTCGATGTCTCGGGCAACGTCGGGGATGTCAGCGGGTTGATCACACCAGAAGTACTCCGATGAGTCGTCCCGGATCCGGTGTGGTGATGGGCCGGCGCCGATTCCTGAGTTTGGGAGCACTCGGCGCCGGAGCACTCGGGCTCGGCGCAATGGGGACGATTGCCGGATGCAGTTCCACTGCAGCATCTCCGACGCCGACGACCGATCTCGACTACATCCTGCCCACCGACCCGGAAGTTGCCGCCGCAGAATCGGCGCGAGCCTGGAACGGGACCACCGCTGCGTTTGCCCTTGCCGCCGGATTCTCGACGGTAGATCTTGGCGGACGCCTCGTGGACACGTGGACGTACGGAGGCGCTGCGGTGGCTCCGGAACTTCGCCTGAAGTCCGGTGACCGGGTGAACGTCAGCGTCCAGAACGGCCTCGACGCCGAGACAACACTGCATTGGCACGGAATTCGAATCCGCAACGACATGGATGGCGCGGCACCCACCACGCAGGCTCCCATCGGCGCCGGTTCGAGTTTCGAGTACAACTTCATCGCACCGGATCCGGGAACGTACTGGTACCACTCGCACAGCGGATTACAAGCCGATCGGGGGCTGTTCGGCGCCTTGATCGTCGAGGACCCGAACGACATCACCGGGGCCGACGTCGATGCCGTCCTAGTGCTCGACGACTGGCTTGACGGATTGGGTACCACACCGGATTCCGTCCTGATGGCCCTGAACCCGGCAATTTCGGGCGGGCACGGCGGACACGGCGGTGGGGCAACAACTCCGGCGGAACACTCGGAAGCCGACATGTCTGTCGCGCAACAGTTGGTGAGCGGCGGACACGGTTCTTCCGAACCACTCGGCGGGATGACTCAACACATCGCGTATCCACTGCACTTGATCAACGGGCGGCCACCCAACGATCCTGCTGTCGTGACTGCAGCGCCCGGTTCGACCCTGCGACTGCGAATCATCAACGCAGCCGCCGAAACTCCGTACCGGTTTGCTGTGGCCGGTCACGAGATGACAATTGTCGCTACCGATGGCTACGACGTGGAACCAACTCCCGCCGACACCATCATCGTCGGAATGGCGCAGCGCTACGACGTGCTGGTGACGGTGAAGTCGGGAACATGGCCGGTGGTGGCGAAGGTCGAGGGCCGAGATGGTTATGCGTCGACCGTCCTACGCAGCACCGACGCGTTGGCGCTGGCGAACCCGGATGTCGGCGGAAACCTCTCGGAACTGGCCGGCCGACTGGTCACCGAAAGCGAACTCCGGCCCACGGAATCCGCACGGCTCGAGACGAAATCGCCTGATCGCGACTACCGCATCGAGTTGATCCAGGCCGGCGATCGGTACGTCTGGGGAATGGCGGGGGCCGATGCAGGCAAGCTCGTCATGAAACAGGGCGAACGGGTCCGGATCACGATGAAGAACGCGTCCACGATGTGGCACCCCATGCACACCCACGGCCACACGTTTGCGGTACCGGATTACGGCGGACTTCGCCGCGACACCGTCAACGTCCTACCCGGCACCGAGCTTGCCATCGAGTTCGACGCCGACAATCCCGGCGAGTGGATGTTCCACTGCCACAACGCCTACCACTTCGAGGCCGGCATGACGGCAAATCTGCGTTACGTCCGCTGACAAGTCGAAGAATGGAGAGAACACCTCATGAAGAAACTCGTTCCCGCTTTCCTGGCCGCGTGCGCTGCCCTGAGCCTCACCGCCTGCAGTAGTGATGCCGGTGCGTCGTCGGACGAACCTGCAGTCGTGATCGAGGTGAAGAACATGGCGTACACACCGGCATCGGTCACCATCGAGAAGGGACAGACCGTCGAATGGAAGTTCGACGACAGCGGACTCCCCCACGACGTGGTCGGCAACGGTGATCTCGACGGGAAACTGAAGAGCGAGTTGCTCACCGAGGGAACCTTCTCGTACACGTTCGACGACGCCGGAACCTTCACCTACCACTGCACGCCCCACCCGATGATGGTGGGCACCGTGATCGTTCAATAGTGAGGAGGTGGATCGCCGGCTTCGGCCTCGCCGTCGCGGCGACGTGTGTCCCAGCTTGCGGCACAGAAGATCCCGTCCCCGACGTGGTGGTCGAGATCAGCAATGTTCAGTTCAGTCCGATGGACGTCACCGTGGAGCACGGCGGCACCGTCGAGTGGCGCTTCGACGACGGCGGACTCCTGCATCACGTGGAATCACCCGGCCTGTTCGACAGCGGTATCACCGGAGACGGAACGTTCCGGCACACGTTCGAGAGCGTCGGCGTCTACGAATATTCGTGCTCCGTCCACCCGTACATGATCGGAGTCATCACAGTGCTGTGAACTCTGGCTCATCACTTTTCGCTGCGACTTCGGCTCGACACTTTTCCTGAACCACAAACACTTCGGAGGATCTGATGACTACTGTTCTCTCACACGGCCCACTGCAGACCGACGTCCCTGACATCCGGCCGACCCTTCAAGGATCGGTCGGCACCGCGACCCGTGTCAGCCTCGTCGCGGCGGGCGCCGCTGCGGGTGCCGGCCTCGCACTCGTGGCCACGCCATCTGCGACAACAGCTTTGACCACAGCTGTTATCGGCGCCGGACTGGTTACGTCGCTGGCCGCGAACTGGTCGACCTGCGGAATGTCCGTCGCCGGAGTTGTTGCCGCGCCGAAGCAAGTCGATCGGAAGGGATCCTCGACTCCCGTCCGCCGACTCGGCTGGCACGCTCTGGGTTCGGTCACGACGGGAGGCGTCACCGGGGCATTGATCGGCGCTCTCGGTGCGGCGATGTCCGGGTACGTGCCGGTCGGCTGGGCGCTGGGCGTCTGGGCCGTCGTCGCGGTTGCATACGGGCTGCACGAGTTGGGTGCGGTGAGCATGCCGACTCCGATGCGGCGCCAACAGCTTCCGCGCCATCTGCGCCGCACGATGGCGCCGTGGAAGGTCTCGCTGATCTTCGGCGCGATCATCGGTCCGGGATTTCTGATCTTCATCCGCTCGAGTGCGTACTACCTCCTGGCACTCGGCGTCATGGCTTCGGGTTCACCGGCTCTCGGGGCGGCGCTGTTCACAGTCGTATCCCTTGGCCGCTGCATGCCCAGCCTCGCGGCAATCGTGCACACCAAGCGCGGTGGCTCGATGCCGGGATTCCTCTCGATCATGTGCGTCGTGGACCGTCGCGTGCAGAGCGTCACCGGCGCGGCATTGATCGCACTGGGAGCATTCGCCGCCGCAGCACTGATCTGACTGTCGAGCTAGCACCCTTCACCTCGAGTGAACACACGCTCCGACTCTCCGGAGCGTGTGTTCACTCGACAGAAACCGTGCGCACTCACCCCGCGTCAGGGAATCGACAGCGCCACCTGGACCGAGTCCTCCGACGGCGACGTCACCTTTGCGTCCCGGCTCCACAGCATGTCGAGCGCCGCCTTGGGCTTGGCAAGGACCCACTCCCGGGCGGCGTTCTTGATCAGCGTCGGAGTTGCGCACCCGCAATCGCTGTTCACACCGTCTGCGTCGATGCCGACGTCTCGGCACAACGCAACAGCGCGGGGCACGTGATACCCCTGAGTGACAATCAACGCCTTGGTCACCCCATACGTATGTATGGCCCGGAAGCAGGTGTCATAGGTGTCGAGGCCGTACGGATCCCCCACGATGCGACGCTCATCTATTCCCTGCTCCACCAGGTAGTTCGTCATCGCCGCGATCTCGTCACCCGAGCCGCCGTTCGCGTCGCCGGAGACCAGGACCGCTTTAGCCTTTCCCGCTTCCACCAGTTCGACTGCTGCGTCCAGCCGCCCTTTCAGGAAAGCCATCGGCTTACCGTCCTTGATCTGCGCGCCCAGCACGATCACAACCGGAGCGTCGGGAGCATCGGCGGCGTCCGACGTGTGGCCGGCCGACGCCACGGAAATCCACACGATCGAGCCTGCGTAGACAACCGCTCCGAGCACCGCAATGCCTGCGACCCAACGAGGCCACCGGCGCTTGCGCGGCGGTTTCACTGGATCTGCAGCGGCTTCGTCCATTCGTCGATCAAACCACACGGTTTCTTCACCGCTTAGGCGCTCGGTCGATCCTCCATCCCTCCGCGCCACTGCGCTCGGCCCACAAATCCGAGTACTTCCCACCTCGCGCGATCAGGTCTTCGTGGGAGCCGACCTCCTCCACCCCACCGTCTTCGAGGTAGACGATGCGATCTGCTCCCTGAATAGTCGACAGGCGATGAGCGATGATCACCACCGTTCGACCACGGGCCAATCGGTGAATTGCCTCGGTGATGGCGACTTCGTTCTCTCCGTCGAGGGCGGAAGTCGCTTCGTCGAGAAGAACAATCGGAGTGTCCTTGAGGAATGCCCGCGCAATCGAGACCCGCTGACGTTCACCGCCGGACAGCAGTGATCCGCCTTCACCTACCCTGGTCTCCTCACCGCTCGGCAAACGGTCGATCACTTCGCCTAGCCTGGAATCCACCACTGCTTGACGGACCTCCGACTCGGTGGCATCCGGTCTCGCCAACCGAACGTTCTCCAGGATGGTTCCGTCGAACAGGTAAACCTGCTGTGAGACAGTCGATATCCGAGACATCAATGCTCTCGTTCCGATCTCGCGAACATCGGCTCCCCCGATGGTTACCGCACCTTCGTCGACGTCCCAGAATCTGGAGATCAGCCGAACCAGAGTTGTCTTTCCGGAACCGGAAGGACCGACCAGAGCGGTGACCGAGCAGTCCGGGAACTCGAGGCTCACGTTACGAATCACGCGATCCGGGCCGTAGCCGAAGGAAACCGAATCGAACCGAATATCATACGAAGTAGGCTCTTTCGGCACCTCAGGCTCCGCCAGCACCGGTACATCGATCATCTCTCGGACAGATCCGAGCGACACCCGGGCCAGTGAGATACCTTCACCGAATCCTGCGAGCATCTGCATCGGCTCCACGAACCTCACGGCCAACACGAGAACAACGATCACGCTTGCTGTGTCGATGGACCCGGTGGTGACCAGCAGTGCCGCCAGTACCAGGACGGTGAGAAAGGCAACCTGAACGACGATCATGAACCGCAGCAGATACTTGTCGACCGATCCGATTTCCTGCAGGTGTGCGTCCCGGTTGGACACAAGAGCTTCGTCCAACCGAGTCCAGCCTTCGCCGCTCTTACCGGCCGAACGTAGAACTTGCTGCGCCTGTGCATATTCGACGACGCGTGATGCCAGCTCGGATTCGCTCTTGCCGATCGCCTCGTATTCGGGAACAACCGCCCGCTGCACGTTGCGGTAAGCCCGAATCCCCAGTGGAACGAAGACGACCATCGCGAGAGACAGTCGCCAGTCCACAAACAAGACAGCGATCGCCACTGTCGCTGGAGTCACCGTGACGGTGACGAGTTGCGCGATGATCATTCCCGGGATGCTCATCAAGATTGCCGTGCCCTCGGTGACCAGGCGAGTGAACGCTCCACGATTTGCCTTGCTGAACCACCCGAGCGGAACCTGCACCAAGTGCTCACCGAGGCGATGCATGATTCCACCGGCAAAACCATCGATTCCGATGCGGTACGCCCGATTCTCGGCGATCCACCGTACGGCGCCACAGGCTACCGCCACGAGAGCAGCAGTGACAACCCACGGAACTGCGGCGTCGTAATCGCCGCGAACCACCGCTTTCAGGATCGGAATCATCAGTGCAAAGACGACACCCTCGAGTATCCCGGCGAGCGTGAAACCTGCTATCTGACCTCGCATCCCATTGTCGCGCCCGAGGATTTCGTCCAGGTCTCGAATCATTGCAGCGCCTTTCGCGGAGAGATGTCTTCGACGAGGGGGTTCTGGAGCGCCCACATCCGCGCGTAGGTTCCGCCGAGCGCCGACAACTGTTCGTGCGTACCCTTTTCCACGATCCGCCCGGCGTCGAGAACGAGTATCTGATCGGCGTATCGGACGGTGCGCAGTCGATGAGCGATCACCATCAGGGTGCCGCCGTCCGCACTGATCTCACCCAGTGCGCGTTGAACGGCCGATTCACTGTGGGGATCGGCCTGCGAAGTCGCCTCGTCCAGGATGACGATCGGCGGGTTCTGAAGGATGGCGCGGGCGATCGTCAGGCGTTGCTTCTCCCCACCCGACAGCTCACCGCCCGAACCACCACCGATCTCGGTGTCGTACCCGTCCGGCAGTCGCATGATCACGTCGTGAATCTGCGCCCGCCTCGCCGCTGTCTCCACTTCCAGATCCGTTGCATCCGGTCGACCGAGCCGAATATTCTCGCGCACGCTGTCCCGCAGGAGCACAACATCTTGGAAGACGATGGCCATCGATCTCAAGACTTCGCGACTGGACTGATCTCGTAAATCGCTTCCGCCCAGTCGAATAGACCCGTCCGTGACGTCCCAGAACCGCGGAAGTAGACGCACCAAAGTGGTCTTTCCGGAGCCGGAGGGGCCAACGATCGCGGTCACGGTACCCGGTTGCATCTCGAAGGAGATGTTCTCGAGGACGCGCTGCCCAGTGGTGTATTCGAAGCCGACGCTGTCGAATTCGACCAAAGTGCTGCGAGCAGGCACTGCATCCTGAGGTTCGGCCAGCTCTGGTTCGCCGAGGATGCTCTCGACGTGAGTCGCTCCCAGTTGGCCTTCGCGGTAGAGGTTGGCCATCGTTCCCATGTGCAGAACCGACGACGGAACACCGATTCCGACGACCAGAAAGGCAACAAGAGCTACCGGGGTAATCCAACCCCCGGACAACATTGCAGTTCCCGTCGCCGTGATGACCACGATGAGTACCGCCGGTGAGAGGAGGATCGACATCGCGACCACCGGCCTTCCCATCCCCGACATCCATCGCACGCACACCGCAACCATCGAATCGACAGCGCTCGAGTAGCGCGCGAATGCGCGACTCCCACTCCCGTACGTCTTGACAACCTCGATACCGTCGCCCAGTTCTACTGTCGCAGAGGTCAATGTCGACATTGCAAGATTCCAGGAGTCGACGTTCGTTCGATAGGCTCTGCGCATCGACGGCGCGGCGAGAGCGAGACACACTCCGATGTAGCCGACCAGGACCAGGCTGAACTTCCAGTCCATCGCCACCAGATAGATCAGGGCCACTATCGGCGACAGGATCGCTGGTACCACGTCGGCGGGAAGGTGAGCGACGAGAAGATGCATCCGCTTCACGTCGTCCGTCATCGCCTGCTTCACTTCACCGGTGCCACCATTTGCAAACCACCCCAGAGGAACTCGGGACAGATGCCGAGCGATACGCGAGCGGATCGAGTATTTGAAATGCGCGTCGGCGGTGTGACAGACGGTCAGTGCTGCGTTGTAGACGACAAAACCGAGAATTGTGCCCGCTGCACCGATTGCGGCCCACATCCAGACCAGGTTCAACGACGAGCCGGTCAGGAGCACCCGCGCGATCTCGACCACCGCAACGTAGGGCAGGAATCGCAACGGCACCGACAGTGCCGACAGACCCGCCCCTAGGAGGAGTTGATTTCTCACCGGCGCGATCATCCTGCCCAAAGCGTCTCGGTCGACGAGTCCAGGCGAGTCTTCCGGGGCTGCGGACTCGTTCACTTTCATTGCCGCACTCACTCTTCGACGATGATCGTGCCGGTCATGTTCGGATGTGGTGTGCACATGTAGGTGAACGTTCCGGCTTTGTCGAAGGTCTGACTGTAGGTTCCGCTTCCTTGGAGATCGCTCTTGATCCCCAACTCGGCGAACACGACATCGTGCGGCATTCCCTGGTCCTCGAAAATCCACGTGACGGTCTGTCCTGTGTGCACGGTGACGGAGTTCGGTGTGTACGCAAGGTTTTTCACCGAGATCTCGACCGGCGCTTGCTCGGTAGATCCCGTCGAATCGTTGCCGCACGACGTCAGTGTGAATACCGCTGCAACAGCGATCAATGTGGTCAATCCGGTGCGAAATGACATTCTGCTCTCCTCATCGAACGTAGTGGAGGTCGGCAGTCATCCCGGCCTCGAAGTGGTACGCGTTGTGACAGTGAAACATCCACCGTCCTGGATTGTCGGCGTCGAAGTCGATCGCCATTTGTGTACGCGGAAGTACGATCACGGTGTCTCGGCGAAGCCCGCCGTAGAAGGGAACCGAGAAGGTGTGCCCATGGGTGTGCATCGGGTGCCACATGTCGGTGTCGTTGTTCATGACGATTCGTATTCGCTCGCCCTGCTTCATTCTCAACCGACCTGCATCGGCGCCCGCCATTCCCCAGAGGTATCGATCGCCGGCCTGAATGAGATCCACCGAATACGCACGATCCGGTGCCCTCTGCTCCAGCGCTCCTGACGGGCGAAGCTCCGATTCCAGAACGAGCCGACCGCCGGAACCTGACAGCACTGCAGGCGAAGTCAGGTCGACGACCGCTACCGAATCCGGCGTCCGAAGCAGGCACGCGACGCCACCTGACTTCCCTTCCACCTTCGCGGCGATGGGCCACGAGCCGGACTGCACCGTCACCAATACGTCGTATCGCTGCGCGGGTGCGATCAGAATCTCGTCTCCGGCTGTGTAGGCAACGTCCTGCCCGTCAGCACTGACAACGGTCATCTCGTGCCCGGCGACCGAGAAACGGTACGGAGTCTCCGCCCCGGCATTGATCACCCGCAATCGAAGCCGAGTTCCGGCCGTCGCACTGACGACGAAGGGATCTTCCACAGGCCGTCCGTTGATCAGGTGCAGTGGATACGTGATGTGCGTTGCCATTCCACCGAGCGCCTTGGAATTTCCGTGACCACTGCCGAGAAGTTCTGCGGCAGAATCAATCTCTGCACCATCGACTTCCGGTGGAGTGCCGCCGTGTCCGTGGTGTCCTCCCTGCACGTCCGGTGACAATGCGCGAAGCACTGCATCCGGGGTTGTTCCCAGCCCGTCGAGCCAGTCGTCGATCACGATGACGACGTCCTCGTCGGCTCCGGTCCGGTCGTTCGGGTCCTCGACCACGAGTGCACCGAATAACCCTCGATCGGCCTGCAATCCTGAATGGGAGTGGTACCAATATGTTCCGTGATCCGGGGCCACGAAGTCGTAGGTGAACTCGGCACCTGGTTGGATTCGTTCCTGGGTGACCGGCGGGACGCCGTCCATGTCGTTGCGGATCGCAATGCCGTGCCAGTGCACCGAGGTCTCCGTCGGAAGGTCGTTCTGCAAAAGAACGTTGAGCCGGTCTCCCTTGGAGATTCGAAGCTCCGGGCCAACTGCTTCCGCACCGTACGACCATGTGTCGACCTCTCTGGCGCCCAGACTCACCCGAGCCGGTGCAGCTGTCAGATTCCGTTCGACTGTGCGCCCGCTATGAAATCTCGCCTGTTCGGCAGCACGAACTTCGTCGTCGAACGGTGAAATCTCAGAACTGGATTCGTTCGCCGAGCCACGGCTGCACGCACTCAATGCCACAGAACCCAAAGCCGCAGAACCCACAGCCGCAGAGCCGAGCGTCACCGCTCCCCATCGCAGAGCCAGGCGCCGACTCAACGCACTCGAACTCATGCCGTCAGCGCCGTGAATTCCTGATAGCGCGTCGCGGCAACAGCTTCGGTTCCGGTTCCGGTCAGATTGCCGGCAGCCATGGCATCCATGTCCTCGATCATCCAGAAAGTGGCGAAGGGATGAGTGGCGAGCCACATGTCTCCGTTGACCTTGGCCACTCGGTTCTCCTGCACCGCTGAAAGACTCGAGAACCCGGGAACACCGGCAACCTTGCCGAACTCGTACACGCCCTCGTCGAACACGGCCACGATCCGAGCATCCTGCGCCGGGATCGCCTCGTCGGACAGGGGCGCATACGGCAGTCCTCCAGCGGCATTCGATCGCTGGGATTCCGGACGCCCGAAGCCGCTCTCCGCCAACAACAAGGACGGCGGCGCCTGCTCGGTGGTGGTGGCAAGGATTCCAGAACTGCTCATCAGCACCGACACGGTGTTCGCTTCACCACCGGACCGAGCAGAGACGTCAGCGATCTTGCCCTCCAAGGCGACGGTCAGCTTGTCGGCAACCGACTGACGATCAAAAGCGCGTCCGAAGAAGGCAAGATTCTCACGCCACGGAGTGGTGACGGCCGGGACCGGCACTGTGGGGACGGTCGATGCGAGGGAGTCGTAGTAGCTCCGATCGCCCATCGACGTGAAGATGACCAGTCCGGGATCCTGGGCGAGGACCTGCTCGATCGGGGGTGCACCGAGCGGCGGCACCGTGACCACCTCGGTACCAGCTGACGCCAAGATGTCCTGGCCGATCTCCGATCCCCACGACGTGAAGACCACATCAGGGGTGATGCCGACGGCAAGGAGACCGAGTGCGGCGTATTCGTCGAGGGAAACAACTCGCCCGAGGTCGCCCGGAACCGACGTCTCACCGAATTCGTGGGACACAACACGCGTTCCCTCGGCAGGTTCCGTCGTCGGTCCCGCCTCACTCGAGCTACAGGCGGCCGCAGTCAGGGCAACGACACTGACCAGCAGCGAAGCTCCCAGCCTCGATAGGTAACCGGGTCGCGTTTTCAACTTCATAATGTCCTTCAGCTTCGAAAAATCGGGGGTTCGATACAAATCGGAGCACTGCTCGGATTTGGCAAGTAAACCTCACCTAAGTTCATCCGTCAATCGGTTGCGTCGACTACGCGACGCGATCCGACGCCGCTAAGCTCGGTCGGACCATGACTGCGCCATCACCTGACAAGAAGTCCGCCGCGACATCAGAGCGCCGCCGGAGTTACAACACCGGGATCACTGCGGACGCAGTGGTGACCGTGGCGTTCGGGCTCAGTCGCGAGCACGGAGTCGAGGGCTGGTCGCTGCGGCAGCTGCTCGGCGAACTCGATACGTCGTTCTCCGTCGTCTATCGACTCGTCGGAGATCGGGACGCACTCTCGGCTGCGGTGGTCGACAGTGCGGTGTCGGCCGTGAACGTGCCATCCGCACAAGAAGATTGGCGTCAATGGCTGACGCATCTGCTCTTGCAGATGCGAGAGGCATTGATCGAGTGTCCAGGTGCGGCGCAGTGGCTGCTGATGAACGGAGTTGCCACCCAGCGCAGCCGGGAACTCATGGAGGCCGGATTGGCATCGCTGATCGACGCCGGGTTCGGGGAAGAAGCCGCTCAGGCTTACACCGTCGCCTTCACCTCGACAATCACACTGATCGCCATGAACGACGCCAGGCGCATTCCCAGCAGACAGCCTTCACCCGATCACAGCGCGATGCTGGAACGACTGAGTAACGACGGACCCTCAGATCCTCGTTCATCGATGGAGACACTGATCGGGAAGTTCGCCGGTCCACCGGATGCTGCGGAAGCAACACGGGCAGAACACTATCGCTACACACTCGACCGTGTCCTCGACGGCCTCGAGGCGCGACTGTACGCAATCAAGGAGTCACAGAAATGACCGAGGGTCGCTGTCGCAGTTGTGCGACAGCGACCCTCGGATGAGTTGGATTCTCGATATGTCTAACGGAACAGGTTCGCGACGAACGGAATCGTGTCAGCCTGTGATTCGACCAAAGCGCCGCTGTGGTCGGTGTTGTATGTCTTGAACGTGACCGGTTCACCGTTGGCCACCAACGCTGCAACCAGCGAAAGCGCAGACGGTGCAGGGACATCCACGTCGAGCAAGCCCTGGCCGATGAAGATGGGGCGATCGTATCCACTGGTCGGTACACCCATGTAATCGTTCAGCAGACCCTGGAAGTTCGGGATCTGACTGAGCGGGCGGGAGAAGATGTCACCGAGGACCAGATCCTTGGATGCCTCGTCCAGGTCTGCGGCGCAGAGCTTTTCGGCCGAGTCGACCTTTTCCCTTCCCAAGTCGTTCAGGTAGGAATTCAAGTCGATCTCGGGGTGCGCTTCCCGCAAGCCCGCGAGGATGTAGAGCGCGTACGACGTCAACCCGCCGCCGAGGGCGATGGGAGGGAAGCCCGGACCGGCAGGCAGGAGGGTCAACTCGATGTTGGCCGGCACTCCGGTACCCACGCCACCGCGGTAGTCGAGCGAATCCCCTCCATACTCGGTTGCGTAGCGGGCCGTCGTGATGGCCGCACCGCCGCCCTGCGACTGCCCGACCACTGCCCAACGATTCGAGATCGAGGAGTCGATGACCCGTGCCGCCTTGACCGAGTCGACGACGCTGTGCGCCTCCACCTTTCCGTCGAGGTACGGCATCAGCCCTGGTGTACCCAGACCGACGTAGTCGGTGGCGACGACGGCGTAGCCCTCGGAGAGCCAACGCCCCAGGTAGGGGTAGTCACGCTCGGGCAGGCCAGGACCGACCAGCGAAGGGGCACAGGAATCGTCGAGTCCCGTGGTGCCGTGCGCCCAGGCGATGACGGGCCACCCGCCTTCCGGTGCCGGACCGGCCGGGACGTAGTACGCGCCACTGCTCAGCGCAGGCCCGCCGTTGGAACCGATGGTCCAGTACGTGAATCGCTTGGCGTCGGCGGTACCCGGAATCCACAGATCTTTCGGTAGCGGCTCACTCGACACCACAGTGCCGGTGGCTTGCGACGCGCTCGGTGCCTGTGCGGACGCGATGGGCGCAGCAACGGCGGAGCCGATCGTTGCAGCACAGAGGGCTGCGATGGATATGCGGGCAAACGACTTCGACTGGAATTTCACGTCTGACGACTCCGGTTCGTGCGGTGGGCGACCTCGTTGGACGTTATCGTAGATTTTGTTTAACCGATCGGTCAAGCAAAATCTTGCAGCTTCGTGAAACGTATATGTCGAGATTCCGGCCCCAACTCCGACCTAGCATCGAACCGCACGAAAAAACAGTAGGAGGATGTGTCCATGGCACACGTACAGCGTTTCGACCACATTGGCATCACCGTCGCGGACCTCGAATCAGCGACGGCATTCTTCGTCGGTCTGGGTCTCGAGGTGGAGGGCACCGGATCCGTGGAGGGTGAGTTCGTGGAAACCGTCTGCGGTATCCCTGGAGCCAAGTGCGAAATCGCCATGCTGCGCCCGCCGGGCGAAGGATCACGGCTCGAGCTCTCGTCCTTCGTCACGCCCGAGCACGTACCCGGATCGCCCGCTCCGATGGCCAACGAGATCGGGATACGCAACGTGTCTTTCGAGGTGGGCGATCTCCAGGTTGCGGTCGACGCGGTGGCTGCGGACGGTTACGGACTCATCGGCGGGATCGGCGAGTACGAGAACAGCGTGCGCATGGCCTACGTCCGGGGGCCTGAAGGGATCATCGTGTCCCTGTTCGAGCAGATCGCCTGAAGCGTCACGGCATTCGGAGCGTCAGATCGCCTTCCAGGAGCTGGCCAGAGCGCCCATCGCGGCCGCGAATTCGGCGAACGCCGCGTCGATTCTGACGCGGTCACCGGTGGTCACCAGATCGAGCGTCAACCCGCGAATCTGCGCCAACACGATCGTCGCGTAGCGATCAGCGCGATCGGGTGGACATCCGTGCGCGAGCGCAGCTTCCGCCAAACCACCCAACCAGTCCCCCACCACATGGTCGAGAAACTCGCGATACCGCTCCGGATGCAACAACGCCTGTCCGTAGATCTCGAACATCAAGCGAAAGTTCGGCAACGATTCCGCTGATGTGCGCCCATTCCAGTAACTCGTCAACATCTCGACGATGTCGGTCCCGGAAGAGATGTCGAGAGAAGAGCTGTCTCGCAGGGTGGCAACTACTTCAGTGAGCAGTTGTTCCTTCGAACCGAAATGATGGATGAGTGTCGCATGACTGATCCCCAGATCCTTGGCCAATGGCCGCATGGACAGTTCACCGACGCCGTTCGCCGTGACGTACGCGGTTACCTGCTCGAGCAATTCGGCACGGCGATGCTGGTAACGCAGTTTCCGGCCGTCGACCGGCGTGCTGTCCTCCACCTGCAGGAGCCTACGCAGTACCGGAAACACAGCAGTACCGGAAACACGGCAGTACCGGAAACACGGCAGTACCGGAAACACGGCAGAACCGGTTACACGGTGACGTGGTGGCGATCCGATCGACTGATCGTCACAGCGGCGACGACAACTCCGATCACCACGCCGATGAGAGTGTCCGCGACGCGAGCCACTGCCGCTTCGGTCCCGATCGGAGCACTGAAACCGATGAGGAGCAGTGCCATCGGGGTGACGGCCAGTGATGTCAGTGCATAGTTCTTGATCACGAGCAGCTCAGCAGCAGTCTGCAGAATCACGACCACGGCAACCGCTTGCCAGTAGCCGAGCGTCAATGCGATGAGAGCAGCAGCGACGACGGCGCCACCGACATTTCCCACCAACCGCTGAATCCCACGCTGGACGGTCTGCTTGTAGTTCAGCCCCTGCATCGCGGCGATGGCACCCATCGACGCCCAGAGCGGATGCTCCAACCCGGCTCCCGCCGCGAGCCAACCGGCCAGAGCCGACGCTGCCACGATGCGGAGAGCATTCATCCGCACCGGGCGCGAATACAGCCGATTCAATCCTTCGAGAAAATAGCCTTCGGGCGCGGCCAGGTTCTTTGCCGGTGCGAGATCGTGTTCGATCATGCTGGAACGCTTGAGCTTCCGAAGCTCCTTCTCGTGCCGAGCAATGTTGCGAATCAGGGTGGCGTCGCCGTGCAACTGCCACTCCTGAACTGCCGCTTCTGCTTCGTCGAGCACCGCCACCAGTTCGCGTCCGTGATCGACGGTCGACTTGATCCGGCCACTCGACGCAATAACCAAGCGGGCGTTGGCAATCGATCCGAGCGCCGGTTCCACTCCGTCTGCGCCGGACTGTTCGAGACGCCCCACCGCAGAAACTGCACGGGCAACTGCCAGGCGGGCAGGTCCCATCGGCAGTACGAGCGCTGGGAGCATCGCGGCCGCCCAACCGACCAGAACTCCGAGCGCACCGGCAGTGACCAACCGCGCCAAATCATCAACGCTGGAGGCATATCCGGCTGCACCGGTCGCCGCGAAGACGAGGATGACGGGCCCTGGTCCGGTGATCCGGAAGCCCGACATGAAGCAGTACGACGCACCCGCAAGCAAAGAGAGGATGCCGATCTGCAACCACATCGGAACGCCCGCGACACCCATGGCGCCGCCGAAGGCAATCGAAACCACCAGTGCAGCACCCACCATTGCCAGCTTGCCGGCCAACCGTGGATACGGCTCGTACCTGCCGAACGCGGCGCACAGCGCGCCCAAGGCCGCGAAGCCGGCCAATTCCCGATGCCCGAGCAGTCCGCCGACCACGAGGACTACGGCGGTGGCGAGTCCGACTCTGATCGCCGGGGCGATGGTCGCGTCCGCGGATCCGATACGAAAAGCCGCTCGCCACGTCGCCCCGGAGACGGTATGTGCAATGGCCTCACTCGAATGAGTGAGACGGCTGGGCGTCCTGGCTGCGGTTTCGGTTCGGGTCACCCACCCAGCATACATTTATTTCACTAGTAAATTACTTGTGAAGTAATGTGAAATCTGTCGCTAAGATGGGGCCATGGGCGCGGCGAACAGATCCGAAGACGACTTCATCGACAAAGTCCGTCGCGAATGGAAGCGCGCCTACCCCGAGTTCGACACTGCTCCCGTCGAGGTGATGGGCCGGATCGCCCGCATCAACGCGCAGTCTCTTCACCAGCTCGACCGGGCGCTGGCGTCCAGCGGGGTCTCTCGAGCCGAATTCGACGTGATGAGCGCGCTCGCTCGCAGTGACCGTCCCCTGCGGGCGAGCGAGGTCACCGCCGTCACGATGGTCAGCGGCGCCGCCACCACAAAACACGCAGACCGCCTGGCCAAGCTGGGCTTTGTCGAGCGTCAGCGTTTCGAACACGACGGGCGGGTGGTTCTGCTTCAACTCACCGATGCCGGTCGCGCATTGGTCGAGGCAGAGTTTCCCCGACGCGTCGAGCGCGACCGTCAAGTACTCACCGGACTCGACGAGGACGAACGTGCCCAACTGACGGCACTGCTCAAACGCATCTCACTCAACATCGACTCGGGGATCTGGGACTGACCTACTTCGGCAGCGGCACGTTCTGCAAGCGCACCTGACCGCGCGCCACCTCTTTCCCCGATTCCGGATCGGTGATGACCACCGACCACAACTGCTGAACGCGTCCCTGCTGTATCGGCACAGCCACGACGTCCACGCGCCCACCCGTACGCGCCCGCAGGAAATCCGTTCCGTTGTGCACTCCGACGGCAAATTCGCCACGGTCCGCCACTGCGGTACTCGCCCCGATGCTCGCGGCCGACTCGACGGCAGTCGTGTAAACGCCGCCGTGGACAACGCCCCACGGAGTGTGGTGTGCCTCGGACAGATCGATGTGCCCGACAACCTTCGTGCCGGACACCTCGTCCAGTTGCAATCCGGCAGCGCTGACGAATCCGCTTGCTGCCTCGAGATTCAATTCCGTCATGTCGACCCCTCATCTGCTCCGTTGGATTTCTCGACCTACCTTCCGCCCTCGAATACATGCCGTCAAGTGCTAAGTTGGAATTCCCAACTAACATTTCCAACTAACAGGGGCCCAGAGATGACGGCGACAAAAGGACGCAACTGCTCCATCGCCAACGCCTTGGAGGTCGTCGGCGAGAAGTGGTCACTGTTGGTGCTCCGAGAAATCGTCCTCGGGCAACGACGGTTCGACGAGATCGCCGCGGGCACGGGAGCCAGCCGCGACATCCTCGCCGCGCGTCTACGCACCCTTGTCGACGCCGACGTCCTCACGAAGCGACGCTACGAAGACCATCCACCGCGCTACGAATACGTCGCCACCGAATCAGGGAAGGCGCTCTATCCCATTCTGATGGCGCTCATGGAATGGGGAGACACCTTTGCGACGACGGGTCCACCGCCAACCGTCGTCGAACACCGTTGCGGTGAGATCCTGCACGCCCAAGTTGTGTGCGCGCACTGCAAAGAGCCGCTGGCCGCCAAAGACGCGCATGTAGTCGAACTCTCGCCGCCTGCTCGATAGCGTCAGCGTCCGGGCGGAAACCCGCCTGTTGCGATCGGACCCCAGGAGTCGACGGTGACGCGGATCAGGCTCTTACCCTGCTTGCGCATGGCTTCGCGGTACTCGTCCCAGTCGGGATGATCACCGGCGATGGATCGGTAGTAGTCGACCAACGGTTCCACCGAGTCCGGGAGGTCGATCAACTCCGCGGTTCCGTTCACCTGGACGTACGGGCCGTTCCACTCGTCGGAGTGGATACACAGAGACACCGCCGGGGTGCGGCGGACATTCGCGGCCTTGGCCCGTTCCGGGTACGTGGAGATGACGATCCGACCCTCGTCGTCGACCCCGCACGTCACCGGAGAGATCTGCAACTCGCCGGATTTCTTCACCGTGACGAACGTGGCCCGATGGCGCGGCCTGATGAACTTGAGGAGTTCGGCAAACGACACACGATCTGCGCTGGCGATCTTGGACATGACCTCAGCCTAATTCGATTTACGAACTGACGCTCAGGGCATCTCGATGGTCTGTGCACGTGCGATTTCGCCGATTGCACGAATGATGTACGCGCTCTGAGCTTTCTTCACTCCGGTCGACAAACTCCCGATGACCAGAACCGCCGAACGCAGGTACGCGCCGTGCCCGATACGGAACGAATCGTCTTCCAGATCCGAGATCCCGAGCGCCCCGGTGTAGACCGCAGCGAGCGCCTGCACGTCCAGATCCGGCAGCCACACAATCGTGGACTTGGCGCAGGCGGTGAGCGCATCCTGCACGTCCTCGCTGGACAAGCCGTCCGGATGCGTGTCCTCGAGCAATTCGCGCACGATCGCCGCGTGAACCGAGCTGACCTGCTCGAAAGAGAGCCCGCGCAGTTCCTCGACAGCCACGAGTAGTCCGTCACGATTTGCCGCCCGCACCGCGGCGAGTGCGTCGGCCGTGGCATCGGCGATGTCACGGGCGACCTTCGGCCAATGCGTCGGCCAGCTCTGTTCTGGCGTCCGCTGTTCTGGCGTCATCGTGGTATCTCCTCGGTCCTCGTGTTCATGCGGAAGCCTTCCACATCCCACCGACAGGCCAGGCGATCCGTCAGCGCAGCCGCTCCAACAAGGACATTGCGTTGTGCGGCGCAAAGCCTTTCATGTCGTTGTCGAAGTAGACGTACACGTCGAGGCCCTCGTCCATCCAATCCCGAAAGCGCTTGGACCACTTGTCCAGAGCTTCGTCGGTGTACCCACTCGCATACAGTTCCTTGTCCCCGTGCATCCGCACATAGACAAAATCGGTAGTAGGAGTGGTGATGCGGGGATACCTGCCGGCTGTGTCTGCGACGACAAAACCGATGGAGTGCTCGCGCATCAGGTCCACGGCTTCGTCGGTCTCGAAGCTGGCGTGCCGCGCTTCCACCGCGTAGCGAATCGGCACGTCCCTCTCGGTCTGGGCGAACACTCGGTCTTCGGTGAGTTTGTCGTCGTGCTGCGCTGCCAGATCGGCTGCAGCCTGAGTGGTACGGGGAAGACCGTCGAAGAAGTCGGCCAATCGCTGCGATTCGAACTGCAGCGTCGGGGGTAGTTGCCACAGAATCGGCCCGAGCTTGGGGCCGAGGGCGAGTGTTCCGGCGGCAAAGAAGTTGGCGAGTCCGTCACGGGCGTCGAGCAGCCGTTTCATGTGTGTGATGTACCGGCCGCCCTTGATCGCGAACACAAAATCTTCGGGAGTTTCGCTGCGCCATTTGGTGTAGCTTTCCGGCTTCTGCAGCGCGTAGAACGAGCCGTTGATCTCGATCGACGTCAATCTCTCTGCGGCATAAGACAATTCTTTGCGGTGAGCAAGACCTTTCGGATAGAAATCTCCGCGCCACGCGGGATACGTCCACCCGGAGATACCTACCCGAATATCTGCCATCGATTCAGACTAAGCGGCACTCGAGCGTTTTGGCACTCCGTGTTTCAAACTCCGGCGCTGAGCGCGACGGATACCGGTACGACGGTCAGGCACACCACCGCACCGACGAACAACGCGATCACGAGGCGACGGTCCCACTTTCCGCGTGCACCACTGGCAGCGAGCATGAAGATCACAAAACCTACACACACGGACACGATAGTCACGATCACCGGAGTTCCAACCATGCCGTGATTGTCCCCTACCCATTGCCACCGAGCGCCCTACGGGTACACGATCGAAGTACCCATCCCGAGCTAGGAGTGGAAATGCCGAAATACCTCTGGCAAGTGACGTACTCACCCTCCGGCGCCGCCGGTCTACAGCAGGAGGGAGGCACTGCGCGGCGCGACGCGATAACGCGAATGGTCGAAAGCATCGGTGGCACTGTCGAATCCTGCCACTTCGCACTGGGCGGTCACGACATGTTCGTGATCGGCAACCTGCCGGACGACGTCGCGGCAGCCGCATTGAGCATTCGCACGGCTGCGGCAGGTGCAGCACGCTCGGAGTCGATCACACTGCTCACGCCGGAGCAGATCGACGAGGCAGTCAAGCGACCGACCGACTACCGCGCGCCGGGCAAATGACGACGGAAGGAATAGATCCCGGCAGCAGCCGAGTTGCACCCGCTGTGACGGAGACTACGAAAACACCTGACCTGGGCACCTACGGAATCTGGCGAGGAGCGGCTGGTTTGCCGCCCGAGCTGGGAACTGCGATCGAGAAACTCGGTTTCGGCACCATCTGGATCGGCGGCTCCCCACGCGCCGATCTACGGATCGCCGAGAAACTTCTCGACGCGACCGAGCACATCACCGTGGCAACCGGAATCGTCAACATCTGGTCCTCACCTGCGGCTGAGGTGGCGGAGTCCTATCACCGACTCGAAGCCGCGCACCCGGGTCGATTCCTGCTCGGCGTAGGCGTCGGACATCCGGAGGCGACCGGCGACTACACCAAGCCGTACGCCTCACTCGTGTCGTACCTCGACGAACTCGACGCGGCCCAGGTCCCGGAATCGCGGCGCGTCCTCGCCGCACTGGGGCCGAAGGTGTTGAAACTGTCCGCCGCTCGCGCCGCCGGCGCGCATCCGTACCTGACCACCCCCGAACACACGGCCGAAGCTCGCGAAATCCTCGGCCCTTCGAAGATCCTGGCCCCCGAGCACAAGGTCGTCCTGGAAACCGATCCGGAGAAGGCCAGAGCAATCGGTCGCCCCGCCGTCGCCAACCCGTATCTGTATCTGCGCAACTACACGAGCAATCTCGAGCGCCTCGGTTTTGCGCCCGAAGAGTTGGCCAACGAGGGGAACGATCGCGTCATCGACGCCCTGGTTGCGCGTGGTACCGCGAAGTCCATCGCGGATCGACTTCGGGAGCATGTCGCGGCGGGTGCCGATCACGTTGCGATCCAAGCACTTCCCGCCGAAGGTGATCCGATCGCGACCTACGAAGCACTGGCCGCCGAACTCTTCGACTGACCGGGCAACCCTTGACTTGGATAAGTAGTGTCCGAGTATACTTGGACACGACTTATCCGAGTAAAGGAGAAAACATGAAGATCGTCATTTTCGGAAGCGGACTCATCGGAAGCCAGGTCGCCGCCAAGCTCGCTGACGCCGGGCACGATGTGAAGGCGCTCGGTCGGGCAGACGGGATCGACATCACCACCGGCGCAGGTATCGCCGAGGCAGTCGAGGGTGCCGACGTCGTCGTGGATCTGACCAATTCCCCTTCGTGGTCGGACGACGACGTCTTGGCCTTCTTCCGCGACGGAGCCGGCCACATCCTCGCCGCGGAGGAGAAGGCAGGCGTCGGGCACCACGTCATACTGTCCATCGTGGGTGCCGATCGACTGCCCGATTCCGGGTACATGCGAGCCAAGGTCGCCCAGGAAGACCTGGTCAAAGCGGGCCCGACCCCCTACACGATCGTCCGATCGACCCAATTCTTCGAGTTCGTCGCCGGAATCGCCGACGCGGGAACCACCGACGGCGCCGTCCACGCAACGCCGGGACATCTGCAACCCATCGCGTCTCGAGACGTCGTGTCCCACGTCGCCGAGGTAGTGACCGGCGCGCCGCAAAACGGCACGGTCGAGATTGCCGGACCCGAACCGCTGGGCATCGACGAACTGGTCCGGCGCTTGTTCCTCGTCACCGGCGACAAGCGTTCGGTTATCTCCGATCCCGAAGCCGGCTACTTCGGCGCGAAACTCGACAACTCGGCACTGACCCCGACGCCCGGTGCAGATGCATGGATCGCGCCGACAACATACGACGCGTGGCTTGCCGAGAAGGCCTGACGTCGACAACTCGAGCGACGTCCGGCCCGCACCGCTTTCCGCGGCGTCGATAGAGTCCAATCATGAAGCTTTCCGGAGGCGTGGAGTGGTCACTCCACTGCTGCGTGGTTCTGAGCCAGTCCGAGGGGCCGGTACCCACAGCCAGACTCGCCGAACTTCACGGGGTGTCGAAGACATACCTGGCGAAGCATCTGCGAGCGCTCGCGCACGCCGACCTGGTCAATCCGACCGAGGGCCGAGACGGCGGGTACGTTCTCACCCGGGCTCCCGAGAAGATCACCGTTCTCGACGTCGTACAGGCCGTTGACGGCACCGAACCTGCGTTCCGGTGCACGGAGATTCGACAGCAAGGAATCCTCGCCGCTCCACCGGAGCAGTGCCGTTCCGCCTGCGGAATCGCCAAGGTCATGGCCGACGCCGAAAAAGCCTGGCGCGCATCGCTGTCGGGGGTCACTATTGCAGATCTTGCTGCAACCCTGGACCTTCCGGCACTCAGAAAGATCCTGACCACACCGATCACACCCTAGAGCAGCCCACACCCCACGAGACGGCAATCCATCGTTCAACTATCGGGTACCTTGTTCGGGGATCAAATCTTGACGAAGAATCTTCCGGGAATTTTCGCAAGATCTCGGAGGGGGTTTCATGGGAGTCAGTGGCGCTGCGGGGTTGGGGCAGAACATTCGTCAAACAACGGGACTGTTGAGTCGCTGGTGGTCTCTTGCGTACGACGGCGAATGGTTCCCGAGGTTCCTGGCTGCTCGATCGATGTTGGGGACAGCCAGGGTGGTCGTCACCTTTTGGTGTGCTGTGTTCGTGGCACTCGCCGTACTGGCTCAATTCGTGAAGGGTGGCGCAACCGAGCTCCCTGAACGGCTCGCGGCGGGCGCAGCATGCATGATCGCGCTCTACTGCATGATTCGCTGGTCACTCGGTCGGTCTTGGCCGAGTCACCATCAATCCGTTCGTTTCGTTTCGCTCACCAATATCTGCTTGTCCTTGATACTTCTCGCCGGAATCCATTCGAGCTTCCTGGCATTGACCGGCACCGTTCTGTTCGTGGTCGTCGCGAACTATTCGTCGGTATTCCACAGCCCTCGAATAGTCACCGCACAGATCACCGGTGCGCTGTTCGTCGTTGCGCTACTGACAATTCGAGCTGTAACCGATCCGGATACCGACTCTTCGCTGTCGGTGTCCACTGGATTCGTCATCGGGTGTGTTATCGCTTCAGCCTCGATGACCGTGCATTTCCTCGTCCTGTATTTGACCGACGACGCACGACACTCTTGGCGTGATCCACTCACCGCTGCCCTGAATCGACGTGGGCTGCACAATGTCTGGCAACAGTTGTTCGGTGTCGGCGAACTCCAAGGACACGTAGTCCTTGCGGTGGTGATCGATGTCGATTCGTTCAAGAGCGTCAACGACAAACTGGGTCACGCGGAAGGCGATCGGATGCTGGTGACAGTCGGCCGGCGCCTGAACTCGGTGGTCGGAGAGGTCGGGCTGGTGGCGCGGACTGGCGGCGACGAGTTCGTGATTCTCATGCCCGTGGAGCCACGTCGCATCGAACAAACCGTGGTGGACATTCACAATTCGATATCGCGGCCCGCCGGCCGGCAGTCGATTTCCGTGAGCGTCGGAGCCAGCGTGTGGCTGTCCTCGACAATCCCGGACGCTTCGGGAACCATCGATCGGATTCTTGCCGATGCTGACAACGCGATGTATCGGGCGAAACGACGAGGTGGAGACCAGGTAGCTTGGGCAGTAACGCATCTAAGCTGAATCGGCACGACTACCTGCCGATCGAATTCAGAGCGCCGCTTCGCTGTCGTTCGCCGGATCCAGCTGATCCTGGGTTGCCGCCCAACTCGCCAAGAGTTTGAGTGCGTCAGCCGTGGGCGTCCCGGGCGCCGCGGTGTAGACCAGCAGTGTCAGCCCGGGATTGGACGGCAGTTCCATCGCCTCGAAGTTCAGCTCCAGGTCTCCGACGACGGGGTGACGAACCTTCTTGAATCCCGTCCGATGAAAGCGCACATTGTGTTTCGCCCACCGGGTGCGGAATACCTCACTGCGAGTGGCAAGTTCACCGATGAGCTCGGTCAGCGCCTTGTCATGGGGATTGCGCCCCGCTTCCGAGCGGAGCATCGCGGCGATGTCGTCTGCCGCGCGCTCCCAATCCACGAAGAAGTCCTGCGATGCCGGGTCCAGGTACACGAACCGGGCGTTGTTCGCCGGCCTACGTGGATCGGCCAACACCGGCGAATACAACGCGCGCGCCATACGATTGGCCGCCAGCATGTCGTGCCTGGCATTACGTACCCACGCCGGCGCGTCGGTGATGGCGTCGAGTATCTGCTGAATCGCCGGGCTCACGCCCTTGGGGGCGGGCCGCTTTCTACTCGGTGCGCCTGCACTGGCGGCCTTCGCGAGGTCGTACAAATGGGCAGTTTCGGCTTCGTCGAGTTGCAGTGCTCGGGAAAGGCTTTCGAGCACCGAGTCCGACGCTCCCGCCAAATTTCCGCGTTCCATGCGCACGTAGTAGTCGATGCTCACACCGGCGAGCAGAGCGACTTCCTCACGGCGCAACCCCTTGACGCGACGGTTTCCGCCGTAGGCCGGCAGCCCTGCCTGCTCGGGTGTGATGCGAGCACGACGGGAGCTGAGGAATTCGCGGATCTCGGCTCGGTTGTCCATGCAGTTCACGTTACTCGAGCGGAGAAGACCGAGGGAGGTACTGCCGTTACCTGGAACAACAGACACTCCCGCGCCCGCGAGGCGCGGCGTTGACTGATTGCAGTCGACCGGTCCACGCCGAAACGTCGACTTCGAAGCACGCGACACCAGAAGCAAGAGGGGACACCATGCGAGCAACCATCATGTACGGCGCCGGAGACGTTCGAGTCGAAACCGTGCCCGATCCGGCACTGCAGCAGCCGGCGGACGCGATCGTGCGGGTCGTCAGGGCGTGCGTTTGCGGCTCTGACCTGCACCCTTACCACAACATGCCGGCCACGCCCGGTGGTTCCCCGATGGGCCACGAATTTGTCGGAGTGGTCGAAGAGACCGGTCGCGAGGTGTCCACGTTGAAGAAGGGCGACTTCGTCATCGCCCCCTTCGCCTGGTCCGACGGGACGTGCGACTTCTGCCGCGAAGGCTTGCAGACGTCTTGCCGACACGGTGGATTCTGGGCCGGAAACGGGATCGGAGGCGGTCAGGCAGAGGCCATCCGAGTGCCGTTGGCAGACGGTACCCTGGTCAAGGCGCCGGTCGGTGAGGATTCCGAACTCCTACCGTCACTGCTCACACTCTCCGACGTCTTCGGCACCGGCTATCACGCGGCGGTCAAGGGTGGCGTCAACCAACGCACGACGGTCACGGTCATCGGCGATGGAGCCGTGGGGCTGATGGCAGTGCTCTCCGCCAAACGCCTCGGCGCCGAGCGCATCATCCTCATGGGGCGCCACAAGACCCGCACGGATCTCGGTCTCGAGTTCGGAGCCACCGACGTGGTTGCCGAACGTGGAGACGAGGGCATCGAGAAAGTCCGCGAACTGACCGGAGGCGACGGCACTCATGTCGTCCTCGAAGCGGTAGGTCACATGCCTGCCTACGAGCAGTCGCTCGGAGTTGTCCGACCGGGCGGCGTCATCAGCCGAGTCGGGGTACCCCAATACGAAGAAGCTCCAATCGGATTCGGGACACTCTTCGGACCCAACATCACACTCACCGGTGGACCGGCCCCGGTGCGCGCGTACATCGAAGAGCTGATGCCGGATGTGCTCGACGGAAAGATCGAGCCGGGCAAGGTCTTCGACCACACCGTCGGACTCGACGACGTAGCGGAAGGCTACCGAGCCATGGACTCCCGTGAATCGTTGAAGGTCCTCGTCCGCCCGTAGTCCACCACTTGCGAAAGTCCACCACTTGCGAAGAAGAAGCGCGTGACCCACACTGCCACCCGTCCTGTTGCCGGTCGCATCAATCCCACCGCGATCCTGGCGATCATTCTGATCAGCTATTTCATGATCCTGCTCGACAATTCGATCATCTTCACCGGGCTACCCAGCATCCAAAGCAGCATGGGTTACTCGGCAACCGGGCTGTCCTGGGTCCAGGACGCCTACACCCTGGTGTTCGGCGGGCTTCTCCTGCTGGGTGCTCGTCTCGGGGACATCTTCGGCCGTCGTCGCGTATTCGTGGCCGGTCTCGCGATTTTCGCGATTGCGTCGTTTCTCGTCGGGGTCGCGCCGAACGGTTGGTGGCTCATCGCAGCGCGCGCTCTCCAAGGCGTCGGAGCAGCAGTGGTCGCCCCGGCGTCGCTGTCACTGCTGACCGCCAGTTTCCCGCCCGGCCCGGAGCGAACGCGCGCTGTTGCCTGGTACGGCGCTGCTGCGGGAATAGGCGCCAGCCTCGGACTCGTGATCGGCGGCGCCCTTGCCGACTGGGTGTCTTGGCGCGCAGGCTTTTTCATCAACGTTCCGATCGGTATCGCGATGATCGCTCTCGCTCCCCGGTTCATTCCGGAAACCGAGCCCAACTCCGGACGTTTCGATGTGGCCGGCGCTGTTCTCGCCACACTCGGGATGACCGCGCTCGTCTTCGGCACCGTCAACTCGGCCGAAGCGGGGTGGACCTCACCGATCACCGTTGCGACACTGGCGGCCGGGGCGATACTACTGACCTTGCTCTTCCTCAACGAAGCGAGAGCGGAGCAGCCGATCATGCCACTGAGGTTGTTCCGTAGCCGGGAGCGATCCGGGGCGTACGCCGCCCGAATGCTCTATCTGGGTGCCATGATCGGATTCTTCTACTTCACGACTCAGCTACTCCAAGGCGTCATGGGCTTCAGCGCGTTCCAAGCAGGCATCGCCTTCTTCCCGATGACGATCGTCAATTTTGCTGTGGCGATGCTTATTCCGCGACTGACACCGCGATTCGGAAATTCCGCAATTCTGTCGGTTGGCATTGCCGTCACCCTAGCCGGGATGGCGTGGCTCAGTCTGGTCCATCCCGGCAGCACGTACCTCACTGCGATAGCACTTCCGATGATCTTGATCGGCGCCGGACAGGGGTTGGCTTTCGCCCCACTGACTTCTGCTGGCATCTCCGGGGTACAGGCCGAAGATGCCGGTGCCGCATCAGGATTGGTCAACACTGCACATCAACTGGGCAGTGCTCTCGGACTCGGCATCCTCGTCGCAGTCTCCGCGGGCGCCGGATCCTCTGCCGACGACGCTACAACGGCACTCACCGATCACGTATCAACGGCTCTCACCGCAGGCACCGCCCTGCTCGCCGCTTGTCTCGTCATCGTCCTCGCACTGATCGTCCCGGCTACGAGAACGCGAAGTACCGCAAAGCAATTCGACCAGGAGAAAGGAAGCCGAGATGTCGCACTCGTGGACCGAGGCTGAACTGACCAAGATCGGCGACGCCGAGGAGTTGCAGGTCTCCTCGTACCGCCGAGACGGAACCGCAAGGCCGTACGTCACGATTTGGGTTGTCCGTACCGACAACCAACTGTACGTTCGCTCGGCCTACGGAACCGACAACCCGTGGTTCGTCCGAGCAACGGCAAGTGGAACGGGCCGAATCCGAGCAGGAGGAATCGAGCGGGACGTGGCGTTCGAGTCCGCCGCACCGGATGCCCACTCGTCGATCGACTCCGCCTATCACACCAAGTACGACCGCTACGGCCCGCAGATCGTCGGCTCCGTCACCGGCCGCGCCGCCGCACCCAACACCATTCGACTTGTTCCGCTGACGCAGAACTGAACCGCCCCTTTCGATTCCGAGGAGACCTCATGAAAATCTTGAAGCCCCAGCCCACCAGCAAAGCACCCAGCGACTGGTTCACCGGCGACGTCTGGTGGGACGTCATCTACGCCGGCCAGGAGCCGTCGAGGATGCGCGCCAACATGGTTCGCTTTGCACCGTGCGCGCGAACCGACTGGCACTCCCATGCAGTCGGACAGACCCTCCACATCGTCTCCGGTACCGCGCTGGTTCAAGCTCGCGGCGGCGAGATCGTCGAAGTCCACCCGGGTGAGACCGTCTACACCCCAGCGGGAGAGGAACACTGGCACGGCGCGGCACCCGACCGTTTCATGAGCCACCTCGCACTGTGGGAAGGACCCGGCGACGGAGGCACCGAAACTACATGGGGCGACAAAGTCACCGATGAGGAATACGGCGGTCCCCGCGCCAAACGTCGTTGAGACCGGACACCTCTCAGATACGGCGCATCACGGAAACAACTTTGCCCAGGATGACCGCGCGATCGCCGTCGATGACGCTGTATGCGGGATTACGAGGCTCGAGGTACACGTGACCGTCGCGACGCCGGAGCACCTTCACCGTGGCCTCGCCGTCGATCATCGCGGCGACGATCTCACCGGAATGAGCTTCGTCCTGGCGGCGCACCACGACGACGTCACCGTCACAGATCGCTGCGTCGACCATCGACTCACCACGCACCCGAAGTCCGAACACCGTGCCAGAGCCGACGAGCTCGCGAGGAAGCGCAAGCACCTCGTCGGCGTGCTCCTCCGCGAGGATCGGCGCGCCGGCCGCGATGTCACCGACGACCGGAACCGTCACCGTATTCGACGACGACTGTTCCTTCGCGCCTACGAGGAACGGCCGCACGTCCAACTGCCGAGCCATGGCCGCTCCCCTACGGAGGAAGCCCTTCTCTTCGAGACTCTTGAGGTGCTTGGACACCGTCGACGTCGAGCGCAGACCAACCGCGTCTCCGATCTGCCGTGTGCTCGGCGTGCACCCGTTGGCAGCCACGAGATCCCGGATGGTCATCAGAATCTGCTGCTGGCGGAGCGGCAGGGAGGAGGCGTCGAGGCCACCGAACATGTCGAGATCGTCGTAATCGGTCACGATGAGAATCGTAGTGAGGGGTCCCGACATCCAGGCCAGGCAGCCGGAGTCTGCCAGAAACGGCACAGGCAGTTTGTTTCCCGAGCGGCGCATGGCACGCTGAGCTGATGGAGCCTCTCGAACCGATGCGCCCGGTCAGTGTTGCAGTCGACACGCGGTCCAAGACTCCACTCTGGAAGATGGTGGTGCTCTATCCGGCAGTGACATCGGTGTTCATGTTTGCCGCGCTCACCACCCGAACGGGAATTGGTCTTGTCGTACTCGGACTGGCCATTTTCGTAGTCGGCGCGACCACTTACGCGATGTCGGAGCGACGGATGCTTCGGGAGAACTCAGGGGTTCGAGTTCCATACTTCGCCGGACCTCCCGTCGCCCCGCGGCACGTCGATCTACTCGCGGCAGCAGGGATGCCCCTGCTTACGAGTGGAGCTGTGTTGACCGTCCGAGCATCCGAAGCAGCGCGCCCCTGGGT
Source organism: Rhodococcus sp. Ni2 (assembly GCF_021352185.1). Lineage (NCBI taxonomy): Bacteria > Bacillati > Actinomycetota > Actinomycetes > Mycobacteriales > Nocardiaceae > Rhodococcus > Rhodococcus sp. Ni2. The sequence goes on from NZ_WOXZ01000001.1 coordinate 1,515,909, forward strand.
CTTCATATCGGTGTTCGTGATAGCGATGGTCCTGGCAATAACTGTCCCGATGGTTGTGCATAACGCGCGGGTCAAGCGGACAGAATCATCCTGAGCACGTCAGGACACTCGACATTTCGCAGCGTGATATTCAGCTGTGTACGCCCACTTCCAAACAGCGATCGACAGCTGCACCGCGTCAAGCGCTGAACGGGCGATGCAGCGAGATGTCGAAGTCGCCGGAATCGGCCTCTTTGGCGACCTGGTTCTGATCAGCGGCCCCGATAATGTACTCATTCATGACTGTCGCGCCGAAAACATTCGATGACGGGCCCATCCAGGGCCTGGGCCTGATGCGATTGACCGACAGCGGGTGGGGTGATGCTGACCGCGACCCCGCCGCACTGGTTCGCGCCGCGATCGACTCCGGGGTGCCCATGCTCGACACAGCCGAGATGTATGGAAACGAAGAGCTGGTTGGTCGGGCAATTGGCACCAACCGTGAACACATCACGTTGTGCAGTAAATTCGGTGTCTACCGCGGGCCGTCCGGTCGTCCTGATGACTGGAATGTTCGGGCGGACTCTGCAACGGTGCGCGCGGCCATCGACGGCTCACTCAGGCGCCTCGACGTCGATCACCTCGATCTTTACTACCTGCATCACCGCAGCGAGGACACACCAATCGAGGAGACCGTCAACGCTATGGCCGAGCTCCGCCAGGCAGGGAAGATCCGGGCTCTGGGGCTGTCCAATGTCACGCTCGATGACATCCGACGAGCTCATGCCGTACACCCGATCACTGCCGTGCAAGAGCAATGGTCCCTTATACGGCGAGATGTTGAACTGTTCCTCCCAACGCTCGCCGACCTCGGGATCACACTGGTCGCACATTCGCCGATGGGGCACGGCGACCTCAACCATTCCACCGGCAATCTTGTCGCTCGGTCCCTTGCCAGCATCGCTTCTCGTGTCGGAGCGACGGCTGGCCAGGTCGCTCTTGCGTGGGTCCATCAGCGCGGGCGCGGGGTCGCGGCCACCGTCATTCCCCTGCCCGGCACCACGAGCATCGCTCATCTACAAGCCAACATTGCTGCTTCGCGAATTGATCTCAGTGAGACTGACTTGGCGGACCTTGATGATGTCACGCAGCAAACAAGGGAGCAGTAAGGCAGTTTGTTGAGAAAGTTTGAGGTGCGGGAGGTCAGCGGACCATACCGCGCTCCGATCGCGAATGACCGCACGCGAGAAACCCGGCGACGCCAAGGCGCATCCCAGCCATACTGACCGACGTGACAGAAGTCGAGGTCGTCGTCGCCCATACCGAGCGCGCGACTCTGCGCGTCGGTGAGGTGTTCCTCAAGATCGACGCCGATCAGTCGAATACCGACGTCGAGGTCGAAGCAATGCTCCGGGCCCCAATCCCGACAGCGCAGATTCTGTGGCGCACACCGCCCGTGCTCGCGCTCGCCGCTCTGCCGGGACACGCGCTCGGTCGCCTAGGCAGACCGTCGACCACGTCTTCAGCGGCGTGGGCCGCAGCGGGTGCCGCCGTTCGAACGCTGCACGACGCACCGTTGCCGCCCTGGCCCGGCCGTAGTCTCGACGACATCGCCTCAGAACTGGACCGCGAATGTGCATGGCTGACCAGGAGCGGGGTGGTTGCCACCGGAGTGATTACATCCAACCGTCGGATTGCCGAGATTGCGCTCAGGTCGTGGACACCGGTATTCACGCACGGCGATCTCCAAGCCTCCCATGTGTTCGTGACCGATGACGAAGTTGCCGGCGTCATCGACTGGTCCGAAGCCGCTCAGGGCGATCCCTTGTACGACCTCGCAACACTGACCCTCGGCCACCCGGAACATCTCGATGACGTGGTTGAGGGCTACGGCACTGACGTCGACCTCGAGGTCATCCAGGCGTGGTGGTCGTTGCGCAGCTTGAGAGGCGTGCGCTGGCTGGTCGAGCATGGTTTCGATCCAGCCGCGCCGGGCTGCGAAGTAGACGTGCTGAATCGACAAGCGATGCGCGACCGACAATAACCGAACCATCAGGACGTTCTCCCCGATCTGCCAAACCTTCGACTCGCGCCAAAATTGCTGCAGCCAAAAGCATTTCGTGTCGATGACGGCACGGTTAGGCAGGTCGCGACGCGTTCGCGCCGCCGTTGATTGCCGTCAGCCGGCAAACGCCTGGATATTGTCAGCGAGCGGTGGTCGTCTCAATCGAGCTTCGGACCGCGGCAAGCATGCCCAGCCGCCCAGATGGCAGACCGAAGTCTGGACTCGCTCTTCCTGCAGCAACTTTCGAAACGCCACGAACGCGAACCTCGACTCTCCGACAAAACGAAAAGATCACGGATTCAGGCAAGGGGGCGCAACCCCGTTCATTCGAGTGGAGCCGGCTCAGGCGCTGGCGACCTTGCTATCAGGCACGACAGGAATGTCTACCTTGCTGAACTGCAGCACACCGTCTTCGATCTCGGCGTCGTGCATCAGCTTGCGGTCGCGGTAGTAATTGTTGACCACTTTCCACGCGCCGCGGGCACCCTGACGCGGCATTTCTCCGTCGCCGCGCTGGATGTAGCCCGAGGTCAGGGCTCCGCCCATGAGAGATTCTTCCGCGAAGTCCTCAGGTTCGGCGTGAACCTCGAAAGTCGTGTAGTCGCGCTTACGCATGATCTTGAGTACGCGACACAGATAGGACGCGGCCAGGTCGGCCTTGAGCGTCCAGGATGCGTTGGTGTAGCCGAGGATCATCAGGAAGTTCGGAATGTCGGAGTAGAGCACGCTCTTGTAGGCGACCGTCTCGTTGAGCTTGACGGGCTCGCCGTCGATGCTCATGGTCGCCCCGCCCAGGATCTGTACGTTCAAGCCGGTCGCCGTGACGATGACGTCGGCCTCGATTTCGCGGCCCGACTCGGTCACGATGCCCTTCTCGGTGAACGTGGCGATACGGTCGGTGACGATGTCGGCCTTGCCACTCTTGAGCACCTTGAACAGGTCCCCGTTGGGAACCACGCACAGGCGCTGATCCCACGGGTTGTAGTTGGGGGTGAAGTGACGCAGGTCCACGTTCTTGCCGAGTTGCAAGCGGATCTGGGTGAGGAACAGCTTCTTCGCCAGCTTCGGATTGGTGCGTGAGAGCTGAAAGCTGGCGCGTTGCAGTGCGATATTGCGGGCTCGACCGATCTTGTAAGCGATCTGATCGGGAACGCGTGCAAGCTTGAGACCCTTGGCCACAGGGTCCTCGGACGGTAGCGCCTGGATCCACGTGGGCGAGCGCTGCAGCATGGTGACGTGACCGGCAGTGGGGGCCATCGACGGGATCAGGGTGATCGCGGTGGCACCGGAACCGATGACCACTACCTTCTTTCCGGTGTAATCGAGATCCTCCGGCCAGTGCTGCGGGTGCACGATCTGACCACGGAAGTCGTCCTCACCGGGGAAGGCGGGGCGGTATCCCTTGTCGTAGTTGTAGTAACCACAGGCGCCGACGAGGACGTTCGCGGTCCACGTCTCGGTCTCCCCCGTCGCCTCGACCAGGACGGTCACGGACCACTGAGCAGTCGCGCGATCGAAGTCCATTGCCACGACCTTGCGGCCGAAGTTGATGTGGTCGGTGACGCCGTATTCCTTGGCGGTTTCCTCGACATAGTCACGGATACTGGCGCCGTCTGCGAGCACTTTGGTTCCGATCCACGGACGGAAACCGAATCCGAAGGTGAGCATGTCGGAATCCGATCGGATGCCGGGATACTTGAACAGGTCCCAGGTGCCACCGATGTTCTCGCGGCGTTCGAGGATCGCGTAAGTACTTCCGGTCTGCTCACGAATGAGGTGGCAAGCCGCGCCGATTCCGGACAAGCCAGCGCCGATGATCAGTACGTCGACATGCTGTGTCATGAGGAAACTCGTTTCGTCGGTCGTCGCGAAGCTACTTCTGGCGTCGGCAGTGACCGAGAACGATCGGCCGGTTCAGGCCGGGTTCCCTAAGGTCAGCGCCAATGAACAGGGTATGTGCAACTGACGGTAACAGTCAATATCTCGACCCGGCCGCGCACGGAACATTGAGGCGCGACGCACCGGCCTCGCGGAACTCGATCGAGACGCCTGAATGCCTCGAGACACCGGAGAGTTGTTCACGTCGTCGACGGAACGCCCAATGACTCGTCTACACGGGATACTCATCGCCCAAATATTGAGCGCCCCAGCATAATTCGAAGGTCCATGATCAGGTGTCGAACGCGCGAGTTTCCATGGGAAGACGGGCAACTGCGATATCGCCGTAACCTTCGTGCGCATCAGCGGAAAGGTCACTGCGATAGCTAACCTGCTGACGAAACCACGCTGAAAGCAACGGTTTTGGTTTCGCAGCGAAGAGAGCGGGCGGAGCGGACCTCCACCGGAGATGTAGTCGCTATGACACTCTCCATCACAGTCACCGTGTACACCACTCATAGCAATCGAGGGTTCGCCAATGCAATCGCTGCCGGAATCAGCGCCAGGGCTTATTCCGAGCCACAAACCGCAGACATGAGCCTGTTAAGGCATCACACCAGCGATCACGGTAGAGCGCTCGTTCTCCTACCACTCGGGGGCGTCGATTGGCAGGTGAAGGAGCTCTCCGCGCTCGAGGGATCGGTCCTGGTCGGCGATCTCAGTAGCGGCAACTCCATGATTCGGGGGCTCGCAGCGGGCGCCCACGCCGTGCTCAACTCTCAACTGCCATTCACATCCCTGCTCGATGAGCTGCAGGCCGCGATCAACCCCAACTCCGCTCGGTCTGCACACGACAAGTCCTCGCTCGTACAACGCATCCGGTTGCGCACCGAAGAATTCGCACGAATCAGCAGTCTCACCGATCGCGAGTTCGAGATCGTGGGCCTTCTCTACGGAGGCTCGAATGTCGACTCGATTGCTCGAACCGCCCACATCGCACCGACCACGGTTCGCGCCCACATCCGAAGCATCCTGCAAAAACTGGGGGTGCATTCCCAGCTGGAGGCATGCGCGATGCTCCGCCGCTCTGGTCACGACGCACGCAGACACCCACTGGAACTTCGGATCGGACGCTTCTAGCAGGAAGTGCCCCAGACACACTCGCCGAGATGGGGTGCCGCCCCTGATCGAACTCGACCTTCGAAAAGATCGTCAATTTTGACGATTCGATGACGCGCCCGGACGTCGAATATTAGGTCCTACACGACACCGAAGACACGAGTGAACATCGAAAGGTGCATTCAATCAATGGAATACACACGCACAGTGCCGCGGCATCTTGTCCACAGACATGCTGTTGCCGAGGTTTTCTTGACGGACTACCGGATCGAATCGGACTCGGCGTACCAGGTTGCTGTGCAACTCCCGGTCTCGCACCGGATATTCGACGTATCGAGCGAGCAACACGATCCGCTCGGGGTGGCAGAAGCATTTCGACAGGCAGTGGTGCTTCTGTGCCACACCCGATACGAGATTCCACTGCACTACAAGTTCCTCATGGAAAGGTTCAGCTTCGAGATGCTGGACGCGCTCGACGTGCAATCAGTCGCGGAGCCGTTGAGTTTCTCGATGACAGTGGACAACCTCACTCATCGCGACGGAGCGGTTTCGGGGGTCGAAGTGTCGGGGATCCTCAGCGAGGGCAACCGGCACGTCGCCAGATGCAACGCTGTTGCGCGAGGAGTCAGCCCCGAGGGATACCGTCGAATTCGGCAAGGACGAGAAGACCACCGCCCGAGCCGGCGCATCCTTCCTTCCGGAGCCGCGGTGGTCGGATCGGAGCGAGTCGGACGCCTAACCGATGGAGATGTGCTCATCAGCACTGATCCTGCTCGGCACGCGATGTTCTGCGCTCCCGATCCGCGCAACCACTCCCTTTTCGACCACCCCGTCGACCACATCCCAGGAATGATACTTTTCGAGGCCGCCCGACAAGCGCTCCGATTTCACATCGGCAACCCAGCAACAAAGATCGCCTCACTCTCGGCGGTCTTTCCGAGGTTCACTGAATGGGAAACGCCGTGCGAGGTGTCAACGATCCCCCTTGACGCGTCGGGCCATGTGCACCGAGTTCGGTTCACTCAAGAACTGGAAACCACCGCGGAACTCGAAATTACAGTTGCGGACCAATCATGAGAGGGAACGAACACGTTCTTCTCGTCGCGTCTTCCACGTCAAGCGCTCGGTGCTTCCCACTCTCTCGGTGCAAGCGCCGCCAGTTGCATGACGTGCGCCAACTTGTCCTCGCGGACGATCGTTGGCAGCACCAGGTTCCACATCTGACTCAACCGCTCGTACAGATCGGTTCTGCCCGTCAGCATTTCCGAGAGAATCTGCACTCCGGTGAACGACCCCACCACAAATCGAGCCAACGCGTCTATATCGGTGCCCGGGACGATATCGCCGGCTTCGGCCGCTTGGGTTGCCACCTGCTTGATAGCCTCGATCCAATCGAGGTACGGCTGTTCGATGGGGCCTTGAATACTGCCGATCTCCATCGTCAACCGCATGCCACCTCGCGCGATGGGCTCGGTCACAAGCTGCCGAGCCATCTCCTGCGAAACGAGGACCAGGGTTTCGACCGCGATGTCGGAGTGCGCAGCAACCCGCCGGGTACCCTCCATCGCCATACCGTGCTGCGCTGCGATGACCGCGTGCGCAAGCTCCTCCTTGGACGCGAAATGAAAATACATCGCCCCCTTCGACACACCCCCGTGCTGCAAGATCGTGCCCAAACTGGCGGAGTACCCGAACTTCTCGAAGCTCTTCGCAGCACCCAAAATGACGGCCTGGCGCGTCAGGACAGCACGCTCCTGCATGATCTACCCAGCTCTCGTTGCCGACGGAATGAATCTCAACGATACGTCGAAAGAGCTCGCAGCAACGCTCTCGACACGGACACACCGTGACGACTCTGGTACTCGGGGCCACTGGTTTCATCGGCTCCGCAGTGATGAAACAGCTGGTTTCCCGCGACGGAAACGCTGCAATCGGTTTCGTTCGCACGGCCACCGCAGCCAAACAGTTCGGCCGTGAAGGAATCGCCACCGTGATCGGCGACATCAACGAAAGTGCTTCTCTACGAGTTGCAATGAGTCAGGCGTCGACCGTCATCTGTTGCGTGTCGTACGTGGGCGACGACGAACAACAGTGCGTTCACGTCAACCAACACGGCGTACAGAACGTTGCGTCGATGGCCGCCACCGTCGGCGTCGAACGCTTGCTCTACGTCAGTACCGCGGCCGTGTACGGGCCGGGACCGTTTCGAGACTTGCCGGTCAACGGCGCACCTCTCAGCCCCTTCTCACCTGCCAGTCGCACGCGCGCTCTCGCCGAGAAGTTCGTGCGCGACGCCGGAGGCCTGGTCGTCCGGCCGCATCTCGTGTACGGACCCGGCGACAGATGGTTTCTTCCGACACTGACGCGAATTGTCTCTCGCCTCGACTCGATCATCGACGGCGGTAGCGCTGTCCTGTCGGTAGTCGACGTAGACCTACTCGCCCGATCCATCTACGAGTTGTCGGTAGAACAGCAATTTCGCTACGGCTCAACACTTCACGTCAACGAGCCTGTCCCGCGGACAGTCATCGACCTTCTCGAGCAACATGCGCGGGAGACCAACTGGACTCTGCCCCAGAACTCTATCCCCCGCGCCGACGCGGTGAAAGCTGCTGCCCAGCTGAGTCTCGACATGCACCAGATCGACATGATCAGCCTCGATCACTGGTTCCGGTCGAGACTGTACTGATGGCACACGGATCACTCTCGCCAAAACACCTGTCTCCCAACATTTTCAGCCCTCCCTATTGTTCAGCCTCAGCAATCAATACGACCTATTTCGCAGTCACTACAGGCGAACAGAGAGCTCTGATCGACGAAAACCACGGCTGCACAAAGACGGCAGTGATCGCGCACACCAAAGAAGCGGCGTTCACGCGACTGGCAGCAGCCTGGGGCTCCCTTCCGTCCGCCTTCGCCGCCGAATGCAGTTTGTGACGATCTAAGTCGTGCGCGACTAAAGGGCCAGGAGCTCTGACATCACGGGAGAAGGCTCTCCATCTCGCTGACCTCGGCTACCGTCATCTGAACCAGAAAACGGGAGAACAGATGCTCACTGCGGATATTTTGCTGTCGGGCCCGCGCGGACGCCGGATGCTGCTCGCGTATGCGATCGACGCCGAACGCGCCCTGCGTCCCGAGCCAGGCGACGACATGTTCCGCATCAACGCTCACCGGGCGGCGTATCACCTCGACGTCGGACAAGGAACCTCCCGAGTGTTGTTCGGCCCGGGCGCCGAAGAGGCCCGGCAGACCATAGTCACCGCGGAGGGCGTGGCGCGCAGCCTCACGGAAATATCGCTCCCCGACGTCACCGCCGTCGATCTACGCTCCGCCCTCGCAGAAGCGGTCGATGCGGCGCGTTACTGGCAGGATCCCGACGGAGAAGACGTCCTCGTCGCCACCGAAGTTATGCGCGATGAGCTTCGACGCGTCGCCGAGCACATCGCCGGCTCCGAATGCGCGCGGTGGTGGTCAACCTCGCTCGCCTCATCCGACCAATGGTCGATTCTGAGCAGAGGTGAGGAATCTCCGGACACAGACGAAGTGCCTGCTGCGCAACAACTCCTCAGCGAGTGGCGCACGAGCACCCTGGAATCGGAAGCGAGAGCTGAACGTGACCGCCCGGTGGACCCCGCGGCGAACTGGTCAGGTTATTGGTGGTCGAATCCACCCACTCAGGGTTCGACGAGGGCGCTGTTCGACGGGACTCCGGCGGGCTTGTGGTTCGTCGAAGACAGCATGGGATGGGAACGGGTCGTCGTCCGAGCATTGCGGCCACCGACTGGCGCACGCATCTACGAGATCGACAGCGCGCAAGCCTGGTCGGAGCTGTGCAGACGGTTCCCGCTCGAGGTCACCGCAGAAACGCGGCAGGTTTGGTATCGGACTACCGGCCGATCAGGCAGGTGGGTCATCCCCGACTGGGTGCAGGTCGCGGAAAGATTTGAGGGAGTGCACCTTACCGTGACGGGATACCTCGCGGCAGCAGGAACCGCGATCGAGGTCGATACCGAGACGGCGAGCGTCATCGCGGGCTGGGCACCCGACGAAACATACTGGTTCACCGATGCTGCCACCTACATTTCCGAGCCGTGTGCTTGGGTGCTGCACGACGGCCCGGAAGTGACCGACCAGCCCGCATGGACGCTGGAATCGCAGCAATGACCCGCACGTGAGGGTCTGCTAGGCATGAGCTTCCGTGAGGAATCGATCGCAGTTGCCCTCCGAGTCGAGTCAACTACCCCGTGCGCGGTCGGCAGGAGCACTCACGTGCACGCAGACATGCGGAAGGGCGGTACCCCGCCCAGGCCGATCCGAACCCGAGTGCCCTAGATCACAAAGGTAAACCTATCCACAAATCGCCAAATGTCCTACATTTGACTCATGCCGGATTCCCGTATCGCACCCACCGCACGCAACATCCCACTTTCAGTGCAGATCGCGGAACAACTGCGGTCCCAGATCACTTCTGGCAACTGGGAATTAGGGGAGAAGATCCCCGGCGAGCATCAACTTGTCGAAATGACCGGCGCGAGCCGCAATACAGTCCGGGAGGCCATTCGCGGCCTCGTCCATGCCGGCCTCCTCGAAGCACGCCCGGGAGACGGAACCTACGTCTGCGCGAGCTCAGAACTCGAAATTGCACTTCAAAGACGTGCAGCGGCGGAGAACGTGCTCGAAATCTTCGAAGCCCGTGAAGCTTTGGAGCTCTACGCCGCCCGACTCGCTGCCGAACGAGCCCTGCCCGAAGACATCGACCGCATGACTCGGGCTTTGGATCGCCGAGACGCTGAGCCCGACGTCGCCAAATCCGTCGAGTACGACCTCGACTTCCACCTGGAGATGTTCGCAGCGAGCGGGAACCAACTGATAGCGGACATCTACCGCAGTCTCGATCGCTCTGACACCATGAGCATCCCACAAGGTAAGTCCGACAAGGAGACTCGACAGCTATTCATCGGGCCTTGGACCGACGACGACCCACACCGGCAGCTGCTTGCGGCCATCCGTGACCGCGATCCGGACGGCGCAGCCGCCGCAGTGGTCCGACTGATGGACCACAGCCGATCCCTCTTTCTGCAAAACATGCCGAAGTAGCTGACACACAAGAGGTTCAGCGCACAGACAATCTCAGAAGGGCACACCTATGGCTAACGCCATCTCCGACACCGAAAACGTGGCGTCTGCCCCGAGCGCGATACCGATAATGCGCCGAGGACTCGTTATCGCTGGCATTCTTCTCATCGCAGCCAATCTTCGAGCCTCAATCACAGTCGTCGGCCCGCTACTCGGTGAGGTACGCACCGATCTCGATATCTCGTCGACAACAGCATCAGCGCTGATCAGCCTTCCACTGCTGTGCTTCGCAGTGTTCTCCCCCGTTGCCCCGGTCATCGCAGCTCGGTGGGGAATGGAACGGACACTCGCAGCAGCACTCGGCATGCTCGCCTTAGCGATCGTGATCCGCTCTGTTCCGTGGATGCCTGCGCTGTGGATCGGTACCGTATCGCTCGGCATGTCCATCGCAACAATGAACGTTCTACTGCCGGCGCTCCTCAAACGAGACTTCCCGACCGAAGCCGGCCGTTTGACCGGCATCTTCTCGGCGGTCTCTGCAGCCGTCGCCGCAACCGCATCCGGACTTGCCGTGCCGATCGCCGGTCTCACCGATCACGGTTGGCGGATCGCATTCGGAATCTGGGCCGCTATGGCTCTCATAGGATTTGGGGTGTTCCTTCCCCAACTTCGCCGACGCACGCTTCCGAAACACGATCACGCTGCGGCTTTGGATCCCCATCCAGGCGGCCATCGCTCCCCATGGCTCTCAGCACTCGGGTGGCAGATCACAATATTCATGGGCGTCCAATCTCTCTTCTTCTACACCGTTCTGACATGGTGGCCCACCATTGAAGAATCACACGGCACTACCGCGGCTACCGCCGGACTGCATCAAGGCATCATGCAAATATTCTCGATCATCGGCAGCCTCCTCACAGCAGTGCTCCTGCACAAACTGCCCAAGGATCAGAGAGGAGCCGTCCTCGGGCTGGTGTCGGTCGCCGCAGTGGCAGTTCTCGGCCAACTCCTCCTCCCCTCCTGGGCCCTGCTGTGGAATGCATTCCTCGGCATCGGCATCGGCGGATCGATTGTCATTGCCTTGTCCTTCTTCGCAATACGCACTGTCAATCACGGTCAAGCAGCGGCACTCTCGGGTATGGCACAGTCCGTCGGATACCTTCTGGCCGCCACCGGTCCCCTCGTTTTCGGTGCACTGCACGACGCCGTCGATTCCTGGACGACTCCTCTGATCGCGTTGCTGGTGCTGCTGGCCGTGCAACTCGTCTTCGGCTCCCTCGCCGGCCGCAACAAGACACTGGGATAAGCGAACCACGGTCGCCTCGAATCCACCCACCAACCTCGCCAGACCCGTGCCGCGACCCGAACTGTCGTCGACGTGCTGAGGTCCGAGGATGTCGACGAGACAGCGGGGCGCTCAACGGCCTACCGAATTGCACCCGGCCCATCCCCGACTGGTGGATCGGAGCCGAAAGTCGATAATGAGGGCATGAACGAGACACAACCCCACAACCTCGAACGAGAGCGCTGGCGCACGCTGCCAACTCCACCGTCGACCGAGTTGATCGAGATGGTCGGGGACGGACCTTCGAGCGCAGACTTCGACCCTGCTGCACCAGTGACACAGCAGGGGTGAGACAGTCACGACATTCCGGTATCCCGCAGGGTGATGTTCAGCCGCCCGGACGGCAGACCTATGTCGGGACTTGCACTTCCCGCAATAACTTTCGGCACTCCGTGATATGCGAACCGAGACTCTCCACCGAAGACGAAGAGATCACCCGAATGGAGTTCGACATCGGTGTACGGCTTGTTCCGGTTCTCGGAATTCCCGAATCGAAAGACACAACTCTGCCCGACACTCAGTGAGACGACGGGAGCGTCGCAGCGCTCGTCCTTGTCCTGGTGCATGCCCATCCGAGCGCCCTCGTCGTAGAAATTGATCAGCGCGGTGTCCGGCGTGTACCGCTCCCCCGCAGTCGGATCATCATAGGCAGCGGCAACTGCGGCCCGGCCGAGGTCGACGAGCCAGTCAGGCACCGCTGCGACAGGCGCACCGTTCACGTCGTCGGCGGTGCGCGTGTACTTGTACGGCTGCCAATGCCAACCGAGACAGACTGTTTGCACCGACATCTTGTGCCCACCACGGACAACAGCGGAGCGCATCGGTACGGGTGCGGTCGCCCACCGTCGACACTCGGCCACCAAGAAGCGTTGCTGTTCGACGCTGAGCCAATCCGGAACGAGGATCGCCCCCGGCGCCACTTCCAATCGTGGCCGAGGAATCAGAGCGTTCATGGTTTCCACGCTAATCGGTTTCGAAGCATTGACACCCTCGGCATGGGCTCGTATCGTAATCAACAGGTTGGTTGATAAAGGAGATGGTTGACAAGTGATCGTGGATCCAGGGGCAGACGAGCGTCTCGACAAAGCGTTCATGGCGCTTGCCGACCCGGTACGACGGCGGATCATCGCCCGCCTGAGCACCGGCCCCCAAACGGTCAACGAGTTGGCCGAGCCGTTCGAGATCACGAAACAGGCCATCTCCAAACATATTCAGGTACTCGAAGCCGCGGGTTTGGTCACTCGCAGCCGCGAAGCCCAGAGGCGGCCGGTACATCTCAACGCCGCAACTCTCGAGGCTTTGACCGCCTGGATCGACCGCTATCGACTGATCCACGAACAACAGTTCCGCAAGCTCGATCACCTACTCAGCACCACACAGAAGGAGACTTAGCCATGGCTACCACCAATCCCGTCACCATCACGGCTCCTGAGGGCGTGCCGTACATCGACATCACCCGCGAATTCGACGCACCCGTCAGTGCCGTCTTCGCAGCTCATTCGAATCCCGATCTGGTCAAGCAGTGGCTCGGCCCCAACGGATACGAGATGGAGATCGACGAATACGAGTTCGTGAGCGGCGGTCGATACAAGTACGTCCATCGCAACCCCGAGGGCGAAGAGTTCCGGTTCAACGGTGTATTTCACGTCGTTCGCGAGAACGACTTTGCCATCCAGACCTTCGAATACGAGGGATTTCCCGACGTCGTCAGCATCGAATCGATCACGTTCGAGGATCTGGGCAACGGACGCACCCGCCTCTCCGGCCATTCCGTATATCCGAGCCTCGAAGCGCGAGACGGAATGATCGAGAGCAATATGGAGCTCGGCGTCACCGAAGGTTACGAACGCCTGGACAAGATCGTCGCGCAACTCTGACCACCTGTTTGCCCGAACCTCCTCAGCGAAAGGCAGTTTCATGGACTGGACCCTCGAAGTAGTCATCGTTCCCGTCAGTGACCTCGACCGTTCCATCGAGTTCTACCGTGACAAGGTCGGTTTCGATCTCGACCACCACACCGTCAACGAACACATGACGGTCGCCCAGCTCACTCCGCGTGGTTCGGGCTGCTCGATCGTCATCGGCAACCTGCCGTCGCAGACCGAGATGGCCCCTGGTTCGTTGAAGGGATTGCAGTTGGTCGTGGCCGACGCTGCAGCGGCTCGCCAAGAGCTCATCGGCCGCGGCGTCGATGCCAGTGAGGTCACCGTCTTCGACGAGCGTGACGGGGGCACCTTCTTCGGATTCGCCGACCCGGACGGCAATACCTGGGCTGTCCAGCAGCTGAAGGTCCGCGGCGACAAGCCACTCATTCCGAAGGAGTACCGCGACCGCTTCGGCGCGTAGCAACTCCCTTCCAGGCTGCGTAACCTTCGGGCATGCAGACGGCACAGGGGCGATAGCCGGCCGCAATCGCGGTCGGCTCGTCCGCGAAGAACACCCGACTGGCGACATACCCGCCACGCGCGATTGCCTGCGCGGCCCCTCGACAGTCGAGTCGCCCGTAGATCTTCGTTTTCCGGTGCCCGCCAAGCACACCGGGCGTCGAACTCTCGTAGGGTTTGTTGCGAGCGTCGCGGAGAATGTACGTCTTACTCGGCATCGTGAAGCACCAATCCCAATGTTCGACGCGTACCCGAGTGCACCACGCTGACACCATGTCGCACAGGGGCTCTCGACCACCCACGAGAACTCTGCACCGGTCGATCCCGCGTGGTGAAGATCAACGCGTGACCTTGCTCGAGAACTGTCACCGTCCCTTTCGACTGGGCGCGCGGCCGCTGTTCCACGAGCAAGAACTCGCCGCCGACGTGGTCGATGCGAGGTCTGTCGAGCCCGATCACGACTTGCAAGGGAAACACCAACTCTCCGTACAAGTCCCGATGCAATGCATTCCAGTCACCAGGTCCGTAGGACAGAAGGATCGGGGTAGGGCGATTCTGACCGGCGTCGTGACACTGATCGATCCATTCTTCGAAAGAATCCGGCCACGGTGCACCCTCGCCCAGCTTGAACGCCCACTCCCGCGCCACGGGCAGGAGGTGTCGGTAGAAGGCGGATCGCATAGCCGTGATCGGCTCCGGTACGGGATCACCGAAGTACCGGTACTCCCCTTGACCGAAGCGGTATCGAGCCATGTCGACGGTGCTCCGGAACCGGTCGACCTCCGAGTACCAGGAAGCAATTTCGCGACACTCCGACTCGTCGAGTATCGGCGCCGTCTGGGCACACCCACCGGAGTTGATTCCCTCGATCAACGCAGGCCAATCGAGGGAATCAACTTGAGCAGACAGATCGGTGAAGAGGTCCATACGTCGTAGACGACGCGGCGGTCAGGAATGTGAGAATGCCAGCAGCTGGTCAGCCAGATTGTTGTACGTACGGGCGATCCCGGCATAACTGAGCACGGGTTCCGGATTCCAGGTCCCGATCTTTCCCGCCTTCACCGCGGGCAAGTTGGACCACGCAGGATTGGTTCCGAGCGTATCCAGTTGCAAACTGGACGGGCGATCGTCGAGGAAGATCATGTCGGCCGGATAGTGGTCCGCCATCTCCCAAGCCAGTTTCTCGACGTAGACCGACGATCCCGCGGCCGGATCGACGACGGCAAGGCCCAATCCCGCCAGATCTGCAAGGATCGGGAAGCCCGAACGACTGACACGAATCGTGTCCGGATCTGCGGACGCGAACAAAACCTGTGAATTATTCAGCGAAGAAGCAACTTCGGAGATCCGTGCACGCGCAGCGTCGTAGTCTTTTCGCTGAGCCTCCATATCCTGGTCCGCCCCGAGTTCCACGGCCAGTTCCACGATCTCTTGCACGGCTCGGTCGATGGTTCCTGCTGCCGTTTCCACGAACAGTACTGTCGACAAGCCTTTCACCGCATCCAAGTTCGCCTCGTCGAGTAGTGCCGAACCACGCAGCTGAGGGACTATGACGACGTCCGGCTCCAGCGCAGCGATCTTCTCGAGTTCCACTTGTCCCCAGAGCTGCCCGACCATCTCGGTCTTCGAGAAATCCAAATTGCCGGAGATGCTGGTGTCCGTTGATCCCGGCGATCGTGTAAGTGCCCCGAAAACTCCGACAGGCACCAGTCCGTAATCCCACAGAGCACCCGCGATACCGGTGTAGGTGACAAATCTCCTTGGTGGTGAATCCAATTCGATCAGATTGCCGCGATCATCGGTGAAGGACCAGCCTGCATCGCCTTCGCCCCCGGCGTCTGCGTCCGAACGCGAGCAACCGGCCGCTGCCAGCGCAGCAGCCAATCCTGCTGCAGCGCCGAGAAACCTGCGGCGATTCCAGTCCACCTCGATACGCCGGTGCGGTCGTGGAGTGAACAGCGTGGTCATGTGTGTGCCCTTTCGGCGATTGGTTGAACTGTTGCAGGAGTTGACGAACGAGAAAAGAGAAGGATCGACACCAAACCCGTGAGCATTCCGACGCCGGCACAGAAGACCAACGGCCACAGCAAGGCGAACTCGTCCGGACCGACGAAGAGCGAGCCGCACAACGCAATTCCGACGGCAAGCCCGAATTGACGCGACGAGTTGGCTGTTGCCGAAGCCGTCCCGGCGCGCTCTGCCGGGGCGTCCGACATCGCGGCACCCGGCAGCACCGGCGACACCATCGCCGAACCGACACCGGTCAGAATCAGCCCGGCGATCAGTGCGGGCCAGAGCGGCTCGGCGAGAACGTACAGCATGGCCACGCAACCGATTCCGCAAAGGATCGTCCCGAATCCGAGCGACAGTCGAAGGTCGACTCGCTGAAGCCGTGATCCACACAAGGCCGATACGAAGACAAAAGCGAGCGGTTGAATCGAGAGCACGAGTGCGGCCGCCGATGCCGACAGTTCCAGCCCGTTCTGCAGCCACAGTGAAAGGACTACGAGCGGGCCGTAGGCCGCGAGGTAGTACCCGAAAGCAGCGACGAGGACGCCGTCGAATTTCAGGGATCGGAACAATGCCGGATCGAGCATCGGACTGCTGCCTCGACGCTGCCAGAACACAAACGCCGTCAGCGCACCGATTGCGATCAGGAAGGCAAGAGCTGTCGACGACGAAGCCCACCCGATGTCGCCGCCCCACGTCACGCCGAGAACCGCGGCAACGGCAGCGAGGGTGAACAAAACGATTCCGGCCCAGTCGATGTTGTCGTCGCCGCGCTCACTGTCGGCGAAACAGAACACAGCCATTGCGAGCGCCACTGCGGCCACGGGGATTCCGGAATAGAAGACCGCACGCCAGTCGAAGAACTGCGTCAGCAGCCCTCCTGCAACATTGCCGATTCCCGCCGCCAATCCAGCGACGGCACCCCACGCGGCAAAAGCCACGTGCCGATCGCGGCCCGAATATGCCTCGCCGAGCAGAGGCAGGAGTGTCGCGAACATCGCCGCACCGGCAATTCCTTGCGCGCCGCGAGCAACGACCAGAACCGTGACGTCCGGAGCAATCGCGCACACGGCCGTTGCAACCAGGAACACGACCAGTCCGCAGATGTAGAGGCGTTTGCGTCCCCACGCATCGCCGAGTGCGCCCATGCCCACAAGAAGCGCGGCAAGAGCCAGCGTGTAGGCGTCGACGACCCATGACATCGCGCCCGTACTGCCGTCCAAACCGACTGCGATGGCCGGCACCGCGATCGTTGTGATCGTGGCGTACGTCAGTAACAGGAAAGTTCCGATGCATGCGGCGATGAGCGGCAGCCATCGTCGTGCCGACATGGTCAACCTCCGGAATAAGGCGGTAAGTGCGCCCTAACTATGAAGGTTCAAGTGAACTTGAAGTCAAGCGCCGCTTCGACACGAATGTCGAGCTGCTCGAGCAACCACGGGCACTGCATCGGACGCTCTTGCCGACACGTCAGGTGATGCTCGAGGATCAGCTTCGCTCGCGTAGCAGCGGCGATCTGTGCCTCGAGTGTCGACACTTGATCTGCGAGAACCGTCGAGAACTGGTCGGACGTGGTGTCGGTTTCGATGAAGGACCGCACCTGTTCCAAGGACATTCCCGTCTCGGTGTACATCCGGATCAATGCCAGCCGGCGCAGCTCACGCTGCCCGTACCAGCGTTTGCCGCCAGTTCGCGACCGCGCGGACAGCAGTCCTTCGTCCTCGTAATACCGCAAGGTCGACGCCGCGATTCCGAACGATTTTGCAACCTCGCCGATCGGGATCAAGTGCTCACGCATTCACCGATCGTAGGCTGAACGCGTAGGCGGTTCCGGCAGTTATGTGTGACTTGGCATACTGACTAACGGAAGGGGTCGCGTAAGTGATCTCACGGCAAAATGCTGGATGCGCTCGTTGAACGAGGGAGAGCTGTGCTGGATCCAACGCGACCTGTCGGGCCGTACTCGTCAGGAGTGCCCGCCACTGCCCTCGAAGTCCACATGCCGGACCTCGAACGCTTCGGCCTCGCCCAGTTGTGGCGTTCCGCGATCATCGCCGTCGTGTTGTCGACGTCGATCATGCTGGCACTGATCGTGTGGCCTTTCCGCAAGCGTGGACGCACGTGGGCTGACGCCGCCTCCGACGGGATGGTCGACGGCTTCATCGCGCTGGGTCCCACCTTCGTCAAGCTCGGGCAACTGGTCGCGTCGTCGTCAGGCCTGTTCCCCGCCCCCGTCGCCAATGCATGCCTACGTTGCCTCGACGACGTTCCGTCATTTCCTGCCGAGCAGGCCAGAAGCGTCGTGCACGAAGACCTCGGATACTCCGTAGACGACCTGTTCGCGAAATTCGACGACGTACCTCTCGCGGCCGCGTCGGTAGCGCAGGTACACGCGTGCGTTCTGCACGATGGCCGCGAGGCCGTCATCAAGATCCAGCGTCCGGACATCTATGCGCGGATGCTGATCGACCTGCGGGCGGCGTACTGGGGCGCGAACATCCTCGAGAAATTTGTCGAGTTCCTTCGAATTGCCAATGCCACCGCCATCATTCGCGATCTGCACAACGCCACGATGACGGAATTGAACAGCGCGGTCGAGGCCGACCGGCAAACCACTTTCCGGAACAACATCAGTGCGTTCGGCGACAACAAAGGAGTCACGACACCGGAGGTTTACTGGGACTACTGCGGCCCCCGAGTCATCTGTATGGAACGCATGCGAGGCGTTCCGCTCGATCGGTTCGTCGCCGGTCCGGACGGTATCGACGAAGCCCGCATGCTGATCCGACGCGGAGTGAAGGTCTGGCTCGAATCAGTCATCGTTCACGGTCCGTTCCACGGAGATGTACACGCGGGAAATTTGTGGGTCCTCGACGACGGCCGGATAGCGATGCTCGACTTCGGCATCGTCGGCGTCCTTCCCGAGACCTGGAGATCCATTCTTTCCGACATGTTCCGAGCCACCCTCATCGACGGTGATTTCGCCCGTGTCGCCCGCGGAATTCGATCCTTGGGATATGCAACCGACTACGAAGTCGACGACGATCAGCTCGGTATGCAGGTCGCAACGGCTCTGGCCCCAATTCTCGGCCGTGACCTCGGTGAACTCAAGCTCAGTGAATTGATCATGGCACTGATTCAGTTGGGCAAGCAGTGGGGTGTTGCGAGTCCCGAGGAATTGGTTCTTTTCGGTAAACAACTCGGATACTTCGAGCGATATGCGACGGCGTTGGCACCTGGTTGGGTGATCGGACAAGACCTTTATCTGTTCAAGAACGTTTTTCCAGAGGCAGTCGCCGAAAAGGTGCAGGAACTCGGCATCACCATGCCTGACGAATAAATTTGTCCCCTATTTCCTTATTCTGCATTTCGTCTGTCGGGGTTAGCCTGTAATGACCCACTGGCCGAGGAGCAAATGTGCAGCCACTTTCTGTAGCCCTCCCGCAAGCGTCGACAGGTCCGAGGAATAACGGGCCGAGTGTCGGCACCACCCTCGGCGCCCTCATGCATTCCACGGACAAGTCCGTGATCGAGCTTCTGGAAAGCCCGGACGGACTCGATGTCGAAATCCGTTCGATCGCCCTCGTCGAGTCCTCCGATATCGACGGCACCGACAGCCGTGGTGCGATCTCCGACATCTACCTCCCCGTGGGGGTTCCCGAATCGACGTTGACGCAGTGGTTGCGAAAGTTCGAAGGCAGGCCGGCGAGGCGTCGTCCGAAGCTCTTGCTCGTCAAGAATGCGCGCGAGGCGACGACGCTTCTCACCGCCGCACGCAACATCGGAATCGCAGTGGCCGCGGTACATCCACAGGCTAGTTCCGGACACGTCTATTCACTCGTACAACGACTTCTGACACAGAGCATGTACCGTTCGCGGGCCGTCTCAGGAGCTGTGGCCGGTGGCGATTCGGATCTGTTCGCGCTCTCGGAGACGATCGCCGAATTGACCGGCGGACTCGTGACGATCGACGACACGGCACTCCATGTCATCGCATATTCAGCTGCTCACGAAGGTGAAGACGAACTCCGTCAGCTCTCCATACTGGGCCGGGAGTGGCCGATCGAATACACCGAATGGATAGAGCGCAGAGGCGTGTTCGAGCATCTCAGGCGATCGGACGAGGTCATCAGTCTGCCCTCCGAGCCGAGCATCGGAGCCGCGCACAGGTTGGCTGTGAGCATCACCCGCCCGGACCTGTCAGCGCCGACGGGTTCTGTTGCACACCAACACAGTCTCGGCAGCATCTGGGTGCAGCGCGCCTCTGAACCTCTTTCCGATGACGCCCAAGCGGTATTGCGGGGTGCAGCGGCAGTCGCCGCACGCATTCTCATGCGAACCTTGGACGCCTCCAGCCGCGAGAATGCCCAATTGCAAAGGCTGTTCGGCGTTCGCTCCGGCGGAGTCGACATGCACTCGCTGGCCGGCTCCTTCGGCATCAACACCGACGGACCGTCTGCGGTCATCGGATTTGCGACATCACTCGCGCCCGGATCGAATCTCGATCGAATCACCAACGCCTTGCGCCTGCGCGCCAGCGCATTCCGCAGCGACGCGGTCACAACGATCATCGACAACCGGATCTACGTGCTGTTTCCTCAGGCCGAACACGAGGTCGCGATCAGCGACTGGGCTTACGACACCGTGGGAGTAGTCGAGGCCCGTGCGGGCATCAGCGTGCGCGCCGCCGTCGCGGTCCCGATCGCGCGATTGCACGGCGTACCCGAGGCGCGTCGAGAAGTGGACCGCGTGCTCGATACCACTGATGATCACGAAACCTCGAAGGTCACCACACTCGCGGCGTCACGCACCGCGGTGTTGCTGGGCGAGATACTCGACCTCGTTGCTGATCACGAGCGATTGCGGGACCCTCGTATCGACAGACTCGTCTCGTACGACGACAAGAACACCTCTGACATGCAGTTCACGCTCACGGCCTACCTGACAGCTTTCGGGGATGTGAAGAAGGCCGCCTCGTCTCTGAAAGTACATCCGAACACGCTGCGCTACCGCATTCGGCGCGCTGAACAGATCATGGGCATTTCGTTGGACGAGCCGGATACGCGACTGCTCACCGAACTGCAACTCGCCATCTTGGGACGCACCCCGGACGGGTCTGAAAGATACGAAACGTCCGATCAGTGAGATAGGCCTCGAGCCCGTCCTGAACTCTCGAGTAGACAACTGAGGAAGCCGAAGAACAACTCTTACCTCAGGAGATACCTTGCGCACTCGTGGAGCCGTCATTCGCCAAGCACCAGGCACATACGAGGTGGTCGATCTCGAACTCGATTCACCCCGCAGCGGCGAACTCACTGTCAAAATGGTCGCCTCAGGCCTGTGCCACTCGGACGATCACATCGCCAGCGGCGACCACGGAGTCGGCCGCTACCCCATCTGCGGCGGACACGAAGGCGCCGGAATCGTCGTCGAGGTCGGGCCGAACACGGAAGGATGGTCCGAGGGCGATCATGTCGTGTTCTCGTTCCTTGCCGCCTGCGGCCGTTGCCGTTGGTGTGCAAGCGGAATCCAGAACCTCTGCGACAACGGCGCCGCCATCATGACTGGCAGCAGACCCGGCGAAACCTCGAGTTACAGAATGTCTCTCGACGGTCAGCCCGTCGCACAAACCTGCGGCCTGTCCACCTTCAGTGAATACACCACGGTCAGCACTCTCTCGGCTGTGAAAGTCGACAAGCACCTGCCACTCGACGCTTTGTGTCTGCTCGGCTGCGGCGTCGGAACCGGTTGGGGCGCCGCGGTCAACTCCGCTCAGGTGTATCCCGGGCAGACGGTCATCGTCATGGGCGTCGGCGGAATCGGAATCAACGCGGTGCAGGGCGCCTCGCATGCCGGCGCCGCCCACGTGATCGCGGTGGACCCGGTTGCGTTCAAGCGCGACAGTGCATTGAAGTTGGGCGCCACCCATGCCGTGGCCACCATGGAGGAAGCCACCGACATAGCGCGCTCGTTCACCAACGGCCAGGGCGCGGATTCGGCCATCGTCACCGTCGGCGTGACCACCGGAGAACATGTCGCGCAGGCATTCTCGTCGATCCGCAAGGCAGGAACCTGCGTCGTCACCGGCCTCGGGAAGATGACGGACGTCGGAATTCCCGTGAGCCTGATGGAACTCACGCTGTACCAGAAGAGAATTCAGGGATCCCTGTTCGGTGCATCCAATCCCACCGCCGACATTCCCTGGATGATCGATCTCTACACCAGCGGCAAGCTCGAACTCGACGGACTGATCACCAACCGATACACCCTCGACCAGATCAACGACGGTTTCGCCGACATGCATGCCGGTCGCAACCTCCGTGGAATCATCGCCTTCTGAGCGAGTTCTCTCCGGACTTTCGATCGAGAGCAAGTCCGGAGAGATCCTCACTACAGCTTCACCAGGCGTTCATGGTGTCGAGGATTTGTCCTCTGGCCATCCACAATTCAGCAGACCAATACGGCCACGAGTGAATTCCGGCGGGCGGAAAGCTGTACGTCGCTGGGATTCCCAAGGATTTCAGGCGAATTTCGAATGCACGCGCGTGCACCCACGAGAGCGCCTCGAGCCCCATACCCGTCGCCGTGTGGAAGTAATCGATCGGCGCAGAGGGATGATCGTACGGTCCCGGGATGCCGTTGGACGACGAAATGTACATCGACAGTCCGCGAAGCGATTCCGCGTTGACGAACGGGTCGTTGCGAAGCCATCCGGATGACCACGGCGGGCCCCACATCGAATCGACGTTGTACCGGCCGGCGTCGAACATGGCTACGCGGATCGCTTCACGCATACCCGGACCCGAGATATTGATGTAGCCGGACAGCGAGCCGGCGAACTTGAACTGATCCCGATGATGCCCCGCCAGGTTCAACGCGGCACTGCCGCCCATCGACAACCCGATGATCGCATTGTTGGTTGGTGAAACACCATACCCTGCAAGGAAGTCCGGAAGCTCGCGGGTGAGGAACGTTTCCCACCTGTACGTTATCGGCTGAGCGTTGAAATTGGACGGCGCGTACCAATCCGTGTAGAAACTCGACTCACCGCCGACCGGCATCACCAACGTGATGTTGTCATTGCGGTACTGATCGAGTGCGTTCGTTTCGAAACTCCAAGCATTTCTGTCGTTTTGCGCGCGAAGACCGTCGAGCAGGTACAACGCGGCGTTGCCACCGCGCGCGGCCCACTGCACCTGAACCTTGATGTTTCCCATCGAAGACGGGACCCACAACTCGTCGTACCCACCCCATGGCGCCGAGCGCGCCGGAGTAGCACTCGCGGCGGTCGGACCGAACATACCGCCGAGCAGGAATATCGACAACAACGCCGCTACGAGCACCCGCACCCGCCGTGTATTGCGTTCGGGCAACGTGAATCTGATTCTCTGCAAGGTTGTGTCTTTCCCCGAAACTGCGCATCAAGAAACTCGCTTCGGTAAGTGCATCGTCGGTTCCACTGTCGACGTGTTTGTCCCTTTCCGGGGGCTCCGGTGTTACAAAGTCGAGGTCATCGCAACAATCGGACAACTGTCGTGCCGAGCGAATCCAGGTGGCGAAAAGCACAATTCACGAAGCACGCTGAATGCGCTCACTCAGCCGAGTGACGAAGCGATCGCATCACGACCTGCGGCAGCACACGCTTGGTCCTGCATTCCGTCTGGAGCGCCACCGACACCGATACCGGCGATCGACCCGGCTCCAGCCTTCAATGTGACTCCACCTGCAAGGAAGAGAGTGCCGGGAAGGTCGGCGATGGTTGATCCTTCGCCTTTGGTACGCTGCGAGAGGTCACTGGTGTCGGCTCCGAAAGCTGCAGAGGTGTATGCCTTCTCGCGTGAGGCTTCCACCGTGTGCTGGGCTGCGTTGTCGCCGCGCACCATGGCGATGACATTTCCCGCGCGGTCTACGACGGAGACGGTGACGAAGCCGAGACCGTCGGCGCGGCATTTCGCCAGGGCCGCACCAGCAGCCTTCGCTGCTGCGTCGGCACTGAGTCGATTCTGAGTGACAATCGCCGAATCACCGGTCGCGGCAGGCTGCTGCGTGGCAGTAATCGACGTCGTGCTCGATGCGTTCGCCACCGGTGTGTCGGTGGTCGAGCATGCGGCGCTGGCAAGGATTGCGACAACCGGAACGGCGACAGCGAGCGTACGGGGAAGTCGTGTGTAAATGCGGTGGTTCATGTCGGGCACACTTTCAATCGAATGGTTCGAAACCGTCCACTACAGCGTCGCGTCCGGGGGCGGGTGCGCACATCGGGCGCTCGGGTGACGAACCGTGCCCCCTACGGCTACCCGGATATCATCCGAATGGTTGATACGACGGCCTGGTGCCCTCCGTAACATTCGAGGGATGAGTAACGGAGCCATGAACGCCGACGCCGAACGCGGCCTACGCGGCCCGTTGGCGTATGCGATCCACGCGTCGTTCTTCGTACTGCTGTCTACATCGGGAGTTCGGTACGTCACAGTCCACGGGACCAGCGGTCGGTTCGGGGTTGTACTCGTCCTGGCCGTGGTCCTCGCCCTGCTCTACGCCGTCATGGCCACGGTGTCCTCGCGAGATGTGGTTCGCCAACGGCTGTGGATGTGGCCGGTACTGAGCGCATGGGCAGCGCTGGTCTGGCTTGCCCCGAGTTTCGCGTGGTGTGCGTTTCCCGTTCTCTTCCTCTGCATTCGTCTGTATCCGAGCAAGATCGCCTACCCCCTCGTCGGGATCCTGGGCGTCCTCGCCGGTATCGCGTTCTACCGGGTCACCGGTCGTGCCGAATTGGTGACACTTCTCGGGCCGCTGTGCACCGCGGCACTGGTCGCGGCCGCGTACGGGCAGATGGAACGCGATGCCCGAGAACGCCTTCGGCTTCTGCGTCAGGTAGCAGAAGCGCAATCTGCATTGGCAGATACCGAACGCGCTGCCGGCGTTGCCGCTGAGCGAGAGCGCCTCGCGCGCGAAATCCACGACACAGTTACCCAGGGACTGGCGAGCGCCCTTCTACGGCTCGAGGCAGCCGAACAAACGTGGAATACAACGGGTTCGCCGTCTCGAGCCGATGTCGATGCCGCAGCAGAGAACATCCGAACGAGCTTGATGCAGAGTCGCGACCTCGTCCACGATCTGGCGCCGACCAAGGGCGGTACGGGCGACTTCGACGCCTTGGTCGTGGCCGCCGCCCGCCAGTTCGTCCCGGCCGTTCGGATCCGCACCGTCGGTGAAGCCGTCATCTTGCCCTCGGACGTAGCTCATGCCGTCGTGCGAGTGGTCTCGAGCGCGTCCTCCAACATCGCCCGCCACGCTCGCGCCGAAACGGCGGGCGTGACGATCACGTATCTCGACCACTCCGTCTCCGTAGACATCTTCGACGACGGCGTCGGCTTCGATCCGGGAAAGCTCGCCGACCATTCTCGGTACGGTGGATACGGCCTGCGTGCGATGCGAAGCCGCGTCGCACAGCTCGGCGGATCGTTCACCGTGGAAAGTGCACCGGGAGACGGCACCGTCGTCGCGGCCCAGTTCCCTCTCGAACGGAGGATCCGGTGACCACCATCATTCGCGTGTTCCTCGTCGACGATCATCTGGTCGTGCGAGCCGGGCTGAGAGCGCTGCTGAACACTCAGCCGGACGTCGAAGTAGTAGGCGAAGCATCGTCCGGCGAGGAGGCGGCCACGGCGATACCGTCGGCCTCACCGGATCTGGTGATGATGGATCTGGACATGGGCACCGGCATGCACGGTGCAGAAGCGATCAAACGCCTGCGAAGCGACGGTGTCGATGTTCCCGTACTGGTTTTCACGACGTATGACACCGACGCCGACGTCGTGCGGGCCGTGGACGCCGGTGCCATCGGTTACCTACTCAAGGACTCGACTCCTGACGAGATCTTCGGCGCGGTGCGCGGCGCGCTCGCCGGGCGCAGCGTCCTCTCCCCCGCCGTGGCCTCTCGTCTCGTCCAGCAGATGCAGCGCCCGCAGGAAGCGCTCACCGCCCGTGAGTCCGAACTGCTCAGCCTGCTCGCCGAGGGGATGACCAACCGCGAGCTGGGTAAAGCGCTCTTCATCAGCGAAGCGACGGTGAAAACACACCTCGGGCACATCTACGCCAAACTCGGTGTCGATAACCGCTCTGCCGCAGTGTCCGTCGCACTACGTCGCGACGGAATACGCTGACCTCGGTGGCAGCCGAACAGCTCAGCCGCCCATCGCCTTACGCACTCCGTCGATCAGTTCGAGGAATTCAGCCTTGGGAGCAAAGTCGACATACTCCGAGTCGTCGATCGCTCCGGGAACGTGACCGGGTGCCCAGTAGAACACGTCGCCGGCATCGTAGGTTTGCCGACCTGCTTCGGAATCTGTGTAGATCCTTCCTTTCAAGACGTATCCGTAGTGCGGACATTGACAGCGCCCGCCTTCCAATTGTGCGAACGGTTCGGCGAAGTCTGCACCAGCAGGAATTTTGACGAAGTTGACGATCATGTCGCCTTCTTCTCGCATCCGCAATTCGAATTCGCCGTCCTGCAACACGATGGGAAGATCGTGAGCCGAGATGGTGTGCATAGGAGTACCTTTCGACTTCAGAAGGGGAAGGTCTGCGCCGCTGGCCGGCTGGTTCGCCACTGCCAGGTGGTGAATTCGTCCCAACTGCTTTGAGTTCCGAATCTCGCGCCGTTTCCGGAGGCACCCGTGCCACCGAATGGTGCATAGGCATCGTTGTTCAAAGTCTGATCGTTGATGTGCACGATGCCGGTACGCAGTCGGTCCGCGATCCGCTCGCCGCGTTCAACCGATCCTGTTTGAATGGCGGCAACCAGACCGTATTCGCTGTCATTGGCCGACCTGACTGCCTCGTCTTCGTCCTTGACGATCACGACGGGCGCCACGGGCCCGAAGATTTCTTCACGGAACGCGGGCATGTCCGAGGTGACTCCGGCCAGGACGGTCGGCTGATAGAAGAGCCCTTCGTATGTTCCACCGGCGCGGATTTCGGCGCCGGCCGCCTTGGTGCCCTGGACGATTCGATCGACGTTCGCAATCTGCCGCGCGTTGATGAGCGGTCCGAGAGCGACGTCGCCTGTATTGGGATCCCCGACCGGCAGGACCGCTGCGCGCTTGGCCAGCAGATCCAGGTACTGATCGGCGATCGATTCCAACACGATGTGGCGGCCTGCGGTCATGCAGACCTGCCCCTGATGCAGGAACGAACCCCACGCGCCCGCCGAGCTCGCGGCATCCAGGTCTGCGTCGTCGAGGACGATCAGCGCATTGTTCCCACCCAGTTCCAGCGAGACACGCTTGAGCGTGCGACCGGCAGTTGCCCCGACCTGACGGCCGACGGCGGTCGAACCCGTGAAGGACACCATCGCGATGCTCGGGCTCTCGCACAATGCCTGACCAGGTGCCGCGTCACCGGCGAGCACATGCAGGAGGCCTTCGGGAAGACCTGCGGACGTGAACAATTCCGCGATGACCGCACCCCCGCTGATCGCGGTTTGAACATCCGGCTTGAGAACGACGCCATTTCCGAGTGCCAAGGCGGGGGCGACAGCGCGCATGGCGAGGAGAAGCGGGAAATTCCACGGGCTGATCACGCCGACCACACCCAGAGGCACCCGGCGACCGATGCTCGTGCGCCCCTCCTGGCTGGCGGGCAGGAGGTGCCCGAACGGCTGTGTCGGCAGTGCCGAGGCTTCCCACAGTTCGGAGATGACAAGATCAACTTCGAATGCGGCTTTCCCTGGTACGGAACCACCTTCACGGATCAGCCAGCGCTCCACCTCGGCTCGCTCGGCTTCCAAAATCTGCGCTGCCTTACGGATCACCGAAGCGCGAGCCTGCCCGATCGTCGCCGCCCACGCCGGCTGCGCGGCCGACGCGATGTGTGCCGCTCGATCGATATCCGCAGCAGTCGCCGTGCCGATCACACCGAGCACCTCGCCGGTAGCCGGTTCGAGCGACTCGACGGTGTCACCGCCTCCGTCGATCCATTGGCCGTCGAAAATCTTTCCGTGCCATTGCTGATGAGCGAGCAGATTCGTCATGCGTTCCTCGATTCGTAGCTTTCGCTGCGGTCCTCGCTGTTCGTGGACCTGAGCTCTTCGTGAGCCTGAAAAAGCGATCTGAAACACACTCTGCCCCGGTATTCGGGCTCCCAGTTGTCGTGATCGGACACGTTTGTTGTTCGGATGCGACAGATCAGTGACGTTCGCGGGCGTTCGGATCAGGCGAGTTACGTACTTCCGACGGCGCCGCACCGAATTCCGCTTTGAACGCACGCGAAAACGCTGGTGCGTCATGGAAACACCATCGTGCGGCCAGGATGGAGATCGAATGACCCCGCAGTGAGACGTCGGTGAGATCGCGGCGTACGCGGATCAACCGTTCGCGGCGAATCAGCGCACTGAGGGTCAGATCCCCGTCACCGAAGTGACGCTGAACGGTTCGCGGCGACAGGTGCAACGCACCGGCGATCGACGCGACCGAGAGGTCTGGTGAGTCGAGATTCCGAAGCGCATATCGCAAGATCTCCTCTCGCGTCGAACGTCCGGGTGTCGCGGGCGCAGATCCTTGCATCAGAACTGCCGAAGCGAGATTGACTCCAGCATCTCCGAGAAGCCCGGCTGCGCTGCCGTCGACCTGGGATGCAACAGCGCCCGAGATGAAATTTTCCAGCAATGCACCGGACCCACGCCGACCGTCGTGGGTGCGCTCGAGCGCGCAATTCAGTTCTCGCTCGGTCAGACTCACCGCACTGCGCGGTAGGGTCATGACGGTGCACGACCAGTGACCGTCGAAGCGCAGCGCGTACGAATGCTCGACGTCGTAGAGAATCATCGCGCCGGGCGGGGCCGTCAACTCGCGGTCCGATTGGCGCAGTATCGCGCTCCCGGTTCGGACCGTGCAGATCTTGAGCAGATCACTACCGTGTCGCTTTGCTGCGCGTGCGCTCCGCCGCAGTATCTGCGGTGAACCGGAGATGTCGAAAGCGCCTACGTCCCCGAGACTTACGCCGCTGACCGTACCGACAGGCGCGGCATCGACGGAACTCTCGGGGCACAGGCCACCGAAGGTCTCCGACATCTCGCAGTGCCACTGCTGCACAGATTCCGGCAGGCTCGCAGGCGTGGCAGACACGGCAGACATGGCGGGCTACTTGATCGAAGATCCGTGCTGCGTCAACGGCATGACCTCGATGGTCATGTACGGGAACAGGGGCAGGTTCCAGAGAATCTCATGGAGTTCGTCAGCCGACTCGACATCGAAGATGCTGATGTTGCTGAACTGTCCCACAATTCGCCACAGATGCACCCACTTTCCCTGTCGCTGAAGGTCTTGCGAGTACGCCTTCTCCGTTGCGACGGTATCGGCGCGTATTTCCGGATCCAGGTCGCGCGGAATATCGACGTCCATCCGAACGTGAAAGAGTGCCATGTTCTTCTATCCTCTAGTTCCTGGTCCAGGTCTTGACGGCGTCCATGTTCAGTTCGACTCCCAGGCCAGGTCCGGCGGGGAGGTGCAACTGACCCTCGGAATACTTCAGGGGTTCCTGAAGCAACTCTTCACTGAAGAGCAGTGGGCCGAAAAGCTCTGTTCCGAAGTTGATTCCGGGCTCGGCGCACGCGAAGTGCAACGAAGCGGCGGTGCCGATCGGGCCTTCGATGGACGTCGCACCGTGGCACGCGATACCGGCGGCCTTGGCAATCGCGACGATGTCGCGGCTGCGCTGGAGGCCACCACATTTGGTGGTCTTGAGGGCGATGACATCGGCGGCGCTCCGGCGGGCGATTTCCAGAGCGTCGTGTGGGGTCTGCACACTCTCGTCGGCCATGATCGGAATCGGTAGAAGCCTACTGAGTTCGGCGAGGACCTCGATTTGGTCTGCCGGAGTGGGTTGTTCGATCAGTTCGACTCCACCCTCGGCGAGTTGTGGCAAGTACCGCAGGGCAGTGAAGCGATCCCACCGTGCGTTGACGTCGACACGGACTCCGGCGTGGCCGTCCAGCGCCTGCGCGATGTTGACGATGCGCGCGACGTCGACTGCTGGATCGAGTGCTCCCATCTTGAGTTTGAAGCTGAAATTGAGCCGGGATTCGAGCTTTTCGTGAGCTTCCTCGATGATCTCGTCCGCCGGCGCAGCACCCAGTGCCCACGTGACGTCGACACTCTCGCGGAAAGCCCCGCCGAGGAGCGTGTGCACGGGGACTCCCAGGCTACGCGCCCAGGCGTCGTGCAACGCCACGTCGACGGCGGCCTTCGCGAATCGTGCATTGGCAACAACTTTTTCGATGTCGGCCATGATCGCGGTGATGTGATCCACGCGCCTGCCGACCACCACGGGAGCGATGTACTTCTCGATGATGACCTGCATCGTCTCCACCGATTCGCCACCCCACCACGGCCCGCCCGGAACGACTCCTTCGCCGTATCCGATCACCCCGTCGGAGGTGCGAATCGCGACCAGCAACAACGGCTGCGCCGTCATCGACGTGGTGGCGAACTTGTGGGGGCGAACCAGCGGAACGTCGAGGATGGTCGTCTCGATGGAGACGATCGACAGGTCTGTCATCAAATCACTTTCTTCAGAGCAGTTGTGGATCAGGCCGGATCGAGCACGAAGTCGTATGTGACCCGGTTGGTTCCGTCGGCACCTGGCTTCGGATCGAGAATCAGTTCGGGCTTCGTCGCCGTTGCCACGTCGTTCTCGATCCACTCTCCATCCTTGAAATAGAGCTGGGTGGTGATGGTGCGCTTACCGGGAGCCTTCACCATGAGGTGCAGGTGAGCCGGACGCCACGGGTGCCAGCCGGCCTTCTCGATGAACCAGCCGGTGGGGCCGTCGGTCGGGATCTGGTACGGCGCAGGCTGAATCGTGGTGATCTCGAAGCGTCCCTCGTCGTCGGCGACGATCGTTCCGCGGAGGTTGCCGTCGGGGATGTGCGGCGCGAAATGGGAGTAGTAGCCCTCGTCGTCCGCGTGCCAGAGTTCGACGGTTGCACCGCCCAACCCCTTGCCGTCGAGATCGCGAACCTGGCCCTCGAAGACCAGCTTCGATCCAACCTCGTTGTCACGCATCGGAAGTTCACACTTGGCAGGCAACGTCTTGGCATCGGCAACGTAGTACGGGCCCTCGATGCTTCCCTTGGTGCCGTGCTGGCCGCGGTACGCGACCTCCTCGACGTTGTGCTCGAGGAAGACGTCCAGCCACAGGGGCCACTCGCCGAACTGGCCGATGTCGATGAGCCACTGCTTGAGGACGCGGTACTCGGGGTAGGTGATGCCGTGCTTGTCGATGACGCCTGCGAGTGCCTCGAGCACGTCCTTGGCGATGGCCGAGACGCGTTCGGGCGGGGTGTCCGCGCTGACTCGTTCCTGGAGGAACTTGTCGGTGGCGGCAGTACCCGAACCTACTGCGGTGGGGCTCTCGGAAGTGGTCATGTGGTCCTCCTCGGGGCCGTATGTGGCTGTTACCGGGTGGGTGCCGTACTGCTGGGCTGCGTCGGCTCCCCAAGTTTGGGTTGTACGCTCTGCGTACATCTGTTACGCTGTGCGTACGCTTGTACTGTGCGCCCAGTCACAAGGTTTGTCAACCTTCGAAGGCGTCGATCGGGCATACCCGCAGATGAAAGGCCATTCCGTGAGCGAGAACGATCGCGATTACATCCAGAGCATCGAGCGTGGATTTGCTGTGCTGACGGCCTTCGACGAGAAGAACCCCAACCCGTCGCTCGCCGATCTTGCCGCCGAAACGGGTCTCTCCCGCCCCGCGGTCCGGCGCATCCTCCTCACGCTGCAGAAGCTCGGATACGTCACCGGCAACAACAGTCGGTGGTCGCTCACCCCACGCGTTCTGAGTATCGGGCAGCACTTCTCGGCATCACATGCTTTGACAGAGGCGGCGCTCCCTCGTCTGTTGGAGATCGCAGAACACACCCACGAGTCGGCGTCGCTCGGGGTGCTCGACGGTGTCGACGTGGTCTACGCCGCGCGTGTACCCGTCCGGCGGATCATGAGCATCAACGTCAGCGTCGGCACCCGAGTGCCTGCATATGCCACCTCCATGGGTCGAGCCCTGCTAGCTTGGGCGCCAACCGAAATCGTCGACAACGTCATCGCGAACTCCACGTTCGACGCCCTCACACCCACCACGATCACCGACGAAGGCGCATTCCATACCGCCCTCCGGGTGGTGCGCGAGCAGGGATACGCGCTCACATCGGAGGAACTGGAAGACGGCCTGATTTCCCTCGCTGCTCCCGTCCGCGACGCCGGTGGAAGCGTCGTCGGAGTGACAGCGTGTTCGACCTCGGCCGGACGAACATCCCCGGAAGCTTTCCGCGCCGACGTCGCGCCTTTCCTCGTCGAGAAGGCGAACCAACTCAGCGCGGACATGGGGTACCGAAGCTAGCGCCTCAACACCTCGGAAGGCAGCAATCCGTACTTACGCCGAAAGGACGACGCGAACCGTCCGGTGTGCGTGAAACCCCATCTCACAGCGACATCGGTGACCGTCGTCGAGTCGTCGGCATCCACCAGATCTGCATGGACCCGCGCGAGACGGATGTCGAGCAGGCATTCCGACGGACTCCGGCCCACGTACTGCCGAAATCCCTCCTGCAATCTCCGTACGCTGACGCCCGCCACCTCCGCCATCTCGGCTGCGGTCCACACGCGGGCCGGGTCGTCGTGCATCTCGTCGAGCACCCGCTTGACGATGCGTGGCCTGGCGTGTCGCACCGCGTCCTCGCTTTCGGGCATTGCGGCAAGGACGAATGCCGTGACCACGGCGCCGGAGAGCTGACCTGCGACCAGTTCGTTGTGCAGCACGCCGACCGGGCCGAGTATCTGATCCGACAGTGAGCGAACAAATTTCAGCCATCTGGCTCCGTCGTCGCCCCGAAGATCCACCTGATCAGGCAAGTGCATTCCGGGTCGACCGAGAACCTTTTCCATCTCACGGTCGAGGTACTGACGGTCCATCCGGACTCCGACGATCTCGCAGTCCGCACTCCACCGCGTAATTCTTGTCGTGATGTCGGGTGGACATACCGTCGCAACACCCTGCGTCGAGAGCACGTGCGAGCCCGCGAACACCGACTCGAGCTCGCCCGAGAGCGGGATGTTCACCCCATAGGCACCGGGATGATCGGATTCGACGGCGACGTCTGCTCCCCACCGAATATGAGCGATCCTCAGCGGTCCCAACTCGGTGGTGCACACCCCGACTCCACTGGCCGCATGCCGAGACAACGGCGTCAGCGTGTGCGGAAAGTAGGCGTCCGAAACCGCATGACACGCCTCGTCCCAGTCGCGGGGAGCAGTACCGATCATGGAGTCGACCATCGTCCTTCTTCACCTTCCAAACCCGTGACCAGCCACATTGCCGAGCAAGGGCGCTGAACATCATTGAACACTGTGTCCCCGGTCACTTCCAAGAGAAAACGGGTACGGGCCGCGATCGGGTGCGCAATCCGGATAGCCACCGCGCTGTACGGATCGACCGAAGCCTGCGCCCGCCGTACGTTCGTCTTCACTCCCGGCGCGAGTCGCCCACTACTTCCCTCCCGCACTTCGCGGCACTCTCACTCAACCGCCATCCGACAAGGAGGTCCGGTCATGGAACAAAATCAGCTTCGAGGAATCTTCGGTCAATTCGCGAGCGGCGTCACCGTCATCACCTGTACCAATGCCGACGGTCAACCACACGGAGCCACGGTCACCGCATTCACGGCCATTTCCCTGGAACCACGGCTGTGCCAGATCACGATGACTCGCAAGTCCAAGGCGTGCGGCTACCTCGGCAACGCGCCGTTTGCGGTCAACATCCTTGCCTCCGACCAAGTGGACACGGCCATGCATTTTGCCGGCCGACCGCAGCGCACCGAACCGAGGTGGATCGACGGACCGACCGCTCCCCTGCTCGACGGCGCCGCAGCAACCATCTCGTGCGTCCCGTGGAGGGAGTACGACGGCGGTGACCACATCATCTTCATCGGCGAGATCGTCGACGCTCAGTCGAGTGGCAAGGATCCGCTTCTGTTCTACCGAAGCACTTTTCACGATCTAGGCGCTACCTCGTCGACCACAGTCTGGAACGGAAGTCAGGACGACCCCCACAGCGGCTGGTTCGACGCCACCACTTCGTTCACCCCGATTCATCTTCAGCCCGCACCCCAAACGATCTGAAAGGCTTTGCCATGACGACCACCGAAATTCCTCCCACCGGCGTCGATCCCGCAGATTCCGGAGCGCCACAGGTCAATCCGGCCGCCGACTGCGAAGCCAACCGTACGAAGAACTTCGCCACCCGACCGATGACCGGTGACGAGTACATCTCGAGCCTGCAGGACGGCCGCGAGATCTGGCTTCACGGTGATCGCGTCAAGGACGTCACGACGCACCCCGCGTTCCGGAATCCGATCCGCATGACCGCGAGGCTGTACGACGCTCTGCATACGGGCGAGCACGTGGACGCCTTGACCGTTCCGACGGACACGGGCAACGGCGGTGTCACCATGCCGTTCTTCCGCACTCCGACGTCGTCGGCCGATCTGCTCAAGGAACGCGATGCCATAGCGACGTGGGCTCGTATGACCTACGGCTGGATGGGCCGTTCCCCCGACTACAAGGCGAGTTTCCTGGGCACCCTCCACGCCAACAAGGAGTTGTACGCACCGTTCCAGGACAACGCCGAACGCTGGTACCGCGAATCGCAGGAGAAAGTTCTGTACTGGAACCACGCGATCATCAATCCCCCGGTGGATCGCCAACTTCCACCGGACGAGGTCGGTGACGTCTTCATGAAGGTGGAGAAGGAAACCGACGCAGGTTTGATCGTCAGCGGCGCCAAAGTGGTCGCCACCGGATCGGCGATCACGAACTACAACTTCATCGCTCACTACGGTCTGCCGATCAAGAAGAAGCAGTTCGCCCTGATCTGCACGGTACCGATGGACGCGCCGGGTGTGAAGCTGATCTGCCGCACCTCGTACACCGAACATGCTGCGGTGATGGGCAGTCCGTTCGATTATCCGCTGTCGAGTCGCATGGACGAGAACGACACCATCTTCGTCTTCGACAAGGTGTTGGTTCCGTGGGAAAACGTCTTCATGTACGGCGACGTCGACCGGATCAACGCATTCTTCCCTCAATCAGGCTTCCTGCCGCGCTTCACCTTTCAGGGCTGCACTCGCCTGGCCGTCAAGCTCGACTTCATCGCCGGACTGTTGATGAAGGCACTCGAAGCCACCGGCGCCGGCGGCTTCCGCGGAGTCCAGACCCGTGTCGGTGAGGTGATCGGGTGGCGAAACCTCTTCTGGTCGTTGACCGAATCGATGGCACGCGATCCCGAACAGTGGGTCGGCGATTCGGTGATCCCGAAGCTCGAGTACGGCCTCACCTATCGAATGTTCATGATCCAGGGGTACCCGCGGATCAAGGAGATCATCGAACAGGACGTCGCGTCGGGCTTGATCTACCTGCCTTCGAGTTCACTCGACTTCAAGAGCCCGGACGTGCGTCCGTACCTCGACAAGTACGTTCGCGGTTCCGACGGCATCACCGCCGTCGACCGCGTGAAAGTCATGAAGGCGCTGTGGGATTCGATCGGGACCGAGTTCGGCGGCCGACACGAACTCTACGAGCGCAACTACTCCGGCAATCACGAGAACGTCAAAGCCGAACTGCTGTTCGCAGCCCAGAATCGTGGACACGCAAGTTCCATGAAGGGACTGGCCGAGCAGTGCTTGAGTGAATACGACCTCGACGGCTGGACGGTCCCTGACCTCATCGGCAACGACGACGTCTCGTTCTTCAAGAACCGGTAATCCCCTCGGCAGGTAGGGCGGACTCGCGATGTCGAGTCCGCCCTGCTCGTCGTCTTCAGCAGGCATGGCCCATCAGCAGAATTCGACGAACACTGCACCCTTGGTCAGGACTAGGCAATTGCCTAGTGTGACCCGAGACACACGATGTCAAGGTGAATTCAGTACCGGACGCAGCCCCGTCCGGAAAGCGGGTCCCACCGATTTGGTCCGACAGCCCTCGGCTTTCTCGGTAGGCGCCCACTCTTATCTGGAGGACACCCATGACGGATATGTTGGATGCTGCCCGCGGCACCGACCAGTTCGCGAACATCCGCGCCGCCCTCGACGACGCGCTCGTCGAGGACCCGGAGACCGGCCGCTACCAGGTGCGGCGCAGCGTCTTCACGGACGAGCAACTGTTCGAACTCGAGATGACGCACATCTTCGAAGGCAATTGGATCTACCTCGCGCACGAGAGCCAGATCCCGAACGTCGGCGACTACTTCACCACCTACATGGGCCGTCAGCCCATCGTGATCACCCGCAACAAGGACGGCGAATTGGGTGCGCTGATCAACGCATGCAGCCACCGCGGTGCGATGCTCTGTCGCCGTAAGACCGACAACCGAACCACCTTCACCTGCCCGTTCCACGGCTGGACCTTCAACAACAGCGGAAAACTCCTCAAGGCCAAGGACGCTCGCACCGGTGGCTATCCGGAGCAGTTCAACAAAGACGGCTCACACGACCTGACCCGGGTGGCGCGGTTCGAGAACTATCGCGGCTTCCTCTTCGGCAGCCTCAACCCCGACGTGCTGCCACTCGAAGAGCACCTCGGTGACACCACGAAGGTCATCGACATGATCGTCGATCAGTCACCTGACGGACTCGAAGTTCTGCGCGGTGCATCCACCTACACCTACGACGGCAACTGGAAGTTGCAGACCGAGAACGGTGCCGACGGCTACCACGTGTCTTCGACGCACTGGAACTACGCCGCTACCACCGCTCGCCGCACCGCCGGTGAATCGTCCAACGAGACCAAAGCCATGGACGCCGGCACCTGGGGGAAGCAGGGCGGTGGATACTTCTCCTACGACTACGGCCACCTCCTGCTCTGGATGTGGTGGGGCAATCCCGAGGACCGACCCCTGTTCGAACGCAAAGCAGAACTGGAGGCTCAGTTCGGTTCCAAGAAGGCCGAATTCATGGTCGGTGCGTCGAGAAACCTCTGCCTGTATCCGAACGTCTACCTCATGGATCAATTCAGCAGCCAGATCCGGCACTTCCGTCCGATCTCCGTGGACCAGACCGAAGTCACCATCTACTGCATCGCGCCCAAGGGAGAGAGCGCCGAAGCGCGCAGCAACCGCATCCGTCAGTACGAGGACTTCTTCAATGCCAGCGGTATGGCCACCCCGGACGATCTCGAAGAGTTCCGTTCCTGCCAGAAGACCTACCAGGCAGCCGGCGCCCCGTGGAACGACCTCAGCCGTGGCGTCACACACCAGATTCCCGGTCCGAACGACGTCGCGAAGGATCTCGGCATGAATCGCGTGCTCTCGAGCGGAGCCAAGACCGAGGACGAAGGCTTGTATCCCATTCAGCACGGGTACTGGCGCGACGCCATGCTTGCGGCCGTAGATGCCGAGCAAGCCGCTTCCAACCGGACCATCTGAGGACGATCACCATGACTGTCACCACCACCAATGCCGTCGCCCTCGAAACAGTGCAGCAGTTTCTCTACCGTGAGGCTCGCTATCTGGACGATCGCGAGTTCGAGAAGTGGATCGAGTGCTACCACCCCGATTCCGAGTACTGGATGCCCGCATGGGCGGACGACGGCGAGCTGACCACGGACCCGGCCGCAGAGATCTCCCTGATCTACTACCCGAATCGCGGCGGTATCGAGGACCGCGTGTTCCGAATCAGGACTGACCGTTCCAGCGCGACAAGCCTTCCCGAGCCCCGCACCGGTCACAACATCACCAACGTGGAAGTGATCGAAGAACGCGGCTTCGTCGTCGACGTCCGCTTCAATTGGTTCACGCTGTACTTCCGCTACAACACAGTCGACACCTACTTCGGCACCTCGCACTACACGATCGACTTCTCGGGCGAGCAGCCGTTGATCATGAAGAAGAAGGTAGTCCTCAAGAACGACTACATCCATCACGTGGTCGACATCTACCACTTCTGACACGACTTCCCTTCGAATCGAGCTGTTTCCCATGAGCATTCAAGCTGCGCCGACCTTTCAAGTAGCCCTGAGTTTCGAAGACGGCATCACCCGCTTCGTCGAATGCAACACCGACGAGACCGTCGCGGACGCATCGTACCGCGCACGAATCAACATTCCGCTCGACTGCCGCGACGGAGCATGTGGCACCTGCAAATCACTCTGTGAGTCAGGTACTTTCGACGCCGGCGACTACATCGAGGAGGCCCTGACGGACGACGAGGCCGAGCAGGGATACTGCCTTCCGTGCCAGATGGTGCCGGAATCTGATCTCGTGCTGCAGATTCCCACCACGTCGGCGGTCGCCAAGACCACTGCCGGTTCGTACACGTCCACCATCACCGAGATCATTCGCCATTCGGATTCCACGGTGGGTTTCACCGTCGCAGTCGACAACCGCGCAGATCTGGTCTTCCTCCCCGGTCAGTACGTGAACATCCTCGTTCCCGGAACCGAAGCGACGCGGTCGTACTCGTTCAGCTCCGGCCCTGAGGTCGCGTCGGCGTCGTTCCTGGTCAAGATCACCCCGGGTGGTCTGATGTCCGAGTATCTCAGTCAGCGTGCGCAGGTAGGCGACACTCTCGAATTGACCGGACCGATGGGTAGCTTCTTCCTCCGGTCAGGTCAACGGAGAGCCCTACTGCTTGCCGGTGGAACCGGCTTGGCCCCGCTGCTCTCCATACTGGAGAAGATGCGTACCGAAAGCTCCACTCGGCCCGTCCATCTGGTCTACGGCGTCAGCTCCAACACCGATCTCGTCGAACTCGACAAACTGCACGACTACGCGAAGTCTCTACCCCAGTTCACCTTCGACTACTGCGTATCCGATCCCGACAGCACAGCACCGAACAAGGGCTATGTCACGGGCTTGATCGAGCCCGATCACCTCGACGACGGCAACGTAGACGTCTACCTGTGCGGCCCGCCGCCGATGGTCGAAGCCGTACGTCTGCACTTCAAGGACGTATCGATCACACCCACGAACTTCTACTTCGAAAAGTTCAACAATGCGGCAGCACCGGCTGATTCACCGGCAGCCTCGGCCGAAGAATCAGCTGCCGGCACGTACGAGATCGGTGAAGAACATCTGCCGGTCACGGAGTCGGACGCACAGTTCGACGCTCGGATGGCCCTCGAACTCGGAGCAATGGAACTCACGATCGGCCGCCTCACTCCGGCACAGTTGACGGAGTACCGCATTCTGGCGGAGAACTCGGCTGCTTCCATCGACCGCGATCACTTCACGGACGCAGCGGCATTCACCGAAACCAATGCCCTGTTCCACGACTTCCTCTTCCGCTGCACCGGAAACGAAGTGCTGCTGCAGGCATACCACCGTCTCGAGGTCACACAACTGATGAACCGAGTGCTCCGCACCGCCGATTGGGTGGACGAACATGTCGCGGAGGATCACTCACGTATCGTGAGTGCATTCGAGCAGAATGATCGCGCCGCGGCCCGTGATCTGATCGTCCAGCACAGCGAACACGCCAAGTCGACGATGCACCGCGCAATCACCGACGCTCGGGAAAGTGTGGCGTCGTGAGCACGAGATTCTTCGCCGGCCGGTTCGACGACCGGGTCGTGGTCGTCACCGGAGCGGCTCAGGGGATCGGGCGCAGCGTTGCCGAAAGAGTCTCCGCAGAAGGTGGTTCCGTCGCGCTTGTGGATCGAGCTGAACTGGTTCACGACATCGCGACACCGCTGGAGCGTTCCCATTCGGTGACCGCGGACCTCGAGACGTTCGAAGGTGCCCAGAATGCAATAGATTCCGCATTGGAGCGCTTCGGACGCATCGACGTCCTGATCAACAACGTCGGTGGGACCATCTGGGCCAAACCCTACGAGCACTACACGCCGCAGCAGATACAAGCCGAGGTCACACGATCACTGTTCCCCACGCTCTGGACGTGTCGCGCCGTACTGCCCCATCTGATCGAGCAGGCGAGCGGCACCATCGTCAACGTCTCCTCGGTCGCCACCCGCGGTGTCAACCGTGTTCCTTACGCGGCGGCCAAGGGCGGGGTCAGCGCGATCACCGCTGCACTGGCGATGGAAGTCGCACAGTACGGAATACGCGTCGTGGCAACCGCTCCCGGCGGAACCGAGGCGCCACCACGCGTCGTGGCACGCGGGCCGGGTGCCGAGACCGACGAGGAGAAGGCCTGGTACCAGCAGATCGTCGACCAGACCGTCGACTCGTCGCTACTCAAGCGTTACGGCACCCTGGACGAACAGGCTGCTGCTATCACTTTCCTTGCCTCCGAAGAGGCTTCGTATGTCACCGGAACGGTTCTGCCCGTCGCCGGTGGCGACCTCGGCTGAATCCAGCCTCCCCCGATTCCTGATCTCTCGAACGGAGATTCGCCATGTCCTCGATCGAACGTGGTTCCTGGGCCAGTGCCCGCCATCGCTCGTCAGTGTTGTGGGTGGTCACCATCGCCGCCATTGCCATTCTGTTCGACGGATACGACCTGGTCGTGTACGGCACGATCCTGCCCGTACTCATGGACGACCCCAGCCATATCGGCACCTTGACCGCATCTCAGGCCGGCGCGTTGGGTTCGTATGCACTCGTCGGAGTGATGGTCGGCGCACTGACGTGTGGAGCTATCGGCGATCACTTCGGTCGCCGAAAGATGATGCTGGTCAACATCATCTGGTTCTCGGTCGGAATGGCACTGGCAGCGTTCGCCACCAGCATCACCACCTTCGGTCTGCTGCGGTTCTTCACCGGCATCGGAGTCGGTGGGCTTGTCGCCACCGCCGGAGCCATGATTGCCGAGTTCGCGCCGCCGGGACGCCGCAATCTGTTCAACGCCATCGTCTACAGCGGTGTCCCGGCCGGTGGCGTCATGGCTTCCGTCCTGGCGATCGTTCTCCGTGATTCCATCGGATGGCGCGGACTGTTCCTCGTCGGCGCCCTGCCATTGGTGTTCCTGTTCCCACTCGCCTGGTTCAAACTGCCCGAGTCTCCCGCGTGGCTGATTGCTCGCGGACGTGTCGACGAAGCTCGCGCCATTTCCTCGAAAACCGGAATTCCATTGCCTGCCGGTACAGATCGACCCAACGACGCCGTAGCTGAGAAGGTCGGCTTCCGAGCGTTGGCGAGCAGACAATATGTCTGGGGCACCGCGCTTCTCGGCCTCATGAGCTTCGCCGGCCTCCTCCTGACCTACGGACTGAACACCTGGCTGCCCAAGATCATGGAAAACGCGGGATACAACGCGAAGGGTTCGCTCTCGTTCCTGTTGGTACTCAACGGCGGTGCCATCATCGGTGGACTTCTCGCCTCCAAGATCGCGGACGTCACCGGTCCACAGCGGGTTGTCGCAACCACCTTCGGCCTGGCCGCACTCGCCCTGCTCCTGTTCACATTCGGGTTCCCGCTTCCCGTACTCCTCGCCTCCGTTGCCATCGCGGGTGTCGGAACCATCGGTACTCAGGTTCTGATCTACGGATTCGTGTCCAACTACTATTCGACGGCCGCTCGGGCCGCAGGTGTCGCGTGGTGCGCCGGATTCGGACGTCTGGGCGGGATATTCGGGCCACTGATCGGCGGAAGTTTGATCAGCGCCGGAATCAGTTCCGAATCGGCGTTCTACGTCTTCGCCGGCATCGCGGTGATTGGCGCCATCGTCACCTTCTTCGTGCCGAAGCAAGCACCCGACCTGGGTGCCACTGCACTTCGATCCGATGGAGACCGTGCCGAAAAGGAAACCCGTGGTGAGCCCGGCGTTACGGTAGTCGGGTGACACTTCGTGACCTGTTGCTCGGCCGAGAACGCGAGCTCGCCGTTCTCGGCCGAGCCTTGGCCGCGGCAGAGACAGGAGTGCCGACTCTCGTGCTGGTCGAGGGCGATGCCGGTAGCGGTAAGTCCACTCTCGTCGACCGGTTCGCCGAAATCTCTTCCGCTCATACGCTCCGCCGCGCTCGTGGGCTGGAGTGGGAATCGAACACTGCCTTCGGAGTGATCGATCAACTACTCGAACGTCCGGTTTCCAACTCGGACCCGGTCGCCGTTGCACACGAGATCGTCGACGCAGCGGAGCAACTGACCCTGATCGTCGTCGACGATGCCCATCACAGCGATGTCAGCTCGCTTCAGGCAATCACCTCCGCCCTCCATCGAGGCCGAACGGCACCACTGCTGTTCGTCCTCGTCGCCGAGGAAACGCCGTTCCTGCGCGAGGATGTCAGGCAGATTCTCGACCTGCACTGGTCGACGCGATTGCACATCAGCCCGATCGACGCACCCGTCATCATCGACATCGCGCGCATGCGAAGCGGAATCGACCTCAGCTCCGGCGTCGCGCTTGCCCTTCAGGACTTCACCGCGGGCAACACACTCGACATCGTCTCGCTTCTCGACGAGCTGCCACCTACCTATTGGACCCAGTGGCACCGAACTTTGCCCGTCCCTCGCCATCGTGCAGTATCGATCGCCGCCGCCCTCGCTACGTGTTCGGCGGGAGCACTAACGTTGATCGAAGCCGCAGCAGTTGTCGGGCGCAGCACGACGTTGTCGCATCTTGCTCAGCTGGCCGAAATCGACGACGTGGTCGGCGCCTTGGACAGCGCCTTCGCCAGCGGCCTCCTTTCTGTCCACGAGCAGCACGGCAGCACCGAGGTGTCACTGAGCAGCACGATGGTCACGGCCGCAGTGCGCGGGGCGTTGGGACCCGCGCACTTGCATCTGCTGCACACACGCGCAGCCGAGATCGCTTGGGGAGAAGGTGAACGGCTTTTCCACCTTGCCGCTGCCAGCACCACCCATGACGAGGACCTCGCCGCCGAACTCGTTGCGTACGCATCACTACGAGCATCCGACGGCGCGTGGTCGGAAGTCGCCGACGCCATGGTCACGGCAAGCCGTCTCACCACGGCCCGAACCGAACACGAGGACCGACTGCTCCGCGGAGTCGACGCGCTGACCGGATCGGGTGACATCCCCCGCGCCATGGTCTTCGTGCCGGAGATCGAGAGTATTTCGCGCGGGCCTCTCCGCGACGCCGTCCTCGGCTACCTCGCCATCCATAGAGGGCGACCGACCGAGGCCGCCGATCTTCTGACCAGAGCGTGGGACAGCTGCAGCGTGGATCGTGAGCCAGGCATCGCTGCGATGATCGCCCAACGAATGGTCCTGCATTCTCTGGCTCGGCTCGATGGCACGGCGCTCGTCGAGTGGGTTGACCGCGCAGTCGAATTGGTGGGCCCTTCTGATCCCGCAGCAGTGGAGTCCGAAGCGATCAAGGGTCTCGGGCTCGGTGCTACCGGAAGAACCGAGAATGCGCTCGCGGCATACGCCGAACTCTCCGATCGTGTCCGCCCCGGAGCCCAAGCACAGCGCTTCCAGATGGGACGCGGATGGCTCGAGCTTGCGTTGGACCACCCGGAGTCCGCCAGACGCGACCTCGAAAGCGCGGTGTCCACAGAGTTTTCCAGTGGTTCGGCAAGAATCTCACTGTGGGCACAGGCCTGGCTCGCCCGCACTCAATTCGCTCTCGGCGCCTGGGACGAAGCGCTCTCGACCGTCGAGGGCGCCGGTGCCGAGGTGGATCGGTTCGAGATCGAGATCATCCGGCCGTTGGTCCAC
Organism: Rhodococcus sp. Ni2; assembly: GCF_021352185.1. Taxonomy (NCBI): domain Bacteria; kingdom Bacillati; phylum Actinomycetota; class Actinomycetes; order Mycobacteriales; family Nocardiaceae; genus Rhodococcus; species Rhodococcus sp. Ni2. The sequence continues at coordinate 1,559,398 of NZ_WOXZ01000001.1, forward strand.
TGGTCGGGAGCACAGATTCACGCTCTGCGCGGCAACTGGGAACTGGCCCGTGACCATGTGCGACGTGCGTACGCCGGCATTCACGCCTACGAAATCATGTATGTTCCTGCACTTCTCGCCAGGGCCCAGGTTGCCGAGGCCGCCGCCGACTACGCCGAAGTTCTGGTGGCGCTGGCTCCGCTCACCTCGAGCAAGGCGCAACAATGGCTCGACGAGCCGGGCTTCTGGCCGTGGGTCGATCTCTACGCCAATGCATTGGTCATGGTCGGGCGAGCTGATGATGCCGACGCCTTTCTGCAACCACACGAGCAGACCGCACGACGTCGGGAGCACCGCTCAGCTGCGGCACGTCTCGGCTACGTTCGCGGCCGGATCCACGGCGCACGGGGCGAACTCGACTCGGCAAGAGAAAGTTTCGATGCTGCACTACTCGGCATCGAGACGCTGCCGCTCCCCTACGACCGAGCCCGAATCAATTTTGCCTACGGCCAAACTCTCCGCCGGGCCGGGAAACGCGCGGAGGCCGACGTCGTCCTCCGCGCCGCCCGCGAGCTGTATCACTCGTTGGGCGCCGCTACTTACGTCGAGCGCTGCGAGCGCGAACTCCGCGCGGGCGGGTTGAACCTCTCGCGGACGGAGAAGGGAATCACCGACCTGACCCCGCAAGAACGAGCCGTCGCCGACCTTGTCGCAGCGGGCAAGTCCAACAAGGAAGCTGCCGGCGAATTGTTCCTCTCCGTCAAGACCATTCAATATCACCTCACGCGCGCGTACGCGAAACTCGGACTGCGATCACGGAGCGAACTCGCGGCTTTGTTCCGCGACCGAGGGCTTTCGGATCCGCATCAGGAGAACTGAGAACATGCCGGACACTACGACGACCGCGCCCGTTCGCGTCGTCACCGAGCCACTCCCCCAACCGCTCTACGGCCCGAAGCGGGTCTTGCGCGACTTCGGCGGAACGTCCATTGCCAACGGAATCATCGGCATCGTCTTCTCGGCCACCGGGCCGGTGGCGGTCATTCTCGCTGCGGGGTTGGCGGGTGGACTGAGTCAAGCTCAATTGGCCTCTTGGCTTTTCGGTGCCTTCTTCGTCAACGGAATTCTCACCATCACGGCTTCCTGGCTGTACCGGCAGCCGCTGGCCTTCTTCTGGACGATTCCCGGAACCGTTGTCGTCGGAGCGTCGTTGGAGCATCTGCCGTGGGAGCAAGTGCTCGGAGCGTTCTTCGCGACCGGCGCCCTGATCTTGCTGTTGGGATTGACAGGGTGGGTCACACCGATCATGGCCGCATTACCCTTGCCCATCGTAATGGCAATGGTGGCAGGCGTTTTCCTTCATTTCGGAACGGATTTGGTCGAAGCGCCCGCCCACGACGCGGTGATCGCCCTGCCGATGATCGCCACCTTTGTCGCTCTGAGCGTGTTCGCCAAGCTGGGAAGATTCGTTCCGCCCGTTCTCGGCGCGTTGATCGTCGGCGTGGTCGTGATACTCGCGGCCGGAAGATTCAACTCCGCCGGCGACGCGCACGAGTGGCTGGCGCATCCGATGCTGACCCCGCCAACCTGGTCTTGGCAGGCGATGATCGAACTGGTTGTACCGCTGGCGATCACAGTCGTCGTCGTGCAGAACGGCCAAGGAATCGCAGTCCTCCGCGCAGCGGGTCATCAACCGCCGATCGGGGCAGCAACGGTTGCCTGCGGTGTGTTCTCTCTCGTGAACGCGGCGGTGGGTTGTGTCTCGACGTGCCTTACCGGGCCGACGAACGCATTGCTCACGGCGTCGGGAGAGCGGACACGCCAATACACCGCCGGAATCTTCTGCGGCTTACTCGCCGTCGTCTTCGGACTGTTCGCCCAGACTTTCGTCGCGATGATGTTGGGAACTCCGACGGCATTCATCGTCACTCTGGGTGGTCTGGCCATGCTCAAGGCCTTACAGGGAGCCTTCGTGACCGCATTCGGCGGGAAATTCACCTTCGGCGCTTTGATCGCGTTCCTCGTGACGATCTCCGACATCGAACTACTCAATATCGGAGCCGCTTTCTGGGGACTCGTCTTCGGGGTCATCGCCTCGCGCATGCTCGAACGAGCCGACTACACCTGACATGCGAATATTCGCATACTCGACTTTGACAATCATTTACATTAAGCAGTAGATCTATACCCATGCACCTCAACACCCGCATGTCGCGGCGCCTCACCCTTGCCACATCAGTAGGCCTCTCACTCGCCCTCGTTACGGGTTGCTCGTCCGACAACAAGGACTCCGCCCAGTCCGAAACCACGACCACGACGTCGGCCGCACCAACCGAACAGGCCTCGGCAACACCACGTCTCGCCGTGTCGTACGACGGCGGCGTCCTGGTGCTGGATGCAACTTCCCTCGACGTGGTCGGCGAGACCGAGATCGACGGCTTCACCCGACTCAACCCGGCCGGCGACGGTCGCCACGTCATGATCTCTGCCGGCGAAGCATTCAAGGTGCTCGACACCGGCACGTGGTCTTCGGCTCACGGTGATCATTCTCATTACTACACAGCCGATCCCGCGATGTCCGAGGTCGAGTTCGCAGCCAACGAGCCCGGACACGTCGTACGCCATGCCGGAAAAACCGTTCTCTTCAACGACGGCTCGGGACTCGTCGAGATCTTCGATCCGGCGCAGTTGGCAAAACGCCAACCCCGCGTCGAGACGTACACCACGCCAGAACCCCATCACGGCGTTGCGGTCGCACTTGCCGACGGCAGCCTGTTGACGACCATCGGAAATTCGGAGTCCCGCAACGGCATTGCCATCCTCGATGCCGACCGCAAGGAAATCCTGCGCAACGAACAGTGCCCCGGTGTCCACGGCGAAGCAGTCGCTGCCGGCGAAGCCATCGTGCTGGGCTGCCAGGACGGGTTGCTCGTGTACAAGAACGGAGCGATCACCAAGGTCCAGAGTCCGGATGCATACGGCCGCATCGGAAATCAGGCAGGCTCAGAGGAGTCGGACATCGTCCTGGGTGACTACAAGACTGACAAGGACGCCGAACTCGAACGTCCGCAACGGGTCTCGCTGACCAACACGACCACGTCCGAACTCAAGCTCGTCGACCTCGGCACCAGCTACACCTTCCGCTCACTCGGCCGCGGACCACACGGAGAGGCACTGGTGCTCGGCACCGACGGCGCCATCCACGTCATCGACCCGAACACCGGCGTCGTCACCAAGAAGATCGCCGTCATAGACGCATGGACCGAGCCCACCAAATGGCAAGAGCCCAGGCCCGCGCTCTTCGTAGAAGATCACACCGCTTACGTCACCGACCCAGCGTCGAAGAAGCTGATCGCAGTCGACCTCGAGGACGGCAGCATCCTGACCGAGACCACTCTCGATCACGCCCCCAACGAATTGACCGGTGTCACCGGCTGATTCCCACCCTCGCTTCGGCCCCCATCTCACACCGAGATGGGGGCCGAAGCCGTTCTCGTCCTTCGCCTACTGACCAGGGAATCTCGATACCCAGGCAATCCTCGAGGTGCTACGAGGCGCACCTCAGAGAATCGAAGCCGTTGTCGCCAGCTCTGCTGGAGCTGAGCGATGAGCAGGACCACGATTGACCGCGGCACAAGTCAGCATGGAATAACTCCGTGTGGAGGTTCGTTGGAGATGGTGTCGGTGTTCGGTTCTTTGCCCCGGGTACCACCCCAGAATTGCCACTTCGAGTGGCCACTTGCCGAGAGGCGCAAGACGGGCACCGACGCGCTGGAGCCGCTGGACACCTGCAGGTGTCCGGCGGCTTCGTCGTGTCCGGGGTCGGACCTCGGTCCGTGACGGTCGAGGTCCACGATGTCGACCGCCGAATCTGCAATAACCGAAAACGCGTGGTTTTCCTACCGGAGGGTGGACACTCGATCATGCGCCAAAGCAGCTATGACCGTCCCTCTGCCGACAGGGCACTCCGATGGCTACTGCTGACATGGGGCCTCGGCAACTCTGTGGTGTGGTGGATCCACCTTTCACGGCGAGGCAGTCGCGCAGTCGAGACGTCACCGATACAGCCGGGCCCGTTCGGGGAGGCCAACTGGCTCGATATGGGAGGTTTCCTCGCATACTCCTCGGCCGCAACCTTGTTGATCATCGCGATTTGGTACGTCGCGGCCCGCAGGTGATCCGCACCGATAGTGTCCATGACATGGACGCCCTTTCACAGTCCGAACGGGAGAATTCGCTAGAGACCGACCGACTGCTTCTGCGACCGTTCCGTGTGCCCGATGCCGTTGTCTTGCGGGAGCTCTGGGGTGAGCGCGATCCTCGTGTCCCACCGCATCGTCGGATCGATTCCGATGGTCGACCCTCCATCGGAGACATCGAGGACCAGATTCGCAGTCGCTCACACCAACCCGGTCTACTGGCGGTGGAGCGTAAAGGATCCCATGACGTCATCGGCTACTGCGGCCTGATCGAGACTGAGCACGGACCTGACGGAGAGCCTGAACTGGCATTCGAATTTCTCCGTAGGGCATGGTGTCAGGGATATGCGACTGAGGCCTCATGGGCGGTAATCCAATGGGCGCAGGCATCAGGCTATCGACGTCTGTGGGCCACGGTCCGTGACTGGAACGGCGCTTCTCGCCGTGTGCTGGAAAAACTCGTATTCGTGGCGACCGACCATGCGGAGCCTCACGAAATCCACGGGGACCTGCTGTTCACGACAAAGGCACTGTGACTGCCTCGGCGACACAGGACTCGATGCCGCAATGACGAAGGTGCTGCGACGCGGTGACTCGGAACGCGCGCCGCAGCACGGGGAGTAGCTAGGCCGGGTTTTCGCCGGCAGCGACGTCGAGGATCCACGTCACCCCGAACGCATCGGTGAGCATGCCGAAACCGGGGCTCCACGCCGCGGCGGCAAGACCCTCGATGATCGATGCACCAGCAGAGAGTTTGGCCCAGTAGTTCTGCACCTCTTCGAGGGTTTCACCGCGAACCGAGACGAAGAACGGTTGGTCAGTGATCGTGGTGCCGTTCTCGCGGTGTGTCGAGCCTGCGTTGCCGGCCGAGCCGCCCGACTGTCCAGGGATGTCGTATGCCATCACACAGAAGCCGTCCTCTGTCTCCACCTGGCCGAACACGACGTTCTCAGCGCCGGGCACCTCCTTGGGCATCCCGAAGTCGCCGTAGGTTGCGATCGTGACCTGGCCACCGAAGACGGACTGGTAGAACTCCAGAGCCTCGCGGGCGTCTCCGCGGAAGTTGAGGTGGGTCGTTGTCTTGATGCTCATGTCTGCTCCTGGTACGAACGTCGCTCGGGTTTTCCCTGACAACGTCGACTCTCACAGCCGTATAGGACTGTTTTCGTCCTAGACTCGTCGTAGTCTCACCGCATGGCGACCACCACTCGACTCTTGAATCTGCTGTCCCTCTTGCAGACGAGACGCGACTGGCCGGGCGCTCTACTCGCCGAGCGGCTCGACATCAGCCATCGCACTGTCCGCCGCGATATCGACCGGCTCAGGGAGATGGGTTACCGCATTGCGGCGACCATGGGCCCGGACGGCGGATACCGACTCGACGCCGGCAGCGAGCTGCCACCCCTGCTGTTCGACGACGATCAGGTCATCGCACTGGCAGTTGCGCTGCAGGCGGCGACGCTGACCGGCGTCGGTATCGAAGAGGATGCGGTTCGAGCGTTGACCACTGTGCGGCAAGTGATGCCGTCGCGTCTGCGCCATCGCCTCGACGCGCTCACGTTCACCACGATTTCGGCCGGTTCCGGCGACGCAGACTCCGTGTCCCCAGAGGTGCTCGTAGCGATTTCCGCTGCAGTCCGCGCTCGCGAGGTGTTCCGCTTCGATTACTCGAACGACCACTCAACCGACAACAGCGAAATAACACCCCCGCGCCGAGTGGAGCCGCATCATCTGGTGACCTCCAAGCGTCGCTGGTACCTCGTCGCGTGGGATCTCGCGCGAGACGACTGGCGAATCTTCCGCGCCGATCGCATCACCCCACGCACCCCGAACGGTCCCCGGTTCACGCCGAAGGAAATCCCCGGCGGCGACGTCAGCGAATACGTGTCCGCGCGCTTCAAAGGATCGGAACATATCAACAATTGGCCGTGCCACGGCAAGGTCGTTCTCCATCGACCAGCCAGTTATGTTCTTCCCTTTGTCGGGGACGGCATCGTCGAAGACCTTGGCCCCGAGCAGTGCAGTCTCGAAGCCGGATCATGGTCTTGGACGGCGCTGGCAGCCTCCTTCAACCGATTCGACACCGACATCGATGTCGTCGGCCCGCCAGAACTTACCCACGCTTTCGCGCAACTCGCCGCCCGCAACGCCGCGACTGCTGAGAGTTAGTCAGTCGTCTCGAATGAGATCCAGGTCTCCAACGCAACCGTGCGCCCGCGGGTTCGTGATAGCTTTCAATTCCTCAGAGGACCTGAGGACTTGAAGACCTGAACGAAGGGATGCCCAAGGAGATGAAGAAGGGGCAAGTTGCATTTCTCACCGGCACACACGTCGTGAACGATCTGTACCAGGGGGCTGTGCCTGCGCTGTTGCCGTTCATGATGCTCGAACGCGGATATTCCTATTCCGCGGTCGCCGGAATCACGCTCGCCGCGACCGGACTATCCAGTGTCGTGCAACCTGCATTCGGCATGCTGGTCGATCGAAAGAGCCGAAACTGGCTGGTACCCACAGGTTTTGTGACGGCCGCAGCAGGCATTGTCGTGGCAGCGATGAGCACCACCTACATCGTCACTTGGCTGGCAATTGCCGTGGCCGGCATCGGCATCGCCGCATACCATCCTCCCGCCACAAATTTGGCACGCGCGGCTGGAGGTCATTCACAGAAAGCCATGAGCGTGTTCTCCGTGGGCGGTACGTTGGGCGCCTCGCTGGCGCCACCGTTTGTCACGCTCGTGGTTGGCTCACTCGGTTTGTCCGGCGGCTATCTACTCGCGGTTCCTGCAGCAGTGGCGGCTATTTGGTGGATGGTCGCCCAGTCGCGATCGGTCAACACGGGTGCGGCCGAGTCAGCCCAGTCGTTGAGTGCGCAACTGGCCGCGAACGGTCCCGTGTCAGACGATTGGCGCTCGTTCACACGACTCGTGCTGGTAACGGTCTGTTGGTCAATTCCGTATGTGACCACACTGTCGTTGGTCTCACCGTTCGTGCTCAACGCACTGAACGGATCGTCCTCGAGCGCTGCAATCGTGTTGTCCTCCTTCACATTGGCGGGAGCGGCCGGAACGCTACTGGGAGGAGTCCTCGCGGACCGTCGTGGTCGACGCGCATCCATCCGACTCGGCTACCTGCTTGCGGTACCTTCACTGGCACTGCTCGCTGCCGCCCCGCACGTAGCAGTTGCCGAATTGGGAATCGTCTGTCTCGGATTTGCTATGTTCCTGCCCTTCGCGCCACAGGTGACATTGGCGCAGGACTACCTACCGAATCGCCCCGGCACAGCAAGTGGGGTGACGCTCGGACTCGCGATGTCCGTGGGGGGCATCGCATCTCCGCTGTTCGGCTACCTGGCAGATCACTTCGGACCGCGCATGGCGATCGGGGCGACAACTGCAGCGCTGTTCGTCGGCGCCGTCATCGCATTCACCTTGCGCGATCGACGCCTCGACCCGGAAGACGAGACGGAGCGCGAACTGGACGTCATCGCCCTTCGATAAACCATAAGACGGCCCCGTAGTCTGAAGATTCATCGGAGGACATGAAGTATTACTCGGTGAGCCGCTCCATTGCGGTTCACCGAGTCAGTCAGGAGCAGTCACATGGCAGTGCGCCAGATCAAGCAGCAGTCGCTGGTACAGAAAGCCGCGGACGAACTTGCGCGCCTCATCGGCGACGGCGAGTGGCCGGTCGGGACCAAAATCCCGAACGAACAGGATCTGAGCACACTCCTCGGAGTCGGGCGTTCGACCGGCAGAGAGGCCGTTCGCGCACTGATTGCGTCGGGCCAGCTCTACTCGCATCAAGGGTCCGGCACCTACGTCATGTCCTCGACACCGGTCACAGAACTCGAGCGAGAACTCAAACGCTCGGACCGCCGCGAAGTCTACGAAGTACGCAGACTCCTGGAAGTGGAAGCGGGCCGCCTGGCTGCCATGCGCCGAACTTCGGCCGACGTCGATCTGTTACAGGCAGCACTCGAAGCCCGTGAAAATGCCTCGACACCAACAGAATTTGTCGACGCTGACATGGAACTACATCGCGCCGTGGTGAATGCTGCGCACAACAGCGTGTTGTCGATGGTGTTCGATTCATTCATCGAAACGCTCCGCAACTCGGCCCTGGACGTGATCACCGACGTCGCGGCGCGAGACCCCGAATCGATCGACGACGAAGCCGCTGCCCACCGAGATCTAGTAGAAGCCATCGTCGCGGGTGATGCCGACGCTGCCAGCGCGGCAACGCGCAGGAACATGGACGGGCTCGACTGACCCTCTCTATCGTTGTCAGGCATGACGTCCACATCGCTCCCTCCACGGGGTCTCCGGATCGGTCTGTCCGCCATCGCGTGGCTAAACCTGCTCTCAGCGCTCGTAGGAATGGCGGGCCTGACGATCGGCGGCGGGATGGGCCTGCCTCCTGAGTGGATCGAGGGAACCGTCTTCCCTTCATATTTCTGGCCCGGAATCCTCCTCGGCGTTGTCGTCGGAGGCATCCAGGCCGCCGCGCTCTTCGCTCAGCACAACAGGTTCCGTCTGACGTGGGGCCTGCACGCCGCCGCCGGCCTGACGATGATGACCTGGATCTTCGTCGAGATAGCCATGATCCTGGCCTGGTCGCCGCTGCAGGGCATCTTCTTCACCACCGGACTCGTCCAGACAACCCTCGCCGTCCTTGCACTCGGCGCCTGGCCCCGCCCCTTCCTTCAACGAACCGACAGCCATCACGGTCAGTGACGAATTATATTGGGATAGAAGGTCACTAGGACCGACCTCGATGCTCTCCATCACCCAATCCAGCTCGACCCACGACCAACAACTGAAATCTGTTCAGCCGATGAGGTCTTTCGAGAAGTTCAGCGAGTCGAAAGACCTGTTCGCTACAAGTTCCAATTGCCTCTGTGTTGCACCGTCTCGGGCGCGCTGAGACATGCCTTGGATGACTACGCCGATGAACTCGGCAAGGTCCTCGGGATCGGAGTCAGCGGGCAAGAGTCCGTTGGCGATATCGGCTGCGATCCTCTGCGACAGCAATACCACGTTGGCATTTCGCATGTCGCGCAATCGGTTTGCTATGTGACTGTTGGCGTCGGTCACGCTGACCGCCGCGCTGATGATCAGACAACCACCCGGACAAGACTCGTCGGTGTAATGGGACGCCGCGTCGTTCAAGAGGCGGCGAATCAATTCGGATGCCTCGCGCTCTTCGGCGAACGCCCGGTCCATGAAGTCGCCGCGAGTCGCGTTGTAGTGATCGACGGCGGCAAAGAACACTCCTTCCTTGCCGCCGAAAGCGCTGTAGAGACTCGGTGGATTGATCTGCATCGCAGCAGTCAACATGGCAACGGATGTCCCCTCGTAGCCGTGCTCCCAGAAGGCGTACATCGCCTTGTCCAAGGCCGCGTCTACGTCGAACTTCCGCCCTTGTCCCGGCACCCCGGCCATGCAACCTCCCAATTCCGCAGCATCTACCGATCCAAATGTGATCTATTCTACTCTTGTAGCGATCACTATGCGAATGTCCTACTGTTCTCCTCGAAAGTTCATTTCGTTCACTGAAGTACCGCCGTACTGCTGACACAGCTCGCGAACGCTCTTTCACACCGTCTAGGGGGATCGACATGCGTAGTGCCGCTTCATTCAAACTGGGTCTCAGCCACAGCGCGGCCACCGATTCGACATGGAAGGTCGAAGCGGTCAAACAGGTCGAGTATCACGTGATCGCCGCACGAAATCTGTTCGCCAAGGACAGCACTCGACTACTCGACGGGCGCAGCGCAACTTCGCTACACCGTGGAGACCGACGGTTGATCGTCATCGACGCGAACGTCGACCGAATTCACGGGGATCGAATTCGAGGCTGAGACACAGTCCCCATCACCGACGGTGCAATCTGCTTCTCCAGCAAGGCCGCATTGGCGGCGCCGAGTCGTATCCTCACCCTCTACTTCGCACTACACGGAGTGCGCGTCAATCTCGTCGCGCCGGGGGAAACCGCCACCGCGATGAACGGCATCGATGACGAATCCTCGTATGCGGACATCGATCGCCCCGCTATCCCGTTGGGCGTCCGGCCGGTGTGCACGAAGTCGCAGCAGCCGCGGTGTTCCTCGCCGGATCCGGTTCGAGCTATCTCACGGGGACCACCGTCGACGGCGGGTTGGGTCTGACTGCAGCCGAAGAGAATGCCCGCTACGCCGTCGATCACTCTCCAGTGCAAGGTCTCACGAAAGGAATCGCATGAAAGTCATCGCAATCGAAGCCACCGGCGACCCGAGCGTTCTCACTCTCACCGAGGTCGACGAGCCGACATCCGGCCCCGGAGACGTCACTGTTTCCGTTGCAGCCGCTGCCGTCAACCCTGTCGATCTGAAGACCCGTTCGGGGTTCTTGCCCATCGAGTTGCACTTCCCAGCCGTATTGGGATGGGACGTCTCCGGAACTGTTATCGCAGTCGGATCCGCGGTAACACGCTTCACGCCAGGAGACCGCGTCATCGGAATGATCGCGCAACCGGCACACCGCTACGGAACCTATGCCGAACGCGTCACCGCTGACCAGTCCCTATTCGCACCCGCTCCGTCGAACGTCACCCTCGAGCACGCTGCTGCGATCCCACTCGCGGCGCTCACCGCTGTGCAATGCCTCGACAAACTCGACCTTGCACCAGAATCCACGGTGTTGGTGACCGGTGCTGCCGGCGCGGTAGGCCGAATAGCGTCGGCGCTGCTGCTCTCGCGAGGGCACCGCGTCGACGCCCTCGCTCGCGAGAGCGACGCTGACGAACTCTTGGCCCTCGGCCTCAGTCGGGTCATCGCGAGTCCCGTTGACCTGGCGCACAAGGAATACGACGCCGTCGTCGACACGGCGGGTGTTTCCGAATCCGTCGACAGCGTGCGAGACGACGGCGCCTTCATCTCCATCGACGACAACGAGCAACCCGCACCGCAACGTGGAATCACACCGGCGAAAAGCTATGTCGACGAGGACGGCTCGGGCCTCGAATCATTCGCCGAACTGGTATCGACCGGTTCGGTCACCGTCCCTGTCGCCCGAACATTCCGGTTCGACGAAGCACCCCAAGCCCACGCTCTGCTGGCCGCGGGTGGAACCCGAGGAAAGGTACTGCTGATCCCATGACCGTGACCGCGAACGTCGAAAATGCCTTGTCCACAGTCGGTGTCACCGTTCCCGATGCGAACGTCGAAGGAACGTCCCGGATGGCGATGGTATCCGTCGGCGACTTGAACATCGAGCTGTTCGAGCACCACATCAGCCGACCGGACACCCCTCTCCCTTTTGCCGCCAACGGGGGAAACGTCCTGACGTTCCGCCGCGGTGGCGCCGCCCGACTGATTCCGAGTTCGTCGTGAAGTACGGAATCAATCTCCCCAATTTCGGGCCGCAGATCGACCCCGACGGGATTCTCGCGTGGGCTCGGACAGCGGAAACTGCCGGATTCGACAATGTCCTACTCTCAGATCACGTGGTGTTGACCGACGACGCGAATCGCCGCTCTCCTGCTCCGTTTTACGAGTGCCTGGCCACGCTGTCCTGGCTCGCAGCGGGAACCGAGTCGATTCGTCTGGGCAGCGGCGTGTTGATCGGCAGTCATCGACACCCGGCCCACCTCGCCCACGCGACCGCGACGATCGATCGACTCAGCGGCGGACGGTTAATCGTGGGCATCGGGGTCGGCTGGACTGCACAGGCTTTCGACGTTCTAGGCGTTCCGTTCACACGTCGAGGTCGACTGACGGATACCACTCTCGAAACCTTGATCGCAGCATGGACGTCGGAGACGTACGACGCCCCGGGCTCGGCCGGAACACATCGCGTGCACAACGGACCCCTTCCCTTGCAACAACCGCATCCTCCGTTGTGGATCGGCGGCAACGGACCCGCTGCGATCGACCGAACCAACAGATTGGGCACCGCATGGCACCCATTGCACCCCTCCCGGGACCTATGCATCGCTGGAGTCGCTTCACTCGCCCCCGGGCGTGAGTTCGTCCCCCGCATCTACTTTCTCCCCGCCGGAGAATCTGTCGAATCGCCGGACCGTCCACTCGGGTACGGAACCATCAACCAGATACGTGCCGACATCGAGTTTCTGACCGAGGTGGGTGCACAGACGATTGTTCTCGATACCGATCCTGGCGACCAGCGACTGCGCCGCTCAACCGACCACGATCTCGATCTGATTCGCATTGCCGGCGAAAATCTGGGAATGCGTCGAACAGCCGTTTTATGACTTAGCGGCCCATTGCCGCCGGTCGCCTCCGTGTAACCAAGCTGTGAAAGAGCATTCATGACAACACAACTCACCCATCGCGACATCGTGAGACGGGGTAAGGTGTCGAGCGTCCAAATATTTCACGAACTCGCATTGCTAGTGTTGAGGACGTGTTTGCACAGGGACCCAACGCGCTGACGGTAGAAGGCCAGTCGACGCTTCAACACATAGATTTCACTGTTTTGGATTCTTTTCGATTTCCCGACCGGCAGGGCTTCCCCGATTCTTATCGCGCATTCATCCGGCACGCAGGTTGGGCGCGGACCTTCGGACTCTGGCTCATCTATCCGCCCGTCCTTCCCGGATTTGCCGACGGCTGGCAAGGGCGCGCCCGCAACCTCACCGCTCATCTTCGGTCCGTCTACCGAGAAGGACGGGATGACGAGTTCGATTGGATGATCGAACCCGACGGCGATTGGTCACTCCCTGACTCGCTGCAGGTTTTCGGATGGAGCGAAAACGGTGACGCACTGCTGTGGGACACAGCATCCCGCGGCGCTGACGGAGAGTTTCCGGTTTGGGAATCGCGCTCGTTCAACTCTCTCCACCGTCTCGGCGGGAGCTTCCACGAAGTACTACCGTCCATTCGCACCCGGGCTATGGGCCTGTTCGGACCTCGCACCTCCGACATAGAACCACTCCAGCCCACCCAACTCTGACGCGCGACCCAAATTATCGATAGGCCGCGGACACAGCCACGAATACGACACCTACGACGACGACCAGGGACAGATAACCGAGAACGAGTCCGGCCACTGCCAATCCGCGCCCACTTTCGCCGGAACGGCGAATCTGGTTCAACGACACATGCCCCACTGGAATAGCAAGAACTCCACCGAAGATTCCAAGTACAAGTGCGACGATGGCCAAGGCATTCGTGCCGACCGCTGGTCGCGCTGGATAGCGCGCTTCAAGTTGATCTGCGAGTACCGGAATCCCGTCCGATGTGAAGCCCACTTGCGCAAAAACGGGTCGGCCATCGGCGGTGTAGCCGACCACCCCGGGGAGCGGCGCCGCCACCTGCCTGACAGGCCCGAACGTCGAACGAAGGCTCCTCCCTAACAGCAGCGCCGCGGCCATATACAGCAACAGCCCCGCCACAGATCCGGCTATCCAGGCTCCACGAAACGCCGGCCCGTCGACGTCGAGGATCCTCCCCGCCGCCCTCACACCGGATCCTGCTGCACCGACCGAGATACTCAAATTCACTGCGCCAGGAATAACGGCAAGCATGGCAATGGCACCGACACCAAGCGACAATGCCGGGCCACCGCGTCGCCGCCACGCCAACGAACTCATCAGCGCTGCAAACAAAGTCACAGCGGTGCCCAGAAGCCCAGTCACAAATCCGACAACGACTCCCGTCTCGAAGTCCCCACCTAGATGACGAGCAACCCACTGTGCCCAGGCCCGCGCGAATGGCGGCCCGAGCGTCAGCGAGACAACGACCGTTGCAACCGCAGCGCACGCCACGACACTGATGACCCGCAGAATCCACCCCAGATAACCGGAATGCGAATTATTCTGCGCAACAGTAGTTTCCGAGTCGATCACCAGGATTCCTTCGTTCAGAGTGTGAGAACAGAACGGCTCTAGCTCACTCCACACAGAACCGTGGCCGGACCGGCTCACTCATCTGATCAAGTTCTGGCGCCTGTGTCTGTAGTTCGTTCGCACGACCAAACCGGCGATAGCAACGATTACATATTTGTGTTAGCGTTGTTTCCATGGGTTCGAGAGCAAAGATTCTGGCCGCGGCAACCGAGCTGCTCAACACCTCCCCCAACGGCGACATATCCACCCGCGCCGTGTGCGAGATGGCCGGCGTCGGCGCCCCCGCGCTCTACCGTCAGTTCGGCGACAAGGACGGTCTGCTCGCAGCCGTCGTCGAGGCGGGCTTCTTCGAATACCTCGAAGGCAAACGGGCTGCGACACCTTCCGATGACCCCGTTGCCGATCTACGGGCCGGCTGGGATGCGCACACCGCCTTCGCGCTCGCGCATCCGGCTCACTACCGCTTGATGCACTCACCTTCCGCCCAGAGCGCCGACACCGCTCTGCAGGCCCAGGCGCTACTTCGATCCGTTGTCGAACGATGCGCTGCGGCAGGTGTTCTGACCGTATCGGTCGACGTGGCTACGCAGATGGTGATGTCCGCGAATGCGGGCGTCGCTCTGATGCTCGTCGTCAGGCCGGAACAGTACCCCGATCCGACGCTGTCACAGCGAGTTCGCGACGGAATCTTCGCGTCCATCATCGACGAATCCGACGCCCACCCGGAAACCTCACTCAACAGAGTTGCATCTACTCTCGACGCCCAACTGGCCGCTGCAGATTCAACTTCTCTCTCCGCCAACGAAGTCGGCCTACTACGAGAGTGGCTTCGCAAGCTGTCCGATGCAACTGAAACCAGTTCAGGAGTTACATCATGACTGACACCACCACCCGCGTCGCCATCGTCACCGGAGCGTCCGGCGGCATCGGGCGAGCGACTGCCGAGAAGCTCGCCGCCGACGGAATGGCTGTCGCCGTGCACTATTCAGGAAACATTCAACGCGCCCAGGAAACAGCTGACGCCATCGTCGCTGCGGGCGGTCGCGCCATAGCGGTGCATGCGGACGTCGCCGACGAAGGTGAAGTCGCCACACTGTTCGATACGGTCGAGGAGGAGTTCGGGGGCATCGACGTCGTCGTCCATGCAGCCGGAATCATGATTCTCTCCACCGTCGCAGAACTGAACTTCGACGATTTCGATCGGATGCATCGGACCAACGTCCGAGGGACCTTCGTGGTCGACCAGCAGGCAGCCAGACGTGTCCGGCGCGGTGGTGCGATCATCAATTTCTCCACCTCCGTGAAGAAGCTGGCTTTTCCGACTTATGCCGCGTACACCGCCACCAAAGGTGCTGTCGACGCGATCACTCTGGTTCTCGCGAAAGAGCTACGGGGACGCGATATCACGGTCAACGCCGTAGCCCCAGGCCCCACGGCCACCGATCTGTTCCTTGACGGGAAAGACGAAGCTACAGTGGAGAACCTGTCCAAGCTGGCTCCCCTGGAACGCCTCGGCACACCGATGGACATCGCGGAGGCTGTCGCATTTCTCGCCGGCCCAGCTCGTTGGGTCAATGGCCAGGTCATCTACGTCAACGGCGGCGTGATCTAGCGAAACCATCGCCTAAGGACCACACCTTGGCAATTCCGACAAAACAGTCAAACCAGTCGACTTTGGTTGTAATGTGCAAACAATGGATAACCAGGATCGAGGGTCCGCCCGGACGTCACGACGGCAGTTCATCAGCGTTGCAGGGCTGGCGGCAACCGCGGTCATAACCCTCGCGACCTCCTCGACCGCCGGCGCCGCCGGCCCCACTGCACCCAATCCAGGTTCGCGGGTCGGCGATCCTGCGGAAGCCCAAGCGGTGCAACGCGTCGCAGAGACACTGCTGAACAGCGGCGTTCCCGGCCTTGCCTTCGCCATCGTCAAACCGGATGAGAAGAACCGCAAGGCGAGTGTCACCACTACGTACCACTACGGCCAGGCCGACGTCGAAAACGGCGTGAGAGTCACTCCACGAACGCAATTCGAGATCGCCTCGGAGACCAAGACCTTCACCGCTGCACTACTGGCGAAACTGATCTCTCGGGGAGAAGTCGGATTGGACGACCTGGCGAGCAAGTATTCGGATGGCAACCCGCTGCCGAAAGGCATCGGCGGCGAGGAGATCACGCTTCGCCAACTGGTCACCCACCGTTCCGGCCTGAGCGACGACCCGCCCAATCTTTCGGCGGGGTGTGCCGATCCCACACGATCGTGCACGGACGAGAAGGCGAAGTACACCAGAAATATGCTCTGGAAAGGACTCCAAGACGCCGGCGCCTTGGAGTTCGCCCCCGGTAGCCACTGGCTGTACTCGGACTTCGGGTTCGGACTGCTCGGCACACTCATGGCCGACAAAATCATTCCGGGACAAGAGAAACCACCATTCGCGGTGGCAGTCGCCCGCGAAATCACCGACCCGCTCGGGATGATGGGTACCGTGATCGAGACCAAAGCAACCGACCTTGCCGTTCCGTACTACCTCGACGGCACACGAGCGCCTCTGTGGAACAACACGGGTGCGATCGCAGGCGGGGGTGGGCTGGTCAGCACCGCCGAGGACATGTCGATCTGGGCTGCAACAACTCTCGGCTACGGAAACAACCCGCTCAAACCAGTCCTGACCTCGATGCTCGAGCAGATCGACACGCAAGCTCCGGAGAATCCTGCATTCGGAATGGGAATGGCGTGGCAGCTCCAACCCCCGACGCCGAACTTCCCACAACGGTTCGCCAAGAAAAACGGAGACAGCTCGGGATCCAACTGCATCACCCTGCTGGTTCCCGACAGCGGCTGGTCGATCACGATTCTGGCGAACGGTGGAAATGCGGCGATGATCGACCCTGCAGCCGTGAACCTGATGCATGATCTGGTTCCGAGACGACCGATATTCGGTAGCTCGACGGGAAGTTCGTCGGGCAGCGACGTCGGCTTCCAGACCGGGTCATTCGGATAAACCCACTTACCTACGGGCGCTACATCTTCGTCGAGCGTGCCATCACGAAGCAGTAGAGCCCGTAGGTGATGATGCCCAATCCGGCAAGGATCAGCAGCGCCACTCCGTACGGCTGCGCGCCCAGCGTCTTGAACGCTCCGTCGAGTCCGGAGGACTTGCCGGGTTCGGAACTGTTGACCGCAAGAAGAACCAGAATGCCGACTGCAGCGATGGCCAAGCCCTTGGCGACGTACCCGACGGTTCCGAGTCGGCGCACGAAGTTGCTGGGTGTGCCTTTCAGATCATCGAGGAAGTTCTGGCTCGCGCCCTTGTACACGTGGTACACACCAACGGCAATGATCGCGATCCCGCCGATCACCAATGCGATAGTTCCAAGCGTGTTCTCCATCAAACGCGCCGTGATCCCCGCACTCTGACCGCTGCTGGACTTCCCGCTACCGCGGGCGAATCCGAATGCAGTGAACGCAAAACCGAAATAGACGAGCGAAATGCCCAGAGCCTTTGCGCGGTTGAAGAACTCTTTCTTCTTGTCGTCAGAGGACGGCGACGACGAGCTTCCCAACGCAGCTTCGGCCAATCTCCACAACGCCATGGCAAGGAAGGCCACGACGCCGACCCACAGAGCGAAGACACCCCCTGGCTTTCCTGCCAACTCGGCCATCGCACCCGATTGGTCCGCAGACCCGGATCCACCGAGAGCAAGGCGGATCGCGATATATCCGATCAGCAGATGAACCACACCGCTGACGACGAATCCGGCACGGGCAAAGCGCTCGAAGACATTGTTCTGTGCGACGTCAGCCGCCGTGGACGCGACGCTCTTCTGGTCGTGCGGAGACGATTCTTTATTCATCATGATCGTCGAACCATATATGGGCAGACGCTTCCCTCGAACGCCTGCATCAAGTGTTTCGAGATCAAGGGTTTCGAGGGTTCTGATCCGGCGTCGACCGCGGTTCTTCGGGGTTGGGAACCTTGGGGTCGATCGCGTCTGCATGATCTCGTTGCTGGTTCAGTTCGTCGCGAGAACTCGTCGCCTCTTTCCGATGCTGCGCTGCATGATGTTGCAGCGCAGACGCTTCCGCCGCTTTGGCGTCGGCCTCAGCCTGCACCATGCGCGCTTTGGCTGCTGTCTCTTCTGCCCGCGCCTCGCGCTCGCCTACTTGCAGTGACTTGTCTGCGACGTCTTCGCGGATCTGTTCTGCCTCGATGTGACGACGCTCGTCACGCCTGTTTCGCGCCACCCACAGGAGTGCGGCCACGATCGCTATCACCACGACCACGGCAACAATTATCCAGATAATGCTGCTGGTACTCATACTGCGAGAGGTACCCACCTGCGACTTTCTCACACGCAGGCAAACAAATACGCTGAAATTACAGGTCGGTCGGACGTGTGTTGGCTCCGCATAGAACCACGCACAGTTCACCGTCGGACGGCGGCGACACCGTTCCGTTCAGAACCGGAGCCAATGCTGCTGCGGTTCCCAACTCCACCAGAATCCGGAACTCCCGCCACAGGAATGCCCGCGCCTGTCGGATCGAATCATCTTCGACCACAACACTGTCTACCGAACTCTCATGCAGTGTCTCCCAGGCGATGGCACCAATTCGTGTAGCCCCCAACGAGTCTCCGGCGATACTGTTTACTTCGATATCCACCGGACGCCCCGCATCGAGCGAGGTGCGCAAGGTGGCAGCCCCGGTCGGCTCGACGGCTACCACGTGATCTTCGGGACGAGCCGCCGCGACGATTCCAGAGACCAATCCGCCGCCGCCGACTGCAACGCAATACGTGATCGGTCCGGATGCGTCGTCTTCGAGCTCGAGAGCGATGGTGCCGGCCCCACTGACGATGTCGGGCAGGTCGTAGGCGTGCAGTTCGAGCGCACCGCTGGTGCGTGCGATGTCCGCCGCAGCGGCAGCAGCGAGTGCATACCGGTCGCCTACCTTGTGAACGGTTGCACCCAACTCTCCGAGAGCCTTCACCTTGGCATCAGGCGCTGTCTCCGGCACCACCACTGTGCAGGTGAGTCCCTGTCGCCGCGCTGCCCACGCGGCCCCGATTGCAGCGTTGCCGCCAGACGCGATCACCACGCCGGCATCGGGCATGGTGCCGTCGGCGACCGCTCGTTCCACTGCATTGAGACTGCCGCGCACTTTGAAGGAACCGCCGTGCTGGAGGTACTCGAGCTTGAACAGAACCGGTACCTCACCCTGTGGCGTCGGTAGCGCAGAGCGAAAGATCGGAGTACGCCGCGCCAGTCCTGCGATACGAGTCCGCGCAGCTTCGACGTCCGAGCGCTCGATTGCCACTGGACCTGCATTGTTGTCGGCGGTGAGAGTCATGTACCAACCCTACGGTTCGCAACGTCGACCCGAAGCAGTCGGCCCATCGTCATCATGATGTCTGTTTTTCACCAAGGAATGCCCGCATCTGACCGAGACAATGCACCTCGGGGTGAATAAATTTACTACTACAAGCACAACGACGACATCAAGGAAAGGCACACCCCATGTCGAAGATCGCAGTATTCGGTGGAAACGGTTTTGCAGGAAGCGCAATCGCGAAAGAAGCCGCTTCACGCGGCCACGAGGTAACCGTCGTCGCTCGCAGCGCGCAGTCCGGAACCGACACGAATGTCGTGCAGGGTTCTGTTCACGACAACACGATCGTGGAGCAGGTCACGGCAGACAACGACGTCGTTGTCGTTGCCATCCCCGCTCGCGAGATCGACGGCAAGCGCCTGCTCGACGCCGTCACTCCCCTCGCAGATGCCGCCGCACGCAACGGTGCTCGCATTGCCGTAGTCGGTGGCGCCGGCAGCCTGTTGGTCTCCGAGGGTGGGCCACGCGTCGTCGACACCCCCGACTTCCCGGACGCATACAAGGGTGAGGCACTCGCTCACGCCGACGTCCTCGATGCGCTCCGCGCGACCGACAGCAATGTCGACTGGTTCTACGTGAGCCCGGCCGCAGCGTTCGGTGCCCATGCCGGCGTCGCCCCGAAGGGATCGTTCCAGTTGGGTGGCGACATTCTCCTGACGGACGCCGAGGGCAACTCCGCCATCGCGGGCGAAGACTACGCCCATGCTTTTGTCGACGAGATCGAGACTCCGGCCCACCGTCGCCAGCGTTTCACCGTCGCACACTGAACATGAGCAACCTCCGTAGGCGCGCAGCCTGGATCACTGTTCCCGCTGCCGCCGCACTCCTGCTCACCGCGTGCTCCAACGACGCGGAATCCGCAACGCCCAGCAGTTCTACGACGTCCACGAGCGTTGTTGCCGAACAGGGCGATCAACTCGAATCCAACAAGACCGTCGTCACGGACTTCTACGAAGTGGCGTTCAACGGCCGTCAGGTACAGCAAGCCGCCGACCGGTACCTTGGCGACGTCTACATCCAACACAACCCCACCGCCGCCGATGGGGCAGCCGGATTTGTCAGCGGCATAGGCGGTTACGTCGAGGCCACACCCGGATTGCATGCCGAGATCATTCGCGTTTTCGCCGAGGGCGATCTGGTTGCCCTCCAGTCCCACACCACGTCTGCACCCGGCGACCGCGGCCAGGCGGTATTCGACATCTTCCGCGTCGACAACGGCAAGATCGTCGAACACTGGGATGCCATTCAAGACGTGCCGGAAACGTCCGCGAATCCGAACACGATGTTCGACGGACCCACCTCGTCGCCGTCCAAGTCGTCAGAAGTCTTGGAGCGCAACACGGCCAACGCGTTGACGTTCCTGCAGCTCGCCTTCAACGAAGGCAAAGCCGCCGAGGCTGCCGACCAGCTGGTCGGTCCGACCTACACCCAGCACAACCCCTCGTTCGCTGACGGCAAGGACGCATTTGTCACCGCACTGGCCGGGATCGAACCCGTTACCGGAGACAAGGCCACCAAGTTTCCACGGACGGTAGCCGAGGGCGACTTCGTCTTTGTTCAGACCTTCGCTTCGTCCGGTGAGGGAACGGCCGGCAGCGGCTCGATGGACATCTTCCGATTCGACGAGAACGGCAAAATCGTCGAGCATTGGGACGCCGTCCAGGACTACCCGTCGACGACTGCAAGCGGCAACACCGTGTGGGACGACGGTCGCTGAGACGACAACTCCGAACAGTTCAGAGAGGGATGCGGATCAGCCGACGTTGATTCGTTCTGTGTCGCCGTCGTAGTAGTCCAACAATCTCTGATCCATCACCCGGCGCCACAGCGGTGGAATCCACGCGATCACGATCATCACTGCGTAGCCGGCCGGAAGTTGCGGCGCTTCGGCCGCGCTACGCAGACTTTGGTACCGCAGCTTCGGGTTGGCGTGGTGATCGCTGTGCCGCTGCAGTTGGTAGAGAAACAGATTGCTCACGACGTGATCGCTGTTCCAACTGTCAGCGGGGCTGCAGCGAACGTACGAGCCGTCGGCACGCTTGCCACGCAGCAGGCCGTAATGCTCGAGGTAGTTCGCGGCTTCGAGGAAGGTGAATCCGGCAACTGCCTGCAGCAGGAGCCAGGGCGCGACCTCCCAACCGAAGATACCGATCAGCGTCGCGAAGAGGACAACACTCATCGCCCAAGCGTTGAGAATATTGTTCTCGAAGCTCCAGGTTCGTTTGCCTTTCCTCTGGAGTCGAGCGCTCTCGATGCGCCATGCCGAACGCAGCCCGCCGAACACACTTCGTGGCAAGAACCTCCAGAAGCTCTCACCGAACCGTGAGCTGGCCGGGTCCTGCGGAGTAGCTACACGCACATGGTGGCCGAAATTGTGTTCCACGTAGAAGTGCCCGTAGAGAGATTGCGCAAGCGCCACTTTCGCGAGCCACTGTTCGATCTTCTCGCTCTTGTGGCCGAGCTCGTGGGCCGCGTTGATACCGACGCCGGCGACGACGCCCACCGTGAACGACATCGCGATCTTCTCCGCGATTCCCATCGGAGCGTTGATCCAGCACCAGCAGGCGAAGACCAGACCGGCGTATTGCAAGGGGAGGAACGCGTAAGTGCACCAGCGGTAGTAGCGGTCCTTCTGCAGTCGTGGGATCGCATCGTCCGGCGGACTTTCGCCGTCTTCACCGGCCAGCATGTCGATGATCGGGATGACGATGACCAGTAGCCACGCGCCGGTCGCCCAGAACAATCCGAGACGAAGGTTGTCGACGAGAATCCAGGAGAGGAACGGGCTGAGTGGAATCAGCAATCCGAGCGGCCACAGGTACCTCTTGCGGTCGCGCCAGCGCGGATTTTCGCCGGACGGCGAGTCGGTGTTCTGGACAGCGTTCGATTCGGTACGCCGTGCGTCGGAAGTCGCTGTCATTCGCCGATCTCGCCTTTCGTCCCCTCGAACGATTCGCCCCACGCACCGTTCACGCTCAGCAAACCAGAACTAATGTCCGGACGGGTATGGTCCCGAAATCCAGAGCGCCCTGCTCGAAAGACGGCACGAGCGCTTGTACTCACCAAAAAACTCCCCCGCACATCACTGCTCACCCCGACAGTAGATACGGACAAAATACCCCACGGATCTGCGGGGATGGCGACCACCTCCGCACGTCGCCGAGGATCGATGATCCCTGCCAAGGCAAGGTTGAACCGCGTCGCCCTCGTCGAAGTAACGGTAACCGGCAGTGACAGAAATCATAAGCAGAGGACAGGATTTCCGCTCGTAGTGGCGACCAAAAAGACTGCGCGCCCTCAACTGGTCAGTTGCGGGCACGCAGTGAAAAGGTGAGCAAGCGTCAGAGCGTTGCAAACACCTTCGTTTTCACTTCGTTCAGCCAACCGTTCGCGGTCACGAAGTCTGTGACGCTCGACTGCAATCCGAAGACGTGCCCGGCCTGCGCCGCCGGCAGCCTCGTGAAGAGGTTGTCGTCGAGGACCGCCTGAACCGCCGCACTGGTCGACCCGTCCGCGTTCAGCGGATACAGCACGACCGTCACGCCGTTCAGGATGTCGGCCAACTGCTCCATCGGATAGGACGCGTATCCGGCATCGGTGTAATTGGTCGGAACACCGGGCCCGTACGCCAATCCGAGTTCGTTGACCACCAAATTGCCGATCGCACCGGTGGGCTGCTGAACCGAGAAAGCGCCGGGCGCGTCTCCGAGTGAAATGTGAATCCACTTGTTGGTCGCGATCACGTCGGCGTACTCGCCACGGACACGTTCGAGATTCTCTTCGTAAGCAGTCCGCGTCGACTCGAGCACGTCGGTCTTGCCAATTGCCTCAGCAAGCTCGGTGGTGATCTTCTTCCAGTCGCCTCGGCTCTCTCCCTTGACGATGACGGTGGGTGCAATGCCGGACAGACGGTCGAACGCCGCTTGGTCCACCTCGTCGGCGTCGCCGACAATGATGTCGGGATCCGCCGCAGCGATCGCTTCGAAGTTCATTTCCCCGAAAGGCCCGATGGTCGGGAGCCCGTCGACGAAGGCCTGCTGCTCCGGCGTGAATTCACTGATCCACTTGCCGTAGTCCTGCACAGCAGCCGGTTTCACTCCGAGAGACATGAGCTGCCAAGGAGTGTCGTACGACGCGGCGACGACGCGCTCAGGTGAAACCGGCACCTCGATGTCCCCGTACGCCGACGCGACGGTCCGGACGTCCGTCTGCTCGGAGTCGGCCGACGACGAGGAACAGCCGGTCACCACCATCGCACCTACGACGGCAACCGCCGCCGCTGCGATGACTCTGGAACCGAAAGAAAATGATCGAATTGCGCGCACGCAGAACTCCTACAGGGTGATTGTTTAGCCAACCCTAAGTTCATTCTGCGGCACGGCACAAGTCCGATCGAGGCACTTAGAGTCGCTGTTCGGACTAGTCCTGTAGCCAATCGGTCATTGGCGCGCGCGGATGATCGATCAGGCTTGCAAACTCCCCCGGCGTCACGCCCATCGTTCGACGAAAAGCCGCACCGAACGCGCTTTCGGAACGAAAACCCGTCTTCCGCGCCACAAACGAGATGCTTCGACCGAGTGCCAGAAGTTGCATCGCATGATGAGCCCGCAGTCGCATACGCCATTCCGAGAAGGTCAATCCGGTTTCGGCCGGAAACCGTCGTGTGAGAGTCCTCGTACTGACCTTCGCGTCGGTGGCCCACTCCTCGACCGATCGGGTGTCGGCCGGGCTGGCAACCAACTGATCTGCGATCTGCCGAAGCCACGGCGTCGTCGGCAGCGGCACATCGAAAATCAGTCGCGGAACGGGTTCGACGAGGTCGATGGCAAACGCCTCGGCTCGTCGACGAGCCGCGTCGGTCAAGTCGTCTCGGGTGAGGTGATCGAGTACTTGTTCGAGCAGCGGAGGGGTGGACAAGGCCACCACACGATCCAACCCGGTCACATCGGATGCCACCAACCACGTGCACGACAATTCTGTGCCGCTACGCGCCGTCACCTCGTGGGGAACATAGGACGGGATCCACAGACTGACCCCGCTCGGCACCGTGTACACAGTCTCCGGAGTACGGACCCCTAGAAAACCGTCGATCGCCCACAGCAATTCGTGATCGCTGTGGCGGTGCATCTCCCAGGTGTAGTCGGAATCGACGGCCAGCCGATTGGTCGCCAACCGCAAGTACCCGTCGGCACTGACGCGCAGCGGTCGAACGACGCGTTGCCACTCGGACAGTTCGTCGAGCGGACTGCTGAGCGGGTAGTCGATCTGCTCGCTCACCGCAGCGTCGACAGTTCGGGATGTCCGAACAGGCCAGGCAACCCACCGGTGTGCAGGAAGACCGTTTTTGATCCCGCCGTGATGGCTTTGTCCTTCACGAGTTGGATCAATCCCGCAAAGGCTCGGCCGGTGTACGTCGGATCGAGGAAGATGCCCTCAGTACGAGCCAAACATCGGATCGCGCCGGCTGATGCTTCCGTGAGCGTCGAATATCCTTGTCCAACTTGGTTTCGCAGGATCTGAAGATCTGCGGCTCGCACGGTCGGACCAGGCATCTCGTCCAACAACCCAGCGACAGTCGACACCGGGTCGGCAACAGCCCCGACGTCGACGCCCACAACTCTGTCGACGCCCAGATGCGCGACAAGGCCTGCCATCGTTCCACCCGATCCGAGTGCAACCACGACGCGATCGACGCCGGCGAGTTGCTGTTCGATCTCGCGTGCGCAGTCCACGTATCCCTGCGCAGCCACCGCGCTGGTACCACCGAAGGGAATGACAAAAGGTACACCGCCCGAGTCCGCGACGGCCTGCACCGCGGCGTCGAGCGCGGATGCCGTGTCCGCACCGGCCCAGACGATCTCAGCGCCCGCGAGTGCATCCAGAACGAGATTTCCCTGCGCGGATTCCGGCTCGGCACCACCGAGCACCAGCACACAACGCAATCCCAAACGGGCTGCTGCCGACGCAGTCAAGCGAGCGTGATTGCTTTGCGGTGCACCGGTAGTGATCAGAGTCGTCGCGCCGACGGCCAAAGCCTGAGCGCAGGTGTACTGCAGCTTTCGGATCTTGTTGCCGCCGCCGCCCAGGCCAGTGACGTCGTCACGTTTGATCCACAGATCTTCCGGCCCCAATCCGAGTGCCTGCGCGCAACGCGCCAGAGGTTCGACGGGCGTCGGCCAACTGCCCAAGCTGATCGGCGGAACGGCGGAACTCAACATTTGACGAGTCTAGTTCGACCGTGCACCTACAGGCTGGGCTCGCATACAGTCGGGACATGGGAACTTTCACGACGACCACACGTGATGTACCGCTGACCGTCAGCCGACCGGATTCGCCGAGTGAACCGAGACATGCGGTAGTAGTTCTCCAAGAAGCGTGGGGCGTGAACCAACACATCGAGAGCATCCTCGAACGCCTCGCCGATGCCGGCTACCTTGCCGTCGCCCCGCATCTCTACCACCGCGGCGCACAGACCTCCTTCACCGACTTCCCGTCCGCGAAGGATGCGCTCATGGCACTCGACAGCACAAGCATCGGCCACGACGTACGTGCCGCCGTCGACTACAGCCGATCCGAGGGAGCAGACAAAGTCGGCTCCCTCGGATTCTGCATGGGCGGCACCGCATCCCTGTGGTGTGCCGCCGTACCCCTCGTCGATTCCGCTGTCACGTACTACGGTGGCGGCGTTGCAGAAGCCCGATGGGATGGGATTGCCGCAGGCACCGAACTTGCAGCGCAACTGCAGGTCCCGTGGCTCGGTCACTACGGCGACCTCGATCCGAGTATCCCGCCGGAGAGCGTCGAGCAATTGCGCGCAACCGCGTCCGATCTCGCCCGGGTGTACCGCTATGCCGACGCCGGCCACGCGTTCAACAACGACACTTCGACCAGCCACTACGCCCCGGATTCTGCTGCCCTCGCCTGGACCCGCACTATGGAGTTTTTCGCCGAAACCCTGTGATTGCCAATGTAAGTCAGGGAACCCGCTTGACCACCGTGCCGGTGATCTCGTCCTGAACCTGTTCAGCCGTTACCGCTCGACTCTGCGCCCGACGTGATCGGGTGAAGTAGTAGATGCCGATCACGGCAAGAACAAACGGCACCCCGAACACCAAGGTCATCTTGAAATCCTCGACCCACAATGTCGTGACGAGGATCGCGACCATGAGGACACCACCCAGTATCGTCCCCACCGGGAAGAACGGAATCGTGAACGAGAGGGTTCGTCCTTCGCTTGCCATCCGCTTGCGAAAGAACCAGTGCGTCACGAAGATCAGCAGCCACGTCGCCATCGCCCCGAACATCGACAGCGAGATCATCAAGGTGAATGCCTGCTCGGGAAAGAGCACGTAGACGATGGTTGCGACGGCGATACCCGACGTCGACAGCAGCAAGGCATTGACCGGTGAGCCGTTGGCCCTGACCTTGCCGAGAATGGCCGGCGCGTCACCAGCACGGGAGAGCGAGAACATCATTCGCGAAGACACGTACAGCTGACTGTTCATCGCGGACAGCGCGGCGATGATCACCACGAAGTTCAGCACACTGTCTGCGCCCGGAATCTTCACAACCTGCATCACCGTGACGAAGGGACTTCCGCCGCTCAAGATCTTGTCCATCGGAGCGATTGCCAGAATCAGGGCAAGCGTTGCGATGTAGAAGACGAACAGTCGGACGATCGTCACACGGAACGCCTTCTTCACCGCCACCGCGGGGTTTTCCGCCTCACCGGCTGCAATGGCGATCATCTCGATGCTCAAGTAGCTGAAGATCGATACGATCACGGCAAACCACATGCCGGACAAACCATTCGGGAAGAATCCGCCACCGGCCGTGTAGTTGTGAAATCCGTAGTCCGGGTTCCCGCTACCGAACACTACGTACGCTGCCATCACGATGAACGCCACGATCGCGAAGACCTTGATCGTCGAGAACCAGTACTCCATCGTTCCGAAGGCCTTGACGTTGAACATGTTCACGCCGATCAGCACTCCGGAGAACAACACGATCCACAGCCATGACGGTACGTCGGCGAACCAGAACTGCATATATTCACCGATTGCGGTGACCTCGGTACCGACCGCGAGGACGATGCACGACCAGTAGAGATAGCGAACGAGGAAGCCGATCAACGGTCCGACGTAGAACTCTGCGTACGCACCGAACGAACCTGATGTCGCATGTGCAACAGTCATTTCGGCGAGGGCACCCATCAGCAGGAGGGCGATCAACCCGCCGATCGCGTAACTGATGATGACGCTCGGGCCGGCAAATCCGATGGCGAACTTACTGCCGAGGAAGAGTCCGGTGCCGATTGCACCGCCGAGCGCGATCATGCTCATCTGCTTGGGGCCGAGTTCGCGTTTGAGACCTGATTCTCGCTGCTGAATGTTTTTGAAATCACTCATGAAAGCTCCTTGCGAAAGGCGGTACCTCCCGGTCCGCGGAAACTTGGAAGAATCAGGTGACTGCGTCGCGCTCGCGGAATTCGGGGCGATCCCAGGACTTGTTCTCGAGGATGCCTCGCAACACGTCGACGGCGTTCCACACGTCGGCGTATCCGAGATAGAGCGGAGTGATACCGAACCTCAGCACTCCTGGTTCGCGGTAGTCGCCGATGACGCCCCGCGCGATGAGAGCCTTCATGATGGAATAGCCCTCGGGATGAACAAAACTCACGTGCGAGCCACGACGCTCGTGCTCGCGCGGCGTGATCAACTCCAAACCGTAGGCAGCGCAACGCTCCTCGACGAGGCTGATGAAGAGATCGGCCAGCGCGAGCGACTTGCTGCGGATGTCGGCCATGTCAGCTTTGAGCATGATGTCGAGACCACATTCGACGAGAGACAACGACGTGATGGGTTGAGTACCACTCAGAAACCGTCGTATTCCTGCGCCCGGTTCGTAGGCCGACTCCATCGCGAACGGTCGCGCGTG
Source organism: Rhodococcus sp. Ni2 (assembly GCF_021352185.1). NCBI lineage: Bacteria > Bacillati > Actinomycetota > Actinomycetes > Mycobacteriales > Nocardiaceae > Rhodococcus > Rhodococcus sp. Ni2. The sequence goes on from NZ_WOXZ01000001.1 coordinate 1,587,749, forward strand.
CCCCCACCACCCGGACAGCGGCTGGATTCCGGTGTTCTGATGGCGACGGTTGACCCAGATGAATGCAGGTGAACCCGGACCGCCATTGAGGTACTTGTACGTACACCCGACCGCGAAGTCGGCGTCGGCACCGCTCAGATCGACAGTGACGGCGCCGGCCGAGTGTGCGAGATCCCAGATCATGAGGGCGCCACGTTCCTGCACTGCTGCAGTGACTTCCGTCATCGCATACAGGTTTCCGGTGCGGTAGTTGACGTGCGACAACATCACTACGGCGGTGTCCGGTCCTACTGCTTCGGTGAGGTCGCCCGGTTGGTCGATCAGGCGTAGTTCGTATCCCTGATCGAGCAGCGAGATGATGCCCTCCGCAATGTAGAGGTCAGTGGGGAAATTGTCGCGCTCGGAGACGATCACCTTCCGGCTGGGATCCTGTGCAGCCGCGATGGACAGCGCGGAGGCCAATGCCTTGAACAGGTTGATCGACGTCGAATCCGTTACTACCACTTCGCCTTCACCTGCTCCCAGCAACGGGGCAAGTTTGTCACCGAGGCGGACCGGGAGGTCGAACCATCCAGCCTCGTTCCAACTGCGAACCAAGCCGTTGCCCCACTCGTCGCCGATCACTCTCGCGGCGCATTCCTGCGCGGCAATGGGACGCGCGCCGAGCGAGTTTCCGTCGAAGTAGAGAACGCCCTCCGGAATCGCGAACTCGCGGCGGAACTCCCTCAGGGGATCCACTGCGTCGGCCTTGACGCAGTCTTCCAACGAAAGTGTGGTTGTCGATGTCATGACGATTCTTCTCCTGCATGTGTCGGCGTTGAGGGTGATGAAGGCAGAGTCCGGAGCACGGCCCGTACCGGGCTGGCATCGAGGTCGAGGAACTTCAGCGGCAGTGCGATCAACTCGTAGTAGCCTTCGTCGACGTCGTCGAGGCAAAGTCCTTCGAGGATCGCGACGCTACGATCGCTTGCCGCGTGGTGCCCGTCCATGGTCTTGCTGTCCATCGGATCGAACGAGGCGCCGTCGATTCCGATCAGAACTCCACCGCGGTCGGCGAACCAGTGGGTCAGCTCCGGAGATACACCGGCGAAGTCGTTGTCCCACTCGCGTGGGTACTTCGGGTACGTCCTCAGAATCAGCCGTTGCGGCAGATGGCCGCCGAGTCGCTCCACCGTCTCTTCGACGGGCCTGATGCAGGCGGCACCGTCGACCCCCGTCATGTCGACCACCAGTGCTTCGCCGAGATAGGGCTCGAGGGGAACGGAACCAATGGTCGCGCCGTCGATGCGAGTGTGCGCCGGCGCATCGGCATGAGCACCGATATGAGGAGTGGTGGTGATTCGGTTGATGGTGACGGCGTCACTGCCGCCGAGGTCGGACGTGACAGCCCGGTTGAAGGCGGTATCACCTGGCCACACGGGCGTCGATTCGGAGATCGGCGGGCTGATGTCGATCAACCGCGCCCTCCAGTCGCCCGTGTGTCCGTCGCCCGCGTGTCGGCCGATCCTCGGAAGCATCCAGACCCCTTCGTCGCAACAGTCGACTGTGTAGATCTCGACCGTTTGATAATTCGATGTGTTTGGCAAAAGCTAGAATCATCGACGGGCGCGGTCAATAGTTGCTGAATATTTTCGCGACGGCAGGGAGAAATCGGATGATTAATGCGATCGAACGGGCGGCAGCCGCGGCTCGGCCGAATCATGTTCGGCTCGACGACGTCGATACAGCGATTCTCCGCGAACTCGTCCGGGATGCACGCATCCCCAACAACGCACTCGCCGAGAAGGTCGGGATAGCGCCGTCGACCGCTCTGGCGCGGATGCGCGCTCTACGCGAATCGGGCGTCATCAAGGGGTTTCACGCAGACATAGACCTCGAGCTACTCGGCCTCGAGATCTCGGCGATGGTGTCGATTCTGATTCACTCCCACGCCAGAAGTCGAATGACGGAAATTGCCGAGCACCTGAGCGGATTGGATTCCGTTCAGCGAGTGTTCCTGATGAGTGGGGACCGTGATCTCCTGGTGCACGTGTCGTGTGAATCCCCCACTCGGCTTCGCGATTTCGTCAGCGCGCACCTCAACGATCCGGCCATCGCCAATACCCAGACCAACCTGATCTTCAGCGAACTGAGTCAAGGCGGCTGAACTGCAGCTGTCGCCAAGGCGTCTTCGGGTGCTTCCGAGATCGACACCTCAATTCGAACTTCCCCCACTAGAGTCGAACGGCATGTTGCCACTCGGGTTGTCCATGCTCTGGGAGTCGGTGGAGTCGGAAGCCGCTCTGAAGCAGCGATTCGGATTCAACAGCTTCGGCGCAGCCACCCATTGGGTCTCGGCGGTACTCGAGCAGACTTGGGGATTGACGGCCCTCGAATGCTCGCGAATGGCGATCAGTGACCAGAACGCGATCGTGTGGGTTGCGAGCGACCGCGGTGGGCTGGTGGTGAAGTGGTCGCGCGCCACCGATCGCTTCCCGAAGCTGGAGGCGTCGACGCGACTGCTGAGCGCACTCGCCGGGCAGGGTGCGCCCGTTCCGTCGCCAATCACGTCCCTGAACGGATTGGACCGGGAAACACTGCTGGACCGGGAAACACTGGAAGGGCCTTCGTGCGCAGTGTCATTCACCGTACTGCCGGAGTTGGCGGGAGATTGGTTGGACGTGCAGGACCGCGTGGCGGTCCGTTCGGCAGGAGCATGTCTGGCAGAAATACACCGAACGCTCGGCGCCACCCATGTCGACGGATCGGTTTTCTCGTCGCGCAGCACCGGGTTGAAGGAGCGCATCGGTGGTTGGCTCGAGAATTTCGACCGCGCGTTCGCGCCTGAGGCAACGCGTAGGCTCGTGGGCCTCCTGGCGCGTGCGTCCGAGCTCGATGACCAAACTCAACTGGTACACAACGACTTCCGTGCAGCCAACATCTTGACTCGAAACTCTCGGACCACCGGAGTACTCGACTTCGACGACGTGGTGATCGACCACCGGGTGAGCGACCTGGCCAAGGCAAGCGTCTATCTGGGCACCCTGTTCACCGATTGGCGACCGACACCGATCGCGGTACGGCAGAGCCTGCGCGCCGGCTACGAATCCGTCCGTCCCCTCAGCCGATCCGAGACAGAATGGTTCGAGATCCTCGAACTGTGGCACGGCCTGACGGCAATCCCGGGTGAGAACGACACCGCCGGTTGGGCATCAGCGTTGTGACAAAAGTGGGGACGCCGGTACCGGCGTCCCCACTCCGCTTCTGATCACATCAGGATCCGGCGCGGATCCATTCTTCGAGATGCGGCGCCTCGGTACCGATCGTCGTGCCGTCGCCGTGACCGGTGTGAACCTTGGTCTCGGCGGGGAGCGCGAACAGCTTGTCGCGAATGGACCCGATGATGGTCGGGAAGTCTGAGTACGACCGCCCCGTTGCGCCGGGTCCACCGGAGAACAAGGTGTCGCCGCTGAACAGTTCCCCCGCCTCGGGCAGGTAGAGGCAGGTCGACCCCGGGGAATGGCCCGGTGTGTGGATGGCCAGAATGTCCGTACCCGCCACAGCAATACGCTGATCATCTTCCAAGCTCAGATGCTTCACCCCGGGGTGAGTCATCTCCCAGAGGACATCGTCGGCCGGGTTCAGGTAGATCGGAGCGTCGAGTTTCTCGGCCAGCTCCGGCGCAACGGTGACGTGGTCGTTGTGGCCGTGGGTGCAGACGATTCCGATCACCTTGCGTCCACCGACAGCGTCGATGATCGGCTGCGCGGTGTGAGCTGCGTCGACGATCACCACTTCGTTGTCGTCACCGATCAGCCAGATGTTGTTGTCGACGTCCCATGTTCCGCCGTCGAGGCTGAACGTGCCCGAGGTGACGACGCGATCGACTCGCAATGTCACAGGACCACCACCGAACGGAGAACCTCGCCGCGGTGCATCGTCTCGAATGCCTTCTCGACCTCGTCGAGCTTGATGCGCTCGCTGACGAACTTCTCGAGCGGCAGACGCCCCTGCTGGTACAGGTCGACCAGAACGGGGAAGTCACGCTCGGGCAGGCAGTCGCCGTACCACGACGACTTGAGGGCTCCGCCGCGCGAGAAGAAGTCCACCAGAGGCATTTCCAGCTTCATGTCCGGCGTCGGAACTCCCACCAGCACTACGGTTCCCGCGAGGTCGCGGGCGTAGAACGCCTGCTTCCAGGTCTCGGGACGGCCGACTGCGTCGACAACCACGTCGGCACCGAAACCTCCGGTCAGCTCCTGGACTGCTTCGACGACGTCGTCGACCTCGGTGGCATTGATCGTGTGCGTGGCACCAAGTTCCGTGGCCCACTCCAGCTTTCGTGGATCCCGGTCGATGGCGATGATGGTATTGGCACCGGCCAGGCGTGAACCCATGATCGCTGCGTCGCCGACGCCGCCACACCCGATCACGGCCACCGAATCACCGCGTCCGACGTTGCCGGTGTTCATCGCGGCACCCATGCCGGCCATGACGCCGCAACCGAGCAGTCCGACGACAGCCGGATCGGCCGAGGCGTCGACCTTGGTGCACTGGCCTTCGTGAACCAGCGTCTTGTCTGCGAATGCGCCGATGCCGAGTGCCGGCGTCAGTTCGGTGCCGTCTTCGAGCGTCATCTTCTGCTCGGCGTTGAACGTGTCGAAGCAGTACTGCGGGCGGCCACGCTTACACGCACGACACTGCCCGCATACGGCACGCCAGTTGAGGACGACGAAGTCGCCCACCTCGACGTGAGTGACACCGGGGCCGACGCTCTCGACGATGCCCGACGCCTCGTGCCCGAGCAGGAACGGGTACTCGTCGTTGATTCCGCCGTCGCGGTAGGTCAGGTCGGTGTGGCACACACCGCACGCTGCAATGGCGACCACTACCTCGTTGGCGCCGGGATCGGGGATCGTGATGGGGACGATTTCGACGGGGGCACCCTTGGATCGGGCGATGACGCCGCGTACCTGCTGTGGCATGGCTTTGCTCCTGGCTTCGTGCGATTGAGGACGTGTCGTCACATGGCGCCGTGTTTTCACATTGCGATATGTGCACTCGTTGAAAGGTTAGCCCGAAGTAGGTGCCCGCAACCCTGGTCGAACTGACTGACCGACCTGGCCGAAAGGACTAGGGTGCAGGCTTCACGCCGGCCTCGGCGCCCGCGGCGGCCGCCGCACCCCGACTCTCGACGCCCAATTTTCGCAGGACCCCGGCAACATGAAACTTGACTGTGCTCTCACTGACGCCGAGTCGCTCCGAGATTGCCTTGTTGCGCCGTCCGGCCACCAGATGCTCGAGTACCTCGAACTCCCGCGGAGCCAGTTCCGTCAGGACGTCGCGGTTCGGTAGGGCGACGGGCGCGTCGAGCGGGATGGTTGCGCTGATCCGGTTCCCCCACCCGGGCGTCGACTCGGATTCGACGGTTCCACCCAAAGTCTCTACCCTCGAACGTAATTGGCGTTCCACGTCGATCACGTCGGCTTCACCACCACCGTCGTCGCGGATGTCGATCGAGAGCGAAGCCGCGTCGAGGGTCCAGGCCACCCGGATTCGCGAGAGCGTCTGCTGATCCGACAAGGCCAAGACCGCGCCGCGGACGACCGCGCGGGCGCCGTGCGCCACTTCACCGGGTAACCCACGCCCGTCGACGGGTGGCTCCACCAACTCCAACGCGATTTCCCGATGCTTGAGCAGCGAACGCAATTCCCCACGCATCCGCGCAAAAGCGGTGGTGGTCGACTCCTCGGCCAACTCGCGGTGCACGTCGACGGCCGAACGCAGGCCGATCAGGGCCGAAGCCGCAGTCTCCCTGGCCGAGGTTCGAGCACGCGTGTCGTCGAGATCCGCCGAGCGCAGCGTCGCCAGCATCGTCTCGAGGGTGGCCGCATGCACCTCCGTCATCTCTGCCACGGTGCGTGCACGCTCGGACGACGCTGCCCGCGACTCGGCGAGATATGCCGGACTCGCGTTCCGCACCTGGAGCTGAATTCCGGTTGCAGTCACCGCGAACAGTGCCTGGATCAATTCGAGGGATGCCGCCTTCACCGGTCCGGGGTGCGGCGTCAGCATGAGTAGGGTGTCTGTTCGATCGAGCATCGCGAGCGCTTCACGGTCTCGGCCGGCGATAGCGCATTTTCCCCGAAATATCTGTCCGACAGTGAGATCCGTACGGATACGGTCGAGTTCGGCGATGGTCACACGATCGACGACAGCTGGATCCCCGGCAACCTTGCGCGGCCTACCGGTGCATTCACGGGTGAAGATCACCAGAGAGGTGTGCGGCGCCATGTCCGCGATCAACGTCGAAAATCGTCGGCCGATTTCGGGAAGTGGTCCCACCAACACGTCTCGAAGGGCGGTGATCAGTAGCGCATTGTCGGTGGTGCTCACCGTTCAACGATAACCATCCGGTTCACTGGTGCAGCGTGGTCTTCATGAGCATCACGTTGTAGTCGGACCACGTGGTGGCGAGAAAGTAGAGGTCCTGCCCCTGCGACCAGGGGTGCATGTACGCGCCGTAGAGTCCCGGAACCGCGTCGGTGCCGATCACGACGTCCGGTGCGCTCCACGGGCCGGTCAGGTCCGAGGCCGTCCGCAGCACCAGCGCTCCCCACTCGTTGGAGTACATCGCGACGAACTTTCCGAGATAGTTGTTGTACTGCACCGACAGTTCGCTGACATCCCCGTCGAGAACTACTGCAGCGGCAGCAGGATTGTTGGGGACCCATGCCTTTCCGTCCCAGTATTCGTACGCCGCGACGTCCGCGATGGAGGCTTCCTTGACTCGCGAGAGACGCCCCTCGCCAAAGCGTCCGGCGGGGGTGCCGAAGTTGTAGACGTAACCACCGTCTTTGACGAAGGACCCCATCTGGAAGTTGTCGTTACCTGTCAACGGCAGATTGGGCCGGGAGGAGGCCGGTTCGATCTGCCAGGTCTCACCGTTGTCGTGCGAGGACGCGATCTGCGAGAAGTTGGTGACCCACTCGCCCGACCCTCCCCACGAGCGAATCGACATGTAATTGACGTATTGAACGCCACCCACCGAAATACCCGTCGTCGGAATGCTGCTGGTTTCGACGCCGGTGACTTTCAGACTTCCGATGATCTCGCGCGAGTGATTCGGTCGGTCGGTCGGTGAGGAGTCGATGTTCATGCCGTCGGACAGATTTCCGTCCGAGCTACGGAACAGGACGTTGCTGCGCCAGTCGCCGACCACCCCGGAGCACAGAGGGTCAGATCCGATACCGACGGTGTCACCGAAAGCTGTCAGGACCTGACCTGCGCCGTTGTCCCACATGATGCCCAGATCCGTGCCGAGAACGTTGAACCGCTCGACGGTTTGGTTGGGGCTCAGCGCGCCCGTGATGTACTCGACCGCCGAGGTGCGGCCTTGCAATTCCGGCAGTTTGCCATCCGTGCCGTTGAGCCAGGGAATCGGATTGGTCGGCCCACCTGATTGATCCAAGCTCCCGGTGACATTGCAATCCCACGGGGATGCATTGGCCTGGGTCGCCCCCAAGACCGCGGTCGACGCGAGTACACACGTCACTGCTGCTGTCGATATCTTCCGCATCCGGCGCATCGCTCCCCTTTCGCGGGGGAGATCCGGACTCTACGAGGTGTGTTGCTCGACCGGATCGGTTCATCCACCCACGAGAACACAAGGTAACAGGTAAATCGGTCAATCAGGACAAAACGGGCTTATTCGGTGGAGATGGATTTCAACCATTTCTCCATCACGGCTGCGGCAATCTCGAGCCCCTGCGACTCGGCTGCACTCAACTGCTGCATGAAGATGCGCGTACCGTCCGCTCCCAGCGAAGCATGCAGCGAATCGCGGTACTCGGCCAGTTCCATCCATTCGCGCGCCACCGCGGAGGACGCTTCGAGGTGAAACTGAACGGCGTAACTCTGCTTGTATCGGAAGAGTTGATTCGGATACTTGGCTGAACCAGCGAGCCGCACCGCGCCGTTCGGAATGTCGAAGGTATCCGAATGCCATTGCATTGCAGGAAATGTGGAGGGCAGATCTCCCCACACGGGATCTTGCCGACCCTCGACAGTCAAGGTGATCTCCTCAACTCCGACTTCAGGCACAGCGCCCGTGTAGACGCGAGCACCCAGCGCCGCGGCGAGCAACTGCGAACCCAGACACACTCCCCACACCGGGACGTCGCTCTCGACCAGATCGCGAATGTATTCGATCTCGGATGCCAACCACTCGACCTCGCCCTGATCGCCGACGCCCATCGGCCCGCCCATCACGATCACGGCGTCGAACCGTCGATGTGCCGGAAGCGGGTCGGTGCCCAGAAGAACAGTCTGCACGTCTCCGTAGCTCTCCAGGACAGGCGAATACGCCGCTGGGGGTTCACACTGCGCGTGTCGTAGTTCCAGAAAATGCATGTAGGCAATTCCTCTCGAATCCGGTGCCGAAAGCCTATGGTTCTATTCGACATAAGGCACATCGACGGCGTCGGATGTGCTCTGCGCTCGAATCTCCGCTTTCATCGCCCCTTTACCGACAAGGAACGTCTGTGCGAGCACCACACCTCTTTTCGACATCGATTCGCCCGCCCTCAACTGCCGTTCGCATCGGACTCAGCGCATTCGCCTTGGCGTCACTTGCCGCGTGCTCAGGAACAAGCACCGACAGCGAGGCCGAATCAACATCCACCGCGACCACCACTGCAACCTCGACAACTCAACCCACGACGACTCAGGCTCCATTGACCACCTCGGTGATCGGTACGACGAATTCTCCACTGGCCACGACCCCAGTCGCCGCGGAAGTGACGCCCGCTGCAGCTCCCGCGGTCATGCCCAACGTCGTGTGCATGAATCTTCAAGACGCACAGGACACCATTCAGTCGGCCGGAGTCTTCTTCTCCAGAAGTGCTGACGCAACCGGCGCGGGTCGACGCCAACTGGTCGATTCCAACTGGATTGTCGTCGATCAGACACCCTCTGCCGGAAGTCCTTTCGGGGAAATCGAAGCCGTGCTCTCGGCCGTGAAGATCGGCGAACCGAACCCCTGCTGATCGGCTGAGTTCTCGAACTTCGCAATTCCGGGAACACTGCGCCTTACTTGACAACTACCTCCGACCTCCTTCACTGTAGTCAACATTACTAGTATCCAATATATTGGATGCGAAAGGTTGGATTGCAGCATGAAGGTGCCACGAATACGGCAGAGCGCCAGCTCTCCGGCGTCCATGAGCGAACCCGTCATCGGAATACTCGGAGGCATGGGGCCGGCCGCTACTGCGGACTTCTACTCCAAACTCGTTGCCCTGACGCCAGGTTCGACGGATCAGGAGCACCCCAAAGTTGTCATCTGGGCCGATCCCACGGTTCCCGACCGGACATTGGCACTCACCGAGGACGGCCCGGACCCCACCCCCTGGCTGCTCCGAGGTGCGCGCGTCCTCCGAGAGTCGGGCGCAACGACGCTCGCCATCCCATGCAATACCGCCCACGCCTTCCTGCCCGCCATCTCATCCCAACTGGGACTTCCCGTCGTCCACATGATCGACGAAGTTGCTCGGCACATCCGGACGCTCTCACCCGCCGTCACATCCGTCGGACTGTTGGCCACCACGGGGACGGTCCGCACCGGGTTATATCAACAATGGCTGTCGGAATACTCGATTGACGTCCTGGTGCCAGGACCTGCGATCCAGGACGAACTGGTGATGCCGGCGATCCGAGCAATCAAGAGTGGCAACGTCGGAGACGAGACCACCGACAAACTCGTCAGGGCCGCTGATCTTCTCGTCGAATCGGGCGCGCAGGTCGTCGTGGCCGGATGCACCGAGATTCCGCTCGGACTGCCCGCCGACGCCACAACCTGTCAGATCATCGATCCGGCAACAATTCTCGCCCGCGCTCTGCTCCGGCGGGTTGCGGATGCCCGGAGACACCCTTCGATGGTCGTTTCGGGCTGACCTGCAGCAGGGAGGCTGCAGAGTACGATATCCAGTATGTTGCGTGGCGGTAAACCGGTTGAGCGAGCACGAATGAGCGACATCGCTCTCGAACGCATTCGCGAAGCGATCGTCACCGGTGAACTGGCGCCGGGCTCGAAGATCAAGGACAGCGAACTCGCCGAGTATCTGGGACTGAGCAGAACTCCAGTCCGCGAAGCGCTCGCAAGGCTGGTCGACACCGGACTCGTGGAAGCGAAACCTGGTGCGTACACGCGCATCACCACCCTCGACCGCGGCGACGTCGAGGCAACACTCGCAGTCATCGAAGCTCTCGACCAACTGGCCGTCGTCACCGCTGTACCGAATCTCACCGACGAGATGATCGGGGCGATGCGTTCGGCCAACAAGGACTTCGCTGCCGCCGTCAAACGAAACGACATAGGCCGAGCCCTGACCGCAGACGATCGCCTACACAGCGTCATCATCGACGCTGCGGCAAATCCGCTGTTGAAGAAGCTGATTCACCAGGTTCACCCACAAATTCACCGCATCTACTACCGCAAGTTCTCGAGCCTTCTCGGCAGCCAGGACTCCGTCGACCATCACAACAAGCTGATCGAGCTGTGCGCAGACCACGATGCCGAGGCGGCAGCGACACTGTCGGCCGAACATCGACGCCATCTCGGCGGGCTGATCGGTGAACTCTTCGACGCCGACGAGTTCGCGCTCTCGGACTGACCGACGCCCGAATACAAGTTTCGGCGCTTGCCTATATTGGCCATTGCCGATATAAATGACTGGTGCATGCGTTCGACGTTCTCGGAGACCCAGTTCGGCGAAGAATCATGGAACTCCTGTCCAGCGGCGAGCGCTCGGCGGGTCAGATCGCCGAAGTCGTGGCAGCGGAGTTCGGAATCTCGCAACCGACCGCGTCCGGGCACCTGCGAGTGCTCCGAGAAAACGGATTCGCCACCGTCCGCAGCGAAGGCACCAGGCGTCTCTATGCCGTCGAGCCCGCGCCATTGCAAGAAGTGGACCAATGGCTCGACGGATTCCGGCAGTTCTGGAGCGGTCCTCTCGACGCATTGGCCACAGAACTCGCACGCGGGAAACGACGCGGCTCGAAGCGGAGCAGATCTTCACAACCGAATTCTTCCGACGAAGGAGACTCACAATGACCGAGATCGCGAACCAGGACACCAGCCTCACCGCGGTAGAGCGGAGCATGGGCAACCGCGAGATCGCCGAAGGTTCGGCTCGAACAGCCGTACTCAAGCGCCGCTACAACGCGTCGGTCGACGACGTCTGGGACGCCATCACGACCCCTGACCGCATCAACCGTTTCTTCCTTCCGGTGAGCGGAGACTTCCAGGTGGGCGGCTCGTACGCCTTCGCAGGCCAGGCAAGTGGCGAGATCCTGGCCTGCGACGCCCCACACCTGCTGCGACTGCAGTGGACACCGCCCGGCGATCGCGGATACAGCGATCAGGTCGAGATCCGGCTGACTGCAGACGGTCCCGACGCCACCTGGCTCGAGTTGGAGCACGCCTCCGTCGCCAATGTCTTCCGTAACGACCCTGACACCGGCTGCTACGGCGTCGGAACCGGCTGGGAAGGCCCACTTCACTACCTGGGCGAATACTTGCGCGGCACTCTCCCTGATGCGCCGAGCACCGAGTGGTACACCTTCGACGAAGCAGAGGAGCTTCGTCTGGCCAACTTCCGAGGGTGGGAGTGGGCAAAGATCGAGGCAGAGCACGGCGACCGATAACGCCCAATTCTTCGAAAACGGTCACAGGATGGCCGTTTGCTTTGTATCGTGACCGAGCTGGACGTATGTCCAGCAGTTTTGGTGGCTTCCTTTCGTGCCACACCTGCTTCGGTCCACGAGAAGAGAGCTCCACATGGCGCCACAACCCGTAGTCGACAACGCGGCCACGACGCGACGCACGCACATCATCCGGACAGTTCTCGCTGTCCTCGTCATCGCACCGCTGTCGATTGCGGCGTTCTACATGTGGGCACTGTGGGATCCGGGCGACACGGTCAACCGCTTGCCCGTCGCCATCGTCAACGCCGATGCGGGCACAGAACTCGACGGAACACGTCTGCAAGCCGGCGATGAAGTTGTTGCCGCACTCGTCGAGAGCGGAGACGTTGCATGGAAGGTCGTCTCGGAACAGGAAGCCGCCGACGGCGTCAACGACGGCACCTATTACTTCTCTGTCGTCATTCCGAAGACTTTCAGCGCGGATGTGGCCAGTGCCGCATCGGGTTCGGGCCGCAAGGCCGAACTCGACGTCTTGTACAACGATTACAACAGTCTGGTCGCCGGCCCGGTCGGTGAAAGCATCATCGCTCAGGTGCGCTCTGCGGTCTCCGAGTCGATCGGCGAGCAGTCCATCGACCAGGTGCTGGTCGGGTTGGGTGAACTCGGAACAGGATTCGGTGAAGCAGCAGCAGGAGCGCAACAGCTGTCCGACGGATCCTCCGAAGCGCTTGCCGGAACCGACGAGCTCTACGCTGGAAGCAAGGAACTCGCCACCGGCATGGGCGAAGCAAATCAGGGCGGCAAGGAGCTGGCCGCCGGAGCCGGCGAGCTGGCTGCCGGAGCCGGCGAAGCTGCTGCAGGCTCGGGCGAGCTGAGCAGCGGACTCAACCAGTTGGTCGGGGGCACCGACGAACTCGGCGCAGGCGCCCGACAGATCAGCGAAGTGGTCGACATGGTCACCACCCCGGTACTCGACCTCGCGGGGTCCTCGGACGCCGTCGTCGGTCAGATCGACGCCCTCACGTCGATGCTTCGAAACTCGGCCGATCCGGTCTCCGCCGGACTCGTCGAAGCCCTGGGTGGACTGCGGGCTTCCCTGACTGCACAACCGTCGGACGACGACGTGATCGGTCAGCTCGGCCAGCTTCGCGACGGCGCGCGGGAAATCTCGCGGCAGCTCACTGATCCGAGCAGCGACTACCGTGGTGGGCTCCTTGCCGCCGCGGCCGGTGCAGGTGAACTCAACACCGGCCTGGGCCAACTGTCCGACGGTGCAGGCCAACTCGCTACCGGTGCACAGGAACTTTCCACCGGGCTGGGGCAGTTGGACACTGGAAGTATTGCGCTCCGTGACGGTCTCGGGCAGCTATCGGCCGGCGTCGGCGAGCTCGACGCGGGCAGCGCGGAACTCGCCACCGGTTTGTCCGACGGTGCCGCCCAGGTGCCGCAGTTCACGGACGACGAGCGCGCCACCACGGCCAATCTTCTCTCGTCCCCGGTTGCCGTCGACGCGCGGAACAACTATCCCGCAGCCGGTTTCGGACCGGGAGCCGTCCCTGCCGTGATCTCAGTGGCACTGTTCCTGTGCGGAATTCTCACGTGGTTCGTCGTCCGCCCACGACGCGGACGTTCACTGAACTCGCACACCAGCGTGGTACGTGAGGGGCTGCGCCGCTACCGCATTCCCGCCCTGGTCACCTTGGTCGCGGCGCTCGTGTTGTCGGTGGTGTCACTGACCGTGGCAAACGTCGAACCACCTAGTGTTCTGGCGATGATCGCAGTGATGATCCTGGTGGGTGCCGCCGCGGTCAGCTCGGGCAGGCTCTTCACCGTTGTGTTCGGTGCCGTCAACGGAACCTTCATCGCTTTGGGCGCCTTGATGATTCAGATCTTCGCCTTCGGCGCGGTATACCCCATCGAACAGATGCCGACGGTTCTGCAGTGGCTGCACGCTCTGATGCCACTCACGTGGGCGCGCAACGCCATGCGCATGGTCCTTGTCGGATACTACGGCCCGAAATTCTGGGTGGCGGTAATCGCTCTGGCTGCCTTGGTGATCGGAGCCGTCCTGTTCACCATCTGGTGGCGCCGCCGACAAGAACCGCCGACCGACGCCGATGACGACGCGCCGATCACCGAGGAGATCGTGTACCTCCAGCAAACGCAAGCGTGAGCCGGATCAGCGAACGAGCGTCGTACGCATCAACATGACGTTGTAGTCGGCCCACGTGGTGGCAAGGAAATACAGATCCGAACCACTGGACCACGGGTGGATGTATGCGGCGTAGATACCGGGAACCTCGACCAGATTGACCAATGTTTCCGGTGCCGTCCACGGACCGACCGGACTGGGAGCGGTTCGCATCACGATCGAACTGAACGCATCGGCGTACATCGCCACGAACTTGCCGAGGAACTCGTTGTACTGAACTGAGATCTCCCCGATGCGGCCGTCCATGACGGGTACGGCCGCAGCGGGATCGGCAAGGATCCAGCCGTTTCCGTTCCAGTACTCGTAGGCGGAAAGATCGAGGATCGCCCCCTCGGGCACGCGAGAAAGTCGAACCTCGCCGGATCGTCCCGCGGGGGTTCCGTAGTTGTAGACGAACCCGCCGTCCTTCACCATCGAGCTCATCTGGAAGTTCTCGCTACCGGCGACGGGGGCGACACCCGTGGGAAGAACCCCACCGATGTTGGGGCGCAGAGTTTCCGGACGAGTGGTCCACGTCTCGCCGTTGTCCGAGGAGGTAGCAATCTGTGAGTAGTTTGTACTCCACTGCCCGGCCTCGCCCCAGTTGCGCACCGACATGTAGCTCAGATACTGCACACCGTTCACTGCGATGCCGCTCGTGGGGATGCTGGAGGCCTCGACGCCCGGAATCTTCAGACCGGAAATGATCTCACGCGCCTGAGCTGTGCCGTCCATCGGCGCGCTGTCGATGCGCATACCGTCGGCCAGTACCCGATCCGAGCTGCGGAAGAGTACATTGCTTCGCCACTCGCCCACCAAACCGTCGCAGCCGGGGTTACGACTGAGCCCGGTGGTATCGCCGAAAGCGGTCAGAATCTGCCCCGCACCGTTGTCCCACATGATGCCCAGGTCGGTACCCAGGACATTGAAGCGATCAACGGTCTTGTTTGGACTGTATGTGCCGGTGACCTTTTCGATCGCGGTAGTACGACCGGACAGACCTGGCAACCCTCCGGTGTTGCCGTTGAGCCACGGCGCCGCATTGGCCGGACCACCGCTACTACCGACGCCACTGACTCCGACGCAGCCCGGCGCAGCCATCGCCGGCGAAGCCACCGCCGTGACGGCAGCAGCTGCCAGAGCAGCAACTACCCCGAACACCCCCAACGATCTCCCCGCGCGAAACATGACTCCCCCATGGCCGGGATTGTTGGTGTTGTCGTCGTCGTTCCCCCCGAACCTCGGACAATCTAGCAACTGCAGTCACAGATAACCCAATCAGACAAAGACGCGAAAAAGCCTGAAAGCCATAGTAGTTCAGACTTTCAGGCCTTTTCGGACAGAGAAGATCAGTCAGTAGGTCAGCGCGCTCCGCTCGCACCGCCGTCGAGTGGAATCACCGCGCCGGTCAGATAAGCCCCGGCACGTGAAGCCAGGAAGATGGCAAGACCTGCGGCATCCTGGGGAGTTCCGACCCGGCCCAACGGGACCGAGTCCGCCACAGCCTTTGCACTCTGTTCGTCCTCGAGGAGGAATGCCATCATCTTCGACGGGAACGGGCCCGGCGCAATGGCATTGACCGTGATCTGTTCCCCCGCAAGCGTTGCCGCGAGCTTGCGCGTCAACATGTGCACCGCAGCCTTACTGGCTCCGTACGAGAAGTTCTCCGAACCCGACACCACGAGTCCGTCGATCGATCCGATATTGATCACGCGCGCGGGATCTTCCGCCGTGGCTGCAGACCGCAACTGCGGCAACAGCTTCTGCGTCAGGAGGAAGATTGCCTTGACATTGATGTCGAAAATCTTGTCGAAGCCTGCGGCCGGAAAATCGTCGACGGGAGCTCCCCACGTGGCACCGGCGTTGTTGACCAGTACGTCGAGCGTCGGCGAAATCTCGGCGACCTTCGCAGCGAGGCTCTCGACCCCCTCGTCCGTGGACAGATCGGCCGGATGCGAAATGCAGGTGCCGAACTCCGAAAGCTCTCGCGCGGCTTCGTCACAGGCTTCGGCCTTTCGGGCCGAAATGACGACCGTCGCTCCGCCTTCGACAAACCCGCGAGCGATCATGTATCCGATGCCGCGTGATCCACCGGTGACCACAACGGTCTTGCCACTGACGTCGAACAGTCCCTCGATCAAGCTCATGCGACCTCGAAAAGCCCGGCAGCGCCCATACCGCCGCCGATGCACATGGTCACCACCACGAGCTTGGCTCCGCGCCGTTTTCCTTCAAGAAGAGCATGGCCGACCAGACGAGCGCCCGTCATTCCGTACGGATGGCCGACAGAGATACCGCCGCCGTCGACGTTGTACTTCTCGGGATCGATCCCGAGCTTGTCGCGGCAGTACAGGGCCTGAGAGGCGAAGGCCTCGTTGAGTTCCCAGAGATCGATGTCGTCGACCTTCAGGCCGTGAAGATCCAGCAGACGCGGAATCGCGAACACCGGTCCGATGCCCATCTCGTCGGGAGCGCAACCCGCGACAGCCATGCCACGGTAGATACCGAGAGGAGCCAACCCGCGGCGTTGCGCCTCGCCTGCCTCCATCAGCACCGACGCCGAAGCGCCGTCGGAGAGCTGAGACGAGTTGCCCGCAGTGATGGACGAATGAGCACTGACAGTCCCGTCGGCCAGAACCGGTCGCAGACTCGACAGCCCTTCCAACGCGGTGGAAGCGCGGTTGCCTTCGTCGCGGGTCAGCGTCACGGACTCGCTGCGGATCTCACCCGTCTCCTTGTCCTGCACCTGCTTGATCGAGGGCAGCGGGACGATCTCGAGATCGAACCGACCTGCGTCCTGGGCCGCTGCGGTCCGCTGCTGGGAGACGAGCGCGAACTCGTCCTGCTGCTCGCGGGTGACTCCGTAGCGCTCGGCGACGATCTCGGCCGTGTGCAGCATCGGCATGTAGATCGACGGCTTGTTTTCCTTCAGCCACGGATCAGCCGCGCGGAAGTTGTTCATGTGATCGTTCTGGACCAACGAGATCGATTCGACTCCGCCGCCGACCGCGATCTGCATTCCGTCGTCCACGATCTGCTTGGCTGCGGTTGCGATGGCCATGAGACCGGACGAGCACTGACGGTCGATCGTCATTCCGGAAACCGAGTCCGGAAGCCCGGCCCGCAGTACCGCTTGCCGCGCGACGTTGCCGCCGGAAGAGCCCTGCTGCAGCGCGGCGCCGAGGATGACGTCCTCGACCTCGCCGCCCTCGAGGCCCGCGCGCTGAACTGCATTCGAAATGGCATGTGCAGCAAGCTCTTGAGCCTGAGTGTTGTTGAACGCGCCGCGGTACGCCTTACCGATCGGGGTACGGGCGGTGGAAACGATGACAGCTTGCCTCATCGGGGAATCCTTTCGTCGAACACGAAGTGCTGTGCGCCTTTATTAACCGCCGGGGGTTAATAAAGGCGCACAGCAAGAATCAGGGCTGGAACACGACGCGACCGACAGTGGTGCCGTCGCCGAGGCGACCGATACCGTCGGCAACGTCCGTCAACGACAACCGCTCACTGATCAGTGGTTTGACCAAGCCGGCATCGGCGAGCCTGGTGAGCTCGACGTGGCAGTCGTCGATGGCCTGCTGGTTGTAGGCCTTGTACAGCCCCCAGTGCAGTCCGATGATCGAATAGTTCTTGATGAGAGCGTGATTGAGTGCCGGCTGCGGGATCGTGCCACCGGCGAAGCCGATGATGACGATCCGTCCCTCGAAGGCGATGCACTTGGTGGACTTCGCGTATGCGTCGCCGCCGACCGGATCGAAGACCACGTCGGCGCCCTTGCCGCCGGTGAACTCCTTGACCGCTGCCACGAAGTCCTCACTGTGACGGTCTACGACGAGGTCTGCGCCGAGCTTGCGCGCGTACTCGGCCTTGTCCGGGCCGCCGACGACACCGATCACCTTGGCGCCTGCCGCCTTGCCGAGTTGCACTGCCGCACTACCGACACCACCCGCAGCAGCGTGGACCAACAACGTCTCACCCTCGAGCAGTTGGGTGCGGCGATGCAGAGCGAACCACGCTGTCTGATAGCCGATGCTCAGAGCGGATGCTTCCGCGTCGTCGAGAGCCGACGGCGCCGGGAACGTGTTGTTCTGATCCAGTACCGAGTACTCGGCGAATCCGCCGGACGGCAGACTCGGATTACCGATCACCCGGTCTCCCACTGCGAATTTGGTCACCGATTCACCGACCGAGACCACTTCACCACACAGTTCGACACCGGGTGTGAAGGGCAGCGGCGGCTTGATCTGGTACTCACCCCGGCACATGAGGACGTCGGGGAAGTTGGCCGGAGCCGCCAGCACCTTGACCAACATCTCCGTCGCATTCGGGGTGGGATCCGCGGTCTCCTCCAACGCGAGCACATCGCGGGGTTGACCGAGTTCGTTGACGCGCCAAGCCTTCACAGCAATTCTCCAGACAGATAGTGGGTGAGTTTCAGGACGAGATCGGGAGGTCGACCAACTCGGCGAGGCGTGCCCGATACTGATACGCGGTTCCCAGCGACAGCTGATCGCTCTTCGCCCGTTTGAGGTACAGGTGCGCCGGATACTCCCACGTCATTCCGATACCACCATGAAGTTGGACGCATTCCTCCGCAGCATGAACCGCGACGCCGCTGCAGAATGCCTGGGCCACCGTCGCTGCGATCGCCGCATCTTCGTCGCCGCGTGCATAGGTGTCCGCCGCATATCGTGCTGCCGCTCCCGAAGAGCTGACTTCGAGCCAGAGATCGGCGAGGCGGTGCTTGATCGCCTGGTACGAACCGATCGCCCGGCCGAACTGCTTGCGCTCCTTCACATACGCGAGAGTCGTTTCGAGGCACCACTGAGCTACAGCGAACTGTTCGGACGCCAGCAGTGCGCTTCCGCAGAGCAACGCTTCCTCAACCGCTTGCGCCGCGTTGCCGCTGTCGACACGGACCGACGACGACCCCGAGAACTCGACGTCCGCCAATCGGCGCGTCATGTCCAGGGACAGAACCGGCGTGACGGTGGCGTCGGCGATCCGAACGGTATGCAGCTCCAGACCGCTCTCACCGGCAACCGGAACAACAAGAACATCGGACTCGGCGACGCCGGCAACCGTCGTGACGCTGCCGACGAGTCCACTCGCCGTTGCCTTGACAGTGGGTGTGAAAGTTCCTGGTGCAGTGGACAACGGGACGATCAGAGCAGCCGTCGAATCCCCCGCCGCCAATTGACCGAGCACCTCGGTCTCGCCGGCCTTCAGCAACGCCGTGGTCGCCAGCACAGCGCTGGTGAAGAACGGAACGGGAGCGACCGCACGTCCGATCTCCTCCATCACGACCGCCGCCTCACGCGTCGACGCACCTGCCCCGCCCAGTTCTTCGGGTACCAGCAGTCCCGCCAAACCGAGTTCCGACGCCAGCGACTTCCACAGCCCGGTGAAGTCGGCGGACACGTCGTCGTACGCCGTGACCACGGTGTCGGCGCCGGCGCGCTCGCTCAGCAGTCGTCTGACGCTGGCTCGCAGATCTTGTTCGGTCTCGGAGTACAACAGATCGGCGCTCATCGGGGTAAGTCCTTCCAGGCGATGTCCTTGTCGACGCGATGCTCGGGCGGCAACCCGAGTACACGTTCTGCGATGACGTTGCGCAGGATCTCCGACGTTCCGCCCTCGATCGAATTGCCCTTGGCTCGCAGGTACCGGTATCCGGGTTCACGCCCGGTGAAGTCGACGGAATCCGGTCGACGCAGCGTCCAGTCGTCGTAGCGCAGACCGGCTTCGCCGTGCAGTTCGAGGTCGAATCCAGAAATCTGCTGGGCCAAACCGGCAAACGCGAGCTTCATTCCCGAGCCTTCGGGGCCGGGCTGGCCGGCGGCGAGCTGCTGGCGCAGTCGCTCACCGGTCAGACGCGCAACTTCGGATTCGGTCCAGAGCCGCATCAACTCGTCGTGCATCGCCGGGTTACGCAGCTCGGGCTCGTCACGCCAGGCCTGAGCGACCTTTCCGATCATGCCTCCCTCACGCGGTGCGCCCGAACCGATGGCAACACGCTCGTTGTTCAGGGTGGTGGTCGCAACCTTCCACCCCTGGCCTTCGGCTCCGAGGCGATTGGCGTCCGGAATTCTGACGTCCGTGAGGAATACCTCGTTGAATTCGGCCTCGCCGGTGATCTGACGCAGCGGCCGGACATCGACGCCCGGGTCGGTCATGTCGCAGATGAAGTAGCTCAGACCCGCGTGCTTGGAACGTGACGGATCGGTCCTGGCCACGAGAATCGCCAGCTGCGCATTCTGCGCGCCCGACGTCCATACCTTCTGCCCGTTGACTATCCAGTCGTCGCCGTCGCGGACGGCGCGGGTAGCAACGGCCGCGAGGTCCGACCCTGCGCCCGGTTCACTGAACAGCTGGCAGTAGACCGTCTCCGCAGTCCACAACGGGCGCAGGAACTTCTGCTTCTGCTCCTCGGTGCCGAAGGCAGCGATGGTCGGTGCCGCCATGCCCAGTCCGATCCCGTTCTTGCCGGTGGCCGGGCCCGGTGCACCGGCGGCCTCCAGCTGAGCGTTCACCTGACGCTGAAAGCTCTGCGGTACACCGAGTCCCCCATGACCTTCGGGGAAATGAACCCACGCCAGTCCGGCGTCGAATCGTGCGCCGAGGAAGTCCGATACCGACACGCTGTTCGGATCGTTCTCCGCGAGAAGCGTGTTCACCTTCTCGGTGAGATCACGCGATACTGCCTCTTCGTCGAAAGCCATGCCCATTCCTTCGGTTCGAGCGGTGAGCGGACGGTCAGTCCTTCGGTCCACCGGCGACGTAGACGACCTGACCGGAAACAAAGCCTGCGCCTTCGCTGACGAAGAACGACGCGGTGTGCGCGATGTCCTCGGGCTGTCCGACGCGATTGACCGGAATCTGCGAAGCGGCAGCGGTCTTGAAGTCCTCGAAGCCGACGCCCATGCGCTCGGCCGTTGCGGCGGTCATCTCGGTTTCGATGAATCCGGGGGCAATAGCGTTCGCGGTCACGCCGAACTTGCCCAGCTCGAAGGCCAATGTCTTGGTGAAGCCCTGCATTCCGGCCTTCGCAGCGGAGTAGTTGACCTGTCCACGATTACCGAGAGCCGACGTGCTCGAGAGGTTCACGATGCGGCCGAACTTCGCTTCCACCATGTACTTCTGCACCGCACGCGACATGAGGAACGCTCCGCGCAGGTGGACGTTCATCACCGAATCCCACTCGGCAACACTCATCTTGAACAGAAGGTTGTCGCGAGTGATACCGGCATTGTTGATCAGCACGGTAGGTGCACCCAGGTCTGCGGCCACACGATCCACCGCTGCGGCGACCGAAGCCTCGTCGGAGACGTCAGCGCCGACGGCCAGCGCCTGTCCGCCTGCGGCCTTGATCGCGTCGACGGTTCCGGCACACGCCGCTTCGTCGAGGTCGAGCACGGCGACGGCAAAACCGTCTTCCGACAGTCGCTTCGCTACTGCCGCACCGATTCCGCGTGCTGCACCCGTGACAATTGCGGTTCTGCGTTCCTGGCTCACTGGCCCTCCATACTTTCGTGATTCGACGGACACCGGACGATCTCGTCAGATCCCGGCCTGATCTGCAATTTCCCTGGCTTTGGCGACCAAGGCGTCAATACGTTCCACGGTGGGAGTTCCGCTCTCGGCGGCATTCTGCGGTTCGTCGCGGGCGCGACGCATCACGCCCTCGGCGATCACGGCAATCTTCCACAGTCCCAACGTGTGCCAGAACTTCAGCGCAGCAGGATCCCGTCCGGTGGCCTCGAGATAGATCCGGGAGATCTCCTCTCGCGAGGGGAATCCCGGGAGTGCCGACGCCGGGAAATCGCCGCCGGTATTCTCACCAGCCGCCGGCCAGTACGCCAACAAGCTTCCGACGTCCGCCAACGGATCACCGAGTGTGCACAGTTCCCAGTCGAGGGCCGCGACAACTTCGCCGTTGCTCGCCGAGGTGATCACATTGCGTAGGTGAAAGTCGCCGTGCACCAACGTGGTTTCAGTGTGATCCGGCTGGGCTGCAATCAGGCGTCGGGTGAGATCGTCCAGATCAGGGCATTCCCGCGTCTTCGACTGTTCCCACTGACCACCCCACCGCTTCAGCTGCCGCGCGGCGTAGGGCTTGTGACTTGCCAAGTCGTCGAGACCTGCCTGCTCGAGGTCGACGGCGTGTATCTTCGCCAGCGTCTGAGCGAGCGAGATTCCGATTGCCCGGCGACGATCTTCCGACAACGCCTCCGCAAGTGGCATTCGGTCCACCACTTCGCCGTCCACGAATTCCATGAGGAGCAGCGGAACTTCGGTGACGGCAGGATCCTCGGTCAACCCGAATACTCGCGGCGAAGGCACGTCGGTGGATTCGAGAGCGCTCAGGATTCGAGCCTCACGCGCCACGTCGTGAGCCGAGGCCAGCAGATGCCCCAGCGGTGGGCGTCGTAGCACCCAGCGATTGCCGTCCTGATCGCGAACCAGGTACGTGAGATTCGACTGCCCCAAGCCGATTCGATCGAAGGACAACGGCCCGGAAAAGTCGATCCCCAGGCCTGCGATCCACCCGGTGACCGCTTCGGTATCGAGTCCCACTACTCCGACGCTAGCCACCGACGGACGCTCCCTGCCGGAACGGGAGTGCGTCACCCAACAACTGGCCACCGTCGATGGTCATGATCTCGCCGGTGATCCACTGGGCTGCATCCGAAACCAGGAAGGCAATGGCAGCGGCCACGTCCTCGGGTTCACCGATGCGTCCGAGAGCAGTCGACGCGGACACCGCTTCTTCGTGTTCTTTCCACAGAGCTTCGGCGAGTTTGGTTCTCACCACTCCCGGCGCAACGGCGTTGACACGAATCTTCGGTGACAACTCGAGCGCCAACTGCTTGGTGATGTGGATCAGAGCAGCCTTCGACGCGTTGTACGTACCGATTCCCGCCTCGAACGCCATGCCGCCGATCGAAGCGGTGTTGACCACGGAACCACCGTGCTCGCCCATCCAGGCCCGCGCTGCGAGGCCGGTCCACAGGACTGGAGCCCACACGTTGACGTCGAAAGTCTTGGCGAAGCGCGAGTGATCCTGGTTGATGATCGGCCCGAACGACGGGTTGGTGCCCGCGTTGTTCACCAAGATGTCGAGACTGCCGAAACGCTCGATCGTCTGCTCGACGCACTTGCGTGCAGCATCCTCGTCCGCCGCGTGAGCGCCGACGCCGATCGCGTTGCCGTTCACCTGCGCGGCAGCCGCATCTGCGGATTCCTGTGAGCGCGAAGTCAGTACGACGTTTCCGCCCGCCGCCGCAATCGCCTGCGCGGTCGCGAGGCCGATGCCCCGCGATGCGCCTGTGACGATTGCCGTCTTACCGGTGAGATCCAGTCCTGCCATGTCAGTTCGCCTTGACTTCGCGGTACTTGCGCAGTTCCTGCTTGGCGATGGCGCGCTTGTGCACCTCGTCCGGGCCGTCGGCCAGGCGAAGGGTGCGCATGTGGGCGTAAGCCATCGCGAGCGGGAAGTCGTCGGTGACGCCGCCACCGCCGTGAACCTGGATGGCGCGGTCGATGATCTTGAGCGCGATGTTCGGTGCCGCAACCTTGATGGCTGCGATCTCGGTGCGCGCTTCCTTGTTGCCCACCGTGTCCATCATGTGTGCGGCCTTGAGCGTGAGGAGTCGAACCATCTCGATGTCGATACGAGCCTCGGCGATCCAGTCCTGGATATTCGCGTTGTCACTGACGGGCTTCCCGAAGGTGATGCGGGTGGATGCGCGCTTGCACATCAGTTCCAGTGCGCGCTCGGCCATTCCGATTGCACGCATGCAGTGGTGGATGCGGCCGGGGCCGAGGCGGGCCTGGCTGATCGCGAATCCTTCACCCTCACCGGCGAGAATGTCCTTGGCCGGGACGCGCACGTCCTCGAAAGTGATCTCGCCGTGTCCTTCGCGGTCCTGGTAGCCGAAAACCGGCAGGTTGCGCAGGATCGTGACGCCGGGAGCATCGATCGGCACGACCATCATCGACTGCTGACGGTGGGTGGCGGCATTGAAGTCGGTCTTACCCATGACGATCAGAACCTTGCAGTTCTGGTGCAAGGCGTTGGAAGCGAACCACTTACGGCCGTTCAGCACGTACTCGTCGCCGTCACGGTCCATACGGAGCTGGATGTTGGTGGCGTCGGAGCTGGCAACCTCGGGCTCGGTCATCGCGAAAGCGGAACGAATTTCGCCTTCGAGAAGCGGCTTGAGGTACTTCTCCTTGTGCTCGTCGGTGCCGAAGAGCGTGAGCACCTCCATGTTTCCCGTGTCCGGAGCGGCGCAGTTGGTGGCCTCGGAGGCCAGGTGGCTGCGGCCCATGATCTCCGCGAGCGGTGCGTATTCCAGGTTGGTCAGGCCGGGGCCCCATTCGGGATGGGGATGGAAGAGGTTCCACAGCCCGCGGGCCTTGGCTTCCTTCTTCAAGTCGTCGATGATCGGCGGCTGAAAGTGCGGGTTACCGGACTCACGCATCTGCTCTTCGTAGACCGCTTCGGCCGGGTAAACGTGCTTGTCCATGAAATCGAGCAGTTCGGCCTGGTACTTCTTGGTGCGATCCGAGAACTCAAACACTGACATGTGAACTCCTGACAGAGAGGGAAGGAAAATTGGGGGCTCGATGTTCGAGATGGCTGTTGACACCCTCGACGACATCCGGGCCGTGAAATGCGTTCAGCATCAGCGATTCCGCACGCCTGGCGGAATCGGTGAAGGTCGAGTGCGCGTCGGCACTCATCTGAGATTTGATGACGAAGAGGGACGTCGGCGAGCAGTTCGCCGCGATGTCCTCGGCGTAAGCAATCGCCGCATCCAGAACGTCACCGCCGGTGACCAGGTGGTCGATCAGACCGATGCGGTACGCCTCGTCGGCGTCCACCATCCGGCTGGAAAGCAGAAGATCGACTGCTCGACTGTGCCCGACCAAGCGGGGCAACATCCAGGAGATGCCGTACTCCGCAATCAGGCCTCGACGCGCGAACGCGGTAGTGAATCGTGTTGCGCTCGAACCGAAACGAACGTCGCAGTACAGAGCCTCGACCATTCCGAGCCCGGCAGCGACGCCGTTGACGGCGGCGATCAGCGGCTTGCGGATGGTGGTCGGGAAATGACGGTCTCGCGGCCGGACAAGATCACTTTCGGAGACTTCGCCGACGTTCTTCAAATTGCCGAGGTCAGCACCCGAGCAGAATCCTCGGCCGGAGCCGGTGACAACAATTGCTCGGACACTGGGATCTTCGTCTGCCACGGCCAGAAAGTCGTAGTACTGATCTTCGAGCTCGTTGGTCCACGCGTTGAGAACGCGGGGCCGATTGAATGTCAGAACCAGCACCGCTCCTCTCTGCTCGGAGAGGACGAGTTCCTCGGTCATCGTGTTCCCGCGAGGAGCGACGCCTGGTACCGGCGCATCCCGCGCAGCCAACGGTCGTAGTCGGCGCCCTTCTGCCGGTACATGTCCAGCACGTTCCTGTGCGGAAGGATGAGAAATTCTTCGGCATCCACTGCCGCAAGAACGATTTCGGCGCATTCGGCAGGCTCGAGAACATTGCCTGCCGCAAGCACGGCTCCGGTTGCGGCCTTGCCGACCGGATCGCCGGAGTTCTCACCTTCGTAGAGAAGCTTGGTGTTGACGCCCATCGGGCACAGGCAACTGACGCGAACACCCTGATCTCCGTAGGTGATCGAGAGCCACTCGGCAAACGCGACCGCGGCATGTTTGGTCACCGAGTACGCGGCGGACCCGACCTGACTGAGCAAGCCGGCCGCAGAGGCCGTGCTGATGAAGTAGCCCTCCCCGCGCTCCGTCCAGCCGGGGACGAGGAGCCTGGCAGCGCGAATGTGGGCGCGAACGTTGACGTCGATCGTCGTGTCCCAGACGTCTTCACTGATGTCGAGGCCCATGCCACCGGTAACGCCGGCATTGGCGAAGTAGAGGTCGACCGGGCCGAATTCCTTTTCCGCCTGCGCGATCAGGCCCGCAATGACCGTCTCGTCGGAGACGTCGCCACCGGCAGACACGGCCGCTCCGGGACGCTCCGCGTTGATCGCCTCTGCTACTGCCGAAGCTGCTGCCCCGTCCAGGTCAGCCACTACGACGCGAGCACCCTCGGCAGCCAGTCGCTCGGCCAGTGCACCGCCGATTCCCCCGCCGCCACCGGTGACAATTGCTACCTTCTGGGCAACCTTCATGAGCGATTCCTCTCGCTTGCGTCATACCTACGCGCTGACAGTGATCCACGTCTCCCCTCATGTATAGTTGAATCCGGCGTCAGTTTCAACCGTCGAATCGCGACGGTCACCCGAACGGCCCGTTCCGTCCTCCTGAACTGCGAGTAAAGGGATAACGATGACTGAAAACCAATTGCCCGTCCGCCCGTCCACCTTCGCCGAGCTCGAGAAGCTCATCGGCCAGGAACTTGGCCCGACGGAGTGGTACGACATCACCCAGGAGCGCATCAACGCGTTCGCCGAAGCCACAAACGATCATCAGTGGATTCATGTCGACCCGGAACGAGCCGCATCGAGCCCGCTCGGCAGCACGATCGCGCACGGACTCTTCAGCCTCTCACTGGGACCCCAGTTCTCCTACCAACTCATCCACTTCGACGGCTTCGCCCACAGCCTCAATTACGGCTACGACAAGGTTCGCTTCCCCGCTCCCGTTCCCGTGGGATCCCGGGTCCGCATGCGCGCAACCGTCGTGTCCGCGGAGCAGTTGCCCGGCGGAATCCAAGTGAAGATGAGCCAGGTGGTCGAGCGCGAGGGTTCCGACAAGCCCGTCGTGGTCGCCGAATCCGTCGCTCGCGTCGTCGAAAAGAGCTGAACCGAAAAGAGCTGAACCGAGACTGGGACGCCCGGCCGCTCGAACATCGATGCAGCCGGGGCGGCCCACCTCGTCAGAGACGGTCGGGGAACTTCAGAGCGTTCGCCCACAGATCGGTCACAGTGGCGACAATCTGATCGAACTCCGGTGAACGCCCGTCCACCTCACCCTCACGAAGGGTGAACAGACTGTAGGCGAGTCGACTCACCATGCCGGACAGAGCAATCGACGCCGTCATCGGATCCAGCGCCGTGTCCGCGATGCCGCGGGACTGCAGATCTGCGATCCCGCGGGCATTACGGCGTATGAACGCATTGGCACGCTCGCTGCGGAACTTCCGGAACTCCGGGTCGATGTGAGCAACCTGCTCCATGAGCCCCATCAACTTCGCATTGCGTTGATACGCGGCCAGATACGCTCGATTACTTGCCTCGAGCACGGCGTACGGATCGTCCGCGCTCGCAACGCGTCCCATGCCCGGGTGCATCATGTCGTCTCGCGCGACCTCGAGGACGGCGGCGAACACCTCTTCCTTGTTCGCGAAGTACGTGTAGAACGATCCCGTCGCGCAACCGGCTTCTTTTGCGATGTCGATCAAACGTGCATCGAGATAGCCACTGCGCTCGAAAACCTTACGGGCAGCAGCAACCAATGCCGCACGCGTGCGTGTCCCCCGCTCGGTGGTCGGTCGATCCCGGAGCAGCGCGGGCGGAGCCACCGGTAAGGCGGCAATTCGCGATTCGTCGTCGAGCACGGTGCGCTCCTCATCCTTCCGATCAACATCATTTTCGGGACAATCCCAGCAGACTCGATGTTGACGCCGGATTCAAGTGTACGCTCTGGTGAGACCCAGGACACACAATCGGTCGATTCCTCCCGAAAGGCAGAACCATGGTTAGCGTTCTCGACCCGGTGACCCGTCACGCGGAAGCCACTCCGGAAAATATTGCAATTCGCGGCACGGATAGTCATTGGACATACCGACAGCTTCACGACGCGTCTCTGGCGTTCGCCGGCCGCATTCGCGACGAAGGGTTGAGCATCGGCGACCGGGTTCTGCTCGCGGCGCCGTCGGTGCCTGAATTCATCGTGGCATACATGGGGATTCAGGCTGCAGGTTGTGTCGTGGTGCCCATCAACACGATGTCGGCGCAACCCGAAGTCGAGTACGTACTGGACGACGCCGAGATTTCGCTGGCGATCGCCTGGCACCAGCTCGGTCCCGCAGTTCAGGATGCAGGGAGTGCGCGCGGCGTCCCGGTGTGGACGCTCACCGAAGAATCGGCGAAGGCCGACCATCCACCGGCAACGGTGGTCGACCGCGACACAGCGGACACCACGGCGATTCTCTACACCTCCGGTACCACCGGACGTCCGAAGGGCGCTCAGCTGACGGTCGGGAATCTGTTGTCTGCCGGTGAGATCGGCGCCGAGAGCAGCCGCGGAAATCCCTCGGACCGCACCGGTACCGGACTGCCGCTCTTTCACATCTTCGGCCAGGGTTCGGTGATGATGGCAACCTTCACCGGCGGCGGATCACTGTCCCTGCTCGCCCGGTTCGACCCGGCCGCCATGCTCGACCTGGTGCGTCGGGACAAGCTCACCATCATGGCGGGCGTCCCCACCATGTGGAATGCCATGCTGCACGCCGCAGCCGACGTGGACAGCTCCGACTTCGAACAACTGCGGATCGCAATCTCCGGTGGCGCATCACTTCCCGGTGAAGTCGCTCGCGCCTTCGAAGCACGGTTCAACTGCACAATCCTCGAGGGCTACGGCCTGACCGAGACGAGCGCATTCGGAACTTTCAACAGCATCGACCGCGTCGCAAAGATCGGATACACCGGCCGCGCCGTACCGCGCACCGAGGTCGAGGTCCGTGATCACGACGGAAATGTCTGCCAGGCAGGCACAGTGGGCGAGGTATTCATCAAAGGACCGACGGTCATGAAGGGCTACTGGAAGCGCCCGGCCGACACGGCCGCCGTCCTGTCCGACGACGGATGGTTCCGCACCGGAGACCTCGGCGAGACCGACGCCGACGGTGACCTTCGCATCGTCGACCGCGTCAAGGACCTCATCATCCGCGGTGGATACAACGTCTATCCAGGCGAGGTCGAAGAGGTGCTCTACCAGCACCCCGACATCATCGAGGCCGCGGTGATCGGTATACCCGACGACTACTACGGCGAGGAGGTTGCGGCGGTGGTGGCCGTGCGCCCAGGCTCCGACCTCGAAGCAGATGACGTCACCTCGTGGGCTCGGGAACGTCTGTCCGCCTACAAGATTCCGCGGGTCGTCCAGTTCATCGACGCGCTCCCGAAGGGTTCGACGGGAAAGATCCTCAAGCGATCGATCGACCGCACCGAACTCCTCGCCCAGAAGCAGAACTGAAAACACAGGTGAACCCCGGCGAGATTTCGCCGGGGTTCACCTGTCCATGCGCTCAGAGTGCCCTGTCCATACGCTCAGAGTGCGTCGAAGTACTCGATCTGCGGGGCGCCTGCGAGGAAGGGCGCCATCGCCTTTCCTGCGGCCTGGAAATGCTCGGACGATCCATGGGCCTTGATCGCAGCACCGTCTTGATACAGCTCCATGAACTTGTAGGAATTCGTATCCGTCTTCGAGCGGATCAGTTGATACAGAACCGTTCCGGGCTCTTCCGTGCGCACCTTCTCGGCAAGTTCGGCGACTACGGCTTCGAACTGTTCGCCGCTTCCGTCTTTGACGGTGATATCCGCGATGACAGCAATCATTCATTCCTCCAAAAGTGTTCCAGCAGTATTCGAGTGTTACCGAGAACCTACAGTTTCACTGCATGGGCAGTAGTCCGAACGTCGATTCCAACTGACTGCGAGTGCTTTCCGCATCGGTGTGGAGAATGCCGGCGATCCCCAATCGTGCCGCGCCGTCGAGGTTCTGTTGCAGGTCATCGATCATCACGGCGCCTTCGGGCGCAACACCCAGCCGCTCGCACGCGATGGTGTAGATCTGACGAGAGGGCTTACGAATCCCGACTTCCGAGGAGATCACCACTTCGTCGGCGAGGTCCTCGAGCACAAAACCCGCGTAGCAATCACGCCCGAAAGCATTGGACACGAGCGCAACAGGGTGACCCGCCGCTCTGACGTCCGCAATCAGTCGCACCATCTCTTCGTCTCGGACAAGCCCGGCCTGCATACGGTCGACCAATCCTTCGCTGTCCACGACGGCGCCGTGCGCTCGTAGCCGTTCCCTGAATCCTGCTTCGAAGGCCTCCTGGTCGATCTTTCCGGATTCGTGATCGGAGAGCAGTCTCTTCGAGACGTCGTCGCGGGAGAGCAGGGTCAACGGAAGTCGTGGGTCGCCGCCAAGCGAGGCCCCGAAGTCTTCGAAGGCCTGAAGAACACTGGAGGTGAGAACTCCACCGAAATCGACGAGCACTGCCGTACGCGTAGGTGTCATTGCTCCATCAGACACCAAACATGAACCCGGCGTCAACATCAATTTCGGCGTAGCGAGAATTGCAAAGTGTTGATCCACAACCGGTTGACGGTATCGAGCAGACCGTCGAAGGTCACTCCGGCGGCGCCGTCCTCGCCGCCGCGGGATACGAAGTACCCGAACGCAAGTCGACTGATCATCCCGGAGAGTGCCCGAGACGTCAGTAGCGGATCCAGATTCGCGTCCGCCAGTCCGGCCTTCTGCAGCTTCTCGATACTGCGCGCGTTGCGTCGAACAAACGCGTCAGCACGCTCGAGGCGGAGAACCCGGAACTCCGGATCGATGCTTGCTACCTGCTCGAGCAGTCCCATCAGCTTCGCGTTCCGTCGGTACGCCTCGAGGTACGCGCGGTTACTCGCCGCGATGACCTCAGCAGGATCCGCGCCTTTCGGAGTGTGCGGCATACCCGGATGCATCATGTCTTCGCGTGCCAACTCCATCACTGCCGCGAAGATCTCTTCTTTGCTCGCGAAGTAGGTGTAGAAGGTACCGGCCGAGCACTGCGCCTCCACAGTGATGTCGATCAGCCGCGAGTCCAGATAGCCGGACCGTTCGAAAACGGTGCGGGCCGCATCGATCAACGCTCGCCGCGTACGCAAACCACGCTGAGTGGAGGGGAGTTCCCGTGACACTGTCGACGAAGCATCTTCGGAGCCTGTGCGTGCTGCAGCCATGCTCCAGTTATACGTCAGACGCCCGCTACCGGTGACCGATAGCGGGCGTCTGCTCGAAACCGAAAGAGTTACTTGGCGTACAGGTGCGCGCCCGGAATTGCGTTCGGATCGTCCCGAACTTCCTTCGGGTTGGTCTCTTTCAGCACCCAGGCACTGAAGAAGGTCACCAAGCCCATGAGTGCCACGAACACGGCAACCCATGTCGTGGTTCCGGTCTTCGCGATAAGTGCTGTCATGATGAACGGAGTGCCACCGCTGACCGTGATCGCAGCCAACTGGTAGGCCAACGATGCTGCCGAGTAGCGCACGTTGGGTGCGAACAGCTCACCCATGTATGCCGCGATCGGCCCGTAGGTCATCGACTGGAACACGCTGCCAACCGTCACCGCGATGAAGAACAGCGGCAGGGACTTGGTGTTGATCAACCAGAAGTACGGGAATGCCCAGACCACGATCGCCGCGGCGCCGATCAGGATCATCGGACGACGACCGATCTTGTCGGACATCTTCCCGGACCACAGCACCACGCCGACTGTCAGCAACGCGCTCAGGAGCGAGATGATGAGCAGTGAGTTCCGCTTCAACCCCAGTTCGGTTGTGCCGTAGCTGAGCACGCCGGCGATGCTGATGTAGAACAGTGCATTGGTGGCGGCCAGAAGTCCGCAACCGAGCAGAATCTTGCGCCAGTGATCCTTGAGCGCCTGCGCCAGTGGAGCCTGAACGACGACGTCCTTTTGGTTCTTCTTGGCGTCTTCCTGCAACTCGAGGAATTCCGGCGTGTCCTCGACCTTCGTCTGGATGTACAGAACCACAGGGAAGAGCAGCGCGCTGGCGAAGAACGGAACTCGCCAACCCCAGCTCAGGAATGCATCATTGGAAATGGTCGCGGTCGCGACGAGGAAGACCAGGTTGCCCAGCACTACACCGAACGAGACACCCATCTGACCGAAAGTGCCTGAGAATCCGCGCTTCTTGGGACTCGCGGATTCGGTGAGGAGAAGGACGATTCCGCCCCACTGGCCACCGCAGGCGAGACCTTGGATGAATCGCAGTGTCACCAGAAGAATCGGAGCGACGACGCCGATTGCCGAAGCACTCGGGATCGCGCCGATCAGGAACGTCGCGACAGCCATCAGCAACAGGCAGGTGACGACAGCGGGCTTACGCCCATACTTGTCGCCGAAGTGTCCGGCGACCAAACCGCCGATGGGGCGGGCAACGAAGCCGGCCCAGAACGTACTGAACGAGAGCAATGTGCCCATCAGTGCGGATGAATCGGGGAAGAACACATGCGGAAAGACCAGTGCCGCAGCCGTTCCGTACAAGAAGAAGTCGTACCACTCGATGGAACTGCCGAGCAGTCCCGCGCCGAGAAGTTTGCGGTGCGCCTTCTTCTTCTTCCGTTCCTGATCGGACAGGCCCCCTGCCTGCGTGCTCGAATCCACTGCCGATCTCGTCATGGGTTACTCCTCGATGGGTCGGACGCTCGTCGCGCCGGGAGTTGAGAAGCGGAACCGGGCCAGAAGTAGAAACTGACACCAACTTCAACTCTGTGGCGTTGCGATCAGTCTGCGATACAAAAAGAGTGATGTCAATCACTGAAATGCATTGCCGCATAGGGGACTAAATCCCCTACCGATGCTCGTCAGCCACCACGACGAATGGCCGGCTCACCTTGTCGGCGGCCGGCAATTCGTTTGTCAGGCAGATCTAGTTCGGTACCCGCAGTTCACGACGAAGAATCTTGCCGCTCACTGTTTTCGGGAGGTCATTCATGACCTCGACGATGCGTGGATACTTGTATGCTGCAAGCCTTTCCTTGCAGAACTCGACCAGATCCTCGGTGGTCGCCTCGGCACCGTCCTTGAAGGACACGAAGGCCTTCACGGTTTCGCCGCGATACGGATCCATGACACCGACGACAGCAGCCTCTCGTACGGCGGGGTGTTCGTAAAGAACATCTTCCACTTCGCGTGGCCACACTTTGAAGCCCGACGCATTTATCTGATCCTTCATCCGGTCGACGATGTAAAACCAACCGTCGCCGTCCATGAATCCGATGTCGCCGGTGTGAAAACGCCCGTCCGGCATGGCATGTGCGGTCTCGTCCGGCTTGTTCCAGTATCCGAGTGCAACCTGGGGACCGGAGACCACGATCTCGCCGTACTCCCCGACCTGTACCGGCTTGTCGTTCTCGTCCACCACCTCGGCGTACGTATTCGATACCGGTACGCCGACAGCAACGGCCCCCGACGCCGGATCTACCGGCGCTTCACGCGAATTCGGCACCACGATTGCCGGGCTGTTCGTCTCGGTCAGCCCGTAGCCGTTGTGAATGTAGTGACCGAACTTCGCCCGGAACGCTTCCAACGCCGCGTGCGGGATCGGCGCGCCACCCGAATACACCGACTCGAGAGAGCTCAAAGATTCCTTCGAGACTGCGGCGCTGTCCGTCCACGCGATGAATACCGTGATCGCTCCGATGATCGCGGTAGCCCGATGCTCCGAAATTGACTCCGCTGCAACGATGGGATGGAATCGGCAGGTCAGAATCGTGGGCGCGCCGGCTAGGAGTGGAGCCGCGACGTGCCCGATCAACCCGGTGATATGGAACAGTGGCGCCACCGCGAACATCGCGCCGCCGGGGCGCAACCCCAGCCAGTCCCGATAGATCTGCGCTGCGAACACGACATTTGAGTGCGTGTTCATCGACCCCTTCGGCGGGCCGGTTGTCCCTGACGTATAGGGAAGGTAGGCAAGGTCTTCCGGGGACAGATCGACCTTCTCGGGCTTCTGCCCTCGATGAGCCTCGATCAATTCCAGTAGATCCGGAAATCCATCGTGCCGAATCCTGGACGCCGAACCGAAGATCCGTTCATCGTCGCGCGACTGAAAATCCAGTTCCGACGTGGTGATCACCCGTCGCACTGCGGTGCCCTCGGACGCAGTCGCCACGGTCTCGGCCGAGGACTCGAGACAGATGACTGCCGCCGCTCCGCTGTCGGCCAGTACGGTGGACAGCTCACGGTCGCGGTACATCGGATTGACCGGAACGACGACGGCACCGAGCTTCCAGACCGCGACTGTCGCGATCACGAACTGCGGAACATTCTGCAGGACAAAGGAAACTCTGTCTGCGAACCCGATTCCATCCTTGGCGAGGGCTACGGCAAGCGCATCCGACATCTCGTCGAGCTCGGCAAAGCTGACGGTCCTGTCGAAGTACCTGATGATCGGGGCAGTGCGATCGCGCTCCAGCGAAGCACGGAACATCGCGAGGGCGTCGACGTGCTCGATGTCTACGTTCGGCGGAGTGTCGGCGTCGTAATTGGCGAGCCAGGGCTTGCTCTCGTACACGTTGGTCATATCTCAGCTCTCGAAGTACCGACGTGGGTTGTCCACCAGCATCGCCTTGACCTGGTCTTCGGTGACACCACGTTCGAGCAGCGCCGGAATGACATCATCACTGATGTGGGTGTAGTTCCAGTTCGGAAGTGCCGCTTCTCTTGCAGCACTGGGGAAGTAGTCGATGAAACACGACGCGTCATGTGCCAGAACCATCTTCTCCGCGTAACCGCGACGGGCCATCTCCACCACCGTGTTGACACGATCCTCGAACGACAGGAACGGTTCGAGACCGAAACGGTCCATCCCCAGTAGCGAACCGGCATCGGCCAGCGCACACAGATAGTCGAGATCGGTGGTGTCGCCGGAGTGACCGATGACCACCTTGGTCAGATCCGCACCCTCTTCGGCCAGAACCTTCTGCGCGACCAGCCCGGATTCAGTGTGCGGATTGGTGTGCACGGTGATCGGCACTCCCGTTTCCACCTGCGACTGTCCGACCGCGCGCATGACCCGCTCGACGCCGGGGGTAAGGCCCGGCTCCTCGATGGCGCACTTCAGGAAGGAGGCTCGGACACCGGTTCCGGCGATTCCTTCCCTGATGTCCTTGACGAACAGTTCGACCATCGGCTCGGGGCCGTCGAACAGCAATCCCGGTCCGGTGTAATGGAATTGGAAGGGAATGTCGTTGTAGGTGTAGATGCCGGTAGCAACGATGATGTTGAGATCGACCTGCTCGTTGATCCGGACGATGCGCGGAATGTACCGGCCGAGGCCGATCACCGTGGGATCGACGATCGTGCTGATTCCGCGGGACTTCACCTCGGTCAGCTTTGCCACCGCGTCCGCTACCCGTACTTCCTCGTCCCAGGGTTCGGGGTAGTCGGGGTAGTTCTGGCGCAACTCCTCACCCAGAACGAAGACATGCTCGTGCATCAACACCTTTCCCAGATCGGCTGTATCCACCGGCCCACGAACGGTTTGTACTGAACTCATCGATCGAACCCCTGACTGTGATCGCCATCACTAACATGAGACAATGAGCTAGTGTGTCTCACGTGGCCAGGTTCGTCAATAGGCTCGATCCCCCGAGGCTCACCATTTTTCAACGGCCGAAATTGTGCAGTACCGGACAACCGGAGAGAATGTCCCGATGCCTACCGACCTCGAACGCCGACGCGCGATCGACACCGCCGCGAGCATGTACCTCGCGGAGGAACCACTCGACATGTCACTGCTCGCCGAACGTCTCGGCGTAGGCCGCGCGACGCTGTACCGCTGGGTCGGCAACCGCGACGAACTGCTCGGAACAGTGCTGGCCGAGGCCACCGAACGGACATACCGAAAGGCGATGTCACAGGCGTCGGGGCAAGGTCCGGAGTACATTCTCGACGTCTTCGGCCGCGTTATGCGATCGGTGGAATCGTCGACAGAACTGCGCGCGCTGACCAAACGCGAACCGATGGTGTTCATCAAACTCGCGATGATGCCCGGCTCCATCGAATCGATCTCCGCCTCCATCACCGCCGAAATCTTGCAGTCCCAGGTCGACGCCGGCCAACTGACGATCACGCTCTCGCCGCAAGTGCTGGGCGAAGCCCTCGTTCGCATCTGCGACGTACACCTCTACGCCCCCCTGCTCGGCCGAGAAAAGGCCGAGATCGAGACGGCTCTCGACCTGATCGCACTGCTCCTCGGCGTCACCCGCAACTGACACGCTTCGACCGCGTGAACACTACGGCGACACACCGGCCACCCGAGTCCTCAGACGTCTGATGAGTTGTTACTCTTTCGGTACCCACCCGAGAGGCAAGCCGTGTCCGACGACCACACAGGATTCACACTTCGCAGTGGTCCGCTGGTACCGCAACTCGAACAGTTGCTGCGCGGGCGAATCATGCATGGAACGTGGGCGCCGTCCGAGCGCATACCGAGCGAGGCGGCCCTCGCCGTCGAACTCGGCGTCGGGCGTTCCTCGATTCGCGAGGCAATCCGCCTCCTCGCTCGCGACGGACTACTCGAAGTCCGACACGGCGTCGGAACCTTCGTGGCTGCCGCGTCCGAACTCGAGCACGTCGACGAATTCACCAAACTTCTTCGACGCTCGAGGATCCTCGAGGTCTTCGAAGTCCGTCGCGCACTCGAGATCGAGGCCGCCAGACTGGCCGCGGAGCGGGTACAACCTGAGGACCTCGACGGCCTGCGGCGTCGACTGACCATGCGACACAGTCATTTCGAGGGTGATGTCGAGAAGTTCGTCGACGTCGACCTCGACTTCCACACCGAAGTCGTTCGACTGTCAGGAAACGCAGTTCTGCTCTCGCTTTTCACGTCGGTGCGTCCACTCCTTCGTGAATCCCTCGTCGAGATGATGGCCCACGAGGCCGGCGTCCCCGACACCTCACATGCCCATGATCAGTTGGTCGAGGCCCTTCAAGACGCCGACCCAGAAGCCGCGGTAGCGGCAACTCGAGCAAACATCGACACCGTCCTACGACGACTGCGTGTGCTCGACGCCTAAGAGAGGTTAGTTCTCGTGCAACACCCCACCGGCACAGTTCTGTCGACCGAACACGTGGATCTCGTCCGCGACGGCCGATACTTGTTGAAAGACATCAACATTTCGATCGAACCCGGACAACACTGGGTCCTCCTCGGCGCGAACGGCGCGGGCAAGAGCACGCTTCTGAGCCTGCTCGGAGCAACCGCCCACCCGACTCGCGGTTCCGTTTACGTCCTCGGCCACAAGTTGGGCCGCGTCGACATGAGGGAACTGCGGATGGACATCGGGCACGTGAACCCTCGTCACACGATCGGAATTCCGATCACCGTCCGCAACGTCGTGATCACCGGCCTCACCAACACCACCGAGGTGATGCCGCGCTGGTCACCGACGCCGGAGCAAGAGGCTCACGCCGACGCACTGATCGATCTACTCGGAATGAGTCCGCGTTCGGACGCACTGTGGCCCAACTTGTCCCAAGGCGAACGGGGACGAGCCCTGATCGCCCGCGCACTCATGGTCGAACCGCGCCTGCTTCTGCTCGACGAACCGGCGACCGGGCTCGATCTTGCTGCACGCGAACAACTCTTGACGGCACTGGACGACCTCCGCAATCAGAACCCGTCACTTGCCAGCATCCTCGTGACGCACCACATCGAGGAGATCCCCAGCACCACCACACATGCTCTTCTGATCAAGGACGGCGTCGTGACCGCCAGCGGCCTCGCCGAGGATGTGATCACCACCCAGAACATCAGCGAGTGCTTCTCGCATCCCATCGAGATCGAGCGTCGTGGTGGTCGGTGGAATGCCCAGTCGCGGCCACGCGAAAGAATGCGACCGACAGTAGTTTCAGAGACGCCTGGCGCCGGGTCCCTCCCGGCCCAGTTCGTCTCCAGGGTTGAGCAGGTTGCATGTTTTCAGTGACAGACACCCGCAGCCGATACAGCCCGTCAGTTCGTCCTGCATCCGGTTGATGGCCTGCTTGCGATCCTCGAGGCGCTGATTCCACTCCGTGGAAATCTTGCGCCAGTCCTTCTTCGTCGGAGTTCGACCCTGCGGCAACGATCCGAATACTTCGGCAACTTCGGCCAGAGGTATCCCGAACCTGACTGCCAACTGGATCAGCGACACCCGCCGGATCGAGTGCCGCGGGAACTTCCTCATATTTCCTGCCGTCCGCTCCGCAGGAACCAGACCGAGTGTTTCGTAGTAGCGCACAGCCGACACGGCGACGCCAGTGCGCTCCGATACCTCACCGATCGAGAGAAGTTCGTCACTCTTACGGATCATTCTGCCTCCCAATGGCTGCGCGACATTGACCTGAAGCGCACTCGAGATTCTACCTTCGACAACATGCACTCCCCCACCGATGCTCCCGCCGGAACCTGGCGGCAACTCCTGAGCGGTCGATACCTCGGCACCGCTACCGTCCTCGCAGGCGGCGTTGCGCTGTACGCGACCAACGTCTACCTGACGACCAGCCTGCTTCCGACTGCCATCGACGACATCGGCGGTCAGCAGTACTACGCCTGGACCGCGACGGTCTTCCTCATTGCTTCCGTCATCTCTTCGATGTTGGTCACCAACGTCCTCGCTGCCAGGGGACCGCGCGGGGCCTACCTGATCGGCCTCGCGATCTTCGCGCTCGGCACCGTTGTCTGTGCGGTCAGCCCGACGATGGAATTGCTGTTGGTCGGCCGCACGATCCAGGGTTCGGGCGGTGGCCTGCTGGCCGGTCTCGGTTACGCCGTCATCAATGCCGCGCTCCCCAGACATCTGTGGACTCGCGGGGCCGCGCTGGTTTCGGCGATGTGGGGAGTCGGCACCTTCGCCGGCCCTGCAATCGGCGGTGTCTTTGCTCAGTTCGGAGCCTGGCGATGGGCTTTCGGCGTCCTGGTCATCGCGACGATCGCAGTCGCCGCTCTCGTCCCCAGCGCGCTACCGGCACATGAACCGGGCAGCACCACCAGTAGCCCGGTGCCGGTCCTCTCGCTGGCATTGCTGACTGCGGCAGCTTTGCTGGTCAGCGTTGCCGGAATTCTGTCCAACCTCGCCGTGACCGCCGCAATGGTTCTCGCCGCTGTGCTGCTACTGATCGCCTTTGTCGCCGCTGACCGTCGCTCGCGCCACGGCGTACTACCGCCGTCGACGTTCAACGCGTCGTCCCTCAAATGGGTGTACCTGACCATCGTCGTCCTCGCTGTCGCGTCGACCGTCGAGACGTTCATTCCACTCTTCGGGCAACGACTTGCCGGCCTGGCGCCTCTCGCGGCCGGATTCCTCGGGGCCGCACTCGCTCTCGGCTGGACTCTCGGCGAAATCCCGAGCGCCTCGGCCACGACCCCTCGTATCGTGCGACGAATCGTTGTCAGCGGTCCGATCCTCGTCGCGATCGGGTTGGGCATCATGGCAGCATTTCTCACCGAACACGCCGGCGCCGGTGCGATGGTCGCGTGGGTGATCGGACTGCTGTTCGCCGGCGTCGGAATCGGCATCGCCTGGCCTCATCTTGCAGTCGGGGCGATGACCTCGGTCACCGATCCCGGAGAAGGTGCGCGTGCCTCGGCTGCCATCAACACCGTTCAGCTGATCGCCAATGCCTTCGGTGCAGCCCTGGCCGGAGTGCTGGTCAACATCGGCGAACCGTCGACGCTTCGTTCTGCGCAATTGCTTCTCTTCACCTTCGCCGCTGTCTCGATCATCGGCATTGCCGTGGCAGCTCGCGCACTTCCGCGAACGCCCGACAAAATCGGCAGCCCCGAAATCGTTCACGACGCTCGCTAAACTGTGAGAAACCCACACGGAGGAGTTGGCCAGTGACAGAACCGGATCCGGGCACAGTGGAAACCGACTTCCCGAAGACGGGAGCTCCCGCACAGCGCGCGCTGATCGCAGCGGGTTACACCCATCTCGCGCAGCTGACGTCCGTGTCCGAGAAGGAACTCGGCGCTTTGCACGGGATGGGACCGAAGGCCTTGAGGATTCTGCGCGAAGCACTCGCCGAACGTGGTCTGAGCTTCGCCGACTGAGCTCTCACATCAGACCAGGCTCGCCCGCACCTGGTTGCCACCTTCGCGCTTCGCTTCGTACATCACCGAGTCCGCGACGCGGAAGAGTTCGGCAAAAGCAGCGTCGACTGACTCACCCGGATTCCGGGGCGCGGTGCGGACCGCCATTCCGATGCTCGCGCTCGTCGGAGGGTCATCGTTCGCTCCGTCCATCGCGGAGCGGATCTGTCCTTCCAGCCTGGAGATCACGCTGACCGGTACCCGTTCGACCACGACGAACTCGTCACCGCCCATACGAGCAGTCAAGGCGGACTGGGTTGTCCACAAACGGATGCGCAGTGCAGTTCGCATGATCGTGCTGTCTCCTACGTCATGGCCGTGAACGTCGTTGATCGTCTTGAAGCGATCGAGGTCGATCACCACTACGAGCAGTGCATCCGCTTCGGTGACCGGAGCGCCCATCAAGTCGTTCACCCGACGCGCCAATCCGCGACGGTTGAGCAGTCCGGTCAACGGGTCGATGTCGGAGGTAGTGGCATCCGAACCCAGGACCGCCAGAACAATCTGTGACACAACAGGAATCACGATGATCGTAGCCAGCACAACCGAGATCTTCGCCAGTCCCAAGCCGACGTCCGCTGCTGGCCCGAACAACAAAGTCCACCCCGAAAGCACCGTGACGGTCGAGGCGAAGACCAAGTGACCGACTTGGAGTTTCGGATTGTGGAAGAACGCGATGTAGCCGCCGATCGACGCGAAAACGACGCACGCGATGAGTCGTCCCAGCGGTTCCGAGTCGGTTGCGGCCGCCGCCGCAATCGCGACGTCGGAACCCACGACAAAGGTGTACGACCACAGCGGCGTAGGCGGAAACAGCCACCAGATCAGGGCCGCGCCGAGGCACAGCGCGATGACCGCCAGATTGACCGCTCGCCAGAACGTACCTTGCGGACCGACGTCACTGAATCGCGCCGACAGCAACACCAGCCCCATCCAGAATGCTGTTCCGCCGACCAGCGCCCGGCAGGAAGTCAAGAACCCGCGGTCCTGGAGGTACCTGCTGAAACTGTGGAACTGGTCCGGCAACTGCCACCAGCGCATGACGACGTCGACCAAACCGTTCATCGCCGATCAGCCGATGCAGCTCCGCAACTTTTGGGCGTACTTCGACGAAACGGACTCGCTGATTTCCCCCCGGAGCACACTGGCATATCCGGCAGCATAGTCAGCGGCGACAGACAAAAACCGTTCTGCCGGATTTGAATCGGTCGATCAACTCAAAGCGTCGTAGGCCGCCGATACGTACTGCGCCGATCTCTCGGAACCGAGCAGACCCGGCCCCATCTTGTTCATCACGTACGAGAACGTCATGCGCTTCTCGGTGTCGATGATGATCTGCGAGCCACCCCAACCTCCCCAGAAGCAGATTCGCCCCTCCGGAATGAACGGGACGGACTCGGGCGTCGGCAATCCGAATCCGACGCCGAAGCGGACCGGCACGCCGAGGACGAGGTCGACCCCGTACGACTGCTCCTCGAAGATCTTGTCGATCGTTTCCTCCGACAGCAAGCGAACGTCACCGACCTTGCCACCGCACGCGATCACCGATTGGATCCTTGCGAGTGCCCTCGCATTCGAATGACCGTTGGCCGCACCGATCTCGGCGGCGCGCCACCCGTCGGTCCACGAACCTGTAGCGTCAGCGGGCGGCGCGGTGAATGTCTTCACCATGATGTTGTCCATCCCGAGTGCCGCGATGTCGATCGGCAACGGCGGTGGCGCAATCACATTCGAGACTCGCCCGTATTCCGACTTCGGCAAGCCCAGGCGGAAATCAGCATCGAGTGGGCCGGCGATTTCCTCGTCGATGAAGCGGCCGAGGGTTCGTCCGTCGATGCGCCTGACGACCTCGCCGATCAGGTGGCCGTAGTTGAGGGCGTGGTATCCGGATGCCGTACCCGGTTCCCACCACGGAGCCTGCGTCGCCAACCGGGCGGTGGCATATTCGTCGTCGCAAATGTTCTCGAGCGTGAACGGTTGATCCCACCCCGACACACCCGAGGTGTGCGACAACAGTTGCCGGACCCGAATTCGGTCCTTGCCCGCTGCTGCGAATTCCGGCCAGTACTGCGCGACCGGGGCGTCGAGATCAAGCAACCCGCGGTCGACGAGCATGAGCGCGGCCAGTGCGGTCACGGTCTTGCTGCAGGACCAGACATTGGTAACGGTGTCGCGAGACCAAGGAGCAGTGTGCTCGACGTCGACCCAACCGCCCCACATGTCGACGACGGATTCGCCGTCGATCGTCAGTGCGATCGCTGCCCCGACGTCCTCGCCGGAATCGAGATTGCGTGCCAGCGCCTCCTTCAAGCCAGAGAATCGCTGGTCACATACGCCTTCGATGTTCGCCACTGACAGCCTCCACAGGAATGATGAAACTTGACGTCAACTTCAACTACGTTGAGTATGTGTCCGATTCACCTGTGGTGTCAATCACTTCAAGTGCCAGAGTCGGCTCAGACCAACGGGATTCCCTTGGCGATGCGCCGACGCAGATCCCAGAGATAGAAGTTGTAGGGAAACATCCGCAGAATCTTCGGACTGAACCGATTGACCAGCGCGGCGACGCGCATGGATCGGTCGAAGTTACGCTGCTGACGCACTGACCACGGGAGCCGCATTTCGTCACGAAAGGCTTGGGGCAGGAACCCGGTGGTGACAAATCGGTTGAGCGGACCGACCACGGGATGCAACAGCTTCGGAGTGAAGGTCGCCGACGCGATCCCGTAGAGATGCTCACGAATCGTCTCGTCGATCGCCACCTTGTCGAGGTTCTCGTTCCAGTAGACCTCGAACGCATCCCGGTCCGCCGGCCACATGTCGCGTCGCATCTGAAGGGTTGTACCGAACGTGGCGCTGCGCTGATAGAACGCATCCCGGGTTACCGGATCGAGATCCCCGTACAAGATTTTGTAGACGTCCTCGAAGCCTCGGTACAGGCAGGCGGCTACCCACAACTGCAGTTCGGGATCGAACGCGTTGTATTCGACCGCGCTGTTCTCATCGGAGCGAACGTGCTTGTGAGAGCCGTTGACTGCGCGTCGGTACAGCTTCTTTTCTTCGTCCGTCGCCAGGCTCGCCACCGCGAGATACGTCAGCGTCGTCCGGGTTCGCTTCACCGGATGCCGATCCAACCGACCCGTCTCGACCTTGCTCTCGTACACGCCGTACCCCACCGCCGGGCGCGCCAACTGCATGATGACGTTGGCGCCTGCGGCCAACAGTCCGAGCCCGGACATCGCCTTTTCAACCTCGGCGTCGATGTCGACCGCCTGGACGCCGACCGCTCCGATGCCGCCTACCACCGCTTCCTCGCGCCCGTCCATCGAATCCCTACTCACCGTCATGGCAGAACCCCTTCGAGTCGATATCTGCGAACGCATGTTCTCAGATGAGTGAAACGCCGAAATGCCGAGATGTCAAGCAATCTCGGGATGCAAAGATGGTCTTCATGAATGACCAACCGCGTTCGTACGGTGGCGTCGACGGCGCGCTCCGCATAGCCCAACGACGGGAGGCGCTGATCGAGGCCGGTCTGGAACTCATGGGCTCCGCCGAGCCCGAACTGACGGTCCGCGGAGTGTGCAAGAAGGCCGGTGTCGCGGCGCGGTACTTCTACGAGAGCTTCACCGATCGTGATGCTCTGATGTCGGCCGTCTACGACACCGTCATCACGGACATCGCCGTTTCAACCCAGGCTGCAGTGGACGCCGCCGAGACCGAACGCGGCAAGGCGCTCGCTGGAATCGCGAACATCGTCCGCTCTATCGCGAACGATCCCCGTCGCGGACGTCTACTGTTCTCCAGCGCCCTGACGAGCCCTGTCCTGGCCGAGAAACGCCAAGCGTCGACGACGATATTCATCGGTCTCCTGGCCGCCAACGCGAAGACCTTCTACCGATTGAACGACAGCGGTCATCTGACCCTGACGGCCACGTTCCTGGTCGGCGGCCTGGCGCAGACCCTCAGTGCATGGCTCGACGGGTACATCGACGTGACGGAAGAAGAACTGGTCGCCGAATGTGCGGCGATCCTGCTCGCACCCGCCCTGCCGCCGTCTTGAGCTCCTGCATTCAGTCCCAGATCCCGATGTTGTCGAGGTGAGCGAGAAGTCGAGCAGCGCCGTCGGAGAACTGCAGACTCATCTGCGCGTCCACCTGTTCTCGATCGTGCTTCTCGAACGCCGCGATCAAAGCATCGTGGCTCGATACCGCAAGCTCACCCCAGCCTGGATCCGTCGCGTAGAGACGAGCAGGGGTGTACCGAATCGCGCCGAACAGGAACCATGCCAACTTCGCACCACCCGCAGCGCGATTGATCAGGCGATGGAACTCGAATTCGCACTGCTCGATCGCAGCTGCATCCGAAGCGTCGACCGCCGCTCGCAAATCGGCATTGAGTTCCGCGAGTTCCGCGAGTTGATCAGCGGTGATGCTGTCCATCGCCCGCAACGCCAGCTTGACCGCGATCTGCCCCTGCAACCAGAAGATGTCTTCGATGTCCTGGCGACTGAGGGGCGAGACGAGATAGCCGCGATGCGGAACCAACTCGACCATCCCCTCGCCGCGTAATGCGACGAGGGCTTCTCGCACCGGCGTGACGCTGACCCCGAGGTCGGCCGCGGTTTCGTCCAGCCTGACGAACTCGCCCGGACGGACCGAGCCAGACATGATCAGGTTGCGAACGTGGTTGGCCACGTCCTCCG
Source organism: Rhodococcus sp. Ni2 (assembly GCF_021352185.1). Lineage (NCBI taxonomy): Bacteria > Bacillati > Actinomycetota > Actinomycetes > Mycobacteriales > Nocardiaceae > Rhodococcus > Rhodococcus sp. Ni2. The sequence continues at coordinate 1,632,243 of NZ_WOXZ01000001.1, forward strand.
ACAACTGTGGCCGTCTCCTCAGCTCAGATGTCGCTCTCCGAGTGCGTGCAGACGTTGCCACAACCGATCCTCACAGTCCGTACGTTTTGCCGATGATGTCTCGCTGAATCTCGTTGGTACCACCATAAATGGAGGACACAAGAGTCTTTCGCACATGGTGCTCCATGTCGAACTCAGTCGCGTAACCGTACCCACCCATCATCTGCATCCCCTCGAGCGCGACCTTCTTGGCGGTCTCGGTCAGCTTGAGCTTGGCCATCGACGCTTCCCGCGGGAACATCTTGGTCGGGTTGGCGTCGACCATCCTGGCCACGCTGTAGACCAGCAGACGGCCGCATTCGATCTCCGTGGCGAGATCCGCGATCCGGTGGCGAAGCGCCTGAAACGATCCGACCGGACGGCCGAACTGCTTACGCGTGGTGACGAATTCGAGGGTGTCGTCGAAAGCGCGCTGCGCGGTCCCGAGCATCATCGCCGCGAGGATGAGGCGTTCGATGTTGAGTCCGGCCATGAGTTGACGCCAGCCGTTGCCGACTTCGCCAACCACCGCGTCCTCGGGCAGGAATGTGTCGGTGAAGTAGAGATCGTTGACCTCCTTGCCGCCCATGGTGTCGATTCCACTGATCTTCAATCCGGAGATGTCGGCCGGGACATGGAACATCGTCAGGCCCTCATGCTTGCCTTCACCTCGGGATGTGCGAGCCACCAGAAGGATGTTCTCGGCGAAGTGCGCGTTGGAACACCACGTCTTCTGGCCGTTGATCAGCCACCCACCGTCGACCTTCTCGGCGCGGCAACTCAGATTTCCCACGTCGGAGCCCGCTTCGGGTTCGGACATCGAGATCGACTGAGACGCGCCACGGACGATCCCGCCGAGCACTGCCTCCTTCTGGGCCGGACTGCCGAACTTCTCGTATGCAGCCCCGGTGATGACGGTCGGGCCGAGTCCACCGATCGGCGCCATGCCCTTGGCGGCTTCCTCCAGAAAGATGCACAGGTCGACCGTGCTTCCGGCGGATCCGCCGTATTCCTCCGGGACAGTCAGCCCGAGCCATCCCAATTCCGCCATCTTCTCGTAGAACGCCTGGTTGTGGTTATGGGCGCCATGATCGGTCAGCAGGTCTCGCTGCTCACGGGTACCACTTTCCTTCTTGCAGAACGACGCTACCGACTTGGCGAAATCAGACTGCTCCTGCGTGAAATCCATGTACATCGAAAACTCCCGAGTGAGATGAGGCTGGAGGCTTGTCGGAGCTCGGTCCGACGCATACTGTGACTACCAGCACAGTAAATCACATCACATATATGTGATGCACCGACATGTGGAGGATCTGAAGAACATGACAGAACAGCTCGGCCGCCAGAGCACGTCCACGTCGACAGATCCGAGATCGGACGATCACACTTTCGCGAGCCTCGACCCTCGCAATGATTCCGTGGTCGCGCAGCACCCCATTGCAGACCAGCAGGAGATCGAGAAAGCGGTCGCCGCAGCACGCACGGCGTCGAAGTGGTGGGATCAACTCGGATTCCAAGGCCGCCGGAAGGTGCTCGGCAATTTCCGCGCCGCGATCGCCACTCACGCCGAATCGATGGCGGCGATCATTTCCGCCGAGACCGGAAAACCCAGCGACGACGCACTACTCGAAGTCATGCTGGCCGTCGAACATCTCGACTGGGCGGCACGCAACGCACAGAAAGTGTTGCGCCGCAGACGCGTCGGTGCAGGACTGATCAGCGCCAACCAGTCTGCATCCGTTGGCTACCGGCCGATGGGCGTCGTCGGCGTGATCGGCCCCTGGAACTATCCGCTGTACACACCGATGGGGTCGATCGGCTACGCACTGGCCGCCGGCAACGCCGTAGTCTTCAAACCGAGCGAACTCTCACCAGGCGTCGGCGTCGAATTGGCCCGGCTGTGGAACATCGCCGCACCCGGACACCCTGTCCTGCAGACCATTACCGGTGACGGAAAAACCGGTGCACTTCTGTGTTCGTCCGGTGTCGACAAGATCGCATTCACCGGTTCGACCGCTACCGCAAAGCGCGTAATGGCCGCCTGCGCGGACACCCTCACCCCCCTGGTCGCCGAATGCGGCGGCAAGGACGCCATGCTGGTGGACTCCGACGCCAACCTCGATGCGGCCGTGAGCTTCGCGGCATTCGGGGCAGTGGGCAACGGCGGACAAACCTGTGCCGGCGTCGAACGAATCTACGTCGCAGCGCCCGTGTACGACGCCTTCCTGTCCAAGCTCACCGCCGCGCTACGAGACGCCCACGCCGGCGCCACCGACAGCTCGACCTACGGGCCGATGACGCTGGGAAAGCAGACTGGGATAGTCCGGGGCCAGATCGAAGACGCTCTCAGTCGCGGCGCGAAAGCTGTACTCGGCGGACTTGATTCGTTCAACGGTCCGTTCATCGATCCGATCATCCTGACGGATGTTCCGGAGGATTCCACGGCGATCACCGAGGAGACGTTCGGCCCGAGCGTCGTGGTGAACAAGGTCGCCGACATGAACGAGGGGATCGAGCGCGCCAATGCATCGAAGTACGGCTTGGGCGCCTCGGTGTTCACCAAGAGTTCGTCGAAGGGCCGAGCGATTGCCGAAAAGCTCGAATGCGGTGTCGTAACGGTCAATTCGGTTCTCGGATTCGCCGGAATCGCCGCCCTGCCGTTCGGCGGGGTCGGCGATTCCGGATTCGGCCGTATCCACGGAGCCGATGGGCTGCGTGAGTTCAGCAGTGTGAAATCACTGGCCGTTCAGAAGTTCAACGCTCCGCTGGACCTGCTGACCATCGAGCGAAAAGCCAGGGACATGAAGATCTCACGTTGGATGCTGGCGAAACGCCACGCGAAGTCCTGAGAGATCAGGCGATCAGCCGGCGGTGACGAGCACCTGCTCGTCGCTGTCGGCTGCTTCGAGTTCACGAACCAGCGGAAGCACCTTGGCCCCGAAGTATTCGATCTCCTCCTGGAAATGCAGGAATCCGCCGAGAATCAGATCGACACCGCGACGGCGATATTCGACGATCCGATGCGCGATTTGTTCCGGCGTGCCGATCAGTTGCGAGCGGAAACCGTCGTTGTACTGAACCAAGTCCTCGAACGTCGAATCCGCCCACATCCCGTCCTTGGACGCGGTCGACGCGCCGGCCTGTTGGACTGCATTCTTGAATCCCTCGACCGCAGGGCGGTTGGCCTTGGCGATGATCTCGCGCAGTGTGTCCTTTGCTTCCGCCTCGGTGTCGCGGGCGATGATGAATCCGTTGAGCCCGAACTTGACCTCCCGATCGTTCTCACGAGCAACACGGCGAACGTCGACCAACTGTTCGGTGACGCCGTCGTAGTCCTTGCCGTTACTGAAGTACCAATCCGAATACCGGCCAGCGTTCTCACGGGCTGCCGCCGAGTTACCACCTTGGAACAGTTCGGGATTGGGGCGCTCCGGAGTGTTGAGAGGCTTCGGCTTCAACGTGAAGTCGTGGATGCGGTAGAAGTCGCCACGGAAATCGACGTCGTCCTCCGTCCAGATCTTACGAAGAACCTGAAGGAACTCGGCGCTCCGCCGATAGCGCTCGTCGTGCTCGAGCCACGGCTCGCCTAGATGTGTGAACTCGTCCTTGAACCAACCACTGACGACGTTGACGGCAAATCGACCGTTCGACAGGTGATCGGCGGTAGCGCCCAGTTTCGCCAACACTGCCGGCTGCCAGAGTCCCGGATGCACCGCGGCGATCACCTTGAGCTTCTCGGTGGCCAGGAGAAGCGCAAGGCTGAAGCTCGTGGATTCGTGCTGGAATTCGGCCCCGTAGCTCGCCTCGTAACGTACCTGGCTCAGGGCGTACTCGAAGCCGTTGTTCTCGGCGGTCTGTGCCAGCTTCTTGTTGTACTCGTAGTCCCAGCTGGTCCGCTGCTCGATGTCGGAGGTGACCAGACCACCACTGACATTGGGCACCCAGTAGGCGAACTTGATCTCGTCGGCGATACGTTCAGTAGACATGAAACCCAGCAAACATGCAGTTCCCAGTGGTTTCCAGGGTAGCGATCACACAGGTTGTAAGTGTTGGGTGGGTGCTGCGACTGTGAAACGGTGGCAGCATGACTGCTGTGGACATTCAGGAGATCGCGCACCGCATCACCAGCGAGGACGAGGCGCTCTCGGTGGCGTCACAGCTGTCCGACGAGTTCGCGGCAGGTGCCGGAGTCCGCGATGCGCAGCGCCTCCTTCCCCACGACGAGGTTCGCACCCTGGCGCGGTCCGGCTTGCTCGGACTCTCGGTGCCGAAGGAGTTCGGTGGCATCGACGCAAGCACCGAGACGTTGGCCGAGGTCTTCCGCCTACTCGCCGAGGGCGATCCCAGCATCGCGCAGATTCCGCACAGCCACTTCACTTTCCTGGAAGCGCTCCGGTACCAGGGGTCTAATGAGCAGAAGCAGTTCTTCTACGCCGAAGCATTGTCGGGCAAGCAGTTCGCCAACGCCCAGAGCGAGCGCGGCAACCAGACCATCGACATCGACGGCACCACTCTCACCCCCGACGGGGAAGACTTTGTGCTCGAAGGTCGAAAATTCTATTGCACCGGAGCGCTTTTCGCAGATTGGATCGTGGTGCGTGCCGCCAATGCGGATCAATTCACCGAGACCGGCGCACAGGTGAAATCCGCGGTCTACCTACCCCGGAATACTCCCGGACTGTCGATCGTCGACGACTGGGACGGCATGGGACAGAAGACAACTGCAAGCGGAACCGTGACCCTGGAATCCGTTTCGGTACCGCAGTTCAATGTCGTACCCTTCACGTCGCTCTTCACTCACCCGACCACCTACGGAGCACAGGCCCAGATCCTGCACGCCGCGATCGACACCGGCATCGCGTCGGCTGCACTGCGTGAATCCGTGAAACTCGCGGCAAAGGCGCGTCCCTTCTTCGAGGCGAAAGTCGATACAGCGGTGGAGGATCCACTGCTCGTTCAACTCACCGGCGAAGCGGCAATCGAGGTTCGCGCTGCCAGATCCCTCTTGGCGGAAGCAGCGCGATCGATCGACGTGGCGCGTCGTGATCCCACCGAGGACTCCACGGCCCGAGCATCCATCGACGCTGCAACTGCCAAAGTGGTCGGCGCCAGGGCGTCATTGGCGGCCACGAGCACTTTGTTCGAGATCGGTGGCACCAGAAGCGCGGGCGAATCGGCGAACCTCTCCCGATTCTGGCGTGACGCGCGCACGCACACCCTGCACGATCCGACGAGGTGGAAGGTCCAGCACATCGGCCGGTGGACACTGTCCGGGACAATCCCACCGCGGCACGGACTGCTGTGAACACACTCAGTCGGAGTTCATATATCCGCTGATCAAGACTTCCAGTCCTTCCAAGTAGCTCTCAGTCGTCGTCCCTCCCGGCCAGTCCTCGAGCACCTCACTGAGCACCGGCAGTTTCTCGGGCCCGATTTCTCGGATCTTGACCGTGAGAGGTGACACGCTGCCTTCCGGTCGCGTAGTGGTGTCGTAGATGTTGAGCAATGCGCCGAGTGTGTAGTTCCACAGCGCTCGATAGACCAACAGTGCGCGACGAGGTGACATACCGAGTTCGACACACGCGGCCATCGCCCGATCGACCAAGACCACAGCGCCGCTCCCACCACGGCCACCGCGCTGAAGCAACTCGATGATCCAGCGCTCCGACGCCAGCGTTTCGAAGATCGCGGTGAAGATCGTGCGAAGCCGTTCGACCTGATCCTGCGGCAGGACCAGCGCGCCGAGATCTTGTGAGTACACATCGAGCACCGCGCTGATCAGCTGTTCCTTGTCGCCCACGTGCCGGTACAGCGCCATCGGCGTGGTGCCGAGCGACTTCGCCAACGCTCGCATGCTCAACGCGTCGGCGCCGCCGGTCTGTAGCTGCCGTTTCGCCTCGTCGACTATCTGCTCCGACGTGATCGTCGGGGGACGTCCGAGCCGCGGTGATCTCGGTTCCATCTTTTCGGCCATCCGTCGATTGTGCGCGCCCCTGCTACGACGCTCTCGCCCGGGGAACCCCTTGCATCTCAGTCGCCAGCAAGGTAAACCTAACTACTTATGAGAACGCGTATACAAATTAGGTACCTGCAATGACAACAACAACTCGAGCGGTAGCCGCACCGGCTCTGGTCCTCACAGCCGCCGCGGCAGCGCAGTTCCTGGTGGCCTTCGACATGTCGGTCATCAACGTCGCGCTGCCAGACATCCAGGAATCGCTGAACTTTTCCGACGCCGGGTTGTCCTGGGTCGTCAACGCGTACGCCCTCGCCTTCGGCGGACTGCTGCTTCTCGGCGGTCGTCTGTGCGACGTGATGGGCACTCGTCGAGTTCTGGTTTCCGGGCTTCTGCTGTTCGCCCTCGTCAGCATCGTCGGCACCTTCTCCGTGTCCGCCGAAATGCTTGTCGGAGCGCGGGCGCTTCAAGGCGTCGGCGCTGCACTGATCGCGCCTGCCGGGCTCGCCGCACTCAGTCAGGCCTTTCCCACCGGACGCGCCAGGGCCAAGGCATTCGGCATCGGCGCAATGTCGTCAGCACTGGGCGGCGCACTCGGTGTCGTCCTGAGCGGCATTTTGACCGAAGGGCTCAGTTGGCGATGGGTGATGTTCGCCGGCGCACCAGTGGCCCTGATCGCCGCAGTTGCCGGTGCCCGTGGCCTGCCGGCCGGCCAAGCCGCCAGAGGCGGCTCCCTCGATCTCCCCGGAGCCATCTTGGCGACGGCCGGAATCACCGCCCTTGTCGGCACAGTGATCGCCACGGAATCACATTCCTGGACTTCGGGTTACGTGCTGGGTGGATTCGCGCTCACGATCGCGCTGCTCACTGCGTTCGTTGTGGTCGAAAGCCGCTGCGCCACACCACTGGTAAGACTGTCCACCCTGCTTCGACCCCGAATCGGACTGGCCAACGCCATCATGTGCCTGGTGTGCGCGGCACAGTTCAGCGCGTTCTTCTTCGTCTCACTCTTCCTGCAACGCGGGCTGAGCTATTCACCGACCACCACCGGTCTGGCTTTCCTGCCCTTCTGCTTCGGCCTGGTGATCGGCATCCTCGCGTCCACCAAACTCCTTCCGCGCTACGGAGTTCGACCGCTGCTCGTAGTCGGAACAGCGGTCGCCGCAATCGGAACTTTCATGTTTTCGACCATGAACCTCGACAGTCCCTTCTGGGCCGTCATCCTGGTGCCTTCGCTTCTGGCGAGCATCGGCATCGGTCTGTCGTTCATGCCGCTCAGTAACGTCGCCACCGCCGACGCTCCCCCCGAAGAAGTCGGCATGGCATCCGGGCTACTGAGTACATCGCGTCAGATCGGCGGTTCACTCGGACTAGCCGTTCTCGTGAGCGTCGCCGCTTCCTCGACGGCACGTTCGGACAGCGCGCCGACCGAAGCACTGGTTTCCGGATACTCCCAAGCCCTCTTCGTCTGCTCCGGCCTACTGCTGGCCGGTACCCTCCTGTCCTTCTTCTTCCCACGAATGGATCGTTGACCTCAGATGTTCACCACCCGAACCGCATTCGGCATCGTCTCGGCGCTTCTCCTGACCGTCGCCGGCGCAAGCGCGTGCAGCAGCTCCGCCGAGTCCGACACCGCCTCTGCAACTCGCTCCGTCACCCACGAACTCGGCACCGTCGAAGTTCCGGCCTCACCGCAGCGCATTCTCGCGCTCGACGAGTACGCGGGGTTGAGTGCACTCGCACTCGGCGTGAAGCCCACCGTCGTCTACAGCACCCTGCGATCGGACGTCGCCAAGTCGATCCTGCGCGAGCAGGGCGTCGAAGTTCTCGACAAGCCGACCTTCTTCGCCAACCCCGCCGTCGAGGAGATCGCGTCCGTCGAACCCGATGAAATCTTGATGAGCAATGCCGGTCCATTACCGAGCCTGTTCGCTCAGATCAACGCCGTGGCGCCAACCTTGGTCCTCCCGTACTCGGCGCCGTGGCGTGACGTGCTCGAACAAGCTGGGGCACAGCTCGATCGAGGCAGCGAAGCTACCGCCATGATCGGAAAGCTGGAATCCGGCCTCGAAGGCGTCAAGTCCGCGGCTGCCGGCCAGAGCCTTGCGATCCTTCTCGGCTACAGCGGAAACCTGTTCACCGTGCCACCGACCACTCCCATCTCCACACTGGTCACCGAGGCCGGATTCACCAGGCCGGCATCGGAAGTCAACGCGACCAACAATCAAGTCACCGGCACGATTTCCCCCGTCTCGCCGGAACTCCTACCCGAGCATGCGGCGCAGACCGTCGCCGTACTTTCCGGGCAGCAGTACGACGCATCCATCGTGCGAAACACTCCACTGTTCGACAACCTGACACCCGATCCGGCGCACGCTCTGGACGTCAGCGGTGATCTCTGGTTCGGCAGCCATCCTTTTGCCATCTACTGGATCATCCAGGATCTGGACGGCATCGCACATGGCAAGGGGCAGAACAGTATCGGAACCCTCGACAGCGCCGACGCGCGATGGGCGGCATTCAGCGCGCTCTGACGTCCTGACGGAAGGTCAGCGGAGAAACACCCACCCGGGTGGCGAAGAACTTCGTGAAGTTCGCAGAATCGTCGAACCCCAACTTCGACGCCACCTGGGTGACCGTGTCCGTGCCGAAAGACAGCAGACGTTTCGCTTCGAGAACCACACGCTGATCGATGTACTGCTTTGCCGTCATCCCAGCAGCGGCTCGGGTAGCCCGCAGCACAGTCTTCTCGGAGTACCCGATCTTGTTGGCGTACTCCGAAACCGAACGGACCGTGGCGAAGTCACGTTCGACAACGGCATGAAACCTTTCGAACACGTCATTGTGCGCCAGCACGGAACTCTGTTCCTGTCCACCGAGATGGGTCAGTTTCAACAGAATTGCTGTCAGCGTGTGCCGCAGAATGGCCGCGCGAACGACCGGCGCGGAAGTATCCGGGCAGCCGTAGTTCAGGTTCAGGTGTTTCATACCCGTGCTGATGGTCTCGAGGTTCTCACCGGACAACTGCCACGCTGCCTGCCGACTGCGAGCGTTCCCGTCCAACAACTGCTGACTGACGGCATCGAGCGACGAGGGCGTGAACAGAACAACCGTCGCCTCGAAATCCTGGATTCGCCCCCACTGTTGCACCTGCCCCGGTCTGACCCAGAACACGGTCCCCGGGCTCACCGCGTAGTTCACGAAGTCGATGGTGTGTAGCGCCGAGCCCTCGGTCACCAGAGCGAGCAAGTGAAATTGCGGACGTTGGGGGCCGACGAACTCTGCGCTTCCCCCGTTGATGCGAATGGTGTCCAGGCTGAGTACTTCGATCTCGGTCGCATCTGCCACCGACGATGCGTACCCGACGTCCCGGACGGGTACTTGTCTGTTTTTCACTAGTTCGGGACTCATCTTCACCGTGACCGAATACCCGAATGCGACATACCGTCAGAGTATCAATCAGTTCACGCTCGGATAGGAATCTTCCAGTGCAGACATCACGCTCGGAAACAGCAGGCAAGACGCAACTCACCTACGTCTTCGACGCCTATTGCGGGTGGTGTTTCGGCTTCGGCCCTGCGTTGACGGAGTTCGTCCGTCAAAATGCCGATTCCATCGACTTGTCCGTGGTCAGCGGCGGACTGTTCACCGGTGAGCGCGTCGCGCCCATGTCTTCGGCTCCGTACCTGAAATCAGCCAACGCGACCATCGCCGCCCAGACCGGCGCTGTCTTCGGTGACGGATATTCACAACTGGTGACTGATGGGCGGTTCGTCATGGATTCGACGGATGCAGCGATCGGACTCGCCGCACTGCGCGCGCAAGATCCGACACGCGCCCTCGACATCGCGGAGGCCATGCAGATCGCGTTCTACCGAGACGGTCGCAGCCTTTCCGATCCCGAGACGTACCGATCCATCGCGGAATCCCTCCAACTCGACCCATCTGCCGCGGTGTCTTCCCTGTTCACCGCCGCCTCGAAGGATGCTGCCCGCGCTGATTTCGTCCGAGCACGCAGGCTCGGCGCCACTTCGTTTCCGACGCTGTTGTTCCACGGGAGCGACGGGTCCGTCGTGAAATTCGGTTCTCCGACCAGTACCGCGGCCGATCTCACCCGCGACCTGAACACGTGTGTGCGGGCGTATGCGGTGGCTTGACCCACGCACTTTTGCGAGCGAAAGGTACGCCCGGCGCCTTCAGTACGCCGAACGTACCTTTCGCTCAGCGTGACTTCACCCAAATCACTTCGGCCCCCCTTCTGGTTTGATGAACACCGAACGAATCGCACCAAAGGGGAAACGACAGTGGTTTCAGATCCGATCACGGGCCTGGAGATGGAACTTGCCGACATGTGGCAACGAGGACGCGCCCAGGCGCGCACCTATGCGCGCGCAATTCATCCCAAACTCGATCCGGCGCTCTACCCGGTTCTGGTCATCCTGAACCGTTCGGATGCGGTGCGGATGTCCGACCTGATCTGCACCCTCGATATCGAGAAGTCCACCTTGACCAGGCAAATCGACGCCGCAGCTCGACTCGGCCTGGTGGAACGAATCCCCGATCCCGACGACGCTCGCGCCAAGTTGGTAGCTCTGACCCCTGAGGCGCGAACGAAGCTCACGACCATCCGCAATCACCAGATAGATCGCTGGCGCGCTCGACTCGCGAAATGGGATACGGACGACATCACCACGCTGACAGCGCTGCTTCACCGACTGGGCAGTTCCGAGGACTGACGACAAATTAGTCGTGATGGGCAGCCCACTCGAACAGCCGGACGATTTACGCCGTCACGACAATTCTGCAGCAGCACGCAGGATCAACTGGGTGACCTCGTGCGGGTGGGACGCCAAGGATGCATGGCCTGCGTCGAGTTCCTCGATCTCGCGGGCACCGATACGCTCTGCCATCCATCGCTCGGTTTCCGGCGGAATCATTCGGTCCTGCCCTGAAACCTGATACCAACTGGGCTTCCCACGCCATGCCGGCGGCCCTGACGGGTCCGAGAAGCACTGACCCGCAATGGGTTTCTGCGTCAGCGCCATGACCAATGCTTCCGTGTCGTCGAGATCCTGACTGAAACTCTCCTGAAACTTGTCCGGGGCGATCCACAAGAAGCCCTCGGCGTCCGGCGCGATGTTCGCCGCGCCCGCCGGCTGATCCGTGCGGGCGAAGATACTTCCCAGGCTGTCACCCTCGTCCGGCGCGAAGGCAGCGATATATACCAGTCCCACAACGTTTTCCGCATGACCCGCGCCTGTGATCACCGCGCCGCCGTACGAGTGTCCGACCAGCAGGGTCGGGCCGTCCATCGATTCGGCCAACTTCCTGGTCCGGTCCACGTCGTCGGCGAGCGAAGTAAGTGGATTCTGGACCGCAACCACTCGATGCCCGGCGTTGTGCAGGGTGGGTATGACGTGACGCCAATGAGAACCGTCTCCCCAGGCTCCATGCACCAGAACGATGTTTACCTTCTCTGTCATGACCAACTCCTCCAGATACGCAGTGCGACGAATACTCCGACGATCGGCAAGCCTTCGAAACCCAGGCCTTGCCTGTTACCCACGTTAAGGGGATCCTGGATCAATAACCATGACCAGATTGCCAAGTTTTTGTGCAGAAACGCCGAATGCTCGAGACATCGGAGTGATCGATCCATGAGGACAACATCATCACAGCGGTACGTACCCACCACCGACGAGACTCGAACCCGGGACACCCTCTCGCACGTTCTCGAAGTCGTCCACCTTCGCGGTGATCAGATTCATCGCTGCGTCCACGGCGAGAACTTCACCGTGGAGGTACCCACGGGGGTGCGAGCACTTCACATTGCCGAGCACGGTGACATCGTGATCAGAACGCAGGGCAAAGCCCCGATCGAACTCGGCCCCGGGGAACTCGTACTGCTACCCCATGGGCATGCTCATACGATCGAGAATGCGATGCCGATGCCCCCGAAAAACGAAACATGTTGGCTTTTCGGTACTTTCACACTCGACGACGTCGCAGCGCAGCGACTGCTGTCCGTTCTGCCGGACTTCGTCGAACTGCGCGCGACACAAGGGACCCCGGTCGAGTGGCTCGATGTGAGCAGCCGACTGTTGGGCGCCGAGGTGGACGATCCGAAACCTGGTTCCTCCGTGATGGTTTCCCGGATTCTCGACCTTCTCTTCGTCCAGATCCTCAGAGCGTGGGCTCGAGCGGACGGATCGAACGGCGGATGGTTGACCGCAGCAATGGATCCACGAATCGGGCAGGCCCTCGAGGCCGTCCACAACGACCCGTCACGCAACTGGACCATCGACGAACTGGCGACGCTGTCCACCCTGTCGAGATCGTCTTTTGCGGAGCGCTTCTCGCGACTGGTCGGCCAGACGCCCGGCGCTTACATCACCGAGCGCCGACTCGACCGTGCCGCCGAACTACTCGTGCAAACCACCGAGCCGGTCGGAACCATTGCGATAACTGTCGGCTACGAATCCGATGCCGCGTTCAGCCGCGCCTTCCGTCGACGATTCGACGCCTCGCCGTTGAACTGGCGAAAGTCCAACTCCCACAATCACTGACGTCAGGTCGCAGCGATTACGCCTGCGACCGGGATCCGGCCGAGAACTGCAACGCGGAAGTCCACCATCGCGCGCTCCACGTGATTGGCGCTCGAGACCACAACCACGCCGGTCGCGCCTCGATCGGCGAGAATCCGCGCAGAGTTGATCGCATTCTCGACCGTCGACCACGAAGTTCCCTCTTCGGTGATCCGGCCCGGGTTGACGCCGTTGGCAACGAGCCATTCGCGCATCGCCCTGGCTTCCGTTACTCCGGCCTTCGGAGCCCCACCGCTTGTGATGATCGGAGACTGCGGGTACTGACGGGCCAGCTGGAGCGCCGCCTGAAGCCGGTCGACCAACATCGGACGCATCGTGCCGTCGTCGAAGAGGCCGGCACCCAAGACGACGATGTTCGTGCCCACGGGGTTGAGGTCGAGCAGCACGGGCGACTGGCGTGTCAGCGTCTCAGCACTCGTGCACGCGAGAATGAGAGACCGCACCGGTGTTTGGCAGCCGCCCACCGTCGACAGGATGCCGTTGACGACCGTCGTCGGAGTGATGTCGGCACTCGCTGTCGCCGGCGTCAATCCCACTCCGGCTGCGGCGATTACCGAAGCAGCAATCAATCCCTTCGTCAGAGACCTACGAACATTTGCCATATAGCCGAACCCCCAGATTGTCGATTGTCCAGCCCACGGTAACGAACATTTCGTCGCGATTGCATCATTTGACTCAAATTTACTGTTCACTGACCGTCACACAGATTAAACATAAATATTGGGCAACAATTCGGGTTCGAAACCGTCATCTACCAGCATCTCGAATCGACGCGCCTGCCGCGTTACCGATCTGAGCTGCAGCATCCCCGAGCAGGTCGGCGACACTGAACGGCAACAATTCGTTGTTGCAGATCACGATGTTGCATCCGGGTGTTCCTGCTCGCCCCGTCCCGACCATCGTGTCGAAGATCAATTCGGGGTTCGCGAAGCCGACGAGCTGTGACGGATCGTCGATGAGCGGACCACCCGACCCATGCACGGGAGGCCCGACGTACGGCGGCGGTGAAACGTCCACGATCGAAGCGACGACAAGCCGCAAGAACTCCTGGAGATAGAGATCCCGAGGCGCGTTCTGCCACACCGGATGCGAAACATACTTGCTCACCGGCGCATTCACGGAGTAGAAGTCCTCGCCCGCGTTCACCCAGGTCAAGAAGCCGTACCCCCATTGGACGGAGAGGGCGCGGACAACTCGTCGAGGTAGGCGGAGTCGATCAACGTCTGATCACGCCACGCGCCTCGTTGCACCATCAGCTGACCCAGTCTGGCCATGTCTCCCGGCCGCATTGCCAATCCGAGAATCAGACACGTTCACAGAGAACCACAGACGCATCACGTTTGGGAAGAGTCCGCCTCCATTCCGAGCGCGCGACGCGCTCCCAGCGCCATGGTGACCTGTACAAGATCTTTCGGTGACGACAGGTCAAGTCCCGTCAGGGAACTCGCTTTACGCAGGCGGTACACGACCGTGTTCGGGTGTACGTGCAACTGCCGAGCGGTGGTAGCTCGATCGAATCCGGAGTCGATGAAAGATTCGAGCGTCTCGAGCACGGCAGGATCGGACTCCAACCGCGACAACACATCTGCGAGGATCGGCAGCGCAGCGCTCGGGCGGGTCAGTTGATACTCGACTGCAAGATCCTCGAGACGCACGACCCCACTTGTACGGCCGTACTTTCGGGCAACGTTCAGCACCTCGCGCGCCTGCGACACCGCTGCGGGAATTGCCGGCGGTGCCGCGACATGTACGGCGGCAACCGTCGATGCACCGATGACCTTCTCGAGATCACCCAATCGTCGACACAATGAAAGATACTGCGGACTCGACGCCCAGTTCCCCTCAGCGGGTTCCGATTCCACAATAGGAATCAGTACGGCTCCGCCACTGCTCCCGAGCACCCCGAGCGCTTTGTCACGCCCCACCTGATCAAGCTCTCGTTGCAGGTGGCGCACCTTTCTCCGCTCGGCGACGGCAGTGTCCACCTCGGTCGAGGACTCGTCGTCATTCCGTTCGACGTGCAGCGCCACCACCCAGTACAGGCGCGCCAACCTGATGCCCACATCGTCGGAGACCCGATCAACATCGACACCCGTCGAAAGTGCTACGAACAATGACCTTCGCGCAGAATCCTCGTCCGTCTGGGTGACATGGTCGGAACCGTAGCCGGCAAGAACCGCCGACGCGGAAGCCGCGGTGTATGCATTCAAGAGTCGTCCGGTGCGGGCAAGTGCGACAGCGTCTTCCGGGACCGCCCATTCGCTGATGGTCTCCCACCACAGCCCGGCTGCCAAGTGATATGCCCGCAGCACCTCACCGAGCGGAACCAATTCCTGAGCCCGTTGGCGAGCCGATTCGCTGATGTCGGCGAGCAACTCGGGCGCCAGATCGGCGCCGGTCCGCAGCATCGAAATGAACAGTTCCAGATTGCGCCTCACGATGGTGGTGACGTCGTTACGCAATGCCTCGTCAGGGAGCAACCGGTAGAAGGTGACGTCGCGGTGGACCAGATCGACTGTCTCAATGACCAGTGGATGGGTGCGTTGCGCCAGTCGGTCGGCCAGAGATCTGCCACCAACCAGGATCGGCTCGAACGGCAGATCTTTGTTTCCTGACACAAAACCCTCCACAGAATTGAATTGCCACCACAAGGCCGACCTGCCTTTTTCCTATCACTATGTAACCCACGCCACTCACGAATTCACAATCAGCGGCGTAACTGGAAGTCCCACCTTCGACCAAGAGGAGCCTCGAGTGACGTGGAAAACGCGCAGCGCAGCCATTCTGGCAGGCGTCGTGGCTGCCGGTTCGATCGCGGCTCTCGGGACCGGTGTGTCGAGTGCCGAGACACCGGTCAGCACTATCCAGTACGTCGCGCTCGGCGATTCCGCGGCGGCCGGCCCACTGGTCACCGCGCAGGACTCGTCGTCACCGGGCTGTCTACGATCACTCGACAACTACCCGTCCGTGGTGGCGCGAGAACTCGGCGCTCAACTGACGGATATGACCTGCTCGTCGGCGCGATCCGCCAACATCACGGAGACCGCACAATCGACGTTCTCCGGTCAAGTATCACCGCAGGCAACAGCATTGGGGCCTGATACCGACCTCGTCACCATCACCATCGGTGCCAACGACATCTCGTTGTTCCCGACAGTTCTGAGCTGCGTCAACCCACTCCCCGAACCCACCGGAACGTCCTGCCGTGACAAGTTCACCTCCGGTGGCGTCGATCAACAGCGACAAATGATCGAAAATGCGTCCACAGGTTGGAGTTCCATGATCGAAGTCGCGCAGGATCGAGCACCGTCGGCGCGCATCGTCGTGGTCGGATACGGAACATACATCCGTGGTGGCGGCTGCCCCGGCACTCAGCCGTTCTGGCCGCGCGACGCCGACTATCTCCAGAGTGTGATCGACTACGGCAACACGGTCATGGCAGCAACTGCGGCCCGTCACGGCGTCGAGTACATCGACATCACCGAAACCACTGCCGGGCATGACATCTGCACGGACCCCGCCACTGCTTACTACACGGGAATCGTCCCTACCCAGCCGGCGGTTCCACTGCATCCCACTGCGGCCGGGATGCAGGCGATCGGCAAAACGGTCGCCGACGCTCTGTCCTGAGCTTCTCCCCCAGCACAATTCATTCAGCACTCGCGAAAAGGGTGGAACAATCATGTCAATTCAACGAGACGCTCCGCCGCTGCCGTCCGTCGACGGCGCCCCTGTCGGAACACGTGACAAACTTCTCGGCGGCACACTCGTCGCCCTGTTTCTCGCGAACATGCTCAACTTCTTCGACCGGGCGATCCCCTCGGTCGTTGCCGAGCCGATCAAGAACGAGTTTTCGCTCAGTGACTTGCAATTGGGATTGATCACCTCTGCATTCACCCTCGTCTACGCAGTCGCAGGACTGCCTCTGGGCCGGTTGGCCGACACGAAGAACCGTCCCAAGATCATCGGGATCGGACTCCTGGTGTGGAGCGGACTGACGGCAGCAACCGGTGCCGCCGGCAGCTACGTGCTGTTCATCCTCGCGCGCCTCGGCGTCGGTGTGGGCGAAGCGACCTTCACACCCGCAGCAAACTCGATGATCGGCGATATCTACCCGGCAGAACGACGCTCACGCGCACTTGGTGTCTTCATGCTCGGTTTGCCGATTGGCCTCATGCTCGCCTACTTCACCGTCGGCAAGATCGCCGAGGCATTCGACAGCTGGCGTGCACCGTTCTTCCTCGCGGCGATTCCCGGTGTCCTGCTGGCAGTCGTGCTCTACCGCATGGCAGATCCGGTTCGTGGTGGTTCCGAAAGTCCGGAGGCCCGCGCAGCCGCTGTTTCACAGGCACCGATCACCCGCCCGATCCGTCGTCTGCTCGCAATTCCCACGCTTCGTTGGCTCATCCTTGCCGGGCTGACGTTCAACTTCGCCGCCTACGCAGTGAATTCGTTTGTCGTCCCACTGCTCATGCGCCAGTACCACCTGAAGCTGACTGCGGCGGCATCGGTCACGGGCATCATCGTCGGAATCACGGGCCTGATCGGATTGCTTCTCGGCGCTCGCTACGCTGACAAGGCCAGCGCACGCTCACCGCGCGCACGGTTGATGATCGGTGTCGGAACCTCGGCATTGGCGGCACCTTTGACGGCGCTGGCACTGTTGCAACACGGCGGAAACGTCGTGATGTTCACGCTCTTGTTCTCGGCCGGGTGGCTTCTGGCCTACGGCTTCTACATCAGCGTCTACCCTGCCATTCACGACGTCGTGGTTCCCAGGCTCCGCGGCACTGCGACTGCGCTGTTCTTCGCTGCCATGTACCTTCTCGGCGGATTCTCCGGACCGGTTGCCGTTGGAGCGATCTCGGACTGGTTCGCCAAGCGTGCGCTTGCAGATGCCGGTACCGGGAAGTTGGCTCAGTACGCCGGCGACGGGTTGAACTCGGCCATGTATCTCGTGCCGATCATGTTGGCACTCACCGCGGTATTCATCTACCTGGCTACCCGCACTGTAGGCAAGGACTCCGCGCGCATGCAAGCGGAGCTGAGCCAGGCCTGACCGACAAGTTCACGGGCGGTGGCGGGACCCTGAGGCCCCGCCACCGCCGAGTTCAGTTGACCGTAATCGCCAGAGTCGACAACATGGACCGCAACATGTCCGGCAAGCGAGCGATCATTCGCTGCTCGGTTATCCGAACGGAGACGGGCGCGGCCAGCGTCGCTCGCCACAGTTCCGGTTGATTCTTCATCAGGTTGTTGTAGACCGGGAGCAACTGATCGTTGATGTAGGTCCAACGACCATCCCGGTCCGCCCAGTTGAAGTCCGGAAGCGGCGTTTGCACAACAGCATTGCCCACCGCGAACGAGAGCGGGTTCGACTCGCGTGGCGGCACGACGCCAGGCATCGACGGTGATGCGGCGAAGGTGGTCAGGTAAGTCAACGAGCGACCAACGCTGCCGCGGTAGGCCTTCGCCTCGTCCCACTGATCACCCACCGACTGGTACTGCTCCCTTCGCAGCAGACGCACATTGCCGTCGAAGACCGATTCCGGTGTCCCCGAAGCAATGTTGTTCCACGCGATACGGGCGTTCTCGTCGAGCAACCCTGCGCGATCGAGTTCGGCGATGCCGTCGACACCGTCGTGAACCCACGCCATGTGCATGGGAATCAGGTCCGAGTAGATGTGTTTGCTCATCGCAATCACTTTCCCCTGGAACCACATCACGTCCTCGGGGCGAATCTCGTGGCCGACCTCGAGAAGTGCCGCAATGTCCTCGGGTGCTCCCATCGACGATGCAACCGGCGACCCGATGCGGTCGATCTCTCGCCAGACCAGTGCCATCGCCTCGCTGATCGCTTGGACTTCCAGCACAACCCGCCCGTAGTCCAAGTCGAGGAGTCCACCGGCGAAAGCGGGCCCGACCATTCCTCCCATACCTGCCCACTGCAGCTCTCGATGCTCGAGCTGGAGTCGCTCGTAGAACTGGAAAGTGTTGGTGAGGTTTCCGAGATTCGCGTGCACACCGTCGAACGGAGTCCACGAAGCGAGATCGATACCTGCCGACTCCGTCCCGACCGCGAGCCAGTACTGCTTGAGCAGTGTCTGATAGCGATGCGGATCCACTCCCGAGGCTCGGGCGGTATCCACCAAAGACCGCAGCGTCGCGGAATCCGATGGCAGAGAAGGATGCAGGCCGCCCGTGGCTTCGGCGTTTGCGTTCACTGCTTCCAGGTCGAGGTACCTGTCGAGCTCACCAGTACCCGCGGACGCCCTGCCTCCCAGTACGACGGCACCGCCGATACCTGCCGAAGCAACGAGAACCGTGCGCGCAAAATCCCTGCGCGTCAGAGACTTCCGCAAGCTCATCGTCCCTCGGCTTCGTCGAACGTCTTTGCCAGCCAGGCGATGTCCTGCATACCCAGCTGATCGGTCACCGTCTTGTACAGGTTGGTCACGTAATCGAGCGGCCCGCACTGCGACGGGAGCAGGTCCACGTTGCCGCCGTCTGCTCGATATGTCTGCGCCAATTGCTCTGCCTCACTGAAGGGAACGAGAAAGTCGTCCTCACAGGAAGAAATCAGAAGCTTGGAAGCCGGCGCCTGCTTTCCCAACGTGTTGTCCGCGTACGCCGCGGCCAGCGCAGGGATCGTTCGGGGCGAAGGGTTGGTGAGTAGGACGTCGAACGGAACGAATGGGAGTCCGAGGTAGAGCGCCTGGCAGGACGCGCGGAAGGCTGCGGCGACGTTGTGACCGATCGGAGTCAGATGGTCGTCGAGCCGAACGTCGGGGTAGCCCGCGTCGAATCCGAGAATGCTCGAGAAGACGAATCCGGAACCGATCCCACCGGCCGCTGTTTCCTCGAACGTTGCCGGGTCGATCATCATCGCCTGAATGGCACTGGCCTCGACGTTCAGTTCCGGCGCATATTCATGGGCCTGTTCCGCGGCAAAGCCCGCTGCGACACCGCCTCCGGCGACACCGTAGATGCCGACAGGGGTGTCTGATTCGAGGCCACCTTCCGGAAGCGCGAGTGCTGCCCGAACGCCGTCGAGCGTTGCCTTCCCTGAGAACTGTCCGATCGAGAACGGATGGGGAGCAGTGTCGCCGTCGTTGCCGACGTCGCTCATCATCACTGCCCAGCCGTGGCCGAACATCTGAGCCACCGGGCCGAGCGCCGAGAACATCGCCGGGTCGCTCTGATTGCCGCCGGTCCACTGGTGACTTGGTGCGCAGTTCGCGCCGAGGCTGTCGTTCGCCTCGGCGTATCCGATGATCTTGCGATCACCTGGCGCAGTTCCGTCCTCGGGAATCATCAGAATTCCGGTGCTGATCACCTGCCGACCGAAGTGATCAGTGGTGGTGTACATGAGTTGGTGAGCCGAGACCACGTCGGGGCGGACCTGGTAGACCTGCACGCTGACCGGACGCGCTTTGAGAAGTGTGCCGGGGGCGGTACCCGGCTCGATTTCGGGTTCGTCGAACCACGGATCATCGGACGAGAGCCCGAGTGGAGTCAATTCGGTGGAAATGTCAGCGCCTTGGAGTGCCTTCACGACCAACGGATTGAACACGTCGGCCAGGTCGACGGTCTCCTGCGCACCAGCCGGCGACCCCACCGCAAACAAGGCCACTGCCAGGGCCGATGCCGTTCCGGCGCGCCATGACCACCGTCGCCACGTCGAGTCAAACATCGTTCACGAGTTCCTTACTTTCGGGTAATGAGCACCCCTACACTCCCATTCACCTGCATTAACAGACAAGTCGGGCACCCATCCGTTGGCCGAAAACCCCGATCGGGCTTAGGCTGACGGCACCTGTCCGGCAAGTCTGGCGTGGGAGGTTTGTCTGTGAGTGCTCCGACCCGTGTATCGCGAGCTACCGGCGATTCACTCCAAGCTCGACCGCGGCCGTCCAACATCACGTGCAAGATTCTGATGGCCGTGACAGGACTGATCTTCGCCGCTTTCGTTCTCGTCCACATGATCGGAAACCTGAAGGTCTACACCGGTGCCGATCACTTCGACGACTACGCACACTGGCTACGAACGGTGTTCGAACCCTTCCTGCCCTACGAGGGACTTCTGTGGATTCTTCGCATCGTCTTGCTCGCGTCATTGGTCGCACACGTCTGGTGTGCCTGGCTGCTCACCGTCCGCGGACGCCGAGCTCGAGGAAAATTTCGACGTAAAGGTCTGGGAATCAAGTCCTTTACAGCGCGCACGATGCCCGTCACCGGAGCTGTGCTGCTGCTGTTCGTCATTTTCCACATACTCGACCTCACGACCGGAACCCGACCCATCGGCAGCAGCGAGTACGAAGCGGCCACGCGCACACAGAGTTACGCATACGACAATCTGATTGCCAGCTTCGAGCGTCCGCTGGTGGCAGCGTTCTACATCGTCGCGATGGCTCTGCTGGCAATGCACCTCGCGCACGGACTCTGGAGCGCGGTCAACGATCTCGGCGTGACCGGCCAACGACTGCGCCAGATTGGCGTTGCACTCTCCGGAATCTTTGCGCTCGTCGTGATGGTCGGAAACATGTCGATCCCCATCGCGGTCATGACCGGCGCCATCTCGAAGACAGGAGCGTCATAAGTGAACAGCTTCGAACTCGACGATCTGCGCAGCATCGGGACACCGGTGGACGGTAAGGTCCCGGCCGGCGATCCGGCGACGGCCTGGCCCACTCGCAAACTCGACTACAAGCTCGTCAGCCCACTCAACCGGCGCAAGTTCACGGTCATCGTCGTCGGTACCGGCCTCGCCGGCGCGGCCTGCGCCGCCTCCCTCGGTGAACTGGGCTACCACGTCGAGTCCTTCACCTTCCACGATGCACCCCGCCGTGCACACAGTGTCGCCGCGCAAGGAGGCATCAACGCTGCTCGCGCTCGAAAAGTGGACAACGACAGTCTCGCCCGCTTCGTGAAGGACACCGTCAAGGGCGGTGATTTCCGGGGCCGTGAGGCCGACTGTTTCCGTCTCGCCGAAGAATCCGTACGCGTCATCGATCACATGAATGCCATCGGGGCACCGTTTGCTCGCGAGTACGGCGGCACTCTGGCCACCCGATCCTTCGGCGGCGTTCAGGTGTCGCGCACGTACTACACGCGCGGGCAGACAGGCCAGCAGTTGCAGATAGCGTCGTCGCAGGCACTGCAACGTCAGATCGCAGCCGGAACGGTCAACCTACACACCCGAACCGAGATGCTCGATCTCATCGTTTCGGACGGGCGAGCACAAGGGATAGTCACACGCGATCTCGTGACCGGTGAGATCGGCGCCACCACAGGCCATGCCGTCGTACTGGCATCCGGCGGCTACGGAACCGTATTCCACAAGTCCACACTTGCGAAGAATTCCAACGCCACGGCCGCGTGGCGAGCGCACCGACGCGGTGCGTTGATGGCTTCACCCTCGTTCATCCAATTCCATCCGACGGCGCTTCCCGTCAACTCCGAGTGGCAGTCGAAAACCATTCTGATGAGCGAATCCCTGCGCAACGACGGCCGGATCTGGGTACCGGCCAAGCCCGGAGACGATCGTGAGCCCGGCGACATTCCCGAAAACGAACGCGACTACTACCTCGAGCGCAAATATCCTGCGTTCGGGAACCTCTCTCCCCGCGACGTCTCTTCACGGGCCGCCCGCGAGCAAATCGACTCCGGTCACGGCGTCGGCCCTCTGAAAAACAGTGTGTACCTGGATTTCCGCGATGCGTTGGCACGGCTCGGCCGCAAGACCATCGAGGAGCGATACGGAAATCTGTTCTCGATGTATCGCGACGCCACCAGCGAAGACCCCTATACGGTGCCGATGCGCATCGCCCCCGGAGCCCACTTCACCATGGGAGGACTGTGGAACGACTACGACCAGATGACCTCCATCCCCGGCTTGTTCGTCGGTGGTGAGGCAGGCTGGGGATACCACGGGGCCAACCGCCTCGGCGCCAATTCGTTGCTCTCGGCATGCGTCGACGGCTGGTTCACCCTCCCATACGCGATTCCGAATTATCTTGCACCGCTACTCGGATCCACTCCACTCGAACTGTCCGATCCCGCTGTGACGTCGACGCTCACTGACGTGAGGGGTCGGGTGGACCTGCTGCTCTCGGTCGGCGGAACACACGGCCCCGACAGGTTCCATCGACAACTGGGCGAGATCCTCTATGCGGGTTGCGGTGTCACCCGAACGGCCGAGGGCTTGACCAAGGCGATCGCCGAAATCCGCGCACTGCGAACCGATTTCTGGTCGAACCTGCGAGTTGCCGGCAGCGGAAACCAGTTCAACCAGGAGTTGGAAAGGGCCGGCAGGGTAGCCGATTTCCTCGAGCTCGCCGAACTGATGTGCGTCGATGCTCTCGATCGTGACGAGTCCTGTGGAGCGCACTTTCGTGCCGAACATCAGACTCCCGACGGCGAAGCGCAGCGAAACGATCAGGACTGGTGCTTCGTCTCCGCGTGGGAAACCGCCCAGGACGGCAGACACGTTCGACACGACGAGCCGTTGTCCTTCACCGCTGTTCCACTGCAGACGAGGAACTACGTATGAAAATCACCGTGGACGTGTGGCGCCAATCCGGACCTGAGTCGTCCGGCGCATTCGACACCTACCAAATAGACGACGCGACGGTGGAGATGTCGCTGCTGGAGCTCCTCGACCGACTCAACGACCAACTCGTGGAGAGCGGCAACGAACCCATCGCCTTCGATTCCGACTGCCGAGAAGGGATCTGCGGGTCCTGTGGCATCACCGTCGACGACGTTCCCCATGGGCCGGTTGCGAACACTCCCACGTGCCGTCAGCACCTGCGCAGCTTCTCCGACGGTGACCGAATCAAACTGGAGCCGTTCCGCTCCGCGGCCTTTCCCGTGGTCCGAGACCTCGTCGTCGATCGCTCTGCGCTCGACCGGGTGCTCGAAGCCGGTGGATACGTTTCGGTCAATGCAGGAACCGCGCCGGACGCAGACAGTCAGCCGCTCTCGCATCAAAGTGCCGAAGCTGCACTGGACTTCGCCGCGTGCATCGGCTGTGGCGCTTGCGTGGCAGCCTGCCCGAACGGTGCCGCGCACCTCTTCACCGGGTCCAAACTGACCCACCTGTCTCTCGTCACGCAGGGCCGCAACGAACGTGGCAAGCGGGCCCGAGCGATGTCGCACCAGATGGAGGCCGATTTCGGGCCGTGCTCGACCTACGGTGAATGTGCGCAGGTGTGTCCCGCGGAGATACCGCTGACCGCGATTGCCGCTGTCAACAAGGAATCGATGCGATTCGGATTGCGGCGCAAGGACAACTGATCGTCACCAGGCGCCGATCAGCTTCATCCACGCGCCGCCGATGATCGTCCAGATCAGGATGATCACGACGCTCATCACGAAACCGATTCGGAACCACTCCGAGGTCTTGATGTATCCGGAACCGTAGATCACTCCGGCCGGACCGGACGCGTAGTGCGAGATACCGCCGAACAGGCTGCCGATGAAGCCGAATACCAGGGCCGAGAACAGCGGCGGCGCACCGGTTGCCACCGCCGCGCCGAGAAACACCGCGTACATGGCGACGATCTGCGCGGTGTTCGACGCAAACAGATAGTGCGCGTAGAAGTACACCAAGGTCAGGATCGCAAAAGCCCAGATCCACGGCAAACCGTCGACGCTCGAGGAGACCTGGGTTCCGATCCACGAGATCACGCCGAGTTCTTCGAGATGGCTTGCCATACCGACCAGAACGGCAAAGAACACGAGCGTCTGCCACGCCCCGGTGTCGTGGACCAGGTTGTTCCACGTCAGCACCTTGGTCACCAACAGGATGCCGATTCCGACGAATGCTGTTGTAGTGGCATTGACGTTGAGCTGCGAGCCCAGGCACCAGAGCACCAGCAGCAGAACGAAGGTGGCGGCCATGATCTTCTCGTTGCGGCTGATCGGACCTGCCTTGCGCAGTTCCTCCCTGGCTTGCTCGGGTGCTTTCGGAGTCTTCAACATCGTGGGCGGGAAGATCTTCGACATCACCCACGGGATCGCGATCAGACTCGCAATTCCCGGAACCGATGCTGCCAGCGCCCATTTGCCCCACGAGATGTCGATGCCGATCTTGGCAGCCGCATCGACGGCCACAGGGTTACCCGCCATGGCGGTGATGAACATCGCGGAGGTCACGACGTTGACTTGCAGCGACGTGAGCAGCAGATATGCTCCGAGCTTCTTGCGAGAGTCCTCGGGCTCGGGATTGGAGTCCTCCAACTTGCTCAGCGAGACGATGATCGGATAGACGACGCCACCCGCACGGGCGGTGTTCGACGGCGTCGCCGGAGCAAGTATCAAGTCCGTCAACGCCATTCCGTAGGACAATCCGAGACTCGACTTGCCGAGTTTGGTCACGAACATGAGCGCAACCCGTTTGCCGAGTCCAGTGACCAGAAAGCCCTCGGCAATGAAGAACGATGCGACAATCAGCCAGATCGTGGTGTTACTGAAGCCGGACAACGCTTCCGTCGGCGTCTCGGTCTGGGTGATCATGGCGATCGATAGGCCTACCAGCGCCACAGAACCCGTCGGCAGCGGCTGCAAGATCAACGCCACGATGGTGCCGACGAAGATTCCGAGCATGTGCATGCCCTTGGGATCCACACCGTCCGGAACAGGCATGAAATAGATGATCAGGCCGAGGACGACGGGCACCGCAGCCGGGTAGTACCGCCTGAGCACTGATTGTTTCGACGGCTCCGCCGGCGGTGTCGTCTCAGAAAAAGACTCAGTGCTTTCGGATTTGGCCTCGGACATTTGCATCTCCTCGACTTGTCGCCCCAGGTGATCGCCCCAGATGATTGTCCCCCAAACATCAGGTTTTCGTGCGGTCAATCCAAGTTCGAGAGAAATTGCCCGGAAGTACAGTCGTCCTTACGAGGCGCTGTCTCGCACCGACGCTTCAGTGGGAGAATGCCCATCTCTCGCAAAAGATTGTGCCAATCGATCAACAGAGGCGCCGGCGTGCTGCACGCTTGAATCTCGGAGAGTTGTTCAACCTGCTTCTGCGAAAGGTATTCGTCGGCACGATGTTTGGGTCAGGACTGCGCGGATTGCCGATCTCGACCGGATCTTCGCGCGTGATGTGATCCAATTCCGAAGCATGTCAGCCGACAGACAGACCCACGAACCGAGAAGATTCGTATCGGGCCGACGACTGGTTGCGCCATCTATTGTCGGGAGTGTGACGGAATCCGACGCCCACGAGGACTCGACCGACTCCACTGAATCGGCAGTGGCCGATCACCCGAGGAAACGTCCACTGTGGCGTGAGATTCTGATCCTCGTTGTCGTCGCACTTGTCCTGAGTGTTGTCATTCAGAACTTCGTCGGACGCATCTTTCTGATCCCGTCGGAGTCCATGGAACCGACACTTCACGGATGCACCGGCTGCACGGGAGACAAGATCCTCGTCGACAGAATCAGCTATCGATTCGGGGATCCGCAACCTGGGGATGTGGTCGTGTTCAAGGGACCCGAGTCCTGGAACGACGAGTACAAATCCATTCGATCCGACAATTCGATTGTTCGCGCGTTTCAGGGACTCGGGTCCATCGTCGGCTTGGTCCCGCCGGACGAAAACGACCTCGTGAAGCGGGTAGTCGCGGTCGGTGGCCAAACCGTACAGTGTCTGTCCGAGGAAGAGGGGCTTCGGGTGAACGGCAAGCCGCTGACCGAGCCGTACATCGACAAGCGCATTCCGGGCAACGATACCTCTTGTCAAGGAAGGTATTTCGGGCCGGTCACGGTTCCCGACGGGAACCTGTGGGTGATGGGCGACAACCGCGCCCATTCGAAGGATTCACGTTTCCATCTCGATGACGAACACAGTGGAACGGTGCCGATCGACAATGTCATCGGCAAGGTTCAATTGATCGTCCTTCCCTTCTCACGGTGGGGAACTGTGAGCTCGTTCGATCCGCAGTGACAGATCGAATCAACCAGGCGGCCCGCATCTTCGGACGGCACAGTCGACATGGCTCCGCTTTCGGACGATCATCGAGCGCATCTGTTACCGAGGGTAGGAGAACCACATGCGCGCTCGACGCATCACCGCCAATCTCAAAGTCGCCGATGTCGGAACCGCCAAGAGCTTCTACTCCGACTTTCTCGGCCTGAGCACCGAAGAGTTCAACATGGGGTGGGTCGCTCGCTACACCTCTCCCGACACCGGCGCGAACGTACAGCTCGTCACGCACGACGCCACTGCAGCCGAGGACTCGGTCATCTCAGTCCACACGGACGACGTCGACGGCGCCTACGAAGAGGCCCGCAGGCTCGGCTACGAAATCGTGCACCCCATAACGACCGAAGAGTGGGGTGTTCGCCGATTCCTCGTCCGGGCACCCGATGGCAACGTCGTCAACATCGTGCGACACCGGGACTGAGCAGCGGAAAGAACCCCATTCGACGTTTTAGGTCATTTGACCTAGAGTTAGGTGCATGACCGATTCATTGCAGTATTCAGCCGACGGCCCGATCCTCGTGGCCGGCGGATACGGAACCGTGGGCAGCGCCCTGACAGCGTTGCTCGCCCCCGACTTCCCACTACTCCTCACCGGACGCACCCCCGAGCGAGGCGACGAACTGGCCGGCCGTCACGGCGCTTCCGTCCGCCGCTGGGACCTCCTCGACCCGACACCCTTCGACGCGTCCGTACGCGCGGTCGTTTCGACGGTCAACGATCCCCACGATCGTGTCCTGTCCGCCGCCGTCGAGGCCGGCATTCCGTACGTGGACATCACCCGCTGGACAACCCGCGTCGCTCGCGCCGCCACTCTGGCGGGTCAGAAGTCGCCGAGCGCACCGGTGTACCTGTCGTCCGGATGGATGGGCGGAGTCACCAATATCGTCGCCGCAGCGCTGGCCGAGGAACTGGGTGGCGCGAGCACGATCGACGTCTCGATTCGCTACGACGTCAACGACATTGCCGGGCTCGACTCCGTCGACTTCATCGATCGGCTCGGGCAGGATTTCGAGGTGATTCAGCAAGGAAACCCGATCACCGTCAGCCCGTTGACGGATACACGCTGGGTCGACTTCCCCGGATCGCGCACCAAGGTCGGAAGAATCGACACTCCGGAACAATTCACGTTCCCCATGACCCTGGGCGCCGAAACTGCCAGCACTCGAATAGGTTTCAGTTCGAATGCATCCACAACTGCGCTGCTCGCCGCCAAGAAGGTGGGTCTGTTCCGTTGGGGTCGCGGCGACCGCTTCACACCGCTACGACGCGGACTCCTGTACTCGCCGGGCAAGGGCGGGAGCGCGCAAGTACGCATCGATGTCACGGGCCCGAGCGGCACGACAAGCGCGACAATCGTCGACCGGCAGGGCCAGGCTCACCTCACCGCGGTGGGCGGCGCGCTGGCCGTCAGACGAGCCTTGGCCGACGATGCCCGGCCTGGAGTCACTTTCCCCGAATCGCTTCCGAACCCTCGCCGCACCGTCTCCGAGTTGGAGAGCTTCGGGGTGGCAGTATTGCGACCATGACCCTCTCCAAGGGCGCCGCCCGTGCGGCAGCACTTCTCGACGCAGCAGAACAGGTCCTCACTACTCAGGGCAATGCCAACTCGGCAATGCGCGATTTCGCAGCCGCGGCCGGAGTGCGGGTAGGACATCTGCAGCACTACTACCCCACCCGTGCAGATCTGATACGCGCAGTGATGTCACGTGCATTGACCCGCTCACTGGATCGCCTTGCCGTCGTCCCCGATACGGATCAGAGCCTCTCCCGCGAGGAATCCGAACACTTCATCGGAGTCCTGCTCGGAGAACAGGACGACCAGGCCACGGTGCGTCTGTACGTCGAAGTATGGGCCATTGCAGCGGCGGACCAAGAAGTCGCGGTCGTGCTTCGAGACTTCTACGCCCAGTACATCGCACACGTAGAGCGCGCAGTCGCGTGTGCACAACCGGAGCTGGATGCGGCGGAACTTGGCGCGACAGCGCAGACCATCGTGAGCCTGCTCGAGGGTTCCGCAATTCTCCGATCGGGAATCACCGGCCGAAAGTCCGAGGCTTCGGACCGAAAGCTCGTGGACACACTGCAGTACCTGATTCACGGGTCCTGACTCGGACGTATCGTAAAGCCCATGAGCGTTGCAAACGAATGGAGCCGAATCGAAGCGTGGTGCCGTACAAACGCACCGGTGACGGCTGCAGCGTTTCAACCAGGACTCGGTGACGCCGTTATCGAGGAATTCGAAGCCTCGACCGGCGTCACGTGGCCCCAGGAACTTCGCGACCTGTATCGGGTCCACAACGGCAGCCTGACCCACGACGACCGGACCGGCCTCTTTCTCGGCAGCGTGCTCCCGGACAAGTTCTTCTACCCCATAGACGTCGCAACCGAAGTTCGTCTCACTCTGCTCGAAACGTGGGACGAGACGATCTACGAGAATCCAGACCTCTACGCCGAGGACGAGATGGATCGACACGATCAACGCGACGCAGGCACTGCCGCAACCATGTTCATCCCCTCGTTCGTTCCCTTTGCCGGACTGGACGAGTACCACTACTTCGTGGACACCCGTAGCGGCGCACTCCACCATTGTGTGACCGAGTATGCCTCGGACGCCACTGACAACGGCGGTCCGATCTGGGCGTCCATCTCGGTAATGCTGGCCGCCCATGCCGTAGCGCTGGAAACAGGATCAACGATCGGAGTGTGGAAACCCGTTGTCAGCAAGGGTGTTCTGGAATGGGAAGTCGACGCATGACACCCAAGCAGGATCCGACCCGTCGCACCCTCGCCGACGGGCGTCAGATCTTCTACTTCGACGATGCCGGCAGTGCCCGCGCCCACTCTGCGCGAGATTCCCGCGAATTGCCGGCTCTCGACCACTCGTCTCGGATGAGATTCGACGTTCTCACCGGGGAGTGGATCACCATGGCTTCGCATCGCATGACACGGACACATCTCCCCTCCGCCGCCGAATGTCCATTGTGCCCGACCGACGAAACACGCACGCCCACAGAGATACCCGACGGAGACTACGACGTCGCGGTGTTCGAGAATCGGTTTCCGAGCTTTGCCGCGGCGCCTGAGGAAGCCATTGACAGTCCCGGAGACGGTGCGGGCGATCGCCCAGCGGCCGGTCACTGCGAAGTGATGTGCTTCTCGAGCGATCACACGGCGTCCGTCGCCGAGCTTCCACTCGAACGCATGCGCACGATTGTGGGCGCCTGGATTTCTCGGACCGAAGAGTTGTCGGCGGATCCGCTTGTGGAACAAGTGTTCTGCTTCGAGAACCGCGGCGAAGAAATCGGGGTGACACTCACCCATCCACACGGACAGATCTACGCATACCCGTATGTCACGCCACGCACCCGATCGATGCTGACGCAGGCGCACAAACACTTCGAGCGCACCGGTCGCTCACTACTCGCCGATGTTCTGGCGTTCGAGCGCGAGGACAAGGCCCGGTTGATCTACGACGGCGATCACTGGAGCGCCTACGTCCCGACCGCCGCACGATGGCCCATCGAGATTCACCTGGCACCGCACCGAGACGTCCCGGACCTTCCCTCGCTGAACGACCAAGAGCGCGAAGAGCTTGCGGTCGTCTACCAAGATCTCCTACGCCGTATCGATCGCTTCTATCCGGGCGTCGACCGGGTACCGTACATCGCGGCCTGGCACCAAGCTCCCGTCCGCATCAACCGACCTCTGGGCCGACTGCATCTTCAGCTGTTCTCGATCTTGCGCGCACCGGGCAAACTCAAATACCTCGCCGGGTCCGAGTCCGCCATGGGCGCCTGGGTGAACGACACCGTTCCCGAGGCAGTCGCGGCCCGCCTACGGGAGTTGAAATAGTGGATACGGTCTCGAACAATTCTGTGCTCCAACAGTTTCACGCCACCTACGGCTATCCGGCAACCGGAGTTTGGGCGGCACCCGGTCGAGTCAACCTGATCGGTGAACACACGGACTACAACGGTGGATTGTGCCTACCGGTCGCTCTCGAGCAGCGAACACTGGTTGCCGTCGCACTGCGCAGCGACGGGGTCGTCCGCGTGCACAGTCGGCAATCCGCCGAGACGTACACCGGGCCCCTCGGCGACATCGCCACAGGGTGGGCCGCCTACCCCACAGCCGTTCTGTGGTCTCTTGCGCGCAGAGGCCTCCCGATCGAAGGAATCGATCTTGCCGTCGACTCGTCGGTACCGGTCGGGGCCGGGCTGTCGAGCTCCGCTGCCCTCACCTGTTCGGTTGCGTTGGCCGTCAACGAACTTCATGATTCACCTTTCGCCCGCGATGAGCTGGTACAGGTGTGCATCCAGGCCGAGAACGACGGCGTCGGCGCACCGACCGGAGGGATGGATCAAACCATTGCCCTCTTTGCTCAGCCCTCGACCGCGCTCCTGCTGGACTGCCAGGACGGATCCACCGAACCCATACCTTTCGAACTCCACGGTGCAGGGTACGAACTGATCGCCATCGACACCCGGGTCAAACACTCGCTCGCAGACGGACAGTACGGAATGCGGCGCTCTCAATGCGTCGCTGCAGCAGCAGCTCTCGGCGTCGGCAGCTTGCGAGAGGCTACAGCAGGCCAGGCCGAGACAGTGCGAGACCCGATCCTCCGGGCGCGGGCACGGCACGTCGTGACCGAGATCGAGAGGACGCGGAAGACCGCAGAACTTCTGCGCAGCAGCAGATTCAGTGACGTCGGCGAGCTGTTCGACAACTCGCACGCCTCGTTGCGCGACGACTTCGAGGTCTCGTGCGATGAACTCGACGTCGCCGTTGCCGCAGCACGACGCGGCGGCGCGATCGGTGCGCGGATGACCGGCGGCGGATTCGGAGGCTCAGCCATCGCGCTGGTTCCGGAAGGAAGCGGAGCGGAGGTCATCGCGTCGGTGAGCCGCGACTTTGCGGCGCGAGGTTGGCGAGCACCACACTTTCTCGGCGTCGTTGCCGGGGGTTCGGCCGCCCGTCTCTGAGCGAACGGCACGTTCAGCGCACTGGAGGTGCCGAACGTACCGTTCGCCCTGGTTGGGGCACCTCGAGATCCCCCTCACATAAATAGTCATCTCAGATGCGAATTATGTAGGTTCAGATCATGCAACTGACGCAGTTCACCGATCTGGGATTGCGCGTCGTCATGCGGTTGGCCGTACTCGACGCGGATGCCTCCCCCAGCACTCGGGATGTTGCGCAGCAGCTCAACGTGTCGTATTCCCATGCCACCAAGGTGGTTACACGGCTCGGTGAGCTCGGCATCGTGACAACCAGGCGCGGCCGCGGCGGTGGGCTTTCCATCACCGAACTCGGCCGCACCGCCACCATCGGCTGGCTGGCCAGACGCCTCGAAGGCCCGGGTGAAGTCGTCGACTGCGAAGGCGACAAACCGTGCCCATTGCGCGGAGGTTGCCTCCTTCGAAGTGCGTTGCGCGACGCTCAGGAAGCGTTTTTCGTCTCACTCGACGCGGTCACGATCGAAGACGTCATCCGTCAGCCGTCCAACACTGTTCTGCTTCGCCTCACCACCCGGAGCGACGAAGCAGGCTGATCAACCGAATTTCGACCGAACGGAGCAGCTCATGCTTTCCCCACAGTCAACCGAGGTCATTCGCGCCACCCTTCCCTTGGTCGGCGCTGCCATCGGCGATATCACAACCCTGTTCTACCGCAGGATGTTCGACGCGCATCCTGAACTCGAACGCGATTTGTTCAATCGCGGCAATCAGAAGCAGGGCGAACAGCAGAAGGCTCTCGCCGGCGCCATCGCGGCATTCGCGACGCTTCAGCTCGAGCCGGACAGCGCCAAGGTCGATCTCATACTTTCACGTATCGCCCACAAGCATGCGTCGCTGGGAATCACGCCCGACCAGTACGCAATCGTGCACGAACACCTCTTTGCCGCGATCGTCGAAATACTCGGCGATGCAGTCACTCCCGATGTCGCAGCAGCCTGGGACGAGGTCTACTGGCTGATGGCGGAAACCCTCATCACGATGGAGCGTGGCCTCTACCAACTCGCCGGCGTGGACGCCGGTGACGTCTGGCGCACAGTCAGGATCAGTGAACGAGTTCTTCAGTCCGCCGACACCGTCTCACTGACACTCACGTCGCTCGACGGTAGCGCACTCCCCACCTTCGCTCCCGGACAGTACCTTTCGGTCGGGGTTACACTGCCCGACGGCGCCCGCCAGATCCGCCAATACAGCCTGTGTTCGATACCGAGCAGCGCAGACTGGCGGATCAGCGTCAAGCGAATCTCCGGAACTCCCGATGGCGAAGTGTCGAACTTCCTCTACAACAACGTATTCGAAGGTCAAGAACTCTCCGTCACCACACCTTTCGGCGATCTCACCATGCCGGACGACAACTCACCGCTCCTGCTCGCGTCGGCCGGAATCGGTTGCACACCGATGATCGGGATGCTCAATCATCTCGTGGACACCGGCGCTGACCGTTCGGTATCTGTCATCCATGCGGATCGATCCATTGCGGATCACGCGCACCGCGCAGAACTCAGCACACTCGTCGACCAGATTCCCGCCGCAACCCTGCACCGTTGGTACGAGGATCTCGGCACGCACGTTGCGTTCGGATCGGTTCACGAAGGACGGGCGGATTTGCAAGGTATTGCAGTGGAGCCCGATACCCAAGCCTTCCTTTGCGGGCCGATGCCGTTCATGTTGGCGATGCGCGCATCGTTGCTCGAAAGGGACGTCCCGGCACAGAATATCCACTACGAGGTCTTCGGGCCCGACAGCTGGGCCAACACCTGAGCGGACCACTGCCTGCGAACTGGACCTTGGCGCGCGACTGCAAACCCTTGTGTACTCGACGAAACATACGCATCGAGTAGTGGGAGACCGACATGATCACGTCAGCGTCGATGACGGGAGTCGCGCTGATCGCCCTGGCGATGGTTCTGACACCGGGCCCCAACATGATCTATCTGGTGTCCCGCAGCATCAGCCAGGGCCGCCGGGCGGGTTTGATCTCGCTCGGCGGAGTCGCAACCGGTTTCCTGGTCTACCTCACCGCCACGTGTGCAGGGCTGACGGCGGTTCTCTTCGCCGTACCAACGGTGTTCACCGCGGTGAAAATCGGTGGTGCCCTGTACCTGGCCTATCTCGCCTGGTCGACACTCCGACCAGGTGGGAAGTCCGCCTTCGAGGTGGGCGAGGTCGACCGCCACGGTAGCGGCCGTCTGTTCGGGATGGGGTTGACCACCAATCTGCTCAATCCCAAGATTGCGCTGATGTACGCGGCCCTGATCCCCCAGTTCGTCGATCCCACTGCGGGTCCGGTCTGGCAACAGGCACTCGTACTCGGCGGCGTGCAGATCCTGGTCGCAGTCACCGTCAACGCGTTGATCGTGTGCTGTGCGGCAGCCGTGTCGACCTTCCTCATGGCGCGTCCGGTGTGGATGCGGGCTCAGAAATGGCTAGCTGGTGGCATTCTCGGAATCTTCGCCACCCGCATGGCCCTGGAGTAGTTTCAGTCCCTCGGACGTTGGTCGATCAGACGACGCGCTTTGCCGATCGAGCGTTCGAGTCCGCCGGGTTCGAGAACGCTCACCTCGACCGTGACACCGATCTTGTTCTTCACCAGCTTCTGCAACGCCGAAGACGCTGCCGCATGATCGGAAATTGCCGCGTCAGGACGAGCCTCGACGCGCACTGTCAGAGTATCCATCCGGCCCGGACGCTCCAGCACACACTGGAATTGGGGTGCCAGGGCGGGGACGGTCAGGATCAGCTCTTCGATCTGTGTGGGGAACAGATTGACCCCACGCAGGATGATCATGTCGTCGGTCCGGCCGGTGACCTTCTGCATCCGACGCATCGAGCGCGCCGTACCCGGCAACAGTCGGGTCAGGTCCCTGGTTCGGTAGCGAATGATGGGCAGCGCTTCCTTGGTGAGAGAGGTGAAAACCAGCTCACCTTCTTCACCGTCCGGCAGCACTTCGCCCGTGACCGGATCGATGATCTCCGGGTAGAAGTGGTCTTCCCAGATATGGAGCCCGTCTTTGGTTTCCACACATTCCATTGCCACACCCGGGCCCATGATCTCGGAGAGTCCGTAGATGTCGACCGCATGCATGTCGAGTTGCTGTTCCAGCTCGGTACGCATCTGTTCGGTCCACGGCTCCGCTCCGAAAACTCCCACCCTCAGTGAGGTCTTCGAGGGATCGATGCCTTTCTTGATCATCGCATCCACGATGGTCAACATGTACGACGGAGTCACCATGATGGCGTCGGGCTCGAAGTCCTCGATCAGTTGAATCTGCCGCTCGGTCATGCCACCGGACATGGGAATGACCGTGCAGCCCAAGCGCTCCGCACCGTAGTGTGCTCCCAACCCACCGGTGAACAGACCGTACCCGTAAGCCACGTGAACCTTGTCCGAAGACCGCACGCCGCCGGCCGAGAGACTGCGCGCGATGAGATCGGCCCAGTTGTTCAGGTCGTTGCTCGTGTACCCCACCACCGTCGGGCGACCGGTGGTCCCCGAAGACGCGTGAATTCGCGAGACCCGGTCCTGTGGCACCGCAAACATCTTGAACGGATAGTTCTCACGTAGATCCGCTTTGGTGGTGAAGGGAAACTTCGCGAGATCGCTCAGATCCTTCAAGTCGCTCGGGTGGACGCCGGCGTCGTCGAAAGCTTTGCGGTAGTGCGGAACATTGGTGTACGCGTGCATCAGGGACCATTGCATCCGCTCGAGTTGGAGCGTCGAAATGCGGTCCCGACTGGCAAATTCGATTTCTTGCGAAGTAGCAGTGACGAGTTCGGTCATGATTGTCTCCGGTGGGCTCAGTGAGGGCGCTGTGCGGGCGGTCAGGCGTCGAAATCGACTGTTATCTGTTCACCGACAGGGAAGGTCTGGCAGGTCAGTACAAAACCCGCGTCGACTTCGTAGTCTTCGAGTGCGTAGTTCCTGCGCATCTCGACGTCACCGCAGGTGACCTTGGCGCGACACGTTCCACACACCCCGCCCTTGCACGCGAAGGGCAGATCCGATCGGTACTGTTCCGCTGCATCGAGAATCGACTGGTCTCGCGGAAGTGTCGCGGTGGTCGATCGACCGTCGAGCGTGATGGTGACCTCGCTGCCTGGTCCCACAATTCCGGGCTCACGATGCACTGCAACCGGCGGAGCGACGTCGTCGACGTAGAACAGCTCGTGATGGATGCGATCCTTGGCAATTCCCAAGCCGGCCAGTACTTCCTGGGCGTCGTTGACCATCCCGAACGGACCACACAACCAGAAGCCGTCGACCTGGTCGCACGGAACGAGAGAGGTGAAGATCTCACGCAACCGGTCGGCGTCGAGACGGCCCGAGAACAACTCGACCTCGCGCGGCTCGCGAGAGAGGACATGAATAACGTCCAGGCGCGCACCGTACCGGTCCTTCAGGTCGGCGATCTCTTCGGCGAACATGACCGAACGGGTGCGCCTGTTCCCGTACAGCAGGGTGACATCGGCCTCGGGGTTCACCAGCAGTGTTGCAGCGATGGACAACATGGGCGTGATTCCGGAGCCCGCCGCGATCAGAACGTGCCGTCCACCCAATGCCGGATCGGCGACAAAATTGCCAGATGGGCCCTGGACGTCGATTCGATCCCCGGCCTTGACGTCTCGCACCAACCAGGAGGAGAAGAGTCCGTCTGCCACTTCGCGAACCCCCACCCGTGGAGACGCCCCTACCGGTGCACAGATCGAGTAGGAGCGACGGTGTTCGACGCCATCGATCATCCGCCGCAGTGTCAGTGACTGCCCGGCGCCGAAGTCGAATTGATCGGCGATATCGGCAGGCACGTCGAAGGTGACGGCAACTGCGTCGTCGCACAGTGATTCGACACCGGCGACCGTCAACGGGTGAAATGGTTTGTTCCGGTTCGTCGTTGCGGTACTCATCTGTTCAGATCTCCTTCACGTGATCGAACGGCTCGAGGCAGTCGAGGCAGCGATAGAGCGCTTTGCACAGGGTCGCACCGAATTCCGAACTCAGTCTGGTGTTTGCCGAACCGCACTGGGGGCACAGGATGTCGCGCGGCTTGGCCGTCAAGGTCAAGGCGATCGGGCCGGAGGTGCGACGCGGCGCGGCCCCCGGCACCGAGTACCCGGCCGTCCGAAGTTTCGCGAGCCCCTCTTCGCTGATCCAATCCGAACTCCAAGGCGGCGACAGTTGAGTCTTGATCTGGACGCTGCCGTACCCCGCGTCGGTCAGCTTGTGCTCGATGTCGTCTCGCATCGTCGCCATCGCCGGACACCCGGAATAGGTGGGAGTGATTGTCACATAGACCAAGTTCGCTTCGACGTCGACCGATCGGATGACGCCGAGATCGGCCAAGGTCAACAGTGGCATCTCCGGATCCATCACCGAGGCGACGATCTCCTGCGCCGAAGAGACAGTAGCGGAAGAGACGGTAGCGGCAGTCACGGTCACCACACCCCTTCCGGATGCTCCCGAGCGACGCTCTGCATTTCGGCGAGAAGTAGCCCCAGTGCCCCGGTGTGCAGTCCGGCACGCCCGCCGCGGCCGCCGACGAAACCGGAGAAACGCGAAGGGGGCTCTTCCATTTCGGCTGCATGGAGGACCTGGGCAAGAACAGCGTCGAACTCCGGCCGAACAGTACGCGGATCCACTCCGACGCCAACTTCTGCCAAAACGAGTTCGTCCTGGGTGGGAACAAAGAGTTCGTCCACGAACGGGAAGATCTCGAGCAGGGCCGCGGCAGTCCGACGCTTGGATTCTGCCGTGCCGGCGCCCAACGTGACGACCCATCTTGCCGCGTAGTCGCGGTGGTAGGTCAGTTCTTTGACGCCTTTGTTCGCCACGGCCGCGAGGACCGGGTCCCGCGATGTGCGGAGCCGATCGAACAGCGCCAGCCGCCAGGTCGAGAACACGAGTAGCCGAACGACCGTGTGCGCGAAGTCGCCGTTGGCGAGCTCCACCAGTCTCACGTTGCGGAAACCGAACTGATCACGAAAGAAGGCAAGCGCATCTTCAGCCGGCACCGGCGACGTGTCCGAGATGAACGGAACGACAGTGGAATCGGCTGCTGCCGCGCGAGCCAGCAGCAGCCTGGCCTGTCCGATCAGATCCAGACCGACATTCGCGAGAGCTACCTCTTCTTCGAGTTCCGGTGCCCGCGTCGACCATTCGGCGAGGCGCTGCGAACTGACGAGCGCGTCGTCGCCGAGCATGAGGCAGTAGCGCGCCAGCGCACCGAGATCGACGTCATCCGGCACCGTGGTGTCGACTCCGGCGAGGGGGTCGTCGAAGCTGGTTCCGAACGCCCACTGACCGTGGCCGTCGCCGTCGACCAGGCCGTCGTAGGCACTGTCGTGATCGTTCATCTGTTGGTCCTCGAAGTCGAAGTGATTCTCACATGTGCGGAACGGAGTCCGGGATGTCGTAGAAAGTCGGGTGCCGGTAGACCTTGTCGCCGCTCGGCGCGAAGAACGGATCCTTTTCTGCCGGACTCGAAGCCACGATGTTCGCTGACGGCACGACCCAGATGCTCACGCCTTCGTTACGTCTGGTGTAGACGTCGCGCGCGTGGCGTAGGGCCATCTGATCGTCTGCCGCGCGCAGGGATCCGACATGCACGTGGTTCAGTCCGCGCTTTCCCCTCAGAAATACCTCGTACAAAGGCCATTCGCCCCGCACCTGATCGCGCTGTACCTGATCGTTCTCGCTCATGATGTTTCCCCAGTCGTGCGATCGTGCGCGAGTCTCTCGCGCTGTGCAAAGGCGTACGCGGCCTCGCGAACCCAGGCCCCGTTGTCGTGTGCGGCTTTCCGATTGGTGATCCGCTCGACGCTCGCCGCTCCGTTGCCGCGGACCACGTCCATGAATTCGCTCCAGTCCGGCTCGCCGAAATCGTGTGCGCCACGCTCGGGGTTCCAGCGCAGGTCGGGATCAGGGAAGGTCACACCGAGTATCTCGGCCTGCGGTATCGACATGTCCACGAATCGTTGCCGCAGTTCGTCGTTCGTGTGCCGCTTGATGCGCCACTTCATCGACTGCTCGGTGTTCGGCGATTCGTCGTCCGGCGGTCCGAACATCATCAGAGCGGGCCACCACCATCGGTCGACGGCTTCCTGCACCATTGCCCGTTGAGCTTCCGTGCCGCGCATCATCGTCGCCAACAGCTCGAAGCCTTGCCGCTGATGGAACGATTCCTCCTTGCACACACGGATCATCGCGCGCGCATACGGCCCGAAGGAGCTGCGGCACAGCGGAACCTGATTGCAGATAGCAGCTCCGTCGACCAGCCAGCCGATCACTCCCACGTCGGCGTATGTCAGCGTCGGATAGTTGAAGATCGAGGAGTACTTCTGCTTTCCCTCGATCAGTTTGGTGGTCAGATCGCCACGATCGGCACCGAGCGTCTCGGCCGCGGAGTAGAGATACAGACCGTGCCCGGCTTCGTCCTGGACCTTCGCCATCAAGATCGCCTTGCGTCGCAACGAAGGCGCACGGGTGAGCCAGTTTCCCTCGGGCTGCATTCCGATGATTTCGGAGTGCGCATGCTGGGCAACCTGACGGATCAGAGTCTTGCGGTAGCCGTCCGGCATCCAGTCGCGAGGCTCGATGCGCTGGTCTGCCGCGATCGTCTCGTCGAACAGGTTCTGCAGATCTTGTGGAGCTTCCACGTTGGTCATCGTACCTACCTTTTATTACCGAATGATCGGTTGGTAACTAGTATGCACCGAGGTGTCCCAGCACACAAGAGAATCTTTCGCCGCACCAGAAATCAGCGGCCCTCGAAAACCGGCTTCTGCTTCGACAGGAAAGCCGTGACTGCGCCTCGATGATCTGCCGTGGAACCCAGCTCCACCTGTGCGTTCGCCTCGGCCGCCAGCGTCTGGGAAAGCCCAGGAGCAACGGCACGGATCAGCGATTTCACGTGGGCGAAGGCCGCGGTGGGTCCGTCGGCAAGCCGACGCGCGAGTACCCGAGCCTCAGCGGCGACGTCCTCGTCGGCCACCACGCGATGAACCAAGCCCCACTCCAGCGCGCTCTGCGCGTCGAACTTGTCGCCGAGCAACATCAGGCCACTGGCGCGGCTAGGTCCGAGCGCGTGCACGAGCGCATGACTGAGCCCGGAGTCACTGGCCAGACCGATGCCGGTGAATGCCGTCGCAAAGCTCGCGCGAGCCCCCACGACACGGATGTCTCCGGCCAACGCGATTCCCAACCCGGCCCCGACGCAGGCTCCGCCGATACCCACCACCACCGGGACAGAGAGCGTCGACAGCGCCGTGACGATGGGGTTGTAGTGCGCCTCGACGGTATCCATCGCGTGCGCAGGATCAGCATCCAACGCTGCGGCGTGCTCGCCCAGATCCTGACCGACGCAGAAGTTCTTGCCTTCGGCGAGAATCAACACCGCTCGAACCTCTGCGTCCGCGTGGACCTGCAGCAACGCTTCGAGCAGCTGAGACTTCATTTCGCCGTTGACGGCATTGGCGGCCTTGGGTCGGTCGAGAGTGATTGTCGCCAAACCTCGCTCGATCTCCAAGCGAATCACGTCAGTCATCGATGTTCCTTCCGCAGGCAGTTCGGTTCAGCTCCATGTGTGAAAACCCTGTCCCGTCTTGCGCCCCAACTCGCCGCGAGCCACCTTCTCTCGCAGCAGTGCTGGAGGTGCAAATCGATCACCGAGCGTGCTCGCGAGGTGTTCGGCGATCGCCAGGCGCACATCCAACCCGACCAGATCTGTCGAACGCAGCGGGCCCATCGGATGCCGATACCCCAATTCCATTGCTCGGTCGATCGATTCCGCGTCCGCCACACCCTCTTCGAGCATGCGGATGGCTTCGAGCCCGAGACCGACACCAAGCCGGCTGGTTGCAAAACCAGGTGAGTCGTTGACGAGCACCTCGGCTTTGCCGAGCATCGACACCCATGCTCGTACCGAGTCGACAACCTCGGGGCGGGTCTGAGGCGCCCGGACGATCTCGACCAACAGCGACGCCGGGACTGGATTGAAGAAGTGCATACCGATGAACCGGCCCGGATCCGTCAGCGCTGCGCCGAGTTCGGCGATCGACATGGAACTGGTGTTGCTGGCGATCACGGTGCTTTCTCCGGCAACGGTTTCCGCAGCGGCGAGCACCTCGACCTTGAGGGCCGCAATTTCCGGGACCGCCTCGACGATCAGGTCGAGCGACGGTGGCAACGAGGTCACTGCGTCCACGGTGCTCACGCGCGCCAGCACCGTCGCGGGGTCCTGGTCGTCGAGTTTCCCTCGCTCGTGGGCTCTGTCGAGGCCGGAGGAAACACGCTGCAACGAGGCCGCGGTGTCGCCACTCTCCGCGATGGTGACCGCCCCGCCGAGACTGGCGAACACCTGGGCGATACCCGCACCCATGCGTCCACCGCCGATGACTCCGACGGTCTTCGGTGCAACTGCTTCAGTCATGATTTCTTCTCCAGGAAGGCCGTCATGCGATCGCGCTTGTCCGAACTCTCGAACAGGACGGCCTGGGCGATGTCGTCGGCAAACGGATGCGATCCCGGCGCATCGACGATGATCTTGGTCAATCGCAGTGCCAGCGGGGACAGTCGGGAAATGCGGTCAAGCAGCCGATGCGCTGCGTCGACGTGGCAGTTCGGTTCGGTTACCTCGACAACCAGGCCCGCTCGTAGCGCCTGCTCGGCGTCGAGGTTCCTGGCACCGAGGAGCACCTGCTTCGCGATCGAGACGCCGACGAGCTTCGGCAATCGATAGCTGGCGCCGGCGGCTGCCATTATGCCGAGATTGGGCTCCGGATTCCCGAAGACCGCCGTCGTTGTCGCGATGCGAATGTCGCAGGCGTAGGTCAACTCTGCCCCACCGCCGAGCGCGTAGCCGCTCACGGCGGCCACGGCGGGAAGCGGGAGCTTTCCGATTCGGTCGAACAGCGTGCGGTTGATACCCGCGAACGCTTCCTCTCGTCCGCGCTCTCGGAGCTCCGCGATGTCAGCGCCGCCTGCGAAGTGGTCGCCGCGCCCCGCAAGCAGGAGCAGCTTCGGATCCCGTTCGAGGCGTCCACAAACCTGATGCAGTTCGTCGATCATTTCCGCGTTGATCGCATTGCGTTGCGCGGGCCTGTCGAGGGTGACCACGACGCGATCCTCGCGCTCGTCCACGTGCAGGGTGTTCACATTCGCTCCTTCTCGCTCTTCTCCATTAATAACCGAACATTCGGTCGTTTGGCAAGGGTGAGAACGAGGATGGTGCACAGCTTTGCCCGAACTGAGAAGATGGGGACATGACTACGGCACGCCCCACTCGACGCACCGGCCTCCCCGGACGTCCCGGCTACGACCTCGATTCGCTCCTGGCCGTGGCCGTGAAGGTGTTCAACGACAAGGGCTACGACGGCGCCAGCATGGAGGTGCTCGCCAAGAAACTCGGCATCACGAAGTCCTCGATCTACCACCATGTGTCCGGAAAGTCAGAACTTCTCGAACTCGCCCTTTCGCGTGCACTCAACGCCCTGTTTGCGGTCACGACCGAAGAGGGCGCCACCACCGGTCCGTACATCGACCGGCTCGAATACCTGGTCCGGCGCAGCGTAGAGGTGCTGGTCGCAGAGCTTCCATACGTCACCCTGCTCCTGCGCGTCCGCGGCAACACGACGGTCGAGCGCGCCGCGCTAGCTCGTCGACGCGAATTCGACAACTTCGTCGGAGGTCTCGTCGCGTCCGCCGCAGCGGAGGGAGACTTGCGCCCGGACATCGAACCAGCCCTCGCCAGCAAGCTGATGTTCGGCACCGTCAACTCACTGATCGAGTGGTACAAACCCCGAGCGGGTGAGTCCGTCTCCGACATCGCCGACGCGGTCGTCGCCGTCACTTTCGACGGACTTCGCAAGGCCTGACTCCAGGCAGTTCTGCCGAATCCTTGACAACGCGGCGTTACCGGGCGATCGTAATTACCGACCGAACGTACGGTGAGATGGAGTTGTCGTGAGCAGACTGTTGGAAAGCTATGTGGCCGGTCAGTGGTACGCCGCACCGGACGCAGGTACCCCGTTGCCGAGCGCAGTGGACGGATCGGAGGTGGCCCGGATCTCCGCAACCGGCATCGACCTCGCCGAGATGGTTACGTACGCCCGCGAGGTCGGCGGGCCTGCACTGTCCGCGATGACCTTCCACGAACGTGCCGGCGCGCTCAAGGCTCTCGCCCTCACGTTGATGGCAGGAAAAGCCGAGTTCTACACACTCTCCACTGCCACCGGCGCGACGACGCGAGATTCCGGGGTGGACATCGACGGCGGATTCGGGACCCTGCTGAGCTACGCGAGCAAGGCTCGGCGCGAATTGCCCGACAGCACAGTCTTTCTGGACGGAAACGTCGAGCCTCTCGGCAAGGGCGGAACCTTCCTCGGGCAACACATCTATACATCACGTCGCGGCGTCGCCGTGCAGATCAACGCCTTCAATTTCCCGGTGTGGGGGTTCCTGGAGAAGCTGGCACCGGCATTCATCGCGGGGGTGCCGTCCATCGTCAAACCTGCCAGTTCCACGGCATATCTCACCGAACTCGTCTTCCGGCGCATCATCGAGTCAGGCTTGCTCCCAGAGGGTTCCGTCCAACTGCTCTCCGGTAGTGCACGCGGCCTCCTCGATCATCTCGGCGGGCAGGACTCAGTGGCATTCACCGGATCCGCCGACACCGCAGCAACGCTGCGTGCTCACCCGAACGTCGTCGGCAAGGGCGTCCATTTCAATGCCGAAGCCGATTCACTCAACGCGTCGATCCTTGGCGAGGACGCCGTACCAGGAACGCCCGAATTCGATTTGTACGTCAAACAACTCGTCACCGAAATGACAGTCAAGGCTGGTCAGAAGTGCACGGCGATCCGGCGCGCCCTGGTCCCGGTCTCGCTGGTCGACGCCGTTGTCGATGCCGCATCCGAGCGACTGAACAAAGTGGTCGTGGGACACCCCGATGCCGACGGCGTCACGATGGGAGCGCTCGCCAGCATCGAACAGCGTGACGAAGTCTTGAAATCCATTCGCGGTCTGACGAAGTCGGCAACTATCGTATTCGGAGACCCGGACAACGTGGACGTGGTCGGTGCCGACGGCCAGTCAGGAGCCTTCCTTTCCCCAGTCCTTCTCCGGGCGGAAGAGAATGCGCACGAGGTACACGAACTGGAGGCCTTCGGACCCGTCAGCACCGTCATCGGATACGACGGCATCGATCATGCGATCGAACTCGCGGCCCGTGGCGAGGGAAGCCTCGTCGCCTCGGTGGTCACTGCCGACACCGACATCGCA
Organism: Rhodococcus sp. Ni2; assembly: GCF_021352185.1. Lineage (NCBI taxonomy): Bacteria > Bacillati > Actinomycetota > Actinomycetes > Mycobacteriales > Nocardiaceae > Rhodococcus > Rhodococcus sp. Ni2. Next base: position 1,676,101 of record NZ_WOXZ01000001.1, read on the forward strand.
CGTCGACTGGTGCTGGGTCTCGCAGCTTTTCACGGCAGAGTGCTCGTGCTGAACCGCGACGACGCCAAGGAATCCACCGGCCACGGCTCTCCCCTTCCAGTCCTCGTACACGGCGGTCCCGGCCGTGCCGGCGGCGGTGAGGAGCTGGGTGGCATCCGCGGAGTTCTGCACCACATGCAGCGGACCGCCGTACAGGGCACACCCGACGTCCTCACCGCAGTCGGCGAGCGCTGGTTCACCGGATCGCAGCGCACGACCGGATCCGAACATCCATTCCGAAAGAGTCTCGCCGAGTTGAAGATCGGTGACACTGTTGTCGGCGGTCCGCGCCAGGTCACACTCGCAGACATCGATCATTTTGCAGAGTTCACCGGTGACACCTTCTACGCTCACACCGATCCGGTGGCCGCTGCGGCGAATCCACTCTTCGGCGGCATCGTCGCGCACGGCTATCTTGTTGTCTCACTCGCTGCGGGCCTGTTCGTCGACCCGGCTCCCGGCCCGGTTCTCGCGAACTTCGGCGTGGACAGCCTCAGGTTCCTGACTCCGGTCAAAGCCGAAGACAGCCTGACGGTCACCCTCACAGCCAAGACCATCACACCTCGCAGCAGCGCCGACTACGGTGAGGTTCGTTGGGACGCCGTGGTGACGAACCAGGACAACGATCCGGTCGCGACATACGACGTCCTGACTCTGGTAGCCAAGACTCGCCCCGAAGGGAATTGAAAGCACATGACCTATCGAGTAGCAGTGTGTTACGGACGCCCCACCGATCCGGAGGCTTTCGACAAGTACTACAACGAGATCCACGTCCCGCTCGCCAGCGCAGTGCCAGGGCTCTCGGACTTCACGTTCAGCAAGTGCTCGACGCTGGACGGCTCCGATCCAGTCTTCTATGCCGTCGCCAACCTCGAGTTTCCCGATCTCGAGACTATGCAGAGCGGCCTGAAGTCCCCGGAGATGGGCGCCGCTGGAAAAGATGTCGCAAACTTTGCCACCGGCACGGTCGACATGTATGTCCAGGAAGTTGTCTCGGTCCTCTAGACCCCTGCAATTTCCCGATCACACAGGAGTTGTCTCGTGAGTACAGGAAGCATCACCGCCAGAGAGATGTTCGACGCGGACCAGGCATCGCAGGCACTCGGTATCGAGATTTCCGAACTGGCGCCCGGTAGCGCAACCGTGACCGTCACCGTGGGCGAAACCATGGTGAACGGTCACGGAATCACACACGGCGGTTATGTTTTCCTGCTCGCGGACACCGCGTTTGCGCTCGCCTGCAACGGCTACGAGGATTCAGCCGTTGCAGCGCGCGCGGACATCAGATTTCTGCGTCCGACCCGTCTGGGCGACACCTTGACCGCGGTCGCCACCGAGAAGGCTAGAGGCGGCCGAAGTGGGATCTACGACGTGACCGTTCGCAATGGCGACGCCGTCGTGGCCGAGTTCCGCGGCGACAGTCGAACCATCACCCGCTGAAATTCAGCCCACGGTGTATCAGCCCACGACGGGAAGTTCGAGGGGGCCGGACCCGTCGGCGAAGATCGTCACCGGCATGCCCTGCAATCCCCCACGGAAACTGATGTCGCCACCGGTGATTGCCAGACGAACAGAATGCCCCGGCTCGAATCGGTGCACTATCGCCGGCATCGTCACCGGCACCGGCTGCGACGGATCACTGATGCGTATGGGCGCGATGAGTCCGTTGATCAGCGAGGAAGTTCCGTCCGGAGCCACGTCGTAGAGTTTCGCGAACACCACCGGCTGTCCGGGCGCCGCAACGCGCAGCGTCACAGTGGGGGCTCCCACCACGTCCATCGCCTCGGTCATCGGCGCAGTGGTCCAGAGCGCCTCGGTTCCCGGAATCTGCGCATTCGGAATGTTTCCGGCCGGATTGATATTGAGTGGCTCTACGCCCGTCGGCAGCCCAGCCGGTGCGGTGACGATCGTCTTCGAACCCGGCATCACCGGCGCGCCGTCCGGTAGCAGTCCCCCGTCAGCGGACAGATGGAAGGCGCGAGCGGTCCCGACATCGACGGTGTCGGACGTCGCGTAGGCCGGTGCCGCGTTTCCCTCGTAGTCGATCCAGTTGCGGAAATACGCGAATTCCGGGCCGGTCTCCGTGTTCTCGTCCTTGAGGTAGTGATCGAACCAGTCCATGAAGCGACCGGTCTCGTACTGGGTATCCTCGTCGGGTGCGGAGAAGCTGAACTCGCCCGGCGCAGCGGCCAAGTGGCTGTGCCCCCACGAATGCCAGATCATCTTGGCTTCGACGCCACGATCCTTCAGCGCGTCGTAAGTCGCGGTTGCCTCGTTCAGATCGAACAGGGTGTCCTGTTGCCCCTGAGCAAGCAGTACCGGAATGTTGATCCGGTCGACGAACGACGAGACCGACGACGCTCGGAGCTCACTCACTACTTGCGGTCCGATGTCGCCGGTCACCACCGCCTCGGCGATCGCGTTGCACATGTAAGGGACGTAGTTCGGGCAGCCGGGTAGCCGTGCGGGATCTGCGATGTAACCGTCCACACCGGGATTCGCGATGCCCGCGCCGAAGAGCAGCGATGCAAAGAGCACCTTCGCGGCTCCCGGCTCCGCAGTCGACACTCCGGAGATGATCCCGGTGCTGTTGGGCGCCAGAGAATACGAGAGATCGTTCCAGGTGATCATGGGGATGATCGTGTCGATACGGGGATCGACACTCGCGGCGGCGAATTGAATCCCGCCGCCGTAAGAGCCACCCGTCATTCCGACCCGCGGGTCGTTCGTCGACGGTGCACCGGTGTGATCGACGGAGTCCTGAACCACCGCGGTGAGCGCCGGATAGGGCTGCGTCAGAGCCTGATCCGTGAAGGCAATCCCTTCTTGGCCGCCGAGGAAGCTGACCAACTGGGAAGCGGCGACACCGTCGTATGCGGGAGAGTCGAGGGTGATCTTGCAACTCGTGCCGCCGAAACCCAATCCCGAATACGTCAGTCCGACATACCCGTTCTCGGCGAAGTTCTGCAGGGCAGGAATCTGGTCCTTGTACGAACCGCCGAACCCGTTGGTGGTCAGGATCGCGGGAGCTGGGTTGTCAGCGTCGACACCATCGGGAACAAAGAGTTCACCGACGACGGTGCACGGCGTCGAGAGTTCAGGCCCGACATCGACCGAGAAGTACAGCAGCTGTGACGAATACGAGCCGTTCGGTGAATCCGCGAGCGCCGGCGGCGAAAAGCCGAGGGCGCAAACCACGAGCGTGACGACACTGATCGCAATTCTCCGGCGCACCTGAAAACCGTACACCCGGATCTGTTCTCCACCAGCTCAATCCGGCGCGTGCCGCCAACGTTTTCTCGCGAAAGTCACGCCAGACCGAGCCGACCTCTACTTGACCGTCAAGGTGCCGCGCATGCTCGGATGATAGGTGCAGTGGAACGTGTACGTTCCCGGCTCGTTCGGCACCGTGATGGTTTCCGTCTCGCCGGCCTCGATGTCCTCACTGAACAGTCCTGCCGTATCGGACGTGACCGAGTGTTCGACGGTGTCGTTGTTCTGAATGGTCAGTACCTGACCAGGTATCACCGACTCCGGTGTCGAATACTCGAAGCCGCTGATCACGATTCCCATCGACGACGCTCCCGGCGTCGACATACCCAGAGGCATGCTCGGCATCGACATACTGGTCGGCATGCTGGTCATCGGCATACTGGTCATCGCCATGCCGTCGTGATCGGCCGAATCGTTGTCCGACGAATCGTTGTTGTCACTGCACGCGGTCAGTGCGAACACCGCCAGGATCAGCGCTGCGAGCACTGCGAGAATCCGCTTCATTGCTTCGCCTCCTGCTCGTTCCCCCGCAGTCTGCTGATTACCCGCCGCCTAGGGGGCCAAACAGCTCCGATGTGGTGCCTGCGGCGCTGATAGTGCACGATTTCTGCACCAGCTCCACTCGCGGACCGACACTGAAGGAAACAGCACAGATGGCCAAGAGCAAAACGTCGAAGGCAGCCCAGCCGAAGGCGTCGAAGGCAGCGCAGCCGAAGGCTCCCAAGACAGCAGAGCCGAAGGTAGCCGAGAAGGCTCCCGCCGTTCTCTGGAAGGACCTGCCGGACGAGCACGACTACCCGGCGGCCCGCGATTACCTCCAGTTGGGCGCGACGCCGGTTCAGGTCCAAGCTCTCGTGTACGCCCTCAAGACGGCGACGCTGGTCTCGAAGAAGGCCAAAGACATCCTGCGGGCTGCTGGGCTCCCTCTGCTTCCGGTCGACAACCCACACGTTGCTGCCGACCTGTTGAAGATCCGCAAGGGGATCGCGCTGTCGCCGATCCTGCTGGTGCAGGGAGACTTCCGCGCCGGAGTACCGGCGCAGATCGCCGACGGCTACCACCGTGTCTGTGCGAGCTACCACGTGGACGAGAACACCGCCATCCCCGCGAAGATCGCACCCTCGACAGTTAACTCGTAGGTCGTCGATGACCTTCGGCATCCTTGCCCTCGTCGCGCTGGCCGGCATTCTCGGCCCGCTGCTCGGCGCTCGCGTCAGCTGGCATGTCCCCGTGGTGGTCGGCGAACTTGCCGCGGGCGTCGTCTTCGGTGTCACCGGTTTCGGGCTGCTCGACTCTTCGGACCAGACTTTCACGTTCCTGGCCGATATCGGATTCGCGCTCACGATGATGGTGGCCGGCTCACACGTCCCGGTTCGCGATCCGGCAGTCCGTGCGGCAATCGGCAAGGGTGCCGTTCGCTCGGTTGTCGTCGGACTTCTGTCGGTTGTTGCCGGCTACGGTGCGGCGACGGCATTCGGCACCGGTCACGCCGCGCTGTACGCGGTCCTGATCGCGTCGTCGTCCGCGGCGTTGATTCTCCCCATCGTCGATTCGCTGGGGCTCGGTGGAACCTCGGTTCTGCAGATGACTGCCCAGGTCGCGATCGCGGACACCGTCTGCATTGTTGCGCTGCCTTTGGTGATCGATCCGGACAATGCCCCTCGTGCCGGTGTCGGCGCACTGGCTGTGGCGGCGTGTGCGGTTGCCTTGTTCTTCGTACTGCGAGCCTTCCACCGGTCCGGCCATTGGCGAAGGCTCCACAAATTCTCGGAGAAACGAAAGTTTGCACTCGAACTCCGGATCAATCTGGTGATCCTCTTTTCTCTGGCAGCGCTGGCGTCGAGCACTCACGTGTCGATCATGCTCGCGGGCTTCGCCTTCGGGCTCGTTCTTGCCGCGATCGGTGAACCCCGCCGCCTCGCCAAACAGCTCTTCGCCATCACCGACGGCTTCTTCGCTCCCCTCTTCTTCGTCTGGTTGGGAGCGGCGATCAATCTGCGCGACCTCGTCACCCATCCGTCCGCCATCTGGCTCGGATTGGTCTTGGGCGGAGCAACTCTCGTGGTTCACGCCGCGATACGCGCCCTCGGTCTCCCGCTCCCTCTCGGCGTGCTGTCCGCCGCACAACTGGGAGTACCGGTTGCCGCAGTTACGGTGGGCACTCAATTGGGGGTGATGGGCGACGGTGAACCCGCAGCCATCCTCCTCGCCGCCATGATCACGATCGGTGCAGCAACGCTGGCGGGTGCTGCCGCGTCGAAAGCTGGTCTCACGAAGCCTGCTTGACCGCGGCCCTCTCCACCGTCAGCAAGCTCTCCTCCGAATGTTCGGCGTGATACGCCGCGCCGCCGCCGCGGACACCGAAGAGTCGCTTGCTCCAGATCAGCCATACGACGGCAGCGATGTTCACCAGCAGCAACCCGGCCCTCAACCACGTGATCTTCTCGGTCAATTCGTAGATTTCGAGGGGCAGGAACAAGCTGGTCGCCACCACCGCGAAGTACTCGCCCCAGCGTTCGACCATCCACAGGCCGACTGCCTCGATCACTTGAAGGCCGGCGTAGACCAACAGCCCGACTGCGATCCAGGTGAGCGTCGTAGCGGACAACGAAAACGCCTGCTCGATGTGATGGACCAGTTTGGAATCGTCGATGTTCCAGCCCAATTGACGGGCAAGTGGCCTGATCAACGGCAATTCGTTCTCGAAGGCGTCCTCGGCGCGACCCTTCGACGATCTCAGTTCGAACACACCGATCGCCAGAAGAACCAAACCCAGAGCGCGGAACATTCTCTCGGTGGCGAGAAGTCGCATGATCAACCGGTCGCGAAGCAGCCTCCCCCGCGGAACCTCGGGGGCGGCGTCCGCCGGTCCCGATGCTCGGGGCGCTCCCGGGACGAAGTTGCCGCAACGTAGGCACCGCCACGCCTGACCCACCGCAGTGTCCACATGTAGTCGATCCCGCAGTTCCGGTTCGTCCGGAGCGTAGGTCTCGTGACCGTGCCAACTGCACGAGCGCAATGCGAAGTCCACGGGTGAACTCTATGCCGCATATGCCCGGTAGCGTGGATACCCGCTGACCGTGCACTTCGAACGATGAGGATTCCGATGACAACCACCAAGATCGAAACCCGGCATGGCGTCATGGCAGTCGACGACAGTGCCACCGACGGTTTTCCGGTTGTCTTCATCCACGGGAACTCGGCCAGCCGCTCCATCTTCCGTCATCAGGTCGACGCCGACTGGGCCGGCGACTACCGCATGATCACTCTGGACCTACTCGGCCACGGCGACTCCGAGGATGCGAGCGATCCCGAAGCCGCATACACGCAGAACGGTTACGCCGACGCCATCGTCGATGTTCTGACCGAACTCGGCGTCGAAAGAGCCGTTGTCGTCGGCTGGTCGCTCGGCGGACACATCGCTCTCGAGTTGATCGCGAAATTCCCCGGGCTCACCGGAATCGTCATCACCGGTACGCCGCCGGCAAATCCCGAGACGCTCGGCGACGCCTTCAAAGCCGGCGACGGATTGTCCATCGGCGGCACCGAGGTCATCACCGCGCAAGAAGCCGAACTCTACGCACGAATGACCGCCGTTCCCTTCGAGCAGGCTGCACTCGACGCCGCGATACGCACGGACGGACGCGCTCGCAAGATCATGTTCGACGCATTCGGCGCCGGCCGCGAATCGGATCAGAAGGCTCTGGTTGCAACGGCGTCTGTGCCTCTCGCGGTGATCGACGGCGCCGAGGACCCGTTCGTGAACACGTCGTATGTCGCGTCGTTGACCTTCGCGAATCTCTGGGAGGGCACGTATCACGTGATTCCCGGTGTGGGGCATGCAGCGTTCTGGGAAGCCCCTGAGGTGTACAACCCACTGTTGCAACGATTCCTCGGCAGTTTCGCACAGTAACCTGCTGGACAACCTGCTGGACGCGGCGTCCTATGAGATAGAAGCCACTCGACAATCCGGCCATGTCCGGATCATTCATCGCCGTCCTACAGTTCGGAAAACGACTGGAGGCACTGCGATGACCATTCTCGAGCACGGCACGGAAACGTGCATCGGTGGACCGACCCTTCCCCAGATACGACGCCTCGTCACCGAAGTGCCCGGCCCCAACTCGCGCGCTTTGGCAAAGCGCCGGAGCGCCGCACTGCCGGCCGGGCTGACCAGCGGATCCAGCATTTACGTTGCCGCAGCGGGCGGAGGAGTTGTCGTCGACGTCGACGACAACTCGTTCATCGACTTCGGCAGCGGCATCGCCGTGACCACCGTCGGAAACAGTGCGCCGCGCGTGGTCGAACGCACCACGCGCCAGCTCGGTCAGTTCACCCATACGTGTTTCCTCGCAAACCCCTACGAGGGGTACCTCGAGGTCTGCGAAGCGCTCAACCGCCTGACCCCGGGAGATCACGAGAAGCGAACAGCGCTGTTCAACACCGGCAGCGAAGCGCTCGAGAACGCCGTGAAATACGCACGTGCCGCCACCGGTCGCCGGGCAGTTGTCGTCTTCGACCACGCATTCCACGGTCGCACGTTGATGACCATGACGATGACAGCCAAGAACCAGCCGTACAAGGCCACATTCGGCCCGTTCGCACCAGAGGTCTACCGGGTTCCGATGGCATACCCCTACCGTTGGCCGAGCGGCCCCGAAAACGCGGCCGACGAAGCATTCGCCCAGTTCCGTCTTGCGATCGACACTCAGATCGGCGCCGAATCGGTAGCCGCTGTGGTCGTGGAACCGATTCAGGGTGAGGGCGGTTTCATCGTTCCCGCTCCGGGATTCCTGAAGCGAATCTCGGAATTCTGCCGTGAGCGCGGCATTCTCGTCGTCGCGGACGAGGTCCAGACCGGTATCGCACGAACCGGATCCTGGTTCGCCAGCGAGAGTGAGGACTTCGTCCCCGACATCATCACAACCGCAAAAGGTCTCGCCGGCGGAATGCCACTCGCCGCCGTGACCGGCCGTGCCGACGTCATGGACGCCGCGCATCCCGGTGGTATCGGCGGTACGTACAGCGGCAATCCCGTTGCCTGCGAGGCCGCCCTGGCAGTTTTCGAGACGATCGAGATGGAAGGGCTCCTCGACCGCGCCAAGGACATCGGCGACATTCTGACCACAGGTTTGTCCGAAATCGCTTCGGACACAGACATAATCGGCGACATTCGTGGACGCGGCGCCATGATTGCAATCGAACTCGTCCACGACGAGGACAAGGCTCCGAATCGCGAGGCCGTCGCCCAGATCGTCAGCTACGCCCACACGCACGGTCTCCTTCTGCTCACCGCCGGCACCTATGGAAACGTCGTCCGTTTCCTCCCGCCGCTGAGCATCTCCGACGAGTTGCTGACCGAAGGACTCGGTATTCTTCGCGACGCTGTGGCCGCAGTCCGATGAGCGTCGCAGTGCGCAGCTTGATCGGCGGAGCTTGGGTCACGGGCAGCGACGGCACACTGACGGACACCAACCCGGCCCGTCCCGACGAGGTTGTCGCCACCGGAGGCCGCGCCGGTGCCTCCGAAATGGCGACCGGTGTTCGCGTCGCCCGCATCGCCGCGAATGACTGGGCCCGCCTGCCGATGTCCGCACGCGGCGCATACCTCACTCGCGCAGCGGAAATCATCGAATCCAACGCTGAGGCCTGGGGCGAAGAACTCACCCGCGAAGAAGGGAAAACGCTGGCCGAGGGTATCGGAGAGGTGCGCCGCGCAGCGCAGATTCTGCGTTACTACGGCAACGCCGCCGACCGCGAGACCGGAACGGTGTATTCCTCCCCACGTAGCAGCGAGCAGATTCTCGTCACTCGCAAACCTCTCGGCGTGGTAGGCGTCGTCACGCCGTTCAACTTCCCGATCGCGATCCCGGCATGGAAGATTGCGCCTGCCTTGGTGTACGGAAACACCGTCGTCTGGAAACCGGCTGCCGCGGTGCCCCTTCTGGCCTTCCGTCTCGCGCAGGCACTGACCGAAGCGGGCCTACCCGACGGAGTCCTGAACATGATCCTCGCCGACAGCGCGGCCGGTGAAGCGCTGGTCGATCACCCGGACCTCGACGCCGTCACCTTCACCGGTTCCACCGGCGTCGGCCGAAAGATCGCGGGATCTGCTGCGGCGCGCGGAGTTCCGGTACAGGCGGAAATGGGTGGAAAGAACGCAGCCGTCGTACTTGCCGACGCAGATCTCGAGCTTGCGGTCGAGCAGGTGATGCTGGGCGCATTTCGGTCAAGCGGCCAGAAATGCACGGCCACTTCACGTCTGGTGCTCCATGAATCCATCGCCGAGGAATTCCTGGCCAGGCTGACCGTTGAAGTCAAGCAACTGAGAGTCGGAGATCCACTCGATCCCGACGTCACGACAGGTCCCGTGGTCAGCGCATACGCGCAGCAGTCGATCATCGAGGGGATCAATCGAGCCGTCGACGGCGGCGCCAGGGTTGTGGCCACCGCCGAAGCGCCGCAGTCGGGCTACTACGTCCAACCGACAGTGCTGGAACTACCGTCGAGCACCGAACTGTGGTTCGAGGAACTCTTCGGCCCGGTACTGGCGGTGCAGCGGGCAGCAACAACCGCAGACGCATTCCGCTTGGCGAACGAGGGCGAATTCGGTTTGTCCGCAGCATTGTTCACGCAAGACCTGACCAGTGCACTTGCCGGTGTCGACGATCTGGACGTGGGGATCCTGCACGTCAATTCGGAATCGGCGGGCGCTGATCCCCACGTACCTTTCGGCGGTGCGAAGAGGAGTGGATACGGGCCCAAGGAACAAGGCGACGCGGCACGAGAGTTCTTCACTCACACCACCACCGTCTATCTCAGGGGCGGCCGAGCGTGATCTGAATTCGATTCCGCCTGCAGCAGTTCACGAGCTTTGAGTGCGATCCACAACTCGGACCGGGTGTGGGCGGAATCGAGATCTCGGCCGATCAACTCGGCAGCCTTGTCCATGCGGTTACGCAGCGTGTGCCGGTGAACACCCAATTGCGCTGCAGCGGACTCCCATTGACCATTGTGGTGCAGGAACGCTTCGATCGAGTCCACCAGACGGGAACCGTTCTCGGCGTCGTAGCCTTCCAGCACACCGAGACCACCGGCCGCGATCGACTGCAGAACTTCGCTCGACTGCACACTCAACAAGAGACTGAAAGTCCCGAGCTCCGAGAACGGAACGAGCGTGTGTCCTTCGACCTGCCCCACTTTGGCAGCAGAGACGGCCTCGCGCAGACTGGCCGCAACACCGCTCATCGGCCGGACGCCACCGATTCCACCGTTGATACTCCGGCGTGAATTCTCCCGCACTCTCGCGTACACACTGCGTGTGACCTTCTCCGCAACTTCACTTTTCACGACGAACCACACACCGGTTCCGTCAGTCAGCGGGGCGAACAGGTACGGCACCGACTCTTCTTCCAGGGCCGCTGAAGTGATGTCGGTGGCCGCAAGCAAAGGTCCGACATCGGTCAAGGCGGTTGCCACCACCGTGGTTTCGGATTCGAATCCGAAGTACCGCAACAGACTTTCGTCGACGTCACCGCCGGCCTGGCGCACCATCGTCGTAACGGCCAACCTCAGCCGCTGTTCGGCATCGACAACCCGCAACGGCTTGGCAAGCTCGATGGTCAACAGCGACACCGTGTGGCCCACCAACAATCGCTCGGACTGATCCAAGGCGGCCTCGGACGCCACGGCCAGCGTGCCGCTCACAGCAAGGCGGTGAATGGCCAGGTGGCCGTCGTCGTCCACCACGATCCGGCTGCGCTCCTTACCTGATCGCTCCCTGATGCGTTCGGGCAGAGACGAACTCGCACCTTCCGTCAGAGCCAGCACCGCGCCGTCCCGATCGAGAACACAGACTGCTGCGTGAACGGCTCGACCCAGGGCAGTGATCAGAGCCGGCACCCCGTCGAGCAGGGCACGCGCCAACTTCTCCTGCGCGTCGACCACCGCCTGCACCGTTCGTATCTGGTCGGCAGTCAGTTCGTCGATCACGGCCCGCGAAATGGCGATGAACGGCGTCTCCTTGGCGACGGAAAGCACGGCAAAACCCAGTTCGTCGCCGGCCTTGATGATCGCGTCCGGCACCCTCTCGTGGACGGTGCCGGTGTCGAACGCCAGTGCCACCGCACCAGTCTGCGCGATGCGCTCGACGTACTCGTATTGCTTTGTCGCCGAACGCGGTAGATGCAGCCCCGTCGTCATGACAAGCTCTCCACCGGCGAGCCAACGGGTCGGATCCTGCAATTCGATTGCGTGCGCCCAGCTGATCGACAGATCCACGTCGTCGTGACCGGCAACGATCGTGAGGCCGAGCGAGGTGGTGGCCGCCAGGCGCCGGACAGTCATCGGCATTACCGGAACCTCCGAGGGCAGTGAATAGAAAGGCAGTGGACAGAACTGACAGTTTCCAGTTCAGGTTTGTACATCAAGTCCATGTTCTGGATCACACGATGCGCTTAGCGTCTCTCCGAAAGAACTGATCGCGTCATGCAATAGGAGCTGAGCCCAGATGCCCGACAGCAGCACCGAAACAGCCGAAGCCGCCAGCGTTCATTCGACACTCAAAACAGGCTTGAAGAAGCGCCACCTGACCATGCTTTCCATGGGCGGCGTCATCGGCGCCGGTTTCTTCGTCGGTCTGAGCGGAATCATCAACCAGGCCGGCGCCGGCGCAGTCATCACGTGCGCGATCTGCGGGATCATCGTGTTCCTGGTGATGCGCATGCTCGGCGAAATGGCCGTGGCCAAGCCGTGTACGGGATCGTTCACCGAATACGCCCGCATGGCGTTGGGCGACTGGGCGGGTTTCACCACTGGCTGGCTCTACTGGTATTTCTGGGTGATCGTCGTCGGCATCGAATCCGTCGTCGGAGCAACCTTGCTCTCCCGGTGGATCCATGGTGTCCCGCTCTGGCTCATGTCAGCGGTACTCCTGTTGGTGATGACCGGGGTCAATCTTCTCTCCGTCAGCAACTTCGGCGAGGCCGAGTACTGGTTTGCGGGTATCAAGGTCGCCGTCATCATCGGCTTCATCGTGCTCGGCAGTCTGTTCGTCTTCGGCATCTGGCCCGGCAGTGAAGTCGATTTCAGCAATCTGACCGGCCACGGAGGATTTCTGCCGAACGGCTTCACCCCCGTACTGGTGGGCGTTGTCGCCGTGATCTTCTCCATGACCGGAGCCGAGCTTGTCACGATCGCCGCAGCGGAATCCGCCGAACCCGCCGGAGCGATCAGGCGGGCCACGAACACGGTCGTCTTCCGCATTCTCGCCTTCTTCGTTGTCGCCACCTTCCTCCTCGTGACGATGCTGCCGTGGGATTCGTTCGTCGTCGGCGATTCTCCGTTCATCTCCGCACTCGACCTGCTCGGAATTCCCGGCGCCGCCGACATTCTCAATCTCGTGGTTCTGGTCGCGGTGCTGTCCTGCCTCAATTCCGGCCTGTACACGGCGTCACGGATGCTCTTCGCACTCTCCGTCTACAACGACGCGCCGGCCTGGATGACACGGACCAACAGCCGCGGCGTGCCGGTGAAGGGCGTACTCGCCTGCACCGTGGCCGGGTACTTCTGTATCGCGGCCGGCTACATCTGGCCGGATACGATTTTCTTGTTCCTCGTGAATTCGTCGGGCGCAATCTGCTTGTTCGTTTACATCCTGATCTGTGTATCCGAACTACGCCTCCGACGCCGATGGGAACGCGAAAGCCCCGAGATTCTGAAATTCCGTGTCTGGTTGTATCCCGGCCTGCCGATAGTGGTCACTGGTCTGATTCTCGTGATCCTGGTGGGAATGGGTCTCAACGAACCCACGCGCGCGGAATTCGTCCAAAGCCTGGTCGCGCTGGGGGTCATCCTCGCCGCTTACGGCGTGAGAAAGTCTCGTACGCGAAAAGTCGGATCGTTCGCGACCGCCTCGAACAACGCACACAGCAGTTCGAAGAAGGCTTGAAACAAGCATCGAGTAAGCGCTCGACGCGATAATTGAACCTCTTCCCCGAAAAGAGCCGATCCGATGGAAGCGGTCGAACATAGATTTTCTCTTTACCTAAATTCAAGGCAAAATGGACAGCATGCCGAGCCCTGTCATCGCCTCCGAGGGGCACAGTTCTTGGCGAACACTTCACGAATGGTTCAACGAACCACACGACTACGAGTGGATAAAGCACCAGAGATCCGGCCGGGCAATCATTCCGATCTTCCGAACCTTGCTTGGAATGATGACGATCATCTTCGGACTGTCCGCTTTCTACAAATTGATCGGTCCGGATACGCCGCCGACCACACCCGGCAAAGCTCTTTCGATTTTCATGATCTGTACGTGTGTGGGAATCGCCGCATGCTGGTTCACACAACCGTTTCCCGGACGCCGGGGGTTGCTTGCATTCGGAATATTCGCAGATCTCGGGATCGCGGCTGCCGTCCTCCTGGTGCCGGATCGCTCGTCCGGGACGTTCGGTTGCATCGTCTTCGCGGTCACCGGAACCTTTGCGACGCTTTTTGTCAGCGCAAAGTGGCTTGTCGCTCATGTCGTTTGGTCGACGACCGTCACGACTACCGTTTTCGTTCTTGCATATATGGAAGGCGACGTCGATATCACGACGCTTCTGGCCCGCGGCACCGTTCTTTTCGGAGCTGTCACACTCGTTCCCATTTTTGCGCACCTGACTTGGCGCACTCTCTACCGCGATGCCCAGTATTCGGACCGGGATCCCCTCACTGGACTGTTCAACCGTCGGGGGCTGGAAGGGGCAGTCGGCGATCTCTTCGAGAGCGCCCGAGACGATTCTTCATCTCTCGCCTTCATCGTCGTCGATATCGACAAATTCAAAACGGTGAATGATCTTCACGGTCATGCCGAAGGCGATCATGTCATCAGGAGAACCGCGAACCGATTGAGCACACATCTCGGCGAACGCGGAGTCATCGCTCGAACCGGCGGGGAGGAATACCTGGCCGTCATCGCCGGCGATCCCGAATCGACAACCCTGTTGATCGAAGGGATAAACGCGGCGCTGTCGGATTGTTCCGACGCGATCCCCACAACGGTGAGCGTCGGAGCGGTGATGATGACCGCCGAATCGAAGGCGTGGAGCGGCGGTGCTTCCGCAATCCTGGCGGCGACAAATGTCGCGGATTCGATGATGTATCAAGCGAAGGCGGCAGGCGGTAATACGATCCGCTCGGCTCAGATCTGATTCACAGCCACGTAAGTGGGTGGACGCTGCGCCCGGTTTCCGTGTCCGTCGCGGCAAGATACACATCGACGCGCTCAGCGGTCAGAGCCTTGCTGATGTGGTAACCCTGGACCAGGTCACACCCGACCCACTGGACGCGGCGGAACTGCTCGATGGTCTCCACGCCCTCGGCCAACGATTTCATACCGAGGGCCGCGGCCAATTCGACAATGGACTTCACCACGGACATCTTCGGATCGTCCGAGTCGGTGACCAGCATGCGATCGATCTTGAGAACGTCGATTGGAAGTCTCTGGAGCGTGGCGAAGGACGAATAGCCGGTGCCGAAATCGTCGAGTGCGACGGTGACCCCGAGCTCACGCAGCTTGTAGAGATCCCGGATCGCGCGATCGTCCACAACACCTGTCTCGGTGATTTCGAGCTGCAGCAGTTGCGGAGGCAAGCCCGAATCCGTCAGCGCTTTCTTCACCATCGCACCGAACTCTCGCGACACCAACTGCACTGGTGAAACGTTGACCGAGACGCCAATTCCGGTCGGCCACCCCGCAGCAGCGGCGGTCGCCATCGCCATTGCCTGCGCGCCGAGGGGAATGATCATTCCGGTTTCCTCCGCCACCGAGATGAACTGGCTGGGCCCGATGAGGCCGCGGCTGGGATGGTTCCACCGAAGAAGAGCCTCGAAGGCCACCACTTCACCGGTCTGAGTGTCGACCTGAGGCTGGTAATGGAGATCGAACTGCCCTTCCTCGATCCCTCTGTCCAGCTCGTGCAACGCCGTCGCCCGCGCCGATGCCCTCGCCCGCAGCAGCGGTGAGAACTTACCCACTCGATTGCGTCCCGTCGACTTCGCCTCGTACAGAGCCAGATCCGCCAGCATCACCAATCCGTCGGCGTCCGTCGAATCCTCGGGCGCGCTCGAGTAACCGATCGTGGCCCGCACTTCGATCCGATTGCCTTCGACGAAGAATGGTTCGTGCAGCACTTCCAGGTACCGATCGAAGATCACACCGGGATCGTCGCGCGAAGAGGTGCAGACGATCAGCCCGAATTCGTCACCGCCCATCCGCGAGCACATGTCCGAACCGATCACGTCGCGAAGGCGTTTCGTGACTTCGAGAAGTAATTGGTCCCCGATCGGATGGCCAAGGGTGTCGTTCACCGATTTGAAGTTGTCGAGGTCGAGAATCCCGACGAGAACCTGCTTCTCCGGCACGCGAGAATCGATCGCTTCCTCGAGCGCCACTCCGAACGCACGACGGTTCGGTAACCCGGTCAACGAGTCGGTGGCCGCAAGGCGAAGGATCTCCTGCTCGTGGACATACCTCTCCGTGATGTCGGAACCGACACCGCGCCAACCCAGAATCACGCCGGATTCGAGGACCCGTGGATTGCCGGAAAGAGACCACCAGCGTCGCCTACCGTCGACATGCACCGGCACGACAGTGTCCCGGAAGGGAGCACTCGATTCGAGTTTGTCGATCATCTGGGCCGCGGCCGCACGCCCCTCCGGACTCGATGCGATCTGGAGTCTGGTGAGGAGTTGTCCGAAGGTGAGTTTCTGCAACTCGTCCACCGTCATACCTGCGACCTCGGCGAGACGTGCCGAGGTGTGGGAGAACCGGCCGTTGGTGTCGCACTCCCACAGCCAGTCGCGGGAACCGCCCTCGAAACCGTCGAGCAACAACGCCACAGTCTGACGCTCTGATTCCGCCTGAAACTCTGCGAGACAACGTCTCTGGAAAGAGGCCGACAGATAGACCGCCCCTACGGTGAGCGCAAACATGTAGATGCACAACTGAATCGCAAGTATGCGAAAGTGGGGTTCGGCGTGGACGACGAGAACAGTGAAGACGCCGAGGCCGTGAATGTAGATCCAGGTCAGGCTCACCGATCTCAGACTCGAGAACGTCACGGTCCCGGCGCCCATGATCCCGGCCATCGTCGCGATCAGAACCAAGTCGCGGAAGACGTCCATGTCGTGAAAGAGCAGAGCGAAAAGTGTGACGTCGAGGGTCGCGACCACGATCACTTCGACGAGCAGACCCACGTAGTCGTAGCGCGGGGTGTGCTTCGACGGCCGCCAGCGAAGGGGAATCCATACTCGGATCGAATTCGCGAGGACGAGAAAGATGAGGGCGCCACCCAACCACCTGAGCGTCTGACGTCCGGGCGGGACGGTGTAGGTCAGAATCACGACCAAACTCGCCATGTACGCAAGATTGGCGAACGGCGCGACGGCTGCAGCTTCGTCTATCTGACGGCGAAACAGGCTGTTGCAGTCGGCCTCCGAAGCAGGATCTTGCCTGCCCAATCGACTCGGACGGCTCATCAGCGAGGCATCCCGACATCTGCGCAGGCGCCATCAGCGGGCGTCGAATCCGCTCGCCTGGCCATCCGAACCTCCCCCAGCTCCCCACCGAACCCTTATCCGGTGAAACGTCAGTGTTTCAGACTCGCTGCTTGTTTCCTTCACAACGGTAGCCATCTGACGAATCGATTGTGCGCAGATCACTATATCCAGAGGTCGTTCCGTCGATCGTCCAGGTCGATCCGCGATTGCTGATTCTTAGCTCGAACCACGTTTGTCGCCGACCGCGACGCGGGGGATTCGAGCGGTCGGGAACAACGCGGCGATCGCGAGCAGCGCTGCCACGGCAAAAGCGACACGCAACGCGTCCAGCCTGGCTTCTTCGTTCACGTCCACGATCGCATCCGCCGTGGACTCGGCGACGCCGGCGTCATCGAGAGCGGATCGGAGTTGCGTCGTCGACAGGAACGGCACGCCCGAGGCCATGTCGGTGCTCGCTTGCTGCTGCACCGATGTCGGAACCGCCGGATTGTCTTCGATTCCGGCGATCGCCGACGTCGTGAGAGTGGCAATGAGAACCGATCCGATCAGGGCAGTTCCCAAGGAAGCGCCGAGGTTGGTGGCGGTGTTCTGCAACCCGCCGACCTCGGTGCTGCGCTCGTCCGGGACCGAGGACACCGTGACGGCTCCGAGCTGCGAAGACAGGCACCCCAAGCCGAAACCCATGAACAGCATGGGAATCATCACGATCGCCGCATTGGCGCCGGGGTCCATGCCTGCAACGAGCATCAGAATGCCGACGACCATGACCAACAATCCGACTCGGACCACGCGTCGCGGGTTCGCGGTAGGCCGTAGCTTCGGAATACCGATCGCCGCCACGACGAGCGCCGCCGACAACGGCAGGATGCGAACTCCCGTCTCCAGGGCACTGAGCTCCAGAACTACGGACAAGAACAACGGGACCGCGAAGAACACGCCCGCCTGGACCAGAAACTGCGCGAAGAACATCGACAGCCCGCCACTGAGCTCGCGGTTTCGCAGCATCGCCGGATCAAGCAACGGCTCCTTCCCCGCAGCGGCCAGGCGTCCCTCCCAGCGCAGGAATCCGTACACGACCAGGAGCCCGGCGATCAGC
Organism: Rhodococcus sp. Ni2; assembly: GCF_021352185.1. Lineage (NCBI taxonomy): Bacteria > Bacillati > Actinomycetota > Actinomycetes > Mycobacteriales > Nocardiaceae > Rhodococcus > Rhodococcus sp. Ni2. The sequence continues at coordinate 1,694,054 of NZ_WOXZ01000001.1, forward strand.
AGCCACACCACCGGGGAAAGCCCGACCAACTGCGGTCCGTCGGGTTTGGCCTGCACCCAACCCCACTCGCTCGAGCGCAGTACGCCGAAGACGATCATGCCCAGCCCGACCACAGACAAGATCGATCCGACGTAGTCGAGGCGCGACTTCGACGGTGGGACGTCGACCACCTTGCTCAGCACCAGCAAGATCAGGACAACGATCACGACTTCGCCGACGAACACGTAACGCCATGACGCAAATGTCGTCGCGGCGCCGCCGATCAGCGGCCCGACCGCCACGGCCATCGCGCCGGCGGCAGCGACCAGACCGTAGGCAGCCGGGCGCTTCTGCGCCGGAAAGTTGGTGGCGACGAGCGCGACGATCGCGGGCATGATGAGTGCCGCACCGACGCCTTCGAGGAACGACCATCCGATCAGCAGGACCGCAAGATTGGGAGCGAGCGCCGTTGTCAGAGAACCAGCGCCGTAGATGATCAAGCCGACCGCGAAGGCCCGGCGACGACCCATCATCGACCCCAGCTTGCTGCCCGTGATCATCAGCGTCGCCATGACCAGGGTGTACAGCGTGATCGCGGTTTGAATGCCGGTGATGCTCGTGCCGACGTCCTCGGCGACGGTTGCCATCGAAACATTCATGACCGAACTGTCCAAGGTCATCAGGAATTGGCTGGATGCCAACACCGTGAGAACCAGTCCTGAACCCGCCTGCGTCGTCGAACCAGCAACCTGTCCGTCACCCATCGTGCGGGTGTACCCGGTGTTCAGGTTCTCGAAGCAGACCGGTCAGTGCTGTTCGAGGCTGAGCTGATCCGCCCAAGCCGACACGTCCCCGCGTTCCAGAGCCACCGCCAGCAGTTCCGGAAACTTGTCCGGCGTGCACGCAAACGCGGGAATCCCGAGGGCACTCAGCGACGCTGCATTGTCGTGATCGAACGACGGTGCCCCGTCGTCCGAGAGTGCCAGTAGAACCACGACTTGAACGCCGGAGTTCTTCATGGCGGCCATCCGGCGCAACATCTCGTTGCGAATACCGCCCTCGTAGAGGTCCGAGATCAGAACGAACATCGACTCGGCAGGACGCGAGATCAGTGACTGGCTGTACGCGATTGCGCGGTTGATGTCCGTGCCCCCACCAAGTTGGGTCCCGAAAAGGACGTCGACTGGATCGGACAGTTTGTCCGTCAGGTCGACGACGGCAGTGTCGAAAACCACGAGCGAAGTCTTCAGCGCCTGCATCGACGCCAACACCGCGCCGAACACGGACGCGTAGACGACGCTGGACGCCATCGAACCCGATTGGTCGATCGCCAGGACTACGTCGCGCTGCACGGATTTCGACTTGCGGCCGTATCCGACGAGCCGCTCGGGGACGACGGTTCGATACTCCGGAAGGTAGTGCGACAGATTTGCTCGGATGGTTCGGTCCCAGTCGATGTCACGCAACTTCGGATTCGACGTTCTGGCCGAACGATTGAGTGCCCCGGTCACTGCGGCCTTCGTTTTCTGCGCGATTCGCTCTTCGACTTCCCGAACCACCTTGCCGACGACCATTCGAGCAGTGGCCTTGCTGGCCTCCGGCATGACCTGGTTGAGGCTCAGCAGCGTCCCGACCAGATGCACATCGGGCTCGACGGCATCGAGCAGTTCCGGTTCGAGCAGCAACTGCGCCAAACCCAGTCGGTCGATCGCGTCCTTCTGCATCACCTGCACCACCGTGCTGGGAAAGTACGTCCGGATATCGCCGAGCCATCTGGCGACGGACGGAGCCGACGCCCCCAATCCGGCTGAGCGGCGTCGCCCCTTGGTCGGGCCGGACGAATCGTAGAGTGCGGCAAGAGCTGCATCCATTCGACGCTCGCCCGGTTGGCCCAGCCCACCCGTCGATTCTTCGGCGGATTCCCCGAGCATCAGTCTCCAGCGTCGAAGGCGCTGATCGTCGTCGCTCATGCGCCCACCCCCAAGATGTCCGCAACGACCGCCATTGCCGCTCTGCCGCGTCGAGCATCGGTCTCCACTGTCGTTTCGACGCGTCGTCCACCTCTGACCGCCTGACCGATCGCTCGACGCTCCCCCGCCTCGAACGCTCCGAACGTACGTCGAAGCAGTGGAAGCGTGTCGATGAAGTCCTGCTCACGAAGTTGGCGAACCCACGTGTCGATCAGCGTGAGCAACGCTCGATCGTGAACGAGCACAAGCCCTCCTCCACCGAGAAACCCGTCGACCCACCCGGCTTTGGCTGTCGGCGTACTTCCCACGGACAGGGCCCGAGACAAGCGCTGGGCTGCAGCGGTTTCCGTGATCGAACCGCTGTCGCACAGTAGCCGCACCATCCGGCCGACGAGTAATCCGTTGACGTCGTCACGGTCGATCACGCCGGCCATGGCCTGCAGCCACCGCGCGCTCGCATCGCGATCGTCACGAACCATGACTGCCGAGTGAACCTTGTCGAGGTGTTCGCGAAACTCCTCGGCACTGGGATCGTCCAGGCCCGTGACGGCGACTGCGAGGCCGGTGCAAATGCGGATCAACAGGCTGTCGGCGACGTCGACCAATGCCGACACGTCGGTTCCGCGCACATCGCCGTACCGCAGCGTTCGCGTCAGCGTGGGCAGCGCCGCCATCAGGTGCGACACGTCATGATCTAGTGCCGCAACCGTTTTCACACTTTCCAGCACAGCGGACAACGCTGCCGGCAGGTTCGCCAGGAGCGAGTTCTCCAGTAGTCCGATCAGTGACGCGAGAGAGATGTCCGGCTCGTTGATCTTCGAGACGACACGTGATGTTGCCGCTGCAGCCACCGTCGTGCCCCACAGCGACGCCTCGATCACCGAGACCGAGAATTCGGGCTTCCATTGCAGCGCCCAAGTTTCCCGGAACGTTCCGGTGGAACGGACCTCACTGTCGGCCGGGGTCCCCCAATCGATCTCGAGGATCCCCAGTCGGTGCAGGAACTGGGAACGCTCGACGTCGATATCGCGTCGCAGGTCCAGATCGAGAGTCTTTGCTCCCGCTTGTTGTCTGAGCCGCAAGGTCTTCGAGCGTGCGCGCAGGTCTGCTTCGAGTGGGACTGTCGGCGTTTCCTCGGGCACCGCGCCCAGCGCTTCGCCCACAACCAATCTTCGCGTGATCAGATCCAGAAGAACGTCGTTCCCGTCGCACATCACCGACCTCGTTGCCTCGGTGACCTCCGACAATCCCGCCAAGGGTCGAGAACGCAGTGCCGCCAACGTATCTGCCAACCGGACAGCTTCGATGACGTGAGCACTCGAGATCGGAAGGTCCTCGTCCCTGAGCACCCGCGCAACTTTGGTGAGCCACCGCGTGATCGTCTTGTCGTTCGCGGTGAACAGGTGGTGATACCAGCCCGGCGAGGTGATTCCGGCGCCGTAACCCGATGCCGACGCCAGGCGTGAATGTGTCCAGGGAACCCAGGTCAGCGAGGTCTTGACCTTGGACATTCCTTTGAGGATGCGAGCATCGGGTGCCGCCGGCCCCAAGGCTCCGACCAACGCCGGCGCGTGCCAGGCTCCGCAGACGACCGCTACCCGCTCAGCGCCATCTTTCAACGTCTTTCGCAGCACCTGACGCATGTACGCTTCGCGATGCGCTGTCTCCTCGTCGATCGGCACTGTCTCACGCAGCGCCTCCATCGCCTCGGTGATCGCATCGAAAGAATCTGCGCCCGAGCTCGATTCGATCACCGAATCCCACCAGCGCTCGGTGTCGTCGAAACCCGCGGCCGCGGCCAGTTCCGACAGAGGATCGCCCTCGCGGACAGTACGAATCCCCTGATCCGCCAACACGTTGAAGGCGGGCAGATCGCAGAACCGTGCCTGCACACCGTTCTTCGCAGCCCACTGCAGCGCTTGCCATTCGGGTGAGAACACCGCAAACGGCCAGAAGGCCGCCTTCGACGGCTCGCCAGTGGCGTACGCGAGCAACGCAATCGGCGGTTTCATCGATTCCGACGCCGCCAGCATCACCAACGGGTCTGCGTCCGAAGGCCCTTCGATCAGGACGACGTCAGGCGAGAACTCTTCCAGACCCTGCCGAACCGAACGAGCAGATCCCGGGCCGTGGTGACGGATACCGAAGACCCGGACACGCAGGTCCGGAATCACGATGGTCACCCGGTGACCTCGCGGCACGCCCGGTAGAAGTCGGACCACTCGCCGCGTTCACGCACTACTGCCTCGAGGTACTCGTTCCACACCACCTTGTCTGCGACCGGATCCTTGATCACCGAGCCCAGGATTCCGGCAGCGACGTCGGATGCCCGCAGTACGCCGTCCCCGAAATGCGCAGACAACGCCAAACCGTTGGTGACCACCGAGATCGCCTCCGCCGTCGACAGAGTTCCGGACGGGGACTTTAACTTGGTGCGGCCGTCGGTGGTCGTGCCTGATCGCAGTTCCCGGAACACGGTGACGACCCGGCGAATTTCCTCGGCTGCTGCGGGGGTTGTCGGCAATTCCAGTGCTGCGCCCAGCTGTTCGACTCGACGTGCCACGATGGCCACCTCGTCTTCCTCGCTGGCCGGCAAAGGGAGGACTACGGTATTGAACCGTCGACGCAGTGCGGACGACAGGTCGTTGACACCGCGATCGCGATCGTTGGCGGTAGCGATCAGGTTGAAGCCCTTGGCTGCCTGCACCTCGATGCCCAGCTCCGGCACCGGCAACGTCTTCTCGGAGAGAATGGTGATGAGGGCGTCCTGCACGTCGGCCGGAATACGCGTCAACTCTTCGACGCGGGCGATCTTCCCGGTTTCCATCGCCGTCATCACGGGAGAAGGCACCAGTGCACCGGCGGTCGGCCCCTCGGAGAGAAGACGTGCGTAGTTCCAGCCGTAGCGGATAGCTTCCTCGGGCGTACCCGACGTGCCTTGAACCAGGAGCGTCGACGCACCCGAGATTGCGGCCGAAAGGTGTTCGGAGACCCAGGTCTTGGCCGTACCGGGAACCCCCAACAGCAGTAGCGCCCGGTCGGTGGCAAGAGTTGCGACGGCCACTTCCATCAACCGCCGTGGACCGACGTACTTCGGCGAAATGACTGTTCCGTCGTCGAGAGTGCCACCCAACAGATACGTCACGACGGCCCAGGGCGACAAGTTCCACGACGGTGGACGCGGACGAGCATCCTGCGCGGCCAGTGCTTCGAGTTCGAGCGCGTACTCCTGCTCTGCGTGGGGCCGCATCAGCTTTGCCGGTTGCGCGAGCTTTTCCGGTTCCGTGGTGGGCACGGTTACGCTGTCAGTCACTTGAGCTCCTCGAGCAGAGTCTTGCGGTGGGTGATGGCACTGGCAGTTCTGGCGAAGGTTTGCCGCCAGTCGGGGTCACGAGCACGCTCCGCCGCACGCTCCAGCAAAGTTACTGCGCTGTAAGGAAATCGAGTCTCGGCCAGGCGCAGCGATGCGACGTACTTGTAGCGTGAGAATTCGCCGGCCTTGGCGCCTCCGTCGGCACGTCTGGCCGCAACTCGTTCCCACTGGGCTACCACTGCCCGGGTGATGTCCTCGGGCCATGGACCTCGCAGAGCGTCGTAGATCGCTGCCCGGCCCGGGTGCAGAACGTTGGCGTCGCCGTTTCCGGACCTCAACAGATCAGCCAGCGCCTTGGCCGGCACCAACGGGAGCACGCGTCGATCGGTGGCGGTGCCGCGCATACGAAAGAGTTCCAGCGCCCATTCCGTATTGTTCTGCGCGACTGCGGCGGTGGACCACGCGTCGTGAAGGATCGGCTCCCAGCCTTCGTCAACGCTCATCCCCAAGGCCTTGCCTGGTCCACCGATCATGTTGTTCCACAGAGACAACGGCGCAGAACTGATCGCCTGACGCACATACTCGGCACGATAGTCGGTGTGTGGATTCGGCCGGTCTTCGATGCCGTCTCGCCTCGCCGCTGAATCGACTTCCTCAGGCGGGACGATGACGAGCGTGGGCCGAACGAGTTTCCGTTCCACCCGCACCCATTTCCGAACCCGAGCAACCATTCTCTCCCCGAACTCCGATTCGGGGAGTTCTCCGAGTACTTCCACTGCCGCGCGTCGCACGTCCTTGCGACGGTCGTCGAGGGCTTCCTCCAACAATGGTTGATCATCCGCACTCAGTCCGTTTGCCAGCGCCGCGACGAAGGCAGCCTTCTGTTCGCCCCGCTCGGTGCCCCAGGACTTTCGGAGTTCGGCCAGCGCCAGCGCGGGATCTGTTCGACGAGTGTCTATCAGCCACTGTGTGCGCTGCGACGAACTTCCGTGACGCCACACGTCCGGGTTGGCATCCCTGGTTCGGACGAGTTTGCTCCACTCGGGGTTTTGCGCGGCAAGCCATCGACCACGCTCGCCGACAATCTGCAGGATGCACTCCCGGTGAGCTTCACTTGCACGTGCAAAGGAAAGCAACTCGGCGACCAGATGATCAGGCGCACGGTAATTGTGCTCCAACGCGACTGCGAACCATTCGTCGAGCAAGGTCGCCTTGGCCGCGAGCATCGACAGCAGATGCGCCGATGAGGATTCCGGCAGCGTGAATCGAACATCGTCTGGCGCAGGTGTCGGCACCGCCGCCGTGGTGGAGCCCGCACCGCCACGGCGGTACGCCCTCTCCAACGCTGCTCCTGCGAGAAGCATCTCGGCAGGATCGCCGTCGAGTTCGCGAGCGTAGCCACGCACTTCAGTCGGCAGCTCCTCGAATGTTGTTGCTGTTCTGGCTGTCCCAAGGAGCGCCGCTGAGATCAATGTACTCACAGCACGATCACCTGCCCTCTCGTGAAAACCGAGATCGGAGTAAGAGCCAGCGCGTTCCACGTTCCGCAGACTGTGACCGGGTAACCGCCGGAAATGCCGAGCAACTTCCACAGAAGATCCGAATCACCCTCTGCCCGAAGCGCTGTGCCCGATTCGTCGACGACAAACCATGATCCGTCGACGAACGACGGGACCACCGAACTGATCACTGCCGGCCACGAGCGCAACCATGGATCCGCGGCGAGGGCATCGGTAAACTGCTGCAACGCAGTGTCGATGCTTCCGAACGGCATGGTTGTGAAGGGCTCCGGTTCTCCGTGCGTGACCCCTATCCGCGCCCGCAATGCCGCGGCACCGGGATAGAAATGAACATCGGCGTTGAGCAGAAACCCGACTGGCGGCGTTTCGGTGGCAAAATTGGGTGACCCGTGGGAGAAGTCGAGCAGCATGGCCCACCGCTTTGAATTCCTGCCGAGCATCCACACCGTTCGGGTGAACAGTCGCTTCTCCTCGGTGATCCCGGAACCGAGAATCATCCAGTTCTCTTTCACCGGAATCGATTCCATCACACTCTCGGTTGAGACCGGATAGCCGACGTGTGCTTTCACCGAATCGGCAAGATCTTCCGGCAACTCGGACAGCTTCTGATGCGCAGCAACCAGCAGGTGCAACCGAGCCAACTCGTCGAGGACTTTCTCAGGCCAGTTCTCGGTAGACGCAACGGTGCCCGCCAAGGCTCGAAGTGTGCCTGCGACACCAGGCGCCTGAGCATCCACCATTCGAGCAGCTACTGCGTCGAAGCCCGCCCAGGATGTGTCCATCGCTGCCAGACCACTGCGGATCTGATCGGTGATCCACAGGTCCAATTCGACGAGACCGCTCGCAACGCGGTCGGCGCGCTTCTGCGCTGTCGCCGGGTCGGGAGCCCTCTTGGGAGCCTCGTCGCCGGTCTCAGCCCTTTCGCCGCGGGTCTCGGCCTTCTCCTCGCGGCGCAACAACCACTCTGCCGCGAAGTCGGCGGGCTCGTCCGCCGACGGCACACGCCCTTCCGACCATTCCACCAACAGCCCCAGAGCATGTTTGCACGGAAACTTTCGACTGGGGCACGAGCACTTGTATGCAGGGCCCCGCAGGTCGACCACTGCTTGATACGGCTTCGAGCCGCTGCCCTGACACAGCCCCCAGAGCGCGAGACCCCTGTTGCCGGCATGGCTCCACGAACCAGCCAACTTGCGCGCAGCGGCCAGCGATGCGGCGTCCGGAGCTACCGACGCCACCTGCCCAGCTGTCCACGGCGAAGTCACTCGACCACAGTATGACAACCCGCTGACATCACAGAGTCAGGCCGATTCTTTGGTGAATGACCCCTTGACTCGAACACATATTCGAATATGATTTGGGGAGGGGATCGGGGGATTCAATGAGTGTCTTGTTGTCGGATGTGGTGTCTGGTTCTGCGGTGGGGTTGCGCGGACGGTTGTGGCGGTTGACTGCTTCGGAGTTACGCGCTGCTGCTGTCGAAGCGAGTGCCGAGATTCTGCGCCTGGAAGCCGTTCGAGTGGCGGTGGTGGACGAGTTGTCGACGCGCCCGGATGATCAGGTGATTGCCAGCCGCGGGGTGGGTGCGTGGTTGGCGGCGAATACGATGCTGCAGGTTCGGGACGGGAAGAAGATCGCCGCGTTGGGTGCTGCTTTGCGGCCGTTTCCGGCGGTGGCTGCTCGGTTCGATGGCGGGGATTGCTCGTTCGATCATGCCGTGTTGATCGTGGCGTTCTGTGAATCACCACCGAAAGGCATGCCGGAGGAGGCGCTACCTCGCTGTATCGATTTGTTGTTGGCTGCTGCGTCGGGTGTGGAAGCGACGACCACGAAAGTGCGGAACGTGATCGCGACCTTGGAGCGAATCTTCGAATCCGATGAAATTCCACCCGCCGAAGACGTCGACCGGAATGAGTTACGGATCGCGTCGACGCTGAATGGCCGGGTGGTGGTGCGCGGCGATTTCGACGCCCTCACCGGCGAAATGTTGTTGTCGGCGTTGTCGAATCTGACGATGCCCACCCCAGCACCCGATGGAACCCCGGATTCTCGGTCCGCAGCGAAGCGGACCGCGGACGGGTTCACCGAACTGATCCGCCGTTACCTGGACTGCGCCAAAACAGGCACAGACGGTGGTCAGCGTCCGCATGTGAACGTGCACATCAATGCTCGGGATCTGGCGGAGCATCGGGACTGTGCCGCACAGTCTTCGGATTCGGGTGATGACGACTCACTGGAGCCGGCCGATCTTGATGTCGGGCACATGCCCTGGCTCGGACCACTGTCCGTGTCACAGACCAGACTCCTCGGCTGCGACTGCTTCCTCTCCACCGTCCTGCTCGACGATCACGGCTCGCCGCTCGATGCGAAACCCGGAAAACGATTGGTCACCCCCGAACAGCGAGTGGCGTTGATCGCCCGAGACAGGGGCTGCGCGTTCCCGGGCTGCACATGTGTACCGGCCTGGACGGATGCGCACCATATCCGGCACTGGGCGAACGGCGGCCCGACGGTGATGAACAACCTGGTCCTGCTGTGCCGTTCACATCACCGACTGATGCACCGGAAATCCGGGTTCGTCGGCAAATGGGAAATCCGAATCGGCGCCGACAACAAACCCTGGTTCGTCCCGCCGCCCTCGATCGACCCCGGACAGCAACCCAGGCCGGCGAACACCACCTTCAAAACCTGAGGGGTCAAACCTCTTTGGCGACAACAGAACACGGCCAGGCTCCGCATCGGACATCAAAACCCGATACGGAGCCCACAGGCCGTGGCGCGTCCACAACTCACGACGATTTGGCCGGGCGCAAGACCGATCTACCCAACAACTCACAAACCTGCAGGGCCAGAGCAAGATCCAACTTGTCTCGGCCGGCAGCAACTGGATCGCCGAGCGCCTTGTTGATGCGATACTTCACCGTATTCCGGTGCAGATTCATGTGATTGGCAGTGTGCAGATGACTTTCACCATGTGCAAAGTACACACTCAACGTCGTCCGCAAGGATGCAGCAGAGGGCGTATCTTCCGCCAACGGGCCAAGCACCTCCCAGACCCACGACTTCGTCGAATCGATGTTCTCGGACAGAAGTGAAACCACAGCGACGCCGCGGTCTCCGAAGCTCACCACAGGTCGCTGCGGTGTATCCGGGACGGCAGCAACCGAATAGGCGGCGGTTGCCTGTTCGTGGGACCGTTTGAAACCGTCGACCCCTGACCCCGGCAGTCCGATTGCCACCCGCGCCCCGCCGTCCAACGGCACTGCCGCCGCGAGAACCTCCGGATCCGGCGCAGGCACCCGGCGACCGAACGGCAGCCACGCCCACACCGTGCGTCGATCGATGGCGGTGATGATCGGCGGCTTGTCCGCTCCCGCCGCTGCGCCGAGATCACGTACGAGTCGGTCCAGCGTATTGATGCCCATGACGTCGGCATCCCACGTCGACCAGACCACCAGGGCGACGTGGTTCTGACCGAGGCGGTACCCTGTCTCCGCTTCGAAAGCAGCGGTATCTGCGTTGGTGCCGGACAGGAGGGCGTGGATTGCGGCCGAATGGAGGTTTCCCTGCGCTGCCATCCATCGACTGCGTTCCCGCTCGTACGCGTCGAAGACGTAGAGCGTGATCCAGTCGATGTAGCTGTAGACCACGTCCGAAGTGTGTTTCAGGACAGCCAAAGTGAGTCGCGCCGGAATATCCAGTGTGCTGATCTCGTCGTGGCAGATCCGCATCAGATCGCCTTGGCCCATGTGATAGGCCCGGACAAGGGAGTTGGACGGGACATCCCGCTGCGCCAGACGCAGAGCGTATTCCACTGCAGCAGTGGTGGGTTGGAGATGATCGATCGGAATGTCGTTGGCCAATACGTGGATGATCGTCGTGATGTTTCCCTGCACGCTGGCCTCGAGCATTTCGAGCAATTTGGCGTCTGCATCCAATTGGTCGATTTCGTGAGCCATCATGAAGGCCATCTCACGCGCGATGTCGGCGCTGCGCTCGTCGAGTCGTCGTGCCAACTCGGCAACCACCGCAAGCACTTCCGGCTCCGCGGCTGCAGGCACTCGGGCGAGGCGCCGCATCGCACCGGCGCCTCGCTCCTTGTGCGATGGACTACTCACAGAACTTCCGCACCCTTTCGTCGCAGGTACTTCAGAGCCGATTCGGCTGCGTTGTACCCGCACATTCCATGTGCTCCGGCACCCGGCGGGGTCGAGGCCGAGCACAGGTAAGTGCCCGCGATCCCCGTGCTGTACGGATCGACTGCGACGCGAGGACGCAAGACAACCTGCAGTTCGGTGTTGGCACCTCCGATGATGTCGCCGCCTACCTGATTCGGATTGTCCTCTGCCAGGTCAGCTGTACCACTGCTCGACGTCGCGACGATCTGCTCCCGGAATCCTGGCGCAAACCTCTCGATCTGACGGATGATCGCCTCCGTAGCGTCGCCGGCGTAACCGTGAGGCACGTGCGCATAGGCATACAGCGGATGAACGTTCCCGGCAGATCGGGTGGGATCAGCCAGGTATTGCTGACCTAGGAGCACGAACGGCCGGTCCGGCATACGGCCTGAATTCGTCTCACGCTCAGCGGCCACGATTTCGTCGAAACCACCTGCCAGATGGACAGTTCCGGCCCGAGCACAGTCCCGATTGGTCCACGGCACATGACCTTCGATCGCAAAATCGACCTTGAATGCTCCGGGAGCCTGCTTGAACTTTCGATAGGCCCTCGCCACTCGGCCAGGGAGTCGATCGCCCAGAATTTCGAGCGCACCCCCCGGATTGACATCCAGCAGAACAACATCGGCGTCCGGAATCTCGGAGGCCGTACGAACCCGAACGCCGGTGTCGATCTTGCCGCCGTGATCGAGGAGCATCGCAGCCATCGCGTCGGTGATCGACCGCGAACCTCCCTCGGCAACCGGCCAACCGTAGCGGTGACCAGCAGCAGTGATCATCAATCCCACCGCCGAGGTGGCCGGACGGTTGAGTGGATAGAAGGCGTGTGCGGCAACCCCGCCGAACAGAGCCTTCCCCTTGTCCGTCTTCCACAGTTTGGCGGTCACCGTTGCCGGAAGCAGCGCTCGCGGACCGAAAGCTGCGAGCCGCAGCGGATGGTGCGGAACATTGACGATCGGGCGCATCAGGTCGGACGCCAGCGCATCGAACCCGGTCGACAAGTCAGCGAACATGCGTTGCCATCGAGGCCCGTCAGCGCCGAGTCCCGCAGCCGTCTGCTCCAGAGAGCGGTACAGAACCCCGGCGTCCCCGTTGTCGAGCGGATGCGCGCAGTCCACCTCTGCCCATCTCCAGATCAGCCCGTATCGCTCGAGGTCCAGCTTGGACAGGTACGGCGAGCCGATACCCATCGGGTGAAACGCCGAGCAGTGATCATGGATCAACCCCGGCACGTCGATCGGACCGGAGCGGGTGCCTCCGCCGATCTGGTCGGCAGCCTCGAGCACCTGCACGTCCACACCGCTACGTGCGAGGTGTACCGCGGCAGCGAGCCCATTGGGCCCGCTGCCGACGACTACGGCCTTTGTCACTTACTCACCTCTTGCTCGCTACCGCTGACCCTCGTACGCATCTTCGGTTCGGAGACAACCTGCGGATCCGTTGCCGCGCGGTCGGCCCGTACGTCCAGTGTCCACTGAACGTCGAACGGAATGGGCCCGTTCGGCAACCACGGCTGTTCGGCGACTGCGTCGGCGACCTTGAAAGTACCTCGTTCGATGACACCGAGAGCGGCATCGATCACCTGGTACTCCTGCGTTCCCTTGTGGATGGGCTGCGATTCGATCCAGGTCACCAGGAACTCACCGGGTGCGAAATTGCAGCGACGCTGAATGGCTGCGATCAACTTCGCGTCGTGCAGGTGCCCGTCACCGAAGTTGAAGGCGACGATGGAGTTGCACATGAACTCTGCTTCCCGCAGTGAGTACGTGTTGATGTCGTCGCCGAGGTGCCTGATCATCAGAGAGAACAGCGCACGCCCCTGGCTGTGCATGGAACGCCAGCCCAACAGCTGATGCAGAACGACATCGGACACATCTTCGGGGTACATCGTCATCAACTGATTGCGCGTATCCGGCGACGGACGCTTGATGAACTGGTCGATCTTGGCTTCAGCGCCCGGCGCGAATGCCCACGTCGCGGATGCCCAGTTGCCGGCGTACTGACGCATCGACGGCAGGAAGGACACCAGATCCGGTCGAAGGTTTCCGAGAATGGGGAAGAAGGCAAGGGCTGCAACAATTCCCGCGGTGATCCACGGTGAGGACATGGCGCCGAGTCCGTAGCCGTCCCATGCCGGGAATCCCAGGAACAGGAAGACCGAGGCGTAGGCGAACAGAAGATTCCATTCGAGTGGGACGGCAAGCGGGAAGGTCGACGCGATGAACAGATGGAATCCGACCATGAGGATCACGGCGAGGATCGTGAGGGTCTTGTTCGTCGAGAACAGCAGTATCAACGGGGTGACGATTTCGACCATCGTTCCGGCCACGTGTGCGACGCCGCCGCCCAGGTGTGAAGGCCGCAGATCCTCCGGGAAATTCCGGTAGTGGGCGCGCTTGATCTTCTTTGACGGGATCCACGGGGTATTGCTGAGCATCGGAGGAACCACCAGCGAGAAATGGCGACCGAACTTCGAGACACCGGCACCGATCCACACCATGACGATCAGCAGTTTGAGCGCCAGGATCATGTCGACGAACGGCAGGAATGTGAAGAAGAAGATCGCCGGCAGGTACTGCTCACTACGGGCAGCGATGAAGGGCACCTTGTCCCGCAACCCGAGAATCACCATGAGTACCAGGAAGGAGTACAAGACCGTCGGGCGCACCAGTCCGGCATTGTCAGCGATTGCCGAATCGATTCCTGTGGTGTGAACACCGGGGAGAACAGCGGCAACAAGGAGATTGGCGACTGCGGCGACATAGATGAAGACGTCGAACACCGTGCGGGTGTCACCCGAGGTGAGCGGCACCTTGCCCGGCCACGGTGGCAGACGAATGGTGCCGGGGCGGAGCCAGTAGAGAACTCCACCGGTCATCGGCTTGAAGTGGCCGGCGAGCGGCCCCCAGGATCCTGCCAAGCCCAGCATCTCGAGCATCATCGTCCAGATGATGAGTTTCTGGTAGACGATCGGCTGGTTCCACCACGATCCGATGTCGAACCACGAGAGGCCGGAAGTCAAAGTGGCAACGGCTGTTCCAGCTGCCAGGTAAAGGAACAACAGTTTCATGATGTAGACGGTGTGGACCATCTTCGGCGTACCGAAGCCGTAATCCACCCAGTGCGTGGACATGTCACGCAGACGCTCGAGAAACGGCTTGTCCATGAACGTTGCCGGATCGACGGGAGGGAAGTTTCCTTCTTTGAATCCCATGATGTGCTCCTGAAATACGGAATGTGGGCATGACGGATCGACTCGACGGACGTCGTCGAGCTGTGCTGGTATTACGGGGAAGTGACTAGTGAGCGGGAGTTGCGCTCAAAGCTCGTCTCATTCCAGGTTTGTCGATCTTGCCCACCGGGTTTCGGGGAAGCGCATCGACGACGTAGATCGCCACTGGCACCTTTACTCGGGTGAGCAAGGCCGTGACATGTTCGAGCAGTTCGTCTTCGGTGACGGGTGCATCGGGGTAGGCGACAACATAGGCAACTGGCACCTCTCCGTAGACCTGGTGCGGAGCGCCGATGACGGCTGCCTCGAGCACGGAAGGATGTGTAGCGAGCGAATTTTCGATCTCCTTGGGGTAGATGTTCTCTCCCCCACGGATGATCATGTCCTTGATGCGATCGACCAGGGTCAGGTAGCCGTCCTCGTCGAGGACTCCGACGTCACCGGTATGCAACCAACCATCCTTGACGGTCTTCGCAGTCTCCTCCGGCTTCCCCAGATAGCCACGCATCACGTTGCCACCCTTGATGACCACCTCTCCGGCAGTCCCGGCGGGCGCAAAGGTTCCGTCCTCGGCAAGAATGGCAATCTGCTGGCCGGGCAACGCCGGGCCGACCGTACCGAGTTTGCGCACGCCGTCCACAGGATTGCAGGCCGACGCACAGGTCCCCTCGGTGAGTCCGTAACCTTCCACGATCACGAAACCGAAACGCTGCTCAGCGCGTTCGAGGAGTTCCTTGCTGATCGGCGCCGCACCGCACACGGCAAACCTCAAGGACGACGTGTCGATCGAAGGGTCTTCCGGCTGTGAGGTCAGCATCGCGTAGATTGCCGGCACCGCCGAGAAATACGTGGGGCGAAGCCGCGCGACGTCGTCGAAGAATCTCGAAACCGAGAACTTCCCGGTGACACTCACCTGCCCGCCGACAAGCAAGGGCGTCAAGACGCTGACGCAGATCGCGTTGACATGGAACAGCGGCAGAATCAGCAGGCAGTGATCCGCGCCGGTAACACCGATGTTCTTGCCCATCGACGAAGCCATGAACTGCAGGTTGGCATGAGTCAGCATCACTCCCTTGGGCCGTCCGGTGGAGCCGCTGGTGTAGATGAGCAACGCCAGATCGTCTGCTGCAACATCGATTCCGGGTCGGGGATCGGTCGGCGGCACTGTCGCCAGATCCTCGACGGCCAACACTGCGCGGCCGCCCGAGGGTGCGTCGGCAGTGGCGGTGATGACCAACTCGGCCCCGGAGTCCGCGATCTGGTAGTCCGCTTCGTTCGCGGTGAACATCGGATTGATGGGTGTAGCGGCAGCACCGATGCGCCAGGCAGCCATGATCGCGATCAGCAACTCGACGCGATTGGGCAGCATGATCGCCACCACGTCACCGAGGCCGATTCCGAGTCCGGCCAATTGCGCGGCAACAGCTTCCGTGCGATCTGCGAACTCTTCATACGTGAGTTCGACGTGGTCGTCCCGCAAGCACGGCTTCTGCCCGTACTTCTCTGCAAGATCCCAAGCCAGATATCCGATGTTCGCCACGAGAGTCAGCACCTTTCATTCGTGTGTGACTCAAAACACTATCGGCGTCCTGCGGCCGAAGAAACGGTCCCAGGGGATCAACTTGTCCAGGTTCTTTGTTCCCTGAGCACAACACCACACGTACGGTATGCATCAGTTCGACGGCTGATGCAACACCTCGTGGGCGCGTCTGGTCACCACCTCGGAGATCCGGCGCAAGACAGGTGACGACAGTTTCCACTGCTGCCAGTACAGCGGAACGTCGTCCACGAAGTCCGGATCGAATCCGATCAGCACGCCGGAGCGATCGTCGTCGCCGCGCTGCAGGTCCGGTATCAATCCCCAGCCGTATCCCCGCCTGACGGCGTCCGCGAAGTCTGCCGATGAAGGAACAAGATGACGGGGCGGATCGGCGGGGTGGCCGACCTTTTGATCGAGGTAGCGATCCTGCAGTAGATCCTTGCGATTGAACACAACCAGCGGCGCCTCCGAAAGGGATTCGGCCGTGACACCGTCTGCGAACCAACGACGGCAGAACTCCGCACTCGCCATCGGCCGATACCGCATGATGCCCAAACGGCTGGAGGTACACCCTTGAATCGGTGACGCAACAGAGGTGACGGCAGCCATGACCGAACCGTCGCGCAGTAGTTCGGTGGTGTGGTCTTGATCGTCGAGATGAAAATCGAAACCGACTTCTTGCGTGAACTCCGCGAGGGCCCCGAGAACCCAGGTGGACAGCGAATCGGCATTGACCGCGATCGAGACACGTGCAAACATCCCTGAACCATTTTCAAGGCCGAGCTCTCGCACGGTGTCACGCGACAAAGCGTCTATCTGACGTGCAAGACGCAGGACTTCTCTCCCGGAATCGGTGACCTGGATGGGTTTGGTGCGCTGCACCAGGATCCGGCCAACCGAGGTCTCGAGACCTTTGATTCGTTGGCTGACCGCCGAAGGCGTGATGTGTAGTTTCCGCGCCGCCGCCTCGAAGGTTCCCTCGTCGACCGCGGCGTGCAATGCCCTCAGTTGCTCGAAATCCAACATAATCTGAAGCTACTCTGATGTGCCCTTAGAATCATTAGCTGGACTGAATGATATCTGCGCGGCAGGCTCGACAACATGCTCAGCACCAACGACCCTGCGTCGGCCCTCGTCGGTTTCGGAGTCGGACTGTCATTGATCGTCGCAATCGGCGCCCAGAATGCGTTTGTTCTTCGCCAAGGTCTGACGCGATCGCACGTACTCCCGATCGTCGCAGTGTGCGCGTTGTCAGACGCAATTCTGATCCTCGCGGGCGTCGGCGGAATCGGGACCCTCCTCGAACACGCACCGTCGATGATCACGTTCGTTCGTATCGCCGGCGCCGTTTTCCTCCTCAGCTATGCGATCTTCGCCGCCAAGCGGGCACTTCACCCCCAGACGTTGGCACCGGATCGACATGGCAACGGGTCGAGGATTGCCGCCGTCACGATGGCACTGGCCCTCACCTGGCTCAATCCACACGTGTACCTCGACACCGTCGTGCTCATGGGTTCTATCGCCAATGGTCGCGGCGAGATCGGACGTTGGTGGTTTGCCGCCGGTGCCATCACGGCAAGTGTGGTCTGGTTCGGCGCCCTCGGTTACGGCGCACATCTGCTGACGCCGCTTTTTGCGAAACCCAACGCCTGGCGGGTTCTCGATGCTCTGATCGCCGTGATGATGGCGGTTCTCGGAATCAGCCTGCTTGTCGAATTGTGACCAGGCTGCACAACCTCGATCCGACCCTGCGGGTAGCGCGATGGGTTACCGTCCAAGGTGAGGAAGCTCAATTCACCTGTCGCGAGTTGTGACCATCAGGTAGGGCTGATCACGATGACCGAGGACGATGGCGGCGCCGAACCGCGTGACTCCAACCGCGGACTGGGTTTGCTGTGTCTACTCGCTGCGGTCGCCGGCGTCGGGGTCGGATTTGTCGGCGGCGCGTTCCGTTGGTGTCTGATCAGGGCCGACGAACTTCGTCAGGCGATCGTGAACTGGGCGCATCACGTTCCGTACGTCGGGTGGCTCGTGCCGGTCCTCCTGGTGGCCCTGTGCACCGTACTTGCCGTACTGATCGTCAGACGAGTGCCCCTCGCAAAGGGAAGCGGCATCCAGCACGTCGAGGCGGTGTCCCGCGGTGAAGCGAAACCGCCGGGAATCAATCTCGTGCCCGCCAGATTCATCGGCGGCCTCTTGGCGATCGGCTCCGGTCTGGTTCTCGGCCGTGAAGGCCCCACCGTACACATGGGTGCGGCGATCGGAGCAGAAGCGGGACGGCGAGCCCGCCTCACCGAACCCGACGTCGCCATGCTGCAAACATCCGCGGCCGGAGCAGGTCTCGCTGTCGCATTCAACGCGCCGATCGCGGGGGCACTGTTCGTCTGCGAGGAGGTGACGCACTCGTTCCGGCTGCGCACCGTGCTGCCAACGCTTTTCGGTGTTTCAGTGGCGGTGGGCTGTGCACGGATCGTCATCGGTGATCAACCCGATTTCGAGGTCGGCACCGTCCCGACACCTCAACTCGCATTCTTGCCACTGTTCGTCGTCTTCGGAATCCTCACGGGGCTACTGGGTATTGCGTACAACCGCCTGATTCTAGGACTACTCGACATCGTGGCACGGCTCGACAAGATCCCGCCGACTGTCATCGGCGCAACGATCGGCGCCGTCATCGGCCTGACGCTGTTCCTCGACCCGTTGGCCAGTGGGGGCGGCGACGTTCTTGCACAGATGATCGTCGGCGGAAGGACCTTCCTACTACCGACCCTGCTGCTGTACTTGGTGGTTCGGTTCTTCACCGGCCCGCTCTCGTATGCCGCTGGAACTCCCGGCGGACTGTTCGCTCCCTTACTCGCTCTCGGCGCGCTCTGGGGGTCGATCTTCACCGGACTGTCGAGCTTCGTGCCCGGAGTGGACGCCGGGCTCACGGTCACCATGGCCACCGTCGGTATGGCTGCCTTCTTCGGCGCAGTAGTACGCGCACCGTTCACCGGCATCGTGATCGTGGTCGAAATGACCGCGGTGACGTCGACGCTGGTCCCGATGCTCGCTGCCACTGCGGCAGCGGTATTCGTCACCACGTCGGCAGGGTCGGCTCCTATCTACGACAGTCTGCGCGAACGGATGTTGGAGCCGCAACGCCCGCATACGGATTGATCCCCGCACACGGGTCATTGCAGCACGGGTGCGCTACGTGAATTCAGAATTTGCAGATGACTTCCTCGGAGAACCTGCGTACCGCATCTTTCTTCGCTTCCAGGTCGCAGTCGAACCCGAGGCCGTACATGGCCCAAGGAATGACGATCGATTCCGTCACTCCGCTATCGGCCAGTTCCAGGGAGCCGTCGAGACCGAAGCGATCGGCGCAGACGGCCTGAATTTCGAACGGGGACTCGGCGCGCCCGTACTCGACCCGCAGGACGCCGATCCTCGCGATGAGAGCTTGCAGATCAGCGAAAGAGACTGTAGCCGAGGTCCAACCGTCACCCACTCGCGCTGCACGGCGCAATGCGGCCGCGGAATGTCCTCCGATGTAGATGGGGACGGGATCGACCGGCGCCGGGCTCATCTGCAGCCTGTCGAAGTCGAAGAACTTGCCGTGATGTTCGACCATACCGCCGCCTATAACCAGTCGCAGTACCTCGAGCATCTCGTCGACTCGCGGGCCTCGATCCTTGGGGGAAGCGCCGCACCACTCGAATTCCTCTGGCGCCCAGCCCACACCGACCCCGAGACCGAAGCGGCCTCCTGTCAAATTCGCGACCGACCCCACCTGGCTTGCCAGCAGCAGAGGATTGCGTGAGCTGAGCTCGAGCACCTGCGGATAAAAGCGAATCTTCGACGTTCCGGGTCCCATGAAGGCCGCGGCAATCATGGGGTCTACAAATGGTGTCTTCACGTCCCACATCCGCACACCGTCAGCGGTATACGGATACCCGGTAGCGCCCCGCTCGGGAAAGAACAGTGAGTCGGGCATCGTGATCGAAGAAAAGCCGCATTCTTCGGCCACTTTCGCAAGTGCAACGAGTTGAGAGAGGGGAATCATCGCCACGGCGAGGCTGAACTTCATCGGAAGATCCCTCTGTTCAGTTGACCGGAGCGACTGAAGTGCCTCGATGAGCTCGAAGTCGGTTCGCACCGATCGGCTTGGGAGACAGTGGATCCTGAACAGTCACTTCTTGCAACGCTCAGTCATACGACAACTCCCCCGCAGTGCGGTCGAAGCATCAGCCACCCTCGGTTGGACAAGGACGTGTTCGAGGTTACAAAGCTCCCGCTACTTCGGCTCGGCGGCTTCCCGCCAGGCGGACACATACCAAGAACTTCGGGGTCCTGGTGACACCTGGCACCCCACTCCCCCTGATTTCGCACCGTGCAACCTGCGAATCGGCCTACTGATGCAAGGGAGTTCCGACGTAGTTCTCGGCGATCAGCGTTCGTCCCGCCACGGAACGCGTGACCATGTCCAACTCGGCCAACTGTCGGCGATGCCCGAAACCGCTGTCGTCTGGCAAGCGATGGAGCATCGACGACATCCACCACGAGAAGTGCTGCGTCCGCCACACACGCGGCAACACCGTTTCGGTGTACCCGTCCAGCATCTTTCGTTCGGACGAGGTGAAGAAACCGTCCATTGCCTTCGCCAGTGCGTAGACGTCGGCGATCGCGAGATTCATTCCCTTCGCGCCGGTCGGCGGCACGGTGTGCGCCGCATCCCCGGCAAGAAACAGGTTGCCGTGCTGCATCGGCTCACACACGAAGCTGCGGAACTGGAGGATCGACTTCTGAAAGATCCTGCCGTCCTTGATCTCCGCCCCCTCACCGTCGACGCGCATGTGCAGCTCGTCCCAGATTCGATCGTCGGACCAGTTGTCCACGGAGTCGTCCGGATCGACCTGAAGGTAATGACGCTGTACCTCGGGCGTCCGTGTGCTGATCAGTGCAAACCCGCGCTCATGGTTGGCATAGATCAGTTCTTCGGACGACGGCGGCGCCTCGGCCAGGATGCCGAACCACGCGAAGGGATACTGGCGGAAATGATCCGTTCGGATCGACGGTTCGGGAATCAGCTTTCGCGTTCCGGTGCGTGAACCGTCGCAACCGGCCACCAGGGCGCACTCGAGCTTCTGATCATTTCCGTCCGAGTCGACAAAAGTGATACTCGGGCGATCCGATTCGTGATCGTGTACTTGCGCGTCGGACACTCCGAATCGAATGTCCCCGCCGTCAGCGAGACGCCGCGCGATCAGATCCTTGAGCACCTCGTGTTGCGGATACACCGTGACTGCTCGCCCGTCGGTCAGTTCGTCGAACGCGATTCGGTGCCCTCGTCCACCGAATCGCAACTCGATTCCGTGATGTTCGAGGCCCTCCCGCTTCAGTCGATCACCGAGTCCGGTCTCGACCATGAGATCAACCGTGTTCTGTTCGAGCACGCCGGCACGAATGGTGCCTTCTACCTCTTCGCGGGTGCGGCATTCCAGGACAACCGAATCGATTCCCTTCAGATGCAACAGATGCGAGAGCATCAACCCGGCGGGACCACCACCGACGATTCCGACCTGGGTGCGTGAAGAAGACATACAGAGAGCTCCTGAGGTGAGTGACGATTGAGACCACCCTCGACCACGATCACTCCTCTGAACAGCTGCAATTTCACTCAGTGAAAGACCGAAACGAGCTATCGAAACCCACCGCTACCAAGCCCGCGTGATATTCCACGGGCGGCCGCGACCAACGCGGGCAGTAAAGGAGCTGGATCCTGCTCCACCGGAACAACTGTCGAGACCGCTGCCACGACACTGCCCCCGGCTTCGCGGACAGGAGCGGCGACGGCAAGGGTTCCGACGTTCAGATACTCACGACAGACCACGAATCCGGCGCGCCTGATCTCGTCGAGAGTTGCTCGCAAAATCCGCTCGGAAGTAATGGTTTTGGGAGTGAACGACTCGAGGCCGGCGCGAAGGACGTCGTCGAGAAGCTCGGTTCCGCCGTGCGCGAGGAGAATCAATCCACCGCTGGACGCGTGCAACGGCAATCTTCCGCCGGCACGGCCGACCACGGTGACGGCGCTACGCGAGGACAAGCGCTCGAGGTACAGAGCCTCGGTGCCCTCACGAACGACCAACTGCACGTTCTCTCGGGTGACCTCGTACAGGTCCTCGAGGAACGGCAACGCCACCTGCCGTAGGCCGTGAGCGCCGGGAGCAAGAGCGCCGATCTCCCACAACCGGACTCCGACCTGGTACTTGCCGTCACTCCGACGCTCGAGTGCGCCCTCAGCCACCAACTGCCCACACAGTCGGTGGACGGTGGGCAGAGGCAAGCCGCTGCGACGACTGATCTCCGACTGCGTCAACCGCGGCGATTTCGCGTCGAAGGCACCGAGCACGATAAATGCCCGGCCGATCAACGAACGCTCGCCTGATGCCATTCACACAGTGTGACTGACATCAGGCGAAACGTGTTCAGGCGGTGCGGAGCTACGCGGAGTGCGCCAACTCCGGTTCGCGTTCGGTCACCGGCGGCGTGGCCTCGATCTTCATCGGCTCCTGCGCGTAGTGGAAGTGCGGACGACGGTGACCGATGAACGAACCGAACCACGACATCACAGCGACATACCGGTTGCGGAAGCCCACCAGATACATCACGTGCACGGCCAGCCACATGAACCAGGCGATCGTGCCCTTGAACTCGACCTTGCGGACGCGACACACAGCGCTGAATCGGCTGATGATCGACATGCTGCCCTTGTCGAAGTACTTGAAAGGCGTTCCGGCCTTGACCTTTCCGTTCACAGTCTTCGCTGCATGACGGCCACCCTGCATTGCAACGGGCGACTGACCCGGCAGACCGTTCAGCGAAGTCATGTCGCCGATGGCAAAGACGTTGGCGAACCCGCCGACGGTCAAGTCCGGATTGATGAGCAAACGACCTGCACGGTCACTCTCACAACCGGTCGCCTCGCCGAGCACTGCTGCGAAGTCGTTGGCGCGAACACCGGCCGACCAGATGACGGTCTCGGCGTCGATGCGCTTCTCTTCCTTGGTCTTTGCCGAAGAGACGGTGACACCGTGCTCGTCGATGGCGGTGACCATGGTGTTGAGAACAACCTCAACACCCGACTTCTCGAGCGAGGCCTGTGTGTACTCACTGAGCTTGCCGCCGAAGGCCGGAAGCGCAACGCCCGCGCCCTCGACCATGGTGACCGTGACCTCGTCGGCGCTGATGTTGTTGATGGACTTGGCGAAGTAGCGACGCGCCAGTTCCTTGATCTGTCCGGCGAGCTCGACGCCGGTCGCGCCTGCACCGACGACAACGAAGCTGAGCAGGTTGCGGCGAACCAGCGCGTCGTTGGTGGTGTGAGCCTCTTCGAAGCAACGCAGGATCTGCTTACGCAGGACCTCGGCATCCTCGACGGTCTTGAGCTTGTAGGTGACCTTTTCGAACTCGTCATGACCGAAGTACGCCTGGGTGGCACCGGTGGCTGCGATGAGCGAGCGGTATCCGAGAGTGTGGCGGGTGCCCGAAGCCTCGTAGACGACGGTGTTCTCTTCGGCGTTGACCTCGACGACGCGACCGAGACGCACGTCGGCGTTGGGGTACTTCTGCAGGATCGTGCGGATGGGCGGAGCAACTTCGCCTGCCGACAGAACGCCCGTCGCCACCTGGTAGAGCAGCGGCTGGAAGAGGTGCTCGGTGGTGGCGGAGATGAGGACGAACGGCGTCTTGGACTTCGCGAGGGTCTTGGCCGCGGCGAGGGCTCCGAATCCCGAACCGACGATGACTACCTGAGTCTGCTCGTGTCCAGTCGCGTCGATGTCAGCGCGACCCGCAGCTGTTCTATCCACAACAAATCTCCTCAACCAAATTGAAAGTATGACTATTACGGTATGGACTGATCATGGGTCGGGTCCAGCTAGCTGGAGTATTCGCAAGACTGTTATCTCGATTGCTCATAAGTAAGCTGTCCTCATGGACTTCCGCCAACTCAAGTACTTCCTCGTCGTGAGCGAGGAACTGAGCTTCAGTCGCGCTGCCGAGCGCTGCTTCATCTCGCAGTCGGCGATCAGCCATCAGGTCGCCCGACTGGAGAAGGAACTTGGGGCGACACTCTTCGAACGCTCGACCCGAGCCGTTCGCCTTGCCCCGGCAGGATCGCGACTCGTGCCCATCGCGCAGCAAGTCCTCAGCCTCGAAACGATGGCCTACTCCGTCGCACGCGACCCACGAGCCCGGATCCGGATCACCGGAAACATGAGCTTCGCCGCTCAGACGCTGGACGCCATCGCACACGTGCGCGAACTTCATCCGGACCTGGACGTCGAGTTCGTCATCAAGAGTTTTGCCCACCGCATGGACGCCGTGGCCTCCGGCGACGCCGACATCGCGCTGATTCGCGGCGGCGTCGACCGCCCCGGACTCGAACCCTTGGACCTCGGCGTCGAAGATCTGCTGGTCGTCATGTCGAGCCGGCACCCCCTGGCCGGCCAGCAAAGCGTCGACCTCAATGATCTGGCCGCATACCCCCTGCTCCTGCCGCCGCGCCAAAGCCAGGTGCTCATTCACAAGGTGGTCGAGGACGCGTTCCGCGAGATAGATCGACGCGTCCAACTGGGCCCTGCAATTCCGAGCGATCACACAGCCACGCTGGACGTGATCACCAACCCGCGCGCCTGGACCCTGCTGTATTCGATCACCGCAGGCGAATCTCCACGCGCCGGCATCAGCTTCATGCGAGAATCGAACGGCCGCTTGCGAATTCCCGTCTCGGGAGTGACCCGCAGCGGCGCCACCCACTCGACCGAGTTCGCCGATCTGATCCAAGCGCTCAAGGACGCCATGAATCCGTCTTTCACTGAGTGAAAGTGCGATGGCGATCGACTCCCCTCACGGAGCAACGTGGTGCACAACCATGTGATGCGGCGCGCGGTTGCATCCCTTTACCGAGGAGCGGCCATGACGCGTTTGCTGAGCGAACCTGTGTGGGAATCGAAGATCTTCGACGGCGAATGGGTTCGCGGTAGCGCCGACGATCGTATTGTCGTCGAACCGGCCACCGGCAAGCAGTTGACGACGGTCGGCATGGCAACACCAGACGACGTGGCAGCCGCTGCAACAAAAGCTAGTGCCGCTCAGAAGGATTGGGCAGCAAGGCCGTACACCGAACGAGCCGCCGTTCTACGCCGCGCCGGTCAACTGTTCGAGCAGTACGCCGACGAAATCGGCGAATGGGTAATCCGCGAGGCCGGCAGCATTCCCGCCAAAGCCGAACTGGAAACCCACACCGCTGCCGAAGAGTGCTACAACGCAGCAGCTTTGGCCGCACACCCCGTCGGCGAGGTGCTGCGCTCGGAGCAACCGCGGCTGAGCTTCTCTCGTCGCGTCCCCGTCGGCACCGTCGGCGTCATCGCACCGTTCAACTTCCCGATCATTCTGTCGATCCGTGCAGTCGCTCCCGCACTGGCACTGGGCAATTCGGTGATCCTCAAGCCTGATCCGCGCACGGCGATCTGTGGCGGTGTGGTTCTTGCCCGCATCTTCGAAGAAGCCGGTTTGCCTGCCGGAGTGTTCGGCATGCTGCCGGGTGGCGCTGACGCTGGTGAGGCAATCGTGGTTCATCCGAGCGTTCGCGTCATCGCATTCACCGGGTCGACCCGGGCAGGACGCGCTGTCGGTGAACTGGCGGGCCGCCATCTCAAACGAGCACACCTCGAACTCGGAGGAAACAACGCACTGATCGTCATGGACGACGTCGACCTCGAAAAGGCCGCATCTGTAGGCGCTTTCGGCTCGTTCATGCACCAGGGGCAGATCTGCATGACCACCGGCCGCCAGCTCGTCCACGAAAGCATCGCCGCCGATTACACCGCACTCCTTGCCGAACGCGCCGACAAGCTTCCGGTAGGCGACCCGTTCACCGGTCAGGTCGCACTCGGACCCATCATCGACGCCAAACAACGCGACCACATCCACTCCCTGGTCACCGGAAGCATCGCGGCCGGAGCAAAACTGGCGGCCGGCGGCACCTACGAGGATCTCTTCTACCGGCCCACCGTGCTGGCCGACACCCCACTCACCGCGCCGGCATTCGCCGACGAAGTCTTCGGGCCAGTCGCACCGGTCACCTCCTTCGCCACCGTCGAACAAGCCGTCGCCATAGCCAACGATTCCGAGTACGGGTTGTCGCTGGGCATTCTGACCTCCGACGCCATGCGCGGGCTCGAGCTCGCCCAACAAATCCCCACCGGCCTCGTACACATCAACGATCAGACCGTCGGCGACGAAGCAGTCATCCCGTTCGGCGGTATGGCGTCTTCGGGTAACGGTGGCCGCGTCGGCGGTATCGGCGCAAACCTCGACGCCTTCACCGAAACGCAGTGGGTGACTGCGCAGAGCGCACTCCCGGTCTACCCCTTCTAGTCCGGAACACGCCGAGTTGGTCCTGAATACACCGAACTGACCCCAGGGGCTCACTGAACAGCATTGACGGGATCGATCTCGCGGACTTACCATCCAGAGAAAATTACTTCGGCACATTAAGCAATTTCTCTTGTAATTCCCGAGAAGGACCCACTTGACGAATTCAGTGACGACCGACAGCGCTGCGCAGCCAACGGTCCACGACACCCCGGATGTATCCGTCGTAACATCGCCGCGCCGCGAGGCCGTCATCATCGGGGCGCTCAGCCTGGCCGCGATGATCGTCTCGATGATGCAGACACTGCCCGTCCCGATTTTGGGGCGTATTCAGTCCGATCTGGGCGCATCCGCGGCCGGCATCAGTTGGGTGACGACGGCGACGTTGCTGTCGGCCGCCGTTTTCACTCCCCTGTTGGGCCGCTACGGCGATCAGCACGGCAAGAAGCGCACGCTGGTCGGCGTTCTGGTCGTCATGGTCATCGGTTCGATCGTCGCCGCACTGGCACACAATCTGCCACTTCTCATCCTCGGACGCGTCCTCCAGGGGACCGCCACCGCCATCTTCCCGCTGGCTCTGTCGGTCCTGCGCGAAGAGGTCCGCCCACACAAGCTTCCCGGCGCGATGGCATTGGTCAGCGGAACTCTCGCATTCGGCAGCGGGCTCGCCCTCGTAGCCACCGGACTTCTCACATCGGCTCCGGATGCCGACTACCGCAACGCCTTCTGGATGGCCACCGGGTTCGCGTTGCTTGCCCTCGTCGCCGTCATCACGCTGGTTCCGGCAACCAAGCACAAGAGCGGCGGGCGCGTCGACGTCATCGGCGCGCTGAGCCTGGGCGCTGCACTCCTTCTGCTCCTGTTGTCGATTTCGCAAGGCCACCAATGGGGTTGGTTCTCACCCGTGACCATCGGTGTTTTCCTGGGCTCGATCGTGATGTTCGCAGTCTGGGTCTGGATCGAGAAGATCGTCGACGAACCACTGGTCGACATGCGAATGTTCGTCCACCGGCCCGTGATGATGGCGAATCTGGCGGGGGTCATGCTGGGCTTCGGAATGTTCGCCAACTTCCTGGGCATCTCCTATCTCGTGCAGCTTCCCCACGCCCTCACGGGATACGGATTCGACGCCAGCATTCTGCGTGCGTCGGTGGAATTCCTGCTGCCGGGTGCGATTGCCTCGCTGATCGCAGCACCGATCGGTGGGCGGCTCATCAGAGTGCGTGGGCCACGCTTCGTCCTGGGACTCACCGCCATCTGTGGTGCGGTGCCGTTCGCCTGGCTCGCGTACGACCACACGCACACCGCGTCGGTCATCGGTGCCGGCATCGTGATCGGCGCCGCCGTGAGCCTGGGCTACGCGGCCCTGCCCGCGATCATCATGTCGAGCGTTCCGCGACACCAGAGCGGAATAGCCAACGGCATCAACTCGATCTCCCGTTCCACCGGCAGCGCCATGGGCAGTGCAGTGGTGACTACGATTCTCGCCTCGATGACCATCGCGAACTTGCCAGAGGGCGTATCCGCTCTGCCCAGCGAATCCGCCTTCACCGTCACCTTCGTCACTGCCGCCGTAGCTTTCGCTCTGGTCGGCCTGGTGGGTTGGTCAGGCCTCCCCAAGAGTGCGTCGACGTCTGTCAACGGCAGCGCGTGAACAGGCCTGCTCCGAACTGCTCCGCATTCACGAGATGCCCATGCGTGTGAGCATTGTGCGAGGATCGGCGGGAGGTAACAGGTCTCGAAGCTGAGCGGCTCGGCGGTCGGTGAACTGCCGACACGCGTCGTCGTCGGAGAACACCCAGAAGTCCCCACGCGCTATTGCTTCGGTCATGTGCTCGGCGGCATCGAGCGGGTCGAGTCCGGATTCGACGTTCGCCTGTTGCATTGCATCGAAGACAGCGTTTGCCGTGACGTTCGTAGTCGGCGCGTCACGCTGGGCCGCACGAAAGATCTCACTCCGGATCGAGTGTGGAACAACAGCACTGACCTGAATCGGAGAGTCGACCAACGACAGATCTTGGTGCAAGCTCTCGGTCATCGCCAGCACCGCGAACTTACTGGCGATGTACGGTCCTTGCACCGCGGCGCTGTTGATCCCGCCGACAGAAGACAGATTGGCCACACACGCCGGCTTACCCACCTTCAACATCAATGGCACGAAAGCACGAAGGCAATAGAAGACGCCGTCGACGTTGATCTCCATCAACCGTCTCCACCGCGCACCACTGACTTCCCACAGCAACCCGGCCGTCTCCACTCCGGCATTGTTGACCAGCAACTCGACGCTGCCGTGACGATCGAACACATTGTCCGCCATCCTCTTCACGGCATCGGCATCCGCTACGTCCACTCCATGGACGTCAGCTCTCCCACCGGCCGCGCGAATGTCCTCGGCGACGAGCGACGCACGCTCCTCGTCGATGTCGGCAACGACCACCGTCATTCCCAGCCGCGCAAGGTGACGGGCGAACCCTGCACCGATACCGGCCCCCGCACCGGTCACGACGGCCGTGCCGGTACCGAACCGGCGTTCAGCGTGGGACATCTCCACTCCTCGGGTTGTGTCGCCGAAACTATTGCTCGACAAAGACTTCAGATTCCTTCGGGCAGAATGTTGGGATTGCACCACGTCGGTGGCTCACGTCTGGGCATCAGCCCTTGCCCGTCGAGCGCCTTCACGACCAGATCCTGATACCAGGGAAAATGAAGACTGAAGGCTACAAGGCCGGTCCGCTCGGCCGCGGGAAGAGAACACATGGCCAGTACCGTCTCGGCAAGATACTCGACGGGCTCGGTTTCGTATCCATCCGGAATGAGTGCGTCGGCGCCGGGAGTCGAGATCGCAGTGGAAGGCCCCACCGAGTTGACCGCGATATTGTCGTCCAGCACCTCCGCGGCGAGGCCCTGTGTGAACCTGTGCAGTGCTGCCTTCATCGACGCGTAAATCACGTCACCCGACGTCTTGTTGTAGTCGCGGAAGGGCCTGATCGGATTCAGCCCCGTCGAGGAACCGATGTTCACGATCCAGCCTGCGCCGCGCTCTCGCATGTAGGGGATGGCTGCCTTCGACAGGGCGAACGGCGCGCGAATGTAGTGGTCGAGGGTCCGTTCGAACGTCGCCAGCGACATCTTCTCGATCGGCGCGTAGTCGGCAAACCCGGCATTGTTCACGAGGATGTCGATACCTCCGGTCCGCGAGACGACCTTCTCGATCAATCCGTCGCGAGCCTCGGAATCCTCGAGATCGGCCGGAATGGCAAGTGCACGACCGTGTTGCGACTCGATCATCTCGACGGTCTCGGACAACGTACCGCCGATGACGACATTACTGTCGGCACGGACTGCCGCGGTAGGCCGAGTCGACCGTGCGGTGACGACCACGGTTGCCCCCTCTGCCGCCAGTCGCCTGGCGATCGCCCTGCCGATGCCTCGACTGCTCCCGGTGACCAGCGCGGTCTTCCCTACCAGCGAGTGATTCAACTGCTCCTCCAAGGCTCTTCCACTTCACGACATCGAACACATGACGTATGTGTTCGACCTGAGTTCGACTGCATTTCACGCAATCGTTGTCCGCCATGTTGCATCATCCGATTCTGTTGCACAGCAACGATTCCCGCCTGACGGGAGGTGTCGAAATGCCGGGCACATGACCAAATCCGCTATCTCCCGCTGTGTGAGATCGAAAGCATCACAACGGGTTAGGGGAAAGTAATCTTCACCAATGGCAGATGAAACGCTCTACGTGATCGATCGGATAGTCACGAAACCGGGATGCGGTCGACAGTTCGTCGACGCGCTACTCGACCAGTATTTGCCGAGTGCACAGCGTCGCGGCATGACACTCGCCGACGTACTCGTCAGCCCTCCGTTGTGGTGCGATCAAGACCCGAACACCTTGACCGTCACCTGGACGGTCGACGGCACGGCCGGCTGGTGGTCGATGACGCGCCAGGGCCGCAGAGACTCCACCCTCAGGCAGTGGTGGGATGCAATGGCTCCGCTCATAATCGAACGGAGTCGCTCCATGGCCGCCGCAGCAAAGGACATCGAAGGACTGAGCAATGTATAACGTGACAAGAGTCGTGCACGCCGCCAACGGGGCGGGCGCCGACGAGTGGACCGCTGCAGTGAAGAACATTGCCGCAGTTGCCGAATCGTCGAACGCGCTGCGTCGTCTCGTCTGTACGACACTTCCCGGCGTCATCAACGGCGGAGATCTGATCGTCCATCTTCAGTTCGAAGACGAGATGGCTTGGCAGACAGCCCGAGATGCGGTCGACGACAGCCTGCGCTGCGCCGCCGTCGACCACTTCCACGGTGCCGAGTACTCATCCGGGACCACGGGACGTTCCGGCGCCGAAGCCGCCGGTCAGGTGTACCGAGCGCTGTTCATCCGGGTATCCCCCGGCACACCCCAGGACGTACTCGAGGAATTCGAACGGGATCTGCTCAGGATGCCTACCCATATCTCGTCGATCTGCGCCTGGCGTCTCAGCCGAGTCGACGCAGCGATCGGGCACACACCATGGACTCATGTCTGGGAGCAGGAGTTCACCGACCTCGGCTCACTGCAGACCCAGTACCTCGATCATCCGATTCACTGGGCAGTGGTGGACCGGTGGTTCGACCCCGAATGTCCCGAGGCCGTGGTCCACGACAGAATCTGTCACACGTTCGGCAATCTCACCGAGAGACTCCTGACAGTGAAGTGATCTGCCTACTCGCTACCGAGCGCCTCGCGCGTCATCGCCCAAAGCTTCTGTCGCGCAGGCTCGGTCAGTGACAAAGACGGGATAGTGAGGAAGCCGTGGAACAATCCTTCGAAGCGATGATGGCGCACCGAAACGCCAGCCGTCGCGAGCATCTGCGCATACGCGTCACCTGACGAACACGGCGGATCGAGTTCGGCTGTCACGACGACAGCAGACGGAAGACCGGCGAGCGTCTCCGCACGCGTAGGAATCACACGGGCGTCGTCGCGACCTTCAGGCGCGTACTGCTGCCAGTACCATTCCATCGCTGCGGTGGTGTTGTAGTGACCCGTGCCGTAGAGCCGATACGACTCGGTTTCGAAGTCGTCGTCGATCACGGGGTAGATGAGAACCTGAAGGGCGATTTCCGGACCACCCCGATCCCGAGCGGCAATAGCCACGGTCGCCGCGAGGTTCCCTCCCGCACTGTCGCCCACAAGTGCGATTTTACCTGCGTCGGAACCGTATTCGGCAGCATGCTCGCTGGCCCACGCCACCGCGGCGTAGACGTCGTCGTGGGCTGCCGGTGCCGGATGCTCCGGCGCCAACCGATAGTCGACGGCAACCACTACTGCGCCGACTCCCTGCGCCATCGATCGACAGAATTCGTCGTGACTGTCCAGATCGCAGAACACGAAACCGCCCCCGTGAGCGAAGACCACGAGAGGAACGTCGTTCGAGGTTCCATGCGGACGAAAGACGCGAATTGCCAGATCTCCACCGGGACCGTCGATTACGTGATTCTCGACTGAAAGCATGTCGGGAAGACCCGTCAGCGGCGCACGTCGGTTCCGAATCAGAGTTCGTAGCTCCGACGGCGGGACACTGGTGACATCCGGGAATCCAGCGTTGAGGGTTGCGAGCATCGTGGTGACTTCCGCTTGAATCGTCATATCGTCTCCTGGTCTCTCAGCCCGGCGGGTGGCGCTACGTCTGCGCCGGCATCCGCGTTTGTCCACTTGGCGTGTGATCACGTCAACGTAGATCGCCCACCACCAAGCAAGGAACCCGCTCTCCCGATCAGTGGTCCGTTTCCGCCGACGAGCACCGGAGGCGTCCGATCCACAGGGTGGCCTTCTTCACAAAGCAGAAAAAACATGTCATCATTCCTAATCGAAATAGCCTTGTCCAGGGCAGTTGTCCAACTTGACTACGGGATAGCAGAGGGAACACATGTCGCTCCAGCTCGAGGTCGATCCCGCAACGCCGAACGCCTTCCTCGACCGAGTCTCTCTGCTACTGGATGCGTTCGGCGGTCGAGATCGTCTCACCCTCGCCGAGATTGTCCGACGAACCGGGCTTCCAAGGTCTTCAGCCCACCGCATACTCGACCATCTGGTCCAACTTCGGTGGCTGCACCGCAGCGGCCGCGATTACACGCTCGGGTTGCGGCTCGTGGAACTCGGCTCGTTGGCCGTGTACCAGGACAGACTTCACTCAGCTGCGCATCCGCACCTGTACGAATTGCACCGGCGTACCGGACTGATCGTCGAGATGACGATTCTCGACGGCTCAAATGTGGTGTGCCGCGCCCACATGGCAGGTCGTTTCGCCAGCATGATTCCGAATCGGATCGGTTTCAGCACGCGCGCAGACGGAACTCTCGTCGGCAGGGTCCTCCACACCTTCAACAACGAGCGAGGAGAGGCGGCCGACGAGGTCCGAAAAACCGGCGTGGGATACGGCCGTGACACGCCGATCGACGGATTCGGCACGATCGCCACTCCGATCGGCCCGATCGGCGTCGCGACCTCCGCGCTGTCGATCTGCGGACCGCTCCGACAAATGCCGCTCGACGAGCGGAACTCGCCTCTCACCGGGCTTCTTCGGGAAACAGCCGCTTCCCTGTGGCGAAATGCGGGCGTCCGGACCACCGAAAGCATGCGAGCTCAGTAGGCACGAAGACTAGGCACGAAGACTAGGCACGAAGACTAAGCACGAAGACTGGGCACGAAAACCTCGACAGCACAATTCTATTGGCGTGGGGCAGAATCTGGAGAGTTGTACCTCCGCACGCTCAGATCAACTTCCAACTACCGGCATTGACGGGCTGCGGCAAGCCGAGAGCGTTGGCGTCGCCTTGCGCGAATCGAGCGGCGGCCTCATCGATGTCATCGAGCAACTGAGCGGCGAGGTCGATCTCCATCTGAAAATGGCGGCCTATCCATCGCAGACTCATCTCGGTAAATGCCCAGGCGGGTTCATTCTCCGAGTTATCGGCGTGTTCGATTGCCTTGAGCTTCTTTGCCTCGAGGTTGTCGATGTGATCGAGCACTATCGACTTGAGCTGATCGGGGTCGTTGAGGTGGCCGACCCACAGTCTCAACATCACTCCATGTTTGAGAACGGGGGTTTCGATCTCCGATCGGCGTGACCATGATCTGAGAGCCTCGATACCGGATTCGGTTATCGTGAACACTCGTCGACGACGCCCACCTGATTCCGAAACCTCCCGCGAACTGACGAATCCCAGCGTTTCCAGCTTTTTGAGCTCGGTATAGACCTGGCTCACCGACGGGCTCCAGTAATAGAACCCGATGCTCCAGTCGGCCCAGCTTTTCAGATCGCTGCCACTGAGTTCTTCTCCGAATGTGAGCATTCCCAGCACTGCCCAACTTGTCGCGGGCAATGCCGGGTAACACGCAGTTGCGGGATCAGGCACCGGCCCAGACTAACAAGACGTCGACCATCTGACACCGACTTGCCCACCGAGTGGTCTGTTCACGAATTCGTGCAATCAGAAAAGGTTCAATCGCAGTTCGGAGACACCGCGGATAAAGGCCGTGCCACCCCACGTCACTCCACCGTCGACGAGCTCGGTATTCGGCGCTTTGTCGATCAACGCATTCAGGATGGTCTTGATCTCCAGCCGGGCCAACCACGCACCGAGGCAAGCGTGCGCACCGTGACCGAACGTGATGTGGTCCCGGACATTTGACCTCGACCAGTCCAATCTGTCCGCGTTCGGACCGAATCGAGTTTCATCGCGGTTTGCCGACGCCAGCCACGTCACAATGTGATTTCCGGCCGGAATCACCGCATCTCCCACCGCGTAATCCTCGGGAGCAATGCGAATCATCAACTGCGCCGTCGGCTCATAGCGCAGGACTTCTTCTACCGCGTGATCGAGCAGTGCCCTGTCGTCGACGAGTCGTTCCCACTGATCACGATGGCCCATAAGTGCATTCATGGTGAGACCGACCTGATTGACTGTGGTGTCCAGTCCGGCGATGACCAAAGTCTGCACGGTAGCGGCAACTTGATCCGGCCCGATTATCTCGCCTTCGTCGCCGGCGGAGATGAAGTCCGACAGGATGTCGTCGCCAAGATTGTTGCGCTTCCAAGCGATAACGTCCTGAAGGTGTGCCGAGAAATCACGCTGAGCGGAAATGTAGTCGCTGGTCTGCTCGGCAGTCAGAAACGGATCGAGTAGGTTGAGTCCCTTACGGGTCCACTCGAACATCGTATCGGTGTCGGCAGGTACGGGGATACCGAAAATTTCGCAGACAAGGCGAATCGGTAGCGGATGAGCAACTTCCGTCACCAGCTCGATCTCGGAGCCCCGTCCATGATCGGCAAGCAACTCGTCGACGATTTCCTTCGCCCGCGCGTCGTAACGCTTGATTGCCCTGGGCGTGAACGGGCGCGCCAGTAGCTTGCGCAATGCCAGATGGTCCGGTGGATCCAGCTTCGACAACGATGGGCGCAACAAGTAGGCGTCGCTACCACCGGCCGCCTTGATCCGCATATTGCGCGGTGCCTCGAGTGCATACTGTTCCGACGAACTCAGCGACTTGTCCGCCAGTGCGCGTTTCACGTCGTCGTAGGCGAAAAGCATGTATACGCCATTCGAATGCTGTTGTACCGGAGCAACTTCTCGCGCAATCGCGTACCGCGCGTACGGATCGGACAGGAAGCCTGGCTCCGTTGGATCGACCAATCCCGTTCTGAGCCAATCCGTTGTGTCATGAACCGCACGCTCCGAACCCACCGGCGAAGTCATAGTCAACCTCTCGTCCTCGACAAAATCACTCACACAAGATCTGGCAGATCATTGACGCCCTCGTAAAAATCCACAGCCGAATACCACTGGTGACGAGCGTCAGCGCTGCGCTGAACTGAACTGAACTGAACTGAACTGCGCAGAGCTTCACAGTCGGACTACGAGGCAACCAACAAACCGCCCGCTGTATGGGAAATGAAGTCGCGCTCCGGACGTCGGGTTGCCACATTCTCACTGAGCGGGCGGGAAGGTGCGCTCGTTGCTGCTCGAGGACAGAATTCCCAGACGTCTTCGCCGTGAATCAGTAAGGCGGCGAGATCAATTCCGGGCAATCGTCCCGAGAAGTGATGCGAACCGGTGTCGAAGCAGATTGGAAATTGCGCATGACCGAATATGTGAACCGCGCTGTGCGAGTCGTTCGAGCTCCCCGCGGCTTGCCTGTCGTAGAAGATTTTCGGATCGACGAGGTTCCGATCCGGCCGCCCGCGGACGGCGAAGTTCTGTTCCGCGCCCACTATCTTTCGATCGATCCGGCGATACGAAGACGCCTACCGTCCACCAGCTCTGCCCCCGGGCCGTTGGGAGCTGTTGCCGGTATCGGCGACGTCGTCTTGGCTGGCGTGGTGCCTGCGCACTCCGGTTTGGACGGCATCGCAGTCGGCGAAGTGATTTCTTCGCGGCATCCTGACTTTGCGGCAGGTGATTTGGTTCGAGGCGGCACGCACTGGCAGGTTTATCACACAATCAAAGGCGCTGCCCTGGACCGCATACCGAGGGAGAATCGAGCTTCCCTAGGAGATGAACTCGGAATTCTAGGACAGCCAGGATTTGTCGCACACTGCGGAATGCGGTTGGTCGCCGACGTCCGAGAGCGAGACACAGTCGTGGTTTCGGCGGCCGGCGGAGCAGTCGGCATGGTTGCAGGCCAAATCGCGAAGCTGGCGGGCGCCCGGGTGATCGGAATCGCCGGGGGTGAGAAGACCGAATACGTTGTGGAGGAATTGGGGTTCGACGCCTGCATAGATAGGAAGACGGCGAACATCGGCGAGCAGTTGGACGAATTGTGTCCGAAGGGCGTCGACGTCTATTTCGACAACGTCGGAGGCTCGATCACGCGAGCGGTTTTCGATCGCATGGCCGATTTCGGAAGGGTCGTCGTGTGCGGAATGATCAGCGAATACAACCAGGATGAAAGCGAAGTCGGGCCTCCCCTACGCCCTGTACTACGCAAACGTCTACGCATCGAAGGGTTCGTCTGCTACGACCACTACGACCGGTACCCGGAGTACCGGGCGTGGGCGTCCGCTCGAATCGCCGAAGGTGGACTGCGCTACCGCAACGATGTCACCGAGGGCATCGAAAATGCCCCAGCGGCCTTGATCGGGCAGCTTTCGGGCCACAACCGGGGGAAGCAGTTGGTGATGATTTGACAAAGGGAGACCACACGTCGTTGTGTGGTCTCCCTTTTCGATTCGTTCAGCCGATCAGGCGTCAGCCTCTGGGCCGAGCATCTACCTTGTCGTCATCGTCGTCGCGCTCGCCGGTTGCGAGCTGGACGCCGGATTTCTCGATGCTGCCGTCAGCACCTGACTTCTCGAGGTCGATCGGTGCATCACCGGTCGCAACCTCTTCGGCCTCAGGCTCTTCCGGTAGCGGCTTCTTGAGACTCAGGATGATCGAGCCTGCCAACACCACGATGATCACCGCGAGGCTGACCAGTGAGGGAATCTCGGGGATCGACGTGCTGATCACCTTGTGGCTGGCCTGCATGATCAGCTTCACGCCGATGAAGGCGAGGATGATCGACAGACCCTTGGACAGGTAGTGGAACTTCTCGAGCAGGCCCGAGAGCAGGAAGTACAGGGCACGCAGACCCAAGATCGCAAACGCGTTGCTGGAGTAGACGATGAATGGATCGTCACTCACTGCCAGCACTGCCGGGACGCTGTCGACTGCGAACACGAGGTCGGCAGCTTCGATGGCGACGACGACGGCGAACAGTGGTGTTGCGACGCGCTTTCCGGCTTCCTTGACGAAGAACTTGGTTCCTGCGTATTCCTCACGGACCGGCATGATCTTGCGCAGCAAGCGAACCGCCAGCGAGGTTCCCGGATCGAAGTTCTCGTCGTCGTCCTTGAGCAGCTTGTAGGCGCTGTAGAGCAGGATGGCGGCGAAGACGAACAGAACGGCCGTGAACTTGCTGACCACGGCAACGCCGGCGGCGAGGAAGATACCGCGGAAGATCAGGGCGCCGATGACACCGAAGAACAACACGCGGTGCTGGTATTCACGGGGCACCTTGAAGTAACCGAAGATCAGGGCGAACACGAAGAGGTTGTCGACGGAGAGGCTCTTCTCCAACAGCCAGGCCGTGGTGAACTCGACGCCCGAGTTCACCCCCAAGGTCAGGGTGACGACCACCGCGAATACGAGAGACAAACCGACCCAGAGTGCACTCCACCAGGCCGCTTCCTTGAAGCCGATGACGTGCGCGCCGCGGTGGGCGAGCAGGTCGATGAGCAACATGACGACGATGACTGCGGCGAACGCGGCCCACGCCCACATGGGAACGTTCATCGCTGACCACCTACCCGAATGGCACTGATGACTGCGGTCACGGGGAGCTCCTTCACTGGGTTCGGACGGCCGTCTCGCCGTCTTCTCCAGTGTTCCTTGCCGACTTCTATCCATCCCGGTCGAAATATCGACGACCTTCACACCTGAAGTTGCCGAAACCATGCAATCTGAGGGTGTTGCGTCCGAAACCGCCGCTGGACGGCATCTTGTTCTAGCCTGGCAAGCATGAGCACCTCGTTGTACTACTCCGCCGTCCGCACCACACCGCTGACCGACGACGAGAAGGCCGAAGTCGACCGACTCATCGCCGTCCACAACGACGAATTTCCGTTCGACTACGAGGTCCTGGACCTCTATCCGTCGGATATCCCCAACACTCTGCTCAACGGTTCGACAAAGATCTCGAGCGACCCGACCGAGGTAATCCCTTCGCTCGTCTACTGGTTCAACGCTCTGACCGAACTCCGGCGAGCGGTGCCCGACGCAGACTGGGACGTTTCACTCGACGACACCCCCGCCGATTGGGATGACAGCTCCGGCTATTCGCTCCCCGGGCTCGACGACATGCAGTAGCGAGTCACGGGTTCGCCAGGAGGGCGGCTCCGTAGCTCTCCAGCGCGATGAGCGCCAACTCTGTTGGCAGCCGACGCTGGTCCACGCTGCGGTCTAACAGCTTTTCGGCCTGATCGAGTCGATACCGCACGGTGTTCTTGTGCAGACCGAGCGCCACGGCGGTAGCGGCTGCAGTGCAATTGTTCTCGTAATAGACCCGAACGGTGTCACGGATACGCGTCGTGACACCGTCCGCGCCGGCGAGGCCTTTCAATTCCCGTGCCACCAACGCACGCAGTTCGTCCAGATCTTCGGTGAGCAGACAGGGAACCTGAACATCTTCGTAGACGGTGACCCCCGGTGAACCCGTCGAACGGACCGCGATGCGCTGCGCGGCGAGAGCCTCGCGGTGACTGCGCGCGAATCCTTCCATTCCGTAACCGCTGGCCCCCACCGCGACACGGAGGTCCGAATTCCGAGCACGATCGAGCGCCGCCCACTCATGGTCGTCGAAATGCGCGACCCACGACCACACCTCGCGCGCCCCCGAAGGCAGCGTCAGCACGCGCTCGGCATTCGACTCGTCCACAAAGGAACGCGCATACGAGTCCAATCGGGCCAATACGTCGGCGGCCGGATCGGTGTCGTCCGTCCAGAGAACAAACGCAGTGTGGTGGCGCCGCATCGGGTAGTCGAGAATCTGCGACACCTCATCGGAGTGAAGTGCTTCGCCTGCGACAATCGCGTGCACCGTCTCGGACCGACGCGCAAAAGCGCCGCGCGCCAAGCTCTCACGCTCCTTCGCATACGTTGCCACCAACAATTCGGTGGTCACTTCCAGCCATCTCATCGCCGAACCCCACACTCGGACCAGAAGTGCGCGCTTGAGTTCCGGACCGATCGGGAGTGCTTCTATCGACTCGTCGACGAAGCCCAGCATCGCGAGGCGTCCGGCACCGTAGATCTTGAGCAGGACTCGAAGATCCATACCGCGCCTGGCGACGGTGAGTGCAAGCGCAACCGACTCCGGCGGCGGCGTGACCTCCTGGGAACCGCCCGCGATCGCGGCCACGATGACGCGAAGCTGCGCCGCAGTGCTCGCATCCACATCGCGTCGTAGCTCCCGATCACCCGCCACTTCAGGATTGGCCACCGCAATGGCGTCGTCGATGCGTTGAACGAAACCGTCGATCACCTCCGGCTGGAGATAGATGGGCGCGAGATTTGCAATCCAGCCGTCCAACTCCGATGTGTCCATGGCGCCTCCCCGACTTGTCACCCTGATTGTGACTTAGTCACAAATCTATCGTCTCACTTCGGCCAAGAAGCCCTAGCAACCCGGTTTCGACTGGTCCACAATCACATCTCACTGCAGATTCATCTCACTGCAACCAACCCCTATCTTTGGAGACGCTGGAGTAAATGAACAAACCTTTCGACGGTCAGGTAGTGGTCATCACCGGCGGCGCCCGGGGCATCGGATACGCCACCGCGAAGCGGCTGATCAGCCTGGGTGCGACCGTCGCGATCGGCGACATCGACGAAGCCACTCTCGCGCGAGCAGCCAAGGATTTGGGCATCCGCACGTTCGGGCGCCTCGACGTCACCGACCCCGCCTCGTTCTTCGACTTCCTCGACACCGTCGAAGGTGAACTCGGCCCGATCGACGTGCTGGTCAACAATGCGGGCATCATGCCGGTCGGACGGATCGTCGACGAGGACGACTCCGTGACCAGACGCATCATCGAGATCGACGTCCTCGGCGTGATCACGGGAACCAAGCTCGCATTGCGACGGATGCTTCCGCGCGGACGTGGACACGTCATCAACATCGCTTCGCTTGCAGGCGAACTCCCGTGCCCCGGTTTGTCGACGTACTGCGGCGCCAAGCATGCGGTGTTGGGCTTCACCGATTCTGTCCGCAAGGAAGTTCGTGGCACCGGAGTTCACATCTCGTCCGTGCTGCCGACGCTCACCAACACCCAACTCACCTCGGGCACTTCGGGAATGAAGGGATTCCGAGAGGTTCAGCCGGAGGAAATCGCCGAAGCCGTCGTCGGCTTGATCACCAAACCGCGCCCACGCGTACGCATTACGCGGGTGTCCGGGCTGCTCGTGCAGGCACAGGGCTTCTTCCCCCGGCGGCCGTACGAGGCATTGAGCCGACTGTTCGGCGTCGAGACGCAGTTTCTCGGCGACGTCGACA
Organism: Rhodococcus sp. Ni2; assembly: GCF_021352185.1. Classification (NCBI taxonomy): domain Bacteria; kingdom Bacillati; phylum Actinomycetota; class Actinomycetes; order Mycobacteriales; family Nocardiaceae; genus Rhodococcus; species Rhodococcus sp. Ni2. The sequence goes on from NZ_WOXZ01000001.1 coordinate 1,734,297, forward strand.
CCGCGGCACGTGCTGCCTACGAAGAACGCGCCCGCGCAAGCTGATCAGGTCAGCTCGGTGGCCGGCCAGTCGAGCAGCTTCGCACCCAGTACGGCAGCGTGGAGCGCGAAGCTGTCGTTGGGATCGTTGACGTTCTGACCGGTGAGTTCACGGATGCGGTCCAACCGGTACGTCACGGCGCGGACGGACAAATGCAGGTCTCGGGCGGTTTTAGCCGTATTGCCGCCGGCGGAAAAGTACGCGAGCAGTGTGTCGATCATCGGTCCAGCGCCACCACGCGCCTCGAGCAGCGGTGTGAGAAGGGTGTGGATCAGGTCGGTGACCGCCGGTCTGTCGTTGACCAGAACCCGGTAGACCAGCAGGTCACGAGCATCGATGATCGGTGCGGTCAACGACAGGCGCTGCGCCAGGTCCAGTGCGTCCAGCGCCTCCCGGTACGACGCCACCACGCCCGAAGCGGTGGTTCGAGGGCGCCCGACAGCGATCTGCCACGTGCCGTCCAAAGGACGCCGCTGCAACTGCACTCGCCCGTCGTCATCGGTCCCCGGCCCGAGAGCCGACCGAATCCCTGCCAGCACGTGGTCGACGGCATCGCGATCCGGCGCCGCGAAAACGACCACCAGTTTGCCGCTCTTGCTGGCGACCAACGCATCGGCGTCACCCTTGCTACCCAGAACGGCACGTTCGACGGCGCGCACCAAAGGGTTGTCGTCGGTGAACTCACGGGCGGCGGTCACTACCGCCACGGCATGCGGACCACTGAGGTGGAGACCGAATCCTGAAGCGCGATCCAACAATCCGACGACGTCAGCGCCGCCGGTCAACAAGTCGTCGACGAACTCGCGGCGTGCCGATACCTGCGAGCGGACCAGAGAACGTCTGGCCAACTGAAACCCTTCGGCCAGTTCGGCGACGGCATCGTCGACGGCACGCAGCATCACTTCGCCGGCCGCGACGACGGCGTTCGGATCCGATTGTGCCGCAATAACAGCAGGCAGTTCACGCCACAGACGCCAGGCCGAGGAGAGATACAGATCGAGCAGGGCTCGCAGGGCGACACCCTGCTGCGCTGCTTCTTCCCCGCGAGCGCGGAAGCGGTGCAGCTGACGACGCTGCAGCGGCTTCCCCTCGCATACGGCGACACTGAGCACGTCCAGGAAATCACCCAGCAGTTCGACGGGTAGGCCACCGGCGTCATCGGCCCCCGCCGCGGCAACCCGGCGTATGGCGTCGTCAGGTACCCCGGTTCGGCTCACCCTCGCATTCTCTCACTGCCGGCAGCATTGCCTGGCTTCACGAAAGGCGCATCGAACCCGTGTCGATGTACCGCTGATGGAACGAGAATGCCTCGCCCAGGATGTGCGGCGTCTGCCCCGCACCCGGTTGAGCGTCGGCGCGAGCGATGTAATCGTGGAGCAGTGGCCGGAACTCCGGGTGAGCACACTTGTCGACGATCAGGCGCGCGCGTCGCCGCGGCGACAGACCGCGCAGATCCGCCAACCCCTGCTCGGTCACCAACACCTGAGTGTCGTGCTCGGTGTGGTCGACGTGCGGAACCATCGGCACGATCGCCGAGATCTCACCGCCGCGGGCCGTCGACGGGCTCAGGAACATGGACACGTAGCCGTTGCGGGCGAAGTCCCCCGAGCCGCCGATTCCGTTCATGATCTTCGTCCCCATGACGTGCGTCGAGTTCACGTTGCCGTAGATGTCGGCCTCGAGCATGCCGTTCATGGCGATGATTCCGAGCCTGCGCACCACCTCCGGGTGGTTGCTGATCTCCTGCGGACGGAGCGTGATGTGGTGGCGGTAGAAGTCGATGTTCGCGGTCAGTTCTTCGATGCCCTCTTCGGTGAGCGCCAAAGCCGTCGACGACGCATGCGCGACGGTTCCGTCCTTGATCAGCTTCAGCATCCCGTCCTGGATGACCTCGGAGTAGCAGGTCAGGCCGCGATACGGCCCCCGATCGAGCCCTCCAAGCACCGCGTTGGCGACATTGCCGATGCCCGCCTGCAGCGGAAGCAACGTATCGGCCGGCATCCGTCCGGCGCGCACCTCGAAGTCGAAGAATTCCAGGACGTGGCCGGCGATCGCCTCACTGACGGCGTCGGGTGCAGTGAGAGGGCTCGCGCTGTCACGGCAGTTGGTCTCGACAACGGCCACAACCTTCGTGGGATCCACTCGGAACGTGGTCTGGCCGATCCGGTCCTCGACACGAATGATCTCGAGCGGCTTGCGATGCGGCGGCAGCGCGGTGCCGTAATAGACGTCGTGAATACCTTCCATCGCCTCGGGCACCCACGAGTTGACTTCGAGGATGACCCTGTCGGCGACGTCCAGCCAGGTCTTGTTGTTGCCAATCGACGCGGAGGGAATCAACTCCCCTGATTCGGTGATACCGGCGACCTCGACCACCGCGACGTCTACGTTGCCGTAGTAGCCCTCCCACACCTGCTGAGCCACGTGGGAGAGATGGATGTCCACGTAGTCCATACGACCGTCGTTGATCCGGCGACGTGCGGTGGCCTCGGACTGATACGGCATGCGCAGCGCGATTCCGTCGACCTCCGCGAGCAGCCTTTCGGTCTCGATGGACACAGAAGCGCCGGTCAGGAGATTGATCGTGAAGTTCGATCCGTTGCCGCGGGTCCGGTGAATACGCTCGGCCAGGGCCGGAATGACAACCTTGGGTGTACCGGCGCTCGCGAAACCGCTGATCGCGACGGTGTCGCCCGGGTTGATGAACTTCACGGCGTCGGACGCGGACATCACCTTAGACGCAAACGCTGTGGCGCGAATGCGGTTGGAGGTGGCGTTGTGTCCGGTCTCACCGAAGGTTGAACTCACGGCACCAGGATAAACAGGGCACGTCGAAGCGATTTACGGGGATAACCCAGACAGAATCGCTCCGACGTGCTATGAGCACCGATCAGTTGACGACGCCGTACACGCCTTCGCCGACCAGGCTCGCAATTCGATATTTCTGGATCTTGCCCGACCCTGTCAGTGGGAACGCCTCCGCGCTGAACCACTCCTTGGGCGCCTTGTGGCGCGCCAGTCGCTCGGTGCAGAACTCGACCAGCTCGGCGGCGGTAGGTTGGTCGGACTCGTCCTTCCAGCGGATAACGGCGACAACTCGCTCACCCCACACCTCGTCGGGCACACCCACGACCGCCACGTCGAGAATCTTCGGATGTGTGAAGATCACGGACTCGACCTCACGCGGATAGATGTTCTCACCGCCGCGGATGATCATGTCCTTGAGGCGGCCGGTAACCCGGACGTATCCACGTTCGTCCATCGTCCCCAAATCGCCGGTATGCAACCAACCGTCCTTGTCCACGGTGTCGGCCGAAGCCTCCGGATTACGGAAGTACTCGGTCATGACGAGGTACCCGCGCGCACAGATCTCGCCTTGTTCGCCGAGCGGCACGCTGCCCCCGGTCACGACGTCGGAGATCTTCACCTCGACCTGCGGCAACGCGAGTCCGACCGTCTCCGACTTGTCCTCGGGGGTGTCGGCCGGGCTGGTCTGTGTGATGACGGGGCTGGCCTCGGTTTGTCCGTAGACGATGCTGAACCCCGCCCCGAAGGCCGACTCCACCGTGCTGACGAGTTCGGGCGGGACCGACGACCCGCCGGATACGACCACCGAACAGGCCGAGAAGTCGCGGCTCGCGAAGCTGGCGTCGTTGATCATCGCGATCAGCATCGTCGGCACTCCACTGACCACGTCAGCGTGAAAGCGTTCCGCCGCATCGAGAACCGCAGTCGGATCGAAGTACTGGATCAGGCCGATGGACATTCTTCGCTGCGCGGCGCCGAGAACCAGGATGCCGCACCCGGCGGTGTGGAACAGCGGCATGGCCGACACAACCGAACCCCGCTCAGGGAATCGGCCTCTCCGACTCACAAAATCGGCATTGTTGACCAATCCGCGGTGATGCAACAGAGCACCTTTGGGAACTCCGGTGGTTCCCGACGTGTACTGGATCTGCGCATTGTCGTCAGGCGAGACTTCCGGCAGAGCGCCCCGTTCGCCCGCCCAACCTCGAACCTGGCGATCCCACTCCTCGAAGTTGACTGCGAGAACTTCTTCTCCCGAAATCGAAATCGCCTCGGATGCAACCGCTGCCATATCGCCACCGCGAAACTTTCCGGTGTGGAAGAGCCCCCGAGACTGGGACTGCGACAAGACGTACGCCAGCTCCTCCGCACCCAACGCAGGATTGGCGGTCACCAGAACCATCCCGGCGAGCGCGGCGCCGTTTGCAGAATCATCCATTCCGGAACGTTCGGAGCCCAGACAGTGATCCGATCTCCGCAGTCGAATTGAGACAAGAGGTAGTGCGCACACCCCTCTGCTTCGTCGAGAAGCTCCGCGAAGGTCCACGTGCGATCGGTTTCAGCCGCCCCGGAAAGCGAATGCGATTGCGTCGGAACCACTTCTCTGATTGCAATCAGATTCGGCGAGTCCGCGGCGCACTCTCGCAGCAGCCCACCCACCGTTTGCTCCTCTATCGGGTCAGACACGTCAGCGGGGAAGTACGACGTTTCGAGAACACTGCTCATCTCACATCCACTTTCTATCGAGGAGGGGTGTCGGACGCGGGGAGCGGCCCGCCTCCGTCTGGAATCTTGCGTCCGGAATCGCGGTACTGAACCGCGGCATGGAATCCGTCGCGCTCGGCAAAATCCTTGAACCAGCGCCCCTCCGGGGAGTGACGCGTAATTCCGTCGAACAGGGTTGCCAGTACCTGGGTGCCTTGCAATCCCATGTTGTCGTACGCCTGGTTGATCATCATCTTCTGCATGGCCAACTGATTGAGCGGAACACCGGCGATGCGATCCGCCAACGCTTCCACCGCCGAGTCCAATTCGTCGGCCGGCACCGCTTCGAGCGCCAATCCCCAGTCAGCCGCAGTGACACCGTCAATGGTGTCTCCCGTCAACAGCATTCGCTTGGCACGCTGGGCGCCGAGCCGGTACACCCACATCGCCGTCGTCGGGCAACCCCACACACGCGCAGGCGGGTATCCGATGCGAGCGTCGTCGGCCATGATCAGCATGTCGCAGGACAGCGCGATGTCACTTCCACCGGCAATCGCATATCCCTGAACCTTGCAGATCGTCGGCTTGAGCGATCGCCAGAGCGTGAAGAAGTCGTCGGTGTTCTGCTTCATCCCGCGAAAGTCCTTGATGGGGTCCCAGACCGGGCCCTGGTTCCACTTTCCGTCAAGGTCACCTTCGGCAAACTTCTTGAGGTCGTACCCGGCACAAAATGCCTTGCCCGCACCTTGCAAGACGATCACACGGACCTCGTCGTCGTCATTGGCTGCTGCCACCGCGTTTCGAATGTCAGACGGCATCCGGTCGTCGATCGCGTTGAGCCGATCGGGGCGGTTGAGCGTGATATACGCTTTACCGCCGGACGTCTCGTACTTCAGGGTCGCAAAATCCGTCATCATCGGTCCTGTCGACAGAGCGCGCCTCGCTCGGAACGAGTTACGCTAGTTCTGGGTGAGGAGCAGGCGAACGATGCCTGCCCATTGACTGATCGAACGACGCGCAGACGCGTCGCTCTTCTGCACTGCCCGGGACAGCGCCAAACCACGGAGCATCAGCACCGTCAGATCTGCAATCTGCGAATAGTTCTCGGAAGCAACAATTTCGGGACCGAAAGCGTCGTGGACAACTCGCCGCAGATCCCGTCCGGCGATTCGCTCCGATTCCCGGAGCACCTCGGCCAACACCGGATCCGTCCGCGCTGCGGACCACAGTTCGAGTTCCGCTTGAAATGGCGGCTGAGTCAACGCCGAATACAGAGCGGAGATCGAGTTCTCGATCGTGTCAACCGACGAATCCTGCCGAGACATGGCAGCTCTTACCGCCACCTCGTTCCGTACGACGATGTTCGACACCAACGCCGCAGTGAGCTCCTGCATGTTCGGAAAGTGGTGCAGCAGAGCGCCCCGACTGACTCCGGCAGCGGTTTGCACCGACTGCGCCGTCAGAGATGAATAACCGTCCGCTATCAGTAAATCCGTTGCCGCATCGAGAATCCGGTGGCGCGTCGCTTCGCGCTGCGCATCGCGCAGGGTCACGGTCTCACCTCCAACTTCTCGAGTGGCATGGCTCACAGTTTCACAGTCCATTCAGACTGTCAATGGCCGAAAGCCTCCGGCGTACTCTCGATGCACCGGCCCTTCGGACTGATCGGAGCAACACGTGACGACCTCACCGCCGACCGTCTCGCTGACGCTCGACCAACTTGCTTCACGCGCTGCTTCCCTGATCACCGACGACGGTCGGAGAATCCTCGGCATCACGGGCGCACCGGGAGCCGGAAAATCGACGGCGTCACAGGCAATTGTGCGGAAATTGGGTTCTCGTTGCTCCATCGTCGAGATGGACGGTTTTCATCTTGCCAATCGGGAACTCGACCGACTCGGCAGGCATGAACGCAAAGGCGCACCGGACACCTTCGACGTCGACGGCTACGCGGCTCTACTACGCCGACTCCGAGCCTCGAACTCGACGGTCTATGCTCCGGCCTTCGATCGCGAGTTCGACGAATCAATAGGCAGCACAACGGCTGTCGACCCATGTACACCGCTGATAGTCACCGAGGGGAACTATCTCCTCCTACCCAGTGGTGGATGGCAGGAAGTGCGAGCAGCACTCGACGAGGTCTGGTATCTCGACGTTCCGGAGGAAACTCGGACGAAGCGCTTGGTGAAACGCCACAGCCGCTTCGGAAAGAGTTCCGAAGCGGCTGCAGAGTGGGTGAAACGGGTAGATCAGCCGAACGCCGAGTTGATCAGCGCAGTCAGGCCACGCGCGGATCTGATCGTCAGAATCGAACGGTCCGAGCCTCACTGATGTCAGCTGAAAACCTAAGAACCGCCGCCGGTTCCGAGAAAAGTGGCCAGCCCGGCAACTCCGGCGATTCCGCCGAATATCGCCGCCAATGCACCGGCGACGGTGATAACGCTGTCGAGCGCTTTGAGATCGGTGTCGGATGAACCCATGGCAGTCTCCTGGAGTCAGAATTGAAAGTGGGGTTGAATGTGCGCCGAAGTGCGCAATGTTGCACACGTCACTTTACCGGCATTCGCGACCCGGATCAACGAAAATTCTCTCCAAATATGTTGCACTGCAACATATTCAAACAGCATCTTGCAGGTCCACCGAGGCACGACGACGGCCACCTGCCCGCAGCGCGGGCAGATGGCCGTCGTTGGATATTGCCGAGGAGTCAGACGCTCGTCACATGCATGACGTGCTTGGCCCTCGTGTACTCCGCCAGTGCGAGCTCCGACAGATCCTTGCCGTAACCCGACCCAGCGAAGCCACCGTGAGGCATCTCAGCGGCGAGCATTCCGTGGGCTCCCACCCAGACGCAGCCGAAGTCCAGTTCAGCCGTCATCCTCATCGCGGTGCCGTGGTCGGACGTCCACACGCTCGACGCGAGAGCGTACTTGGTCCCGTTCGCAAGTTCGATCGCTTCAGCCTCGGTGGAGAACGTCTGTACGGTGACAACCGGCCCGAATATCTCTTCCTGGACCAGCTCATCTTCCTGCTGCACCCCGGAAATAACAGTCGGCAGATAGAAAAACCCTGGTCCAGCTGGCTTTCCCCCGCCAATACATACGTTCGTATTTGCTGAGCGTCTCTCTACCAACTCCGCCACTCGATCACGGTGAGCGCGGCTGACCAGGGGGCCGAGACAATCACCCGATTCCGGTCCGCCCAACCTCAAGTCCGCGGCCGCAGCCGTCAACTTCTCGGTGAACTCCTCCGCAACCTCCTCTTGAACGAGAATCCTCGTCGCAGCGGTGCAATCTTGACCGCTGTTGTAAAAGGCCCCGGCAACAATCCCCGCGACTGCGCCGTCGAGGTCCGCGTCGGCGAAAACAACGGCGGGTGCCTTGCCTCCGAGTTCGAGATGCAACAGCTTGACGTCTTCCGATGCGGCCTTTGCGACCGAAATCCCCGCTCTCGTCGATCCCGTCAGCGCAATCATCCGAGGAACCGGATGAGCGACGAGCGCGGCTCCGGTATCGCGATCGCCGCACACTACGTTCAACACCCCGGGCGGATAGATCTGCGCTGCAAGCACTCCCAGCATCACCGCAGTTTCCGGCGTCTCCTCGGCCGGCTTGAGCACGAGGGTGTTTCCCGTCGCGAGTGCCGGCGCGATCTTCCAGATCGCCATCATCAACGGGTAGTTCCAAGGAGCGATCGCACCGATCACGCCAATGGGTTCACGTCTGACATAAGACGTAGCACCCTCCGTATACTCCATTGCGGCAACGCCCGGCAGAGAGCGGGCAATACCCGCGAAGTACCGCAGAAAGTCAACACACTGCGGGATCTCGTCGTCTCGCACCTGCCTGAGAGGCTTGCCGGTACTGCGGCCGTCGACCTCGAGGAAATATTTCGCGTTTGCTTCCAGCGCGTCCGCGAGGGCCAGCAGCAACTCCTGACGGCGCGCAGGGGTGGACCGGCGCCAGGACCGCGCAGCCTTCTCGGACGAACGGCAGGCTCGGTCGACGTCATCGGCGGAACCGACGGCAGCACGGGCGTATACATTGTCGGTCACCGGATCGACCAGCACGGAAAGTCTACCTGCCGGGCTCTCGCACGTTCCGTTGACCACGTGACCAAACGCTGCGACAGTCATCGAAGTTTCCACCGTCATGAGCGCGATCCGGGGAGCGCGACGAAGAACTTCTTCGACGGCTCAACCGTCTCCCAGGTACCGCGAAACGACTGCGGCACGAAAAATGCTTCCCCAGAAGAGAATTCGCGACGGTTTCCATCGAGGTCGATCAGCGCCACCCGGCCGCTGATCATGATGCAGACCTCGTCGTACGGATACGGGTCGCACAAGAGCGTGCCGGGCTCGCCTTCCCAACCACCGCCGAAGTATGCCCCGTTCGGATCTCCGAATGACCTCCATTCGGATTCCGACCAGTTCGGGCTCGCGTCGTCACCCCACTCCGGGATGAACCGCGTCCCCTGCCCTGGCCCGAACATTCGAATGTCGTTGACACTCATGTCATTTTTCCTTCGTGTTGGAGCTGGAAATTCGTGCAGCAAACAGATTCAGTACGTTTGCAGTTATTCGTTCGGTGAACGGATCGTGATGGATCAACCCGTTCACCCATTCGGTGGAACCTGCGTTGAACACGGAGCCGAGACCTCGCTTGTGACAGGCGACCATTCCCGATCCGTATTCGAGATCACGAAGGTGATCTGGAGGCTCACTGCCATAGAAGCATTCGATGATTCCCTGCACTTCGGCGAAAGGCGCACCGATCGGAACTTTCCCGTTCCATTTGTCCCGCGAACCCGAAACTGCCGGCGCCATCGCGATGATCTCCAGATCCTCGGGAGCGCCGTCGACGCCGGTCGCATACGGCTGGCCCTTCCGGAACGTGAAATCCACGCCGTCCATCTCGAATCCGGCAACACAGATCGGGGCGATCCCGAAGTTGTCTCCGTAGTACAGGTCGGTTCCGTTCAACGCCCAATGATCCGGCCGGTATACCGTGAAACCGCCCGAAGACCTGGGAGTTGTTGCACCGTAACGATTGTAGACACCGGCCATGCCGGTCAATCCCATCGTCCACGCTCCCGGTCGGGCAACCTCGGGCGAATCCCACGCCGTCGTCACCCGGGTCGGGTCGACTTCTCGCATCGGATCGTCGAACGGATTCTTGTAACAGACTTGTGCGTCGTTTTCGAGGCGTACCTGCCACAGGAAGTTCCCGCCGAATCGCGCCAGACCACCACCCTCTTCGACGAAATCATCTATGCGGTCACGCATCTCCCAGGACCAGTACTCGTCGTGACCGACGACAACTGCGCATGAATATCCCTGCAGCGCCGACGGATCGTTATGCAGATCGTGTTGTGTCACGTGGTGGACGCGGAACCCCTGCTCTTCCGCCCAGACCGTGAACGGTCTCTCGTAAGTGGCCCAGAAGGCGTCCGCATGGTGACGCGAGTAGCCGTTCACCCACGCCCATTCGTACGGCGGGTGACGGGGAATCCATCCGATTCCCGGTGTGTCGGTGTGGATGTTGCGTGCTGCACCCTCGGGTTTGCGCAACATCCCCCGCGCGACGGGACGCTGCGTCGAGGAAATCGGTGTCGGCACATCGCCGGAGCCGTCCGGAACACCTCGGTAGTGGTTTGCCCCACCCCAGTCGTTGTAGGCCAACATCGTGCTGGTGGTGTGAATGAGTACGAAGTCGGCATGCTCGGGTTCGCGCGCCTTGACGACGAAGAAGCCCTCCCGCTCAATAGTCACCCCTTCGTGGAGCATCCGGACCAGAACCAAGTACATGCCGGACGTCCATTTCGGATCTATCTCGACGGCAAGGGATTCCGCCCAGTCGCAGCCCACTGCGTACGCGTCGGCAGGCGTCTGCTGCTGCTTGCCCGGCAGACCGACGTATTGCGCGACCTGTTGCGGCCGGGCGCCGTCTCGAACAATTTCGAGGTCGTATTCTTCTGCGGTGGTATGCACTCGGATCGAGACGGTGTCACCACCGAAGTACGAGAACCTGTCCGCATAGACCCATATCTCTGGAGCGCCCGGAACAATTCCGGGACGTTCGACCAACCCTCCGGGGACCGACCATGCGTATTCGCTCATGCCGACAACTCCTCGACCGAGTGTTCACGTACGCGCATCCCGCGGACCACGCCGAATGCGAAAGCCAACAGCAATGGCGCTGCCAACAAGAAGTTTTGCGCGGTGGTCAACCCGGTCAGGTCTCTCATGTTCATCAAGAGGTATCCGAGCGCGACGATCAACGCCACTGCAGCGAGCGAGGGTGCAATCAACCTCTGCCACAGACCTTCACCGCGAGAATCCTGCGAGAAGAACCTGAGCACGGCGACGGAAGTGAGAACCTGCAACACCAGCACACCGATGATCGTTGGTGTATTCGTCCACACGACTACTTGGGTGTACGGGTCTGCGGGCGTCAGCGCAAAGCCGGCGATTGCCGCGAATACCAGTGCGCCTTGTGTGATTCCGGCGACGCTCGGCGTTCCAGTGGTCGGCGAAACCCGTGCCAGCGCGGCAGGAAAGACTCTCGCGCGCCCCATGGTGAGCAGATAGCGACTGCAAGCATTGTGGAGGGCAAGGCAACCCGCGAAGAAGCTCGTGACGATCAACAGATGCATCATGTCGGTCATCATGGAGCCGGCAAATTCATTGTTGAGATCGAAGATCAGCTCGGACGGGTCACCGCCGAGTAGGTCGCCCATCCGACTCGGGCCGACGGCCTGCACGATCACCCAAGCACAGAATGCGTAGACCACAGCCAGAACAGTGACTGCTGTGTAGGTCGCACGCGACACTGTGCGTTTGGAATCGACAACTTCCTCGCTGTAGATCGCCGTTTGCTCGAAACCGACGAAGGAGGTGAAGGTCAACACGAAGACGCTCGCCAGTCCGGCTGTCATGAAGGTCGACGGCGAAAAACTGTCGAGCGACAGTCCTTCGTGGCCGCCTTTCAACAGAACCGCCACACAGAAGACTGCGAGGACGCCGAGCTCGAGCGCCATCAAAACGGCCAGCACCTTCGCGCCGATATCGACCCTGCGATATCCCACCACCACGACCAGAACTGCGACCGCCAATGCGCAGGTGTAGACGGAAACGGTTACTCCCAAGAACAACTCGATCGTCGACGAGAGAAAGATGCCGCAAGCGACGACGAATCCGATCTGGCCACCGAGATAGCCGATGTAAGCCAGCACAGAGGCGCCTGCGCCGACTGTTTTTCCGAGCCCTTCGGTGATGTAGGCGTAGAACGCGCCCGCGCCGCGGATATGCCTGCTCATCGCCGTGAAGCCGACGGCGAACAGTAGATAGACGATCCCGGGAACGACGTACCCCACCGGAAGCGCAGCGCCGGAAACCATCAGGCCCAGTGGCGCGAATCCCACCAGGATCGTCAGTGGCGCCGCTGCGGCGATGACGAAGAAGACCAGATGACGGCTGTTGATAGTTCCGGCGCGCAGGCCCGAGGATGACGTGGGAGCACCGGATTCAGAATGCGTTCCTGCACCGGGAGGGTCGGTTTTTTCGGTCATGGGAAGGCTCCGCGAGTTAAGGCAAGTATGCGCCTGCCTGGTCAGGTTTCCCGAGGTTCGCCCGAATTTCTCTCGACGTTCGCCCGGTGTTCCTAAAAGAGTGCCGAATCGTTTCATCAGTGTCAATACCTGCGCTGAAACGATTCGACGGTTTGCTTTGAGGTGCCCCTGCACCGGTGCACGCAACATGCCGAAACGATTCATCGATAGGCTGGAGACAAACCGACCAACGAGTAGAAACGATCCGCAGTGGCTACCCCTGTTTCGCCGACGCTTCGTGATGTCGCCAACGCCGCCGGCGTCGCGGTGTCCACCGTCTCCTATGCACTCAACGGCAAGGGCCGGGTCGACGCGGCCACTCGCGCTCGGGTTCAAGAGGTTGCCGACCGCCTTGGATACCGTGCCAATCGGTCGGCCCAGAATCTCAGGTCGGGTCGGACTGCCACCCTCGGACTGATGCTCCCCGCTCCCGACCAACTGTCATCGGCCGAGTACCTCAATTTCGACTGGTACGGGCGCGTGGCGACCGCCGCGACCCAGGCCGCATTCCACGCCGATCACTCACTCCTACTACTGCCGTCGATGAAAGATCCGAACGGACTGCGGCGCATCGAGATGGACGGCGTACTGGTCGTCGACCCGATGGTCGACGACCCACGCGTCGAGGTTCTGCAGAAGATCGGAATCCCCTCTGTCGCAGTGGGTCCTGGACACTCCGGGCAGTTCGGATACTCCGCTTCACCGGACCTCGCCTCCACCACGGAAACCCTTCTGAACCACCTCGCCGAACGTGGCGCAAGGGACATTTTCGTCCTGACCGCCGGAGATCATTCGGAGTGGACCCGCGCAACGACTTTCGCTTACTTCGAATGGTGCCGCGCCCGGGGAGTGGCACCACGCACCAGCGAGGATTTGACGTCGTTTGCGGGCGCCAGCACCGTCGGAGGCCTCATCGGCGCCGCGTATGCGGCCACCCGCGAGGCCCTCGACTCCCCGACTGCGCCTGACGCGATCCTGTCGTTGATTCTCGGTTGCGCCCCGGCAGCGGCGCGAGCGGCCCTCGATCTCGGGCTGTCGATTCCGGGTGACGTCTTGATTGCACAGGACAGCGACGAACCTGCCCTGCTGGTTTCCCAGCCCCCGATCACTGCCTTCGACTTCTTCCCCCAAGAACAGGCGGCAGCGGCCGTGCATGCACTGTTGGCCCTGGTCAACGGTGACGAACCCCCAGTTCAGAGCTATACGCGTAGCGAACTCCGCGTGCGCGCGAGCACGGCCCATTCGCTCACACCATAAATTCACCTGGCACCGATAGACTGATTTCCGAATTATCGTCCGTCGCCTGCCGAGAGGAATCAGGTCATCGCGCACCGCTCCCGCGACCGCTTGGCCGGGTATCTCGCCGTAGTGCTCGTCTGTGCACTCGCCCTCCTCACATCTGTCAGCAGTGCGACCGGCCTCGACCGCGATGTCGCTCCGGTCCGCATCGCCTACGCCGCGGCCGCAGACACTTTCGGCGATCTGTATCTTCCAGAAGGATCGGACGGCGACCTGCCGGTCGTCGTACTCGTCCACGGCGGCGGATGGGCCCAGAAGAGCAATCTCGAGTACGCGGGCGCGTGGGCAAAAACCTTGACCCCGTACGGAATTGCGGTCTGGAACATCGAATACAGACGCGTCGGCGGTCAGGGTGGTTGGCCGACCACGCTCTCCGATACCGTTACGGCCACCAACGCCCTGGCCGGCATCGTTCAGGAAAAGGCCTCCGGGCGACTGGATTTGAGCCGTGTACACATCGCCGGCTACTCCGCGGGTGGACAACTTGCCGCCTGGGTCGCATCGCGATCCCAACAGGGTGCAGACGCCCCGGAACCAAACCTCTCGGTGCCGGTTCGCTCGACGACGATCATGGCCGGCGTCTTCGACATGACGCTCGCCGCAACCGCGGGCAAAGATCGATTTGTTCGAAATCTTCTGGGCGGCATGCCTACCGATCATCCCGATCGCTACCGCATCGCATCACCGATCGAGCACCTCCCCACCGGCCTCCCCGTCACGGTGATCCACGGACTCGGAGACAAGGTCGTGTCGGTCGAACAGAGTCGGCGCTATGCCCGTGCCGCCCGAGCAGCAGGCGATGTGGTCGATCTGATCGAACTTCCCGGCGTCGGCCACGGCGAGTTCGGCAACCCGACGACCGACGCCTGGGCTATCACCAAGCAAGCAATAATCGGCCACGTAAACGCCTCTTGAGCAGGTAATACGGGCCACAGTGCTCTCAGCCGCTCGAAATAGAATTAGCTGAAACTCGATCGATGACGTACGGTGGGGTTATCAGAGGGCAGCCGTCAGTCAGGCAGCCGGTCGCTTCGCCCGGAACAACAGTTCCAGTATTCGTTCCAGGGGCAGACTTCCAGTTCGGTGCAAATCCGCGCCTTTGATCACTACGCACTTTCATCAGTCCCGCAGATTGTTGACCAGGCCGAAGGCTCCGACGGAGTCCGCCGCCAATCGCGTACCGACTGCACCAGTATCAACATGCGCTACACACCGCACGGGCCCAAAACCCATGTGGTTCAAAGGAATACCTTGTACAACACCATGATTCACCCCGACGACACGAACAACCAGACGAACAGTGTCCCGACAAACGGACTACGGATCCCGACTACTTCGGGCCGTCTCCGCGAACGGGCTCTCGAAATTGTCTGCACGCTCTACCGCTGCAGCACAGACGAAGCCGCCGACCTGCTGGTACGACATTCTCAGACCAACAACCTCAAGGTCACCAGCCTGATCAAGGCGCTTGTCGCCTTGATCGACGAGGACACTTCCGGCACCGGCTACGGAAGCAACAACGCGCTGGCGTCTCACTTCTGGCTTCGCGAGATCAGGAATCTCAGCCAGGCCCACCGACGCAGCGATCACTTTCACCGCCATCTCGTCGGCGCGTAACAGTCGCTGAACGACAACTGACCTGAACGACAGCTGGGGCAGTACACGGAAATCGTGTACTGCCCCAGCTTCGTTTCGGCAGTCAGGCGGAAGCCGATTCCTTGTTCAGGCCCTGTTGAGCACCGTCGGTATCTGTCGCCTCGTCCACGTGCTGCGGAGCGAAGAGCAGGCAGACGATGCTCAGGACGCACATGCCGATCAGCAGTGCGATGACCGGCCAGATGCTGCCCGTTGCCTTGTACATCAGCGTCGACACCAGCGGAGACAACCCACCGAAGATCGCGCCTGCACCCTGGTACGCCAACGAAATGCTCGTGTAGCGGGCCTGCGGCTTGAACATCTGTGACAGGACGGCGGCGATCGGGCCGTACGTGGCCGCCAGCACCAGTCGCATGACAGCGAAGGTCAGGAAGATCAGGAACACTGATCCGGATTTCAGCACCAGGAACTGCGGCGCTGCGAGAATCGCGACTGCCGCAAGGCCCCAAATGACGACGCGGACGCGTCCCACCTTGTCGCCGAGCCACGCCACGCCGAGAGTCGCGATCAACTCGACCACTGCAGCGACACTGAGCGCGTTGAGAATCAACGTCTCCGACAATCCGACGTCGGGGTCGGTTGCGTATGCCGTGATGAAGGTCGTCACGAGGTAGTAGCCGCCGACTGCGACGGGCAGAATGCCGATGCCCAGGATGATCGGGCGCCAGTTGGTCACCAGCGCGTACTTGAGCGGGAGCATTTCCGGTACGTCCGCGGACTTCACCTCGGATTCGAAAACCGGGGACTCTTCGACCTTCAGGCGAACGACCAAGCCGACGAGAATCAGCAGCGCCGAGCAGAGGAACGGCAGTCGCCAAGCCCACTCGCGCAGAGCGTCGTCGCCGAAGGTGGAGAGAATGCTGAAGAAACCTGTGGCCAGGAGCGCGCCGGCCGGGTTGCCCAGCTGAGCGAAACCGCCGTAGAAGGTCTTCTTGTCCTCGGGTGCATGCTCGACGGCCATCAGGACCGCGCCGCCCCATTCGCCGCCGACGGCAAAGCCCTGGACGAAGCGGAGCAGTACCAGCAGTAACGGCGCCCAGAACCCGATGGACGCGTAAGTGGGCAACATGCCGATGAGGAACGTGCCTGCACCCATCAGCGTCAAAGTCACCACCAATGCGGTGCGTCGGCCCATCTTGTCACCGACATGGCCGAACACGATTCCGCCGAGCGGGCGAGCGAAGAAACCGACGGCATATGTCGCGAACGCCGCCGCAACGCCGGTCAGGCGGTCGGTTCCGGGTGGGAAGAAGATGTCACCGAACACCAGGGCGGCCGCCGTGGCATACACGTAGAAGTCGTACCACTCGATAGTTGTACCGACGAAGGCTGCAAATCCCGCCTTGCGGGCCTTCACGATCTGTTGCTCTCGGTTCATTACTTTTCCTCGGTGGTCGAAGTGCTCGACAATAGGTGGTTATGACCTGAATGTGCGAGTTCGCCGTCGATCCAGGTCTCTCGGACCTCGATCTGCGCAATCGCGTCGGCCGGAACCTCGAGGGGATCCGCGCCCAGAACGACGAAGTCGGCCCGCTTGCCGACCGAGATGCTGCCCAGCTCTGCTTCGCGGCCCAGCGCACGCGCACCGTTGAGGGTATGAGCCTGCAATGCCTGGTCGGCGGTGATGCGGAGTGCATCGGAGCCGAGCTGATGACCCTGACGCGTCACACGAGTAACGGCTGCCTGAATTGCTTCGAGCGGCTTCGGCTCTGCGACGGGGGCGTCGGAGCTGATGGTCACGGGAACTTCGGCAGCGATGAACTCGCCGAGCGGGTTGAACCGCTCGCCCGGAGTGCCGATCGCAGCGGTGACGCCCTCGCCCCAGTTGTAGTAGTGCTGTGGCTGGTTCACCGGGTAGACACCGGCCAGGTTCATCCTTGCGATCTGCTCGGCCGTCGGGAGTCCGCAATGCTCGATGCGGTGACGAGCGTCGGCGTCGGGGTGAGCCTTCTGCGCTGCTTCGATGGCGTCGAGCACCATGTCGATGGCGGTCGGTGACTGAGCGTGCGTGGCGGTCTGCAGACCCACCGAATGTGCCTTGGCAATCAGCTCCGAGTAGTCCGCCGGCTCGTGGTAGAGCTGCCCGGTGCGGCACGGGTCGCCCACGTAGCCGTCGGGGAAGTATGCGGTCCAGCCTCCGAGTGTGCCGTCGGCGTAGAACTTGATGCCGCCGAACGCGAGCCGCGAATTGCCGAAGGCGCCGTGCATTCCCGTGTCGATGACGTGATCGAGGAGGTGGCTGAGCATGTACATGCTGACGCGGGTCTTGAGCTGATCCTGCTCGGCCAGACGCAGGTACATGTCGAATTCACGCCGGGTCACCTGGCAGTCACCGATGGTGGTGACGCCACCGGCCAGGAACTTGTCCTGAGCGACCGACAGCTGGCGAAGGTGCTCTTCCGGCTCGTCCTCGAGATGGAAGTTGGGGCCGTGATGGCCGACCTTCACTCCGTTGACGCCGGTGAGAATGTTGCACGCGGCGTCGGAGAGCTCACCGGTGAGTTCGCCGTCTTCATCTCGGAAGAACTCGCCACCGGCCGGATTCTCGGTGCTCGCGTCGATACCGTGCTTGTCGAAAGTGAAGGAGTTGACGACGCCGCCGTGACCGCTCGCGTTCATGAGGTAGACCTCGCGATCGGTGGCCACCTGATCGAGCTCTTCCTTGAGCGGGTGACGCCCTTCGATCAGGTTGCGGTGCTCGTAGCCGTATCCGCGAATCGGGACGCCCGCAGGTGCTGTGAGCGCCGCTTCCTGAAGTAGCGCAATGATTCCGGGGATGGAATGTGCCTTCTCCGGCCCACAGTCCACCCAGCTGAGCATCTGCCCGTACATCAACGGGTGTGCATGTGGATCGACGAAGCCGGGGACGACGGTGGCGCCGTCGAGTTCGACCACCGCGGTTGTGCGAGTGCTCAGCCGACGCGCCTCGGTGCGGCATTCCTCGAGCGTTCCCACCGCTGCAAAGCGGTTTCCGAACACCAGGAACGCTTCGGCTCCCACCGTGCTGTCGTCAACGGTGTGGATCTTGGCGCCGGTGAAGATCGTGCCGGTGGCGTCGAGAGGCGAGGCTTCGTGCGTGTGCAACTTGCGCATGGTGGTCCTTCGTCGAGATGGTGGTGCAGGTCACTGCGTGTTGAGCGAAAACTACGCCCTGACCTGGAGCTATGCAATGCATCAAAGTTTCAGACCAGGCGGTATACAACTTTTTTGTATGAGTTCTTGAGCATTTCTGCACTTATCCACATCACCCATGGCCACATGCGACTGTTCTAATAGGAAGCTCATACAGAAAAATCTCTGGAAAAGTTGGGGCAACCATGACGGTCGATCTCGATTCCAAGCTCATTGCCGCACTTCAGCGCAACGGGCGAGCGACGTACCGCGAACTGTCCGTGGCGGTCGACGCCCCACGAGCGGCGGTGTCCACCAGAGTGCAGGCGCTACTCGACTCGGGAACGGTGTCCGTAGTGGCCGTCGCGCACCCCGAACTTCTCGGGCTGAAGGCGCTTGCACACGTCTCGATCGCAGTGTCCGGACCGATGACCCCGGTGCTGGACGCGTTGATCGCATCCGAGGCCGCCGTCTACATCTCGGCAGTCAGCGGGCAGTACAACGTGATTGCGGAACTTCGGGTGCCCAGTCACGACGATCTGTACCGTGCCATCGCCGAACTCCGCTCACAACGTGGCGTTCGATCCGTGAGCACGCTGGTCTACGTCGACGTCATCAAGGGAATCTTCATGCCCGAGACCGCTTTACAAGCCGATATCCGACTCGACTCGACAGATGTCGCGTTGATCGAACTGCTCGAGCGCAACGGGCGAATGCCCTTTCTCGAGCTGGCCGAACACACCGGACTGTCGCCGAGCGCCGTGCGCAACCGGGTCAATCATCTGATCGCGAGCACGGCACTGCGCGTCGGCGCTGTCGTCAAGCGGCGAGGTGGTGGCCGAACGCTGGCGATGGGCATCGGCGTCAATCTGGGCTCACGGGACGACAACGCGGTATCGGAGATCGAGTCGCTGCCCGGAATCGAATTCCTCGCCCGGACCCTCGGACGATACGACGTGATCGCGACGGTTGCCGCCAACTCCTCGAGCGACCTGCATGCGCTGTCCGAACGAATCCGCGGGATCGACGGTGTCAGCGGCTTGGAATCTTGGGCACATCTCGAGGTATTCAAGGAGCACTACGCCCGCAGCCTGGACGTACGCGGATAATTCCCAAGTCATTGACCCACTCGTGAGAGCACGCTAACCTCGGACAAAGTCATTGACTCACTTACCCGAGGTGGCACACATGTCCGACTCCGGACGCAAGGTAGACATCGTCGCCGCGGCGATCGAGGAGGCGATCTCGACCGGTCGATGGCCCGTCGGATCGAAACTCCCGCCGGAGACCGCACTGGTCGAGGAATTGGGAGTCGCCCGAAACACCATGCGCGAAGCGGTACGGGCGCTTGCACACGCCGGAGTTCTGTCCGTTCGTCACGGTGGCGGCGTGTACGTCATGGCGGCGTCGCCGGTCGAAGGACTACTCGGGCGCAGGCTCGCCAGAGGTGACGTTCTCGACGTACTGAGCCTGCGACGCGGACTCGAGGTCGAAGCCGCGCGACTTGCAGCGCAGCGCCACACCCCCGAAGATCTCGCGCGGATACATGCAGCCTGGAATGCCCACCCCGGTCACGTCGGTGGCTTCACTGTCGAAGCCGGCATGGCCCTGCACCTTTCGATCGTCGAGGCGTCCCACAATTCCGCACTGATCGACGTCTACCGGGGAGTCCTTGCCGCCGTGACGGATTCGCTGTCCGCAGTCAGTGTCGGTCCAGGTTTCCACGTCGACGAGCACCGACCCTTGATCGCAGCCATCGAGGAACGCAACCCCGACGAAGCAGCGCACGCGGCAGGCGCAGCGCTCGACACGGTCATCGACGCCGTCGAAAGGAGCTTGGCGTGAATCGGGGAAACTGGAACGGTACGACCTATTCGACTCTTGCCGAGCAACTCTCACCGGCATCGACGGAGGCACTGCGCTCGATCGGGCATGTGAGCACGGTGTACGACGTCTGCGCCGGAACCGGGAACTTTGCGCTCCCGGCGGCTCAGTCAGGCATGACGGTCCACGCACTCGACCTCTCCGCCAGCCAGCTCGAGGTCGCACGCGAACGCTGGATTCCCCACCCCGGCACTACCCAACCCAACTTCACGATCGGCGATGCGCAGTCTTTACCCTGGCCGAATTCGAGTGCCGACGCCTGCGTCAGCATCTTCGGGATCATCTTCTGTCCCGACCCCTCGATTGCCCTCGCAGAGATGATGCGGGTGACCCGGCCAGGCGGAAAGATCTGCGTCGCAACGTGGTCGGAGAACGGGTGGGCAGCAGCACTCCGCCGGGAGGCCGCCTCGGCGTGGAATGGCATCACACCACTACCGACGACATGGTCGAGCTCGAGCGAATTCGAGAAGGCAGCAGCCGGATTGGAGTCGGTGAGCTCGGCCTCCCACCTGCTCGAGTGGCAACTACCAGCCGGATCGGATCCCGTCGAGGAACTGTGCGACCAGGCACCGGCGTTGAAGAACTTTCGCGAGGCCGTTCGAAGCACAGGGAATTGGGCTTCGATGTCAGCGCACCTCCGCTCGACGCTCGAGCCCTATCTCAGGTCGAGCGCGGCCGGCCCCGTCGCCACCAGCGAATACATCCTCCACGTTGGCACTGTCCCGAACTCTGACACCGCGCTCTTCCGAACGCGCGGGTAACCCTCTTTGCCGGATACGGTCTCTTCACCGTCCACCGAACCGAGGAGGCCCGCTTGATGTCTGAATCGAACTCCCTACCTGAATTGAAACAAGCATCGCAGCAAGCATCGAAACAAACCTTGTCCATGTCCGTCCTCATGACGCCGGACATGTCAAACTTCTCGGGCAACGTGCACGGCGGAACGATTCTGAAGTTTCTCGACCAGGTTGCCTATGCGTGCGCGAGTCGATATGCCCAGACCTACGTCGTGACTCTGTCGGTGGATCGTGTGGTGTTCCGCGAACCGGTGCATGTCGGCGAACTCGTCACGTTCAGCGCTTCCGTCAATTACACCGGGCGCACCTCGATGGAAATCGGAATTCGAGTCGAAACCGAAGACATTCTTCTCGGAAAATCTCGCCACACCAATAGTTGCTATTTCACGATGGTGGCGATGGGAAGCGACGGGAAACCGGCTGAGGTACCCCAACTCCGGCCGACCGGAACAATCGCCAGGCAGCGATTCGAGGCCGGGCGACGGCGTCGTGAACTGCGCAGAGAGAACGAGCTTCGTGAACAGTCCATCCGGGCCGCAGTTCGGGACTTAACGCCCGAACACGATGACTGAATCCAGTCATATTTAAGTTATAACCTTATGCATTAAGCTGATCGAGTGACTTCGAAGGCACGGGAAAAGTATGACGTTGTGATTGTCGGCGCGAGCATCGCGGGATGCGCGGCCGCAATCATGTACGCCCAGCAAGGTCTGCGGATAGCGCTTCTCGACGCTCGCTCCGACATCCGGGCGCACAAAGTCCTGTGCACTCACCACCTGCAACCGTGCGGTGCCCCGATCTTGCAACGACTCGGCGCCACGGAAAAACTGCTCGCCCTGGGAATGGTGGAAACCGTTCCGACATTCTGGACCCCTTGGGGAGTGATCACCCCTGACGCGGCAGAGAACTCACCGCCACCTGGGTTCAACGTCCGAAGGGAAACTCTCGACCCCCTACTGCGCCAACTCGCGAACGACTACCCGAACGTCGACCTTCTTCTCGGGTATCGCGTTTCCGGACTGCTGACCGAGAACGGCACTACTGCAGGCGTCTACGGCACCGAACAGGGTTCGGTCTTCACTGTCGAAGCACGATTGACCGTCGGAGCGGACGGCAAGGATTCGACCGTCGCACGATCCGCTCGTTGCGACTCCGTGACTGCATCCAACGGGCGTTTCAGCTATTTCGCCCAACTCTCCGGACTTGAACGACCCGGCGGAGAAACGTCATTGTCGTGGTTCATGGATCCCGACGTCGCCTATCTGCTCCCCAACGACGGCGGAATCAGCGTGCTGGTGGTCTTCCCTGCCCTCGACAAGCTCGGCTCGTTCGCTGACGACCTGTCTACTGCTTTCCTCGAGTACGCCAACGCATTACCCGGCGCTCCGCTTGTTCGGCGAGAGCACATCGTCGGGAAGATCGTTGGTACCAAACACTTCTCCACAACCCTCACCGAACCCGTAGGTAACGGGTTCGCACTCATCGGCGACGCTGCGGCAACCAACGACCCGTTGTGGGGTATCGGATGCTCGTGGGCACTCGAGACCGCTCAGATGCTGGTCGATGCGACCGCGCACATGCTGACGGAGACGCCGGCAGACACACTCGACTCACATCGGAACGTGAACGCTGCATTGACCGAATACCGTAGCGCCAGAGCGAGTATGACGAATCACATCGACTACATGAGTGGTTACGCCGGTGGGCGAAAGTTCACCGCGATCGAACGTCTGCTCATCTCCGCGGCCACCCACGACCACGACGAAGCCCGAAGGTTCTACTTGTTCGGTTCCCGGTTGATACCGGCCGAACAGTATCTCTCGACTCGCTCGGTCGCGCGGGCAGCACAAAAACATCTCAGGCACCGTCTGCGTCGTAGATCTGTGGCCGGGACGTAATCTGACAAGCGTTTTTTCGGCGCCGGCAACGGGGAACCCTCCGATCGCAACCGAGCCGGAGGAGCGACCATGCGTGCACACATCGCCATTCCGAGTGAATCGACTTGTCACAGGTACGTAGTCGCCGTCGCCAGCTCCACCTTCGCCGAATCGGTCATCTGGTGCGACGGCCCCGCGTTCGACGCAGTACTCGTTCTGGGCAGCGAGATTCCGCAGCACAGTGGCCACCGAGCCGTACTCGCCTGGAATCACTACTTCGGGTGGGCGCTCGGCGTGGAAACCACACCGGATGCGTCGTTCGCCGTTGTCGAATGCCTCGGTATCGGGAGAATGCCGGATCCTGAACTGTGCGCCGACCGCGCTGTCGAGTTGATTGCCCAGGCGGGTAGTTAAGGAACTCGTCGCGCGGCGCACAATCCGGCGGGCATAAGATCGAGCGCGAGTTTCGCACGCCCGACGAAAGAGAGCCCGACATGGACCCGCTGAACAGGCCTGCCGGTCAGCTGGCTCTCGAGAACGAACCGGACGGCAGGGCGACTTTGCGGGCGCGTCAGACGCCGCGCAGTGAGCGTCGCAAGATCGGGAAAGGCCTGCGCAAGCGAGTGGCGCGATCGTCGCTCGGCGACTGGACGCCCCCATCCGATCGACGTGACCCGGTCGATCAGGTCAACACGGCACACGAGGGAAGACTCGACTGGTTGGTTCCGATCCGTGTGGGGCGAATGGTCGCTTCGCCATACGGATTCCTGCGCGGTACCGCCGGATTGATGGCAGAGGACATGGCGCAGCTGCCGTCCACCGGCATCACTCCCGTCATCTGTGGAGATGCGCACGTCGGAAACTTCGGGTTCTACGGATCTCCGGAACGCGAACTTGTCATAGACCTCAACGATTTCGACGAAGCACATCCCGGCCCCTGGGAATGGGATCTACGAAGGCTGGCTGCGAGCATCTGGGTGGCCGGTCGACAGAACGGTCTCACCGAAGCTCAATGCGAAACAGCAACAACCTCGTGTGTGTCCGCGTATCGCCTCCACTTGGCGAAGCTCTCCGAGCGTCCGCTGTTCGATCGCTCCTTCGACCGGGTCGATCTCGACGGACTCACCGACCACGTCACCGATCCTGGGTTGCTGGCCGAGATCAGGCGCGCCGCGGAGCGCGCCCGGCGGCGTACGAGTGACCATGCGGTGCCGCGGTTCACCGTCGAGGATCACGGACGGCGCCAGTTGGTCGAGAACCCGCCGCTCACAACACGACTCACGCCGCAGGACACCGACTTCCTCCTGGAGGGTCTGGACGAGTATCTCGAAACCCTTGCACCACACTGGCGCCGAGTCGTCTCGGGATACAACGTCATCGACGTCGCGCACCGGGTTGTCGGAGTCGGGAGTGTCGCTCTGCGCGCCTATGTGGCCCTGTGCGAAGGGAGCATCCCGGACGACGTCATCTTCTTGCAGCTCAAGCAGGCTCGCCGATCCGTCGTTGCACCCTTCGTGCACGGTGACTCGGCCTGGCACGACCACCAAGGACGACGCGTCGCGGAATACCAGCAGGCTCTCCAGACAGTCAGCGATCCACTGCTCGGGTGGTGCACCGTGGACGACCGCCAGTACTACGTCCGTCAGTTCCGGAACATGAAAGGTTCTGTGGACCTGAACAATATCGACGCCGCAGCGCTGACCGATTACGTCGCGATCTGCGGCCGCCTACTGGCCAAGGGGCATGCACGAACCAGCGGCGCGTCACTGATTTCCGGTTACCTGGGAACCTCGGACGCGGTCGATACCGCCCTCACCCGGTTTGCTCGGCTCTACGCCGATCAGACCGAACGTGACCACGACGCTCTGTGCCGAGCGGTATTGGCCGGCACGATCGCCGCGGAGCCGGGAATTTGATCCCTCACGCCGCGACGATCCTGCCCTGCTCGAACTTCACGCCTCCCCAGATTCCGGTCTGACCAGTGGCAGAGGCGAATTCACGGCACGAAGCCACAATCGGGCACCTGTTGCACACGTCGGTCGCGTAGTCGTATCCCTCGGACGGAAAGGGAAACCACCGGTCCGGCTCCGGGTCTCCTCGGCATTCCGCCTGCCACCAGGTTCGGTCGTCCGAGATCGGCAGAAGCTCTGCCAAATTCGAGATTTCGTCAGCGCACATCACTTGCTCCCTTCGACCGTCACGCCCGACTCAATTCGCGCCAGATCTTCTGCTGCACTTTCTCGATGCGCCGAGGTGCCTTCGGCTCCCACAGCAGCCGCATACCGGCCTCGGCCGGAGTGCGATCCGCCTTGCGCTGATTGCAGGAACTGCAGCACGCCACCAGATTTCCCCACGTGTTGGGCCCGTTACGGCTCCGCGGCTGGACATGGTCGATGGTCGTTGCCCGGGCGGCGCAGTACGCACATTGACGACCGTCCCGATCGAAGACACCGGCAAAAGTGGCCCGACTGGAATCGGTGACCGTCACCCGGTGAGCAACGTACACGTACTCGGCGAGCAGGATCGTCCTCGGCAGTGGGATTTCGACGTGCTTGGAGCGCACCGGAAATATCGGGGTCACGTCTTCGGTGGACTGCGCGGAGCCGGTGGCGATCAGGACGACCGCACGATCGGCGCTCACTTCACCGAGGTACTCGTACGTGGCGTTGAGTACCCGGACGGGGCGGTTCATCCAACTGTGAGCAAGTGCGCGGTTCGGGTTCCGCATGAGAGTTCTCAGTTCGTGTCGAGGAGTGAAACTCCTGGACACGAAGACGGGTCAGGAGCAAATGCAAGAAATGGGGAACGGCATATATCCAGCGCCGCTCTGTTCCCCGAATGCGGGATGGGAAATACCGCGGGGCGAGTGCCCGCGCAGGTGCAACGCTTGCTTCCAGTCGCGCATGCCTGTCCCCTTCCACTTCTTGTTCTCGTCACCGGCTATTGCCGACGCTCATCATCACACGGAAGGCGTCCTCAGCGATATCGATTTATCAGGCCGGAAGAGCCGTCCTGGAAATACCGCGGTTTGACGCCGGAACACGCGGCTTGATCGAATGAGCCATGACTTCGTCGTACATCGACCTACGCTCGGACACCGTCACCAAGCCTGATGCGGAGATGCGGAAGGCGATGGCCGACGCCGAGGTCGGTGACGACGTCCTCGATCACGACCCGACCATGGCGGCGCTCGAGGAAGAGGTGGCGCACACTCTGGGTTTACCGGCGGCACTGTGGGTGCCGAGCGGATCGATGGGCAACCTGATTGCGCTGATGCTGCACCTTCACCGCGGCGATCAGTTCCTGGCACCGGAACACTCTCACGTCTTGGGCTCCGAATTGGGCACCGCTGCCTGGCTCGCCCAGGGAATGCCGATGGCGTTGCCGCACGACGGCGGACCCGGACGTCCCACCCCCGAGACTGTTGTGAAGGCGGCGGGCTCCCCCGGCCCGTACTTCGCGTTGAACACCACGCTGCTCTGTCTCGAGAACACTCATAACTTCGCCGGCGGTGCCGTCATGAATCCGACCGAATGGACGAAGCTGGTCGACGCAGCGCGATCACGCGGCTTGAAGATTCACCTCGACGGCGCCCGTCTCTGGAATGCCGCTGTTGCACTCGATGTTTCGCCCACCGAATTGACTTCCGGCGCCGATACCGTTCAGGTGTGCCTGAGTAAGGGACTCGGTGCGCCGGTCGGCTCGATACTCGCCGCATCACCCGAATTGATCACCGAAGCCCGAAGGATCCGCAAGATGCTCGGCGGCGGCGTTCGTCAGGGCGGAGTGCTGGCCGCAGCCGGCATCGTCGCGTTGCGCTCACAAGCTCGCCTCTCCGACGATCACGACAACGCGCAGCGCCTCGCGTCGGGGCTTCGTGAACGCGGTTGGGCCGTCGACGAACCTGCCACCAACATCGTTCTGGCCGCGACAGCTGATCCGTCGGTCACCGTTGCTCAGCTCGCCGCTGTCGATGTCGGCGCGGTCACCGTTGCCGGGAAGGTTCGGTTCGTGACACATCGCGACGTGAGCACTGCCGACATCGACGCGGTTCTGTCCAGAGTAACCTTCTGAACTACGCCACCAGGGGTTGAACCTCCTGCGCGACAAAGCGAATGAACTCGCGGACATCCGGCTCGTCAACAGTCGGTTGGAGTACCACGGTGGTTGCACCTGCTGCAACCCATCGCCGTGCTGCTGCCGCGACTTCGGCCGCGTTGCCCACGGCAATCGCATCCTCCGGCGACTCGCTACCGGACGCTGCGGCCTCGGCAAGGGCGCGCTCACGACCGCCGGAACCGAAAGCACAGATGACGTAGACGACAACCTCGTGATCCGACGCCCCGATGTGAGCGATCGCCCGACGCACGCTGTCCGGGGTCGTCCCACCCGAGAGCACGGTGCCCTGCGCCAACTCGCCACTGAGTGCCAAAGTCTTTGGCCCCGTGGCGCCGACGAGCAACTGCGGCACCGTCTCCGGTGGCCACGCCAGCGTCACGTCCGTGAGATTCACGTATCGACCGGACACCGTCACCGACTCACCGCGCAGTAGCCTCTCCACCGCTCCGAACTGCTCCCGCAGGAGGGTCAACGGCGATTCGGCTTTGGCCCCGATCTGCCGCATCCAACTCTGAACGCCGTGGCCGAAGCCAACCCGTAGTCGATCCGGATGAACTCTGGCCAGCGCTGAAATCTCCATCGCCGTGATCGCGGTGTTGCGCATCGGGGTCGGCAGCACACCGATCGCCACACCCACGCGATCGGTCTCAGCCAATATAGTTGCAGCAGTGGCTATTCCTCCGCCGAAGAAGCAGTCTTCCCACAACCAGACCTCGTCGATACCGACTTCGTCTGCACACCTGGCATGTCGAACCAGATCTTCCGGAGATTGCTCCGGGCGCACGACGACGGCAATCCGTGCGGCGCTCATGCCGTCACCAGAAACGCGGCGATCTCGTCGGCGGTTCGACGGCCCTGTTCGCGGCCGAGTTCGGCTGCGGGGCGCCTGGTTGTCGGTGAAAGCGAGTTCGTTCCGATCGCTTCGACGACGGCGTCGTCGGCGAAGACAGGCAGCACGGGCAAGGGCGTCATCACGTCGATTTCCTCTCGTAGACTGCCGCCCAGAAGATTCGGGGCGGGGTCGGCTGCGGGTGAAAGAACCACGACCACATCGCAGTCGGCAGCCAGATGAACATTCGAGCCACTCGCCATTCCGCCGTCCATGTACCGCTCGCCCTCGATCACGACTACCGGCCACACCCCTGGTACGGCGCAACTTGCTCCGACTGCGTCGATCAGTTCTACGCCGTCAGCGTTGCCGAACACCCTCAACTCACCGGTCTGTGCGTTGATCGCCGGGATGCGCAACTCCCGGTCGGGCCACAACCGATTGGGCAGCCTCGCCTCGATGACCGCGCGACGCACGGCAGGTTCGACGGTATCGGCTCTCATCGCTGCTTCGCCGAGCAAACGGAGCTGCTCGGCCCGGTCCTGCGATCCTGCGATCGCGTCGACGAACATCTGACCGAGTACCTCGACATCGACCTTCGGGTCGATTTCGCCGGTCGCCTCCGCTGTTTGTGCGTCGAAAAGCTCTTGCAGTGTCACGCCGCTCGCTATCTGAGCGCTCACCGTGGAACCTGCGGAAGTGCCGATCAACACGTCCGCCGTCAGCAGCGCAGCGGCAGTGTCCGGTGATTTGTCCTGAAGGCCCAACAGAAAACCTGTTTCCCAGGCGATTCCCGCAACGCCGCCACCGGCAAGTACCAACCCCAATTTCACGCCGTCCACCTCTCGTCGATCGTGATCCGTGCCCGAAGTCGACGTTAGACCTACTCTGAAGTGATGTTCATGCGCAGCGCAAAGACATTTGTTCCCGACGCACTCCGTGGTTTGATCGCATCCACCGACGACATCGCGTGGAATCCCGACCCTGGGTACCTCACACGCGCAAGGCCACTTCCCCGCGGACGGGTCGCGCTCGTCTCCGGCGGCGGTTCAGGCCACGAACCCATGCACGCCGGATTCATCGGCGAAGGAATGCTCACAGCCGTCTGCCCCGGATTGGTCTTCAGCTCACCCAATGCACTTCAGATCCACGAGGGGTCCAAGGCTGCCGACGCCGGCGGCGGCGTCCTTCACATCGTGAAGAACTACACCGGCGACGTGATGAACTTCGGTATCGCCCGAGAGTTGCTACGCGAGGACAAGATCGATACGGACGTCGTCCTGGTCGACGACGACGTCGCGACCGAACGCGCAGACGGCAGTGGCCCGGGGCGACGCGGTACTGCGGCAACCATCGTGGTGGAGAAGGTCTGCGGCGCATCCGCCGCCCGCGGCGACGACCTGGCCGAGGTGACCCGGATCGGACAACACGTCGCGCACTCCGCTCGGAGCATGGCCGTCGCCCTTCGCCCATGCACTTTGCCGGGGGCTGACGAGCCGTCGTTCGAC
This sequence comes from Rhodococcus sp. Ni2, assembly GCF_021352185.1. Taxonomy (NCBI): domain Bacteria; kingdom Bacillati; phylum Actinomycetota; class Actinomycetes; order Mycobacteriales; family Nocardiaceae; genus Rhodococcus; species Rhodococcus sp. Ni2. The sequence continues at coordinate 1,763,536 of NZ_WOXZ01000001.1, forward strand.
TTGCCGGCGGGTCAGATGGAACTCGGTATCGGCATCCACGGCGAACGCGGCACAGAACGCGTGGACGCCCTGCCCGCACCGGAATTGGTGCGGCGGCTGACGGACCCGATCATCAAGTCCCTGAGTCTCGCTGAAGGCGACCGCGTCATCGCCGTCGTCAACGGTCTCGGCGCCACCCACCCGCTGGAGTTGCAACTTCTGTTCGCCGAACTCGGAGATTATCTGGACGAACAGGGAATTCACATCGAGCGGACACTGATCGGAACCTTCGTCACTGCATTGAACATGGCAGGCGCGTCCATCACCCTTGTTCGCACAGACAAAGAAATCCTCGAATTATGGGACGCACCAACAAAAGCGCCCGCCTGGCCGAATGCTATAGCGCGTGAGTACACCGGCATGGGCACGCGCGAATCTTTCGGTCCCACATTCACACCCGACACCTCACGCACCGCCGAAAGCAGCTTCGTCGGAAGCTGGATTGCGGACTGGGCCGAGAAGGTACTGGATCAGGAACCGGCACTGACCGATCTCGACCGACGAGCGGGCGACGGCGATTTCGGGACCAACATGGTGGCCGCACTGGATCAACTCGACATCTCGGCGATCCGTGACACGTACTCCACCGCAACGATATTCGATGCAGTCTCACAGGCGTACCTCGGCCACGCCGGTGGCACCTCCGGCGCATTGTTCGGCATCTGGTTCCGGCATTTCTTCCGCGTTGCCGCAGACTCGGCGGACTCCGAACTCGACCTCGGCGCGATCGCGGCTGCAGCGCGAGCGGGACTCGACAACATCACCTCGCTCGGCGGCGCACGCGTCGGCGACAAGACGATGGTCGACGCGATAGTTCCGGCGGTCGAGTCGTTGGAGCAATCCGTGAGCTCGGAAGCCGATCGAGATGCTGCGCTGGCGAGCGCAGCGGAAGCCGCAGCGGCCGGGGCGGAGTCGACCGAAACCATGCTCGCGAACCGCGGACGTGCAAGTTATGTGGGCGAAGCCGCTCGCGGAGTAGTCGATCCGGGAGCGCTACTCATAGCGTGGTTCTTCGCCAGTGCAGTGGGTCACTAGCGAGCACTTCGGGGCTGTGACTAATCTGGCAGCCACAGCACATCGTTTGTGACGACCCGTGGGCAAAAGCACCGGTCTCACACACCACACAGGAGCAGCCCATGCTGAGCACCATGCAAGACGCCCCCCTCTCCATTGCTCAACTTCTCCGCCACGGTGCCTCCGTTCACGGCGCCTCCGAGGTTGTCACGTGGACCGAGTCCGGCCCGCGCCGTGTGTCCTACGCTGACGTCGGCAAGCGCTGTGCTCAGCTCGCGCACGCCCTGCGCGGGCTCGGCGTCGAGGGCGACGAGCGAGTCGCCACGTTCATGTGGAACAACTCCGAGCACCTCGAGGCGTACCTGGCGATCCCCTCGATGGGCGCTGTGCTCCACACCCTGAACATTCGTCTGTTCCCCGAGCAGTTGATCCATGTCGCCAATCACGCCGAGGACCGCGTGATCATCGTCGACCCGTCCCTGATTCCGCTTCTCTCTCCGCAGCTTCCGTCGCTGACCACCGTCAAACACATCGTCGTCACCGGCTCCTCCACTGCAGGACTCGAAGCTCCCGAGGGAGTGCAGGTTCACACCTACGAGGGCTTGATCGCCGATCAGCCCACCGAGTTCGACTGGCCCGAGGTCGACGAACTGAGCGCTGCCGCAATGTGTTACACGTCCGGCACCACGGGTGACCCCAAGGGCGTCGTCTACTCCCACCGTTCGATCTACCTGCACTCCATGCAGGTCTGCATGAGCGACGGCCCCAACCTCGCGCAGGGCGATCGTGCACTCGCCGTGGTGCCTCAGTTCCACGCCATGTCGTGGGGACTTCCCTACGCCGCATTCATGATCGGTGCTTCGCTGATCATGCCCGACCGCTTCCTCCAGCCTGCCCCGTTGGCTGCGATCATCGCCAGCGAGAAGCCGACGTTCGCCGCAGCCGTCCCCACCATCTGGCAGGGCCTGCACCTCTACCTCGAGCAGAACCCGCAGGACATCTCCTCGATGCGCGAGGTTCTGATCGGTGGGTCCGCGGTACCGCCGGCCCTCATGCACGCATTCGAAGCCGACCACAACGTCTCCGTCCTGCACGCCTGGGGCATGACCGAAACCTCCCCACTCGGATCCGTCGCCCGCCCGCCGGCCGGTGTCACCGGCGACGCGATGTGGAAGTACCGCTACTCTCAGGGCCGCTTCCCGGCATCCGTCGAGGCACGTCTCATCGACGATGACGGCAAAGTTGTTGCACACGACGGCGTTTCCGTCGGCGAGCTCGAAGTGCGCGGCCCCTGGATCACCGGGTCGTACTACGGCGTCGATGCGGAAGACAAGTTCAACGACGGCTGGCTCAAGACCGGTGACGTCGGATCCATCACGGCCGACGGCTTCCTGAGCCTGTCCGACCGCTCCAAGGACATCATCAAGTCCGGCGGCGAATGGATCTCCTCGGTCGACCTCGAGAACGCCGTCATGGGTCACCCTGACGTCACCGAAGCTGCCGTCATCGGCGTGCCGGACGAGAAGTGGGACGAGCGCCCGTTGGTCGCGGTTGTTCTGCGCGCCGGATCCGAGACCACGATGTCCGAACTCCAGCAATATCTTTCGGACAAGGTAGCCAAGTGGCAGCTCCCCGAGAACTGGGCTGTGGTTCAGGAAGTTCCGAAGACGAGCGTCGGCAAGTTCGACAAGAAACGCCTTCGCGCCGACTACCACGAGGGCGGACTCGAAGTCACTCGCCTCTGACACGGAGTGAATGCCGAAGTATGAATACTGAAGGTGGGCAACAGGTTTTCACTCTGTTGCCCACCTTCATTTAACGAGCAATGCACTTTACGGACGATAACCGACCGTGCGAAAAGCGATGTCGACGTACTTCTGCGCCAATTGCGACGGCGACATCGGACCGCCGGTCTGGAACCAACGCGGCAGTGACTGCGCCATACCGAGTATTGCCCGGACGGTCTCTTCGGTATCGGTGACCGCGAAATCTCCCGATGCCACACCGTCGTCGACGATCCTGCGCATCAGCAACTCGAGCCGCTTACGACTGGCGGCGTATCGACTTCGGCTTTCCGGTGAGACATGCCGGATCTCGGTGTCCAACGCAGCATGCCGCGACCGGTGGGTCATATAGAGAACTATCGCCTCCACCACCAAGGCGAAGCGTCGTACCGGATTTTCGCCGGCCTCCGCTTCTGCCGCTTCGGTTCTGGTATTCAGCTCACTCATCGAGACCTCGAACAAAGCGACGAGAATTGCCTCTTTGTTCGCGTGGTGATAGTAGAGCGCGGGAACGGTTACCCCGACACGATTGGCAATCTGGCGCACCGTCGTGCCGTGGTAACCATTCTCGTCGAAAAGCTCGAGCGAAGCCGTCAGGATGTCGGTCATCACCAGCGGCGGGAAGGACCTCCAGTCCACTGCCACCGAGCTCACCGACTCCACCTCGCCAGTCATGTGATAGCCGAAATTACCGCGGTGCCATACGGATTGCACCGTCGAGGCGGATCGTCTCACCATTGAGCATGGGGTTGGAAACGATGTGCGCAGCAAGCGCGCCGTACTCGCTGGGATCACCCAGGCGAGAGGGGTGAGGCACCTGCTGACCCAACGACGCCTGGGCTGCTTCGGGCAGTCCAGCCAGCAACGGGGTCTTGAACAAGCCGGGTGCAATGGTGTTGACGCGGATCAGCAGCGACGCGAGGTCACGGGCGATGGGAAGCGTCATACCGACGACGCCGCCCTTCGACGCGGAGTACGCAGCCTGCCCGATCTGGCCGTCATACGCTGCGACCGAAGCGGTGTTGATGATGACGCCGCGTTCACCGTCGATCGGCTCGGTCTTCGAAATACGTTCCGCAGCAAGACGAAGGACGTTGAAGGTGCCGATCAGATTGACGTCGATGACCTTCTTGAACGCGTCGAGCGGGAAAGCGCCCTTCTTGCTGACCGTCTTGACTGCGTTGCCGATTCCGGCGCAGTTGACTGCCACGCGCAGGGGTCCGAGGGACTCGGCCACGTCGAGTGCCGCGGTGACCGCAGCCTCGTCGGTGACGTCTGCAGCCGCGAAGCGGACCCGGTCGCCAAGTTCCTTGGCGATGGCTTCACCGTTGGACGACGGAAGGTCGATAATGACGACGCTGGCACCGTCGGCAAGAAGGGCTTTGGTCGTAGCCAGGCCGAGGCCGGATGCTCCACCGGTGACGACGGCGACGCTGTCGTTGACGATCATGAGAGTTCCTTTCGAAAGGTTATGTGTTTCAGATGCGTTCGATGATGGTGGCGTTGGCCATGCCGGCGCCCTCGCACATGGTCTGCAATCCGTAGCGTCCGCCGGTGGCCTCGAGGTGGTTGACCATAGTGGTCAGCAGACGAGTACCCGAGGACCCCAGGGCATGGCCGAGTGCAATCGCGCCGCCCCACGGGTTGAGCTTTGCCGGGTCGGCGCCGAACTCGTGAGCCCAGGCGAGTGGAACGGGAGCGAAGGCTTCGTTGACCTCGTAGGTGTCGATGTCGTCGATGCTCAGACCCGCGCGAGCGAGCACCTTGTGGGTGGCTGGGATGGGTGCGGTGAGCATGAAGATCGGGTCATCGCCCGCAACGGAGAAGGAATGGAAACGAGCTCGCGGCGTCAGCCCCAGCTTCGACGCCATTTCTTCGCTCATGATCAGTGCTGCGGACGCGCCGTCGGTGAGCGGCGACGAGTTACCGGGAGTGATCGACCACTGCGCCTCGGGGAAGCGCTGCGCGTACTTCTCCGAGTAGAACGACGGCTTCAAACCGGCGAGTCCCTCGGCGGTAGTAGACGCGCGAACCGTCTCGTCGACGATATGCGAGACGGTCTCACCGGCGGCGTTGGTCACCGGGATCGGCAGAATCTCCTTGTCGAAGAGCCCCTTCGCCGCTGCCTCTGCTGCCCGCTGGTGGGACTGCGCGGAGAATGCGTCGAGAGCGTCGCGGTCAAGCTTCCACTTGGCGGCGATCAATTCTGCAGAGATTCCCTGGTTGACCAGGCCTTCGGGGTAGCGAGTCGCGACGCCCGGACCGGAAGCGTCCTTCCCCATCGTCGTGGTACCCATCGGGACACGACTCATGGATTCGACGCCTGCCGCGATCACGATGTCGTAGGCCCCGGCGATCACGCCCTGCGCCGCAAAGTGCGCAGCTTGCTGACTTGATCCGCACTGGCGATCAATCGTGGTGGCGGGTACCGACTCGGGGAACCCTGCCGACAGGACCGCGCTGCGGGTGATGTTGAGCGCCTGCTCACCGGCCTGGCCGACGCAACCGCCGATCACGTCGTCCACCAGGGCGGGGTCGAGGCCGTTTCGCGAGGTGATGGAACGCAGAACGTGGGCCATCAGTTCGACAGGGTGCGTCCCGGACAGTGCTCCGCCCGGCTTTCCCTTGCCGGACGCGATCCGGACTACATCGACGATCACTGCCTTGGTCATCTTCGTTCCCTTCGAGGACGTGCATTGCTGGGGCGGTCCGGCACCCGTGTTTCGTGGCGCCGGGTACCGGACCGAGATCGAGGGAGCACCCTGACTTAGCGCTCGCTAAAGAACTACCACCGACTTGATCCTCTCGTCAAGAGGGGGCCTCCGAACTCGAAACAAATGCGGCCGACTAAAAGCTGGGCGATCAGTGACCTCGCCTGGCCCACGCCATTCATTAGTACTTTCGAATGATAGGTTTTCAATCTTCGCCCGAAATGTCCGGAATCGGATAACCTTCCGCCACAAGCAATCCAAGCCACAGGGGATTCGGGGCGTGGCACCAATCGATGACAACCGCAGGGGGACTGACTGGGAGGTTTGGCGTGGACCTGCGATACGTTGCCTTCACGCGTGCCGACCCGCATTTCTACGACCGAATCAGAACGGTCACCCGACCAGATACATCAACTGACCAGCACTTTATCCCCGCGAAGTCGGTGGATTGGTCGCTCTGGCGGCGCGGTCCCCAAAGTGGACCGTGGAACTACTTCCAACCGCCCGACGGTCTGCTGCCAGAACAAGGATGGAAGATTCACTGCTCCGCTACCCAAGCCAACGCGCAGGAGCTGCTCGATACCGTTTCCGTGTATTGCGGTCACAATCATGTGCCGTTCAAATTTCTTCGGACGGCAGCAGACCTCATGTTGTCCAACAGCAAGCAGGCCAATCGAACTTCCAGCGGAAAATTCATCACGATCTATCCGGCGGATGGTGTTGCCACACAACGTGTCATCACCGAACTGGACAAGCTTGTCACCGGTGCCGACGGGCCGTACATCCTCAGCGATGTGCGATGGAACCGGGGACCGCTCTACTTACGGTACGGCGCGTATCTGCCCATGCAGACCTACGATTCATTCGGCGATCGCGTCCCCGCAATTCGGCGTCCTGACGGATCGCTCGAACCCGATGTGCGCGGCACTTCCTTCAGAACTCCGGACTGGGTACAAATCCCGGACTTCGTTCGCGCGCAGCAAGACAAGCTGAAATCACATGACGAATTCCCCTATTCGATCAATGAAGCCCTGCACTTCAGCAACAGCGGGGGGATCTACTCCGCGTTCGACGACGCCGGCATCGATCTGGTCATCAAAGAAGGCCGTCCCTTTACCGCCCCGGACGCCAACGGCCGGTACGCAATCGACCGCATCCGTAACGAGTACGACAAGTTGACCCACCTTGCCGACAACCCGTACGCACCTTCTGCGATCAGGTTGTTCGAGCGCGAGGGACACCACTTCCTTGTCACCGAGCGCGCTGCCGGCACTCCCCTGAATCAGGAAGTTGCGCTCCGCCACCCACTGATACGCGCGGACCAGACACTCAGTTCCCGAACGGAATACAGAACCTGGGCACTCGACATTGCACAACAGTTGACTACCGCAGTCGAGAGCTTCCACAACGCCGGAATCGTTCATGCCGATCTTCACCCTGGCAACGTCATGTGCTCACCGTCCGGTATTCGGATCATCGACTTCGAGATGGCCCACAACATCGACGAGCATCCGCCCCGGTCCACCGGAGCCCCCGGATACACAGCACCTCGACAGTTGACAGGAATCGCGGCGGATCGATACTCGTTGGGCTGCATCGAGCTGGGACTCTTTGTTCCACTTACTACATTGTTCCCTCTCGATCGCAACAAGATTCCCGAACTCATCGACTATGCGGTGTCTCGATTCGATCTTCCCCGCGCCTTCGGTGCCTCGCTCTATTCGATGCTCGACGTACAGGCGCCGGCGCCGAAGAATCGCCCGCATCGTTGGGACACGTCGTCGAACGAAACCTTGCAACGCACGGCCGCTCTATTGCGCTGCGGCATCCTCGCCTCGCTTGATCTCGCCCGCGCTGATCGACTCTTTCCCGGCGACATCGCCCAGTTCGAGGTGAACGGCTACGGCATTGCGCACGGCTCGTGCGGAAACCTGCTCGCCGATGTACTTCCCGCAGACACCTTGGAGTCAGTTCTGGAATGGACTGAACATCAAGTTGATTCGGATACTCAACCAAAGTTCGGCTTCTTCGACGGGCTCGCGGGTGCGGTGCACACCTTTCGGCATCACGGGCGACATTCGACAGCCGACAGGTGGGTCGAGACTTTGCGTCGAGCCCCACTCGACGACATCGACTCCAGCCTTTTCAGCGGCCTTTCCGGAATCGGTTGCCTCCTACTCGAGGAATCGGTTTCACGACCGACTGTGTCACCCACTCTCGCTGTCGTGACCGAGACTCTGCGCGAACGAATTTCAGCTGCTCGCTTGCATGTCCGCGACGCCGGCGGAACACCTTGGGCAGTGGCCGGCCGAGGTGGGCTGATGCGGGGACCGAGCGGACAAGCACTGTTCTGGACTCGCCACTACGAACTGAGTGGTGATCCTCGATCGCTGGAACACGCACGCCAGCTCGTCGACATCGATCTGTCTGTGATGTCGATGTGCCCTGACGGGTCGATGCAGCTGAGAGAGGAGCGCCGGACGATGCCGTATCTCGGATCCGGGTCTGTCGGTGTGGGCCTGGTACTTCTTCAACTTGTTCGACATGTCGACGAGCCGCGCTACGCGTCTGCGCTACTTGCCATATCCCGCGCTGCCGCCGTCGAATTCACTGCCCAAGCCGGACTACTCAACGGGCGAGCCGGGCTGATTCTGTTTCTCAGCGAACTCTCCAAGACTCCATACGCCGGCGCCGATTGTGAACAGACGCTTGCACAGCAGTTTCAGCTTCTGGGCTTGCACAGCCTCAATCACGCAGGAGGCCTGCACTTTCCAGGTGAACAGAACCTGAGACTCTCGACAGACTGGGCAACCGGATCTGCAGGAATACTGGCGTTGCTCCGATATACCCGATCGGCAACTGCCCGACAGTCGTTTCCACTGATGTGCGCGTCGAACTGCCACATCGCCTAATTGTTCGGAAGTTATCACCCACGGCAGATTGGAGCACAGAAGTACCAGGCGAAAAACCTGGAATTAAATCAACACCGCAAGCAAACTCGATCGATCAAATCCATCGGCAAGAACGCCGATCAACAAAGGAAATGACAATGGACGCTATTCTCTCCCTTCAAGATCTGTCAGTCGCCGCCGGCAACGTCGGAGATGCCGGCCAACTCGAGCAGAACGCGGCAATCAGTTCCCTCAGTTTCTTCTGCCTCTGACCTCAGGCCGATACCTCGGAGCAAGTCCGGGGTATCGGCTTTCGGAATCCGTGCGGATCATCAGACGAACAATATTGTTTCATCATGAGACGCATCCGCACTTCACCGAGCTGTATTCGCCGATGATGTGTGCGGCCTGGCGGGCAATGCCGAGGGTAGATCGCATGGTCACTGGCGACGATATTCCTACTGATCCTGACAGCCGCACTTTCGGGCTGGTTCGTTCAGCGTTGGGGCGAGAGTTGGGACTTCAGGGACATCTGCTCGCGCTGGTACGACGGGGGGTGGCGGTTGCCGCGCCGCCACCGCCTTGACCTTCACGACGCTTTTCGTACTCCTACTTCCCTTCGCCTCAGGAATGCTGGTCGGCGTCACCACATTCGCCCGAGACTTCGAGCGGAGGGTCTGGTGGTTTGAGTTTCAATAGCTGTCAACGACAAGATGAGGGAATCGGTACCATCCGCCCCCGATGTCTTCCAGCCGGAGCTGATTGAAGGTCTTGTCGGACACACCATCGGGTGCATACACCCAGCCGGGATTGTCCAAGATGTCCAATCCATCTCGTGCGTCATAGAAATAGACGTGGGCTTCACTGCTGACGTTGGCATAGGAGATATCGAATCTGCCGATTCGTAGATCACGATGATACCCATCGGAATAGGGATCGTCAGGTTCTTGAAGTAGTTGCTGTGCAACGGTTTCGAAGTCTGCCCGATACTGATCGAAATGTGGCTGCCCCGCGGCCGCGATCCCGAGTGCGATCACCACGAGAACCGGAACAGCGACATCGGACCACAACCATGGGCGTCGCTGCCACCAGCACACTCCGAGCAGCACGATTGCAACACTCGCCGTGAGGACCCAGAGAACGACCGCACCGGCGATCGAGAGTGCACTATCCGCAGGTTCGGGCCAGGTGAGATGGCATTTCGCTGCGACATACATCGCCGACGCCGACGCTGCGATAAGTGCGTTTACCAAAACAACCCAACGAAGAGCACCGGACCTTCTCGTTGCCTGCGAGTTCGACACTGCCTGATCCATTCGATGAGAATAGCGAGCTGTTTGTCGCGGACTAGCAGTAACCACTTCCCCGATCTCACGATCGATTGTTTCTCGGCACGGAGAAAGTGTCCACGGTGCTATCTTTGCTGACTATGGGAGGCAGGGCTGCGAGGATGGTCGATTTGAACTACCGATGTCAGGAGAGCTCGGCGACTCCCAAAGTCGACAGGTCAATTTTGAGCACGGCTGGATTCGGTGGATCGCAGCAACCAATACCATCGTCACCTCATGATGACGTGACTGTTGCGGGCGAGTCGTGAAGATTCGATTATTACGAGCAAGCCAAGCGTCTTTAGCAATATCGCTGATCGCACTAACCTTGGTCTATTTGTTGGACGCATTTTCTTTGCGCCTCCAACATCAGCCCAGCTGGTGCATTGATCACTATGGAATCCCATCACGATTCAATTATCTCCTTCCCGACCGGGCGGAGAGGGTAGCGGCAGGAATTACAGACTTCTGGGGATGGTTCCCTCCAGGCATAAGCTGTACATTCACTGATGCAGTGACCAAAGAAAGCGAAACGGTGGCACCGGCCGCGGACAGGTCGCACATCGTCGTCGTTCTTGTGGCGCTGATCATGATCTCGGCTGTCGGCGTATTGTTCGGCCGCCGGAAGCGCTGAAGATTGGTTTTGGCTCGGGACTGCAGATGCGCACTCGACACCAGACCGATGAGTAATAAATCGGTGTCCGTCGTGTCCGGCGCTTCCACTACTCGTCGATCTTCGCGAATCCACCAGCCTTGTTCGAGGGCATTTCTTGCGGGTCCTGGTGGTCTTCGTTCCCATCACGCTGGCGATGACACTCCTGGGCCTGGTGCTCGGCTGGACCCATGCGCTTGCCGGGGACAGGCGGCAACATGATCGACGCCGATTACACAATGTGCTGGGGCTCAGACAATTCCGACGTGATGCTGTTGCGCTCCGGGTTGATGGTGGCGCTCGCACTCGTCGGCGCACGTGGACTACGTCGGCGACCCGCCTATAGCCGACTGTCCGAAATGTCGAAATCGATTTGATAGCAGCAATTTTCGATCCACATTCTCTTGTGTTCGAAACTTTGTTCGATTATGCTTTCGGCATGGACAGTCGGGATGCGTGGCAGCTGGATGGTGAGGGCCTCAAGGGTGAGGTTCTGGCTCTGGTGCGTGTCCGGCACGAGTTGCAGTCGCGGTTGGTGTTGTTGATCGTGGAGATGTTTTCCCGGGAAGTTCTCGGCGGGAAGGGTTTTCGGGCGATCGCGCAGTGGTTGCATGGTTCGACGAATCTGGAGATCGGTGAGTGCAGTCTGCTGGTCGGGTTGGCGCGGTTGTTGATGCTCGAACCTGTTGTCGCGGATGCGTTTCATCGCGGTGACGTGGATGCGTTGAAGGCGCGGCAGGTGGCGTCGTTTTGTCAGCATCCGCCGAAGAACATGACCCTGGCGGATGTGGACAAGGCTCGCGGGATTTTGTTGTCGTTGGCGTCGAAGAACATTGCGGATTGCGATGCAGTGCGGGCGGCGATCCGGCGGATCGAGAAGCAGTTCGGCAAGCGTGAGGACGGGGTTCCGGTGGGTGAGGATTCGGAGCGTAACGAGTTCTACGCGTCGAAAGGTTTGTACGGGCGGGTCACTGTGAAGGGGGATCTGGATGCGATCAACGGGGCCCGGTTGATCACGTTGTTGTCGAGCCTGTCTGCGCCGACGCCGGAGAAGGACGGCGTGAAGGACACCCGTACGCCGGCGCTACGACGGGCGGACGGGTTCTGCGAGTTGTTGCGGCGGTACGAGCGGGCGGGGTTGGGTCCGATCGAGGGCGGGGTGAAACCGCACATCACGGTGACTGCGTCGGCGAAAGACATGACGGACCTGCAAGCGTTGAAAGACCTCTTGCCGTCGACTCAGGAACTGGGTTTCGCGTGGACGGATTGGGTGGGCCCCATCAGTATCGATACCGCGCGGATGTTGGCGTGCGACTGCACCGTGACGCGAATTTTGTTGGATGAGAACGGGGTTCCGCTCGACTGCGGCAAGGAAGCGAGAACAGCGACGGTTCCGCAAAGGCGAGCACTGGCCGTCCGGGATGGCGGGTGCGCGTTTCCGGGGTGCGGGACTCCGTCGGGGTGGTGCGATGCCCATCATATTGTTCACTGGAACGATGGTGGCCCAACAGATCTCGACAACCTGATCTTGTTGTGCGGTCATCACCACCGGACGATGCACCACACCGAGTGGCGTGTCGAGATCGGCCCGGATCGAAAGACGGTGTTCTATCCACCCATGTCGATCGATCCGTATCAACAGCCGATCGGCGGGAACAGCCCACCCACAGCAGCCTGAACCGCGACAATCGAATACATCAGCACCGGGGACGAACCATGCCCCGGTGCTGGTGCACGTTTCTGGTCAGATCCCAACCCCTCAAATCCCAGCCCCTCAGATCCCGGCCCTTCGCACGAGAGCGTCAGTGGCAGAAGGGGATACAACGTCAATCGCTCGTAACAGCCCCGCGTACCGCGGATACAGCTCGACGGGACGCGTATTGATCGCCCTCAAGATCCACGATGCAGCTTGATCGGCCGTCAGCGCCGGCTGGCTCACGTAATCCGCCGTCGGCGCGATCATCGGTGTTCGTATGAGTGGGAATTGCACTGTGGTGACATCGACACCGGTGCCGTGACATTCCGCGCCGAGGCTTCGGCCGAATGCACTGAGAGCAGACTTCGACGCGTGATAGGCGCTGAACCTGGGCATCACGCCCGCAGTGACTCCCCAGGTTCCGACGTTGATGATGTGTCCGGACTTCGCCTCGAGCATCGCGGGCAGTAGCCGCAACGTCAGTCTTGTCGGCCCGAAGTAGTTGAGTGCCATGGTGCGCTCGTAGTCGTGGAATCGGTCGACCGAATCCAACGCGGTGCGCCGGATCGAGCGACCCGCATTGTTGACGAGGATGTCGACCGACCCGAATCGATCCGCGATCGTCTCCGCGAGTTCGTCAACGGCTTCACCGCGGGAGAGGTCCGCAGGCACGATGTGTGCCCATCCTCCCCTGCGGTGAATCTCGTCCCGTACGTGTTCGAGGTTTTCCTCACAGCGCGCGACCAGGATCATCTCGGCTCCCCGACGAGCCAATAGATGAGCTGTCGCCTCACCGATCCCCGACGAGGCTCCCGTCAGGACGATGGTCTTGTCGGAAAGCGTGACGCCGCGAGACGGAACAAGGGAGCGCAGACGCGTCGGCGGTCTCAATGCAAGATTGCTGAGAATCGATCTGATCACGTCGGCCTCGGTTCGATCTTCGCGTGCGATTCGGTGCGAACCCGTCCCTGAACAGCCCACTTCGGACGCACCGCGGAAATTACTCAAAAGTAAGTTATGGCGCCGTTTCGGCCGTGTCAAGAATTCGTCGGGATTCAGGAGTATCTGCCACTAGCTTTTCCTGATACCTCGGGTTACATTAAATCCAGACCGAGTGCCAGCGATCACACAACCGGCCCTCGATTCCACCGAACACCGCGAGAAATACCAGCGGTGACCGAAACGAAGAGGAGACGCCATGACGCTCACATCGCCGCTCGACAAGCGCGGAGAAGCATCCGACGACTCGTACAACGAGACGCTTCGACTCCTGTCCGAGGGCTCGGTGCACAAGCACTTCGACCCGTACCTCGACATCGACTGGGACTCCCCCGAGTTTGCCGTCGTCCCGAACGATCGCCGCTGGATCCTCCCGGCCGAGACTGACCCGCTGGGTGCACACCCGTGGTACCAGTCGCAGTCCGAGGCCAGGCAGATCGAAATCGGCATGTGGCGCCAGGCCAATGTCGCGAAGGTCGGTCTCCAGTTCGAGAACATTCTGATCCGCGGCATGATGCAGTACGTCTTCTCACTGCCCAACGATTCGGCCGAGGCGCGCTACTGCACGCACGAGTCGGTCGAAGAGTGCAACCACACGATGATGTTCCAGGAGATGGTCAACCGCATCGGTGCCGACGCTCCCGGGATGAGCCGTCCGATGAAGATGCTTGCGCCCTTCATTCCCCTCGCTGCGGGTCCGTTCCCCGAACTGTTCTTCGTCGGTGTCCTCGCCGGTGAAGAGCCGATCGACCACATTCAGAAGAGCATCCTGCGCGCCGGCGGCCAGATCCACCCGATCATGCAGTCGGTCATGGCCATCCACGTAGCCGAGGAAGCGCGTCACATCTCGTTCGCGCACAAGCTTCTGAGCCGTCGCATCCCGCTGATGTCACGCCCGAACCGGTTCGTCCTCTCGCTGCTGTTCCCGATCGTCATGCGCATTCTCTGTGACGCCATCGTCATCCCGCCGAAGTCCTTCTGGAAGCAGTTCGACATCCCGAAGTCCGTGAAGAAGGACCTGTTCTGGGATCTGCCCGAGTCGCGCCAGACCCTGCGCAACTACTTCGGTGACGTCCGCATGCTGGCCACCGACACCGGCCTGATGAACCGTGCCTCGCGCCTGGTGTGGAAGGCCTGCAAGATGGACGGCCGCGCATCACGCTTCCGTAGCGAACCTCACCGCAGCTCGCACAACGCCGCCGCGTAGCTCCCGGACAGTCGAGATCGGACTCATAGCGCCATGCCACACGTAGTCACGCAGTCCTGTTGCAGCGACGCCTCGTGCGTCTACGCCTGCCCGGTCAACTGCATCCATCCGACGCCGGACGAGCCGGACTTCCTCACCGCCGAGATGCTGCACATCGATCCGCAGGCCTGCGTCGACTGTGGCGCATGCGTCTCGGCCTGCCCGGTCGACGCCATCGTCCCCGAGTCGAAGCTGACCGACCCGCAGCGAGTCTTCCTGTCCATCAATGCGGACTTCTACAAGGAAGAGCGACCCAGGCCGCTTCTCGCCAAGGTCATCCCGGCAGCCCACGTCGACAAGGGCCGACCGCCGTTGCGCGTTGCCATCGTCGGTTCCGGACCGTCGGCGATGTACGCCGCGGACGAGTTACTGACTCAGCCTGACGTGCAGGTCAACGTCTTCGATCGCCTTCCTGTGCCTTACGGCTTGGTTCGCGCCGGCGTTGCTCCGGACCATCAGAAGACCAAGCAGGTCACTCGCTTGTTCGACAAGATCGCCGCACAAAAGGGTTTCGAGTTCTACCTCAACGTCGAGATCGGCAAGCACATCTCGCACAGCGAACTGCTCGAAAATCACCATGCGGTGCTCTACGCAGTCGGCGCTTCGTCCGACCGTGGTCTCGGCATTCCGGGCGCTGATCTGCCTGGCACGGCCTCGGCCACCGACTTCGTAGCCTGGTACAACGGCCACCCCGATCACGCCGACGACGTCTTCGACCTCTCACATCGCCGCGCGGTCATCATCGGAAACGGAAATGTCGCGCTCGACGTCGCTCGCATTCTGACGGCCGATCCCGAGAAGTTGGCCGGTACCGACATCTCCGCTCACGCACTCGCCGCTCTGCGGAAGAGTCGCGTCGAAGAAGTTGTCATCGTGGGTCGACGCGGAATCGCGCAGTCCGCGTTCACGGTCCCCGAGTTCACCGGCCTGATGGCACTGCCGGACATCGAACTCTCTGTCGGACCCGACGACATGGTTCTCGACTCGGCCACCGAAGAACTGGCAAAACGCGGCGAACTCCCGCATGCCGTCGAGCAGAAGTTGCGTCTCCTCGAAGCCCTGAAGAACCGCGATCACGTCGACGTCGGCAACAAGCGCATCACGTTGCGCTACCTGCTCACGCCGACCTCGATCACCGGCGACGATCAGGTCAGCGGAATCGAGTTCGCTCGCAACGCTCTTGTCGACGCCAACGGAACCGTGCAGATCGAAGCAACCGGCGATACCGAGACCATCGATACCGGCTTGGTCCTCACCTCGATCGGCTACCGCGGAGTGCCCATCCCCGGCGTCCCGTTCGACGAGCGTGCGTCGGTCATTCCGAACGAGAACGGCCGAGTCCTCGAAGCTCCGAACGGTGATCCCGCCACCGGGGTCTACGCGACCGGTTGGATCAAACGCGGACCGAGTGGGTTCATCGGCACCAACAAGTCCTGCGCGCAGGAAACGATCAGGATGCTCGTCGACGACTTCAACGACGGACGCCTGACCAACCCGGTCGCAGACGACTCCGCAGTCGATCGTCTGGTCCGGGCGCGACAGTCCGACGTCGTCGACCGCGAGGGCTGGCATGCCATCGACAAGGCGGAACTGGAACGCGGCGCTGCGCACGATCGTGCCCGCGAAAAGGTTCTGGATCAGGTCGAGATCACCTCCATCCTCGACGCTGCGGCCCGGGTGAAACCGACGCGTCGATTCGGTCGACCTGTACGCGTTCGCTGATCCGCTACAGGTAAACAGCTACTTTCACGCACACGGCCCCGCCTGCAGACTCGTCTGCCCGGCGGGGCCGTCTGCGTTCCGGCAGCGTCCCACTCAGCGAAAATTTTTGCCCGTCAGCAGCCGAAATCGTGTAATACTGCAACCTGTTCCAGTAAGCGGCACAGCGGGCCCACGATCCCCCGGATCACGCTCGCCAACCAGATGAGGATTGCATGAGCGAGACTGCAACGCCGGCGCCGAACGGGAGTGTGACACCTGCAGTAGAGGGTTGGTTCACCACCGGCGACGAACCTGCTCTGATCGGCACGAAGTGCCAATCCTGCGGCACCATTTCCTTCCCTCGTGAGGCGACGTTCTGCAAGAACCCGAGCTGCTTCAGCGAGGAGTTCGACGACGTGGAACTCTCCCGCCGCGGCACTGTCTGGTCGTACACCGACGCGCAATACCAGCCCCCGCCGCCATACATCCCGCGCTCGGATCCGTACGAGCCTTTTGCTCTCGCAGCAGTCGAACTGCCCGAGGGCATCGTCATCCTCGGCCAGGTGGCCGACGGATTCGGCGTCGACGATCTCAAGGTCGGCAATACCGTCGAATTGGTTGTCGAGCCGCTGTACACCGACGAAACCGGAGTACGTACGACGTGGCGATGGAAGCCTGTCGCCGCAGCTGATCAGGAGTCGCAGTCATGAGCAAGGACGTCGCAGTACTCGGTGTCGGTATGCACCCCTGGGGCAAGTGGGGGCAGTCGTTCGTGAAATACGGCGTTGCCGCCGCTCGCGCCGCGCTCGCCGATTCGGGTGTGAATTGGCAGGACGTCGACTTCATCGTCGGCGGCGAGACCGTCCGCAACGGGTACGGCGGATACGTCGCCGGAGCCACCTTCGCGCAGGCACTCGGCTGGAACGGCGCTCGCGTCGCCACGTCGTATGCAGCGTGTGCGACGGGAGCCCAGGCACTCGACACCGCTCGCGCACGAATCCTGGCCGGCCTCAGCGAAGTTGCCCTGGTCGTCGGCGCCGACACCACGCCGAAGGGCTTCCTCGCTCCCGTCGCCGGTGAGCGTTGGGACGACCCGGACTGGCTGCGCTTCCGCCTCATGGGTATGACCAACCCGGCGTACTTCGCGCTCAACGCGCGTCGTCGCATCGACCTCTACGGCGCCACCGCGGAGGATTTCGCCAACGTGAAGGTCAAGAACGCCAGGCACGGGCTGAGCAATCCGAATGCGCGCTACCGCAAGGAAGTCACCGTCGAGAACGTGTTGGCCTCCCCCGTGGTGTCCAATCCCCTTCACCTGCTCGACATCTGCGCGACGTCCGACGGCGGCGCCGCAATCTTGCTGACGTCGATGGAATACGCCCGCAAGATGGGCATCGCGGAACCTGTTCGCATCAAGGCTATTTCGACGGTCACGCCGACGTTCCCCCAGACGATCATGGACATGCCGAACTTCTCCACCGATTCCAGCTCCGCCGTTCCCGCTCCGGAGCGCACGTTCAAGGAATCCATCGGCTACGCCGCATACGAAGAGGCCGGGATCTCTCCCGAGGACGTCGACGTCGCCGAAGTCTACGACCTCGCTACCTCCGTGGAACTGGACTGGATCGAAGACCTTGCCCTCTGCAAGCGGGGCGAGGCCGAGCACCTCCTGCGTGCGGGTGACACCAGTATCGGAGGCCGCATCCCGGTCAATCCGTCCGGCGGTCTCGCGTGCTTCGGCGAAGCCGTTCCCGCACAGGCACTTGCGCAGGTGTGCGAGCTCACTTGGCAGCTTCGTGGACAGGCCGAAGGCCGTCAGGTCGAAGGCGCCCGCATCGGTATCACCGCCAACCAAGGTCTGTTCGGACACGGCTCCTCGGTAATCGTTTCCGCCTGACCCTGTTCCACTTTCGTGGCGGTCGCACACTCACCCGTGAGCGGCCGCCACGATCACGTCTGCCACTGCCCCTGGCTGTGAGACCAGCGATGCGTGCGAGGTCGGGAGTTCGCTGGTGTTCGCGCCCATCCGGTTTGCCATGAATCGCTGCGCCGATGCGGGGATCACGCGATCCTCACCGGCAACCAGATACCAGCTCGGTGTGTTCGCCCACGACGGTGGCCCGCCGAGCTCGAGGTTCGCCCACAAAGCCGCAGACTTCTGATGCGCCAACATCGTTGCCGCTGTCTCGTCGGAAACATCCTGAGCGAAGACGGAATGGAAATACTCGTCCGTGACGTAGCCGTCGACGTTCTTCCCGCCGATCGCGTGAGGATCGTCGACGATCTTCAATCCCAGAGCCGGAGGAAGCAATTGGCTGCCAGGAAACCTGATGGGATCGATCGTGATCTGCACCGGCTCACCCTGAACCGGAGCAAACGCCGCGATGTACACCAACGACTGCACCTTCGGGTCGTGAACATTGGTGATCACCGCGCCGCCGTAAGAGTGTCCGACGAGCACGACAGGTCCGTCGATGTCCGCAACCGTCTTCTCGATCACGGACGCGTCGTAAGCGGGCCCGCGTAGAGGATTGTCCGGCCCCACGACGCGATAGCCACGCGAACGTAGGTCGGCGGCAACGCCGTCCCAACTGGTCGCGTCGGCAAAAGCGCCGTGGACGAGAACGACGGTTGGCTTGGGGCTCGCCACCGCAGCGCCGGAGCCGAAGATCACTCCAGCCGCGACTGTCATGAGTAACGCCAGAACTGCGGTGAATACACGTGAGATCTTCATGCGTTTCCTTCACTCTCGTCGAAAAGCGAGAAACTGCGGTAGGCCGGGACACGCCCGTTTCGATCCTAGAAATACCTGCTGCGACGGACGTGACTGTCCGTGCAGACTTTTGAGCTCACACTGCACAACTTCTGGTTGAGCGTCCGCATCGCGGGGTATCAGGGCTGCATGGCTTTGCTCCTGGATACTTCCGTGTTGGAGCCTGACCAACGCGCGGACGCCTTTGTCGACGCGATGGGTCGTGCCTCGGTCCCGTGTGCAATCCACTTGGAGAACCCGGAAC
The DNA here is from genome assembly GCF_021352185.1 of Rhodococcus sp. Ni2. NCBI lineage: Bacteria > Bacillati > Actinomycetota > Actinomycetes > Mycobacteriales > Nocardiaceae > Rhodococcus > Rhodococcus sp. Ni2. Next base: position 1,782,614 of record NZ_WOXZ01000001.1, read on the forward strand.
GGGTGAGCGCGAGAATGAACGTGTGGAACCTCGGTGCAGCATCACTGTTCCGCTCCGAGTCGACCGGTATGCGGTTGACCCGAACACCACGTCACGTCCGGTCCGCGTCGATGCCCGTCCTTGCGATTGCCCTGCAGGAGATCGGGATCGGCCATCTAGATCAGCACGACGAACAACGCAGAGTGCCCGCCGGTGAGCTGTTGATGACGGACCTGACGTCGACCTACGATTTCTCCTGGCCGGGAACGGGCGCTTCCCAGTGCCTCTACGTTCCGATGGATCGGCTGGGACTGCCGATCGACACCGTGCGGGACGCAGCTACCCGGCCTCATCACAGCAATCTGTACCCCGTGATGATCGCGCACGTTCGTGAATTGTTCCGCAGCGCCGCTCTGTTGGAGACCGATCCTGCCGCCGAACAATTGGGCGAGGCCTCGATCGAACTCGCGCGTGCTTTGGTCGCTTCGATCGCACATGCGAATCCTGACGCACCCGCTCCGAGATCGGCCCTAGCCATGACTTCGATCCGTCGATACATCCGTGAACACCTTCACGATCCGACACTGAATCCCGCACGAATTGCTCAAGCCCGCAACATCTCACTGCGACAGCTGTACAAGATCTGCTCGGACAACGAATTCCGGCTCGAACAGTGGATCATCACCCAGCGCCTGCAGAAGGCTCGGGACGAACTGGCTCGACCCGCTACCGTCGACCTGCCGATCGCGACCGTTGCGCACCGGGCGGGGTTTGTCGACGCCGGACACTTCAGCCGACGCTTTCGACAGACCTACGGGCTGAGCCCGACTCGTTGGCGTCAGCTCCGCGATTGAAGCAGCTCCACAACGTCTGACTGACCACGACTTTCGGCATTGTCCAACGCGGTCTTCCCCGATGCATCCCGGATCGAGGGATCTGCCCCCGCGTCGAGAAGCTGAGTGATCACGTCGATGTAGCGCGCCGAACCATCGCCGTACACAACGGCTTCGAGTAGCGCCGTCCACCCGGGATCGTTGACGTGATTGACCGGAACCCCGGCAGCGATCAGCATCCGGACGCTCTCGACATGCGCGTGTTCACTCGCGGGAATCAGCGCCGTACCGCCGTAACGGTTCACGCTGTCGACGTCCGCGCCGTGGGCGAGCGTGAGCGCCAGAATCTCGTTCAAACCCTCGGCTCCGGAATACAGGAAGGCCGAATCCTGCATGGAATCCTTCGCGTTCACGTCTGCTCCGGCAAGAATCAACGTAGAAGCCGCAGCGACAGCGTCGTTCTTGGTGGCCTCGACGAGTGGAGTCCGTTCGCCCTCGCCGCGAGCTTCGATGTTCGCGCCCGAAGCCAGGGCCGCGGTGATCGCTGCCGGATCATTGCGGTCCACCGCATCGAAGAGTGCCCGTTCGGATTCCGGCGTCGATGGCGGCTTAACGCCCGTAATCGATACAGCTGCCGCTGTCGTCGCTGACGCGGCGATCGTCGACGTCACCGCGGTGTCGGACGAACTGCAGCCGGCCAACGCCCCGGTCACTGATACCGCGAGGATAACGCAGACGAGGACAGACCTACCCGGAAGCGCCGTCACAGCGGATTACTTTCTTGGACAAGAGTTTCAAGCGTCATCCTGACGGCGTCCAGATGTTCGGCCATCGCTCTGGAGGCGTGGTCGTAACTGCCGGATGCGATTCCTTCGACTATTCGTTCGTGTTCCTCGTTCGACCTTTCCTGGCGACCGGCAACAAGATTGAGTGTCTCGGACTGCCTTGTCAACGCTTCACGAATATCGACGATTACCGACTCGAAGACCCGATTCCTACTGGCTTTCGCGATCAGTCCGTGGAACTGCGCATCGAGTGCGACCCATACGAGCGGATCATCCTCGTCACGCATCTGCTGGACCAGTCCGCGGAGGGCCGTCAGCTCCTCCCCTGTGTGCCGTTGGGCAGCCCATCCTGCGGCCGGAATTTCGACATGCGGCCGCGCTTCGACCAACTCGTTGGCCGCGTAGCTGCCGAAGTCGAGGTCTCGCGCTATCGAATCGCTGACGACGAAGGTGCCGAGCCCGGATTTCGTCTCGGTGAGCCCGAGGGCATGGCACGAGCGCAGGGCTTCACGGATGACCGATCGACTGACCCCGTGTCTTTCGGCCAGGGACGCCTCGGACGGGAGACGCTCTCCGACTGCCAGTTCGCCGGAGGTTATTGCGGCACGGAGGTCGGCGAGAACCGCCTCGGCAGCACTCACCCGCGAGGCGACGGGTCGCCTGGTGGCCCAGCTGTCTGACAGGTTCATGCCGTCATTGTTGCGACTGCCGAAGACCCGCGTCAAACATCGCACCTGATGAAGGGTTGACGTGCCGGAGTGAGCGAGGTAACAATTACACCTGTCAGACAGCCTGATAGCCCGATAGCTGGGCGGGACTATAACTCGACCGTCAGCGCTGCGATCCCGAAATACACCCACCGCGCAGAGTGATGCTTGCGCGAAGAGACACGAGGAATTGATCAAGTGCTCGAAACGCGAACAGAACACGATCTGCTCGGCGATCGCGAGGTTCCAGCCGATTCGTACTGGGGTATCCACACCTTGCGCGCAATGGAGAACTTCCCGATCACTGGTCGAACAATCTCCACGAACCCGCATCTGATCCGCGGCATCGCTTACGTCAAGTGGGCCGCAGCCAGCGCAAACGAAAAGCTGGGCATCCTCGACCGCCCGCGCGCGGAGGCCATCTCACAGGCATGCAAGGAGATCGTGGACGGGCGGTGGCACGAACAGTTCGTGGTGGACGTCATCCAGGGTGGCGCCGGCACGTCGACGAACATGAATGCGAACGAGGTCATCGCCAATCGCGCGTTGGAAATCCTCGGCCACCAGCGCGGCGACTACGAACGGCTTCACCCCAATGAACACGTGAACCTGAGCCAATCGACCAACGACGTCTACCCCACGGCCGTGAATATCTCGACGATCTTCGCGATCGATGACCTGCTGGATGCACTTCTTACACTCCAGAACGCATTCACGACCAAATCTCTTCAGTTCGCCGACACAGTGAAGATGGGACGCACCCAACTGCAGGACGCCGTGCCGATGACTCTGGGTCAGGAGTTCGGGACCTACGCGGTCATGATCGAGGAGGATCGGGCGCGTCTGGCTGAGGCCGCTCTTCTCGTTCACGAGATCAACCTCGGCGCGACTGCTATCGGCACTGGCCTCAACGCACCCGCCGGCTACGCCGAGGTGGCCTGTTCCGACCTGGGCGCACTGACCGGACTGCCGCTGGTGTTGGCAACGGATCTGGTCGAAGCGACCCAAGACGTGGGCCAGTTCGTCCACCTCTCCGGCGTCCTCAAGCGGGTCGCTGTGAAGTTGTCCAAGGTGTGCAACGATCTCCGACTGCTCTCTTCGGGCCCGCGAGCGGGATTGAACGAGATCAATCTTCCACCGGTGCAGGCAGGTTCGTCGATCATGCCGGGCAAGGTCAACCCTGTCATTCCCGAAGTCCTCAATCAGGTCGCGTACGAAGTCATCGGCAACGACGTGACGATCACGATGGCTGCGGAATCCGGTCAGCTCCAACTCAACGCTTTCGAGCCGATCATCGTGCACTCACTGTCCGAAGGAATGCGACACCTCGGTGCGGCTTGCCGCATTTTGGCGGACCGGTGCGTACTCGGCATCACGGCTAACACTGAACTGCTGCGCGCCCGAGTCGAAGACTCCATCGGCCTCGTCACCGCGCTCAACCCCTACATCGGATATACCGCGTCCACTCGGATCGCCCAGGAGGCGTTGATTTCCGGGCGTCGCGTCGCCGATCTCGTAATCGAAGCCGGCCTGCTCGACCGCGAGGAACTCGATCGGTTGCTCAGCCCCGAACATCTCGCCAATCTCCGCGTTTCGGGCGAGAAGCCTCATGCCACCGCTGTTGCGGAGGAGGTTTGATGACCGTCGAACGGGAAGAGACAGGCCGCGCCGAAGTTGCCACTGAGGAGGATCTCGGATATCAGAAGGCGCTCGGCCCCAGACAAATTCAGATGATCGCGATCGGTGGCGCGATCGGAACCGGCCTTTTCATGGGGGCGGGAGGGCGACTACAACAGGCGGGCCCGGCCTTGGTTCTCGTGTACGCGCTGTGCGGATTCTTCGCGTTCCTGATCCTGAGGGCGCTCGGCGAACTGGTGATGCACCGACCGACTTCCGGATCCTTCGTTTCCTACGCACGCGAATTCTTCGGCGAAAAGATGGCTTTCGCTGCGGGCTGGTTGTACTGGATGAACTGGGCAATGACTGCCGTGGTCGACGTCACGGCTGTGGCGTTGTACATGAACTTCTTCAAAAAGTACTGGGCGCCACTGGGACACATCGATCAGTGGATGTTCGCTCTGATCGCGGTGTTGCTGGTTCTCGGACTGAATCTCGTGTCCGTGAAAGTCTTCGGAGAGTTGGAGTTCTGGTTCGCGTTGATCAAGGTCGTGGCCTTGACCGCATTCCTCGGGTTCGGTGTCTATTTCGTACTCTTCGGCACGCCCATCGAAGGGCATTCCTCCGGATTCAGCCTGATCGCCGACAACGGTGGGCTGTTCCCCAACGGAATACTGCCGGCAGTCGTGGTGATTCAGGGCGTCGTGTTCGCTTACGCTTCAATTGAACTCGTGGGGACCACGGCTGGAGAGACCGAAAATCCCCGGAAGGTGATACCCAAGGCGATCAACACAGTGATCATTCGGATCCTCGTCTTCTACGTGGGGTCGGTCCTGCTGCTCTCGCTGTTGCTCCCCTACACCGAATACCACGCCGGTGAAAGTCCATTCGTCACATTCTTCGGTTCGATCAACATCCAAGGCGCAGATGCGATCATGAATCTGGTCGTTCTCACGGCGGCGTTGTCTTCCCTCAATGCCGGATTGTATTCGACCGGACGAATACTCCATTCGATGGCGGCGGCCGGTTCGGCGCCTGCCTTCGCTGCCAGAATGAACAAATCCGGAGTGCCGTACGGGGGAATCGCACTCACCGGCGTGGTCATCCTGTTCGGCGTCGGGCTCAATGCTGTTGTCCCAGCGCAGGCCTTCGAAATAGTCCTCAATCTTGCGGCACTGGGCATCATCAGTGCATGGGCGGTAATTGTGCTGTGCCAGTTGAGGCTCTGGCAACTTGCGAAACAAGGCAAAGTCACTCGCCCTTCCTTCCGCATATTCGGCGCACCGTACACCGGGATCGCGACACTGGTCTTTCTTGCGGTCGTTATCGTGTTGATGGCATTCGACAACCCCGTTGGAACGTGGACCGTCGGATCCATCGCGATCATCGCACCGCTCTTGATGATTGGTTGGTACGCCGCCAGGAATCGTATTCGCGAGTTGGCCATCCACCACCCCGCAGCTTGACGTGAAAGGACCACAGTGTCGAAAGTCGCAGTTGTCACTACCGGTGGCACCATCGCCAGCACCCGGGATGCGCATGGAATCAGCCGGCCCGCAATCACCGGTGCAGATCTGGTCGGCAACGAGCAGGCCGACATCGAGCTTCGAGTCGTCGACGTGATGTCGAAGGACAGCTCGAGCATGACCTTCGCGGACATGGATCGTGTTCGCGACGCCGTAGCCGATCAATTGAAAGATCCCGGACTCGACTCGGTGGTCGTGCTTCACGGCACCGACACGATGGAGGAAACTGCGTTCTTGTTGGACCTGCACCACGACGACCAACGCCCGGTGGTCTTCACCGGCGCGCAGCGCACTTTCGACCATCCCGAATCCGACGCTCGTTCGAATCTCGCCGCGGCGATCTCAGCCGGACTGGACATCTCGTCACACGGGCGTGGTGTCCTTATCGCCTTCGGCGGTTCGGTCCATCCAGCCGCAGGTACGCGAAAGTCCGATACGACGGCACTCGATGCCTTCCGCCGCGTGCACATCGATCCGCTCCTGCTGCGTACTCCCGAACCATTGCCGTGGCATCCGATTTCGGACACCCGCGTCGACATCATCGCCGTGTATCCCGGGGCAGACCGCGTACAGATCGACGCCTGCGTGCACGCCGGGGCGCAGGGACTTGTTCTCGACGGACTCGGTTCGGGAAATGCCAATCCGACGATAGTCGAGGCCGTACGAGACTGCGTAGGCGCTCACATTCCGGTAGCCGTGACAACTCGGGTGCCCTCGGGGCCAATCTCCCCGGTTTACGGTGGCGGTGGTGGCGGGCACGACTTGATCGCCGCAGGCGCTGTATTTTCCACCGATCTTCGAGCCGGGCAGGCACGTGTACTTCTGGCAGCCTTGTTGTCAGATCCGGATCTCGTGGGCCTGGAAAAGGTATTCGACCGCTATTCGAGGTTTGCTCGCACCCCGCCGTTCGGGCGGTAGAACTGGCGACACCCTTCATTGTTCGAAATTCACTCCGCTAAATCAGGGACTTTGGTCCGAATATTCGACTTGGACGCTTATTAGGTGTCCGAATTGGGTAGTTTCACATCATCTAACTCGTTCAAAATTTCGATCCAGCGGTCACGTCCAGTGCAGCCAGTCGAACAGGAGTCGGATGAGCAGCCCATTTCGTGATGCCGCTGCAGTAACGCTCGACGCGTCTCACCGCGTCGGGCAAGCGCACGTGCCAGGCGCCGCACTCAACGGTCGTTTTCACCCGCCAACTGCCGTGAAAGGACTGGTCGCGCGTCCGCGCCTGCACCGCAAACTCACCGCATCCACTGCCACCAAAGGCTCAGGCCCCGGGCCTGTCGGGTTGCTCTCGGCTCCGGCCGGTGCGGGGAAGACCCTACTTCTGGCCGATTGGGCTCGCGAATATTCCCGAGCCTCCCCTGATGTTGCGCTGGCCTGGCTGACGTTGGCCGAGCGCGACAACAACGTGTCGATACTGTGTGAATCCCTCGCCGAGGCGATCGCGTCCTCCGTCGATGCGGCCGGCCAGAGGCTCCCCGTGCAGACCGGATCCAGGCCGCCCGTCGAGCAGTGGCTCGCGCACTTTGCGGAAACCCTCGAAACGCACGAGCGCCGAACAACGTTGATCCTCGACGACGTTCACACCCTCCACGATCCGATGTCGATCGGTCTCCTCGATCGGATACTCACACAGACCCCGGGCAACCTGTCGATTATCGTTGCCGCCCGCTACGAACCACCGCTCACGTGGCATCGTCTGGCTCTCGACGGCCGACTCACCCGCTTTGCATCCACCGATCTCGCTTTCGATCGCTCCGAGATCACCGCGATATTCGGCGAGTACGACATCACGCTGCGCGACGACGAACTCGCAATCGTCGAGAACTTCACCAAGGGGTGGGGCGCCGTCGTTCGCCTGACCGCCGCGTTTCTGGCCGGCCGCAGTGACATCGGCGATGCACTGGACGAGTTCACGCACACACCCCGCCCGATCGCCGACTTTCTCGTCGACGAGGTACTGACGTCCTTGCCCGAACATGTCACCTCGTTCATGTTGCGAACATCGGTAGTCGATTCTTTCTCCGCCCAACTGGCGGAAACTCTGACGGACTCGAACGCTCGATCCGAGATCGACTCGCTGATTCAGTTCAACTTCCCCGTGACCCGTACCGATTCCGCCGACCACACAACGTGGTTCAGCTATCACCCTCTCTTGCGCGAGCACCTTCGGGCAGAGTTCCGTCGCGTCGATCACGTCGAGAGAAACCGCGTACACCTGCGAGCAGCAAGCTGGTTCGAAAGCAATCACTTCGAACTCGAGGCACTCGAACTCGAGGTGTCGATCGGAGACCCATGCCGCATTCTCGCGTTTCTCGAACGCTGCGGGCTGGGCCTCGTACTCGACGGGCACTGCGGGGACGTCGTGCGAGTCCTGGAATCCGTGTCGACGCAGGTCTCGGAATCCCCGATCACCCGACTGGTGCTGGCGGCGGCCGCCCTCCACTCCGGTGACGTGACCTCGGCGACCACCTGCCTCGATCTTCTCGAGGCAACTCATCCACCGATTGCAGAAGATCCATTGTTCCTGGCGATGAGCCTGGAAATCTCCTGCGTTACGGCGACTTCCGACAACGAGCCGCTGGCGGCACGTCTGGAGCGGCGTCAGAAAAGCACCCACTCCGACATCGAAGCCTACGCACACATGGAATTGGCGACGGCACACTTACTGCGACGTGAGTTCGACAGGGCGACTGTCGAATACACTCAAGCCGTCGCACTCGGGACAATACGGGGCAGGGCGCGATTCGTCTTGAAGTCGCTGACCGGACTGGGCTACGTAGCTTCTCTCAGCGGAGACATCGGGGCGATGAGGGCTCACTCCGTCTACGCTCTCGACTACGCGGTCGAACATCGCATCACGACGACTGCGGAGTACGAGTTGTCCGCGTCGGTGGCCGCCTTTGCCACATATCTCTGCGCTTCGAGCGAACTCCCGTACCGCATCCCGACAATCGGAAACTACCGGAGCACAGACGTTCTCGGCGCCAGCGCGCCGGTGTTCGGGTGGCACTCCGTCGTAACCTTCGGCCTTCACAGTCTCGACAGCTCGACCGACCGACGCTCGACCGCCGCCGATGTTCGCGACGCGATGCTCAGCGCGATCGAATTACGTACCTTCGCGTTCGCGACCTTGGCTCTTCTACCACCCGTCGTCCACGCATGCCTTTCCGTCGGCGAAGTGGAATGGGCAGCGAGACTCGTGCGTGACGCAGCCGATCAATTCGGAGAAACGTCGGAGATACATCTCGCACGGGGTGCCGTCGCCTTCTCGTCCAACAAGTTCGCGGAAGCACTCGTCGAAGTTTCCGAAGCTCTCGGGTCCTCCGAAATCCCGTTGCTCGCACATCACGTCTACGCCTGGACACTCGAAGCCGGGATCCATGCTGCAACAGGTCACGAGCGCAAGTCGTTTCGCTCCCTCCACAAAGCGCTGCGCGCCGCGGAAGCCGGTAGCCTGCTACGCCCCTTCCTCGACTACGGCGCATCCCTGCGGCCGGTGTTCGACGAGTTCAGTGGACATTTCGGCGATCAGGAAGCATTTGCCGAACAGGTACGTAGCCGCATTCGCCCACAAGAATTGGTGAGTGCACCGATCCTCACGCCAGGCGAATACACCGTGCTCCGTGAACTGGCTTCCGGAGACACCACCGAGTCCATTGCCGACACGCTGTTCCTTTCCGTCAACACCATCAAGACGCATCTTCGCGGGATCTATCGCAAGTTGGAAGTGAGCAACCGACGCGACGCGCTCAAGGCTGCGCGACGCGGCGGACTCATCTGAGCAAGACTGCTTCCATGCCCCCGAAGCTGTATTCCGATACGCGCGATCGATTGACCGTGTGGGCGAGACGTACACCCAGTCGACGGTTGGCGACTGATGCAACCATCGGGGTCTTCGAAGTCGGGCTCGTGGACAGCGCCATGACTTTGGCGGCCCAGGCCTTTACGTCATTGCTCCCGGTCATGATTGCAGCGTCGACCTTGGAGAAGCTGAAGCCGTTGGCTGATGCCGCCAAAGACGACCTCGGCGTCCAACTCCCCGACACCGTATTGACCAGTACCTCTACCGCGGCAGCGTTCGGGATTGTCGGCTTGCTCATGCTGCTGATCAGTTCCACCTCCTACGCTCGCGCTCTCGGCCGGATGTACGGACGGATCTGGAGCGTGCCGACGGCGACACTCCGTCAGGCGTGGCGGTGGTTCGCGGTAGTGTGCGTCGTGGCCGCGTCGGTGGTCGGTGCGGCCCTGTGCCGTGAACTGAATGGTGTTCCGGGAGTAGGCAGAGTCCTGGAATTCACAGCGGTCTACGTCGTGTGGGCACTCGTGTGGACAGCCGTGCCCATGCTGCTGACGGCCAATCGCATGACCACTCGAATGTGCGTCGGGTCGGGATTGCTCACCGCGACGGGCCTGACCGGACTGCACGTGGCCGGCACTCTTTTCCTCCCCCGAATGACAAAGACGTCGCAGGACGAGTTCGGTCTTCTGGGCGTGATGTTCACCGTCATCGGCTGGCTGTTCATCTTCTCGGCCATCGTGGTTGTCGCGTCGTCGATCGTCGGATCAGTGGCCAAAGATTCCGGTCCCCTGGGAATCTGGCTACGGACATCACGCTGAGGTGTTGTCTCGACCTGCAAGCGCTTGCGAGACGGTCGGATAGACGTCGACCTTCAGCGCGCCCTGGTCGGCACCGGACAGAACGTCGCGGAACTGCCCGATGTCGCGTGCCACTCGGAAGCTCACATTCCTGCGTGCCAACGAATCTCGAAGCTGAGCCAACATCTGCGCAGCGCTGACGTCGATGAACGGTGACGTCTCGGCGTCGAGAACGACCATGGTGGTGCCGGCGGTCACCAGACCGGTGATCTGATCACGCACGTGATCGGCATTGGCGAAGAACATCCCCGCTTCGACCCTGACCACTACGACGCCGTCGAGTGTCTTCAGATCAGGATGCCCACTGATGTCGACCCAGCGCGTGCCGTCCTTGGCCAGAGCGGCCACGTGCGGTTTGGAGACCCGATACAGGAGCAGCAACATCGAGACGGCGATTCCGATGATCAGACCGGGCAACGTGTCGAAGAGGAGAACCCCGAACATCGCCGCGATCGCCGCCGCGAAATCGGCCCGGGCAGCGTGCCCGTAGATACTGCCCAACCTCTTCGTCCACACCCGGTACAGCGCTGCGAGGGAGGAGAAATCGACCAGTTCGATCACTGCTGCGATGACCACAGCCGAGAGCGTCGCCTCTGGCAACTTCTCGAACAGGCCGGTGAGAAACAGCAGTGTCACCAGCGTCAGCGCCGCGACCACCAGTCCGCTGACCTGAGATTTGGCGCCCGCTCCTCCGTTGACGGCGGTCTTCGACAGGCTGCCGTTGACCACCATTCCCGAGCAGAGACCCGATCCGAGATTGGCCGCACCCAGTCCTGCCAGTTCACGATTGGCGTCGATGGTGTAGCCGGCTTTGGCCGCGTATGTCTTTGCAGCGCCAAGACCTTCGGCGAAACCGATGAGCAGAACGCCGACCGCCGGTCCGAGAAGGTCGAGGTAGTCCTCGGCTCCCACACCACTCGGCAGACCCATCGACGGCAGGCCCGCGTCGATGTGTCCGACAATGTCGATGCCACGATCGTCGAGGCCGAACAACGCTACTGCGGTAATGCCCAGCAGCACGACGAGGAGCGAACCCGGTACGAGCGGAAGCGATCGCTTGACGCCCAGGACCATTGCCAGGCTGAGCAATCCGATGATCACGGTCGGTAGGTCGACCTCACCCAGTTCCTTCACCACTGTCCACGTCTGGACGAAGAAGTTTCCCTCCCCCTTGTCCACGCCCAGGAGTTTGGGTACTTGACCGATGATGATCGTGAGCGCCAGACCGACGATGAATCCCTTGAGAACCGGCTCGGAGATGAAGGACGCGATGAATCCGAGGCGCATGAATCCTGCGAGCAATCCGACGAGCCCGGTCACGATCGCCAATGCCGCCGACAGCGCGATGAATCGGCCGTCGTTTCCTGAAGCCAATGGCGCGATCATCGCCGCGGACAACGCTGCGGTCGCCGACATCGGCCCGACGATCAGATGGCGCGAACTGCCGGCTGCTGCATACAGAATCAATGACGGAACCGCAGCATAAAGCCCGACCACCGGCGGAACTCCGGCGATGGTGGCGTACGCGAGCGCTTCCGGAACAAGGACAGCCCACACCGTAAGGCCCGCAATGATGTCGGGGCGAAGCCAAGCGCGTTGATAGTCGGACAACGATCCGAAGACCCACCAGGTCCGCGTGTGCGGAGCACTCATAGTCCTTGCACCCCTTTACTGATCTGCATCGCCGCGATCAGGACGAGGAGCCCGACGTTCAGCAAGTGCGTGTTGGTGGCTATCCAGGTGCGGATCTTCAGCAGCGGTTCGGTTGCCTCGTCCTTCTTGATCAGCAGGAGGGCAACAGGTACCGCGACCGAGGTCACGGACACCAACGAGAAGATCACGGCCGAGACGATCTGCGACGTCGGTGCCACGGTGCTGAGACGAAGGTTCATCGCTGCTGCGATGGCACACGACATGTCGATGGGGTTGAGAACGAACAGCGCGAAACCGAGCACACCGGATCGCATTGGTTGGAAGTGCTCAACCGATTGCAGCATCTTCGGCAGCTGAGGGGCCGCAGCCACAACGTCGCCAGGGGCAACTGCAGCCGCCATCGCCTGAACCCCGCGACGACTGCGTGAGTAGACGAACCAGGCACCCGCCAGCAGAGTTGCCCCGAGAACGAGATGGATGATGGGCACCCACAGCGGAGGGTGTGTGCGCTGATGAACCTGGAGTGCGGTCAAGATGACGTACGAACCGGCCAGCGCGACAACTATTCCGAGATACCACCCGATCAGGTACGCAATGCTGTTGATACGCGCTCGTTCGGAAAACAGTACGGCCACAACGGCGACAACCGCCAGCGGGCTCATGATGATCCCGAGCGCCAGCGGGATCTGTTGCAGTAGCAGCGATCCCATAACTACCTCCAGTTGTCAGAGACCGCCGATGCCCTTGCCGATGAGAACAACACCGATAACCAGGATCAACACACTCATCACCGTGGCGTTGTTTTCCTGCAACCACACCTTCAGCTTGGCCAGCGGACCACGCAGTCGCTCCGCGGCAACGAGGTAGCCGATCACGGGCACGCACACTGTGCAGGCCGCGATGATCGTGAAAACCAGAATGGCGACAACAACTTCTCCGGAGCCCAATGACGCGGATCCGATCGAGATTCCGGCCGCGATACACATCATCAGATTCTTCGGATTGATCGCAGCCAGAGCGAAGCCCAAGCCGAGGCCTTTGACAGCGGTCATGTCATCGATGGCGTGCATCCACTTCGGGGTTTCGTGCTCGCCTCCGCGTCCGCGCCATTGCTTGACTCCGAACGCAAGAAGCAATACACCCAACGCCAGCTTGATCCACGACACTGTCGCTGACGGATCACCTTCGGAGTCACCGAGCTTGCTGGACAGAAGCACGAAGATCACGGTGGCGACGACGATTCCCAGTATCCAGCCCAGCGCGAACCCGACGCTCGTGCTGCCGGCACGCTTGGACAACAACATCAAGATTGCCGCGATGATCGGGATCGGCGATACCGCAACGCCGACCGCGAGGGGTAACAGATCCCCGATGACAGATCCCATGCCGACCTCTTCTCTCTCCCGGTCGACACTAGGGGTGGCGACTCTGCGGAGCCTCACACAAAAGGGATGAACGGGCCCGCGACGACATTCACCCGTAGGGGATGACGCCCCGAGCGCGTACGCGAGTAAGACTGGATCCCACGGATGCGGAGTCCTGGATCGGGCAGCGACGCCGATTGCACTTGACGACATGCGATTTCGAGGCTCGGAGCGGCGCCTTCTCGAACCTCATGGCCCTACGAAATGGAGCGGATACTGATGAATGCTCCCACTCGGTATCAATTCCTCATCGACGGCGAAGTGTCGGACCGCGTCAAGGCCGCATTTCCTGAACTCAGTGTCGCCAGTGCGGCCGGCGGGTTCACCAGTTTGTACGGACCCGTCGCGGACCACACGGCTATGCGGAGCATCATGGCCCGTCTCGATTCCCTCGGCCTGACCGTCGCCGAAATGCGTCGACTCCCAGACTGATCCGAGCCACACACTGTCGAAATGTCCCACGCACGAGCGATGGTCCCGACCGAGTCGACTCGGTCGGGACCAACTGCTCTCGGGTTGTTCGGTGCCTAGACTCTGTCCCTGTCCCAGGTCGCGACCGCCCAGATCACAACGACATCGAGCGCGATGACCAGGATCGACCACAGTGGGTAATACGGCATCCACAAGAAGTTGGCGATGATCGAGAGCGACGCAATGACGATTGCCGCCGCCCTGGCCCACACTGCACCGGTGAAGAGGCCGAGGGCCACCACGATCCCGATGATGCCCAAGATGATGTGGATCCAACCCCACGTCGTGATGTCAAACTTGTACGTGTAGTTGATACCCACGACAAACAGATTGTTGTCGGCAACGGCCGCGATGCCCTGAAGCAGAGCGACAATGCCTGCGGTGAGCAGCAGAATTGCTGCTGCAAACGTCGTACCTACCGCGAAACCCTGCCGGACAGGGTGATTCGCGGGTTCCCGCGGTGGAGCAGTCATCAGCGTTCCTTTCGACAGAATGCACTTCCCTTACTCAGTCTCGAGGGGCTGGAAGGCGAAAACATCACCCGTCGCGGATGAACCGCAGGTCACCGACCCGTACCCGTTTGCCGGGATCGCAAACCAGGCCTGACACCCTTTTCCTCGACTGAACACAGGCTGTGGCGTACTTGTGGGGGTGTTCACTCAGCTGAACCTGTGCCCACTCAGCAGTAGTCGCACTCGTCATCGCTCTCCGGCACGTCTTCGACGTTCAGCCGGGTGGGTGGACGCGGATGCATGACCGCTTCACGGTTACGGCCCCCTTCGGAGTGCTCGGACACCTGGCACTGAGGTTGGCTGTCGGCCCGTATCTGCGGCGCCTTCTCGAGCAACGCGCCGCGCACGTCAAGGGCCGCGCAGAAGTCGGCACGCCTTTCATCGAGTGAACACCCGCTCTGACGCACCGCAGGGGGTGCTCACTCGACAAAACCTGTGTTCACTCAGCAGCAGTCGCACTCGTCACCGCTCTCGGGCACAGCCACAACCGGGCAGCACGGATCACCCTTCCACGCGTTGATGCCTTCCTTCACCGCGATGACGGCGATGACCAGTGCAGCAATCGGATCCGCCCACGACCAGCCGAGCAGCGAGTTGAGCAGCAAACCGACCAACAAGACAGCAGAGAGGTAAGTGCAGAGCAGCGTCTGCTTCGAATCCGCGACCGCCGACAGCGAACCCAACTCCCGACCGGCTCGGCGTTGCGCATAGGACAGGGCCGGCATGATCGCCAAACTCACCGCAGCCAAGAGTATTCCGACGCTCGTGTGCCGAGCTTCCCCCAGACCGAACAGCGACCGAATCGCGTCGAACGAGACATACGCAGCGAGCCCGAAGAACGAGAATGCGATCACTCGCAGTGCCGTCTTCTCACGGCTCGTCGGATCCGGCGCCGAGAACTGCCAGGCAACCGCTGCCGCCGAGGACACTTCGATCACCGAATCGAGGCCGAAACCGAACAGTGCTGCGGACGACACCCGTGTGCCCTCCGCCAGCGCGATGATCGCTTCGACGACGTTGTAGCTGATCGTGATCGCCACGAAGATGCGAATTCTTCTCGACAAGAGCGCACGCCGGTCAGTCGAGAGCCCGACACCGTCAACGGGCGCAACCATCAGCAGCACCCCTCTGATTCGCTGTCCGGGCAGTACGACGGATCCACCGCGAGTACGACCCCGAGCAGGTCGTCGAGGGCCCGACCGATATGTACATCGGCGAGTTCGTATCTGGTCCGGCGCCCTTCCGGGACGGCCACCACCAAGCCGCAACCGCGCAGGCAAGCCAGATGATTGGACAGCTTCTGCCTGGTCACAGCCAGTGTTTCAGCGAGGTCGGACGGATACCGGGGCGCGGTCTTCAGTTCGAGCAGTATCCGTGTCCGAGTCTCGTCGGACAGTGCATGCCCGAACCTCGCAAGCACCGCCACGTTGGTCACCACATCTACGCCCGCGATATCCATACGTGCGACAGTACATCGAAAACTGGATTCAGAAAACGATGAACTCCGATGGTTCAAGATCCCACCATCGGGTAACGCAAGCGTGAAGCCACCCAACCAGGCGAACACCGGGAGCTCACATCCGATGAACCGTACAAAAGTCGACGACCACGTAGCGATGGCCGAACTACCGACAACCGGAAGCATCTTCCAGGCCTCGTGGCCGGTGCGTACGGGTGACATCCACACCGACAAACAACTGCGCCTCGACGCGATCGCGCGCTACCTCCAAGACGCGGGCTTCGACAATCTCGTCGACCGCGGCGCCATGGATACACACCCGCTGTGGATGGTACGAAGAACGGTGATCGATGTACTCGAACCGGTCGTCTGGCCGGATCGAGTTCATCTACAGCGCTGGTGTTCAGGCCTGTCGAACAAGTGGTGTTCGATGCGAGTTCGCATCAGATCCGATGGCGGCGGGTTGATCGAAACCGAGGCGTTCTGGATCAACATCGACCCGAAGACGGGAATGCCGGCATCCATCAGTGAGAAGTTCACCGCTGCCCTGGCATCAACGGCCGTGGACCAGCATCTTCACTGGCGTCGGTGGATCGACCCGACCCCGGACACGACGCCGTCAGCGGATACGCCGTTCCCGTTGCGCTCGAGCGATTTCGACCCCTTCGATCACGTGAACAACGCAATCTACTGGCAGCCCGTGGAAGATGCGCTGCCCGACAGATTACGAAGCGGGCCCTTTCGCGCGATCCTCGAGTACACCCAGCCCATCAAGAGAGGTGAGCAGGTGAGCGTGCGAACCGGCACGAACACGCTGCACATCGACGCAGGCGACGAGGCACGTGCGTCGGCGCGGTGGTTCGCCTTGTCTCCGAAGAGCAACGATCAGGGGTGAAGTTTTCCGAATCCCACGACGGCAGAGTCGGATTGCCAGTCCAGGTCATGAACCCGCACCTTGCCGAACTCGTTGCCGCCAACCGTGATCGCAGAGTTGCCGTCCACTGCCACAACGATGTTGGTGTGCTGACCGACCCATCTCGAACTGTCGTAGATCACCACATCACCCACATTCGGGGTGTACCCGCTGCCGTTCTCGGCGTACGCGCCGATCCCTTGGTAATACTCCTGCAAGGTGTACACCCCCGGGATGCGCCAACTTCCGGAGTTCGGGTTGGACAACGGTCGACCCGCTTCCCTCATGATCCAGCTGACGAAGTCGGCGCACCACTCTTCGTCGATGCCGTCGGAATAGAAGGTGCCCGGACGGTCCTGCTCATGCTCGGATTGCAGTAGCTCGAGCACCCGACCTTGATCAGACGTGAGCGCACTCGCGTCCACCGCCGGGAACTCAGCCGTGTCCCAGGGCAGGTACCGCGATGGTGCGATCGCGACGACCACCACCCCAACCACGATCACGACGCCGAGCACCCCGGCAATCCAGAGCACGATGCGGCGTCGGCGGTTCGATTCGGCAGGACTCACCCTTACGAGTGTGCCAGCCTGCCGCGGACCGAATCGCCAACCACCCCGATGACCTGGCAATTCTCACCAAATTCACACGAATGTGCCACCAAACTATTGCGGTGGCACCAAAGTGGTGCCATAGTGATGCCATGGACTTGACACCGTACGTAGACAACCTTCGCCACGAACTCGCGGTGGCGGCCGAAGCAGGCGGAGAAGACGCAAAGGCACTCGCCGATCGTTTGACCGCACCGCTGGAATCAGCAGTGCGACTCACCCTTCTCGACGCATTGTCTGCGGCAGCCGCCGAGATCACGCGTGACCTCGCCCCGGGTTCGGTGGACCTGCGTCTGCGGGGACGCGAACCCGAATTCGTGGTGGCACCAGCCATCAGTGAACCGGTTCCAGCCCCCGTCGAAGAGGACCCGACTCCTGCACCGCGCCCCGTCACGGAGTCCGACGATGCCTCGATGACTCGAATCAACTTGCGGCTGGGGCAAGACCTCAAAGACCGGATCGAGGCGGCGGCCCGGGAAGCCGGTATCTCCGTCAACGCGTGGCTGGTTCGCTCGGCTGCAACGGCTCTGGAAGGCGGCGCGAACAGAAGCACTCCGAGACAGCGCACGTCCCAAGGTTCCGAAAGCTTCAGCGGCTGGGTGCACTGACACCGGCTTCATCTTTCGCACCACCCTCTTTCATCAACCGAGACAACCTCATCGGGAGTATCACCATGCCTACATTCAGCACACCTGACCCCATCACCTTGAACTTCGACGTGGCAGTCGGACACATCCGGATCACGGCGAGCAGCCGCAACGACACTGTCGTGGAAGTGTTGCCCAGCAACTCGTCTCGCGAGGTCGACGTTCGAGTCGCCGAACAAACACGCGTCGAATTCGCAGGTGGCCGGCTGCAGATCAAGACTCCGAAACAGCGCGGCCTCGGCATCTTCGGGAAGACAGGATCTGTGGACATCTCCGTTCAGCTTCCCTCCGGCTCGGAACTCGAAGGCACTGCCGCAGTTGCCAACCTCCGTAGCGAAGGCACTCTCGGACGAACACGGGTGAAGGTTTCCGCGGGCGATTGCACACTGGAAACCACCGGGCCGCTCAACGTCAGCACCGGGGCCGGCGCGATCATCGTCGAGCACGTGGCCGGTGACATCGACACGAGCACCGGGTCCGGAAGCATCCGCATCGGCCGCGTCGACGGCAACGCGGAGGTCAAGAACTCCAACGGCGACATCAACATCGGCACGATCACCGGCGCACTGAAGGCGAAGACCGCCAACGGCAGTGTCGCCGTCGAGCACGCCGAATCCGACGCGAGCGCCGCAACCGCCAACGGCGACATCCGTTTCGAGACCATCGAGAGTGGAGTCGTATCCGCCAAGACGGCCGCCGGGCGAATCCATATCGGCGTTCGATCCGGAACCGCCGCACGATTCGACGCTCATACGTCCTTCGGCCGCGTCGACAACCAGATGAATGCCACGCACGGTCCGGCTTCCACTGAACGCCGGGTAGACGTCCGGGCACACACCAGTTACGGCGACATCGTCATTCGACGTTCGGAGCCCCGAGAAGAATCCAACAAGAAGATCTAGCGAAAGGAACGCTGATGTCCCGTAAACCAGCCATCACCGCGACGGGCCTGAAGAAGGCCTACGACGACAAGACGGTACTGGACGGAATCGACATCTCCGTCGACCGCGGAACCGTCTTTGCGCTCCTCGGCCCCAACGGCGCCGGCAAGACCACCATCGTGGAAATTCTCTCGACCCTCGTTCCGGCAGACGGCGGCAACATCCGCATCGCCGGGTACAACCCTTCCGACGATCCCGACGCGGTGCGTTCGCGCATCGGCGTCACCGGGCAGTTCTCAGCAGTCGACGACTATCTGTCCGGTGAGGAAAACCTTCTCCTCATGGCCGATCTTCACCACCTCGGCAAGGACGAACGACGCACTCGCACTGACGAACTCCTGGAGAAGTTCGATCTGATCGACTCCGCGGACAAGCTGGCGTCGACCTACTCGGGCGGCATGCGTCGACGGCTCGACCTGGCAATGACGTTGATCGGGCGGCCGGAGATCATCTTCCTGGACGAACCCACCACCGGTCTCGACCCCCGGAGTCGACGCACCATGTGGCAGATCATCCGGGAGTTGGTCAAGGGCGGTGTCACCATCTTCCTCACGACGCAATACCTCGAGGAAGCCGATCAGCTGGCCGACCACATCGCCGTCCTCGATCAGGGACGGATCGTCGCCCAAGGTACGGCAGCGGAACTCAAACGGCACATTCCCGGCGGCCACATTCGTCTTCACTTCTTCGACCGAGATCAGCTCGATTCTGCTGCAGCTGTTTTCGACGAATCATCACGTGACGATGCCGCCTATGTCCTCCAGGTCCCCAGCGACGGGGGTGTCCGCTCGCTGCGCTCTCTTCTCGACCAACTCGACGCTCACTCGATCGACGTCAAGGAACTCTCCGTGCACACACCCGACCTGGACGACGTGTTCCTGACTCTGACCGCCACCGAAAGGACCGACGCGCGATGACCACCATGACGCTTGCCTATCAGGACTCGAAAACCATGCTGCGTCGCAGTATTCGACACATCCTTCGATATCCGTCGACGACGGTGATGCTCGTCGGAATGCCAGTCGTTTTCCTACTGCTGTTCGTCTACGTGCTCGGCGGAACGCTCGGGAACGGCCTCGGCCCCGGCGGTGGCGGTCGAGCCGAGTACGTCAATTACGTTGCACCGGCGATCATTCTGATGACCGTGGCATCAGCGGCACAAGGTACTGCCATCTCCGTCGCAACCGATATGACCGCCGGGATCATTGCACGATTCCGAACGATGGCGATCACGCGCACGTCCGTCCTGACCGGTCACGTTCTCGGCAGCCTCCTTCAGACGATCGTGAGCCTCGTTGTCGTCATCGCCGTAGCGATAGCCGTCGGCTTCCGGCCCACTGCAGGCTTCGTGGAGTGGGCCGCGACATTTGCACTCCTCGTCCTGGTCTCCATCGCCATGATCTGGTTGTCGGTCGCCTTCGGCCTCGTCAGCAAGAGTGTCGAGACGGCCAGCAACCTTCCAATGGTGTTGATCCTCCTGCCGTTCCTGGGAAGCGGCTTTGTCCCCACCGACTCGATGCCGACCGTGTTGCGATGGTTTGCCGAGTATCAGCCGTTCACTCCGATCATCGAGACTCTTCGAGGACTTCTTCTCGGCGAAGCCATCGGAAACAACGCGATACTCGCGATCGGATGGTGCGTCGCAATCACCTTCCTCTCCTACCTCTGGGCACGGAGTTTGTTCAACCGACGCCCGGTGCGCTGACCTCGAAACACACGATCTTCGAGAACGGGTACGGTGTCGCTGTCGTCGAGTTCCGAGGCGATGGCGACGTCGTGTGGAAACCCCATGACGATCAACTCGCGCCCTGAGGCGCAGTCCCGTAACCATTCCTCGTACGAATCCGACACCGCCGTCCAGGCAGTCGCCGCCATCTGCGCCTCGGGCGATGGGGACCCTTCCCAACCAGTCACGGTCAACGCCGTGACAACCGCACCGGCGCCCCACAGATCCTCCACCGCCGGACGCAACTCTCCACCGGGCCACTTTTCACCGGACGCGACTATCGCAACCCTCGATCTCGAACCATGTTCGTGCACAATCCAATCAGCGACGGCGGAAGCGTTCCTCAACGAAGCGCCGACACACACCGCAACCTGAGATGCCAACGCAAACGCGATAGTCGACCCGTTCGGCGACGGCAGCACCAGCCGACTCGGCACCTCGGCTTCGCGAATCGTCTTGGGAGACAGACTGATCTGACCCTCCGCGGCTACGCTTCGCCTCACCGCCAGGACCGCATCGGCATCACGCGCGTAATCGAACGCGCGCTCGTCGTTCCAGGAAAAGGGAAGTACGTCGATTCCCGCGTCGGCGGCAACGCTCAGCGTCGTCGTGAACGAGAGAACGTCTACCACCACTGCCACATCGACGCCGGCAGCAATCGCTTCGGCGCCGCGCAACCCCCAGTCGAATCGAAGTCCGTAATCGAGTTGGCGATGCTCCGGATTCATCGCACCAGCATCTCAGAAACGAATCAGCTTGTCCGGCACGCGCAAGTCATCGTGCTCGTACAGTGCTCGCACGGCAACGGGATCGTCGGCGGCGCACACCGCGGCGACATCGTCCAACAGTAGGTCGTAGTCGGCGCCTGTCTTTCCGTCGTAGGCGTCCGTCATACGACCCCACTCGTCCCACGGCAGAGTTTCGACCTTGTTCATCGCGGCAAGATCCTTCACTGCGTTGCCGCGGATCTCGGCAGGCCCCCAGTTCTCGGTGCCGTACACCCCGAACTGGGACCCGTCGATCACGCCGCGTCGATACGCCAGCCACGCCTCACCACCACTGAGGAATTCTCCCGGCTGCAGGTTATGGGCGTGAGGAAGGACGTTTTGTCCGAGGATCTCCGAATCGATGCGGATCCACCGCTTGCCGGCGTCGTCCCAGTACTCGGTGATCCAGTGGTCCACGCCCTGTCCCGGTTGAAAGTAGGTGGCAAAACCACAGCGGACGCGAGCGGCAATTCCGCGATAGCGCAGAAACGCACAACTCAAAACAGCAAAGTGCCGACAGGTTCCGACGAGCCGCTTGTCGGGTTCTCGGGCGGAGGTCACCGGTGCCGGATCGAGCGCAAGCAGGCGTTGGAGCAGAACGCTTGCCGGCCGGATCTGGTTTTCGTCGAATCGGTCGGTGGGCAGATTCAGCGACCGTGCATCGGTGGGTTGGACCACCAGGTACGGCACTACCCGGCATATTTGCATGGGGTCGGTGGGGAGCGACTCGAGGGCGAGCATGTCCACCCCGTCGATGCGGGTGAACGGTCCTGCTGATGTGTAGTCGAGAACCGCCGTCATGGGCGGAGGTTAACAAACACTGCCGACACAGCAACTCCACTATGGTTAGGGTCCCATAACCATGAAACCCGAGGTTGCCGTGAACCCTATGTTGAGCCGCCGTGCCATGCTGTCCGTCACTTTCGCAACAGCAGCCGGTTTCGCCCTTGCTGCCTGCGGCGACAGTGCGAAAGACGAATCCACTCCCGGCACCGAAGGTGCTCACGCCGAGGTCAACGCCTTCCCGGTGACGATCGACCACAAGTTCGGCTCCACCACCATCGAGCAGGCACCCAGCCGCATCGCAGCGGTCGGTATCGGCGACGCGGACGTTTTGCTTTCCCTCGGGCTGACGCCCGTCCTGGTCCCGGTGTGGAAGGGATCGACCGACGACGGAATCGGCGTCTGGGCCGACTCCGCAGTCCAGGGCGCCGAGCCGACGCCATTGGCCAACGCCACCACCGATTTCGACATCGAAACGATCGTGGCTGCAGCGCCTGACCTGATCATCGCCGTCAACAACGCGATCGACGAGGATCTGTACAAGCAGCTCAGCGCCATCGCGCCGACGGTGCTGCACGCCGCCGATCAGACGGATTGGGTTCTGCCCTGGCAGGAAGTCACGACCCGCATCGGTACGGCTGTGGGCGTTCCCGCGCAGGCAAAGAAGGAGGTCCAGGAAGTCGAAGACCTCATCGTTCGCACCCGCGCGGAGAACCCCCAGTTCGAAGGCAAGACAGCAGCTCTCGTCATTCGCTGGAGCGACGGAAATCTGCGAGCGTTCAGCCCCGAGGCAGCGCGGGCTCAGCTGCTCACGCAATTGGGATTCACGGCGCCTGCCGCACTGAAGGATCGGTTCGCGGGCAAGCTGAACTACGAGATCTCCGCCGAGAACTACGACCTCCTCGAGTGCGACTACCTGCTCTTCGACAACTACGAGAAGGCTCGCGCCGAGATGGAGTCGCAGCCGGCGTTCACCAATCTGAACGTGGTCGAGACCGGAGGCCTGATCAGCTTGGACCCCATCGTCAGTGACGCGGTGTCCATGCCGAACCCACTCACCATTCCGTTTGTGCTGGAAGATTTCGTCGCAAAGATCAATCAGACGATCGCTGGTCGATAACTTTCGTTCGGCCTGACCACACCCACAACACCACAGCCGACACGGCCACGCAGAGCGCAACGATCACCCATGGTGACGCCGGCGCTGCGTGGCCGTTGTCGACGAGGTCGTACACGAATCCGACTCCCACGGTTCCCAGGAGCGCGAGCAGACCGCCGATCGTGTTGAGCATGCCGAAGTGCGCTCCGAGGTTGCTTTCACGACCGAGGATCGCGATGGTGTCTCGCATCGGCGGCACCATCAACATCTGTCCCAGGTGCAGCAGCCCGATCCACACCGCCAGACCGACTATCTGCGTCGACGCCGAAGCTGCGGAGTCGACGCCGGTGACCAGCGGAACCAGGAACGACACCGAAATGAGCACAAGCCCGAAGGTGATCGCGCGCCGATGCCCGATGCGGTGGGCAACCGCGACCGTCGGTCCCTGCCCGACGATCACCAACACCGCCGCGCCCACGTAGAACCATCCCAGCGCCGACTGCGAACCGATTCCGCGCTCGAGCTGTTCCGGAAGCATCAGGTACAGCTGGCTGTACGCAACCAGCTGAAAACTGCAGAGCGTCGCGAAGAGCAGAAAGTTGTTGTTGGTCAGGACACTTCGCCAGACGTCGCGCAGCGTATAGGTCGACACCGGGCCGTCGTGGGCATCGCCCGGTCGGGGGAACCAGATGAAGAACCCGACCCACA
The DNA here is from genome assembly GCF_021352185.1 of Rhodococcus sp. Ni2. NCBI lineage: Bacteria > Bacillati > Actinomycetota > Actinomycetes > Mycobacteriales > Nocardiaceae > Rhodococcus > Rhodococcus sp. Ni2. The sequence continues at coordinate 1,806,440 of NZ_WOXZ01000001.1, forward strand.
TGATCGCAAAGAGCAACGCGGCGCTCGACGCCGTCCACGAGAACGGAAACATCAACAGAGCAGCTCCCAGCGCCGGACCGATCACGGTTCCCAGGCGGCTGCACATCTGTTCCACTGCAAACAAATCGGTACGACGCATAACTCCGGCGGACTCGAGTTCGCGTCCGTACTCCGCGTTGGCCGACTCCACTGCGGGCGCGAAGAGCGCGGCAGCAAAGCCGACCAGGAGCACGCCGACGATCACGGCGCTCATGCTTTCTGCCAGACCGAGCATCAGAAAACCGACTACACGAACGGCTATGCCCAGCAGGATGATCGGACGCTTGCCGAACCTGTCGGCGAGGCTTCCACCGATGAAGAACATGCCCTGCTGACTGAACATCCGCAATCCGAGGACGAGGCCGACAATCCAGGCCGCAAATCCGAGGTCCTCCGAAAGGTGCACCGCCAGAAAGGGGACAACCAGATAGAACCCGATGTTGAACAGCACCATCGAGAGGAGGAGCAGCTTCACCACCGGCGGCAGGACACGAACCTTCGCGAAGGTCTTGTTACCGGGGAAACGCTCACTGAGTACCACGATCAGAAGACTATTGCCCGCACGGCGTTCTGTGGAAATCTGCCATTTTACAATTGGTTAACTGTCCGTTTAGGTAGCGATGGTAATCATCTTCCGGGGGTTCGAGCACACGACAACGAGAGCCGGGATTTGATGAATGGATTGACGCGCCGCCAGATGGTCAAGGCGATGGCGGTAGCCGCGGGCACAGTCACCGCGAGCGCATTTACATTGGGTGCCAATACCTCCGTCGCGGGGGCGAGCCCCGCGCAGGAGATCAAAGTGCTCTCCCTCAACACCTGGCACGGCGGAACCAAGATCAACGGTGGCCTGCAGCTGATCGCCGACATGATCATCTCGACACAGGCGTCGATAGTTCTCCTGTCGGAAGCCGGCACTGCGACAACTGCATTGGCCGACATGCTGACCAAATCAGGAACCACCTTCTACGGAGCAGCGTCCTCCGACGTGGGGATTCTCTCCAAGTTTCCGATCGAGGAAACAGCCGACCTGAACTCGATGATCAAGGCAGTCGTGACGGTCGACGGCAAACAAATCGCTGCTTACTCGGCACATCTGGCCTACACGTCCTACGCGACGTATCTACCGCGCGGATACGGCGCGGGTGTTCCCAAGCCCGGAGAGTTCTCCGAGTTCGGCTGGAACAAGATGCCGTCCGGTCCGGTCACGGACCCCGAGACGGTTCAGCGCGTGAACATCAATTCGGGACGACCCAAGGCAATTTCGACGTTCGTCGACGATGCGGCAAAAGAACGGGCCAAGGGCAGATCCGTCATCCTCGGTGGCGATTTCAACGAACCGTCGGCCCTGGATTGGACCGACGGCACGCGAAATCTGTTCGACCACAACGGTGTAGTCGTTCCTTGGGAATCCACCCGCCTGCTCGACCAAGCCGGATTCGTCGACGCTTACCGCAGTACGTACCCGAACCCGGCCACACACCCGGGCTTCACCTGGCCGTCCGACAATCCCGACGTCGACACCTCACAGCTCACCTGGGCACCCGAGGCAGACGAACGCGATCGGATCGACTACATCTTCGCCGATCGCGCTTCCGACCTGAAGTTGGGATCTGTCGGGATCATCGGCCCGCGAAAGACGATCGTGCACAACAAAAGAGTGGAGGAGAACTCCCAGGACAACTTCATCGCTTCACCGACGCCGTGGCCGACCGATCACAAGGCCGTTCTTGCGACGTATCGTTTTGCCAGCTTCGGCGGCGGATCATCGACCGGTTCGTGGAGCGGTTCCTGACAGGGCATCTCGTAGCCACTCGATCATCATCGGCGTCAACTCGGGCAGCTTGGTCACTGCGCAGTGCCCCGCATCCGGGATGACGTGTACCTGAGTGTTCGGGCGCTCCTCGAAGAGAGTGGTGTCGGAGAGCGGGATGTGAACGTCGTCGGCCCCGTTGACCACAAGCATCGGGGTCCGGCCGTCGTCGGCGGTCATCAAGACACTGCGATCGAAAGCACGCAGACCCTGTACCAGCGCCTCTTTGGTTGCCGGTGCATCGAAACCCAGTGCGTTTCCGACGATGTCACCCATGCCGTAGACCAGGCGCTCCGCGTTCGCGGTCTCGAACGCGCCCTTGACCGGGGCGCCGATGTTGATCACCGCATCGACGGCGCCGGTCAACCCCGACCGCACGGCGAAGTTGCCACCGAAGGAGACTCCCAGGTGTGCCACCTGGCCATTGCCGAGGGCGCGAGCCGTCGCCACCAGTCCGTCGATCACCTCGTCACCGAAAGCGTCGAGAGGAACCGGTGATTCACCAGTTCCCGGCTGGTCGAAGGCAACAACAGTCACTCCGGCGTTCTTCGCGAACGCACTGACCAACGGATGCATGTCCATCTTCCAGCCGTCGACGCCGCCGCTGAGCAACAGGACGGGTGCATCCTCGTACCTCCCGTCCACGGAGAGAATGTGCACCGGTAGCTCGATCTCGCCGGATCGGTAGGGCAGGGACAGGATTCGACGCTCGAACTCGAGCCCGAATCCCGGTGCTGCCTTGACGTATTCGTCCACCTGATTCTGCAGGGCCCGGCGCCGCGAATCGTTGGCCAGGACGGGGAACTTGGCGATTCCGTAGATCATCGCCGCGAGTGAATGATTGCCGGCCGCGGAGTACTTTGCTGCCAACGCCGACCACTCGTACGACCAACCACCCGGCGCGTCGGCCCAGGTCGAGTGGATGGACGCGCGCAGTTCCTCGAGATCCGAGACGGGGAGCCCGAAGCTCAGAAACTGTCCTGTGCGCTCTTCGAAGAGGCCTCGGTGATCGACAGGAAATTCGTATGACATGGGAAAACACCCCTCAATTCATCTCTAATGCAACGATCAGTTGCATTAGCTCAGTGAACCACGTGCCTCCAGCTAACACAACACCTTGTTGCGATAAGGTTGGCTCATGACTTCGACACCACAACGGCCCGGAGGGCGTAGTGCCAGGGTGCGCGAGGCCGTCCTGGCAGCCACGGCGGCCGAATTGTCCGAACGCGGATTCGCGGCGATGACTATCGAGGACATAGCCGCCCGCTCCGGAGTCCACAAGACCACGATCTACCGGCGGTGGAGCACGCTGTCCCAGTTGGTGGCCGACGCGGCGATCGAGGTATCGGCAACCACCGTCCCCATCCCGGATACCGGTTCCATCGAATCCGACCTGCGCGAGATGGCCAGATCGATAGTCGCACTGGTGACCAGCGAGTCGGGCGGCGCGTTGGTGGCTGCACTGTTCTCCGACGCGGTCCGCACGCCCGAGGTCGCGAGACTCAAGCGCGAGTTCTATTCCGCACGTTACGAACTGGCAGACATCGTCGTCCGCCGAGCAGTCGAGCGCGGGGAGATCTCCGAGAAGGTCTCGGCCGCTGATCTTCTGGCGGCCGTCGCCGCACCCATCTACTATCGCCTGCTGGTCGCCGATCTACCCGTCGACCAGTCGGTTGCCGATCGTGCTGCTGCCGGCGCGCTCGCTGCGGCCCGCGCCGGGGCACTCGATCAGGCCGAATGAGCCAGTGAATTCAGCGCTTCCACGATTGCCTCGTTGAATCCGCTGCCGCCATGCCCGGCGCCGTCGAGTACCACCAACTCACTACCCGGCCAACGCCGGTGGATCGCCCAGGCAGTGTCGAGTGGCCCGGAAATGTCATACCGTCCGTGCACGAGAATCGCGGGAATCTCAGCGAGACGGTCCATTCCGTCCAATATCTGATTCGGCGCCAGGAAGCAGTCGTTACCCCAGTAATGCGTAACCAGCCTGGTCATCACCCGGCGGAAGTCCGGATTCTGGTATCGAACACTCGGAGTCCACCCCGGCATCAGCGACACGTGCACGTCTTCCCAACGGCACCACTGCAACGCGGCATTCTCGCGCACAACAGGATCCGGATCGGCAAGCAGTCGCGCGTACGCCGCGGGGAGGTTTCCGTCACGCTCGTCCACCGGCAACGGCGCCACGAACTCTTCCCATTCACGCGGAAATACCCGGCCCATGGCACGGGTGATCCACTCGATTTCGACCCTCGTCCCGCCGGTGATCGCGCCCAGGGCCATCGCTTGCACCCGCGCGGGAAACGCCTGCGCGTACACCAGACCCAAACTCACGCCCCAGGAAAGTCCCGTCACGATCCATCGCTCGATACCGAGATGCTCACGAAGACGCTCGATGTCTTCCACAATGTGCGCCGTGGTGTTCACGGTCAGATCGACGTCCGGACTGCTCGCTAGCGGAAGACTGCGCCCACAGCCTCGCTGATCGAACAGAACTGCGCGAAAGACTTCGGGATCGAAGAAACGCCTGGCGCCGACAGTGCATCCCGAACCAGGACCGCCGTGGAGGTAGAGAACCGGAATGCCCGCCGGATTGCCGACTGTCTCCCAGTACAGACTCTGACCGTCCGCCACTTCCAACAGCCCCGACTCGTACGGCTCGACGGGCGGGTACAGGACAGCAGTCATAGGCGGTGATTCTTCCATCAAGCTACCTACTCGAGTAGGCAGCACGCGGCCGAGCAATGGCCTAGCGTGGACAGGACACCACTGCGACGGGAGTACACCAGATGCGTGATGGGTTCAGGTTGCCGGGATACGGCGGCGCCGCAGTCTTCCTTCGCAGTCATGCGGTTCCCGCCACTGTCTTCGAATCCGACGTACCCACACTCGTTTTCGACGTCGGGCTGCTCAGCCCCGACCGCTTCAATCAGTATCTCAGCCGACATACGGACGACGGATTCGTCGAACGGCTGGCGGCGTTCTTCTTTCACGCGGCCGCAGACTTCCATCCCGAGAAATCGCTTCCGGCGTTCACCGACGAACGACTCGGGCTGATGATCTCGGTCTGTTCCAGCACCGATCGAGAGGTGGAACTCGACTTCTCACTCGCCGAGGATCCCGAATCGGAGGACACCGAACGCGACGAGATGACCTTCGAGACAAGCCGAGTCGTCCTCGCGACCTCGGCGCAGACGGTTTCTCGACTGACCGGTGGAGTAACCACCCACTTCGACGGGGAGTTGTAGAGACATGGGTTTTCTCTTCGAGGTTCTCGATTTTCCCGAAGGCAGTCGGATGACCGATCTGTGGAACAACACATGGGCTGAGCCGGCAATGGGCGAGGAGATTGCCTCCGGCCACTTCATTCATCTGGGCGACGATCAACACGTCGACGTGGAGACCGATTTTCTCAGTAGCCACCTACCGTTCAACGTGGCAGGCTTCGGTGGAGTCTTTCCCGACGGCAAACCTTGGATGTTCGTCATGCAGAAGGCGCCGGCGGACCTCGCGACCAAGCTTCGCGGCGAGGACGATCCGCACTCACTTCTGCGCGGATCACTCGACCGCGCCATGTCTTTCAACCCTGATGCACTGGTGGCCGAGGAATTGTCCTGGAGGCACGCCGATCTGGTGAAGGTGTACGACGAAGAGGGAATCCCTGCGGTATCCGTCGCGGGCTGGTCGGTTGCGGATCTCCTGCGTGGCCTCTTGGCGCAGTGTTGCAACGTCGAACTTGCCGCCGTCGTCGCCGGATACCCAGAGTGCGCCTATCCCGAATCGGCGCATGCGTGCGAAGCGGACGTGTTCTCAGACGTGTTCGCCGGTTGGGTCAGCGGACTGCGGTGATGTGACGGAGGAGACTCCACCCTCCCGACATTTCGGAGTAGACTCATTTATGAGCGTGATCCGAAATGGAACGAGGTGAGCGGGATGACGAAGCCGGACCAAGAGCTGGGCCGTCGCGAACGCAACAAACTCGAGAAGCAGACACGCATCTTCGACGCCGCTGCCGAACTGTTCGCGGAAAAGGGCTACAGCGCAGTCACAACTCAAGAAATTGCCGACCGCGCCGATGTAGCCGGCGGCACTCTCTTTCGTTACGCCGCAAGCAAAGCCGAGTTGCTGCTCATGGTGTACAACGCGGAGTACCGCAAGCAGATCGAATTGGGAGAAGAGCGTGAAGCCAAGTCGACCGGCACAGAAGATCGTGTGCTCGAGCTGGTTTCACCCCTGCTGATCGCAAGTCGCCGAAACGACGAGAACACCGGCATCTACCAACGCGAGGTGTTGTTCGGTGAGCCCAGCGAGTGTTTCCGGGCCGAAGGCCTGGAACTCTCGCAGCGCCTGCAAACGCGGATTGCGCAAATCTTGCACGAGGCACACCCCAACCACACCACCCGAACCACCACTGCAGCGCGAACGATTTCCAACGTGCTGCACTTCGAAATAGCCCGCGCGGCATTGGACCGGATCACGGCTGACGAACTCACGAACATCGTTGCCGCACAGGTCCGATTGACGCTTGCCGGACTACCCACCGAATAGGATTGAGGATCGAAAATGACTGAACTGAAGCAGATCACCGTTCTGGGTACCGGAGTTCTCGGCTCACAGATCGCCTATCAGACCGCCTATCACGGCTTCGACGTCGTCGCGTACGACATCAACGCCGAGGTCATCGAAAAGGCCAAGGCTCGGTTCGACTCGTTGGCCGCGGCCTACAAGGCCGAGAACGTCGAGGGTTCCAAGGAAGGCAAGGCTGACGAAGCGCTGCAACGTATTACGTACTCGTACGATCTAGGCGAAGCCGTCGCCAAGGCCGACCTGCTCATCGAGGCAATTCCCGAGGACATCGCCATCAAGCGCGACACCTACGAGAAGCTTGCCACGGTTGCTCCTGAGCACACGGTGTTCGCTACCAACTCCTCGACGCTGCTGCCGAGCGATCTCAAGGAGTTCACCGGCCGCCCCGAGAAGTTCCTCGCACTGCACTTCGCAAATCACGTGTGGGTCAACAACACTGCCGAGGTCATGGGCACCGAGTCCACCGACCCCGCCGTGTACCGCGAGGTCGTCGAGTTCGCGAAGAACATCGGCATGGTGCCGATCGAACTCAAGAAGGAGAAGGCGGGCTACGTACTCAACTCGCTCCTGGTCCCGCTCCTCAACGCGGCCTCCGACCTGCTGATCGACGGCATCGCCGATCCCGACATGGTCGACAAGACGTGGCGTATCGGCACCGGAGCCCCGTTCGGCCCCTTCCAGATCATGGACGTCGTCGGGTTGACCACCGTCTACAACATCTCCTCCCAGGGCGGCGAGAAGCAGCGCGAATTCGCCGACTACATCAAGAAGAACTACATCGACGAGGGCAAGCTCGGCGTTGCTGTCGGCGAGGGCTTCTACAACTACAAGGGCTGATCAATTGCAAGGCTGATCAACTGCAGGGCTGATCAACCAACAGGCTCACCGCGCGGTGGTTACGACGTGAATTCACGTGGTAGCCACCGCGCGGACGTCTGTTGTCAGTAAGTCCGAAACCACCCTGAGCGATTGTGACGCAAGCTTCTTCACGTGCGAACCCATCATCAGGAGAGATCCCCACATGCGTCGTTCCGCCATCTCGGCACTCACAACACTGGCACTGCTCGGCGCCGGAACATTGGTCAGCACTCCCGCTGTCGCCGCTCCCCTCGCGTGTGGCGGAATCTCCACCGGTTCGTTCTCAGGCTCCGCCGGCGGATCGGAGTACCTGTGCGCCAAGGAAGGTGATCTCCTGGACGTGCGCATCGGCGACGTTCACGCGACACAACCGTCACTCGGCTACGACGAGGTGTACTACAAGCTCGGGCGATACACGCTCGGAAAAGACACGATCAACAAGAAGTTCGACGACTGGTGTGAGGCGAACGGCCAGATCCAGGCCGCGACCGCTACTGCGGCGTCGACGCTGAAGGACCCGTCGTCCTTCACCTGCCAGATTCCAGTGGGTCAGGAAACCGTCGAGAGCATCGCGCCCATGAAGACCGTGGTCGTCGGACCCCGCGGCGATCTCTACCTGACCGACGGTCACCACACCCTCACGTCCTTCATCGAGACGGCCGACGGCGGTCCCGACCTTCACGTGAGACTGCGGGTTCTCGGCAACCTCAGCGGCTTGAGTGAAGGTGCCTTCTGGACCGAGATGGAGAAGAACAAGTGGGTCTGGTCGCGTGACGTCGACGGAAACCAGGTACCAGTCCAGGCTCTGCCGAAGAGCGTCGGCCTGGCCAACTTCGCCGACGACAAGTACCGCAGCTTGATGTACTTCTCCCGCGACATCGGATTCGCCGCAGGCACGATTCCGTTCCAGGAGTTCTACTGGGGCGCCTGGGTCCGCGACACCGCGCCCGTCGACCTCACCAACTGGAATCGCGATGATCTCTCCAGCTACCTGGGCACCGTGAAGTCGGTGACCAAAGCACAGACAGCGTTGACAGGCGATGCCGTCGTCGACAGCGGATTCACTGCCACCGATCTTGGCGTCCTGTCGGCCTGGAACGACGGCAAAGCCGAGTCCAAGGGCGAGTTCGCAAAGCTGTCCAAGCCGTACACAGACGACAAGCCGGGCAAGATCGCCTACGCACTTGCCTACAAAGCAACCCTCTGACCTGCTCAGATCCAAGTCACACCAAGCAGACTTGACTAAGGTAAGCCTCTACTCAGTAGTCTGAACCCATTCGGGTGCCGCTTCATCGAAGCAGCGACGCCCTGCCCTGACGGAATACATGCCGTCGTATCTGCCCGGTCGAACAATCTCCGGGCAACCAGGACAGGGAGAAGGTTGCTGCAGTGAGCACGTCCATCGTCGGTTTGTACGACCCCGCAGATGACAAGAGCAGTTGCGGGGTCGGGTTCATCACGCGCAAGGACGGCGTGCAGACCCACGATGTCCTGATCAAGGGCCGCGAAGCGCTCTGCTCGGTTCCGCACCGCGGCGGTATGTCCTCCGAGGGCGTCGGCGACGGCGGCGGCGTCTCGGTGGACCTCTCCCTCCGGTTCTTCCGCAAGGTAACCGGGCGCTCCGACCTTCGCGCCGGACGCTTCTGCGTCGGCAACTTCTTCCTTCCGGACGACGACGCCCAGCACGCTCGCGCTGCCGCCCTGGTCGAACGTGAACTTCTCGATCGCGGTTTCACCACTCTCGCAGTGCGCGACGTCCCGGTCGACAACTCGGCGATTCGGCCGGCCGCGATCGCGCATCAACTTCCGGTCAGGCAGTGGATTTTCGAGGTGCCCACTCCTCGCCCCGAGCCTGCGGTAGTCGATCGCCTCGTGCACGAAGCTCTGCTCGCCATCGAGGCAATCGCGTACAACACCCCTGCACTACGCGGGTTGTACCCACTCTCGCTCAGCGCGCGAACTCAGGTTCTCAAGGGTCGCTTGAACTCCGACGAAGTGATCCCGTACTTCCGCGACCTGGTCGACCCCGATCACGCCGTGCACACGATGTACTTCCATACGCGGTTCTCGACCAACACGGACCCGCATCCCACGATGGCGCAGCCGTTCCGGTTCATGGCTCACAACGGAGAACTGAACACGGACAAGAAGAATCGGCTCTCCGAAGCTGCTGTCGCCAGTGCAAAACGACGTGCGATCGTCCGTCCGCCCGGCCAGTCCGACAGTTGCCGACTCGATCAGACCCTGGAAGCACGCGTCATCGAGGACAGTGTCGACCTGGTGACGGCTGTGGTCTCGATGATGCCGCCGGCCTGGGAAAACGACACCACTCTCTCCCCCGCAGTGCGTGCGATGTTCGAGTACTTCTCGCTGTACGAGGAGAAGAACGACGGACCGGCAGCGCTGGTGTTCGGCGACGGCACCATCATCGGTGCGCGCCTGGATCGCCTCGGTCTGCGTCCACTACGCACGATCGAGACGCACGACTACGTGTGCGCATTCTCCGAAGCCGGACAGATCGCGTTCGCACCCGAGACGGTGATTCACCGTGGCCGCGTCGAGGCCGGCGGAATGTTGTACTTCGATCATCGCGATCGCCATACCTACACTGCCCGCGAAGCTCTGGAAAAGATTGCCGCTCAGCGCGACTACCAGTCGTTGCTGGAGCAATCGCGAATCCTGATCGAAGACATTCCCGCCGTGCCAGCGGAGAAAGTCAGCTCCCCGACCCGTTACAACGGCACCTTCGAGATACATCAGCGCTACATGGCGTACTCCCTGGATCAGGAAAGTTTCAAATTCCTGATGGATCCGATGCTCACGCACGGAGCCGAAAAGGTCTCCGCCATGGGTTACGGCAACGCCATCAACGCATTCAGCGACCGCGAAGGCGGCGTGGCTCGTTACTTTTCGCAGCGATTCGCCCAGGTCACCAACCCTCCCCTCGACAGCATCCGGGAAGCGGACGGTATGACTCTCAGGGTTGCATTGGGTGCGAAGATGTCCCCCGGACAGGGCAAGCAGATCGTCATCGCCTCGCCGATCCTCGGGCACCTGGACATGCTCAAGATCCGCGAACAGAACCACACTCCGCACCGCCGCTTCGAAATGCTCTACCCCGCCGAGGGTGACGCGCAGGCAATGGTCGACGCGATGACCGCGCTCGGCAACGCTGTTGTAGCCTTCGCGGCCGAACAGGGCGGAATCGCAGTCCTGACCGACCGCCACGTATCTCACGAGCGCGCAACACTTCCCGCGATCATGGTCGTCGGAGCATTGAACCAACGCCTCATCGACGCGGGCCTGCGATTGCGCGTCTCTCTCATCGTGGAGAGCGGCCAGATCGAGTCCTCACACCACGTTGCGGCCGCACTCGGTTTCGGCGCTTCCGCCGTCTACCCGCTGTCCGTTCAGTTGCGAGCCGAGGAGAAGTTCGCCGCTGACCCGGATGCCGCGTTCCGACGCTTCGCGAAGGCCGCCGAGAAGTCCCTGATGAAGACGATGGGACGCGTCGGTCTGTGCACCGTCGAAAGCTACATCGGCGGAGAATTTTTCGAACCCAACTTCCTCGATACGTCCGACCCTGTTCTGCGCCAGTGGTTCCCCAACATGAAGTCACCGGTGGGTGGCGTCGGTTTCGACACCGTCGCGGTGACCTCGAAGCAGTGGCACGAGCGTGCGAGCGCAGTCGGGGGCGAGAAGGATCTGCCACTGCTCGGCCTGTTCAAGGAGCGTGCAGACGGCGCAGGGCATTCGTTCGGTACCACCGCGGTCCGTAAGTACGTCGAACTCACCGAGGAGAAGATCGCGTTCGACAGTCCCTCCGGAACAGAACAATTCGAGGCTCTACGTCTACTGCCGCTCGGACGGCTCGACGACGCCTTCCGCCTCGACGCCGGGGCATACCGGGCGACGAGCTTCGACCGGTTGACCACCGAGCAGATCGACGACTTCGACATCACCGCCGGGTACCGGGACTTTTCCACTGTCATGGCTGCGGAACGATCGCGTCGTCCCGCCGCGTTGCGCGATGTCATCTCCGTGCCCGGTGATGTCACATTTGCGGTGACGACAGCCGAGTTCACCGACCAGATCAGCCGATTCTCGGTGCGCGGCAATAAGACGATCGTGATTCGTGGAATCCGGTGTGAATCTGCCGCGGACGGCCAGTACACACTTAGCCTGGACGGTCCACTGGCCGACGACACCGCTCGGGTGGTAGCACTCGGCGATGCTCTTTCCGTCGCCTTTGCCGACGACGTCACCATCGAGGCCACCGACCCGGATCTGGTGCTGAATGCAACCGGTATTGCGGCAGAGTTCCTTTCCAAGCTGAGGGTCGCACCGGCAGGTGTACCTCTCTCCGAGGTACAGAGTGCAAGCGACATCACACCGAAGTTGGCGTCGGGTGCCATGAGCCATGGCGCACTGAACGCTCCGGCGCACGAAGCCGTCGCGCACGGCACGAACATGGTCGGTGCGATGTCCAACAGCGGCGAAGGCGGCGAACACCTTTCGCGCTACAACACGATTCGTGCATCGCGCATCAAGCAGTTTGCATCCGGACGCTTCGGAATCTGGGCGGGCTACCTCGCCGATCCGATGCTCGAAGAGATCGAGATCAAACTCGGCCAAGGCGCAAAACCCGGTGAGGGCGGGCAGCTTCCGGCCGCCAAGGTCACCGTCGACATCGCTGCCGCCCGCGGCGGAACGCCCGGCGTCGAACTGGTTTCGCCGCCGCCTCACCACGACACGTACTCCATCGAGGACCTCGCTCAGCTCATCCACGACTGCAAGGCAGCTCGCATTCGGGTGATCGTGAAGTTGGTGTCCTCGGAAGGAATCGGCACCATCGCCGTCGGTGTCGCCAAGGCCGGCGCCGACGTCATCAACGTCGCCGGAAATACCGGTGGCACCGGCGCAGCTTCGGTGACCAGCCTCAAATACGCGGGTCGTGCGGCCGAGGTCGGTATCGCGGAGGTCCATCAAGCTCTGTGTGCCAACGGCCTTCGCCAGAAAGTCGTTCTGCGATGCTCGGGCGCGCATCAGACCGGCAGCGACATCATCACTTCCGCCCTACTCGGCGCAGACAGCTTCGAGTTCGGTACGTCGGCGCTGATGATGATGGGCTGCGTCATGGCCAAGAACTGCAACATCAAGTGCCCCGCCGGTCTGACCACCAACCCGGAACTGTTCGACGGCGATCCCCGCGCGATGGCGCAGTACCTTCTCAACATCGCTCACGAAACTCGGGAACTGCTCGCGAATCTGGGAATGCGGTCCCTTCAGGAAGCGCGGGGTCGAACGGATCTCCTGCATCTGCTCGATCACCCGTCTATTGTCGGCAATCTGAAGCTGGACGCGATGTTCGAGTCCGCCCCGGACATCACCATCGACAATCCTGTGTACCTCGAACGTGAGTACGCGCTCGACGAGAAGATCATGGACGAGGTTCGTACGGTGTTCTTCAACCGTGGCGAGGCCTCGGTCGCCGTGTCCGGACCTGAATTCGCCGAAGGTGCACTGCACCTGGGTAACCGGAACAAGAGCGTCGGTGGTCAGTTGGCGATCGACCTCGAACGCGAACTCAACTACGGAGCGGCCGGCCTTCTCGCTCCGGGAGTACTGACCGACGAGCGTGGGCGACGCTACCTGGCGCCGGGCAGCGTGCGCGTCCTGACGACCGGATCTGCGGGCCTGTCGTTCGGCGCATTCTGCAACGACGGCATGCACCTGGAACACACCGGGACATGTAACGACGGCGTAGGAAAGAGCATGAGCGGCGGCGTGATTGCCGTGCGCAGCCCAGGCGGCGGCTCCAGTGACGCCGGTGGAAACGTGTTGATCGGCAACTTCGCGCTCTTCGGCGCCACCGGTGGACGAGTGTTCGTCGAAGGTGAAGCAGGCGATCGCTTCGCAGTTCGCAACTCCGGCGCCAGTGCTGTCGTCGAAGGTGTCGGAGACTTCGCCGGCGAGTACATGACTAACGGTGCTGTCGTGAATCTCGGCGAGTTCGGCAAGGGTGTCGGCAACGGCATGAGTGGTGGCTTCTTCTACCAGTACGACCCTCGTGGCGAATTGGCACTGCGAGCAAGTACCGATTCCGTACTGCTGGGTTCGATCACCGCTGCGACCGACCGTCTTGCCGCCGTCCACAACCACGCAGTACAACTCCTGCTCGAACTGCATGTGGAGGCAACGGGATCCGCGCTCGGCACCCGACTGCTCGAGAACTGGGAAGTCGAACAGCACTCGTTCGTCTACGCGATGCCCAAGGCATTGATGCTTTACCAGGACAGCGATGCAATCCTGGCTGCGAAGTCGCACAAAGAGCTTCTCGAAGAATTGGCGTCCGCCATCGCAGCACGTCAGGTCCGCACGTTCAAACTCGCAGTGCGCGATGGGCGCCCCGCACTGAACGGAGCAGTCCCCGCCTATGGCGAGACCGATACCGCGACGATGTATGCGCTGCTCAGTGCGTACACCGTGCTTCACTTCGCGCAACAACTCGCCACCGCCCGCACGCCGGGTGCGTCCGGACCCGACGATCCAGCAGTGCAGAAAGCGGCCCGAAACCTGGTGCTGACCGAGGACTTCGCCCTCGTCCAGCACTTGGTCAAGTACTCGAAAGAGATTCTGGCCGACTACGACGACGAACAGTTGGCTGCGCTGATTGCAGCCAAGCGGGTCGACGACTACAAGCAGGCGCTGAGCCTACGCAACGTGTTGGCCATGGACAGCCCGGCGACGTACGGGTGGATTCTGTTTCAAGACAACAAGAATCGGGACAAGCTCGGATCACTGCCGAACTTCGACGAACTGTTCGCTTCGCGCACGATCCCCGACCTGGTGTCCTGACCTCCTCCCCGAAAGTAGGTGAGCTTCAAATCATGGAAATCCCGTACATCCCCGAATACGCACCGTTCACCGGCGACCAGCGCGCGTGGCTTTCCGGATTCCTGGCCGGTCTACACTCGCGAACTGTCATGTCCGGTCAAACCGGTACTGCAACAGCGACAGTGGAGAGAGCTGCCGGCGCAGCCGTGCACATCCTTTACGGAAGTCAGACCGGCAACGCGGAGTCCTTGGCTGAAGACGTAGCCGCAGCTGCTCGTGCCCACGGTCTCGAACCACTTGTCGCGAGTCTGGACACCGTGGATATCAATGCACTTTCCGCCATGCGCCGGGTGCTCGTCATCACCTCCACCTACGGCGAGGGCGAGATGCCCGACAACGCGCAGCTGTTCTGGGATGCAGTCGAATCCGAGAGTGCGCCCCGGCTGGAGGGTCTCTACTTCGGAGTACTCGCACTCGGTGACACCAGCTACGACGGGTACTGCCAGTCGGGAAAGAACATCGACGCCCGCTTCGAAGCGCTCGGCGGGACCCGGGTTGTCGACCGCACCGATTGCGACGTCGACTACGAGGATCCGGCGGCCGAGTGGATCGTTCGGGCCGTCGCTGCGGTGGCCGGTGTCGACGGTGATGCGGGGGCCGCTGCCTCGCCGGTTGCGCCCGCTCAGACGAAGACCAAGTCCCAGTGGACTCGCAAGAACCCCTATCCTGCAACCGTCCTCGCCAACCGGCTGTTGTCCGGCGAGGACTCAGCCAAGGAAGTCCGCCACTTCACCTTTGCGCTCGACGAGGACGGTCTGGACTACGAGGCCGGAGATGGATTGGGCATCCGCCCGATCAACGACCCCGCCCTCGTCGAGGCGATCATCCATCAGCTCGGTGTCAGCGGCGATTACGTGGTTACCGCGAAAGACGGCTCGTCCGCACCGTTGGACCAGGTGTTGACCAGCGACTACGAGATCTCCATTCCCTCGCGCGATTTGATCGAAGACATCGCCCGACGCAGCGGCGACGCCGAACTGCAGCATATTCTCGACACGGAAGATCGGGAAGCGCTCGATGCGTGGCTGTGGGGCAAGGACGTTCTCGATCTCCTCCAGTTGGACAACAGCATTCGCCTGAATCCCGAGGATCTGCTTACACTTCTTCGCCCGCTGCAACATCGGGTCTATTCGATCTCCTCCAGCCCGCTGGCCCACGACGGCACCGTCCATCTGACGGTAGCGAGTGTGCGCTACCGCTCGGGCGAGCGGGACCGCGGCGGCGTCTGCTCGACGTACCTGGCGGACCGCGTCGGCGAGGGAGATCGGGTCGGAGTTTTTGTCTCCAAGAACAATTCGTTCCGCCTACCTGCCGATGACACTACTCCCGTCGTGATGATCGGACCCGGCACCGGTATCGCACCCTTCCGCGCTTTCCTGCACGAGCGTCGCGCGCGCAACGCGTCGGGGCAGAATTGGCTCTTCTTCGGCGATCAGCATCAGTCGAGCGACTTCATCTACGAGGACGAGTTGAACGGGCTGACCCGTGACGGTGTCCTGACTCGCCTCGATCTGGCCTTCTCGCGCGATCAGTCCGAGAAGATCTACGTCCAGACTCGTATGCGCGAGCAGGGCCGAGACTTGTTCGACTGGCTCGAAAACGGTGCGCACGTGTACGTCTGCGGCGACGCCACTCGGATGGCAAAGGACGTCGACGACGCATTGCACGAGGTCGTCGCCGAGCACGGTGGGTTGGATGCGGACGCCGCCGAGGATTACGTCAACAACCTCAAACGATCGAAGCGGTACCTAAGGGATGTCTACTGAGATGTGCCCGCACCGTGGCGAATGTCGTTGCGCAGCTTTGGCACGCATGTCGGACCTGGACGCACTGCTTGCGCGTCCAGGGTTCCGCGGCGGACTGATCGACACCGCACCTGAGGTAGTCGGCAAAATGCTGCCACTCTTGGACGACGCCGTAGCAATCACCGTTGCAGGTCCGGTGGCTGTCAACGACTCGGGCAAGTACTCCGTTCCGACATTTCCCGGCGATCCGTTGGTCTGCGCGCCCGGGCTCGTCTCTCTACGTTTGAACGTTGCCTCCCTCGGCTCGGTGGTGACCACTGAAGCAGGGCAGCACCTACCGCCGACGCTCCGCATGTTCGACATCCACGGATCAAGTTCACACACCACGTATTTGACCCCGGCCTCGGATCGTCTCGCCTTCGAAGCGATGCGAACTGCGCCGAGCACTGCGAGGGAAACAAGCCCTCCCATCCAGACATCGAATACGCCCGCATTCTGGGCCGAAGCCGATCAGCTGACACAGCTCGACTTCATCCTCGCGGACGGCGGCAGCGAACGTCGTAGCGGCCTGGTCGCTCTGGGCGCCCTCGGTTACCGGCGAGTCGATCCTCACCTCATGGCTGCCGGGATGGAGCACCTGTCCTACCACCAACTGCCCGTCACGACCGTCGTCGCCGGGAACGGATGCCTGCAGATCCACCGTGGTGACCTCGACGCCGCAGCCATGTTCGGGGGGACGCTGACTTTGGCGTCCGACACCTGCCGGACGATGATCGACCTGAATGGTGTCTCGGAGTGCTGGCTGACCCTCACCCACGGCGTTCACGGCCTGACCACCTCGATCGAGATGTACGGCTTCCGCCGCAAATGCGTGGCAGTCTTCACCCAAACGGGTCCAACCGAACCCGCAGTCATGGGCGTGTGGGAGGACGTCATGAGTTCCATCTCGGCCGCATCCTGACACCGACAGATGCAGGGCGAGTGTAAGAAATCGGCGTACGGCGATAACCACATGGAGCCATCGACCCCTAACCTTAGGTCTCGGTCATTTGTCGTGCCTGCACCCTGACGCTGATTCAAGGAGTTATCCATGCCCCGCCCTCTCGTCGAACCGTCGCTGGTCCCGGCCTTGCGCCCGGCGCTGCCTGCATTGGCTGCCGGGGTCGTCGCGGCCGCAGCGTCGGGGGTCGCGATGCTCGGGGCGCTCTGGTGCGTCGTGCAACTCATCGGTGAACCGTCGATGAGCTGGGCCGGGTGGGCATGTGGGCTGTGGCTCACCGGGGTAACGCTCGCTGCCACGTCGTCGTGGCTCTCGCATCACGCCGAGTCACTCTTCGAGGCCAGGCTTCGACGCCAGCTCGCAGCCCACCTCGTTCGCCTACCGGCAAGCACGCTGTCCCGCTACAGCGGAGACGCACTGCGGAGGCTCGTTTCGGACGACATCTCGGCGCTGCACCATATGACTGCGCACCTACCGGCCGAGTTCGCCACACTCATCGTGGTCCCCGCGGTCACGATCGCGGCATTGGTTGCCTCAGCCGGCCCCGTGGCGCTTCTCGCTCTGGCTCCCGGCATCGTGGCAGCTCTGTTCTACCTGGTCGTGATCCCCCGAATGGCCGCTCGGCACAGCGCCGAAAGTGCAGATGTCATGGGCGACATCGTGACTGCCGTGGACGACTATGCCCGCGGCATCCGCGTCTGCCGGATCTACGGCGCGCAGACCGGCGCTGCCGCCGACTATGCAGAATCGACAGCACGGTTCACCCGGGGAATGCAGGAGCGCGTTCGACTCGTGGCTACCCCTGCGGCCGTCGCCGTTGCCCTCATGCAGGCGACGGCGACGTTCGCGATCGCCTATGCCGTCGGATTCCACTGGGATGCAACGACGTTGGCCGCCACCATTCTCTTCAGCCTCGCAATCGTGACACCGGCCCTGCGGCTCGGGCACGGCCTCGACTACGTCGCTGCTGGACGCTCTGCTGCGGGCCGGCTCGCCGCTGCCCTGGACGAACCCACCCTCCCTGCCGGTGAAGCGCCAACCGTTCCGGCCTCGAGTCCCTCCGATCGACTGGAGATCGTCAACCTGACTGTCACGATCGCGGACCGCAGAGTCGTCGACGACGTCACGCATGCATTCCGCCCAGCCACGATCACTGCGATCACGGGACCGAGTGGAGCAGGCAAGACGACGCTCCTGAAAGCATTGGCCGGCTTCGAGATCCCGGAACTGGGTACCGTCCGCCACGCAGGTCGTAGCATCACCGCGATCGACGAGAACCTGCGGCCACAGTCCGTTCTGCTCACACCCCAGGGCGCAGACGTGTTACCTGCCACGGTGCGCGAGAACATCGCGCTGGCCGCCCCCGATGCAACGGACGCGGAATACACCGCCGCCCTACGCCGGGCACAGATCGACGTCAGCCTCGACGCCCACGCCACTTCACTCTCCGGAGGAGAACGTCAGCGCGTCGGGCTTGCTCGGGTGTTCCTCTCGCCCGCAGCAGTACTGCTGCTCGACGAGCCGACCAGTGCACTCGACGATCGCACGGCCGCCGAACTGCTGAAGGAATTGCGACACCTCGCACATGACGAAGGAAAGACGATTGTGATCGTCACCCACGACCCCGCTCTTGCAGACGATGCCGACGATCGACTCGACCTCGGCGGTCGAAACGTGAACGACGCTGCCTCGCACAGTGCAGCCCTGACTGGAGCCGAATAATGAACAGCGCCAATGTAGCCCGACGACGCTTGATCACCATCGGACTCGGTTGGGTGTCCGTCGCTGTCCTCGAGGCGATCGCGTACACCACCCTCGCGCTCTCGATCGCTGATCACCGGTCGCCGGTTCTCGTCCTGGCCACGGCCACCATCGCTCTATTCGTGACCGTCCTGGTCTCGCGGGGCGGTTACTTCACCGGGGCTCGACTCGTCGGCGATCTCTACGACGCTCTCGGCGATGCCTTCGCCCGTGCGAAACTGTCCTGGTTCACCGACGACAACCGGGCACTGCTCGCCACCGTCGCCGGGCGCGGAATCCCGTCGCTGATGAGTGTTCCCGCGCACCAACTTCAGACCTTCCTGGTTGCACCGCTGATCCCGCTGCTCCTGCTTCCTGGGATCGCGGTCGTCGCGGGGCCAGGCGTCATGCTGCTCGTCGGTGGACTGCTCGCCGTGTCGCTCGTCGCTCAGACGCTGGCCCAACGTGCGCTCAGCCGAGCGGACGAGCGCCGACACGAAGCCGAGCTCGCAGCAACTCAGTCGACACTCGAGCTCACCGACCACCTCGAATTACTGCGCACAGCAGCCGGTCCCACACGTTCCGTCGAACGAATCGAGCGAAGCTGGCGGAATCAGGAAGCCGCGCTTGCACGGACAAATCTCGCCGCGGCACCAGCGACATTCATCTCGGCGATCGCCACCATTGTGCCGCTGGCAGGTGCAGTGATTTTCCTCGCCGCCACCGGATTCGACGATCCCGCAGCCGCTCTCGCGCTTGTCATCCTCACCGCCCGCGCCGCTGCGCCGCTCGACGAACTCGCCCTGGCCGGAATCGGAGTCAACGAGCTGCGCGCAACGGTTCGCGACTACCGCACAGCGACTTCGGCTCCCGCACTGGCCGAGCCCGCACCCTGGGACGCCGCGCGCCCTGTTGGAACGGACATCGAGGTCGCCGGGGTAGATCACGCTCCGGTTCTGCGTGGCATCACCGCGGAGATCCCCGCGGGTGAGCGAGTTCTCGTCGCAGGACGCTCGGGTACGGGGAAGAGCACACTTCTCGGGCTGCTCATGCGCTTCGACGATCCGGACCAAGGCAGCGTCACTCTGGGCGGAGTTTCACTGCGCGACTTGCCCTACGACGACCTGGCGGCACACATCGGCTACGTGCCGCAGGACCCACTCGTGTTCTCGGGCACCCTCGGGGAGAACATCGGACTTGGAAGACCGGGCGCTACCGAAACCGAGATCGAGGACGCCGCCAGGCGCGCTGCCCTCGGCGCTGTTCTCGACCGCTCGACGCTCGGTATTCATCAGGACATCGGACACCAGGGTGCCGCTCTCTCCGGCGGCGAACGTCAGCGGGTGGCGATCGCTCGCGCCTTCCTCAAAGACGCTCCCGTCCTGGTTCTCGACGAAGCCACCTCGGCCCTCGACGAGGCCACCGAGCGCCGTATCGCCGGCGCCGTGCGGGAATTGGCGGCCACCGTCTTCGTCGTCACCCACCGCGACCCCGCCATCTGGGAGCCCACCCGCACGATCACCCTCTGACATCGCATGCCCTAGTGCTCGCGTTGCAGTCCCTCAACTTCGGCAGGTGTCCGACGGATAACCCTTGCCGGCGATCCAGCAGCAACGACGTGATCAGGAATGTCATGCAAGACCACACTTCCCGCGCCGATCACGGCGTTGTGACCGATCGAAACTCCTGCACCGACAGTGACTGAGGCGCCGAGCCACGTGTTCTCACCGATGACGATCGGAGCAGCCCGCTCCCATCCCTCGCGACGCCGGCGATGATCATCGACAGGGTGCAACGCTGTCATCAGTTGGGCTCCAGGCCCGATCCTCACGTCAGCGCCGATTGTGATCAGCGCATCATCCATGAAGAACCCGTTCGCGTTGACGAATGCGTTTACTCCAAGCCGAATGTTGTATCCGTAGCTGCATTGGAACCGCGGCACCACCAAAGCTCCCTCACCTACCTCACCCAAAAGGCTGGCGAGAGCCCGCGAGCGGACAGCATCCTCGTCCGCCGAAGCCCCATTGAACGAGTCGAGTCGACGCCAACACTCCAGCCGCCGCTGCCTCAGCTCGTCATCATCGAGATACCACTCACCACGAGCAAGACGATCCGCCTGTTCTCCCACACTCGGATCGTCGCACACCGCGCCACGGCACCCCTGTTGGGCGCGTTGCACCCGACAAAGCGCTACAACAGAAGGTCTTCCATGCCGCCCAATTTCTCGAGCTCAGCTCAGCCGCTCGATGATGGTGACGTTCGCGGTCCCACCACCCTCACACATGGTTTGGAGTCCGTACCGTCCATCAATGCGGTCCAACTCGTGCAACATCGTGGCGAACAACTTGGTGCCAGTGGCCCCAAGGGGGTGGCCCAATGCGATTCCACCACCGTTGGGATTGACCCGGGAGGGATCTGCACCCGTCTCGATCAACCAGCTCAGAACTACCGAAGCGAATGCCTCGTTCATTTCTACGGTATCCATCTGGCCGATCGCCATGCCGGATTTCGCCAGTGCATACTTCGTCGCGGGTATCGGCGCCGAGAGCTGCAGCATCGGATCGTCGCCCCGCACGCTCATATGATGAATGCGCGCACGTGGCTTCAATCCATGAACCTCGAGCGCCTTCTCGGAGACGATCAGGGCCGCTGATGCGCCGTCACAGATCTGCGAAGCCACAGCAGCCGTCAGCAACGAGCCATCCCTCAATGCGGGCAGTGCAGCCATCTGCTCCATGGATGTCTCTCGTGGGCATTCGTCAACGACGCATTGGCCCAATGACACTGTCTCACGCTCGAATCGGCCGTCTATGATGGCAGCACGGGCACGCTGATGCGATTGCAGTGCCCACTCCTCCATGTCTTCACGGCTGATACCCCATTTCTTGGCAATCAGGTCGGCGCCGACGAACTGTGAGATTTCGGCCTCGCCGAATCGTGCTGCCCACCCCCGGGACTTGCTGAAGGGCGTGTCGAATCCGTACTCGTTGCCGGCACGCATTGCCGCCGAGATAGGAATCGAGGACATGTTCTGCACACCGCCGACAAGCACCACATCTTGGGTCCCGCTCATGACCGCTTGCGCTGCGAAGTGGACGGCTTGCTGTGAAGATCCGCATTGTCTGTCGACTGTCGTTCCTGGGATGTCCAACGGTAGGCCTGCTGAAAGCCAGGCGGTGCGGGCAATGTTGCCCGATTGCGGCCCGATAGCGTCGACACAACCGAAGATCACATCGTCGACGGCCATCGGGTCCAGTCGAGTGCGGTCGAGAATCGATGTGATCACGTGGGCCCCCCATGTCCGCTGGGTGCTCTCCTGCGAGCGAGCCGTGCCGTACCCACCGGAGTGCGGAGCGCATCGACGACATAAGCCTGAGGTGCAACCATACGAACTCCTTCGAAATCGAGCTTTGTCGGGCTTTCGATGTCGCACACACTCTAGCGATCAAGCATTTGTTTGGTAAATGAAACGTGATTTCGAGACCCGCAGCCACCACCACAGGATTGGTCTCCGCACTTCTATCCAACGAAATCCACTGCTGTCGCAATCATTCGACAGTTCGAGGCTCGACCCCCCAAACGCGACTTGGCTGCCCACGCCGCAGACCCCTCACGCCAGCGTGAAACGGCGAAAGATGCGAGAACAGCTGCGGGAGTGCATCTTCGATCGGAACGAGCGCATCATCCATATCCATTGCCTTCCCTGAGAAATCGTTCAGCCCGCCTTGCGAACAACACCAGCTTTGTCGAGCTACACCGCAAGCCGGCTGGCCGATGGCTGGAAAGTTAGTACTTTCGTTGGAGCCCAGCATGATTGGGCTATTCACTGCCCAATACAGGCTTCGTATACCGATACGCGTTGCAGGACAATGATTCTACAAACGGTCACGCACTCAGCGATTCACGAACCGCCGCTGGCTCGAAAACTGGATCCCCTTGCGGTAATTGCGCTCCGGGTAGAGCATGGGCACCACACCGTCTTCGATTACCGGAGGTTACCGTGACGAATCTCGTACGCCGATTATCTGCCTGCGTATCCATAGTGGCCGTTTCGGTTCTCGCGCCCGCAGCCGTTGCCTCCGCGGCGGTCACCGCTCCGTTCCAAATCAACCCGGCGCCGTTCGGGAACCCAAACGGCAGCTTCGACGCACCCCCTGTCCACTGTGTGGCGGTAGTCGGCGAACAACCTGGCACGGTGACGATCACCGGCGCCAAAGACGAGCGGTGGGGTTGCATGCTTTCGACGGAAGTGCGCTGGATGAACCTCTCGACAGGAGCCTCCGGCTCCGGTCGGCTTTCTGGCGACAACCAAGGAACCCCGGGAGAGGCAACCCTGCAGACTGGAGCCGGGCAAGTTGCCGTCGCCATATTGCCTGCCGCCGGACCTGTCACCCCGGGTTTCGCAACCTTCTTCGTCCCATAGGCAACCCTCAAACCCGGGACACCTGCTGTACGAACGACCCGTCGCCACACAATCGTGTGGCGACGGGTGAGTGCTTTCCGTTCTGCAGTTGCGTGCCTACAGCTTCGCGCTGATGAGCGGCACGATATGTTCAGACGCCCACATCGTTCCGATCGGGCCACCGCTCGTGATTGCCCACAGAACGTCGCCGCCGTCGGCGGTGCGAGGAGGCAGGGCGACCCAACGACCGGAGGACACCGCTCCCAGCGCTTGGAAGAGCTTCCCGCCGGTCAGCTTGTCGAAATCCTCCTCGCTGCCGGCGGCACTGCGGCCGATCAGCAGGAAGTCCGCATCGATGTTCTCGAGAAGTTCCTCGCCGACAGTGCTTTGGGTGACGAACTCCTGTGCACGCGGGTTCTCGGCAAAACCGAGCTCGCCCAAGAAAGTTGCCGGAGCCGAATCGGGCGCTGAAAGGTACTGCAGCCCATTGCCGGTTCCGTAGAAGATCGCCCAGGTTGCGGTCAGGCCAGTGAGTTCAGGGTTCTCCTGACGCACCTTCGCAAAATACCGATCATGGTCCGCCACGATCTTTTCGGCTGCCTTCGAGAGGTCGAGTGTTTCGCCGAGTACGCGGATCGATTCCTTCCACGGCACGAGCATCCGCGACTTCGTGTCGGGGCTCGTCACAACCGGTGCGATGGAGGACAAACGTTCGTAGTAATCGCCCATCGACAAACCACCCAGGCCGTCGGCCCAGCCGACGGCGACGATGAGGTCAGGTTCGCTCGCGGCGATCGCTTCGACGGGAAGTGTGCCGCCCATCGCGAACTCGAAGGTGTCGAGATCCTCTGCGCCGTAAGGCAGCAAGTACGACTGGGAAGCCGACTCCTTGACCATCGACGAGGAGAGAACGGGTTTGACGCCGAGCGCGAGGAGCATTTCCGTGTCGACGGCATTGGGGACGATTGCGGCAACCCGCTCCGGGCGCTTCTCGAGAATACTTGTACCATATGGCGATTCCAGGGTCAGCGGGTAAGTAGTCGTTCCTTCCGCAGCGGGAAGGGCGTTCCCCTCCGAACCGGGAGTGGACGACGTTTTCGAGTTTTCGGCCGAGGCCGAGCACCCGGACACAAGGAGCGCTGCGGCGAGCGCGGCCCCGATCAGTCCGATGATCCGTGATCGTCTGGTGCGCAGGACTGTCATTTCTGCCTTTCGGTGTTATCGAGCGCTTCGGTCTTACCGAGCGATGGAGCCGGGTCAGGAATCTGTGCGCACTGTGTCGCTGCGTTTCCAGTAGCCGGTGAAATCGATGTCGGTCTTCGCAATTCCTCGATCACGAATCAAATGACGCCGAAGCGAGCGAATCGTCGCCTGTTCGCCTGCAAGCCAAGCGAATACGCGTCCGTCAGGCCATTCGACTGCACTGACCGCGTCGAGCAACAAAGAAGTAGTGCCGGGCTCCGCCCCCTCGCGTGGCAACCACGTGACACTCACCCCGGGCAACTCGCGCACCGATTGAATGTGAGCCGAGTCCGCAATTTCGACGAACACATGCCCCCTGGCATCGGCAGGCAATTCCTCGAGCAGCGCGCGATCGCAGGTAGCGCCGTCTCGTCACCGACGACGAGCAGATACTCGCAATCTTCCGGGAGTCCCTGCGATACAGAGGGACCCGCGATGTGCATTCGGTCGCCCGGGCCGGCGTCGCGCGCCCAGGTGGTAGCAACTCCACCGCCGTGAACGACGAAATCGACGTCAAGTTCCCTTGTTCGCGGAACGTAACGGCGCACGGTGTACGCGCGGGCAAGTGGACGGCGTCCCGCTGCGAAAGTCACAGTGCCGTCGACTATCACCGGCAAGACCGGATCGGTTTCGCCAGGATAGGCGAACAACAATCGGAGGTCGTCGTCGAAGGCGGGCTCGGCGAAGCCGTCGGCGTTTGTGAAGGTGTCGAGCTGCGCTCCGGTGAGCGTCACTCTCCGCATGCCCGGCGTCACGTCTGTCACCCGACGTACCTCGAGTTCACGCAAGGTGACTGAGTACGCCGTTGTCGGACGGGTGTTTCGGGGCACGGAAAGACTCCTCGGAAGCGCACAGACGGGGGGTTCGACCCACGCTCGATCACGGCGGGAGGGCCATTGAATAAAGCTAGCCTGCCCTAATCGGTTACGGTTATCCGTGCGTGCCGACTTCTTACACTCATCGGTGGCTGCGTGAGAAAGCATCTGAATCGGGAGGGCATACGTGGGACCACGGTTCGTGTTCTCCGCGGGCGAAGTCCCCGAGATCCCCGCGTCCCGACTCTCCTCGATCGCGAATGTACGTGAGCCACTGCTCTTC
Source organism: Rhodococcus sp. Ni2 (assembly GCF_021352185.1). Lineage (NCBI taxonomy): Bacteria > Bacillati > Actinomycetota > Actinomycetes > Mycobacteriales > Nocardiaceae > Rhodococcus > Rhodococcus sp. Ni2. The sequence goes on from NZ_WOXZ01000001.1 coordinate 1,831,861, forward strand.
TGGGTACACACCGGACACGCGGAACTACAGATCGGCGACCGCACCCGCAGCGTGACCGCTGGGGCGGCAACCTGGGTGCCCGCGGGAATCGCCTACAGCATCCGAGTCGACCCGGGAGCGGTCGCGTTTCCCATTCCGATGCCCGCTGCCGACCTGCCGCCCACGTTGAACCGGATCATCGATTTCGAGATCCCGGCAGCCTGGCAGGACTGGCTCGTCCACCAGTTCGCGCACAACTTGGGATTTCTGCGCGGTGGGGCGACTGTGGGGGCCGGACTACTCGAGCTTGTCGCGGGGGCCCATTCCAACGACGCCGACGCTTCGGTGTCGTACGCCCCACCGAATTTGCCACGCTCGGCCGAGACCCTCGAGATCGCTCGCACGCTTCTACGGACGCCAGCCGACGACACGGAGCTTTCCCAGTTCGCCCGGCAACTCAAGATCGGCGTCCGCACCCTGCAGCGCCGATTCACGGAGGAGACGGGGTTGCCTTTCGCGCGTTGGCGCACCTCGGCCCGGATCGCGGCAGCAATCGCATACCTGAACTCCGGCCGCGAAATCGGATGGACGGGTGGGCAGGTCGGATTCGCGACGCCCGCGGGATTCACCCGTGCCTTCCGTGAACACACCGGTGTGACACCCAGTGACTACACACGTGCAAACCAAGGCTCAGCGCCGATCCATGAGAACGAGACCTTGGCACAGAGCGTCGCACTCTTGTCCAAGGAAGGCGCCCACTCAGGCTCGGCGCCGATACCGCCGACGATTCCCGCAAGCGGAACGTGGGCCAGGGTCAACAACTTTCACGTCGTCGTCTGGATCTACCGAGGCTCCGCCCGGGTCACTTTCGGCGACCGAACCTGGAATCTGAGGCGGGGCGACGCGATGTGGCTTCCCGCGGGAGTACGCAACAGCGTCGAGATCGCGGAGGGTTCGCTTCTACTTCCGCTCGGATCCCAGCCTGGCGACTCTCCCGTCACTGCACCGCCGCCACGAGTGCTGCACTTCGCGCGCGAAGCGGAGGCGTATCTGTTGCACACGGTCGTTGCGAATTACACCCTTCTGCGCCCCGAGATCCATGACCCAGCGAGGATCTCGAGGCTGATCCGAAACAGCGCGGCGACGCGGACACCCGGCGGCCGAACCGATCCTGTCGAAACGATCCTTACCGCACTCCGCGCGGACCCCACCGATTCGCGCACGCTGCCGGAGTGGAGCGCTCGACTCGGCGTCGACGAGGGCCTGCTCCACAAACGCTTCGTAGCGGCCACCGGCCAGAGCTTCCCGCGCTGGCGCGGTCAGTTGCGGATGACCCTCGCCCGCGCTTATCTCGAGGAGGGCTTCTCGGCCGGAGAGACCGCCCGTCGACTCGGCTACGCGCACGCGTCCGGATTCACCAAGGTCTTCATCGGTGCCCACGGCATGTCGCCCCGGGACTACCAGCGCCGCGGATGGCGGGGAACGGTCGAAGGACTCATCGACTCGTGACCTTCCGACGGATGAGTCCTTCGATCCGTCGTGTCGCCCGCCGAAACGGTCTCGAACTGGCACTACTTCCTTGACTAAATTTTCAGTCAAGGTTTACGCTCCATGCAAGCAGGACGCGGACCGGGCGCGCACGCACACAGCACAAGGAGTCACCGCAATGCAAAGACGTCGGTTTATTCAGGCAGGCGCCGCTGCGCTCAGTGGCCTCTTTTTGGCAGGTTGCGGCGATTCCGACTCAGCCTCGCGCGGGAGCGATGGCAGCAACGATCTTCGCGAGTGGGTGATGCCGGAAGAGGGGGATCCGCACAAGCGCACCTGGATGGCGTTCGGTGCCAGCGAAGCGATCTGGGGAGCAGCCCTCCTGCCCGAGGTCCAGCGCAACCTCGCGACGATCGCGCAGACCATCGCGCAGTTCGAGCCCGTCTCGATGCTTGTTCGTTCCGAGGAACTGGACTTGGCTCGCTCCCTCGTCGGCCCATCGGTCGAACTGATCGCCGCGCCTCTCGACGACCTCTGGATGCGCGATACCGGCCCCGTATTCGTGAAAGGCAACGGGACCAAAGCGGGTATCGATTTCAACTTCAACGGTTGGGGCGAGAAGCAGGATTTTGATCAGGACGGCCAGGTCGCAGCTTTCGTTGCCGCCCGCGCGGGAGTCGAATCATTGCCTACCGACCTGATCCTCGAAGGCGGCGGCATCGAGGTCGACGGCGAAGGCACAGCCATCATCACCGAAAGCTGTGTACTCAACAACAACCGCAACCCGGGATGGTCGAAGTCGGACGTCGAAGCCGAACTCGGCCCCCTGCTCGGTCTCGACAAGATCATCTGGCTACCGGGAATCGCCGGCAAGGACATCACGGACGGCCACACGGACTTCTACGCCCGTTTCGCACGCCCAGGTGTCGTGGTCGCAGGCCTCGACACAGACCCGGAGTCGTTCGACCACGACGTGACCGCACGTCACCTCGAGATTCTCCAGAACGCGACCGACGCACAGGGACGGAAGCTGGAAGTGGTGGTCCTCGAGGCGCCGGTCGCAATCAGGCCCGACTTCGAATCGGACGATTTCGCAGCCGGATATATCAACTTCTACGTATGCAATGGGGCGGTCATCGCACCCGAGTTCGGTGACCCCGAGGCCGACCAGGCCGCCAGAAGTGAATTGGAGCGCCTCTTCCCCGACCGCCGTGTCGTGCAGATCAACATCGACGCCATCGCCGCGGGTGGTGGCGGCATTCACTGCACCACCCAGCAGGAACCCGCGGACTAGAAACCTGTCCCGACCACCCTCGTAGAATTCGGACTCGTGTCGAACCGCCAAACGCAAATCTTGGAAGCAGCAGTCCGCGTCATTGCCCAACACGGCGTACGCGGGCTGAGGGTGGAGACGCTCGCTGCCGAGGCCGGAGTGTCGACGGCACTCATCTACTACCACTTCCAGAACCGTGCAGGTGTGCTGCGCCGGGCCCTCGATCACATCAACGATCGCGCCGCGCTGTACACCGAAAGCGCCTTCACGGAGACAGACCCTCGTGCGCAGCTCGAGCAGATGCTCCAGCTGGAGTTTCAGAATGCCCCGAAGATTCGAGAGAACAGCATCGCCTGGGGTGAACTCCGAGCAAGCGCAGTCTTCGCCGACGAACTGCGCGAACCGCTACGCACCACGACGCAAGAGTGGGCAGACGACGTCGAATCTTTGATCCGCCAAGCGCAGGACGCCGGACTCGCTGACCCGAAGGCAAGCCCGGCCGACGCCGCCGAGCGACTCACCGCCCTGGTCGAGGGTTTGAGTGAGCGCTGGCTGAGCGGCTCGATCCCCATCGAACGAGCCAGAGAACTGCTCACCGGCGCGATCAGTGTGGAGATCGATCCGAGCTAGCCTCTACCGCTCGCCGACGCCCTTCGATTCCGGAGACAGAGCCGGGAACCAGATGTCGGTCAGAACCTCGGCCGCCTGCATCCGAGTCACGTCGATCGTCCCCTGCACGGCCCAGCGTGTGAAGAATCGCTCCAACTGACTCACGAGCAGTTCGACGCGCAACCTCGCCTCGTCGTGCTGTTCCTCCGGCCAACGGCCCAGGTACTTGGGCATGGCATTCGGTAGTTCGGTCATACCGTCTCTCGCTGTCTCGCGGAACTCCGGTTCGAGTGCCACGGCCTCGTCCCACGCCGGCAGCAGGCGCTTGTTCTCGTCGAACCAGTCGAAGGCACGCTCCAGCCACGCAGTGAACTCCACGCGAGAGTTCGTGTCGAGGACCCGATCGAGATCGATGTAGAAAGCGAACGCACTCGCCGCCATCCCGGCCGCGCCGATCGTCTTGAGCATCTCCACTTTGCTGGCGAAATGCACGTAGAACGTGGCTCTACTGCATCCGACGACCGAGGCGATGTCATCGACCGTCACGGCCGCGTATCCCCGTTCCTCGAACAGAGTGCGTGCGGCGTCCACGAGTTTGGCCCGCGTCGCTCGTTTCTGCTCGTCGCGAAGGGTTCCCCGCCTGTTCCTCGGGCCGTCCGTAGTCGTGCTCACGTCGCCCACCTTGCTCGCATTTCAACCTCCTGGCAAATCACCAACTCGCCGTCACCAAAAAACATTGCGTCATTCATTGACACAACGTCAGCGAATGGCGCACTATGACTCAAGTCACTTCTCGGGCTTCGATTCTTCTTCTCGCACGCCCGAGACAGAACAGAAAGCGATGGCGAATGAGCCCCTCCCCCTTGCCGAGCGTGTGCATCATCGGCGCCGGGCCTACCGGAATCACGACGGCCAAGCGAATGAAGGAATTCGGAATACCCTTCGACTGCTACGAAGCGTCCGACGAGGTCGGCGGAAACTGGTACTACAAGAATCCCAACGGGATGTCGGCCTGCTACCAGAGCCTGCACATCGACACGTCGAAGTGGCGCTTGGCATTCGAGGACTTCCCGGTCTCCGCTGACCTTCCCGACTTCCCGCACCACTCCGAACTCTTCCAGTACTTCAAGGACTACGTCGAGCACTTCGGACTGCGTGAGTCGATCATCTTCAATACCAGTGTTGTTGCGGCAGAACGTGATGCAGACGGACTGTGGACCATCACGCGCTCGGACGGCGAAGTTCGCACCTACGACGTCCTGATGGTCTGCAACGGACATCATTGGGATCCCAACATCCCGGACTACCCCGGTGAGTTCGACGGGGTCCTCATGCACAGCCACAGCTACAACGACCCGTTCGACCCGGTCGACATGCGCGGCAAGAAGGTAGTCGTGGTCGGAATGGGCAACTCCGGCTTGGATATTGCCTCCGAACTGGGCCAGAGATACCTCGCCGACAAGCTCATCGTGTCGGCTCGCCGTGGAGTCTGGGTACTGCCGAAATATCTGGGCGGAGTGCCCGGCGACAAACTGATCACCCCGCCCTGGATGCCGCGTGGTCTACGACTGTTCCTGAGTCGTCGATTCCTCGGCAAGAATCTGGGAACGATGGAAGGCTACGGTCTGCCGAAGCCGGACCACCGCCCCTTCGAGGCCCACCCGTCGGCCAGCGGCGAGTTCCTCGGACGCGCCGGGTCAGGCGACATAACCTTCAAGCCTGCCATCACCAAACTCGACGGAAAGCAGGTTCATTTCGCGGACGGCACCGCCGAGGACGTCGACGTGGTCATCTGCGCCACCGGCTACAACATCAGCTTCCCCTTCTTCAGTGATCCGAATCTGCTGCCGGACAAAGACAACCGATTCCCACTGTTCAAACGAATGATGAAGCCCGGAATCGACAACCTCTTCTTCATGGGACTCGCGCAGCCCATGCCGACGCTCGTCAACTTCGCCGAGCAGCAGAGCAAGCTCGTCGCGGCCTACCTCACCGGTAAATACCAACTGCCGTCTGCGAACGACATGCAGGAGATCACCAAAGCCGACGAGGCGTACTTCCTCGCCCCCTATTACAAGTCACCACGCCACACGATTCAGCTCGAGTTCGATCCCTACGTCCGCAACATGAACAAGGAAATCGCCAAGGGCACCAAGCGTGCTGCGGCCTCCGGGAACAAGCTACCTGTTGCCGCGCGTGCAGCAGCACACGAACTCGAGAAGGCGGATCGCGCATGAGTCTGGTGAACGGTCACTGCGACAACGAGTTCGACGCCGTCCGAGCGGCTTTCGAGACTCAACTCGAATCCGGTGAAGAACTCGGCGGCTCCGTTGCCATCACCGTCGACGGAGAATCCGTGGTCGATCTCTGGGGCGGGTACGCCGACGAATCCCGTACCACTCCATGGGGCAGCGACACCATCGTCAACACGTTCTCCATCACCAAGACCATGACGGCCCTGTGTGCGCTCCTGCTGGTCGAACGCGGCCAATTGGACGTGTGCCAGAAAGTTGCTCACTACTGGCCCGAATTTGCGGCAAACGGTAAGGAAGACATCGAAGTTCGCCACCTCCTGTCGCATACGTCTGGTGTCTCCGGTTGGGAGCGCCCGATCGAACTGACGGACATCTACGACCTCGAGGCGTCCACCGCTCGCCTCGCTGCCCAGAAGCCTTGGTGGACCCCGGGTACGGCGTCGGGCTATCACGCGATCAACTACGGCCATCTCGTCGGTGAGGTCATTCGTCGCATCGACGGGCGAACTCTCGGCAGGTTCTTTGCCGAAGAGCTTTCCGGTCCACTGGGAGCCGACTTCCATATCGGCACGTCCGCAGAGCATTTCGGTCGAATCGCCACCATGGTTCCGCCGCCCGCGTTGGAGTTCGACCTGTCCACGCTCGACCAGGACAGCATCTTCATCAAGACCCTGACCTGCCCACTGCTCGACTACCCCGAGGTCAATACCGCACCCTGGCGGGAAGCCGAGATCGGCGCAGTCAACGGCCACGGCAACGCACGTTCTATCGCTCGGGTCCAATCCCTGATCTCGAACGGTGGTGTGCTCGACGGCCGGAAGCTGCTCTCGCAGAGCACCATCGACCTGATCTTCGAGATCCAAGCCGACGGTATCGATCTCGGGATCATGACACCACTCAAGTTCGGCATCGGCTACGGACTGCCACATCCGGTTACCGCGCCACTGATTCCCGACGGACGCACCTGCTGGTGGGCAGGTATCGGCGGCTCGATGCTGGTCAACGATCTGGACCGACGGATGACCTTCGCCTACGTCATGAACAAGATGGCACCGGGTCTGATCGGATCCGACCGCAGCAACGCGTACCTGAGCGCCGCATACAACTCCGAGGTCAGCGAGGTCAGCTCATGAAGGCAGCCCAGCTCATGGGGCCCGGGCTCCTGGAAATCAACGACGTGCCGGTCCCGGAGATCGGCCCGTCGGAACTACTGATTCGGGTGGGCGCAGCGGGAATCTGCCACTCCGATCTCCATCTCCTGCACTTTCCGTACAAGATGCGCGAAGAACCGCTGACAATCGGCCACGAAATTGCCGGAACGATCGAAGCCGTCGGGAGTGGCGTCGACGGCCGTTCCGTCGGAGAGCGTGGCGTCGTCTACCTCTGTTGGTCATGTGGACAGTGCCGAGAATGCATGAGCGGCAACGAGAATATGTGCCTCGCCGCTGGACGCACCGCGATGCCGCCCTGCCCCGGACTCGGCCCTGAGGGCGGGATGGCCGAGTACGTCAAGATCCCGGCTCGCTCATTCGTACCCATCGGAGACCTCGACTTCCTGCAGGCCGCACCTCTCGCCGATGCGGCACTGACGAGCTACCACGCCATTCGCGGTGCCCGCGAACATCTCCAGCCCGGTGCCACCGCCGTCGTGATCGGCGTCGGCGGACTCGGTCACGTTGCAGTACAGATACTTCGCGCGATCAGTGCCGTGCGCATCATCGCCGTCGATGTCGGACAGGATCAACTCGATCTCGCCAAACGTTGCGGCGCCGACATCACGCTCGAATCGGGACCGGACACCGCGCAGCACATCCTCGACCTCACATCGGCCAGAGGCGCAGAAGTCATCTTCGACTTCGTCGGTATCGACGCAACTGCACAGATGTCTGTTCAAGCGGTTGCGCCGAACGGCGCGTATCGCATGGTAGGTCTCGGAGGCGGAAACCCCGGAATCACTGCCGAAGCTGCCGGCGGACCAGGCTGGCCATGGGGCGCATCGATCCGGAAGTCCTACGGCGGCACCAGAAACGACCTCGTCGATTCCATCGCCCTGGCACAGGCCGGTCTGGTAACGGTAGAAGTAGCCCGCTTCGACCTCGCTGATGCCCGCGACGCACTCGACCGTCTCGAACACGGCAAGGTCACCGGACGCGCAGTGCTCGTACCCTAATCTTCGAAAGGCACTTCACGTGACTACTTCCGCTGATACACAAGCATTCATCGCGTCCGTCATGGCCGGGCTGACCGGCCCCGGTGGTCCTTTCGAGATGCAAGTCGAGGATGTACTCGGCAGTTCGATGCCCGTCATGAAGAACCGCGACAAGGCACTCGGCGACGTGCTCGCTGCATCCTTCGACTACGGATCACGCGACTATCTGGTGACCAAGGACCGACGCTTCAGCTACCTCGAGCACGGCGAGGCCGTAGCAGCATTGGCGACGGCGCTGCGCGAGCGGTACGGCGTCCGCAAGGGTGATCGGGTCGGCATACTTGCTGCCAATACGCCGGAATGGGTGATGACCTTCTGGGCGGCTCAGTCCCTCGGTGCCATCGCCGTCGGATTCAACTCGTGGTGGGTGGCCCGCGAGGTGGCGTACGGCATCGATCACACCACCCCCACAGTGGTGATCGCCGACGCCAAACGCGCGCAGATTCTTTCCGAACTGAACACCGATGTTCCCGTGCTCACGATGGAAGAAGATCTACCTACCTTGATGGAGAAGTATTCGGGTTCTGCACTGCCCCGCACGTCCGTCGACGAGGACGATCCGGCCGTCATCCTGTACACGAGCGGAACCAGCGGCCGCCCCAAAGGGGCTGTTCACAGTCACCGAAACGTGTTGGCCGTCATCGACTACCACCGCTACAGCGATCGCCTCGCTGCGGCGTTCACCGGCAAACCCAGCGACGGCCGACCGAGTGACTTGCGGTATCTGCTGACCGCGCCGCTGTTTCACATTGCAAGCCTGCATAACCTGGCGATCCCACGACTCGCAACGGGCGGAGCAGTGGTCATCCATCAGGGCGCCTTCGACGTCGACGAAGTCCTTTCCCTCGTCGAACGCGAGAAGGTCACAAACTGGGCGGTGGTCCCCACCATGGCAACCCGTCTCCTCGAGTACGGCAGTCTCGAGAAGTACGACCTGACCTCACTGAGCGCCTTTGCGCTCGCGTCTGCGCCGTCATCTCCGGCCTTGCAGGACCGACTGCGCGCACGACTGCCTTTTGCGCAGCACACCTTGGTCGACAGCTACGGGCTCACCGAATCCTCCACCGGCATTTCAGTTGCCACACCACCGGAACTTGCCGCGTTCCCCGGAACTCTCGGCCGGCCGATCATCGGGGTGAGCGTGGAGGTGCGCGACCCCTTCGGTGTTGCAGTCCCCGACGGCGAGGAAGGTGAGATCTGTGCGCGCAGCGCCTATGTGATGTTGGGGTACTGGAACGACGAGACCGCGACTGCAGCCGCTATCGGTCCTGATCGATGGCTCCGAACCGGCGACTTCGGAGTGTTCGAGGACGGCCGGCTCCGTCTGACGGGTCGCCGGTCCGATCTGATCCTGCGCGGCGGCGAGAACGTCTACCCTCTCGAAATCGAGCAGACCATCGACGAGCATCCCGCCGTACTCGAATGCGCTGTGATCGGCATTGATTCGGCCGACCTCGGCCAAGAAGTTGCAGCCGTCGTCGTTTTGCGGAGTGAGGGAGCCGCCGGCGAAGAAGAACTACGCGACTATGTCGCCGAACGACTGGCTTACTTCAAGGTGCCGGTGAAGTGGAAACTGAGCACAACTCCTCTGCCCCGCAATGCAACCGGAAAAACGATACGTGCAAAGGTGGTTCTCTCATGACCTACGACGCCGTGATCAACAACGGTCTGTGGTTCGACGGCACCGGGGCCAAACCAGCTGTCCGCAATCTGGGTATCCGCGATGGGTTGGTTACTGCCATCTCCCTCGATCCACTCGACGAAACCGACTGTCCCCGTGTCATCGACGCGAAACGCAAGTGGGTGATCCCGGGCATCGTGGACATCCACACCCACTACGACGTCGAGATCCTCGAAGGCCCGGCACTGAGCGAATCGCTCAGACACGGGGTCACGTCGATCTTTGTCGGATCGTGTTCCCTGTCCACCATTCACGCCAGCCCCTCCGACGCGGGTGATCTCTTCGGCAGAGTAGAGGCAATTCCGCGTAAGCACGTCGTCGACGCACTCAACCGTGCCAAGACCTGGAACTCTGCGAGCGAGTATGTTGCTGCACTAGAGGCGCTTCCGCTAGGTCCCAACGTTGCAGCCTTCATCGGACACTCCGATATGCGGGCCGCCGAGATGGGACTGGATCGTGCTACCAGGAAGGACGTCCATCCCACAGACGCCGAACTCGCGTCGATGGAAGCACAGTTGGCCGAAGCTCTCGACGCAGGATTCGTCGGGATGTCCAGTCAGCAATTGTTGTTCGACAAACTCGACGGCGAGACCTGCCGCTCACGCACGCTGCCGTCGACGTATGCAACCACGAAAGAACGACGCCGACTCAATGCGATCCTGCGCCGTCGGGGACGGGTATTTCAGGCCGGACCTGACCTCTCCAACCCGATGAGTACCGGAGCGATGGCGTTCTCCAGCGCGGGTATCTGGCGTAAGCGACTCAAGACGAGCATGCTTTCGGCCGCCGACATCAAGTCCAACAAGTTGGCCGTGGTGATACTCGGCCCATTGGCACACTTGGTCAATCGACTCGGCGGCGACCTGCGCTGGCAGCACCTGCCAGTTCCCTTCGAGGTATATGCCGACGGCATCGACCTGGTTGTCTTCGAGGAGTTCGGATCCGGCGCTGCAGCACTGCATCTGACCGACGAGATGGAACGCAACGTCCTCATGCAGAGCGAGGATTACCGTCGACAATTCCGCAAGGACTACGACCAGAAGTTCGGTGTCAAAGTTTGGCATCGCGATTTCTTCGACGCCGAGATCGTGTCCTGCCCCGACGAATCCCTGGTCGGCAAGAGCTTCGGGCAGGTCGGCGTCGAACGTGGCGGCCTCCACCCTGTCGATGCATTCCTGGATCTGGTCCTCGAACACGGCACGAAAGTGCGTTGGCGCACAACCATCTCGAACCACCGGCCGGAGGTTCTGGACAAGTTCGCCCAGGACAATGGCGTCCAACTCGGGTTCTCCGACGCCGGAGCGCATTTGCGCAACATGGCGTTCTACAACTTCGGCTTACGCCTACTACGACGTGTCTACGATGCCCAAAAGGTCGGCCGTCCGTTCATGACCGTCGAGGCAGCGGTGCATCGTCTCACCGGTGAACTCGCCGAGTGGTACGACGTCGATGCCGGGCACCTTCGATTAGGTGATCGCGCCGACCTGGTTGTGATCGATCCCGCTCATCTCGACGATTCGCTCGACACTTATGCGGAAAGCCCGGTTGTGGAGTACGACAACCTCTCCCGCATGGTCAATCGCAACGACCAGACCGTCACCGCAGTGTTCGTCGGCGGCGAGTACGTCTTCGGCGACGGAGAAGCAGCACCCGTTCTCGGCAACCGCCGAACCGGAAAGTTCTTGAAAGCAGGTGCCCATTAACACGTCCAGATTTGCCGGGAAAACAGCAGTCGTCACTGGAGCAGCATCAGGTATCGGTGCAGCCATCGCACTAAGGCTTATCGACGAAGGCGCACAGGTAGCTGGAATCGACATCGCTGCAGAGGGTTTGAAAGAGATAGCCTCCCAGCACGGCGGGGCCTTCCTCGCCGTTCCCACTGACGTCACCAAGGAATCCGATGTTGCCGAGGCCCTTGCCGCGGCGGCGGCGGAATTCGGCGGTATCGATCTGGCTTTCAACGTTGCCGGTGCGTCGAGGGTGGGGCAGATCGTCGACCTCGACGAGGCCGACTGGGACTTCACCATCGACCTGGTGCAGAAGGGCGTCTTCCTCTGCACCAAACATGAAGCGCGGCATATCCGAGAGCATGGTCGCGGTGGTGCGATAGTCAACGTGTCCTCATTGAACGCGCACGTGCCGAGCCCCTACGGGAGCGCATACGCGACAGGCAAAGCCGGAGTCGAGATGTTCAGCAAGAATGCCGCGATCGAACTGGCTGCGTCGGGGATCCGGGTCAATGCCGTTCTACCCGGCCTGGTCGACACGCCACTGGTCGCGCCGGTCATGAACTACGAACCCGCCCGCGACATGTTTCTCAGCCGAATCCCCATGTCCCGAGCAGCAACTCCCGACGAGATCGCGGGCCCCTGCCTCTATCTCGCCAGCGACGACGCCTCGTACATCACCGGAACCAGTCTGGTCGTCGACGGCGGCTGGGAGGTCTCGAACTACCCGGATCTGACGACGCTGGGCAACTAGTTCAGTTGCCGGGCAACACACATTGAGTATCGAGGCCGAGGACGTGGTTGAGCCTGCCGAAGGCCAACCACGATCCGAGGCACATGCTCAACTCGACGATTTCTCGCTGGGAGTAGTGAGCTGTCATGCGTTCCCAGAACTCGTCGTCGAGCCCGTGGTGGTCGAGGGCGTATCTCTCGGCGTATTCGGCAGCGAGGCGCGTCCTGTCGTCGAAGGCATCGGTGGTGCGCCAGTCGGTGACAGACTGATCGAACGTCGACTCCACAGTCTCGCCGTCACGCTCGGTGCGCCAGTCCTGACAGAAGATGCACCCGTTGATCTGAGCGATCCGAAGCCTGGCCGCCTCGAACTCGCGGAGTCCGAGAGTGCCGTCCGTGTAGACCTTTTGGGAGAACCCGGCGGCCGCGGGTCCGATGCCGGGGACCATCTCTCCCCACACGTAGCCGATCGGATTCTTGCCTTCGGGTATGTCGATATTCATGTGAGTACCTCCGAGTTTCGGGCACCGAGCTTGCCGACGCCGGGTGTGAGCGGAACGTCCAGCGCGTCGTAGAGACCGGGTTCAGCCTGACGTAGCCAGGGAATTGCGTTGACGAGACGTCCTACGGCCGTGGCATTTCCACCGGCCGCGCGATTTCCACCTTCATCGGTGGCTTCGACGTTGATCTCGATTCGTGGTCGTCCTTCGACGATCACCTTGTGCGCGCCGTCGCCGCCGTCGGGCGGGAGCGGCCAGTCGCGGGCACAAGACGGATGAATACGCGTGACGTGTTCGATCACGATCAGGGGTTCCCCGCCGACGATTCCCTGAACCTCGAATCGCAGTGCGCCTTGGGTGCCGGCCGCGAACTCCCCCATATGTTCGGTCGACACGGTTTCCTCGAGCGGGCGGCGCAGCAAGGTCTCGCGGATCTCGTCGAGTTCCACCCCGAGTGCCCGCGCGATGAGCCGAATCTGCCCGCCCCAGACCATGGTGGGTACGGTCGGCGCGACCATGGGAGGTTCGTAGTCCATCGGCTGACCCATCCCGATCAGGTAGCGGACAGAATCCGGCTGTTCGTAGGTCGTGTAGTCGAAGATTTCCTGACACCGGATCTGGTCGATTGTCCCCGCGAGCCCGCTGACGAGAATCGGCAGGATGTCGTTGCCCCAGCCTGGGTCGATACCGGAGACGAACAGAGCACCGCCGCCCGCCTTGGCAGCAGCTTCGACGGGATCACGAAGTTCGGGAGGCGCAGATTTCGGGTCGTACAGCGCATATACCGACGGCGTGACCACCACAGCTCCGGCGGCCAGTGCCCGCGTGATGTCGGCAACCGCGTCGTCGGGCCGAATGTCGCCGGACGCCGCGTAGACCACCGCGCCGGGAGACGCTGCGAGCACGGCATCGGCGTCGTCGGTAGCCGCGACGCCCAGGTGCACTCCCAGATCGGCGAGGTCACCGGCGTCTCGCCCGACCTTCTCGGGGTTCGCAACGATGACGCCGACAAGTTCGAGGGCCGGATTGGCTGTCACAGCGCGAATCGATGCACGCCCGACGTTGCCGGTACCCCACACGACAGTCGGAATCTTGGACTCGGCTTCATTCGAAACTGCACCCATCAATCGGACATTACCCAGCTCAGCGCGTCAGGTCAGCAGAACTGCAAGAATTCGTTTCACTTCATCCGGTCAAAAATGCCATTGCCTGCGCAGTCAGTGCGCCGTCACCCCGCCTCCGGTACGTCTCGGCGGGTCGGCCGTTACCTGGTCTGCTCATCTCGCCGGTACTTTCGAGCGCGTCGAACACCTGCCGGCGGAAGCTGTCCTTCTGGAACGGACGATCGAAGATCACCTCGTAGAGTCCCCGAAGTTCGGCGACGGTGAACGTCCCGCCCGACAATCCGTCCGGATCCACGTACGACGCATACCTCGTGCGTAGGTCCGTGACCGCGAGTCGCACCATGTCGGCGTGATCGAATGCGAGTCCGCTCACTGCCTCGTCGTCGTACACATCGACGAGAAGCGCCGAATCGGGCAGTGCCGATTCCGGTAGGCAAGCCGTGTGTGCGACCGACAAAACCCATCCACGGTCGTCGCGGTCCGGTCGGTCGAAGATCGCCAACTGGTGGAAGCTCGTCTGGGCCAACTCTGCCTTGACCGACAGGGCACGATCGGCTGCGGCCGTGAGCAATTCGCGTTCGTGCAGAAATGTTCCCGGTAGCGCCAGCGCACCGAGACGGTGCCGAACCACCAGAACTTTCAGAGATCCACCGCTGTACGTCAGCACCGCGACGTCCACTGCCACAGACGGACGCGGATAGTCCGTCAATCCCTTACCGCTCGTGCCTGTCCATTTATTCACCCTTGCATGTTATCTCAAACATGATCTATGGTTAGCGCAAAGTTGATCAAACGATCATCGCGAACCGAAGAGGTGGCCATGAAACTCACCGCACAGCAGTCCGATCGAGCGGCCGGCGTTCTGCTCGGCACCGCAGCAGGAGACGCGCTCGGCGCCGGCTACGAATTCACCTACCCGAAGGCCGAGGTCACGATCGACATGATCGGTGGCGGCCCGTTCGACTGGGCGCCGGGAGAATGGACCGACGACACCTCAATGGCAGTTGCGATCGCCGAGGTGGCCGCTACCGGAATCGACATCGGAAGCGCTGACGGTCTCGATGCCATTGCAGCACAGTTCATCCGGTGGTACGACTCGAAGCCCGCGGACATCGGCAACCAGACGCGAGCAGTGTTGTCCGTCCGCTCCGAAAGCGCAGCGGCGATGGCGGATTGTGCGCGAGCGATCAGCGGCCGCAAGGCCGGCAACGGCTCGCTCATGCGGACTGCTCCCGTCGCCCTCTCCTACTTGGACGATGCAGAAGGTGCCAGGTCGGCAGCGCACCGGATCAGTTCACTCACGCACGACGACCCGCGTGCCGGACAGGCGTGCGAGTTGTGGACCCATGCCATCCGCCATGCCGTTGCCTCCGGCAACTTCGACGGTGTTCGCGGCTTCCTCTCCGTTGCCGATCAGGACGTCGCCGAATACTGGGGCCCGCTGCTCGATCAGGCCGAAACCGGGAACCCGCAGGACTTCTCCAAGAACGGTTGGGTGGTGCATGCACTTCAGACTGCTTGGTGGGCAATCACTTCCACGGACAATGGCGATGCTCGCCACCTCCAGTACGCATTGGAAGCGGCAGTAAGAGCCGGCGGGGACACCGACACGACGGCGGCCATCGCGGGTGGCCTCCTCGGCGCCCGCTGGGGAGCGTCGGCGGTTCCCGCCCGTTGGCGCCGAATCATGCATGGCTGGCCGGGATACCGTTCCTCCGATCTGATTCGCCTGGCAATAAAGACCGCTCGCGGCGGTACCGACGACAAGAACGGATGGCCGTCGACGGCAGAACTCGACTACTCGAGGTTTCGCGGAACCCACCACCTGACGACGCACCCGCACGACGACGGCGTCATGCTCGGCGGCGTCGATGCGGTGTCCACTGCAGACTACGACGCCGTGGTCAGCCTGTGCCGCATGGGAACACGACAGGTCGCTCCTGATCACGTCGAGTTCTGGTTGGTCGACGACGGTCTCGATTCCAACGCCAACCTCGAGTTCGTTCTCGACGACGCAGCGCGCACCGTCCAGGCGTTGCGGGCCGAGGGAAAGCGCGTACTCCTCCATTGCGTTCAGGCGCACAGTCGCACGCCGTCGGTTGCAGCGCGATACTCGATGTTGATCGGACGTGATCCCTACGACGTACGCTCGGCTATGCCGTGGGCTCGCCCGAAGCGTGAACTCTGGAACACGGCAGTCGGAAACGCGTCCGTCGGACACACAGCCGTCGGATACACAGGAGGATCCATGCCCGCTATTACAGTCGTCGAAGGTGACATCACGACGCTGACCGTCGACGCCATCGTCAATGCGGCCAACTCCAGGCTCCTCGGCGGCGGCGGTGTCGACGGCGCGATCCACCGTGCCGGGGGACCGGAGATCCTGAAGGCTTGCGAGGTATTGCGCAACACCAGCCTTCCCGACGGCCTGCCGGTGGGTGCGGCCGTAGCCACCACCGCCGGAAAGCTGCACGCCAAGGCCGTGATTCACACCGTCGGCCCGAGGTATTCGCGCTCCGAGGATCGTTCCGGTCTGCTTCGGTCGGCATACACCCGCAGCCTCGCCGTGGCCGACTCGATCGGCGCCCGAACCGTCGCCTTTCCGTTGATCTCGGCAGGGGTCTACGGCTGGCCGAAGGAAGATGCCGTCCGACAGGCCGTTTCAGCGATTCGCGCGGCGAAGACCGAGGTCGAGACGGTCACACTGGTCGCGTTCAACAAGGAAACGGCAGACTTGATGCGCCGCGCCATCGACTGACCTTCGGACGGGACAGTCAACTCCCTCAGCCGTGCACCAGGCGTGACACCAACTCGGTGCGTGTATGCACGCTCGACTTTCGATACACGTGTTGCAGGTGACTCTTCACGGTTGGGACGCTGATGAACAGCGCACGGGAGATGTCGATGTTGCTCGCACCCTGTGCCAGCAGTTCGACGACGTCGCGCTCCCGAGCAGATAATCTCCAATGTTCCGGCACTGCAGAAGAACTCGGGGCACTGGGCATTTGACCGAGCATGCAATAGGACTGTTCGACGAATCCATGAGACTTCTGCAGAAATTGCATCTCTTCCCTCGAGAAGTCACCGTCGCGGGCACTTCGGAGCAGGGAAACGCCCGCCACGATGCGCCCGGCATGACGCAGATACAGTTCAGCCTCGTATCGATAACCCATCGGGCGAAAGAAGCCGTCGTAATAGTCGGTCTTGTCGAAACGCTGGCCAATGTCGTTCGACGATGCGAGGTCGGCGCCCGATTCGGCGAACCTACGCGGATGAAAAGGGTCCAACTCGTGAAAGTGCCTGGTGTAGCGACCATTTTCCTCAGGACACACCCGATCGAATACGTGCATGTCGGCATTCATGCTGCGATCAACGGAATAGAAAACCATCCCGGACACGCGAACGAACCTGGCAAGAAACTCCATCGCGTTGCGTTTGAATTCGATGTTGCGAGCGAACTCGTTGTTGCGTCGGATCGGTTGGAGATTCGGTGCAACGAGATCCGACCGAACCACCGACATATCGCGCTCCTCCACAACGAACCAGTACGACGCTACCTGCGGCCATAATCACTGGTCAAGACCGATCGGACTTCATCCTTTCGGATGATTCTCCCCCAGCCCGGCCGCTCATAGAGTGCTACTACCTGGCGAGCCACACGCGGTGGACTCGTCGAGATACACGGAGGTAGGTCCACGTGAGCAGAACACTCATCCGATCGTCGAAGGTCCTGACCTTCGACGATGCGAACCCGGTCGTGGAAGCGGTACTCGTGGACAACGGCGTGATCCTCGAGACGGGCAGGTTCTCCGACCTGGTCGAGTCCGCTGGCCCGAACACCCGGGTCATGGAAGCCGGCGACGCGGTCGTCATGCCAGGACTCATAGACACCCACCCGCACGTCATGCACTTCGGTGCACTTCGCGGCGGCCTCGTCGACTTGAGTGATGCACTCGATCACGCCGATATCGTCGAGCGCATCAGTGCTCGGGCCGCCGTCACCGCACCCGGCGAGTGGATCATCTGCACGCCGGTCGGTGAAGCCCACTACTTCATTCGCCGATCGTGGCGCGACCTTGCCGAGCGACGATTGCCCGACCGTCATGTCCTCGACCGGGCGACCTCCGACCACCCTGTGCTCATTCAAGCGTGGGCGCCGCGTACTCCGAACATCGTGGCGTTCAACAGCGCCGGCTTGCGTGCTGTCGGTCTGTCGGACTTCATCCCTGATCAAGTGTGTGATGTGGAGATCGAGAAGGACGAAGCCGGACGTTTGACAGGAATACTTCGCGGACCGGTGAACAACTACTACACCTACGACCCGTTCTGGGGACAGATCCTTCTCAAGCTCCCACCACTCGATCCCGATCACGCAGTACCCGGTGTACTCGACGAAATGGCTCGCTTCTCCGCCCACGGTGTCACCACTTTGTACGAGGGACACGCCATGGAACCGATCCACATACAGATGTATCAACATCTCCGTACATCCGACATGCTCACCATGCGAGTCCAGGCCACTCACGACGTGGAGTCGGTCATCTTCTATCCCTTCGAACCGTTGTCGCTGCACGAGTTCGACGATCGATTGAAATCACTTGCGCCGCAATCGGCCGATAGCGCCGACGACATGTTGCGAATCGTCGGTATGACCATCAGCCCTGGGGGACCCTGTTTTGCAGGGCATTTCGCCATGCACGAAACCTATACCGATCCTTTCGGCAGGCCTACCAAGGGAAATCGCTTCGTCTCACTAGAGAAAGAAGAATCGTACGTTCGATTCTGCGCGGAGAATGACGTTCGGGCCAACATTTGTATCGGTTCCTACCGTGAGCACGACGACTTTCTCGAGATCGCCGAGCGTGTCGTCATCGAACACGATTTTCGAGACAAGGCGTGGATTCTGCAGCACGCGATCACCATAAGCCCGGATCACGTTCGCCGGTACAAGGCACTCGGTTTCCAGATCACCACTTCTGTCGGATTCGCATGGGGCAAGGGCGCAATGTACGACGAACGGATCGGCCGGCACATATGGCGTGACATGGTCCCCTTGAGGCGCCTACTCGACGCAGGCCTCGACGTCTCCTGCGGGTCTGACTGGGGACCGAAGAGTCCATGGGAACAGATTGCACTTGCACAGACGCACGAGATTGCCGGCACAGACCTGAGAAACGACGGTCCGGACCAGGTCATCAATCGCCAGGAATCTCTCGCTATGTGGACCACAAGCGCAGCGAAGATCCTCGGATGGGACGAAATCGGATCCATCCGACCCGGAAATCACGCGGACATCATCTTCGTCGACCGCGACCCTTCGACCTGCGATCTCGACGAATTGAAGGACATTCGAGTGCATCGAACCATGTTGGGCGGAAACATAGTTCACGACGACGCCGTCCTCCCTGCCGCCACCGAGGGGATCTTCGATGAAGCCGAATGAGTACATCGAGCATGACGCCACGGGCCTCGCCGAACTGATTCGCGACAAGCAGGTGTCCGTTGACGAAGTTCACCAGGCAGCACGCACCGCGATCGAGACCGTCAATCCGACGCTGAACGCCGTCGTCGAGGGCCCGTGGGATCGAGCCCTCGATTGCAACGAACAGGGACTATTTGCGGGGGTTCCCTTTGCACTCAAGGATTTTGCCGTACACGCGGCCGGAGTACCGACCAGGTTCGGAAGTCGGCTGGCGGGCGAAGGTGCAATCTTTCCTCACGACACCGAACTGATGACACGATTCCGGGCGGCAGGATTGGCTGCTGTGGCGGTGACCACCACACCGGAATTCGCGTTCAACGGAAACACCGAACCTGTTGCTCAAGGCTCAACGCGCAATCCGTGGGACACCGAACGCAGTGCCGGTGGATCGAGTGGCGGATCAGCGGCATTGGTCGCAGCGCGAGCCCTTCCCATCGCTCACGCTACTGACGGTGGAGGGTCGATCCGAATTCCGGCGTCCGCCAATGGGTTGGTGGGTCTGAAACCGAGCCGGGGGCGTGTACCAGTGGGCCCTGACTCGAGCGAACCACTCTCAGGGCTGGGGGCCGAGTTGGGGCTCGCCCGATCGGTGCGTGACTGCGCAGCGTTACTCGATGCCGTGAGCGGGCCGGCCCCGGGCGACAAGTACGTGATCCGTGATCCCTCGCGACCATACACTGACGAGATCAACCGCTCCCCGGGGCGTTTACGCATTGCGATCCACACTCAGTCGTGGTCCGGAGATCCGGTGAACATCGAGGTCGCGAA
This sequence comes from Rhodococcus sp. Ni2, assembly GCF_021352185.1. NCBI lineage: Bacteria > Bacillati > Actinomycetota > Actinomycetes > Mycobacteriales > Nocardiaceae > Rhodococcus > Rhodococcus sp. Ni2. The sequence continues at coordinate 1,851,688 of NZ_WOXZ01000001.1, forward strand.
TGCCGTGTCCTCTGTCGGCACGGTTCTCGAGGGGCTCGGGCATCACGTCATTCCCGACACGCCGGTCTTCGACTGGGATCAGTTCGTCGAGGCCAACCTTCCGGTGTGGAGTGTCTCTCTTGCCGAAGGCGTCGATGCACTTGCCGGAGCTTTCGGCGTGACCCCCGGACCCGAGAACCTCGAGGCGACAACCTTGGCCTGCGTGGAGTACGGACGCCGAGTCACGGCCATTCAACTCGCCGGAGCGCTCGCCGTCTTCAACCAGGTATCCCGTACGGTCGGAACCTTCTTCACGAATTACGATCTGTTGCTCACCCCGACGCTCGGTGAGCCACCCCAACTGTTGGGCGAACTCGATTCCAATGACGCATCACTCTCCCCTAGCGAATGGACTCGCAAGTTGTTCGGCATCTGTTCGTTCACTCCACTTTTCAATGCGACGGGCGGACCCGCAATCAGCCTGCCGCTCGGTTCCACGCGCTCGGGGTTGCCTATCGGCGTTCAACTGGCCGCACCCATGTGTGAGGAGGGCACCCTGATAGCGGTTGCATCCCAATTGGAGAAGGTCGTGCCGTGGGCGCACCGCATACCGAAAGTGAACGCCGGTGAATGCTGACACGGCCGCAACTCCCATCGCCCCCTATACGGCGATTGGTCTCTCGACAGTGGTACGCAACATCGAACACCGATCGCAGATCAAGGCGAACCTCGACACAATCGAGGAAGCGATTCACGCTGCGGTGTCGACAGTTTCGATCAACATGCCTGTCAAACTGATTGCATTGGCAGAAGGCGCCTTGACCGGATTCGGGGACGAAGCCTTCGACATACCTCACGTGAAGGCCGCGCGCGAGATGTTCATCGACATCCCCGGCCCCGAGACAGACCGACTCGGCGGACTTGCCAAGCAGTACGGGGTTTACATCATCGCTCAATGCAAGGCGCGGTGGCCCGAAGTCATGGCCGATCGCTTCTTCAACTCCATGGTGGTGATCTCCCCGGCAGGCGAGGTGATACATCGCGCCACGAAGAATCACGTCTGGTGCCGAGAGCGTTCCTGCACGCCTCACGATGTCTACGACCGCTGGACCGAACTGTTCGGCGACGGCATCGACGCATTCTATCCCGTCCTGCATACTTCGGACATCGGTTCGATCGGTACGATCTGCTGCAGCGACGGAGAGTATCCGGAAGCAGTACGCGCCTTGGCTTTTCAAGGTGCCGAGGTCGTTTACCGTCCGAGCGAGGCGGTTCCGATGACGCAATCAGGACCTGACTCCGGGGGAACGTGGCTACTCCAGAACCGTGCGCATGCGCATTTCAACAGTCTGTACATGATCTGCCCGAACACCGGACCGGTCTATCCGACTCAGTCGGCGTTACAGTCATTCGACATCGCCGGAGGAAATTCACACGTCGTGGACTACCACGGAGCGGTACTCGGCCACACCGTCTCCGGACACAATTCATTCGTGTCGGGCGTGATCGACATCGAAGCATTGCGCCAGTTCCGCGTCATGAACTTGAACTCCAATTGGCTCAAAGACCTCCGTACCGAACTCTTCCGTCGTATGTACGACGAACCGATTCATCCTGCAAACCTGTGGCTCGAGAGTAATCCCGTTCTCCATGCCGACGCCGACAAGATATACCGGGCCAACATCGCCCGATTGCTCGCCCGCGGGGCGTACCGAGAACCTGCATACGACTTCCGCGGCGCTAACATCACCCCACGTTAAAGCAGTGCAGAGCGGTCGGAGAAGTGGAGAAATTTCACCGGTTGGACGTTTGTCCAACAATTTGTCCGAATCGCATATTTCGCGGCTCGCTCTGTGTTCTACTCCTCTCCAGGGTTTGAGCTGGTGGTGAGCAAACGACGAGACGTATTCGATTCTCTGTCAGCTCGAGGCTGGTTCCCGGACCCGGCTTCAAGCCGAGAGCTCGATCTTGTCGAGCGCTACTCAAGGAGAATGTGAATGGTGTCGACGTTGATGCGCCGAGGAGTGGGGGTGGCCGCGTCGTTGACCGGATGCGTTGCCCTCGTGATCGGCGGAGCCGGAGCCTCGTCCGCCGCTGATGTGGACCTTCCGTTCACGGCATCGTGCCACGGGTGGCAGTTCCCCGGACCGATCACGCACAACGAGACGCGTGATTCCGGCGTCACGATCAGTGCGCCGGCCGTGGTCCCGCCGAACTCCACCTTCACATACCGCCTCGCGCCCAAGCCGATGACGGTCCCCAAGGACGGTTACGACCTCAGGTCCGTCGTGAACTGGACGCGTCTCAAGTTCGATTTCGACATCCCTGCAGGCACCTCCTACGTGGGGGCGCAGATCGTGGCCGGCACCAGCTCGAATCTGGGTGGGGTCGCCCCGACGATCACGCGGGTGAACGATGCCGGTTCACCCGATCCGAATGGGGCGCATCTTCGTATCTCCGGCAACAACATCACGGCGGGCAACGGACCCAACACCGACGACAACGGCGGCGGCGGAATCGAGGTCGGTGGAGGAAAGACGTTCCAGCTCCCGGCAGTCGACGTCACCGTCACGTCAGGGGCTGTGGGAACCCAGATCAAGCCCATGCTCCGCGTGTCCGACACCAACTCCGGTTCCTACGACAGTGCCGCCAACTACCTGACCTTCCTGCAACAGGAAACCCTGCTCGGCGGCGTCAAATACTGGCTGACCACCAATTGCTCACCACGCGACAATCGTTCGGCCGGATTGAACGCCGGCGGCCGGCCGCTCGCCGTGATCAACGTCGACTCCAGCCTCGCTCAGACACAGACGCGAATCGACGCACCCGGTAAAGCTGTCGTCGGTGACTCCGTGGAGTTGACGGCAACGGTCACTCCGTGGCCGTCGGGAGGAACAGTGCAGTTCCGCGACGGAGGGGTTGACCTCGGCGCTCCGGTGGCCGTCGTCAACGGCGTCGCGAAGGCCAACCGCACGATGACAACAGCGGGCGACCACAACATCACGGCGTACTACACGGGATCGGCCGGTTTCATGGAGTCGATGTCGGGCGCCGTGACGATCAACGTCGTCGAACCGTCCGAGCCCGAGCCTGGCACCGGTAGCCTCGGCAGCCTTGGTACCCCCGGATTCGGGTCGTGAAAACTGTGAACAGAAACCAGGATTCGACGATGAACTCGAAACTCCTACGCGGCTCTGCGATTGCAACCGTCTCGGTACTGGCCGGCGGCTTGTTCTCCATCGTCGGCGGCGGGATCGCCTCGGCTGCCCCCGAGACCAAGAGCGTGGCCTTCACAACTGCATGCCATGTGCGCGAGATGGACGGTGTGGCAAGCCCGATCACGTTCAACGAGACACTCGGCTCGGGAGTCACCATCACCGCGCCGACCACCGCGGCACCAGGTGAGACCGTCACCTACCGCGTGCAGCCGAACGAGATGAAGACAAACAGCGGCGGCCATGCCAGCCGTGGAGTCGTGCACTGGGCCCGGATCAAGTACGACTTCGACATCCCGTCCGGCGTCGAATTCGTGAGTTCCCAGCTTGTGGCGGACAGTGCGTACGGCCTCGGATCCGACAGTGCCACTCCGACAGTCACACGGATCGACGACGGCGGTAATCCATCGGCATCCGGTACGCACCTGCGTATCTCCGGATCGAATCGAACCACCGGAAACGGTCCGTCCTCCGCAGTTCGATCGAGTGACGGCATCATCGTCGGTGCCAACACCAAGTTCCGACTCCCCGCAGTCGACGTCACGGTCAAAGCTGGTGCGGCCGGTACCGAGATCAAGCCTTCGCTGAGGGTTTCCGATCCCGGTTCCGCCAACTACGACGACGACCGAAATGCGCTCACATTCGTCCAGCGCGAAAAGGATGTCTTCACAGTCAACTACTGGGAGCGCTACAACTGCTCCCCGCGGGACAACAGGAACTCCGGCCTCAACGCCGGTGGGCAGGCCCTGACCACCATCTACGTCAGCCAACCGACAACCACCACAATCCAGATGCCCGGCTCGATCCAAGCCAGCACACCGACCGAGCTTGTCGCAAAGGTGGATCCGGCTCCGGTCAACGGAAACGTGCAGTTCAGGGTGGACGGCGCCGACGTCGGTACACCGGTCACTCCGGGCGCCGACGGCACTGCCCGGCTACCGCATACCTTCTTCACCGCCGGAACCGCGCGGGTCTCCGCAACGTTCCAGGGAGTCAACGGATTCCAGAGTTCCAACTCGACCGAGGCGATGGTGACGGTGACTGCCGCACCTGTCGTCAAGCAGACCGACACGGCCGTGAACGTTCCCACCGATGCAAAGACGGGCGTATCGGTGTCGCTGAGGGCGCAGGTCACGCCGACACCCGCCGGTGGCACTCTCCAGTTCAAGGACGGCGCTGCAGATATCGGCGCTCCGATCCCGGTGGGCGCTGACGGCAAAGCCACTCTGGAACATGCCTTCACCTCGGCTGGATCTCATGCCGTCTCGGCCTACTACTCCGGCGCAACAGGATTCATGCCGTCGATGGCATCCGCTCAAACGGTCACCGTGTCTGATCCCGCACCGTCCGATGTCACCACCTCGACCTCACTGGCAGCTCCCGCGACGACCAAGCAGAATGTCGCGGCAGAACTGTCCGCGACGGTCACCCCCAACCCCGGCGGGGGCTCGGTTCAGTTCTACGACGGCGACCAACCCATCGGACAGCCCGTTGTCGTCGGAGTCGATGGAGTGGCGCGACTGACGCACACTTTCGCATCGACGGGCGATCATCGGATCAAGGCGTCATACGCCGGGCGAAGTGGATTCACACAGTCCGCGTCGGACGAATCCGTCGTCAAGGTTTCTGCTGCGCCTGACGACGGCGGGAACGGCGGTTCGGGCAGCCTCGGTTCACTGGGCGGTCTCTTCGGTTCCTGATCGAATTCTTCTCGACGCTGTTGCCGCTGCACCGATTCGGAGCAGCGGCAGCAGCCTGTTGCGGCCGTGGTCATAGAACTGATTGATTTATCGATGGAGCACAAGTGTCCAGGAATTCTCTTTCTCGACGGTCGTTTCTCGCCGCCGGGGTCGGTGCAACTGCAGTCGCCGCTACTTCCCTTCTCCCGCCGTCGCTTCAGCGTGTACTGGCGACACCCGTCAACTCCGGCGGGCTCGATTCGATCGAGCATGTTGTCCTCGTCATGCAGGAGAACCGATCTTTCGATCACTACTACGGCGCACTGAGGGGTGTTCGCGGATTCGGGGATCCGAATGCGCTGCGTCTGCGCGGCGGCCACAGCGTCTTCGAACAACCCGGGCCTACCGGTCCTGTGCTCCCCTTCCCTATCCGCGATTCGGCTGCGGCGCAACGCATGGACACCCAGAACGTGACCGGACTCGACCACAGCTGGGCGGGCGGACATGCCGCACTCGCCGACGGCTGGCACGACGGTTGGATCGCGGCAAAAACCGGCACGACGATGGCCTACTACGACCGGCAAGACATTCCCTTTCACTACGAACTGGCGGACGCGTTCACGATCTGCGACGCCTACCACTGCTCCGTTCCGACGTCCACGAGCCCCAACCGGAACTATTGGGTCTCTGGATACACGGGATACGAGCCACTTTCGCCGAATCCAACCGAGTCGGTCCTGCCTTCGGATCCACCCGGTCCCGGGGGACGAGCTGTAACCAACGCGGCCTACAACCCCTGGCACGCCGGTTACGGATGGACGACGGTCCCCGAGCGGTTGCAGTCCGCCGGCATTTCCTGGAAGACCTACCAGGAGTGGGACAACTTCGGAGACAACAACCTCGAATACTTCACCGCCTTCAAGAAAGTGGCGGCAGGGCTGCTTGGCCGGCCGAGCCTGCTCCCCTACGAAATCCAGACCTTGGCCGGGTTCTATCTCGCCCTGCCGTCGATGCCGGCGCCGGTCCAGGACGCAGCGGTACTGGCCCTCGCGAATGCCGCAGACCAACTGTCGCCTGCTGATCGCCAACTCTACGATCGCGCGCTGTACCGATCCCGGCCCGGCACACTGGCTGCCGAGTTCAGGAAAGACGTCGAGTCCGGTCGACTGCCGCAAGTCAGCTATCTCGTTCCGTCCGAGGTGGATTCGGAGCACCCATCGGGTTCGTCACCGGCAGCGAGCGCAACACTGCTCTATCAAGTACTCGACGCCATCGCGTCCGATCCGGATCTGTGGACGAAGACGGCCGTGATCGTCAACTTCGACGAGAACGACGGGTACTTCGACCATGTACCGCCACCTCGACCGCCGCGCTCGGTCGAAGCCGAATGGGTCGGTAATCAGCCGCTCGGTCTCGGCCCGCGGGTGCCGATGACGATCATCTCGCCGTGGACTGTTGGCGGTTTCGTTTGTTCACAAGTGTTCGACCACACGTCCGTCACGCAATTCCTGGAGAAGCGGTTCGGAATCACGCAGCCGGAAATCGACCCGTGGCGACGCACGGTGAGTGGCGACCTGACGTCGGCGTTCGACTTCGCCAACCCGCGTAGCCGACCGACTTTGGCGCGCCCGCAGCCCACTCCGCCTCTGGAACCGCGGTGGACACCGACCCCACCCACCGAACAGAGAATGCCCCTGCAGGAAAGCGGCACTCGACCAGCACGGGCCCTTCCCTATCAGCCCGACGCCTACACGACGGTGAACCCGGAAACCGGCTCGTTGGCGGTCCATCTGGTCAATACCGGCGCCGCATCAACGCACCTGGCCATGTACCCGTACGCAGGTGAGTTCGACGAGCCACGGCATTACGACGTCGTCGGCGAGGTCGACGACACCGTTGCGCTCAGGGATCGCGTCTACAGCCTGACCCTGTTGGGTCCCAACGGTTTCAGGCGCGAGTTCAGCGGAGCTACAGACAGTGCGGCAGCTTCGCTCGACGTCTCGACAACTGTCGACGCAGGGACGCGCGCGCTTGTACTGACCGCGAACAATTCCGGAAGTCGTGCACTCTCCGTCGACGTCGACGGAGACCGACGGAAGCTCGCTGCCGGCGCACGCGGCCGGTGGGCGGTGGCGTCGGTGGACGGCTGGTATCAGGCCATCGTGACGGTCGACGAAGATCCTGAATTCAAGCGCGTGCTCGTCGGACACATCGAAAACGGGCGGACCAGTGTAAGCCAACCGACGTGAATCGACACCGAGCGTTCAAGCCCAGGGCCGAATCCCCATTCGGACAAGTCAATCCATCCACACACCCAGAAGGAGTTTCCGTGCGTCGTATCCCGCTCTCAGCACTGATAGTCGCGGGCTCACTGATACTGGGCGGCGGAATTGCCGCGGCTCAGGGCAGCCTGCCCACGTCGGGGAGCGCCGATGGCACGTCGGTGCCACCGTCGTACCTGACCGACGACGCCGGGCGCTCCTTGATCCTGCGAGGGTTCAACACGGCGTCGAGCGCAAAAAGCGCACCCGACGGCATGCCGAAGTTCACCGAAGCCGATCTCGAGCGCGAACATGCCGACATGGGAACAAATTTCGTGCGTTTCCTGATCTCCTGGCGTTCGGTGGAGCCAGAGCCGGGACAGTACGACCAGGAATATCTGGACCGCGTCGAGGACCGAGTCAGCTGGTACGCCGAGCGCGGCTACAAGGTCATGCTCGACATGCATCAGGACGTCTACTCCGGCGCGATCACACCAGAGGGCAACAGTGGCAACGGCGCCGGCAACATCGGCAACGGCGCGCCGGCCTGGGCGACCTACATGGACGGCCTTCCGGTCAGCCCTCAAGACCGGTGGGAGCTGTACTACGTCCAACCCGGTGTGATGCGTGCATTCGACAACTTCTGGAACACCACCGGCCAACATCCCGAACTGGTCGAGCACTACGCGAACGCCTGGCAGGCGGTGGCCGAACGTTTTGCAGGCAATGACACCGTCGTGGCATACGACCTGATGAACGAGCCGTGGGGCGGTTCCCTCCAAGGCCCCGCCTTCGAAGGTGGGCCCCTCGCTGCCTTGTATCAGCGAACCACCAACGCCATCAGGGAAGTTGATCAGGACAGCTGGGTGTGTGTGGCCCCGCAGGCCGTCGGCGTCAACCAAGGTGTCCCCAGCGGGCTCACGAAGATCAACGACCCACGAGCCGGCGAACAGCGAATCGCCTACTGCCCACACCTGTACCCGCTGCCCCTCGACCTCGGTGACGGATACTCCGGCCTCTCACGCACACTCACCGACGCGACCATCGACACCTGGCGCGACAGCGTCGAACACATCGCAGGCAACGTACTCGGCGGCGTTCCGATCATTCTCGGCGAATTCGGGCTCGACACAACACTGCCCGGCGCAACCGACTACATCGACCGCGTCTACACGACCGCCCGAGACCTCGGCGCGGGTGTCTCCTACTGGTCCAGTGATCCAGGTCCTTGGGGCCCGTACCTGCCGGACGGATCGCAGACACTCCTCGTCGACACCCTGAACAAGCCGTATCCGCGTGCCGTCGCGGGCACACCCACCGAATGGTCCTCGACCGTTGACCGCCTTCAGCTGACGTTCACCCCGAACCCCGCAGTGACGGCACCGACCGAGATCTACCTACCCGAAAGCGGCTTTCCCGGCGGCGTCGACGTCGCGGGCGCCGACATCGTGAACTGGAACCCCCAAAGCCGTCTTCTCACAGTGGAAACCGCGGACGACGCGGGCCCCGTCACAGTCACGGTGACGCCGGCAAGCTGATCGCGAGCGTCGAGATTCCTGGATATTTGTCCAGTTCTTTCGTAACGTACAAGCGACGGGGGATCAGCCGACGGAAGGCGAGTATGTCCACGGAGAAGATGTCTGTCCAAGATCGTGTTGCGCGGGTGGTGCTCGATGTCGTCGGCGCCTTACCGACCGGCGCGCAGCGCATTCTCGGTGGCAAGCCGAAGGAGATCGACGGGCAGACTCTGCACCCCGAGATCCAGCTTGCGCTGAGATTGCTCTCAGCGGTCGAAGGTACGAGCTTCGAGCATCTTCCGGTCGAAGAGGGACGGGCTCAGATCGACGCCGAGTCACGACTGTTCGGCGGTACGCCCATCGACATCGAGACGGTACGTGACCTCGAGATCCCGGCCGGGGATCACGCGATTCCGGCTCGGCTGTATCGCCCGGCCGGAGTCTCAACGCCCGCTCCACTTTTGGTGTACTTCCACGGCGGCGGGTTCGTCCTCGGCAGCCTCGAGAGCGGCGACAGTGTGTGCCGCTTCCTGGCCCGCCACGGCGAGGTCAGTGTGTTGTCGGTGGACTACCGGTTAGCGCCGGAGTTCCCGTTCCCCGCCGGGGTCGATGACGCCGTCGCCGCATTCCGGTACTGCGTCGAGCATGCCACAGATCTGGGTGCAGATCCGAAATCCATTGCGGTAGGCGGAGACAGCGCGGGCGGGAACCTGGCTGCCGTCGTCGCGCAGTCCACGACCGAAGACGACGTCAAACCAGTATTCCAACTGCTCTTCTTCCCCTGGGTGGACCTTTCGTCGAAGCGCCCTTCGCACAAGATGTTCGGCACCGACTTCTTTCTCACCGACGCCCAACTCGACTGGTATGCAGCCCATTACCTGTCGGGCGGCGCTTCGGCTCTCGACCCGCGAGTCTCACCGCTGCTCACTCCGGACCTGGCCGGCCTACCGCCCGCGTACGTTGCCGTCGCCGGTTTCGACCCACTACGCGACGAGGGTGAGGAATACGCGAACAGGCTGCGAGAGGCCGGAGTCCCGGTTGCACTCAGGCGTCACAATGGATTGATCCATGCCTTCGTCAACACCACCGGTGTCGGCCATACCGGTCAAGATGCGATGTTCGAGGCCTGCGGCGCTCTGCGGGTTGGACTTTCGGGCCCGCACTGAGGGCAGGGTCACGAAACGGGGAGTGCCAGATCCGCCCACTCGACCATCGCTTCGAGCACGGAGCGCAGTTCCATCCCCGTCGCGGTGAGTTCGTACTCCACTCGCGGCGGCACCTCGGCGTAGGCAGTCCGGGTCACCAGATCGAACTCCTCGAATCGCTTGAGTCTGGTGGACAGTGTCCTGGGACTGATGCCGGGCAATGCGCGTCGTAGTTCCGTGAAGCGCATCGGGCCGTGCGTGAGCTCACGAACGATCAGCGTTGCCCACGGTCCGTCCAGAACCAGCAGAAAGCGCGCGACGCCGCACTCCGGAAGCACGTGACCTGATTCACTCATCGATTCCCCATTAGTTCACTTGAAGTAACTGGTTCCCAATCTGAACTATAGGCGTCATGACTTACACAGTGCATGGCGCCACCGGCGCACAGGGTTCTCCCGTTCTCGCGGGATTGGTCGCGGCTCTCGCCGGATCGACAGGTGCCGAAGTCCGAGCAATCACCCGCAACCCCGACCAGACGTTCGAGGGTGCGAACACCGTCGTCGCGGACAATGCGTCAGCCGACTCTCTCGCCGACGCTTATCGCGGGGTAGACGGGGTGTTCTTCCACCTGCCACTCGCCGGTGACACCGAGACGCTAGCTGGTTACGCCCACAACGTTCTGGCAGCAGCAAGAGTGACACGTCCTTCGCGGTTCGTGATCTCTACCAGCGGCACGGTGACCGGCGACGCTACTTCGCCGCTTGCCGGTCCCAACACACCCGTTCTCTCCGAGCTCGTCGACGGACTCCGCGCCGAAGGTATCGCGGTGACCGTCCTGACCCCGCGTTTGTTCCTCGAGAATCTTCTTCTGCCTACCGTGCTGTCGGGGGTGAAAGACGAAGGGGTCCTGCGTTACCCACTGCGTGCCGATCTCGCGGTCGCATGGAGTTCACATCTCGACGTCGCTGATGCAGCCGTTGCGGCCCTGACTCTCGACGTAGCACCGGACGCGGTCGACATCGGACAGATTCCGGCGATCACCGGCATCGAACTCGCCGAGGCATTCGCCGAACACTTCTCGCGCGCGGTAACTTTCGAAGCCGTGACGCCCGATGCCTTCGGTGCGTCGATTGCGCCGATCATCGGAGGGGGCGCAGCAGCCGGGGTTTCCCAGCTCTACACGGGACTCGAATCTGCCGACAGCGTCGCGTTCGACTCCGCGACGGGTTCTGCCGTTGCCTTGGGCATCGTCGCCCGCAGCACCCGGGCCTGGCTGGTAGATCTCGGAGTGAACTGACCGGAACAACGCAAACGGCCGGCTCCGCGAAGTATCGCGTGGAGCCGGCCGATTTCCGGGGTTACCGGTGCGTGCGGGTCTTCAACTGGCGGTTCAGCTGCCGACTCCCGAAGTCCAGACCGGCACCGTCACTGGTGGCCAGCACGGTGAGTCCAGCGGCGACCAGCAACGAAATAGGCACAACGCTCATGGTGAGTCACCTTTCTTCCTGTCGTGAAACGGTTTTGCGCCTCCGGGAAATGTCGACATATCCGGCACCCCACTTCAGCTGACCTCAAAGTATCTGTAACTATGGGTTACGCGCAATGTGTGGTCCCTCACCTGAAAGCGCAGGGTGATGCGCAGATCACGCTGCGTTCGACGGCGGACTTACCTGGCCAGAACCATGTTCACGAACTCGTCGGCGAGCGCCTGAGCGTCCGCACCGCTGCCAGGAACCACATCGGGCGCACTGTGTACCAATTGCATCTGCCCCAGGTACATCGAATAGGCAAGTACGCCACGATGTTCCGCTTTCTGCCTGTCCATCCCCAGATCGACCAACAACGTCACGATGTAGGTAACTCGACGCTCGGTGACACGTCGAACCGCCGCCGAAACCAAAGGATGGCCGATCCCGGCAAGCAGTTCCAACTCCGCACGGCGACCGGCCAATCCGGTCGTGACCGAATCCACCAGACGACGCAACCTCACCTCCGCCGGTTCACCAGAGGACTCGACGGAGGAGATCAGTCTCTCGGTTGCCAAAACTTCCCACCGGCCGAGCGCAGCTTGCAGCAATTCGTCGCGGTTGGCGAAGTGCCAATAAAAGGAACCCTTGGTCGATCCGAGCGTGCGCGCCACCTTTTCCACTGCAACTGCATCAGGCCCATGGCTTGTCAGAGCCTGGAAAGCTGCATCGATCCACTGGTCGCGAGAGAGTCGGGCGCGGGCATTCGTCACCTCCGTACGGTACCGTATGGGTAAGTTCCATACGGCACCGTACGGAGGACGAAATGACACTCGCTTTCAAGGCAATGCCTGCACCGGACTGGGCAGAAGCCACCACGATCACCATCCCGTCTGTTCCGACCCATACATCCGAGGAGTGGGCGCAGGCAGTCTTCGACGTCAGGAATGTCCCCGCACCCGTCCTCGCGATGTTCTGGCTCAGGGAGCGGATAGTCGGACTGCTCGGCATCGCCAAGGGACGCCCCGACACCTTTGCCGTCGACAAGATCGCCGACGGCGAGGCCCTCATCGAAGCGGACGAGAAACACCTACGATTCGTCGCCTCGGTTCAGGCCGACAACGACGCCGGCCTCCTGCACGTCGTCACCGCCGTGGAGCTGAAGAACCGCGCGGGCCGAATCTACTTCGCACCCGTTCAGGTACTGCACGGCGTGATCACGCGGGCAATGATGACGTCCGCTCGAAAGAGACTGTGCACGTGATCAACCGTCCGGACCGCCCTTGAGTTCGAGGCTGATCTGATCGGCATCCAGCGCGGCAAGTGCCGATCCGAGCATCCGTGCGTCGAACACGCCATCGTCACGTGCGTCGAGCAGTGCCTGACGCTGCGCGTCGATCACGTCGAGGCGGATCCTCTTCTTCGACCGACCCTCTGGCGGAACGACACTCGCAGCAGCATCTTCGAGGAGGTCGAGCAACCTGCGATGCTCGTCTAGTTCGGATTCGGTGAGATCCTGCGAGGCCGGACCGGTCGCCACTACGACGCGCTTCAACGTTCCTCCCTGAAGGATCAACGAGCCTGCTGCCACCAGGAACGCAACCAAGATCAGGAGCGATCGACTCGGGGTGCTTCCGGCAGAGTCTGCGCTGCAGCCAGAGTGACCGCCCCGCGCATGCCGGCCCAGATGACGATCGTGCCTTCACGCCATCCCAACGGCGCAGCAAGGTAGTAGTCGATATCGGCAACCGTCCGCCGAACCCGAACCTTGAACCTTTCCATCTGATTCGCCGAAGGTGCCCGGCGCCTGCTGCGTCGTTCGCCTGGCGGGTAATCCTCGGGATTGTCGAGGCGATTCGCGATGTCGGAGAGTCTGGGTTTCATGCGTTCACGAAAATTCGCCCGTGCTTGGAGCGCTCGCAGGAGCGGGGCCACGTACAGAGCCCGCACCAAGATCGTGAGGAACAGTGCACCCGCCGCCACGAAGACCGCCGTGAATATGCCCTCGTGGTCGACCCGGACATCGTCGACTATCGACGAGAGTTCGAGGCCCATCACCAGGAAGATCGCACCTTCGAGGACCAATTCGACTGTGCGCCAGTTCTGGGAGTCGGACAACCGGTGTCGCGGTGACAGCTTCCGAGGAGCGTCGTAGCCGGTGACGAGCCCGGCCACGACGGCAGCAACCAATCCTGACGCACCCAACTCTTCGGCGGGGATCGCCGCCAGAAACGGCACCGTGAACGAGATGACCGTGTTGACCGTCGAATCGGTGACACGGGCGCGAACCATCAGGTTGACCTTGCCGACGACAACTCCGATGACCGCGGCCACGACGACGGCAAAAGCGAACTTGCCCAACACACTCCACAGCGACACCGATGCGGCGGCCCCGGCGATGGCAGTACGCAACAGGACCAGAGCGGTGGCGTCGTTGAGCAGGCTTTCGCCTTCGAGGATCGACACCACCCGCGGCGAGACCGGGAGTTTCTTGACGATGGACGTCGCGACGGCATCCGTCGGGCTCACGATCGCACCGAGTGCAATGCCCCACCAGATACCGAGTCCTGGTATCACCCAGGAGAAGAACACACCGAGAACAAGCGCACTCACGACCACGAGCAGAACGGAAAGCCCACCGATGGCACCGAACTCACGCCGAAACTCCATCGACGGCATCGAGACCGAGGCGGAGTACAGCAGTGGTGGAAGCACGCCTGCCAGAATCCATTCCGGGTCGATGTCCACTGCTGGGACAAATGGTAAGAGGCTGACAACGATCCCGGCCATCACCAGAATCAACGGTGCTGCGACTCCGATCCGCGCTCCGAGCGTCGATGCCGCGACGATTCCGAGCAGTCCGAGCACCACGATGATCAGAGCATCCACTGCTTCCCCCTGTACCCCCGGATTTGTGTCTGGCTCTTTCTACACCTTTGCCGGAGACGGGGGCGAGACCTGCCAGGCAACGGCGATCAGAACAACCGTGAACGCCGATGCGGGCCACAGAGCGTGAAGACCGATCCATCGGTGAACCAACGCACCGACCACCGCGCCCGCGATCAACCCGGCACACATCCCGAAGTGCTGCAGCCACGCCCACTTCGGGCCACCCAGAAAGGCTCCGGTCAGACGCTGGCCCATCTTGACCAGCGCACCGGTCATGTACGTGACACCGATCGTCACCTCGCCGTCGCGCTGGAACACCGAGTTGACGGCTCCCATCGCCAAGGCCATCGCCGAGATCGCGCCGGGGGTGACGTCGAGGCTGCTCATCACCGAACCGATGGACAGCAGCCCGGCTACAACCGCGAGCACCGTGACCTTGCGAGCCCGGACCGAATAGCGCTCCGTGAAGTGGGTGACGACGGTTCCCAGCGCGATTCCCAGGAGGAAGAGCACGATGATTCCGCCGGCAACTCTCGCGGTCGACCACACCCCGTCGGCAAATGCGACGCTCGCCTGCGTCATGTTGCCGCTCATGAACGAAACGAAAGGCCCACCGAGCGTGATGAATCCGAGCGCGTCGACGTAACCGGCCAACCCGGCGAGCGCTGTCGCCAGGCCGATCAGCGACCTGCTGTATCCCGTCACCCGACGAGCTCGGTTCAGCTCAGCTTGCTGGTGCGCAGCTCGTGGCCCTTGGACGTCTTGCAGCGGCCGGTCTCGAGATCCCACTGCCAGCCGTGCAGATCGCAGGTGAGGTTGGTGCCGTCGACGACACCGAACTTCGACAGGTCAGCCTTGAGGTGGGGGCAACGACGCTGAATCTCGTACCCGCCCAACTCGATAGACGCGCTGTCGTCGTGGGCCTCGGCGAACCAGCCGTCGGCGTACGCGATGCGCTCGTCGGTGAGGCACTTGAAGAACGTGTAGAGGAATTCGTTGTACCCACCGATGCGCCACGCCGTGAAGCGTGTCGACAGGAAGATGGTGTTGACCCAGTCGGGCTCGTCGTCGCGCAGAACGGTGCGAACCAGTTCGGGAGCGATGCGGAAGCCGTAGCGGTACTTACCTTCTCCGTCGATGGGCTCACGAACGATCCGCTTCGGGAAGTCGAGGACGACCGTCTCCTCTCCCATCACGAGTCCGACGGGGTAGCCGATTCCGTCGCAGATCAGATCGGACTGAGCCATGATCGGCTCGAACTTGGCCTTGAGACCGTCGAGCAGCGGCTCGCCTTCGGCCGGAGCCCACGTGGCCTTCTGCGCGGCGATGACCGGTGCCATCTTCTGCGCCATCTTCTCGATGTACTCGGCCTTGTTGGAGAAGATCTTGTCGACGTCTGCGTCCGGGATGGGATGCGTCAGCGCGACCTTCTCGCTTCCGCGAAGTTCGACGGCCGAGCCGGGGATCATCAGCAGACCACGATCGTTGCCGTTGATGCGCATCTGCTCGAGGAACGTGATCTGGTCGGGGAAGATGTTTCCCTCGTCGCCGTGATCGTCGTTGAGGTAACGCAGGTCGTCGTCGAGGAAGACCGGCGGGCCGGCCGACGGGACAACCCAGGCAGCGTCGACCTGGGAGATGTAGTTGCGGCAGCGGTCCATGCCGCGCTGACGCTTCTGCTTGCCGAAGTTGCGCTTGGTGCCCTTCGGGATGTCGTAGACCATCGGGTACCAGATCGCGCCCGAGTACTGCAGCAGATGGATGTCGACCTTCCCGAAGGCGTCGGTCAGCGGGTCCAGGTCGACGGGCCTGGCGTCGTTCATGTTGAAACAGGTGGTTTCCCCGTCCGAGACGACGAGGCCCGAGTCACCGATCGGACCGTCCGCGGGAGCGCGCAGAGCGATGATCATGATGTCGAGATCGCCCTTGGGACCGCTGACGGTGTGCTTGACGGAGTCTTCCGTCTCGAAGAACTTGTGGAAGCCGAGCTTCTCGAGTTCACGCTTGAGGTCCGGCACCGGGTAATCGGGGAGCAGGACTGTGGCGTCCTTGTTGACGTGCGCGATCAGATTCTTCGGATCGAAGTGGTCCTTGTGCAGGTGCGAGACGTAGAGGTAGTCGCAATTGCCCAGCGCGTCCCAGTCCAACTCTGTGTTGTCGGGGAACGGCACCCAGGACGCAAAATACGTCGGGGTCACCCATGGATCACACAGGATGGATCCGGCCTCGGTCTGGATGTGAAATCCTGCGTGGCCGACGCTGGTGATCTGCATTGCAACCTCCGAAATCGTACTGCTGGTCAACTCAGCATAGTCGGCGCGATCAGGGCCAAATCGCGATCGAGGAGGCGGCCGGTTGTGACGTCATGCACGTCAGAGGTCGAAAGTGGGTTGTGAATCAGACCTGCCGGTGACGCGGACAACACTCTCTGTGCTGGCGTGTTCGCCGTATTTCTTGGCGTTCGCGGGAGCTGTTTCAGCATTCCCGAAGACAGCCCCTAAGGCTAACCTAACAAGCATGACTCGACTCCTTTCTCCCTCCACGACCGATCGCGACTACTGGGCGATCGTGGACAACCTGACGCGACGCGGTTTCTTCGGCGTCGGCGCGGGCGTCGCTGCGGCCGCGTTTCTCGCCGCCTGCGGCAGCACGGAAAGTTCGACGCCCGAGAACGCGGAGACCTTCGAGTTCACGCGCGGCGACGAGAAGCTGATCATTCCGACGGACCCGCAGAACGTCGTTGCCCTCGACCCGCGGGACGGCCTCGAATTGTCGATCCTCGCCGGATACCCGGTGACCGCCTACCCGACCGGCGCAGCCGAACACCTACGCCGTGAGGTCCCGGATGCCACGGGTGTCGAGATCTTCGCCGAAGGTGCTTCCGATCCCAACTTCGAATACATCTCGACTCTCGGCGCAGACCTTCTCGTCCTCAGCGCCGGCTGGTGGGACACCGGGTCGTACGGCAACGACCGGATGCAGCAGATCGCACCGGTCCTGCCCGTCGGCAAGGACTTCACCCCGGAGTGGCGGAAGGTCATGTCGGACTTCCTCACCGGCATCGGGCGCAGCGATCGCGCCGAAGAAGTACTCGCCGAGTACGACGCCCATGTAGCTCAGGTCCGCCCGACCGTCGAACCGCTGATGGCCGGCAAGAAGGTTGCCTTCGTCGCCGCCGCGGAGGATCAGATCGCGTGGTTCCAGAACGATTTCCGCACCGCCGTCGCCGAGGACCTGGGATTCGAGGTGCTCCGTGAAGGCCCCGACCTTCGCGTGATGCTCGGATCGGAGCAGTTCAACCGTCTCGAAGAAGCCGACGTCATCTTCGCCTTGGACCGCAGCGCCTCCGGCAGCGTGTACACCTCACCGACGTGGCAGCGTCTGCCCGCCGCGCAGGCTGGTCGAGTGATTCCCTTCGACTACTACAAGGCCGCGGGATACGCCTTGACCGCCAAGGTTCTCGTCGACGACTTGGCGGCCGGGGTCAAGCGGTAGAACCCGACCTTCGTCAACCCGACGGGGCCCCGATCATTCGGCACCGGCGGCTCGTCCTGTCACGCGGTCCCGAAACTCGCGGAACGCTTGGAAACCACCGGTGAGCGCCCGCGCCAGTTCCTCGGCGCTGTCGACCCAGACGACGTCCTCCAACTCGGAAACGTCGTCGGGCTCGTGATTGCGCTGGGGAACGAGAAACGTCGGGTCACCCTGAGGGTTGACGATCAGGAACCCAGCCGCCGCGCAGAGGTCGTAGACGAACGCGCACTCGGCAGGCGACAGCGTCGCGTGGAAGATTCCACCACTGAGTGGATCGCTCTGCTCGAGCGAGTCGAGATGAAGGTCGGAGAAGGCCCCGTCGATCGTCAATGCCCTGTCGTCACGGTCGACGATCTCGCCTCCGTACGGGCTCTCGACCACGCGCAGCCCGTGCTGATCGAGGAAAGCGGCGACCGCCGCCCGATCAACATCGAGTTGCACGTCCTTCGTCACCCGCATGAAGTGCAGCGAGAAACCCATCGATCCCCCTCGTCCATTCGCGACGCACGTGATGCGCTCGCCAGTACCTCGACAGCCGAGAAGCGTCAAAACTACCTCTCGAGTAGGGTCCGGATAGCCTCGACCACTTCGGCAGGCGCCTCTTCTGCCATGAAGTGACCTGCGGACAGCGTGCGGTGCTCGAGATCGGGCGCCCACGCTTTCCACAGGGCCTCGGCGTCGTAGCCGAGCATCGAGCCCCAGTCCTGCTGAATGACCGTGACCGGCATGTGCAGTTGGTTGCCCGCCTCCCGATCGGACTGATCGTGTTCGATGTCGATGCCTGCCGACGCCCGGTAATCGGCAACGATCGACGGCACCGCCTCCCGTGAGGCGCGCAGGTATTCCGCCCGCACGTCTACCGGAATCGCTTCGCGGTTCTGCGTCCACACGTCGAGAAAGTACTCGAAGAACGCGTCGGCGCTGGCGCTGATCATCTGCTCGGGAAGACCAGGTGGCTGAGCCATGAGATAGAGATGGAACGCCACAGCAGCATTCGATCCATGCAGGATGTCCCACATATCCAGGGTGGGGAGCACGTCCAGCGAGCCGAGTTGCGTGATCACATCCGGATGATCCAGCCCCGCTCTGACGGCAACCAGTGCGCCACGATCGTGGCCGACGAGGGCGAACTTCTCGTGTCCCAATTTCCTCGCCACCTCGACGATGTCGGCAGCCATTGTTCGTTTGGAGTAGGTGTCCGGGTTTTCCTCGACCGGTTTGTCGCTGGCTCCGTATCCGCGGAGATCCGGGCAGATGACGGTGTGATCCGACGCCAAGGCAGTGGCTACGTGACGCCACATGAGGTGAGTCTGAGGGAAGCCGTGCAGAAGGACGAGTGGTGTTCCGCTTCCGCCGACCGCGACGTTGAGCCGCACTCCGTCTGCTGTGGAAATCTGCTGGTAGTCGAAGCCTGGAATGGTGATAGTCATCGATCGCTCTCGTTAGTCGGGGTGATGGCAGGTCGGGGTGATGGCAATCAGCTTCGCCGCAGTCGATGAGCGTTCGATGAGCGCGATAGCGTGGGGAAATGCGAGACCACACATTTGAAGCCCCGGCTTTCGGAGTGCTCGGACCCGTGGTCGCGTGGAACGAGTCTTCACACCAGATCGATCTGAAGGGTCCACGACACCGAGCGGTCCTCGCTCGTCTCGTCGTCGCCCGCGGCCGTGTTGTTCCCGTGGACGTGATTGTCGACGACCTCTGGGTCGATCCTCCGTCCGGCGCTACCAGCGCAATACGTACGTTCGTTTCCGCATTGAGGCGTGTGCTCGAACCGGATCGCGCGCCGCGAAAGAAGCCGAAAGTCATTGTCACCGAAGGGCCCGGTTACGCCTTTCATGCAGCACCCGACGCGGTCGACGCTTGGGAATTCGAAAGACTGGTGCGAGAAGCCGCAGATTCGACGCCGGCGCAATCACTCGAACTGCTCCGAACCGCGCTGCAGCTGTGGAGAGGGCCGGCCTACGCGGAGTTCGCCGACGAGCCTTGGGCCCGAACGGAGCGATCACGCTTGGAGGAACTGCGTCTGACTGCCGTCGAACGCTTGGCATCCGCGCAGCTCGATCTCGGGCGAGCTGCCGAAGCGATTCCCGATCTGGATGCCCACGTGACGGAACACCCTTGGCGCGAGGAGGGTTGGCGACTACTCGCTCTGGCGCTGTACCGGTCCGATCGTCAAGGCGATGCTCTGGCAGTCCTACGTCGCGCACGGAAGTTACTCGCCGAAGAGTTGGGCATCGACCCTGGTCCACGACTGAACGACCTCGAGTCCGACATTCTCCGCCGGGAAACCCGCCTGGATCCTGTAGGGGCAGAACAGATCTTCAGTCAGGTTTCGGCAGCGTACGACCGGACCGTAGCGGCAGGATCGAAATCGAGATTGGAGTCAACCGTCGGCCTCCTCCGAAGTTTGGCAGTTGCGGGCGGAAGCGGACTCGAGACTGCCCGAAACCAACGACTGACAATCATCGGCGCCGCTGAACAATTGGACGACGTCGAACTCACCGCGCGGATCATCGGCAATTACGACGTGCCCGGGATCTGGACGCGATCCGACGATCCTCGGCAGGCTACGCAGATCGTCGAGACCGCTCAGCGCACTCTCGATCGACTTCCGGCCGGCAACGAACCCGCTCGGGCGAGACTGTTGGCGACAATCGCACTCGAATCGCGCGGACTGCCCGGTCATCACGGTCTCGAATGTGCCCGTGCCGCAGTACAGATCGGTCGCGCTCTCGACGATCCAGGGCTCCTGGCCTTCGCTCTGAACGGATTGTTCATGCAGACGTTCTGGACTAACGGTCTGGCCTCCGAGCGCGACGACATCGGCCGTGAACTGGTCGACCTCGCCATTCGACACGGCCTGGCTACCTTCGAGATCCTCGGCCATCTGATCCGCATGCAAGCCCTCAGCGCCCTTGGGCAATTCGATGCAGCCGAGCTACATTCCGAGACGGTTGATCGATTGGCCGGACGTCACGAACGCCCGTTGGCAGCGGTGTTCACCACCTGGTTTCGCGCTATGCGTACTGCCGCTGCCGGCGCGGAGGCCGCGCACTGCGAGAAGCTGTACGAAGCTGCGGCGGTCAATCTTTCCGATGCCGGCATGCCGGGTCTCGCGGACGGCATACTCCCTCTCGCAATTCTCGCCCTCCGCGTATGGCGGGGACTGCCGGCGATTTTCGACCCGACCACGCAGTGGGGCCCCTACGAATCCTGGGCCCGGCCACACCTGCTCATCGCACAGGGGCAGACGAACGAAGCAGCGAAGGCCGTCGAGGCATTGCCGGACCCGCCCGAAGACCTACTCTCCGAGGCACTGTGGTGCTTGACTGCCGCAGCGGCGACTGCAGTCGGCGACCGTCGAGTCAAGGAGCGTGCGCGAGCGGCGCTCCTACCTGCCGCCGCCGAAATAGCCGGCGCCGGAAGCGGAATGCTCACCGTGGGACCCGTCTCGCACTACCTGGCCGAATTGGAGCAGGGCTGAACCGTCAGGTGAATGCAATCACCGTCTCACCCCACGCCTCCCGGATCTCGCGGTCGAGATCAGCGACGACGGCATCGCGTTTGTCGATCAACAGTGTCGAGCGTGTGTCGGTGTCGTAAGTGGGCCACCCCGGGTCCGCACCCAGTTCGCGATCGTCCCCGGCGTCGTAATCGCCTGCAGCTCTGGCAAAGTCCAACCACCTCGCCTGCATGCGCTCAGAGACATGACGCGCCGCGCTCAAGCCACCCAACTTGTAGGTAATGTCTCGTGCCCCGTGGTTGATGTTGCCGAAGACGTAGGCAAGTTCGGTGCCGTGGGTCGCACCGATCTTCAGCGCCTTGAGCATCGGCGGCGCGTAGTCGAAGCGATACAACCACGTCGGCGCAACCTTGCTGTGCGCCTCGGCGATCCACAACGTAGGCAGCCGGAATCCGAAATCACGGGTCAAACCGAGACCGGCGCCCAGCTTGGACAGTCCCGAATACGCGCCTTCGATTTGAGAATGATCCGGTAGCTCGAGTCCTGGATGCTCGTCGGCGATCTCCGCGAACATCGACGTGATCACGACGGGATCGATCGGCATCAACGGCGACTTCATCATCCGGAAGAGCGAAGATTCGTCCTTGTTGGTTCCGATGATCAGCGGAATCGGGTGTGCATTGCCGTGACGGAACGCGCGCACCGGGTAGTCAGGGAGCAGATCACCGTCGACGATCGGCGCGAACGCCAAAGTGCCAGGCGTCTCCTGGGGGACGCGAGCAAACAGTTCGTCTGACGGCCCGATCAAGTCTTCGGCAGACGTGGACCGCAACAGACCCAGATCGCTTCCGCCGCTGAAGATCTCGAGAAACAGCTTCGCGACGATCTCACCACGTTCACTACCGTACACCGAAGTGGCGGGCGAACTTTCGGCAATAGCGCGATGAAACAGGCCGCGAGCGGACGGGACGGTCATCAGCGTCGTCACCGCGCCGCCACCTGCCGACTCGCCGAACAACGTCACTTTGTCGGGATCGCCACCGAAAGCCGCGATGTTGCCTTGAACCCATTGCAGCGCTGCAATCATGTCGCGGAGAGCGACATTGGGCTCGAAGGTATGTTCACTCGAATTGAAGGACGAGAAATCGACGAAGCCGAACACACCGATGCGGTAGTTGATCGAGACGACGACAACGTCGCCGTTCTCAGCCAATGTGGTTGCGTCGAAAAGTGGTTGGCTGGACGCTCCGCGGAAATACGCTCCGCCGTGAATCCAGACCATCACCGGTTTACCCGGCGCATCAGAACCGACGGGGCCCGGTGCCCACACGTTGAGGAACAGGCAGTCTTCGTCCATCGGAACGTTCTCACCGAGCGGGATCATCGCGAGCCGACTTTGCGGCTCACACGGTCCGAATTCTGTTGCGTCCTGGACCTCGGTCCACGGCTGCGGCGGAACCGGCGCGCGAAATCGCAGCGCACCGACCGGAGGTGCCGCGTAACGAATCCCCTTCCAACTCGACACCGAGCCTTTCGTCGATCCTCGAACCGGCCCGTACGTTGTCTCGACTACCGGCGCTTCGCTGGGTGTGATCGTCATTCGATTTCTCCTCGAAAACAAGTTGCTACTTCGACAGGGCTTCGACAACGTGCGAGAGTTCCAATGCTGCCAGCATCAGGAACAAAACGGTCATGATTGCCGCATTGTGGCGGATCAGAGTGCTTTTGGTGGCGCTCAGTGCATCGGTCACCTTCGCCGAGGGCACGGCAGCCAATGCTGACAGCACGATCAAGGCGATGGACGCCGCTACCGCGAACAGAACGGAGTACGCGACCACTGATACCCAGCCGAGGTGCCCGCCACCGATGATCGAACCTGCCTTGAGTTCGAGCGGCAGGTTCTTCGCGTTGGGTACGGTCAACAACAGTCCCAGAACCGCAGCTTTGGCCGGTTGCATCGAGTCGATCTGCGCCAGCCACGACGGCATCGCCGGCTCGGCATCGTCTTTCGGACGGCCACGCCAACTCGAGTACGCGAGCGCCAGAAAACCGACAGTGAACACGACGGCGAACACCGTCTGGACGGTATGCGCGCTGCCACTGGACTTCGATTCCACTCCGGTGGTCGAGAGTGCCGTCGCTGCTGTAATCGCTGCCGCGGCCAGCACGATGCTCGCGGTGTACGCGAATGCATTTGCCTTCGCCCGAGTGGACAGCAGGATCGCGATGATCGCAACCAGAGGAATCGGGCTGATGACGACGCCGGTGGCGAGTGGGATGAGCTGCGCAGTAATCGATTCCATTTCTGCGACCGTACAAGCGGCCAATCCGGCCATTGGCGAAACGTTCGGCCTCCACGACATCGCCACTCACGGTGTCACAGAAGCACGGCTGTGAGGACCACACGGTCTTCCTCTTCGACAAGTTCGAGGGACGTTACCGTACCGGCGAGCGATTCAAGCCCGATCCCTGAGTCCCGTGCCACCGGCATCCGACCCGGCGAGCTGATCCGCACTACTACCGCCCGAGCATCGGCGAGTGTCACCTCGAGGAAGACGGGCCCTCCTGCACCGTGTTTCACGGCGTTGGTCAGTCCCTCCGACAGGATCTCCACCACGCTGTCGAGCCGAGCGGAGCCGGAACCGATCACCGCCCAGACTTCGTCGTCGACGTGACTGACGACCGGAATTGCGTAGCGCCACACCGTGACAAGATCATCGATACGCTTTCGGGCATCGGAGTCAGCCGGCTGATCGGATGACGCAGTCAGGTCGCTTTCCAAGCCGTCGAGAATGTGGGCAATGGTTGCCGCAACATCGACTGGGCGACCGGCAACGGCGCCCGAAGACCATGCGGCCGCTACGAGTTCGCCCTGCACCGACGAGTGCAACAACCTGGCCAGTCCACGTCGGGTGTGCATGAGCTCGGCATGGATACGAGCTGCATCGAGCGCTTGCCGGCTCAGGGCACTGCGGAGTTGACGCTCCTCGTCCTGACGCTGCGTATCCGCAGCCCTGATCAGGCAGACGGACAGCGCAACCAACGGGTAGACGGCCATCGACGAGAGATAGAAAGTCGGGGTACGGCCGAACACCGTCAGGAGCAGCCACGTCGCGGTACTGCTGATCAGCGCACTCGAGCAGTACACCGCAGAAAGAGTCGCGATCCGTCTCAGAGGGCCGTCTCCGCTGCTGACAACTCGGCGAGCGCACGCATTGCCACCGACGAAGAGCCAGAAACCGACGCCGAGCTGGACCGCCGTGAACGTCACGCCGTAAGTCGTGAGCAGGTAGACGGTCACCAGTGCCGTGTACGCGAACACCGGTACGTACAGTGGCGCCGGTTCAACGCTGCGTACGACGCCGATCAGTCGATCTCTCGCCGTCAGCCGCACAGTCGGCGTCGGTGATTCGATCGGGGGAATCTCCCGGAACAGTCGATGACTCATCGGGCGAACCACGTCGTCGGAGATTCGCTTCAAGAGAGCTGCTCCTCGCACTCCCTCGAGTTCCGTTTCAGCAACCGCGTGCATGACCGTCTCGATACTGCGCTCGAGCTCTCGCCGACACTGCGCACGGGTTTGGCCGAGGCGGAATCGATCCCGGGTCTGTTGGAGTTGGACGGCGGCCCCGGCAACCTTCAAACTCCGTTGCAGCGCGAGGCGGTCACGGAGAGCGCTTACCAGTACGGCGGTCAACGACAAGAAGACAACGCTGCACACGACGTTGAGTCCAACACGGACGAGCATCGGTCTGGGGTCGACGGGGAGTTCGAGCGAGCGGGTGATCGCGTCGAGGACGAACGGGCGGATCGCGCCGATCACTGCGAACAGGGCCAGGGCTGCGAGCTGCGATCGGTGTGCTGCAAGAACAGCCCTCGCCATCAGCAGCATCAGCCCGACGACGCAGTGGGTCGCGAAGGCGCCGACTGCCATCACGCCTACTTCGCGCACCCCGGTACACAGGTAGTAGTTGGCCATCACGGTCACCGCGAACGGCAGCGTCAGAATCCAGGACCACTTGGTGACGATGTTCCGATCACCGAGTCGAAGCCACCACTCGCGCGGGTTCACACCGAGTCGGTCACTTCGGGCACACCGAAATGGCGGATGAAGATACTCGCAGCAAGCACTCGCGGATTGGTGGACGAATCGTGCGTCAATCCCAGGCTCTCGAGAGTGCGCGCGATGAGCTTCTCCACACCTCGGATCGAGGACCCACGATGCGCTGCGATTGCGCTGTTCGACCACCCGAGCGAGATGTAACGCAGAAGATCGAGCTGTGATCTGGTGAGGCTCGACAAGGCGGAGTCCGGATCACTCCCGAGCGCCGGTGGCTCGGTTTCCGTCAACGCGGCCTCCACTACGCCGATCAACTGATCCGCCGACTGGACAGCCGCCTTGTCCACGAACAGCGATTTCGGCGGCACACCCGCAGAACCTGGCGCTGTCGATGCGTTGGGGTAGTTCGTCAGGAACACGATCGCGCAATGCGGAGCCTTCACGGTGACGATGTTCGCGAGATCGACGCCGTTCGGCCGCACGCCAAGGTCGATGTCCGTGACCAAGAGGTCAGGATCGAATCCGTCGAACTCCGTGAGCGCTTCGACCGCCGATCCGGCCGTATGGACCACGAACCCGGCGTGTGTGAGCGTGTCACCGACGAGCGCACGCATCAGTGGTTGGTCTTCCACCACCAACACCCGTCGCACCCACTGGCTGGTCTCCATGACCAGAGATTAACCGTTGGGAGAGTGCGTATTCGACCGAGCAGGTGGTGACGGATTCCGAGTAACACAGCAGTTATCAACCACGCGGGTTCCAAGCATTTCGCCCGATATGTCCCAAGCGTCGGAGCGCAGGGTGTTCCGAGTACACACCCCTTCGACCATCAGGACGGGCCATGACCGCACCGATCACCCCGAAGAACACCGCAGTACGACGAGCCACTTTGCTGGCAGTATGCGTGAGCACCGCAATGCTCATGCTCGACATCGCCGTCGTCAACACCGCCCTGCCGTCGATCGCATCCGATCTCGATACCGAAGTCAGCGCCCTGCAATGGGTGATCGACGCGTACACGCTGGCATTGGCGACGGTGGTTCTCAGCGCCGGATCGTGGGCAGACCGACGGGGTCGACGCCATGTTTTCATCATCGGCATTCTGTGGTTCACCACGGCATCTCTGTTCTGCGCTCTGGCGCCGAACATCTGGGTGCTCGACCTCGCGCGGGCCGCTCAGGGTATCGGCGGTGCCGTACTCTTCGCCTGCTCACTTGCCTTGCTGGCGGACGTGTTCGAGAAGGGTCCCCAGCGCGCGACTGCTCTGGCTGCATACGGCGCCACGATCGGGGGCGCGTTTGCCGTCGGCCCACTGGTGGGCGGGTTGCTCACCGAGTTGTTGGATTGGCGCGCAATCTTTTTGATCAACGTTCCGATCGGGTTGATCACACTGGCGATGACGGTGCGGTGGGTTCCCGAGTCACGCGATCCTCGGCCTCGCCGCGCGGACGTGCCCGGGCAGATTCTGGTGTCCACCGGCCTGGCAGCTCTGGTGTTCGGTTTGTTACGCGGTAACGAGGATGGGTGGTTCGAGCCGCAGCCGATGATCGCCGCGGTGATCGCCGCGGCCGCCATGATCGGTTTCTCCCTGCACGAGCTTCGTACCACCGAGCCCATGCTGCCCCCGCATCTGCTCGCCAATCGGGCCTTCGCCGGAGCGCAGATCGCAGCGTTCTCGATCTCCGCCTCCCTGTTCGCGGTGTTCGTCTACACGACCATCTACCTGCAGAACGTGCTGCATCTGTCTCCCGTGGACGCCGGCCTGGTGTATCTACCGGCGACGATAGCGATGTTCGTCGTCGCGGGCGCCACCGCGAAATTGGACGGGCGCATCCCCGTCTCGGTCTCGTTGACGTGCTCGCTTCTACTCGTCTCGGTGGGGCTGGTCATGATGACCGTCGTCGACGTGACCAGTTCGCCGTACGCGATACTTCCCGGATTTGTTGTCGCGTGCGTGGGGGCCGGGGTGTTCAACCCCGTCATGAGTGGGTTGGTTCTGGGCGAAAGCACTTCGAACCATTCCGGATTGGCCGCAGGGATCAACGACGCGTTCCGGCAGACCGGCATCGCAGTCGGGGTTGCCGTGCTCGGCGCCTTCCTTCCGGCGCAGTCGATGCTGCCCGGCGGACCACCGGACGACTTTGTCGGTGGACTTCGGTTGGCACTGTTTGTCGCAGCCTTCATCGCAGCTCTCGGTGCGTTGGTCTGTGCGGCGACGCTGCGCACTACCAGCGTCAACCAGACTCTTTCCGAGGAATCCGAGCAGATGTTGACGAGAACTAGTTGACCGTTTTGTCCTGCATGTATGAATTTCGCTCCTTAGAATCGAACCGTCCTGCGTCCGCAGGTACGAGGGGAAACGGATGATCTATCGACTGCTCGGGCCGTTGGAGGTCGCACGGGGTCCGGCGACGAGCGACGTGATCGATCTGGGCCCTCGAAAACAACGAACGGTCCTTGCCGTTCTACTGCTCAACCGTGGTCGCGTCGTCTCCACCGACCGGCTGATCGATGCTCTCTGGCACGACGACGCACCGGCGAGTGCGATGGCAAGCATCCAGGCGTATATCTCCAACCTGCGCCGAGCGCTACGCGTCGAAACCGGTACGGCGTCACCGATAGTGCGTCAATCGCCGGGCTATGTCCTCGAGGTCGCTCCGGCAGACGTCGATCTGTCGGTGTTTCTCGACGACGCCGAAACGGCGCGACAACACGCTGAGAACGAACGGTGGCAGCAGGCTTTGACGACCGCTGACCGTGCCCTCGCCTCGGTCCGGGGGCAGCTTCTGGACGACCTGAACGACGCGCACTGGGTGGAGGTGGAAGCCGCAGCCTTCGAGGAAGTGCGGACCGAGTGCCGGGAGACCCGGATAACGGCGCTTCTGGCTCTGGGGCGCCTGGCACCCGCGCTGGTCGAAGCTGCTCAACTCTGTAGCGAGTACCCGTTCCGCGACCGGACCTGCTGGCTGCGAATGGTTGCCCTGCATCGGGCGGGCAGGTCACCGGAAGCCTTGGAACAGTTTCGATTACACGCGTCTCGGCTCGACGCCGAGCTGGGACTGGAGCCCGGCGGGGAGCTGACAGCATTGCAAGGCGCAATCCTGCGCCACGAACCCGGCCTGGCCGCCTGGCCGCGCACTCCGGGATGGACGGGGGCCGAACAAGTGTCGGTCCCGGCTTCTCCCCCAGCCGTAGCAGCGATGCCCGAGACGGATTCCTCACGCTTGTTCGTCGGGCGCGACGCTCAGACGATTGTCGCCGACAAGATGCTCGACGACGTTCGCCGTGGCTCACCTCGCTGGTTGATCTTGACCGGCCCCGCCGGCATCGGCAAGACACGATTCGCCGAGGAGTGTTCGTCGAGAACAACGTCCATTCGAGGAGCCACCGTCTGGGCACGTTGCCCGGAGGACGACGGAACGCCGCCGTGGTGGCCGATCCGCCGACTGGTTCGGGAACTCGGAGCCGACGCCGATTTCGTACTGACGCCGCCGACGGACATCGATCCGGACGAAGCGAGATTTGCCGTCTACGAACGGGTTCGCACCACCATCGAAGCTGCGGCGAAAGATGCACTGTTGACCGTCGTCATCGACGACATTCAATGGGCCGATCCCACGTCCCTTCGTTGCCTGACCTACCTGGTCGGCGCAATGACCAGTGCCAGAGTCTGGTTCGTGTCGACGCTCCGAGACTCGGAAGTCGGGCCGGCAGTGCGCAAGTTCGAAGAAGCCGTACTCCACGGCGAAGGAAACCGAACCATGATTGTGCCGGCGCTCGCGCAGGGCGAGGTTGCAACACTCGCAAGGTGCGTCTCCGGGGACTGGCTCGACGACGCGGAGGCGCGAACCCTGGCGGAACGAACCGGCGGCAACCCGCTGTTCGTCTCGGAGTACGCCAGGCTTCCCCGGAACGAGCGACTGGGCGACGGCATCCCCGTCGCCGTTCGATCTGTCCTCGGTCGACGGCTTGCCGCAGTGGAACCGGCAGTGTTGCACGCTCTTCGGGTTGCCGCAGTTATCGGCGACGCCATCGAGGTGTACACACTGGCCGCAGCCACCCGTCTCGATGTCGACACTCTCGCCGACCATCTCGACGCGGCTGCTGATGAACGAATCATCGTCGCGGACTCGGCAAACGGCGGTTACGTCTTTGCTCACGGCCTTCTCCGAGACGAAGTCCTCGAAGCGATACCCACGCTTCGTCGCCAGCGGATACATGCCCGAGTTGCCGAAGTGCTCGAAAATTCCTCCGATCCGGACCGGCTGAGCCGCCGCGCGCAACATCTGATGTCGGCACTTCCCCTGGTCGATCCACTCGTCGTTCTGGAGGCATGCACGGCTGCAGCTCAGGATGCGACCGATCGGTGGAGTTCGGAGACCGCGGCCGAGTGGTGGGAGGCAGCTGTCCGCGCGTTCGACTTACTTCCGGTGTCCCAGCAATCCGCTGACGATCGGGACGACCTGCTGGTGGCCAGAGTCGAGGCCCTCGCCCGCGCAGGTCGAGGGCAGACAGTTCTCGACGTCGTCAATGCCGGTCTCCTCGAGGCTGTTCGGGAGGGGCGAACCTCCGCCGTCGGACGATTGGCAGGCGCATTACTTCGGGCCGCCGGTGCGTGGCCGTGGGTTTCCTACGGTACCGATCCGGGACCACTGCTCGAACGGCTCGCGGCGGTCGAGCCCTTGGTCGAGAACGACAGTTCAGCTCACGCACGGGTTCTTGCTGCGCTGGCGGTGGGAAGTTGCTACCACCCCGAAGCCGAGATCCCGAATCGATGGAGCGCCCGTGCTCTCGACATCGCCCGCGAACTCGACGATCCGGATGTGATCGCGGACGCGCTGCTCGGACGGATTCTGCTTTTCTCCGGAGTCGCGGTGCACAGCGCGGAGTCCATGCGCCTACTGCGCGAGCTTTTCGAACTGCCGCACCAACAATCGCGTGTCGACAGCGTCGTCGCACACGCCGTCGCGAGCATGACGGAGATGAATCTGGCCAATGTCGATGCTGCCGTCAAACACGTCAGGCAGGGGATCATCGGCTGCGAGCTACTGAGACTCCCGGTGGTTCGGGTCCAATTACGCTGGATGGAAGCAACTCTCGCCGAATGGTACGGAGACTTCGCGCAAGCCCGCCGGCAGTACGAGACGGCCAGGCAGATCCATCTGCAAACGGAGTTGTACACGGCTGGCAGCGCAGATCTGGCGTTCAACACTCTGGAATGGGAGCGAGGTGCGTTGGCCGAATCTGATCCCGGTGTCGTGGAACCTGATTCGTGGACCATCGCCATCGACGCCGCCCGAGGCGAGCGCGAGGCCACTTCCGACGGCATCAAGAAGTGGCTGATCAATCGCGGGCCACAGACGTGGACGACATTGGGACACCAGACACTACTTGCACGCGTCGTGGCAGATCTGGAACTGGTCGAATACGCCGACACCTTCATCGAACTTCTCTCGCCACACACCGGCTGCATCGCAACGGTGGGCCATGTCGGTGAACTGGGCTCGGTCGCCGAAGCCTCCGCTCGGCTGCACGCGCTTCTCGGTCACGTCGAGCAGGCATCGACTCTCCTGGATCAGGCCGAGAAGATCGCAACTGGCTCCGGTGGAGCACCAACACTGCTGCGCTGTCGACTGCTTCGGGCGCTGCTTCGAGAGCCGTCCGCCGAACGTGAACGGGAGCTGACGGAAGTGGCGGCCGAATCGGAGACACTCGGCATGCGGGGCGTAGCTGAACGAGCGCGATCGACATGGCCCTGAACTGCGAGAATGCGCTTGGATAAAACTTGGATCCGCTTGGGATACATACGTCAAGAACCACCCAAGCCTGTTCGGACATCCTTCCCTTGACCGAAAGACGGATGAGGAAAGGAAGACCATGAACCTTCAAACCCCCACGCTCGACGCCGCGGTCGAATCACTGCGCGCAGAGGTGACCGGCTCCGTTTCCCTGCCTGGCGAAACGGGATACGAGTTGGCGATTCCGTGGAATGCAGCGGTTCCCGTCGCGCCTGGCGCTGTGGTGGCAGTCGAGAGCGCGCAAGACATTGCCGCAACGGTGCGATTCGCGGCGAAGTTGGTTCTGCGCGTCGGTGTTCAGCGCACCGGCCACGGCGCGGTCCCTCTCGGCAGTGACGTTCTCCTCGTCCACACCGGCAGGCTCACGGAGTGCGTCGTCGACCCCGAAAACCGCACTGCCCGAATCGGCGCGGGCTTGATCTGGCAGGACGTCATCGACGCTGCCGCACCCCACGGCTTGGCGCCACTGGCAGGTTCTTCACCCACTGTCGGAGTCGCCGGCTTCCTCACCGGCGCCGGCATCGGCCCGTTGGTGCGCACGTACGGGCTGTCGTCGGATCACGTTCGTTCGTTCGACATCGTCACCGGCAGTGGCGAACTCATTCATGTCACCCCCGACGAACATGCCGAATTGTTCTGGGGACTGCGCGGCGGCAAGGCCACACTGGGCATTGTCACAGCCATCGAGATCGACCT
This sequence comes from Rhodococcus sp. Ni2, assembly GCF_021352185.1. NCBI lineage: Bacteria > Bacillati > Actinomycetota > Actinomycetes > Mycobacteriales > Nocardiaceae > Rhodococcus > Rhodococcus sp. Ni2. The sequence continues at coordinate 1,883,393 of NZ_WOXZ01000001.1, forward strand.
ACTACCGGTCACCCACTTCTACGGCGGTGCACTCTATTTCGACGGCGCAGATGCAAGTGCGGTCGCGCACGCCTGGCTGGACTGGGGCGCCGACCTGCCTGAGCACAGCTCGACCTCTCTTGCCTTTCTGCAACTTCCACCCCTTCCACAGGTTCCGCCACCGCTGGCCGGCAGGCTCACCGTCGCGGTCAGATTCGCAAGTCTTGCCGAGGAATCCGATGCCAAGTCACTGATCGACCGAATCCGTTCAATCGCAACACCCTTGATCGACGCAGTCGGTGTGCTGCCTTATGCCGCCCTCGGGGCAGTGCACGCCGATCCCGTCGACCCGATGCCGACGCACGAATCCACGGCATTGACCAACGAGCTGTCACACGAGGCCGTCGACGCACTGCTCGCCGCTGCCGGCCCCGGATCCGGTTCACCCCAAACCGTCGTCGAATTACGACTCCTCGGGGGCGCCCTCGCACGGGAACCTGAGCACCGCAGCGCCTTCTGCCATCGTGACGCTGCCTTCTCGCTGTTCACCGTCGGAGTTCTTGCCCCACCGATGGTCGACGCGGTAGTCCCGCACGCCGAGACTCTCGGACGAACGATGGCGCCATGGACGAACGGGCATGCACTGCCCAACTTCGCGCCGAGCGTCGACCCGGAGAAGATCGCCCGCACCTACGACGAGGACACCGCTCACTGGCTGAGCGCTTTGGCGGACACGCATGATCCACAGGGAGTTCTGGCCGTCGGTCAGGTCATGCGCCGGATCTCCTGAACTTCGCCAACTCTCGCAACCGGACCAGATCCCAGGCGTGCCGGGGGCGACGGATACCCGGTCGATCTCGGGGGACTCTGACCCTCAGCGCCTGCGGACTGACCGTGCATCTGACCGGAGTTGGCATCACCAGCGCCTCGCCGTCGACGCCGACCGGAATCTCGTCGGTGTCGGCGTCGACGATCACCTCGAATCCGGTGCCCTGAGCCAGACCGTGTTGATGCGCCCTATGGAGCAACCCGATGGCCTGACGTGCACTGCTGACGGAGATCGCGACGATTCCGAGAGTGCCCCGGTCCAATCGCGGCCGATGACCGAGCCCCGCCAGGTCGTTCATCTCGTACGGGCCGTTGCTGACCAGCACAGCCTGTGGACCCACCGCGGACACGCTCGGGGAGCGCGCGGTCAGCACCGCTCCGGCACGTCCGGCGAGGAGATCCGGGAGCATCTGCAAGAAGGTGCTGGTCTTGGCGTCGCGGTACTCCGGACTCTGGACTACCTCGGCGTACGCCCCGAACGATGCGTTGTTGACGAAAGTTCGACCGCCGACATTTCCCAGATCCACCGTGACCTCGACGCCGTCGACGAGCGCGTCGAGGCACCGAGATGGATCCTCGAGATCGAGCCCCAGATCCGCGGCGAAGTGGTTGCGCGTTCCCGCACTGACGACGAGGAAGGGCAGGTCGTGTTCGGCCGCGACAGCAGCAACCAGTGCCTGTGTTCCGTCGCCACCGGCCACACCGAGTAGGTCGGCGCCGTCCGCGACCGCCTGCCTGGCCAAGGCCGTCACGTCGATCTTCTCGGGCCCCTCGAGCAGTGCGACCGTGGCCCCCAGTTCCTCGGCCTTGCGTTTCAAGTCGAACTTCTCGACCTTGCCACCACCGGAGTTCGGGTTCATCACGAAGAACGGCTTGACGGGCGGCGGTGCCGGTCGCTCGACAACCGGCAATTCCTTCTCCTCCCCCGCCAAGGCGGTGCGAGCGCAGATACCGGCTACCACGAACAACCCGATCGCGAGCAGCACCACCCACAGGAGTCGTTCTCGGACCAGGAACGTGAGCACCACGATCGGGGTCAGTACCACCATCGCCAACGAGATCCAGCGGAGGAATCCGCGGGTGGTCAGAAACCAGTACACGGCCACGACACACACGACCACCCCACCGATCCCCAGGATCAGCATGGTCAAGGCTTTCAGTCCGGCGAAGATCAGGAGCACCGCGACTGCAAGAACCAGGGCCGCGAAGGCTGCGCGCGCCAACCAACTCTGTTTCGACGAGGGCCGATCCGTGTGGGCAGAGGTCGTCATCGAGCCACCTCCCCGCGATTGTCATTTCGGCCGGTACTTCGACGCTATCCCTTCGAAGCAGGCCAGTCACCTACCGGCAAGAATCTCGCGATCGCGCACTGCTACTTTATGACGACACCTCGTCATAAAAAGGAGTAGCCGTGACAACACCGCCGTCCGAAGCGTGGGAATCCGCCGAAGGAACCCTGACCGGCATTCGGAAAGCGGGACTCCACGGACTACGTTGGACGGCCTGGTTGGCCGGCGCGACAGGTCTCGCACAGTTGGTGTCGATCGGGCTGAACTTCACCGACACTGTCAGCGGAATCGTTCCGGCCACGTACCCGCCTGTAGATGTGGCGTGCAGCGTCGTCACGCTCGTTCTTCTGGTCAGCCTGCTTGTCGGCCGCCCCAACGGTCCCGCGATGTTGTCGAGTCTCGCCCTCCTCATGGCCATGCTGATGGCGCCCACCCTTCACAAACATGCACCCGAGTCGCTCTGGCTGGCGGCGGCACACGCCGTCTCGGTCGTCGCCGTCATCACGCTGTCCGTGATGACCTCGCGGTTCTCCAGTGCCGAGTTGGATCGGTCGTGACACCGGATTCACCCCTCTCGCTTGCAGCCGAGGAATGGATCACTGATCTCACTACCGCGGAGATGGAGCGATTGCGCAAACGCACGACGCTCACACTCGCCGAAGAACAAGAGGTCTGCCGATCCGTACGCTCGATCGCGCAGCAGATGATGCTCGCACCCGTATCGATGTGGCAAGGTGATCCGCGCCTTGTTGCGGACCTGTTCGACCTCCCCGTGACCGTGAATCAGACCCAGGAGGATCGACCATGCCGAAGTTGACCGGTGGTGCGACAACCGCAGAGCACAAAATCGCCACCCGAGAAGCCATGTTGGACGCATTCATTCGCGAACTTCACGAGCAGGGCTGGCAAAACGTGAAGCTGCAGACGGTGGCCCAGGCGGCCGGCGTCTCGCGGACAGCGGTGTACAACTACTTCCCCGACAAATCCGCGTTACTGCTCGCCTGGTCCACACGCGAGATGGACAGATTCCTACTCCTGGCCGAGCGTGAACTCGCGGACCGCGAGAATCCTGTGGACCGACTCGAAATCCTCGTCAAACTGACACTCGTCGAGTTCTCACTGCAACGATTCACAGGAATCGCGTTGGTCGAATTGTTGTCAGCGCAGGATCGCGAAATTTTCCTCGAACATATTGTCCCGCTGTCGGTTCTGGTCGAACAGCTCGTTCAGGAAGGTGTCGACGCCGGTGTCTTTGTCGATTCCGATGCTGCCGCATCCGCGCAACTCATCCTCGCCTGCGTGGAAAGCCGACGGCCGATGCTCATGGCCGGCGACCGAGTGGACGCCGTCGTAGCGACCACCGTCCCGTTCATCATGCGCGCGTTGGGCGTTGCGTGGCCGGCCTCCCTCGCGGCCGAACCCTCCGATCGCTCTGCTCACGATCGGTAGGATCGCAGGTATGCATTTCGACCTCCCGCCCATCGATCAGCAAGCCGAGCGATTGATCGAACTCGGTGTTCACGAGATGGCCGGACTTTCTGCCGGCGATGTCAGGGAGGCCGCAACCGGGCACGGTGATGTCGGACTACTCACCGTGCACGAAAAACTGGCTCCGGCTTCAGTTCTGACTCCGTTGCTCGAGCTCGGGAACAAGCGCGGATTCATAGTCGTCGACATGGCGGACGTCGATCTGTTCACCCCCACCGAGCAGTCAACGCTGCCCGAAAGCCCATTACATCTGCTCAGTGGAGTCGACCGCGGGGATCACCTGGCCAACTGGAGCCCGGACGAAGCATTGCCCGCAATCGTCGACGCACACCGTACGCCGCTGACGCTTACCGAAGGCATCCACTGGCTGTTGCAGCGCCCCGACATTCTCGAACGCGGAAAGTGTTTCATGACCATCGGCTCCCGACTGCGCAAACCTGACGGATCCTTCGACACCAGAACTCCCGCCGTGTGGATCAGCAACGGAACCGGTCGCGACGGCAAAGACAACCGCAACGCCCCGAAAGTCGGGTGGTGCTGGTGGGGTAACCGCCACACGTGGTTGGGGTTCGCATCGGCGAGCGACCGGGTACCGCTCCCGAACTAGAGCACGGTTGCGCGGTCGAATCGGTACCGATCCTTCCACGGCATCTCGGCCTCGAGCATTGCAGCGGCAGAAAGTAATTCCGCGTCGCAACCCCATTTCGCCGAGATCATCACGCCGAGTGGAACGCCGTCTTCCGTCCAACCGAGTGGCAGACTGATCGACGGGAAACCGGTTGCATTGGCGACGACGGTGTTTCCTGTGAAAGCGACCATGTCGATCAGTTCGGTCGCGGGGTCTTCGTCGTTGCGCAACTCCCCGATCGCAAGCGGCGGCTTCGTCACAGTCGGAGTGACGACAAGGTCGGCGTCGGCGTAGTCGAGACTCCATCGCCGCGCCCAGGCCTGAACAATACCGATTGCCGCGGCCAGCTCACCCGAAGACACCTGGTTTGCTTGAACTCGCAAGTGCTGCACTATCGGACGCAGAAGGTGTTCGTACTCCTCCGGGATCGGCTTGGTTCCCGCCAAAGACGAGAACATCTTGACGAAAGCATCGATGAAAATGTCATCGCGAGCCTGCGGTCGCTCGAACACGTTGTGGCCCAGACCCTCCAGCACAGACCCAACCTTCGATACAGCAGCCGAGAGCTGCGCATCCACGGCTCCGCCGGAGACCGATCCGTGAGCAAGAGCGACGGTCAAGGGGCGAGCCCGAACTCCCCCAGCCTGTACGACGAACTCTTCGAACGACTTCGGCCGAGGCGGGTGGATAGTTCCGGCGCCGGGTCGCGTCGCCAGAACGTCCAGCAGCGCAGCGGTATCGCGAACTGTCCGGGCGATCGGCCCCTTGCTCGCAAATCCGAAGTTGTCATGCCCCGCCACGCCCATCGTGATCAAACCGCGGCTCGGCTTGAGGCCAACGACTCCGCACGTACTTGCCGGCGAACGCAACGAACCGGCGGTGTCACTTCCCTGTGCAAACGGCACCAGACCAGCGCCGACGGCGGCAGCAGCGCCGCCACTGCTGCCGGCGGCACTCCGCGTGCGATCGAACGGACTGCGAGCAGGCGGAGCGACTTCCGGCTCGGTGTAACAGGCTGCCCCGAACTCGGGCACCGTCGTCTTCCCGATGTCGATCAACCCACCTTCTCGGATCGCCTCGACGATCTCGTCGTCAGCGTCCGGCACGAAGTCGCGAAAGAGCGCCGATCCGAAGGTCGTGCGAATGCCGCGCGTTGCGTCGAGGTCTTTGATTGCCGTCGGAACGCCGAACAGACGCGGAAGGGGCCCGGCGTCCCGCTCGTCCAACCTGCGCTGCGCTTGTTCGGCGAGGGCGACTGCGTGCTCCCCGGCGATCGTCGTGAAGGCGCCGACGTCATCGGAAGTGGTCGCACGGTCGACGAAGTACCTGGTGACTTCGGGAATCGAGACCTGTTTGGCGGCGATAACACCGGCAAGTTCGACGGCGGACAGTTGATGGAGATCGGTCATCGGGCAGCGCTCCTTGGAGGTCGATGGACACTTGTAATTTCGATACGCGTATCGCTATTGTTGTCAGCATGGTATCCGAATCCACCAGCTCTGCAAGGGCTGGTCGACCAAAAGCATTGAGTCACAGACAGATTCTTGATGCCGCGGCAGAGATCGCCGATACGGACGGCCTGGATGCGGTGTCATTTCGAGTGCTCGCCGAACGACTCGGCATATCGCCGATGTCCGTCCACCGCACAACCGGCGGCATCGACGCCTTGAGGCGAGATCTGATCTCGACTCTCGTAGGCGAAGCCGTCTCGTCGATCGACTGGCCGACCGACTGGCGCGGGGTTGCCCGCACGTTCGCCTACGGCCTCCACGATCTCCTGATGCGCCATCCCCTGGTCCTGGAAGCCCATCGGCAGGCATCACTGGAAGCACCCGGGGCCGACGATACCGCCCACCGAGTCGTGAGCGCCCTTTCCTTGGCCGGCCTCGAGGACGAGCAGGCCACGTACGCATACGGCGCGCTGCATGATTTCGTCACCGGACACGTCGCAATTCAATTGGGACGCGGCGCTTTCGACAGCGCACCTGCCGATCGACGCGAGGCATCGGTGTTCGCACTTCATCACGATCCCACCCGAAGGTTCGAGTTCGGAGTCGCCCTCATCCTGGACGGTGTGGCGTCGATCGCGCAGCAAGGAACCACATCATGACGAGCAGCGTGACCACAACCGAAATTCGCGACGCGTCGGGGCGTCGTATCGCATTCTGCGAGTACGGCGATCCGACTGGCCACCCGGTAGTCGTGGCCCACGGATCACCTGGCAGCCGATACGAAGGGCTCTCACTCCACAACGCGTCTTCGACGGCAGGCATGCGGCTGATAGTCCCCGATCGACCCGGCTTCGGACGCACGGATCCGTACACGGACAAGGGATTTCATTCCTGGGACGACGACTACGTCACCCTGGTCGATCACCTAGAGTTGGACTCGGCCACACTGATGGGTTTCTCCGGAGGCGGCGGTTACGCGCTCGCAGTCGCTGCAGCCGTTCCCGAACGAGTCTCGAAACTGGTGCTGGCGTGCGCCATGATCCCCGGGGCACCGCGAGATACTTTGCGACGCAGAATAAAACTGGTATCTGCGTTGTACTTTGCCGCCACCTGGGCTCCCCGTGTGGCCGGCGCAATGCTCGCAGGAACCGGAGTGTTCTCCAAGCTACGCAGCGACTCAGTCTCGATCTGGCCGGCCGCCGATCAGGCCGTCATGACCGACGAGGTACATCGCCCCGCTCTCCAGTTGGATTCATCCGAAGGGATCGCACAGGGTGGATCCGCAGGGGTTGTCGACTTGGCTCGGTATCGCCACGAGGTGCCTGGACTCTTCCAATCGATCTCGGTACCAACGGTTTTCCTACACGGAACCGACGACGGAAACGTACCCATCGAAGTAGCCCGCTGGGCACACTCGTTGATTCCCGACTCTCGCTTCGAAGAGATCAACGGAGGCGGCCATCTGTTCGTCGTCGCCGACCCCACTCCACTCCTTCGCGCCCTCGCCTAATTCCCTCTTGACTCGAACGCGTGTTCGAGTATCCTTTGGGGAGGGGATCGGGGGATTCAATGAGTGTCTTGTTGTCGGACGTGGTTTCGGGTTCTGCGGTGGGGTTACGCGGACGGTTGTGGCAGTTGTCTGCTGCAGAGTTGCGCGCTGCTGCGGTGTCGGCGAGTGCGGAGATTCTGCGCCTCGAGGCGGTTCGTGTGGCGGTGGTGGACGAGTTGTCGTTGCGCCCGGATGATCAGGTGATTGCCAGCCGCGGTGTCGGTTCGTGGTTGGCGGCTAACACGATGCTGCAGGTTCGGGACGGGAAGAAGATCGCCGCGTTAGGTGCGGCTTTGCGGCCGTTTCCGGCGGTGGCTGCTCGGTTCGATGGCGGGGATTGCTCGTTCGAGCATGCCGTGTTGATCGTGGCGTTCTGCGAGTCACCACCGAAGGGCATGCCAGACGACGCGCTCCCTCGCTGTATCGATTTGTTGTTGGCTGCTGCGTCGGGTGTGGAGGCGACGACGACGAAGGTGCGGAACGTGATCGCGACCTTGGAGCGGTTGTTCGAATCCGATGAGATCCCGCCCGCCGAGGATGTCGATCTCAATGAGTTGCGGATCGCGTCGACGTTGAACGGTCGGGTGGTGGTGCGTGGTGATTTCGATGCCCTCACCGGTGAAATGTTGTTGTCGGCGTTGTCGAATTTGACGATGCCGACCCCGGCACCGGACGGAACCCCGGATTCTCGGTCGGCGGCCAAGCGGACGGCCGACGGGTTCACCGAACTGATCCGCCGGTACCTCGACTGCGCCAAAACCGGCACCGACGGTGGTCAGCGCCCGCACGTGAACGTGCACATCAACGCCCGTGATCTCGCTGAGCACCGAGACTGCGCCGCCACACCCTCGCCCGATGGTGGTGGAATGGCTGTGTCGGATCTTGATGTCGGGCACATGCCGTGGCTCGGACCACTCTCGGTGTCGCAGAGCAGGCTTCTCGGCTGCGACTGTTTCCTGTCGACCGTTCTGCTCGACGGTCACGGGGCGCCGCTCGATGCGAAACCAGGAAAGAGGTTGGTCACCGCCGAACAGCGAGTGGCGTTGATCGCCCGAGACAAGGGCTGCGCCTTCCCCGGCTGCACATGCGTACCGGCTTGGACCGATGCGCACCACATTAAGCACTGGGCCAACGGTGGCCCGACGGTGATGAACAACCTGGTCCTGCTGTGCCGTTCACATCACCGGCTGATGCACCGCAAATCCGGGTTCGTCGGGAAATGGGAAATCCGCATAGGAGTCGACAACAAACCCTGGTTCATCCCGCCACCCTCGATCGACCCGCAGCAGCACCCGCGGCCGGCGAACACCACCTTCAAAACCTGAGAGGTCAAACCTCTTTGTCGACAACAGAACACGGACCAGCGCCGCATCGAGGAGACCTCGATGCGGCGCCAAAAAGCATGCTCAGCCCAAGTCGGCGACAATCCGCTCGGCGAGAGGCCGTGACGACGCCGGATTCTGACCGGTGTAGAGCTTGCGGTCCACCACGACATAAGGCGACCACGCCTCAGCCTTCGAGAATTTGCCGCCCAATTCGCGTAGGCGAGTTTCGAGCAGCCACGGAGCCTTGTCCGCCAGACCAGCCTGCGTCTCCTCTTCGTTGGTGAACGCGGTCAGCTGATAGCCGTCGAACAGCCAGCTTCCATCGGGTCTCTGGGCCGGCAGGAGTGCCGCCGGCGCGTGACAGACCGCCGAGACCACCTTGTCCGCGTCCAAGAAGTTCACGAGAAGCTCACCGAAGGATGCCGACACCGCAAGATCCTCCATCGGTCCATGTCCACCCGGTACGAAGACCACGTCGTAATCGGCAGCATCGGCGTTCTCCAAAATCTCCGGCGAATCGAGCACCGGCTGCAGATCGGCGATGTACTTGCGCATACGGTCGGCGCCTTCTTGCCCACCGTTCACCTCGGGCGCCAGGCTTCCCTCGTCCACAACGGGAGCTTTACCGCCAGGCGTCGCGATCACGATGTCGTAGCCGGCGTCGACGAAAACGCGATGCGCCTCGACCAGTTCTTCCGCCCAGTACCCGGTCGGGTGGGGTGTTCCGTCCTTCAGCGTCCAGTGATCTGCAGAAGTGACCGCAAACAACAGCTTTGTCATCGCGCAACCTTTCGTCGGTAACAGGAACCCATTGGTGACAAGACACCATCTTCAAGGCCCGATCAATGAAATAACGTCCAGTCAGTGCAACACGCTGCCCTTGTGAGAATTCCTCACCACCGCAGAATCACGTCACCCGTCAGGTCCCGATCGGCTTGCCGAACAGTCCCGCGACGAGTTCACCAACCGCATCCACCCAGACTGGCCAGGTCCTCTGATCAAGCGCCATGGATCCAGCGTCGAAGGTGCTGCATCCCTGCTGAGCAGGCACACCAGCGAACCGATCGCGAAGCCACAGTAGAGCACTCGGCAAAGCGACGACTTCCATGCTGACATGCTCACTGAAGTGGTCTCTGGTGTAAACGACACTCGCAGAAGGATCTTGGCAATAGGTATCGACAAGTTTGTTCACCGGGCCAACAGGCACCAACCAGTCGGGATTCGACTGATAAATGTACATCGGCACGTCAGGAACAGACTTACCCATGGCAGCTCGGGAGAGCGCAGCTCTCACCGTGGGGTGTTGGACGGGATCTCCCGGGACATCGAGGAAGCCCTTGATGTTGAGGAAGGGCACTGCAGCTGACGTCCAGAGCATGCACAGGTTGTCCTTGGCAGCGAAAAGCGCTCGGCCGGCAGGGTTTATGTGCTGATCGATGAAGCCTGCAAGTTCAGGATCTTCTCGGCTCACTCCGATTACACCGGCAGCGACGATCCCGGCCCCTAGAGCGTTGTTGGCATTGTCGAGCAAAGCGCCGAGATCCGCGGCAACACCACCTTCGGCGACTCCGACGATATTCAGTTCCGGCGCGTACGCCTGCCGTATTTCAGCTGCGTGACCGGTAGGAATCGATCCACCCGAGTAGCCGAGCAGCCCTACGCGAGTTGACCGCCCTTGCAGCTCCATGGGTTCGAAGTTCTCAGCAGCACGAATACCGTCGAGCGTGATCCGGGCCGCGACGGGGCCGGAGGCGAAGGAAGAATTGGGTCCCTGATGATCGGGCACCGACAATGCCCAACCCTGCGCCAGTGCCGCCTGCACTTCGAGGAATTGAGCCCCACCGGTCGCAGCGCCCGTCACCAGCCACGGCAACGCGCCTTGCTGCATGACATACGAAGGTGCGCAGTAGTTTCCGAGTGAATCCTCTGCCATCTGAAAGGACAGCAGCGGGCGCGGGCCCCCATCGCGAGTGTCGCCACGCGGCTTGATCACTGTGGTGACAGCAGGAATTGCCTCGCCCGCAGCATTATTGGATCGATACGAGATCTGCCACGCATCCACGTTGGTCGGAATCAGGTTGAGAGTACCGAGATTCACCGCACGAGCGGCGATGATCTCACCCGGTTGCTTGGATTCGACGACCTCGACAGGCGGTTCATAGAAGGCCTGGTCCAGTTCAGGCAAAGGCGGTGCAACCGCAGGCGGCAGGGCAGGCTGGACCTGAATTTGGGCGGGAACACCTTCGTCCGGTGCCGCTGAGGCAGGTGCCGAAAGTCCGATCTGCCCGATTACTGCAATCACGGCAATTGCGAGGCCCCCGCGTTGTCGGTCAGTTGTCCAGCGTCGTCCCATACCAATTCCTCCCCGGAAAAGCACAGATTGCCTTGTGTTGCCGCAGTTTTCATCACGAGCACACAAGTTAGATGCGAGTGTCTAACACATTGAGGACGAGAGTAGAGCGTTGTGGGCCGGATTACAATCCCCTGGTGTTCGTGACCTATTCGTCGGCGTGAAGGGGCGCGTCGTCGATCAACGCATTCAAGAGCACCGTCATCAGATCGACCAGTACCGACACGGGAGGACGAGGCTCCGCAGTGCTCCACTGGTGCGCCAGCGCGGTAAGCGCGCCGATGAAGGCGGTGGACGCCCACCGGTAACCACCCGGCGGTTCGTAATCTTCGCCCACGATCCCTTTGATGATCGACTCGAAAAATGTTGCCCAGACCGAACGTTGGTCCACACGATGCTTTTCCACCCGGGGACTGACACCTACGACGTCGATGAAGGCAACGTGTGCGCGTCGTGGGTCACTTCCGACCGACTCGACGAAGGCGGCCATGGCCGTCGCTGCCTTGTCACGGAGATTGACCGAAGGCTCTGCATCGAGTGCGTCGACCATTGCAATTCTGGCGTCGAGTTGGATCTGGTCGTACAGCGCGAGGAGTAGATCCTCGCGACTACCGAACTCGTCGTAGAACTGCCTTCTGGCCAGACTCGCGGACGCGCAGATATCCGCCACCGAACTTCCGGCATACCCCTGGTCTGCAAACACGCTGAGAGCAGCATTCAAAAAGAGGGAACGGCGTTCGGCCTTGCGAGCCGCGACCGACCTTCCGCCGTAATTTCTGTCCGTTTCAGCGATTGCCACGTCTGCCAGAGTATGCGGCATCGCGCCGCACACAAAACGCATCTGACCTGCTGCGAAGTTCCTTCACCACCACTACCGGCGCATCGGCACTGCAGCACGATCAGGCCAATACGAAGGCCACGGCAAAAAGTGTCCAGGCGGCAGCGAGAACCGTTGACGCCGCAGTAACTGCCCCGGTCACGGCAGGTCGAGTGCTGCGGTTGCGCGCGGCGATGATCCCGACCGTCATCAAAGTCAATGCCACCAGGAACGACAAAACCACGATTTTCACCAGCAACCCCTTCGACGACGGTCAACAGAACCGGAGACTATTTAGATAGTACACAAATAAATCGTGCATTAATTAAACTCAAAGTCTGTCAGGGGATTCTTGACAGAATTCAACAGCGCCTGTCAGGCTAGTCCTGACGAAAGGAGAACTTTTCATGGAAGACCTGATCGAACGCGCCCTGACTGCGAAGATCGAGACCGCCGCGATCACCACGGTCAACGCCGCGATCACCGAGGCCGGCACTCAGGCAGACAAGATTGTCGGAACAGATCCTTTACCTGGTAGCCCTGAGTGGGAGGCAGAACAGGACACCGACATCCCGGCGCAGCGTCAGATGGCGTGGCAGTTGGCCTGTTTCCGGATTCAGCTCGCCGCGGGTATCGATTCGACGGCAAGCGTCATGAGCCTGCGTAGATTCGGCGCAACATGGTCAACCATCGGCCGCGCAGCGGGAATTACCCGTCAGTCCGCGCATGAACGGTGGGGTCGACGTGTATCGGACATGCTCGATCCCTACGGAGTCGGGATGCCGCCCATGGTGCCGAATGATGATCCGACTCAGCCCTGACTAACAATCGCGTGACTACCGATCCGGCAGCAGCGCATCGGCTTTCGCGACCAGCACAGCGCGCTCACGCTCGTTCCCGGCCAGCCGAGCCGCTTCGAGGAGTTCGGTTCTAGCCTCCTCGGATCGGCCGAGCTGACTGAGCAACTCCCCCCGAACGCTGGGAAGCAGGTGGTAGTCGGCCAGTTCACCTGAAGCGACAAGCTTGTCGACGAATTCGAGCGCAGGGCCAGGACCGTATGCCATGGATACCGCCGCCGCATGATTGAGGTCGACCACAGGCGATGGCGTCAGTTGCGCCAGAGCCTCGTAGAGGATGACTATCTTCTTCCAATCAGTGTCTTCGAAAGTTGCTGCTCGCGCATGACATTCGGCAATCGCCGCCTGCAGGCCGTACGGGCCTCGTCCACGCCCGACGGCGTCAGCTCGTTCCAGCGCGGCAAGCCCACGCGAGATCTGTAGGCGATCCCACCTCGTCCGATCCTGGTCAGCCAGCAGGATGGGTTCACCGGTCGAGGTTGTCCGAGCGCCGAATCTCGAGGCTGTCAGCTCCATCAAAGCGACAAGGCCGTGTACCTCGGACTCCCTGGGGACCAATTCGGCGAGTATTCGCGCGAGCCGCAGAGCCTCAGCACTGAGCTCCGCCCGCATCCACTCGTCCCCGGAACTGGCTGCATAGCCTTCGTTGAACACCAGGTACAGCACTCCGAGGACCGCGCTCAATCTGCTCGAAAACTCTTCTCGCCCTGGAACTTCGAAAACCGCTTTCGAGGCGGTCAGCGCCTTCTTCGCGCGGACTATCCGCTGCTGCACCGTCGCCGTCGGTGTGAGGAACGCTTTCGCAATCTCTTCCGTGGTCAAACCGCCCACCACCCGAAGCGTCAACGCCACCTGCGCTTTTCGATTCAACACGGGATGGCAGGCGATGAACATCAGGCGAAGGACATCGTCGTCGATGCGGTCCGGATCCCAGCTGACGTCGTCGAAATGTGAAGCGTCGTTCTCGAGTTCACGCGCAAAGTGGGCGTAGCGCTCGTCCAACCTCTCACGTCGTCGCCACCCGTCGATCGCTCGTCGTGTCGCCACAGATGTCAGCCAGGCAGCGGGGTTTCTCGGAACCCCCGTCGCGGGCCACTGCTCGACGGCTTCGAGCAGAGCCTGCGCGGCCAGATCCTCGGCGAGATCAAGATCTCCGACGGTGCGAGTCAACGTGGCGACAATCTTCGCGGATTCGATACGCCAGACCGCGTCGACAGCCTTTCTCGTTTCTTCTCGCACCGCCTCGTCGGTCATGGTTCAGCCTGCGACCGGACGATCGGTACCGAGCTCTTCACGCCAGCCGGCCTCTTTCTGGATGTACTCGTTGTCCTGATCGAAGTCCGACATCTCGCTCACGCGGCGTACCTCGAGCTTGCTTCCCGGCCCGAGCGGGCAGCGCTTCGCCCATTCCAAGGCTTCGTCTTTGGTCGACGTCTGAATGATCCAGAATCCCGAGAACAACTCCTTCGTCTCCCCGTACGGGCCGTCGGAGACCAGCGGAGGATCGGACTCGAAATCGACGATGAATCCCTCCTCCATCGCCAGTCCCTCACCGGCCAGCAAGACACCTGCCTTGATCAGGGACTCGTTGTACTGCCCCATCGCCGCGATGATCTCGTCGAAGTCCATGTCCTTGGATGCTTCGATGGCCTCATCGGTGGAACGCATGATCAGCATGTACTTCATGAGAATCTCCTTCGTTCGTGGACCGCTCTGTTCGGTCCCTCTGCTTACACGTCGAACGGCGCACTCACCGATCGACAAACTTCCGAAACAATTTTTCCGAGGACATAACCGCCGGTCGCGATACGCTGCCCACGGTATCGGCGGACGGGCCGTCGGGCCGGTCAGAAGTCGAGAAATCCCGGCACAACTTCGCGAACGAGCCCGGTCGCGTCAGAGCTCCCGTAGAAATACACCGACCCGTAACCGAATAGGTACTCCTCTACGAAATCGGGGTGGGACTCAGCAACCACCGGCCACCCCTCTTCGTTGATCTGGAACAGGAAGCTGTGTCCATCTGCCTCGACGGCATCGGCGTAGGACGGTTCGTTCTGAATGAGCACCGGTTGCGGAGCTATCAACACCAACGGCATCACCTCGTCGTCCGAGGGAATCCTGATCAACGCCGCGCTGCCAAGGCCCGCATGGCTGCCCGCCGATTCCGCACTTCGTGACGACGGCAAGTGCAGGACTGCCCTAACCCCGATGTCCGGGTATTCGAGGTCGTCGTCGCCGATGGAGAAACCTCGACGGATGAAGATCGAAAGCTCTCGCACGCCGAGCCACGGCGCCGTGTGTGCCTCGAGCGTCAGAAGGTACTCGTGCGACCGCAGAATCGCCTGACCAGCGAAAACCTGCGGAGGTCGTCCACCAATCCGTGCCCCACTTTTCGAATCGCTCGAACCCACCCCGAGATGTACCCTGTCCACCGGCGTCATCCTAGGGAGATCCGACGGGTGTCGGAGGGAGACTCTCCGATTTCCTACAATCCGCTGGTGACGTAGGCCACAATCAGGCTCGATGATGGGTGCATGACAACATTCCCGACTCTCGACCCCGAACTCGCCGCGGCACTCACCATGCTCCCGAAGGTGGACTTCGCTGATCTCCCCAACGCACGGGCCACCTACGACGCTCTGGTCGGCACCATGTCGGCCGACCTGTCATTCGACGGGGTCACGCTTCGTGAACTGTCGGCACCCGGCCTGGACGGCGATCCGGAGGTCACGATTCGTTTCTTCACCCCGGACAACACTGCCGGCCCTGTCCCCGTTCTGCTCTGGATCCATGGCGGCGGATTCGCAATCGGCACCGCAGAATCCAGCGATCCATTTTGCGTCGAGGTGGCGCGGGAACTCGGATTCGCCGTTGCGAACGTGGAGTACCGCCTCGCCCCCGAAACCCCCTTCCCCGGCCCCGTCGACGACTGCTACGCCGCACTCCTCTACATCCACGCCCATGCCGAGGAGCTGGGGGTCGATCCACGCCGCATCGCAGTGGGAGGGCAGAGCGCAGGCGGTGGACTGGCCGCAGGCACTGTCCTCAAAGCCCGTGACGAGGGCGTTGTGCCCGTGGCCTTCCAATTCCTCGAAATCCCTGAACTCGACGACCGCCTGGCGACGGTCTCGATGACGAACTTCGTCGACACCCCCTTGTGGCACCGCCCTAACGCCATCCTGTCGTGGAAGTACTATCTCGGCGGGTCATATTCCGGTCCCGAAGATCCTGACGTGTCCATTTACGCTGCGCCGTCCCGGGCTACCGACCTCACCGGTCTGCCGCCGACCTACCTGTCCACCATGGAACTCGACCCGCTCCGCGACGAAGGAATCGAATACGCCCTTCGGCTGCTGCAAGCGGGAGTCAGCGTCGAATTGCATTCCTTCCCCGGAACCTTTCACGGGTCGGCACTGGTCGCGACCGCCGCGGTCAGCGAAAGAGGTGCCGCCGAAGCCCTCACTGCGCTCAGGAGAGGGTTGCGTTCGCTCTCGCCGGTCTCGTAGCGTTGCGAGATGCAAGGACTGATGTACCGGCTTGCCGAGCTCGATGCAGACTCGGCAGGCCTGGTACGTGTCATCGATTACTTCGACGCCCTCGTGCGGCACGGCTCCGACACCGCGTCTTTGCTTCGTGCGAGCGCGCAGTTGGCGGACTGCGTCGTGGGTATCGAGATCGTCGAGCGCGGCAGAAGCAAGAAGAATTTGCGCCGTTGCGATCCGCGCGGCCGCTGGTCACCCGATCCTCAGCTCCCACCGAGCATGACCAGAAACATTGCCGTAGACGACGAGGTTCTCGGAACGGTATGGATCGAACGACCCGGGGCCAGCTTGCCACTCGACGAAATGCTCGTCGACCGGATGGCCCTGACCGCAGCGATAATTCTGCAACCGCGACGCCTGCCTACCGAAGCCGAGCACACTCGAAATCTGTTGTTCCCGATGGATGAACTCGCGGTGCTCACCTCCTGCGCCGGTCTCGGTATCGCACCCCAAACCCCAGTCCGTGTAATGGCAACCAAGGCAGTCTCAGACACGGCCGACGGCACTGCACACCTTGCCATTTCGCCAGATTGCACACCTGGCAAAGCCGTTGGGATAGACGCTGACGGCGAGTATCTGAATCTCGTGACGGGTTCGTTCGCACCCACACCCGAGCTGTCCGAGGCCGCGCTGTCGTCATTCATTCGCGCCGGAATATCTTTGACTGCTCCCGCTTCCGAAGTGAGCACAATACTGAGCACTGCACGATTCGCTCGAGCACAGGCGTCGGCAACAACACCGATCGTGAACGCCGACAATCTCGGCGCCCTCAACCTCCTGGCGCCGGGACCACACATCGATCACTCGCGAATACCGGATCTGGTTCGTGCCGAAGAGATCGGCGACACCAAACAGGGATTAGAACTACTCGAAACCTTGAGGTCATACCTGCAGTCCGGAACCTTGAGGGCCGCAGCCGATTCCATGCATCTTCACCACAGCAGCGTCGCGCACCGATTGGCGAAACTGTCCCAGCACGTCGGATTCCACGTCGACGCCATCGAGAACCGAGCACGCGCAACGGCCATGATGCTGGTACTCGATGGCGGATAGGACCCACCGCGCATCACAGGCACTACGCAGTGGTTGACGATCTTTCGCGTTCAGCGAGCGCAACAAACGGCGCAAGCGCCGGATTCGGATTATCCGGGCGGTAGGTCACTGCCACGTCGAGAGTTGGTTGCTCACCGGCGATCTCACATAGATGGACACCCGGGATGCGGAGCATCCGCGCTCTGCCCTGGGGGATCGGCGCAATACCCACCCCGTCCGAGACGGCATGCAGCACCTGCTCGTCGTCGGCCTCGAATCGAACGATGCTGGGCGCCCCGTTTGGCCAAAGTTGTTCGAGAGTACGCAAATACATCCCCGGGGCGTTGGCCTCCGGCCAGAACACAACGGGGACGTCCACCAGATCTCCGAGTTCGAGCGTCGCTCGACCACCGAACGGATGATCCACGGGAACAGCGACCAAGATAGGTTCGGTATCGAGGACGATCAGGGGAAGTTCTCGATCGTCTTCATCGAGCGGCGGGCGAACAACCGCAATGTCGACGGCTCCGGTTCGGACGAGGTCGACAGTCTGCGCCGAAGTGCCACGATGAACGACAACTTCGACGCCCGGGTAGAGCCTTCGATAGGTGCTGACCAGATCCGCGACTGCGCCGCCCGCCCACGAACGGGTGTACGCGATGCGCAGTTCTCCGTCCACACCGCGCGCGGCCAACCGAATTCGTTCGACCGCCCGGTCCGCACACCCGATCAAAAAGCGCGCCTCTCGTACCGCCACCTTGCCGGCTTCCGTGAAGGTGAACTGCGGACCCCGACGATCCACCAGCGGAACTCCGAGTTCGCGCTCGAGAACCTTGATCTGTTGGCTGAGGGCCGATTGCGCGACGTGGACGTTCGCAGCGGCTCGAGTGAAGCTCCCATGATCCGACAGAGCGATCAGATAACGGGCACGCTGCAGGTTCATACGGCGATTATAAGAAAAACAGATGGTGGTGTCACTACTTGGTCTTGGACACGGCATCACCTGAGGTCGGAGGATCGAGTTCACGTTGATCCACCGTCTGTCTCCCGAAAATTGTCACCCGAACGATCACAAGGTTGCACATGAATCCCCGAGCACTCACTGAACCTGCAACAGACGCGAGGCTTATCGACGCCCTCGCAGAGATCGTCGGCCACACGCATCTGCTTACCGATCCCGAACTGATCGAGGGCTACACACGTGACTGGACGGGACGTTGGATCGGCGACGCGATCGCGGTCATCCGCCCCGGCAACACCTCCGAAGTGTCTGCGGTTCTTCGAGCATGCTTCGACGCGGGGGTTCCCGTCACACCGCAAGGCGGCAACACCGGACTGGTCGGTGGTGGAATCGCCTCGGCTGGGTCCGTGGTGCTGAGTACCAGGCGTCTGGAAACGATCGAAGCCGTCGACCCCATCGGTCGGACAATCGCAGCCGGCGCCGGCGTGACCGTTGCTCGCGCCGACCTGGCCGCATCGGCACACGGTCTCCGCTTCGGAATCGATTTGGCATCAAAGGAATCCGCAACACTCGGCGGCATCGTCGCAACCAACGCCGGTGGGACGCGCATGGTCCGATACGGAAATACACGCGCACAGATACTCGGTATCGAAGCCGTGCTCGCGGACGGTTCGGTACTGAGTAGATGGACTCCACTCGTCAAAGACAATGTCGGATACGATATTCCAGGACTTCTTGCCGGCAGCGAGGGAACGCTCGCAGTCATCACCAAGGTCCTGATGAAGCTGGTCACCCCGGCGACCGACACCCAGGTCGTGCTCGCGGGTGTGCGCGACGTCGATCAAGCGCTTCATTTGTGTAATCGCGTGCGTCAGAGCGGATTGACCGTCGAAGCCGCCGAAATCATGACTGACGACGGCATCTCCCTCGTCTGCGCACACACCGATGCCCGTCGCCCGTTCGGCACCCCTTCACCGATGTACACACTCATCGAGGTGTCATCACCGCGCGAAACGGAAGAGTCGCTCCTCGAAGTACTCTCCGACTCTGCCGACCTCATCGAGGACGCGACGGTCGAGCCTGGGCCGGCTCGAAAACTGTGGACTCTGCGGGAAAGCCATACCGAAAGCATCAGCGCGTCGTCGACGACGCCGGTAGTCAAGCTCGACATCTCCGTCCCCTTGTCCGTGATGGGAATGTTCATCGACAACCTCCGAGAAAGCCTGGCACAACGATTCCCCCTCGTGCGGCCAATCCTGTTCGGGCACTTCGCCGACGGAAACATTCATGTGAACCTTCTGGATGCCGAGCCGAGGGTCGCACACGAACTGACCGATATGGTGTTCCGACTCGTCGCCGCCCACCATGGAAGCATCAGCGCCGAGCACGGGATAGGCCGCGCGAAGTCGCCGTGGATATCGCTGGGGCGCACTGAAACCGACATCGCCGCAATGCAGTTGATCAAATCGTCCTGGGATCCCCGTGGAATCCTCAACCCTGGAATACTGTTGCCGGAAAAAGTCGGGTAAGCAAAAGGGGTCTCATGCAGGATCTTTACGTCGTCACTCATCCTCATGCCGAACACACAGCGCAGGACGTAGTCGGCGGTTGGCACAATTCGGTTCTCACCCCCGCTGGTCGGCGCGATGCAGGTTTGATCGCCGAAGCACTGAAACGACGACGCACCGGAACTTCGCGCGCGGTCCGCATCACCTCGTCCGACCTCGAACGGTGCACCGAGACATCCACGATCATCGCCCGGACACTCGATGCTCCGGCGACAACAGACACTCGATTGCGCGAAATCAGCTTCGGAGAAGCCGAAGGACGCCCGAACTCGTGGCTGGCCCAGCGGCAGGTCCCGGCCCCTGACAACAACCGCCTCGATCACCGTGGCCCCGTTGCCGGTGCCGAGACCCGCCGCGACATCGCAGCAAGGGTTCACGAATGCATGCGCGAACTGATGGACGATCTCGATCACGATCACATCGTCGTAACCCACGGCTTTGCACACACATTCGTCGTCTCCGCCTGGCTACAGATTCCCGTCGAAGCCGCAGGATTTGCGACCTTCGCGACCACCCCGGGTGCAATCACACATCTCCGACACGACGACTACTGGCGCAACCGAACCCTCGTGCAACTAGCTGATACGACGCACCTGGACTGTGGCACGATGGCCTGATGCGCCATGTCTCCGACGACGAACGCCGTGCTCGCATAGGAGTACGTCATGCGCTGGAGCCAATGTTTCACGTCGATTCGCCGGAAGCTGCCACGCGGGCGATGACGGTACTGCACGCCACCGAGTCAGCGACGGTCTATCTGTCTTGCTGGGCGAGGGTTCGGTCCGTGGACGCCGCCGACGTCGACCGCGCCCTGTACGACCAACGCAGTCTCGTGAAGCAATTGGCAATGCGCCGCACACTCTTCACCTTTCCCCGCGACTTGCTGCCGGCCGCGTGGTCGAGTGCGTCCGCCCGCGTCGCGAACACCGAGCGGGCACGAATGGCCAAGGATGTCGTCAAGGCCGGACTCGCCGTCGACGGCAACGACTGGCTCGATCGCGCACGGACGGAAGTGCTGAAGTTGCTCACCGATAGGCCTGAAGGGCTTTCAGCGGTAGAGATTCGTCAGGCCGTGCCGATGATAGACGTCAAGGTCGAGGGTTCGGCAGGTGAAATCTGGTCGGCACCCAGGGTTCTCACGCATCTCGGGGCGACCGCAGACATCATGCGCGGCACCAACACCGCCCGCTTCCCCGTCTCACGCCCACTGTGGACTCTCACTCGACACTGGCTCGACGACGCCCCCGTCGATCTCGAATCTGCAGACGGCTATCGAGAAATAGTCCGCCGTTGGCTCTACACCTTCGGACCGGGCACGGAAGACGACATCGTCTGGTGGCTGGGCTCGACGAAGACGGTCGTCCGGGCCGCCCTCGCCGAACTCGACGCCGTTGCAGTCTCACTCGACGGAGGCGACACCGGCTGGCTGCTACCGGATGACGTCGCCACGGTGTCTGATCCAGGTCCTTGGGTCGCACTCCTACCGGTGCTCGACCCGACAATCATGGGGTGGAAGAACCGTGACTTCTACCTCGGCCCGCACCGCAACCAACTCTTCGACACCCGCGGTAATGCCGGCACCACCGCTTGGGTCGACGGTCGCGTCGTAGGGTGCTGGATCCAAGACGAAACCGGTGTGGTGCACGTCCGATTGCTCGAGACCGTGTCAGCGTCTGCGCGACGTTCTCTCGATGCCGAGGCGGCGCGCCTCACCGAGTGGCTGGGCGGCGTCAGAATCGGCACGGGGTACGTCTCACGGGCTATGAAGCAGGCGGCTGAAATTGCTGGAGCCACGCCTTGACTATGTGACCAGAACACTGTTCTAGCTGGTCTTTCTGCTAACGCCATCCATACGCGGCAAGGCAACCATCGACAAGTGTACGAAACGTACAGTACACTTCGAACTTCACCGATTGACCGATCTAGGAGGATCCATGGAAGGTCAAGCAGTTCGTGAATACGGTGCGTACATCGATGGAGCGTTCCGAGCCATCGGCACATCCACCTTCGAGGCGCGTGACGCCGCTTCCGGCGCTCTACTCGCCACACTGTCCCGATGCGGGGCAGAAGAAATCAATGATGCGGTCGAAGCCGCCAGGCGGGCATTTCCTGCATGGGCGAACCTGACCACTGAAGAACGATCCGCAAAAATCTTGCAGTTTGCCGCGCTCGTGGAGGATCGAACCGAAGAGCTTGCCCAACTCGAGTGCAGGGATACCGGGCGGCATATCAGGGAGATGCGAGAGGACTATCGAGCCGCCGTCTCACACCTGCGATACTTTGCGTCAATCTCGTTGGCCCACCATGGCTTCGGCCGCGAGTTGGCATCGGGATACCTGGTCGCGAAGCGAGTGCCATTGGGCGTATGTGGACAGATCATTCCCTGGAATGATCCCGTGGTGATGACGGCATTCAAGATCGCGCCGGCTCTCGCAGCCGGAAACACCGTCGTACTCAAACCTGATGAAAATGCCTGTGTTTCAGTCATGGAGCTGGCCAGGATCGCCGCCGACGTGTTTCCCGCAGGCGTTTTCAATGTTGTCCCTGGTCTTGGCGAGGAAGCCGGCGCAGCCTTGATAGACCATCCGAAGGTCAGCAAACTCGCTTTCACCGGAAGCACCGAAGTCGGCCGACTCGTGGCACACGCCGCAGCATCCCGGCTGATCTCGACCACTCTCGAACTCGGCGGCAAGAGTCCCAGCATCGTGTTTCCTGATATCGAGGACATCGATGCAGTGGTCGCCGATGCCACCGCGGGTGTCCTCATGTGCAACGGCCAATCCTGCCTGGCCGGAACACGTCTCTTCATCCACGAGGATATCTATGACGCCTTCGTGGAAAAACTCGTCGCAGGATTCCGATCATTGCGAGTCGGGCCACCACTCGAGGAGGACACCGAACTGAGTGGATTAATCCACAAGGAACATGCCGATCGTGTGATCTCGATGATCAATTCCGGAATCGAAGAAGGCGCACAAGTACTTACCGGCGGCAACCGAACAGTAGTGCCGGGATTCGAAGCCGGAAACTTCGTCGAACCGACAATTCTGGAGGTCACGAACTCGATGCGAATTGCGCAGGACGAAATCTTCGGGCCTGTTTTGTGCGTCCTCAAGTGGAACAATTACGAGCAAGTGATCACAGAAGCCAACGACACTCCATACGGACTCGCTGCTGGGATCTATACCTCGAACCTGAAGAACGCCATGGAAACCGCGGACCGTCTCGATGCGGGCTGCGTCTGGATCAATCAGTACTTCAATCTGGGAGGCGGCGTCCCCTTCGGCGGATTCAAGGAAAGCGGTCTCGGGCGAGAGTTCTGCCTCGAGACGCTCAACGAATACACCCAACTCAAATCCATCACTGTCGCCACGTCGACGCCCACGACAAACCAAGGAAACACACATTGAATATCTCGGGAAATACCATCTTCATTGCCGGCGGAACCTCCGGTATCGGGCTCGCACTTGCAGTGGCATTGCAGAACGAGGGGAACAAGGTAATCATCGGTGGACGGCGATCCACTCTGCTGCAAGAGATCTCGAGCAAGCATCCGAAGATCAGTACCGTCGTCATCGACGTAGACGACCCGAAATCCATTCGAACGGCGTATGAATCCGTAACGGAGGACTTTCCCGATCTGAACGTCCTTGTGACGATGTCGGGAATCATGTACCCGGAGGACCTGAAGAACCCGGACTTCCTCGACGTCGCCGAACGAACGATCACGACGAACCTACTCGGGACTATTCGACTGGTCGGCCAGTTCATTCCGCATCTGTTGACGAAGCCGACCGCCACCATCGTCACTGTGTCATCCGCCGTCGGCTTCGTCCCACTTCCCATCACGCCCACGTACAACGCCACGAAAGCTGCCGTTCATCTCTTCACCGAGAGCATGCGCGTTCAACTCGCCGATACTTCGATCCAGTGCATCGAACTCATCCCACCGGGCGTCCGCACCACACTGATGAACCAGGAGAACTCGGAATCGGCTCTACCCCTTGATGATTACATCGAAGAAACCATTGCTCTACTGAAAGCTGACGACAACGCCACAGAGATTGTGGTCGAAGCGGCCAAGCCACTTCGTCATGCCGAGATCAACGGTGAGTACCAGAACGTGCTGAAAATGCTCAGCTGACAGTGCCGAGTTGACACACATCGCGCAACGCTGGAGAGGGCAGTACCCTCTCCAGCACAAAGGATTTCAGCGAATATCCCCTTTAGACACCGTTCCGGAGTCCACGAACTGCATGATCGATGATCGAGCGCACCGTGTTGTCGTCGATACTCGCGTGCCCCACCAACATCCGGTAGATCAAGGGACCGAAGAAGAGATCGATCGCTTCCTCGATCTCGATGTCGTCGCGGAAGTATCCGGACTCAACGCATCGTCGAATCAGTTCGGCGAAGCCGCGACGACGTTCGTCGAGGAAGAAGGTACGGAAGTATGCAGCCGTCGTCGGGTCGTTGGCACACGCGCCGACAAGTTCGGCAAAGATCGACCCGAGTGGACCTCGGTAGAACCTTCCGATGTCCTCGAGGTAATCGTTCAAATCGTCTTGCGCACTGTCGGTCTCCGGAAACGTCAAGTGCCGGGCCATGAGCACACCGAACGCTTCAGCGGCGATCGCCTGCCGCGACGGCCAGTGCCGATACAGCGTGACTTTGCTGACGCCCGATTGCTCGGAGATCGCATCGATGGTCGCCGCCTTCATTCCCCCGGATTTCAGAAGCGCTTCCGCTGACCGAAGGGCCTTCTCGTGGGCCGCCTCGCTACGTGCACCGCTCGGAGGAGTGAGCAGTCCAGCCTGGGCGCCGGCCGAGTCTCGAAACACGCCGTCATCGGGAGCGCGCTTACCCATGTCCACTCCTTCGTCCTTCAATACCGTGCAGCACAGAACATTTCCCGGAATCGGACAACCCGGAACAGCCCAAGGCAGCAGCTCGTCGCGACAGCTACTAGTCGTATCGTACACATGGCATCCTGAGCAGAATTAGCAAGGCCACTTCAAAGATCTCAATCACATTGCGTCCATGCATGATTCAAACAACCGGCGCAAGCCTCTCGTTTATTACTCAAAAGTAAGATAACGTGTGGTCGTCATCACACCAGCCCGTCAAGTACCGAGAGACATACGAAACCGAAGGGTCGATCGTGGCATCAAAGATTCTCTTTCAGGGAGCGGTGGCGCTGACAGCCATTGCACTCACAGGCATCACAGCACCTACTGTCGCCGCGCAACCGTCGGCGGATTCCTTCTATCAGTACGACGGTTCGGCACCGCTGTCGTCGTATCAGCCTGGGGCCGTGCTCAAAACGAGAACCTTGCCCTATCACGTCGTCAACATTCCTACCCCGTTGCAAGCCGTACAGGTGTTGTACCGGTCGACCGACGCTCTCGGCCGGCCGTCTGCGAATGTCACATCGATTCTTCGACCACCCAATGCCCAGCCGGACAAAGTTGTCTCGTTCCAGTCTGCCTACGATTCGCTGAACCCGGAAGACGGACCGTCACGAGCAATCGCGGGGGACACCCCGATCGGCAGCCTTACCGTCAGCGGGCGCAATGTCGCCTTCGGCGGGACTCTCGCTTCCGGCGAAGCCGTCATGTTCGGTCCTCTACTGGCGCTGGGCTACACCGTCGTCATTCCCGACACCGAGGGCCCGAACGCGGACTTCGCGGCAGGACCCGAATACGGAATGATGACTCTCGACTCCCTCCGTGCCGCTCGCAACACATCCGAGACAGGTATTTCCGACTCAGCCGAGATCGGTCTGATGGGATACTCGGGCGGAGCAATCGCCACCAACTGGGCGTCCATCCTCGCGCCGGACTACGCCCCGGACATCAACGAGGACCTGATCGGCGCCGCCCAGGGTGGTCTGTTGGTCAACCCGGCAAACAACCTCCGGTACGCAAACGGAAGCATCGGTTGGGCAGGCGTTGTCGGGATGGCGGTCGTCGGACTTGCCCGTGCCTACGACATAGATTTCGACCCGTATCTCGGCGATCGCGGACGCGAACTCCTACCTCGGATCGAGGATGCCTCGATCGGGAACGTCATCCTGCAGTACCCGGGGGTGACCTGGCAGGACCTTGCCAAACCAGAGTATGCGAACCCCAACTCGGTGCCCGAGTACGTCGACGTGGCCAACAAGATCAACATGGGCAACGCGCCGATACCCACCATCCCGATGTTCATCGCTCAAGCCGCAAACGGAGCCCTCGAGGGCACCCAGCCAGGTGGACCGGGCGTCGGCCCTGGCGACGGAGTCATGGTTGCCGGGGACGTCCGCTCACTCGCCACTCGCTATTGCGACGCAGGTTTGTCCATCCAGTACGACCAGTACGACACCATCAGTCACGTTCCGGGTGGCGCGCTGTGGCTCCCCGGCGCCATCACCTGGCTCAACGACCGTTTCAACGGAAATCAGTTGCCGAACAACTGCTCGAACATCGCACCGGGCAATTCCCTGGCGCCGGAAGAACACGCGGTGGGCTGACGAATCCAACAGTCGCATCAGATACCGATTGCCAGATCGTCGATGTCTGCGAGCGTGCCGCCGTTTTCGAGGATGCTCGTGTAGTTCCGAAGTCGGTTCTGATCTATCTCGGTAGTGCTGACCCCTCGCTTCCAGTACCCGAAGACAACTACATCGTCCTTCGCCAGGCCGACTGTCTTGCGGAAATGCGCTCGAATGGCTCGCATCTCGTCCCGTTCCCCGGCACCCCACACCGCGTAGTCTCCTGGGTTATCGAGTTCGACGGCGTACCCGGCGAGGCCGTCTTCGACATGGTGCAGCTCGAGGCCGGGGATCACGGGTAGTTCCGCGAAAGCCTCGGCGTCACCGGTGGCGACCCAGCCGACGCCGGTCAGTCCCTCGGGCCACTGAAGCAGAATCGAATAGAGGGCAGGTATCGCGGTATCGTCGGCGAACAGTGCGACGCGGCGCCCGGCGATCTCGGGAACGAGGAAGTGCGGGCGAGGACCGGTGAGTGAGAACGTGTCACCCACACGCAGGTCGGCGGCCCACCTCATCATCGGGCTGGTGTGGCCGTGCAGCACTACGTCGAAGGTCATCGAACTGCTCGGCGCGTTGCAGGTGCGCACCGTGTAGACGCGAGAGACGTCGCCGTACTGCGGACCGAGCTGGATGCGAAATGCGACGTTGGGCCGCAACCAATTCGGGTCGTCCGCCGACGAAGTCAACTGGACGGCGATGCGCAAGATGCTCTCGGTCGGCCGTTCGACGCGTTCGACGACGGCAACCACGTCGTTGAGACCGCGGTCGTGGTCTTCTCCGCGTGGCGCCTTTGCCGACGCAGACGTTTCAGTTTCTTCAGGTCGAGATGCGGTAGTCATTGATATCTCCTGATCGGTGGTTCAGTTGTGGACGGGTAGCTGACTGACAGGTCTTCGATCACGCGGAACAACAAGTGGCCGTCCGGTTTCCGGGTCTTCGAGAACCAGCGCCTCGAGGTCGAAGACTTCGCGCAGTAACTCAGGGG
Source organism: Rhodococcus sp. Ni2 (assembly GCF_021352185.1). Taxonomy (NCBI): domain Bacteria; kingdom Bacillati; phylum Actinomycetota; class Actinomycetes; order Mycobacteriales; family Nocardiaceae; genus Rhodococcus; species Rhodococcus sp. Ni2. The sequence goes on from NZ_WOXZ01000001.1 coordinate 1,910,574, forward strand.
TGAAGACGTCCGAGGCACTGCCCTGCATGACAATTTTTCCGGACCGCATGGCAACTACGTGCGTGGCATATCTGGCCGCGAGGTTCAGGTCGTGCAGGACCGCGACCAATGTTCGACCGGACTGGTGGAGTTGGGAACAGAGGTCGAGAACCTCGATCTGGTGTGCGATGTCGAGAAAGGTGGTCGGTTCGTCGAGCAACAACACCGGGGTGCGCTGCGCAAGCGTCATGGCGATCCATACCCGCTGACGTTGTCCCCCACTCAGCTCGTCCACCAATTGGTCTGCTGCATATCGCATTCCGACTTCATTCAGGGCCTCGGAGACAACATGCTCGTCTTCGGGTGACCACTGGCGCAGCATGCTCTGATACGGATATCGGCCGCGGGATACGAGGTCTGCGACACTGATCGCTCCAGGAGAGAGCGGGGACTGTGGCAACAGGGCGATTCGCCGGGCGACTTCTTTGGTTCGATAGGACCGAATATCGTTACCGTCGAGCACAACACGACCCGATCGAGGTGCGAGCATTCTGCCGAGCGCACGCAACAAAGTCGACTTGCCACACCCGTTCGGTCCGACGACGACGGTGAACCCTCCATCGGGGATCTCGAGACTCAACTCGTCCACGATGGTTCGATCGGCGTACCGTAGTTCGATCTTCTCGGCACGCAGCCGCGATGTTGGGGTGGCAGTAGTCATGAATCTCTTTCGTAGCGAGTTTTTTCAGGCCTGACGAGCGAGCAGCCAGATCAGATAGGCACCACCGAGCAGACTGGTGACGAGACCGACCGGAGTGCGGAGACCGACCTCGACCGCTTGCGCGATCAAGTCGGCGCCCGCCAGCAGAACTGCGCCGAGCAGGAAGGAAGTCGCGACAAGAAAACCGCTGCGCCGTGCCAACCGTCGTGCGATCTGGGGAGCGGCGAGCGCCACAAATGCGATGGGGCCGGTGGCCGCGGTCGCCGCGCCGGTGAGCGCGACCGCAAGCAGAATGCCGGCAAATCGGTATCGCTCCACGGAGATCCCGAGCGAGGACGCAGCGTCGTCGCCCATCTCCATCATGGTGACGCGCCGGGACACCACGACGAGAGCAGGAACGAGAACACCGACGGCGATCGCAACACTGACCGCGTGTGGCCAACCGCGCCCGGTCAGCGAGCCGGCCGTCCACTGCTGCACAACGGTGGCGTCGTCGATATCCGCACGCACCACCAGGAACGACATCACGGCGCTCAGCATCGCGCCCACGCCGATACCGACCAGGACAAGTCGAAGACCGCCGCTGACGCCGTCTTTGCGTGCCAGCGCGTACACCAGAAGCGCCGTCAGCATGCCGCCGAGAACAGCGGCGCCCGCGGTCTGCAGTACCCCGCCTCCGAAGAAGACGATCTGAACCACGGCTGCAGTCGCAGCGCCGGTGGTGAAACCGATGATGTCCGGCGAGCCGAGAACATTGCGCGAAAGCGTCTGGAAAACCGCGCCGGCCACACCGAGGCTTCCGCCCACGCCGATCGCCGTGATCAGCCGCGGCAGCCTGCGATTCTGGACGGACCGAACCGCCGCTGGGGCGCCTTCGCCGTGCAGGGCACGCAATACTTCACCCAAGGACAGATCCAGGGTTCCATACATCAGCGTGGCAAACGAGAGCGCCGCCAATGCCGCACTGATTGCCACGGCTACGAACAGCACTCGCGGAACTATCCGCCACGAGTACGACCCGATTCGAACCACCCAACCGCGGAACAGCGGTGGAACCGGCTGCGCTGCAATCGCATTCACAGCGACGCCACCCGCCGCGAGCGAACAAGCGCAACAAACAAGGGGCCACCGAGCACCGCCACGGCGATCCCCGTCTGCAGATCTCCCGGCGCTGTGGCAACGCGACCGAGAACGTCGACCAAGAGCAGAAATGCCGGGGCGACAACGAGCACGCACGGCAGAAGAAATCGCAGATCCGGCCCGACGACGCCGCGCACGATGTGCGGCGCAGCCAGGCCCACGAATCCGAGCGGTCCAGCCGCCGCAGTTGCGGCCCCTGCCAGCAGGATGACTGCGACAGCGGATCCGACCCGTGCGGGTCCGGTGCTGGCACCGAGCCCTTTGGCGACATCCTCGCCGAGCGCGATTGCGTTGAGTGGACGAATCAGCAACAACGACAACACGATACCGACGATGACGAAGGGCAGAACAGTGACGATCACGTCTCCGCCGCGGCCTTGCAACGAACCCACTGCCCAAAATCGGAACTGATTGAATGCGGCCTCGTTGCTTATGAGAACCATGCTGGTGAGAGCCGTGATCGCCGTCGCAACAGCGGCACCGGCAAGCGCCATGCGCGCTGGGGTCGCGGCGCTGCGATGCGCCGACCCCAACATGTACACACCTACCGAGGCAACGGCCGCGCCGGCAAGCGCGAACCACAGATAGCCGCCGACCGAAGTCACCCCCAGATAGGCAATCGCAATGACGACTGCTGCTGATGCTCCGGCGTTCACACCGAGTAGTCCCGGATCGGCTAGAGGGTTGCGGGTGATCGACTGCATCAGCGCGCCGGCCAGTCCGAGCGCGGCCCCGACCACAAGCCCGAGAATTGTTCGAGGCAAACGTGATTCGATCACAATCAGGTGCTCGTTGTTACCGGCGTCGTAGGAAAGAACTGCATCGAGGACAGTGGAGACGGGGATGTTGCGTGAGCCGATGACGAGTCCGCCGACGGATGCCAGCACGATTACAACGATGGAGACGAGGACCAACAACCCCGCACGCGCTGCCGTCCCGGACCGCAGTGGCGCTTCGGTCCGGGACTGCACAGAAACACCCACGCGGTCATCCACCGAACGTGGACACCAGCGACTCGACCGTCTGCTTTGCACTGAAGTAGTCGAGACGGAAGGCTGCCGTTCCCATCGCGTATACCCGATCACCCTTGACCGCAGGTTGATTCGCAAGGAGCGGGTCGGCCGCGAGTTGCTTCTCCACGTCCTTGGGCCCCATCGAGACGGCAAACAGCGTCTGCGCCCCGTCTAGTGCGGCAGACATGTTTTCGGAGCTGACGATCGCGACGCCGGAGGCACCCCGCTTGTCCGGAGCGACAAACTGCTCGGCGGGCTCGGCATAGGTGAAGCCGAGCGAGCCCAGCAGATTGCCCTGCGGGCTGTCGGCTCGGAACGTCCAGACACCGTCGGCACCCATGTAGACCAGTGCCGTCACCGGCTGCTCGGGAAGTTTGATCTTCGCGGCTTGGGTGGTGACCCAGCTGTCGTATTCGTCGACGGTTTTGGCGGCCTCGCTCTCGAGTCCGGTGACAGTCCCGAGCTGATCAGCGAGCTCCTCCCAGGAGCTGGCGCCGTAGTCGAGAAGAACAGTGGGTGCGATGTCGCTCAGCTGTGAGTAGGCATCGAGTGTCGAGTCGCCGCCGTTAGCGGAGCCGATGATCAGATCGGGCTCGAAGGTCTCGATCGCGTCGAGGTCCAGCTCGAGATTTCGGTAGAGCACCGCGACGCCACGATCAGCCGCCACGCCCGACCACTGGGAGAAAAACCCCTGGTCATCGGTCATTCCCGACGGCGTTGTCGCCGCACTCGCGACCACCGGCGCTCCGATCGCAAGCAGCGTGCCGGTCAACGACGGCGAGGTGGACACGATCCGAGTCGGCTTTGCAGTGATCTCGGTACTGCGGCCGCCGTGATCGACGGTGCGCGGCCAGCCCTCGGTGGCCCCGGAGGTTTCCTGGGTGCCCTCGGTTCCGGTGTCACTACCTGACGAATTCGAGCAGCCGGCAAGAGCGAGGGCGACGACCGCGGCGAGTACTGCCGCCGTCGGGCGTAGAGATCTGCGCATGAGTATGTGGCTTTCTGAAGATACGAGAGTGCGCCGCTGCGAACGCAGTCGGCAGAGGTAAAGTTAGCCATACTTAAGTCGCAAGGGTTGTCCAGGAGCGCCAACGTGTTACCACTATCGGGAAGGTCGGACGCAATCGACTTGGGGCCGATCCACGCCTGCCGCACCGAGCCAAGCATCGGCCGCTCACCCCTGTTGTTCTGGGTTCTCGCAGGCAGTGGACGCGTCAGGACCGGATCGACCGTCTACGAGGTGCCGGCAGGCGAGTTGTTGTGGATCCCGGCGGGCGTGCGATATTCGATGGAGACGGACTCGGATTCCGTCGCGTTTCCCATCCTGCTTCCGCCCTCGAACGGCGTCAGCGCCGGGCCGGCTACCGTGACGCGTCTGCGCGTTCCGCCCGGATGGGAAGACAGACTGATCCACGAGTTCGTTCACAACCTGGGCTATCTGCGCGGCGACGCTGCACACCCGTCGTCCTTGTTCGAAATGATTACCCGGGCCGACGACGGGGCCACCTCGCTGCCGCAATTGCCGCAATCACGGGAAGCGTTCGAGATCGCGCACGCCCTGTTGCGAACACCTGGCACCGACGACACCGAGGCACAATTCGCGAAGCGTGCCGGGATCAGCATTCGAACGCTCCAGCGATACTTCGTGGAAGAAACCGGCCTCACCTTCACGCGCTGGCGGCTTCGAGCTCGGATCGCCGCGTCGTTGGAGTACCTGAAGCAGGACCGCGAGATCGGTTGGATTGCAAACGAAGTCGGCTTCGAAACGGGCAGCGGATTCACGCGTGCGTTCCGGTCCCAGATAGGAGAGAGCCCGAGCGACTATCGCCGCCGGGCCCTCTCCGGTCCAACCGATCGCAGCGTGGACACCGACAACGATCAAGCATTGGTCCGCATGCTCGCAGAGCCCAGGCAGCCCGGGGAAACAACGCCGCCGATACCGGCCAATGCGACGTGGCCGCGCGTCAACGGCGCCCACGTCGCCGTGTGGGTCTACCGAGGCCAAGCCCGGGTGGACGTCGCGGACCGCAGTTGGGAACTGCGCACCGGAAAGGCCATGATTCTTCCTGCAGGCGTCCTCAATACCGTCACGGTTCCGACTGGTTCACTGCTTCTGCCGCTCGGCTTCCGTTCCTCGAACGGGTCGACCGTATCTGCCGACGCCCTCGAGACCGTGCAGTTCTCCCCCGCTGACGAGTTGGCATTGCTGCACACTTTCGTCGCCGCATACACGCCCTTGCGCCCGCACGGCCACGACAGTTCCGCAGCATTCGACATCATCGCCACCGGCCCTCTTGCACAACCGGTTTCGAACACCTCGCCCGCCGATTCGATTGCCACACGACTGGCAGCGACGATCGCCGCCCGGCCGGCCGACCCTCGCACTCTGGGCGAGTGGGCGCAAGAGTTCGGTACTGACGCGGCCAGGCTGCGCCGGGAGTTCCGTATCGAAACCGGCACCACGTATCCGCAGTGGCGATCGCTTTCACGGATGACCCAGGCACGCACCCAACTCCAACTCGGGGTTGCACCCGGCACGGTGTCGAGGAACCTGGGTTACGCGCACCTGCCCGCATTCAGCCGAGCGTTTCGCACTGCGCACGGGATCTCACCGCAGCGCTTCCAAGCCCAGTCCGTCGAACGCGCCCTCTGGTTACGTTCTGTGCCGCGCGCCGCGGAGCCGAGCGCTCGGGTTCTTCACACCCACTGAACGAGTTGCCACACGATTCCGTTGGGGTCGACGAACTGGCAGTAACGCTCACCCCACGGTTCCGTCTCCGGTTCGGTGACGACGGAGGCACCTTCAGCAGCGATGCGGGCGAACTCGGCGTCGACATCGTCGACCACGAATGCAATGAGCAAGCCTTGACCGGCCGGACCTGCGACGAAGTCGGGCTTGAACGTCCCGAGCCCGGTGCGCAGGAAGACCACGTTGACCCCGGCATCCGGATGATTCAGGGAAACGAAGCCGTCATCGGCCATGGCCTCGGTGAAACCGAAATGGGTTTTCGCGAAGTCTGCCGATGCGTCGGTGTCGGCGACGTTCAAGGACAGAGCAGTGCTGGTGATTTTCATCGTGGGCCTCCCAGGATCGATAAACCTTATGCAGTGCATACAGTATGCACCGTATAAGGTATACCACCGTTGAGGTATTCCCGATTTCTGGAGACGACTGATGGCACGCGAACTGATCGACCTGCTCTGGCGCGATCACCCCCTCGCGCCGAAGGGTGGCACCCGCGGCCCACGAGCGAAGGTCACCACCTCACAGGCGGTCGACGTCGCGATCTCCGTCGCGAATACCGACGGCCTCGACGCCGTGACGGTCCGCCGATTGGCCGCCGAACTCGGAATCTCGGGCATGGCGGTGTACACCCACGTCGGATCCCGCGACGATCTGCTGGTGCTCATGGTCGACGCCGTACACGGACACAGCCCACTCCTGCCGTACGGGAACATGACCTGGCGCCAACGTGTGCGTCGGGTCGCCGAGGAAGAACTTGCCCTCTATACGGAGCATTGGTGGCTCCTGGACATCTCCGATCAGCGCTCCGCGTTGGGTCCGGGAACTATCGCGAAGTACGACCACGAACTTCACGCCTTCGATGGCACGGGACTGAGCGACATCGACCGGGACTCCGCCCTGACATTTGTCGCCGACTTCGCCCGATCCTCGGCGCAAGCGCGGCGCCCTGACCCCCGAGCAGCCGACATGGCCGAGGTGTGGTCGTCCTGGAACCAGCGTCTGGCTGCTTATCTCGGCGACGACTTCCCGCTGGCGCAGCGAGTCGGAGGGGCGGCCGGCGAGGCCAAGAACTCCCCGTACAGCCCCGAGGCGGCCTGGGAGTTCGGGCTGGACCGGGTACTGGACGCCCTGGACGGCCTCATTCACATCGAATGACATTCCTGCAATTCGTGGGAGACAATGTGTCCGTGCAGCGTTTCGGTTGGTCTCGACGGTCCGACGGCGACCCTTCGGTGTTCGAACCGCGAGAGCTGTTGCACGCCTACGAGAATCGATCGATCCGAGAGGTACGAGATTCCGGCGAGCTTCTCATCGAGATTCCGCTGAGCGACGCGAGCATCGTCGAGATCACCGTTCTTGATGCCTCTGCGGGCTGGATCGACTCCCGCGTGCGAGGACTCTGCAGTTCACTGGACAAGATCGACCGCCGGGCTCAACGCGTACTTCGAGGGGGATTCAGCATCGGCTGGATCGAACTCGAATCGGAGCGCCACGGCGTCATCGACTACTGGGAAAACGGGGTCAACAACGAATACCCCATCTCCATCGTGTGGAACGGAAACTCCTGGGAAGAAGCGGCAAGCACCTAGCCTCGAAATCAGCGGCATATATCCACGAAGACGGGGTAGACGAGTACATACCAGCGGCACATCGACTCAACTCCAGGCGTGGTGGACAATGTTTCTCAGCGACCAGTCAATTCGTCACCACACCCGTCGTTTCGGAGCATCTCTGTCGCCTTCACACAAGTGGCCTCCGCCCACCGAAACACAGCGCATCGCACGCTGGAGTGAGCGGTCGGAGATGCTCGGCGCGCTGTCGGTACTCCTGTTCTGGGCTTTCGGCTTCGGCATCCTGCTGGGAGTCGGCGCGATTACAACGGGAATCTTCGCGCTCCGACGTCACCCGAAGAAGTCTGGTGGGCATCTACTCTCGAATGCCCGCCAGCTGCCATGGGATGCAATAGTCGGCCTCTGCACCGGCGTCATCGGTCTTGCCCTGAGCGGTTGGTTCTTCGTGGTGGTCCTGCCGAACATATAGCCCGACCCGGACCCCCGAGGGGGATGTCGCGATGAGCGTCCGAACATATTTCACGGCAACCATTTTCGCGTGCGTCTCCACAGCCTTTTACGAGTCTGCGTCGGCCGAGCGCCTGCATGCCAGGATCGTGCAGGACACCGACGCAAGCCACTACGTCCAGACCGACAACCAGCGTTGACGATTGACGCGATAAATCAGATTGCTGATGCCGCTTCGGACAGCCCGGGCCGATTGTCTCGTGGCTGGATACGAGAAAGGCCAGGCAGGGCCGTGCTATCGTCGGTGTCATCATTGATGACAACGACGATGACTGGAGACGCCGTGACGACGGGGCGAACCAAGCGAGCAACGGTGCGACTGGATCGCGAGACGATCGTGGACGCTGCCGTACGAATCGCAGCGCGCGGTGAGTCCGACGGACTCACCGGCAAGGCACTCGGTGTCGAACTCGGAGTCGACCGTTCAGCGGTGTGGCGCCACTTCGACGACAAGGATGCACTCCTGCGTGCAGTCGGCGACAAACTCTTCGAAACGGCAGTCGCGAAAGTACCCGAAGGGCTCTCCCCATCAGACCGACTCGAATCCTTGGCCAAATCTGTTGTCGAAGAGTTCGTCGCTCACCCGTACGTCGGCACGGCGATTTCGCTGCACTTCACGTGGGGCCCCGGCGGCCTCGCGACCATGGAAATGATGCTCAGTGCACTCGAAGAACTCGGGCTCGGGGAATCAGAAGTTGTTCTCTACCAACGAATGCTGGCCGACACAATTCTTGCATTCGCAGGCGCCCGAGCGGGGTACGCACTTCTGCCCGAAGAAACGCGCTCAGTCGAGGAAACAGCGTTGATCAAGCACTACATGGTCGTGAACCCTGATGAATATCCCTCGATCGCGGCCAATGCCGCCAGGCTCGCTCTGGTCGAGTTCGACGCCATCTTCGACGCACTACTCGCAGCGCTACGTGCCGCGGTAGAGCAGCGAGGCAACGCCAGGTCCGACGGACAGGAATCCGAACAGTGACAGTTCGCAATCGACGAAGGTCCGCGGTCCGCGCCGCCACGGCAATAGCCGTCGTCGGCGCGGTTCTGGTGGTAGGAGCCGTAGGAGCTACTGCAGCGCTGCGGATTCCATCTCCGGTATCGCTTGTCAAACTCGCGACCCGCCAGCCGTCCACCCAGGGCGAGTTGTTCGCAAGCCACGAGATTGACGCCTCACCCAACCCTCGACCCCTCAGCGTCGCCACGAAACCACTCCCGACCACGGTTCCGTGGGCGGGGAAAAATATACCGATCGAAGAATTCATCACTCGAACGTCCACGAATTCGTTCCTGGTCATGCGTCACGGCGAGTTGGTACACGAGTGGTACCGCGAGGGATTCGAGGCTACTACTCGTCAATCTTCCTGGTCCGTTGCAAAATCAATCGTCTCACTCCTGGTCGGGCACGCGATCGACCGGGGGATCTTGAGCGAGACCGATCGATTGGTCGACATCCTTCCCGAACTACGCACGGGCACAAACTATGACGACATCACCGTCCACAACCTTCTCGACATGACCTCAGGGGTCGATGTATCAGAGAACTACAATCCGTACTTTCCACTGACCGGAACCGCCCGGATGCTGCTCACTACGGATCTCGACCAATTCCTCGGAGACCACCGTGAATTGGTCTTCCAGCCCGGCTCGAAGGGCGAATATCGCAGTGTCGATACTCAACTACTCGGCGCGGTGCTTGCACGCAAAGAAGGCCGACCGCTTTCCGACATCCTCCGTGACGATCTCTGGGCCCCTATCGGTGCCCAAGATGCGGCGACATGGAACCTCGATCGGGCGGGTGGGGAAGAAAAGGCGTTCTGCTGCATCAATGCCACTGCGCGCGACTTCGCAAAAATCGGCAAGTTGGTCATGGACGGCGGAATGGTCGACGGCACGAGCGTTGTACCAGCGGAATGGATTACCCGGATCAGCACGCCTGCACCGAATCTCGTCGACGAGTGGGGATACTCCGCGCAATGGTGGCATCCCAGCGGAGGAAGCGGACAGGATTTCTCAGCCATCGGCGTCTACGGTCAGTACATCTACATCGATCCGGTGACCCAAACAGTCATCGTCAAACTCAGCGACCACGGCGCAGAGCAGGACGAACAGCAGACAATCGACGTTTTTCGAGCACTAGCGCGATCCTGACCATCTTCTTCCTCAATGATGAACCACCGCAATCGATTACCGCAATTTTGCTTCAAGGAGGGGAATGCAATGATCACTCTTCGACGTCGAAAAGATCTCCCGCGTTCACGGACCTTGCACGTGACACTCCTCGGGGTTGCGTCAGCCCTGCTGATCACCGCGTGCAGTTCGGGAGAACCCTCGACAGCTGATGCAAACGCGTCAAGCCCCGCCGCGGAGACGAACGGAAGTTTTGTCGTCACGTACGAGACAGCCGGCAACGCAGAGAATGCGGCTGAGGAGACTTTCTTACGGGATCATCGAGTCCTCGACGATTTTGCGGACACCATGAACAGTTACGTTCACATCCCCCGGGACGTGAAGGTCATCGCCAAGGACTGCGGTGAGTCGAACGCATACTATGTCCCAGATCAGCACTCCATCGAGGTCTGCTACGAACTGTCCGCCCAGGAACGCTCGAGTTTTTCCGGTGCCGGAGATTCAGGGGACTCCCTTGACACAGCGGTGTATCAGAGCATGGTTGCGACGTTGTATCACGAAGTAGGGCACGCACTCATCGGCGAACTCGAACTCAAAACGACAGGCCGAGAAGAAGACGTCGCCGATCAGATGGCTGCGTACATTCTCACCAGCGACGACGAATCGAAAGACTATCTGCTGACCACGGCCGATTCATACGCGTTGGCGGGAAGCCGGATCGAGGCCCTCGACGACTCGGCCTTTGCCGACGCACACTCGCTCGATGCGCAACGATCCGTGAATTTCCTCTGCTACGTCTACGGCTCCGACGAGACGACCTTTCAGTACCTCGTCGACGATGGCGCGCTGAACAGCGACCGGGCTGAGGGCTGCGCCGGCGAATACACTCAAATGTCCGAAGCGTGGGAAGCCCTTCTCGCCCAATACGTTCGGGGGTGAGCTGGGGGCAAAGCTCAGTTCGCATTGCCCCACCCAGAACGGCCCCAACCACAACCGGGCCCCACCCACAACCGGGTCCCACCCAGGACCGAGTAAGGACGCCGGCTACACGCGATCGTTCGCGGAGGTGGCCAACGCTCGGAGTTCACGTCGGAGGATCTTGCCAGTAGTGGTGAGCGGCAAGCTGTCGATGAAGGTGATCTCCCTGGGGTATTGGTAGAAAGCAAGGCGGCTTTTCACGTGGGTCTGCAACTCCTGACGGAGCTCCTCCGAGGAGTTCGATCCCTCGGACAGAACGACGAAGGCATGAACAGCTTCCCCTCGCAACGGATCCGGAACACCGATGACACCTGCCATGGCTACCTCGTCGTGCGAGAGCAGGCACTCCTCGATCTCTCCGGGGCCGATGCGGTATCCCGCGGACGAAATGACGTCATCGGCGCGTCCCTGGTACCAGAAGTTCCCGGCGTCATCGGTCCGCCCCAGATCACCGGTGTGAATCCAGCCGTCGTACACCTTTTCATCGGTCTTCGACGGTTGGTTCCAATAGCCGAGGAATTGTCCGGGATTTCCTGCCTTCACACAGATTTCACCTACCTGACCCACCTCGACCGGCTCGCCGAGCGGATCGAGTAGGGCGATTTCGAAGCCCGGAAAGGCCCGACCCATCGAACCGCTGGCGGGGTTCCATTTCGAACGCGAAGTCCCGATGGTAAGATTCATTTCCGTCTGCCCGTAGAACTCGTTGACATCTACACCGAGCGTGCTCACAACCCAGGCTTGCAGGGCGTCACCGAGTGCCTCACCACCGGTTCCCAATGCCCGCAGCTGAATACCACGCGCAGCAGTCTTGTCGACGCCGATGCTTCGCATCTGCTTGAGGGCAGTGGGCGGAATGAAGGCGCCCGTCACCTTGTGACGGCTCAGAATCTCGACCGCACGCGAAGGCGTGAATTTGTCGGGCGTCGCAACTACGGGGCACCCCAACGCAAGTGCGGGGAACAGTACGTCGAACAAACCACCGATCCAGGCCCAGTCTGCCGGCGTCCAGAAGACGTCTCCCAGCTGCGGAGCATTGTCGAACGCCGTCCGCATACCGGGCATGTGCGCCAGGAGAATTCGGTGCCCGTGGAGCGCGCCTTTCGGATTCCCGGTCGTCCCTGAGGTGTAGATGATGATGGCATGTGAATCGGGGCCCGTGGCTACCAGTTCACTACATTCTGCGGCATCGTCGACGAGGCTGTGGAAATCGAGGATTTGCACGGGCGTCGAATCGGAGAGCTGATCGAGCCTTCCGACCACGATTACGGCTTCGAGGCCAGGGATGTCACCGATTCCGTCGGCAACTCTTTCATAGCAGTCCTTCTCGACCACAAGAACTTTCGCACCGGAGTCACGCATTCGATGCACCAATGCGTCGGACCCGAACTTGACCGAGAGCGGAACGGTAACTATTCCGGATCGGAAGGCGCCCAGATGTGTCGCCAGAACCTCGATTCCCTGTGGGACCATCACACCGACGCGGTCGCCTGAGACGAGGCCGAGATCTGCGAGCACGGTCGCGAACTTTCGGCTCATCGTGGCGACTTCACCGAATGTGTACCGCGCCCAGTGCCCACCGGTGTCTACGACGAGGGCCAGATCATCGGGATTCTGTTCATCGACACATGCGTGCGCAATGTTGAATTGCTCTGGCACAGCCCATTCGAAGTGTTCTGCTTCGAGGTCCTGCCACCATGACATATGCCGCCGAGAACTCACCGAGCACCCACTTCGATTTCGAGGGAATGGGTCTCGCCTACCAGGAATGAGAATTCGCCGGAGAAGACAAGGTCTCCGTCTTGGTTGACGAGTGAGCCTTTCGACGTCACGATCGCGGTCTCACCGTCCGAGCGAGGGCGCACCGACAGCACTTCCGACACCGCATGCACCGAGTCGCCGAGGTAGGTCGGCCGGTGGAATCTGACCTGATCGAGCCCGTAGAAGCACTGCAGGTAACGGGGGTCCAACTCCACCAGACCGAGCAAGGTGGACAACATGAGGGCACCGTGGGCGATCTGGCGACCGAAGCGCGTCTGCTGCGCGTAGTCGGGGTCGAGGTGAAGGGGATGGCGGTCCCAGGTGAGGTCGGCGAAACTTCGCACATAGTCTTCGGTGACGACCCGCGGGTCCGTCACCGCAATGTCTCCGACAGAGATCTCTTCGAAACTCTTTGTGATCATTGAAGTTTCCTCTATTAGTTGACAACCGTGGAGCGTTGATCGACCGGCGGCAGATACGCCCCGTTGTCATCGATGTACATGTCGCGACTTCCTTCGTCGAGGTCGGTGTCACGGACGAAGTAGACGCTGATCAGCGAAATAACAGACAGGGCAGCGATATACACAGCGACCGCAAGCGATCCACCGGTTGCGCGAACCAACATGGCGGCAACCATCGGCGCGATTGCACCACCCAAGAGCACCCCGATCTGAAAAGCGATGGACGCTGCGCTGTACCGCACCCGTGCGTCGAACAGTTCCGCGATGAACGTCGCCTGCGGCCCATATGAGATGCTGAGCATGAATGCGCCGACTGCCAATGCGCCGGTGGTGATCCAGAAGTTGCCGGTATCTATCGCGGCGAATGCAACGAAGACCCACACTCCCATGCCGGTGATGCCGACCATCAGGATCCGGCGTCGGCCGAATTTTTCGGACAGTTGACCGAAGATCGGAATGAAAATGACTGCAACGAGCGCGGACACCATGACCGCTCCGAGCATGAGGTTTCCGGACAGCAGATCGAACTGATCGGCATAGGTCAGGCTGTAGGTGTTGAGGATGTAGAAGTAAGCGCCCGTGCTGATCATCGAACCTGCGGCAAGAATGATTTGACGAGGGTAGTTCTTGAACGCGTCGACCATCGGAATCTTGACCGCGGTGTTCTGCTGCTTCACGCGAGCGAATGCGGGAGTCTCTTCCAACGCGGTGCGGATGTAAAGCCCAACGGCGACCAACGCGATACTCAGCAGGAAGGGAATTCTCCACCCCCACACCAGGAATTGGTCCCCCGTGAGCGCCTTGGTGCCGAACATGACGGCCGTCGCCAGCAGAAGGCCAGCAGGCACACCGACCTGCGGCATACTGCCGTAGAAGCCGCGGCGGTTCTTGGGTGCGTATTCCACAGCAGTCAGAACTGCACCGCCCCACTCACCCCCGACGCCGAAGCCCTGAATCAGTCTCAGCAATACGAGAAGAATCGGGGCCCACACACCGATCTGGGCGGAGGTCGGAAGGACGCCGACCAGGAACGTCGCTGCTCCCATCAAGAGAAGTGCGAGCACCAAGACCTTCTTGCGTCCGATGCGGTCGCCGAAGTGGCCCATCACAACACCGCCGAGTGGCCGCGCCAGGAAGCCGACCGCGAAGGTGGCGAAGGAAAGAATCGTCGCCAGCGCGGGGTCTGCGCCCGAAAAGAACAGCGGCGCAAAGACCAACGCGGCGGAGGCGCCGTAGATCTGAAAGTCGTACCACTCGATCGTGGTGCCGACCAGAACCGATCCGGCCACACGCCGCAGGGCAGGCCTGTCGACAGTTGCGGGAGATGGGGGATTCGCGTCGTTCATGTCATTGCTCCTTGTATGGAGTGCCCTGTTAGCTCTCGCACCGAGAGGGAGGCTCGACAAGGAGACTATGCAGTGACCCAGGGCACAGTCAAGCTTTTTTCAATCGATCGATTGATTAATTGAGATGCAATTTGCCAGTACATAAACAGCTATCAATCGACTGATTGACGGACGGTCGATTTCGGCGGCGATGCTAGCATGATTGGGCAACCAACCGAAATGAGGATCATGGACCTGGGGCGCGTTCAACGGGCGGCAGTCACGCTGTTCGCGACGAAAGGATTCGCCGCCACCGGCATTCGTGAGCTCGGAGCCGAAGCCGGCATCAACTCGGCAACGCTCTACCACTACGTCGGCAGCAAAGAGTCACTGTTGGCCTCGATCATTCGGTCCTGCCTCGACGAGCTGACGCAGTCGGGCGAGCGGGCAATGCGCCGAAGCGCCGATCCCGTAGTCCAGCTCGCCGGCCTGGTGTCGTCACACGTAGGCATTACCGCCGTCAACCAACTGACTGCCCGCGTCGCCGAGTACGAGATGCGCGGGTTGACCGGAGACAACCGCATCGAGTTGCAGACGCTGCGCGACGAGTACGAGCAACTTTTCGGACAGATCCTCGAACGCGGACAACGCGTGGGCGCCTTCGACATCGAAGATCTGGCATTGAGCCGACTCGCGATACTCGAGATGTGTACCGGGGTCGCGCACTGGTACCGGCCCGGTGGGCGTCTCGAGTTGGAAGATGTCCAGCGATTCTTCGTCAGCACCACGTGCAAGCTTCTGTCGGTTCCGTCCGACGAACTGCACGGTGTGGAGTTCATCCACGACGTCCGAAAGCTGGACAGCGAGCCCGAGACTCAGTCCTCCGAGATTTGGGGAACCACTGCACAGAGCGAATTCGCGCGACAGTCCGAGCTTTAACCGCCCCCCGAAACTCCCGGCTCTGGTACGAACTGAACATGCAACTACCCGCGGACAGTCATGTTCACAGCGAGTGGTCGTGGGACACCGGCGGACCGCTGTCGCACGCATCCGGACGAATGCAACAGACTTGCGCGCGTGCCGAAGCAATCGGATTGCCGGCGTTGGTGTTCACCGAGCATCTCGACTTCGATGCTCGGTGGCGCACAACCGCCGCAGATCTGATGCCCCATCAGCATCACCTGCTGAGCACCGACGGCTACGTCCGCGCACCGATCCTCGACGTCGACGGCTATCTCGACAGCATCGAACGATGCCGACACCGTTTTCCTGAATTGCGGATACTCACCGGCGTCGAGTTCGGACAACCGCACCTGCACGAAGCGCAGGCGTCGCACCTCCTTGATCTCGGTGTCATCGACCGGGTATTGGGTTCCTTGCACACGCTCGAAGTCGGCGACGATCGGAGTGAACCGAACACACTGTTTCGAGAGTGGAGCGCCGACGAAGTCATGTGGGCATACCTCGATGAGATCCCGCGTATGGTGGCTGGCTCTCGGACCTTCGAGGTGTTCACCCATATCGACTATGCGGTGCGTGCATGGCCGATCGAAAGTGCCGGACCTTTCGATCCCCGTCGATTCGAAGAGGGATTCCGAAATGCGATGCGCGCCATCGCCGACAGCGACCGGATCCTCGAGATGAACACCCGTCGGCTGTTGCCCTGGATACCCCAATGGTGGAGCGAAGAGGGAGGTAAAGCGGTGACATTCGGCAGCGATGCACATGTGCCCGAAGCTCTGGCAGCCAATTTTCCGGAAGCGACCGCGATGCTCGCGCACTACGGATTCCGTCCGGGTCAACGTCCCGAAGAGTATTGGACCCGCTGATCCGCCTGATTCCCAGACCGATATTTCCGTGAACTCGGGTTGTCGGAGACGGATCAACCCGCAATAGTCGATGTATGGATCGGTACAAAATCACGATGCCCGACGGCTCTTCGACCGAGGAACCTTTCAATTCCGACAAGGAAGCAATCACTTGCGCAGTGGATGCGAACCGAGGAGTCAGCAAGAACCTCGTAGTCGAAAAATACACGGCCGACGGTCATCTGGTTCCAACCGCGCAGGCGCCTGCGAAACACACCGGTCGTCAGAAGAAGAACCGTTCGAAGAGTTGAAAACTCGACTAGTTCACAACTCTCGAACTCGGTGTAAGGCGACCGGATGCGTGACGCAGAAGTAGTTGGATCGCGTGCTCGACAGTTGCACCGAGGACAGCTTCGGGGTCACCCGAGAAAACCTGCTTCTCCGTTTCGGCGGTCCCATGGTCGACGACTCCGAACCACACAGTTCCGGGTCGAACGTTCTCCTGGGTATCAGGACCGGCTTCACCGGTGACGGCCAGCGCCAGCGACGCACCCATCAGTGTGGCGGTGCTGTGCGCCATGACCCTGGCTGCCTCTTCGCAGACCACTGGCCCGTCCGGAACATGAAGTACGGAATGTTTCACCTCGCGGGTGTACGCGACGATCCCACCACAAAACCACGATCCGGCGTCCGGCGCCTTTCCTAGATGTGCGGCGATGTTCCCGGCGGTCAACGATTCCGCCGTCGCCACCGACAGACCGTGTTCCTCTACTACTGCGGCCAACTGCCTGCACATATCGTCGAGATCCTTGTCCGACGGAAGCTCGGGTCGTGGATCGCCATTCATATGTTGCTCCTCCTGCTGTCCGATCGGTGACCTCGATAGGAAATTGGAAGTCTTGGAATGCCAATTCCAACCGTGCCCTACAGCTCACTGCCACCTTGTGAACTGCACCCTTCGAAAGTGCGTCGGGCGCACTCGTCGATCACATCAGCCACCCGTGACCGGCGTGCGAGTTGCCGGCGCTGCACGATCGCCCCGTTTCCGTTGCTGAAGACCTTGTCCAAGGAAGCCGTGACCTGCTCGAACTCTCCGAATGCGGTCAGAGCAGGTTCGACATGATCCACCAATCGCCGAACCGCCTGGTGTGCAGTCAGCAAGCGCACGGATTCCACGTCCAGCGACCTGCCGTCGAGTCCGTCGCGTGCTGCACGCCAGCAAGCCGCGCGGAGTAGCTCCTGATCGACGGCAGGCGCAACCTCACCTTTGGTGATCGCAGCGGATGCGGTGCCGACGAGTGCCTGCACCAGTGTGGCCAGAGTCATCGTCTCCTCCACGGTGGCGGGCACGTCGCTGATCCGAATCTCCACGGTGGGAAGGTGATCCGACATGCGCACGTCCCAATAGACCATGTGTGGATCGAGAATGACCCCTGTCTCCAGCATCGCTCCAACAGCATCTTCGTAGTGCGCCACGGACTCGAAGTAGGGCGGCGGACCCGAACTGGGCCATCGGCCGAACAGAACGTAACGCCAACTCGCATAACCGGTATCGCGACCGGCGCTGATCGGAGAGTTCGCCGTCAATGCCAACAAGGTCGGTAACCAAGGGCGCAGATGGTTGATGATCTGGACCGATCGTTCTCGATCTTCCACACCGACATGAATGTGGCAACCACACATCACACCTTCGGTGATCGCTCCGAATTGACCGGCCATTCGCTGGTATCGCGACGTTTGAGTGATCTCGTCTACCGGCGGATCGTAGAACGGCGTCCCGACTGCGATGAGTTGACAACCCACACGGGCAGCGGCGTCGGCGGTGACGGCACGCGACTCACAGAGTTGATCACGAAGATCACGAATATGGTTTCCGATTGACGTGGACGTCTCCACCTGACAGCGCGTGAGTTCGAGTTGCAGCGAGATACCGAGTTCCCGCCCGGCGGCAGCAACCTCGGAGTTGCGCAGAGTGGGATGCCCAGTCTGCGGATCGCAGAGCAAGAACTCCTCTTCGACACCGAGAGTCGGTGTACCTACCGAGAATATGTCGGGAGTCGGCTTCGCGTTCATAGGCCTTCCTCGCACCGGTTTTCATCCACTTCCGATACTTCGAGCGTACGACCTTCTACCCCTTTCGGCACTACTCCAACCGTTTCATCCAGTCACCGATCGGGTAGTTGCCCTGTGGACCGACGACGAGCGAAGAATCGCAAGTCTTTATGAGCTCAGGATGGAGTGTGCCGTGACAAACGCGAGCGAAAGTTCACCGGTAGATGACGAACACACAAATCGATCGCACGTAGGGGAGGCAATCAGCGACGGTCGCAACTATCCCGGATACCTGCTGATCGGGCTGGGTCTGGCAACACTCGGATTGACCTTGGTGGCAGCAGGTTACGGATTTCGTGGTTGGGCAGCCATTGCCGGCGTCGTGTGCGTGGTGTCCTTCATCGTCGGAACACTGGCCATCTTGATGGAACACCGACGGGTCAAACGACTGGAAGGTCAGGAACTCTTCGATCAAGAAGGGCACTGAACCGACCGCTCGAGTTGTATTCTGCTCAAGCAGAATACAACTCGAGCAGAATCCGGCTCAGTGAGTGCGGAGTTTCTCGATCAGCTCACCCTTGTTCAGTTTCGAGTACCCGTGCAGATCGAGTTCCTTGGCGCGTTTCTTCAGATCGTCGACCGTCCACTCCTCGTACGGCGAAGATTGTCCGCCGGACTTGGCGACAGTCGACCGCCCTCGATTGGCGGCCGCATTGGAGATTCGGGCCGCCTTCTCCTTGGAATCGCCCTTCTCACGTAGCTCTTCGTAGAGTTCTTGATCCTTGAGTTGAGGTTGTGAGTCCTTGCGAGCCACTGTTTCGTCCCTTCACTCGTCTTCACTCCGACGGTGTGGCCGAACTGGCAATTCGGCCACACCGCAGGTTCGAACGTACGTCGGCACTCAGGATGTAGGCGGCACCTCGAAACGCCCCCACACGCGGTGCGTCTTCAGTAGCTGAGCCAGCGAGGCGAGCGCTCCTTCCGCGTCTGCATCGACGACGACTCCCAATGCAGACTCGTCGATACCGGCCGCAGCCAGCGCACTCATGCTCTCTCCCCAACCACCAATTGCCTTGCTGTGACGATACATTTCGTTCAGCAGAGTCTCCACCCGTGGATCCAACTTGCCCTCGCCGATCCGAGAAACGTCGCCGCTCAGCAGGATTGCATCGAATTCGATCGAACGAGCTGTGAGGTACGTTCGCTGCACCGTCACCGCGTCGTCACCGTCCCCGATGGTTCCGCCGTGCGGGCCGAGGATCAGCGGCACCATGCCGGCGTCGAAGATCTTGTCTCGAACGGCGACAACCGTTTCGAGATCGGAGTTCTCATCGACCAGTAGTGCGATGATCCTTCCGTCTACCGGCCATTCCGCACCAACCTGGGACAGTGCAGGGCTGAGCTCCGGATCACTCAACGGCTCGGTCGGTTCGGGAACCGGAAGGCCAAGCCCCCCTGCGACGATCGACACGAGACCCGCGTCGATATTTGCCAAGATGCCCAGATTCCGGGTCTTGATGTTCTCCTCGTAGCACTTACCCAATTCGAAGGTATACGCCTGCGCGACGTGCTCCTGCTCGACAGGGGAGAGACTGCGATAGAAGAGTCGAGCTTGCGAGAAGTGATCGTCGAACGATGCCGGCGCCTGCCTCACCTTTCGCCCTGAAACTTCTTCGGGCACCTCGATATAGGCCGCGCTCTCCGCCGAGGCCAAGAACGGGCACCCACCGTCCAACGAATTGGGATGGTACGGCGCAACTCCGGTATGTACACCGTCCTGATGAAAGCCGTCGCGAAGCATGTCGTTGACAGGCGCGTGAGGACGGTTGATCGGGATCTGATCGAAATTGGGGCCACCGAGTCGCGTGATCTGGGTGTCGAGGTACGAGAACAAACGTGCCTGCAGGAGACGATCGTTGGTGATGTCGACACCCGGAACCAAGTGGCCCGGATGGAATGCAACCTGCTCGGTCTCGGCGAAGAAGTTCGTCGGATTGGCGTCGAGTGTCATCGTTCCGATGACCTGAACCGGCGCGAGTTCTTCGGGCACGATCTTGGTGGGATCCAATAGATCTATGCCTTCGAACATTTCGTCTTCGGTATCAGGGAACACCTGCACGCCCAGATCCCAGGACGGATACGCACCCGCCTCGATGGCGTCGGCAAGATCGCGTCGATGGAAATCCGGATCCACACCGCCGGCGATCTGCGCTTCCTCCCACACGAGTGAATGCACTCCGGCGGCCGGCTTCCAGTGGAATTTCACCAGATTCGTCTCGCCGTCGGCATTCACGAGCCTGAACGTGTGAATACCGAAGCCCTCCATCATGCGATAGGAGCGCGGGATGCCGCGATCGGACATGTTCCACAATGTGTGCGCCGTGGCCTCGGTGTGCAGCGACACGAAATCCCAGAATGTGTCGTGCGCGCTCTGCGCCTGCGGGATCTCGCGGTCCGGGTGGGGCTTCGCGGCATGGATGATGTCCGGGAATTTGATGCCGTCCTGGATGAAGAACACCGGGATGTTGTTGCCCACCAGGTCGAAGACACCTTCGTCGGTGTAGAACTTGGTGGCGAAACCGCGTGTGTCGCGTACGGTGTCCGCCGAACCTCGTGAACCCAGCACCGTCGAGAACCGCACGAACACCGGGGTTCGAGCACCGGAAGCGAACACCGATGCTTTACAGATGTTTTCGGCCGCGCCATTCGCCAGGAACGTTCCGTGTGCAGCCGCCCCGCGGGCGTGGACGACGCGCTCCGGAATTCGCTCGTGATCGAAGTGTGTGATCTTCTCACGCAGGTGGTGGTCTTGAAGAAGAGTCGGGCCACGCTCGCCGGCAGTGAGTGAGTGGTCGGTCTCGTAGAGACGTGTACCGGTTGCGGTGGTGAGGTACTCCCCCCGCTGGCCGCGACCATTTCCCTTCACCTTCTCCTCGGCACCCGCGACGGTACGCACCTCCGGCTGCCGCTGGTCATCCTTGGGCGGCAACGGCTGTCGAGGCTTGACCGGCTCTTTCAGGTCCGGCGCTTTCGGGGCCGGTGCACCTGGGACGGACTGAGATGAAGGCATCGAACAGCTCCTCTTGATCGTCATGCTGGGCGCAAGAATCTTGTTGCGCCTTATGTAAGTAGAGATTTCAAACTGAACGCGGAGCCACGACTCACCCCCGGCTGGGATCAATCCCAGGCCGAGGGTGACGAGTGCGTCAGGGCTATTGCTCGGACTTCTGTCGCGCTTCGTCCGCGGCCGCTTCTGCGCGAGCCTTCTCGGCTTCTGCCTCTTTCTTCGCGACTTCTCGCTGGCTTTCGGCCTTGTCCTGCTGGGCGCGGCCCTCTCGGGTCAAACTGTCGTTTCCGGAAACCGCACCCACGGCTTCCTTGGCCTTACCCTTGACGTCCTCTACGACGCCTTTGATTCCCTCGCTGGGACCGCTCTTGTCATCTGGCACGTTGACCCTCCAATACGTTTCGGATTGTTGCTCCGGGATCCCACACAGGTAGGAATCCCCCACAGAAGGCCCTACCCCGTCGAAATTCGCATAAACATCCGTGCACCGACACGCCGCAACGCGTACAAGAAGCGGCCACCGAGGGGAGTGCCGTTCACTCTCGTGTGTTATTCAGTGCTCATGAGCCAGTTACAGACCGATCCCCCCGTGGGCGGACCGCTGTCCACGATTCGCGCGCTTGCGCCCAACCTGGCTCCGATCGAGCGATGCGTCTCGAACATCTCAAATAGCAAACAGCATTCTCAGAAACTGTTTACCGGGCAAAGGAATTGGCGAGACTCGTTCCAGAAGGGGAAGAGGTCGGTGGTGGTGGCCGTGGGGTGGTCGATCTCGGCGAGAGTGTAGAAATCGAGAATCGTCCGCCCGGCGGTTGCGCTGACCTCGCATGCCTGCAAGCTCAGTTTCGCCTCCGCCACGAAGCCGATACTGCGGGCGAAAGGTCCGAGGGTCCCGGCATTGACAAAACCCTCGAGGTTTTGTCCCCACTGGTTGTAGTCCGACTGCAAAGCAAAGCTGCATGTTTCACCGAACAACTCGGTGCAGGTTGTCGGCTTCCCACCGATCGTGTGAACCGTATCGGCGAGCTCGTGCGAAGTACCTTCGCGCGGTGATCCGGAAAGGAGAAGCAAGACGGCGACGGCCAAGGCAACCACCAGAAGGATGCTCGCGGCCGTTGCCAGTATCGCCTTCACAATCCCTCGATCCACGTAAGTTCATGAGGGGAACCGATTTTGGAACACCGGTCACTGGATTTGTACCCGTGGCACTCGGGGTCCAAACATCGACCAGGCTGGGAGCCGTGCATCAGGCTGGGGGGTCGCGAGAGGATCTGTGGGAAAAAGCCGAGGGAGGATCGACACTCCCTTCCACTACCAATGTATATCGCACCGGGGGCCTTGCGGCAAGGCCCGGGTAGTGCCGCAAAATGGCTCTTCCGATCCCGCACGACCCACTACGGGATCGGAACAGCCAGCGGAAGTGAGGGCACGTGCCAACCCAGGGATACGAAGAAGAACTGCGATCCGAGCGGAACTATGTGGAGGGGCTCTACGCACGCCTCGATGCGGAGCGCGCCCGAGTCAAGGGCAGGTACAGCACCGCTCTGCGCGGAAACGGCGAAGCACTCATGGAACGCGATGCAGAGGTGCGCGCGCTTGCCAAAGAGGTGAAGAGGCTGGACGTAGCCGACAACGGCCTGTGCTTCGGCCGGTTGGACTCGCTGACTGGTGAGACTTCGTACATCGGCCGAATCGGCCTTCTCGATGCGGACAACGACTACGAACCGGTGCTGCTCGATTGGCGGGCGCCGGCATCTCGCCCGTTCTACGTTGCCACCGCTGCCAACCCGGAGAACATGCGTCGACGCCGTCAGTTCCACACACGCAGTCGACACGTGGTCGATTTCACCGACGAGGTACTCGGGCGCCCTGACGGCGCAGAACACGACACCCACAGCGATTCCGCCTTGCTCGCAGCAGTCAATGCACCCCGCGGTGAGGGAATGCGGGACATCGTGGCGACCATCCAGGCCGAACAGGACGACATCGTCCGACTCGAACACCCCGGGGTGCTGGTGATCGAAGGTGGCCCCGGTACCGGGAAAACCGTCGTCGCCTTGCATCGCGTCGCCTACCTGCTCTACACGCAGCGAGAGCGAATGGAACGTCACGGCGTCCTCGTGGTCGGGCCGAACCCGGCGTTCCTGAACCACATCGGCCGCGTACTGCCCTCGCTGGGCGAGTCCGACGTGGTGTTCATGACCACCGGTGATCTCGTTCCGGGTTTACGCGTCACCGCCGAGGACGCTCCTGAGGCCGCTGGGCTCAAAGGCTCGCTGAAGATCCTGGACGTTCTCGGCGCAGCGATTGCCGATCATCAGCGATTGCCCGAGAACCCGTTGTTGATCGAATTGGCGGACGTCACAGTGCGAATCGACGCCGAAACTGCGGAGTGGGCCCGAGAAGAAGCTCGTTCGAGCGGACTCCCCCACAACGACGCTCGCACTGTGTTCACCGAAATCGTCACCTGGGCACTGACCGAGCGGGCGATAGCGCGGATCGGCAAGGGATGGTTGACACGCAGTGACCGTGAAGCCTGGGAACAAGTGCGCGCAGATCTGACCGCAGAGTTGGCGGAGAATGACGCGTTTGCCGCCGCACTCGACGCACTCTGGCCGATCTTGACACCGAAAGAGCTACTGACACAGCTGTTTACTTCGCCGGAACGCCTACGCAAGGCAGGCGCAGACGAGACACTGTTGCGCCGAGAGGGCGATGCCTGGACGGTGTCCGACGTTCCGCTTCTCGACGAATTGGTGGACATGCTCGGCCGGGACAAGCCCGTCGACCAGAGTGCCGAACGTGAACGCCGCGACGAGGCTGCGTATGCAGCGGGCGTGCTGGACATGATGATCAGTCGCGAAGACTTGATGGACGACGAGGATCATCTCCTCGCCCAGGACATGCTGTACGCCGAGGACCTGGCGGATCGTTTCGTCGAACGCGATACCCGGGAGCTCGCCGAACGCGCTGCTGCTGACCGAGACTGGACGTACAGGCATATCGTGGTCGACGAGGCACAAGAGCTGTCCGAGATGGACTGGCGAGTCCTGATGCGCCGTTGCCCGGACCGGTCTTTCACGGTGGTAGGTGATCTCGCGCAACGACGTTCACCCGCAGGTGCTCGCTCGTGGGCGACGATGATGGAGCCGTACGTTCCCGGCCGCTGGATCTACCGATCCCTGTCGGTGAACTATCGCACCCCCGCCGAGATCATGAGCGTCGCCGCCGCCTTGCTCGCCGAGTTCGCGCCAGACGTCCAGCCACCCGAGTCCGTCCGCGCCTGCGGGGTCCAACCGTGGTCCAAGCGAATCTCCGCCGACGAACTAGCCTCCGCCATCGACGAATTCAATCAGGACGAGGCCGGACGCGAGGGTACGAGCGTCGTCATCGGACCTGCGAGTGTGCCCGGCGCTGTGCCGGTTTCGGAAACGAAGGGCCTCGAGTTCGATGCCGTGCTCGTCGTGGAACCGGAGCGAATCATCGCCGACGGCCCACGCGGTGCGTCTGAACTCTATGTCGCCCTCACCCGCGCGACCCAACGTCTCGGCGTCCTACACGAGGGGCCATTGCCGCACGCATTGACCGGGCTCATCCGGGTCGGGACGGCCAGATCACCGCAGTCGTTCGCGGCGAGCGATGGTGCTGTGTAGGCCTTCGGCAGCGGCGCGAACGTAGGACACCTGGCTCTCGGGGACGAAGCGACTGGTGGGACCGGTGACACTGATGGCCGCGACGGGTTTGTCATTGGTTCCGAATACCGGCGCCGCAACGCATGCGAGACCCGGCGCTGATTCCTCGCGCTCGAACGCAATACCGGTCTCGACCACTCGGTTCAGTTGGGTGTTGAGAATGCCGGGCGCAACAATTGTGTGCGGGGTCCGGCGCGTCATCGGCTCCGACAGCACCTCGCGGCGAAACTCGTTGTCGGAGAATGCCAGGAGCGCCTTGCCGATTGCGGTGCAATACAGCGGTATCCGGCCACCGGTCCGGGACGGCGAGTTGGCTTGCCGGTGTCCGCCGATCTTCGCGACGTATACGACGTCGTGGCCGTCACGGACCCCCAGGTGGACTGTCTCGTGGGTCCGCTCGTACAGGTCCTGGAGGAACGGCATCGCCATCTCCAGGAGGCTACGTTCGAGAGAGGCGAGCATGCCGAGTTCGAAGAGGCCGCCGCTGAGCCGGTAGCCACCGTCGATACGGTCGAGTAGCCGGTTCGCGACCAGTTCGTTGGCCAGGCGGTGCACCGTCGCCTTGTGCAGGCCCGTCCGCTGGACCAGGGTGGCCAGAGGCAACACGTGGTCGTCGGCCCGGAAGGCGCGCAGGATCGTCACCGCCTTGCCGAGCACGGTGTCGAGGTTTGCGCTGCCAGTCACCTCCCCAGCGTATCGCTGAGTGAGACAGTTCCCTGGCGCAATCTCGGTGCCGCGGCGAAAGTAGTGGCCATGAGCCAGCCCACGAATACCAGTACAGCTAGCGAGACCGACATCGCAGCTGCTGCGGACCGCCTCGCAGCCGCCATCGCGAGCGGCACTCCCTGCGCGCCCGTGCGCGATCTGATCGGCGCCGACGACCTCGTCGCCGCCTATGCCGTCCAGCGCCGCGTCGACGAAATCCGTCGGCAGGCGGGGGCCGTGGTCGTAGGCCGCAAGATCGGCCTGACCTCGGTGGCAGTCCAGCAGCAGCTCGGTGTCGACCAGCCCGACCTCGGCGTGCTGTACGCCGACATGGAGTTCCCCGCCGGCGGCGCCATCCCCATGAGCCGTTTGATCCAGCCCAAGGTCGAAGCGGAAGTTGCCTTCGTGCTCGGTGCCGACCTCGTGGACGGACCGCTGGACAGTGCGCAGGTGCGCGGTGCGATCGACTACGCCGTCGCCGCGATCGAGATCTGCGACAGCCGCATCGAGTCGTGGGACATCAAGTTCGGTGACACCGTCGCCGACAATGCGTCCTCGGGCGTGTACGTCCTGGGAACCGAACGACGCACCCTCGACGAGGTGGAACCCGCCGGCGTCGTCATGTCGATGTCCGTCGACGGCACCGAGGTGTCCACCGGCGTCGGAACCGCCTGCCTGGGCGATCCGATCGAAGCCGTCGTCTGGCTCGCCCGCACTGCACGTGAGTTGGGGCAGCCGCTGACCGCAGGGCAGGTGATCCTGTCCGGCGCTCTCGGCCCCATGGCACCGGTCACCGCAGGCAACGTAGTCACCGTGACCGTCTCCGGGCTCGGTTCCGTCACCACCAGTTTCTCCAGCGAAGAGGACAACGCATGAGCAAGGTCAAGGTCGCGATCATCGGATCGGGCAACATCGGCACGGATCTGATGATCAAGGTGCTGCGCAACTCCGACTACCTGGAGATGGGCGCGATGGTCGGTATCGACCCCGCGTCCGACGGCCTCGCTCGCGCCGCGCGTCTGAACGTGCCGATCACGGCAGAAGGCGTCGAAGGCCTTGTCGGTCTGCCGAACTTCGACGAGATCGAGATCGTCTTCGACGCCACCTCGGCAAAGGCTCACGTGGCCAACAACGCGCGGCTGGCTCCCCTCGGCAAGCGCATGATCGACCTGACGCCTGCCGCGATCGGACCGTACGTCGTACCGGCTGTCAACGCGGACGAGCACTTGGACGCACCCAACGTCAACATGGTGACGTGTGGCGGCCAGGCCACCATCCCGATGGTTGCCGCTGTTTCTCGGGTCGTCCCGGTGGCGTATGCGGAGATCGTCGCGTCCATCGCCTCCAAGTCGGCCGGTCCCGGAACGCGCGCCAACATCGACGAGTTCACCGAGACCACGTCCGAGGCGATCGTGGCAGTCGGCGGCGCTCGTCGCGGCAAGGCCATCATCATCCTCAACCCCGCTGAGCCGCCGCTCATCATGCGCGACACGGTCTTCTGCCTCGTCGACGCACCGGACCCGGCTGTTCACGACGAGATCCGTCAGTCGATCGAGAAGATGGTCGGCGACGTCTCCGCGTATGTCCCCGGCTACCGGCTCAAGCAGGAAGTCCAGATCACCGAGATCCCGGCCGACCAGCCCGTCGAGACGTTGCTCGTCGACGGCAATCGCCCCACCCACCAGGTGTCGGTGTTCCTCGAGGTCGAGGGCGCGGCACACTACCTGCCTGCGTACGCCGGCAATCTCGACATCATGACGTCCGCCGGAATGCAGATCGCGGAGCGCATCGCCCAGCAGAAGGAAGCAACCAAGTGAGCAACCGCAAGATCTTCGTCCAGGACGTCACCCTTCGTGACGGCATGCACGCTGTCCGCCACCGCATTTCGCCCACCGACGTCAAGCGGATCGTCACAGCTCTCGACGCTGCCGGCGTCGACGCGATCGAAGTAGCACACGGTGACGGCCTCGCCGGCGGCTCGCTCAACTACGGCCCCGGCTCGAACACCGACTGGGAATGGATCGAAGCAGCGGCCGAGGTACTCGAGCACGCTCGTCTCACCACGCTGCTACTTCCGGGTGTCGGCACGATCAGTGAACTCAAGCATGCCTACGACCTCGGTGTGCGCTCGGTTCGCGTTGCCACGCACTGCACCGAGGCCGACGTCTCCGCGCAGCACATCGAAACCGCCCGCGAGATCGGCATGGACGTCTCGGGCTTCCTGATGATGAGCCACATGGCGCCTGCCGAGGAACTGGCCAAGCAGGCCAAGTTGATGGAATCGTATGGCGCGCACTGCGTCTACGTCACCGACTCGGGTGGACGTCTGGTGATGAACGACGTCGCGGATCGTGTTCGTGCATATCGCGACATCCTCGACGAGGGCACCGAAATCGGTATCCACGCCCATGAGAATCTCTCACTCTCGGTTGCCAATTCTGTTGTGGCCGTGCAGAACGGCGTCACCCGCGTCGATGCTTCGCTTGCCGGTCACGGCGCCGGTGCCGGCAACTGCCCCCTCGAGGCCTTCATCGCCGTCGCCAACATCGAGGAGTGGGAGCACGGCTGCGACCTGTTCGCCCTGCAGGATGCCGCCGACGACATCGTCCGACCGCTGCAGGACCGGCCGGTCCGCGTCGATCGCGAAACCCTCACTCTCGGCTACGCCGGCGTGTACTCGAGCTTCCTGCGCCACGCCGAAGCTGCGTCGGAGCGCTACGGAATCGACGTTCGCACACTGCTGCTCGAAGCTGGACGCCGCCGTCTGGTGGGTGGTCAGGAGGACATGATCGTCGACATCGCGCTCACCCTCGCAGCGCAGGCGACAAAGGAAGCAGTCTGACGCGCTGCCGAGTTCGCTGACACCCGAGTCCCGCTCCCGTCTCCGGACGGGGGCGGGACTTCTCAGTTGGACTGAGAGTTTCCGCCGCGACGCCGCTCAACTCTGAAGCTGTTGTTGCCCAATAACGGCGAGGTGCCGATCTTCGCTACGGTGGATGACATGACCGAACCTGACAGCGACAGGCAGATACACCCGTCTGCAACGGCGGGATGTGCCGGCGTCGACATTCCGGACAGCCGGGGTCGCACCGGCCTCGACCGAACAGGTCTCGGGCTGCACGGTAATCCGAACGTCGAGGTCGAACGAGTCGAGGTCACCTCAGACGGTTGGCATGTGTTGCGTCGCAGCACCTTCACGTACCGGCGACGGGACGGCACTGTCGAGACACAGCAACGAGAAACCTACGACCGTGGGAACGGCGCGACGATCTTGCTGTACGACCCCGAACGGCGCACCGTCCTGTTGACGAAGCAATTCCGCTTTCCCGCTTACGTCAACGCACACCCCGACGGAATGCTGATCGAGACCGCAGCCGGTTTGCTCGATGCCGACACGCCGGAAGTACCCATTCGGCGAGAGACTAGCGAAGAGCTCGGCGTCGCGATCGGCGAGGTGCAGCATCTGTTCGATCTGTACATGAGCCCCGGATCCGTCACCGAGAGAGTGCATTTCTACGCCGGCCGATACAGCCCGGCGGACAGAACCGGCAGTGGTGGCGGGGTGCCAGACGAAGGCGAGGACATCGAAGTCCTGGAGTTGCAGTTCGACACGGCACTCGACATGATCTCCGGCGGAGAAATCGTCGACGGTAAGACGGTTATTCTTCTTCAATGGGCGGCCATGTCGGGGGCACTGACTTCGAAGTCGATTGCCTGAATTTCTATATCCTGTGCCGATGGAACCTGCTGAGTACAGCGACGCGCTGAGGTCTGTCCTCGATACCGTGTCGGCGGTAGTGAGCGATCGACTGGCTGCGATTCACCACGCGGCAACCCCGCGCACCGAAGGGATCGTCATCGATGTCTCGGTCGATCAGGACGGCGAGGGAACATTCGGCGTCTGGGCACGATTCGAGGGTCCTGACGCATTCAGCCTGAATCAGCAAATCGGTGACGAGAGGGAGCTATTCGGCGTGATCTGGGGCGAGGAAGGCTGGGAACCGCCGGTTCCGCATCGACCGCGAAAGTGGTCACGTGTGGAACTCGAGAAAGCTGTCGTCGGTGTCGTGGCCAAATGGATCGACGGGCTCATTCCCTCGGCCGCCACCGGACTAGCTTGGGAAGTAACGACTCCCGACGGAACTGTCGACGCTGTACCAGTGGGCGGTCGTGGACATCTGCCTCGATGAAGCGCGGAAGCTGTGGGCGGGATGGAAGACCTCACCGCCACGGTTGTCGTCCAGGATCTGCCACTTGTACCGACGGATTCTATCCATTGTTGCGATGTCACCGACCGGTCGCACCGTCGATCAGTTCGCGGAGGATGTCAGCGTGCCCGGCATGGCGCCCGGTCTCTTCGATCATGTGCACGAGCGCCCAGCGGACACTGGGAGCGGGTCGTTTCGCCCCCGGTCGCGGGATGGGCGCGGCAAGATCTGTGCATCCGTCGAGAACTGCGTTGGCACGCTCGACCGTCTCGCGATAGCGACTGACGACACCGTCCACGCTGTCTTCCGATGACGGCTGAAACGTCGCTTTCCAATCCGTCACGTTTTCTGCGAGAAACATCGATCGTTCGACAAAGATCAAGTGATTGACCAGCCCGAGCAAGGTTGTCCCCGACGGAACAATTGTGGTGCGCACCTGAGGTTCCGGAGCACCCTCGACCTTGGCAGCGATCGAATCACGCAAGTAGTCGAGAAACGCGCGTAGCGTATCGACCTCGCTGTTTCCGGCCCGGGGCGGTGGGGCATCACGGCGGCTGCGACGCGACGCTGCCATGGTGGTTCTCCTTCCTCGGTGAAGAACGACATAGAGGCTTCGTTCCTGGGTGGGCAGAAGCGATCCTTCCGAATTCACTCCGATCCCGCATCAAATTTTGCCGTTGCGGCAAAGGCAGGCTTCATCGCCGGTATCACCGCGCCGAATGCAGGTCGTGCACAAGTTGGGGCCTCCGCAACTTGCCGACCTCGAAAGGCCACCGCCGCAGCGGGTAGGCGAGACGAGCCACGAAGTAGTTGGCGTACTCGGCGACGCCGAAAGCCCACACCGCCACCACGCCCACAGCCCCGCCGGAGTGATCTGGTAGCCAGATGACAACGCCGAGAAGAGCTATCGCCAACAAGAGAACATCGAGGACCCGAAACACGCGGTAGAGCGCTGCGAGGCGGGCCGGCATCGGTGCCTGCTCGACCCAGCCTCGGGCAAGCAGCCAGTAGACACCTGCTTGCACGAGTATCACAAGCAGTGGGGCCAGCGCCGACCACAACGCAGCGGAGTCTTTCGGACCTTCGAGCCGAGGCATCACGACGCCGACAGCCACAGCGGCAAATACGACCGCGGCCGCCAGTTCGCCGAGGCCGAGGCTCAGGTACCTGCGTCGCAAACTCTTTCGCCGTTGATCTACCACGCAAGAAACCCTATCCGCCGATCACTCCGCAGCGGGTGCGCAGCAGCTGCAGGGCTTTGCCTAAGATCGATCGAAAGGCAGTCACGTGTAAAGAGGTTGTGGAGTGTGATGGTGCGATTGGCCATGGTTACGTTCGATGCAACGGATGCCCGATCACTTGCCACCTGGTGGTCGGAGCGATTCGGCGAGGCGAGTACCGATGGCGACGAAGATTTCCTGACGGTGACGGCCCCGGATCTCCCACTCACTCTCGGTTTCCAACGGGTCGATCAGGCTCGCAGCCAAAGGAATACGGTTCACCTCGACTTCGACCTCGAACCGCAGGATCCTCCGCGGGACGAGGTCGTCGCGACGTTTGTCGCGGCAGGAGCAGCCCACATCGAGCGCCATGAGTCGGGCGGATCAATTGGGGACGTGTTGGCGGATCCGGCGGGAAACCTTTTCTGCGTAGGTGATCCGCATTAGGGTCTGTCCGACAACCAGTCCGAGATCGAGTCCACTGCTCATTCGGCAAAGCTTGAAAGTGCGTCACCCGCACAGCCGTACATGCATTCGTTCGCATACGGTCGGGTGTGTCCCAGCGGCAACCCAGACTGGAATGTCCGCTGTGTCAAATCTGCCGATAGGGGGCTGGACGGGTGGGATCGCCTGATTTGCTGGGTCTGACGGCCTCGATGTCGTCGTCGACGCTTGTCCTCGCGTTCGTTGCCGGGATTCTTCCGCGAGTCGTCGGTGATGAACCGAATCCCGTTGTCGGCATACGCACGAAGGCGACGATCTCGAGCCCCGAGGCGTGGCAATTGGCCCATCGGATTGCGTGGCCCCTTCTACGCCGGACGGTGTGGACAGCCGTAGTGGGACTGTGCATGCAGGTCACCATCGGTGTCGTGACAGGTTTCGGATCTGTGGTGTCGGCTGTCGCCTCAACAGTCGTGTTTCTAGCGGTGCTCCTTGTCCTGCTCTGTGCAGCGTTGAAGGGCAACGCTGCGGCAAAATCGTTGCGGCGCTGACCGCCCGGGCCCGCAGTTGTCAGAGGTGCCCTAGTTCTCCGATTTCAGTTCCCGATACGCGGTCGTTCGCGCCGGCGTGGTCCACGGTCCCGCATCGCGAGGATCGCCGCTGCCGTGGACGCGACCGTCTTGTCGTCGTCGCGTGTCAGCCGGGCGAGCGCTTCCCGGGCCGCCGCGCCGGGAATCTCAGCGAGTGCCTGCGTGATTCGCAACCTCGTCGGGGCGTCGTCAGTGCCGTCGAGCCTTGCCTGCACGGCATCGACGACCTCACCGCTTGTCGGTGAGTGCTCCGCGAGAAGACCGAGCACCTCTCCGGCCTCGACGTCGCGTCGCCCGTCGGCGACCATCTCGAGGAGAGCGGGCATCGAGACGGCCTCTCCGCGAGATCCGAGGGTGAGAGCGGCATCAGCGCGGACTATCGCGTCCGAATCATCGAGAGCTCGCTTCAGCGCCCGAGTTGCTTCCTCGGTGTGGATCCCGGAGATGGCCGACGTCGCGCGGCGTCGAACCTCGACGTCCTCCGATTCGAGCCCCTTCGTGAGACCTGCAAGGCCCGCACCTTCGGTCCTCGCCAACGCCCACTGCAACGCTCCGGCCACGTTGGCATCCTTCTCCGACAGGATGGCCTCGACGAGTGCGTCGACGGGCAACGCCGCATTCAGCTCCTGCGACAGGATCGCTTGCTGACGGTGGGCAGCGAACTCGGATTCGAGTGCACGCAACAGCGAGACCATGCGCAGGACGTCGTCCCACTCCGAAGGGGCGCTGGCATCGACCCTTTCGAGTTTGGTCAGCAATTCCTCCTCCGCCGCGATCCGTTGCCGAGTGTGTTGCATGAGTTCACCCACCAAATCGGCCGGCGCGAAGTCGGGTTCGTCCAGTGCACGCTTGGCCTCGTTCAACGAGAGCCCCAACGTCCTCAAGCTCTCGACGTGGAAGAGTCGACGGATGTCGTCGGCGGAGTACTCCCGGTAACCGCCGGACGTGCGGCCCGTCGGCTTCACCAGTCCCAAGGTGTCGTAGTGACGCAGCATCCGTGTGCTGACACCACAACGCCGCGAGACCTCGCCGATCAACATCCGTCTCCCCTTCCTACGCGTCCGGGCCGATTGCCGCGACGCGCTTCGCCAACTCGTGAGAGAGTGCGAACCCACCGTCGGGGTCGTGCCAGAGTTGCTTTGTAGCATCAGCATGCGCCCGGACACGCGGATTCGGGCTCATACCGGCCGCGTCGAGCACCGGGAGTACAGCCTCGCCGAGTCCTGTCAGAGCTCGACTGAGACTGAGCTGCATCTGCAGTTCACCCCGCCCGAGTTCGGTCGCCAGATCCGCTGCGAGTGCACCCTCGACTCCTGCCGGCACGAGTGCCACTGCGGCGCGCCACGCACTGCGCACGACCTCGTCGTCCTGGTCGTGAACCAGCGCAGAGACCGCGGGCCAAGCGGTCGGATCGCCGATCTTGGACAAGGTGTGGAGCGCCTGACTGCGGGCTTGCGAACCATCGGACCCGAGCTCACGGATCAGCTTCGGTACCGTGATTTCGGCCGGCAGGCGGCACAACGCCCAGGTCAGCATGTCGCGGACGAAGAAATCCGGCTCGACGGCACACCGATCGACCAGGGCAACCGTCAGCTCAGGGTCCGGGCGTGTGCCGGCGGCTAGCGCGGCGCGCAGCCTAACCGAGGGATCAGCTGCGGCCAATGCGTCGACGAGGTGAGCATTCTGCCCATCGTGGTTGGTTGTGTTCACGACAACCACCTCCTTCGTCGACCATTGGAGTCCTTGTCACTGTGTCAAGGTCAAGCGTCGCTGTCTCCGACACGGGAAATATCGCCTCGGATCACACGCCGGTTGTCGATCCTGGCCGAAAGATCATCAGCACGACGACAACGACCCAGAGCAGATTGAAGATCCCCGTCGCTGTGCCCAGTCGACGGGTGAGCCGCGTTGCGACATCCACAACGGACCCGGTTCCTTCGATCGCCGCCATTGTCAGCCGTTGGGCGGGAAGCACGACCGCGGTGAGTATCACGGCGGCAACGAGGGTGAGTGCGATCGAGGTGAGGATCCACAGGTCACCGAGCACTCCGAGATTGACGGCGGTGGCGACACCGAGCATCGGAACGACAACGCCGATCGTGGCATACACCCGAACGATGCGATGCAGCATGCCCGTCGTCGCAACACTGGCGCTGTCCGGATCGGCGAGCGCGGCGCGGCTCGCCACCGGGAACATACTCGCCGCCACAGCGACGGGGCCGATGGCAAGAATGGCCGCAATCACGTGGAGGGACAGCAGGATTCCGGTCATGGGATTTCTCGCGTTTCGGTACGCACAAGCGTATTCACGCAGCGTCCGGGGCGAAGGTGATTACAGGCTCGGCGCCCTTGGCCGACCACACCGTTCCACGACGCTCGTAGTCGAAGAGCGCTTCGACCTCGAGACTTATCCGGGGCCCGAGGCATCGTTCCAACAGGTACAGGCCAAGGTCGAGACCGGATGTCACACCGCCGGCGGTGATCAGGTCACCGTCGTCGACGATTCGCGCCTGGATCGGAATAACGCCGCCGGCCGCCAGTGCGTCCACGGCAAGATGGTGTGTTACGGCGCGGCGCCCTTCGAGAAGCCCCGCCATCGCCAGCGCCAAAGATCCTCCACAGACGGTCGCAACAAGAACACCAGGATCGTCGAGTGCACGCCGCATCATGACAGGCAGTTCGGTTTCCGTTGTGGCCGCGAGTCTTTCCGGCAAACTGGTGCCCGGCTGGTCCGCATCGGGTTCGAAGAGACCCGATGCTCCGGGAACGATAATCAGATCCGCGTGTTCGACATCGAGGGTTGCAGTGGCGGTCATAGCGAGTTCACCACTTCCGCTCAGGACGGTCCCAGGCTTCTCCGCACTGACGAGTTCGACACTCAACGCCCCACCGCTGGCGAGACCCCCGGCGTAGAGCACCTCGTACGGACCCACGACATCCATGGGATCGAATCCGTCGAACAACACGATCTGCGCGTGCACTGCAACCTCCGATTTTGTGCGACGCGCTCCTGTGCGCGTCGCTGTTCCTACGACAGTAGGAGGAAGTTGACCCCTGCGGCGACGGCTGAAAGCCAACCTTCGACGGCTTTCAGCCAACCTCACATATTCTGTGAAATACCAGTTGAGAGGATATTTCACGACACGAGATCACAGAATCTCGCGCCACATACGCTACGTTTCAGACATGCATGACGTTGCAGTTCTCGCGTTGCCCGGAGTGGTGCCGATGGACCTGGCAGCACCCCTCGAAGTCTTCGGACGATGCAGGCTTCCCTCAGGCGCACCGGGCTACCGCACCGCCGTGTGCGCGCTCACCGAGGAGGTGGAGACCGGAACGTTCACGATGCGCGTACCGCACGGACTGTCACGTCTCGCCCAGGCCAGCACGATCATCATCCCGGGCACCGCCGATCTCGATGTGCCGATCGACCCCGAGATCATCGAAGCCCTCAGATCAGCCGCAGATCGCGGCACACGCATCGCATCACTGTGCGTCGGCGCATTCACGCTCGCCGACACCGGCTTGCTCGACGGACTTCGCGCGACGACGCACTGGGCGGCCGCCGCAGAGTTGGCGCGTCGGCACCCGGCTGTCGACGTCGATGCTGCCGTTCTCTACGTCGACAACGGGCACATCTTGACTTCGGCGGGCGCTGCGGCCGCACTCGACCTCTGTCTGTACATGGTGCGTCAGGACTACGGGTCTGCCGTCGCCGCCGACACGGCACGTCTGAGCGTGATGCCGCTCGAACGTGCCGGAGGGCAAGCACAATTCATCGTTCACGAGCCTCCCGTACCCAGCGGGACAACCCTCAGGCCGCTACTGAACTGGATGGAAGAGAACCTCGGGGAGCAACTCGACATCACGACAATCGCGGCCAAGGCAACGATGAGCACTCGCACGCTCAACCGCCGATTCCAGGAACAAATCGGTACGACGCCGTTGCAGTGGCTCCATCACGCGCGGCTCCGCCAAGCGCAATTTCTGCTCGAGACTACCGACCACTCGATCGAACGTGTTGCGGGACAAGTCGGATTCAATGCCGTCACGACATTCCGCGAACGCTTCCGAGACCTGGTCGGTACCAGTCCACAGCGATACCGGACGCAGTTTCGAACGTCGCGGTAGTCGACCTACTTCTCACTCTGTCTGCTCACCATCTCCGAGATCCAGATCGGCGCAAACGGCGAGGTACAGTTCGGCGGAGTCGGGTAATCCTCGAGCACTCGCAGACGCTCACCGATGTCGATTGCGCGGGCCCGGAACTCGGCATGTTCGATCCCGATCTGAGCCAGGCAGTGGTTCATCGCCCATTGCAGGCGATCAGGAGCATCCTTCATCTCCGTCTCGATGACGTCGAGCAATCCTGAAAGATCAAGTCCCTCAGGCTTCTTCGCTGCGCGCTCGGTAGTCAGGGCCCAGCCGGCGCTCGCAACCACAGGATCGGAGTCTGCGGTCCAGGCCACCCGCAATTCCTCCGCGTGCGGGTTCTTCTTCACCACGTAGTTGACGAGCCAGTCCTGCACCTTGGGAGTACGGGCCTCACGCAACATGACGTCCAACTGGTCACGCTCGAACACCTTCGGGCGGCAGATCAGAAGGGCAAGCAGTCTCGCTGCGGTGTCGCCCGTTGCCCAAAGCTGTTGTGCGAGTTCTTGCTGAGTCTTCAATCGCTTCGCAACAGCGCGCAGCTTTGAAAGGTTCACACCGTGATCGTCACCGTGTTTCTCGTTCACCGCGCGCGCCTTCGGATCCTCGAGCGCAGCCAGCTCGTCCATCACCGCCGCAACCGTCGTTTCAGCCACATCGTCCTCCAGTCACTATTTCTGCGATTCACCTACAAGCAAAGCACGAGAAAGCGAGCGACCCACGTTTGAAACTTCGACCACTGGGTACATGTCTGCTCCTGAGGTGGCGGCACGCCACCATGAAGACAGGACGAACCTTGCATATGCGACGCGCCGCGGGTGCTGAGAACGTGGACGAAACCGCACGCGGAGATGAAGGCGGCGGTAAGAACGTTCTCACTCGGGCCATAACCGGCCCACTCCTTTTCGTGTTCATCCTCGGAGATGTTCTGGGCGCCGGTATCTACGCGTTGGTGGGCGTCACCGCCGGTGAAGTTGGTGGAGCCGTCTGGGTACCACTGCTCGTAGCGCTCGTCATGGCATTGCTGACAGCAACGTCGTATGCCGAACTGGTCACCAAATATCCGCGAGCGGGCGGCGCAGCAGTATTCGCCCAACGGGCGTATCGGAAACCACTGATCTCGTTCCTTGTCGGCTTCTCGATGCTGGCGGCCGGCGTAACCAGTGCGGCGGGACTCGCCCTCGCATTCTCGGGCGACTATCTCAAAGCCTTCATCGACGTCCCAACCGTTCCAGCGGCGCTCGTCTTCCTGCTCCTGGTGGGACTTCTCAATGCCAGAGGCATCAAGGAGTCGATGCGCGCCAACGTCGTCATGACAGTCGTGGAGGTCACCGGGCTCGTCCTCGTTGTCGTCCTCGCTTGCATAGTTCTCGGGCGCGGCGACGGAACCCTGAGCCGCGTCGTGGAGTTCGACGACAGCCGATCGCCTGCACTCGCGGTGCTGGCTGCGGCACTCCTCGCGTACTACTCTTTTGTCGGCTTCGAAACGTCCGCGAACGTCGCCGAAGAAGTGAAGAACGTGAGCAAGGTCTACCCACGCGCACTGTTCGGAGCATTACTGACAGCCGGCGCCGCCTATGTCCTTGTCGGCCTGGCTGTCTCGGTGGTCCTGCCCGCCGACGAACTTGCCGCATCCTCCGGGCCACTGCTGGAAGTTGTGTCAGCTGCCGACGTCGGCGTTCCGCCTCGCCTGTTCAGCCTGATCGCGTTGGTCGCCGTCGCCAACGGCGCACTGCTGACAATGATCATGGCGAGCAGGCTGACATACGGGATGGCATCGGAAGGCTTGCTCCCGAGCGTCTTCGCTCGGGTACTGCCGCAGCGACGGACCCCCTGGGTGGCGATTATCGCGACCACAGCAGTTGCCATGGCTCTCTGCGTCACCGGATCGCTGTCAGCCCTGGCGGAGACGGTGGTACTCCTGCTGCTTTTCGTATTCATCAGCACCAACATCGCCGTCCTGGTTCTGCGCCGTGACGCAGTGCAACACAAACACTTCCGAACGCCGATCATCTTCCCGATCCTCGCTCTCGGTACGTGCGTTGCGTTGCTCACCCAGCAGAGCGCTGCGACGTGGTTACGCGCATCATTACTCTTGGCCGTCGGAGTAGTGCTGTACGCCATCTCCCACCGCCGATCCACGAAGTGAGGTGCGATGTACAGGAGCCGGTGTGATGACCGACAGTTCTGACGCGTCAGATGTAATTCAGCGTCGAGAGCGAAAGATCAACAGGCGAACCCTGACGTACGGCGTGTCAGTCGTTCTGGCTACCGCGGTTTTGGTTATCGCGATCGTGTGGTTGGGCTCCCGGCGGGGCGAATGCTTCGGTACCGACACCTTGCTGTGCTCACAGAAGGATCGCCGACTGGCGGTCTTCGTCCCGAGCCTGATGTTGCTGCTCGGGACCGTGGGCGCGTTCTTGCGAGCCTCCCTGCGATTGCACCGCCTGCGGCGCCTCTACATCCGGCCGTACATGGCGTGGGCCTTGGCGGGCCTCACCCTGACGTATCTGACCGGAGCTTACTTCTTGATCGGGGTTTAGATTCTCTGAATACGTCTGTTCAGCAACCAGATTGAGTCGACAGCCGCAAATCAGAATCGCGGATCGTCGATCGCAGTGAGGACTACTTCCCGCACTGACGTCGAAGACGACAAACTCGAGATCGAGCGCACCGTATCCACAACGTCATGTACCGGGACCAGAGATCCCTCTCCCCTGGCGGCAGCGACGTCTCGGGGCACGTCGAGTCCGTCTTCTGTATTGAGATATCCGAGATGAAGGACAGTCACGGCGAGTCTGTCCTTCCGGTAGCCCTCTCTCAACGCGTCGGCAATGCCGTTGATCGCGAACTTCGATGCACCGAACGCAACCTCCGGCCTACCGCTTCGCGGGAGTCCCGAGGTGGACCCGGTCAAGATGATCCGAGGTCGAGGACGGCCGATCATTCTCGGGATCAGGCGCTTGAGCAGGAGAATTGTGGCCGTGATGTTGGCGTTGATCATTTCGAGCATTTCCATGTCCGATTGTTCTGCGAATGCATAGTCAGTGGTGAAGGCGTCCCCTTCCCAAATCCCGACGTTGCAAATCAGGGTGTCTACACCTCCGACAAGCTCCTGATCGATCGAGTTCGCCGCCGTAACAGGGTCGGTCAGGTCTACTTCGATCCACTCGGAGACGTCGAACCCGTCAGGGCGCCGCCGAGAGATGCCGAGAACTTCGTGGCCGTCGCTCCTCAGTCCCTCGATCAAAGCACGACCGAGACCTCGGCTCGCACCGACAACAACCGCCCTCGCCACAATTACACCCTTCGTCGTCGCTCGAACCGATCCTATCGATCCAGCCGTCGCCGGTAGTTTCGTCGAGAAGCGAGAGACTCAGATTCGCACCGTAGTGCAGCTGGACAACTACGGGCTCGCCAATATTTCAGCCAGGGCACTGGCGAACTCGCGTGCTTGGTCAGAGGTGATGGTGGAGGCGGTCACACGAAGTGCCCGGTGGCACTGACCCGGCGTCGCCGAGAACTGACTTCCGTCCCGCACGAGCCAGCCAGACTCGGCGAGTCGCTCGACAATCGGTTCGGAATCCCGATCCAGCGGAACCCAGACATTGAGTCCGTCGAAAGTGTCAGGAACCTCGATATCATGTTCTGACAGTGCAGATTTCAGAAGGGTTCGGCGGCGCTCGTAGACAGCGCGAGCATTGGCGAGGCCGTCGATCACCGTCGGATCACTCAGCAGTTCAGCACTCAAGCGCTGCTGCAGGTGACTGACCCAGTTGGCGCCCGACCGGAGATGAGTGCTCAGCCGAATGCCGGTGTCGAGGTCCGAGGCGACCACTGCCACGCGCAGGTCGGGCCCGAGAAATTTCGACACGGAACGAACAAGCGCCCACCGCGTCGTGCTCATCGGAGCGAGCCGACAGTACCGATTGCTGGACACGGCAGAGAAGTGATCGTCCTCGATTACCAGAACGTGAGGGAACTCGGCCAGGATGCTTCCGAGAATCGCCGCTCGGTCGGCGCTCATGCTGACCCCGGTGGGGTTGTGCGCACGAGGGGTGCAAATAATCGCGCGCACACCACTTTCGAGAGCACGCAGCAGCCCTTGCGGGGTAATACCCGAAGTGTCGATGTCCATCGGTACCGCTCGGAAGCTGTTGGCTTTGAGCGTTCCGATGCTCGCCAGGAAGCACGGATCCTCGATCGCGACGGCGTCACCTCGGGTCAAATGAGCGGTCAACAGTCGCTCGACCGCGTCAACGGCACCGTTGGTGATGGTGATCGAGCACGGCCTTGGAACCTCGTCCTCGATCGAGGAACGTGCCCAGGAATCGAGTAGAGGCTCGGTGGCTGCGGCGCCGTACAACCGGGGCGTGTAAGTGGTCCGGTCCAACGAGGCTCTGAGATCAGGCAGCAATGCCGGATCAGGATTTCCGCTGGCGAGATCCACGCTGCCAGGAAGAGCGATACCGCCTTCTCCTTCCAGGAACGGTATGGCTCGCACGAAGCTGCCGCGCCGGCCCTGTGTCTCCACAACTCCCGCCGCCACGAGCAAGCGATAGGCTCCGGCAACTGTGTTCCGGTGAACCTCGAGATCGTCGGCCAAGGCCCGTATGGGCGGCAACGCATCCCCTGGAGCCAGTACCCCAGCACTGATGAGATTGCGGATGCCCTCGGAAATCTCGCCCGCTGTCCCGCGGACGACATAGAGCCTCACCTGGTCCGCCACAGTGCTGGTCACAGGCTCACTCTATTAGCACATGACAAAACCTCCACGCTGTGACACATTGTCACATGACAAAAAATCTGTGAGGAGACACATGATTCTGCCCGGACAATTCCGCCTCTCCGACGACGCGGTCGCCGACTCTCTCCACGCCGGTGGATTCGGACACCTGGTCACACCGGGCCCCGAGACCCTCGAAGTCACGTCGATGCCACTGCTGTACAACGCCGAAGGAA
The DNA here is from genome assembly GCF_021352185.1 of Rhodococcus sp. Ni2. Taxonomy (NCBI): domain Bacteria; kingdom Bacillati; phylum Actinomycetota; class Actinomycetes; order Mycobacteriales; family Nocardiaceae; genus Rhodococcus; species Rhodococcus sp. Ni2. Next base: position 1,951,800 of record NZ_WOXZ01000001.1, read on the forward strand.
ACGTGTTGGAGGGGCATCTCGCCCGGACGAATCCGCATTGGCGATACACCGGGACATCGGAGTCTCTAGTGATCCTCCCCGGCGCCGACGCCTACGTGAGCCCCGAGTTCTACCCGAGCAAGAGCGTCCACGGGAAGGTCGTCCCGACGTGGAACTACGAAGTTCTCTACGTCTACGGCCAACTGGTTGCGCACGACGACGAGCAGTGGCTGCGTGCGCACGTCACCGCACTGACAGCTCGACATGAATCCGGCCGTGAGAACGAATGGAAGGTCACCGACGCGCCGCCGCAGTTCGTCGATGCGCAGCTGCGAGGGATTGTGGGGATCGAACTGCACGTGGCCCGTGTCTACGGAAAAGCGAAGTTGAATCAAAACCGTTCCCCCGCTGATCGCTCCGGCGTCATCCGGGGTCTGGAGAAGGGCTCATTCTCCGAACGAGAGACCGCCGCAGCGATGGTCGCCGCGGGCCTCGACAACGGTTGACCGTTACGCCGTCGTCGTACGCCTTGTCTAGTCGCACATTCAGGTGAGCGGTTTTCCACCCGTCACGCCGATGACTTCCCCAGTGGTGTAACTGGATTCGCCAGAGGCGAGAAATACATAGGCGGGAGCAAGCTCGGCCGGCTGACCTGCCCGCCCGAGCGGAACGTCGTCCCCGAACGTCTCGAACTTCTCCTTGGGCATCGTCGCCGGAATCAGTGGCGTCCAAATCGGTCCAGGTGCAACGGCATTGACCCTGATTCCCTTCCGTGCGACATCGGCGGCCAGCCCCTTGGTGAAGTCGATGATGCCCGCCTTTGTCGTGGCGTAATCGAGCAGCTCGGGCGACGGGGACGCACCTTGGATGGACGAGGTATTCACGATCGTCGATCCGGGCTCCATCTGCGCGATCGCTGCTTTGGAGAGCCAAAATAGTGCGTAGAGGTTGGTTTTCATCACACGGTCGAATTGTTCGGTGGTGATATCGGCGATGCCGCCCATCTGCACCATCTGAAACGCGGCGTTGTTCACCAAGATGTCGAGTCCGCCGAGTTCACGCACCGCGGTTTCGACCAAAGCAGAACAATGTTCCTCGCTTCGGAGATCTCCCGGCACCGAGACGGCTTTGCGACCTGCCTCCTCGACCCAGCGAGCGGTTTCCCGAGCGTCCTGTTCTTCCTCGTCGAGATAACTCAGGACAACGTCCGCGCCTTCTCTGGCAAATGCAATCGCGACCGCACGTCCGATGCCCGAATCCGCTCCGGTGACAATCGCACGCCTTCCTTCGAGTCGACCACTTCCTCGATAGGTGTTTTCACCGTGGTCGGGAGGAGAAATCATGTCTGCGGTGAGACCGGGGTGTGCGATCTCCGCCTGCCGCTCACGCACAGGAGCGGGGAACCGCGTGGTCGGGTCCTGCATTGCGTACTGGTCCGGCATATCGATACTCCTCGGGTGACGCAGTTTCTCGCGGGCTTCTGGATGGATGCACTGCACATGCCTCCTTCCCGCCGAATAGAAATCGAAACCTCGGGGTGGCCGGGGTCTCACTCATCCTGGTGCCGACGATCTCGATGCGTCGACCCCACTTGTTCGTTGTGGTTACTACGCGGTAGGTCGGGGTAGCCCGCGTAGCGGCGGTGGCTCCGCGACCCGCGGAGCACTCGTCGAGCAGAAGCTGAACATCACGTAAAGCACGCACCGACGAAGGGACGACCCCGATATGAGCAACTCCGAAACCACGTCCGCCTTGATCACCCAGTTACGCATCCTCCTCGGTCTGACGCACACCGAGATCCAGGTCGCCGAAACGCGCGTCGCACAGGCCAGAACCGAGGCTGTTCGACGCGAATTGACGGAAAACGCAGAGAACGGCCGTGAAAGGGCGAGTTCCATAGAGTCCACTGTTCGCGATCTGGGGGGCGTGCCGGAATTGGTCGGTCCGTTCATCGGACGCGCGACAGCCGGAGTGAAAGCGATGGTCGAACAGGCTCAGCTCTTCGACGAAGCGGTATTGGGAGACCTTGCGCTCGAACATCAACTCCTCGACCGCTCCCGCTACCTCAAGGCCCTGGCCACTGCCGGCGGCGATCAGACCGTCGCGGCGTTGGCCGACCGCCTCATCGCTGCACACTCCGCGACCGTGGACTGGCTCACGACTGTCTTGGCCGAAGAGGCACTCGGTGGACCGGCAGCTTTGCGCCGCACACCGATGCAAGCTGCCACCGGCGCGGCGATACGGCTGGTCAACGTTCCGGTCTCCTGGTCCACCCGCAGTCTCGACCGTGCCATCGACGCTGTTCGCACCTCACCGCCGGTACTGGGTGAGCTGATCAGCTGGGGCGCATATGCCGGTGACGTGACTGTGAAAACACTCTCGGCCAGTAGGGATGCGGCCATCGCCACGGCTGAGAAGGTCACTCGCCGAGAAGGTGCTGACGGTGCCGCCGACGTCTTCCGTTCGGTACGGAAGTCGAGTGGGCTACTCGACCCCACTGAACTTCCCATCGAAGACTTCGACGAACTCAACGTCACCCAAGCCGTCTCCGCTGTGAAGGAACTGACCGACGCCGCACAGGTGCGGGACATCGTTGCGTACGAGGAAGCGCACAAGAACCGCCACGGCGTCGTATCCGCTGCCCAGGCAAGACTCGCAGCGATCGCCCAGGAAGTCGTCGGAATCAACTAGAGCGTTCAATCGACATATCGAGAGTCCGACTCTCGGAACCGCGAGCACTGGACCTCGTGAAAACGGGATTCGCGGCCAGGGGCACCCGAGACCGTCAAGAAGATGACAGCGGCTCTCGAAGCCCTCTGATCAGTTCGACGCGCGCGGAATCGAGAATTTCCTCGGAGAGCGGGGAACCCTTGGTAGCTCGCGAAAGAACCAGTGCACCGAGCATGGTGGAGAGCCGGAGGAGACCGACAGCTTCGTCGTCGGCAAGAGCTGCGGCAAAATCCCCCACTCCCTCCGTGTAAACCCGACGGGCCTCGCTGTCTGCAGGCTCGCGCGCCATGTCGGCGGCGAGCGCAGCAGCGGGGCATCCGTCTGCCGGGTTGTCGCGATGCGCCACCGAGAGATAGGTATCGATCAAAGCTTTTCGGGCGGAGTCACGTTGCCCTGCATGCTCTTCGAGTCCCGCAGAGTGCAGCTGAGCCAGTTCCTTGAAGGCGTGGGTGGTCGCTTCGTCGATGAGAGCGTCCTTGGACGCGAACTGCTTGTAGAAGCCACCGTGGGTCAGCCCCGACGCCTTCATCAGGTCGGCGACGCTGAGGTGAGTGCCCTTCTCTCGGAACAGTCGGGCTGCGGTTTCCACGACGCGCCGACGGTTCTCTTCCGCTTGTTGCTGCGATACGCGGCCCATCACAACGCCTTCCAGTTTGGATTTCACTTGACATCTATCCTAGCCGACACTTAGATTTGATTCATAATCTAAACGTCACGAGCAATCACAACACTGGGAGAATCATGGACCTGAACAAGACGGTTGCGGTCGTCACAGGAGCCAATCGCGGGCTCGGACGCCATCTGGCTGCGGGACTCGTCGAGCGCGGCGCAAAGGTGTACGCGGCTGCGCGCAATCCGGAAACTGTCGATCTACCCGGCGTCATCCCCCTGAGGTTGGACGTGACGGACGCCGAATCGATAACCGCCGCCGCGCAAATCGCATCGGATGTGACCTTGCTGGTCAACAACGCAGGTATCTCTACCTCGGCGCCCTTGATCGGGGGCGACATCGATGACATTCGACGAGAGATGGACGTCAACTTCTACGGCCCGCTCGCCGTGACCCGGGCGTTTGCTCCCGTCATCGAAAACAACGACGGCGGAACAATACTCAACGTTCTGTCGGTGCTGTCCTGGTTCCATCCAGCCGCGCTCGGGTCTTACGCGTCGTCGAAGGCAGCGGCCTGGGCGATGACCGACGCCGTTCGAGAAGAACTTGCGCCGCGCAAAATCTCCGTATCGGCACTGCATGTCGCATACATGGATACCGACATGGCCGCTGGCGTACCCGCCGAACAGAAGATCGATCCTGCCGACGTCGCCGCGCAAGCACTGGACGGTATCGAAAGCGGGCTCGCCGAGATCCTCGCTGACGACACCACCCGGTACGTCAAGGGGAGTCTGTCCTCGTCGAACTCCGAGTAAGCAAGGGACTGCAGACGAGTGACGCTTACCCCACCGTTTTGAGGCTGGCCAATCTGCTCAGGATCGGTGCCCGCCAAGCTGCGAGGTCTTCCGGACCGTTCTCTTCCCACAACTCGTACAACTCCGAAGTGTCGCTGTCGGAAACTGCACGCTCGAGTGCGGAGAGGACCCAACTCTTCTGCTCCGGGCTCAAGGTGCTGACGTACCCGGCGGCGTCAATTCCATCCAGCTGCACAGGCTTCGGCGCAACGCCGTGCGCAACCGCAAGAATCTCGGCGACGGCGATTGCTGTTTGAGCATCATCGGCATCGAGATAACCGCCATCGGGGTGGCTAGCGTAATCGTCGATGTCGTAGTCACCCGCCTGTACTGCGCTGAGCAGGTCGCCCGCTACGTCGTTGTCGAAAGGTCCTGAACCCCAAGTCCCCATGCTGTCTCTCCGATCCGTACCCGGCGCACCTGTCGTAAAGATATTAGTGAATCACAGGCTTCGGCCAGGACCCTCGGGCTGGAAGTACTGCGTTCGCCGGAAATCGACATCAGCGCAACGGCACGCGAAGGATGCGGTCATCACCGGGGTTGGGGTCGCCACGACCGTCGGTGTTGTTCGTCAGTATCCACAGCGACCCGTCCGGTGCGACTACAACATCACGGAGGCGCCCGTATTCGTCGACGAATTGCTCGTCGGCGGTCGCGGGATCGGTCAAGGGCACCGTGCGGAGTCGCTCACCACGAAGATTGGCGATGTAGATCGTGCCGTCGTGGATGGCGATTCCGCTGGGGCTGGCGTCGTCAGGTGACCATTGTTGGAGCGGGTCGATGAATCCGTCTTCACCCACAATCCCTTCGACCTCGGGCCACCCGTAGTTTCCGCCTGCTTCGATCCGGTTGAGTTCGTCCCAGGTGTCCTGCCCGAACTCGCTGGCGTACATCGTGCCGTCCTCGGTCCAGGCAATGCCCTGGGAGTTGCGGTGGCCGTAGCTGTAGACAAACGAGTTCGGAAATGGATTATCTAGCGGCACATCGCCATCCGGAGTCATTCGAAGGATTTTCCCGGACATCGAGTCGAGGTCCTGAGCTCTGTCTCGACTACCGGCATCACCGACGGTCACGTACAGCATCCCGTCCGGGCCGAACGCGATGCGACCACCGTTGTGGTAGTTGGCCGAAGCGAGCCCGTCGAGAATCGTCTCGGCCGGCCCGAGCGCGAATTCCCCCGGAGCACCGATGATGTCGAAGCGTTCGATCCGGTTCTCCCCGTTCGCGGTGAAGTACGCGTACAGGCGGTTTTCACGTACTGCGATCCCTAGTAAACCGCCCTCACCTCTTGGGCTGACGCCGTCGACGACTCCCACCTCGCGGCTGTTTCCGCCGGCGTCGAGTTCGAGGATTCGCGCGCTGTCGCGCTCACTGACAAGTGGTGTATCGCCGTGGAATGCGATCGACCAGGGCGCGTCCAAGCCGTCGGCGACGGTCTCGGGTTCGCCGAAGGCCGCGGCGGGCGCCGATCGTGTTGTCGTGCTTGCCTGCGGACCGGGCCCTTCAGGATCCTCGCTACCGCAGGCAGTCAGGAAGGCCGAAAGGAGCACTGCGGCGCCAAGCCCTCGGATCTGTCGTCGTGTCATGGGCGCGCCTCCCGGGTTCAGGCAGTCTTTGCGCCGACGGTAGCGCGCAATCGGTCACATCGGGAGTCCCTTCGAGTACCCCCAACGACCGGGACTCCCTCGCAGGCGACGGGCGTGATGCCCTGGACGGGTGCGCCACGACATGCGCGTCGTCAACAGAAAGAGAACTGACCACCTCATGATTTCCGCCCCGACCGTCGAAGAAACCGGCCGCCTGCCGCTCGTGATCTACGTGCTGGCCGTCGGAGTTTTCTTGATGGGCACAACCGAATTCGTCGTCGCCGGCATTCTTCCCGAGATTGCGGGTGACCTCGGGACGTCGATCGCGAACGTCGGCTTGATGATCACCGTCTTCGCGATCGGGATGATCGTCGGCACGCCGGCGATGGCGATCTTGACACTCAGGGTTCCCCGACGCGTGACCTTGAGCTCGGCCCTGATTGTTTTCGCGATCGGACACGTCATCGTCGCGCTCTCGTCCAACTTCGGACTCATTCTCGGCGCCCGCTTCCTCACAGCCGTGGCGACGGGCGCCTTCTGGGCAGTCGCTGCAGTGGTCGGAGCAAAAGCGGCAGGCCCGGCGTCTTCCTCGCGCGCGCTCGGCATCGTCTTGGGCGGAGGCATGCTCGCGAACGTCATCGGTGTTCCGCTCGGCGCTCTGGCCGGTCAGAGCATCGGGTGGCGTGGTCCTTTCTGGGCCCTCGCCGCCCTCGCACTCGTCGCCGCGGCCGTCGTCCACCGATTGGTACCCGCCGACACCGAATCCGGTGCGGTGCCGTCCTGGCGAGCGGAGATCGCGAGCCTACGGGACGGACGCATCTGGCTCGTTCTGTCCGGTTGCGCCGTCGTGTGCGGGTCGTCGCTGGCGGCGTACAGCTTCATCTCTCCGCTGTTGACCGAGAACACGGGACTTGCTGCGTCGGCAGTGCCGCTAGTGCTTGTCGGCTACGGACTCGGTGCGTTCGTCGGCTCCAATCTCGGCGGTCGACTCGGTGCGAAGCATCAGTACGGGGTCTTGTTCGTCTCGGCAGCGATGACGTTTCTCGTGCTCGGGGCGCTCTGCCTCTTCTCGCACAACGTGATCGTGACGGTGTTTCTCGTAGTCATGCTGGGACTATTCGGCATGTCGACCAATCCCATCCTGATCGGGATGGCTGTGCGTTATGCCGATCAGGCGCCGACGATGGCTTCTGCTCTCAGCACCTCGTCGTTCAATCTGGGCACCGCGGTCGGCTCCTGGATCGCCGGGTTTGCGTTCGCCTCGAGTCTCGGTGCCACTGGGCCGGTGTTGGTAGGCACCGGCGTTGCCGCTCTCTACTTTCCGCCGCTGATGATCCTGTTGCGCAAGGAACGCACGAAGCGCACCACCGTCGAAGTCGTCAACTGACGACCCGATCAACCGTCGCGCAGTTCGTCAGCCGTCCGTCAGCGACCGCTCCGACACGTGAGGCGAAGAGTCCGCATTCTCACTGGCTGCCAACGAGGCGAGTAACTGCATCCGTTCCGCGGACGGCGATCCCGGCTCTGCGGTGTAGATCGTGAGCGTCAACCCCGGCTCGGCGGCCATCTCCAAACCTTCGAAGGCAAGCGTCAGCTCCCCCACGGCGGAGTGGTGAAATGTCTTGAATCCGGTGCCGTGATGGCGGACGTCGTGCGCGCCCCACCGACGCCGGAATTCCTCACTCCGAGTGCTGAGTTCACCGATCAGATCGTGCAATTCCTTGTTGTGAGGATCTCGCCCAGCCTCGGTTCGCAGAATCGAGACAGTCACCTCGGCAAACGCGTTCCAGTCCGGATAAAACTCGAAAGCCCTTTCGTCGAGGAACGTAAAGCGCGCGATGTTCGGGGGCTGCCCCGGCATGTCGTACAGGTCCTTGTAAAACGCACGCGCGAGTGGGTTGACCGCAAGAAGATCCATGCGACCGTTCCGCACGAAAGCGGGTCCTGCGGTGACTGCATCGAGCGCCCACTGCAGGCTCTGATGGGGCTTCCAGCCCTTCGCATTTCGCCGACGCGGGGGCCTGGCCACCGGGCTTGCCGCGTGCGCGAGATCAAATAGGTGGGCGCGCTCGGCGTCGTCGAGTCGTAAGGCCTTCGCGATACTGTCGAGTACACCCGGCGATGCGCCGCTGATCGCTCCGCGCTCGAGCCTCGTGTAGTACTCGACGCTCACGCCGGCGAGGGTTGCCACTTCACTTCGACGTAGACCGTCCACGCGGCGGTTCGATCCGGCCGGAAGTCCAACTTGTTCGGGCGTGACTCGGGCGCGCCGCGAGGTCAGGAATTCGCGTACTTGCGCTCGATCGTCCATGCCATCGAGCGTAAGTCAGTGACCGGTAGCGAGGGAGTCCCTCGCAGTACCACTATCGCGCGGGACTCCCGCACGCCGCCAAATCGTGATCAGGTTGAAGTGACACGAGAAAACCGATGGTGAGGAGACACGTCATGCGCGCTGTCGTCATGCATGCCCCCGGCGACGTCCGGGTCGAAGAGATCGAAGCGCCGGTGATCGTCGAACCGACCGACGCGATCATTCGCGTTACAGCCACCTGCGTCTGCGGTTCCGACCTCTGGCCGTACCGCGGCATCGAAGAGCTGAATGGCCCGACGCCGATGGGACACGAATACGTGGGCGTCGTCGAACAGGTCGGCCCCGACGTCAACGACATCGAAGTTGGGGACTTCGTCGTGGGCTCGTTCGTCGCGTCGGACAACACCTGCGAAATCTGCGAGGCCGGCTTTCAGTCTCGCTGTATCCACCAGGTCATGATGGGCTCGGTCGGCACCCAATCCGAATACGCTCGCATCCCGCTCGCGGACGGCACCCTCGTCCCTGTCCACGGAGAGCCGACCGAGCGGCAGGCCCGCAGCCTCCTTGCAGCCTCCGACGTGCTCGGCACCGGTTGGTTCGCCGCAGTAGCTGCGGAAGCCGGACCTGGCAAAACGGTCGCCGTCGTCGGCGACGGCGCAGTCGGACTTTTGGCGATCCTCGCTGCCAGACAACTCGGCGCCGAGCGGATCATCGCCATGTCACGTCACGCCGACCGGCAGGCACTCGCCACACAATTCGGCGCCACCGACATCGTCGAAGAGCGGGGCGACGCGGGCATCGCGAAGATCAAGGAACTCACCGGCGGCTACGGCACCCACTCGACCGTCGAAGCCGTAGGTACCCAAGAATCGATGATGCAGGCTATCGGAGCTACCCGCCCCGGCGGACATGTCGGCTACGTCGGGGTATCCCACGGCGTCGAACTCGACGGCATGAACCTGTTCTTCGCGACGGTGAGCCTGCTCGGCGGTCCCGCGCCGGTCAGGCGATTCCTACCCGAACTGATCGAGCTCATCATGACCGACCAGATCGACCCAGGCATCGTCTTCGACCTCACTCTCCCGTTGGAGGACGCCGCCGCCGGCTACCGGGCGATGGACGAGCGGCGCGCCACCAAAGTGCTACTCACCCTCTGACCGATACCAAAGGCTCACGAGACAGAACTGGGCTCTACACGCCGGCCGAGGAACGTCTCGGCTACCAACGAGAGGCGCTCTTGGTCGACCGATCAGCATGTTCACTGATCACACCGAATGCGTATGATGCCGAAGGTGAGGACGGGCACTTCAATTGGTGCGCAGCTGCTTTGATCGTAGAGGACGCTACGCGACTGATATGCGCCCCCACCAGCGGAAACCAATTGTACGAGTGAATGTTTCATTGAGAGCGACTCGGCGCTACTTTGTAGCAACGGCACTCGTCTCTACCTACGGTTGCGTACTGAATTCCTTGTGGGGCAGGCTTTCTTGTGTACTGCTGACGAGCCGTATCTGCTGACGAATCGTATTGCTGACGAACCAAGGTCGGAGAACAATGGGTCACTACAAAAGCAACGTGCGTGATATCGAGTTCAATCTGTTCGAGGTGCTCGGGATCGGCGAACTGTTGGATGCCGGCGCTTACGGGGACCTCGACACCGACACTGTGCGCAACATTCTTGCGGAAGTAGCGAGACTGGCAGAAGGCCCGGTCGCCGCGTCCTTCGCCGACGTGGATCGGAACCCTGTCGAATTCGACGCACCCAATCACGCAGTTGTGGTCCCGGAACCTCTACGCAAGACGGTCGAGGCGGTGAACGAGGCCGGTTGGTCGCGACTCGGCCTACCAGAAGGCATGGGTGGTGTTCCTGCTCCTGCACCGTTGGTCTGGGCGATCGGCGAAATGTTGGTCGCGGCAAACGGATCCGCAAGCTTTTTCAACATGGGTCCACTGATGGCGAGCGTGCTCTACACCATCGGGAACGAACAGCAAAAACATTGGGCCAAAGAAGGATTCGAGCGCGGATGGGCCGGGACGATGGTGCTCACCGAACCAGACGCGGGATCCGATGTAGGCGCAGGCCGAACAAAGGCAATCGCGCAGGACGACGGCACGTGGCACATCGAGGGCGTCAAGCGATTCATCTCGGGCGGCGATGTCGGAGACACGGCCGAGAACCTCTTCCACTTGGTGCTTGCCCGACCCGAGGGAGCCGGTCCAGGAACCAAAGGTTTGAGCCTGTTCTACGTTCCGAAGTCCCATTTCGACTCGGAGACACTTGAACTGGGAGAGCGCAACGGCGTGTACGTCACCGGCGTCGAGCACAAGATGGGCCTCAAGTCTTCCCCAACTTGCGAGCTCACCTTCGGAGCGACGGACGTTCCTGCCGTCGGCTGGCTCGTGGGTGATGTTCACAACGGTATCGCCCAGATGTTCCAGGTCATCGAGAACGCTCGAATGATGGTGGGCACCAAGGCGACCGGAACACTGTCCACCGGCTATCTCAACGCCCTCGAGTACGCGAAAGAACGAATTCAAGGCGCAGACCTCACCGAGCTGACCAACAAGACCGCGCCCCGTGTGGCCATTACGCATCACCCCGACGTCCGACGCAGCCTGGCGATGCAGAAGGCCTACGCCGAAGGCCTCCGAGCGGTCTACCTCTACACCGCTGCACACCAGAATGCCGATGTCGCCGAGTTGGTTTCGGGTGCGGATGCCGAATTGGCGGCGCGGGTCAACGATCTGCTGCTGCCGATCGTCAAAGGCGTCGGCTCCGAGAAGGCCTACGAACTGCTCACCGAGAGCCTGCAGACCCTGGGCGGCTCCGGTTATCTTCAGGACTACCCCATCGAGCAGTACATCCGCGATGCCAAGATCGACACCCTGTACGAGGGCACCACGGCAATCCAGGCGCAGGACTTCTTCTTTCGAAAGATCGCACGCGACCGCGGCGTTGCACTCGCTCACGTAGCCGGTCGCATACGAGAGTTCATCGACAGTGAGGCCGGGAACGGTCGACTCAAGGCCGAGCGAGTCCTACTCGAGACCGCCTTGACCGACGTGCAGGAGATGGCCGGGACGCTCACCGGGTATCTGATGGCTTCCCAGGACCAACCCTCCGAGTTGTACAAGATAGGCCTCGGCTCGGTGCGCTTTCTGTACGCGGTAGGCGACCTGCTCATCGGATGGCGCCTGTTGGTGCAAGCGGAAGTCGCGTTGGCAGCCTTGGACCGTGACGCGTCGGCAAAGGACCGGTCGTTCTATCGGGGCAAGGTGGTGATCGCGTCGTACTTCGCCAAGAACATCCTGCCTATCCTGGCGTCGACCAAAGAAATCCTGGGTTCCCTGGACAACGAGATCATGGAACTCGAGGAAGACGCATTCTGACAACGTGCCACAGTGAAGGCATGTATCTGCCCGACATCGAGTACGTAGGGGTCTGGGGCTTTCCGATCATGGGGCCGGATGCACCAGACGACGCTCCCGCCAACGTCGTCGAGGCGTGCCAGGCTGTCGGCAAGGATCTGCAATGCCGCTGGCACGGCCCCGATACGTACATGGAGAACTGTCTGTGGACGGTCTCGTTGCTCGATGACGGTCACTGCCACCTCGCGCTCGACGCTGGACCACGGCCAAAGGGCAAGAGTGCAGGAACCAGTCCCCTGATCGGCGTCAGGGTCGTCGGGCCGCACATCGAACAGCCTGTACAGGAGTTGACGGCCCTGATCGCCGGCGAAGTCCAGGACGAGCTGGCCGGCGGATTTCCCTTTGTGCACTGGCCCATCGAGAAGGACCGACTCTTGATGCCGACATTGCGTGGCGGACGCGCGGTATGGGTGGTTCGCAGCGCTGATCGCATTGTCTCCGAGATCGGCGAACTCTGCCCGAGATGAAAATGCTTGCTGCGTGATTCAAACGTGGTCGTGAACCGGCGACGGAATCTTGTTGGAACGATAAGAGTCTGCGCTCCGGTTCGGCCGCCAGAGACGCCAGTGTTTCGCGGACAACCGGAACGGGAGATGGTCTTGTAGGTGACGAGCACCGGACGACAACCGTTCGTCTGCAGGCAGGTTGAGCCACAGGGACAGTGAGGATGTCGCGTTGCCGAGGGTTGCGCGTATGCCTGACTCGCCGAGAATCCGGCCGTATCCATCCACGGCAAAACGGCCGAACGCGTCGGGGGTGATGTCGGGGTACGGCGCGCGGGTGTTGGGGTCGATCAGGCGTACGGGCGCGCTGCAGGTCAGCGCCGCCACAGAACGTCCGTGGGTTGTGACCGCATCGCAACCAACGAGGGCATCGAGCGCTTCGTTGACAGAACCAGGTGGGACGTTCCATTCGGTATGGGTTTGCGCTTTGTAGCGGGGCCCACCGAAGAGCTCGGTAGCGAACGATGACAACTGCGCGGTCGGCTCGGATGGCCCCCTCTGGTAGATCTCGAACGTCCACGACGGCAACGACACTGGTTCGGTGCAGGATTCCAGGAATGTCTGCAGCCGCTGAAATGCAACATCGGGACGCTTGACTCGAAGCGAGTGTGCACCACCGGCGGACCCGGGCAACCCGTCGTATGTCACTACCTCGGGCAATGCGGCTTCCGGTGTCCGCGCCGTCACAGGTTAGCCAATCGCGAAAGCACTACCCCGGCTGGTTCCTCCGTCGCGTGGCGATAGCCAGTACCGGCCCACAGGTGCATTCGCTCGGGATCTGCCTGCGCAACAGCGGCTTTGCGCATCGGGTTGGTCAGGTGATGGATGGCCGGGTACCCGATGGGCGCTTGTGCGTCGTAGCGATCGATGAACTCGTTCCGAAGCGCCCGTGCAGGACGTCCCGTGAAAGCTCTTGTGACGACCGTGTTCCCGCGGGACGTGTCGGCCAGAGCTGCCTTGTGCGGAGCCGAGGCACCACTCTCCTCGGTGCGCAGCAGTACGGTACCGACCACTGCCGCGTCCGCTCCGGCACGTAAGGCAGCAGCGACGTCGGCGGAGGTCGCCAGTCCACCGGCCGCCAATAGCGGAACAGAGGTGCGATGACGGATTTGTGCGATCAGTTCGGTGATCGGTGTTTCTGCCGGAACCTGCAGGGGAGTGAGCGTTCCGGAGTGGCCGCCGGCAGCCGACGATTGCACCACAAGCAGATCGGCACCGGCGTCGACGGCAAGGAGCGCCTCTGCCTCCGAAGTCACAGTGAGGACGACAAGTGAACCGGCAGCGCGCAGCGCCTTGATGACGCCGGGTGCGGGAAAGCCGAAGGTGAAGCTGACCACCGGAACCGGGCTGGCCAGGAGCAGATCGATCTTGTCCTCGAAGTAGTCGTCGTCTTCGACCGGCTCACCGTCAGCCAGTGTGATGCCATAGCGATCCGCCTCGACCTGAATCGCCCTGGTATAGGCACGGTAGGCATCGACGTCGACAGGCACCGGGTTGGGTGCAAAGACGTTGACACCGAACGACACTCCCTCGGCGCGCACGGCGTCGATCTGGTCGGACAGAGCCTGAGGCGTCTTGTACCCGGCGGCGAGGAATCCGAGACCGCCTGCGCGAGAGGCAGCAGCAACAAGTGCCGGTGTGGAAGCGCCGCCGGCCATGGGGGCTGCGATGACAGGGACCTTCAGGTCGAGATCGGTTGTGAGTGCGCTCATTCGAACATCTCCAGTCCTACGTCGGGTAGTGCTCCGGCGGTTTCGTCATCTGACATCAAAAACTACCTCCTCAGTCGAGGTGGCCGTCCGAGGGTCCGCATCGAGATCGGAAGGGAATCGGAACCGCAAAACCGCGGCGGCAACTGCTGCGCCCAGAACGACGGCCGCACCCAACAGCAGAGCGTCGCGATACCCGTCTCGCAGCAACGGAGTGACAACGAGTGGGCCGAGAATCTGACCGACGCTGTATCCAGCGGTCAGCAACGCCACGGCGCGTGGGAACTGCAGGTGCGCGCCGATTGCCAACACAATTGACCCGATACCGAGGAAGGTGACACCGAACAGAAAAGCTGAAATCAGTGCGGGGCCGACGCCTCCGATCACAGCAGGAAGCGCTATGCCCACCGCCTGAATCAACAGGGCAACGAGAAGCAGAGTCGGCCTCGACCAACGCAGGCTGAGCCAAGCCCACAGGGCGCACGAGGGAAATGCGGCCAGACCGACCACTATCCAAGCGCCGCTGCCCACCCATTCTGGAGCGGCGAGATCGATTGCGGCAACAAGGAACGTGCCCGCGATGATGTAGCCGATGCCTTCCAGGAAATAGCTGATGAACAAGGCAGTGAACCCGCGTTGGGGAGTGGGAGTTCCCGGCGCGTCCGGTGTGATGGCCGGACGCGGTTCCGGCGTCAATCCCCAGGCTGCGACCGCACACACCACTGCAAGGGCCGCAGATGCCAGCCAGGCTGTACTCCAGGTACCGATGAAGCGGACGACCAACACGAGGACCCCGGACAGGGCGATACCCAACCCAACTCCGCCGAATCCCCATCCGGCCAGAAATTGGGATTGCCCCCGAAGGTGCGCGTGCAAAGCGCTGACGGCGATCATGAAGACGAGGGCACTGGCAATGCCTGCGACGAGCCGCAGGGCGAACCAGATGGATCCGTCGTGGGTAGTGGGCATGAGCGCCAAAGTCGCGATGAGGACCACCAACGACGTACGCATCACCGCTGCCGAGCGCACCACGCCGGGAATGAGGATTCCCGCGAGCGCGCCGATCAGGTACCCAACGTAGTTCGCTGTCGCCAGGGTGGCGCCGAGCGAGGCGGACAGACCGGACTGCGTGTGCATCAACGGCAGAATCGGTGTGTAGACGAATCGACCGATTCCCATGCTCGCCGCCAGCGCAGCGGCAGCTTGGACAGCGTGCGCTCGCGGGGAGACGCCGTTGTGGATTGTGGTCATGGTCTTATCGTGTGCCCCGGCCGCGCCGAACCGCCACGACCGCTTTGCTCCTGACTGATAGGCACAACCTCCCACCGCACGTAGCATGAAGGATCGTGGAGCTGCGTCAGCTGAGATATTTCGAGGTCGTCGCCGAGGAATTGCACTTCGGCCGAGCCGCGGCGCGGCTACTGATAGCCGGGCCGTCATTGTCGCAGCAGATCATGGCACTCGAGCGCGACCTCGGCGTCAAGCTGTTCGTCCGCGACCGCCGTTCCGTCGCTCTGACGCCAGCCGGCGCGGCCTTGCTCCCTGATGTCCGTGCGCTACTCGAGAGTGCCGAGAATCTGCGACGCCGCGCGGAGCGTCTGTCCGGAGCGGAGCCCGTCCGGATCGGCTACGTCAATTGGCTCCCCACGGATCTGATCGCGCGCACTTCAGGGGTCGCGCAACTGCACGTCGACGCCTGGGTGGTGCCTTCGCACGCGCAGGCCGCGCGGGTAGCGGACGGCAGCCTCGACCTGGCGATCGCCTGGGTGCGGAAAACCGATGTCGCCCAACATGCTCTGAGCGCAAGACTGCTCGGTGCGGATCGGCTGTACGCGGTCTCCACCGGAGAGGACACCACACCGGTGCGGGCACGCGACGTCGTCGTACTCGTCGACGACGACACCACCTCCTGGTATTCGTGGAACGTCTACGCCGAAGAATTCGCTCGCGATACCGGCGCACAGATCATGCGCATCAACGACGGTGGTATCACCGGCCCGGCATTCTTCGATCACGTCCGTGCCGTCGGCCGTCCGGTCGTCAACTCGCCCAAAGGGCAGACCATCACGCTGCCGAGCGATCTCACGGCACGCCCGATGATCGACCCGGCGACAATCTGGACGTGGTCACTCCTGTGTCGTGAGAACGAAACGCGCCCTGCCGTTCTCGCGGCCGTCGACGCTCTCACCCGCGGCGTCACTGATCTCGGAATCCACGAGGACGGGAGATGGCTACCCATGGACGATCCTTACCGGAGGACTCGATGACACGACGCGCTATTCGAGTTTTCTGGGGACGACGGCCGGAATCGGTGCAGGCCGTGGCCTCCCGGTGGCGTCGGACGTTGGAGCAAGTCGAATTCCTGTTGCCCGAGGTGGTCGACGGGTCGTGGCAACAGATCCATTCCGCTGGACCTGCTACTGCCGTGACCGTCGACCAGTTGGCACAGGCCCTCGAGAACGCGCAGGCCGCCGAAGACTGGTCGGATCGTCTGGGAATCGGATTGAGGCTCGTAGCCAGTGGAGGGTCCGAATGGGGGCTCGAACTCTCCGGCTTGGCGGGCGGCGAACCGGAAATCGTCCTACAGTCGATGATTCTCGCTGTCAGCGCGCCGGACGCCGCCGAAGTTCCTGAGACAGAACTACTTCGGATGCTCGCCGCGGTGTGGGAACCGGACTTCGGAGACGTCACCGACGACAACATCCTCGATGCTCTCGAAGACGAGTCCGACTATCGCGTCGGAGATCCCGTGATCGGCCGCTTCGGCTACCTCTCGGCCGCTCGCGCTGACGCGATCCCGGATGACCTGGCCGTAGAGGTTACCGCGTTACCCGGCGGCGTGTTGCTGCAGATCAGGGCCGGCGATGGGGTCGTTTTGGCTTACGAGCGCCTGCGCGAGACCGGCGCACTCGATCCGCTTCCACGTCCACTGGACCGCGCAGTCTTCTGAAGGCGGTTACCGTTCGTCGAGTTTGGGTAGCCCGGGCGTCGGAACGAACTCTCACCGCGGCACTACCGCCGAAAAATGAACCGAAAGGCCCACCGCATGGTTGACGTCACCCGCAAATTCACCGCCGAGGTACCGATCGAAAAGGCTGCGGCGTTTCTCCGCGACTTCGCCAATGCGCCGACGTGGGATCCGGGCACCGAGAGCTGCACGCAGATCTCCGACGGCCCTGTCGGCGTCGGAACCCAGTGGCACAACGTGTCCAAGCTGTTCGGCGTCACCACGGAACTGACGTACACGCTGGTGACCGACGAGCTGAATCACGTTGTTCTCGAAGGAAAGAACAAGACTGCCACCAGTACCGACGACATCACCTTGACTTCAGTGAGTCCGAACTCGACCGAGATCGAATATCACGCGAACGTCGAGTTCAACGGTGCCGCCAAGATTGCGTCGCCTCTCCTGAAGGCGGGATTCGAAGCCAAAGTGGCACCAGAGACGGTGAAGAAGATGACGGAAGCCCTCGAAGCGCTCTGACAAGTCCGTCAGGTTCTTGTCACTGTGTGTTGCCGCCGCTCGCGCCACCGTTGCGAGCTTCGATGGCATCGATGGACTTCGTGAACGACTTTCCCAGCACTTGGGTGCCGACGAGTCCGAGTACCGACGCCAGGAGCTTTCCCTTGAGGTTCTTGCCGTCCCGGACCACGACGGCATCGACATCGGTCAGGCCCGTCGGCTGCCGGGTCAGCGTGTAGGTATGGCTCGACGCCCCGCCCCACAGGTTGGAGTCGGTGGTTGTCATCACGACGCGGTGCGGGTCGGTCCAGTCGTAGTGCAGACGCTCCCAGATACCACTGGAGCCCTCGGTGACATCAGCATCGTGGGGTCCTTGTTGGTGCACTTTCAGGTAGCTGTCCGCACTGCGGCCGAAGATTTCCTCACGGCCCGGGCCGAAGTCGGTCAGGCCGGCAAGGACCTGTTCGGGCGTCGCAGTGGTCGTCTTGTGAAGATGGATCGTGGTCATGGCGCCTTCTTTCAACTGTGGATGATCCGGTGCTGAAAAAGCCGGGGAGTGACTCATCCAGCACACCACTCACACGAAATGAATGAAAGAGAATTGCTCGCCCTGTCTCGATCCGCTGTCTCGATCCGCTATTCGACGCCGCGCCGGCTGGCAGTGATTGCGCCGTGCGGCCTGTAGCCGCTCCCCGTCCGGGTATGGGTCTCGATCACGTCGAAACCCGCTGTGACCAGCACCTCGGCAAGTTCGGTCACCGGCCATCGATAACCAGTCGTCGCGGCATGATCAAAAGGCTCTACCGTTGTGCCTTCGAAGAAGCCCACCAGCAACCCACCACCTGGGCGGATCACGCGCGCGAATTCAGCGAGCGGTGCCTCGATATCTTGCGGGTGATGGTGAATGAGCGAGTACCAGGACAGCACGCCGCCCAGTGAATTCGTTTTCGCGTCCAACGCCTCGAAGCCCCCGACCTCGAAGGAAAGATCCGGGTATTGGTTGCGTGCTCGTTCGACGAACTCGGGCACGAGATCGATCCCGCTCACAGCCAGCCCGGCCTGGGCCAGGAAGTCTGTCCACTGCCCCGGCCCGCACCCGGCGTCGAGCACGGGGCCGGTCAAAGTGGCAGCCCAGCTGGTCACCAGGGCCCGATCAGATACGTGCGTCGAATCCATCGAGCCGAAGAGGTCCGTGTACTCCTGGGATCTGGCCGAATACGACTCTCGGACTACGTCGCGGCGCGTTGCACTCGAATTCTCCACGCCGTCAATGATTATCGATGTGCACCATTCCTTCGCCACAACTCGCCGAACCGAAGGTTCATACTCTGTTGAAGGCCTACGGTCACGTCCGGAAACTGAGGTCATATGGTGGAAGAGAAAGAACTGGCGGCGAAGATCCGCGAACTACTCAATGCCCGATCGGCCGAGTCGAGCATCTGCCCCTCCGACGTGGCCCGCGCAGCAGCACCCGACAATTGGCGTCCGCTGATGGAACCCGTCCGAGAGGCTGCCCGCCACATGGTGGCCCACGGCGAAGTGCAGATCACCCAAGGCGGCGAAGTCGTCGACCCGGAATCCGTACGAGGTCCGATCAGGATTCGGTGGACTCGTTGATCAACCGCGTGACTTCTGGCGGCACTGCTCTCGCAGCGTGTATCAGCGGAAACGGTCCAGATGCTCACGCAGGAACGCATCCAGGCTTCGTGGCTCACGCCCCAGGACACGTGCCACCGTGTCGGTGGGTGACTCCGGGCGCGAGACGGCAAGTTGCTGGATCTCCAGAATGTGCTCGGCCAGCCACGGAGGCATGTGGGCATGATCGACGAGGTTTTGCCGAAGTTCGTGCGGTGGCAGGTCGATATATTGGACGGGGCGATCGAGCATGCGGGTCAGAGAATCGGCGATGCCGCCGTAGCCGACTGCCTCGCTGCCCGTCAGGACGTAGGTACCGCCGGCGAGGTCGGCGCGTGTGAGCACGGCCGCGGCGACGTCACCGATGTCTCGGCAGTCGATCCAGTTGCACGGCGCATCCCGCATCGCGCCCAGAATCACCCCTTGCGCAGCCACCGCCGGAGCCAGGAGCAACAGATTCTGCATGAACGCATAAGGGCGGAGCAGAGTGTGGCGGATCCCGGATGCACGCAGGTGTTCGCCGACGGCGTGGTGGCCGCGGGAGAGAGCGATGGGGGAGTCGGCCGCGGCGGCGGGGTCGGAGATCTTGACGATGTGTTCGACGCCGCTCTCGGCGGCGATGTCGATCACACGCGTCTCGAGCTCGACCTGTTCGAGGCCGTTGGCCATGGCGAGGAAAAGTTGTTCAGCCCCTTCGAAAGCCGTGCGTAGCGAAGTTGAGTCTGCGGCATCGGCCGGCACTACTTCGACCAAACCGTCGGCCAAATCGCCGAGGTGGGCGCTCAGCCTGTCCGGGTCGCGGGACAGCGCTCGGCTCGGCACACCCGAGGATGCGAGACTGTGTAGCAACGCGCCGCCTGTGGTTCCGGACGCTCCCATGATGACGATCATCGTGTTCCTTTCGGTCTTCCCCGGGAAGCCGGGGATCGTTGACATATGTTGTCGGTCAGGGATTCTGACGGCGCCATCGCCAGCTGACGATGACGGCAGCCACAGCGGCAGATATCGGTAGATCGAGTTGCAGGCGAGCAAGCCGAGCGGTGTCGACCACGCTCGTGTGAGCTGGTAGCCAACGGGAGGCGAACCACCCGACGAGGCCTGCACTTGCAGCGGCTCCGACGGCAAGAATTGCCGCCACCATGATGCGAGGCAGGGCCGTGGTCCACGGCCGTGACCTCCCGCGACGCTGCAGCCAGGAGCCGATCAGCAACGCCACCACTGCCGACGTGCCAGCGATGGACGTAAATGCCGCCATCGTGAGGCCCGATTGGCCGGATGCGACTCCGCCAGCACCCGCCATCAGCGCAGGGGCAAGGTAGGCGACCAGCACCTCTCTCCACAGGGTGAAAGGTCGTGCGGCGCGACGATCGGCAACCGGGACGCGTCGATTGGAATCGGTTATCTCCCTTTTGTTTTCGCGACGGATCGGCGGGGTGAGTCCGGACATGAAGGAGACCAACTTTCCGATTATAATTAGGTGGCTAACTATTTGGGCATGAAGAGAGAAGCCTTTGTCGAGAATTGACGACGATTCGAATCGCTACACGAATGCCTGGAATCCCAGCCGACTACTCCGCAGTCAGCGCACCGATACCGCGAACGACCCGCGAGAGCAGATCCAAAAAAACCGCACGCTCGTCGACAGTGAGCTCGTCGACCATTTCCTCGAGACGAGCAAAGTGTTCGGGCGCCATGTCACGTAACCGCTGAGCGCCACGAGCAGTCAGGACGACCACCGCACCACGCCCGTCCTCCGCGGACGGACGTCGAGCGACCAAACCCTCCTGCTCGAGCCCATCGACCAAGCCGGTGACCGTGGCTCGCGAGACGCCGAGATCAGCGGCCAGTCGCGAGGGAGATTTCTCCCCGTCGTGGTCTTCCAGATCCGCAAGCAGTCGGTAACGGCCGGTCGACAGTCCATACCTCGCGAAGTGAACCTCGGTTGCTCGACCGAGCCGCGCGCCCGCCGAGATCAGCCGCACCGCAACCAGCACAGCCTGCGGATCGGACCCGAGGCCGTAGTGCTCCAACTGCCGCCGCGCCTGATCCAACGTGGGTGAGTCGTGATCGGTTCCGTCCACTGCCATGCAACTAATATGGCACCTAACTACATTCTGGTCAACCCTCCACCAGAGCTAGCTTCAAACGCCGAACAATACCTGCGGGGCCGCATGACAGTCCGGGTGATTGCCGGGATACGGCAGGACCTTCTCGAGGGCGAGCCCAATCGCAAAGGCCGTCTGGTCGTCGTACGGTCGCGTAACTATCTGTGTGCCCGTGGGGATTCCGTTCCGAGCGAAACCGGTGGGGGTTGTCAGCACCGGGCAGCTACTCAGGATGTTGAAGGTGATGGCCGGCACAGCCTCGAGGTAGAACTCCAATTCTGTTCCAGCCACATTGATTCCGTGCCCCACGTAGTCGTCGCCGGCAAGAAAGCCATCGGTCACCACTGCCGGAGTGATCAACGCGTCATAGGTATCGAACAGGGATCCGATCGACGAATACAGTTCGGCTTCGATCGCGAGCCCGTCGAGGAAAGTCGCATCACCACGAGTGCGACGTGCCCATCGCGCGAATTCCTTCGCGTACTCCGTGACCTTGTCGGGGTGCGCGGACGCTTCGGCGGAGATCGAAGCACCGAACACGTGATCGTAGTGAATGGCGGCCGCACGCATAATTGCAGCGCGTGACAAGTCGACTTCGATGATCTCCGCGCGTGCGCCCAGCGCAGTGAGGATGTCCACCAACTTGGCGGTGTTGGCGGCAACGTCCGGATCAACCGGCCAGTCACCCAACGCGGGGATCACGGCGATACGCATTCCTGTCAACGAATGCGTTGCGAGGCCGGGCAGCGGCGATGCCGGCACATGCGAGGCAATGTCAGTGGAGCTCGGTCCCGCGATGACCGACTGCAGTGTGAGGCAATCACTTACGGTGCGCGCCATCGGACCGCAGTGGCAGTAGCGATCGAGATTGAAGGGCGGATCAACGGGGACACGGCCATGCGGTGGCTTGAACCCGACAATTCCGTTGAGTGACGACGGAGTTCGGATCGAACCTGCAACATCGGAACCGGTAGCCAAGTGCGTCATACCGGTGGCAAGTGCGACTGCCGATCCACCGGAAGACCCGCCGGAGGAGTATTTCGTGTTCCACGGATTGCGAGTGACGCCCCACAACTCGGACTGTGTGAACGCGGCCGAGGAGAATTCGGGTGCCGTCGATCGCGCGTGGACGATGGCACCGGCGTCGACGATTCGCTGCACGAAAGTGGAAGTGTGAGTGGCGATCACATCCTCATAGACCTTGGACCCTTGAGTCCAAGGTTGTCCTTGCACCGGTTCATCCTCTTTCACCACAACGGGAACACCGGCGAGCGGAAGGCTGACATCCGAGCCGCGGGCGTAGTGGCGTTCCGCTGACTTCGCTTGTGCCCGCGCAGTATCGAAGAAAGTGTGTCCCACTGCGTTCAAGGTTGGGTTGAGCGCCTCGATACGTTCGATGGTGGACTCGAGCACCTCCACCGGAGAAAGCGATTTGTCCCGGTAGCGTTCGAGCAACTCGGCCACATCCATGAATGCCGAAGCGGGTGTCTGGTGCATATCTGTTGTCCTGCCTCTATGAAGGTTTGTGTAGGCGACTAGGTTGTCAGTTCGCGCTTTGCCACGACGGGATTGCGGAATGTCGCGAGCAGCATTGCCAGAGTTGCGATTCCCGCGGCTATCCAGAAGACCGTTCCGGAACCGGAGTGGTCGTGAATGCGTCCGCCCGAAAACGCACCGAGCGCGATGCTTGCATTGAAGACTGCAACCCACAGAGCAGAAGCGGCCTCGCGGTGAACGGGAGCTGCTTGTGCAATCCATGTTTGAGTACTCACCGATACACCACCGTAGAAGAGGCCCCAAGCCGCCATGAGCAGAGCAGCTGCGATCAAAGAGGTAGCCGAGATCGGAAACAGGGCGAGTGTGACCGCTATTCCCACGCTGAGGATGACGACCACCGCCTTCGGGGACTTTGCAGCGGACGGCCCGGCAATGAAGTTGCCGACGACACCGAATGCACCGTAGATCAAGAGCATCGTGCCGATCTGTGCAGGGCTCAACCCTGCGAAGAACTCCAGCCCCGGACGCACATAGGTGTACGCCGCGAAATGAGCGGTGACGATGAGCGCGGTAATCGCGATTCCGACCCGGACTCCTGGGTTCCGAAAGGCCGCCACGAGACTCCCGAGCGACAAGGCCCGATCAGCTGGCATCGTGGGTAGGACAGCGATCATGGCGATCGCGATCAGCGTCGCCGCGCAGCTGAGAGTCCAGAACGCCACGCTCCATCCGGCGACTGCCCCGATATACGTCCCAGCAGGGACACCGAGAACTGAGGCAACAGCGATTCCGCTGAAGATGATCGTGGTCGCCAACCCGACGGATCTGGTCTCCACCAACCTGGGAGCCAGGCTTGCGGCGAGTGCCCAGACTCCGCCCATGCTCACGCCTAGAAGGACGCGAGCCACAGCGAGGACAACGAAGCTCGGAGCAAGGGCCGTGAGGGCGTTCGCCGCTGCGACTACAAGCATCAGAACGATAAGCGTCGACCGACGATCGAAGCGCCGGGTCACGATGGGCACAAACGGGGCAGTGGCCGCTGCCACCAATCCGGTAATGGCCAGTGAGAGCCCGATGGTCCCTTCACTTTCCACCAGAGCAGCACCGATCGGGGTGAGTAGCCCGACCGGCATCATCTCTGCCGCGACAACGATGAAGGTGGACGCTGCGATCAGCGCGACCGCAGCCCAGTGGTTCTCGATGGCGTGTGCGTGGGTTGAGGACGTGGACGCAGGGCTGTTCTGTACAGATGCGGAGTGGGGCATGTAACCAGAGAAGCTCCTGCACGCCGAAGGATCAACGGCGAATCGCTCATCCAACCATTAGCTCAATTCATCGATGAGCCATGATGGAGTGGTCGAATGAGTCGAAGGTCGGAGTGAAAATGTCGGAGCCTCCGATGCGTGAGATCGAGTGCTTCCTCGTTCTCGCTGAAGAACTGCACTTCGGTCGCACCGGCGAGCGGCTGTTCATCTCCCAGAGCCGAGTGAGTCAGCTGATCAGCGCATTGGAGCGTCGTATCGGCACAAGCCTGGTAGCGCGCACCAGTCGCCGCGTTCACCTGACTGAATTCGGCGCCGATTTTCTTGCGTCGTTGGCTCCCGCCCATCGTGCGCTCGTCGGAGTAATCGAGGACGCTCAATCGAGAGCAAGCAACACGCCGACGCCGTTTCGGGTGGGTTTCCAAGGAGCAATTTACGATTCGATCGCGGCTGCTGTCTCTCGTTTCGAGATACAACATCCGCAAACATGCGTGACCATCAAAGAATTACCCCTGGGTGATCCGTTCAGTGATGTACTCGCCGGGCGAATCGATGCGGCAGTGGCACTTCTCCCCGTAGATGAGCCCGAGCTGACAACCGGGCTCGTCTTTTCTCGACAGCCCCAGACCCTGGCTGTCTCAGTCCATCACCCGTTCAGCGAACTGGGCGTGATCGACGCCGAGCAGTTGGCGCAGATCTGTCTCGTACCCATCACCGGCCCCGCCCCCGACTATTGGCAGCGTGTGAATTCCCCGAGCACGACGCCGGGCGGAGCCACGATTCCCACGCAGGGTGGGGCGAGCACCGTTCAGGAAGGCCTGTCGCAGGTCGCATTCAGTCAGGTCGGCCTCATCCTCTGCGCTGCAACCGCTGCATACAGCCAGCGCTCGGACATCACATTCGTATCGATCAACGGATTACCCGAATCTGCTTTGGGTCTCGTGTGGCGTACCGATCTCGAAAGCCCACGACTTCGCGCTTTCGCGAAAGCGATCGAGGAAGCACACACATGCCCCTCCTGACGTCGATCAGTAAGTCGCGGAAGGAGTCCGGGGCATTGAGATGCATCGTGTGTGAGATGATCGCGCCATGTCTGCGATCACCGACTACTTCACCGCGCGCACGGATGAGCATGCCACCTCTGCCCTCGCGGGACTCGTCGACTTGGAACCAGAGGTGATGGAGGCGAACGCAGCTTCTCGTCCGCGGGTCCAGTTGGCTGCGAGTGGGACTCCAGTTCTGCAGGCGAAAGGCGTCGATCCAGTTGTCGCGCTCGGCCGACTGGAAGCAGCCCTCACCGCTCGCCCCTACGACGAAGTTGCAAAAGGTCCACGCTGCGGGAAACTCGTCGCGATGAGCGACGACGGCGACACCCTCGTGCTCACGGTTACCGACGAATTACGTGATGCACTAGCGGAATTGAACGCAGAAGGCGTCGCGGCCGCTGCGGCCGCCTGGGCGATCGACGAGACCAGTGAACCGTCGGAGGACTCAGTGCCGTTCCTGACCGCCTTCGCCGAACTAGCGACCAGAGCTGTGGCTCAGGGTGAACGAATGTACGGCTACGTCGTCATTTGAGCTTCGCAACTCCGCCGATCTGAACAGACAGGTCGTTCGTCTTCGACTCCCGACTTACCGTCAGCCCGGGATCTGCCGGGCCAGATCGTTGCGGTCGAAGTCGGAGAACTGCTGGGTGTCAGTGCAGTATCCACAGCTCGCTCCGAAGAACTCGGTGCGAGCGTTCGGATCGTCGAGTAGCCAGTACCGCAGCCACGCCGTGCTCGGCCCGCGCATATCGCCGCCGTTGATCGCCGTACCGAAGTGCGTGGCGCCGCGCAGTTCCAGATACTCGGCAGGCACGTGGTCGGCGTCCTCGTACATCGCCCGCACGATCGCCGGCCAAACGATTGCGTCGGCCTGGCCGGCCAGATAGAGAACGGGCTCGTCGATGAGATCGACATCATTGAGCGGGCCTGGTTGGATCGCGACGGCGGTGTCGACGCGGTCGTCGATCGCCGCGTTGATCGCCGCAGACCCGCCCTGCGAGTGCCCCACCGCACCAATGTGTTCCAGGTCGACTTTGCCGAAGAAGACGCTCGACGGGCTGGCCGCCTTGTCCGCGATGAGGTCGATTCCCGACCGCATGGTGATGGCGAAATTGCTTGCCGGGGTATTGGCGGCGACCACGATGAATCCGTGGCTGGCGTAGTGGCGCAGCAAAGAGGTGTACGCACCGGGGAGCACACCGGTCCCGTTCCCCCAGATCACAACAGGGTGCTTCTCGCCGCGCGCGCCGAGCTGGCGCGGGTAGTACAGAGTGTGCACCAGCCCGATCGAGACGTTCGGCGTGTACGGCCCTGCACTCGCCCAATCGTGCCCGACGCTCGGGATGCCGGGCGCATCGGCAGCCGCTGTTCCGGTTGCGCCCGTGAGTCCTAGCGTCGCGCACAACGCAACCGCCGCTGCAGCATTCACGAAATGTTTCAGAGACTTTCGCATGAAAGTCAACCTTTCAAAGTTGATCCGGAGTGACGTGTATTACATATTCACGGGAAGGCAACCCGTCGGCTTTGTTTCAGGAAACGGACTATCCCAGAAGTGTTGTGTCTGTGGACAAAATCATCGTTCTCGGTGGATGCCCGGGCGACGCGAATACCCAGAGCGCAAGGTCCAGTTCGCCTCGGCCTACGGCTTCCGCGCGGATTGCTCGGCACACAGCCGTAGGAAATGTTCGACGATCTGCGTGTTCGGGCCGTCCCTTGCCACGGCTGCGATCTTCCGTGGGGGCAGTTCGAATATCTCGCCCACAGTGCACCCGCGTTCGGATGCTCGCTCGGCACTGGAGAGTTCGAGGATGACAGCACCGATCCCTTCGTACGCGAAATCCGCGAAGGCATCGCGGTGCTGTGACCTCATCACGAATGCGTGGTCGATTCGCGGTTCGATCGACCGCAGATGGCGATAGACATCGGAAGTTTCGAACCGTGGTGCGACAACCAAGCCGATGCGCATGAGATCTTCGCCGATGAATACCCCGTCCACCGGTGGCGGGGTACCGGGCGGGCAGACGAGCCGCAACTTGTGGTCCGGAAGGCGCACCGTGCGCGTCCCGGGAACACCGGTGGGCGGCGACTCCATTATTGCCACGTCAGCGGTGCCTGCCATGACCGGGTGAATCGCATCGGCCACGGATGACCCAGGTGGATCCGAGATAGTGATCCTCAGGTTCGGCACCTCCGTGCGCAGCGCTCCGAGCAGTACCGCTGCGGGATCGTCCGCAAGGCTCGCTGTCGTGGCAACACTGAGGCGGGGGACTGCTGGCAGTAAGGACTCGCGCTCGACCACTAATCGGTCGAGCGCGGCCAGCGCTTCGCGTGCTGGATCGATGAGATTCCGTCCGCGCGCCGTCAGCGTCGCGCCGGTCCGGCCTCGATTGAAAAGCCGTCCTCCGACGCGTCTTTCGAGCCGCGCAATTGATTGAGAGACGCTCGATGTTCCCGTGAACTGATTTGCCGCTGCCGCCGTGATACTGCCGTGTTCGACGACGGCAAGGAAGTCTTGTAGCTGCCGCGGATCGATTCGCGGGGTTGCGGACTCTCCGAAGTTGCTCATCCAGCGTTCCCCATCCCACCTTCGTCACGTAATCGGCTGGTCGTCTCGATAAACGCTTGTGCCGCAGGCGATGGCGTCGAACCGTGGAACATCCAAATATCACGAGTGAGTGGGGGCCGAGTACGACACAGCACCACACCTTCTCCGACTGTATCGGCGACAGATTCGGGAAGGAAGGCGACGCCGACTCCCGCGCGTACCAGTGGGATCATCGAGGCCACAGAGATAGTCTCCGCAACCACCGCCTCGTCCACAGTGCCTTCGCCCAGGCGTTCCGCCAACAGTCGCCGAGTGACATCGTCACGCGGGCTGGTGATCAATCCGATTCGCAACAGATCCGTCAACGCCGCTACCCCCTCGCCTTCACTTCGTGCGGCGGGCACCAGCGCAACGATTTGTTGCCTGCCGAGAAGGATACGTTCAACACCCTCGTCGAACACCTCGTCCACCCCGAGGCCGATATCAGCCTGACCCGAGGCGACCACCGTTCCGATTCCGTCGGTGTCGTTGCTGAGCATCGTCACCGCAACGTTCGGAAACTTGCTTTTGAACGCACCCAGGGCCGTGGCCGCTGGATCACGCGCCAGTGTTCGCGGACACACGACCGTCAGCCGACCCCGCTGCACGACGTTCAATGGATGCAAAGCGTGATCCAAATCCCGGTATGCCCGAAGTACTTGGGCCGCCGGACCTGTGAGATCGCGTCCAGCGTCGGTCAGGGTGACTCCCCGCGAGCCACGGCGGACGAGCGTCAGGCCGCACTCTTTCTCCATCCTGGCCAGAGCCTCCGAGATCGTCGGCTGGCTGACCCCCAGTCCGCGAGCCGCAGCGGAAATGCTGCCCCGATCAGCAAGGGCGAGAAAGTATTCCAGATGACGCCGGTCCATTCGGGGTTCCCTTCTCCTGGCAGTCCTCGCGCGCGCCCGATTTTGCGCCCGTCAGACATAGGGAAACCCTATGGCATACCTCTCGAATGTGGCGTAGACGGGAAGAAGAATCCCGTGATCTGCTTCACATATGAACGCAGTGAGCAACAACCCGGGGAGCTTCGACCAGAGGCACCCGTCTGCTTTTGTCGAGCACCTATCGCCGCCTGCGAGCACTACGGAGGAGGCGCCGAAATGACCGAAACCTTCACCGCAAGTTCGCCATCCGGTGCTACGTCACCCCGTTCCGTGAGGCGGGCGCGCTCTGAGCCGAAGCCCGCTCGACAGCGTCGATCCGGTACGCGACTCACCATCGGGGTACGACTGGCCCAGGTCGCGCTGCTTCTGGTCCTACTCGGAGCGTGGCAGCTCGTCGCATCGCACGGTTGGATCGAGCCAGTTCTGGCCAAAACGCCAGGCGAGGCCTGGGCCTACTTCACCGCAGCGGTGCAGTCGGGCGAGATTTCGTCGAACTTGCGTGCCACGATGACTGCCGTCGTGATCGCGTGGATCCTCGCTAGCGCAGTCGGGGTGGCGGTCGGACTCTCTCTCGGACTGCTTCCGACCCTCGAACGCATCATGAGTCCGTTCCTGGATGCGGCGAATGCCATGCCACGTCTTGCGCTGGCGCCTCTGCTTATCGTCATCTTCGGGATCACGATGACGGCGAAGGTCGCTCTCGCGTTCACACTCGTCTTCTTCATCGTCTGCTCGAGTGCACGAGCCGGTGTGAAGTCGGTGGACGACGAATGGCTCCGACTATCCACTGTCCTGAATGCCAGTAAGACACAGGTGTTCTGGCACATCCTCCTCCCCGTCGCAACACCTGGCATTTTTGCCGGTCTTCGGTTGGGGCTGATCTATTCGCTACTTGGCGTTGTCGGTTCGGAACTGATCTCGTCACGGGACGGGCTGGGCCAGCTTGTGTCGATCTACTCGGCCCAGTTCCGGATGGAAGCGGTCTACGCGATCCTCATACTTCTCGCAATCGTCGCAGTCGTCCTCAACCAGGCCATGAACTTCGCCGAGCGCTACCTCCTTCGGTGGCAGCCGCCGGCTCGACGATGACAGGAATCATCATGGATACCAAAGTGATTACACCCGCAGTCCAACTCGACGGACTGACGATATCCTTCCCCTCGCCCGACGGGTCGGCGAAAACTGTGGTCGACAATCTCGACCTCACCATCCCTCGCGGACAGTTCGTCAGCCTGGTCGGCAGGAGCGGTTGCGGAAAGACCACTCTGCTCAACGCGCTCGCTGGATTGGTGGACGCGACGGAAGGCAAAACCGAGGTCCTCGGCACAACACCATTCGACGCTCGTTCCCGGATGGGCTTCATGATGGCCCGAGATGCGCTGTTCCCGTGGCGAACAGCGCAGAAGAACGTCGAGTACGGTCTCGAATTAAGGGGAGTACCCAAGGCGGAGAGACGAACTCAATCAGCGCGCTGGCTTGCGGCCGTTCAAATGTCCGAGGCGTCACGGCTGTGGACTTGGCAACTCTCCCAAGGGATGCGCCAGCGTGTCGCGTTGGCCCGAACGTGGGCACTGGATCCGGACATCTTGTTGATGGACGAACCCTTTGCCGCCCTCGATGCGCAAACCCGAGTCGAAGTACAGCGAGAATTCCTCGAGCTTTGGCAATCCCAGGTAGGCCGGACGGTCATCTTCGTAACCCACGACCTCGGCGAAGCCATCTGTCTGTCCGACCGCGTTCTGCTGCTCGGGGCCGGCCGGGTGATCGACGACGTCAGCATTGACATCGAACGCCCCCGCGAACTCGAAACCCTCACCGCCGAACCTCGATACATCGAAATCTTCAACCGGCTGCGTGGTCAGCTCGACCACTGATGTGCCCAGCCAACTCAGCTTGATTTCTGATGCGCCCACCCAACTCAGCTTGATTTCTGATGCGCCCAGCCATCAAGGAACAGGAATCCCATGAAACTTCGACCTTTTGTCGGCACAGTCATTGCAGCGGCCCTACTGCTTTCCGCGTGTGGAGGGGGAGGGCGTCCGAACGACGGTAGCGTCGCCATCGGGGTCTACCCTGCGAGTGCTTTGTCCCTGCCTGTCTACGTCGCTGTCCAACAAGGAATGTTCGACAAGGAAGGCCTCCACGTCGAGCTCATCGACGGAAAGAACGGGCCCGAACTCATCAGCGGTCTCATCGGCGGTACAACCGATCTCGCGGTCGGTGCACCCGGAACCGTCGTGCCGGCCATAGAGCAAGGGCAGAGCCTGCGGCCACTGTCCCCCTACGGGTCGATCGATCTTGCCATCGCCGTGACGAAAGACAGCGGCATCACCACCATCGAGGATTTGCCCGGCAAGCGGATCGCCATACCGTCACGTGGCGGCGCGGCCGAGCAATTCGTCAATCAGCTTCTCGCAGAGAGAAACATCGACGCCTCCACGGTGCAATTCATCGCAGCGGCACCCACCGCGAGTCAGATACCACTCGCACGAAAGGGCGACATAGATGCCGCCGTTCTCACCGCTGCCAGCCAGGCCGTATTCGATGCTCAAGGAATTCCGATGACGGCGATTACAGAAGTAGACCCGGTGGGCTCTGACGGCGTGAGTTCATACGGCCTGGGCACGGTGCTCGTCACGACAGCCACATTCGCTGAATCCGATGCTGCTGCCCCCGTGTGTGCTGCGCTCGAGGCCGCAGCAGGGTGGATAGCCGATCCCGCGAACGAGCAAGCAGGAGCTCAACTTCTCACCGAGCGAATGAATGTTCCTGCTGACAAAGCCAACCAGGTGTGGGCTTCGCAGAAGACCCTCTGGCCGGTCGAGATTTCAGCCGACCGATGGACCCAGAACGTCGCATGGGTGAACAACCAGACCTCGGGCAAGTCCGACGCAGACGTCCCTTTCGACCCCCTCTGCTGACCAACGCCTCCCATACACAATCCAGTTCGTCTACCACGAGAGAGAAGAAACGATGACACAACTCGCTGACCAGTCAACACAATCCGAATCCCAGCACGATCGCCGGCAGCTCACCGAGGCTTGGTCTGCAGTCACCGACAGCCTTGCGACATTCGGTTCGACCGCTGCCGCTACCGGATCGCCGCTGGACAGCGCCGAAGGTGTACGGCACGCACTTCGTCTGTTCGGATACCTCGCCGAGATGAACATCGAGCGCCAAGACGTACTCCGGCCTGAACTCTTCACCCTGATGTCACCGATGCGAAAGTTCTGGGGAGACGGCATCGACGTCGACTACTGGACTGCGATGATCGACCCCAACGAGACATACCGTATTCACGGTAACCGTGGCACAGTGCCGTACGTCGCCGTCCTCGCCAATCGTGTCGGCGCGTCTGGGACCGACCGGGTCGCCGACAACATCGTCATCGACGACAAGGTGTGTGACGCGGACGGCAACTTCGAGATCTTCGTCGCACAAGAACTTAAGGGGCGCAGCGGCATTCGGCTGGATGAGCGCTGCTTCGACGTAGTAGTGCGTGTGTATCACAAGACGCGTAACACGGAGATCGATCCTGTTCTCCACATCGAGCGCCTCGGTCCGCCGCCTGGTGCACGCCCCGATCTCGACACGGCGTGGCTGGTCCAGCGCCTGACGAAACTTGCGCGTGGCATGGACGTGAGCCTTCGACGCAGTCTTCAGCTCATCGAAACACTCAGTCAGTCTCCCAACGAGATTCGCGTGACCTCGGAGCAGCGAGGGTGGGGAGACTTCTACGGCACCAGCTCCAACCAATACGTTGCCGGCTGGTGGTCACTGAAAGACGCTACTGCCGTGGATATTACATTCACTCTCCCGGACTGCACCTACTTCGGAGTGATGCTGTACAACCACTGGTTCGAGTCCTTCGAGTACCGCGACCACACCGTCAACCTCAACGACGCACACTTCGAACGCAATGACGATGGAACGGTGACGATCCGAATCGGGGGAGCAGAAGGTGACAGAAACCGACTGAACCCCTGCAACCACACCGAAGGAATTCTGTTGGCGCGCTGCCTGGAGCCCGCTGAGGATGTCACTTCGCCTCATGTGGAGATCATTCGATGACCGACGAAGTAGACCTGCCGTTGGCAGGTGTCCGAGTAGTGGAGATCGGTCAGCTGATCGCAATACCCAGCGCCGGGCAGCAGTTGTCCGACCTCGGTGCGGAGGTC
This sequence comes from Rhodococcus sp. Ni2, assembly GCF_021352185.1. Taxonomy (NCBI): domain Bacteria; kingdom Bacillati; phylum Actinomycetota; class Actinomycetes; order Mycobacteriales; family Nocardiaceae; genus Rhodococcus; species Rhodococcus sp. Ni2. The sequence continues at coordinate 1,984,168 of NZ_WOXZ01000001.1, forward strand.
ATCAAGCTCGAGCCCCCCGGCGGTGAACCGGCCCGACAAATCGACGCCGACTACGCGCGCGGCATCTTCTACGGGTACAACCGTGGAAAGCGTTCAATCTGCCTCGACCTCAAAGACTCCGCCGAACTGCAGCGAGCTCGGGATCTGATCGCATCGAGCGACATCTTGCTGCACAATCTTCGCCCGGGAACCCTCGATCGATTGGGATTCTCCTCTACCGAACTCCAACGCCTGCGACCGGAAATCATCGCCGTCTCGGTGAGCGGGTACGGGGCGGAAGGCCCGTCCGCCACCCGCGCGGGGCTCGACATCGCTGCGCAAGCAGAGAGCGGACTGATGTCGGTGACGGGTGAGGCGGATAGCCCACCACAACGTGTGGGCGCACCGGTCATAGACCATGCAACGAGCTATGTCGTCGCGCAGGCGGCACTAGCAGCGCTACTTCGACGTGAGCGCACCGGCAAAGGATCGTCCGTCCGAGTCTCCCTGCTGGACGTCGCAATCCACTTGCAGACCGCCAACTGGATCGAGTGGCAGGTATCCGGAAAGCCCATGAGTCGCAAAGGGAACGGACAACCAAGCGTCGCACCGGCGGCAGACGTCTTTCGCGCCGCCGACGGCGAGCTGGTGATCAGCGGATACCAACCGCGCGCATGGATCGAACTGTGCAAGGCGATCGACCTACCCGAGTTGGCCGACGACCCGAGGTTCACCACCAACGCGCTGCGCGTGGAAAACCGTGTTGACCTCGTCGCCACGATCGAGAAGCAGCTGTGCTACCGCAGCGCCGCTGAGGCAGTAGAGCATCTCACTGCGGCCGGAGTGGTTGCCGCAGTTGTGCGTGACTACGACCAGGTAATTTGCGCCGACGATGTGATTGCGAACCGTACCTTCATCCCCGGCACCAACGAACATGGCGAACAGTATTTGACGCCTGCCATGCCCTATCGCGCCGAACCTCCGATGGCACGAACTGAACTTTCACAGGTTCCGGCCTTGAACGAGTGGACAACATCGACGCGCTGAATGCGCCGTTCGGGTCGAAATTGACTTTGCACCAACGTAACTGACAAACAGATAGCCATGCACCATCGAGGAGATGTCCAGTGCTGACCACCGCATTTACCGAGACATTCGGAGTTCGCCACCCAATCGTGCAGGGCGGCATGCAATGGGTGGGGAGAGCAGAACTCGTAGCGGCAGTTGCAAACGCCGGCGCGCTCGGCATGCTCACTGCCCTGACACAGCCGACACCTGACGATCTTGCCCGAGAAATATCCCGAACGCGCGAGCTCACCGATCAACCTTTCGGGGTCAACCTCACAATCCTCCCGACGATCACACCTCCGCCCTACGATGAGTATCGCAACGTGATCATCGACTGCGGAGTGAAAGTCGTCGAGACAGCTGGATCGTCTCCCGCGCCCCATCTGCCGCACTTTCACGGCGCAGGCATCAAGGTTCTCCACAAGTGCACCAGCGTCCGCCACGCGGTCAAAGCCCAAGTCCTCGGCGTCGACGGCATCAGCATCGACGGGTTCGAATGTGCCGGGCATCCAGGGGAAGACGACGTACCGGGTCTCGTCCTCATCGCTGCAGCAGCAGAGCGGATCAGCATTCCCATGATCGCGTCCGGTGGATTTGCCGATGGGCGAGGATTAGTGGCGGCCCTCGCGCTCGGCGCCGACGGCATCAACATGGGCACTCGGTTCATGTGTACCGAGGAGTCCCCGATTCACCACAACATCAAGCAGGCGATAGTCGCTGCCTCGGAGGTCGACACGGAACTGATTTTCAGGTCACTGCGCAATACCGCTCGCGTAGCACGCAACAGCATCAGCCAAGAAGTTGTCGAAATCCTCTCCAGTGGTGGCAAATTCGAAGACGTTCGACATCTTGTTGCCGGTGCGCGGGGCAGAGCGGTGTTCGACAGCGGCGACCAGGAGGCTGGCATCTGGACGGCTGGGACTGTGCAAGGATTGATTCGCGACGTCCCCACTGTGGGTGAATTGGTGGAACGTATTGTCGCAGAGTCCGAAGCACTGATTGCCGGACGGCTTGCCGGCCTCCTGGACCCGGTCAGCGCCTGACTACGTCCGAACCCGCTGAGCGCTACAGTCGGCCAGTCCTTCGCGCATGACCCCTGCCGTTGCGCTCGTCGACCCGCATGCCGCCGATACCTCGTCCTCGATGCGTCGTGCGGTGACGGTGAGCTCTTCGCGATCGCCTCGCGGCTTGTCATCGCCGTTCGATCGTTTCGGGTGCATCCGGACGATCATTGACGCCAGGACGAGGAAAGGAGGTGTACTCCGAATTGCTTGGGGTCATCAGAGTGACGACCGCAAGGATTTCGATCGGCACCAACACGATCTACTCGACGTTGTGGCCATGGGGCTACCAAAACATCACCGTCGGCCCGCAGCAGCTCCCCCATTACGTCCCCCGACATTTCTTGGCTTCGACTGCATACAGCAAGGACGAGAGCCCGGCGCGCCCGTCCCGACTGTGCGATCGTCGAAGTCGTCTGACAACCCTTTCAAGGCACCTACTCCCTATGGCGCCCCGATCCCCGCAACAATCTTGCGCTTGACCGAACACCGAAGTCTCACGCGCCCGATAGCGTTCGCGATAGAATCCGATATTTCGCTCGCATCGTCCGGGGCACACCGAAGGGGAATCAAGAGCATGCATGCGGTACCGACCCGGAGGGCGAAATTCGTTGCAGCGGGATTGATCATCGCTGTGGCTACTGCTGGTGCTATCGGTGTATCGAAGATCTTCGCTGCACGCCCATCCTCTGCGAATATCGAAGAGACCATCACGAAAGCGGAACGTGGACGGCACAATCCAGCGTGTGAACCCATCCCGTCGAGGCCCGATGCAGCTACGTTGCGTCGCTCTTCTGACGCGTCGGTTCGTTTGACGAACGTGGTACAGACTGCTGCGCAGCTCTTGCGAGTCAACGGAGCGGCTTGGGGACCCCAAGTCGCTGTCGGTACTGAGCTATCCATTGATGAAGCTTTCGAGAACGCCGGTTCGATTCCCGGAGATGCGATAGTCGCAGAAGCGGAGTGGCTTCGTCAGGCGCAACGAGATGGACTCTACGACGACGCAGATCGTTCGCTCGATTCGCTTGTCCGGCACATCGAGTCGACAACCATCACGGACGTCGACCTCGCCAGCCATCTGGGGCCGAATTGGCCCGCAGTAATCGATGTCGTCGGGACTGTCGCCGTGATCGGGTTCGAGGAGTACGTGAGCAAGGTGCGCGCGTCACCCCCGATGAGAGCAGCTGACGCGCTCGACCTTCGATCCGCGTTGCGGGAGAACACGGTAGCCCTCGGCCTGGAGGCGGAGTGGGACGGCGCTCAGGAGTTGGTCGCTCTCTACTTTCAAGGATGCACTTCGGCCGCGCTGAGCCGGCGAGAAGCGAACCTTTCGGTCGAGGATTACATCCATGATTGGGACCTGGCGGAGGCTCTGGCACGCGACGCCGTAGCTGCTGCTTTCGCAGCAGATCTCACGAGCAACGAGAACCGTGGACGAGTCGAGATCTTGGCACGAGGTCTTCAGATCATCCAGGCGCCAGACGAATTGGGTCCAAACGACCGGTTGACCCGATCCGTGGATCCGAACGAAAACTTGCATCCGGACGAGGTCGCGCTTCTCGAACTGGAAGATCCATTGATCGAGGGCGAGTGACACGACCAGAGCCTCCGGCGAGTGTGGCGCGGCAAGCAGAAGGGTGGTTGCCGATGTGGCACCGCGCTCTCAGAACCGAAGTGACGCAACATCATCGTGCTCTCCTCTTCGGTGCCCCCTTGCTCACGCAGACAACGCAGCACCTCCTTTCGATACGTACGTAATCGAACCCCGAAAATCATGTCCTCTAGCTGACGGTCCATCCAGTCGAAGAAACAGTTCGCGTCGTGCGGCGGCAGCGGATTAACCGTGGGTATGCCCAGTCTCGAAGCCCCAGCAGAAGCCGAGGGTCTCGACTAACTTTGCCGGACCGACTGCAATGGTCAGCTTCGGCGGAGTGAATCTCGGAAGAAGAAACCTTCGTCCCCGATATGCCAAGTCCCTTTGCAGCCGGATCGACCCGCGGCACGCCTCGCGATAATTGTTCACCTCAGTGCCGCTGTTCCGACCAAGGAAAGTTCGAGGCGCTTCTCCACGGCGAAGTCGATGCATGTCGCGCCGTCGACACCATTCACCTGAGTGTCGGGAAGGGTGCCGCACTGGATTCGGCGTCCGTCACCAGAGTGTCAGTGATGGCTACATCATCCCAGTACGCAACCCTCGCGCCATCACGCAATTGGTTCCAGAAACAGACAACCAACGGTTAGGTAGTTCGATAATTTGCGGATCGAATCCACCGTAACCGATCCTTGTCTGGCGCTGGAGATGCAACGGCGCTCTTCATCTAAGCCGTGAGGATTGATAGATAGATGCAGATCAAGCCTGCAATGTCGTCCATGAACTCACCTCGCCCCGTGGTTTCGCCAGCCAAGCACACAATCGATTGTGGCGTGCGCCACAAATCTCCTATAGGGTAACCACTGTTAGCCTGCGACGGGGTGCGAGACATTTCCCAGCGCCGGATCCACGCTCTATCCCACTCCTGAACAGACCGAGCGAGAGCTGAGCGCTCTTGACGACGTCGTGGTGGATTGAGGATCAAGAAAGAAAGATGGTATTGCCGTGCAGTCATCACTTGTCTCTCTGCCGTCCATGGAGAGAGTCCGCATCGGCGCTCCGGTCGCGGAGGCCGCGGCCCAGGAAGCAGAGTTGCTCGGGGCGAACCGAGTCTTCGTCGTATGTAGCGGGACGCTCAACTCGCAGACCGACGAGATCGCTCGGGTGATCGAGGCATTGGGTGATCGATTCGTGGGACTGTTCGATGCGGTTCGACCTCATGTACCGCGCGAAGACGTCATTGCTGCCACCCGAGTTGCTGCCGACGCCGATCCGGACATGCTGTTGTGCGTGGGCGGCGGATCGGCGACGGACCTGGCGAAGATCCTTGCAATCACTCTGGAGAACGGAGTTCGCGAGGCATCGCAAATGGACGCCTACCACCTGCAGGTCAATCCCGACACATCGGTGACCGCCCCCACCTTCTCCGCCCCGAAGATCCCGGTAGTGGTGGCGCCCACGACCCTGGCGGGAGGTGAGTTCAACGCGTTGGCCGGGTCGACGGATGAGACGAGCAACGTCAAAGAGGGTTACTTGCATCCGGCGATGACCCCGAAGGCTGTCATCCTCGATCCTGCACTCACGCTGCACACTCCGGAGTGGCTGTGGCTGTCGACCGGGGTTCGCGCACTGGACCACGCCTTCGAGACCCTGGGCTCACTCGAATCGAACGGGTACTACGACGGGATGGCGATGAATGCCATACGACTGCTCTCCGAAGGACTCGTCCGAGTGAAGGAGAACACCGACGACGTGGATGCGCGGCTGATGTGCCAGGTCGGTGCGTGGTCGTCAATGGTCGCGATCGTCGCAGGCCTCGACATGGGCGTCAGCCATGCCGTCGGGCATGCACTCGGCGGTTCGTTCAACGTCCCACACGGGTACACCTCCTGCGTCATGGCGCCCTTCGCGCTCGAGTACAACCGCGAAGTCAACGAGCATCGCCAGGCGCTGATCAGTGCGTCCTTGGGTGCGCCGCAAACGCCCGCACACGAGTTGGCGGACTCGCTCATCCGGCGGCTCGGCATGCCGAGATCGCTGGGAGAAGTCGGGCTGACCGAAAACGACCTCCCCAGTCTGGCTACGTACACGTTCAAGGACATCTGGTGCGGGACCAACCCGAACCCCATCGCGAATCCGGATGCTTTGGTTCCTTTGTTGCGGCGGGCACTCTGATCGAGCTCGAAAACAAGTGATCCCCCTCCACGTCGGGTGGAGGGGGATCACTTGTTTTCGGGCCGAACGGGCGTAACCGTCAGCTGGGCGTACCGCCGTTACCACTCTGCGTTCCGGGACGGTGACGGAGAATTCCGACGACGATGTAATCCACGTAGGTTGCCACCAGCGCCTCGATATCGTGGTCGTCTCGAAGCCACCAGCTCACGCCATTCATGAGGTCGAGCACCGCAACAGCCGCACGCTGTGGGTCGGCGATCTCGAACTCTCCGGCGCGGACCCCGGCAGCAATCACATCGCGCACACGCCTCTGGTAGTACTTGCGGTACTCGAGCACCCTCATACGGTGTTCGTCGGTAAGCGCCGAGATCTCTCGTAGGCTTACCAGATGCTCGACCCTGTTCATCGCCAAATACCGCAGATGAACATCGATCAGCGAGGTGAGTCGCTCGACCGGAGTTCCAGTCTCGTCGAGGACAAGTAGATGCTCCTCGACCGGGTCCCGGGTCATCTTGAGCGCGATCGCGTAGAGGATCTCCTCTTTCGAGGTGAAGTGGTTGTAGAGGCTCGCGCCCTTGATTCCCACCGAATCTGCGATGCCACGCATGCCTGCCGAGTGGTAGCCCTGATCAGCGAAGTATTCGGCCGCCGCGGCCAGTATGTCGTCACGTCTGCTTGGAAGCCCTTCAAGCCGTGGTCGACCGGATCCGGGTGTCGCGCTGCTGGCAGGATCGATGTTCAGCGTTTCAGTCCTTTACATACAGGCGGCGTAGTTCTCTCTTGAGCAGCTTCCCCTGAGGGTCCGTGGGCAGCTCATCCACAATCTTGATCGCCTTTGGAACCTTATAGCCTGCGAGCACGGTCTTGCAGTGGTCTCGCAACTCCTGGCCGGTGAGGTCGCTGCCGTCTATGACGATGACGAAGCCTGTGACCGCCTCGGACCAGTATTCGTCCGGAAGTCCCACGACGGCGGCGCGCGACACCTCGGGGTGGGCTTGTAGTACGCGCTCGACCTCCTGCGAGGACACGTTGTAGCCGCCCGTCTTGATCATGTCCTTGCTGCGATCGAGGAAGAACATGTTGCCCTCCGAATCGCGACGTACGATGTCGCCGGTGTGGACCCAACCACCGTCGAGGACAGCGGCGGTCTTCTCGGGATCCTTGTAGTAACCCAGCATCACCGACGGCGTGCGACAGAGGAGTTCACCTCGCTCTGCTTCATTTCCGTCGGCATCGACCACCTTGACCTCGAGATGGCCTACAGGCTTGCCGATCCAGGTCGGATCCTGATCGGGAATGTCCTCGAGTCGCTTGAACCAGCCGACGGAGCCCAACTGCGTCAACTCGGACTGACCCCAATAAGTGCCCCACACCGATGCGGGCGCCGCGTGGTGCCATGCGTCCACCGTTCGCGGCGAGACCTGACCTCCATAGGTCAGGCAGCGCTGGATGGTCCCGACAGTCTCAGGACCGAAGTCAGGATGATCTGCGAGCGAGATGAAGAACGTCGGGGTTTGAGCCAGGACGGTGATCTGCTCCGCTTTGATCATGTGCAAAGCGTCGGCAGGCGCGAGGCTGGCCGGGAGCACGAGCGTCGCTCCCAATAGCAGGAGCGAGGTCAGGGAGCCGATTCCGGCAATAGTGTGGAATGGCATGACGTAGAGCCAGACGTCATCGTCCAGGCATCGCAGTCCCCATGTGTACGCAGGTGCGGTGGAGACCAGGTAGTTGCGATGCGGCAGCATGACGCCCTTCGGAGCCGCCTCGGTTCCACTGGTGTACACGATCATTGCGAGATCGTGCTCGTCGACATCGCAATCCGGCTCTGTCGGCGACGAGGACTCGAGGAGTTGATCGAAGCAGTGGCCGCCGAACTCGTCCGTGCTGTCGAGAACAATGATTTCGGGGCGGGTACCGAGTCCCGCCAGCGCTTCTTCCAGTACCGGCAGGAATTCCGCGGCCACGACCACAACCGCGGGCTCGAGGTGCCCGATTTGTTGAGCCACTTCGTTCGGCCCGAAAAGGACATTGATGCCGGAGTACACCGCCCCTATTTTGAGAGCACCGTAGTAGGCGACTATCGACTCCACGCGATTGCGGGCCATCACGGCGACCCGGTCACCGCGGGAAACACCGAGTCCGAGGAACATGTGGGATGCCCGGTTGGCATCCTGATTGAGCGCACCGTAGGTGGTCACGGTGCGTCGGCCACCTGGGGCATACGACACGATCGCCGGCTTCGAGTATCGACTCTGCGAGTGGCGGCGTAGCTGGTCGCCCAACGTCGCTCGCCCTAGCGGTGACGACTGGGTCGCTGTGAGGGATCGGACAAGCGGACCTGAACTCCGTCGCACATCAGTGGCATCCGATTCGACACTTGTCGACAGATCCATGGTTCCTCAACTTCCTGAATGCTTACCGCGGTTAGTATGATGTGGCTCATACTGTCATCGGCATCCACGCGGGCCAAGCAGAGTTTCCAAGCAACAATGGGAATATCGAAATCACACTTGGTTGTGTCGCTAACGGCTGTTAGCCTGCATGACATGACTATCGTCACTGACCTGGACCGTGACCACCTGCGTTCGGCGGTGTTACGGGGCAACGTTCCGACCATGCTCGCCGTGTTGCTGGAGCTGACCGCCGATGAGCGGTGGGTGGCACCCCGCTATCAACCCACGCGCAGTCGGGGCATGGATGACAACTCCACGGGAGGACTTCCGGAGGACGTTCAGTCCGAAATCCGGAGCGCGTTGATCGACGCAGTGGAACGCTGGTGGACGCTGGACGAGCCGTCCCGGCGGACGCTGGACAGCTCGGAAGTCGAGCGAATCCTCAACTTCACCTGCAGCGAGACCGTGCCGCCGGACTTCGCGCCGATGATGGCGGAGATAGTCAATGGTCCGCAGATCAAGCCTGCCACCACCAAGTGCGACGAGCGACTCCACGCCATCGTGATCGGAGCCGGCATCGCGGGGATGCTGGCCTCCGTCGAGCTCACCCGCGCTGGAATCCCTCACGTGATCCTGGAGAAGAACGACGACGTCGGCGGATCATGGTGGGAGAACCGCTATCCGGGCGCCGGAGTTGATACACCGAGCCACCTTTACTCGATCTCGTCGTTCCCTCGTAACTGGTCGACCCACTTCGGCAAGCGCGACGAGGTTCAGGGATATCTCGAGGACTTTGCGGAGGCCAACGACATCCGGCGCAATGTCCGCTTCCGCCATGAGGTGACGCGCGCCGAGTTCGAGGAGTCGAAACAGAGTTGGCGTGTGTCCGTCCAGCGACCAGGTGAGGCGCCGGAGACCCTCGAGGCTCCCATCCTGATCAGCGCGGTCGGTCTGCTCAATCGTCCCAAGATCCCGCATCTACCGGGAATCGAGACCTTCCGTGGTCGCCTCTTCCACTCCGCCGAGTGGCCGAACGAGCTCGACGATCCCGAGTCGCTCCGTGGAAAGCGAGTGGGCATCGTCGGTACCGGAGCCAGTGCTATGCAGATCGGCCCGGCCATCGCGGATCGTGTCGGATCGCTGACGATCTTCCAGCGCTCACCACAGTGGATCGCACCGAACGACGACTACTTCACGACCATCGACGACGGCGTCCACTGGCTGATGGACAACATCCCCGGCTATCGCGAGTGGTACCGGGCGCGTCTGTCGTGGATCTTCAACGACAAGGTGTACTCGTCCCTCCAGGTCGACCCCGACTGGCCAGAGCCGAGCGCCTCGATCAATGCGACCAACCATGGTCATCGCAAGTTCTACGAACGCTATCTCCGCGATCAGCTGGGTGATCGAACAGATCTGATCGAGGCATCTCTTCCGGACTATCCGCCCTTTGGTAAGCGAATGCTGCTGGACAATGGCTGGTTCACGATGCTTCGTAAGCCCGACGTCACACTGGTGCCCCACGGAGTCGACGCCCTGACACCTTCTGGACTCGTCGACACGAACGGCGTCGAGCACCAGCTGGACGTCATTGTCATGGCGACGGGTTTCCACAGTGTGCGCGTTCTTTACCCGATGGACATCGTCGGTCGATCCGGCCGGTCCACCGGAGAAATCTGGGGCGAGCACGACGCGCGCGCCTATCTGGGGATCACAGTTCCTGACTTCCCCAATTTCTTCGTCATGACCGGACCGAACACCGGCCTGGGACATGGGGGGAGCTTCATCACGATCCTGGAATGTCAGGTCCGCTACATCATGGATGCCTTGAAGTTGATGCAATCGGAAAACCTCGGCGCGATGGAGTGCCGGGCCGAGGTCAACGATCGATACAACGAGGCCGTCGACCGACAGCACGCACAGATGGTCTGGACCCATCCGGCAATGGAGAACTGGTACCGAAACCCGGACGGTCGCGTCGTGTCGGTCCTTCCGTGGCGGATCAACGACTACTGGGCCATGACCTACCGAGTCGACCCGGCAGATTTTCGTACCGAGCCGGCACGCTCCGAGTCGGTCCCGACTCCGACCGCGCGAGGGTGATCATGCAGGACGAAGCCACCGGCGGAGTGCACGGCGGGCCGCTGTCGGGTATCCGGGTCATTGAAATGGAGGCCATAGGGCCGCTACTGCACGCCGGTCTGATGTTGGCAGATCTTGGCGCCGATGTCGTGCGCATCGTGCGCCCCATCTCGATGGGAGCAGATGACGGAATCGACGATGCGAATGCGGGGATGCTCCGAGGGCGGACCGAACTCACTGCAGATCTGACCAAGACCGAAGATCTCGCAAAGGTGCGCAGGCTGATCGGCCGAGCGGACGTCCTGATGGAGGGCTCTCGGCCCGGCACGATGGAGAAGCTCGGCCTGGGCTCCGAGATCTGCGTGCAGGACAATCCGGGGCTGATCTACGGCCGAATGAGTGGCTGGGGCCAGAAGGGACCGATGGCCCGAGAAGCCGGGCACGACCTGAACTACCTTGCGCTTTCGGGCGCGCTCGAACAGCTCGGACCGGCTTCCGGGCCGCCGTCACCGCCGCTGAACTACGTCGGGAACTTCGGCGGCGGATCGATGTTCCTGCTCGTAGGAGTACTTGCCGCGCTGCACGAAAGAGAACGCACTGGCCGAGGCCAGGTGGTGGATACAGCGATGGTCGACGGCGCCAGTTCGTTGACTGCGCTCGTCCGGTCGTGGCAGCATGCCGGCCGCTGGTCAGCCCGTCGTGGAACCAACCTCCTCGACGGATCTGCCCCGTTCTACCGCGCGTACGAGTGCGCAGACCACAGGTACATGGCGGTAGGGGCCCTCGAAGACGTGTACTACGACCGCTTCGTGTTCGGACTCGGATTGGATCCCGCCTCGTTGCCGAATCGCTGGGACCAATCGAACTGGGACGACTTGTCCGAACGCTTCGGCAGAACCTTCGCCACACACGATCGAGACGCCTGGGTCGAGGTCTTCGACGGCCTGAACGCTTGTGTCACACCCGTGCTCACACTCCACGAGGCAACACTCCACGACCATGCAATACAGCGGACGGCCTTCGTCGATGCAGGAGGCTTTTCGATGCCCTCCGCCGCACCACGGATGGACTCGTCACAGGGAGCAGCCCCACCACGGAGAAACGACGAACTGGACGCAACCGTGTCGCGATGGGAAATTGCCTCAGAGCACCACGGGGGCAATTCCACTCGACATCGGTCCACTCGCATGGCGGTTGGTCCACAGACGTGGTGAGCGAGAGAACCGATGGCGCCAGGCGGGCTACGATTTCGGTATGCGCAGGCTGGCTGGATCGTTCGATCGTGACCTCCCCGGGTTGCCGCGTGGCCGCGGCCGACTGGCTGTGGACGAGGTCCAAGACGCGCAACGCGATCGCATTCTGCGTGCGGTGATCTCGTCGACGGCGGAGAAGGGGATCGCCTCGACCACGATCGCCGATGTCGTCGGGCGTGCCAGGGTGTCTCGTCAAGCTTTCTACAAGCAGTTCGAGAGCAAAGAAGCGTGCTTGATCGCGGCGATCGACGCCGGCATCGAGGTGATCGTCTCCAACATCACCTCGACACAAAGCTCGACCGCCAATTTATCTCTACACGAACAGCTTTCGGCTGTCATCGAGAAGTATCTCGAGACGTGTTCGTCCGAACCGGAGTTCGTGCGAGCCTGGGTGGTGGACCTACCTGTGGCCGGCCCGGCCGGGGTGGCGAAGCGCAACGAGTACGTGGAACTGCTCGCCGATGCATTGCTCGTCGGCTACTCGTCCAAGTCTTCAGAAGCCCCGGGGCGTGAAGTGTTTCTCGCGGCGATCGGCGGTTGCAACGAGTTGTTCTACCGCCAGGTGGTTGACGGGTCGAATTCGTACATGAATCTTCATGCGCCGATCATGTCCTTCCTTGAACGGGTACTGGATCTCTCGTCCGACCCTTCGTAGTCCGGTGTTGACAAGCCAAGGGTAGATCGCCATGCTCATTCATAAGTACTGCTGCGTACTTATGAATGAGGAGTGGTCATGCGAATTACGAGTGGACTGACACAGAGTCCGATCGCACCGCCCGGCCGGGTAGCGATCCGTCCGCGGCGAGTCGATTTCGACTGGGAGAAAGCGCCTTTGGTGTGGTTGCCGAACGAGCCGATCGCCTCATACCTCCTCAGCTCGATGAACCTCGTCATCCCGGAGGGCGAACGGATGATGATCCAGGCCTTCGAGCAGGCCCTCCCGGACGTGCACGACGAGAAGCTTCGCGAGGACATGCTCGGTTTCATGGGTCAAGAACTGCTGCACGCAGAGGCGCATGACGAGGTCATGAATCAGGTGTTCACACGGCACGGGATCGACCCGGCCCCGTTCAACCGCCAGATGCAGTATTTCTTCCGTAGAACTTTGGGCATCGGTGACGACTCCGATCCGCAGGCCGTCCGGCAGCGTCTGATCGAGCGTCTCGGGATTTGCGCGTCTTCGGAGCATATGTTCGCGTTCGTGGGCGACTGGGCGTTGAACGCGGACTTGGAGAAATTCGGCGCGGATCCGCAGATGCTTGACCTCTATCGGTGGCATGGGGCCGAAGAGGTCGAGCATCGTGCCGTGGCACACGAGGTCGCCACGTACTTCGGAGTCGGCTACTTTCGCCGCTGTATCTCCATGATCATCACGTGGCCAATCTTTTTGGGGTGGTTGCTCCGTGCTGCGATGTATCTGAGCCGCAACGACCCCAACACGCCGAACATCGGTTATCCACGATTGCTACTGGAATTCGTCCGCGCCGGACGCCGCGGACTGGTGCCTGGTGTATCGAAATGGTTCTGGAGCGGTGTGTCGACGTTCGTGCCGGGATTTCACCCCGACAGTGTGGGGTCCACCGCCCAGGCCCTCGCCTACGTCGCGCAATCGCCAGCGGCCAAGCGGGTCAACACATGACACCCAACGCGCCCGAACTCACACAGCGGTGGCCGGCCCCCCGCGAGATCCCGGTCGACCTACGTCGCGGCAAGCGCCGCGACTCGATTCTGCGCATTCTGGACGTCCTGGTCTCCACGCAGGTCAAGTTGGCGGTCTTGATTCATCGCGACGAGCCACCGGAAAACCGGATCGACGAGTACAAGACAACGCTCACGGTGTCGGAGCGCACGACGGTGGCCACCGACAACGACGTGGTCAGTCTCGAACTGCGAGCACCTGACGGCAGCGACCTCGAACGGTGGTATCCCGGGGCACACCTCGACCTGTACCTGCCCTCGGGACGGATACGTCAGTACTCGCTGTGCGGCGATCCCGCCGATCGACGCTGCTACCGGATCGCGGTACGCCGGATTCCTGATGGTGGCGGCGGATCGAACGAGGTGCACGACGAGTTGCCAGTCGGTACCGTCGTCGGCGTTCGCGGTCCACGCAACGCATTCGGGTTCGTCGAACCCGGGCGAATCGAGCGCGCGAAGCGCGTTCACTTCGTGGCGGGTGGCATCGGCATCACACCGATACTGCCGATGGTCCGCGAGGCGGAGCGCATGGGCCTGGATTGGTCGCTGATGTACGTCGGTCGCGAGCGCCGCACACTACCGTTCCTCGAGGAATTGTCGCCGTTTGGTGATCGGGTCACCATCCGCACCGACGACGAATACGGCCTACCCGCAGCGAATGATCTTCTCCCGCCGAATGTCCGCAGCGGCGACGCGATCTACTGTTGCGGTCCGGTCCCGATGCTGGACCTGATCACAGCTAGTGTGCGCAACGAGCCCGGTGTGGAAGTGCACGCCGAACGCTTCTCCGCCGCACCGGTCGTCGATGGACGACCCTTCCGCATCCAACTGGCTCGCACCGGTCAGGTCATCGATGTCGCCGCCGACCAGACCGCACTGGACGCGGTGCTGCGTGTGAACCCGAAAGCCCCCTATTCATGTCGTCAGGGCTTCTGCGGCACCTGCATGGTCCACGTCAGCGACGGCGACGTCGATCATCGTGACAATTCGTTGAGCCCAGCCGAGCGCGCCGCCGGCAAGATGCTCCTGTGCGTTTCGCGGAGCAACAGTCCCTGCCTGACGGTCACCACATGAATCCACCGATGAGAAAACACAATTCCAGACGACCGGAGTACCTGTTGAACGACGATCAACTGACATCGCGGGTGGTGGACCTGCTGATCGCACTGGAGGAAATGGACGCCGATGCCGTGCGCGCACTCGTCGATCCCGACATCGAATGGCGCAACACCGGCCTGCCCAGCGTGCGTGGAAGCAAACGCGTCGAACGGGCGCTCACGATCGTCTCTCGCCTGATCACCAGGTACGAGGTCGTGGAAGTGCTCACGATGACCACCGACCACAACACCGTGTCCTCCCGGCGACGAGAGATCATCCGCATCGGATGGTTTGCCATGCACCTCGACGTAGACGGCCACTACACATTCGCAAACGGCCTGCTTCGCATTTGGGACGACCGCTTCTCCTACCGCCGACTGCTCCGCGGATTGCGATTCGGCCCAACCACCTGAAGTAGCGACGTTTTGTGTCGCATTTTGCCGGGGAGTCCTCACCAGATGCTGAAATCTCCCCCTGCAGCTTCTCGACTGCATCCTCGGTTCAGGAGTTCGGCCGCTGGTACGGAGAACTCTCGCCGAGTCTACGTTCGCGCATGTGACCAGCTCGTTGTTCCTTTGGACTGCAACGGGATTGGATACCGCTGATGGATGCTCGACAATTGTTCGCTCTCGGTGCACACGACACCGGGATGTTGTCTCTGGCCTTGCAGCTGACCCCGCTGTGTCTCGGCGCCGAGGATGCGGAGCAGTACGTCTTTGTTCGCGCCGCCAATGCCACCGCGGTCCTCAGCCTTGCTCTGCTGTCCGCCGCGTTTGTCTTCTGACCGACGGCTGGATGACTTTCCGGGCGCAACATGTTCACGAATGAAGGAGTTTCGGTGAATCCACCCATAAACCACTACCGCCGGCGATCGGTGGAATCGATCCTCCTCGGCGGAGCCCTTGCAGCACTGCTGCTCTCGGGATGCACGATCGGTTCAGCAGATCCCACTACCGAGGGCAGGCAGTCGTCGAAGATGCCCACCGACTCCGAGCAGATCACCACGGTGATCCGATCTCACCTCGATGCCCTCCGTACCGGTTCGTCCGAGGGTGTTGCTGCCACCGTCTGCGCCGAGAAGCAGGTATCAACCACGACCACTGGAAAGGTGCTGCCGGCAATCACGCTCGATGCAGTCGAGTATCTCACCCTCCAAGGATCTGCAGCCACAGCGACCGTACGCGGACATCTGGATGACGCTCCGGAGACCTCGATCGGCAAGGTCGTGTCGTTGACCTCGACCAGTGGCCACTGGCTCATCTGCTAAGCCTGCACCGCTTCGGCAAGCACAGGATAGGAACGAGAGAATTGAGGTGGCGGCGCGATGGTAGGCCGTGTGACGGACGAGAACGTCTTTCAACTCCGCTTGAACGAGCTCTTCTCCGGCTCCGATCGGCGCCTGACGAACGTCGCTGTGGCTCAAGGCCTTCTCGCACGCGGCTGCCGAATCTCGACAGCGTATCTCTCCCAGCTTCGACACGGCGCTCGGTCGAACCCATCGGATGAGGTGGTGTCGGCGTTGGCCGACTACTTCGATGTCCCTCTCGGCTATTTCTTCACCATCCCCTGGTCCGGCGATCGCGCGCGCGTTCACGACGAGGACGCGGAGATAGTCGATCATCTCGCCGACCAGGAACTGAGACAGTTGCTCCGGGCCGCGAAAGGACTCCCGGCGACCTCACTGGAACTGTTGTCGAATCTGGCTGCCGCACTATGCATCTCCGAAAACCACCGGAAGACGCCCACACGGACTCAACGTCCTACACCTGGTCGACCGAAACCGGCACCACGACCGCGGCGAAACAATCCCACCGATGTGATCTGACTCCCAAGTGCGCCCTTAGGGTTGCCGATTATTTGCCATATGGCGTTCACTGGAGGCACGGGCCCCTCCACCTATTTTGGTTTCGAGACCCCGGATTCGACCCCTGACTAGATCCGAACGAAGAAAGGCCCTTTCGATGACACGTGCACTCAAGATCGTTGCCGCTCTGGCCATCCCAGCGGCTGCTGGAGCTGTGGCGATTGCCGGCGCAGGCTCTGCCTCGGCGGCGACTCCGGTATCGGGAAACGGCTACGTCGGAGTCATTCTCGATCACCACGAGACGGTCGTCGCGAGCCAGATCAACGCGGGCAATCTGATCAACGCCGCATTCGGCGACGCCTGGACTGTCGGGTTGCCGCACGACTCCGTCTGGTACACCGGAGCATGGACCCCGGTCACCGGCGATCAGTTCGTCGACGAGGCGGCCTCACACCCCGGCGGTCGTGTCGGGTTGTATCTCGTCGACCCCGCAATCAATCAGGGGAACATCTTCAACGCCGAAAGCGCCTGGTAGAGAACAGCTGAACCCGGTATGCAGGAAACCGTGCATCACCGTGTCGGTATCACCGTTGTTCGCCGATGTGCGATCGGCGTTCTCGCTGTCGCGGCGATCATGTCAGCGGGTTGCTCGCCAGGAGCCGGCTCCGTCGACAGCCTGAGTGCCGGCGCGGGTGAGCGGTGCGCATCCGGGTGCGCCGACTTCGGTACCGAAGTCGAATTCTCGTGCCGTTTCCAGGCATCGTTGTGCGCGGACTCCCTGAGTCGCAAGTCCGCGTTGGTGCGAAGTATCGACGAATCGTCGGTGTCTCGTCTGGCGCGGGCGTGGACAGGTCAGAGTTCCTCACCGATCGAGATATTCAACCGCAGCGTCGACCGGTTCATCTCCCTCGACTGCGCCGTCCCAGCCGACAAAGACACGCACGCTGCGGATTCGGGCATGAGCGCGGATCGGTGTGCATTTCTCGCAGCCAGTGCCGAACAACAATTCCGCACCATGACACTGCTACTCACCCCTGCTCGTTGACTACCACGAGCATCCCTTGTGCGAGCGTCGCCGCCCTTCGTGCGTCGCCTGCCCAGGATCTGCCTGCCTCGCCGGCAACCTGACCTCGACGACGGGAGCAGACGGAAGGAAGTCAGTGTGTGGTGGCCGGCCAGGATCTTCTGGGCGCGTGGCTGCCGAGTCTCGACACCGTATCTCGCAGTTGCGCAACGGCGTTCGTACGAGCCCGTCCGATGAGGTCGTGGGTGCGCCCGCCGACTACTTCGGCGTCTCTCCCGGCCACTTCTTCACCATCCCCTGGACCGGCGACCTCGCTGGAACTGTTGCTGAAACTCGCTGCGAGACTGCGTATCTCCGATCAACGCCGGAAGGTTCCCGCGGACTCACCGGGCTACAGCCGATTTGCCGAAGCAGCAGTCGGACCACGCCGCTCCACCCGACGAGATAAGCCTCGCATCGAGCGTCACCAGTCTTCCAGGGCCGGGTTGCCGAACAATCACTGAGCCTGAACAGCGGTCACCATTTCGTGATCATGAGGCTCGTCACACCCTTCGCGTGAACAAACCGCCTGGTCCGAGTGTTCGGGAAATGTTTCCGTAACTTCGAGTACGACTTTCGGCGGATGGATTCGGGCATTGGAGGCTAGTCGGACATGGGGACGGTGTCGTAGCGTCCCGGTCAGACGTAACAGTTAAGTTTTGGCAATCGCTCAGGTTGCTGAATTATCTACTCATCCCCCGGGAGACCGACCATGGCCACCAGCACCCCCGAGACCCGCATGTTGTCAGGACAGCGGCGCATCGGGAAGGCGGCGAGTGTGGGTGCTGCAGTGTCGTCAGTTTTGATGGCTGGCTCTCTCGCGTTCGCCGGCAGTGCGTCGGCGACCCCGACGGCGCTGCCGGACAAGTTTGCTAGCACGGTCACCGACGACGGTTGGACGTTGGATCTGGCGGCTACCAAACTTTCGGCGAACCCGGTCCCGAACCTGGCGACAACAGCGTTCACTCGCGAGGGGTTCGTGTCGGCGAAGGTCACCGGCACCATCTCTGGAGCCGGCAATTCTGCGGTGAAGACGGGCTATGTCGAGCAGGGGTTGCAGATCGGTTGCCAGATCGATGTGTCCTCCGGCCTCGGCGTGGGACTTGGTTTTTCCCTCGGCCCGTCCGTCGGGGTCAGCATTTCGGGGGTTCCGTCGGCGAACATCGGCGTGAACGCCTCGGTGAACCCGAGCATCCAGACCACCATCGCCCCCGGCACGATCACCACGATCCCGCTCGGCAAGAAGGACCTCGAAGCCGCGAAAGCCTCGATCACGGCGGAGAACGTGCACGTCAAGGTCGATGCGTGCATGGGTCCGGTCACGATCCGTTCGTACGCGCAGTTCGCGGTGTCGACGGCGACGGCCGATAACAGTGTGTTCGTGTACTCCGATCCCACCTGGCTCTGACGCAGGGACTGTCGTCAACGGCATTCCGCGCCCGCAATCGCCTATCTCGGTTGCCGTGCTGGTCCGCCGTTGGCGCTGTTACCCAACACTTTCCACTTTTCCATCCATCAAAGGAGCATCATGTCTTTGACTCGCACGAAGAAAATCGCAGCCACGACCGCGGCTGCATCACTCGCTGTCGGCGGGATTCTGCTCGCTACCGCCCCAGCCGCAATGGCTGCTCCCGTGATGTTCGAGGGGCCGGTTCCGGCGCAGTACGGTGCACCGGTGGTGCAGGTTCCCCTGGGCCACGCCTTGACCGTCGCGGCCCGCGACAGTGGAATCGTGACGGCACTCTCGAACGCGAACGTCATGATCCCCGTTCCCGGGTGGGAGACCGTGATCGACGTGTCGGCTGATGTCCTGGCGCGCCGGACGGCAATTGCTGCCCAGTATCCGAACGGGTGCGCCTCGTACCAGTTCTATCTCCCGCCGGCAGGAGGGTGGCTCGCCGGAGCTACCTCGTACGTCAACTGCCCCTGGTAGAGCGCACCCTCTTCCTGTCCACTGCTGCATCTCCTCCCGGTGACCGCCCGTTCTTTTGGTCGGTGTCGGGTATCTCAAGTCCCGCGTTTTTAGTTGGCGGGGAAAGGCATTCACCTCCGATGACCACCTCACCGAACGCCCCGATGACTTCACCCACCCGCCGCGACGTCACAGCTGAGCGTGCGTTGCCGTACGTGCCGCCAGGAACCATTGCAGCTCCGGCATCGGTGTATTCCGACCTACCCCGCGATGCAGTCGGTGCGGGTGATCAGGGATGGGATCGCGACAGTGAACTGAGTCAGATGTCGAAAGCTGTGATCGCGACCGTATTCGGGCTCGCGTTGTTGATCGCGGCGTTTGCGGTGATCGGACGCCTCGGAGGATGGGCCACCGATTACGGGACGATTCTGGTGTATCTGGCATTCTTTCTGTGGATGTCGATCGCAGGACGGGTGTTCTGTTGGGGCGCAGACACACTCATCGCCGAATTCCGGAAGAAGTCGAACACGGGTGATCGCCGGTGAAGGCTGCGCGCCGGTTCGACCGCACCTCACCGACCACGGTGATCTCCACCGTGGTGGTGCTCGCGGCAATGGTGATCGCACTGCTGGCGCTGCTGATCTTCGCCCCGACCTCCTCCGCAGGACCGGCAGAAGACTGCGCAGCGGTGCGGGCACGTGATCATCAGATCTACCTGAATCTCATTGCGTCGCTGCCACCTGGTGCACCCATCCTGCCGGAGTACATCAACCCGTGCTTGACCGCTCCCACCACGACCCCGACGGCCGCCCCGACAACAACGGTCGGACTTCCCGGTGCGCAAGCACCGGGCGGCGGCCCCAACGTCGGAGCCAACGCTCCGACGAACTTCCCCACCTACAACGGAACCCCCATCGTCCCCGTCCCCAGCGCCGCGCTGCCTGGACAGCCGAATACGCCGACACCACCAGGTATCGAGAACCCTGCAGGAGTCCCGGTTCCGACGACCACCAGCGAACCTGCACCGACCACGCCGCAACCCGCTGGATCGACCGCACCGGCATCGACCACTGATCGTGGTCCCGGACCCGTTCCTGCCTTGACGCCGAATACTGCTCCCGGACAGCAGGAATCGACCCAGTCTGTGACGCCCTCCGTGCTCGACGAAGACGACGGACGCGACCGCTACCTCGAACTCGTGTTGGTCGGCGCCGCGGCGTTCACCGCTGCGGGTATGGGAGTGAGGGGGCGGCCGGGACCGTTCAGTGCGCGTGTGAGCGCACGCCCGTGGGAGTCGGTTCTCTCCCAGGTAGTCGGTACGGTCGCGAAACCGTTCATGCCGTATTTCGTCGGCGGTCAGGACGTCGTGGTCATCCCCGACCCAGGTGGCGGACAACGCACCATCTTCCTCATTCACGACGAAACCTCCTCGCATGAAGCTCAAATGGTGGTCGACGTACCACCCGGCGGACACATGAGCATCAACGACGACGGGTCCGTCGGTGTCTACGACGCGAACGGAGACTTGCAGGGCACCGTTGCCGCTGCGTGGGCGTACGACGTCAACGGCGATCCGGTTCCCACCTACTACGAGATCCGTGACGGCAAGCTCTACCAAATCGTGGTCCCCACCCCGGGCGTGATCTACCCGGTCCTCGCGGACGGCCCCTACGGCGGAGAAAACATCGCCACCGGGCGGCCGTTGACGGCGACCCCGCTGCCGAACGGGCAGGAAGCGATCTCGGGGCAGCCGGACGGCGTCGCGGTGGTGGGCACGCCGGATCCTGGCTATACGGCGTACGTACCAAACCAGGACACGATGAAACCTGGCTCCGAAGTGACAGTCGATCAGGGTGACGGCACCACCGCCAGCTACACCAACCCTGTCGATTCGGGTGATGCCGAGTTGGAGGTCACTATCGTGCCCACCGGCGAGGCCCGCGACACGATGGCGGCCGCGCAGGAGGACGCCAACCGCGAATCCGCAGCTGCGGCCGTGCAGGCCGTAAACGACCGCGAGGAGTTGCAACGTCAGACCGATGAAGAACGCGCGACCAGAGATTGGCTGAGCGAGATGGGTTCCGATCTCGGATCCTTACTCCGTTTCAGTCAAAACGTGACTGGTGGCAACGGGATTAGCGGACTGGCCGAGGCCGGTTCGGATCTTCTCGGTCTCGGGATGTCCGTCGGTCAGGGGATGGTCAGTTACAACCGTGATCCCTCCGGTGCTCTGACCGATGCAGGAAGATCGCTCTTACGAATTGAGGCCCTGGAACAGAATGGGCCCCGGTACTGGATGCGGCAGCTCCAATTAGATGCAGCTCTCGGTGTGGTCACTGGTGTGGCCGGTGAAGTCGGCGCCACGTCCCGTGCTGCTGCCGGCGCCACTCGGATCGACACGCAAGTCGCGCAGGCTGCGGAGAGATCGCAAGGAGTGCCTACCTCGCAAGCTCACGGCATCGCCGAGGTCATCGATCCGAAGACGCAGTTCGCACCGTACGAGCAGCAAGGCGCCCCGACAGAGGCACTTGCCAGAGGTGGCACCGCCTTCAGAAACTTCGGCGACCGCATCGAGCAATCGATGCCCGGATATGTCAATCCGTCCCAGACACAAACGACGATGGGCACTGCACCTGGACCCTTCACTGCAATTCAGCCCATTCCGCCGTCAAGTCCCGGTTTGGCTCCGCTGATCCCGGCCACGATCTTCGCGGTAGACGTCGGACAGCGCGTCGCCCGGATAATATTCAGATTCCTCAAGCCGAAGGGACAATGACCATGGGTTACGCGCGTGTCGGGGAAATTGGTCTGTCAGGGGACGGCGTGTACGAAGACGCTTGGGATTTGACGAAGCGACTGCTCCACGAAACCCACGACCGAAATGTTCGGCCGGAGTACAAGAACATACTCGACGAGATGGACAACCTTGTCGAGCGCAGCCCCCGGGAGAACACCGTGGGAGTGTACGTCTCGTATCTGTTATCTCTGGAGATCGAACGGATATCTCCACATGGTATTGATTTCGAGCGAATATCAGAGCTGTCCAAGGATCTCTACCCAAAGGTCGTTTCGTTTATCAAGATAACCGAAGAAGAAGTCGAGCAGACCATGCTTTTCGCATTCGGCAAATCCGATATCGCGACGCGTGTGCCCGGAGGAATCCTGACACTGTACTCGGCAGCGATACTCGGACAGCTCATGGTGGATGTCGAGGAAGAGACCGAGTATCTCAGGCCGCGACTGGCCGCGTGGCTTGTCCGAACCCAGCACCACACCAAACCTGCGAACGACTGAGGAGTTCTTCCATAGGGTTTCGATAGCAGGTGAGCCCGATTTTGCTGACGATGGAATCCATATCGAAGGATGTGATTTCGTGACGAAGTTGGTGACGGCGGCACATGAATCCGACATGGCTCACTTCGGGGAAATTCTGCGTCGAACCGGCGAGCAGATCGACTTTCCCTGCATCGCGCGCGGCGAACGAGGTCGATTACAGGAGATCAACGTCTTGAGATCGGGCCTTCATGGCGTGTATGAGTAGCTCGTTTCCGCTGTCGTAGCGCAGCACAACCAGCTCTAAGAGACGCCCGTTCGGGTCGACGCCCAGCCGGAACTGGCGGGCAGGATTGTCGTGGTCCAGGTCGGCGACATAGACGTGGTGCTGTGCGGCGTAGATGCCGGCGTCTCCGCTGATTCCGTGTTTGAGTGTGGACTTATGTGCTTACAAGCGGCCTGGGTCCAGGCACGCACTGCTTCTCGGATCGCTTCGGACCGGGAGACGTTCTTGTTCTGCGCGCGCGTTCAACGCCGCGAGTAACGCGGCGTCCATCTGTACGGGCACTACGGCGCCGGGACCGACGCCAAGGGTCTGCCCGTCGCGGTCGAGTGAGATGTCCATCAGAGCAAATGCACGCCCGAACGGGGCGATCACGACGCCGGGTTCGCCATCTACGAGCGCCACTGATCTTCCCGCACGTGGTGAACTGTCGGGTATCGTCCGCAACCTCGGCGGCCCCACTTATGACTGTCGACGCTCCAGGCGCAACGAGAATTGGTGGCGGGTCCGGGCATCCAGGGGTCGGTATCGAGCCGGCGGTCGACGGGTGCTCAACTGACGGGTAGTTCCGTAACTTTCTTCGAGAGGGCCCCACTAATGCGTATTGGAGTATCCGGCCCGCACGGGACCGGCAAGAGCACGCTGGTCGACGAGTTGTGTGGCCGCCTCGCGGGACACATTCGGGTCGATGAACCGTATTTCGTGCTCGAAGAGGAGGGCCGCGAGTTCGAGTTTCCACCCTCGGCTGATGATTACCGTGCGCAGCTTCGTCGTTCACTGCGCTTGCTGACTACACCTTCTTCTGGTGTTGTATTCGATCGCACGCCGCTCGACTTCCTGGCGTACTTGTCGGCGTGTGGTGTCGATCCGGAGGCAGAAATTGAGGCGGCGATTGTGAGGTCCGCGCTACGTACTCTCGACGTGCTGGTCGTGGTGCCGATTACCGTCGAAACAGTGCAGAAGTTGCCTGCGGTGGGGATGCCGGAGCTGCAGCGCGCGGTGAACGCCGCGTTGCTGGATTTGGTGTACGCCGATCCGATGCAGGTGTGTGACTCCCTGGTAGTTGTCGAGCTTGACGGCCCACTCCGTGGTCGGGTCGACACGGTTCTCTCGGCTTTGCAGTGACACCGGAATCGTCGAGCTGGGTGCGTTCGAAAGATGCTGGCACTGATCGTTACTCGTGGTGATCGACCTGGCGAAACTTCGATTTGTGGGCTGGCCGGTCTCTAAAATCGCAAGGGATGTACGTCTTCTCGGGTGAGCTGGTGCTGACGCCCCTTCAGTTTGCCGCCCCGCAGAGCGCTGCTCACCAACGCGCGTTCCCGGGCTCACTCTCTGGCGGAAGGTATCGAAAACAGGCATCTCGTGGCTCAGAGTGAATTCTGAGAGCCGGTTGTCCTGGCAATTTTCGCGAAACCGAGGAAACGGAAGTCCAGCGTGACAGTCGCCGCGTACCCATCCTTTCTGTTGCGATTCTCGCTACGGTCGCACTTGTCGTGGCCGGATGTTCGTCGGGCTCCGAGACTGATTCGACGAACACCGTAACCGCTCGGCAGCCGCCCAACATCGACATAATCGCTGGTGCTCGCCCCGAATCCCACCACGACCGATTCTTGTCCAACCTTCAGGCGATGGCGGCTGTAGATTCCGATCTATTTGTCAGATCAACCTGCGACTTTCGAAAAACTACGCGACAGTTGGCGCTCAAATTCCGGGCAAAGATGGCCTTTTCGACAGCTAGAACAATCCACCAGCAGTCGGTCAACACTGCCCCTCTCCCTGGACTCGACGGGATGAAACCGTTAGCAACGGAGCTACGAACGAGGCACGGGGTGTCAGGATTCACCAGTGTGTCGAGGACCGGGAGTGACTGCCGACGGAAACTGTTGACTAGGTTCGAACCTTTCCAGCACCAGGCCCCGACCCGACAGGTGACCTATCGCCATGGTTCTGTGGCAACAGGTGTGGCCGCGACTTCCCACGAGCATTCCGAGCGCTCCAAGGGGCACCCACCACCCCTTACATAATTTGCCAGCGGAGATCGTCCATGTCGTTTCCAACCTCAGCCGTCGTTGATGCCAACAAACACCTACTGGCGCTTTGCAACAACGGCAACATGATATGGTCGGCAACCAACAAAACCGCACACAACGAGATCGCATCAAACGGCGAACAGCTAACGACTGCAACAATATTCAGTCCACGGCAATCCGGACTCACACCGCTCCGACGCCAACCACACGGGGACGCGGCATCACCGCTTTTCAATCCTGAAACAGCCACCCGAAAACCACCCCCTCACTTAGGGTGTCGGTTTGTCCAACAAGAACACGGACAAACCGCGGCAGGTCGAACTCATCGGTTTCGCCGCCGGGATGATGACGTACTCGATCGACCGGCCGTGTAGTGGGGAGTCTTTACCTTCCCGATCGGAATCGGGCTTGCAGTCAGTACCTATGGATGGCGCTGGGAGGAAAGCGATTCCGGGCCGTCGGTATTGCAGCGACTGCAGAAATTTTCGCCGTCAACCGCATCCGGGACCTCAACGAGGGCCAAGACACCGCCGAACTGACCGTCCGTATCAGCGGCCCGGGTTTGGACACGTTCGACGCTGACTGCGAGGCACCCAAAGGTAACGTGCTACCCCAGGTCGGTGACCGGCGCACGGTGATGGTGAATCCATCCGACCTCACCTTTGCCATCGTCTATGACCATCTTTCCAACAGGACTAGCACCAATCGTCCTTGCTCGATGATCCGTGGTGCTCCACTAAGCCCTCCTCCAAGAACAAGGAGTCCTACTTCACTCCAGGCAGGTCACCTCAAACTCGAAACACTTTGCAATGAAACGAGTTTGAAATGCTCTTCCTACACGGGTAGCGAGTTGGCTCGACTGAGTGCCCTGCTCGTGATCTACCGATACCTGGGCGGAAGCGAGCGACGGACAGTACGCCACAGCCGCGCACGCCGGCAAAGCTACCGTGATTCGGGTATGGCTGTGGCACAACTGTATTCACAACCGAATGTGACCGCCATCGACAAGACATTTTCCAGTCGGTTGTTCAGACTTTTTCAGCGAGAACGTCGAGGTAGCTGATTTCGGGCGGCGCAGCGAAGAGTTCGTCGGCGCGTTCGCCGAGGGCCTTGCCGACCGGACCATTGAGATGTGTCTCGCGGGCAGCTTGGTCCGGGAATGCGTCGATGATGCCGAACGACGAGGGCCCGAACCGCACCGCGAACCAGGGTTTCGTGCCGGGCTCCTGCTCGACGAGCGGCAGTGCCGATCGGAGGAATTCCTCGACCGCTTCTTCCTTGCCGGGCTTCGCTTCAAGTCGGACCAGCAGCGCCTTGGTGGCCATATCGGATCTCCTCTTCGAGGTGGTGAACACTGTCAAGCATCACACCATCCATCGGTTAATGGAAGGTACCCAAACCCACCGTTCGAGGAAACCGATCCCAACCCCCTAGCGATCGTGGAGCCGAAGGAGGAGACTCCATGGTAAGGGAATGCGATGCCTGGATGCAGCCGCAGTTGCGTCGATGGCAGGAAAAATGTTGGTGCGCCGACATTTTGGTGCGGTCTTCACTTCTGCGCGCCGTGGACCTTCCCCGAACAGCACGATTCATTCGGTCGGTCGCTCACGCGTGGACGCCTGCGGCCGACGAGATAAACCGGAAAGCCGCAGCTACAAGACAAGGGAGTGCCGCGATGAAAGCGCTTGTATACGACGGGCCTCGAGAGGTCCACGTCAAGGACGTGCCCGATGCGCGGATCGAGAATCCGACAGATGTGCTGGTGAAGATCACGAGCACCAACATCTGCGGGTCGGATCTACACATGTACGAAGGCCGCACCGATCTGGAGCCCGGAATGGTCCTCGGTCACGAAAACTTGGGCATCGTCGCCGAAGTCGGCAATGCAGTGGTCAAAGTATCGCCAGGGGATCGAGTGTGCTTGCCGTTCAACATCGGCTGCGGCTTCTGCCGAAACTGTGAGGAAGGGTTGACCGCATTCTGCCTGACGGTGCACCCCGATCCGAAGATGGCCGGCGCTGCATTCGGTTTCGCGGGGATGGGCCCGTTCTGGGGCGGACAGGCGGAATATCTGCGAGTGCCGTTCGGCGACTTCAACTGTCTGCGACTGCCCGAGGATGCCCAGGACAAGGAAACCGACTACGTGATGCTGTCGGACATCTTTCCCACCGGATGGCATTGCACCCGCCTGGCCGACATGCAACCCGGCGATTCGATGGTGGTCTACGGCGCTGGCCCAGTCGGTTTGATGGCCGCGTATTCGGCGATGATCCAGGGAGCGAGCAAGGTGATGATCGTCGACCGCCACCCCGACCGGCTACGCCTGGCCGAAGAGATCGGCGTCGTCCCCATCGACGACTCGAAGGGCGACCCCGTCGAGCAGGTCCTCGAGCAAACCAACGGGAAAGGCGCAGACAAGGGGTGCGAGTGCGTCGGCTATCAGGCACACGACCCGCAAGGCCACGAGGACGCCGCCATGACGATGAACCGGCTCGTGGATTCGGTGCGCTTCACCGGCCACATCGGGGTGGTCGGCATCTTCCTTCCCCAGGACCAGAACGGCCCCGACGAACTCGAGCGCAACGGCAAGATCGCCTTCGACATGGGCAAATTCTGGTTCAAGGGCCAGAAGATCGGCACCGGACAAGCGAACGTCAAACACTACAACCGGCAACTGCGCGACCTCATCCACCAAGACCGGGCAAAGCCCTCCTGGATCATCTCCCACGAACTCCCGCTCGCCGAAGCCGAATCCGGCTACCAGCACTTCGACGCTCGCGACGACGGCTGGACCAAGGTCGTCCTGCATCCCTGACACGGCCAGAACCGAGAGGAGCACAACGATGCCAATGCCACTGCAGGGAAAGCAGATAGCGAGATCGACTGCCGACGGGGCCGGAGGAGTAGAAGTCGTAGACGAACAGGTCGCGATCGACGGGAACCTGATCTCGAGCCGCTCGCCCGACGACCTTCCTGCGTTCCGTCAGGCCATCGTCGAGCAGTTCGCGAAGTTCGGGGCAGGTGCGTCATGACCGTGAACCAGACCTCGGTGTCCCTCGACGATGCGCAGCGGGTCATCGCCGCAGGACAGGCCAAAGCCACCGAGATCGAGTCGCCGTCGAACATTGCGGTGGTCGATGCCGGCGGCAACCTCGTGGCTCACGTGCGAATGGACGGTGCCTGGATCGCCAGCATCGACATCTCGATCAACAAGGCGTTCACCGCGCGGGCATTAGACGTCTCGACCGAGGACCTCGCGGCCAACGCGGGCCCGGGCGAGCAGTTCTACGGGATACACGCCTCCAACGGCGGACACATCATGATCTTCACAGGCGGTGTGCCTCTGCGGCACAACGGCCAGGTCGTGGGCGCTGTCGGCGTCAGCGGCGGCACCGGGGAGCAGGACAAGACCGTCGCCGAGGCGGTCGTGGCGGCGCTGTGAGCTCTGTTTCATCCGCGCGTCAGGTGAATTGACGCCGGCCAGGCCCGCTCGGCGAAACCGAATCCGGCGACCAGCATTTCGACGCTCACGACGACGGTTGGACCAAAGTCGTACTGCATCCCTGAGGCGGCTCCGAGCCGAGACGAACACAACCACGGCCAGACCTGGCACACCTGCGCCACCACGGGGGCGAGAGCAAACCGACCCCTTGATCGAAATCCTGCCAAAGGATGTAGCACAGGAATAGACGAGAACCACGTAAGTCCCGTAGTGACGGTGGCCGACACATGTTGAATTGCAATAGCTCCCGCCTGAGCGGTCTGTTGACCAGCCACAGAACGGGACGTTGAACCGTGCAGCACGCGGGTGTGCGCCACCTACTCGCAACCAATTGGAACCGACCAGTAGTGGCTCATTACCTTTCTGTCACAAGGAGATTCGATAGAACTACAATGAATCTCGTCCGGGTTCAACGGAGCTGCTGTTCACTGACTGTGACGATCTTTCGCAAAGGGAGTTCTCCTTTTGCATGCGCCGCGGTAGTGTGGACGTACCGCAGTAGCGGCCGACACTCGAGTTTTCGTGTCGAAGCCGATACTCGGAGTTTCATGCGATGGCCGCTTCGATCGGGTTCCGGCGGGCATCTTCGATCAAGGGCAGGTGTGGTCGCCACTGCCCCGTTGCGCCCCGCCCATCAGGCGAATGTTGTTGACGCCCTTTAGGTGGACGAAAAGACTCATCATGGCTGGGTGGTTCGTGAGCTCAACCGGTTGACCGGCGGTCGGGCCCTGTCAGTACACACAGGCCCGGCGAACCCCACAACATCAACGCTGAGGGGCGTGATGTCAAAGCACAGTGGCGGAAACCCTTACCCTCGGCCGCTCTCGAGCCTCACGCCCGCCATCCACGGATTGGTGTCGGGCGCCGTTATCGGCGCCCTGCTCGGTCTCCGTGACTTCACCCAATCCACTCGCCAAAACCAGGGAACTACGAAGTCCTTGCCGACATCGAGCGAAGTTGCGGGCGGAATCGCACTTGCTCAACGGCCGGGCCGATCGAAAGGAATTGAGTCATGACAACTGCTGTAGGCATCGACTTGGGCACAACCAACTCGGTCATCGCAAGCTGGCAAGGCGGCGAGCCGGTGGTCATCTCCAATGTGGAGGGAGCACGGACGACGCCTTCGGTGGTGGCGTTCACCGAGAACGGTGAGCGTCTGGTGGGCCAGCTTGCCCGACGGCAGGCGATCTTGAATCCGAAGGGCACGATCTACTCGGCGAAACGCTTCATCGGACGCCACTACGACGAGATCTCCGAGGAAGCCAAAGCGGTCAGCTTCGACGTCGTAGCGGGTGACAACGGTGAGGCCCGCTTCGACGTGCGCGGCAAGAAATACGCACCAGAGGAGATCAGCGCTCTCGTGCTGCGCAAGCTCGTCGACGACGCGAGCAAGTTCCTCGGTGAGAAGGTGAAGGAAGCGGTCATCACTGTTCCTGCCTACTTCAACGACGCGCAACGAAACGCCACCAAGGACGCCGGCCGTATCGCAGGCCTCGAGGTTTTGCGGATTATCAACGAACCGACCGCTGCGGCACTCGCGTACGGCATGGACAAACAGACCCACGAAACCGTACTGGTCTTCGACCTCGGCGGCGGAACCTTCGATGTGAGCCTGCTGGACGTCGGAGAGGGGGTAGTCGAGGTTCGTTCCACGGCCGGCGACTCCCACTTGGGCGGCGACGACTTCGATCGACGCGTGGTGGACTACCTCGCCGACGAATTCCAGCGCGCGGAGAACATCGATCTGCGTAAGGATGCGCAGGCGTTGCAACGACTGTTCGAAGCCGCGGAGAAGGCAAAGGTTGAGCTGTCCTCGGTGACCCAGGCCCAGGTAAACCTGCCTTTCGTTACCGCTGACGCGAATGGTCCCAAACATCTCACCACTACGATCATGCGATCGAAGTTCGATGATTTGACTGCCGATCTGGTGGAACGGTGCCTCGGCCCGGTGAAGCAGGCCATGAGTGACGCCAAGGTCGCCGCCAACGACATCGACGAAGTGATACTGGTCGGCGGTTCGACACGTATCCCGGCTGTACAGGCGCTGGTTCGCCGGCTGACCGGCGGCAAGGACCCCCACATGGGCGTCAACCCGGACGAGGTCGTTGCCCTCGGAGCCGCAGTCCAGGCAGGCGTGCTCAAAGGCGAGGTTTCCGATGTGTTGTTACTCGATGTCACCCCACTGTCCCTCGGCGTCGAGACGCAGGGCGGGGTGATGACGAAGATCATCGAGCGGAACACGACGATCCCGGCACGGCGCAGCGAAGTGTTCTCCACGGCGGAAGACAATCAGTCCGCCGTAGACGTCGTGGTGTTGCAGGGCGAACGCGAACGTGCGGCCGACAACCGGGTGCTGGGCCGGTTCCGGCTGGAAGACATCCGCCCCGCGCCACGTGGCGAGGCCCAGGTGGAAGTCATTTTCGACATCGACGCCAACGGCATCCTGAACGTCACCGCTCGCGACAAGGATACCGGCAAGGAACAGAGCATCACGATCAGTGAACAGGGCAACCTTGATCAGGGTGAGGTCGAGCGCATGTTGGCGGAGGCCGAACGGAACCGGGGTGAGGACGAGGCGCTGCGCAAGGCGGTCGACGCGCGCAACGGGCTCGATTCGGTTGCGTATCAAGTGGAGCGGCGACTCGCCGAACTCGGTGACAGTGCCCCGCCGCATGAGAAGGCGCGGGCCGAGATGCTGGTTGCCGACGCCCGAAAGGCCGTGCAGGACGGCGCTTCACCCGCGGAGGTTCAGCCACTCACCTCGGAGCTGCAACAGTTGCTCTACGGACTTGTGCCGGACCAGTCGGACGACGGCCAAGCAGGCGGCGCTGATGCTGCGTCGTCGGATGACGGCGACGTGATCGACGCCGAATTCGATCGAAGCTGAGGCGCACGATGGAAATGTCTGCAGATCATTCGACGACTGAGCCGACTACCAACAGCGCCGACACGGATCAAAGCAAGACCGAGTCCGATCGCGCCGAGACGGCAGACGAGCTGTCTCAACTCGAGGACCGTTGGCGCAGGGCCGTCGCAGATCTGGACAACCTGCGCAAGCGATACGCCAAAGATCTGGACCGTGAACGCGCCGCGGAAGTAGCGAAGGTTTCGGCGGCGTGGCTGCCGATACTGGACAACTTGGAGCTTGCGCTTGCACACGCAGGCAGCGATCCGCAGGCCGTCGTCGAAGGTGTGAAGGCGATCCGGGACCAGGCGGTACAGGTGCTCTCACGACTCGGCTTCGAGCGCCACGACGAGGCCGGTGTGCCGTTCTCCCCGAAACTCCACGAAGTGGTCAGTGTGGTAACCCGACCCGACCTTCCATCCGGGACCGTGGTCGAGGTCTTGCGCCCGGGTTATGGAGAGGACGGGCGACAGTTGCGGCCCGCCGCGGTGGTCGTCAGCCGCCCAGAGGGGTGAGCACCGATGGCCCGTGACTACTACGAAGTACTCGGCGTACCGAAGGGCGCCGGCACCGACGAAATTCAGCAGGCGTACCGCAAGCTGGCCCGCAAGTACCACCCCGATGTGAACAAGGATCCCACTGCGGAGGACAGGTTCAAGGAGGTCAACGAGGCCTATCAGGTGTTGTCCGACCCGGACACCCGGAAACGCTATGACCGATTCGGTGACGACTTCCGGCATGTACCCGAGGATTACGACGAACGGGTGCGGGCAAACGCCGCCGGGTACGGCGGTGGCGGGAGACGGGTGCACTTCGGCCACGGTGTCGGTGGTGAGGGTGCCGTCGACTTCGAAGACCTCTTCGGGCAGATGTTCGGCGGAGGCGGTGGGTTCGGACCGATTCCCGGCGCCGATCAGGAGGCCGAACTGGAACTGGCTCTGGAAGAGGCCTATCAGGGCGGAAAACGCACTCTCAGACTGGACGGACGGCAGTATGACGTCGACATTCCAGCCGGCGTCCTGGACGGCCAGCGAATCCGGTTGGCCGGGCAAGGAGGCCGAGGCAACGGTGACGCGCCGCCTGGGGATCTGTACCTCGTGGTGCGGATCAAACCGCATTCACGGTTCCGCGTGCAGGGTCGGGACATCTACGTCGATCTGCCCGTATCGCCATGGGAGGCGGTTCTCGGGTCGACAGTCGTCGTTCCCACACCGGGCGGAGAGGCGAAAGTCAAAGTGGTGCCAGGCTCTTCGACTGGTAGGAAGCTGCGCTTGCGCGGAGAGGGAATGCCGAATCCGCGCGGTGCCAACGGCAACCTCTACGCCGAAATCAAGGTGATGGTTCCGTCGAAACCGACAGCACGTGAACGCGAACTGTTCGAGCAGTTGGGCGCCGAATCGAACTTCAATCCGAGGAAAGAGACATGAGCACCTCAACGCCGATCACTCAGTACGTATTGGTTCGCCGTACCGGATTGTCGCCGGACGCCTTCGCCGAACGTACTGGCCTGCACCCGGATCTGGCACGAAAACTCGTGACTCTCGGACTGCTCGACGCCCACCGCTACGCCGGCGGAGAGATGTCGTTCGACCCATCCGAAGTGACCCACGCCGCACGCATCCAACGACTGCGGACGGGTCTGGGTCTCAACTACTCGGCAATCGGGCTCGTGCTCGATCTGCTGGATCGAATCGAAAGACTCGAAACAGCGGCCCGCAGAAGGAGGACATCCTCATGGACACCGGCAGCTTGACCGAAAAGTCACGAGAAGCCTTGCAGGAAGCCCAGAATGTTGCGACCAGAATGGGCCACACCGAAGTCGACGGAGAGCACCTGCTGCTCGCATTGGTCGATCAGCAGGATGGGTTGGTGCCCCGACTGCTCGAACAGGCCGGCGCGAATGTCGAAGCACTTCGATCCGATCTGGATCGTGAACTGTCGCGTAGGCCGAAGGTCAGCGGCCCCGGCGCGACCCCCGGTCAGGTGATGATCACCCAGCGTCTAGCCAAGCTGCTCGATGCCGCAGAGCGGGAGGCGAAGAGACTCAAGGATTCCTACGTGTCGGTGGAGCATCTTGTGATGGCCCTCTCCGAGGAAGGATCGGCCAGCGCGGCCGGGCGGGTCCTCGCCAGTCACGGGGTCACACGGGACGCCTTCCTCACAGCGCTGACGAAGGTGCGCGGCAATCAGCGTGTCACGTCGGCAACCCCGGAGGGGGCGTACGAGGCATTGGAGAAGTACGGGCGCGACCTCGTCTCCGAGGGGCGGGCAGGCAAACTCGATCCGGTCATCGGCCGGGATGCCGAGATACGCAGGGTAACTCAGATCTTGAGCCGGAAAACGAAGAACAACCCGGTGCTGATCGGCGACCCCGGTGTAGGTAAGACTGCGATTGTCGAGGGTCTCGCCCAGCGGATCGTCCGCGGCGACGTGCCCGAGGGCCTACGCGACAAGACGATCTTCTCGCTCGACATGGGTTCTCTGGTGGCCGGTGCGAAGTACCGCGGCGAGTTCGAGGAGCGACTGCAGGCCGTGCTGTCCGAGGTGAAGGCTGCCGAGGGGCGCATCCTGTTGTTCGTCGACGAGTTGCATACCGTGGTCGGAGCGGGCTCGGTCGGCGGCGAGGGGTCTCTCGATGCCGGCAACATGCTCAAACCGATGCTCGCACGCGGCGAACTGCACATGATCGGTGCCACCACTCTCGACGAGTATCGCAAGCACATCGAATCCGATGCGGCACTGGAGCGTCGATTCCAGACCGTTCTCGTCGACGAGCCCAGTGCCGAGGATGCGATCTCGATTCTGCGCGGACTTCGAGAACGCCTCGAGGTGTTCCATGGCGTGAAAATTCAAGACGGTGCATTGGTGGCCGCCGTGACCCTCTCGCACCGGTACATCACCGACCGCTTCCTTCCGGACAAGGCGATCGATCTCGTAGACGAGGCATGCGCTCGGCTCCGCACCGAAATCGATTCGATGCCTGCCGAACTCGACGAGCTCACCCGGAAGGTGACCCGTCTGGAGATCGAAGAGGCCGCACTGTCCAAGGAAACGGACGCGGCCAGCAAAGCGCGCCTCGAAGAATTGCGCAAGGAGCTGGCCGACCTGCGGGCCGAGGCAGACGCCCGGCACGCTCAATGGGAGGCGGAGCGGCAGGCGATCCGGCGGGTGCAAGAACTGCGAGGAGATTTGGAACGGTTGCGCGTCGAGGCCGAGGCCGCCGAACGCAACTACGACCTCAATCGGGCAGCCGAGTTGCGATACGGCGAGATCACCGAGCTCGAACGCCGGCTCGAGGCGGCGGAGGAGCAACTGGCCACCAGACAAGGCCGAAATCCGTTGCTGCGTGAAGTGGTCACCGAAGACGAGATCGCAGAGATCGTGGCCGCATGGACGGGTATCCCGGTCGCCCGGCTGCAAGAAGGTGAGCGGGAGAAGTTGTTGAAGCTCGACGAGATCCTGCACGAGCGGGTCGTCGGTCAGGACGAGGCGGTGCAACTGGTCGCGGACGCTGTGATCCGGGCGAGGTCCGGTATCCGTGATCCTCGTCGACCGATCGGTTCGTTCATTTTCCTGGGCCCGACGGGCGTCGGAAAGACCGAGCTTGCAAAGACATTGGCCAGCGCCCTATTCGACAGTGAAGACAACATGGTGCGCCTCGATATGAGCGAGTACCAGGAACGACACACGGTGAGTCGGCTCATCGGTGCACCTCCCGGATACGTCGGGTACGACGAAGGTGGCCAGCTCACCGAGGCGGTGCGGCGTAAGCCGTACTCCGTGGTGCTCTTCGACGAGATCGAGAAGGCCCACGCCGACGTCTTCAATACCCTGCTGCAGGTGCTCGACGACGGCCGGATCACCGATTCTCAAGGGAGGCAAGTCGATTTCCGGAACACGGTGATCATCATGACCTCCAACATCGGATCCCAGCATCTCCTCGACGGGGTCACAGCCGACGGCGAAATCAAGCCGGACGCCAGGGAACGGGTGATGGCAGAACTGCGCGGGCATTTCCGCCCCGAATTCCTCAACCGGGTCGACGACATCGTGCTGTTCTCCCCACTCACCCTGCCCCAGATCGAGTACATAGTGGAACTGCAACTCACCGACCTTCGAAACAGGTTGTCGGAGAGACAGGTACACCTGGAAATCACGCCGGAGGCACGCCGACTGATCGCCGAACACGGGTTCGACCCTGTCTACGGTGCGCGGCCGCTGCGCCGATACATCGCACACGAGGTCGAAACCAAGATCGGCCGTGCACTGTTGCGCGGCGAGATCAAACCGGACGGCACCATCAGCGTCACGGTGGACGGCGGCGAGCTTGCCGTCGCGTATGCCGAACCCGCCTTCGCGGCGGCCTGAGAAGAGGTAACTGGTCATGGGATCCGAAAAGGTGAAGTGCCCGAACTGCGGCAAGACCAACAACATCCCGGCAGCAGGGGAAGGAAAACCTCGCTGCGGCAACTGCCACGAGCCGCTGCCCTGGATCGCCGCGGCGGGAGACGGTGACTTCGCGGAGATCGTCGAAGAATCCTCGGTGCCTGTGCTCGTGGATCTGTGGGCGACGTGGTGCGGCCCGTGTCGCATGGTCAGCCCCGCGCTCGAGCAGCTCGCCAGAGAACACGCCGGCCAGATCAAGCTGGTCAAGGTCGACGTCGATGCTGCACCCCGGACGGCTGAACGATTCACCGTCCGCGCCGTGCCGACTCTGCTGGTGATGGACCGGGGTGAGGTTCTCGCTCGCCAGTCGGGCGCAGCTCCGGTCCCCCAGCTGCGCACGTGGCTCGATCAGGCGCTCTCGGAAAATGCCGGCGAGGAGGCGAAGTCATGAGTCCTGTCCATGCGGACCCACATGTAACCGCGATCCGGGCCGTGGTGCCCCGTACCCCGCAGGGCTGCGAGGAATGTCTTCGCCTCGGCACCCCGTGGGTGCATCTGAGGCTGTGCCTGACGTGCGGACACGTCGGTTGCTGCGACTCTTCGCCGGGCAGGCACGCGAGTGCTCACGCTCACGCCATCGGGCATCCGATCGTCCAGTCGATGGAGCCCGGCGAGGATTGGCGGTGGTGTTATGTCGACCAGAACTTCGTCTGAGGGCGCCTCACCCATCGGGTACAGCCCGCCGGTCGACGACGAGACCCCGGACGAGGAGGGCGCCTTCCCGCGGCTGACGGACGACCAGGTCGCGAAGCTCGAGGTCGGTGGCTCGCGTCGACCGGTTCACGCCGGCGAGGTGCTGATCCGAGAAGGCGCGCCTGACAACGATTTCGTCGTCGTCCTTTCCGGAAAGATCGCAGTCGTCGACGAAGGCGACGCGGACGGCGAGCGCCGGATACTGCGCGTGCACGGTCCTGGGCGTTTCCTGGGCGAGCTCGGACTCCTGGAAGGTCAGGTGGCGTTCTTCACCGCCGAAGCGATCGAGGACGGCGAGATACTCGTCGTCCCGGCCGAGCAGGTACGCGAGCTGATTGCCCACGATCCCGTGCTCAGCGATTTGATCCTGCGCGCCTACCTTGTGCGTCGGCACTTGCTGATCGGGCTCGGCTCCGGATTCCGGATCATCGGCTCCTGCTTCTCCCCGGATACGTTGCGACTTCGTGAGTTCGCGATGCGAAACCGTCTGCCCCACAAGTGGTTCGACTTGGAACAGGACGAACGAGTGGAGCAGCTGCTACGCAGCCTGAACGTCGCACCCGAGGACACACCCGTCGTGATCTGGCACGGCGAGAAGGTGCTGCGCAATCCGACGAATGCGGAACTCGCACGCGTCGTCGGGCTTCCTGTCCCGGCACCCGTCGCGGACGCAGCCAAGGACGTCTACAACCTCGTCGTCGTGGGTGCCGGACCGGCCGGCCTGGCCGCATCGGTGTACGGCGCCTCGGACGGGTTGAACACGGTGACGTTGGAGCGGATCGCTGCGGGCGGCCAAGCCAGTACCTCATCCCGGATCGAGAATTATCTGGGATTCCCCGCCGGGGTCTCCGGCTCCGAATTGGCCGAACGAGCCGTGCTCCAGGCCGGGAAGTTCAGCGCCCGCATCCTGGTGTCGGCAGAAGTGACCGGTTTGGGATCCGAGGCCGGGAACCATGTGCTCCGACTGGCGGACGGCGGGTCGGTGCACGCCCGGGCCGTTGTGCTCGCCGCCGGGGCGCGGTACCGCAAGTTGGCCGTTCAGGGGATCGAGGCGCTGGAAGGAACAAGCGTGTACTACGCCGCAACGCATCAGGAAGCACGGATATGCGGCACCGACCCGATAGCCATCGTCGGTGGCGGCAACTCCGCCGGCCAGGCCGCCGTCTTCCTCGCCGAGCACGTCTCACAGGTGCACCTGCTCATCCGCGGCGATGACCTCGGGAAGAGCATGTCCCGATACCTGGTCGACCAGATCGAACACCATCCGCGGGTCACCGTGCACCGGCACACCGAGATTCGTGCGGTCCACGGCGAGAAATACCTCGAAGCAATTGCGGTCGAGGACAATCGCACCGGCGACCAGGACACGATTCGGGTGCGCGCCCTGTTCGTCTTCATCGGGGCAGTACCGCACACAGGGTGGCTTGCCGACGCGATCGCACTCGACGACCACGGCTTCGTCCTCACCGGTGTGGACGCGATCCACGCACGAGCGGACGGCAGCCTGCCAATCAACGGCGGCCTGTCCAGGACGCTCGAAACCAGCCTGCCCGGCCTGTTTGCGGCGGGCGACATCCGCCGCGGTTCGGTGAAACGAGTCGCATCCGCCGTCGGTGAAGGAGCGATGGCCGTACGCCAAATCCATGAATACTTCGAAAGGAGCTGACGACATGCCAGTAATGGGCACCGTGAAATTCCAGCGGTTCTTCAGGGCAGCGGCCGGACTGCAGGTCGACCGGAACGATCTCAAGCGCTATACCGATTTCATCGACGACAAGATCTACGACGTGATCCTGATCGGGAAAGCCTCCGCGAAAGCAAACTTGCGCGACGTGATCGAACCGTGGGACCTGCCGATCACCAAGGGATTACAGGAGAGCATCCACCGGTTCGAAAAACTCGACGAGGAGATCGAACTTCAACCGCTGCTCGATCAGCTCACGGCCCGCCCGCCCTTGGACGTGGCCCTCTCAGAGGAGACAGAGCAACGACTGCCGCTGATCGCAGGAGGGTTGAGCGTAGCGCTGGCGCAAACTTTCGCCACGGTCGAACCGGACCGCAAGAACCCCGGCACAGCCCAATGGACAGTCGCCTTCGACATCTTCCACCTACTTCTGTGATTACCACCCGTCCCGGCTGACAGCGCGTCTGAGTTCGAATATGCTGTCCGGCTGCGAAAATACCGGTGCGATTCAGAACTGCCTGTCAGTTGGCGTCGACGACGGAGGATTTCCGGCGAGAGGTGCGGTTTCCGCGCTCGATTCTCGAGCAGCGAGAACTCCAGTGAGGGACTCGATTACAGCCCTCAGATCTTCTGCCGTGAGCGAGTTCGGCTTACACGCCGAACCTCTGACACCGGTAATCCGCGTGGCCAGGCGGCGAGCAGAACTTGTCGATCGGCGATCACTCCTTCGGCTCATCTGAGAACCTTTCGTCTTCACTTTCTCGATCCCCGCATCGGGCGGGCCCTGAGCACTTCTGGGCGCGCACAGCTCAAGGCCCGGCAAGGAGACCAGCGAGGGTGATATGGCCTTGCCTTGACGAACACCCGCCCGATTGTTTGCCCCCTCGAACGGAACGGGTGCCCCCGACCCGACGAAGGTTATTGCGCACTGCTTGTAGACGACAGGGTCGAAAGTCCCAGTTCCATTGTGATGAGCAAGCTTTGACGGTGGCCGAAGTGTTCTCCCTTACAGCCGGTTCGGTGTGTGCACGAACACGGACATCGTTCGCAGCGACTCCGACGAACGAGCACCCGCGATGTTCGATGCCCGATCCACCCGCAAACATCGGGAAAAGACCTATTTTGCAAAAGCATTCGGAACAGACGTCTGCAAACCAAATACCAGGAACGGGCCCACCTTTCCAGGCACCGCGGCTACTGCGCCGCTAGCGTGACGACCAAGATGTTCACCTTGCCATGCAAACGGCCATGTCACTTCTTGGCATCGAAGGCGACTGAACATGATTTATACCGATCGCACTGTTTATGGTTGAAGATGTGCGGACGACATGAACGTCGACTTCGCACGGATAGTGGGTCATCGGTGTTGTGTGCTCAATGCCGACGTCGGTCATACGCCCCGACTCGCACACGCAGAGTCGGGGCTCCGGCGGATCCGTTGCCGCACCGCCGCTACTGACGAAGTGCCGTACCGCGCCGCCCGCTTCGAATCGAGGCCGAAGGCGGCCACCGCTTTTGTCGGGACCAGGCAAAGCAGCGATCTTCAGGGACCGGAACACTTCCCCAAAGCTTCTGGCACTCTCGGTTGCAGAGTGCTAATTCGTGTGGTTATCATGTTCTCGCACAGTAAGTTCGGTCAACCGCCACAGTGGCGGTGACCTTTCTTTTCACGACATGGGAGGTGTGTTGCTGTGCTTCGTTTCGATCCTTTCACCGACATCGACGCGATCACCAAGTCCGTACTCGCCGCGGGAACCGGCAACGGACGCAGTCCACGGTTCATGCCGATGGACCTCTACAAGGTCGAGGACCAGTACGTCCTGCACGCCGATCTTCCGGGCGTCGACCCAGGATCAGTGGGCGTCCACATCGACGGCTCGACCCTGACGTTGACCGCGCACCGCACCGCCCTCTCCGAAGAGGGTGTGAGCTGGCTGGCGAGTGAGCGTTTCGCTGGAACATACAAACGGCAGCTGTCCATCAGCGACGACATCGACGCCCAACAGATCGAGGCCTCGTACGACAACGGCGTGTTGACGGTGACGTTGCCGATCGCAGAGAAGGCGAAACCGCGGCGGATCGAGGTCTCCTCCGGACCACCCTCCCGAACCGATAACGCCGGATCGACAACACAGGTGCAGATCGAAGCCTGATCCGCCTGGCCCGAACACCGCTTTGATGGTGGGGTGACTCCCGAGGACACGCGATGGGTTCTCGGGCCTCACCCACCATCGTTTCGATCTCCCACTGCACACCCGTGGCGCACACCGGTACATCCACCACACGAAAGAATCAGCGCGAGAACCCTTTAGCTGCCATGACTGCATCCACTATCCCCCCGCACGAACAATCCGACAACACCGACAACACCGAATCCCGCGCGCACACTCCACCCGATTGGTGGGATCACCACCGTCCGATCACCAGCGATGAATACAGCGACATGGCGTTGATGCTCGGTGCACTCTCGATACTGACGTTCTGGATGTTCGGCCTCGGCATCCTCCTCGGTGCCGCCGCCATCGGAACCGCCCTGGCAGCGCGCCGACCCGACACCCCCGGACGCGATCTGGGCGACAACACCGCCGGCGTGGTCGGGATCCTCACCGGCATTGCCGGAATCGCCTTCGGCGCCGTCTTCCTCACTGCAGCACTACCCCACCTGTAGAAAAACCGAATTTTGCACTAGTGGAATCGAATTGGTGCTTGTAGCAGGATCTAACAAGATCTGAAATCCGTCCCACCTTCAGGCGATGGCGGCAGCCACTATCCCCGGGCCATGTCCACAAACTTGGACAGGTGAAGCTGGTGCGCCACAGTGATTGTCGCGGTCGGGCCGTTACGGTGCTTACCCAGAATCAGGTCGGCTTCACCGCCACGGGGATCGTCTCGCTCGGTCGCGTCGGGGCGGTACAGCAGAATCACCATGTCGGCGTCCTGCTCGAGCGATCCGGACTCACGAAGGTCGGCGACCTGCGGACGCTTGTCGGTTCGCTGCTCGGGACCACGGTTGAGCTGACAGATCGCGACAACCGGAACTTCGAGCTCCTTCGCCAAAAGCTTTAGGCTACGGGAGAATTCGGAGACTTCCTGCTGACGGGACTCGACCTTTTTACCCGAGCTCATCAGCTGGAGGTAGTCGATGACGATCAGGCGAATATCGTGTTTCTGCTTGAGCCGCCGCGCTTTTGCGCGGATTTCCATCATGGTGAGGTTGGGGGAGTCATCGATGAATAGCGGCGCCTCACTGATCTCACTCATGCGACGCGCGAGCTTGGTCCAGTCGTCGTCGGTCATCTTTCCGGAGCGCATGTCGCCGAGCTTGATCTTTGCCTCTGCGGACAGCAGACGCATGACGATCTCGGTTTTGCTCATTTCCAACGAGAACATGACGCTGGCCATGCCGTGCGTGATGGAGCAGGAACGCAGGAAATCCATTCCGAGCGTGGAATTGTGCGTCGGGACCATCGAATGACCGGCCAGGTACATGTGGTCGGCGTTGTCGACCTCGACGCAGCGAACCGGAACACTCGCAATTGGTCGAACATCGACAATGTAGCGCGATCCGCTGCGCGCAGTGCTTTTACTCGCTCGACACTCCTTGTGCA
The DNA here is from genome assembly GCF_021352185.1 of Rhodococcus sp. Ni2. Lineage (NCBI taxonomy): Bacteria > Bacillati > Actinomycetota > Actinomycetes > Mycobacteriales > Nocardiaceae > Rhodococcus > Rhodococcus sp. Ni2. Next base: position 2,025,772 of record NZ_WOXZ01000001.1, read on the forward strand.
GCATCGCTTTCCGCGTAAGACCGAACACTTCGTCATCAGTCGAGAAGGTCAAGGTGAATGCAGTCGACGAAGCCTCGGTGCGACCGTTGACTCGCTTTGTGCTCATTTGGCAGCGATAGCCAAGACTGACCACTAATTCCTGGGCATCGCGGACGAGGCGCTCGTTGGTTACCGAAAACTGAACGGAGCCACCGGCAGTCACAGTTCCATCAGTGTCGAGAAGCCCCGCAAGAACCGCACGACGCTGCGCCTCGGACCCACGGAGATACTGGACAGGGATGTGCTTGTTGCCCAGAACACCGATCGTACGTAGGCGTCCTTGAACCGTGCCGTACTCATTGCGGCACTTCTGGCACAGTCGCAGCCCGATCGAAGGTCCACCACAGTGTGAACAGGTTGGCGCAGGTACAGGGTCAGACATGAAACGTGCTTTGCCGCCGCATGATTGACCGCATGTTCGCACCTGACTGGTGAACGGCACGAAGCTCTTTCCGCACACAACGCAATCGCGCGGAGCGACGGGATCTTCCGGGGCTAATTTAAGGCTGTAGCGCAAATGCGCCGACTTGGACGGAACTGCAACCAGGCCTTCGGCCTCGATCAACATGATGATCTCAGGATCAGCAGTGGTGAATTGTGCGCAGGCAGTAGAACCGTCACCTAGCCAAGCGCCAAGTGTGTAGGGCGGGACAAGGAGATCCTGCGTTGGTAGGTCGAGCGGCTTGGCATTCACGACAGAGTGATTAACGCGGTCATCCGCCGTTGCGCATCGCACCGTCGATGCGATCTCCGCCGTGGTTCGGACCTCGGCGAATGTCTTTTGATTCTTATAGCGGTTGTAACCTGTCTTGGTGTTCTGCGCTGAACGGCGCGAAGCACGCGTCTCCGTCAACCACTGATGCTGCTCGTCGGCCACCAACACTGTTCCATCGGAAAACTCGACCTCGTAGCAAGGACGGTCAACCATCACGTCGGTAGCGGCAACAACCCGCGTCGGCTTGCCGTGGTTGTCGATCAACAGATCGCCGACAGCAACGTCACCCATCGTGGTCCAGCCACTGGGCGTCGCGAGGGGAGTATCGAGGGCAAGCGCCTTGCCCACACCAGGACGGGCCGCGACGATAATCATCTGACCAGCGTGAAGGCCGTTGGTGATCTCGTCGAGATCCTTGAATCCGGTGGGCACACCGAGGGAAATTCCACCGCGGCTGGCGATGGAGTCGATCTCGTCCATCGTGGGCTGGAGGAGCTCGGTGAGGGGTACGAAGTCCTCGGTGGTTCGACGCTCGGTGACCTCGAAGATCTCGGCCTGCGCGCGGTCGACAACCTCGGCCACGTCCTGGCCCTCGGTGCCGGCGTAGCCGTACTGGACGATGCGAGTACCGGCGTCGACGAGACGACGCAGCACGGACTTCTCGGCGACGATCTCGGCATAGAAGGCAGCGTTGGCGGCAGTGGGCACTGTCTGGGTCAGCGTCACCAGGTAGGCAGCACCACCGATACGGCGGAGCTCACCTCGACGGTCGAGCTCGGCGGAGACCGTCACCGGGTCGGCGGGCTCGCCACGGCTGTAGAGGTCCAGGATCACGTCGTAGACGGACTGGTGAGCGGGCCGGTAGAAGTCACCCGGACGCAGTACCTCGAGGACGTCAGCGATGGCGTCCTTGCTCAGCAGCATGCCGCCGAGCACCGACTGCTCGGCAGTCATGTCCTGAGGTGGCTGGCGTCCGAACTCCTGGTCGGGCTCGGCCTCGGGAGGGCCCGGGTAGTCCGGCCCCGAGAAGTCGGAAGGTCCTCGATCATCTACAACAGCCACAAGCGAGACCTTCCCGTAAAACACTCGACGACACTGCCAGAAACCGCAGCGCCCTCATCATTTGTACCTGCCCCCACCGACATCCCCTAGCCGCATTCGGCCGGGCTGTAGATAGACGCCGAGATGACGTTAGGGACTAGTAGGTCCGCATACAAACCGGACTGTGGATAAACCTGTGGATGCTTTGTGGAAACTCCCGCCCCACGGTGTGCACCGCCTGTGGAGCATTTGGGGACTACTTTGCATAGTAACTACATAAGACCAGGTAGATGGCTATCCACAATTTCACAGGCCTGTTGATGAAAATAGTTTTTCCACAGTCGGCGCGTCGGTGTGTCGGGCGTGTTGCCTCGCCCGATTCGTCACTGATCACCAAGTCGAACATCACAGTGTGAGAGTTATCCCCAGGTCCGATTCGGGACGCTGTCAGGCGGCACACCGCACCCCGAAACAAAACGTCGGGCCCCGCACACCGAAGTGTGCGGGGCCCGGCGAGACGAACAGTCGACTATGCGCCGACGACGTTCAGGTTGAACTTGGCAACCACATCGGGGTGCAGGTTCACGACCACGGCGTGCTTGCCCGTGTTCTTGATGTGAGCCTTCGGCAACACGATGGAGCGCTTGTCGACAACCGGTCCACCGGCAGCCTTGATCGCAGCAGCGACGTCAGCGACGGTAACCGAACCGAAGAGCTTGCCCGAGCCACCGGCGGTCTTGACCGTCAGCGTTACGGACTCGAGGCCCTCGATAGCTGCCTTGAGCTCCTTGGCGTGATCCAGGCCGCGCACAGCGCGCGCTTCCTGTGCACGACGGATGCCCTCGACCTGCTTCTCGGCGCCACGGGTGGCGACGATTGCCAGTCCGCGGGGGAGCAGGTAGTTACGGCCGTAGCCGTCCTTGACCTCCACGGTGTCGCCAGGCGCACCGAGGTTGTCCACGTCAGCGGTGAGGATGAGCTTCATGTTCTTTCCTCCCTTTCCTTAGCGAGCCACGGTGGCGTAAGGCAGCAGTGCTACCTCACGTGAGTTCTTGACGGCAATGGCAACGTCGCGCTGGTGCTGGACGCAATTGCCGGTGACACGGCGAGCACGGATCTTTCCGCGATCGCTGACGTACTTACGAAGCAACGTCGTGTCCTTGTAGTTGATCTGCGTGTTCTTCTCTTTGCAGAAGGTGCAGACCTTCTTCTTCATAACCTTGTCGCGCAAGGGCGGCTTCGGCATGTCTTTGCTCTTTTCTGGATGTTCCTGATCAGGTACGGATCAGAAGGGCGGTTCGTCGCTGCCCGCACCACCGAAGGAGCCCGAAGCCTGAGGCGCACTGCCCCAAGGATCGTCTCCACCCGAAGGTGCAGCGCTCGGACGTCCGCCACCCGATCCGCCGGAGGAACCGCCGAAGTTGCCGCCTCCACCGCCGCCACCACGGTTGGCCTTGTTGACCTTAGCCGTGGCGTACTTCAGTGAAGGACCGATTTCATCGACTTCGAGCTCGACGACAGTTCGCTTTTCGCCCTCGCGAGTTTCGTACGAACGCTGCTTGAGCCGGCCGCTCACGATTACTCGTGAACCACGGGTCAAGCTCTCCGCGACGTTCTCGGCTGCTTCGCGCCAGATGTTGCAACGCATGAACAGCGCATCGCCGTCTTTCCATTCATTGGAATTACGGTCGAAGGTGCGGGGCGTGGAAGCAACCGTGAAGTTTGCAACCGCGGCACCCGCCGGGGTGAAACGAAGTTCAGGATCAGCCGTCAGGTTTCCGATGACGGTGATGATGGTGTCGCCAGCCATGTGGTTCCTCCTGCATTGATGTAAGACCGTTGGGCGCGAGAGTAGAGCTCGCTACCGACAGTAATTACTTGTTGTGGCGCAGAACCTTCGTGCGCAGAACCGACTCGTTCAGACCGAGCTGACGATCGAGCTCAGCGACGGTGGCGGGAGTGGCGTTGATGTCGATCACCGCGTAGATACCTTCAGCATGCTTCAGGATCTCGTAGGCGAGACGACGCTTACCCCAGACATCGACCTTGTCGATCGTGCCGCCGTGCTGGCGCACAACATTGAGGAACGTATCCAGTGAAGGAGCGACAGTGCGCTCGTCCAGGCTGGGGTCAAGGATGACCATCAATTCGTAATGACGCATAAGACCTCATCACCTCCTGTGGACTAAGTGAAAACGGCCACGGACTATCCGTGGCAGGAGGGTCGTTGCGTCAGCAACCCTCGTAGGTTACACGAGGGGCCTTGACCAGGGAAATCGTCCCGACCCTCCGGGAAGACCACCAGATCGATGCGCGACGCGTGGTGCAGACGCATCACCCCGCGAGCCACTGCGCCCCCTAGGGTGAGAATCATGCGAACAGACCGCAAGACCCCGGCGTCGATCCTGGCGTTGGTCGTCGGATTGTGCGGGCTGACGATGGCGCTGGGCTATTTCAACAAGGCCAGATGCGGCGGTGCACCGTTCGCGCCCGACGGACGAAGCCTGAACTTCGACGTCAACAAGAACATCGACGTCTGCTACTCCGACATTCAGTTGCTCTGGCTCGGACGAGGTATCGATCAGCATCTGTTCCCCTTCGTCACCGGAGGGATAACGCCCGAAGGATTCCTGACCGGCGGAACCGTCGAATACCCGGTGCTCAGCGGAATTCTGATGTGGCTGGGCGGTATCGGCTCACACACCGACACCGATTTCCTTCTGCACTCGGCCCTGATCCTGGCTCCTTTCGGACTGCTCACGGCGTGGATGCTCGGCAAGATGAGCGGCGCGTACGCGCTCGTGTGGTCGGCGACTCCGCCCCTGGTTCTGTACGCATTCCACAACTGGGAGCTCCCGGTGGTGGCCACCAGCGTCGGCGCGATCTTCCTGATGACGTTCGAGCGGATCCCGCTGCGAACTCGCGCGGTTCTGGCGGCCGTCATCCTGGCGATCGGTTTCTGTTTGAAGCTGTACCCGGGAATGTTCGTGCTGCCGCTCATGGCCTACGTGCTTCTACGCGGCACCGAAGGCAAGCGCTACGACGTTCGTGGAGCGCTGATGACGGCGGGCGCGGCGATCGTCACCGTCGTCCTCGTCAACCTGCCGTTCGCCCTCATTTCCTACGAAGGCTGGCGCGCGTCGTTCAGCTTCCAGGAGAAGCGAAGCGCGGACATCACCACCAACTCGGTGTGGTTCTGGGGTTTGCGCCCCTTCTACGGTTTCGGAGTTCGCGAACTCAACGCCGACTACGACGCACTGGTGAGCATCCTGTCTCCGGTGATGATCCTGTTGTCGTTCGCGCTCGCGATGTATCTGGGTTGGCGCCGCTACGTCCGCGACGGCTACTTTCCGTGGATTGCAGTCAGTGCCGCGATGCTGTGCGGATTCGTGTTGCTGCACAAGGTCAATTCACCGCAGTACACACTGTGGATCCTGCCTTTCCTCGTACTGTTCAAGATCCGGTGGTTCTGGATCGTCGCCTATCTGATCGCCGACGCAGCGTTGGGTATCGGCATCTTCCGGTACTTCTACCAACTGGACATGAATCTCGATCCGAGCAAGTACGAGGCCGTCGTCCAGGCGAGTGTGTGGGGCCACGTCATCCTGCTCGCCGTGTTCTTCTTCTTGTTCCTGCGAGTCCCGTTGCGGTATCCGCTTGCCGGTGGGACCGATCAGATTGCCAACTCCGACAACAACCTTCCGACTCACTCACGGGAGCACGCCTGATGACTGCATCATGGTTCGAATCACCGACGCTGACCGGTGATCGTGTCCGACTCGAACCCCTGGGCGTCGCGCACACCGACGCTCTGCTCGCTGCTGCCGACGACCCGGCGATCTTTCGTTGGACCGCATCGCCCATCACCGATCGGGAACAGGCACAGAAGTACATCGCTGCAGCAACCGACGACCCTAATCGGATCGCCTTTGCGCAGGTGAACATCGCGACGAACGCCGTGGTCGGCACTACGTCCATATACCAGATCGACCCGGTAAACCGCAGTCTTGCAATCGGGTACACGTGGTTGTCGCGATCGGTTCAGGGAACCGGGATCAATCCCGAATCGAAGCTGCTCCTGCTTCGTCACGCCTTCGACCAGCTCGAAGCCGTACGCGTCGAGTGGCACACGGACGAGTTCAACGAACAGTCCAGGGCAGCGATCGCAAAGCTCGGCGCTCAGTTCGAGGGCCTGCTGCGCAAGCACCGGCGCCGTGTCGACGGCAGCTGGCGTACAACAGCGCTGTTCGCGATGACCGACGACGACTGGCCGACCATCGCACCTCAGCTCGAGACACGTACCCGAAACTAGCCATCACCTGCACTCTTCGACGAAGTCCATGCCAAGATTCACCTCATGAGCGATCAGGGTGGGTACGGGTACCAGGGCAATCAGAATTGGCAACCGGCTCCGTACGGGCAGCCCGATCCGTACGGCAGGCGCCCGACGAACACACTCGCGGTACTCGCCCTCGTCTTCGCGTTCCTCATCGCGCCGTTGGGGATCGTCTTCGGGCACATCGCTCGCGGCCAGATCAAACGGACCGGCGAAGAAGGCGACGGACTCGCCCTTGCCGGACTGATCATCGGCTACATCTTCACCGCACTCGGCATCCTGGCCGTGATCGTGTGGATCGCGTTCTTCGGGCTGCTCGCCGCCGCTTTCGGCAACGCCGCCAATGAAGCGAGTTCGCGGAGTCTCACCTATACGACGCCGTACTCGTACTCCACGACCACGACTCGGGCGCCGAGTGCACCCACCACAGCGCCGAAAACGACGACGCCCCCACGCGTCACAACCTCGATCGGACCAGCGCCGACCGTCTCGGGCACCAACCGTCAGGGCTTCATCTCCGGCGGCCCCAGTTGCAACTCCACCAATCCTGCCGTCGCCATCGCCGTCACGACCGGATCACGAATCGTCATCTGCGAAACCGGAGTCGGGCGTTACTACTACAAGGGTCAACGGCTGAGCGACGGCGCCACCATCGAACTCGACGATCCGACGCCCACCGGCAACGGATTCACCGTCACCAACAAGGACGTGACGTACAAGCTCACCTCCGCCGGACTGGTGATCACCGGCAGCGGAGGCGAGCTGGGTCGGGAACCGGCGCTCGAGTTCTGGATGAACTGAAGCGCGTCAGCCGGCACACGGATCCTGATAGGGAACACCGGGCAGGTACCGCTCCCATTCGGCTTCCGTGATGGGAGATCCTGCGGTGCGGCACAATCGATCAACGACGCCGTCGGGGTCGATTCCCCACAAGCGAACGGTCTTGTCCGACCCGCTACCCGCGATCATGTCACTCTCGCCGGCGAACTGAGCGTCGTTGACGCGACCCGGGTAGGCGGACAGCGTCGCAAATCGTGTTGCCTGCGAGGGAGTCTCGATGTCCCAGAGCCAGACGGTTCCGTCGCCGACACCGGCAGCGAGCCGATCACCGGCGCGGTTCAACGAGATCGAATAGATTGCGCCCTCGGGGCCGACGAGACGAGCGAGTTCCTCGGGTGCCGACGGTGTGCGTACGTCCCACACGGCGACACCGTGATCCGCACTTCCAGCGGCCAACAGCGTTCCGTCGGCGCTGAAAGACACTGCTAATGCGTAGCTTTCGAATCCACCCACCGTCGCCGCCACCCGGGGCGACGCTGCGTTCGACACGTCCCACAGATCCACTTCGTTCTTGGCGTTCGCGATCGCCAAGATGTCGGCACCTGGCTGAAAGGCCATCATCTGCGGGTAGGAGCCGACATCGGTCGACGACAACAGTTTCGGAGCCGACGGGTCGGAAACGTCGACCAACGCAATACTGTTGTCGTCCTGCGAGGACACCGCCAGCAGATCTCCGGCGGGATTCAGCACGACAACCGCCACGATGCCCTTCACATATACCGCAGGCTCGCCGTAGATACGTGGCGACGCCGGATCACTCAGGTCCCAAAGATATGCACCGCCGCCGCCGGTGCCGCTCACAGCCAGGTTCCCGTCTGCCGACACCGCCGACGCACCGCTGAAAGAGTCGTCCCCTTGCGGTTTCAACTCCGGCATCACCGCGGGGCGATCGAGATCCTCGGTGTTCCACGCCAACATCGCGCCACCCCTGGCACCGACGCCGGCCACCAGACGCGAGCCGTCCGCGGCAAAGGGACTGGTGAAGATCGTGTCCCGAGCTCCCGCCCAGACCGGACCCGGAAGAGCCCACACGCGAGTCACACCGTTGAGTCCCCCGGTGACCAGATTGCGGCCGTCATCGCTGTAGTCGACTGTGGTCACCGCCCCACTGTCCGGAAGTGTTTCGATCAATGCCCCGGTTCGGGGGTCCCACACGCGCACGGAGTTGTCGGAACTTCCTGCGGCAAGACGTGTTCCGTCTTTGCCGTAGTTCAGTTCGTTGACGTAGCTGGAAAATCCCGTCAGTGCCTGCAGGGGAGAGGGGCGCGCCGGATCGCTCATGTCCCACCGAACCACCTCCCTGCCAGTGGTTCCCGCCGCGAGCTCACGTCCGTCCGGGCTGAAGGCAACGCCGAGGTAGTGGACGGTGGTGCCGTTGGGCTCGGTCGCGAAGATCGGCGCCGATTCCTCACCCCACTTCGCGACGTCCCACACGCGCAGAGTCGCTTGACGCCCGCCCGCCACGAGGAAACGTCCGTCGGGGCTGAACGTCGCGGTGACAATGCCGTCAGCTGGATGCGGAAGAGCAGGCAAAGCAACGGCATTCGTGGAGGTGTCGATGTTCCATCGCAGGACGTCGGGCGTCGAGGTACCGGCGACCAGCTTGGTTCCGTCTGGGCTGAACTCCATGTCCTGCACTACGCGTTCACCGTCGACGGGAAGTGTTCCACGGACCGGATTCTTCGGGTCCGACACATCCCAGAGTGCAGCGCCGCCGGCACCACCGGTCGCAAGGAGCCGTCCGTCCGGGCTGTAGGCGACGGCAAAGAGGGCCGTGCCCTCCGAGACTCCGAGGAACTCTGCCTGCGGAACGGCTGAGGCAACACCGTCCACCATCGGATAAAGCCTGACCTTCCCGTCCGAACCACCCACCGCCACAACAGTTCCAGCTGGGTTGATCCGGGCCTTCATCGCGCCGGGCGGTCCGATGATGCGAGTAGCCGAATGAACGCCCGACGCATCCAGCAATGCCGAGCGGGCTTCGGTTGTTTCGTTGACCGCAAATGCCGCCAGAGCAAGCTGCGACGCCAGCGACGGATCCCGCTCGCGCATCCTGATCGACTCGGTGGCCACCTGACGCGACATCGCCTCGTCGCGCGCGGTATCTGCTTGGACACGTTGACGATTGGCGCCGATACCGGCGACGGTGGCAACCACCGCCAACACCAGAGCGATCACCGACGCGGCTGCCAGCGCAGTCACGAGCCGTCGTAGCACGCGTGTACGTCGGCGATCGGCAAATTCCTGCTGATCACGATGCTCGATGCTCGCGGCGAGGTACTCCCGCTCGGTGGCATTGAGGTCGGCGGCGCGGGTCCGACTCGGTTCCAGTGGGAGCCCGAGTTCGCCCGAACGCAGCCATTCTTCCGTCAGATGAAGACGTGCGGGTCCGAGCAGCGCGCCGGGGTCGCGTCCACTGTCTTCCCACACCTGCGCCGCGTAGGTGAACCGGCGATGCACCGCCAGACCGGCGCGGTCCGAGTCGATCCAATCGCGAAGCCGACTCCACGCGGACAGCAAGACCTCGTGCGAAACCTCGACGGTCTCCTCGTCGACGGTGAGAAGGCGGCGTAAGGCGAACCGGTCGATGACGGTATTCACGTCGTCGACGTCGTCACCGAGGAAGAGTTCGGTGCGCGGTGCCCGCCGACGCGTCTGCGTCACTTCGTCGACGTTGACCAATCGCAGAAAGATCCTGCGCGCAAACTGCTGCTGCCTATCTGTGAGCTCGCCGTACACTTCCTCCGCGCTTTGCTGGACGGCTCCGGCAATCCCGTCGGTGGCGTAGTAATCCGAGACGGTCAGAGTTTTACGCGTCGACCGTTGCCAGGTCCCCAACAGTGCGTGTGACAGCAAGGGCAAAGCTCCGGGGTCGCTCGCCGTACGCGAGCCGCGTGGTGTCAGCTCGGAGACCAGAACCTGAACCAATTCGCTCTGCACGGTCATCCCGGCCTTGATCGCCGGCTCGACGATCACCTCGCGCAATTGTTCGTCGGTCAGTGGCCCGACCACCATCGGCGAATCGTCGAGCAGCGGCACCAAAAGCGGTTCCTCCGCCGCGAGCCCGTAGAAGTCGGCGCGCATTCCGATGACGGCGATGGTGTTCTAACCGAGTTCCGCGAGTGTCCGCAGTATTTCCTCGCGCCGATCACCGTCGCACTGCGTCCACAGTTCCTCGAACTGGTCGAGGATCAAGACCGTTGGTTCGTCGGAAATCGACGACGGGATTCCTCCTGTACCCGGCTGCAGGGTTTCCACCCGCCAACCGTCGAACCGTGGATCGTCCCCGGCAACCTTGGGGGCGAGCCCGGCCCGCAGCAAAGACGACTTACCCGATCCGGAAGCACCGATCACCATGAACTGACGGCGGCCGACACCCCGTATCGCCGACGCCGCCCGCTCGACCAAGTTGGCAGTGAGTTCGTCTCGACCGAAGAACCACTCGGCATCCTCCTGCCGAACGACTCGAGACCTCGATACGGAACGGTGGCGTCGCCGCGTCGTCTGGCCGTCAGCTGTCTCACTCGTTGCACCGCACTGATCCAGCGCTCCCGCTCATCCTCGGAATCGACGCCGCAGGCCTCGAGGAGCGCGAAAAACATCGGGGTACTCGCCGGCGTCGGCAGGTGTTGGCCGGCAAACCATCCGCTGACGGTTCCGTGCAAACCACCCGAACGCTCGACGGCTTCGCGGACCGTCAGTCCGGCTGCGTTCCGCAGTGCAGTGAGCGTCTCAGCAAACTGCCCACGCGACTCGATCCGGGCGGGATCGACCTGATTGTGCGTACCGGCTTCTGCCTTCGAGTTCATAGCGACGCACTCTATCGGAGCAGGTAGGGGATTTGTCCGTTGTATGGACTCTGTATCGAGAGAGTTGCACCCGTTCCACTGAGACACCTCGATCGAAATACTCGTCTCAGTCGCACCCTGAGCCAGCAGCCCTTCTGCAAATACGGCAGTCGACGCCCATCCCCTCCGTCGAAAGGCGCTACTCGCATGTCTTCAATCGGCATTTCTCCGAAGATCGAGGCAAACGTGTCCCGAGTCGGCAACCCCAAGCACGGCAAGCACAAGCCGAAGCTGAGCGTCCGTGAGATCGAAGTACTTCTTGCCTGGCTACGTTCGGATTCCAAGTCCGAGGTCGCCGAGACACTCGGCCTACGCGTCTGCACCGTCAACACACACATCACTCGGATCCGCACGAAGTACAGCGACATCGGGCGGCCGGCTCCCACGAAGGCAGCGTTGTTCGCCCGCGCGGTTCAGGACGGGTACACCACCCTCGACGAGTGGTGACCTCAGACCGCGACGGTTTCCGGTTCCTTCGCCTTGGACGGCTTCAACCAACCGGGTAGCCAGGCGGGTTGTTTGTCCGGTGCTTGATCGAGAACACCGCCCGCCGGATCGTCGATGAACCCGTACCGCACGAGATCCTCCGACGGCCGGTAGATCTGCCGGAGCACCAGCGCGCACAGAACGAGTACCGCGATGTCCCGGATCACGACGGTTCCGGTGAACCACTGCTCCGGCAGCCCCTTGTTGGACACACCGAGGTAATACATCATTCGTGGAACCCAGACCAGGGCGTCGATGGTCATCCACGCGAGCAGGAGTCTGCGGTGCGGCAAGGCCAACACGGCCAGCGGCACCAGCCACAGAGAATACTGCGGGCTCCACACCTTGTTCGTGAGCAGGAAGCCCGCCACCAACAGGAAGCACAGCTGCGCAACTCGCGGACGACGCTGCGCCGTCAGGGCGACGTATCCGACACCGATACAGACGGCGACAAACAGCAGCAGAGAGACGGCGTTGAGATTCGACGGCGACTCACCCTGTGCGAGAGGACCGTCGAGGCCCTTCCACGACGTGAACGACGCGATCACGTTGTAGAGCGAATCCGGATCGGCCCCGCGTTCGGAGTTGAGCCGGAAGAATTCGTACCAACCATGGGGGTACAGCGCGGCAATGGGCAGGTTCACCGCAAGCCATGCCGCGACCGCGCTGAGAGCGGTCACCAGCCAGTCCCTCGTCTTGCCCGCGCGCAGACACAGGACCAAGAGCGGTCCCAGTAGGAGGAGCGGGTAGAGCTTTGCGGCGCCGCCCAGGCCGAGCAGGATTCCCGCGAGCACGGGCCGCTTGCGTGCCCACGCCAACAACCCACCGGCCGCGAACGCGGTCGCCAGAGGATCGAAGTTCGTGAACACGTGCACGATCACCAACGGGGAACACGCGATGAGCGCGCCGTCCCACACTCGTCGTCCGGCCAGCAGGGTGCTCGCCCACACGGTGACCAGCCACGCCAACGCCAACCCGAACGCCACGACGTTGAAATAGAGCGCCACCTGAATAGCGCCCGGCAGCCAGGTGATCGAATCCCACGCCTTCGCGACTTTCATTGCGCCGTACTGGTAGAGCCCCGAGATGACCGGATACTCCATGTACCGCATCTGGATCGAACCGTCGCCGCGTACTTCTTCCCACGACGTCTTGTACGGGAATGCTCCCTGATCGAGGCGCTCGGCTCCGTACAGCGGAACGGTATCGGAGTAACACATCGCCACGTACTGACGGCTGCCACTCCAGTCGAGGCCGACCTGCCCGCTCTCGCCGACCGGCGCCTGTTGAATACAGCCCGCCTTGGCGAACCAGCCGAAAGCCAAGAACACCACGGCGAGCAGAAGGATCACTCGCATCGGTGTGAAGAAGCGAGTGCGCCCGATCAGTGCGTGACGACCTACCGGACCGCCGACGGTTCCCGACAGCGCAGACACCATCGCGTCGTTGCGACTGGGAACGTCCCGCCAATCCGCCGAACGAAGATCTTCGGCCAGCGGAGCGGGGGAGGTCGGTTCGGCATCATCAGCATTCGCGGCCACTCCGCGAGGTTACCGTCTTTCGAACCGACCACCCTCCAACTACTGGCCGGGGCTCACACCTGCCGGTTCTTCCTCGGTGGTCTCGCCTGCCCCTGGTACCTGTGGCGTGGTTGTCGTCGGCCGGGAGATGCCCGGAATCGGGATCGTGATGCCCGGCAGAACCTCGACCTGCGTCGTTGTCACCACGGGCGGCGGAGTGGTTTCCGTCGTCGTCGGTGCGGTGGTCGGCGGCGCCGACGTCTTGGGCGGTGCGGGAGCCGTGTACTCCGGAACACCACCGGCTTGACCGTTGATCTTGCCCGGCGTCGGGAACTTCTCGTTGTCGGTGCCCTCGAGGGCGCCGTCCATCGTGTCCTTCCAGATGTCCGAAGGCAGACCCGAGCCGTAGATCATCGCGCCACCGGAATTGGTGATCGCTTCACCGTCGGGAGTTCCGACCCAGACCGCGGTCGAAAGCGACGGCGTGTAGCCGACCATCCACGCGTCCTTGTTGGCTCCGGTGTCACCGAGTTGCGCGGTACCTGTCTTCGACGCCGACAGACGTCCGCCGGCCAGGTTGTGACCGCGCGAGTACGCCGCGATCGGCTGCATCGCAGCCGTCACGTTGTCCGCCACGGCAGCGTCGATGCGGTCTTCACCGGCGGGCGCGCCGCGGTCCAGCAGCACGGTGCCGTCGGCCGCGACGACCTTCTGCACGAAGTGCGGTGCGTGATACGTACCGGACGCGGCGAGTGTCGCGTACGACGACGCCATGTCGAGCACGCGGGCCTGGTACTGGCCGAGCACGATGCCGTTGTTAGGGCCGGAACCGTCGGCCTCGGTGAGCGACGGGCCGACGCCCGGGATGTCCTTCGGGATGCCTGCCTTGTGAGCGATGTCCGCGATTTCCTGCGGGCCGTTGCCGTCGAGGCTGAGCATCTGACGGTAGAAGCTGGTGTTCAGCGAACGCTTGAGCGCCTCTGCGATGGTGCAGGTGCCGCAGCTTTCACCTTCGACGTTGCCGATGGAGATGCCGTTGACGGTCAGCGGTGAGCTGTCGTACATCTGCGAGAGCGGGATTCCCTGATCCAGGGCGGCTGCGAGGCCGAACACCTTGAACGAGGAACCAGTCTGAAGTCCGGCATTCGCGAAGTCGTATCCCGCGCCGTCCTCACCGCCGTAGTACGCCTTGACGGCTCCGGTCTTCGGATCGACCGAGACAACTGCGGTACGCAGATTCTCCGGCTCACCCTCCATGTTGGAACGGGCTGCCTCGACCGCTGCGGCCTGAGCCTGCGGGTCGATGGTCGTGGTGATCTGCAAGCCCTCGGTGTTGAGCAACTGCTCGCTGATTCCAGCGTCGCCGATCTCCTTGAGCACCTGACGCTTGATCAGGCCTTCGGGTCCGGTCGAGCCCTGGCTGCTGTTGTCGACCTGGGCGAGCGGGATGTAGGCGGGGTACTGCATCGGCGTGCGCGCGGCCTGATCCAGCGTGCCGGCGGACACCATGCCGTCGAGCACGTAATCCCAACGGGACTTCGCGCCTGTCGGGTTGGTCTCGGGATCGAGGAGCGACGGAAGCTGGATCGACGACGCCAGGACGGCGCCTTCTTCGATGGACAGCTGGTCGACGGGCTTACCGAAGTAAGCCTTGGATGCTGCGCCGATGCCGTATGCGCCGCGACCGAAGTAAATGGTGTTCAGATACGCGGCGAGGATGTCGTCCTTGGACCACTCGTTGGCCATCTTCGAGGAGATGACGAGTTCCTTCATCTTTCGCGTCAGCGAACGCTCCGAGCCGACAAGCGCCTTCTTGACGTACTGCTGCGTGATGGTCGAGCCACCACCGGCGCTGTCGCGACCGAGGACGTTGTCTCGGGCCGCGCGTGCGAAACCGGAGATCGAGAAGCCCGGGTTCGAGTAGAAATCGCGGTCCTCTGCGGCCAGAACAGCGTTGCGAACGTGCGGCGGTACCTGATCGAGCGAGACCTCGACGCGGTTGCCATCTGGCGGGACGACAGTGCTGATCACCGTGGTGCCGTCGGCGGCAAAGACCGTCGCCACCTGATTGGTCTTGAGGTCACCGGGCTTGGGGACGTCCTGCACGATGTACGCCGCCATGAAGGCAAGGACGGGCAGAACAAGACCGAGCGCCACCAAGACGTAGGCCGAGCGGCGAACTGTGCGCCACTTGGACTTCTTCTTCACGGTGCTCTTTCTTCCCTTCGGGGGTTGTCCGTCGTTGCCACCGCCACCGGAGCCACCTGTCGGCGGCTTCGTCGGCGGAGGTCCGACCGGCGGGCGGGTGCCCGCGTTGCTACGGGTGGTCGCTGCTGCTGCCGCGACGCGCTGGGTCGGTTCGTTCGCCTGAGTGCTGGAGGCGCGATCTCCTTGAGCGCCTACGGCGCGATCTCGAGGCGGCGGGCCGGCAGGTCGGCCTTGCGGCGGACGACCCTGAGGAGGGGGACCGGCGGGGCGGCCCTGAGGAGGCGGGCCCGAAGGTCGGGCTTGCGGCGGACGACCCTGGGGCGGGGGTCCCATCGGACGACCTTGCGGCGGACGACCCTGAGGGGGCGGACCCATCGGAGGGCGTCCCTGCGGTGGTGGGCCCATGGGACGTCCCTGCGGCGGACGACCCTGAGGAGGTCCGGCGGGACGGTTGGGACCGACGGGACGGCCACCCGGGTTGTTGCCGCCCGGGTTGTTGTTGCTGGGGGAACTCACGAATCAAATCTCCAGTGGTCACGGACCGATCACGTGCAGACTTCGATCGGGCCCTTCTTCGGGTGTGGCGTTACTCGCTGGCGGTGCGCCGGCTTGGTGGGCGTGCTCGCCGCGGTCGCGGCGGCGCAGGTACTGCGCCGAGCACATAGGACTGCACCAAGTGGTTCCAACTGCAGGTACGGCACACCTCTACAACGTGCACCGTGAACTCCTCTGCTGTTTCCGCAAGCCGAGCGAGCTCGTCCGAGGTTCGGGCCGATCCCGAAACCTGACCGAGCTTGTCGCCGAACACCCAGGACACGAGCGTCAACTGTTCCTTGCGGCAAATGGGGCAGACGACGTCGCTGCCCCGGCCGTGGAACTTCGCGGCTCTGAGTAGGTACGGATCGGCGTCACACACCTGCTTGACGTCGGTCCGACCCGCAGACACTTCGGCCAGCACAGACCGACGCGCGAGCGCGTAGTCCACAACTTGCCGCTGTATCCGCACCTGACCAGCGTACGTGCGTCCGTGCCGCGACGGACGGTTCGGGAGGGTCACGATGAACACATTTCGGGGGCTGGGGGCATGGCGACCAGCCATTACGATCACTTCCTGTGAAGTCTTCTCGTTCTCCGATGACGCGTGCTCGTGATCTTGATCGCGTCGAAACGTGCAATGTGTTGGACGCCGCGTACGCCGAAGGGCAGTTGAGCGCGGAGGACTACTTCGACCGGACCGAGAAGGCGAAGTCCGCGAAGACCCTGCTCGCACTCGCACGCCTGGTCAACGATCTGCAGGTGCCGAAGATCGAGACCAAAACGGTGCCTCGGACGTCGACGGCACGAAAGGCCGTGTTCGTCGGTGCTGCTGCTCTGATCGTCGTCGGCGCGATCGCAGCAGTGGCGTGGAGTCGGTCACCGTTGACGCCCTCGGAAGACATCACAGCCAGTTATGCCAGCACTACTTCCCTCGCTCCGCCGTTGCCGACCACCACCCCGGTGCCGGAGCCGACCGTCGAACCGATCCTGATCGCACACATCGACACGTTGACGCCGGAAGGAATCGGCGCATTCATCGAGAGGTATCGAGAAGAGTTCGGTGACATGTTCGTAGACGACGCCAGCTTCCACGGCGACTACTCCTCAGTGAGCCGGGCGGTCCCCGATGCTCCCGCTCTCACCGAGTCCATCAGTTTTCGCGACGGCTTCGAGAGGGAAGTGACGTCCATTCCGCGGCGAACGGGCCAGCCGACCTTCGACCTCGGTTCCATCCAGATCGACAAGCTCGCGCCGTACATGGTGAACATAGGCGACTATGTCAACGTTTCGGACGCCGCGATCACCCACTTGATCGTGGACGCGAACTACGGCGTCCCGGAGATCGCGATCTATGCAGAGAACGGACTCGGCCACCAAGGACGCATCGAGGTCACGCCGTGGGGCGAGATCTCTCGTTCCTACCCGTACGGGAGCTAGGGTGAGCCGGTGAGTGGGTCCCCGACTACTACCTCTACGCGCACCCGCGCGCGCGACGTCGACCGTTCCGACACCTGCGCCGTTCTCGACTCCGCCCTGTCCGACGGACAGATCACGGTCGACGAGCATGCGAACCGAACGGCATCGGCCATGACCGCGACCACGCTCGGACAGCTCGATCTGCTGGTCCGCGATCTGCAGAAAGCAACGCTGCGCAACGCCGTCGCCAAAGTTCGCCGTATCGACAAGATCTGGTACCTCGCAGCCGCATCGACTATCTTCGCCGGCCTGATCGGGTACCTCACCTTGTCCGCCGACCCTTCACCCCCACCGCCTCCACCGGCGGCAGCCGAAAACGTCGAACCGCTTGCCCCCATTGTGAGTTCGACGTTGAACACGGTCACCGCAAGCGGGATCGGGGAATTCATCACCAGATACAGCGCCAAGTACGGCACGACGATAATCGATTCCGCCAACTTCTACGACGGCTATGCAAGCGTCACTCGCGCCGCCGCTGTCTCGCCGAACCTGGAGGAAGACATCGACTTTCGAGGCGGTTTCACACCACGCGACAGCACGTCGACTCGAGCAGCCAGCACCGTCACCTTCGACCTCGCTGCCGTCGACATCGACAAACTCGCCGGATATCTGGCAGGAGTGTCCGCAAATCTCAACGTCCCCGACGCCGAGATCACACACATCAGCATGAGTTCGTCGAGCGACGATCCACGCGTCTCCATCTACGCCAGCAACAACCTCGGCGCGAGCGGCTCAATGGATTTGACCCCGGATGGCCGCCCGATCCGCTTGTCTCCCTTCACTCCTCGATAGGCCCCGGACATGCCGAACGATCTGACCAGGACCACCCGCGCTCGCAATGCCGATCGCGAGGCTACCTGCGCAGTGCTGGACTCCGCCTTCGCCGACGGACAACTCACGGCGACCGAGCACGACGAATTGACCGAACTCGCCGCGGTGGCAGTCACTCTCGGCGATCTCGAAGATTTGACGTCCGATCTGCAGACCGAGGCGTCCCTACCCATTCTTCGGAAAGAACCTTCGCTGGACACGCGTTGGATCGCCGTTGTGATCATCGCGCTGTCACTGGTCTCGGCTGTCGGTTTCGGAATCAAATACGCCGCGTCCGACGTCACGATCTTCTCGAGCCCCGAGCCACAGTTACACACCGTCGACGGCCTGGGGGCGATGTTCCATGCCATCGAAACGGAGTACGGCAGCGGACTGGTCGACGAGATGACCATCTATCCCACTTATGCACGCGTAACGCGCGCCGATCCCGCCGCGCCGCGCAAGAGCCTGGACAGCTACTACCGAGGCGACCTCGAGGACACGACTTCAGGAGGATCACGCGAACCCGACGTGACACAGATCGACGTCAGACAGCTCGATCCTCGCATCGTGATCGCCCTTCTCGACGGCGCCGGAACAACGACGTCGGTGCAAAATCCGACCACTCGGTACGTCTCTGTCGACAGCACCGAAAATGTTCCGACCATCCAGATTCACGTCGGCAACGACCTCGACGAGAGCGGGTACCTGACCGCTGCCCTCGATGGCGAAATCATGTCGATCTACCCGTTCACCCCCTGATCTAGCCGTGACACCTTGGTACACGTATCGGGCCGCAGTGTGGTTTTATATATCGGCGCGATATAGTTGGTTATCGCATCAAGCGGTTAGGTTCAACGACTCGGGAGGTTTGTCAGTTGCTCGAACTCGCAATCCTCGGGCTGCTCCTCGAGTCACCGATGCACGGATACGAGCTGCGTAAGCGGCTCACTGGTCTGCTCGGCGCATTCCGCGCGTTCTCGTACGGATCGCTGTACCCGGCACTGCGGCGCATGCAAGCCGACGGATTGATCTCAGAAGACGTCGACACTGCCACCGGCACGCTCAAGCGTCGGGCGCGTCGCGTCTACCAGCTCACTCCGGAAGGTCGGCAACGGTTCACCGAACTGGTCGCCGACACCGGGCCGCAGAACTACACCGACGACGGTTTCGGCGTTCACCTCGCCTTCTTCAGCCGCACCCCCGCAGAAGCGCGGATGCGGATCCTCGAAGGCAGGCGACGCCAGGTCGAGGAGCGCCGTGAGGGGCTCCGCGAGGCCGTCGGTCGGGCCAGCGGATCGCTGGACCGCTATACCCGTCAGCTCCATCAGCTCGGACTCGAATCGAGTGAACGCGAAGTGCGTTGGCTCAACGAATTGATCGCAGCCGAGCAATCGACAACAGGAACATCCCGGAAAGAAGGAGAACCCGACCATGGGTGAGAACAGCACCGCGGTGCGCGTAGCCATTGTGGGCGTGGGTAACTGCGCCTCGTCCCTGGTTCAGGGCGTCCACTACTACAAGGATGCCGACGAGACCCAGACGGTCCCCGGCCTCATGCACGTCAAGTTCGGTAAGTACCACGTCCGCGACGTGCAGTTCGTCGCTGCGTTCGACGTCGACGCCAAGAAGGTCGGCTTCGACCTCTCCGAGGCGATCCTCGCGAGCGAGAACAACACCATCAAGATCGCCGACGTCCCGCCCCTGGACGTTCCCGTTCAGCGTGGCCCGACCCTCGACGGCATCGGCAAGTACTACGCCGAGACCATCGAGCTGTCCGACGCCGAGCCCGTCGACGTCGTCAAGGCACTCAAGGACGCTCAGGTCGACGTCCTCGTCTCCTACCTGCCCGTCGGTTCCGACGACGCTGACAAGTTCTACGCACAGTGCGCGATCGACGCAGGCGTTGCATTCGTCAACGCTCTGCCCGTCTTCATCGCTTCCGACCCGGAGTGGGCTGCCAAGTTCAAGGACGCCGGCGTCCCGATCGTCGGTGACGACATCAAGAGCCAGGTCGGCGCCACCATCACCCACCGCGTGATGGCGAAGCTGTTCGAAGACCGCGGCGTCGTGCTGGACCGCACCTACCAGCTCAACGTCGGTGGAAACATGGACTTCAAGAACATGCTCGAGCGTGATCGCCTGGAGTCGAAGAAGGTTTCCAAGACCCAGGCTGTGACGTCCAACCTGACCGGCGCACTTGCCGGCAAGGTTCACGACCGCAACGTCCACATCGGTCCCTCGGACTACGTGGAGTGGCTCGACGACCGCAAGTGGGCATACGTCCGCCTCGAAGGCCGCGCCTTCGGTGACGCTCCCCTGAACCTGGAGTACAAGCTCGAGGTCTGGGATTCGCCCAACTCTGCCGGCATCATCATCGACGCCGTCCGCGCAGCCAAGATCGCCAAGGACCGCGGCATCGGTGGACCGGTTTACCCGGCTTCCGCTTACCTGATGAAGTCCCCGCCGGTCCAGATGGCCGACGACAAGGCTCGCATCGAGCTCGAAGCCTTCATCATCGGAGCCGACGAGGCCTGATTTAGGTTCACGCTGATTCGGGGTCTTGCGCCAACGGCGCAAGGCCCCGATTCTGTTATCCGCAGGGTGTTTCCGCATCCGCGCGGGTAATCACGCCTGCGGCTGCCGAATTGCCGTGCGGGTCCGGGTGCCGCTCAGCGTGGAATGATGGACATCAGAACCATCACACGGATCGAGGACCCCATGTCGATTACGTCGCTGCCAGTGCTCGATCTGTCGCTTGCGCAGAACCCCGACACCGCCGAGCAGTTCCGCACTCAGCTGCGCGAGGCCACCCACGAGGTCGGATTCTTCTACCTGGTCGGCCACGGAATTCCCGACGAACTGCAGCGACGCCTCCTCGACGTCGCCCGCGAGTTCTTCGCGCTACCGACTGCCGAGAAGCTCGCGATCGAGAACGTCCGCAGCCCGCACTTCCGTGGGTACACCAGGCTCGGCGGCGAACTGACCGAAGGCAAGCAGGACTGGCGCGAGCAGATCGACATCGGGGCCGAACAGCCCGCGGCCGAGCGCACCGACACCTCACCGGCCTGGGAGATCCTGCAGGGCCCCAACCAGTGGCCCGACGCCCTTCCCGAACTTCGCGACGTCATCACCGAGTGGAACGACACGCTCACCTCGATCGCATTGAGCCTCTTACGCGAATGGGCGGTAGCCCTGGGCCAGGATGCGAACATCTTCGACGACGCGTTCGCTCACGATCCGTCGATCCTCATCAAGGTGGTGCGTTACCCGGGCCGCCCGAAAGGTGCCGGCTCCCAGGGCGTCGGCGGACACAAGGACGCGGGTGTGCTGACTCTGCTCTATGTCGAACCGGGCAAGGGCGGTCTGCAGGTCGAGCACGACGGCGACTGGATCGACGCGCCGCCGATCGACGGGGCGCTGGTGGTCAACATCGGCGAACTGCTCGAGGTCGCTACCGGCGGATACTTGAAAGCGACTGTGCACCGGGTAGTTTCACCCGAGGGCGACGGCGAACGTATCTCGGTGCCGTTCTTCTTCAACCCGAACTACGCAGCGCAGATCCCGGAGTTCGACCTACCGCCCGAGCTGGCGGCGCGCGCCACCGGCGTCACCGTGGACGCGAACAACCCGATACACGATTCCTACGGGGCGAATGCCCTCAAGAGTCGACTACGTGCGCACCCCGATGTCGCGGCCCGCTGGTGGCCGGACATCGTTGCGGCACAAAGCGCTACCTGATGCTGAACTACAGATCCATCGCGACTTTCCACGCCGTGTGCATCGCGCCCTCGATGTAGTCGACGTTCACCGCGTCACCGACCACATGTACGTCGGACACGACACCGATCAGAGAATCGGCCAGTGGCGCCTGCGCCGACACTCCCGACGCGACGACAACCATGTCGGCTGGAGCGGTCCGTGTCTTGTCACCGGAACGGAATTCGACGTGCTCCTTGGTGATTCGCTGCACCGTTGAATTGCGGTGAATGTCCACACCGACATGCTTGGCGTGGCGCACCGCCGTCCAGCGGCGCGGCATCGCCATCGGAATACCCAACTGCTGGCCTTCTTCGATCAGCGTCACATTGCGACCTCGCTCGGCCAGGAACTCCGCAAGCTCGAGTCCGACAAGCGAACCACCGATCACGACAACGTCTTTACCCATGGGCAGGAACTTGCGGGTCACAGCTCGGATCGCCGCGGGGCTCTTGGTGATACCGGACAGCTTACCCAACTTGGCCATCGTCCGCAGGAACGGCGGTACCTGTGAGACGTCTCCAGCTCCGGTCATCAACGCGCGCAACGAATCACCGGTGTGCACGTGCGGCAAGTCGCCGCCCGGAACACTAGGCCGCTCACGGACTGCACCGGTGGCCACGACTACGGCGTCGGGGTTCAGTGCCCGGATCGAAGCAACCGAGGCTTCGGTCTTCAGTCGAACATCGACACCGAGACGCTCGATTTCCACTTTCAACCAGCTGAGCAGACGCCCGTTGTCCGGGGTAGTGAGGCTCGAGAACCACAGGGTGCCACCGAGGCGATCGGACTTGTCCAACACCGTGACTCGGTGCCCACGTTCAGCGGCCACGCGGGCCGTCTCGAGACCACCGGGGCCCGCTCCGACCACAACAACGTGTTTCGGAGTGCTGGTCCGAACGAAGGGGAGAAGCGCTTCGTTGCCGAGCGCGGGATTGACAGCGCACAGCGGCGTCTCGTCCCAGAAGTTCTCCTGCACGCAGACGTAGCAATTGATGCAAGGCCGAACCCGCTCGGGTGCACCGTCTTTGAGTTTGTTCACCAACTGTGGATCGGCCAGGAGCTGACGGCCCATTGCGGCGAAGTCCGTGCGACCTTCCGCGATCATCTTCTCGCCAACCTCGGGGAGCATACGTCCGACCGTGATCACGGGGATCGATATCGCCTGCTTGATTCGCGTTGCATTGTCCGTGTAATAGCCGACCTTGTCGGGCAGGGGGCCGTCGGTGAAGTTGGCAAAAGCATTCAGCGCGGTACCGGTGACGTGAATGGCGTCAGCGCCGGCCTCTTCGAACATCTTGGCAGCCGCAGCAGCCTCGTCGACGGTCAGCCCGTCGGTTTCGCCGTACTCTTGACCGGCCAGACGCACGATGACGGCGAGCGCACCGCCGACCTCCTCCTTGACCGCTCGAATGACCTCACAAGCCAGGCGAGCACGGTTCTCCATGGAACCTCCGTACTCATCGCTGCGCTGATTCGTGTATCGACTCAGGAACGCTCCGAGGACGTAGTTGTGGGCACAGTGAATCTCGACGGCGTCGCCGCCCGCCGCCTTCACCCGTCCGGCAGCCTCGGCGAACATGCGAACCAGCCAATCAAGATCTTCCTTGGTTGCCTCGTGGTACGTAGCCCTCTTGCCCTCGTTGATGGCAGCCATCTTGCCCAGTTCTTCTGGCGTGCAATCGGCCATCGCGCTCATGTCACCCGGCGGCTTCGGCGTGGACGGGACCAACTGCGGTCGGCCGTCGAGGGTATCGATGCGCGCCACCTTGCCGTGGTGTGTCATCTGCACACAGAGCTTGCTGCCTGCGTCGTGGACTGCGTCGGCCAACGCCTTGAGACCGGGGATGAACCGGTCTTCCGAAAGCCCCGGTTCCTTGCGGCTGGTGCAGCCCAGCGGATACGCAACAGCGCAGCAACCGGTGATGATCAGACCCGTTCCACCAGCTGCACGCGCCACGAAGTGGTCGATGTCACCCTTTTCGATTTCCCCGTCTTCACACAGGTTCATGTCCATCGCAGGGAGAACCACGCGATTGGGCACGGTCATCGGGCCGATGGTGCCTGGTGCGAGCAGGTGCGGAAAGGTCTGGCTTCGGATCGTCACGAGCAGACGCTAGAACTGGACCACGCCCATCCGTTGCCGCACTCCCGATCAACGAGACTTCACGCGCTGTGACGTGCGAGGCACTCGGCTATCACCTCGAGCGCATATTCGAGGTCCGCGGATTCCACTCGCCCGTAGCCGATGACCAATCCGCCGGGGTCTCCGTGCGTTCGGGTGGACTCGACCAGGGTGGGCACTTCGACGCCGTATTCAAGTGCCTCGCGAGCGACGGTGGCTGCCAGATCCGCGTCGAGCATGAGCGTCGTGTGCATGCCGGCGCCGAGACCCCGCAGTTCACCGAACGATGACAGCGCTTCCTCGACCGCCCGATCACGCTCCCGGTACCTGCGCCGGGCGGTACGCACCGCTCGATCCCATTCGCCGTCACGGAGCAGGGACAGGAGTGCTTGCTGCAGCGGAACCGACGGGAAGTCGCCGATTCGCTGGCGGTGTACTGCTATGCGGTCGACCAGGTCGAGGGGAGCTACCAACCAGCCCAATCGAATTCCGGCGCCGAGCGTCTTTGCAACTGTTCCGAGATACACCACCCGATCAGGAGCCAACTGGGCAAGCGCAGGCAAAGGCGCTACGTCGTAACGGAATTCGGAGTCGTAGTCGTCCTCGAACAGGACGACGTCGCGGACGCGGGCGAACTCGATCAACTGGTTGCGCCGACCTACCGGAAGCAGCCCACCCGTCGGATACTGATGGGACGGTGTCACATACACGCCACGGACGCTCTCCGACGCAGTTTCGAGTTGGTCGACACAGAGACCATGAGCGTCGACGGGCACGTCGAGCAGCGACCATCCACAGGCTGTAGCGGCCGAGGACGCATACCGGTATCCGGGATCTTCCATCGCCAGAACAGCACCACGGGTACGCAGAGCCGACAGGGCGAGGCCGAGACCATGCGTGGCACCTGAGGTGATCAGGATTCTCTCGGGTTCAACCGACATTCCGCGGGCTCTTGCCAGCAATTCCGATAGTGCCGAACGCAATTCGTAGTCACCCGCAGGATCGGGATCCTCGAAAGGTGGCGGTTTGGACCCGACGTCACGCCACGCCCGCCGCCACGCTGCCGATGCACGCGGTGGCGTCCACGGCACGCCCGGCCGGAGCTGCACCCTGGGTGACATCTTGTCGGCGGCCTTCTTCGGTGTAGTCGTGGGAGTGACCATGGGGGAGGGCGCCTCGGCAACGAAGGTGCCTGAGCCGTGCACAGCGACAAGCCAACCCTCGGCGATCAACTGCTCATACGCCCGTTCCACGACGCCCCGCGCCACCTCGAGCTCCGCCGCCAGCTTCCGGGAACTGGGTAATCTCAGACCCACTGCCGCCTTACCACTGCGGATATCAGCTCTGAGGTGGTCGGCAATCTGGACCGGGAGCGCCCGCCGATCTGTCCGATCGAGGACCACGGCTACCGCCGAAGGCAGAAACATTCAGAACCCTCCCGGAAGTGGCAAATCGAAGTGGCCTATCGAAGTCTCCACTGATTGGACCATGACTTGAAGCCACTTTGCCACCAGCATTGTCTGCATGACAGATTCCGTTGTCTTTGCTGCCCCTGCTCCTGCCCCCACTGCACCTGTTCCGCTGTCCCCAACAGCACGTACGACGCACAAGCGCGCCCGCCACCACGGCGTCGCAGAACGCGCGGCACTCGTCGACGTCTTGCAGTCCGCGAAGCTGTGCCACATGGGTGTGACCGTCGGCGGAGTTCCCATGGTGTTTCCCACCGCCTACGGGTTCGACCTCGACGGCCCCGACCGCGGCGGATCTATTTATGTTCACGGTTCAGTCGCTTCACGGAGCTTGGCTCCCGACAGCGAAATCTGCATCACCATCACGATCCTCGACGGGCTCGTGTTGGCTCGGTCGGGCTTCCACCACTCGATGAACTACCGCAGCGGCGTCATCATCGGATCACCTCGAGTCCTGACCGACGGCGACGAACGCGTGAAGGCTTTGAATCTGATCGTCGACCAGGTGGTTCCCGGACGTTCCCAACACTTGCGGGATCACACGCGCAAGGAAATGGTGGCAACCATCGTTCTTGCGCTGCCGTTGTACGAGGCTTCCGTCAAGGCTCGCACCGGCGGCCCCGGTGACGATGCCGCCGACATCGGTATCGAAACCGTTTGGGCTGGAGTAGTTCCCGCAGCTACGCACTTCGGTGAACCGATCCCGTCCGAGGATCTCGACTCCGGTGTCGCGCTGCCGGACCATATCTCGACGATGCTCTGACCGCACACGCCGTACACACCGGGGCATGGCTAAGCCCCGGTGTGTACGTATTCAGTTGCGCCCGTTCAGGCTGCTGTGGGTGGGCTGTTCCCGCCGATCGGCTGTTGATACGGGTCGATCGACATCGGTGGATAGAACACTGTCTTCCGATCCGGCTCGATCTCCACCCGCCATTCGGTGTGGTGCAGTGTCCGATGATGATGACCACACAACAAGACCAGATTATCGAGATCCGTTGGGCCGCCATCGTTCCAGTGAACAATATGATGGGCATCGCACCACCCCGACGGTGTCCCGCACCCCGGAAACGCACACCCACCATCCCGAACCGCAAGAGCCCGCCGCTGCGGCACCGTCGCCGTTCTCGCTTCCTTACCGCAGTCGAGCGGAACACCATTCTCATCCAACAAAATTCGCGTCACGGTGCAGTCGCACGCCAACATCCGGGCGGTATCGATACTGATCGGGCCCACCCAATCCGTCCACGCGAACCCCAACTCCTCAGTGGACGGCAGGAGGTCTTTCAGAACTTTAAGGTCCGTCATATCTTTTGCCGACGCGGTCACCGTGATGTGCGGTTTCACCCCGCCCTCGATCGGACCCAACCCCGCCCGCTCGTACCGCCGCAACAACTCGCAGAACCCGTCCGCCCGCCGCAGCGCCGGCGTACGCGTGTCCTTGACACCGTCCTTCTCCGGCGTCGGCGCCGACAGACTCGACAACAACGTGATCAGACGCGCCCCGTTCACAGCATCCAAGTCACCCTTCACCGACACCCGCCCGTACAAACCTTTCGAGGCGTAGAACTCGTTACGCTCCGAATCCTCGCCGACCGGAACACCGTCCTCACGCTTGCCGTACTGCTTCTCGATCCGCCGGATCGCCGCCCGCACCGCATCACAATCGGCAATGTTCTTCGACGCCAACCCGAGCAAGATCCCGCGAGCCTTGTCCACGTCCGCCGGCGTCATGTTCTTCGGCGGATGCTGACAAAACGACGCAACCTGCCGCGCCTTCAACGCATCCACATCACCACGGTGAAACGCATCCGCCACCACGGGTTCGAGCATCAACATCCGCGCCAACCCGACCAGCAGACTGCACTCACCGATCTCCAAATTTGTCGAACCATGCAACCACTGCGCGATCGCCCGAAAACCCTTCCCACCGAGAACCTCCCGGGAAAACATCTCCACGATCAACAACACCAACCGCGACTGCAACTCG
Organism: Rhodococcus sp. Ni2; assembly: GCF_021352185.1. NCBI lineage: Bacteria > Bacillati > Actinomycetota > Actinomycetes > Mycobacteriales > Nocardiaceae > Rhodococcus > Rhodococcus sp. Ni2. The sequence continues at coordinate 2,052,971 of NZ_WOXZ01000001.1, forward strand.
TGCCGGACACGCACCAGATCCAGAACCTCACCCTTGAGGTCCTCGCCATCCAGCTGCCACGCATCCCGACTGTCCATGCTCAAAGTCTAATCGAACATAGTTTCGAATACAAGGAACGGATAACCGAAACTAGATGCTAATCAACAACTTTCGCATTCCAGGCGAAACGGGCAGGTTCTTGGGTCGCGGGAGTTGCCGCAACTCCGCCACCGATAAAGGGCCGGACAAGATCCAGCGGCAAGGGGAAGACAACGGTGGAGTTGTTCTCGCTACCGATCTCGTGAAGTGTCTGCAGATATCGCAACTGCAGGGTGGTCGGATTGCGGCTGATCACCTCGGCCGCCTCGGCGAGCTTGGCCGAAGCCTGAAACTCGGCGTCGGCGTTGATGATCTTGGCTCGCCGCTCTCGTTCGGCCTCTGCTTGCCTGGCGATGGCGCGCTGCATGTTGGCCGGAATCTCGACGTCCTTGATCTCGACGGTCGTGACCTTGACTCCCCACGGCTCGGTCTGCTGATCGATTACCTTCTGCAAGTCCTCGTTGAGCCGTTCACGTTCGGAGAGGAGCGAGTCCAACTCAGCTTTACCGAGAATGGAGCGCAGTGTGGTCTGGGCGATCTGTGAGGTGGCGGCCAGAAAATCCTCGACCTCGACTATCGAACGGTCAGCGTCGACGACCCGAAAGTACGTGACGGCGGTGACCTTCACGGGGACGTTGTCGCGAGTGATCACTTCTTGGACCGGTATCTTCAGCGTGACGGTTCGCAGACTGACCCGCTCCATGCGATCGATCGCCGGCACCAGAATCACCAGACCAGGACCCTTCAAGGTGATTAGTCGACCGAGTCGGAACACCACCGCGCGCTCGTACTCGCGCAGAACTCTCACCGACATGCCCACAAGGACTGCAATCAGCACGACAAACACGGACAACACGACAAGCACGGTGGTCATAGCGGCAGCTCCCACGGTTCACGACGGCGCACTTTCAGAGTCAGGCCTCGAACCTGCTCTACGACGACGGATTCGCCCACGGCAGGCACAGAATCGTCGTACCCGAATTCCATTCGAGCACGCCATAATCCGCCGTCGAGCTCGACCTGACCCTGCGCACCGGTCCAACTGCGAACGGTCGCGTCCGAGCCGACAAGAGATTCCGTCCCCGTACGCACGGGAGCGCGGCGCGCGGTAAGCGCTTTTCGACTCGCTACCGCCACCACGCCCAGGCCGACTACCGCGACCCCCGCCGTCACCGGGATCGCGATCAATTGGCCGATACCGTCGGATGTGAAGAGCATCCAGACGCCGGCACCGATCATGAGTGCTCCAATCGCACCGAGCACCCCCGCGGTTGGGGCATGCGCCTCGACCACGATCAACAGGACGCCCAGCAACAGGGCAACGACACCGATCGTCGTCATCACTCGTCTCCACGCTCGCGAGGACGCGGTCACGTCGCGTAGCCATTGTGCGATCACGCCCTCGACTTCAACGGTAATCACGTTCGGCCGGATCTGCCACAAGCGCTTTCACATCACGTCAGAGAAGGACCTCACCGATCTGTCGTGCAGTCACCTTGGCAAGGTCGGCGAGAAACGGAATCCGTTCGTCGATCATCAGCTCGACCGGACCACGAAGCCCGAGAGCGTAACGCACAGTGCCGGATCCATCGATTATCGGAATTCCGATCGTTCGGAAATCCGGGGTCAACTCCTCGTCGTTGAATCCGTATCCTCGCTCACGAGTCAGTTCCAGTTCCCGGCGGATACCGGCGACATCGGTGATCGCACGCTGAGTGGTCGCTTCACGTGGCAGCGCAGCCAGCTCGGAATCGTCGACATCGGACCAAGCCAGAAAGGCTTTCCCCAGTGCGCTCGCATGCAAGGGAAGGCGGACACCCTGCAGCACGTGCCCGTCGGCCTCGCGCCACCGACTGAATCCGAGCAACACCACCTCACTTCCGCTTCGCACTGCCAGGGAAGCGGATGCTCCTGTCGTCGCGGCCAATTGCTCCAAATAGGGCTCGGACAGATAGATCCGATGCTGCCGGTAGGAGACCTGTCCGTAAGCCGCCAGCGCCGCGCCGATGCGATACCGACTGGTTGCGTCGTCCTTCTCGAGAAATCCCGCGTCGACGAGCGACTGCAGCAATCGATGCGTGGTGCTGACCGCAAGCTCTTGTCGCCGCGCAACTTCCGAGACTCCCAGTTCTTCGCCACTGCGAAAACATGTGAGCATGGTCAGGGCACGGGTTACCGTCTGAACTCCCGCGCCGCGTGCGTCCGTCACGAACGATCCTTTCGCTGTGGCCTGATCGACCTGAGAATCGGACGCTAACACGGACCCAGCAGTCCGGCCATCCTTTCCATCAGATGGAAAGGAACCGAACGTGGACCTGCAAAAGCCCAGATGAACAGACTTCCGATGTTGTCAAGATTTCCAATCTCCAGAAAACAAACGGGGGTAAAACGGACAGGCACCCAATAGCGTCATCGTCGTCAGTTCTGACGATTCAACGCCTGAAGGAGCCACATACATGTCCCGCTTCCGCCGACTGCCACGAGCTGCCGCTGCGCTCGCCATGATCCCGCTGGCCGGGTTGGCGGTGGCGTGTGGGTCTTCCGATTCCGACAGCGCCGCAGGCAATTCCAGCGCAGACTTCACGCTCAAAGTCTTCGATCCCGGAAACTCCGGTGCCATCGCCGTCGGCAAGCGTGACGGAACCTACGACGAGGCTCTGGCACCGCTGGGCGCAAAGATCGAATGGGTCAAGACCACACCGGGATTCAGCTCCAACCTCAAACTCTTCAACAGCGGTGAACTCGACATCCAAACCGGCGCATACAGTCCCGTCGTCGGCGCACTGTCCAAGGACGTGGGTGTCCGCATCTTCGCCACGTCCGACCCGTACAACAAGGACCAGGCCGGCATCATCGCCACTCCGGAGTCCGGCATCAAGACCGTCGCAGATCTGGCCGGCAAGCGCATCGCCGTCAACCCTGCAGGCAAGGGCGAGTACATCACGCTCAAGGCTCTGACGCAGGCCGGAGTGCCGATCGATTCCGTCGAACGTGTTCCGCTGCAACAGGCTGACGCGGCGTCGGCATTCTCCACCGGGCAGGTCGACGCGTGGGCATCGTTCCTGATTCCGTATCAGGAGGCCAAGGCCAAGGGCGCGGTCGAGATCGCAACCGAGGCGAGCATCGACTCCGTGGACAGCACCATCATCGCCGGCCGCACCGTAGTACTCGAAGAGCATCCCGAAGTGGTCCAGAAGTTCCTCGAGGTCACCCAGGAACTCACCGCGAAGCAGCAGGCCGACCCGGCAGCATTCGAGAACGTCTTCGAACAGACCGGTCCGCGCGCACTCTCCGGACAGCGACTCGACGACGCGATCACCCTGGGCGGCCAGATCACCAACTTCCGCTACCCGACTGCAGCCGACGCTACCGACCTCGAATCGATCTCCACGTTGTTCGCCGACAACAAGGTGATCCAGCAGCCGATCAAGGGCAGTGACGTGATCTTCGACCTCCAGGGTGCTGTGGCAGGTTCGGCAGCGGCAGCGCCCACCACCGAGGGGAAGTGACCCGATGGTGACGCTGACCCGGCCCGCACGAACTGCGTCGCCGTCAGTGGTGCATCCGCAACTCGAAACGCCCCGCTACCGCCGCAATCGCAGCAGGCCCAAGTGGGTCTCGATCCCACTCCGCTTCCTCGTGCCCGCGCTGCTGGTTGCCGGATGGTGGATCGGATCCGCTACCGGACTGATCCGCGAAGAGATCCTGGCCGGACCTCCGGCGGTGTGGACGGCATTCGCCGAGCTGTACCAGTCGGGTCAGTTGGTCGACTTCGGTCTCGCGTCGCTTCAACGTGCTGCACTCGGTGTTTCGGTCGGTGTGATCGTCGGATTGGTGCTCGGGGTTCTGTCCGGTCTCTCCTCGCTCGGCGAAGAACTGATCGACTCGACCATGCAGATCAACCGCGCGGTTCCGTTCCTCGCGCTCGTTCCGTTGTTCATCGCCTGGTTCGGTATCGACGAAACCTTCAAGGTAGTCCTGATCGCCGTCGCGACCGTCGCCCCCATGTACGCGTACACCTACCTGGGAGTGCGCGGAGTCGATCGCAAGATGGTGGAAGCGGCACAAGGTTTCGGCTTGACGGGTTGGCGACTGGTGTTCGGAGCGATTCTTCCGACCGCCCTCCCCGGTGTTCTGATGGGGCTTCGAATCTGCCTGTCGCTCAGCATCACCGGATTGATCGCCGCCGAGCAGGTCGGCACACGTGAGGGCATCGGATATCTGGTCACCCTGGCGCAGGAATACAACCGCACCGACTACATGGTTCTGTGCATCGTCATGTACGCGGCACTGGGACTCATCTTCGACGCAATCGTCAGACTGATCGAGCGGTACTCCATGCCGTGGCGGAGATTGTCGGTGGCGCGATGACGAATACAACCATCGGCTCGCTGCCATCCACCGAAGCACCTCTGCCGCCGTTGGCAGCCCGTGAGCGGACCGGCACCACTGCGGCCGAGCGACGTGCCGGATCACCGGTAGCGGTCTCGCTCACCGGAGTGCGTAAGTCGTTCGGTGACAAGACTGTTCTGGGCGGTATCGACCTCGAGATCACGCGCGGCGAGTTCGTCGTTCTCCTCGGCCCCAGCGGTACCGGCAAGACGACCCTGTTGCGAGTGCTCTCCGGTTTGGAAGCACCGGACAGCGGAGAGGTGCTGGTTCCGCGCGACCGCACGGTTGTCTACCAGGAACCGCGATTGATCCCGTCGAAGCGAGTTCTGGCCAATGTCACAGTCGGACAGAAACGGTCACGTCAGGTCACCGACAATGCACGCAACGCACTCGCCGAGGTCAACCTCGCGGACAAGCACCGCGCCTGGCCGGCCACCCTCTCCGGCGGCGAGGCCCAACGCGTCGCACTGGCGCGCGCTCTGGTTCGCGAACCTGAACTATTACTGCTCGACGAACCGTTCGCAGCCCTCGACGCTTTGACCAGGCTCCAAATGCAAGACTTGGTAGGCGATCTGGTCGCCCGCCACCGTCCGGCAGTACTGCTCGTCACGCACGACGTCGACGAAGCCGTACGACTTGCCGACCGTGTGCTCATCCTCGACAAGGGCGGGTTTGCCGTGGATGTCGACATCGACCTACCACGCCCCCGCGATCGGAACGATCCCGAATCTCTGCGCTACCGAGCGAGTTTCCTGAAGGAACTCGGCGTCGGTCGCACCTTCCCCGACGGACAGGACAGTCATGACATTGATCGCTGATTCCGCAATCGACACACTCTGGTACACCCGCTGCCCCGTTCCCACCGCCAGCGGCCTCGCCAACAGTCTCGGTTGGCTCGACCGGACGGCAAACGAATCCGGAGTGCGTTTCGGCGTACTGCAAGATGCCGGACCGGAATTGGCAGTGCGCCATTTCGATCACCACCTCTCCGGACTCATTCGCGAAGGCGGCAACGTCCCCGCACTGGCCGCGCGTGCCAGTGGTTCTCCGACGAGGCTCATCGGGCTCACCTGGATCGACGAGGCCCAGGCAATCCTGGTGCGCGGAGACTCCGACATCCGAGAAGCCGGTCTTCTGGCAGGCGCTCGGATCGGCATCCCGGCCTGGGCGGCAGATCAGGCCAGGAGCTTCCCCCGTGCCATGGCCCTGCACGGCTTCGCCTCCGCACTTCGACTCGGCGAGTTGAGTTTTGCCGACGTCACTCTCGTCGAGGTTGCGACGACGGCAGCCCCCGAGGTCCGCACCGCCTCGTCCACCCGCAACACGACGTGGGGCGTCGAATCCCTGCTACGCGGCGACGTCGACGCCATCTACGTCAAGGGTGCCCGCGCCCAGGAAGTTGCCCGCGAACATGGTCTCGCCGTTGCCGTCGATCTCGATTCCACTGCATCGCTACGTGATCGCGTCAACAACGGCACCCCACGACCGATCACAGTTCATGCCGACCTACTCGAACAACGCCCGGACATCGTCGTGGGTTTCCTCGCCGAGAGCCTGAGAGCGGCGGACTGGGCCGCAGCCAACATCGACGAGGTCCGAGCCGTTCTGCAGACCGAAACACAGTCGGGGCCCGAAGGTGTGGTGGCAGCGTACGGCGAGAACTTCCACACCGGACTGCATCTGAGCCTGTCTGACGAGCGTGTGGACCTGCTCGGGGTGCAGAAGCAATTCCTGTATGCGCACGGCTTCCTTGCCGCCGACTTCGACCTGCAGTCCTGGGTGGCGCACGAACCACTGGAACAGGCACGCAACCTTGTTGCGCAGAAGGGCACAGCAGAATGACGGACGTCTACTGGGAGCTGCCCTCTCGCGGTGACGGACGCCGGGCGGTGGCCGCACTGAACAGTCGCGGCGGCTTCGGGCCGCAGCGACCGACTACCGTTGCGACCGATGTTCGTCCCGGAAACTTCGGGCCCTTCGACGAATTGGCACAGATCGTTCTCGCAGCCGAACTGTCGGGCGTCGACGGCGTTGTCGCACCGTACGATCCGAATGGCGAAGAATCCTGGATCGTTGCTGCCGCCGCCCTACGTCAGACGCGTCATTCGCGAGTGGTCGTGGAGTTTCACCCCACTTTCGGCACCCCCGTCTACGCCGCCAAAATGTCGGCGACACTTCAGCGCCTGTCGGCAGGTCGTCTCGAATGGCGAGTGAAGGTAGAGACGGACCCCGAAGACGCCGCTGCTCGCGGCGACGTGGTTCGAGGAGCCGACCGCTACGCGCGCGCCGCGGAGTTCCTGACCGTGGCCCGTGGCGTATGGAACGAGGAGCAGATTCTCCCTGGCGGATTCGGCGGTACGGGTTACGACTTCGACGGCGAATACTACGACGTACTCGGCGGCGGATTCCGAGGCATCTTGTCGGGACTCCGTTTTCCCCGAGTACATCTGACCGGGGACTCGCCGGAAGCTCTGGAACTCTCGGCCCACCATGCCGATGTCCATCAGTTCACCCTTGCCGGCGACGAGTTGTCGACACGGATCACCACCCTCGACGACCGAGCATCCGAACTCGGCAGGACCGTCGAGAAGGTCCTGCGCATCCCGATCATCGCGAGGGAAACAGCGGACGAAGCCTGGGCTCGCGTCGAACGGCAACTGAGAGAAGCCGATTCCGCTGCACTCGAGATCGATCGGGGCGGCATCCTGTGGTCCGGATTCGACCGCATCGGCTACGAGCACAGTATCGGCCTCGTCGGAAGCTACGAGGAGGTGGCGCAGCGATTGTCGTCGTATCGCGATATCGGCGTGGACGGTTTCGTCTTGTCCGGTCGGCCACACATCGAAGAGCTGCACCGGGCGGGCGAGCATCTCCTGCACCTGGTCGATCCCGAGGGTCGGATTCGCAAGGAAGAGAAGGCCACCACAGAAGAGAAGGCCACCGCATGAGCATCGATTTCTATTGGCGGATCGGGATGGAAGGCGACCACGCGTCGCTGCGTACTCCGCGTCGCTACAACCGCGGCGATGCCGGTGGATACGGGCCGGGCAACATTGCTCCCGCGATCCGCGGCGGCGAACTGGACGGATACAGCTACATCGACCACATGGCCGCGGTGGCAAAGGCTTCCGAGTCCGCAGGGTTCCTCGGTGGACTTCTGCCGTCTTTCCCGATGACCGAGGATCCGTGGGCGACCGCAGCAGCGTTGGCCGCCGAGACCACCACCTACCGTTTCATGGTTGCGTTCCAACCAGGGTTCCTGCACCCGGTCCAGGCCGCGCGAATGTCGGCCAGTCTGCAGCGCGCAACCGGCGGACGTCTGGTTTACAACATCATCAGTGGTGGAGGCGGAGCGCCTCAGCTGTGGTGGGGCGACAAAGTCGACCACGACGATCGCTACACCAGGACGTCCGAGTTCCTCGATGTCCTCAAGGGTGTGTGGGACGGCGAACCTTTCGACTTCGACGGTCGCTTCTTCCAAACCCACGGCGCCGCACTGCCAACCGGACTGGCCGGCCAACCGTTTCCCGAGGTGTACTTCTCCGGATCTTCGGCCGCAGCCGTCGCCGCCGCCGGACTGCACTCCGATTACTACCTTTCCTGGCTGGAGCCGTACGCCGATCTCAGAGCCAAGATCGACGGAGTGCGGGAGAACTCGGCCAAACTGGGACGCACGCCGAAATTCGCCGTACGCATCGACGTCGTAGCCCGGCACACCGAAGAAGCCGCGTGGGCCGAGATCGAGAAAGGCTGGGCCTTCGTCGACAAGGGGGCCGCCGACCGTGCAGCCCAGGGTGACTCGGTGGGCGCCGCCCGCATCAAAGGCTGGGTACCCGAACACATCACCGGCTACCGAGATCTGGAAGTGCAACCCAACGTGTGGTGCGGCTTCAGCCTCATCCGCGGCGGACCGGCGTTCGGACTGGTCGGCAGTTACGAGCAGGTCGCCGAAAGACTCGACGAGCTGCGCGAACTGGGCGTCGACGCCTTCATCCTCGCCGGTAACCCGCATCTCGAAGAGGCATACCGCGTCGGCGAAGAAGTTCTTCCCCTCCTGCAGCGCACCCCGATCACACCTTCTGGACTGGAGACTCGATGACCACCACCGAAACTCGACTCGACGCCGATACCACAGCATTCGTCGAAGAGGCGCGTAAAGCAGCAGACAAGGCATTCGACGTCTTCCGCAAGACCGGAACGGTTGCAGCCAACGGGACCGTCAACTTCGTCGAACGCGTGCCCGGCACCGAAATCGCAGTTGCACTGAACGATCCGGGACCGTGGGCGGATGACCCATCGGTGTCACCGGTTGTCGCCACCTTCGACGGAGAGGTGCTGTCCGGCAACGGATCGGCCGGTTTTGTCACCGGCTACGCGTCAGTCTTCCGTCAGCATCCGGAAATCACCAGCGTTGTCCACATCCACACACCGTGGCTCGGCGGTTGGGCACAGACACATCGGACGCTACCCATCCGCTATGCGGCTTCGCAGAGGCTGACGCTCTCCCGAGAGATTCCGCCGCACGTCGATCGATCCCGGTCTGCAGGCGAGTTCATTCTCGAGCGTCTCGAACACGATCCCGATCTGGTGGCGATCTTCGAAGCCAACGGCGGGGTCAACGTCATCGGCCGCAGCGGGTTGCTCGACCTCGCGAAGTTCGTCGTCCTCCTCGAGGAAGGCGCCCAGTTCCAGGCGATCGCCGAATCCCTCGGCGGTTCGGTCGAATTCGATCCATCCAACCTCGTCGTGCAGTGGGGCCGTAGCGGACTCGCCGACGAGGCGCGTCGACGCGGCCTCATCTAGCCACCCCCATCACTGATTCAGAACAGGAAACCGTAGATCTCATGACCGTTCGCGTCGGATACTTCCCACACAACAATTCGCTGTTCGTTCTGCGCCACACCGGAATCCTCGAACGTCGTCTCCCGGACGTCGAGTGGGTGGACCTGCGTGAGCTTCCCGCCAAGCCCGCGGTCAACCCGGAGAACGCCTTGCCGACCCTGCACTCGGACTGGTTGTTCGAGGAGGGCGGATACGACGTGATCGGAACCGGATTCACGCCGCCCGTCACCGGACTGGCCCAGGGCCGCGACCTCGTCTACATCGGAATCTCCGGTCCCCGAGTGGAGAACGGGCGCCTGGTCGTCAAGGCCGATTCCGAGATCAAGTCGGTAGAGGACCTGCGCGGCAAGCGAGTCGGCATCGCGCACGGATCGTGGCAGACCACACTTTTGTTGTTCGCCTTGGATCAGGCGGGGCTGACCTGGTCCGACATCGTCCCCGTCGACACCGACGTACGCGGTGGTGGAGCGGACCTCGTCGACGGCACCATCGATGCCTGGGTTGGCGCGTACCCGGGGCTGACGGACATCGAAGCGAACCACGAACTGCGCACGCTGATCGCCACCGACGGACTCTTCAGCCACCCCTCACTGTGGTTCACCCGGCGCGATTTCGCGGATACCAACCCGGAGGCCCTCCAGGCGATCATCGAGGCCCTGCAGGAATCCGACGCCTGGATCGAAGCCAACCCCCGCGAAGCCGCCCAGGTCTTCGTCGACGACGTCGAGAAGCGTGGCGGGTCCGCGAGCCTCGATGCCTGGGAAGCTGCACTGCGCGGACGTCCTTTCGGTGTCAACCCTGTCACCGACGAGTTCCTAGACGAGCAGCAGCGCGCGGCCGATCTCCTGCTGAGCAACGGACTACTGCCGAAGGCGGTCACCGTCCGCGAAGCAGTCGTGCCGTGGATCAGCGAGTTCGTCGGTTCGGATCGTTCGTCGATCTGAGGACCCACTCCTGACAGATCCGCTTCACACGTGACAGATACCGAACGGTCTGCCATTGTGAAGGAATGCGGCGGCGCGTGGGTGAGAGTTGGTCCACGCGACCAGTCTCAGGGGTAACCCCTGGGTCGGCCAGAAGAATTGGATACTGCGTCCACCGGCGTTCGGCACGCTCCGCGTGCTTGCCGCCGCACCGGACAAAGGATTTGGTCACCCCGCCCCGTCGCATCCCGGAGTCGAATCATGCGTGACTTCGAGCTCGATCCCGAGTTGGCGCGTCGTCTGGCCGTTGCGGCCGCTGACGCTCCGTGGACCCTCAGCGGCCTCGAGGACGCATTCGGAACCGTCTTCGGCGTTTCCCCGACGCTCCTGGCCGTGCGCGTTCTCGACCTCATGCCTGGCTCGTTCACTGGATCTGACGATCTCCGAACTCGAGTGGTTCGCCGACCGAGGGGAATGGCTCCGCACGAAACCCCGACCGCTACGCCACTACCGGCCGATGCAGATCAGCAAGAAGGCCGGCGCTCGCCTCCTCGAGGTACCGAAACCCCGATTGCGCGAAATTCAGCGGAAGATCCTGCGCCGCATCCTCGACCTGGTGCCCCCGCACGACGCGGCACACGGATTTGTCCGTGGTCGAAGCCCTCTGACTTTTGCAGCGCCGCACGCACAGTCGGAAATCGTGATCGGCGCGGACCTCGCGCAGTTCTTCCCTTCGATCAGCGGCAGCCGCGTTCATGCCGTCTTCGCCGCCCTCGGCTATCCACCCGCAGTGGCAGGCGTTCTCACCGGATTGTGCACTGTTGCAACGCCTGCCGATACCCTGCGCGGCCTACCGTATGCACAGGCATCACAGCTACGCACCGCGCATCTTCCGCAAGGCGCACCCACTTCTCCTGCACTGGCGAATCTCGTCGCACGCAAACTCGACATCCGCTTGAGTGGACTCGCACAAGCGAACTGGCTCACCTACACGCGATACGCCGACGACCTCGCGTTCTCCGGAATCGAAGTAGCCGACGTCGGCACCCTCCTCTGGACGGTCGAGCAGATCGCCAGAGACGAAGGGTTTGCCATCCATCCACGAAAGATCAAGGTGATGCGCCCTCATCGACGCCAACACCTCACCGGGCTGGTGATCAACGACCAACCCTCGTATCCGCGCGACGACTACGATCGCTTGCGCGCCCTGCTGCACAATGCCGCCAGTACTTCTGCGCAGGAACAGAATCGGGATGGCGTGGAGAACTTCCGCGCCCACATCTACGGCCGGATCGCGCACATCGGCGAAACCAGCACTACACGCCGACGCACATTGCTGCGCCTGGCTGAACGTGTGGATTGGGACGGTTAGTGCCCGCGAGCAGTCAGAACCGCGGGGTGTAGGCCATGCATTCGACCTCCATGTGCGCACCCAGTGCCAGTCCGTCTGTTCCGAACGCACTGCGGGCCGGCAGTCTCGACGCCGGGAAATACTCGAGGTAGACCTTGTTGAACTCCTGCCAACGAGACATGTCGTCGAGCATGACAGTGCATTTGAAGATTGCTTCGACGCCGGAACCGTAAGCGATCAGCGAAGCCACGATGTTCTCCATGGTCTGACGAGCCTGCGCTTCGAAGCCGTCGGCCAAAGTCCCGTCCGGGAGCATGCCGATCTGACCCGACAGATACAGAACGTCTCCGACGCGCACTCCGGTGGAGAACGGCGTATCGAAAGCGGGTGGGATGAACTCGACGGTCTGAGATGAATCCATTAGATCTCCTCGGAGTTGGAATATGCGTGACGAGTTGGCGTTTCAGCGCACTGGGCGCGCACGAACATCGGCCAGGAAGTGCGCCACCAACTCGTTCCACGCGTGTGGGTCCTCGAAATAGGGGGAGTGGCCGCGGTCGGCAAGTTCGACCACTTCGGCGTGGGGCAGGAACTCGGCGGCGCTGCGAATCCGCTCGGGTGTCATCAAATCGTCCAGCTCACCCGCGATCAGCAGAACCGGCGCCGTCACCGCGGCAAGATCGCTCGGCGAGTAGTTGTGGGCCTTGAGAATTCGGAAGAACTCGGTGTCAGGTGGGCGATGACCGAAGGTGCCGAGCGCTTGGTACAGGTATGCCCTCGCCATGTCCAAGCTCGGCAACCGTCCGCCCACAGCGGGATGCTCCCCCAGGGGCCGCGCGGTGACGGGTGCTGCGGTGAGGGGAGGTGCGCTGTCCGGACCGAATCCGACGGGAATGCCGCCGGTCGTGCAGGCCAGGACTACCGACTCCACCCGGTCCGGAACAGCGATCGCGGTCCCCAATGCGGCCCAACCGCCCATCGACTGGCCGACCACGTGCGCTCGATCAACCGCCAACAGGTCCATGATTTCGATCAGATCAGAGACTGCCGCTACCGGGCCGTGGTTGCCGTTCTCGTTGGTAGAGCGGCCGAATCCTCGCTGATCCCAGCTGATCACCCGATAGTGCTGAGCGAAGTAGGGCACCTGCTGGTACCAGACGGCCGCATTTCCGCCGAGACCGTGCGTGAGAATCAGATCCGGGCCCTCGCCGGCAGTCTCGTACCAGACCCGTTCGCCGTCTGCGACGGTGATGAAGCCCTCGGTCCGTGAAATCATCCTTATTCTCCTGTGTCGGACGGGCGCTTGCCCGAAGTGTGGTCAGTGAGGAGTTGCTGCACTTCATCGGTGGCCCGCAGCAGGTGTTCTTCGACCATTCGCGTCGTTTTCGCATCGAAGTCGGTATCGAAACCGATCACCGTCAACGCACAGAGCGGAGCCCCCTTGCGGGAAGACACTGCACGCGAGACCGAACCGATGATGTCCTGAGATCGTTTGTGGACAACGGCGAATCCGGTTTTCTGCGTCTCGGCGATGTCGGCGAGAAAGCCGGTGGGTCCTTCCAGTGGATAGCCACTCTTCTCCACCATCGCCAGGTAGGGCGCCCGGGTGTTGTCCTCGAGTGCCGCCACCAACGCGAGCGGACCCGCGAACCGGTGCGGCGGAAGCAGATCCCCGAGCATCCGAGTGATCATCTTGAGTCGCTCGGGACGCAGCGCCGCGATGATCCGCGTCCCGCCGCTCTCGAGAACCTGCAGATTCACCATCATGTCCGTGCTCTCGGACAGCACCCGCATGGTCGGATCGCACAAGGCCGCCAACGAATGCGCTGCCGCTTCGTGGGAAACCTGTAGTGCAGCCGGGCCGGGGAGATAGCGACCGTCGTAGCGGAAGACCCAACCACGGTTCGCGAGTTCTCCGAGCACTCGGTGCGCAGTCGGGCGGAGCATCCCGACTTCTTCTGCCAGTTCGCTGAGCTTCATCGGCGTGGTCGAGCGCGCGATGGCCTCGAGTAGATCCAGCGCTTTGTCGACGGCGGACGCAGAACCCTTCGTCATCCGATCCCCTCCCGGTGCCGTGGATGTACCCGGCGATCCGAAATCTCGTGTTCTTGGAAAACCCTTGGCATTCGCCTAGGAAATTACTATAGTCACAACAATCATTCCGGCGTACGGAATTCTTTGAGCGTCTTCACCTTCCCACCGGATTACCGGCAAGGAAGTCATATCTTTCCCAGCGAGAGGTTTTCGGACATGACGGTTGGACTTACCCTTCGGTCGACACCACGGTTCAGAGTTGTTGCCCTGGCCGCGGTCGCGACCGCGGCATTGGCACTGACAGGCTGTTCGAGCGACGCCACGGCCTCCGACGACGGGGGCACCCAGACCACCACGATTCGAATCGCACCTCAGCCGATCGCGGACTTCGCACCGATTTGGCTCGGCATGGAGCAGGGGTACTTCACCGATGAGGGACTCGACATCCAACTCGTGGAGGGCGGCGCTAGTTCCTCGGCTCAAATTCCGTTGTTGCTCAGCGGAAATGCAGATATGGCAGCCACGACTGCCGCTGCCGCAATTCAGGCACGGAGCCAGAACATGCCCGTCACCATTGTCGGCGGGCTCACGAATTTTGCCGCAAATGACAGCGTCGACCAGTCCGGTCTCGTGGTCGCCAAGGACAGTTCCATCAGCGGCTTCCGTGACCTCGAAGGCAAGACCGTCGCGATCAGCGGTTTGAAGTCCGTCAGCGAAGCAGTCATCTCTGCCGCGGTGGAGAAGTCCGGTGGCGCAGCGAACAAGGTCTCGTTCATTCAGGCGCCCATGCCCAACCTCGGCGACCTGGTTTCCACCGGCGGGGCCGACGCGGCGTTCCTCATCGATCCGTTCCTGAGTAAAGCAACCGACTCGGGGCTGAAGATCCTCGGCCACCCCTTCCCCTTGGCCGCGCCCGGTGTGCCAGGGACCTCGCTGGTCGCTTCGGAATCGTTTGTCAATGCGAACCCTGACTCACTCGCGAAATTCCGTACCGCGCTTGCCAAATCAGTTGACTACGCCAATCAGAATCCGGGCGCGGTCAAGGCTGCACTCTCGACACAAGCCAAGATTCCGCTCGAAATGCTGGCCAACAGCAAGAATCCTCAGTTCGTCGCAGTAGTGGAACCGGGTGCTCTCGGCACGGAGATCGAACTGCTGGTCAAGTACGGGGTACTGACGGATTCGGTCGAGGCCGAATCCCTGCTGACCCCGGCCAACTGAGTTGTCCGCCTTGACAACCCTGCAGACTCGCCGCAGGCAGGTTCTGCTCGGTCGGCTGCTGACGCTCTTCGCGTTGGCAGCCGCCTGGCAGATCTTCGGAATGCTCGGCGACGAGGACGTCCAAGGTATTCCGAAGTTCAGCGACGTGGCAGTGGCCTTTGTGAACGAACTCGGCACGTCCTCGTTGTGGACATCACTGGGACAAACGGTGACCACGACGGCGATCGGATTGGCGCTGTGCCTGGTGATCGGAATCCCGGCAGGGCTGCTGCTCGCCGCGCACCCGTTCCTGACAGTCTCCTCCCGTTTCGTCATCGACTTCTGCCGAACTGTTCCGCCGCTCGCAATCATTCCGCTTTTTCTGCTGATCATGGGCCCGACGCAACGGATGGCGGTGGCACTGATCGTGGCAGTAAGTGTGTGGCCGATTCTGCTCCAGACGATTCACGGTGTGCGCAACGTCGAACCGGAACTGCTGGCGACCGCACGCTCCTTCCGACTTCCACTGTGGCGCAGGCTCGCTCTCGTCGTCGCACCGGCGTCGATGCCCTACATCTTCACCGGGATTCGCATTTCGGCAACACTGAGCTTGCTGCTGACCATCGGTGCAGAATTGATCGCCGGCGTGCCGGGACTCGGTAAGGAGATCCTGCTGAGCCAATCCGTTCCCGATCGAATGTTCGCACTGATCATCGTCGCCGGACTACTCGGAATGCTGCTCGCCTTCGCCGTGATGGCGATCGAGAATCGTTTACTTGCTTGGCATTACATCCCGAGGAGGATGACGACGTGAAGATGATGTCAGGACTTCGACTCCTCGTGTGGGAGTTGTGGCTGCCGATCTTGATCGTCGTCGTATGGTACTTCGGTTCGGAGTCGAGCAAGTCGCCTTACTTCCCGCCGCTGTCGCGTATCTGGAAAGCGTTTGTGGACAACTGGTTCGGTCCGGGATTCGTCCACGACGTCGTACCGAGCTTGACCAACCTTGCCTTCGGTCTCGCCGTGGCACTGGTGGTCGGCGTCGGTGCCGGTCTCCTGCTGGCACTGTTCCCGCTGGCTGCCGACATTGCCGATCCGTTTCTCCAGTTCTTCCGCGCTATTCCGGCGCTGGCCGTATTACCCGCTCTTTTCATCGTTTTCGGAACCGGTTCGACGGGTAACGTTGCCGCCATCGCCTTCGGCGCGGTCTGGCCGATACTCCTCAACACCCTCGACGGCATTCGCTCCATCGACCCGAGTATCCGATTGGTGGCGCGCAGCTACCGGATCCGTACACCCCTCCTGGTGACGCAGGTACTCCTCCCCGGAGCGATGCCGCAGATAACAGTCGGTATCCGTACCAGTCTCGCGATCGGTGTCGTCATCATGGTCGGAAGCGAAATGTATGTATCCACTGCAGGAATCGGTCACTTCGTGATCGTCGCGCAACAGACATTCGCGATCGCGGACATGTGGTCCGGAATTCTCCTGCTGGGAATCATCGGATACGTGCTCAACCTCGGATACGGCGTGATCGAACGATGGTTGCTCAGATGGCAGCCGCGGACCCACGACGCTCTCGCAGTGAAAGGAAACTGATGTCATCCACAGAATCTGCGGCATCGATACCCGCAGTCGAACTGAGCGGCCTCGGGGTGACCTACGGCGGCCCCACCGGCCGCGAAGTGCTCCGCGGGATCGACCTTACGGTCGCACCGGGAGAAATCGTCTGCATCGTCGGCCATTCCGGCATCGGCAAGAGCACGCTGATTCGTTGCATCGCCGGTCTGCAGAAGCCGACCACCGGTGAGGTCCGCATCGCCGGGATCGCGATCGATGCACCGCCGGCCACGCTGGCTCTCGTGTCACAGGACTACGGACGCACACTGATGCCGTGGCTTCGAGTGGGCGAGAACGTTCGCCTGCCGCTACGGGGCAACGGTCTGGCGCGGAAGGTTCAGAACGAGAGGGTTAGCGATGCACTTGCCGTTGTCGGTCTAGGCGGTGCTGCGCGTTCCTACCCCTGGCAGTTGTCCGGCGGAATGCAGCAGAGAGTGGCGATAGCTCGCGCTCTCGCCTATCGGCCGCAGGTACTCCTCATGGACGAACCCTTCGCGTCGGTCGATGCGCAGACCCGCGCGGAACTCGAAGACCTGCTGCTGACGCTTCAGCGTGATCTTGGCATCACCGTCCTCCTCGTCACCCACGACGTCGACGAATCGG
Organism: Rhodococcus sp. Ni2; assembly: GCF_021352185.1. NCBI lineage: Bacteria > Bacillati > Actinomycetota > Actinomycetes > Mycobacteriales > Nocardiaceae > Rhodococcus > Rhodococcus sp. Ni2. Next base: position 2,070,014 of record NZ_WOXZ01000001.1, read on the forward strand.
TGTACCTGTCCGATCGAGTAGTCGTCCTCGGCGGAACTCCGGCATTGATGCAGGACATCGTCGACGTCCCGTTGACCGGAGCTCGAGATCAACTGACCACCAAGGCAGACCCACTGTTCATCGAGTGCCGTACCAGGGTCCTGTCCGCGATCCAGCAGTCGAAGGTGGTGGCGCCCGTGTCGTAAGCGCCTCGCCTAGGCTGGCTCCGTGATCCTTCTCCTCATCGGCCTCGCGCTGCTCGGATTCTGCGGCTACCGGTTCAGGCAGGATCGACGGAGGCTGAGCAACGGCGTCTACCTACTTCTCGGACTGATCTTCACCGGTCTGTGGATGTTGCAGTCGGGTGCGCCGGGAACCGAGGTCCCGTCGTTCGTCATCGCGACGATCGCTCTGCTCTCGCCGTTGCTGGTGCTCATGCTTGCAGGATTCCTGATCGTCAACGGGGTCACGATGCTGCGGCGCGAGGGATTCAGCGTCGCGAATCTGCTCTCACTCGTCGCCGGACTCGGCCTGCTCGTTCCCTACGTGTTGCTCGCATCAGCGCTGCTGACGCAGAGATATTGGCTCGCAGTCGTTCTCGGTTCGTTCAGCCTGGTCGCGTCGTACCTGGGCTTTCTGTTCACGAGCTTTCTGCTCTACTCCTACGTCTACGGACGCCAGAAGTACCAGCCCGGGATGGACGCAATAGTGGTTCACGGCGCCGGGCTTTCGGGCGCCGACGTGACACCCCTGCTTGCCAGCCGTCTGGACAAGGCGGCCGACGTCTTTCGCGCCGAGGTCCGCGAAGGACGTTCACCACTGTTGGTCGTGAGCGGCGGGAAGGGTTCGGACGAGGTGGTCAGCGAGGCGGAGGCAATGTGCGTCTACCTCGTCGATCACGGGATACCGCGCGAGAGCGTGATTCTCGAGGACCGCTCGACCACCACGCTCGAGAACCTCGAGTACACCAGAGACCTTCTCCGTGCCAACACCACGAAGCCTCGAATGATTCTGGTCACCAGCAACTTCCACATCCTCCGAACCGCGACGTTTGCCCGAAGCCTCGATCTGGATGCGGAAGTCATCGGTTCCCACACCGCCCGGTACTACCTGCCGAGCGCCATTCTGCGCGAGTTCGCCGCCGTCACGGTGGAGCACAAGTGGCTCAACGGAACTGTCTGCCTGATCCTGGCCGCCCTGCCCCCACTGGTGGTCTGGGCGGCAGGAGGCATTTCGTAGCCGGATTCAGCGAATCAGGCTCTCGACGCCCATCGGTCGGCGACCCAGAAGCAGTTCGACGGCCGCGCTGCCGGCAAGAAAATCATGGTGGTTGTAGAACTCGAACATCGCCGCCAGACGCGAGCTGGCGTTGACGTCAAGGCTGCTGCCGATCTGTTCGCGCCATTGATCCACGCTGATCTGATCTATCGCGACGGTCCGTGACGTCTGCTTTTCCACCATCTGTGCCACCTCCATGACGCTCAGAGCTTGCGGGCCGCCCACCTCGTACGTCGCTCCGTGATGTTCACCCGAGCCCTCGCTCAGTACGACCGCGGCAACAGCCGCCACGTCCGCCAAACTCACGAACGAGAACTTCGTTTCCGCGCTGTACGGCAGGACGATGGTGTCAGACCGACCAGTGAGTACCGCCTCGAAATTCTGCGCGTACGCACACGGTTGCAGCACAGTCCATTTCAAGGGTGAACGATGCAGTTCGTCCTCACACCTGGCTTTGTCCAGGTGATGCGGCATGGACGGGCTGAACGGCCACGCGACGGAGTGATAGACAAAGTGCTCCACTCCCGCCGAAGCCGCTGCCGTCAGCGCATTGCGAAGCAGTGCGGGCTCGTCGGGATGGACGTTCGGGGCAATGAAGTACACGCCTCGGCACCCGGCGAGCGCCTTGCGCAGTCCGCTTCCGGTTTCCAGTTCTACCTCGAAGTCCCCGTCGACACGCGCCTTTCGCACCAGCCGCCGAACTGTCACGCTCGGCGGCAGTGCGGCGACGACGGCCTCACCGGTCTTACCCGCGGCGCCGATCACCGCGATGTCGGCGCCGCGAGCAATTCCGTTCTCCATGAGAGTTTTCCGTCCTAGACGTAGTCGTAGACCGCTGAGGTGGCGCCACCGGAAAGCTGCGCGTAGCCCGGACCCCGATCGAAGAAGGGCTCGTTCTCACCGCGTTCCGAGCGCAACTGATCCCGCAACTCCGTGGTAGCAGCCTCGTCGACGGTCGGCTCGTCACCCTCGATCACGACAACGCCGTAGTCGTCGCGTGCGCCCTCGACGGAAACCTTGCGCCACTGAATGTCTCGCAAGACCTCTTCGGTCGGGCGCTCCAGGGGATCTCCCCAACCACCACCACCGGTGGTGCGAATCCGTACGACCTCGCCGGCCTTGATCGGCTCGGCATCGGTCAGCGCGTCGAACTCACGCTCGTTCGGTCCACCCGGATCCAGGACGACGGAGAACGGCCGACCGGCCTTGCCACCCTTGACTCCCCAGCAGGCGAGAATCGAACGGTCCGCGATGGACATGAAGTGAGCATCCTTGAGCATGCGGATGTGCTTCTCGTATCCCAGACCGCCGCGGTAGCGTCCGGCTCCGTCGGAATCCATGGCCAGACCGAGCTTTTCGACGATGAAGGGGAAACGGCTCTCGGTGAATTCGGTCGGCAGGTTCCGTGAATCGGGAACGACGTGAATCGTGTCCTCGCCGTCGGCGTAGTAGCGTCCGCCGGAACCTCCGCCGAGCACCTCACGCATGAGGTACGAGTGACCCTCGAAGTCCTCACCGTAAACACCGGTGTACCTGATGGTCTCCTGATCGGCGGGCATGTTGCCGTCCACAGCCTTGGCCACGACGCCGGCCAGCACTCCGAGCAGACGGAGGATGACGAACGTGCGCGCGTTGGTGGGGGCAGGGAAGATCGGGGTGATCAATGTTCCCTTTTCGGGGAACTTCATCTCGATCAGCGGTACGACGCCCTCGTTGACATCGAGTTCGGCCATGCGCTCCGGGGTGTCCGCGAGGTTACGCAGAATCGGGGCCAACCACTTGATGAGGAAGTTTCCGTCCGCGTAGTCACCGCAGTGGTTGATCGGACCCTTTGCCTGCGGTCCGGTTCCGTTGAAGTCCAGGATGAGTCGCTCGCCGCCCTCGTCCTCCGGCCGCGTCTTCGTGAGCGTGATCCGCTGGATGTGGAGCATCGGTTCGTCGACGCCGTCGTGCTCGGCGTAGTCCTCCCACGTGTACTCACCGACCGGGATCTTGCTGAGGATCTCGCGGCGGTACGTCTCGGTGGTCGCGTCCATCATCGCGTCGAAGCACGACTCGACGGTGTCGACGCCGTAGCGCTCGAACAATTCGGTGAGTCGACGCGCACCCATCAGGCACGCCGAGCACTCGGCGTCGAGGTCAGCTGCGAGAGCGTCGGGCATGCGGGAGTTACGCGTCATGATTCGCAGCGCCGCCTCGTTGGGAACTCCCTGGTCCCACAGTTTGATCGGCGGAACCATCAGTCCCTCTTCGTACACCGTGGTCGCGCCGGACGGCATGGAGCCGGGGCAGCAACCGCCGATGTCGTCGTGGTGACCGAATGCCTGAACGAACGCAACAACCTTCGGCTCGGCATCGGGAGTGACGCGGGCGAAGACAGGCACCGTGACGCAGAGGTCGGGGAGATGGCCGATGCCACCTTCGGACAGGTAGACGTCGTTGTGGAAGTACACGTCTCCCGGCTTCATCGTCTCGAGTGGGAAGTCCCGGGCGATCGGATGAACCAGGGCGGAATACGAACGGCCCGTGAGCTTGCGGAGGTTCCGGTCGTGAATACCGGCACGGAAGTCGTGAGCGTCACGGATCATCGGTGAGCGCGAGGTGCGCGAAATGGAGGTCTCCACCTCCATTTCCACGCTGGCAAGGTAACCGGCGACGATCTCGACCAGAATCGGGTCAGGTGACGCGCCGTCGGTAGCGGTGAGTCGGTACGGCTTGGCCGCGGTGGCAGCAGCAGCATCGAGAATGGCGGTCATCACTTCACTCCGTTCGAGTCGGAAGACTTCGAGATACGAATGTTCCCGAAGGTGTCGATACGTGCCGAGAATCCGGGATGGATCGGGACAGTCGAGCTGAACTCCTCGATCACGGCCGGTCCTTCGATGACGTCACCCGCACCGAGCAGTGTGCGATCGTAAGTGGCCGTTTCGACCCAGCTGTCGAAATACGATTGACGCGAACCGGTTCGAGCGGTGTCGGCGCCGGTGCCGGCCGGGATCTCCTTGAGCGTCGGACGCTTGATCGGGCCGATGCCACTCACGCGCAGGTTGACCCATTCCACGTGCTGCGACGGGTCTCCCCGGAAGTCGTAGCCGTACAGTTCGCGGTGCGCCTGGTGGAACGCCTCGGCCGCGTCGTCCATGATCTGCGCCGTGACGGTACCTTCCGCCACCGGGACGCGCACCTCGAATGCCTGACCGAGGTAGCGCAGATCCGCAGTACGAGAGTACTTGCGCTGCGTCTCGTCGAAACCCTCTTCGGCAAGCGCAATCTCGGCTTCGCCGGCCAGCGCGTCGAACTGGCTCTGCAGGTCTTCAGCCTTCAACCGGTCGTGACGACTGACATGCGTCTGGACGTAGTCGTTGCGGACATCGACCGTCAGCAGACCGAACGCGGAGACGTTACCCGGATTGAGCGGGACGAGAACGTCTTTCAGACCCAGGATGTCGACGAGACGGCAGGCGAGCAGCGAGCCGGAGCCGCCGAACGTCACGAGGGTGAAGTCGCGAACGTCGAGGCCACGCTTGACGGTGATCTGACGCAGGGCGTTGGCCTGGTTCCACGCCGAGACCTCGAGGACGCCGACCGCGCACTCCTCGAAGCCCAGACTGAGCTGTGTTGCAAGCTCTTCGAGGCCCTTGCGTGCCAATTCCGTGTCGAGAGGAATCTCGCCACCGAGCAGGTGGGGTGGGATGCGACCGAGCAGGACGTGCGCGTCGGTGATGGTCGGTTCGCTGCCGCCCTTGCCGTAGCACAACGGTCCGGGATCGGCGCCGGCCGACTGAGGGCCGACTCGGAGGGTGTGTTCCGGCGTCATCCACGCGATCGACCCACCACCGGCGCCGACGGTCACGACGTCGATCATCGGGATCTTCGACGGGTAGTTGCCCACTCGCCCTTCGGTGGTCAGCGCGGGCTCGCCGCGAACCACGACGGTGACATCCGTCGACGTTCCGCCGCCGTCACAGGTCAACACCTGCTCGACGCCGGCGGCGTCGGCGATCAGCGCAGCACCGAGGGCTCCGGCGGCCGGTCCCGACAGGACTGTCGTAATAGGCTGGTGAACAACCTCTTTGGCCGACAGGACACCGCCGTTGGACTTCATGACGTAGAACGGGATGTCGCGGGGTTCACCGTCGGTGGTCGAGAACTCACGCAGACGATTCGCGATGTTGTTCACGTAGTTGCGGATGTTCGGCTTGACCGCGGCGTCCACGAGTGTGGTGATGGACCGCTCGTATTCGCGGTACTCACGCAGCACCTGGCTCGAGATGCTCACCGTCGCATCGGGGAAAACTTCGAAGAGGATGTCGCGTACGCGCTCCTCGTGCGTCGGATCGGCGTACGAGTGCATGAGGCAGACGCCGATGGTCCGGATCCCGCGGTCCTTGAAGAACTGCGCTGCGCTGCGAACGCTCTCTTCGTCGAGCGGACGAATCTCGCTGCCGTCGAAGGAAAGGCGTCCACCGACGGTGCGTACACGATCGGCGGGGACGATGCGTTCGGGCTTGACCCAGAAGTACGAGTTGCCGTAACCGTCCGGCACCGACTGACGAGCGATTTCGAGAACGTGCTCGTAGCCCTCGGTGGTGATGAAGCCGAGGTTCTCGACCTTGCCTTCGAGCAGCTTGTTCGTCGCTACGGTCGTACCGTGGCTGACCGCACCGATCGAGTCGCCACTCTCACCGAGCTTGGCGAGTACCTTCTCGATACCGGCGAGAAAGCCCTCGGCGGGGTCCGCCGGGGTGGACGGGGTCTTGGTGGTGACGATGGCGCCGGTTTCGTCGTCCACTGCCACGATGTCGGTGAACGTTCCGCCGGTATCGATACCGACCCGAATCTTCCTGGGTTCCACGCTTCCTCCTGAGATCTTTGGCTCGTCTCGTCTGGTACCGATCGACGGTTGCGGCCTAGCCGGTAAGTGGCTCGTACCTGACGTGTAGAGCTATTCCACAGGTTCGGAAGAGCGGATTCTTTGTCACAATTCGCCGAATCGGGGGACCAAGGTTCGGCGCACGATCACGAGCGGATCTTCGCCGGCGCCCCCGTGGGTTACGCGGACGTGAAAAACGCCCCGAACCTGGTCGGTTCGGGGCGTTTCCCTCATCGCAAATCAGCTGTTGACACCTGAGTGAACTACTCGCGACAACCAGAACGCGCCAGGAATCCGCCTATAGCAACACCTGACAAAGCAATGGCTGCGCCGACGACGGCGCTGACCATCACCGTGCGAGCATCTGTGCCGCCCGCTGTCGGTGCAGCGGCCGGGAGAACCGCCGGTGCCGCGACAGCTCCGGAAACTACCGGCGCGCCTTCGACCGCCACTGCCGGTACCGCCGCCGCCACGGCGGCAGTGACCTTCTCGGGGATGCCGTTGGCAATGACGCCGTCGATGCTCTTGAAGAACACCCCGGCCATCTTCTTGGCTACACCGGTGATCATGCGCTGCCCGACGCCGCCGACCATCCCGCCGACCACGGCGTCGGCGTCATACGAAAGCAGCGTGCCACCCTCGTTCTCCGTCAAGGTGACCGTGACGTCCGCCTTCACCGTGCCGGGAGCACCCGCCCCCGAAGCCGTCATGACAAACGAATTGGGCCGATTCTGTTGCGACAGAACAACCTCGCCGTCGTAGACGCCCTTGATCGACGCAACTCCCGCCATGATGGAGAGCTTGTAGTGATTGTCCGTGAGCTGCTCGAGCGACTGCACACCGGGAATGGTCGCGGCCAGTACACGACCGTCCTGGAGCTTGTCGTAGACCTCTTCGCGAGGTGCCGTCAGCTGCGCGGTGCCGGCGATTCTCATGCATTCTCCTCTGATGACGAACCCGCGTGTGCGAGTCGAAGTTCGAACAGTTCGGACGGTGAAATGGGCATGGACGTGATCGAGATTCCTTCGGCGTCCTCGATGGCAGCCGCGATGACGGCGCTGGTGGGGATCACACCCGCCTCACCGGCACCCTTCATTCCGAGCGGGTTGAGTCCCGACGGCGTGACGGTGTGATCCATCTCGAGCGAATCCGGCATCTCGGTGACGAACGGCATCAAGAAGTCCATGTACGACGCGTTGAGCATCTGCCCGTGCTCGTCGTAGACGATCCGCTCGTAGAGTGCGCCGCCGATACCTTGCGCGACGGCGCCCATGACCTGACCTTCGACGATGCGGGGGTTGATCACGTTTCCGCAGTCGTGGATGACAACGTAACGACGGACCGTGATCTCGGCTGTCACGGGATCGGTTTCGACGATCGCCGCGTGCACTCCCGAAGCGAAGGTGGAACTGGGCGGCGAGTAGTAGCCGGTTGCTTCCAGACCGGGCTGCTCACCCTCGGGAATCGGCGGCTTCGACATGTCCGTGTCGGTCTTGGCGAAACCGGTGGCCAGCTTCGACTCACGGTCGAACGCATATCGTAGCGGGTTCGACAGCACGGCAACAACACTCAGCGGTACGGACGTACCCTCCACTCCGGCTTCGGTGCCGATCTTGCACACGTGCCCTTCCCGGAGTTCCAGTTCGGTTTCCGGCAGATCCAGGATTCCGGACGCGATCTTCTTCGCCTTCTCCGCGACCATCTGCGCTGCGACGTGGAAGGCCGAACCTGACATGACCGCACCACGCGAGGCGAAAGTGCCGACGGCATAACCGAACCGGCGGGTATCACCCGTGACGATCTCGACGTCGGAGACCTTGACTCCGAGGTCGTCCGCAACGATCTGGGCGAACGCGGTCTGGTGGCCCTGACCCTGCGTCGTCAGGCCTGTTGCGGCCTTGACCTTTCCGGACGTCTCGACCACGACGTGCGCACCCTCGTAGGGTCCGGGTCCGGTTCCCTCGACGTACGCGCCGATACCGATGCCGACCGACCGACCTTCGGCACGAGCCTTCCTCTGGTACTCGGGAAATCCGTCCCAGTCGATGAGCTTCTTGAGCTTGTCGATGCCCGCCTGGTAGTCGCCCGTGTCGTAGATCAACGGGCGTCCGTCCTGGAACATCAGGCCGAAGTCGTACGGCATGTCCTCGGGGCGAATGAAGTTCGCCTCCCGCACCGCGATCTTGTCCTTGTTCAGGTACTTGGCGATGGCGTCCATGGATCGCTCCATCGCGAACACGGCCTGCGGACGTCCGGCGCCGCGGTACGGGGTCACGATCACGGTGTTGGTGTAAAGCGAATAGGCGTTGACCCGGAACGACTTCGGCTTGTACGGCCCGAGAACCTGCGTCGCGGTGTTGATCATGACGATGATCCCGTACGGCAGGTAAGCGCCGTTGTCATGCCAGAACGTGAAGTCGAACGCCAACAGACGACCATCGTCGTCGAATCCGATGTCGACCTTCTGGATCTGCCCGCGCTCGTGTGCGCTCGAGATGAAGTGCTCACGGCGATCCTCGACCCACTTCACCTCGCAGGAGATACCGGCCTGGCCGAGGCGTCGAGCGGCCCACGTGATCATGACTTCTTCGGGCCACGGGTGAACGATCTTGACGCCGAATCCGCCGCCGACGTCAGGAGCGATGCAGTGAACCTTGTTCAGCGCCATCCCCAATCGCGCGGCGATTGCGGCGCGGGCGGACGTGGACGTCTGGGTGGAGGTCCAGAACGTGAGGGTGTTCTCGTCACCGTCCCAACGTGCGTAGACGCCCTTGCCCTCCATCGGCATGGAAGCCGAACGCTCGATTTCGAGATCCAGCGTCAGTCGGTGCGGCGCGGCGGCCAGTTCGGCATCCAGATCTCCGAACCCGTGCTGCAGGTGAGCGGCGACGTTGTCCGGAACGTCGGCGTGGACGGCGTTGGCGGCGGTGCGAGCGACGTCGATCCCCACTACAGGCTTCAGCGCCTCGTAGGTGACGTCGATCTTCGCGCAAGCGTCCTCGGCGATGTACCGGTTGTCGGCGACCACCATGGCGATGGCTTCTCCGACATGCTTCACCTCGTCCTTCGCGAGGGGATACCCGTTGCGCGGAGCGATGATTCCCGGATGAGGAATGAGCAGTGGCAGGTTCTCCGCCATTTCCGGCGTGTCCGCGAGGAGATCTTCGTAGGTGTAGATGGCATGTACGCCAGGCACTTCCAGCGCCTGATCGATGTCGATGTCGATGATTCGCGCATGGGCGTGCGGCGACCTGACGAATGCCGCGATCAGCGCGTTGTGGCCCAGATCGTCGAGGTATCGCCCCTGCCCGCTGAGCAGACGCGTATCTTCCTCGCGCGGAATCGGTTTGCCGAAGAACTTGCCGTCGTCGGCAACCGAATGATCGGCCGTCGAATGATCGGAAGCGGGATGCTTCGCCCCGTTGCGCTTTGCTGGTTTGACCGGAGTACTCATGCCTTACCCGCCCGTCCTCCGACGGGATTCGTTGTTCCCCGCACTTTACGATCCAACGCCTCCCGAGTGGACGCGTCGTCGATTCCGAGCGGGAACTGCCCGGCCCGTTCACGCTTGATCTCGGCTGCGCGCAGAACCGACGCCCTGATGTTCTGGTACCCCGTACAACGGCAGAGGTTTCCCGCTATCGCGTCGGTAGCTTCCTCCCGCGTGGGGTTGGGGTTCTCCTCGAGAAATGCCGCGATGGTCGTCACGAATCCCGGAGTGCAGAATCCGCACTGCAGACCGTGACAATCCTTGAACGCCTGCTGAACCGGATGCAAAGTGCCGTCCGGCTCGACGAGGCCTTCGACGGTGGTGATCGATCGACCTTCGAGGCTGGCCGCGAGGACGAGGCAGGATCGAACAGGCTTTCCGTCGAGCAGCACGGTGCACGCACCACACACGCCGTGTTCACAACCCACGTGCGTGCCCGTCTTACGGAGGTGGTGACGAATGGCATCCGAAGCCAGAGTGCGGGAGGGAAGAACGACGGTGTTCGTCACCTCGTTGAGCGTGAACGTGACAGCTACATGGTGCTCACCGGTATCCGCTGCCAGCTCGGCAAGTTGATCATCGATGGAGCGATCGTTTTTGGACATTGTCACCACTTTCCTGCCAGTACTGCGTTCTCACTGAGAGCATCCGTTGCCGCCGCGAAGCCGACCCGCGCCGTGAGCGCGGACACCAACTGCGAGCGGTACGCCGCCGTCCCGTGAATGTCTGCCTCGGTATCTATCTGCGCGCGGGCGCATTCCCCGAGGGTGCGCCACCGCGGGTCCCGCTGATCCGTCGCCGACGCCCCCGCCAGCACGTCCGTGTAGTCCACGACCTGCCCCAGCTCTCCGGCGGACACGTACGTCATGTGCGCTTCGGCCACCAGACCGTCGACCACGCGAATCCGGGCGACGACACCGACCAGTGCATAGTCACCGTGACGACGCGCGATCTCGTCGATGGCGGTTCCCACGCCGGGTTCGGCGGCGGGCACCGACACCGACACCGCGATCTCGTCTGATTCCAGGCTCGACTCGAGAGGGCCGGCGAAGAGATCCGTCGACGCGATCTCGCGGGTGCCACGCACCGACTGGACGGTCACGCTGCCCCCGAGCAGCGTCAGGACTGCCGGCATCTCCGCCGACGGATCGGCATGGACGATGGAGCCGACGCTCGTCCCGCGGTTACGGATCGTGGGGTGCGCTACCAACTGCAGAGCACGGTTCAGCAGAGGCTGGACTCGACGAGCACCTTCGTCGGCCGCCAGCACCGAGTGCGTGGCCAGGGCCTGGAACCGCACTCCTTCGTCTTCGGACGAGGTCACCGAAGCGAGGTTCGGGATCGATCCGATGTCGACGATGTGGGCGGGCGCGGCGAGGCGCATGGACAGCAGCGGCACAAGCGATTGCCCACCGGCGAGCACCTTCCCCTCGTGAGAGACCTCGGAGAGGATTCGGCACGCGTCCTCGACCGAGGACGGTCGGTGATAAGTCAGCGGCGACGGTTTCATTACTCAATCCTGCCTCTATGAGTCACTTCACGTTTTGTGCAGATGTGACAACGGTCACGGGTCATACCTGGCATACATTCAACTTGGCATCACGTGAGCTGCGCCACGGGCTCTTCGCGTTCGTCATCTGACGCATTCGCCCCCGGCGTTGCGCCCGGCCGCCTGCCGGACTTCGGCCTGTTCAGTTCAGGGTTCCAGGACCCTACGAGCCGGCAGAGGTGGTACATCACGATCAAGACGATGGTGCCGAGCGCGATACCTCCGAGCGAGAACGTGTCACTGAACTTCAGCGCCGTGTCGCCGATACCGATGATCAGACCGGCGGCAATCGGCATCAGATTCAGCGGGTTCCCGAAGTCGACGCCGTTCTCTTTCCAGATCTTGGCGCCGAGCAGACCGATCATGCCGAACAGAACCACAAGAATTCCGCCCAGGACGCCGCCGGGCGTCGCCGCCATGACTGCTCCGAACTTGGGCGAGAAGCCGAGCAGGATCGCGATGAAACCCGCAATCACGTACGCGGCGGTCGAGTACACCCGCGTGGCAGCCATGACACCGATGTTCTCGGCATGCGTCGTAGTGGGGGAGCCGCCTACTGCGCTGGCGATGGCGGTGGCAAAACCGTCACCGGCAATGGCGCGTCCGATGTACGGGTCGAGATCGTCGCCCGTGATTTCGGCGACCGCCTTGACGTGTCCGGCGTTTTCCGCGACCAGTGCGATGACACCGGGAAGCACCAGAACGATGAACGTGAGGCTGAACGAGGGAGCGTGGATACCGACGATCCCGTTGGCTTCGTCCGAGAACGGCGGCAACCCGAACCAGGACGCCGAGTGCACCGAATCCCAGTTGACACGAAAGTGCTCGGTGGGTGCGCCGCTACCACTGGCGGACGTGATCGGACCGGAGAGCCGGTCGAGGACCCACGAGAAGATGTAGCCGAAAACCAGCGCGACGAGAATGGCGATACGTCCCAGGAAGCCGCGTAGCGCAACGCTCATCACGATCAGTGCAACCATCACGATCAGTGCCACCCACTGATCCTGCGGCCAGTACAACCCCGCGACCACAGGCGCCAGGTTGAAGCCGATCAACATCACCACAGCGCCGGTGACCACCGGCGGTAGCGCTTTACTGATGACGCCACCGCCGAGAAAGTGGATGGCGATGCCGACGAATCCCAGAACCAACCCCGACACCAGAATCGCACCGGTCACTTCGGCCGTCGTTCCACCTTGGGCACGAATGGCGGCAACGCCACCGACAAAAGCTGCGGATGTTCCGAGGTAGCTGGGGACGTGCCCCTTGACCACCAGCAGGAAGAAGAGCGTACAAAAGCCTGACATCATCACGGCAAGTTGAGGATTGAGGCCCATGATGATCGGGAAGACGAACGTCGCGCCGAACATCGACACGACATGCTGGCCGCCCAACCCGATGGTTCTCGCCCAACTGAGTCGCTCGCCGGGAGCGACCACTTCACCGGCTCCGATGTTCTTTCCGTCTCCGTGCAACGTCCAGATCGGCATGACGAGACCTTTCGCAAAGGAGGAAGGTGTTCGAAATGCTTTGTGCCCCAGCTCACAAACACCGTGTCTGGAGTGAAACGCTAATGCAGGAACGAGATTTGGACGTGATGACAATCTGCCAGAACCCACTCACCGAGATTGGCAACAATGGTGGCAGATGATGCGGGCAGGGGTCATCGTCAGTGTTGGAGGCAGTTTCGACCGAAATGAGGACCACGCCACGAAGGGCCCAAACATTTTCTTCGGCTTAATGATTCCGTAACACGATGTCTGTCAACGGAAAACGACAGTCCTAGCCGAGGGCTGCGAGGATCCCTGCTGCCATCTCCGCGACCTGATCATCGGTCATGACAAACGTCGGCGAAATCTGCATCGCACCCTGACCCGCCGCGCGACCCGAAATACCATGCTCGCGAAGCGTCTTCACGAACGGCAACGCCTCCGCCGGATCAGCCAACTGCACCGCAGCAACCGCACCGAGCCCACTACGAACCTCCGCCACCCGCGGATGCTCCGCCAGCGGCTGCAGATGCGTATGCAACGACGCCTCCAAACGCTTCGACTCCGCGAGCAGATTCTCACGCTCGAGAATGTCGAGGTTCGCCATCGCCGCCGCAGCAGCACCGGCATGCCCGCCGTAGGTGTACCCATGACGCCACCACGAACCGGCATAGAACGGCTCCGCCACCCGCGGCGCGATGAACACCGCACCCATCGGAACGTAACCCGACGTCAAACCCTTTGCCGTGGTCATCATGTCAGGCTGCAAATCGAAACGAGTGGACGCGAACCACTCACCACCGATACGACCGAAACCGGTCACGACCTCGTCGACGACAAACAGAATGTCGTGCTCACGGCAGATGTCACGCACCTCGGCCAGATACCCCTCCGGCGGCAGATACACCCCACCCGCACCGATGATCGGCTCCGCGAAGAACGCAGCGATCTTGTTCGCACCGACCCGCTCGATCAACTCGAGCAGGCTCTTCGCATCATCCCAGCCGACCGTCGCCGCATCCGCCATCAGCTCGCCGTACCCCTCACGGTTCACCGGAATACCAGCGAGAGCCGTTCCCGCAACGTGCATTCCGTGATACGCCTTCTGGCGTCCGACGATGATCGCCTTCTCCGGCTGCCCCACCTCGTGCCAGTACCGGCGAGCCAGCTTCGCCGCAGTGTCCACCGAATCCGAACCACCCGAGGTGAAGAAGATCTTGCTCCCGGCAACCGGCGCGATGGCCGCCAGACGCTCGGCCAACACCTGCGTGGTCTCGGGAACAAAATCACCGAAATTCGAGAAATGAGCGATCTTCGACAACTGAGCCGCCACCGCATCCGCGATCTCCGTGCGCCCGTGCCCGACATTGGTGAACCACAGGCCCGCCGTCGCATCCAGATACCGAGTGCCCTCGCGGTCCCAGATGTACGCGCCCTCACCGCGAGAGACGACAAACGCGCCGTTCTTCTCCACAGCGCCCATGTCCGCGAACCCGTGCCACAATGCCGAAGCCATCGTCGTTCTCTCCCAACTGGATACGTTCGAAATAGATCGGTCAGTTCACGCGGAGTGCGGGCGGAAGAACCCGCTCGACCCACTGGGTTGCCTGCTCGAATGCGTAGGCGAGTTGGAGTACGTCCAAGTCGGCTCCGTGCCGACCGATGATCTGGATACCCATGGGAAGCGAACGATCGTCGAAGCCGACCGGCATCCCCGCAACCGGAACCCCGGCCATCGTCCAGGGAACAACCGTCTCCATCCACCGGTGATACGTGTCCATCGACCGCCCGTCGACGGTCTCGGGCCAGTGAGTGTTCTTGTCGAAAGGAAACACCTGAGCACTCGGCGCGAGAATGTAGTCGTAGGTTTCGAACATCTTGGTAATGGCCGACAGCCAGCCGTTGCGGGCCTCCGCGGCCTTGGTCACGTCGAGAGCCGACAGTGTGACCGCGTGCTCGAGTTCCCACAACAGTTCGGGCTTCATCAACTCGCGCAAGCTCGGATCGTTGTACTGATCGATCAAGCCGAGCTGTGCCCACCAACGCCACCGCAAGAACAGTTGCCAGATGTCCTCGGGTTTGAAGTCGGGAAGCGCCGCCTCGACGCGGCACCCCAACTGTTCGAAGACCTCGAACGAGGATTCGCACAACTCGAGAACTCCAGGTTCGGTTGCCAGGTAACCGTTCCAGTCACCGACCCATGCGATCCGAGAGCCCTTCAGATCACGTGCGAGGCTTTCGGTGAATACCGCGGGATCCTCACGAATCCCCAACGGTGCATAAGCATCCGGCCCCGCCATCGTGGAAAGCAGGTGAGCCACGTCGGTGACGGTTCGGCCCATCGGGCCCACAACGGCGCCCTGAGCGATGAATCCCGTCTCCGGTATCCGACCCCAGGATGGTCGAAACCCAACAACGTTGTTGAATGCCGACGGGTTTCGGAGCGAACCCATGTAATCGCTTCCATCAGCCACCGGCAACATGCGGAGCGCCAACGACGCTGCGGCGCCACCGCTGCTACCGCCGGCAGTGCGCGAATGGTCGTACGGCGACACCGTCGTACCCCACACCGGGTTGTACGTCTGGGATCCGAGCCCGAACTCCGGTGTGTTCGTCTTGCCGATCACAATGGCACCGGCAGACCTGATCCGCTTGACGAACAGTTCGTCATCTTCGGCGATTCGATCCGCGAACATCGGCGACCCGGACGTGAACGGCAGACCCTTGGCTGCCGAAAGATCCTTCACCGCATGCGGAAACCCGTGCATCCAACCGAGATACTGCCCACTCGCCAACTGCGAATCACGCTCGCGCGCCTCCGCCGTCAACGCTTCCCGATCCCGCAATGCGACGATCGCGTTCACCGCCGGGTTATGTAATTCGATCTGATCGAGGAAGCTGTCCATCACCTCGACACACGACACTTCACGCCTGCGTATCAGACCACTGAGCGTGACCGCATCGGCCATGACGAGTTCGCGATTCTCGGGCGCACCGGAAACGCTCTCGTCGACAGGGTCAGCAGCATGAACCATCGTGAATCCTTTCAAGCAGTGAAGTGGGGTACGCCGCGGCGGACTCGCCGACACCGGCAACTGATTCGAGGACGAATTGCCGGTGGCGGCGCGACTGTCGAGGTTTCCAGCGAGGTTCTTGCCTACTACTGACCGAGATCGACGATGGCAGCGACTGGGCCGCCGCCCTCGGGACCCTGGTGCGCTGCCGATACCGAGACGAACACTGCCGGATCGCCGGTGACAGCTGCCGTGACTCCGCCGACACACGACTTGATCTGGCGGTGCCAGTGCACGTCGGAGTCGTCGAGCATCGCATTACGACGGCCACGGACCGTTCCGTCCTGACTGGCCTCGCACTTCAAGAACACGTTGACGAGTTGACCGTCCAGGTCGCTCGAGTGCGGCCGCTCCGGAAGTTCGAGTCCGGCGTCACGGATCGCCGCCCAGATGCCGTCCTGGTCGAGCGGATCCTTCATCACGCTGTGGCCGATCCGGTAGCGTCCGCCGACGCCACGTGCGTTACCGACGACGACGATCTGCGCGCGGTCCAACTCGACGCCGGACGAGCAGGATGCGACAGAGGAGAAGAGTTCGCGGCTGTGCATGACATCCTCGTCGGTCGGCATGTCGATTTCGCCGAGCGCAACCGCGATCCCCAGAGCCGTTCCGCCGTTGGACAGGTCCATCGACTCATGAGTCTGTTCGGTCCACACAGTCTTGCCGCGGCTCTTGGCGTCACGGATGGTGTGAATTGTCAGCAACGGAGTCTTGGTCTGTACGTAGTGCACGTCGGCGGGATCGGTGATGCCGGCATTGGCCATCGCGTCTTTCACTGCCGCAGCAACTTTGGTGATCATGGCCGTACGGCCGATGTCCTCGGGCAGCAGTTGCTCACTCATGGCGACACCCACGGTCAGTCGCGGCTCGTCGGTCTTGGTGACCTTGTCTGCCGGCACGGTCGCGAAGATCGTCGCGTGCGGGCTGATCACGCCGTCCGTGCCGCCGGACCAGACGATCGGCACCTCCGCCACTTCTTCGGGGCTGCGATTACCCTTGGCGGAGAGAACCTCTCGGAACGCTCGGTCCGCGATGATGCGCGTGTAGTCGTTGACGCCGCCGTTACCCTCGGTTTTGCCGATGACTGCAATGACGCGGTCGGCCTCGAGGACACCGTCGTCGATCAGCTTGGCGAGCTCACTGGCGTCGGAGACGCTGTGTAGCGGAACCTTACGGACCTCGATTGCTTCGGGCATTGGCATCTCCTTGTATAGGGAATCGTGGAGGCAAAATTGGGCCTTGACAGCTCCGGGCGCCCAGTCCAGCCGAGCGGTTCGGAACTGCCGTGTCGACCACGCTATGACGACTCGAACCCATCGGCATCGTCAATACTTGCCCAAACGAAAACCGCGATTGGTTATTTCGACTCCGAATCACCGGTTGTGCGCCGCCCCATCGGTTCTCACTTACGATTCGACCATGGACACCACTGTTGTCGACCATCCGCTGGCGGCATCGCTGCTCACGACCATGCGCGACGCTCGCAGCGACAACGCAACGTTCCGGTCCGCCTTGCGCAGACTGACCCATATGTTGGTCTACGAGGCCATGCGCGGCGCAGAACTGGAACAGTTCGACATCGAGACGCCAGTTGCTCCGACGCTGGGGGTGCGGCTGGCGAATCCACCGCTCCTGGTCCCGGTCTTGCGAGCGGGCCTCGGCATGGTCGAACAGGCGAGTGCCCTCATTCCGCAGGCAGGCGTCGGTTTCGTGGGAATGGCACGAGACGAGAAGACACACCAGCCGGTTCCGTATCTCGAGTCCCTGCCAGCTGATCTGTCGAGCACCCCCGTCTACGTCCTCGATCCGATGTTGGCGACCGGTGGATCCATCGTCCGCACAATCGATCTGCTCATTGCACGCGGAGCCACCGATGTGACTGCAATATGTGTCGTCGTGGCTCCGGAGGGGATCGAAGCACTGAAGAACTCCGGACATCCGGTCCGGCTCCTCACAGCGAGCATCGACGACGGCCTGAACGAAAATGCTTTCCTGATACCTGGACTCGGAGACGCGGGCGATCGCCAATTCGGGCCGCGGTAGTTGGCAGACATACGGAGAACCGCTCATTTCGAGAGGCTATTTTCGTCAACTGTTGACAATGTTCGTCGCGTGATCGAGCGTAGTCTCGCGACATGGATAGATCTGCCAAATATTCGAGCGAAGAGCTTCAACATTTGCCAGAAGGTGGCGACTACAGACTCACAGTTCGGGATGTCCTCGAGCTGCCCAGTCTGCGTGGAGCCGAAGTCCTTGCCGGGCACGGGGGCTTACGCCACCTCGTTCAATCGGTGAACGTGATGGAAGTACCGGACATCCTCGCTTGGGTGAAGCCGAACGAGTTGTTGGTGACAACCGGGTTCCCGCTGCGCTACGGGCGAACCGGCGAGCTTCTCGACGACACAGATCTCAGTGACCTCGTCGACGGTCTTGCACGTCGAGGAGTCGCGGCACTTGCCGTGAAAACGGGCCGTTATCTCGACGAGCTGCCCGAGGCGATGCTGCACATGGCAGAGCAGCGAGGGCTTCCGCTGTTGGTTCTTCCCGTCACCGCGGGATTCGACGAGGTGATCTCGGAGGTCTTCACCAAGTTGGTGGCGAAGCAGTCCGCGGCACTCGACATTGCCGATCGACTTCACCGCTCGTTGACGTCGATCGTCTTGGAAGGTGGCGATCTACCTCAGATTGCCGCAGAATTCGCCGCGCTTTTCGACGTCAGCGTTCTCATCTGCTCGCCGGACGGAAGGGTATTGACCGAGGCCGGGGATTCAGCCGCGCTGAACGCGCTTCCGTTGTTCGAAAGCACCGGTCGGTTCCTGACCGAGCGGGTCGCCGTCGGTTTACAGAACGCGCCCAAGGGATTTCCCGGCCAGTTGGCGCTCACCCGAGTGGTGGCCGGCGGCACCGACCACGGCCGGATGGTGGCGTACGCCGGCACCCACGAACTCGGCGCAGTTGTCGTTCAAGCGCTGGAGCGAGCGGCCACCGTTGCCGCGCTGGCCGTCACCAAACAGCTGGCAGTTGCGGCAGTGGAATCCAAGTTCCGCGGCGACTTCCTCCGTGACGCACTGATAGGCGAAGCCGGCTCGCCTGCGGAAGTGAGCGCGCACTTCACCCAGTTGGGGTGGGATGTCACTCGTCCACTTGCCGTTGTGGTTGCAGAACTCGACGTCGATCACCCGGAATCCCAGCACGCGAATTCCACTCGCACGGACCAAGATCGACTCAGCGACGGCTGGCAACAAGTGGTACGAACACACGAGCGGACGGCGCCGTCCGTCGGGTTTCGACACGAGGTGGTCACGCTTTTCCCGACCAGCACCGACCGTGCGGTTCGGGACATCGAAGGGTTGGTGCGCAAGGTTGCCGGCGATCGCACCAGCGGCCGCCGATCCTTCAGCACGGGAGTGAGCCGGGTGATCTACTCCCTGGCCGATCTACCCGCGGCCTACGACCAAGCCTGTACAGCCGTGGTCGTCGGCCGACGTATCAACGGGCCGGGGCAGATCGCACACTTCGACGAACTCGGTGTACACCGACTCCTCTCGCTCCAGA
Organism: Rhodococcus sp. Ni2; assembly: GCF_021352185.1. NCBI lineage: Bacteria > Bacillati > Actinomycetota > Actinomycetes > Mycobacteriales > Nocardiaceae > Rhodococcus > Rhodococcus sp. Ni2. The sequence continues at coordinate 2,089,302 of NZ_WOXZ01000001.1, forward strand.
CGGACAAGAGCGAACTGCGTTCGTTCACCGATGACGTTCTGAAGTCCTTGTCGGAGGACAACGCCGAAGCCGCTGACCTGCGTCTGACACTCCAGACCCTGCTCGACTGCAATTGCAATGTCGCCGAGGCCTCCCGGGCGCTGCACATGCACTACAACACTTTGCGTTACAGAATCGGAAAGCTGGAGAGCGTCGTCGGATCGTTCACCGACGACCCCGTCCTTCGATTGAACGTCTCACTCGCCCTGCAGGTCATGAAGATGCACGAAATGTCATGACTTCGCACGATATGAGCTGACAGAACGTCCCGATAACGGTTCGATACAACCGCAATCGCGCCGCCCGGTGAGCGTTCGTCACTTCTTACCCACCACTGACACCCGTCGTCGGCAAGGTTACCCATGTGCCGTTCACCGGTGCCCGCTTACGGTTCGAAAGACGGGCCGCACATACCTCCTTCAGTGGCCCTGGCCGGTTTCTCGGTCCAGCGGACCGGAGTCGACCGAACTACGGAGGCCTCAACCACCAACTGGCTCAGCCAATTACACCAGAACACGGCGGTGCGACATGAACTCGACTTCGAAGCCTCACAACACAAGTGCTCGTAGTGGTCCGTTACACGACGTGATAGTCGTCGACCTCACGCGCGCACTCGCGGGTCCTCACGCGGCAATGATGCTCGGCGATCTGGGTGCCGACGTGATCAAGGTCGAATCACCTCACGGCGGCGACGACACCCGTGGGTGGGGGCCGCCTTTTGTGGAGCCCACGTTGGAACCACCGAACACACAACGGGAATCGACGTATTTTCTGTCCACGAACCGGAACAAGAAGTCGATCACGCTCGATCTGAAATCCGACAGTGGGCGAGCGACCCTCGAAGATCTCGTCTGCCGCGCCGATGTTCTCATGGAGAACTTTCGCACCGGAGTTCTCGATCGACTCGGATTCTCGACCGAGCGGCTGGCCGAACTCAATCCTCGACTGATCGTTCTGTCCATCAGCGGTTTCGGCCACGACGGCCCGGAAGGCGGTCGCGCCGGCTACGACCAGATCGCCCAGGGGGAAGCCGGACTCATGTCGCTGACCGGCTCGAGTCCGGACGACGTTCAACGAGTCGGAGTTCCGATCGCCGATCTTCTCGCCGGAATGTACGGGGCGTTCGGTGTCGTCGCGGCTTTGAAGGAACGCGAACAGACGGGGAAAGGCCGCGTTGTCCGAACGTCGCTCTTGGCCAGCGTGGTCGGTGTTCACGCGTTTCAAGGAACGAAGTGGACCGTCGCCGGTGAGGTAGGCACAGCGCAGGGCAACCACCATCCCTCCATCGCACCGTACGGGCTCTTTCGTACCGGCGATGGCGCAGTGCAGATCTCGGTCGGCAGCGAAAGCCTGTGGAGAAGATTCTGCGAAGGATTCGACCTCGACCCTGACGCCCCGGGTATGGCAACAAACGCCGAACGCGTCGAAAATCATTTCCAGGTCGTCGAATTGATCGAACGTACCTTCAAGCCGTACTCGCGTGACGAGCTTCTGACCGAACTCGACCGCATCGGAGTACCGGCAGGACGGGTTCGGACGATCTCCGAAGTGTACGAATGGGAGCAGACCCGATCACAGGGATTGCTCGTCGACGTCGACCACAGCACGCTCGGAAACATCACACTGCCCGGTCCACCGCTACGATTTTTCGATCCGGACGGAACCGAAGTGACGGAGACCCGCCACACTGCACCTCCGGTTCTCGGTGAAGACACTGACGAAATCATGTCATGGCTACAAGGATTCACCCGATGAACCGCCTGACGGCTCGCGACTTGCTCGACCTGGTGATCGATGCCGGCACCTGGGAGTCGTGGGATACCCCTCCGATTCCCGTCGCGACCGACTCCGATTACGCCGAAGCACTTCTGCGGGCCCAGGAGAAGACCGGACTCGACGAGTCCGTCCTGACCGGAAGCGCCTCCGTCCGAGGCCGCCGTGTGGCAATCATTGTCTGCGAGTTCGGTTTTCTCGGTGGTTCGATCGGCGTGGCGGCGGGAGAACGCCTCGTCGTCGCCATCCGTCGAGCCACCCAAGAGCAGCTGCCCCTTCTTGCGCTTCCCACGTCCGGGGGAACGCGTATGCAGGAGGGGACGACGGCGTTTTTGCAGATGGTCAAGATCACCGCGGCGCTCATCAAGCACAAAGAAGCGCACCTGCCCTACATCGTCTATCTCCGAAACCCCACCACCGGAGGCGTATTCGCGTCCTGGGGATCACTCGGTCACGTGACGATCGCGGAACCGGGGGCCCTCGTCGGATTCCTCGGCCCTCGAGTGTTCGAGGCCTTGTACAACTCACCTTTCCCCGCCGGTGTCCAGACAGCGGAGAACCTTCACGAGCACGGACTCATCGATGCAGTGAGGCCGCCAGACCAGCTCGCCGAAATCGTCGAACGCGCATTGCGCATCATCACCGGGGCGCATCGTGGGTACTTATTGCCCAGTGACCCGTGCTCGTACGATTGCCCACCCGATACGTCGGCGTGGGAATCCGTCGTCGCATCCCGGCGCGAAGACCGACCGGGGATACGGGAAGTGTTGCTCAATTCCGCCTCGGACATGCTCCCGCTCAACGGAACCGGCCAAGGCGAGAACGATCCCGGCATCATGCTCGCGCTCGTTCGCTTCGGCGACATGCCCTGCGTCCTTCTCGGACAGGACCGGCGCGGACAGACTGCTCACTCCCCACTCGGCCCCGGCGCTCTGCGGGAGGCTCGGCGAGGTATGCGGCTGGCCGCAGAACTCGACCTGCCGCTGGTGACGATCATCGACACAGCGGGCGCGGCACTGTCGAAGGAGGCCGAAGAAGGCGGACTGGCGGGCGAGATCGCTCGGTGCATAGCCGACATGATTTCACTCGAGGTCCCCACCATTTCCCTCCTGCTCGGGCAGGGCACGGGCGGCGGCGCCCTGGCACTGATTCCGGCCGATCGAGTGCTGGCGGCCCGCCACGGTTGGCTCTCGCCCTTACCTCCCGAAGGTGCGAGCGCGATCATGTTCCACGACGTCACGCACGCGCCGGACATGGCAGCCAGTCAAGGGATCAGGTCCTTCGATCTGCTCGCGGGCGGCATCGTCGATCGGGTCATCCCCGAATTTCCCGATGCCGCGGACGAATCCGCCGCCTTCTGCACTCGAGTCGGAACGGTACTGCACTACGAGCTGAGCGTGCTCAGTGCTACCGATGCGACTGAACGGCTCAACACCCGCACCGAACGCATCGACCGTATCGGCCTGGTCGAAGCCAGTACCTCCGTCTGATCGATCAGTACCCAGAACACCGGAAAGGCCGGACATCCTCCGCGGAGGATGTCCGGCCTTCGTCGATCGAGCACACTCAGCCAAGCGTCACGTGAGTTGCTTGGCGGGTTCCTCCCGCTCGCCGCCGGGAGTCTTCGAATCCGGCTTGTTCGGTTCCGGATTCTTCGCATTCAGTTCCGGGTTCTTCGAACCGATGAACTGGCACAGGTGGTACATCCCGATCACGACGATGGTGCCGAGCGCGATGCCGCTGAGCGAGAACGTGTCACTGAACTTCAGGGCCGTGTCGCCGATACCGATGATCAGACCGGCCGCGATCGGCATCAGGTTGAGCGGATTGCCGAAGTCGACGCCGTTCTCCTTCCAGATCTTGGCGCCGAGAAGGCCGATCATGCCGTAGAGCACCACGGTGATTCCGCCGAGAACACCGCCGGGCGTCGCCGAGATGACGGCACCGAACTTGGGGGAGAAGCCGAGCATCATGGCGACGATGCCGGCAACCGCGTAGGCGGCGGTGGAGTACACACGGGTCGCTGCCATGACACCGATGTTCTCGGCGTACGTCGTGGTGGGCGAACCGCCGACGCTGCTGGCGATAGCGGTGGCGAAACCGTCACCGGCGAGCGCACGTCCCATGTACGGGTCGAGGTCGTCCCCGGTCATCTCGGCCACGGCCTTGACGTGGCCCGCGTTCTCCGCGATCAACGCGATGACACCCGGAAGGACCAGGATGATGAACGTGAGGCTGAACGACGGAGCGTGGATGCCGACGATTCCGTTGGCCTCGTCCGAGAACGGCGGAAGCCCGAACCACGACGCCGACTGCACCGAATCCCAGTTGACGCGGAAGTGCTCGGTGATCTGACCGGTGCCTGCGTCGTAGGAGGTGATCGTCCCCGAGACCCGGTCGAGGATCCAGGAGAGGACGTAGCCGAAGATCAGCGCCAGGAAGATGGCGATGCGCGCCATGAAGCCGCGTAGCGCGATACTCATGACGATCAGGGCCACCATGACGATCAGAGCCACCCACTGGTCCTGTGGCCAGTAGAGCCCCGCGACGACGGGTGCCAGGTTGAATCCGATCAGCATCACCACTGCGCCGGTCACCACCGGGGGAAGAACCTTGAATACGACCCGGCCACCGAGGAAGTGGATCGCGATACCGATGGCCGCCAGGACCAGTCCGGACACCAGGATCGCGCCGGTCACCTCTGCGGATGTTCCGCCCTGGGCACGAATGGCGGCGATACCACCGACAAAGGCCGCCGACGTACCGAGGTAGCTGGGGATGCGTCCCTTGACCACCAGCAGGAAGAAGAGCGTACAGAAACCCGACATCATCACGGCAAGTTGAGGATTGAGCCCCATGATGATCGGGAAGACGAACGTCGCGCCGAACATCGACACCACGTGCTGGCTGCCCAGCCCGATGGTTCTTCCCCAGCTGAGCCGCTCGCCGGGAGCGACCACTTCACCCGGTTTGATGTTCTTTCCATCTCCGTGCAACGTCCAAATCGGCATGATGGGACCTTTCGTGCAGAGGAAGGTGTCCGAACGCTGAGTGTGCTCCAGCTCACAAAACACCGTGACTGGAGTGAAACGCTATTACAGCGCAGGGGTATCGACGTGATGACAATCTGCCAGAACCCACGGACTCGGATTGGCAATATTAGTGATTGATGCCGCGCATCGCGGTTATCTTCAGTGCTAGAGACAGATCCAGCCGTAGCTCGGGTTGCGCCGTGAAGGGTCCCAGCATTTTCTCCAGCTTAACGACCCTGTAACGCAGTGTGTTGTAATGGAAGTGGAGCTTGCGCGCTGTCTCGGCGATGTTGATGTTGGTCGCGAGCAAGACTTCCAATGTCTTGCGCATGTCCTGCGCTTCGGCAGTTTCCTCCGTCAGTTCCCGCAGTGTCTCCCGCGCGAACGTCTCCAGCTCGTTTTCGTCCTCGACCAGACTGAGCAGTCTGTACACGCCCAGATCGTCGAACTGAGTCACCGTCCACGGACCGGAGATCCGTCGCCCGACGGTCAGTGCGGTGCGCGCCTGACTGTAGAGCGCCGGAACGGCGTCGATCGCCGCTGTCGGCCGGGACACCCCGACACTGAACGGCCTTCTCCCGCCGCCACCTTCACCGCGAACGACCGTGACGAGGTCCCGCACCAATGCCATCGTGTCGGTGCCGACGCCCATCACGATCACCGTCTCGCCCGTCAGCGCGGTCACCGCCGCACCGGGATCGCGGTGGGCGATCGCCCCGGAGAACGCCATCGCCTGGCGATCGACAACAGGCAGCCGAGCGGGCGCCGCAGAGGCCGGTTCGTCGATCGGGTCAGGCTCGATCGAGACGATCACCAGCGGGCGGTCGAAGTCCCAACCGAATGTCTTGGCATGGGAGACAACGTGATCGTGGTCCCCGGCCCGACCGAGGAGCAGGTCGTGAACGAAGTTGGCGCGATGGCGTTCCTCCACCGACGCCACGGCTTGTTCGCGGGTGATGACCAACGCACACACCGACGCGGCCCGCTCGACCAGGTACTGGTCGTAACTCGTCATCACGCGCTCACCGGTGAACAACGCGAGACGCCCGTGGTCGATGTGATTGGCGGAAATCGCGGACACCGCGATGAATTGACCGTCGAACTCGTGCAGACCCAATCCGCCCTCGACGGTGTCGGTCCGCAGACGACCGGTGGAATCGACGGCGGGACAGGCAGACAGATGCTTGCGCTCCGCGGCGTCCCCGGCGCGGCAGATCTCGCGTCCGTCCGAGGTGGTGATCAGGGCAGCGCCCTTCATCTCCCGAGCGATGACTTCGGTCAATTGCGGGAGGCCGCCGCCGCCCATCACGACGTCGACCAGCAGCCGTCGCAAGCGCTCGGCCCCGAACATGGCGTCGATCTGGGCCGACTCCGTCTGCTCACGGTCTCTCGCCGCAGGGTGATCACACGCACCGTGAAAAACCAGGAGCGGGAAGCCGGCGCTTTCGGCCGCGTCGACCAGCTCCGGCGCGAGAGTGTCCCCGTCTGCGCCGAATTGGACGGCAAGTGCCGCAACACCTCGCGTCGACAACCGTCCGACAAATGCTTTGAAGGTTTCGGTGACCCTGGCGAGGGTTTCCGGCGTGGTGATCAGCAACTGTCCGTGCCGCAGCCACGGTCCGATGTCCGGAACCGCCATGAATCCCACCCGGGCTACCGTCGGGTCTTCGCAGCCGCCGGCGACCTTTCGAACACCAGGAAGGAGCTGGGTTCGAAGAAGTTCGGAGAGAACAGCATTCACCTCGGATGCCGGTACGGCCGGGTTTGCCACTTGGCAGGCACCTCGATTTCATTCGGATCACGGAAGATGGTTCACGAAAGAAACGATCCTATCCCCACCGAACACAAGATGTCCGAATTCAGCGCAGTCGACTCAGGCCGTTCGATGCAGGGCGGTCGGATTCTCCTGAGGTGGCGGGTGGATCGGCCCCTGCAGATCCCGCAGTTCCAAACCGGAGGCATTGCGCAGGGTCTTGGTCATCTCGGCGAGGATCGACACTGCAGTCTCCTCCGGTGTCCTCGCGCCGAGATCCAACCCGATCGGTGAGTGCAGACGCCCCAACTCGGCGTCGGTGACGCCTCGCTCCTTCAACAGCGCCACCCGACGCTCATGCGTCGCACGACTTCCCATCGCGCCGACGTACGCAGCCGGCGAACGCAGCGCGATCTCGAGCAGGGGGATGTCGAACTTCTCGTCGTGCGTGAGCACGGCCAGGACGGTTTTGTTGTCGATCGGTGCGGTTTCGAGGAACTTGTGTGGCCACATGACGACCAGATCGTGGGCGTCGGGGAAGCGCGCCCGTGTCGCGAAGACCGGCCGTGCGTCCACGACGGTCACGCGATAACCCGCAAAGGCGCCCAACGTACACATCGAGGCCGCGAAGTCGATGGCCCCGAACACGTACATCCGCGGTAGTGGCGCGAAGATCTCGACCAGCAGGTCGTGCTGCGAATCGATGAGAGTTCCCCCCGGCGCGACAAAAGCGACGGACTCACCGGTGTCCATCGTGCGCAGCAGGATGGACACCTCGTCCTCCGTGGCATCCAGATCCCCGCTGCGTCGGCCATGCTCGACGACGAGGTGCCGTGCCGGTGCTCCCGGACGCACTTCGGTGACCACGACGACGGGCGTATCGGCCTCGATCCGTTCACAAACCTGACCGAACTCGACGAAATCGGCTCCGACGGCCTGGACGAACACTTCGATGGTTCCGCCGCAGGTCAGCCCTACTCCGATGGCGTCGTCGTCGGAGACGCTGAAGACCTCGACGCGACTGGTGCCGTCGGCGAGAACCTCCTGGGCGATCTCGTACAGTGCACTCTCGATACACCCGCCCGAGACGCTGCCGACCACCTCGCCGGAGCGTGAGACGGCCATCGAAGCACCGGGCATGCGCGGTGAGGATCGCCAGGTACGGACAACCGTCGCCAGTGCAAAATCCTCGCCGCGGGCGTGCCACTGCGCCAGCTGAGTGGAAATGTCGCGCATCGCCTCGCCTCCCGCTTGCATCGCCGTCCGTAGAGAGTTCACGGTATCGGCCCACCGCAATCCTGCCTGTCACACAATGCGCCTAAATCCGGGCCCTGCAGTTGTGCAATGTCGCCGTCGCATCACCTTGCGCTCTCGACCAGTGTTGTCACCGAGCCCAGCCGAAAGCAGGCCTGACCTTCATTCTTCCCCTCTCCGACGATCACTGCAGCGGCAATTCACGCAGATGGTGCGACGGATCGAGTGGGCGACGTTGCACACCACAGAACCGAGGTTTCTCCCATGGACCAATTGCTCAGCGGTATCAAAGTTCTCGACCTCACCCGCGCTCTCGCGGGGCCTCTGTGCACGTCGCTGCTCTCGGACTTCGGCGCCGACGTGGTCAAGGTCGAAACCCGTGGCTCCGGCGACAGTTCGCGTCAGTGGCCGCCGTTCGACGGCGATCGAAGCCTCTACTTCGCTTCCGTGAACCGCGGCAAACGGTCGATCGCCATCGACATGCGCAGTGACCGCGGGCGGAAACTGCTTCGCAGCCTGGCCCTCGACGCAGATGTGCTGGTCGAGAACTTCCGTCCGGGAGTACTGGCCGACATGGGGCTCGATCCCGACTCGCTCGAGCAGGAGAATCCAGGGCTCGTCGTGATGAGCATCAGTGGTTTCGGCCCGGTGGGCCCGGACCAGTTCGCGCCCGGACTCGATCAGGTGGCCCAGGGCATGTCCGGGCTGATGTCGGTCACCGGTGCCGGGGAACAGACCCCGATGCGGGTCGGTATCCCCATCATCGACACGGTCTCGGGCATCTACGCGGCACTGGGAATCACGGCGGCACTGGCTTCGCGCGGACGCGACGGTCGTGGGCACCGCGTGCAGACCTCGTTGCTGGAATCCGCGATCTCGATCATGACCTTCCAGGCGCAGGACTACCTGAGCACCGGGCGGGTTTCGACGCCGAACGGCAATACGCACCCGACGATCACGCCGTACGGCGCTTTCGACACTGCCGACTTCCCGATCAACATTGCCACCGGCTCGGACAAGCACTGGATCGCACTGTGCTCGGTACTCGGTGACCCCGAGCTCGCCTTCCGTACCGAATATGCCACGGGTAAAGAACGTTTGGCGCACCGAGACCAACTGACCAAAGAACTCGAGGACCTACTGACCACGAAGGGCGCGGCGCAATGGATCTCCGAGATCCGCGGTGCCGGAATCCCCTGCGGCCCGATCCATTCGATCGATCAGGTGTTCTCCGACCCGCAGGTCGAGGCATTGCAGATGGTCGAGCAGACCCAGAGCGCCGACGGAACGTCGATTCCCGTTGTCCGCGGACCGTTCTGGGTGGACGGCAAGACCCTTCCCGTCAGGAATGCGCCACCCATGACTCTCGGCGGTGACGCCGACGACGTACTCACCGACTTCGGCCTGCGCCCGGAGGAGATCGAGGATCTTCGCGCAAATTCGGTGATCTGACCGCAGCCTAGTAACAGAGCAGACGCTCTGTTACTGTGCGTTCATGCCTCGGCCACGCGTCCACGACCTCGACACCCTGCTCGACGCTGCCGAAAAACTTGCCGCCACTGCCGGACCGAGCGCTGTCACGGTCCGGGCAGTCTCCGACGCCACCGGTGTATCCAACGGGGCGATCTATCACGCATTCGGCTCTCGCAGTGGACTGGTCGGTAGCGCCTGGCTGCGTGCTGCGCGACGATTTCTCGCGCTTCAACAATCGAGAGTGGACGACGCTCTCGCGGACCCGTCGCCGACTTCGGCGGTTTCCGCCGTCGTCGCGGCCGCCGAAGTTCCGGCTGTCTTCGCGCTCGACTACCCACAATCCGCGTTGCTGCTGTTGACGATCCAGCGCGACGAACTGCTCGGCACCGACGTCCCTGCCGACATCGCCGAGCAACTCACACAACTCGACCGGTCTCTGGTCGAGTTGTTCATCCGGTTGTCGACCGCGCTCTGGGGCCGCAAGGACGGCAGAGCCGTCGAGGCAATCGAGGCCTGTGTTGTCGGCCTGCCTACCGGACTGCTCATCCATCCCGCCAAACGCGCCGACGGTTGGCGAGTCCCCGACGCCGCAGCACGCGCGCGGTTGGATGCCGCCGTTCGAGCGGTTCTGCATCTCGACCCACCACTGCCCAAGCCACGCAACAGGAAAGGCCAATCATGACCGCAACTCTGCGCTTCGAAGACAAGATCGCCGTTCTCGATCTCGGCGAGGACGAGAATCGATTCTCGCCGGAGTGGCTCGATTCCGTCGACAAGCTACTCGACCAGGCTTTGAGCGAAAGCGCACATGCCCTGGTCACCACGGCGACGGGCAAGTTCTACTCCAACGGACTCGACCTCGACTGGCTGGGCGCGAACGGCGACAAGGCGAAGTGGTATGTGCAGCAGGTGCAGTCGCTGTTCGCCCGGATGCTGACGTTCCCGATGCCCACCGTCGCGGCGATCAACGGCCACGCCTTCGGAGCCGGCGCCATGCTCGGCATCGCGCACGATTACCGCGTCATGCGCGATGATCGCGGCTACTACTGCTTCCCGGAGGTGGACATCAACATCCCCTTCACCGAAGGAATGGCAGCTCTCATCCAGGCCAAGCTCAGCCCGGCGTCGGCAATCGTCGCCATGACCACGGGGCGGCGATACGGCGGAAGTGACGCATTCGCAGCCGGTTTGGTGGACTTCACCGCATCCGTCGACGCTTTGACCGCCAAGGCCATCGAAATGGTTGCACCGATCGGCCCGAAGAATGCGGGCACACTGGGGGCAATCAAGTCGACGATGTTCGCTTCAGTGGTCACCGCTCTGAACACCGACGGCTAGAAGCGACGGACTGTGTTCTCGCAGAGCCGCTTCCAGATCGTCGGCAACACTTTCGGGATCGCGGCCTTCGGTGCTCAGAACCACGTCGACTCCACTGAGCGTCGGCATCGAACCGGCCAGCAGTTGTGACGCCTCCACCAACTCGTCCAACCCGGCCCAGCCGGTCGGTTCACGCTCGATGATTCTGGTACGCAATGTATCCGGATCGGCCTCGAGGCGCGCCAGCAGGTGCCCCTCGGCGCCGGTCGCGGCCAGCAGGGCGCGCCCGTAGTCGTCGTCTTCGACGGTAGCCGTGAGGAACAGGAGTTCGTACCCCGCTTCCCGGTACGACGCGCACAACATCCCGACGTGTGCGATTGCCCGCTCGGTTCCCAGCGGCGGGTAGCACCGCTCGAGTTCGTCCACCTCGATCATCGCGTTGCTCACCCCGGCCTCACCGAGTCGATCGTGAAGCGCGGTCAGCACGGAACTCTTCCCCGCGCCCGGCGGGCCTGTCAGCAGCAGTACGAACACGTCCTCCACTATTGCAGAGCCGTAAGCACGTCCAGAACCTTGTGCAGGCGCGGGGCGGCGAGAAGGCTGAAGAAGACAGATTGACGTGTACAACAGCCCTGATCGGAGCACAGCGATGACCACCACGATCACCGAAATCGCGCCGGACATCTACCGACTGTCGACCTTCGTGGACGAAGCGAACCTCACGATGAACCAGTTTCTCGTCGACGGCGAGGAACCCTTGCTCTTCCACACCGGGCAGCGAGCGTTGTTCACCTCGGCTTCCGACGCACTCTCCACGCTGATCGACATCGACCGTCTGAAATGGATCACGTTCGGTCACGTCGAGGCCGACGAATGCGGGTCCATGAACTCCTGGCTTGCGGCGGCCCCCGAAGCGCAAGTTGCACACGGTGCGATGGGGTGCTTCGTCCAGGTCAACGATCTGGCCGATCGGGCGCCACTTCCCTTGCAGGACGGCGACGTACTCGAAACCGGCAGCCGCCGAGTCCGGCACATCGACACCCCACACGTCCCACACGGTTGGGACGCGGGCCTGATGTTCGAGGAGACGACGTCGACGCTGTTCTGCGGAGATCTCTTCACCGCGTTCGGGCACCACCCCGCGACCACCGAGCACGAAATCGTCGGTCCCGCTTTGGAAGCCGAAGACTTGGGCCACGCCACCTGCCTCACCCCGGATCTCGAACCCACGATCCGTGCCCTGGCCGACCTCGAGCCGCGGATTCTGGCGACCATGCATGCACCGACGTACTACGGCGATTGCGTCACCACTCTTCACGACCTTGCCGACTCGTACGCAACACGTTTCGCAGCCGAAACCGAAAAAAGGAAGTCAGACTAGAGCTTGCGAATTCGACGTGATTCGCGCCGCCACGGACAGCGCAACGTGCTCGCGGAACGGTCTCGCCACCACCTGCACCCCGATCGGTAAACCGTTGCGGGAGAGTCCTACCGGAACCACAACCGACGGAAGACCGAGCACACTGATCGCCCGGCAACTCGCGAGCGCATCCATCCACGTGAGTTTGCGACCGTCCACCTCGAAGCTCTCCACACCGAGCGGCGGAGCGAGCACCGACGCAACCGGCAGAATCAGGACGTCGCCCATCTCGTCGAGGAAGTCGGCGATCAACATCGCACGATCCGCCCACAGCGCTTCCACCTCGGCGGAACTGCGATCATGGCCTGCCGCAAGCATGGCGGTGATGTCCGCGTCGAAAGAGTGCGCTGAACCTGCGGCGAGAGAGTGGATGTCCGCGTGGGTCTCGACCGATCGCAACGCGCCGAAAAGCGCGTTGGCCCGCGACAGGGCCAGACCGTCGTACTCGCTCGCATCCAGACTGTTCGCCACCGAGCGAACCGCCGTCAGGATTTCTTCGTCGACAGGCATGGTTCCCTCGCCGGGTGCCCAGCGGATGTCGAGGTCGTCGACGTCGACCGAATCAGGCTCGCTCCACGAGAAATGCGGCATCGACAGGACGCGCAACGCAAGCGCCGCATCACCGAGGTTGCGGGCCAGTGGGCCGATGGTCTGGATCGTGCCGTGCATCGTCGCAGGGTTGGCGAGTACCCGTCCATCCGAAAGCACGCCTGGATACTGACCTTCCGGATCGACACGTCCGAGCGTCGGGCGAACCGAAGTGAGGCCGGTGCAGTGGGCGGGCCAACGCACCGAGCCACCAAAATCCGTACCGAGTCCGAGCACGCTCATTCCGGCAGCAACCGACGCGGACTCGCCGCCACTCGACCCGCCGGGGGACCGGACGACGCCGTCCGGTCGCACCGGACTGGCCGTGGTTCCGAACAGTTCGTTTCGAGTCAGGCCGCACGCGCCGAATTCCGGGGTGTTGGTCTTGCCGATCAGAATTGCACCGGCAGCCTTGAATGCCGCGACGGCCGGGGCGTCGGCGGTCGGGATGTTGTCCGCCAGAGTGCGAGAACCGGCAGTGGTGCGCACGCCGGCAGTGGCGATCAGGTCCTTGACCGTGAACGGAACCCCGGCAAGGGGGCCGAGTGTCTCACCGAGAAGGCGTCGTTCGTCCAGGGCATCCGCGGCCGTGCGAGCCTCCTCGGCGCACACGGTGACCAGTGCGTTGAGTTCGTCATTGCATTCGTCGACCCGTGCAAGGTGGTCTTCGACGACGGTCCGCGCCGACGCCTGACCCGACCGCACGGCTTCGGCGATGGATCGGGCATCACGGCCCACCCAGCTCTCACGACTCATCGCACGCCTCTCCTTGCCAGTACCCTCTGCCGAGCCTAAGGACAGCGAGTGAACCGAGAAACGACCACAATGCACATACCGACGGCTCCGGCGATGTGAGGTTTTGCCACAACGTTGGCAGCTCCCGAGGGATCGGTCAGGTGCTGGTATCTACAAACCCTGCCTGATGAATGCTGCAAGCTTCTCGATTTGACTCACCATCACTCGAATCTCCACGACACATCGATGCATCCCACTGCCTACTGGCACGGCGGCAAGGTCTCCGTACCGGTACCGATACGGATGAGTTGATCAAGTGCCTGACCTCAGACGATTTCCCATTCCCCTCTTGCTGAATGTCAGCGGGGGCGTGCACCGAGTAGTGCGGGTACGCCGCTACGCGCGCGAACCCAGTCTGCAATAAGCGGATCAATCCATTCGAGTACCTCGAGCAGTTCGCCGTATAGGCCGGCAATGTCCTTCCCGGTATCGGCGATCTGTGATCGGTGAATGGGTTCGTGGTGGGTATGCGATTACGGAGGGTGTTGAGGTGATCGAGTCGCGTGTAGACGGTCTGGCGTCGTCGAGGTTGCAGGTGTGGGTATGCCAGGCGTAGGCACGGGGTCCACAGCGTGGCCTCATAGCTTCTGGCATGGAGGAACCTCCAGAAGCCGAACATCAGTTCGGCAACGACCCTGCCGGGCCGCTCCGGTCGTCCACTGCGGGTGGCTCGCTGCCGCGCCTTGCCAATGTCGTCCTGGGACGCCTGGCTGAACACAGAGTGGCTATACCAAGGTGAATTACCGCTCTGTCGGTGACTCCATTCGTGGAGTTGGTTGTGGCACGCGTTGCGCAGGACGACCTCGAGATAGCTGAGGTCTTCGAACACCGCGGCACTGATGCGGCCGTTCCACTCGTAAAGATCCAAAGCCCGGTCGATGTCCCCGCCGACTGCGGCCTTGTACGGTGCGAGACGTTCGGGGGTAAGAAGCGTATCCAGGCTCTGGATTAGGGTGGTGGAACGGTTGTGCATCTCACTCCTGGTTCTTTGGGTGGCTGGTGGATGTGCTGTACCATCTTGTACGAAGACCCCGGATCGGCCTCTGCACATAGTGCATGTCACCGGGGTTTTGATCTTTAACGCTGGGTTCGTCAGCGTCCGGAGGTTTACTCCACCTCAAAGATTTGGGCGGCTTGCTCACGGATCCTGTTCAGCCGCTTCGAGACGGCGCTGTGATTGCGATATCCCATAATTTCTCCGATCTCGGTCAGCTTGGTGACTCCGCTGTAGAGCAGGATCACGATTTCGCGGTCACGCGCGTTGAGGAGCGTCAGAAAGTCGCCGTACACCGTCCGATCGACGATCTCAGTCTCAGGCCCCTGCACTGGGATCGTGTCGGGCAGCTCGACAAAGCTGACCTTGACCTTCGAACGCTTGCTATAGAGCTTCCGCTCAAAGTCCTCCCGCGCGCGAGTCCAATGAGGGGAAAAGTCGTCTTCGACTCGGTTGGAGCGGACGGCATCGAGAATGCCCCGCAGACGACCGTCGGTGTCGGCCGCCTCGACAGTCCTTCGGGTGATCTCGGCGGCTTCCTCCTCGCCGGCCCACAAAGTGCCACCCATCCGAGGATTTTCCACGGTCACACCCTCAAGTAGCGATCCGTCCTCAAGTATTGCCGGACCTGTGGGGGCGCCGTTGTCGACGACCGGAAAATCGAGCAACTCGTCTTGGATAACCTGGTTAACCGGCGGGATCCAGAAGTCCAGGTTGTGCGCCAGCAGCCGGATTGGATCTGATTTGGTAAAGCCCCGTATCGGGGACACAGGCATCAGATGCCGCCACACAGTGCCGGCCCAAGCCCGCGAAAGTCTGGTCTCGAAATCGTGCGGAAGGTTGTAGTCCGGGTTGATCACGTCGGCGAGGAAGGGCCACTGCCCGGGGGGCAGCACAGGAAGGCCGTGTCGTTCCGCGACGGCCCGGGGAAGCAGGTGGAACAGCGACGAATGCTCGTGATAGCGGGACTTCGTGCGTGGAACGAACACGACGTTTAGGTCGCCACGGTTAGCTACTTTCTCCAACTCGGGGGGAAGGTCAGCGCCGACGATCCGGCGACGGAACTGGGCTGCCTCCCATAGCATGTTCCATTCTGATATAGCGACTTCCAGTCGCGGCTCGTCACTTCGAAGTGGGATCGAGACCGTGATGTACTCCGGTGGCGTCGGATCCTGCGCGCGAAGGACAGCTTTGAATAGGAACCCTGCAGAGATGTTTCTGAGGGAGGGGTAAGAGTCGGGATCGGCTCGCTTATCCTGCGGGTCGAGTACGACGCCCATGTCCTCGGTGTGGTCCATGTCTTCTCCGTCAGAGTCGTCGGGTGCGGCTACATCAGTTGCTACTGCGATGGCGGTCATATATATGACACGGCAGCAGGGCGGATTTTCGTTCCACTGCCACGATGTGACGCTCGACACTATGAGTGAAGGGTCTAGCTCCGGAAAGAAGGCATCGGGAGGCAGTGCATCATCCGCGCATGGCGTGACAGATACGGAATCACTGGACACAGATGGCATTCCTACCCTGCTGGTTCCGATCATGAACCCTTTTCCCGTTGGCTGGCTGACCTTTCCTACATCGCAACGGATCTGGAGACCGCCGCCAGATTCCTTCAGAAGTTCATGACCCTCGCAGTGCACGGCATTCCAAAGAACGGAGAGCCTCTCAAGACGGATCTACACGCGTTGTGAAACGCCTCGTTCATCTCGTACCGCCGGGAGAGGACTTCCGCGCCTCGACCTCCCAAATGGACCTCAACCGAAACTGGCGGACGACATCATCAAGCACCTATCCGCAGAAGAGCAGACGGCCCACCGGGTTGTCTGGGATCAAACGAACAACATGGCAGACAGCATTGCTGACCTTGAACAAACTCGGGTGGACGCAACCCTCACTCCACAGCGATGCAGCACGGGGGGCAGCGGGATGATCGTTCGAACATCGGCCCAGATCCCCCTGACGCTGAAGGCTGTCGCCCTGTACACGCAGACCATTCCATGTCGTTGAGCATGAACTCCACGACCTAATAACAATTCGACCCCTGCGCTTTTCTGAGGATCTCGACGTTCAATCCCTCGACGCAAGTGTGGGAGACGATTCAGAAGGGGAGGAGCCCCGAACACCGGATGATCCGGAAGGTGCGGTAGCGCCTCGAAATCGATGGATTTCCATCACCATTCGATTCGAGATTACGGAGGCCCTAAGGGAAAATCGGGGTCGTCCTACCTGTAACTCGCCTGACGATGGGCCCATACTTCTAGTGTGGATGAACTTAACCTTGGGCTCCAATTGGCCCAGATCCCGGCACCGATCATTGCAGCAGTTATAGCCGGTGGAGTTGCATTGTGGGTCAACAGTCGCAATCTTCGGAGGATTAGTGCGAACGCCGACAAGGCAATCGCAGCGGCTGCAGCGAGCACAGAAAAAACGATCGCCGCGGCAGCAGCGAGCACCAACAAGACGATTGCGACTGCTGAGGAGCGCGAACGTCGAGCCTGGATTCGTGAGCAAACCATCGAGCGTGCGGCGACAATCATCGAAGCGGCAGACAGGCTAGACACGGCCACAAGCCAGGCAGCTGGCGACTTGCTGCAGTATTCACTGGAAGGATCTGGGGGGCACGTTGACCCTCATCGAAAGCTCTCGGTGACCACTCGCGGGATTTTGGAGTCGTTCAAATCCGCGTACGCGGAGTTTGGCCGCGCCGCCGATCTCTTTCTTTTCGTTGGTGAAGAACAGCCCAGTTACGCGGTCGAGATGTTGCGCTCGGAATACCTGCACATCGAGGTACAGGTACGTCTACTACATCAGTTCGCTGTCAAGGCTGGCGGGGACGAAGACCCGGCCAAGACAATGCGGGACGCTGACCTCGCTTGCGCCGCGGTGAAGACCTTCCAAGAAATTGCGCTCGGCCGACGTGAGTTGCTTTTACATAAGGTCCGGGAGTCGCTTGGGCTCGCTCCTATCCGACTCGATGGGTACTCAGTGAGCATTCCGGCGACCATGAGCGCAGGTCCCGTCCGACGGTGAAGTGCATTCCAACTGAACGCCAGAAGCCTAACTTCAGGGGATCTGTGGACGGCCCCGTCCGGTGTTTCAGCGGCAGAAATCGCCGGACGCTGAAATCCTCACTGTCGGAATGCGTCCTGGAGTTGATTCGTCCATTGGTACGTCCAGGTCTCCCATCCGTTGACCAACACGGTCACTGTCGGACCCCACGACTAACGTCGTAGGCGGGGTTTGAAAAGCAGGGGTTTCGGCGAGTCGTCGGTAGGGCCCCATGCGCCCCCGGACCAGAGGAGCGACGATGTCGGACAATACTTTCGATCTGGAAATCCTGAGTGCCTGGACTACTTTCGAGACTCATCTCGCTCGCTACATCTCCGTGATGGAGGACGACGACACCCTCGTGGTGGAGTCGCATTACGACAGCATGGACGAACTGGCCGACGCGCCCGCGTGCATCCAGTTCTTCGCATGGAACCAGACCTCCGTGCGCTGTGAAGTTCCTTCCAACAGGTTTCTGCATCCACTGCGGATGCTCGAACCGGAAGACCATTCAGCGCTGCTCGACATGGGGTTCAACGCTCCCGATCTGTGCGAGCACGAACCCGAGGGCAATGGGTCCATGTCCTTCTACATCGACGTCGACCGCGCTCGTCCCGAGGAGCTGGTGACAAAGGTGTTGCGCGTCTTCCGTGAAATGTGGAGCATTGCGCACCCGTCGTTCCTGCGTGCCAGCACCAGTGGGCGCGAGTCGACGCCGGCGTTCGCCACGACGCCGTCTCACGCTCCCTCGGGTTCGGGCGACATGCTGCGGATCCTGGTCGACGGGGCCGTCGAGCGCCTTCTCGGTCATCCGCCCAAGCGTGACGACGACGGCGATATCCCGCTGGTCCGCGGTGAGCAGGTCACCTATGTTCGTGTCCTCGAGGACGACGAGTACGTAGAGGTGTTCTCGCGGGTCGTGCATTCGGTGGAGAACCCCGAGAACGCT
Organism: Rhodococcus sp. Ni2; assembly: GCF_021352185.1. NCBI lineage: Bacteria > Bacillati > Actinomycetota > Actinomycetes > Mycobacteriales > Nocardiaceae > Rhodococcus > Rhodococcus sp. Ni2. The sequence continues at coordinate 2,107,737 of NZ_WOXZ01000001.1, forward strand.
GCTGTAATTCTTGCTCAGCTCAATCGGCAATGGCCGACCATCAAGCTCATTCTCGTCGAGCAGAGTGTGCTGGGCGTGGTCCGCGTGGACGGCGCACCCTTCGTCGCCGAGCACCTGCTGCGGGCTCTGCGCTCGTTCGCCGAACTGGCCGAAGCATCCGACCAACTCGCCGAAGAACTGGGCGGGCAACCCATCCGCGCAACCGGAGACACCGCCTTCAACGACGGCATGGCCTCCGAGCACGAAGATCCCGGTGCCGAATACGAGTCACACGAGTGCCACGAATTTCCGCCGGCTCTCATGGCGCTCCTCGAACTCGACGCAGACGGAACGGGCGAGCTCAGCGCCGAAGAGGTTGCCGTGATCTGTGAGCACGACCGCGACACCATTCTCGACTACCTGCGGATCAGCCAGGAGCAGGAGACTGCCTGGCACGAGGCGTTGACCGAGTCCATCCGCCGCAAGGACGACGACACCGACCTGTGTGCGGGCGAGAAGCGCGCGTGGACGCACGCGATCCGCAACCTCAGGCGCGGACTGCGCGTCGTCGTACTGCCCGCCAAGGATGCAGCGCCCACCCAACTCGGTCTCTTCGACGATCAGGCCTGAGAACCGGAAATCGGGCGCTGCTTGTCAGCCCGGTAGTGGGATGACGATGCCCGGCAGGATCTCGATCTGACGCGGCAACTGGGGGAGCGGCGGTACTTCGATCGGCGGTAGGCCGGGCACCTCGATGGGCGCCGGGGGAGCGACCGCGCCCGTCGTGGGCGTGCCCGTCCCGTCCCCCGAGGTCACGCCGGAGTTCGCGGGAACGCCGGCCTGCCCGCCGATGGGGTCCGGCCACGGAAAGCTCTCCCAGTCGGATCCCTTCAGCGCGCCGTCCATCGTGCTCTTCCAGATGTCCGCAGGCACTCCGGAGCCGTAGATCAAACCACCGTAGGAGTTGGTGATGGCCTGAGCGTCGGAAGTTCCGATCCACACCGCGGTGGACAGCGACGGCGTGTAACCGACCATCCACGCATCCTTGTTCTGGCCCGTGTCACCCAACTGCGCGGTACCGGTCTTGGCTGCAGACGGGCGTCCACCGGCAAGCGCGTGACCGTTCGAGTACGACGCGATCGGCAGCATCGCCTGCGTGACGTTGTCGGCAACGGCAGCATCGAGACGACGCTCACCGGGAGAGACCGGGCGATCGAGCAGGACTTCACCTTCGGCCGTCACGACCTTCCGGATGAAGTGCGGCTGCTGGTACACACCGGAATTGGCGAGCGTCGCGTAAGCGGACGCCATGTCGATAACGCGAGACTGATACTGGCCGAGCACGATTCCGTTCTCCGGCGGACCACCCTCCTGTGTGAGCGTCGGGTAGTCGAGTCCGGGAATGTGCTCGGGGATGCCGGCCAGGTGGGCGGCGTCGGCGATCTTCTGGGGACCGTTCTCCATCGAGAGCATCAACCGGTAGAAGCTGGTGTTCAGCGAACGCTTGAGTGCCTCGGCGATGGTGCATCGACCACAGGATTCGCCGCCGACGTTTCCGATGGTCACGCCGTTGATCGTGAGCGGTGAACTGTCGAACCGTGCGGACAGCGGAATGTCTTCCATCAATGCTGCGACCAGACCGAAGACCTTGAACGCTGAACCGGTCTGCAGCGGCGCCTGGGCGTAGTCGAAGCCGGCTCCGTCGTCACCGCCGTAATAGGCGTCGACGCCACCGGTCTTGGGGTCGATGGACACTACTGCGGTCCGCAGGTCTTCCGGCTCGCCCTCGAGATTCCGCCTGACGGCGTTCAGCGCAGCTTCCTGCGCAACCGGGTCGATGGTCGTCGTGATCTGCAGACCAGCGGTGTTCAGCGTCTGATCGCTGATACCGGCCTCGGCCAGTTCCTTGAGTACCTGGGTCTTGATGTGGCCTTCGGGTCCTGGCGCCTGGTTCAGATCGGTCGGCCGATTGGCGGGGGCGACGACCGGGAACTGCATCGCGTCGCGATCCGTCTTGGTCAGGCTGCCCAGTTCCACCATGCCGTTGAGAACGTAGTCCCAGCGCGCTTGCAGCGCGGACAGATTGGTCTCGGGGTCCAGGAACGACGGGCTCTGGATGACGGACGCGAGAACTGCGCCTTCCTCGACACTCAGCTCACTGACCGGCTTGTCGAAGTACGCGTTCGACGCGGCGGCGATGCCGTACGCACCGCGACCGAAGTAGATGGTGTTGAGATACGCGGCAAGAATGTCGTCCTTGGACCATTCGCGCGCCATCTTGGCGGAGATGACGAGCTCACGCAGCTTCCTGTCGATACTGCGCTTGTCACCGACCAAGACGTTCTTCACGTATTGCTGAGTGATCGTCGAACCACCGCCGGCGCTTTCCTTGCCCATCACGTTGTCGCGGGCAGCGCGAGCAAATCCGGAGATCGAGAATCCGGGGTTGGTGTAGAAGTTACGATCCTCCGCCGAGAGCACCGAATCGCGGACGTGAATCGGGATGGCCGACAACGCGACCTCGGTGCGGTTTCCCTCCGCCGGCACTACCTTGCCGAGCACGGTCGTGCCGTCGGCCATGTAGATGGTGGACACCTGATTGGTCTGCATGTCAGAGGGGCGCGGGACGTCGGTCCGGCTGTACGCGACAGCAAAAACCGACGCGGGCACGATGACCATCAGGAGCACGAGAACGTAGATGGTCCGCCGGACGTACCGCCACTTCGAGCGCTGCTTTTTCGCGGGCTTGGCCGACTTGTTCGACCGGGGCGAATTAGCCGACTTGCCCGATCGAGCCGACGACTGATCGCCACCCGTCGCACTCGATCTGTTCGATGGACTCACTCAACACTCCCGGTCGTGGATCCGGACTTACCGGCACCATTCCACCAGGGTGATATCTCGATCAGATAACTCCCGGCAACTGCGATACCGAAATGTCACCCTACCGGGCTGGCTACTCGCGACGTTCTGCTCGGACCGCGTTCCGATATCCGCGGAACGCCAGCCCGAGAGCGACGACGCAACCGAGCAGCACCAAAGACGGCATCACGCCGGGGTCGCCCTTGACGATCGCGACCACAGCGCCGATCAACGCCATGAGGGCGAAGACCGAGATGAAGCCGGCAATCAGCTCCATACGCTGGGCGCGCGAAGCCCGCCTCATCGAAACCGTGCGCAAGCGCGCATCACGACTTGACGCCGCCTGCGGTCAGACCGGCGATGATGCGTCGCTGGAAGATGAGAACCATGATGACCAGCGGGACCATCACGAGGGTTCCGCCGGCCATGATCGAGGTGTACGGCGTGACGAATGGGTCCGTTCCGGAGAATTTGGCCATCGCCACGGTGACGGGTGCGGTTTTGTCACTCGAGAGTTGGAGCGAGAGCAGGTACTCGTTGACCGTTGCGATGAAGGCGAGGATCGCGGTGGTGAACAGTGCCGGCGCGGCGAGCGGCAGCATGATCAGGCGGAAAGCCTGGCCACGGGTGGCGCCGTCGATACGCGCCGCCTCCTCGAGTTCCCACGGAAGCTCGGAGAAGAACGACGTCAGCGTGTAGACCGTCAGCGGCAGCACGAACGAGATGTTCGGGATGATCAGCGCTTTGTAGCTGCCGATCCAGCCGATGTCGGTGAACAACTGGAACAACGGAGTCACGAGGGCGACAACCGGAAACATGGACGCGCCGAGGATGATTCCGGTGACGAAGTATTTGCCACGGAAATCGAAACGCGAGAGCGCGTACGCCGTGAACACGCCGATGACCAAGGCGATCAGCGTGGTCGCGCCCGCGATGATGAGGCTGTTCATCAGTGCACGAGTGAAGTTCACCTTCGCGTCGGGATCGAGCGCCGCCGTGAAGTTGGACAGCGTGAGATTGGTGGGCCACAGCGACGTCGAGAACGTGTCCGCCGGGTCGCGCAGCGCCGTCACGATCATCCAGTAGCAGGGAGCGAGTCCCCACACGATGATCAGTACGACGCCGATGTAGGTGCCGACCTTGCCGCGTAGTGCCTTGTTCATACCGGCTCCCCCTTCCGCTGCTTTTCCTGCGTGCTGACCGCATTGGCTCCGAGGAATCGGACCAGGATGAAGGCCACAGCGAAGATGATGAGGAACGTGATGGTGGACAGTGCCGACGCCGAATTAGCGCCGACGCGCATCTGATCGACCACCAGAACCGAGATGGTGGAGGTGGCGGGATTGGATCCCATCATGATCGCGGGCAGGTCGTACATGCGCAGCGCGTCCATCGTGCGGAAGAGCACCGCCACCATGAGTGCGGGCTTGACCAGCGGAAGCGTGATCATGCGGAACCGCTGCCACGCCGTCGCACCGTCGACCTTGGCGGCCTCGTAGACGTCGGCGGGAATCATCTGAAGACCCGCGAGGATCAGCAACGCCATGAACGGCGCGGTCTTCCAGACGTCGGCGACGACGATCGCGAATCGCGCCGGCCAGGGGTCCGCCGTCCACAGGATGTTGGTGCCGAGGATCTTGTTGGCAATGCCGTCGTTGGCGAAGATGAAGAACCAGAGCTTCGCGGTGACGGCGGTGGGGATGGCCCAGGGAATCAGCACGGAAGCGCGGAGCAAACCGCGTCCGCGGAACGTCTTGGCCATGATCAACGCCATCGACAGACCGATCACCGTCTCGAGCAGGACGGTGACGACGGTGAAGCCGAACGTATTTCCGATCGACTGCCAGAACTGCGATCCGAGTGTGCCGGGCGGGCAGGGAATCGAGCCGTTGGCGGTGTTGCAGGACTGGGTGATCCAGTTCTTGTAGTTGTCGAACCACGTGAACTGACCGGTGACGAACATGCCGGTCTCGGGATCGAGCTTCTTGCCGTCGCTGTGCATCGACATCCAGATCGCTCGTCCGAGCGGATACAGAATGATGACGGCGAGAACGATCAGCGACGGTGCGACGAACGCCCACACCGGAACTCGTCGACGCTTCTTCGGCTTGTCGGCCGACGCAGGCGGGGGCGAGGTCGGTGGGGGTGGAGTAGCTGCAAGGTCAGGCAGAACCTTGGTCAGGGATGTCCCTGCTGCCTCGGATGCCGACGGCTCTTCTAGCGGTTCCGGTGCACGGTGTCTCCCACCAACGCCCGAACGGTCGGGACCGGTTGAACCGGCCCCGACCGTGGGGTTGGTAGGCACAGCCGCGGAAGGATCCTGCGGTTCTGCCATTGCTTATTGCTCCTGGTAGATCAGTTACCGGCGGTTTCGATGCCGGCCTTGGTGTCCGCCAAGGCTTGCTCGACGGTCTTCTCGCCGCGAATAGCAGCGTAGGTGTTGTCGGAGATCGACTTCGACACCTGCGTGTAGTACGGCGTGACGGGGCGCGGCTGAGCGGTGGCGAGTGCTTCCTTCAGGGTCGCGAAGTACGGGAACTGAGCGAGCACTGCCGGATCGTCGTAGACAGCCGAGAGGACGGGTGCGCCGCCGACCTCGGTGAAGTACGTCTGCGACTTCTTGGTCTGCATGAACTCGAGGAAGTCACGAGCCGTGGCGGGTGCGTCCGAGTACGCGCTGATGCCGACGTTGTAGCCGCCGACGGTCGAAGCGCCCGGTCCGTCGACACCCGGAAGAACGGTGTAGCCGTACTTGCCGGCAACCGAGGTCTTCTCACCGTCGACCGAGAAGCCGGACCACGTACGCATGAAGAGTGCCTTGCCGTCGCCGAACGCGGTCTGCGACTCGCCCTCGGAGTAGGTCAGCGCTTCCTGCGGGATCGTGTTGTCGGCGAAGTTGTCGACGATCGACTGAACGCCTGCCTTCGTCTTGTCGTCGATGGCCGGGGTGAGTCCGTCCGGGCCGACCCACGGTCCGTCGAAGGCGTTGGTGATCTCGGTGGTGTTGACCGTCAGGCCCTCGTAGTTCTTGAACTGACCGATGTAGCAGGAGATGCCGGCTTCGACAGCCTTCGGGCAGTTTTCCTTGAGCTCGGCCCACGTGGTGGGGGCCTTCTCGACGAGGTCCTTGCGGTAGTACAGGAACGCTGCGTTGGTGTTCTTCGGCGCTGCGTAGAGCTTGCCGTTGTAGGTGCCCGAAGCGACGGTCGACGGCAGGAGGCCGGACTCGTCGATCGCGAGGTCACCCTCGAGCGGCAGCAGCCAACCGTTTGCGGCGAACTGGGCGGTGTTGACGACGTCGACGCCGATGAGGTCGTACTCGTCGCTCTTGGCCTGCATGCGCTGGGTGATGTCGTCGACCTGCGCGTTGGCTTCCTTCGCCAGCGGCTTGAGCGTGACCTTCTCGTCCGGATGCTCGGCATTCCAGTCGGAGATGATGTTTTCGAGCGCCTCGTTCAGGGCATCCTGCCCCTCGACGATCGTGATGGGTCCGCGGCCTTCGCTCGAGGACGATCCCCCGGATGCGGCCGTGGTGCTGGTTCCGCTGTCCTTGTCCGAATCGGACGAACAGCCTGCCAGTACCAGCATGGACGCTGCCGTGGCTGCAATTGCAGCGCGGCGCATCGCCTTCGAGTTCAGAACCATGGATTCGCTCCCCGTATGTGTATGACAAATAGACGGTCACCGAGAGCCTGCTCACGGCATGCGCCATGAGTGCCGGCTCCCGGCATCGGCCCCTACTGTGGCACGAGACACCCGTACTTGTGGGTATTACGCCGAACCTGAATCGGTCATGTGTCGTTTGACAGGTCGACCTAACCCAGGCGACGCCCGTCGGTGGTGGCAAAAATGTGCACCTTCTCGGGGTCGACGCGCAGGTTGACGCGCTCGCCCTTCTGCGGCGGATTGCGCCAGTCACCACGCGAGACGATCTGCTGCAACCGTCCGCCGATCGTGGTCCGGCCGTAGACGTAGGCGTCCGAGCCCAGTTCCTCGACGACGTCGACCTCCATCGGCAGGCCTTCGGCGGCGATCTCGAGGTGCTCGGGGCGAATACCCAGAACAACCTCGGTTTCGACGACGCCGTTCATCGTCTCGCGCGGAACCGGAACGATCCCGTCACCGAATGCGACGCCGCCGTCGACGACGGGGAGGGTGAAGAGGTTCATCGCGGGTGAACCCATGAAGCCGGCGACGAAGACGTTCTTCGGCTTGTTGTACAGCTCGCGCGGCGAGGCGCACTGCTGCAGGATTCCCTTTTCGAGGACGGCGACGCGGTCACCCATCGTCATGGCCTCGACCTGGTCGTGGGTCACGTAAACCATCGTCGTCGCGAGGCGTCGTTGCAGCTGAGCGATCTGCGTACGTGTCTGCACACGGAGTTTCGCGTCGAGGTTCGAGAGCGGCTCGTCCATCAGGAAGACCTGCGGCTGGCGGACGATGGCGCGGCCCATCGCCACTCGCTGACGCTGGCCACCGGACAGCGCTTTGGGCTTGCGATCGAGGTACGGCTCGAGATCGAGCATCTTCGCGACCTCTTCGACGCGGGCGCGGATCTCCGTCTTGTTGGTTCCGGCGAGCTTGAGCGCAAAACCCATGTTCTCGGCCACCGACATGTGCGGGTACAGCGCGTAGTTCTGGAAGACCATCGCGATGTCGCGCTCTTTCGGCTCCTGACCGGTGACGTCGCGGTCGCCGATGAGGATGCGTCCACTGTGGACGTCTTCGAGCCCGGCGAGCATGCGCAGGGTGGTCGACTTTCCGCAGCCGGAGGGTCCGACGAGGACGAGGAACTCGCCGTCCTCGATCTCGAGGTCGAGCTTGTCCACTGCCGGAGTGTTCGATCCGGGGAACAGGCAGGTGGTGCTCTCGAAAGTCACTGAAGCCATGACGGGGTTGATCCCTTCTACCGGCAGGAACGTGCCGGACGATCCAAGTCGAGGGTGAGCGTGTGCGCTAGCAGCATAAACGTCCGTGTCGGCGCGCGAGCGTAGTCTTTCACGGTGAGTTCGGAGAAGATGCTGACCCGCATCGGTGCGCTGCTTCGCCAAGCGGAGTCCACCGACAATCCACACGAAGGTGAAGCCTTCATGGCTGCCGCTCAGCGGTTGGCCACCAGTTCCGCGATCGACCTGGCGGTCGCGCGTGCGCACACCGCGTCTTCGGAAAAGCGTGCGACGCCCACTCAACGGCTCATCACCATCGGCGAACCGGGCAAGCGCGGACTGCGAACGTACGCCCAGTTGTTCATCGCCATCGCCGCTGCCAACGACGTGCAATGCGACATCGCGCAGACGTCGGCCGTCATCTACGCCTACGGCTTCGCCGGCGACATCGACGTGTGCGAGGCCCTGTATTCGAGCCTGCTCTTCCAGATGGTGCGCGACTCCGACGCGTACGTGCGTTCCGGGGCGTACCGCGGCGAAACGTCCGTGCGGACCGTCGTCGAAACTCGTGGACGACGACGCGTCAGCACGCAGGTCCGCAAGCCGGTGGCCGGAGTGACGGCACGCCTGAACTTCCAGATGGCGTACGCGTCCCGCATCGGCGCTCGGTTGGCCGAGACGAAGCAGGAGACGGAGAAGACCGCGATCGCAGAATCTGCCACGTCGTCTTCCGAAACCGCACTCGTGCTGCGTAACAAGGAAATCGAGCTGAAGGACTACTACTCGTCCAACTCCAAAGCGCGTGGGACGTGGAGGGGCGGCGGCCGCGCAAGCGCCGGGCATTCCTCGCATGCTCGACGAGCGGGTGATCGGGCTGCGCGCTCCGCACGTCTGGGGAACCTTCCGGAGATCGGCGGGGTGCGCGGGCAGCTGGACTCGTGAGGGATACGCAGCGGAGCGCCGTCTACGAGGCAGAGACGTTGGTGCGCACCATGTTCGATCGCGCCGACCAGCGTGGACTTCGGAGCGTCGAGGTCATGGGTTCCACCATCACCTTGCCGGTCGAGCGCAAATTCGGTTCCGTGGAGTCGGTCCAGGCGTACTGCGATCAGCTACTCGGGCTGAATTGGGTACTCGCGACCTGGCCTCGCGCAACCATTCCGGTGTCCGTACGCTCCCGCGCCGGCAATGCCGCCGCTCACTACTCGAACGACGTCATCGCCGTCCCGGACGACCGTGACGGCCGGTGGGCGCTACGCGAATTCGTTGTCTTGCACGAACTTGCGCACCACCTCGGCGACCCCGCCTCCGACGAGGCTTCCCACGGGCCCGAGTTCGTCGACCGCTACACGAGCCTTGTCGGCGAGATCATCGGGCCCGAGGCGGCCTTCGTTCTTCGAGCGATGTTCCTTGCCGGTGGTGTTCGAACGGACTAGATGTCAGCCCTCGGCGAACCCGGTGGTGTCCGTACCGGTCGGCTGGAATACTCGGCCTATGGATGCGCCGCGCAGACTGGTCCTGGTCAAGGGTGAGTCGGAACTCCCCGATCCGGCTGTTGCCGTGCGCAAACCCCCGCTGATTCGTGAAGCCTACGGACGAGTGCTGCGGGAGGTTCGACGCGATCAGGACCGAACTCTCGACGACGTAGCCGCAAAGGTCGGGATGTCGAAGCAATACCTCTCCGAGATCGAACGGGGCAAGAAGGAACCGTCGTCGGAAATTCTGCGCGCCATCTGCGAAGCGCTCGGGATGCCGCTCGAGCACCTGCTGTTCCGAGCGGGCAACAGGATCGTTGCGCTCAACTCCCTCACCTTCGGACATTCTCCCGCCCCGATCTCCGGTCCCGTCCTGATGGCAGCCTGATCAGTTCCCTTCGATGAGGGTGTCAGCCAGTCCGTAGGAGATAGCGTCGTCGGCAGTGAAGATCCTGTCGCGATCGGTGTCCTTACGGAGCCGCTCGACGCTCTGACCGGTGTGCTTACTCAGAATCGCCTCGGTCTGCTCCCGGATTCTCAGGATCTCGGCTGCTTGAAGCGCGAGGTCCGAGATGGTGCCGCTACCTTGCGTCGACGGTTGGTGCAGCAGCACCCGCGAATGGGCAAGAACATGCCGATGGCCTGGAGTGCCGGCAGCCAGAAGCACTGCAGCAGCCGAAGCCGCTTGACCCATGCAGTACGTGGAAATCGTCGGTTTCAAGAACTGCATGGTGTCGTAGATCGCGAGCATCGCCGTGGTGGAACCGCCGGGAGAGTTTATGTACAAACCGATTTCACGATCCGGGTTGTCGGCTTGCAGATGCAGCATCTGAGCCATCACGACGTTGGCGACGCCGTCGTCGATCTCTGTGCCGAGAAAGACGATGCGCTCGTTGAGCAGCCTGCTGAAGATGTCGAAAGATCGCTCACCCGTTGGTGTTCGCTCGATGACACTGGGAATCGTGTACTGGGACATGACGTCACAATCCGATCTTGGGGAAGGTAGCTTGCGGTGCTATCTCGGCGAAGGACGTCACGACGCGGTCGACGATTCCGTACTCACGCGCCTGCTCGGCGGTGAACCAGCGATCCCGATCGCTGTCGGTCTCGATCTCTTCGACGGTCCGGCCCGTTTCGGCGGCGAGGATTTCCTGCGATTGACGCTTCATCAGCTCGAGGCTCTCGGCCTGGATCGCAATGTCCACCGCAGTGCCACCGATACCTGCCGAAGGTTGGTGCATCATGATGCGGCTGTGCGCCAGGCTGATTCGCTTGCCGTGGGTGCCGGAGCAGAGGAGCACCTGGCCCATGCTGGCCGCGAAGCCCATCGCGACCGTCACGACGTCATTGGGGATGAGCTTCATCGTGTCGTAGATGGCCAGGCCGGCAAACACCGATCCGCCAGGTGAATTGATGTAAAGCACGACGTCGCGCTTGGGGTCGGTGGTGGCGAGGAGCACCAGTTCCGAACACACACGTTCGGCCATGGCGTCGTTGACCTCGCCGGTGAGCAGAATGGTTCGCTGTCGGAAGAGCCTGTCTGTCAACAGGTCACGGTAGCCGGTATCGGTGGGCGCTTCAGTAGTCATGAATCCATTCCTACCGGCGCGGCAGTGCCGCGGCCCCGCCTGTCTGCTGTGGGCAGACCACCCCTGTTTTTACCCGCCCCCCTGTTTGACTGCCGCCTTTTTTGCCTGCCCCCCCTTTGACTGCCCCCCTGTTTGAGCGAACGGCACGTTCAGTCGATCTAAGGCGCCGAAAGTACCGTTCGCTCGAAAAGGGGTGGGCACAAGATCGGGCAAACCCGTCACCGACGGCGGCGGTAGCGGTACCGCGCACACCCGGCCATGATGGGAGAAGACAACCATTCCTCTCGTCAGGAGCGTGGCATGACTCGTCCGGTACGCATCGGTGTTCAACTCCAACCCCAGCACGCACCCGATTACGGGTTGATACGCGACGCCGTCTTGCGGTCCGAGGACGCCGGGGTGGACATCGTCTTCAACTGGGACCACTTCTACCCGTTGACCGGCGATCCCGACGGCGCACACTTCGAATGCTGGACCATGCTCGGCGCCTGGGCCGAGCAGACCGAACGCGTCGAGATCGGCGCCCTGGTCACCGGTGGTGGCTACCGCAATCCGGATCTGCTGGCCGACATGGCGCGAACCGTCGACCACATCAGCGGCGGACGCCTGATCCTCGGCATCGGTGCCGGCTGGTTCGAGAAGGACTACGACCAGTTCGGATACGACTTCGGCACTCCCGGTTCACGGCTGAAACTGCTGGGCGAATACCTCCCCCGCATCACGGGCCGCCTGGCGAAGGGCAACCCGCCGCCGACGCGCAACATCCCGGTCCTCATCGGCGGTGGCGGCGAGAAGAAGACCCTGCGCTTGGTCGCGGAGTACGCCGACGTCTGGCACAGCTTCGGCGACCGTGAGACACACCTGCGCAAGTCAGACATCCTCTCCGACCACTGCGCCGACGTGGGCCGGAACCCGCTGGAAGTAGAGCACTCGGTTCCGTGGCCTGGGCTCGAAAATGCAGCCGACCTGGTCGCCGACGGTGTCTCACTCTTCACCGTCGGCGTCAGCGGACCGGACTACGACCTCACGACGCTTGCCGAGGCCATCGGTTGGCGCGACGACAACACGCCGCCTGCGTTGAGCGGGCTGGCCTGAGCGGTACCAAGGACTTCGTCGTTGTCGGCGCCGAGAACGGGCGGCGCCGACGTCAGACGTGGCCTCTGGCCGGAGAAGTTGACCGGAAAGGCCACTTGCTTCAACGGTCCGAGCGTCGGATGGTCGACGGTTCCGACCATGCCGAGCGCGGCGGTGTGGGGATCGGAGTAGATCTCGTCGAGATGCCGGATCGGTGAGACCGGTACGGCGCGTTCGGCGAGAAGAGCGCACCAGTGTTCGACGGTTTCCGATGTGAAGGCGCTGGTGAGTTCTCGTTCCAGACTCTCGCGGTTCTCCACCCTGTCGCGGTTGTGGGCAAAACGCGGATCGGTGACCAGTTCACTCCTTCCGATGGCCTCGCACAGCGACGCCCACATCGCGTCGTTGCCGACAGCGATGACGAAGTACCCGTCGCTGGCAGGAAATGCTTGATACGGAGCAAGATTCGGATGACCGGAGCCCAACGCAGTTGGGCGCTCACCGGTGGCGAAGTAACTGGTCGCCCAGTTGACGTGCATCGCGAGTTGGCACTCGTACAGCGACGTGGTCACGTACTGTCCGCGTCCGGTCCGGCCTCGCTCGACCAATGCGGCCAGGACACCGACCAGTCCGAAAAGTGCTGCGCCCAAGTCTCCCAACGCAAATCCGGATTTCATCGGAGCGCCGCCGGGTTCACCGGTGAGCGACATGAGCCCGCCCGCGGCCTGCGCGATCATGTCGTACCCCGGTTCGTCGCGCAGCGGTCCTTCTTCACCGAAGGCAGAGATGTGCAGGGTGATCAGATGCGGGTATCGCTCGGACAGCGCCTGGTAGTCGAAGATCTTCTGTAATCCGCTGCCCGGCTTGAAGTTCTCCACGACCACATCGGTCTCTTCGAGCATGCGGTGGATGATCTCCTGTCCTTCGGTGGACTTGAGGTCGATCGTGACCGACTTCTTGCCGCGGTTGATCGCGAGGTAGTAGGCGGCATCTACGCCGACGAAGGGAGGCCCCCACGAACGCGTGGGGTCGCCGCCTTCAGGGTGTTCGATCTTGGTGACGTCGGCTCCGAGATCGGCAAGCGACATGGTTGCGTACGGCCCGGCAAGGATCTTCGACAGATCGAGCACGCGGACACCAGCGAGGGGTGTGGGTCCTGTTGGAGAATTCACCGCTGACCTCCTGCTACGGAGAGGAACTCGGCTACGACGTCACGTGCATCATCCAGCTCGACGTCACCGCCGTCGGTGATCACGTCGAGATTGCCGAGTGCAGCCGACGGCACCTTCCCCGCAAGACCGGCCAGGTAGGAGTTAGCCACCAGCAGTGACCGGTACCCATTACCGTGTCGGATGCCGTGGTCCGCAAGATCGAAAAGCAGGGTCGCCATGACGGCACGAGCGAGCTCGTCGGCATACTTTGCGCTGGCGGCCTGGGCGGCATCGTCAGATCCGGAGATCAGACGATCTCCTTCCTCTACCAGTTCCTCCCAGCGCCGCAACAGAACTCCGGCACCGGCCTCGCAGTCCGGTCCGACGGTGGACAGGATGTCCGTCATCGCTCCCGCGACGGTGCGGTGCGAGCCGAACTTGCGCAGGCACCGAAGTACGTCCAGCGCAATGACATTGCTCGACCCTTCCCAGATCGAGCCCAAGTGGGCATCCCGGACGAGTCGCGCGTTGGCCCATTCCTCGATGTAGCCGTTTCCTCCGCGCACCTCCATGGCCTCGCCGGTGACCACCCGCGCGCGTTTGCAGACAAAGTGTTTGGCGATCGGTGTCAGTACCCTGATCAGTGCGCGCGCCTGTTCGTCGCCGCCGTCTGCTGCCTGAAGACACTGTGCGCTGTACGCGACCAGGGCCAGCGAAGCCTCGGCATCGAGTGCAAGCGGAAGAAGTGTCGCCCGCATCAGCGGCTGGTCGAAGAGCCTCTTACCGAACACGACTCGGCTCTTCGAATGTTCGACGGCTTCACGGACTGCTCGGCGCATGAGAGCGCTCGAACGCATCGCATTGGACAGGCGAGACGTGTTGACCATCTCCGCCATCTGGCGGAATCCTCGATCGAGTTCGCCGACCTGGAGTGCGTGCGCGCGGTTCAGCGTCACCTCGCCGCTCGGCATGGAACGCGTACCCAGCTTGTCCTTGAGACGATCGATCGTGAGGTTGTTGCGCTCGCCGGATCCCAAGGTCTTGGGCACCATGAACATTCCGACTCCACGCGTCGAACCATCCTGTCCGCCCGGGAATCTTGCGAGGGTGATGATCACATCGGCATCCGGGTTGGAGGCGAACCACTTCTTGCCCGTCAGAACCCATCCGTCGCCGTCGCGCTCGGCGCGTGTTTCGGTGCAGGCGATGTCGGTGCCTGCCTGAATCTCGGTCATGAACATCGCACCCGTCTTCGCCTGATCGGGGTCCGTCGACGTCAACGCTTCGATCCAGGGCGAGAACACGGCCGGATCACCGAACATACGCAGGGTCCGCGCAGCAGCATCTGTCATCGACACCGGGCAGGCCAGCCCGAACTCGGCCTGCACGAAGATGTACGACGCGAGGTACTTCGCGAGTGGCGGATGCACGGAGTCCCATCCGTGCAACCCTTTTCGGTGCGACATGGCGGACAGGCCGTACTCGTTGTACGCCGCCCGGCACAGTTCCAGGTAGGCCGGGTGATAGGAAATCCGGTCGACGCGGTCACCGGCCTTGTCGAATTGCTGCAGCACCGGCGGGTTCTTGTCTGCGATGTCGGCAAGCTCGGACAAACGGCCGGCTGCATCTCGGCCCAGTCGGTCGAGCAATCCGTTCAACGTCTCTCGGTCCGCCCCGGCGGTCCATCTGTCCACTACCGCTGTCAGAGCGGGGTCGGTGTGTGCAAAGTTCATCAGTGGTCAACGCCTTTCAGGGTGGAAGCATCGGTCATGTTCGAGGAGCTCGTCGACTCCAGCCCTTGCCCGTGCAGCGCACTCCTGCGCAACAATGCAGTCATACAGATAAGGGAGAGAACGACATACACGAGCCCTAGAGCTACGACCGGCCAGATCGAGTTGGTTCGCGTCAGCAGATACTGGCTGACCATCGGGGCCGTTCCGGCAAAAACGGCGGTCGACAATTGGTACGACAGAGAGATGCCGGTATACCGAACATTGGTGGGGAAAACCTGCGCCAGAATGCCGGCCAACGCGGCGTAATACATTGCGTGAGGCGCCGTCGCGAGGACCATCCCCAGAATCGCCAAGGGCACGGAGCCCGTCTGAACCAGCACGAACATCAGTGGTAGGAGCACGATCTCCGGAAGCAGCATCCAACGGACCGCTTTCGACGGATCGATCCGCGTGGCCAGCACAGCGCCGAAAGGCTGTACGAGCGCCTGGGCTACCAGTGCCACGGTGATCACGAGGAGGAAGTCACTGCGCTCGAAGCCGAGATCCGTTGTCGCCCATGAGAGCGCAAAAGTTGTCTTGACGTACGTGATGGCAACACCGGCAACCACAGCGCCGACGCCGAGAGCAAGTTCGACGGGATGCGACCGCAACACTTCGACCAGCGGCATCCGTGTACGCTCCTGTGCCGCAACAGCCTTCTTCATCTCGGGCGTCTCGGAGATGTGCAACCGGATGTAGAGAGCGACGATCACCAAAGCTGCGGATCCGAGGAACGGCAGACGCCAACCCCACGACTCGAACACGGAATCCGACATCAACGTCAGGCCGAGGAAGGCCAGCGTCGCGAGCAGGTTGCCGACCGGTGAACCCTGCTGCGCAAACGCGCCGTAGAGCACTTTCTTCTTCGGGGGAGCGAATTCGGTGGCGATCAACACGGCACCGCCCCATTCGCCGCCCATGGCGATGCCCTGGAGAACACGCAGTGCCACAAGCAGTATCGGTGCCCAGATCCCGATCTGGGAGTACGTAGGGAGGAGGCCGACACCGACAGTTCCCAACCCCATGAGCGCGAGGGTGATGATCACGGCGTTCTTGCGACCGAACTTGTCTCCGAAATGACCGAACACCACTCCGCCGACCGGACGAGCCACGAATCCCACGGCAAAAGTCGTGAAGGCTGCGAGTGTCCCCACCGCCGGCGACGCATCCGGGAAGAACAGCGGGCCGAGCACCAAGGCGGATGCGGTTCCGTAGATGTAGAAGTCGAACCATTCGATGGTCGTTCCGACAAACGCCGTGATTCCGGCCTTGCGTGCCTGTTTGGTGTTGTATTCAGGCGGATTGGTGTCTTGACCTGGGTGTTGATCCACGGTTCTCCCTGATTCTCGCGTCGGGCATCACCAAGGGATGCAATGTGAGGCGTGAATCACTATCGTCCGAAATCCATGTAGAGTCCAAGACTTAGTTCGACTTATTTATGTGGGAGAACCACATAATGAAACCCGGGAGGAGCGACGTGGAACTGCGTCAACTGCGCGCGTTTCTCGCAGTCGCCGACGAACTTCATTTCGGCCGGGCCGCCGAGCGACTCCACATCGGGCAGTCCCCGCTCAGCCAGACCATTCGGGCGCTCGAGCGCGAACTGGGCACCGACCTCTTCGTCCGGACCACCAGATCAGTGCAACTGACCGCAGCCGGCGAAGCCTTGGTCACGCCCGCACGAATCATCGAAGCGCAGATCGCCGTGGTACGAGAAATCGCATCGGCCGCGTCGACTGGCGAGACGGGCCGTGTCACAGTGGGTTTCGGTGGAACAGGCGGCTACACCGTCCTGTCGGCCCTCACACGGTCCTTGGCCGACTCCCATCCGGGAATCGAACTGGAACTACGGCCGCAGATGTACTCGGGTGAGGTGCTCGACGCTCTCCGACGCGGAGCACTGGACATGGGCATAGTCGGCCTGCCCATTCCGCGCGGATTCGAAACACACACTGTGCGGGAGGAAACCTTGATGGTCGCGGTTCCGGCCAGGCATCACCTCGGTGCGCATGACTCGGTGTCACCGGAAGACCTGGCAACCGAGCGATTCGTGATGTATCCCGCCGAGCACGGCTCGGTGGTGCGCGATGCAACGTTGTCCGTTTGCGCTACAGCAGGTTTCACGCCCACCGTCGCGCACGAAGCCCCCGATCCGTACAGCCTGTTGGCCATGGTCGGAGCGGGGGTCGGGATTGCCGTCGTCGTGGAGTCGACGGCGCATCTGTCCATGGACGGGGTCGTGTACCTGCCGATCGCCGGGGCCACGCCCACGCTGAAAATCGCGATGGCATGGCGACCCAACAATCCGACGCCGGCAGTACACACCGTCACCAGGGTACTGAGGGAGCAGCCTTAGGCTCTCGCGAGAATTCCCGCGAAATCTGTTCCCACAGGCAGAGTTCCGTACTCGTGACCACGGTCGGCGCCGAGGCGAGCGGCAATGAACGCATTGGACGAGGCGGCCGGGGAGTGGCGCACCATGAGCGAAGCCTGCAGCGCCAACGCCATAGCCTCGACGACGGTCCGAGCGCGGAGCTGGGCGTCGGCGGGTGCCATCGTGGCGAGCTCACCGAGTTGGCGTCGTACCCGATCGAGGTGCTGATCGAGGACCGGGTTGTTGCCGCGGGCGAGGTTGATCTCGTGGTCGAAGGCGGCAACGGAGTCGGGTTCACGGGTCATCGCGCGCAGGACGTCGAGCGCGATGACGTTGCCCGACCCCTCCCACACGGCCATGACGGGCTGCTCACGGTAGCGACGGGCAAGCGGGAAGTCCTCGGTGTAACCGTTGCCGCCCAGGCACTCGAGGGCTTCGTAGGAGTGGTGCGGGCCGCGCTTGCAGATCCAGTACTTCGCAACAGCCGTCGCGAGTCGGCGGAACGCCTTTTCCTGCTCATTCGCGTCCTCGTCCTGCGCACGAGCCAATCGCAGTGCGGTGATGGTCGCGGCTTCGGATTCGAGAGCCAGATCGGCAAGCACCGAGGTCATCGCCGGCTGATCTGCCAGGACGGCACCGAAAGCGCTGCGGTGCCGTGCGTGCCACACCGCTTCGGCGACCGACTGACGCATACCTGCCGTGCTGCCGAGGATGCAGTCGAGTCGCGTCTGGGACACCATTTCGATGATGGTCCGCACGCCACGTCCCGGTTCGCCGATCATGGTGCCGACGGTGCCGTCGAGCTCGATCTCGGACGACGCGTTGG
The DNA here is from genome assembly GCF_021352185.1 of Rhodococcus sp. Ni2. Taxonomy (NCBI): domain Bacteria; kingdom Bacillati; phylum Actinomycetota; class Actinomycetes; order Mycobacteriales; family Nocardiaceae; genus Rhodococcus; species Rhodococcus sp. Ni2. The sequence continues at coordinate 2,125,725 of NZ_WOXZ01000001.1, forward strand.
ACTTGTTGCCCAGCTTGTTCTTCAGACGCTGGATGCGGAAGACGTTGCGTGTGCCGTCGGGCAGGATGCGGGGGAGAAGGAAGCAGGAAAGTCCCTCGCCGGCAGCACCTTCGGCCTGAGCGAGAACCAGGAAGGCGTCGGACATCGGCGCGGAGCAGAACCACTTGTGTCCGGTGAGGAGGTAGTCCGCACCCGGGCCGCCACGTCCGGCCGGCTTGGCGATGGTCGTGTTGGCTCGCACGTCGGAGCCACCCTGCTTTTCCGTCATCGACATTCCGAAGATCGCGGATGCCTTTCCGGGAGCATCTAACTCGGGGGTGTAACTCCGAGAAAGGGCACGCGGGGTCCAGATGGCGGCTACATCGGGTTGCAGCTCGAGCGAGGGGATCACAGCGTGCGTCATGGAGATTGGGCACGCGTGGCCCGGTTCGACCTGGGAGAACAGCATGAATGCCGCGGCCCGAGCCACGTTGGCACCCGGCTTGGGGTCAGCCCAGGCAGAGGTGTGAGCACCGTGCGCAACGGCGGCAGAGATGATCCGGTGATACGACGGATGGTATTCGACCTCGTCGATGCGGTTTCCCCAGCGATCGAAGGTCTTCAATTCGGGGATCACCGTGTTGGCCAGCTCGGCGTCGTGCTGGAACCCGGCACTGCCGACCAGTTCACCGATATCGGTGAGTTCACTGGTGGCCCAATCGGCGTCGTGACGCGCGACGCCTTCGGCCAGGACCGTATCGAGCAGGAACTCGTTGACGTCCGTGCGCGGTACCGACTGGTTGAGCACTGCATGGGTGCGATGCGGAGCCGGGTGGGTGACGGTCTTCTCGGAAATATCAGTCATGACAGGCCTTTCAGCTCGCTGCGCGGATGAGGTGCTTCTGGATCTTGCCGGTCGGTGTACGCGGAAGAATCGTCGCGAACACCACTTCACGCGGAATCTTGTAGCGCGCCAACTTGTCCGAGAGGTAGTCCTTGATGTCGTCGGCGCTGATGACATCCGGTTCACGCCAGACGACGTGCGCGACGACGGTCTCGCCCCATTCTTCGTTGGGTTTTCCGACAACGGCGACGTCGACGACGTCCGGGTGGCCGGAGATCACGTCCTCGACCTCCTTGGAGTAGACGTTCTCGCCGCCCGTGATGATCATGTCCTTCGCGCGGTCGACGATGAAGAGGTAACCGTCCGCATCCTTGCGCGCCAGATCGCCGGTGCGATACCAACCGCCGTCGGCAAAAGCAGCCTTCGTGGCAGCGGGGTCGTCGAGGTACCCCTGCATGACGGTGTCGGCGCGCAGCCAGATCTCACCGATCTGATCGGGCTCCGCGTCGGTGCCGTCATCGGCAACCAGGCGCAGGTCGACGCCGGCCAGCGCGACGCGGCCGATCGAGCCCGCCTTGCTCAACTGCTCTTCGGGGTACAGCACGGTGCCCACTGGCCCGGTCTCGGTCATGCCGTAGACCTGCCGGAATTCGGTGGTGCCGTACGACTCCACCAGTCGCCGAGCGACATCCGCGCCGATCGGTCCCCCGCCGTACAACCACGCACGAACGCTTCCGAGGTTGTAGTCGGCAAAGTTCGGCACGAGGTTGAGTGCAGTGGTGTAGATGACCGGCGGGCCGAAGCAGAGGGTAATGCGTTGTTCCTGAACTGTTTCCAGGAATTTGACGGGATGGTACTCGCGCAGCAGCACGACGGTTCCGCCCATGTAGAGCGTGGACATGAACCAGTTGTTGAGCGGGGAAGCATGCCAGATCGGCACGGCCATGAGCAGTCGCTCGTCCCGAGTCGTCGACACGGCGAGGGCCGCGGTGACGGCAACACCGACGACGTTGCGGTGGCTGTGGACGCAGCCCTTGGGCGAGCCGGTAGTCCCCGAGGTGTAGAGGATTTCAGCCGGATCGTTCTCGTCGATGTCGATACCGTCGACGCCCTCCTGGCGGGTGATGGCGTCGTCGAAGAAGTCGAAACCGTCTGCGACAGAGTCCGTGCTGATCAGCTTGGCCGTTGTCTCCAGTCGACCGACAACCGGCGCCAACTCACCGTCGAAGACGCACACCGACACCTTCGCGTGTCCCAGCACGTAGGCAACTTCCGGAGTCTGCATCTTGTGGTTGATGGGGACCACGACGGCGCCCAAGCGCCAGGCACCGAGCATCGCGTACACGAATCCCGGAGTGTTGTAACACATCAGCGCGACGCGGTCGCCCGGCTGCACGCCCAGCGACTGCAAATAGCCTGCGGCGCGTCGACTTCCGTCCTGAACCTGGGAGTACGTGTGATCGTGACCGTCGAATATCAGGAAGGGTTTGTCCGGGGTCTTGGTGACGTTGCTGTCGAATACGCGAACGATATTCATCGAAGTCCTTGTCGGAGAATCACGCTCGAAGAGAGTTCATTCCATCGAGCTGTTGAGTACGGCGTCGGGTATCTGGAGGGTGGCGAAGATGACGGCAACCGCCTCCTCGAGGGAGTAGCCGAAGCTCTCGCCGGTGGCAGTCTTCTGGATGACGAGGCCGAAGATCGCAGACCAGAAGGCCTTGGACTCGACGTCGATGCCCGCGCGCAGCTGCCAGCCGGTGCGGATCAAGGTACGGAGGAGGGCGGTTTCGCCCGAGGAGTGCAGAGTGCGAAGCGTTTCGGAGATCAGGTCGCGGAGTTCACCACGACGACCCGTCATCATCATCGCTTCCACGAAGAGTTCGACGCTGGGAGCGCCCGAGCCCAGGAGGGATCCGACCAGCTTCTCGGTGTAATCGCCGACCGTGTCGGCGTCGGCGGCATCGACCTCGGCACGCTTGCCTGCGCGCAGAACGGCCGCGCACGCCACCTCGACGAAGAGCTTTTCTTTGGAGCCGTAGTAGTAGGTCACCTGGTTGGGATGGGCGCCGGCGGCCGTGCAGATCTGCGCGATGGAGACGCTGTCGCCGTGCTCGAGAAACAGCTCGGTTGCGGCGTTGAACAGCGCCATGCGCGTCTGCTTGCCCGACTCACGCGTCGCGCGCGCTGCGGGAACTGCCTCGGTGGCCATCACGAACTCCTACTTGTTTGTACGACAAACAATAACTCGGCGTTGTTTGTATGGCAAACAATTTCTTCCCGACGCGATGACATGTCGACTTCTATCGACATGTCTGATGTGCGGGATTACTCTCTGAACATCGAGCACCCGAGAACTTCGGCTTTTCTGCGAGGAGGCGCCCTGCAATGCTCGCGCGATCCGGCTTCTCCCTGCCCACACGCACGACTCTCACGGGCGACTGGGCAGATTTGTTGCGCGAGCATTTTGTCGCGCTCGACGTATCCGATATCGGAGACGGCGATCGATTCAGCGGGGCCGTCCACTCGGCCCAACTCGCACACGTTCGGGTATCCGCAGTTCAATCGATGGAACAACGAATAGTCCGTAGCAACAGCCTCATCAAAAGCGACGGCGCGGACTATCTGCAGATCGGGATGATCCGCCGCGGTAGCGCGGTAGTGCGCCAAGACGACCGCGAATGCGTCCTGCGACGTGGCGACTACGTCCTGTACGACACCACGCGCCCCTTCGATTGGCAGATCGAGGGACACGCACACGACGGCATCTGGGGACTCGAGGTGTTCACCTGGCCACGGTCGTACCTGTCGCTCAGCGACGCGGAGGTCACGAGCCTGACCGCCATCGCCTTCGACGGACACGCGGGCCTGAGTGGCCTGCTCGGTCGCTTTCTTCACGATCTTGCCTCCGTCCGCATGACGTCCGACGCAAGCGGAGACGAAGAGGAAGTCGTCAACGAGATCGGCAACCTGGTCAAGTCCGTTCTTCACACAACTGCGCGACCGATCACCTCGCGGCGAACCAGCCTCTACGAATCCGCCCTGTCGGTCATAGACGCCCGCATCGCAGACCCGGCCCTGTCTCCGGTGGACATCGCGGGATCGGTCAAAGTCTCCATTCGGCAGTTGCACCGAGCCTTCGCCGAACACGGCACGACGGTGTCACGGTCGATTCGCAGCCGTCGACTCGACGGTTGCCGTCGTGAGATCGTGCAACGACACGGAGTAGAGCGGTCGCTGACCCAGATTTCTCACCGCTGGGGATTCACCGACCTGGCCGCCTTCAGTCGGGCCTTCAAGGCGGAATTCGGGATCAGCCCGCGGCGGTACCGGTCGCAAGCAGCGGCCCCCACAAGTACTACCCGCTGATCTGTAACATCTTCGGACACTTACCCATTGAACATGGTGTTCAAAATTTTCTGTCGCCGAAGCGTATCCACAATTCTTGGCACGGTAGGCCAAGCATCGGGCGCTGACGGCCAAGTTTACTCGGCTGAGCGGGCGTAGATTTTCGGCACGGCGTTGCCAAGTGCCAGGCACCCGATTCGACCACCTACATCACAGGGAGCACTCATGGAATCTGCAATCGGCGAACACCTTCAATGCCCGCGCACTCTGACCAGGCGGGTCCCGGATACCTATACGCCACCGTTTCCCATGTGGGTCGGGCGCGCAGACGACACATTGCACCAGGTCGTGATGGGCTATCTCGGCGTGCAGTTCCGCGGCGAGGATCAGCGCCCGGCAGCACTGCGGGCGATGCGGGATATCGTCGCCGGCTTCGACTTGCCGGACGGACCGGCACACCACGATCTCACCCATCACATCGACAACCAGGGCTACGAGAACCTGATCGTGGTCGGTTACTGGAAAGATGTTTCTTCCCAACATCGTTGGAGCACATCACCTCCAGTGTCCTCCTGGTGGGAGTCCGAAGACCGCCTGTCGGACGGATTGGGGTTCTTCCGCGAGATCGTGGCACCGAGAGCCGAACAATTCGAAACGCTCTACGCGTTCCAAGACGACCTCCCCGGAGTGGGAGCTGTCATGGACGGTGTCAGCGGCGAAATCAACGAGCACGGCTACTGGGGTTCGATGCGCGAGCGGTTTCCGATCTCCCAAACCGACTGGATGCAGGCCTCGGGCGAACTACGGGTCGTCGCCGGTGACCCCGCCGTAGGTGGACGCGTAGTAGTGCGGGGACACGACAACATCGCACTGATCAGGTCCGGGCAGGACTGGGCCGACGCGGAAGCAGACGAGCGCAGCCTCTACCTGGACGAAATCCTGCCCACTCTTCAATCGGGCATGGACTTCCTCCGCGACAACGGCCCGGCCGTCGGGTGCTACAGCAACCGATTCGTACGCAATATCGACATCGACGGAAACTTCCTCGACTTGAGCTACAACATCGGCCACTGGGCCTCCCTCGACCAACTCGAACGGTGGTCGGAATCCCACCCGACCCATCTACGGATCTTCACGACGTTCTTCCGGGTGGCCGAGGGCCTGTCGAAATTGCGTCTCTACCATGAGGTCTCGGTATTCGATGCCGCCGATCAGCTCTACGAGTACATCAATTGCCATCCCGGGACCGGAATGCTGCGCGACGCGGTGATCACCGCCGAGCACTGACCGAAGTCGCCGGCAATCTTCGGCCACATTCTTTCCCTCGGAGGCAACTCGAGATATGTTGACGGGTGTCGACATATCTCAGTAGAGACCATCGAGGAAGCGCGGACAGCAGACAGTGACTACTCAACGAAACGAAGAGTTGGCGTTTGCTGTGCTGGCCGACCAAGTGCGTCGACAGATTCTCGACACGCTGGCTACCCACGGCGAGTGCAACGCGGGCTTCATCAGCGATCAAATTTCGACGGTCGGTCGCACCACGGTATCCACACATCTCAAGGCGCTGCGGTTGTCCGGCGTGATCGTCGAACGGCGTCAAGGACGTCATCGCCTGTTCTCGATAGATCCATCGGGGCCCGCCAACGATGCACTCCAGTTCCTGCGCGACGTCCTCGGGCGAGCGCTGGAAGCAGGTTCGAACGCCTCCGAGTTGCCGGCCACTGCGACTGAGGATTCAGACGTCGCATCGGTGCGTCGCCGAGCGTGAGGCCTTGTTGAGCCCCAGCACCTATTTCAGGCAGGAAGTAGAACGTGCCAGGTCTCTCCGTAACGGCACAGATCGTGACGACCGACCCACCAGGGTCAGCCTTCGAGCGCCTCGAAACGGGGCAACTGCTCGAACTCGAATGTGAGCAACTGACGGTCGGGGCCGCTGCCGCCATCTCCCTTCCCGTCGGCGACGGCGCACGCGCAGATCCAGTCGGAATGCCGATCACGCTGTTGGGATACGTCGCCGGCGTGAAGCGGGGCCGATCGGTCGTGATCGTGCACCACCAACCGTGGCGCGGCCGCCTGACGATCCGGTTCTTTCCCGACGGCGCCGGGACCCGGATCGTTCTCGAGTCCAGCCTCGATCAGGACGGCATTTCCTGGCTTGCCAACAAGCGCGGATTCGCTCCACCCGAACCTCCGCGTTCCGACCGACATCGGATCGGGCTGCTGGTCAGCAAATCCGGCCCGGCAGCTGTATTCGCCCAGGCGACAGAAACACTCGCAGCACTGGCCGTGGAAGAAATCAATGCCGACGGCGGCGTCGGCGGCGTTCTCGTCGACTTGGTGATCGGCGATGACGCTTCCGACTCGGCGGCCGGAGCGGCGACCGCACTGCGATTGGTGAAAAGCGGATGTCGCGCCGTTTTCGCGTGCGTGACATCGTCGACCTTCAATGCCGCTGCATCTGCATTGCAGAACACCGGTGTGCTGTTGGTGCACACAGTTCTCAACGAGGGAGGTCGATCGCGTCCGGGAGTCCTTCGATTGGGTGAGCGCCCACTCGACCAGACGCGAGCGGGTATACCCGCAATGATGTCCGAGACCGGTTCTCGCACTTGGTTCCTGGTCGGCCAGCAGTATTCGTGGTCGTTCGGTGCGCATTGGGCGGCCCGGCGTGTGATCGCCGAATCCACAGGTTCGGTGGCCGGCGAAGTCTACGTACCGTTGGGGACAACCGACTTCTCACGCATCATCGAGTCGATAGCCGACTCCGGGGCCGAACTGATTCTTTCCACCCTGGTGGGCCATGACGAGGTCTTCTTCGAACGACAATGCGCCCAGCACGGACTGCGGGCCACCACGCGGACGTTTGCATTGGTCCTCGACGAGGCCACTCAGCAGCTCATCGGCAATTCCGATGCCGACGGAGTCTGGGCGGCATTCGGCTACTTTCAATCCGCAGCCGGCGATCACGACCTCGAAAAGCGATACAGCGCGAGCTCGAACGAACTCCTGCCTCCGCTCAGTTCCCTGTCGGAGACAACGTACGAAGCGATCGTCGCTTACGCACGCGCCGTCGAACGAACGTCCGCAGGCGATCCGGAAACAGTACTTCGGCAGCTTGTCACGACGTCGAAAAGCTCTACGAACAACGGCGTTCCACTGCATCGACCGATTCTGCTCGCTGAATCACGCCGTGGGCGCCTGTACCCCCGTTCTCTCTGAGCGCGCGTAACCCGAACTTAACGAGTCAATATGTCGATACCTATTGACGCAATTATGGATCCGGCCCTAGTCTGAAAGACAAGTGAAGCCGATCACATCAGGAGCACACTTCTCATGGCGACAATCCGACCTGACGACAATGCAATAGACACCGCCGCAAAGCATTACGGCATCACTCTCGACCAATCAGCCCGGCTCGAGTGGCCGGCACTGATCGACGGAGCACTGGGCTCCTACGACGTCGTCGACCAGTTGTACGCCGACGAGGCAACCCCGCCGACCACGTCACGTGAGCACACGGTGCCAACAGCGAGCGAAAATCCTTTGAGCGCTTGGTATGTGACCACAAGCATCCCGCCGACGTCGGACGGCGTCCTGACCGGCCGACGCGTGGCGATCAAGGACAACGTGACCGTGGCCGGAGTTCCGATGATGAACGGGTCTCGGACAGTAGAGGGGTTCACTCCGTCTCGCGACGCGACTGTGGTCACTCGACTACTGGCGGCCGGTGCAACCGTCGCGGGCAAAGCTGTGTGTGAGGACCTGTGTTTCTCCGGTTCGAGCTTCACACCGGCAAGCGGACCGGTCCGCAATCCATGGGACCCACAGCGTGAAGCAGGTGGATCATCCGGTGGCAGTGCGGCTCTCGTCGCAAACGGTGACGTCGATTTTGCCATCGGCGGGGATCAGGGCGGATCGATCCGGATCCCGGCGGCATTCTGCGGCGTCGTCGGACACAAGCCGACGTTCGGGCTCGTCCCGTATACCGGTGCATTTCCCATCGAGCGAACAATCGACCATCTCGGCCCGATCACACGCACGGTCCACGATGCCGCACTGATGCTCTCGGTCATCGCCGGTCGCGACGGTAACGACCCACGCCAAGCCGACAGCGTCGAAGCAGGTGACTATCTGTCCACCCTCGACTCCGATGTGGATGGTCTGCGAATCGGGATCGTTCGAGAAGGTTTCGGGCACGCGGTCTCACAGCCCGAGGTCGACGACGCAGTCCGCGAAGCGGCACACAGTCTGGCCGAAATCGGTTGCACGGTAGAGGAAGTAAACATTCCGTGGCACCTACATGCTTTCCACATCTGGAACGTGATCGCCACGGACGGTGGTGCCTACCAAATGTTGGACGGCAACGGATACGGCATGAACGCCGAAGGTTTGTACGATCCGGAACTGATGGCACACTTTGCTTCTCGACGCCTTCAGCACGCCGACGCTCTGTCCGAAACCGTCAAACTGGTGGCCCTGACCGGCCACCACGGCATCACCACCCTCGGCGGCGCGAGCTACGGCAAAGCCCGGAACCTCGTACCGCTCGCCCGCGCCGCCTACGACACTGCCTTGAGACAATTCGACGTCCTGGTGATGCCCACACTGCCCTACGTCGCATCCGAATTGCCGGCGAACGACGTGGATCGTGCAACCTTCATCACGAAGGCTCTCGGGATGATCGCCAACACAGCACCATTCGACGTGACCGGACACCCGTCCCTGTCCGTTCCCGCCGGCCTGGTGAACGGGCTTCCGGTCGGAATGATGATCACCGGCAAGACCTTCGACGATGCGACGGTCCTCCGGGTCGGGCGCGCATTCGAAAAGCTTCGCGGCGCGTTTCCGACGCCTGCCGACCACATCTCCGACTCTGCACCACAACTCAGCCTCACCTAGTTCTGTATCCGCACTTGCACAACAAATTCCACCGATTCACACATGATCAGCCCGCATAGAAAAGGTGAACCAGATGTCAGTAACGATCGACCACACAACGGAGAACGCCGCACCGGCCCAGGCGCCGGTCTCCGACCGGGCGTGGGCACTGTTCCGCGCACTCGACGGTAAGGGATTGGTACCCGACGGTTACGTCGAAGGATGGAAGAAAACCTTCGAGGAGGACTTCAGTCCAAGGCGCGGAGCGGAATTGGTCGCGCGGGCGTGGACCGACCCCGAGTTCCGGCAACTGCTTCTCACCGACGGTACCGCCGCGGTTGCCCAGTACGGATACCTGGGCCCCCAGGGCGAGTACATCGTGGCAGTCGAAGACACCCCGACCCTCAAGAACGTGATCGTGTGCTCGTTGTGTTCATGCACCGCGTGGCCCATTCTCGGCCTGCCCCCTACCTGGTACAAGAGTTTCGAATACCGTGCGCGAGTGGTGCGTGAGCCACGGAAGGTTCTCTCCGAGATGGGAACCGAGATCGCGTCGGACGTCGAGATCCGCGTCTACGACACCACCGCCGAAACTCGCTACATGGTTCTCCCGCAACGTCCAGCAGGCACCGAAGGCTGGAGCCAGGAACAGCTTCAAGAGATCGTCACCAAGGACTGCCTGATCGGCGTCGCAGTCCCGCAGGTCCCCACCGTCTGATCACCCCGACAAGAAAGAAGCACACCATGGATGGAGTACACGATCTTGCCGGAGTTCAAGGCTTCGGCAAAGTCCCGCATACCGTCAACGCCGACATCGGCCCCACCTTCCACGCCGAGTGGGAACACCTGCCGTACAGCCTGATGTTCGCCGGTGTCGCCGAACTCGGGGCATTCAGCGTCGACGAAGTTCGATACGTCGTCGAGCGGATGGAACCACGCCACTACATGATGACCCCGTACTACGAGAGGTACGTCATCGGCGTCGCGACACTGATGGTCGAAAAGGGAATCCTGACGCAGGAGGAACTCGAAAGCCTTGCAGGGGGACCGTTCCCACTGTCGCGGCCCAGCGAATCCGAAGGGCGGCCGGCACCCGTCGAGACGACCACCTTCGAAATCGGTCAGCGAGTACGCGTGCGCGACGAGTACGTTCCGGGGCATATTCGAATGCCTGCGTACTGCCGCGGACGAGTGGGAACCATCTCTCATCGGACTAGCGAGAAGTGGCCGTTTCCCGACGCAATCGGCCACGGGCGCAACGACGCCGGCGAAGAACCGACGTACCACGTGAAGTTCGCCGCCGAGGAATTGTTCGGTAGCGACACCGACGGCGGCAGCGTCGTAGTCGACCTTTTCGAGGGTTACCTCGAGCCTGCGGCCTGATCGTCCAACATTCCGGGCGGCGGTCACGCGATCACAGCGTTTCGCGTGACCGCCGCCTGATCACAGCAATTCTCTCATTCGGAAGGACACTGGAAATCATGGTCGACACACGACTTCCGGTCACGGTGCTGTCAGGTTTCCTGGGCGCCGGGAAGACGACACTACTCAACGAGATCCTGCGAAATCGAGAGGGTCGGCGGGTCGCGGTGATCGTCAACGACATGAGCGAAATCAACATCGACAGTGCAGAAGTCGAGCGTGAGATCTCGCTCAGTCGCTCCGAAGAGAAACTGGTCGAGATGACCAACGGCTGCATCTGCTGCACCCTGCGAGAGGATCTTCTCTCCGAGATCAGTGCCTTGGCCGCCGATGGCCGATTCGACTACCTACTCATCGAATCTTCGGGCATCTCCGAACCGCTGCCCGTCGCAGAGACGTTCACATTCATCGATACCGACGGCCACGCCCTCGCCGACGTCGCCCGACTCGACACCATGGTCACCGTCGTCGACGGCCACAGTTTTCTGCGCGACTACACGGCTGGTGGCCGCGTCGAAGCCGATGCCCCGGAAGACGAACGAGACATCGCGGATCTGCTTGTCGATCAGATCGAATTTGCCGACGTCATCCTGGTTAGCAAGGCCGATCTCGTCTCGCACCAGCACCTGGTCGAATTGACCGCAGTCCTGCGCTCTTTGAACGCATCCGCTGCGATAGTTCCGATGACGCTCGGTCGCATCCCACTCGACACGATTCTCGACACCGGTTTGTTCTCGCTCGAAAAGGCTGCACAGGCCCCCGGATGGTTACAAGAACTCCAAGGTGAACACATCCCCGAAACCGAAGAGTACGGAATCAGTTCGGTGGTGTACCGCGAGCGCGCACCCTTCCACCCCCAACGGCTGCATGATTTCCTCAGCAGCGAGTGGACCAACGGAAAGTTACTTCGGGCCAAGGGCTACTACTGGAATGCCGGCCGGTTCACCGAGATCGGGAGTATTTCTCAGGCCGGTCATCTCATTCGCCACGGATACGTCGGCCGTTGGTGGAAGTTTCTACCCCGTGACGAGTGGCCGGCCGACGATTACCGTCGTGACGGAATCCTCGACAAATGGGAAGAACCCGTCGGAGACTGCCGACAAGAACTCGTCTTCATCGGCCAAGCCATCGACCCGTCTCGACTGCACCGAGAACTCGACGCGTGTCTACTCACCACAGCCGAGATCGAACTCGGGCCAGACGTGTGGACCACCTGGAGCGACCCCCTGGGCGTCGGCTATACCGACCAGACCGTTTGATATTGGTCCGGTTTGCCGTAAGTTGTGCGCAATGGGGGTATCACGCAACCGAACTCGGGCGTTGTTGATCGTCGCGGCGATCGCAGCCGGGACCGTGGCCGCAGCTACGCCGGCGGGGGCCACCTGGACAGTCGCGCCGATGTGCGGCGAGTGGCGGGTCGAAACCGTAGCGCAAGGGTTGGAACAGCTCGAAAACCTCGAGCCCGATGACAACGGCGGGTTCTACCTCTCCGGCGAGTCGAAGATCTATCACGTCGACGCCGCAGGACAGGTACGAACTGTCCTCGACGACATGGCTGCCCCTGGCGGTTTGCAACTCGACGGTTCGAGGCTGTCCTTCCTCACCAGACAGGACGGCAAGCTGTGGCACCTGGACACCTCGACGGATCAGCTGTCCGCACCCGTCGACTTCGCGGGCAACGGCCTGCTCCGGCTTCCCGACGGCGATCTGCTGACCACGTGGGTCGGAACAGAAGGAGGTCCGCCAAAGGGCGTCTCGCGCTATCTGCACGACTCCGGAGCCGTCGTGCCCAATTGGTCGACAGTGCCGCGTTCGGAGGGACTCGCGCTCAGTCCGGATCATCGAGCCGTGTACACCGATGACCTGTTCACCGGTCAGATCATTCGAGTGCCCTTGGATACCCCTGACGCGTGGACAGTTGTAGCGACGGTCCCGAGCCTGATACCCGGCCTCGACGATCTGACCATGTCGCAGGATGGAATGCTCTACGCCGCTGCTCACGTCGAAGGCTCGATCTATCGCGTACACCCTGAAACCGGCACTTCCTGCGTCGTCGCTTCGGGTCTGTCGAGTGGGTGGAACGGGCCGAGTTCAGTGCGTATAGGACAGGACGGCGACGGCTGGGCGCTCTACGTCACCGGCTTCGACGGAACGCTGCGTCGCCTGGTACCTCCGTCGGGCGTCGAACTCGCACCCGTCCGCTGACGCCGATCTCTTCGGCACGAGATTCCCGACCTGGCGATACTTAAAATCACGCTGATTTGAAGGCATGCCCGCAGCGCAACGGCCCCTTGTCCGAAAACTGTCAACAGTTCTACACGGAGAAATGGCTACCCTTAGGTTTACGCTGCACGCATGTTTTCTTCCGTCGCAGCGAAGATCCGCCTGGTGGTGGCACTGCTCCTCACTGCCCTCCTGGCGCTGACTCTGTCATCGTGCTCGAGTGGCTCGGATTCGTCGGCAGCCCCCACAGACCTGTGTGCACCTCCAGGAGTGGGAGCTGCAACCGCGGCGCCCACCAATCTGGACGCGGCAGCGGGTGCGGGCGCCGAAGACCGCTACACCACGGCCACCGTCACCCCGGTCGATCAGATCGACACCTCGAAGCTGAATCTGATCAAACCCGGGGTCATCACGGTCGGCACGCTCGGTGACGCGCCCCCGAGCATCTGCGTCAACTCCGAGAATCAGTACACCGGATACGACAACGAGCTGCTGAAGGCCGTCGCGGACAAGCTGGGCCTGAAGGTCGAGTTCGTCGGCACCGAGTTCGCCGGGCTTCTCGCCCAGGTTGCCGGTCGACGCTTCGACGTCGGCTCGTCGTCCATCACCACCACGGACGACCGTCGCAACACCGTCGGCTTCACCAACGGTTACGACTTCGGATACTTCTCCCTCGTCGTGCCTAACGGCAGCCCGATCACCGGCTTCGGAGACCTGGATGCCTCCAAGCGCATCGGCGTCGTGCAGGGAACCGTGCAGGACGACTACGTCGTGAACACGCTCAAGCTCGATCCCGTGAAGTTTCCCGACTACGCCACGGCGTACGCGAACCTCAAGTCCGGACAGATCGACGCCTGGGTAGCTCCGTCTCAGCAGGCCGAAGGTGCAATCGCTCCCGGTGACCCGACCTCGATCATCCAGAACACCTTCTCGGTCAACAACTTCGTCGGCTGGGCGGTGAACAAGGAAAACCAGCCGCTGATCGACGCCCTCAACTCCGGCCTCGACGCAGTCATCGACGACGGAACCTGGTCTCAGCTGTACGCCGACTGGGTACCGCGCCAACTCCCTGAAGGCTGGAAGCCCGGATCCAAGGCCGCGGCCACTCCGGAACTGCCCGACTTCGCAGCCATTGCCGCGGAAAACGCAGCAAACGGCGACGGTGGCGATACCGCGTCGTACCAACCGAAGTCGACGCTCGAACAGCTCAAGGACACGTTCTTCGACTGGGATCTGTACAAGAAGGCATTCCCCGATCTCCTCAAGACCGGTCTTCCCAACACCCTGATCCTTGCGCTCGCGTCCGGCATCATCGGCACGATCCTCGGCATGCTGCTCGCTGTCGCCGGTATCTCGCGCACCCGTTGGCTGCGCTGGCCGGCCCGCGTCTACACCGACATCTTCCGTGGCCTGCCCGCAGTCGTCATCATCTTGATCATCGGGCTCGGCGTCGGACCGATCGTCAAGGGAATCACCGGTAGCAATCCGTACTGGCTCGGTGTCGCGGCGCTGTCCCTGCTCGCGTCGGCATACATCGGTGAGATCTTCAGATCCGGAATCCAGAGCGTCGAGTCCGGGCAGCTCGAGGCTTCACGTGCCCTCGGTTTCAGCTACCGAAAGTCCATGTCGCTGGTCGTCATCCCGCAGGGTGTACGACGCGTTCTGCCGGCGTTGATGAACCAGTTCATCTCGCTGATCAAGGACTCGTCGCTGATCTACTTCCTCGGTCTCCTCGTCACCCAGCGGGAACTCTTTGCCGTCGGACGTGATCTCAACGCCCAGACCGGCAGCCTGTCCCCGCTCGTTGCGGCAGGCTTGTTCTACCTTGCTCTGACCATCCCGCTGACGCACCTCGTCAACTACATCGACAACCGACTCCGGACCGGACGCGCCGACACTTCAGGCACGTTGGATCCGCTCGAGCAGGCCATCGTCGTGGAAAGGGGCTGAGGACATGACCACCAGCTCTGAACTGAAGTCCGTATCGCTCACCGGCAAGGACCTGCATCTGTCCTTCGGCACCAACAAGGTGCTTCGCGGCGTCAACCTGCACGTCGACGCCGGAAACACCGTCACCGTCATCGGGCCCTCCGGTTCGGGCAAGTCGACGCTCCTGCGCGTGCTGAACCGTCTGCACGAGCCCGAGCAGGGTGACGTGCTGCTCGACGGGAAGTCCGTCCTGAAGGACAACCCCGACGAGCTACGCCAGCGGATCGGCATGGTGTTCCAGCACTTCAACCTGTTCCCACACAAGACCGTCGCCGAGAACATCGCACTCGGGCCGAACAAGCTCAAGGGTTTGTCGAAGGAGCAAGCTCGGGCGCTCGCGCTCGAGCAGCTGGATCTGGTGGGGCTCAGGGAGAAGGCCGACTCGCGGCCCGGCAACCTTTCGGGTGGTCAGCAGCAGCGCGTCGCCATTGCCCGCGCCCTGGCGATGAAGCCCGAGGTCATGTTCTTCGACGAGGCGACGTCAGCTCTCGACCCCGAACTGGTCAAGGGTGTTCTGGCATTGATGGCCGATCTCGCGAAGTCCGGCATGACCATGGTCGTCGTGACGCACGAAATGGGTTTCGCGCGTTCCGTTTCCGACAAGGTGCTGTTCATGGATCGCGGCGCCGTAGTCGAAACCGGTACTCCGGAACAGCTTTTCGACGATCCCGAAACAGATCGACTGCAGGCGTTCCTCTCACAGGTTCTCTGACTCAGGGGCGCTTGCAGGGGATCGACGGGCGTTGATCCTCGACGCCTGAAGCATCAGATGGTCACGTTCGGCGAGGTTGGATGCCTTGTGCGCTGCATCGGCATACAACCTCGCCGCCGTCTCCAGGTCTCCGTCGCGTTCACGGAGATAGGCCTCGACTGCGGCATGGCGTGGAAGTGAATCGTCGAGCGCTGCAAGAGCTGCCAAGCCGGCGCGTGGCCCGTCCGCCTCGCCGACCGCCACCGCTCGGTTGAGCCGGACGATCGGGCTGTCGGTCAGGGCTGCGAGTTCGTCGTACCACTCCACGATCTGCACCCAATCGGTCCCGTCTGCTGTGAAAGCGTCGGCATGGAGTGCGGCAATGGCGGCCTGGGCCTGGAACTCACCCAGTCGGTCGCGAGCGAGAGCTGACTGGAGGATTGCGACTCCTTCGGCAATCGAATCGGTGTCCCACCGGCTGCGATCCTGCTCGGCTAGCGGAACCAGACTGCCGTCCGCGGCAGTTCGCGCGGCTCGACGAGCGTGATGGAGCAGCATCAGTGCGAGCAACCCTGCGACTTCGGGGTGATCGATCGCGGCCGCCAACTGCCGGGTGAGCCGGATGGCCTCGGCAGCCAGGTCGACGTCGCCGGAGTACCCCTCGTTGAAGACCAGATAGAGGACACGCAGGACGGTGGCGACATCGCCGGGTTGCTCGAACCGGACGCCGGAGACCGTGCGCTTGGCTCGGCTGATGCGCTGAGCCATAGTCGCCTCGGGCACCAGGTAGGCCTGCGCAATCTGGCGGGTGGTCAGCCCGCCGACAGCGCGCAGCGTGAGTGCGACGGCGGACGACGGCGTCAACGACGGGTGCGCGCACAAAAAGTAGAGCTGGAGTGTGTCGTCCACGCCCGGCACCGACCCGCTGACCGGCCGCTCGCCTGGCTGCTCGTCAGCCAGAAACTCCCGCTTACGGCGAGCCGCATCCGACCGGATCCCGTCGAGGAATCGCCGCCAGGCCACCGTGACCAGCCAGCCCTTCGGGTCCCGCGGCGGGTTGTCCGGCCAGACCCTGACCGCCTCGAGCAGAGCGTCCTGCACGGCGTCCTCGGCCGACGCGAAATCTGCTCCGCGGCGGACGAGGATGCCGAGCACGCTCGGAGTCAGACTCCGAAGCAGGGCGTCGTCCATGACAGGTTTCAGTCCGTGATGGTCGGCGGCTCGGTCAGGAACGGGCGCAGTTCGAGCCATTCGTGAATCGGCTTCCCGCCTGCGCCGGGCGCGGCCGAGAGCTCGCCGGCCAATTGGACGGCACGGTCGTAGTTGTCGACGTCGATCACCATCCAGCCGGCAATGAGGTCCTTGGTTTCCGCGAACGGACCGTCGGTGACCGGGGGGCGACCCTCACCGTCGTATCGGACAAAGGTGCCCTCAGGAGCGAGAGCCTGACCGTCGACGAACTCGCCCGCCTTCTCGAGCCGATCCGCGAAGTCCTGCATGTACTTCACGTGGGCAGTGATCTCGTCCGGCGTCCACTGGTCCATCGGCACGTCGTTGACTGCAGCCGGAGCGCCGCGGTAGTGCTTGAGCAGCAAGTACTTGGCCATCGTGAATCTCCTCTGTGTCGGTGCCACCCATTCTGGTCGCACTTCACTACAGGGACGAAGCAAGTCGGGGATTCTCGACATCGCAGGGCCTTCGGCCCTGTGCGCCTTTTTGGTAGTGCCCGCAACCAGAAAGGCGCACGGGGCCGGAGGCCCTAAATCCACCCCTGCCGGCGGGCGATCACCGCTGCTTCGTGCCGGTTGGCAGCACCGAGTTTGGTGACAGCTGACGACAGATAGTTCCGGGTGGTTCCTGCCGAGAGGTGTGCCCGGGAAGCGATCTGCTCGATGGATGCTCCGTCGGCCGCGTACTCGAGTACGTCCGCTTCGCGCGGAGTAAGCGGTGAGTCGCCGGCGCCGATTGCCTCGGCAGCCAACGACGGATCGACGTACCGCCCGCCCGCGTGGACGCTGCGGACCACCTCGGCGAGCGTCGCCGCAGGCGTCGTCTTCGGCAGAAATCCTCGGACGCCTGCTGACAGTGCCTTCTTCAGATACCCGGGACGCCCGTGGCTCGTCACGATGATCGAGACGCACCCCGAGACCGTCTGCGCAATCTGTTGCGCCGTCTCGATGCCGTCGATACCTGCCATTTGAAGGTCGAGCACGGCTACGTCAGGTTGATGTTTTACAGCAGCGACCACGGCATCCTCGCCGGATTCGGCTTCCGCGACGACAACGATGTCGTCCTCGAGCGACAACATCATGGCCAGAGCCGAGCGGATCAGGTTCTCGTCGTCGGCCAGCAGTACCTTGATCGGCTCGGTCACCGAGACTCCTTCGTTCGGGACGGAAAGTGGGCGGTGAGGGTGAAGCGATCTTCGTCCTGCACGGTTTCGACAGTTCCTCCGACGGCGCCGACGCGCTCGCGCAATCCGTTCAGGCCGGTTCCGTTGTTCGGCTCTGCGATCCGTGCGCCGTCGTTGGCGATCACGACGCCGTCCGCGAACACTTCGATGCTGCAATTCTCGGCACTGGAGTGCCGGAGAATGTTGGTGACGCCTTCACGGACGACCCAGGCGGCAGCTTCGGCCAGTTCCACCGGCAGCTGATCTGCCGATCCACGTATCGCAGTGGAGATTCCGGCGGCCTCGAGCAGAGACTGCGCACCGGCCAGCTCCGATGCCAAGGCGATGGACCGGTATCCCCGAACCAACTCGCGCGCTTCGTCGAGTGAATCTTGCGCAAGTTCGCGTACTTCGTCCATCTGCGCGGCGGCACGATCGTCGCCGCGTCGTGAAAGAGTAGCTGCAAGTTCACTTTTCACCGCAATTGCAGACAGTGCCCGCCCGACGACATCATGGAGATCGCGTGAAAATCGCAACCGTTCCTCGGCGACGGACAGAGCGGCAGCGGCTCCGCGTGCCTCATCCAATTCGGTGACCATCCGCAGCAGCCACACCGACATGTAGACGGTCAGCCCCATGAAGGCGGCGACGATTCCGACGGACACGCCGCTTTCCGGACCCGCAAGCAGTCCCAGTACAACCCCGGCGGCCACCGAGCCCACGATCAGCCAGCGCAACGACGTCAACCCCGCAAGGGGCACGACAAGGATTGCCGCCAGCCAGAAGTACGGGCCGTTCTCGCCATTGCTTCCCAAGGCAATTCCCGCCGAGCAGAACGCCGACAACGTCATCACGGCAAGAGGAATCTGGACGGGCTTGGCCACGACTCCGCCCAGATCAGGCATCCGAGACACGGCGATGACGCACGCAACGGCACTGATTCCGAGGAAGACACCCGACAGGTACCGATCCGCAACTATCTCGGTGACCGCACCGAAGCCACCGAAAACCACTGCGACCATGATGAACGATTGCCGCGTGTAGAGGCGAACCTTGTCGACGTTCGACGCGGTTCGCCACGTCCGTCTCGGATTCCAGCGTCCGAAGTTCTGCGCGATCATGCCCACTACCTTCTCAGAGTTCTACGAACGCGGTTCCCAGCGGAAGTGGACGTTCGCGATCAGAACCGAACCGACGATCCACGCCAGCATGACCAACAGCGGTTGCGCAGCCGAACCGAAGGTGTCGACAAATCCCGCTGCCGCACCGGGCGCATCGCCCAGATCAGCCAGTTCGCCAGTGGTCCGCCCCAGCCATCCGAGATTGAGAAGGTCCACTACTGCGGCCAGCGGAGTGAAATCGAGAATGCGAGCAACGTTGTCCGGCACGACATTCCTGATCGAGGACATACCTGCCGTCGCCAGAATCAGAATCGGCATGCAGGTGATCTGCGCCGCCTCTGAATTTCGCGTGACAGCCGAAGTGATCAACGCCAGCGCCGTGAAGAGCGCGGCGCCGCCGATCACCGCGACCAGCACCAGGACCGGATTGACCGGAGCACTACCGCCCAGAACCATCACGGCGATTCCGATCACCACCGTCAACAGGCCGGTGAGAACCCACGACGGCACTGCCGGGCCCGCGAGGATCTCGGCGTCGCTGCATTCCCCGGTCCGTAGTCGCTTGAGAACCAACTCGTCACGACGCGTCGCGTACACCGACAGGAGGTTGTAGAAGACCACGAACACGAGCAGGAAGAGTGCAAACACCTCGAGGCCTGCCGACACCGACTTGTCGGACAACCCGCCATCGCGTGAGAGGTACAGCATTCCCACGGGAAAGATCAACGGGAGGACGATTGCGTTGAAGAGCAACAGTCGATTTCGTCCCAGGAGCGTGAACTCCGAACGAGACAGGGTTGCTATGCGGTTCATGCCGACGCTCCTTCGAGAGCTGCGTGATGATCGAATTGGTCTGCAATGGAGAGGAATACGGTCTCCAGGGATGCCGCGCGGGCATCCAGGCCGGTCAGCAGGATGTTGTTGTGCTGTGCCCACAGCAGCAGTTCCGTCAGCGTCTCCTGCACTGTGCGAGTGGTGATCACCACCAGATCGTTTTCGACGCGTACCTCGGCGCCGGCCAGCGCTGGGAGCGGAAGACCGGGACGGTGCAGTTTGATCTGGGCGGGATGATCCGCGACGACGTCCGCCACGGTTCCGCTGCGCACCACCGATCCTCGGTGCATGATCGCCAATTGGTCGCACAGGGACTCGGCTTCGTCGAGGTAGTGCGTCGTCAACATGATGGTGACGCCCGACGCTTTCAAGTCAGCAATCAATTGCCAAGTGTTACGCCGACTTTCGGGGTCCAATCCAGTAGTCGGTTCGTCGAGGAACAGTACGAGTGGCCGGCCGATGATCGCGCACGCCAGATCCAGTCGCCGGGCCTCACCTCCCGAGAGGAACTTCACGCGGGTATCACCACGGTCACGCATGTCCACGCGCTCGAGCACCTCGTCCACGGGCAGCGGATTCGAGCAGGTTCCGGCCCACATCGCCAAACTCTCACGAGCAGTCAGGTCTTGGGGCAAGCCACCCTTCTGGAGCATGATGCCAAGCGACGGGCGAATCTGCTTGCGGTTGCGCACCGGATCCATGCCCAGAACGCGCACCGTTCCGGCACTGGCTCGCGAAAGGCCCTGAATCACTTCGAGAGTGGATGTCTTGCCGGCACCGTTTGTTCCGAGGAGGCCGAACAGCTCGCCTTCCTGAACACTCAGATCCAGATTGCGAACAGCATCGAACGCCTCCTTGCCGGAGCCGTAACGCCGCGACATTCCGACTACGTCGATCACGGGATCGCCCTTCATCGCTGCGCCTCCGCTCGGTTCCAGCCGCGCAGTCCGATCGCGAATCGAATACCCGCATAGACAGCGAGAGCGGCAACAAGGATCCAGAACACCGGATTGGAGCCGATGATCGCGAACACCACTCCGACGATCGCGATGTTCACCACGATCACTACAAGTTCGCGGCCCATCGTGGGTGCGGGTCCGATGTCCATCAGGTCCGTCAGGAGGCTTCCCTCATGTGGTTCTCTCATGCCTCCAAGCTTCGCGGGAAGTCAGAGCCGAAAACAGTGCACAGCGTCATCACCTGCGGTGACACCGTCACGGATCAGCGATGACAAATGTCATGCGACGTCCCCGCGGGGACGCGTCGTAAACCGCGGGTAAGGGTCACCTCGTTGTTTTGCCGTTCATTTTTACGTTCCTTTACCCTTGCTTCGAGCTTCTACGGTTCCCGAAGTCCGTACATCGAATCTCGGGAGTTCACGGTGGCTATCAAGCCTTTGGCCTTGTTCGTCAAACACGACGGCGTGTCTGCACGCTCGTCGATCACCTGCCAGTACAAGTGCGGAAACGCGTGCTCTCACGAGGTCCCCAACACCTCGGGCGGCGAGTACTTCCGCGACATCGCACGCACGGCGCTGAGTCGTCGCGGCTTGCTCCGGGGCAGCGGCATGGCAGTGCTCGCGGTGGGAGCGGGCAGCGCCCTCGTCGCCTGTTCGGACGAATCCGCAAGTGCCGAACCGGGAACCGGATCGACGAGCGGCAGCAGCAGCGGATCGACACCCGCGGGGACGAACTTCGGCGCCGTCGCGCCCAACAAGGAAGACAAGGTCACCGTCCCTGACGGATACGATCAAGCCGTCGTGATTCGCTGGGGTGACGCCGTTCTCGCCGGCGCCCCGGCTTTCGACTTCGACAAGCAGACTGCGGCAGCGCAGGAACTGCAGTTCGGATTCAACAACGACTTCGCCGGATTGCTCCCGGTCGACGGGCAGCCCAACACCTACCTACTCGTGGTCAATCACGAATACTCCACCGAGCCGGCGATGTTCCGCGGCTACGATGCGGAGAACCCGACCGAGGAGCAGTTCAAGATCGGCCTGGCCAGCCACGGACTGTCGGTCGTCCAGGTCAAGGGCGAATCCGACAACGGCAAGCTCGTACCGGAGATCGGATCGAACAATCGCCGCATCACCGGAACCACGGAATTTGTCGTGACCGGCCCCGCTGCAGGCAGCGACTTCCTCAAGACGAGTGCCGATCCCACGGGAACCAAAGTGCTCGGCACCCTCAACAATTGCGCCGGCGGCGTTACCCCTTGGGGCACAGTGCTTTCCGGCGAAGAGAACTTCAACCAGTACTTCGCGAACGCCGAGGGTGTCACCGATCCCACGGTGGCAGCACGGCTGAAGCGCTACGGTCTTGCCGGTGCCGCTTCCGAGCGCAAGTGGGAACGCTTCGACAAGCGGTTCGATCTGGTCGCAGAACCCAACGAGGTCAACCGATTCGGATACGTCGTCGAGATCGATCCCTGGGATCCGTCGTCGACTCCGATCAAGCACACAGCGCTCGGACGTTTCAAGCACGAAGCCGCCACCATTTACATCACGTCGGACGGCACCGTCGTCGCCTACAGCGGCGACGACGAGCGCTTCGACTACATGTACAAGTTCGTCTCCAGCCGAAAGATGCAGGACGGCAAGAGTCAAGCAGCCATGCGCCACAACATGACTCTGCTCGACGCCGGAACACTGTACGTCGCAAAGCTCAGCGGAAACTCCGCCGGCGAGATCGACGGCAGCGGCAAACTTCCGTCGGACGGCAAGTTCGACGGAACCGGCGAGTGGGTAGCCATCCTGCGCACCGGCGAAGACGGCAAGGGCGAATCGCTGGTCGACGGCATGAGTGCTGAAGAGGTAGCCGTCTTCACCCGCCAGGCCGGCGACAAGGTCGGGGCAACGAAGATGGACCGCCCCGAGGACTTCGAGGCAAACCCGAAGAGCGGCAAGGTTTATGTCGCACTGACCAACAACACCAAGCGCGGAGTCGACGGTGGTGCCGCGGCCGACGAGGCGAACCCGCGCAACAACAACAAGAACGGCCAGGTCCTCGAAATCACCGACGACCACCCCGGCACCACGTTCGGCTGGAATCTTCTTCTCGTCTGCGGAGATCCGGCCACAGCCGATACTTACTTCGGCGGGTTCGACAAGAGCAAGGTCAGCCCCATCTCATGCCCGGACAACCTTGCCTTCGACCCGCACGGCAACCTGTGGATCTCCACCGACGGCAACGCACTCAAGTCCAACGACGGGCTGTTCAGCGTTGTCCTCGAAGGCGAAAACCGCGGTGAGACAAAGCAGTTCCTCACCGTTCCCGTCGGCGCCGAAACCTGCGGCCCCATCGTGGACGAGAAGCGCGTCATCGTCTGCGTCCAGCACCCCGGCGAGACCGACGACGCCAGCATCGAAAGCCCCGCATCCCATTGGCCAGACGGTGGTTCTTCCCAGCCTCGCCCGTCGGTAGTTGCAGCCTGGAAGAAGGACGGATCTCGGCTCGGCTCGTAACACACACGAAAACGACTGTGGGGCAGATCGCATACTCTGCGATCTGCCCCACGTCGTTTACCTCAGATTCTCAAGAGAATCAGTTGTCACCGTCCTCGCGACGCTTACGCGTCAGGAGAACAACGCCCGTTCCCAGCGCCAGCAGCAGAACCAATCCACCTGCTGCGAGCAACCCGGTGTTCACGCCACTCTCACCAGCGCCACCACCCGAGTTGATCGTCCCGCCCTGAGGAGCAGACGGCTTCGGCTGACCCGGCTGACCCGGGTTTGCTGTCGGCGGCTTCGGCTGTCCCGGAACCGTGCTCGGAACCGGCTGACCCGGAACCGTCGGCGGTACGACGATCGGAGGCACAACGACGATCGGGGGAATGATGATCGTCGGTGTAACCGGCACCGTCGTGTTCGGAACCGTCGTGGTCGGCGGAACTGTCGTGACCGGCGGCGTTGTCGTCGGCGGCGTCGTTGTCGTCACGCCACACGGATCCACAATCTCTTCCGCGACAACTTCTTCTGTCGTGGTCTCCTCTGTGGTGGTCTCCTCCGCGGTGGATTCCTCCGTACCGGTCACGTCAGCGTCACCGGCAGTGGTCGCGCTAGCCGTCGTCGTCGCAACCGTTGTCGTCGGAACCATCCGCGTGGTCGTCGTCGGAGGAACACAGGGCTCCGTCGTGACCGGCGGCGTCGTGGTGGTCGTCGGCGGCACCGTAGTGGTGGTCTCCGGCGGGTCTATCGGGTGTTCGGTGCAGAGAGCGTCGCCCGGGACACAGTCCACTGGCGGGTTCTCGCCACCAACCACCAGGTAGTTGTTCAGGACACCCGGAGTGAATCCGGGACCTGACAACGTTCCGATCTCAGGATTGACCTTGACGGTGTACGTCACGGTCGCGGTCTCGCCCTTGGCCAGCTTTCCGGTGACCGTGAAGACGTTGTCGACGACACCCGAAACAACCAGCGTGGAAGTGGTAGCCGGATCCTTCGTCATTACTGCATCGTCGAGAACATCGGTCAGATCGTCGTAGAAACTGATCTCACCATCCGCGGTGCCCACATTCTTGAACGTGAGCGTGTACGTGATCTCCTGGCCGCCAACCACACGGTTCGTGGTGGACGGAACAGAGGACTTCAGTACCTCGATCGCGGGTGTGCCATCCACCGGATGCTCGGTCGTCACCGGCGGAGGAGTGATCTCCGGACCGGTCGGCGGCTTCGCAGTACCGGTGACCTTGTTGTTGATCAACGTGCCACCGGCAACACCGGCATTGACCTTGACCTGGTAGGTCAGAACAACCGACTTACCAGCTTCCAATCCACCGGTCCAGGTGAGCGTCGTACCCGCCAGGCTCGGAGCAGCACCGTCGACACCGTCAACAGTCGCCTTCAGCGAACCGTCCACCAACGCCGCGTTGTCGAGAACCTTCGACAGATCATCGGTCAACACCACCGGATCAAGAGTCGTGTTACCCGTGTTCGCACCCGTCACCGTATACGTGATCGTCTGACCCGCAGCAACATTGGTACCCGACACCGGATCCGCAGCCTTCGCGACCGTGAACCCCGGAACCTTCACCGGATGCGTCGTGCACAGCTGCGTCGCCGGATCACACACCTCCGGAGGATCAACCGGAGGAGTCGTCCCCGGAACAACGAAGTTGAGCACCGTGTTGTCGGCATTCGCCGCAACGCGATCGGCATCAGCCTTGACCGTGACGGTGTACGTCACCGTCTTGGTCTCACCGGCCGCAAGGGATCCCGTCACCGAGAAACCATCCGTGCCGACCATCGCAGCAGTCAACGGAGCATCAGCACTCAAGCTGCCCGCAACCAGATCAGCATCATCGAGCAGACCACGCAGATCATCGAAGTGCGCCACCTCACCCGCACCGTTACCGGTGTTCGTGAACGTGAGCGTGTACTTGATGTCCTGACCGGCAACAACATTCGAACCCGACACCGGATCAGAAGACTTCACCACAGCAATCTTCGGAGACAGAACCGGATGCTCCGTCGTCACCGGCGGAGGAGTGATCTCCGGACCCGTCGGCGGCTTCGCAGTACCGGTGACCTTGTTGTTGATCAACGTGCCACCGGCAACACCATCGTTGATCTTCACCTGATAGGTCAGAACAACCGACTTACCGGCTTCCAATGCACCAGTCCACGAGAGCGTCGTACCCGCCAGGCTCGGAGCAGCACCGTCGACACCGTCAACAGTCGCCTTGAGCGAACCGTCCACCAACGCCGCGTTGTCGAGAACCTTCGACAGATCATCGGTCAACACCACCGGATCAAGAGTCGTGTTACCCGTGTTCGCACCCGTCACGGTGTACGTGATCGTCTGACCAGCAGCAACATTGGTACCCGACGCAGGATCGGCAGCCTTCGCGACCGTGAACCCCGGAACCTTCACCGGATGCTCGGTCGTCACCGGCGGAGGAGTGATCTCCGGACCGGTCGGCGGCTTCGCAGTACCGGTGACCTTGTTATTCAGAACCGTTCCCGCGGCAACGCCGGCATTGACCTTCACCTGGTATGTCAGAACAACAGACTTACCGGCCGGGAGATTCGCGGACCACGACAAAGTGCTGCCCGAAAGAGTCGGAGCAGCAACAGGAGCACCGTCGATGGTCGCCTTCAGCGAGCCCGGAACGACAGCAGCATTGTTGAGAACCGCACTCAGATCATCGGTGATCGTCGCGGGAGTCAGGGCCGTCCTGCCGGTGTTGGCACCGGTGACGGTGTACGTAATGGTGTCGCCGGCCTGAACCGTCGAACCGGAAACCGGATCAGCCGTCTTGGTCAGCGTGAAACCAGGCATGGGATGCGTCGTGCAGAGATTGGTTGCAGGATCACATGTTGTGGGGGGAGTTGTAGTCCCCGGAACCAGATAGTTGTTCAGAACTTTGTTGCCGCCGTCTTTGACAGTGACGGTGTATGTGACTGTCCCCTTGCCGCCGGCCGGCAAGGTGCCGCCGACCTTGATCTTGTCGGCGCCGTTCAATGCGGCGGTGAGTCCGCCGGTTGCAGCACCGACCGCAACTGTTCCGTCATCAATGACGTCGGCGAGGTAGTCCGTGTAGTCGATCGTTGCCGGCGCAGTGCCCGGATTCTCGAAATTCAGAGTGTAGGTGATCGATTGGCCGATATTGACCGTCTCACCGGTAGGTGGTGACGACGACTTCTTCACGAGAACCGGGGTGTTCTTGACCTTGCAATACACGTTGTCACCCGGTGTAAGTGCTGCCTGCGCAACGTCACCGACCCTGAGGGCCTGGGTCACGCCGTTTACCTGGCAATCCCACGATGTCGCATAGTTCGCGGTCTTGGTCGCCGAGGTAGTTGGCTTCTCCCAGAACGTGACGGGGGTGGGCGTGGTATCTGCGAGGAGCGTCCGCCAGCCAGTCGATGCCGTCGTATCAGTCGCACCGGTCGTGGTGCTCTTGATCTCGGTTGCTGCAGCGGCGCCTGCATCAGCGTGGTGTCCGGTGCTCATGCCGATAGTGAAATCGTCACCGGGGGTGACGCGCGTGAGGTCCTTGTCGATCTTGACCTTCGACAGCAGCACACCGAACGCCAGGCCCTGACGCGAGGTCGCCTGAACGGTATTTCCGAAAGTGGCTGCGAAACTTGTCGGAGCAGTCGATGCAACGACCAGCGTTCCGGGCGTGCGCCCCTGGCCATTGACGTTGTTCCACGAATCGCATCGGACGGTATTGGCTGGCATACCCGTCAGCCCACCGTCACAGGCCCGAATTCCGGGGTAGGCAGGATCACTGTCGTCACCGACGGTACGTGCGATCTGCCGTAGAGGCTTGTCCGAATTGAAAGTGAGGAATTCACGGTCGTTCGTAGTATTGATATTCGCGTCTGTCGACTCGGCGTCGGCTGCTACGAGCCCGTAGTTGTTGACGGCGCCATTCGGCCCCGTCATCACGATGTTCTTCAGCGAGACTGTTCCACCGGACTGACCAGCGGTGGCTGAGGTTTGGTAGATCGCCGGCTTGATCGTCGTCGGCACACCCGTGTACGCGGAAGTTCCCAACGCTGCATAGTGCAACGTGGGAAATGCCTTCGTTTCGATCCCCTGGTGTGTCTTTCCCGCTACCGAGTCGGTGAGGAAAGCCTTGAAGTTGATCTTGTAACCGTCGGTGAGCTGGATTTCCATCGACTGCCCGGCCGCAGAAGCAGCCGTTGCCGCATCGAGCGTCGACATATCGATCCAGCAGATGTTCTGCGAGAACGGACCGGTGCCGGGGGCGCTGAATGCGCAGCCTTTTGCAGGCTGTTCATCCGGAAGAACAGCGGCGCGAGCCGGCGCCTGAGCCTGAACGGGGCCGCCGAGCGTCGCGGCCGGCTGCGCTGACGCAACCACTGCCGTCGCGCCGGAGATACCGAGAATCATCGCGATGGCGGTCCATACCACCGTCCACGCTCGCACCCAGGGCGGGAGCCCTGCGGTGAATATGGCCGACCTTGTCGGCGGTATGTCGTTAGGCATTTCTTACTCCCCAGGATGTGCCTGATCGATGTTCGATGGACGGAGATGCGAGAGCGCTGGCGCGAACTCCCGGTTGATCGGTTGGTTCGGGTCGATGCGCCTGTTTTCGGCTGATCGACCTCACACCGGACGCTGTTGCCGGTCCTGTCATTCGAGCTCCTCTTCGGAAACACCTGCGTGTTGGAAGAGCCGTCCTGAACAGGACCTTGGCCCTCGAAATCCGCGCAAATCGAGAGCAACCTTCCAGTTATCAGAAACAAGATAACAGATAACCGGGAGCTTGCCCATCGAAAGTCGGACAAAGCAGACCGATCGACGTTTTTGTTCGTAGATCGGACAAGCTTCGAGGAGCAGTGTTGTCCGAGCGGACAATTCAGCCCTCGGAGTGCGGCACCGCGGCGAACGCGATGACATTCAACGTTTCCGCTGACCAGATCGGGTGACGACCAATCTCAAGGAAGGTACGGAATCTGGACAAATGCCCAATATGGATAAGGCCTGTTGGATGCGCCACAGACCCTCGAACGACGGTCGGAAACCCCGTCCTGAATGGAGTCCGATCACCCGTGCGAGCACGTCGAAATTGATCGAATTGATCCAGACCACACTCAGCGACGGCTGCCGGTAACGAAGCATCCCGAGGCTCCGATAATTGGATTGCGAGGCACCAACTTCGCCCGAAACCGGGCGGCCGCCTTCGATTCAAACCCAACTTCAAGTCCGTTTTGTAGCTTTTCAGGCAGAGCAGTTCTGCTCATTTTCTGCCATAGCTATTTTCTGATCCTGCTCAGCTAGTCGAAAGTTCAGCGACCGTGGCTACCGCCCGGCAGAATTCTCGTAACTGACGAGCAACAACCGGACTAACCAGCCAAGCGTCACGAGAGTGCCAAAAAGGGCCCTTCCGCGTGCCTCGAGGCAAATGCATCGAGGGCGAAAGGGCCCGAACCGGGCACCACGGAGCCAAAGGCCCCGCCGCAACCTAGCTGCTGCCGAACCCCACACTGTTGGCGTAGCGATCGAAATCGCCCTGGGCTCCGCTGTAGACGTTGATATCTGTGTTTCCGGTGATTCCGGGGATGCGTCCGGTGCTGGTGTACTGCCAGAAAGTCCAGTTGGACCAACCGCCGGGTAGCGGCCCCGGTGCGTTCTGCCCGTTGTAATCGGCGATCCACAGCGGGTAGTGGTTGAACTCGGTGGTGTTGGCCATCTGAGTACGCCAGAAGTTGGGATACGTGTAAATGATGGGCTGCCGCCCGGTGAGTGTCTGGACTGTATTCAAGTAGCGATGAGTCCAGTCGATGACCTGCCCGGCGGGCAGTCCCTTCGCGTCCTCGAGATCCAGAACGGGCGGGAGGTCACCAGGTCCGTTGATACCCAGGACGATCGCCGAATAGAAGGCGGCCTGGGCTTCGGGGGACTGGCGAACGTCTGCGTAGTGGTAGGCCCCGCGCGAGACGCCGGCAGCACGCATGACCAGGCAATCCTGGATGAAGTACGGATTGACGTAGTTGAGCGACTCGGTGGCCTTGACCATCGCGAACTCGTGCCCTGACGCCTTGACCTGGAACCAGTCGATTCCGGTTCCGTCCACGTGTTGCCACGAAGAGACGTCCGGGCCACGGGGAGCGTCGGCAGCGGCGAGGCCAGGTGCCGTGATCGCGATGGCAGCTGCCATCGCGATCGGGGTGAGCTTGCCCAGTGTCCTGACGATCCGTCGCTCGACCATTTCCCGAGACTAAGGTCGACTAGTCCGTTTTGTCCCCTAATTCAGGGAATGTTCACTCAACCGAGCCAATCGAGAACAGCCGCAGCGGTCCACGACTGTTGCATACTGCCCAGCGGCTCACCGGTGAAAGGCTCGTAGTATTCGGCAAAACTGCCATCGCTGGCCTGCCGCAACCCCTCCGAACGTAAGACGTGCGATCTCTCGGCCCACCCCCGACGCGCGAACGCCCACGAGAACAACCACGTGATCACCGGCCACACCGGGCCACGCCAATACTCCCGAGGACGGAAATCGCCGGAAACCGGAGACGTCGACGGTGGGACAGCAAACCGCATGTCCGGGTGACCACAGAATTTGGGCCCCTCGAAAGTGCGCAACAGAGCGCGCTCGGCATCGCGGCTCAGGCCGCCGCACAGCAACGGCGCAAACATCGCGATGGTCTCGGTATGAACCCATCGCCCGGTGCGAAGATCGAAATCCTTTGCTGCACCTGATCGTTCATCGGTGGTGGCAATCACGCCCTGCCGGAATCGATCTGCCCAACCGCGCAGATCACGGACGTCGGAGTTCGGCCGCGAATGCTCCTCACCGATAGTTGCCAAGACGTCGCATGCCATCGAGAAAACCGCACTGACAAACACGTCCTCGACGGCAAAACTCATGGCAGTGGCGAGTTGAGAATCCTCGTACCGCACGGCCTTCATCTCTTCGAGAAGCCAAAGGTAGCGGTCGTATTCGTTATCCGTGGGCCGCTGAGACAGGTCCGTCACCACAGCGAGATCAGCACGCTGATACGCAGGAACTTGTCCCGCAACAACATTCGCGTACGCCAGATCCCACCGCGGAGAGTTGTCCATCCCAGATTCCCACCCGTGATAGAGCGCGATACGGCCGTTGCCGTCGAGATCGCGGGCCTCCGCCAACCACCGGTGCCACCGAACCAGATCGCTCCAGCGTCGGTCGAGGAACTCTTCCGCGACCGCACGCGTCGTACGTCCGTGCCGACGCGAATGATCGAGAATCCGCTGCACCGCGATCGCGTGAACGGGGGGTTGGGTGATTCCCGATGTAGCGGTACCCAGAGGAGCATGCGCTGCCAACGCATTGACATCCCACCGCGTCGGGCCGGGGAAGTAGCCGTCGACACCGTTCGCGAACACGATGTGCGGAATCATTCCGTTCTTCCACTGAGCCGAGAGCAAGGTATCGAGCTCTACTACCGCCCGTTCGACGCTGAGCGGCGCCAGACCTACCGCCACGAACGCGGCGTCCCAGCTCCACATGTGGGGATACAGCTTCGGGGCAGCGCTGGTCATCGTGCCCAGGTCGTTTCCGCGCAGCAAGTAGGCAGCTCGGGCGGCGAGCTGAGTCGGGGTAAATCCGCGGTCTGCCATAGATGTCTATTTTGCGACGCGTCGAGCCTTTGCGCTCACCGAGCACGAATCCGGCGCCGCAGCCGCAATAATGAAGGAAGTCCGTCAGGTGATCTCGGAGTGGAGGCCTAGTGCGCGAGAAGATCAAAGCACTGCTGTTCGACGTCCAGGGCACAGCGACCGATTTTCACAGCACACTGTGCCGAGAGGCCCGTCGAATCACCGACGCCGACGTGGACTGGCCAAGATTCGTCAATCTCTGGCGCGCTGAGTACTTCGCGAACACCTCCGAGGCCGACGACTCCACAGGCGAATGGGTGACAGTACATTCGGTGTACCGCGAGGCTCTGCGCAAGCTGTTGGCCCGCGAGAGCATCGAACTTTCCGATGCCGAACAGGAAGAACTCACCACCGCCTGGAAATTCCTGGACCCGTGGCCCGACACTGTCGCCGGCCTGACAACCCTGCGCCAGCAGTACACAATCGCTGCCTTGTCCAACGCCGACGTGAATGCCGCAGTCAGCATCTCCCGGCACGGAAATCTGCCATGGCATGCCGTCTTCACTGCCGAAATGGCCGGCGTCTTCAAACCAGATCCGAAGATCTACCACCTGGCCGCTCGATATCTCGGGTACGACCCGGCCGAGATCATGATGGTTGCCAGTCACAAATATGACATCCGGGCGGCCAAAGCTCTCGGATTCCGCACAGCCTTCATAGCTCGACCACTCGAATTCGGAGCCAGGGGCAATCCCGATGTGTCCTTCTCCGACGAGTTCGACATCAACGCCGAAGACTTTCTCGATCTGGCAGCGCAATTGGTCCACTGATCCCGTGCCTGCGCGTCGTTGCTGGTATTCCTACGTGAAGGAATATCGAAACGGACAGGCGGTTTGGAATTCATGGGCACCAAGGAAGACAGCGCTACCCGCGAACGCAAGGCCCTGCGGTACTCGCTCGTGGTCGCAACGGCGTTGGCTGTGCTCGCCGCATTCTGGGGCTGGATCTCGCAGTCCCAGGTGATCCTGCTCGACGGTGTGTACGCCCTCATCGGAATGGTGTTGACGGCGATCTCACTGCGGGTCTCGCGGATAGCCGACTCGGGCCCCACCGCACGCTTCCCGTTCGGCAAGGAGGCATTGATCCCGGTCGTCATCGCTGTCCAGGGCATGGCACTACTGGCGACGCTCGCCTACGCCGCAGTCGAGGCAGTTCGTGTCATCCTCGCGGGCGGAGCCGACGTCACCGCGGGGTCTGGTGGCATACGGCGCTGTCAGCGCGGTGGTGTCGATCATCATCTGGCGCTACGTCCGACAAGTCGACCGCACATCTGATCTGCTCGTCGCCGAAGCCAGGCAATGGGGAGCGTCGGCTGCCTTCAGCGCGCTGGTCGCAGTCGGTGCTGTCGTCGCAATGATCCTGGGCCGCACCGATTTCTCCGACGCCGACCGATATGTCGACTCCGTCTTGGTCCTCCTCGGCTGCGCGATGCTGGTCCCGCAACCGTACGCACTTCTGCGAACCGCACTGATCGAACTCCTCGAAGGTGCTCCCGGCGAAAACGTTCAGGCCCGCGTGCACGAAGCCATCGCCGTCGTCCGCGACGAATTCGGCTTGGACGAACCGACTCTCACCATGAGCAAGGTGGGTCGCAAGCTGTATGTCGAAGCGACGTTCATGGTCGCGCCACACAGCTGGGACATCGACGGTGAAGACGCAGTACGACGCTCGTTCGCCACCAGCCTCGCCGATCTCCCCTACGAACCGTGGCTGAACATCGAACTGACTACAGATCCGGCGCTGATGCTCTAGCGACGGAATCTGCTCTCGAACAACAGAATCACGACGGCCGGGCCCACCTCACCTTCTCGAAAAAGCCCTTGACTCGAAAGTATGTTCGAGTATGATGGGAGGTGGAACGGGGGGTTCTCATGACGATCAACATCACCGACGATGCCGTCACCGACGTGGTCAACAACTCCGCCGTGGGTGTGCGCGGACGATTGTGGCGGCTTCACCCCAGCGACGTCCGCGAGATCGCCATCACCGCGTCAGCGGAAATCCTTCGCCTGGAAGCCATTCGAGTGGCCGCCGTCGACACCCTGACGTTGAACCCGGACGAACAAGTACTCTGCTACCGCGGCACCGGACAATGGCTCGCGAACCACACCATGCTGCAGATCTCCACCGGCAGAAGAATCGCAGCCCTGGGCAAAGCGCTACGGTCGTTTCCCGAGATCGAAGACCAATTCGATGCCGGTGACCTCACTTTCGAGCACGCAGCACTGATCGTGGCGTTCTGCGAATCCCCACCCAAAACAATGCCCGACGCCGCACTACCGTACTGCCGCGACACACTCCTCGCCGCAGCATCCGGAACCGAAGCAACCACCGTCAAACTGCGCTACGCCATCAGCGTCCTCGAGCACATGTTCGAATCCGACGACCCACCACCAAGCGAAGACACCGACCGCAACGAACTGCGCATCTCCCCCACCCTCAACGGAAGAATCGCCGTCCGAGGCGATTTCGACGGAGTGACCGGCGAAATGCTTCTCTCCGCCCTCTCCAACCTCTCCATGCCCACCCCCGCCGAAGACGGCACACCCGACAAACGACCCGCCGCCACACGCAACGCAGACGCCATGGCAGAACTCATCCGACGCTACCTCGACAACGCTGCCACCGGCATCGACGGCGGCCAACGCCCACACCTGAACGTGCACATCAACGCCAAAGACCTGGCCCACCACCGTGAATGCGCCACAACGGGTGATGGCTCAACACCTGCCCCGTCCGAGGACGACGATCCCGGCATGCTCGATCTCGACTTCCACGATCTCGACAAACAAGATCTCGATGTCGGCCACATGCCCTGGATGGGACCACTGAGCGTCGGCCGCACCCGCATGATCGCCTGCGACTGCATGCTCTCCAGCGTCCTCCTCGACGGAAACGGTGCCCCACTCGATGTCACCCCACTCAAAAGGCTTGTCACCGCGGCACAACGAACCGCACTGATCGCCCGCGACAAAGGATGCGCCTTCCCCGGCTGCGACTGCGTCCCCGCCTGGACCGACGCCCACCACATCAAACACTGGGCCAAAGGAGGACCAACCGTCATGGACAACCTGGTCCTACTCTGCCGAACCCACCACACCCTGATGCACCGAAAACCCGGATTCACCGGCAAATGGGAAATCCGAATGGGCACCGATCACCTGCCCTGGTTCATCCCACCACCAGGCATCGACCCCGACCAGAAACCCCGCCGCTCCACCACACGACTCTGAACCCGGAGGTCACCGAGCAAACGCCTCGGTGACCCATTCCGGCATGCTCTCAATTGCCTGCCCACTCCAAAAGATCTTCGGCGGTCCAGGTATTGATCACCCGATCGGCTTCGACACCGCACGTTTCGGCCCGGTCACAGCCGTAGCCCTGCCAAGCCAGCTGACCGGGGGCATGGGCGTCAGTGTCGATGGAGAAAAGACAATCGAGATCGCGGGCCAACTCGATCAAACGCGAAGGCGGGTCACGACGCTCCGGTCGGGAATTGATCTCAACGGCTGTGCCTGATTCGCGGCAGGCCTCGAACACTTTCTCCGCGTCGAACTGCGACTCGGGCCGGGTTCCGCGAGCACCCTCGACAAGACGCCCGGTGCAGTGCCCGAGAATATCGACACGCGGATTTCGCACTGCAGCAAGCATTCTGCGGGTCATCGCCTCGCGTTCGGACCGCAGCTTGGAGTGGACGCTCGCCACCACGATGTCGAGTTCGTCGAGCAGATCGGGATCCTGGTCGAGTGAACCGTCCTCGAGGATGTCCACCTCGATTCCCGTGAGAATGCGGAAGGGAGCCAGTTCGGCATTCAACCCGGCTATCACGTCGAGTTGAGACCGTAGGCGCTCCGCGGACAGCCCGTTTGCAACTGTGAGGCGAGGCGAATGGTCGGTGAGGGCGCAGTAGTCATGGCCGAGTGCTGCTGCGCGTCGCATCATCTCTTCGATGGGGCTTCCACCATCGGACCAGTCGGAGTGGGTGTGGAGGTCGCCGCGCAGCGCTTGTCGCAATGGGCTGTCGCCGATGGGCTCAGCCTGCCCCCGCAGTTCCTCGAGATACTCGGGGATGCCGTCGTACGACTGAGCGATAATCGTGGCAGTCTTCGGCCCGATGCCGGTGAGGGCCTTCCAACTGTCGGCTTTCCGGCGAGACTCCTTCTGCTCGTCGGACAATCCTGAAAAGACCTCCGCAGCTCGGCGATAGGCCTTGACGCGGTGCGTTTCAGCGCGTGATCGTTCGAGCCAGTAGGCGATCTCCCGAAGCGCTTCATCCGGTTCCATGAGACCACTGTTCCGTCAGCAGCGGCTCGCGGCAACCCTTGATCCCCTTACGCTGTGAATATGGACGACCCGAGAGCACGATTTGAAGCCGCGCGGGTGGCTCACCTGGCAACGGCAGATGCGGCCGGCGTTCCGCACATCGTGCCGCTGGTATTCGTCTTGGTGGGCGGCACCGTCTATTCCTGTGTCGACCACAAACCGAAAACCACGACCGCTCTTCGCAGGCTCCGGAACATCACCGAGACGGGGCGCGCAAGCCTGCTGGTCGATCATTACGACGACGACTGGTCCGCGCTCTGGTGGGTCCGCGTCGACGGACATGCGGAGGTTCTCGACCCCGGCACCAAGGAGTCCGAGAGCGCGATCGATGCTTTGGCCGCAAAGTATCCGCAGTACGTAGATCACCGACCGCACGGACAGGTGATAGCTGTCCGCGATGTGGAGTGGTCGTCATGGTCCGCAGCAGCCTAAGGTTCTGTCCTAGTGTTCAAGGAGCGAAAGTGATTGCAACACTCTCAATTCGGACAAATTGGCGGGGGATCGATGAAACGACGGCAGTTACTTCAGCGCGCAGCCACAGGTCTGGCGCTGGTAGCGGGACCTCAGGTGATCGACATGGGTAGCAGTTCCGGAAGCAGTCAAGACGCAACAAGTCCGTTGAACGAACAGTTGTCGGTTGTTTCGCTCTCACACGTGAACGACCCGGCGACGACGCCGGTTTTTCCCGGCGACCCCGAGTTCACTCTCGACACAGCGGCCACCATCGCAGACGACGGCTACTACCTCCAGTACGTCAAGGAAGGTGAGCACACGGGCACGCATTGGGGCGCACCCGCACACTTCCAGGAAGGCGGCCTCACAGCCGACCAACTCGATCCGGCGGACCTCTTCCTCCCCGCAGTGAAGATCGACATCCGGGACAAGGCTGCCGCCGATTCGGACTATGCGCTCACGGTCGCGGACCTGCAGGAATGGGAAACGCGCAACGGCAAGATCCCCGATGGAGCGGCCGTAGTTCTCTGGACCGGGTGGGAATCGCGCTGGGGTAGCGAAGAATATGCCAACTCCGATGCCGAGGGCGTCACCCACCAGCCCGGCTTCTCGGTGGACGCGGCGCGGTGGCTGATAGACACCGGCCGTTTGGGCACCCGCGGAGCATTGGGAACCGACACGTTCGGTCCCGACCTCGGAAACGACGAAACCTACCCCGTCTCGACAATCCTGTACGACAAGCATCGAATCAGCCTGGAGAACTTGAACAATCTTGCCGCCCTGCCAACCACCGGGGCTAGCATCCTTGTCGGTGGTGCGATCAACAAGGCCGGATCGGGTTCACCGGCAACGATTTTCGCACTACTACGGCGATAACCATTTGCGACGGTCGCCGTAGACAACGACCGCGCCCTTCCCACTTCTCTTCGCCTCGTACATCGCCGCATCGGCCTGGCGAAGAAGAGTGTGCGCGCTGAGCGGTTCGTCCCCAAACTCGAACTGCGCGGACTCGAAATGCGCGACACCAACGCTCGCACCCACCGACACCGATGTGTCTGCAGTCTGATCGGACCTGAGCGCGTCGACGATCCGGCGAGCCACGACGACGGCGTCGTCGATCGTGCCCTGCAGGAGCACTGTGAACTCGTCGCCACCGAATCGGGCGACAAACGCACCCTCGGGAACCGCTTCGCGCAGACGTGCTGTGAGAGCAACCAGTAACCGGTCGCCGGCCGGGTGCCCGTATCGATCGTTGATCTGTTTGAAGTCGTCCAGATCGACAAGCATCAGCACCCAATCGGAGTTCGTCTGGCGATAGTCGTCGATGGCGCTCGCAAAGTGTTCGTCGAACGCGGCCCGGTTTGCAAGCTCGGTGAGTGGGTCGTGATGTGCTCGGTACCTCAGCTCGTCCTGGGCAGCGGAGATCTGTTGAAGGAGCGCGTCGTTCTCGAGGAGCGTGAGTATTTGGCGCACCAGCGCGAGAACCAACACGCCGACGCCGAGTATCACGACCACG
This sequence comes from Rhodococcus sp. Ni2, assembly GCF_021352185.1. Taxonomy (NCBI): domain Bacteria; kingdom Bacillati; phylum Actinomycetota; class Actinomycetes; order Mycobacteriales; family Nocardiaceae; genus Rhodococcus; species Rhodococcus sp. Ni2. The sequence goes on from NZ_WOXZ01000001.1 coordinate 2,162,855, forward strand.
GCATCGAGGTTGCCGACGATCAGCGCCTGAACAGTCACGATCGTCGCGATCACCGCGATCAACAGATACGGCAGCAGCAACTGAGTCCGATCGCTTCGCCACTGCTGCGGCGCGTTGCGGTTCCGAGGCTCGGTTCGCTTCGTCAGCGCCGCCAAGGCGATCAACGGCGGCCCCGCGATGAACCCGGCATCGGCGATGGTCGGCATACTCTCGGCGCCGATCGCCACCAAGTACGCGTACAGGCTGTCCGAAAGGGAGAGCATCACCAACCCGCACCCGAGGAACGTCAGCGGTTCACGGATCTCTGCTACGGCCTTCGGTCCGATGACCATCAGCAAGACCATGGCGATCAGAACGAAGTCGGTGATCGGATACATCACCGCGACAAGAAACCCGAGAGATCCCGTCGGACCGGTATGAACGACGGCGCCCAGGGCTGTTGTCCACGTGAGGATGAACAATCCACCGACAACGACAAGACCGTCGAGCGTCAGCACGAGCCAGAGATGGATCGGACCGATCGCCTCACGCCGGGGCGACTGACGCACCAACGACAGAAGCGCCGGCACGGCGAACACCGGGAACATGAAGAAACCGATATCCGCGATCGACGGCGACGGAAGTGGAACGTGGAGAACCGAGCGGTAGAACGCCCAGAAGAACATCCCGAGAGTCCAGCCGGCCATACCCAGAGCCATCAGAGTTCGCCAACGACGCTCGACGCCGTGATAGCGCCGCGATGTCCACCAACAGACCGCAGTTGCGGTGGCTCCGCCGACGAGCTGGGCGATATCGTCCACCAGAACCGAAGTTCGTGGGCTGAGCAGCCCGGATCCGGCGAGAGCGATGACCGCGACAACGACGCCGAGAACCAGCCACGTGCGTCGCGCTCGGAACTGCGTCATCGAAGAACCCATCGGTGTTCAAGGCGTCACCACCGATCGTCTTGCAGCCGGCATCGTTGCGGCCGGAATGTTCGTGGTGACGAATGCCCGTACGAACCTACCCGATTTGGTAGCGGATTGTTAACTGGACGAACGATCAGGAAGGCTCGTACGCCGCGGCGCTGTATTCCGCTCGGGTCCTACGCCGCTGCGAGTTCCATTTCGCGATCACCCCTTGCGACGGGCTGAACAGGTACACCAGAGCGAACACGATGCCCTGCGTCATGACGACCATGCCACCGGAAGCCGTGTCGAGGTAGTAGCTGACGTAGATACCGGCAATCGCGCAGACTGCGGAAACGACGGGAGCTATCACCAGCATCCGCGAAAACTTGTCGGTGAGGAGGTAGGCCGTCGCGCCGGGGATGATCAGCATCGCCACCACCAGCACGACGCCGACGGCTTGCAACGCCACAACGGACGTGAGTGCGAGGACGCCGAGTAGCAGCGCACCCAGGCGCTTGGGCGAAAGACCTATCGCGTTCGCATGGATCGGGTCGAAGGCGAACAACGTCAGATCACGACGCTTGATCAACAGAATGCTCAACGCCAACGCGCCGAGTATCGCGACCTGCAGAAGATCAGACGAGCTCACCCCCAGCAGGTTGCCGAAAATGATGTGGTTGAGATCGGTCTGGCTGGGGGTCACCGAGATGAGAACCAAACCGAACGCAAAGAGAGTCGTGAAGACGATACCGATCGCGGCGTCTTCCTTGACGCGACTGGTGTTACGGATCAGTCCGATCAGGGCTACGGCGATCAACCCGAAGATCAAGGCCCCGATCGCAAATGGAGCGCCGACGACGTAAGCGAGGACAACACCCGGCAGCACGGCGTGCGAGACGGCGTCGCCCATCAACGACCACCCGATGAGCACCAACCAACAACTGAGCACCGCGCAGACAACCGCTGCCACAACCGCAACGGCCAACGCGCGCACCATGAATCCGTACTGGAGGGGATCAAGTAGGAGTTCTACGAGGTTCATCGATCAGGTCCTGTCCATCACGTCGAGTCCGAAAGCCAGGGCGAGGTTTTCCGGTTGCAGCACGGTGTCCGGGTCGGAATGCACCAGGACCTTGCGCATGAGCAGTACCGCCTCGTCGCAGAGTTTCGGCACAGCGTGGAGATCGTGGGTCGAGACCAAGATCGACCGGCCGTCGGAAGCCAACTCTCGTAGCAGCATCGAAATCGTTGCCTCGGAACGCTTGTCGACGCCCGCAAACGGCTCGTCCAGCAACAGTATCGACGCGTCCTGAGCGATGCCGCGTGCGACGAACGCGCGCTTCTTCTGACCACCCGAGAGCTGACCGATCTGACGATCCGCAAATTCGGTGAGTTCCACCCGCTCGAGGGCCTCTGCCACCGCCTCGCGATCTGCACGCCGCGGACGTCGCAAGAATCCGAGGTGGCCGTACCTGCCCATCATCACGACGTCACGGACGCTGATCGGGAAGGTCCAGTCGACGTCTTCACTCTGCGGCACGTATCCGACGCGGCCGCTCTTGCGCGCAGTGGCTGCGTCGAGACCGGCGATTCTGACAGAACCGTTGTCCGGCTTGATCATCCCCATGATCACTTTGAACAGAGTCGACTTTCCTGAACCGTTCATGCCGATCAGTCCGCAGACGCTACCCGAGTTCAACGTCAGATCGACGTGGTCCAGTGCGTGGACCTCGCCGTAGTGAACGCTGACGTTTTCGACGCGAATGGCTTCGTTCATGATTTACCGCCGGTCAGACCGCCGAGGATGACGTCGGTGTCGTGGCGAATCATGTCCAGATAGGTGGGCACGGGACCGTCGGCTTCGGACAGCGAATCGACGTACAGCGTTCCGCCGAACTTCGCGCCGGTCGCCCCGACAACCTGCTGCATGGGGGCATCCGAGACCGTCGACTCGCAGAAGACGGCGGGAACGGAATTGGCTCGGACGAAGTCGATCGCGGCGATGATCTGCTGCGGCGTCGCCTGGTGCTCGGCATTGACCGGCCAGATGTACGCCTCGCTGAGTCCCGCGTCCCTGGCCAGATAGGAGAACGCACCCTCGCAACTGACGAGTGCACGCTGACCTGCGGGCAATGCCGCCAGCCCACTGACCAGGCCGTCCTGAACTGCTTGCAGTTCCGCCTTGTACTTCGCGCCGTTCTCCGCAAATGCCGAGGCGTTGTCCGGGTCGAGGTCGCTGAAAGCAGTCACCATGTTGTCGACGTAGATCTGCGTATTCAACGGAGACATCCATGCATGCGGATTGGGCTTGCCCGCATACGCGTCGCCGGCGATCGGAATGCCTTCGACGCCGTCGCTGACCACGACGTGTGGCACGTCCAGTCCGTTGACGAATTTCGCGAACCACGCCTCGAGGTTCATGCCGTTGTCGAGGATCAGATCGGCTTCGCTCGCCCGCCGAATGTCTCCGGGCGTCGGCTCGTAGCCGTGAATTTCGGCCCCCGCCTTGGTGATCGACTCGACGCGAAGATGATCGCCGGCAACGTTCTGGGCGATGTCCGACAGCACGGTGAACGTGGTGAGCACCACCGGGCGGTCGTCGTCGGAGCCAGAACTCACCGCAGAACAGCTGGACAGAAGCAGGGCGGCGAGGGCGGCAATTCCCAGGCGGCGGAAGTTCTTCGCGTCGCGTGTCGTCATGGTCGAACTCTAATATGTGGGTAAACAAATACACAAGTTCGTCTGGCCGAACAATCCTCACTCGATAGGCTCGCACCATGCGTCCTACTGCTTTGATCACCGGTTCCAGTCGCGGCCTCGGAGCTGCCATCGCACGCGAACTGGCGCCGACACACGACCTGCTGCTCGGTGCACGATCCGCACAGGCCCTCGAGCCGATCTGCGCCGAACTGCCCGGATCGACGCCCCTACCCCTCGACCTCACGGACTACGACGCCGTCGCCGCCGCCGCCTCGTCCATCACGACGCTCGACGTGCTGGTACACAACGCCGGCGTGGCCGACATCGGAACCATCGAGGAATCCTCGGTCGATCAGTGGCGACGCACCCTCGAGGCAAACGTCATCGCCGTCGCCGAACTCACGCGGGTTCTCCTGCCCGCGCTTCGCGCGGCTGGAGGTCACGTCGTGCTGATCAATTCGGGTGCCGGACTGCGCGCCAACGCCGGTTGGGGCTCGTATGCGGCCAGCAAGTTCGCCCTGCGCGCTTTCGGAGATGCGTTGCGCCTGGAAGAGCCGGCACTTCGGGTCACCTCCATTCACCCCGGACGGATCGACACCGACATGCAGCGCGACATCGTCGCGGGTGAGGGCGACGAGTACGACCCTGAGCGCTTCCTGAAAGCCTCCACTGTGGCGCGTGCCGTACTCACTGCCGTCGAAACACCGTCCGACGCACACCCCACGGAGATCGTGCTTCGACCTACCGGCCGGTAAATCCCCAGTTCGGCGGTAACGGAATGGTGACGATGGCCATCCGGATATCGCTTTTCCGGGCACTGGCCCGATACTGACATCAGTTGTCGGACAAAGAGACTGGACTTGTCTCAGGAGTTCATCGAGAGGTGGTGTGCGATGCATGATCATACGGATACATGGGGGATCCCCAGCCAGACTTTCCTTCAGTGGTACCTGGTGGCGGCTGCCGTCGCGATCGGACTCTCGCTGTACAGCCGAATGACTGCGCGCCGGTCACCGGTGGTCGTCGACGCTGTCCGTCGGCCGCTCACTCCTCCCGAGATCGGTGCCTTGACCAGTGACTACCAAGCGGTGCTGGCGTCGATGGCTATTCTGCGCAGCGCCGAGCTGATCAGCACCGAAGGCAAGACCAAGCTGGCGCTCACTGCGGAGGACAAGAATCGTCTCGACTGGTTCACCCGTACGGTGCACAAGCGGCTCGGCAACGGAAAGGTCCCGCTGCGGCAGGTGCGTCTGATGGGACGGCTGAACGTCGCACTCGCACAACTACGTACGACGTTGATCGACGAGGGATATTTGCAACGCCAGCAGGACGGTCTGACCGCTGCCCTTCGGACCGTTCCGATCGTGGCGGTAATTGCTCTCGGCTTGGTCCGTCTCGTCGCCGGAATCGCCGGCGGTAAGCCGGTCGGGTTCCTGCTCCTCACCATCATCGTTCTCGCTCTGATGATTCCACTTCTTCGCATCAAGCGTCGTCGGACAGCTTTGGGAGACAGCGAGCTTCGACGCCTCAAGCACGAAAACTCGTACCTCTCACCGAAACTGCGGCCCGCGTACACCAGCTACGGTCCCTCGCTCGCCGGGCTCTCGGCGGCGCTCTTCGGTTCGGGCGCTCTGGTTCTGATCGATCCGGCGCTGGCGGGAGCCGTGGCTGCGGGTGCCGCGTACAGCCCGGGCGGCGGAAGTTCGAGCTACTACAGTTGTGGCTCCTCATCCGGATCATCCGGCTCGGACGGCGGTGGCGGCAGTGGGAGCAGTTGCGGCGGCGGGGGGTGTGGGGGATGAGCACGCATGCAGCCGACACTTGGGGGATCCCCAGCGAGGATTTCCTCTACGGCTACATAGCCGTTTCGGCCACGCTCATGGTTCTCACTCTGGGGTGGCGTCTGATGATCCGGGCACGCCGGCACGGGTACTCAACCGAGCACGGGTATTCCGCCGAGCAACTGACGCCTCCGGAAGTCGGAATGCTCACCGGCGAGTCACGCGCCATCGCAGCATCATTGGCAATCCTGCGTAGCGCTGACCTGATCACCACCGACGGCGCTGTCCTGCGCCCGTTGGGCCCTGGCGACGAGACCCTGGACTGGTACACCCTCACCGTGTACCAGCGCCTGGCCCAGCAGGCTCTACCCCATCGTCGGCGCCAACTCGCCGAGCGTATGACGGTGGAAACAGCTCGCCTACGAAACTCTTTGGCGGACCGGGGATACCTGACCTCCGACAGCGCCAGGCGTTCAATCTTTCTCTCCACAGTTCCGCTGAAGATCCTGGTGGCCGTGGGTATCGTCCGCATTACTTTCGGACTGCACAACGACAAGCCCGTCGAGTTTCTGATTCTCGCCGTACTCGTCACCGGGTTCAGCATCCCGCTGCTCGGGCTCAACTTCGATCGAACCACCTCTGGCAAGGCGGCACGTTCGGAACTGACCACGGCACACGCCTACCTGTCCCCGCGCAACAAGCCTGCCTTCTCCGCCTACGGACCACGTTTGGCGGGAATGTCCGCCGCTCTCTTCGCCGGTTCGGCGATGCTGATGATCAATCCCGCCTTGGCCTCCGCCGCCGGAATCGGTGCCGACGGCAGCGGAAGTAGCGGGGGTTCGGACGGTGGCGGTTCAGGCGGGGGAGGCAGCAGCTGCAGCGGGGGCGGCGGATGTGGCGGCGGCGGCGGTGGATGCGGGGGATAGCCGCGCCCGGGCGAGCATAAGCGCTGCGGCCTCGGTAGTGATGCCACGTTCCTCGCTCAACGAGTACACCTCGTCCAAGGTTCGACCGATGCCTCGGGTTCGTTCGACGACGTCTCCTTCGTTCCACCCCAGGAATTCTCGCCCCACGAGGTGAAAGGCTCCGCCTGCGTTCGCGACGAAATCAGGGGCACAGAGAACCCCGCGGTCTCGCAGAACCTCACCGGCAGCGGCATCGGTCAAGATGTTGTTTGCTGCGCCCGCCACGGCCAGAGTCGGAATCGACGCAGCCGCAGCGAAATCGATGATGCCTCCCATCGCGCAGGGGGCAAAGAGGTCACACGGTGTTCGGAGGACCTCGCCGGCAGGAACGACCGTGTGCCCCGCGAGAGAAGCCGCCTCGAGGCGCTGCGGGTCCGTATCGGCAACCAGCAGACGTGCGCCAGCCTGCGCTGCGAGACGGACGACGTCGCCGCCGACGGCGCCGAGCCCCTGTACCAGTACCGTTCGGCCGTCGAGTGTTCCGAGTCCTCGGCGACGCGCCGTGGCCTTCATCGCTTCGAACACACCCAGAGCGGTGGCGTGCGCGCTGGAACCGGCGCCACCGTTGTCAACCGAACGCCCGAAGACGTATCTGGTGGTGCGACTGAGCTGATCCATGTCGGAAGAGTTGGTGTTGACGTCAGGACCAGTCCAGTAGTTTCCTTCGAGCTTGTCGATGTTCTCGGCGTGGATGCCGAGGATACGAGACCAGGTTGCGGCGTCGATCTGATTGCGCGGTGCTGGCAGTGCGATCACCGACTTCCCGCCACCCATCGGCAGGTCGGAGACAGCCATCTTCAAAGTCATTGCACCGGCGAGCTTCCCGGCGTCCGCCAGAGCGTGGCCGATCGAGGGATAGTGAGCGGCCCGCGTGCCACCCGACGCCGGTCCCAGACGGGTGGAGTCGATTCGAATCACGAAAGTCGTGCCGGTCTCCCGATCATGGCGAGTGACGGTCAGTTCACCGTCCCAGCGCAGTTCGTCGTCGATACTCATTGAATCTCCTTTTCTGTCTCCGGGTCAGTTGTGGGCGTGCAGTGGTGTTCCCGCGAGTGCGAGCATGGCCTCGCCCAACGCTTCGTTCTGACTGGGGTGCGCGTGGATGAAACGCCCCACTTCATCGGGAAGTGCTTCCCAGGCAACGGCCAACTGCGCCTCACCGATCAGTTCGCCGACGCGGTCTCCCACCAGGTGAACTCCGACAACAGGGCCTTTCGTTCCGCTTCGAATCACTTTGATTCCACCGGTAGTTCGCAGGATCTGACTCTTGCCGTTACCTGCCAGGTCGTAGATGACGGTGGAGACGTCGGCGTGCTGCGTGCGCGCCGCCTCTTCGTCGAGTCCGACCGATGCAACTTCGGGATGTGAGTACGTCACGCGAGAAATCAGATGTTCGGCGACCGGTATCGGATCCTTGCCGGCAATCTGTTCGGCCACAAAGATTCCCTGCTGGAAGCCTCGGTGCGCCAATGCAAGACCGGGCACGATGTCACCGACCGCGTACACACCGTCCACGGACACACGGAGGCGTTCGTCGGTGACGACAAACCCCTTGTCGAGGTTGATTCCGTTTTCTGCGAAACCGCTACCGTCCGTGCGGGGTCCGCGGCCGACGGCGACCAACAGTAGGTCGGTGTCGAATATCGTTCCGTCGCCCAGTTCGACGCGGACCGAATCGGCTGCTTCTTTCGCGGAAACCATCTTCGTACCTGTCTTGCACACGATTCCGCGTTTACGATAGGCCCGTTCGAGCTGCTTCGACGACCACGGGTCCTCGGCGGCGATCAGTCGGGGGAGTGCCTCCACGATCGTGACTTCGGCGCCGAACGAGCGCCAGAGGCTTGCGAACTCGACGCCGATGACACCGCCACCGAGTACCGTTGCGCTGGTGGGCACCCGGTCGAGTTCGAGTGCCTGGTCGCTGGTGACGATCCGTCGGCCGAGTTCGATGCCGGGGAGTTCCCGCGGATACGAGCCGGTGGCCAGAACGAGTGATGTTCCGGTGTAGCGGGTTCCGTCGACGTCGATGCTTCGCCCACCGACGTACGTTCCGTATCCGTTGACGATAGTGATCTTGTGTTGCGCCAACAAACCTTGCAGACCGCTGTACAGCCGCTCGACTGTCCCGTTCTTGTAGTCGTGCACCTGCGCGATGTCGATGCCGTCAAAAGATGCCCGGACTCCGAATTGCTCACTGGTGCGTGCCGAGTCGGCCACCTCGGCGGAATGCAGCAGCGCCTTGGTCGGGATGCATCCGCGGTGCAGGCACGTTCCGCCGACCTTGTCCGCTTCGATCAGCGTCACCGACAATCCGAGTTGGGCGGCGCGGATGGCGCAGGCATAGCCGCCCGATCCTCCACCGAGGATCACGACGTCGCTGTGGGGTTCTGCAGTTGTCATCAGAGCCTTGGTCATCAGAGCCTTCCCAGGACGCGGATCGGGTTCTCGATGTAGTCACCGAACAGCCTCAGGAATCCGCCGGCCTCGCCCCCGTCACAGACGCGGTGGTCGAAGCTCAACGAGATCTGAGTGACCTTACGAACGGTCAACTCGCCGTTCACGACCCACGGCTTGTCGATGATGCGTCCGATCCCCAGAATTGCCGCCTCGGGGTGATTGATGATCGGAGTCGATCCGTCGACCCCGAATACCCCGTAGTTGTTGAGCGTGAACGTGCCGCCGGTCAGGCGGGCGGGTTCGAGCTTGCCGTCGCGGGCAAGGTCGGTGGTCACCCGAAGTGCCTGTGCGAGTTCGGCAGTGCTCAGCGAATCGGCATTACGAATGACCGGTACCATCAATCCTTTCGGTGTCTGCGCGGCGATGCCCAAGTGGGTGCGGGCGTGTCGGACGATCTCGCCTCGAGCTGTGTCGACCGACGAGTTCAGTTCGGGGTACTGCGCCAATGCGGCGGTGGTCAGCCGAGCCAGGAGCGCCATCAGGCTGATCTTGTCGGAATCGGGCAGTGACTTGTTGATCTCGGCTCGCGCCGCCAACAGTTCGGTGGCGTCGACGTCGACCCAGGTTGTCGCGTCCGGGATCTCGCGGCGGCTGGTGGACAGCTTGTCGGCCACTACCTTGCGTAGCCCCTTGATCGGAATTCTTTGGTCGGTCGCGTGTGACGTTTCCGTTTCCGGTCCGAAGTTTGCCCCGGCCTCGACGTCGGCGCGCGTGATGACTCCGCCAGCGCCCGATCCGGAAATCGTGGCTAGGTCGATACTGTTGTCAGAGGCCAATTTACGAACGATCGGCGAGATCACGCGTACCGACGGAGCCGCTCTGCGTCGGCGTCTCGGTGCATCCTCGCTGGTGCCGTAGCCGATCAGGACGTTGCCCGAACCGGCGCGTTCCTCTTCGCGGTAGCGCTCGTGGTTGGCCGAAACGACCGCGTCGACACTGTCGCCACCACTCACGGTGATCAGCGGTGTGCCCACCTTCAGGGTGTCGCCGTCATTGCCGTGTAGTTCGATCACGGTCCCGGCGAACGGGATGGGCACATCCACAGCAGCTTTCGCAGTTTCCACCTCGACGACGATCTGATCGATGGTGACCACGTCGCCTACCTTGACGTGCCACTCCGCGATGTCGGCCTCGGCCAGACCTTCACCCAGATCGGGGAGCATGAATACCTGATTGCTCATGCCGTCACCGCCCAACGGGTGTCCGGGGCGTCGTTCCACTGCAGACGGTCGACGGCGTCCAGGACCCGGTCGACGCTGGGCAGGTGGTGACGCTCGAGCTTGGGAGCGGGGTAGGGGATGTCGAAGCCGCTGACCCGGAGCACCGGGGCATGGAGATGGTGGAAACACCGTTCCTGCACGCGGGCAGCAATTTCTGCACCCACACCGGCAAAACCCTGCGCTTCCTGGATGACGATGCAGCGTCCGGTCTTTCGCACCGATGCGGTGACCGTCTCGTCGTCGAACGGCACTATCGAGCGGATGTCGATCACCTCGATGTCCCGGCCCTCGGCTGCAGCGGCCTCGGCGGACCTCAGTGCAACATCCACGGACGGACCGTAGGCGATGAGCGTCGCGTCACGACCGGGGCGACGGACGACGGCGCGACCGATCGGCTCACGTGCGGTCAGTTCGACATCTGCTCGCGCGAAGTACAGCTTCTTGGGCTCGAGGAAGATCACGGGGTCGGGGTCCTCGATTGCCGAACGTAGCAGCGAGTACGCATCTTCCACCGTGGACGGCGCCACAACCTTCAGTCCGGGTGTGTGCGCGTAGTAGCCCTCACTGGAATCACAGTGATGCTCCACCCCGCCGATACCGCCGGCAAAAGGAACACGAATGACTATCGGAATCGACAGCGCGCCCTTGGTGCGGTTGCGGATCTTCGCCACATGGGAGGCGATCTGCTCGAACGCCGGATAGGCAAACGCGTCGAACTGCATTTCCACGACCGGACGAAAACCGGTCATGGCCATGCCGATTGCGAATCCGATGATGCCGGACTCGGCGAGGGGAGTGTCGAAGCATCGGTCGTCGCCGAAGTCGCGGGTGAGGCCGTCGGTGACGCGGAAAACGCCGCCCAGGGTGCCGACGTCCTCACCGAAGACGACAACGTTGTCGTCCGCGGCCAGAGAGTCGCGTAGCGCGGTGTTGAGGGCCTGAGCCATCGTGAGCATGGGCATGGTCAGTGTCCCCCTGTGTCAGCGGCTTCGGCAGCAAGTTCGGTTTCGAGTTGGGCTTGTTGCTCACGCAATTGCGGTGTCTGCTCGGCGAAGACGTACCGGAACAGATCGAGCGGATCGTGCGGGCGGTCGACGTTCATGCCGGCGCGCAGTGTGGCGGCCGCGGTTTCTGCCTCTGCAGTCAGCGATTCCACGAACGCGTCGTCGATCAGATCGTGTGCGCGCAGATACTTTTCGAGACGCGGCAACGGATCTCGCCCGAGCCAGGCTTCCACCTCGGCGCTGTCGCGGTAGCGGGTGGCGTCGTCGGCATTGGTATGTGCGTCGATGCGATAAGTGTGTGCCTCGACGATCACCGGTCCGTTTCCGCTGCGGACGAAGCGTGCCGCCTCGTCCATGACGGCCAGCATCGCAACGGGATCGTTGCCGTCGACCTGCTCGCTGCCGATCCCGTAGCCGACGCCCTTGTGCGCCAACGTCGGTGCTGCGCTTTGGCGCGACAGTGGCACGCTGATCGCAAATCCGTTGTTCTGCACCAGAAAGATCACCGGCGCCTTGAAGACGGCGGCGAAGTTCAGCGCCTCGTGGAAATCGCCCTCACTGGTGGCGCCGTCACCACAGAGCGCCAAGGCGACGGTGTTCAAGCCCCGTCGAGACTCCCCGTAGGACACCCCCGCTGCATGCAGCAATTGCGTTGCCAGCGGGGTGCACTGCGGCGCACTGCGCAGTGCGACCGGGTCGTATCCGCAGTGCCAGTCGCCGGCGAGCATGCTCAGAATCTGCACCGGATCGACACCCCGGGCGGCCAACGCCATCGAATCCCGGTAGGTGGGGAAGAGCCAGTCACTCGGCTCCAGACTCATCGCTGCCGCGATCTGACATGCCTCCTGCCCTCGCGAGGACGGATACACGGCCAGGCGCCCCTGTTTGGTCAGCGCCGTAGCCTGCTGGTCGAAACGCCTGCCCAGGAACATCTTTCGATACATCGCGATCAGGCGATCGTCGCTCGGTTTTGCGTAGCGGGCCTCGCTGCGCGTCAGTTCTCCGGCAGGGTCGAGGTACTGCACCGCAGAATCGGCCGGCAGGAACTTCTGATACCGCAGTTCCCCCAAGGGCTCGACAAGTGTCACTTCTACCTCCAGAAGACGTTGTGTCCATCAGTATTCGCACTTCGGCGACGTAATGGCAGCAGGCGTCGAGGATTCAAGACAAACGGCCTATCATGAGGATTCGGGCAGCAATATGTCCATCAACCGACTCGACTACCGAACCAGGAATGGACAGATGGCCACCGAACCGCACGCTCTCGATGCGATCGACCGTCGCATCATCGCCGAGCTGGTCGCAGACAGTCGCATCTCCATGCGTGCACTGGCCGAGAAGGCGCACATATCCCGCGCTCACGCCTACGTCCGCATCGAAAGGCTCGAGGACGCCGGAATCATCACCGGATTCACGACGCGGATCGCCCACGAGAAGGCCGGACTCGGCTCCTCGGCATACGTGGCACTCTCGATCAGGCAGCACTCGTGGCGAGGTCTGGCGGCGTCCTTGAAGGCCCTGCCGTTTGTCGAGCACTTCTCCCTCCTCGGCGGCGACTTCGACGTTCTGGTGCTGGTCCGTGCCCCGGACAACCAGGAACTACGCCACACCGTTCTCGAAGAACTCCAGGGACTCGACGGGGTTCTCTCGACCAAAACGTGGCTGATCTTCGAAGAAGGCAACGGTCCGGGACCCAACTGGTTGCCCGGCTGATCCGTCTATAGTTGCCGTTAGCAGTTGCACACGGGAGGTGACTCGAATGACCCTGTACGGCCTGGGAATCGGTTGGCGCCCCGAGGTCTCCGGAATCATCGCGCAGCTCGACGGCCTGGCATTCTGCGAAGTCATTGCCGAATCCGTCGGAAACGAGATACCGCCGCACCTCGGCTCGCTCGGAGTTCCGGTGATCCCGCACGGAATCTCGCTCTCACTTGGCGGGGCCGAGGCGGTAGATCAGGCACGGATCGATCTCCTTGCGCGTGCATCCCAGCTACTGGGCGCTCCCTTGGCGAGCGAGCACATCGCATTCGTGCGTGCAGGCGGCATCGAGGCCGGCCACCTGCTCCCACTTCCGCGCACCTACGAAGCCGTCGACGCCCTGGTACGCAACATCACCCGGACTCAGGACGGTCTACCGGTGCCGTTCGCCGTCGAAAACGTTGCCGCCCTGTTCGACTGGCCGGACGACGAGTTGACCGAAGGGGAGTTTCTCGCGGAGATCGTCGAGCGCACCGGAGCCCTGCTGGTTCTCGACATCGCGAACGTCTACGCCAACGCTCTCAATCGCGGGCGTGATCCCTGGGCCGAGCTGAGCCGGCTACCACTCGAGCGAATCGCATACTGCCACATCGCCGGTGGCAGCATCAGCGACGGCAAATACCACGACACGCACACCGATCCGGTACCCGAAGCCGTGCTGGAACTCCTTGCGCAGTTCACCGCCGCCGGTCACCATCCCGCCATCATGCTCGAGCGCGACGGAAACTATCCGCCGGCACTGGAATTGCTCGACGAGCTCGATGCCATCGCCGACGCGGCTGGTCTGGATCGCATCACCGCGGGCACCGATTGGTCACGCACATGAGCACGCTCGGTGAGCGTCAAGAGGCGCTGATTCGCGCACTGGTGGCGGGTGGCGAACTGCCCGAAGGCTTCGACAAAGACGAAGCCGCCGTTGTCTCGGCGGCGCTGCTCCGAAAGCGCGCAGGAGAAGTGGCGCACCACCTTCCGGTCGTGCGCCACACTCTCGGCGATCGTTATCTTCAGTTGTTCACAGCGTGGGCGGACGGACGACCGAAGTCGTCTTCGCATGCGGATGCCCAGGCCTTTGTCGCCCATCTCCAGGACATCGGCGAACTGCCTCGCCCACCCTGGTATCAGAGGTTTCGAAAGGTCTCACGCAAGTGAGACAACAGCTTCGCTGGTGTACATGAGGAACGTCATCGATTCCTGGAAGTACAGCTCGACGGAGTTCGCATCGTGCGAGAGATAGCCGATGGACAGGTCCTGGCCGAGGTGCAATTCGTAGTCACCGCCACGCGTCGACAGCAGGAAAGCGCCGTCGATGGCCGGGGCCCAGATGATCTCGCCGTCGAGGACGCGTCGCAGGTGCTCGCGGATGGGGTAGCCGTGATCGGAGGTCTCGTTGATCGCGGTGAACGCATCTGCATTCAAGAGCAGTGAGTACGGTCCGTTGACACCGGCCAAGCGCAGCGACGTGATCGCCTGGCTGATGGCTTCCGGGTAGTCCTTGGCGTCGATGGGTAGCTTCAGTTCCGGGTTGGAACCGCTGGCCCGCACGCCGGTGATGCTGGCTGCGGGGTATCCCTCGAAGATGGCGCGGTCCTCGGCGAACGCGATCTGCTTGGCCGCGTCCTTGACGGGCTGCCAGTCGGAGTCCTTGGCGCCGCGTTCGACGTCGTCGATGGCCTGACGGCTGACGGTGAACGGGACCCGCAGTTCGATGATCGGCTGGGACTGACGAGCATGTGCGATGACGCCGTCGGCCAAGGGATTGATCGGCACCTGATGCCCGAGTGGGATGGCCGCGAGATCGTCACCCGACGGTCCCTCCACATCCACGACACGACGACCGGCGACGTGACGCTTGAATGTACGGCTCGCCTCTTCTTCGATCTCGGCCCAGGCTGCTGCCGAAATGGGTGCTAGGTCGCGGTGCAGGTTTGTCATTGCTGGGCACTCCTTTTGAGGCTGCCGATTCCGAGAGAACCGTCAGAGATGGGCGCTGTGAACGTCGCTTCGGGAACGAGCCTGGTCGGTAAGTCCGGGGGATCGTCGAGAAAGTCCGCCGTCGGAACGAAGAAATTGATTCCGGTGACGGCGGTGGAGAAATCGAGAATGCGGTCGTAATTGCCGACGGGATTCCCGATGAACATGTTGGTGAGCATCTGCTCGGTGACCGTCGGCGACGCCGAGTAACCGATGAAATAGGTACCCATCTCAGCGGAGCCGACGTGGCCGAACGGCATGTTGTCGCGCAGAATCTGGATCTGCTCACCGGATTCGTCCTCGATGACGGTGAGTGCGGTGTGGGAGTTGGCCGGCTTGGTGTCGTCGTCCATCTCGAGATCTTCGAGCTTGGAGCGTCCGATGACGTTCTCCTGCTCCTCGACGGGCAGGGAGTTCCACTCCGACATGTCGTGGAGGTACTTCTGGACGATGACGTAACTGCTGCCTGCGAAATCCGGATCCTCGTCACCGACGGTGACCGCGACGTAAGCGGCCTGCCCGGACGGGTTCTCGGTACCGTCGACAAAACCCATGAGGTCGCGTTGCTCGAAATACTTGAACCCGTGGACCTCGTCGATCACCGACGCGGCCCCGGCCAACCTGTTGGTCACGACCGTGGCGAACTCGAAGCACAGGTCCATCTGACGGGCCCGGATGTGAAACAACAGATCGCCCGGCGTGCGCGGGGCGTGGTGTTTGTCACCGGTCAACTCGACGAACGGATGCAATTCCGCCGGCCGTGGACCGTCGAAAAGTCGGTCCCACGCATCCGAACCGATGCCGACGACGGCAGCCAAGCCACCGGCGGGAACCCGGAATCCGATCGAGCGTTGCAGCCCGGAAATATCCGCCAGAACGTCGTGAACTGCCTGCTCACCACCCTCGTCGATGGTGAAAACCAGGAAGATCGCAGCTTCCGTGAGCGGGGTCAGCAACGGCTGCGGTATCGCGGGAAGGGCCACTTCGGCCTCGTCGATCTCACTCGTTTCCGCCATGCAGACCAGTATGGACGATTCCGGCAGTCCCGGCATCAGTAGTGGGTAAGTCGCGTCAGGGTGTCGCGTCAGGGTGTTGCGGCCTGGGCGCCCGCGTCGAAGCCGGCCGGAATCTCGAAGATCTTTCCGTCGAACCCGGCGCGGTAGAGATGCCCGGCCGCGAAACCGGAATTGCCACGCCCGTAGGTCAACACACTCGACGCTTGCAGTCCGCTGGTGAGCGAGCAGTACTGGCCGGGTCCGTCGATCCGCCACACCTCACCACTGATGTCCGTGGGAATAATTGCGCGATCTCGCGAGTCCAAGGTCAAACCATCTGGGGCAGAAAAGGTTTCGAAACCACCGAGATCGACCAACGACTCCGAATAAACCGGATTGTCCACGGAGATGCGGCTGACACCCGGGTTTGCGAACGTGCGCGAAACGTAGAGCCAGCGATTATCGGCGCTCAGGGCAGCGCCGTTTGCACTCGGGAAGGTTGCCCACGCCGGGTCGACGGAACCATTCGGGCTGACCTTTCCGATCAGCGAACCGAAATCGTTGGTGGCGTAGATCGTCCCGTCGTGCGCGACAGCAAGGCCGTTTGCAGCGCTCAGACCACCGGCTATCGGCGTCACGGCACCCGAGTGCACGTCCACCCGCGCGACCGACGCAGCACGCGTCAGATCGCCGATCAGCACGCCGGCGTTTGCTCCGGTACCCACCAGCAGTGAACCGTCCGTGCTCCACGCGAGTGCGCCCGCACCGCCGGGAACCGTCGCGATCGGAACTGCGGCCTGACCAGGCCCGTCGACGCGGAAGATCCGCCCACTCACCAGGTCGGTCGTATACAGGCGCCCTTGCCCGTCCACCGTGACACCCTCGAGGGCCGCACCCGGAATCTGGGCGCTGAGTATGGCGGGTGACGATCCAGGGCAAGGCGGAGCGGCGGCGGCACCGGACACGCCCAGAGCCAGAAGCGAACCGGCAACAAGAGCACCGGTGATACCAACACGAATACCGCGATCGAAGATCCTGGTGCGCATCTGCGCAACGCTAGACCCTCTGTCCGATTTCGCCTAGAGCGACCGAAGGAAAGAGATCAAAAGTTCATTGACCTCGACAGCGCGTTCTTGTTGTACGAAGTGCCCCGCACCGCCGAGGAGATGTACACCCCGCAGGTCGGGGACGGTGTCCTTCATTCGGTCCAGTGCCTTGGGACCGCTCATCGCGATGACCGGGTCTTCCGCGCCCGCAACGAAGAGCGTCGGGACCTCGACGTGCGCTCCGTCCAGATCCGCGCTGCGTTCCCAATTGGCGTCATACGCTCGGTACCAGTTCAAGCCACCGGTGAAACCTGTTGCAGTAAAGGCCTTTACATAGACATCCCAATCATCCTCGGTGAGCCACGACCACGGCAACGCCGGC
Source organism: Rhodococcus sp. Ni2 (assembly GCF_021352185.1). Lineage (NCBI taxonomy): Bacteria > Bacillati > Actinomycetota > Actinomycetes > Mycobacteriales > Nocardiaceae > Rhodococcus > Rhodococcus sp. Ni2. The sequence goes on from NZ_WOXZ01000001.1 coordinate 2,180,024, forward strand.
GCCTCGGGAAGTACGTCGAGATAGCCGTTTCCTTCGGAGGGGTTCTTCCACACATCGAGGTACCGGTAAGCCCCGGACAAGGCGTGGAAGAGCCGCTGAAGGAATTCACGTGGACGGGCGTCGAGTTCGCGCTCCGCGACACCCGGTTCCTGAAAATAGTGAATGTGCAGAAAGTGCTTTCGCGCCAAGGCGGCGTAGATGGCCGAGGGCTTGGCCGGGAATCTGTCCGGCGCATAGGGAACCGCCAAGGAGACCAGTCCCGCAACGCGATCGGGGTGACGAAGCGCTGTCGTCCACGCGGCCGGAGCGCCGAAATCGTGTCCGACGAACACCGCTTTGTCGATTCCGAGAGCGTCGAGTAGGTCGATCAGCCGGTTCGCGACGGCGTCGTTGGTGTAGTCCTCGATCGCGTCGGGGCGGGTAGTGCCGCCGTAACCGGGCATGTCGAGTGCAATCGACCGAAAACCCGCTTCCGCCAACGCTGCCGACTGATGGCGATAGCTGTATCCGAGGCCGGGAAAGCCGTGGCACATGACCACAGCTGTCCCGGAACCGGAATCGTCGATCTGCCAACGGAATCCGTCGACGTCGATCGTCTTGACCGTCATGTCAGGCGGTGATCATGTCTTCCTGGTTCCAGAATGCGCGCATCGACAGGATCTTTCCGTCGTCGTCGAAGGTCATGACGTCGATGGGTGCGATGGTCAGGGTCTGCTCGCCGAGCTTGGTGATCAGCGAGAAGTGGAATGCCGCTTCGTTTCCGGCGATGCGGAGGGTCTGAAGGTGAGCTTCCTGGTCGAAATTCTCGATCACGGAGTAGAACTCGAGAATGGACTCGCGGGTGGTGCGCACGTCGGTACCAACCGGGTCTTCGACCGTTGCACCCTCTGCGTACAGGGCCACAACCTGGGCAGCAGTGCCCGTCGCAACGGTCTCGATGTAGGCGTCGACGGTCTTGCGGATTACCTCTGCGGACGGTGCCATGGTCTACCCCTCGTAGTTAGAACAGGTTCTAATTCTGAGGATAACCTACGACTCTGTTCCACAGGTCAGCTTTCGAGCACCTTGCGCAGGCGAGCCTTCTTCCGGTTCTCCCGCACGATCCAGACGACATCGGTGTCGTCCGACGCCCCCAGGGAGACGAATGCCGGCAGGGCATTCTCCGGATCCGCCGCAACCGCGACACTCCAGCAGTATCCAAGCGCCTGCCGGAGAGTCCGTGTGTCGGCCTCGCGACGAGAATCAGCTGGTTGCGAGACGATCCACTCGGTAGCGTCTCGGCACACCTGAACGGCCAGCGCAGCGTTGGTCTTGTCCTTCAGCAACCGTGGCTCGCAGATCCCCGCAGCCGCTGCGCGCAGCGTCAATGGATGGGCGGACCGTGACCACTGCTCGATGATCGCCCGCAATAATTGCGGATCCGTGTCACCTATCGCCTGAACGGCCATCGCGGCAGCTTCACGTGCGCGCCACGACGCACTGGTGGTCGCCTCCGTCAAGCTGCGGAGAACGGATCGCTCGTGCGAGCGAACGAAGATGAATCCGAGCCCGACGATCCCACAGCAGCGGATGTATTCGTCCTCGGACTCCGCTGCCAGCAGGATGTCGCCGTCATCGGCGCCGCGCGCGAACTCGAGCATGAGCCCAAGGTTCGCGCGCGGGCCGGGCAGTCCTGAACGCTCCGTCAGGTAACTCCACAGTTCATCGCCGTCCAGATCCGCGAACGTCATGGGAGTCCTGCTTTCTCGAGTGCGGGTGCACCCATCATTTCACCGAAAGCCCTCTCACGACGGGAGTTCGAAGCTCACTTGCTTCCGTCGTCGCGCATAGAGGAATCCACCGACAAACGCGAGCACCAGCACCCCGGTCATCACCACGGCCAGAATGTTGCCGCCCAGTAGGAGCGGAAGGTTTCCGGCAATGGCGATCGCGAATCCGATCAGCCCGACAAGGCCCAAGCTCGGGGCAAGTTTGGTGTGCCAGAATCGCTGATCGACCTTCGTACGATGAAAGAAGACGAGCACCGCAAGGCACGTGAGCAACATGAGAGCCACGATCCCCACCGTTGCAACGCCGGCGAACCACGCGAAGATCTGTGTCACCGGATCCAGACCGATGACGATGCAAGCTCCGAGAAGTACCAAAGCACAGCAGGATTGCACCACTGACGCGATGTGCGGCGAACCATGCACGCGGTGCGTCCGCCCACCTGCGCCCGGCAGAACGCCGGTGTTCGACAGAACGAAGATGTATCTGGCCAAGACATTGTGGAGAGACAGAACTGCGGCAAAGAGACTGGACACCAACAGAATTTGAATCAGGTGGGCTGTCACCGTTCCGGCAAAGTCGGTGGCAGTGGTGATCAGCATGCCGTCGGGGTCAGTACCCGCAATGTCCACTGCACCCTTGTCGCCCCAGGCTGTCACAACCGCCCAACTGGAGAGAGCGTAGAAGCCGCCGATGAGGATCAAGGCGGCGTATGTCGCTCGCGGGATAGTCCGCGCGGGATCCTTCGCTTCGTCACGGAAGATCGCCGTCGACTCGAACCCGATGTAACCGGCAAGCGCGAATACCAATGCGACGCCGGGGGATCCGGAGAATATTTCCGACGGAGAGAACATTGCTGTCGACGGGCCTTCCGGACCACCGTCGGCGACGATGAAAGCGTCGAGTACGACTACGATCCCGACCTCTGCGATCAACAGGATGCCGAGCACCTTGCCCGACAATTCGATATGACGAAATCCGAGGACGGCTACCAGAGCCAACGAGGCGAGCGAGAAGATCCACCACGGCACCTCCGGACCACCGTAGGAGGTGATCAACGAACTCATTGCCGGGCCGAGGTAGCCGTATACGGCCAATTGCACTGTGCTGTAACTGACGAGGGCCAACATCGCACTGCCGACGCCGGCACCACGGCCGAGACCATGTCCGATGTAGAGATAGAACGCTCCGGTTCCCGGGATGTAACGCGACATCGCGGTGAACCCGACGGCGAAGAGCAGAAGTACACCGGTTGTCACGGCGAAGGTCATGGGGAAGCCCGCACCGTTGCCACCGGAAATACCCAGCGGCACAAGACCACTGATCACAGTCAGGGGAGCAGCTGCGGCAACGACCATGAGGACTATCGAGCCGGTACCCAGCGAGCCTCGAAGAGTTCGGTCATCGCCGGATGCATCACGTGAAGCATTGACGGAAGTATGGGTCATACGGGCGATGTTAGAACCATTGAAGTCGATTCGGGACCCAATTCACAAAACTTTTACTTGCGAAAAACGGGACGAACCGTCCGTTCGTCGCGCTCCCGTCAGCCTTCTTCCTGCAGCGCCAAGCGTTTGAGCTCGTCTTTTGCGTGCAGAATGTGACGTTCCATTGCCTCCGCCGCGCGAGCGCTGTCGCCCCGCTTGATCGCCTCGAAGATTTCCTTGTGCTCCACCCTCGAAGCCTCGACCTGGTCTTCGAACACGAGATGATCGACGGGGACGAACATTTCGCCGCGAGCCTCGACCACAGCGGCCTCCAACCTGCTGTTTCCCGCCGCTCTGGCGATACCGCCGTGGAACCTGGCGTCACAAGCCCGGAACGATCCCCGACTTCCGGAAACCCCCAATTGCTCAATGGATTCGAGCAACTCGAGAAGATGACGATCGGTTCGCCGGACCGCCGCGAGGCTTGCCGTGCGCATTTCCAACCCGATACGGAGGTCGACGATCTCGTCGATGTCTGCTTCTCGCGCTTTCAACTGGCCAACCCAGTCTTCATAAGGCCTGGTCAACTCCGAAACGAACGATCCGCCCGTGGCTCCTCGCCGCACCTCGATGTATCCCATCGCCTGAAGGATTCGGACCGCTTCTCGCACACTGACTCGACCGACTTCGAGTTGCTGAGACAGTTCACGCTCGGACGGCAGGCGATCACCGGGGCTGAGCGCGCCGCTGTGAATGAGCAGTCGCAAGCGTCGAGCGATATCCTCCCCCAACGTCGGTGCACTGACCATGAATTCGATGGCCGGCAGCTTGTCGATCTGCACGTCTCGTACCCCCTACTCGGTGCCTGGACCGACACTTACGCTTCGTCTTGACCTACGAAATCGAACGCTCCCATTCGCAACTGTCCTTGAATAGATACAGCAGCGCGCGGCACTTCGAACCCGTTACCCCAACTTTACAAGCCAAACTCTAGCGAAAAGCCATTCAATGGTTCTATGCTCGCTCCTATGACCCAATTCACGATGACGGCGGAGGCACTCCCCGCCATGCCCCTGATCGGAGTCACCGGCCGCGTCGACCGCGGCGGGCCGTCACTACCCAACGTCGTCGGCGACGCGTTGATGGAAATGTTCTTCACCGATTTTCCGTCGAAGATCCGCGCTGCCGGTGGTCAACCGATCCTGCTGAGCATCCACAGTGATCCGCGCCGAATCGTCGAGCATCTCGATGCCCTCGTCCTCAGCGGTGGTTCCGACGTGGACCCCAGGCGATACGGCCGCACCCCCGGACCAAACTCCTCGATGATCGACCCCGCTCGGGACGAATTCGAGTTCGCCCTGGTCGATGCAGCCTGGGAAATCGGACTGCCGATCCTGGGTGTATGTCGAGGACACCAGGTCGTCAACGTCGCCCGCGGGGGCACTCTGATTGCCGACCTTCCGACCGACGCCGGTGAGGCACACAGCTTCTTCGGTTATCCGCGTTCGTACCGACCGCAACAGGTCGCTCTGGAATCCGGTTCCGTCCCACACAGTCTGTACGGCAACAGCATTCACGTGAACAGCCTTCACCACCAAGCCGTGGACACCCCGGGGAGCGGGCTTCGGATCGTCGGACGCGCGCTCGACGGCGTCGCCGAAGCCATCCAGGCCGCCGATCGCCCCGTGGTGGGCGTGCAGTGGCACCCCGAATTCTTCGTCGAAATCGACCCGCTCTTCTCGTGGCTCGTCGACGCTGCAACCTCCCGTCGGACCAATTCTTCTCACCAGATCGATCATCACAGAATGGAAGACAACAATGTCACGTACGCATGAGAACAAGGTTGCCCTGATCACCGGTGCAGGCTCCGGAATCGGCCGCGGCATCGCGCTGCGCCTCGCCTCCGACGGTGCCCGCGTCGCGGTCGTGGACCTTCACATCGAAAGTGCAAAGGAGACCGTCGCACTTATCGAATCGCAGTACGGCACAACCGCGCTCGCCCTTGAGGCCGATGTGCGCGACCGCGCCGCCGTGAGCGCCGCTTTCGAAGCCACCGTCGCCGAATGGGGACGCTTCGACTACCTCGTCAACAACGCCGGCCTGATCACGATGAGTTCTCTCGAGAACCTCACCGACGAAGAGTGGGACCTCGTCCTCGACGTCAATCTCAAGGGCATGTTCATCGTCACGCAGATCGCCACCCCGTACTTCCGCGACGGCAACAGCGGCGCTGTGGTGAACTTGTCGACGGTGGAAGCGGACGTGGTCGTGTCCTCCCAGGGCTTCGCACAGGTCCACTACAACGCGTCGAAGGGTGGAGTGAAGATGCTGACGAAGGCTCTGGCCGTCGAACTCTCGCGGTACAACGTACGAGTCAACGCGATCGCCCCCGGGCCGGTCCCCACCGCCTTCCTGCCTGGCATCGACGTCTCCTCCGGCGAAGTTCTCGACTTCATGAAGTCCAGGCTCCTGGTGCCGCGAGTCGGCCGCCCCGAGGACATGGGTGCTGCAGTCTCCTTCCTGCTCTCCGACGACGCCTCCTACATCAGTGGAGTCCAGCTGCCCGTCGACGGCGGATGGCTTGCCCGATGAAAGGCCGGCTCACCACGGCCGAGCTCGCCGAGTCCGACATCGACACCGTCCTCATCGCCGGTATCGACCTCTACGGACGGTTGATCGGCAAACGAGTCCCGACGCGAATTTTCCTCGCGAACATCGACGAGGGTCTGCATGTGTGCACCTGTGTGTATGCCTGGGATGCCAGCCAACGCATGGACAAACTCGTTGTCGACTACGCCGGCGGACACACCGGCTGGCATGACTTCCGCCTGCAACCTGACCTGGGAACACTGCGACGCGCGTCGTGGCTCGAGTCCACTGCCATCGTCATCGCTGACTCGGTCGACGAACATACCGGCGAGATGGTCCCGATCGCACCGCGCACGATCCTGCGCAAACAGATCGACAAGCTCGAAGCTGACGGCCACACCGTCTACGCGGCAACGGAACTCGAGTTCCACCTCTACCGAGGTACCCCCGACGCATTGCGGCGCAGCGGCTATCGGGATCTCGAACCCACCACCCTGGTGCCCTCGGATTACACCATCACCGCCGGCAACGCGATGGAACCTTTCTTCCGCAAGGTACGAACCGCGTTGGAGGAGAGCGCGATTCCCGTGGAGGTCTCTCAGGTCGAATACGGCCTGGGCCAGTGGGAGATCAACCTCGAATACGGAACCGCCCTCGAGATGGCCGACCGCCATGTGCTATTCAAGCAGGTCGTCCACGACGTCGCTGCGGCAGAAGGGCTCACTGCTACCTTCATGGCACGTCCGAGCACCGACGGCATGGGCTCGTCGTGTCATATTCACGCGTCCATGCGGAGCGACGACACCTTCCCATTCCACGACGAAAGCGCAGAAAACACCGCGAGCGCCGAGCTGCTGCACGCCGTCGGCGGAGTTCTCGAGCACTGCCCGGAACTCATGCTGTTCTACACGCCGACCATCAACTCGATGCGCCGGACCAGAGCCAGCCACGATTTCTCGGGGAACGGCTTGACCTGGGGTTTCGACAACAGGACCACCACCTGCCGACTCATCACCGGGGCACCGTCCGCCAACCGTCTCGAAATGAGACTGCCAGGGGCGGACGCAAATCCGTATCTCGCACTGGCCGCAGTCTTGGCATCGATGAACGACGGTCTGACACGAAAGCTCGATCCCGGCGCACCGGTACGACGCGACGGGTACAGCGACACAGACACACTCGAGAAGGTGAAGCAACAACCGCTGCCCGGCACACTCGACGAGGCGGCGCGTGCGCTCGAGGCCAGTGAGTTCGCACTCGCGGCGTTCGGCGCCGAGGTCGTATCGCACTATGCGGCGGTCGCCAAGGACGAATGGGATTCCTTCATGTCCGCGGTCACCGACTGGGAACGCGAACGCTACCTCGACAACATCTGACCTACAAACGATTTCGCCACGAAGGACAGTCATGACCACTTCATGCTCACTCGTGCCCCAGAACAACACGATCGACGGAAACGTCGAAACACCGGCTATCGACCTCGGCGAATTTCTCACCGATCCCGACACCGGAGAGAAACTGCAAGCCCAACTCTCGTCCTCCACCGAACAGGTGGAGAGGGCGATCACCGCCGCGACAGAACTTCACCGATCGGGTGTCTGGACCCGTCGATCGGTCGCCGACCGGGTGCGCCTACTCGAGAGAACGGCTGAACTTGTCGAAGAACGGACTGCGGCGATCGCTCGTGAGGACTCCAAGAACAACGGCCTTCCGCTTTCGATCAGCACACTTTTCGCCGGCGGACTTCCCGATCTGTTCCGCAGTGCTGCAACGCATCTGAAGAACTCCTCCGGGTTCGAGCAGTTGCCGTCAGGTGCACATTTACATCGGCTGGCGTGGGGCCCGACCGCTGTGATCGCACCGTGGAACGCACCGAGCTTCATCACCGCCAAGAAGACCGCATTCGCTTTGGCCGCAGGTGCTCCGGTAATCGCCAAGCCCTCCAACTGGGCACCGTCGGGTCCCAACGTGCTTGCCGAGGCGATCTCACGTGCCATCGCCGAAGTCGACGCGCCGAAAGCTCTGTTTCAACTCGTTCACGGAGGCGGGGACGTCGGGCATCTACTGGCCTCCGATCGACGAATCCGAGCACTGGCGTTCACCGGCGGCCGAGCGGCCGGTAGTTCCATCGCCGCTGCAGCTTCTACCGATTTCAAGGCTCTTCAACTCGAGCTCGGCAGCAACAACCCCGTGATCATCCGCGCCGACGCCGACATCGATCTGACTGCCGCCGCACTCGTCGACGGGTTCACCAAACTCAACGGGCAATGGTGTGAGAGTCCGGGAAGCGTCTTCGTGCCGCCGCACCTTCACGACCGGCTTGTCGACGCAATACTCGACCGCACGGCCGAAATCGCACTCGGCCGAACCGATGACGCCAACACCACGATGGGTCCGCAGGCGAACGAGCCTCAACTCCAACGGATGCGGGATACCGTCGAATTCCTCCGTGGCGTGGGCGGCACGGCCGTCTCGAGCACCCCCGTGCCTGACGATTCCGGATGGTTCTTCCCACCGACAGTGGTGCACGGAATCTCGTCGGAGCAGACCAAATCGGAGACCTTCGGGCCGATCCTGACGGTGCACCGAGCATCAACCGACGAGGAAGCTCTGCTCGAGGCCAACGCTCTCGATACCGGCCTGGCCGGATACGTGTTCGGCGCCGACGTCGACGCCGCTCGTGAACTTGCGACCCGAATCGATTGCGGTGAGAACAAGATCAACAGCACCAGCCTCCTGGACCTAGACGACCACTCGACCCAGAGTTTCTGGGGCGGAAGCGGTATCGGCGCACACGGCGACGCAGAGCTTCTCGACTTCTTCCGGGGATCGAGAATCATCGGGGTCGATGCGCCCGGACTTCCTCTCTAGGCGGAGGAGGTCGAGGAAATGGGTGAAGCGGCTCGGGTGGGCACCGATACGAGTCGGGTGGGCACCATGGTGGTCGAATGCCACGATACCGCGGCGGTTCTCGCACGTATTTCGTCGCTGGGGTGGAAGCTCGGCGTCGAGGTCGTCAGCCTGTCTACATGGGTATCCGTGACATCGCCGGGAGTCACCGGAATGTCGATCGCGTACCGTTGCCCGGCAACGATCTCCGACGCCATGTTGATCAAGCGTCTCAACAAGATCATCGGGATAGTTCGCATCAAGACGGACCACGGCCCGTTCGTTCCGGTGACACCACAGGTCGGCCTACACGTCACCGCGACTTTCCAACGCGTCGATCCAGTGGCGCTGGTGGCGTACCGGCACGGCGCAACTGTGTGCAGTCAAGCGAACAATGTTCTGTCGGTACAACTCACCACCACCCGATCGATCGCGGACACATTCGTATCTGATCTGGCACAGGTCGCAGAGCGTCCGCTGCGGGGTGAGATCTCGCTGCAGGAGATTCATCTTGCATGACGTCGAAGTGCCACCACGGCGATGTGCGGCTACGAACGTTGGCCAGTAGCCGCACATCATCGTGTGATCAGTGAGCAGGGAGGAGGGACGTCTCCTGCTGCACACCGTCTTCTGCGCCGATCTGGACGATGTTTCGAGGCAGGAACACGGCTGCGATCGCGCCGAGAACTGCTGCAGCAGCACCGATCAGGAACGCGATACGCATGCCCTCGTCGGTGTAGAACACAGCGCCCTCCATCGCCATCGCGATGTGCGAGTTCAAGACCGTGAAGGCGATGACGGGAAGCACTGCGGGGAAGATGCTCTGAAAGACCGCAACCATGCTCGCCGTGGTTGCCTGCAACTGCGGCGGCACTGCCTCGATGAGCAGGTTCGGGATGGAGGCGTAGCCCATACCCATACCGACACCGAAGATTCCGGCAAAGATGATGAGCAGAGGCTTGTTGTCGTGAATGGTGGCCGTCAACGTGAATCCGACTGCCATGAGTATCATTCCGATGATCATCAGCAGACGGGGCCGGATGTTGCGCCCCACGAGGAAGCCCACGATCAAACCACCGACCACCACCATGCCGCCAAGGGGCGCCTGGAAGATCGCGAATCCCTCTGCCGTCACGCCGAATCCGTATCCCAGGCCGAGAACTGCTGGGGTCATCACCATCATCGGCAGCAAGATCGTGAAGACTCCCGACGCGCCGTAGCAGAACCCGGCACCGACGGCGGTGAGCATCACCGAACGCTTGCCGAAGTAGCGCAGGTCGATCAAGGGCTCGCGGATGGCTCGGGCAGAGGCAACCCAAGCCACCAACAGTGCGACGCCGCCGATCAGGTAGGCCAGTGTCGAACCGTTCTTCCAGCCCCAGGTCGGTCCGAAGCTGACGCCGATCAGAATTCCGGCGATGCCCGACCCGAGCAGTACCGCACCGATCAGGTCCAGCGAAGAGCGAAGTCGGACAGTTGATTCCGCCGTCGAAGCGAAGATCATGCCGCCGAGGAGAACCAGCCCGACGACAAAGAACCAGAAGATGCTCCGGAACCCGTGGTTGTCGATCAACCAACCGGTGAGGAACGGCGCCGGGATCGCAATCAAACCCATACCGGAAGTCGCGATACTGACGGCCAAGGCAACAGTTTTCGGCGGAAAAACATCTCGAATGAGGGAGTAACTCAGGAACAGGCAGGGAACCAGCAGACCCGTCAGCGACCGGCCCAGAATCAGGATCGCGTAGCTCGGCGCTATCGCCGAAATGAAGGATCCGACCGCCGCGCCGGCGACAGCCAAGAGCAGGACTTTTCGTTTGCCGTACATGTCGGCGAGCTTGCCGAGCAGAGGAGACGCGACCGCCCCCAGCAGCAAGAACGACGTGAGCAGCCAAGCTCCCTGCGTCGTTTGATAGTGCACCGAGATCGCAGGGAGAGCAGTGGAGATCATCATGTAGCTCACTGCGAGCATCTCGAGAAGTAGAACAATCGACGCCAGGGAGAACACCAGTCGCGGAGTCCACCGCTCCGGTATCGATGTCGGTTCGGGCAAACTGGGAGACGAACCGTCGCTGTGGACATGAGACGCCATGGCTGGAAGATCCTTTCGGGAACACCTACGAATTCGATTGACCCTCTGTCGAATACCGTCGACGGGGGCCTAGCCGGGAAGTGCAATGGAACGACAGCTACCGATCTCGGTAACGTGTTACCTGCATCACAGCCCTCACATCGAACACGCGCTACCAAATGTTCCGTGGAGCGGGACATTCAGGACAACGACTGATTGGCGTCACAAACTCGAACCTGGCCTTGGATTATGAGCAACGGCAACGATTTTCGGTTCGAACTTGAACGTGGAGCCATTCCCATTTCGAAATACCGACCAACCCGTACTTGACGATCCCGCCTTTGAGGTTCCCCCTCGGTGTCAACGTCGGGAATCATCCCCCAGAAACGACTGTGCGCCGTTTCGGTAGCGGTAACTACCAAAACGGCGCACAGGGGCCGAAGGCCCTACAGAACTATGTTCACCATCTTTCCCGGCACAACGATCACCTTGCGGGGTGCGTTGCCCTCGAGCAGAGCGACGATCTTCTCGTCGGCCAGCGCAATCTCTTCGACAGCCTTGCGATCGGCATCTGCCGGGACGCTGATGCGGCTACGAACCTTGCCGTTGACCTGGATCGGGTACTCGACGGTATCCTCGACGAGCCACTTCTCCTCGACTGCCGGGAAGGGTCCGTGCGCAAGGGATTCCGTGTGACCCAGACGCGACCACAGCTCTTCCGCGAGGTGCGGCGCCAGGGGAGCGAGCATCAGCACCAGCGGCTCGACAGCAGCACGCGGCGCACCGCCCGGGAACGCCTTGGTGAGGTGGTTGTTGTACTCGATCAGCTTCGCGGCGGCCGTGTTGTCGCGCAGCGCCGTGTAATCCTCGATGACACCGGAAATCGCCTTGTTGAGCGCACGCAAAGTCTCTTCACCAGGAGCTTCGTCGGTGACACGGGGCTTGCCGGTCTCCTCGTCGATGACGACGCGCCACACTCGCTGCAGGAATCGCGCAGCACCGACGACGTCCTTGGTAGCCCACGGACGCGAGGTGTCCAGCGGACCCATCGACATCTCGTACACACGCAGAGTGTCTGCACCGAACTCGGCGCAGATCTCGTCCGGCGCAACGGCATTCTTCAGGCTCTTGCCCATCTTGCCGTACTCGCGGTTGACCTCGGCGCCTTCGTAGAAGAACTTGCCGTCACGCTCGACGACCTCTTCCGCCGGCACGTAGACGCCGCGGGCATCGGTGTACGCGAATGCCTGGATGTAGCCCTGGTTGTACAGGCGGCGGTACGGCTCGCTCGAGGACACGTAGCCCAGGTCGAACAGAACCTTGTGCCAGAAGCGCGAGTACAGCAGGTGCAGCACTGCGTGCTCGACGCCGCCGACGTACAGGTCGACTCCACCGGGATCGTTGGGGCCGTGCAGTTCCGGACGCGGGCCCGTCCAGTACGCCTCGTTCTGCGGGTCGCAGAAGGCGTCCTGGTTGGTGGGGTCGATGTAGCGCAGCTGGTACCACGAGCTACCTGCCCACTGCGGCATGACGTTGGTGTCGCGGTGGTAGGTCTGCAGACCGTCACCGAGATCGAGCTCGACGTTGACCCAGTCGGTCGCCTTGTTCAGCGGGGGAGAGGGCTCGGAGTTGGCGTCGTCCGGATCGAAGGACACGGGTGCGTAGTCCTCGACCTCCGGAAGCACCACGGGCAGAGCCGAATCCGGCAGAGCGTGTGCGTTGTCGTCCGCGTCGTAGACGATCGGGAAGGGCTCGCCCCAGTAACGCTGACGCGCGAAAAGCCAGTCGCGCAGCTTGTACTGGATGGTGCCCTTGCCCTGGCCGCTCTCCTCGAGGCGACTGATGACGGTCGCCTTGGCCTCGGCAACGTCCAGCCCGTCGAGGTAGTCGGAGTTCACCAGCGGGCCGTCACCGGAGTACGCAGCCTCCGAAACATTGCCACCGGCAATAACTTCGAGAATATCCAGACCGAACGCGTTCGCGAACTCCCAGTCACGGTGATCGTGTCCCGGAACTGCCATGATCGCACCGGTGCCGTAACCCGTCAGAACGTAGTCGGCGATGAAGATCGGAACCTTGTGTCCATTGACCGGATTGACGGCGTAGGAACCAAGGAAGACGCCCGTCTTCTCCTTGTTTTCCTGGCGCTCCAGGTCGGTCTTGGCGGCAATCGACTTACGGTATGCAGCAACAGCTTCCGCCGGAGTCGTGGCACCGCCAGTCCAGCGCGCGTCGACACCTTCGGGCCACTCGTCCGCGACGAGCTTGTCCACCAAGTCGTGCTCAGGAGCCAGCGTCACGTAGGTGGCGCCGAACAGCGTGTCCGGACGGGTAGTGAACACATCGACGCCGTACTCGCCTGCAGCAAAGGTAACTTCGGCACCGTACGAGCGTCCGATCCAGTTGCGCTGCATGGCCTTGACCTTGTCCGGCCAATCCAGGTACTCGAGGTCGTCGACCAGGCGATCGGAGTACGCGGTGATGCGCATCATCCACTGCTGGAGATGCTTACGGAAGACTGGGAAGTTTCCGCGGTCACTACGACCGTCGGCGGTGACTTCCTCGTTGGCCAGGACGGTACCCAAACCGGGGCACCAGTTGACCATCGAATCCGACTGGTAGACAAGGCGGTACGAGTCCAGAACCTTGGCCTTCGCGGCCACGTCCAACGAAGCCCACTCGCGTCCGTCTTCCAGAGCGCGCTCACCGGAATCGAACTCGGCTTCCAACTCGGAGATACGACGCGCCTTGCCGGCTTCCTTGTCGTACCAGGCGCCGTGGATCTGCAGGAAGATCCACTGCGTCCAGTGGTAGAAGTCGACGTCCGTCGTCGCGAGGCTACGACGCTCGTCGTGCCCCAGACCCAGGCGTCGCAGCTGGCGCTTCATGTTGGCGATGTTGGACTCGGTGGTCGTCCGCGGGTGGGTACCCGTCTGCACGGCGTACTGCTCGGCCGGGAGACCGAACGCGTCGTAGCCGAGGGTGTGCAGGACATTGCGCCCCTGCATGCGATGGAAGCGCGCGAAGACGTCCGTAGCGATGTATCCGAGCGGGTGACCGACGTGCAGACCCGAACCCGAGGGGTACGGGAACATGTCCTGCACGAAGAGCTTGTCGGCGGGAACACCGTCGGGCGAGGAGAGCGGACCGACCGGATTGGGCGCGTTGAACGTGCCTTCCTCACTCCAGCGGTCCTGCCAGTGCTGCTCGATCTGGCCGGCGAGCTCCGCGGTGTAGCGGTGCTGCGGAGTTGCGTCGGCTGGTGAATCGGGGGACTGCGGAGACTCGGTCACTATGGTCGCTATCTACTTGGCTGACGGAAATACCGATAACCAGGGTAGAGCCTGCACGACCCGGGCATACCATCAACTCCACTCGCGCCTATCCTGTATGGGTGATCGTTGTCGCTGTGGTGCTATTCGTGCTCGCTGTCGCCGTAGGTGGAGTTGCCGTCGCCGGACTGATCGGCAAACTCCCGCGCAACCGCTGGGCCGGTGTCCGCACCGAGGATTCCCTGCGGAGCGAGGAGTCGTTCGCCCTCGCCAACAAGGTGGCCGGTCCGACCATGCTCGCGGCCGCTGGAATGTTGGTCATCGGCGGAGTCGCAGCACTGACCATCGGCGGAGTCTTCGGCATTGCCGTCGCGATCATCGCCGTCGTCGTCGCCGTCCTCACTGCCGGTTTCGGTGGAGGCATCGGCACCCGCGCAGCCGCCGCGCTCCCGCAGCAGAGCGGATGCGGTAACGACTGCAACTGCGGCGGGCACTCCGAGCCTGCCGCCGACGAGCCGGTGGCGGAGACCCCCGAGGCCAAGGCGAACGCTGCCGCTTGCGGCACCGCTTCCTGCGGTGCCTGCGCGCTCAAGGATGCTTGCCAGCCGGCTCATTGATTCACGTGAAACATCGCGTGGTCGACCCGGCCGGGGTCGTATTCGGGCTAGTCGTTCCGCTGTTGTGTGCGGTCTTCGGCTTCGTCCTGACAGAAATGTGGGAGCCTCGCCTCCCGGAGCAGATCGCGACTCACTGGACCACCACCTCGCCGGACGGCTTCTCCACCCCGTCGGCCAACGCATGGACCATTGCACTTTTGACACTGCTCTTCGGTGGCGGTCTCAGCGCGATTGCTGCTCTTGCTCCCGCGATGTTGATGATGCGTCGCTTCATGTTGGTTGTCGGGCTGAGCATGGTCGGGCTCGTCACGACAGTGAACTTCGCTTTGCTCTACACCCAACTCGATGTCGCCGATCCGTCCACGACGTCACTCCCGCTGTGGTCTCTCGGTGTCGGCTTTGCAGTCGGCGGGGTGCTGGGGTGGATCGGCGCCTCCTTCCTGCGCGACTACCGCGTCCGCACTCTTGCCACGATCGAACCCTCGGCCGGGTTGCCGCGAAGCAGCTGCCCTCTACCTATCTCCGACGACGTCGGATTCAGCACCAAAGGCTCGGTGATCCTCACTGCGATCACTCTGGCGCCCGGAGTCATCATGGCGTTGGCGATGCGGTCACTCTGGCCGTTGTTCATCTTCGGGGCACTCGGACTGCTCGTCGTCAGCTTGGTTCGCTTCCGGGTGATCGTCGACGAACGGGAGATCCGGGTGATCAACATGGGGATGGCTGCGATGACCTACGGCATCGAGGAAGTTGTCGGAGCCGACGTCGCGGAGATCAAACCGTTCGCGGACTTCGGCGGCTGGGGACTCAAGACCAAGGGTCGTCGTAACTACGGCGTCGTCACCCGCACCGGGCCAGCGGTGGTCATCACGTTCGCTTGTGGCGACCGACTCACGATCACGACACCCGGGGCCGAAGACATCGCCGGGTCACTCAATCGATTGGCCGACGCCCGGACTCGGTAACCGCCGAGCCTGAACCGATCGCTTCCTGAGTCTTCTCGAGATACCCACACGCCGCAGCCCTGGCTTTGGTGACATCGCGTTCGGCGATGGCTTCGGCAACTCCCTGATGATGCGAAGACGTCAGCGACGGCGGATGCACCCCTTCGGTCACCTCGTACGTGGCGCGGACGGTTTCGAGGATTCCGGCAAACAGATCTTTCAGCACGGGATTGTGGGCGGCATCGACGACGGCAATGTGAAACGCGAGATCGACGTCGACGAAGTTCTCGGCCGGGACGTCACGCTTGGTGGCCAGCTCACGAAGTATCCGGACGTCGTCGTCGCTGCGACGCTCACACGCCAACCGGACCGCTTCCATCTCGAGCGCACGACGCACTTCGAAGACGTATTTCATCTCGTCGACGGACGCGTGTCTGCCGAGCAGTCCGCCGATGTCGGTCCGAGCGCGCACGAAGGTCCCTGATCCGCGACGGATCTCCAGGACTCCCGTCGAGGTCAATGTCTTGATCGCTTCGCGCACGGTGTTCCGGCCGACGCCGAGAACACTCATCAGCTCCGGCTCGGTCGGAACACGATTGCCCACTGTCCAGACGCCGTCGGAGATCTGCGCGCGCATCCAGTCGAGGGATTGCTCGTACGCGGACTCTTTGCGAACAACGGTCATCAGCTCATCCTCACAGCATTAGCGGCGATCATTCCACTCACTTACGATACGTAGGACGACCCATGTATTTTCGCACTCTGTCTTCAGGAGGGGCTTCCCACGTCCGCCACAGCTGTCGCCACCGAAGAACGCACACGCCGCACCAATCGACACTTCTACGGCGTGGGCTACGTCCTCACCGTGATCCTCTTGGGCGCGAACATGCCCACCTCCGTCTACGGGCTCTACCGGACCGAGTTCGGATTCACGCCCACCATCCAGACGCTGATCTACGGCGTCTACGTCGCCGGCCTCGTTCCGGCATTGCTGTTCTTCGGACCGCTGTCCGACGCCCTCGGCCGACGCACCGTGCTCCTTACTGCACTCGCTCTGAGCGTCGTCGGCACGCTCGTTCTGGCATTTGCCGACGCGACGGTGTGGTTGTTCGTCGGCCGGATTGCCCAGGGAATCGCGGTGGGCGCGGCCAGTGCGGCGGGCAGCGCCGCATTGGTGGAGCAGGAACCGAAGTTCGATCACCGACGAGCAGCGCTCGTATCGACGGTGACGGGCGCGTTGGGCGGTGCGCTCGGACCACTCGTGTCCGGTGCAATCGCCCAGTACCTTCCGCAACCGCTGCGGTTGCCGTATCTGATCTTCCTCGTCGCGTTCATCCCGGCACTGATCGTGTTGCTGCTACTTCCGCGGATCGGGGACGTCACACGCCCGAAGCGGTTCTTCCAAATGCCACATGTTCCCGCCACTGTTCGCGAGACTTTCTGGCTCAGCTCGCTCGCCGTCGCGCTGTCGTGGGGCGCGGTCGGGCTCTTCCAGTCGGTGGTCCCGTCGTGGATGACCAGCCTGCTGAACATCGACAACCTTCTACTCGGCGGCGGGGCGGCCGCACTGGTGATGATCTGCTCGGTGGTCGCGCAACTCGGCGGAAGCCGCATGGACCCGCGCACGTCCGTCACCGCCGGCCTGGGAATCCTCGCTCTGGGAATGATCGGCCTCCTCGTGGTCGACCTCGTCCCGAGCCTGGCACTGCTTGGCGTCATCACCGTCGTGGTCGGCGCCGGGCACGGTCTGGCGTTTGCCGGCGGCATGAAGCGCGTCAACGCCGCCGCCCGGACCCACGCCCGCGAGAGCCACGGCGGAGTTCTGGCCGCGTTCTTCACCGTCAGCTACGCGGGACTGGCGATCCCGTCGATCATCGCGGGTATCGCCATCACCCTCCAGGGAATGCAGACGGCCATCATCGAGCTGTCGATCATCGGGACGCTGCTGTGCCTGGCGGTGATGGGCTTCAACCTTCGTGGGGCTCGAGAGCCCGCTGAAGCTCGCCGTTATCCTTAGCCAGGTGAAGTTTCTCAGTAGGTTCTACATCGACGGGTTCATCCTCGGCATCATCATCGCCGGCGTGCTCGGAAGTGTGTTCCCGGTATCGGGTACCGCGGAGAGCATTCTGAACTGGGCCACCAAGATCGCCATCGGCTTCTTGTTCCTGCTCTACGGCGCACGGCTCTCGCCGCAGGAAGCCTGGAAGGGCGTCAAGCACTGGCGACTGCACACCGTCGTCCTCGCCGCGACGTTCGTGCTGTTCCCACTGATCGGCCTAGCACTGCGATTCCTGTCACCGACGCTGATCAGCGACGAGCTCTACACCGGCATCCTCTACATGTGCCTGGTTCCGTCGACGGTTCAGTCTTCGATCGCGTTCACCTCGATCGCCAAGGGGAACGTCGCGGGCGCGATCGTCAGTGCGTCGTTCTCCAACCTGATCGGCGTCTTCGTCACACCGCTGCTGGTGGTTCTGCTGATGAACACCACCGGCCAGGCGACGGTCGACTTCTCGTCGATCCTCGACATCGTCGTACAGTTGCTGATCCCGTTCATCGTCGGTCAGCTGATCCGCCCGCTGGTGATCGGATGGCTGCAGAAGTACGCCGAACCCACCAAGTACGTCGATCGCGGATCGATCCTCCTCGTTGTCTTCGCCGCCTTCAGCGAAAGCATGAAAGAGGGGATCTGGAGCACCATCACGATCTGGCAGATCGTGATCCTCACAATCGTGTGCTGCCTGATTCTCGCGCTGGTTCTCGGCGTGACCACTCTCGCGGGGCGCAAGCTCGGGTTCGATCTTCCCGATCAGATCGTCATCATCTTCTGCGGGTCGAAGAAGTCCTTGGCAACGGGCCTACCGATGGCGGCTGTACTGTTCGCGGGCCAGCCCGTCGGCCTGATCGTGTTGCCGCTGATGATCTTCCATCAGATCCAACTGATCGTGTGTGCTGCGATGGCGCAACGCTTCGCGAATCGGGATCCGGTCAGCGTCAGCTAGCGAGCAACTCGCCTCGGGTCGCGTCGACGCAGCCGCAACCGCCCTGCAGTTCAGCACAATCGATGGACAGCGCATGGCGGACCGATGCCAGGTCGAGGCAGTTCGCGCCGGTGCATTCGAGTGATCCGTCGGCATGCCGTAGCAAAGAATCGTGGCAGTGATCGACATCCGAAACACAATCCGCGCACTGGATCTGACGCTCAGCGATCATTGCTGCCACCTCTCTCGAAAACGATGACACAGGAATATCATCGACCTCCGACAAGTCAGTTTCGTTCCACCTCGATGGGGTGGCTGGCCAGCATCGCCACGGGTAGCGGCTGGCGTCGTAGCACCCGTGCCCAGACATCGACTCGGGGCGGCGTCAGCACATCCGACGGCAGCGAGCTGATCACCATCCAGTCTTCACGCTCGAGCTCCGAATCCAGCTGGCCCAGAGTCCAACCCGAGTACCCGGCAAAAATGCGGATCCCTTCGACCAAAGGAGCAATGACCTCCGGGTCCGAGTCCAGATCCACCATGACTACCTTGCCGTCCACCCGCCGCAGGCCGGCGACGCCGTCGATCCGCGCACCGTTGCGAGCGATGCCCAGGCAAAGCGCCGAGTCACGCTTGACTGGTCCACCGATGTACAGGGCCGAAGGATGCGCGGTCAGCGGTGACCACTGCGGCAACACGTTCTGCACGGCCGTCTCACTCGGCCGATTGACGACGACGCCCAGGCTCCCGGCGTCGTTGTGCTCGATCATGTAGATGACGGTGCGGCGAAATGCGGGTTCCGTGAGATCGGTCGACGACACCAACAAACTGCCCGGACGAACCTCCGGTTCTATCCAGGCCATTCGATCCTCGGGTTCTTCTGCGTGCGCCACAAGGACATCATCTCACCGACAACTGCGTGCGGAGGAACGAGACACAAGCGTGTTCAGGTCAGACCCGCCACATCGGCAAGTAGTGCCAAATGCCGCTCGAAAATCTCGCTCGCGTCGGTGAACGTATCGCTTCCGTACTGCCCGAACACCTCGAAGTTCACCGAACCGAACAGCGATACCCAGACGAGAGTTGCGCGCACCGCGGCATCCGGCGGCAGGTCGGTACCCAGTTCATTCCGCACTCCCTCGAGGTCCGCTGCCAACGTGTCACTCAGGCCCGGACCCTCTCGCACCGTCAGTGAACCCGCGCGATGGGCGGCGTCGATGATCCCGATCAGCCGGGTCACGACGAGGGTGCCGGGGCCGGTGGTCTGCTCGCCCGGAGCGTCGTAGCCGGGGACGGGGCTGCCGAACAACAGACCGTAGCGGGCCGGCTCCCGGATCGCCCAGCTCCGAACGGCGCGCCCGAGAGCAATGAACTGTCCGCGAAAATCTTCTGCTGCAACCGCATTCACGGCGGCGTCCACTTCCGCGCCCAGTTCCGTGTACCCGTCGACCACCAGCAAGGTCAGCAGTTCGTCCCGACTGGCGACATAGCGGTATACCGCTGAGGACACGACTCCCAGGTCACGCGCGACGGCACGCAGGGACAAAGCGGCAGCGCCGACGGCAGCAAGATGCTCGCGTCCGATACGGGTGATGTCCTGCAGCGTCTGTTCGCGCGCCCGCTCACGGGGAGTTCCAACCATGAGTCCATCTTGCCCCATTCCCGAGAGCAGCATCAACAAAAGAGAGCACTGCTCTTGACAGCGCTCGGGTGCAGGTGCATTCTTGAAAACGAGAGCAGTGCTCTCAGTTCACTCGAAACAAGAAGGAGCACACCATGTCGAACCTCGAAATCGTCACCGGAGCAGGACCCGTCGGATCCGCCGTCGCACTACAGCTCGCCGAGCAGGGAATCAACGTCCGGCTCCTGACCAGGTCCGGCAGCGGGCCCGAGCACCCGCTGATCGACCGCCGACGCGTCGACGTCTCGGATGCCGAGGCCCTGCGCTCGGTCAGCGAGGGCGCCACGGCCATCTACCACTGCATCCACGCTGCTTACAACGCAGCCGATTGGGAGCGGGAACTCCCGGCGGCCGAGGAGGTTGTGCTCGACGCGGCCGCATCCATCGGTGCCGTCGTGGTCTTCCCCGAAAGCCTCTACGCCTACAACTCCAACACCCTGATGACCGAATCCGATCCACGCAACGCCACCGGTGGCAAGCGCGGAGTGCGCACCGCGCTGCTGCGTGCTCGCGAGGCCTCTGCAACACCCACCGTCAGCGTCGTGGCCTCGGACTTCTTCGGTCCCCGCGTCCGCACTGCCCACGCCGGCGAGCGCATGGTTCCGAAAGTCATGGCAGGTAAGAAGATTCGTGTCATCGGTTCCGCAGATCAGCCGCACTCCTTCACCTACATCCCCGATCTCGCAGCAGCGATGATCGCGGCGGCACACAACCCCGAACTTTGGAACTCCGTCCTCCACGCACCCACCGGCCCCGCGCTCACTCAGCGCAAGATCGCCGAGGCCTTCGCCCGCGCCGCCGGGGCATCCCCCGCCAAGGTGGGTGTACTCCCCGCCTGGGTGCTCGACGCCGTCGGCAAGATCAACACCGACAGCCGCGAACTCGCTGAGATGAACTACCAGTTCACCAAGCCGTTCGTCATGGACTCGAGCGCCAGCGAAGTGCTGCTCGGACTCTCGCCGACGCCGCTCGATCAGGCCGCCGAAGCGACCGTCGCGTGGTGGCGCGAGGAACAGGCTCGCGCCGCTGCTGCCTGAACCTGCAGGTGGGGGCTCTTGACGCAAGAACGGAACGGGTGTTCACTTCTTCACATGGCCTATCGCCGCACTCCGGCAGTACAGGAAAGATTGGACGCCCAACGCGCCCGACTGCTCGAGGCCGCCACGACGGCAGTGGCAACTCACGGCTATGCGGGATGTTCCATCGCCGCGGTGGCCAAGAACGCCGGCGTCGGCACCGGGACGCTGTATCGACATTTCGACGGCAAGGGCGAATTGTTCGCCGAAGTGTTCCAATCAGTCTGCAGCCGTGAGGTATCCGCAGCTCGGGACGCCGGAGACAGCGCCCGACATCTGGAAGGCAACCACCGCTCCGCTGTATCAGCGTCGGTTCGGACCTTCGCCGAACGTGCCATGCGCGCACCGGTTCTCGCCTATGCACTGCTGGTGGAACCGGTAGATCCTCTCGTCGACGAACAGCGGTTGATGTTTCGCGAATCGTTCCGCGATTGCCTGGCCACCGCAATTCGTTCGGCAGTCGACACCGGTGAGATACCGCCACAGGACGCCACTCTGACGGCAGCGTGCATCGTCGGGGCAATCGGCGAGGCCCTGATCCTTCCACTGCGCGGAGGCACCACCGATCCCGCTGCGATCGACGCCATTCTCGCCTTCACCCTTCGATCGTTAGGGAGCTTCGATGACACCCACGCATGAAGTCACCAATCAGGTTCCGCCCCTGATCGATTACGACGCAGCCGAATACGCGCCGATCCTCGAGGCACTCCACCGTGAAGGCGCATCGGATGCACTCGAAGAGGTTCATCGCGTCGGGATCCGCGCCGGCAGTGCTCAGGCCCAGGAGTGGGGCGATCTGGCCGAGGAGCACCCACCTGTTCTGAGAACCCACGACCGCTACGGCAACCGCATCGACGAGGTCCGTTACGACCCCGCCTATCACCAACTCATGAGCACCGCAGTGGAATTGGGACTGCACGGCGCTCCGTGGGTTGACCCGAATCGACACGCACACCTCGTCCGCGCCGCGAAGATGGCCGTGTGGGGTCAAACCGATGCCGGCCACGGCTGTCCCATCTCCATGACGTACGCCGTGATCCCCGCGCTGCGGCACAACGCGGATCTGGCCGCGCAGTACGAACCCCTCCTGACCACGCGGCACTACGATTCAGCGCTGAAAGCTCCCCTCACCAAACCCGGATTGATCGCCGGTATGTCGATGACGGAAAAACAGGGCGGTTCGGATGTTCGTGCCGGAACCACAAGGGCAGTGCCACAATCCGACGGCAGCTACCTGCTGACGGGCCACAAGTGGTTCACCTCCGCGCCGATGTCGGACGTGTTCCTCGTCCTCGCCCAGGCACCGGGTGGTCTGTCGTGCTTCTTCCTGCCTCGGGTCCTGCCGGACGGCTCGCTCAACAACATGTTCCTGCAGCGTCTGAAGGACAAGTTGGGCAATCATTCCAACGCGAGTAGTGAGGTCGAGTACCGCGACGCTCTCGCATGGATGGTCGGCGAGGAAGGCCGGGGCGTGCGCACCATCATCGAGATGGTCAACATGACCCGGTTGGACTGCACGATCGGCACGGCCACCGGCATGCGCGTCGGCAACATGCAGGCAGTTCACCACGCGAATCATCGAAGTGCTTTCGGCGCCAACCTGATCGACCAACCCTTGATGCGAAACGTTCTGGCAGATCTGGCGGTGGAATCGGAAGCGTCGACCACCGTCGCGATGTGGCTGGCCGCTCTGACCGACCGCGCAACCGCAGGCGATGCCCACGCCAGCGCACTACGACGCATTTCGTTGGCCGTGAGTAAGTACTTCGTCTGCAAGCGCGGACCGATCCACGCTGCCGAGGCACTCGAGTGTCTGGGCGGAAACGGATACGTGGAGGAATCCCGGATGCCGCGCCTCTATCGCGAGGCTCCGCTGCTTTCGGTGTGGGAGGGTTCCGGCAACGTCGCGGCGCTCGACACACTGCGGGCGATGGCCAAGCAACCCGAAACACTGCAGGTGTTCTTCGACGAGCTGAAACGAGCCAGTGGAGTGGACGGCCACTTCGATCAGGCCGTGCGGGATCTCCAGGTGGCATTCGGCGATTTCGACGACATCGAATACCGGGCACGAAAGATCGTCGGCGACATGGCGCTCGCTCTGCAGGCCTCGCTGTTGCTCCGCTACGGGCACCCCGCGGTGGCCGACGCGTTCTGCGCGAGTCGGCTCGGAAACAGCTGGGGGAGTGTGTTCGGAACGCTGCCGAGGGGCGTCGACGTCGCGCCGATCCTCGAGCGGGCCACCGTCAAGATCGGCGCCTGACCCACCCACTACAGTTTCCGCTTATGAACCGAGCCTCGAACCGCCGCGAGGCCTGGCAGCGCGTACTGCACACCCTGCGTGAATCACCCGGCCTCGGAAGGCTGGCGCTCGTCCGCTTTTCCAGCCAGTTCGGCGACGGAATGTTCCAGGCCGCGCTCGGCGGCGCAATCCTCTTCAACCCGGAACGCGAAACCGATCCGGTGGCGATAGCGGCCGGCTTTGCCGTACTGCTCCTTCCTTATTCGGTGATCGGCCCCTTTGCCGGCGCTCTGCTGGATCGTTGGGACCGCCGCCTGGTGCTCCTGTGGGCGAGCGTGCTCCGCGGGCTCTTCATCCTGACCACCGCGGTGCTGCTGGTCGCCGGCGGCGGTGACACTCTGTTGTTGACGTGTGCGCTTGCTGCGATCGGGGTCAGCCGCTTTGTCGGGGCAGGCGTATCCGCAGCCCTGCCGAAGGTCGTCCGACAATCGTGGCTGGTGGCAACCAATTCCGTTCTCACAACGGCTGGTTCGGTGGTAGCCGCTCTTGGTGCTTCGGCAGCGGTGGCGATCATCGGCATGATCGGCGCGGGGGATCGAGCGTCAGGCGCCGCCGTGGCCATCGCAGCACTGGGATCGGTGATCGCGGCCCTCGCCGCGGCCAGGTTCACGGCCCGCTCACTTGGTCCGGTCGCCGACGAAGTGGTCCGCGCCAGTGCCGTCCGTTCGGTGACGGCCGGACTGCGCACCGGGGCAACCGCTGTCTGGGAGGCGCCCGGCGTCACCACGGCGATGATCGGAATCGGAGCGCACCGCATCTGCTTCGGCATCAACACCCTCATCATGGTGCTGGTCCTACGCGACACCTCGAACGGCTCCCAATTACCTGGAGGGATGGCCGGATTCGGCGTCGCCGTCGGCGCCACGGCAATCGGAATGCTGATCGCGGCATTGATCACACCGTTCCTCATCCCGCGGATCGGTCGCTCACGGATGATCACCTACGCCCTGGTGTGCGCGGTTCTCGTCCAGCTCGTCTTCGTGACCACGCTGACTCAGGGGTCGCTGCTGATCGCCGCTTTCCTGCTCGGCATCGCCGGCCAGTCCGTGAAACTCAGCGGCGACGCGGCCATGCAGATCGACATCGACGACGACCGTCGTGGTCAGGTATTCGCCTTGCAGGACACCGTGTTCAACGTCGCGTTCATCGGTGCGATCGCGGCAGCGTCGACGGTGATCGCACCCGACGGCAAGAGCGTCGGCCTGGCCGTTGCCGGTGCGGGTGTCTATGCCGCCGGATTGTCAGCGGTGCTGATCAACCGCAAGAAACGAGAAACTAGCCCTGCTGGGTAGCCCACCACTTCAGCAGTTCGGCCTCGGCCTCGTCACGCTCGAGCGGGCCGCGATCCAGACGTAGTTCCTTGAGGAACGTCCATGCCTTGCCCACCTGCGGGCCGGCCGGGATGTTGAGCAGCTCCATGATGGCGTTGCCGTCGAGGTCCGGACGCACCCGAGCAAGGTCTTCCTGCTCGGCGATGCGCGCGATCCGCTCTTCGATGTCGTCGTACGTGGCCTGCAGCTGCGCGGCGCGACGCTTGTTGCGTGTGGTGCAGTCGGCCCGTACGAGCTTGTGCAAGCGGGGGAGCAGCTCGCCCGCGTCGGTGACGTACCGCCGCACCGCCGAGTCGGTCCACTGTCCCTTGCCGTAGCCGTGAAAACGCAAGTGCAGGAACACGAGCTGTGAGACGTCGTCGACCATCTGCTTCGAGAACTTCAGTGCCCGCATGCGCTTGCGCACCAGCTTGGCGCCGACCACCTCGTGGTGGTGGAAGCTGACCCCACCGCCAGGCTCGTTACGCTTGGTATCCGGCTTTCCGATGTCGTGAAGCAGTGCTGCCCAACGCAATACGAGGTCCGGATCGCCTTCTTCGAGATCGATCGCCTGCTGGAGCACCGTGAGGGAGTGCTGGTAGACGTCCTTGTGCTGGTGATGCTCGTCGATCTCGAGCTTCATCTGCGGAACCTCGGGCAGCACGTATGCAGCCAGTCCGGAGTCGACCATCATGTTGATGCCGTCCACCGGGTACATGCCCAGCATCAGTTTGTTCAGCTCCACCTGCACACGCTCGGCGGTGATTCGCTCGATCTGCGACGCCATCTCCTTGATGGCCTCGAAAACACGATTGTTCAACGTGAAACCAAGCTGCGAGACGAACCGGGCTGCACGCAGCATCCGCAGCGGATCGTCGTTGAACGAGTTTTCCGGCGCCGACGGCGTATCTAGCTCTCCGGCCAACAGGGCGTCCATGCCGTTCAGCGGATCGACAAACGTGTAGGAACCGTCCGCGCCGATCTTCATCGCCATCGCGTTGACGGTGAAATCGCGGCGCACCAGATCGTCGGCCAACGTCGTGCCGTACTCGACTATCGGATTACGAGAGACGCGATCGTAAGCGTCGGCCCGGAAGGTCGTGATCTCGATCTCCTGGCCGTGCTTGATGGCGCTGATGGTCCCGAACTCGATGCCCGTGTCCCACTGCTTGTCCACCCAGCCCTTGAGCAGAGCCTGAACCTTCTCCGGCCTGGCGTCCGTCGTGAAGTCCAGATCGCCACTGAAGCGGCCGAGGATCGCGTCCCGAACACTGCCACCCACCAGGAACAGCTCGTGACCGGCCGCAGCAAAACGCTCACCGAGCGGGTTCAACACGTCGGACAACGTGCCGAGCGTTGCAGTGGCGTCGGCAAGCAGTCGTAGGCGGCGATCAGCGTCGGAGGTAGGGACAGTCACGTGAAAGGAGCTTACTTAAGGTGCGCAAATAGCAGAACGCGCATACGAACGCGATAGACCGCTTTGCGCGGGTTACCGGGCAACGCTGCAACGCCAACTAGTATCGATGAGGTGTCTGGTGCCGAACGAACAAACAGGAGTCGCCGCAACCCGCGGCGTCGACCTGCCGTCGGCAACCCCGATAAACCTTTGATGCGAACCGTCCGTGAAACTTCTGCGGGCGGCTTGGTCGTCGACGGCTGGGGAGGACCCCCGGAACGCCTCTGCGCTGCACTGATCGGCCGAACCGACCGCCGCGGACGCCTGCTCTGGTCGCTACCGAAGGGCCATATCGAACAAGGTGAGACCGCTGAGCAGACCGCGATGCGTGAGGTCGAAGAAGAAACCGGTATCCAGGGAACCGTCCTGGCACCGCTGGGCAGCATCGACTACTGGTTCGTGACCGAAGGTCGACGCGTCCACAAGACCGTGCACCACTATCTCCTCCGCTTTCTCGGCGGTGAACTCTCCGACGAGGACATCGAGGTCACCGAAGTCGCTTGGGTGCCGCTGACGGAATTGCACTCGCGCCTCGCATACGCCGACGAGCGCAAACTCGCAGAACTCGCGTCCCAGATGATCGCCGAGATGCCGCGAACGGAAATACGGCAAGAACAGCGCCCGAAGGAACCGGACGCCGGATGAGAATGGCACTGCGGCGGGCCGGTGTGGCCGCTCTGGTGATGGCCGCTGTCGGTTTCGGGCCTGCAACTACGGCCGTCGCATGGGCAGCGCCGTCCAGTCAGCCCAGTGAGCGCGCCCCGGCGCGAAACACCAACGATGCCAAATTTCTGCAGCTGACCATCGACTCCACCGCACCGACCACGGTGACGACCACCAGCGACCGCAACGTCGTGGTCAAGGGGACGGTGAAGAACGTCGGTGACCGTCCCGTCGAGGACGTCGGAGTGAGGCTGCAACGCGCTCCCGCGATCGACTCCAGTTCGGACGTGCGCGCAGCACTCGACTTCGACCAGGCCGTTTTCGACACGGTCGGCGAATTCGACACCGTTGCCACCACCCTCGACACCGGCCAGTCCAAGCAGTTCACGCTCACCTTGCCGTTGCGGAGCACTACCGGGTTGTCTCTCGACATCACCGAACCGGGCGTCTACCCGATGCTCGTCAACGTGAACGGCACCCCGGAGTACGGCGGTGCCGCCCGACTCGACGACGCACGCTTCTTGCTCCCCGTCCTCGGTGTGCCGGCCGCGGCCGAATCGAACGCCACAGCCGGAACCCCCAGTTCGTCCGCCACGGCCGTCGTTCCCCCCGACACGTCCGCCCCGATCGGCGTCACGCTCATGTGGCCGCTGGCCGACGCGCCACGACTCGTCGGCGGAATCCCCGGCGCGGTCAACGAGCCCGTACGCCTGATCGACGACGAACTCGCCACCGAACTTTCCGACGGCGGGCGCCTGGACGCGTTGGTCGATGCGGTGGAGAACGCCACCAAGCCCGAGAGCGACACCGATCGCCGCGTCACGGATGCGCTCTGTCTGGCAATCGACCCCGACCTTCTGATCACCGTCGAGAACATGACTCGCGGATACCTCGTGGCCGACAACTCGTCAGATCCCACCGGACCGTCGCACGAAGGCCGCGGCAGCGACGCCGCCAACCAGTGGCTCGGCCGGGTGAAGACCCTCGCGTCCTCGATGTGCACGACGGCGGTTCCGTTCGCCCAGGCCGATCTCGCCGCGGTCACCTCGGTGGCCAATCCGGAGTTGACGGCTACCGCGCTCACACGGCCGGCGGACATCGTCGACAACATCCTCGGCGTGACCTCACTGCGAGATTTCGTCTGGCCGGATTCGGGTGTCCTCGACTCGGCCACCGCAGAGGTGCTGAGCGTGAATCCCACCACAGCGATGGTGGCTGACACTTCCGTCGACTCGGCAGCTCCGCAGCTGTCGTCGCGGATAACCGGCTCACTCGACGCGCTTGCCTTCGACACCTCGGCGGCAGCGGCGCTGGCCGCCACCGGCTCGGAGCCGCAGGTCCCGTCGTACATCCCCGACGACACCGCGCCGACCATCGACATCGAATCGCGCAGCGCCCGGCGTCAGGACGCGCTGGGGGCGATGGCCTGGGCCGCGCTGACGCCGACGTCGCTGCCGCGCAATCAGATCTTCGCGCCGCCGCAACTGTGGACCGCCGACAGCAACGACGCCACGGCGGTGCTCTCGATGCTCGCGACCCTCATCCGGTCCGGGCTCGCCTCACCTCAGGCCCTGCCGGCACTGCTCGGCAGGCAACCGGGCGCGACGGACGCCGCCACTCTCGACTACCCGGACCGGGCTACCCAGGACGGTCCGCAAACGTCCGTCGTCGAGACCGCAACCACCCAACTTCCGCGTATCGACGGGCTCGAAGCTTCGCTCGTGGACGATCCGGCGGCTTCGCTCACCCCCCGGGGATTCACGGCGCCGCTCCGCGAAGATCTACTCCGTTCGATGACCTTGGCCGATCGCCGCAACGTCGACTCCGCGTCGGTCAATCGGGCGGAGCGGGCCGCGACCATCCGCGCCGACAACGTCACCGAAGCCGTCGACGGGATGTACCGGGCCGTCAGTGTGGTGTCTCCGGGCGGCGTCTACACCCTCGCGTCGGGGCAGAGTCCGCTCCTGCTGGTGGCGCGCAACGAGCTGCCCATCGCCATCAACGTCGACCTGCGTGTGGAAGCCCCACCCGAGATGCAGATCAGTGACATCGGTCCCAAACAGCTTCCGCCGCGAGGTAGCCGACAGTTGACTGTGCCCGCGGAAATGAACGATTCTCGCAAGCTGGAAGTCAACTTCTCGCTGACCACGACAGATGGCCGCCAATTGGGTACGCCGACCAGCGTGACCGTACGGTCGAATGCGTACGGTCGTCCCCTGGCCGCCGTGACGGCGACAGCGGGAGGGTTGCTGCTGTTCCTGGCAGGGCGACGGCTGTGGCATCGATTCAAGGGTCAGCCGGACCCAGCAGATGAAGGGTACGAACGCTCATGACCGGGAATCCACCCGAGGAGGGTCGCCGCTCGGCGATCACCCGCAAGAGTGCCACGACCCGCTCGCATCCTCGGATGCCACCGTGGGAGCGCGGTTACCCGATCCAGCCGGTCAACCCGGACGCACGTTTCGACGACGCACCCACCATGACCATCCCGGTGATCCGCGACTACCCCCGGTACCGCGAAGCCGAGATGGAGTTTGCCGACCGGGCGACGACCACGTCGGACGAGTTCGACACCGACGCCCATGTCCAGGTCGGGGAACGCAAGGAGACGAACTCTCGACTCCTCGCGGCAACGGGTTCCATCGCGATCGCGACGCTGACGAGCCGCATCACGGGATTCGCCAAGCAGTTGATGATCCTGATGGTCCTCGGCCCCGCCATCGCCAGCTCGTTCACCGTCGCCAGCCAGATTCCGAACATGATCGCGGAACTGGTTCTGGGCGCCGTGCTGACCGCCATCGTCGTCCCCGTGCTGGTTCGCGCCGAGCGGGAGGACGCCGATCACGGCGAAGCGTTTGTCCGACGCCTCTTCACGGCGTCGCTCGTTCTACTCGGCATGGCCGCGCTGCTCGCGACCCTGGCAGCACCCGTACTCACCAAATACGTCTTCCTGTCCGAAGACGGCAAGGTCAGCACCGACCTGACCACGTCGCTGTCTTATCTGCTTCTGCCGGCGATCCTGTTCTACGGGCTGTCGGCGCTGTTCACAGCGTTTCTGAACACCAGACAGATCTTCAAGCCCGGAGCCTGGGCTCCCGTACTCAACAATGTCGTCGTCCTCGTGGTGCTCGTGGTCTATCGCCTGACTCCGGGTGAGATCTCGCTTGATCCGGTCTCGATGGGCGATGCAAAGCTGCTCACCCTCGGCATCGGCATCACCATCGGCGTCATCGTGCAGGCAGCCAGCCTGATCCCCGCGCTTCGCCGCGAGAAGATCTCGCTCAAACCGCTGTGGGGTCTCGACGACCGCCTGCGCCAGTTCGGCGGCATGGCGGTCGCCATCGTCTTGTACGTCCTGATCAGCCAGATGGGCATGATCTTCGCGACCAAGATCTCCTCCCACGCCGACGAAGCCGGCCCTGCCATCTACAGCCAGGCCTGGTTGCTCCTGCAACTCCCGTACGGCGTGCTCGGAGTGACGGTTCTGACCGCGATCATGCCGCGCCTGAGCCGCAACGCTGCTGCCGACGACACCCCGGCCGTCGTGGACGATCTGTCGGTCGCAACGCGTCTGACCATGATCACGCTGGTTCCGATCATCATGTTCCTGACCTTCATGGGCCCGCAGGTCGGTGAAGCGCTCTACGGTTACGGCCGCTTCGGACCCGAACAGGCCGAACGACTCGGCACCGCTGTGAGCTGGTCGGCATTCACGTTGATTCCGTACGCACTGGTCCTGATCCAACTTCGAGTGTTCTACGCCCGCGAACAAGCCTGGACGCCGACGTGGATCGTTCTCGGCATCACTGCAGTGAAAATCGCTTTCTCGGCGCTCGCTCCGGTCTTCGCATCCAACAGCGATCAGGTCGTGATCCTGCTCGGTGCGGCCAACGGTCTCGGATACATCACCGGCGCCGTCATCGGCGGGTACCTCCTGCACCGCAGCCTCGGAAACCTGCAGATGGCCAACGTGGGCAAGACAGTCTGGTCCGTCGTACTCGCCTCGCTGGCCGGTTCG
Source organism: Rhodococcus sp. Ni2 (assembly GCF_021352185.1). Taxonomy (NCBI): domain Bacteria; kingdom Bacillati; phylum Actinomycetota; class Actinomycetes; order Mycobacteriales; family Nocardiaceae; genus Rhodococcus; species Rhodococcus sp. Ni2. The sequence goes on from NZ_WOXZ01000001.1 coordinate 2,211,084, forward strand.
CTGACCATGCTCGCGGTCGACCGCGTCCTCGGATTCGATCAACTCACCGAGCGTTTCGGCGGACCTGGCTCGATGGTTCGCGTCGCCGTCGGCGGCATCCTGATGCTCGCGATCACCTTCACGATTCTCTACTTCAAGAAGGTTCCGGAAGTCCTGTCGGTAACGGTTGCGGTCTCCCGCAAGATTCGTTCACTGACAGGTCGCGCCGAACCGGACACACGTAACAACACCGACGACGACGTCACCGAGCTGATTCCTGCAATCAGAACGGAATCAAACGAGCAAGAACGACCGGGTGCGCTCCCGTACCCTGGTCGTGGGCGTACAGGATCGCAACCCGCGCGTATTCGGGGACGGGCTATCGATGGAGAAGGAGCGAGGGTGAGCGACGACAACGTTTCCGGCAACAAGAGTGCCGGGACTTCTGCCGTGAAAGCGTCCGAACAGAAGTCAACGGCATCGTCGGGCACACCTGCATCCACGAGTTCCTCCGCATCTTCCGGCCAGAAGCCACAGCAGGGTCAGAAGCCACAGCAGCCCGCACAGCGACCGCAGCAGGGCCAAAGCCCGCAGGGTCAGAAGCCGCAGCCGCCGGTGCAGAAGGCCGCTCCGCCGGTACCTCCGGTCAGTGTGTCCAAGACACCTTCGGCGCCCGTGTCGAAGATACCTTCAGCACCTGTCTCGAAGACACCCGCGCCGAAGACGCCTGCTCCGGACAAGAAGGCACCCGAATCTCAGAAGACGGCTGCCGCTCAGACACCGCCCACTGCACCTCGCACACCTGCCGCCGGATCCGCATCACGACCGGCCCAGCGACCGATGCCCCGTGGACCGAAGCTCATCCCGGGCGCATCTGTCGCCGGCGGACGCTACCGTCTGCTCGCGCCGCACGGCGGAACCCGCGGACTGCAGTTCTGGGAAGCTCTCGACGTCAAGCTCGACCGTGAAGTAGCCCTGACGTTCGTCGACGCCGATCAGCGCGGTGACGACGACAGCCAGTCCGGACCGCAGGCAGTTCTCTCACGCACTCTGCGCCTGGGACGAATCAACTCGCCCGGTCTGGCTCGCGTCCTCGACGTCGTCCGCGGAAGCTCGGGCGGCATCGTCGTCGCCGAATGGACTCCCGGCCGTTCGCTGCGTGAGATGGCCGAGACGACGCCGTCACCGATCGGTGCAGCCCGCGCCATCCGTGCCCTGGCGGCGGCTGCCGAAGCTGCTCACCGCACCGGCGGTGCGCTGTCCATCGATCACCCGGACCGCGTTCGCATCAGCATCAACGGTGACGCCGTACTGGCGTTCCCGGCGACGCTTGCCGACGCCGATTCCACCAGCGACGTCCGCGGTCTCGGCGCCATGCTGTACTCGCTCATCACGGCGCGCTGGCCGCTGGCCGAACCGTCCGCCGGTCCCGTCGGTGGTTTGCTTCCCGCCGGCCGCGGCGCCGACGGGAACATCGTCGAGCCTCGGGTCGTCCGTCCGGAGGTTCCGTTCGACATCTCGGCCGTTGCGGTTCGAGCGTTGCAGTCGGAGAGTGGAATCCGCACTGCTGCCACCGTGCAGCACATCCTCGATCAGGCGTCCGTCGTCAACGACAAGACGGAAATGATTCCGGCACTTCGTCTCGGCCACCGCGAACAGGGTGCGTCGGGTCATGCACTGAACGACCCCGAAGCCATCGAGGCCGAGAAGAAGAAGTCGACGCGGATGCTCGCGGCACTGACGGCGCTCGGTGTCTTCACCGTGATCGTCCTGATTCTCCTTGTGGTGTGGGTAGCGAGCTTCCTCTCGGGTGGCAGTAACGACACCCCGCTCAGCGAGCAGAGTTTCGGATTGACCACCGAAGCCACTGCGCCCGAGAACAATTCACCGGCGCCCGCACCGGCGGCAGCAACCGTTCCGGTAGCTTCCTCGGCCGTAACGGTGTTCTCACCCCAGGGAACGCCGGATCAGCCGGCAACAGCGAAGAACGCCATCGACGGCAATCCGGCCACTGCGTGGTCGTCGGACTCGTACTTCCAGCCGTTCCCGTCGCTGAAGAACGGTGTCGGCCTGATGGTGACGCTTGCCGATGCCGCCAACCTGAAGAATGTTGCGATCACGTCTGATTCGCCGGGAACCGTCGTTGAAATCCGTTCTGCCCCTTCTGCGAATACTTCGCTGGATCAGACCAAGGAAATCGGATCGGGTGTCCTGAAGAACGGTGTGACCGACATTCCAGTCACTTCGGACGGCTCGGGTCAGTATGTCCTGGTTTGGATTACGCAGCTCAGCACCGAATCCGGACAAAACCAGACATCCATCTCGGAGATTGCATTCACTGCGGCAAAGTGATCGCCCTTGGCCCTTCTGAAACCTACCGACTGGGCTAATATCCGCCCGTGCACAGTTATCGGGGGGGCACCGGGGGCGGAGCCGGAAATTTCGAATCCAGAAGTCTCGAGAACAAGAATCTCGAGGCGACGGATTTCGAATTGTTGACCGCTCATGTCGCGGGCGATCGACACGCGTTCCGTGAACTACTGCTCCGGCATCAGGATCATCTGTGGCACGTTGCCCGGCGAACGAGCTACTCGGACGAGGATGCGGCAGATGCTCTCCAGGAGGGTCTGCTGTCCGCGCATCGCAAGGCGGCGAAGTTCCGCGGCGACGCGGCGGTGCGTAGTTGGCTCCACACCATCGTGGTCAATGCCTGCCTCGACCGGATCCGACGCAACAAATCACGGGCGGCGTTCTCTCTGTCTTCGGAGAACGCGGAGGAACCCCGCGATCACCGCGACTATGCGGCGACAGTGGACATGAGCCTGACCGTCGAACAGGCACTGGCATCGCTGCCGCCTGAGCAGCGTGCTGCCGTCGTCGCCGTCGATGTCGAGGGGTATCCGGTAGCCGAGGCCGCCGAGAGGTTGGGAGTACCCGTAGGGACCGTGAAGAGTCGCTGCGCCCGCGCGCGCAAGCGTCTCGCCGCCCAGTTGGAGGACTTTCGCGAAGGCGGGAACCATTCGTGAACCGGCCGCGTCCTATCTTGTAAGGGTCCGCATCGACTGCCGAGGGAGGGTTCATGACAGATCCGTCTGTTCGCGTTCCGTCGCCTCCGTTTTCAGAAGACCTACTCGCAGATCTTCACGCCGGGGTTCTCGATTCCGAAACCAGTGCGGCTCTGTGGCCGGTGGTACACGCAGATCCTGACGCCCATGCATTTGTCACCGCCCTTGACGGCGTCACGGCATCACTCGCGACACTGAACTCGAGCAAGGCCACTCACGAACGGATTCCGAATTCGCTTGCCGAGCGAATCAATTCGGCACTGGATCTACAGTCAGAACAGCTGGAGCCGCCAGCTGAGGCAGCTGTCGTGCCGTTCCGGCGGCGCCCACAAGCGTGGGTTCTCGGTGCCGCAGCAGCCGTGTTGGTAGCCTTCGTGATCGTTGTTGTCGGAACCCGAGATTCCGAACCTGCCGAAAGTGTTGTTGCTCAACCGAGCACACCGGCGACGTCTGCTGTCAACGATCCGGATTCGGCGTCTCTGCTCTCACTCGTCGGATCCAAAAACCTTGGACCACTGGATGATCCATCCAAACTTGCCGGATGCCTACGCGCCAACGGCATCGACGAGCGCCGGCCTTTGCTCGGTTCCGGCGAGATTCGCATCGACGGGGCGCCGGCGATAGTCCTACTCTTCACGGGATCGCAGCCGCGTCAGATCACTGCACTGACTGTCGGCATCAACTGCAGCGACGGGAATCCGAATACGTTGTCGGTCAAGAACATCGGCTGACGTCGACGGTCAGCGCGGCGATGCCGCCGGGAGTAAGAGCTCGAGGATTCTTTCGCGTAGCGCATCTGTATCGTCCTCGACCGCTATCAGACTCGAAAACATCGCTGCCCCGGCCGCCAATACCAGCACGGCCTTGGCATCGAGCAGTGCCGATTCAGGATCTTCGGCGTTCTGAAGGAACAGTTGCGTACTCGGTCCACTGAACCCGCGCCACAATTCGTTGCGCAGGTCGTCGTGGTCGCGCAGGGCCGCCAGCAATCCTGGCGACGCGGCGCGAACCTCGGGACGGGAGAAGAGCTGAGCACTTCCCTCCACCACCCAACGGATCCAGCCGTCGCGATCGGTGCCCTCGAACGGTGTCAGGTCCGGTGTCGCCCCCAGGATCGACCCGAGAACAAGATGTGCCTTCGACGGCCATCGCCGCGACATCGAGGCTCGGCTGACCCCTGCCCGTGCCGCGATCGCCCGGAGACTGAGTTGATCCCAACCGACCTCGAGGAGCATCGCTCGGGTGACCTCGAGGACTGTGTCGTCGATGCGTGGGTCTCGTGGGCGACCTGATCCTGTGGCATTCATCGTGTCGAATTGTCGGACAGATTGGGAGTAGGCGCTATATCGTCGTAGTTACGAGTCCACTGGCATCGTAAAGATCAGGCCGCCGCAGGAAGTTGAAAATGACCACAGCGCCCACACCGTCGATATTCGAACCCGCACGTCTCGGCCCTCTGACCTTGCGCAACCGCATCGTCAAAGCTGCAACGTTCGAGGGCGTCATGCCCCGGGGAGCGGTCTCGGACGATCTGATCAACTTCCACGCCGAGGTGGCCCGCGGCGGGGCCGCGATGACCACTGTCGCCTACTGCGCCGTCTCACCAGGTGGACGAGTCCACCGCGACACCCTTGTCATGGACGAGCGCGCGCTGCCGGGACTACGCAGACTGACCGACGCCGTCCACGCCGAAGGCGCACTTGCTGCGGCGCAGATCGGCCACGCGGGACTGGTCGCCAACACGCTCTCCAACAAGACGAAGACTCTGGCGCCGTCGACCCGGCTGAGTCCGCCCGCGATGGGCCTCGTCAAGGGCGCGACACTCGCCGAACTCGACGGTGTCGTCTCCGACTTCGAACGGACCGCTCGCGTCGCCGTGGACGCAGGATTCGACGCCATCGAGGTCCATCTCGGCCACAACTACCTCCTCAGTTCGTTCATGAGCCCCAATCTGAACAAGCGCCACGATCGATACGGTGGCAGCGTCGCCAAGCGCGCCGAGTATCCGCGTCGAGTCGTCGAAGCGGTGCGACGCGCCGCTGGATCCAGCGTGGCGGTCACCGCGAAATTCAACATGTCCGATGGGGTGCCGAAAGGTCTGTGGCTCGACCAGAGCCTGCCGATCGCCCAGATCCTCGAAGCCGACGGCCACCTCGACGCGATGCAATTGACCGGTGGCAGTTCACTTCTCAACGGAATGTACTTCTTCCGCGGCGAGGTCCCACTAGCTGAGTTTGTCGCCTCCCAACCCAAACTCGTCGGGTACGGGCTGAAGTTCTACGGTCCCAAACTCTTTCCGACGTACCCGTTCGAGGAGGGCTTCTTCCTGCCCTTCGCCCGTCAGTTCCGACAGGCGCTGAGGATGCCACTGATCCTGCTCGGCGGCATCAACCGCGTCGACACCATCGAGCACGCACTGGATGAAGGATTCGAATTCGTCGCCATGGCGCGTGCGCTCCTCAGGGACCCACAACTGGTCAACAAATTCCAAGCCGAGAGCGTCGACGAGGGGTTGTGTATCCACTGCAACAAGTGCATGCCCACCATCTACACCGGCACGCGCTGTGTGGTTCGGGACGCGCTTGTGGTTCGGGAGGCACCGCGCCCCGCCCCGTGAGTCCCGCGCTGTGAGCTGCCGGCTGTGAGCCACTTTCCAGCGGAGTGCGGGAACAACACCCCTTATCCTGGTGTTGATCGGTACGGCTCTCCAAGAAGCGGAGGGTCTGCACTCACTATTGGAAGGCTCGCATGACCACCCAGCTGGAAAACACGCCCGCGGTCCATGACGTCATCATTGTCGGTTCCGGACCGGCCGGATACACCGCTGGTGTCTACACCGCGCGCGCTGAGCTCCAGCCCCTGCTGTTCGAGGGAACCCAGTTCGGTGGCGCCCTCATGACCACCACCGAGGTCGAGAACTTCCCCGGATTCCGCGAAGGAATCATGGGCCCCGACCTGATGGAACAGATGCGTGAGCAGGCACTTCGCTTCGATACCGACATCCGCACCGAGGACGTCGAAGAGATCGATCTCAGCGGCCCGATCAAGACGGTCGTCGCGAACGGCGAAACGTACGCCGCGCACGCGATCATCCTCGCCATGGGCGCGGCAGCCCGTTACCTCGGCATTCCCGGTGAAGAACGCCTCCTCGGCCGCGGCGTCAGCGCCTGCGCCACCTGCGACGGCTTCTTCTTCCGTGACCAGGACATCGTCGTGGTCGGCGGCGGCGACTCCGCGATGGAAGAGGCAACCTTCCTGACCCGCTTCGCTCGCTCGGTCACCCTGGTGCACCGCCGCGAGGAATTCCGCGCCTCACGGATCATGCTCGAGCGCGCCAAGGCCAACGAGAAGATCCGCTTCCTGACCAACGCGGAGCCCGTCGAGGTCCTCGGCGAGAACAGCGTCACCGGGCTCGTCGTTCGTGACACCGTCACGGGTGAGACCTCCACACTCGAGATCACCGGCATGTTCGTCGCCATCGGCCACGACCCGCGCAGTGAGCTCGTCAAGAGCCAGGTCGATCTCGACGACGCCGGATACGTGCGCGTCGCTCCCGGTTCCACCGCGACCTCCGTCGACGGCGTCTTCGCTGCCGGTGACCTGGTCGATCACACGTACCGCCAGGCGATCACCGCTGCCGGCACCGGATGCTCCGCAGCAATCGACGCCGAACGCTGGCTGGCCGATCGTGGCGACATCACCGCCAACACGCTCGACGCTGCCGGCCATACGGTCGACGTCGTCGGCGCTCCCTGATTCATCAAGCTGTCGTACCCAACCCTCGAGGAGTAACAGTGTCGAATACCGTCACCATCACCGACGATTCCTTCAAGCAGGACGTCCTGGGCAGCGACAAGCCCGTTCTGGTCGATTTCTGGGCAACCTGGTGCGGCCCGTGCAAGATGGTCGCCCCGGTCCTCGAGGAGATCGCCGGTGAGAACAGCGAGAAGCTGACCGTCGCGAAGCTCGACATCGACGCCAACCCGGCGGCCGCCCGCGATTTCCAGGTCATGTCGATCCCGACGATGATCCTGTTCAAGGACGGCAAGCCGATCAAGACGATCGTCGGCGCCAAGGGCAAGGCCGCACTGCTCAAGGACCTCGCAGACGTTCTCTGACGGCTGGATGAGCATCGTGGATTCTCGCAATCCACAGAATTTCTGAGATAATCGATCGATGTGCCTGATCGGGTCTACGACCAGGCACATCGATCGAATTCGTTAACCGATCCGAGAGGCTTTCACGCATGCACAGACTCCGACACGGCGATCACGGCCCGGCCGTCGCCGAGATTCGGGGCACATTGACGAAGCTGGGATACCTCCATCACGGAACTTCCGGTATTCGACGTGAAAGCGCCGACGGTGCCCACTGGGTTGCACCCGACGCCATCTTCGATCATCAACTCGACAGCGCCGTTCGCGCCTTCCAGCAGCAGCGTGGGCTCCTTGTCGACGGCATCGTGGGCCCGGCCACCTATCGGTCACTTCGCGAGGCCTCGTACCGCCTGGGCGCCCGTACGTTGATTTACCAGCTTTCTGCGCCGCTGTACGGCGACGACGTCGCAGCTCTGCAGGCCAAACTGCAGGACCTCGGCTTCTACGCAGGTCGGATCGACGGTTTCTTCGGCCCGCAGACCCACGAATCTCTCTCGTCTTTCCAGCGTGAAATCGGGATCGCCGCCGACGGTATCTGCGGACCGCAGACACTGCGTTCGCTGGAACTGCTGGGAACTCGCGTCACCGGCGGATCGCCGCACGCGATCAGCGAAGAGGAGCTGGTGAGGCGCAAGGGCCCACAGCTGGGCGGCAAGCGCATCGTCATCGATCCAGGCCTCGGTGGTCCGTCCACCGGCACCATCGTCAACGGCATCTCCGAAGCCGACATCCTGTGGGATCTGGCTATGCGCCTCGAGGGGCGGATGGCAGCAACCGGGATGGAAACCTTCCTCTCCCGCCCGCACAACGCCGATCCGAGCGAGGCCGAGCGCGCGCTGACGTCCAACGCATTCGACGCCGATCTGATGATCTCCCTGCGCTGCGACAGCAACTCGAGCCCGTCGGCGAACGGCGTCGCGAGCTTCCACTTCGGAAATTCGCACGGTTCGGTCTCGATGATCGGGCAGGTGTTGACCGGTTTCGTTCAGCGCGAGATCGTTGCGCGAACTCCGTTGCGGGACTGCAGAACTCACGGTCGAACGTGGGAGTTGTTGCGCCTGACCAACATGCCGACGGTGCAGATCGATCTCGGCTACCTGTCCAACGCGTCCGACGTTGCGGTACTGACGAATCCGCGGATGCGTGACACCATCGCCGAAGCCATTTTGATCTCGGTCAAGCGGCTGTATCTGTTGGGCCAAGATGATCAGCCGACCGGTACCTTCACCTTCGCCGAGCTTCTCGCAGAAGAGCTTTCGGTAGCCGACCGCATTTCGTAGGTCCTGCGGTCGGCACCTGCTCACACTCTGGCGAGTTCGCTGATCTCCACCATCTCGAGAGCTGCGGCCTTCAGTAGACGGTCGAGGGCTTCTTCGACGTCGACTTTCCATTCGTGATCTCGATTGAGTTCGAGACGAAGGCGCGGATAACGATGGTGCGGTGCCACGACCTCGAAACCGTAGTCCTCGAGGAACTCGGCACTGATCATGCATTCTGCGGGTGAACATTCCAGAGCTGCCGTTGCACTGGCCACGTCGGAAGCTGGCCCCAAGTCGCCGCTACGGATACCGAATGCCTCGAGCGCACGAACTCCTCGTCGGACCAGATCTGTCACGACAGCGGCCAGCAGGCTCGGCCCTAGTTCTTCCTCTATGCCCGAGGGCTCGAGGCGAAGGCTTGTCAGAAGCACTGCGTCCGAGCTGACCGGGCTGGTGGGAAACAGTTGCGCGCGCGGGATCATGCGGGGAGGGGCGTACAACGCACTGCCGAGCGGCTTTCCGTCGCGGACGGCGACCTGTCCGCACGAACCCCACTCGAGCATGACCATCGACAGCCAGGCTTCCTTCTCGAATTCCTGATCACAGAATCCTCGGGCGTCGTGAAGCGCGCCCGGGTCCATCTCCCAGAACACGCATCGGCGCGCATGGGCGGAAAGCTGATCGAGGCTGTCGAGTGTGAGAGAGGTGATGACGTGAGTCGACACTGACTAACTCACTCTCCGTAGGTCCCCGAAGCGGTTTTGATGCTCGCCCGCTGCTTTTCTCTTCTCCAGGATAGGCCAGCTACGACAAGTCGGCAGTGGCACGAGAGTTGATCGCCCTAATATATTGCTGTTCAACATCTTTCGTCCCGGTTCAAGATTTCGAGAAGCTCGGACCACCTAGATTTGTCACAGTGACGAAAATAGGTGGTGTGCCCGGTCATCATGATTACGTCACCAAACGGGCATCCGAGTTCTCTACTTGGATTTCTGTGCTTCCATCATTCCGACGATGCGTTGTAGGTCGTCGACCGAGCCGAATTCGACCACAATCTTTCCCTTCCGCTTGCCCAGACTGACAGTCACCCGAGTGTCGAACGAGTCCGACAACCGCTCGGCCACATCCTGCAGACCCGGCATCACGATGGGCTTGCGCTTCTGTGGGGGAGCGATCTCATTATCCGCCCGGTTGGCCAGAGTGACTGCTTCCTCCGTCGCGCGAACAGACATTCCTTCCGCGACGATGCGCGCCGCCATGACCTCCTGAGCGTCGGCACCCGCCTCGAGGGACAGCAGTGCGCGAGCATGGCCGGCCGAAAGTACACCGGCCGCAACGCGACGCTGAACCGCCACCGGCAGCTTCAGCAGACGAATCATGTTGGTCACGACGGGACGCGAACGTCCGATCCGATTGGCCAATTCTTCGTGGGTGACTTCGAACTCCTCGAGCAGCTGCTGATACGCCGCTGCCTCCTCGAGGGGGTTCAACTGCACTCGATGGATGTTCTCGAGGAGCGCGTCGCGCAGCATCGAGTCGTCATCTGTTTCACGAATGATCGCCGGAATCTTCTCCAGCCCGGCTTCCTGGCTCGCGCGCCAGCGACGCTCACCCATGACAAGTTGGTACTTGTCACCGTGACGACGGACCACGATCGGCTGCATCAAGCCGAACTCGCGGATCGAGTGAACCAACTCCGCGAGTGCTTCCTCGTCGAAAACGCTGCGAGGCTGCTTCGGGTTCGTCTCGATCAGGCTCGGTTCGATCTCGAGATAGACCGCGCCGGTCGGCTCGAGTTCGGTCTCCGGCTCAGCTTCCACCGGAGCCTTCGCAGCCGACGCCTTGGTGGCTTTCTGCGTTTTCGGGGCCGCCTTGGTCGGTGGGGGAGGGGAGGGGTTGCGCTTGTCGACGCCGATTACGACGTCCGCTGCAGCCGATCCCAGACCCGGCGCCGTGGCCGGCCCAGTGGGGATGAGAGCAGCCAAGCCGCGGCCCAATCCACCTTTGCGTGCTTGACTCATCTCACTGCTCCTGGGTCGTCGTGGTGGCAGAGCGGGCGGCAAGTTCACGGCCGGCGTCGAGGTAACTCATGGCGCCACGTGAACCCGGATCGTAGTCGAGAACTGTCATCCCGTATCCGGGAGCCTCGGACACCTTCACGCTGCGCGGAATCACAGCGCGCAGAACGGCCTCACCGAAGTGCTTGCGTACTTCTTCGGCGACCTGGTCGGCCAGCTTGGTGCGCCCGTCGTACATCGTCAGAAGGACGGTGGAGACATGCAGATCCGGGTTGAGATGAGCCTGGACGAGTTCGATGTTGCGGAGCAACTGACCGACCCCCTCGAGGGCGTAGTACTCGCACTGGATCGGGATCAGAACTTCCTTGGCAGCGACCATCGCGTTGACGGTCAGCAGTCCCAGCGAGGGCGGGCAGTCGATGAGGACGAAGTCGACGTCAAGCTCTGCGAGCACCTTGTCGTTGAGCGCGCCTTTGAGTCGATTCTCGCGGGCAACCATGGAGACCAATTCGATCTCGGCGCCCGCCAGATCGATCGTTGCCGGGATGCAGAGAAGGCGCTCACTGTGCGGGCTGGTCTGGATCGCCTCCGGGGCCTTCACTTCGCCTATGAGCAGCTCGTAGCTCGACGGGGTGCCCGAGGTATGGACGACGCCCAGAGCGGTGCTGGCGTTGCCCTGAGGGTCCAAATCGACCACAAGGACAGTGAGCCCTTGAAGAGCGAGCGCCGACGCAAGGTTCACCGTGGTCGTCGTCTTGCCGACGCCACCCTTCTGGTTCGCGATGGTGATCACGCGGCGGAACGCCGGCTTCGGCAGCGTCACCGAATGGGGATGAAGCACTTGGCTCGCTCGATGCGCGGCCGCCCCGATGGGGGTCTCCTCCGAGGAGATCGCCGCGTAGGGGGCGGTGAAATTGTCGTCGTCGTTGACGATCTGATCCGCACCCGCACTCGTGTGCTGCTTCGGTGTTTCACGTGAAACGGCGGATTCAGATCGACCCGACATTGACTGCTCCTTCGATTGGGAATCGATCACTAGGTGCTCTCATCATCTGTACATTGCTCTCGATTGCATGCGTGTAAATCATCAACGCTGGCGGCGCTTCGGGAGACGTTCGGCCTTCACCACAACAGTGGGGGTGCGGAGAATCTTGGCTCCGCATTCGAGTATTTCCAACTTACCTGCGCCCAACTTGGTGAGCGCCGTACGGTCTCGCTCGATCTCCTCGGAGGCGCTCGAACCCTTGAGTGCCAACATCCGGCCGTGCTCGTGAATGAGTGGGAGGGACCAACGTGCCAGCTTCTCAAGAGGCGCCACAGCTCGCGAGGTGACTACATCCGCGCCGCCCGCTTCCTTCACAACACCCGATTCCTCGGCTCGCCCTCGGACAACCAATACGTCCAATCCGTTGGACTCGATGAACTCCGCGAGGTACACCGAGCGTCGGAGCAACGGTTCGACCAGAGTCACTTTCAAGTCCGGGCGGGCGATTGCGAGAGGGATACCGGGTAAACCGGCACCGCTTCCAACGTCCACAACCGACTCGCCTTCGGCAATCAACTCACCGATGACGGCGCAATTGAGAAGGTGACGCTCCCACAGTCGAGGGACTTCACGGGGACCAATGAGCCCGCGCTCGACACCATCCGTCGCCAGGGATTGGTAATACCGTTCCGCGATCTCATATCTGTCACCGAACACTGCGCGCGCAGTCTCTTGTTCGTCCCAGTCAACCGACGCCGCACCATTCTGTTCCACGTGAAACATCCTCCCGCGTAAACCGCGAAATCAACAATCAAGACCGAAATCATTATCCGCTCTGGAGCCGACATGTGTTCGCTTCTGCACACCGACTCGCTGTGAGTCTGCCGACTCGTTCATTCTTTGGGAAGTATTCGGCCCAAAATTCAAGCGGGGGAGGGGAGGGGTTCACGTTCCACGTGAAACATTGCGCTGAAAAATCTTCCAATTCTGACGCGTTTCACGTGAAACATGGCCGGGCGATCGAATGCAGATAGGAGCGCAATTCTTAGTATCATCACAGTGACGAAACTGCCATGGGTAGTTACATGGATGGAATTCTGACCCAAAAAGACCAATTTTCGATGAAAAAGTCGTTGCAAAAGATCGCCGACGTCGGACTGCAGAACGGACTCGGTCAGTCAGATCCTCTCTGTAGGTCGACTCGGAAAACAGACTTCGATTCCAGATCTCGGACAGCTTCGGTATCTCATCGCCGGTTGTTGCGAGCCATATATCCGTCGGCTTGACACTCCTGTTGCGGGACGCCGGAGGCTTGGCATCACAAACCGCGAATCCAAGGAGCTTCGCATCACAGGATGCGCATGGCGAGTTCGCCCTCTCCTCTGGACTGATGGTGAACGCACTCCGCAGCATTGGGCTCGCCCTCGACTCCGTCGCAGATGCATTGAGCAATCCGCACCACATAAATTTCTTCATCGAACTGCACCGTCGTTCCATGCCGGCTCGACACTGGGTGGGACTCGAACACGAGATCCGCCAGTTGGCATCTCCGGAACGATCGTCGACTCCGGCGCACGACGAACCGTTCGCGACATTCGAAATATCCGAAGACGATCCGATCTCGGCGATCTAGGCGCCGAAGCCCCACAGATCGCGATGATCGAGCAAGCAAACGGTGACGGGCTGAAGTTGGTTCACGGCCGCATCCGTCAGGTTGGGGTTCGCGCTGACGATGGCACACCAGAAGCCATTGGGTCGTGATCGCCATCCAGTAGACATCCAATACCAATCTGGGATGGAGATCGAGGGCTCGGGGCAACAACCATCGATCCGGTTTCACGTGAAACGAAGGGCCGACTATTTCCGCTGGGGGAGGGGAGGGGCTCACATGTAGTACGGCATGTTGTCGATCGAATATCCGAACATGCACAGTGCCCCGCCGACAGCCAAGAAGGCAATCATGAAGCTGAGCATGACGGCTCTCAAGAATCGCCGCCCGCCTGTGAGAGACGTTCGGGATCGAAGTTTCGGTCGCTGCCGACCTCCTCTGTTCCGACTTCCCCGTGGCTGTGGTGACGATGCAAGTGACCGAGCGTACCGCCGAATGCGCCAAGTCGGCCGTGCGCGCGCAACCGATGGTGGCACTTCCTCGACCGGGTGACCGGATCTGGAGACCTCTATTTTCGTACGACACCGTTGCAGCAGGATATGTGGGCCGAGTTGGAACCTGGCCACCTTTACCCCCTGGTACACGGCGGTCTCCGCGTCACCCCGTACACCGTCGGACAAGCTGGACAGAAAGGCCCGCGCCGGCACGACGGCAGCGAACCTCCGGTTGAGGCCCGGATCAGCCCGCCGGGGCCTCGAACACCATCCGGACCTCGGTCACTTGGTAGTTCGCCCGCTTGAACGCCGCGGCCATGGGTGTGTTGGGTACGTCCGTGGTCGCGGTGATGCGATTGGCGCCATCGGCTGCGTGAAAGCGGGTGATCTCGCAGAGGATGTCGTCCACGTAGCGGCACCCGCGTAGCTCGGGCACTACTCCGAGGTATCCGACGTTGCGGTGGTAGGGCGTCGCGGACGGGATCGCGAAGCCGACCAGCGTCCCGTCCATGGTCTCCGCCAGCCGCCACCACGATCGTTCGCCGGGGCACGACCGGTAGAACTCGAGATCGTCCCGGGCCTGGCTGACGATGTCCGTAGCCGCGATGCCTCGTTGCGTGGCGACGTCCAGGCTGCCGACAGCGACCCGCTGGAACACCGCGAGGAACTCCTCATCGGTGGCGGGACGGAAAGTCAGACGCTCGGAGGGGGCGGGCACACCGGCCGCAGGCGTCCACTCGAAACGCAGCCGCTCGATGATCTCGGTCAGTCCGGCCGCCTGGGCCGCCTCACGACGCCAGGACACGGCGTCTGCGACGGCGGAATTCGCGTCCTGCCCGGCGGTCGGCACGACCAGCACATACTCAGGTTTCGCATGGAACTCGGTGTGCGCCCGCGACATGAGTTCGGCGGCAAGCGCAGCACGATCCGGCACGTCAGCCAGCACGTGCAGGAAATCAAGGGCGAGCGGACGCTCACTGTCCTCACGCCCCCACCACAGGGCACGCGCGACGATCCTGGAGCCGTCAACGGCGAACCAACTCCATTCCGGACGAAGCCGTCCGGCCGCCACCTCTTCCCGGAGCGAGTCAGTGTCGACGAACTCGACCGGATCGTTCATCGCGAACCCCACGGGCTCTTCCAGCTCGGCCCGTGTCGCGGGTCGTATCAGCAAGATTGCTTCCCTTCACGACGCTTCATTGACGACAGGTTCCGAAATAGAGATAGGCCGTGTCGACAACGATAGGCACCTGACCTTCACCGTGCCGCCGGATTCGGTTTCACGTGAAACACTCTCGGACACAAAAGCGGGCCCCGGAAAATCCGGGGCCCGCATTCGATCAAGGGGGGAGTGTCAGTCCTTGAGGACAACTACTCGGCGAGACGGCTCAGCGCCTTCGCTCTCGCTGGAAACACCGGCGACCTTGGCGACGGCGTCGTGCACGATCTTGCGTTCGAACGGCGTCATCGGAGCAAGCTCTTCGCGTTCGCCGGTCTCGAGAACACGCTGTGCAGCTTCCGCACCGAGAGCACTGAGTGCCTCGCGGCGGCCCGCCCGCCATCCGGCGATGTCGAGCATCAAGCGGCTGCGCTCGCCGGTCGACTGTTGAACAGCCAGACGAGTCAGCTCTTGGAGAGCATCCAGAACCTCACCCTTACGTCCCACAAGCTTGGTCAGGTCGTCGCCGCCGTCGATGCTGACGATCGCCCGATCGCCCTCGACGTCAAGGTCGATGTCTCCGTCGAAATCGAGAACGTCGAGCAACTGCTCGAGGTAGTCGCCGGCGATCTCGCCCTCTTCGATCAGGTCGTCATCGGAATCGTCGATGTCTACATCCACATCGGTAACCGGCGCAGTGGTCTCGGTGCTCACGTCTGCGTTCTCTCCATCCACAACGATGTCAGCTTCACTGGACATTGGTCGTTCTCTTTCCTGGATCAGCGCCGTTTATTGCGCTTGGGGGAGTTGCCGCGGTTGCTCTGTGGCCGGTTCTGTTTCGGTTTCGACGTGGAACCACCACTGGAACCCGAGGGCTTCGGCTGTGGCTTCTTGAGCGAAACTTCCGGGGCGTCACCGTCGTCGTCGGCTGAATCCGCGGTCTTCAGCGCAGCCGGAGATCCCTTCTTCTTGCTGGGATCGGGACGGGCACCGGGCTTGGGCGCATTGTCGTTGCGGCGAGTGATCGCTTCCTGCTTCTTGGCTTCTTCTTCCGCGTCGATCTTGCGGAAGACGAGGTGCTGCTGACCGTAGGTCCAGATGTTGTTCGACACCCAGTACAGGAGGATCGCGATCGGAAGGAACGGTCCACCGACCAGAACACCGAGCGGGAAGACGTACAGGGCGAGCTTGTTCATGATCGCGGACTGCGGGTTCGCGGCAGCTGCTTCGCTCTGACGGGCAACAGAAGCGCGTGAGTTGAAGTGCGTCGCGATGCTGGCGATGATCATCAGCGGAGCGGCCACGAGAATGATGTTCAGCCGTGACGGAAGCTCGGGAACGTTCTCGGTGACGTAGGCCTGAAGCTGCGCAACCGGCGTCGTGATCGCGGCCGAGATGGGCGCGCCGAACAGACGAGCATCCAGGAACGACTGGACGTCAGTGGCCGAGAAGACGTAGTTCGGGGTGTTGAGGTTGTCTTCGGCGCTCATGCCCAGCTGGCCCATGCCGGTGCCGGTGCGGTTGAACGAGCGCAGGACGTGGAACAGACCGATGAACACCGGAGCCTGAGCCAAGACCGGGAGACAGCCCATGATCGGGTTGAATCCGTGCTCCTTCTGGAGCTTCTGCATCTCGACGGCCTGGCGCTGACGGTCGCCCGAATACTTCTTCTGCAATGCCTTGATCTGTGGCTGCAGTTCCTGCATCTGACGCGTCGTGCGGACCTGCTTCACGAACGGCTTGTACAGAACCGCACGCAAGGTGAACACCAGGAACACCACGGAAAGCGCCCAGGCTATTCCGTTGTCCGGGCCGAGAATGAACCCGAAGACCTTGTGCCAGACCCACAGAATCGCGGATACCGGATAGTAGATGAAATTGAGCACGGCTCTAAGTACTCCTCTGTTCGTCCGTCGGACTGTGACACGCTGCGCGTGCTTCCGGACAGCTATGGCGGCTACCCGCATCACGGTCACGACGGGCAGGGACAGGGTCCCACCCTCCAGAATGCCAGGGGGCACACTTCGCCAACCGCACCACAGTCAAGAAAAGGCCTTTGATCGCCCCGTGAGTGCGCAGCGCTTCGACTGCGTATTCACTGCAGGTGGGGGTGAACCGGCAGGTCGGCATCCTCAAGGGCGACACATACGTCCGGTACAACTCGATACAGAAGATGAGAACAGTGGCGGGAGCGCGACGCACAGCCTTCAACACCGTGATGACACGGGAGGCTCTGGGAGTCTCGATCTGCTCAGAGAGCGGAGTACTCATGGCTCTTCACTTACCGACACCAATAGGTTCATTTTGGTCAGGCCCCCGCGCAACTGCTTGGCCAGTTCGGCTGAACTGGCGGTAGCTGCACCCGGAAGTGCGCGGATAACCACGTCTGTCTCCGGTGAAACCTGTCCGACGAAATCTGCACAGATATGACGAAGCCGGCGTGCGACTCGA
Source organism: Rhodococcus sp. Ni2 (assembly GCF_021352185.1). Classification (NCBI taxonomy): domain Bacteria; kingdom Bacillati; phylum Actinomycetota; class Actinomycetes; order Mycobacteriales; family Nocardiaceae; genus Rhodococcus; species Rhodococcus sp. Ni2. Next base: position 2,228,260 of record NZ_WOXZ01000001.1, read on the forward strand.
TGTCGAATCACCGCCGGCCCGACAGCCTTGCTCACGATCAGCCCGAACCGGGGACCGTGATTTGTTACTACCAGCGCCTCTACTTGCTCGCGATCGAACGCGTGCACGACAAGGTCGCGTCTTCCCATACGACGTCCACGTCGCACCGCCACGGAGAAATCCGCGTGGCGACGCAACCGGAACGGCTCAGGCAACACCCCGAGCTCCTGAACTCGAAATCAGATCAGGCGGTGAGGGAATCGCGGCCCTTACGGCGACGCGCCGAAACGATTGCACGACCCGCACGGGTACGCATACGAAGACGGAAGCCGTGAACACGCGCGCGGCGGCGATTATTCGGCTGGAACGTCCGCTTGCCCTTGGCCACGGTCAACACTCCTCGAAGTTCATTGACGCCTCCCGGCGTCATTCAGTGATCGACGCCTTACGGCGCCTTTGGATACAACAGGTACAGAACAATCAGCTTCACTCGTTGTGGCTTGGAAGACCGTTCCGACCTGACATATGTAGCCAGCACGAAGCGATCACCACCAGCGGGTGACCGTTCGAGGTTACTTACCACCGTTGCCAAGGTCAAACCAGCCCGATTCAGGGCCCTCCCGCGGCAACTGCGGCGACACGCCGACACTTCCATTATTCCGAAGATTCCGTTCGCGGTGTGCATACGGCCGTGACCTCGAGCGGGCCGGCAAGTGTGACCTTGGCAACAGTTCCGCTACGGAACGCAGGTGACCCGAAGGCAACCCGGACAGTTCCACCCGCGCACGCTCTCGACAAGGCCTCATCAGCACATACGGGCACGAGCACCGGACGCGACCCCGAATCCCGAGTTTCCACATTCATCCACAGGGCTGTGAGTGTTGACGCATCCCCGACACCAAGTGGCGAACGCCTCGAGTTCCGACAAAGTTGCAGGTAGATCAATTTCTCGGTCACTTTGACGAATTTGGTTGACGAAAAAACCGACTCGGTGCAGGTTTGTCCACATCTGTGGATAATTGTGTGGAAACACAGCCCAGGTGGCATATTCGTAGCCTGTTACGGGGTTCTCACCCCGGGTGGTAATCCACCGAATCATTCGACGCCGCAGCCATACGCTCGGCAGCTGCAGCACACCCACTGTCGGCGAAACACGGGAAGGAACCACGTGAACGACGATCCCAACGCGCTCGCACGGGTCTGGGTCGACGTGGTTGCAGAACTCACGAGTGATGACCCCGGAAGTAATCTTCCGGCTTTGAGCAGCAAGCAGAAGGCATTTGTCCGTCTGGTGAGGCCTCTCACACTTGCTCAGGGTTTTGCACTCCTCTCGGTTCCATCGCCATTTGCTCAAGAGACGATCGAGCGCGATCTACGCGAGCCGATCCTGCAGGCACTCGGACGCCATCTCGGCGGCCAGGTCGAGGGACTCGGTGTCCGCATCGCACTCGAAGACGATGCCGACGCACCCGCCGAACCGGTCGAGGAGCGCACGGGCAGCCGTCAGTTCGAGTCGGTCAACTCATCGGGCGCATACCGTCGTCGCAGATTCACCGAAGGCGACGGCGAACCTTCGGACTCCGAGACTGCCGAGACCGAAGAAGTCGACGACGACCGCGAAGCACTCGCGAGCGTTCACGAATCGTGGCCGTCGTACTTCACGAAGCCGCCCGCTACTCCTTCTGCTTCGGGGTCCGGCGCCAACAGCCTCAATGCGAAGTACACCTTCGACACTTTTGTGATCGGATCGTCCAACCGATTCGCTCATGCCGCTGCCGTCGCGATCGCGGAGGCGCCGGCGCGTGCGTACAACCCCTTGTTCATCTGGGGAGCTTCGGGCCTGGGCAAGACGCACCTTCTTCATGCGGCCGGCCACTACGCACAGCGACTGTTCCCCGGCATGCGGGTCAAGTACGTCTCGACCGAAGAATTCACCAACGACTTCATCAACAGTCTTCGTGACGACCGCAAGGTCGCGTTCAAGCGTCGCTACCGGGAAACGGATGTCCTGCTGGTCGACGACATCCAGTTCATCGAAGGCAAGGAAGGTATTCAGGAGGAGTTCTTCCATACCTTCAACACCTTGCACAACGCGAACAAGCAGATCGTCGTTTCCTCGGACCGTCCGCCCAAACAGTTGGCAACCCTCGAGGAGCGTCTGCGGACGCGCTTCGAATGGGGCCTGATCACCGACGTTCAGCCGCCTGAGCTCGAGACGCGTATCGCGATTCTGAGCAAGAAGGCGAGGATGGATCGCCTCGAGGTCCCGCACGACGTCCTCGAGTTGATCGCCAGCCGTATCGAGCGCAACATTCGTGAACTCGAGGGCGCGTTGATCCGCGTCACCGCTTTTGCCTCGCTCAACCGCCAGCCGTTGGATCTGACGTTGGCCGAGGTGGTCCTGCGCGATCTGATGCCCGATTCGTCGAGCCTCGAGATCAACGCGGCGACGATCATGGCGGTGACGGCCGAATACTTCAACATGTCGATCGACGACCTGTGTGGGCCGGGTAAGGCCCGGCCACTCGCTCAGGCCCGCCAGATCTCGATGTATTTGTGCCGTGAGCTCACTGATTTGTCCTTGCCGAAGATCGGTCAGACGTTCGGCCGTGACCACACGACGGTCATGTACGCCGACAAGAAGATCCGTAAGGAAATGACGGAACGCCGCAAGGTGTACGACCAGGTTCAGGAGTTGACCGCAAGGATCAAGCAGCGCTCCAAGCGTTGACCTGCACTTATTTCGATCGATGCCGCTCGAGGCAGAGGTTCCCTCGAGCGGCATCGGTGTATTCGAAAGGTTCCACGTGCGGTCCCCTCGAGGGCGGTTGGTCACCTCGAGGGACGACACGCCGGAGTCAGACACGCCGATGAGAACAAACTCTTCGTTTCTTGTGAAAAGTATTCACATCTGTGGATAAGTGTGTTGATAACTCCGAAAGTCTGTGGAGTTCTCGAGGAGGAATCCGAAAACTTTCAGAGAGTGCACAGAGGGGGTCGATTGGTCCTCGAGTCTGTCCTCGAGAAGTGCACAGGCCCTCGAGGGGACCTACCAGCGTCGACAACCGTTGCTCCACAGATTGCACAGGACTTATTACTACTACTGAGAATTTCCTAGGAAAAGCTCTTTGAAAATAGTTCTGGGGACAACTCCTGTTGAGAACCTCGCCTCAGGCTGCGCTCGCCGCGGCTTCGGCTTTCCACTTGCGCCCTCGAGGGCATACGGTGGGCATCGCTTGGTCTGTGTCAGACTTCAAGTGAGCTGATGCAGATCCGCAGCAGACGAACATGCCTACCGAGAGGAATAACCCGGCGATGGAGCTTGGAAGCCTGAAGTTTCGCGTTTCCCGGGAAGAGTTCGCTGATTCAGTAGCGTGGGTTGCTCGTAGCCTGCCCTCGAGGCCGCCCGTGCCGGTTCTCGGCGGAGTTCTTCTCGACGCAACCGAAGCCGGCCTCACCGTTTCCGGGTTCGACTACGAGGTATCCGCGCAGGTCCGCGTCTCGGCAGATGTCACAACTGCAGGTCAGGCACTCGTCTCCGGACGCCTCCTTGCCGATATCACCAAGTCGCTTCCCAACAAGCCGGTCGATGTGACCCTCGAGGGCACTCGCGTGCTCATCTCCTGCGGAAGCGCCAAGTTCTCCCTGCCCACGATGCCGGTCGAGGACTACCCCCAGCTTCCGACGCTTCCGCAGCAGTCCGGGTCCATTCCCGTCGACCTGTTCTCCGAAGCCATCAGCCAGGTAGCCGTTGCAGCCGGCAAGGACGACACCCTTCCGATGCTCACGGGTATCCGTGTCGAGATCGAACAGAATTCGATCGTCCTCGCCGCTACCGACCGCTTCCGTCTCGCCGTGCGTGAACTCGAGTGGACTCCGGCCAATCCTGACGTCCAGGCTGCTGTTCTCATCCCGGCCAAGACTCTGTCCGAGTCCGCGAAAACGCTTGCCGGCAATGCAAATTCGCCGGTCGAGTTGGCTCTCGGCTCCGGTACGACCATCGGAAACGACGGACTCCTCGGCATCGTCAACGACGGACGCCGCACCACGACGCGCCTCCTCGACGCCGAGTTCCCGAAGTTCCGTCAGTTGCTGCCCGCTCAGCACACCGCGATGGCAACGGTCGAGGTCACGCCTCTCATCGAAGCCATCAAGCGTGTAGCACTCGTCGCCGAACGTGGCGCACAGGTTCGCATGCAGTTCTCCGCTGACGGCCTGCTCCTCTCTGCGGGTGGCGACGACGCCGGCCGCGCGGAAGAGACGCTCAACGCGTCGTTCCAGGGCGAAGCACTCACCATTGCGTTCAACCCCGGTTACCTGATCGACGGGTTGAATTCGCTTCACAGCGAAAACGTTCTGTTCGGCTTCACCACTCCCAGCCGTCCGGCTGTTCTTCGCCCCGCGGCCGAGGAAGAGCCCACGGCAGACGAGTCCGGTAACTTCGCTGCGCCCTCGAGCGAGTACACGTACCTGCTGATGCCGGTTCGCCTTCCGGGCTGAGTGGAACCCCGCACTTCAGTTCGCGCCTGACCAGGGAGAACAGTATGAAGATCGGACTCGTAGGTCTCGGCAAGATGGGCTTCAACATGCGTGAGCGCTTGCGCGCGCATGGCCTCGAGGTGATCGGATACGACCCTCGACCGGAAGTCACCGACGTCGGGTCTCTTGCCGAACTCGCTGCTTCCCTCGAGGGACCTAGAGTCGTCTGGGTGATGGTTCCGGCCGGTGACATCACCCAGAGCACCATTGCCGAACTGGCGGATGCCCTCGAGGGCGGCGATCTGGTCATCGACGGTGGAAACTCTCGCTTCACCGACGACGCTGTCCATGCCGAGCTTCTGGGTGCCCGTGGGATCGGTTTCCTCGACTGCGGTGTCTCCGGTGGCATCTGGGGCCGTGAGAACGGCTACGGCCTGATGGTGGGCGGATCCGAGCCCGACGTGGCAAAGGCAATGCCGATCTTCGACGCCCTTCGCCCCGACGGCGACGCTGCAGACGGCTTTGTCCACGCCGGCCCCGTCGGGGCTGGTCATTACGCGAAGATGGTGCACAACGGCATCGAATACGGCCTGATGCAGGCGTATGCCGAGGGGTACGAGCTCCTCGAGGCGGAAAGCCTGATCGCGGACGTTCCGGGCGTGCTCCGAGCTTGGTCGAAGGGAACCGTCGTACGTTCGTGGTTGCTCGATCTGCTTGTCGACGCCCTCGAGGAAGATCCGGAGCTTGCGCAGATCACGGGCTATACCGAGGATTCCGGTGAGGGCCGCTGGACGGTCGAGGAAGCTATCAAGCACGCTGTGCCCGCTCCCGTCATCTCCGCTGCTCTGTTCGCGAGATTTGCTTCACGACAGGATGATTCACCGGCCATGAAGGCGGTGTCGGCCTTGCGCAATCAGTTCGGTGGTCACGCCGTCAAGAGCGCCTCGCCCAAGAATTCGGCTTCTGGAAGCTAAGTGTTCGTTCGTAGATTTTCGCTGCGTGACTTCCGATCCTGGGATTCGCTGACGCTTGACCTCACGCCGGGAACAACCGTGTTCCTCGGTTCCAACGGGCACGGTAAGACGAACGTCCTCGAGTCACTCGGGTATCTGTCGACGCTGTCGTCTCATCGAGTGTCCACGGACGCACCGATGATCCGCAGCGGTTCCGCCAGTGCTTTTGCCGGTGCAACGGTGGTCAACAACGGACGCGAACTGACCATCGACGTCGAACTGATCGAGGGAAAGTCCAACCGCGCCAGGATAAATCAGTCTCCGACGCGTCGCCCACGCGAAGTGCTAGGGATTTTGCAGTCGGTGATGTTCGCGCCGGAAGACCTGTCGTTGGTTCGCGGAGATCCTGGCGATCGTCGACGCTATCTCGACGAGTTGTTGACGTCCCGGATACCCCGAATGGCTGCTGTCCGTGCGGATTACGACAAAGTTCTGCGTCAGCGCTCAGCCCTACTCAAAACTGCCGGTGCGGCTTTGCGTCGCGGTTCTCGTGGTGGCGAGTCCGACAACGTCCTCTCCACCCTCGAGGTGTGGGACGGGCATCTGGCCGCTCACGGCGCACAATTGTTGGCCGGGCGCCTCGAGTTGGTCCATGATCTGGCGCCCCACCTGGCGGAGTCGTATCGTTCCATCGCACCCGAATCCCGGCCGGCGTCGATTCGATACAAGAGCAGTCTGGGGTCCTCGTTGGATCCCGAATTCACCGACCCTGCAAGGATTTCCGGTATCGACGACGTTGCGTACCTCGAGGAGAGATTCCATCTCGAGTTGGCACAGATGAGGTCGAAGGAAATCGATCGCGGAGTGTGTCTGGTCGGTCCGCATCGGGACGATCTGGAGCTGATTCTCGGTGACAGCCCGGCGAAAGGCTTTGCAAGCCATGGTGAATCGTGGTCTTTTGCGCTTTCGCTGCGGCTGGCAGGTTTTGCCCTGTTGCGCGCCGACGGCAGCGACCCGGTCCTGATGCTCGACGACGTATTCGCGGAGTTGGACCGTCGTCGGCGTCGTGCGCTCGCCACCGTTGCAGCCACCGCCGAACAGGTGCTGATCACGGCCGCCGTTCCCGAGGATGTACCGGACGAACTCGAGGCGGCCAAGTTCGGCGTCGAAGCCTCCGATACCGGAGACGGTCGGATATCCCGGATAGTGCCCGTAGGCTCGACGGATCAGGAGGTCGAGTTCGATGACTGAAGACAGCAGCGCGGCTCCGGAGCCCGAGCTCAAGGGGATCGATCTGGCGCGCCGTGCCCTCGAGGAGGCACGCGCGACAGCCAAAGCCAACGGCAAGGCCGTCGGGCAGGGGCGCTCGTCGCCCAAATACGGAAGTGGCCGTCCGCGTCGACGCAGCGGTTGGTCCGGCCCCGGCCCGGATGCGCGGGACCCTCAGCCGTTCGGTGCTCTCACCAGCGCTATCTCCAAATCGCGTGGGTGGTCCCCCAAGGTGTCCGAGGGCACGGTCCTCGGTCGGTGGCCGCAGGTCGTCGGAGAAGACATCTCCGCGCACGCCGAGCCGATCTCTCTGAAAGAAGGTGTTCTCAGCATCTCCGCCGAGTCGACGGCGTGGGCTACCCAGTTGCGCATGATGCAGTCCCAGATTCTGGCCAAGATCGCTGCTGCCGTCGGTGACGGCGTCGTGAAGACACTGCGGATCACCGGTCCGAGTGCGCCTAGCTGGCGCAAGGGAGAAAGGCATGTGAAAGGCCGCGGACCTCGCGATACGTACGGCTGAGGAAAACTCAACCAGGCCCTGGTTCTACCTATTACTTCGTGTTACAGTTAAAACTCGCTAGTGAGTGAACTGTGTCACAAGGCTGTCGTTCCCCACCGATCGGCAGGCATGAAGGAGTAGCTAGATGTCGCAGAAGATATCGACACCCGCTTCGTCGTTCGCCGAGCCGGATCACATCCTGTTGCAGGCTCGCAATGTCGAGTTCGACTGGTCCGATCTGCCCATGCACTGGATTCCGGGCGATCCGTTCAGCACACACGTTCTCAACGTGCTCCATCTGCTCCTCCCTGCCGGTGAGGAATGGTTTGTCGAGACCTTCAAGGAAGCTCTTCCCCTCATCGAGGACGAGAAGCTCCGTGAAGACGTCGTCGGATTCATCGGCCAAGAGGCGATGCACTCCAACGCGCACTCGGGCGTCCTGGTCCATCTCAAGGAGAACGGCCTCGATCCGACGCCGTACACCCAGCAGATGGAATGGACCTTTTCGAAACTGCTCGGACCGCGTCCGATGACAGGACTGCGTGCCGAGAATCACCTGGTGGAGCGCTTGGCGATCATCGCGGCAATCGAACACATCACGGCTTTTCTCGGCGACTGGGTGCTCAACGCCAAGGGACTCGACAAAGCCGGTATGCACCCGACCATGCTCGATCTGCTCCGCTGGCACGGTGCCGAGGAGGTAGAACACCGCTCCGTCGCGTACGACGTGATGCGCTACTTCGACAAGCGCGAGACACGCCGCATCCGAACCCAGATCGTCGTCACGCCGGTACTGGTGTGGCTGTGGATTCGTGGCACCAGGTTCCTGATGCGCAACGATCCCGAACTTGCCGCTCAGGCCCCCAGCCGTCGACGCCCCCACCTGTCCGATTTCATCGCGGCGGGTAAGCGAGGCACAGTTCCCACGTCGTTCGAGCTGGCCAAGCGGATGTCGACCTACTTCAGCAAGTCGTACCACCCCAGTAAAGAGGGCTCGACCGCCCAGGCGGTGCAATACCTGGCGTCGTCACCCGCAGCCCAGGCGGCCGCACGGTGATTTCACTCTCGAGGGTCAAGGACGTCATCTCCGGTCACGACGGGTTGCCGCGTTTTCCGGCTCCACCCGATCTGTCCGGGAAGAACCGTCCCGACCGCGCCATGCGCATCACGGAGTTGTTGGCGGACAAGTACCTTCGCGTGTTGACGGCCTACGACTACAACCCCGATATCGCGGGCCACAACCCTGACACGGCCATGAACATGGTGGTCAGCAAGCGTGAGGTGGTGGCGACCGACGAGAACGTCGTTCGCCTGCGCTTCGAATCCGCGGACGGCTCACCGATTCCGCCGTGGCATCCGGGTTCGCACCTGGACTTCCATCTACCTTCGGGTCTGCGGCGTCAGTATTCGCTGTGCGGCGACCCTGCCGACCGCACGGGGTACAGCGTCGCGGTGCGCCGGATCCCCGACGGCGGTGGCGGTTCCATCGAGATGCACGCTCTCCAGCCCGGTGAGCACGTCACGGTACGCGGACCACGCAACGGCTTCCCGTTTGTCGGAGAAGGCAGCGCGTTGTTCGTCGCCGGCGGCATCGGTATCACGCCGATCATCGCAATGGTCCGTGCGGCAAGAGAATTGGGGATGGACTGGTACTTCGTGTACTCGGGCCGCTCCCGTGAATCCATGCCGTTCCTCGACGAGATCGCAACCTGGGATCCCGAGCGTGTCTTCGTGCGCCCGGACGACGAGTTCGGATTGCCCACCACCACAGACCTTCTCGGACGAGCGCCGGTCGGCGGCGCCGTGTACTGCTGTGGCCCGACGCCGATGCTCGATGCCGTCCGCCGCGGTTTCCGCGATACACCCTCCACCGCTTTGCATTTCGAGCGGTTCGGGGCTCCGCCGGTGATCGACGGCAAGGAATTCGAAGTGCAGCTTGTCAATTCGGGTCAGGTACTCGCCGTGCCCGCCGACGAGTCCGCGCTCGACGTCATCAAGAAGGCATTGCCCGGTGTCGGGTACTCGTGTCAGCAGGGTTTCTGCGGAACCTGTCGTGTGAAGGTGCTCGCGGGTAAACCCGATCACCGCGAAAGGCGTCTGACCGACACCGAACAGGAAACGGAGATGCTCATCTGCGTATCCCGTTCCGACGGTGGACGTCTCGTTCTCGATCTCTAGATATTTCCCGACTCCGAAGGGTTCGACAATGTCGAAGCACTCTCCTGTCCATGCCGTGACCGCGCGTCGCGTGACCAACGGTTCCGTCAGCCTGGCCGTGTTCGAGCAGGGCAAGGCGGACGGCGAGACCATCGTCCTGGTGCATGGTTGGCCCGACACCCATGAACTGTGGAACCGCATCGTGCCTTTGCTGGCAGACGACTTCCGCGTCGTCAGCTACGACAGCCGCGGGGCCGGTGAGAGCACAATCCCCTCGAGGGTGCAGGACTACCAACTGAGCGCACTGGCCGGCGATCTTTTTGCCGTCATCGACGCGGTCAGCCCGGGCAAGCCGGTGCACGTCCTCGCGCACGACTGGGGATCCGTCGAAACGTGGGAAGCGGTCTGCGAGCCGGGTGCCGAAGAGAAGATCGCGTCGTTCTCGTCCATCTCGGGCCCCAATCTCGATCATCTCGGCAAGTGGATCCGGGCGAGCGCGTCCAAGCGTCGTTTCCTCGGCCCGGCGGCGCAGGGAATTGCGTCGGCCTACACCGTTCTGTTCCAGATTCCCGGGCTGTGCACCCTTCCGTTGCGTCTGTGGTTCTCCAAGCACTGGCCGGCATTTCTGGGCTTCTTCGACGGTCTGGACCCCCGTGTGGTCAACACCGCGCCCACCATCGCCGACGACATGGTGAACGGACTCAAGCTTTATCGCGCTAACATCCGGCCGTCTCTCGGCAAGCCGCGGGATCGGTACACGGACGTGCCTGTTCAGCTCATTCTGAACAAGTACGACAAAGCCGTTCGTCCGGTGGGATACGAAGACACCGAAAAATGGGCCTCCGACCTGCAGCGACGTGAAATTGCCGCGGGACACTGGTCACCGTTTTCACATCCGGGCGAGGTTGCCGAACATGCGCGGGCATTTATCGCGAGCCTGAGAGAGCGTCGCTCGGAGAAGCAAAGTTCCTAGCGTTTCACCTTCCGGGGATCGTAAAAATTCGTCTGCGGCGCAGCCAGGGGTGTCATTGGCCGCTTCTAGTCGGTGCTTACCAGTAAGATGGTCAACGGTAACTAGCGGCAACATTCTCGAACCCGCTCCGACGACACCCGCAAGGGCTTGCTGACGGCTGCGCTCGAGTATTGACGGAGAAGGAGAGCTACCCACCCGTGGCTGCCCAGAAGTCAGATACAAGCACTTCCAGCAAGGACTACAACGCGTCGTCCATCACCGTCCTCGAAGGACTCGAGGCGGTACGTAAGCGTCCAGGCATGTACATCGGTTCCACCGGTGAACGCGGCCTGCACCACCTCATTTGGGAGGTCGTCGACAACTCGGTCGACGAGGCGATGGCCGGACACGCCACCAAGGTCGAGGTCACCCTCCTCGAAGACGGCGGAATCCGCGTCATCGACGACGGCCGTGGCATCCCGGTCGGCATGCACGCCTCCGGAGTCCCCACCGTCGAGGTCGTGCTGACCCAGCTGCACGCCGGCGGCAAGTTCGACTCCGACTCCTACGCCGTCTCCGGTGGTCTGCACGGCGTCGGTATCTCGGTGGTCAACGCGCTTTCCACCCGGCTCGACGTCGACATCAAGGTCGACGGCTACCGGTGGCAGCAGACGTACACCGATTCCAAGCCGGGAGAGCTCGTACAGGGCGACCCGACGAAGGAGACCGGCACCACCGTCAGTTTCTGGGCGGATCCCGAGATCTTCGAGACCACCCGCTACAACTTCGAGACCGTTGCGCGTCGTCTGCAGGAAATGGCCTTCCTCAACAAGGGCCTGACCATCACGCTGACCGACGAGCGCGCCGAGGTCATCGACGACGAAGCTGCCGAGGTGGCCGAGGCTCCCAAGTCTGCTGCCGAAGAAGCCGAAGAAGCTGCTCAGGCAGCGCCGCGTAAGTCCAAGACCCGTATCTACCACTACCCCGGTGGACTCGAGGACTACGTCCGGCACATCAACAAGAGCAAGACCCCGATCCACAACTCGGTCGTCGGATTCACCGCCAAGGGCACCGGCCACGAGCTCGAGGTCGCAATGCAGTGGAACTCCGGCTACTCGGAGTCCGTGCACACCTTCGCCAACACGATCAACACCCACGAGGGTGGTACCCACGAAGAGGGCTTCCGCGCCGCACTGACCGCAACGGTCAACAAGTACGCGCTCGAAAAGAAGCTGCTCAAGGACAAAGATCCCAAGCTCACCGGTGACGACATCCGTGAAGGACTCGCGGCCATCATCTCGGTGAAGGTCGGTGAACCCCAGTTCGAGGGTCAGACCAAGACCAAGCTCGGCAATACCGAGGTCAAGTCCTTCGTGCAGAAGGCGTGCAACGAGCACCTCGCGCACTGGTTCGAGGCGAACCCCGCCGACGCGAAAACCATTGTGAACAAGGCTGTTTCGTCGGCGCAGGCCCGCGTCGCCGCACGTAAGGCGCGTGAGCTGGTCCGCCGTAAGAGCGCGACCGACCTCGGTGGCCTGCCAGGCAAGCTCGCCGATTGCCGCTCCAACGATCCGGAGAAGTCCGAGATCTACATCGTGGAGGGCGACTCCGCAGGCGGCTCGGCCAAGTCCGGCCGAGACTCGATGTACCAGGCGATCCTCCCGCTCCGCGGAAAGATCATCAACGTCGAGAAGGCGCGTATCGATCGCGTCCTCAAGAACACCGAAGTCCAGTCGATCATCACCGCGTTCGGCACGGGCATCCACGACGAGTTCGACATCGCCAAGCTGCGCTATCACAAGATCGTGCTCATGGCCGACGCCGACGTCGACGGTCAGCACATCGCAACGCTGCTGCTCACGCTGCTGTTCCGCTTCATGCGGCCGCTCGTCGAGCACGGCAAGGTCTACCTCGCGCAGCCGCCGCTGTACAAGCTCAAGTGGCAGAAGGGTGCGCAGCCGGAATTCGCGTACTCCGACCGCGAGCGCGACGCGATGGTCAAGGCCGGCCTCGAGTCCGGCAAGAAGATCAACAAGGACGACGGCATCCAGCGCTACAAAGGCCTCGGCGAGATGAACGCCAAGGAGCTGTGGGAAACCACGATGGACCCGACGGTGCGCGTTCTGCGTCTCGTCACGCTCGACGACGCGGCTGCTGCCGACGAGCTGTTCAGCGTGCTGATGGGCGAAGACGTCGAAGCACGACGCAGCTTCATCACTCGCAATGCCCGGGACGTTCGTTTCCTCGACGTGTAGGCCTGCGGCCCTGTGCGTGGTTGAGGAGTCCCCGGACTCCTTTTCCGCGCACAGGGGCTTGCCCCCTCTTTTAAGAAAGTGAGCTCATGACCGACACCACGTTGCCACCGGACGGTCCGCAACACGACCGGATCGAACCGGTCGACATCCAGCAGGAAATGCAGAACAGCTACATCGACTACGCCATGAGCGTCATCGTCGGTCGCGCTCTGCCGGATGTCCGCGACGGACTCAAGCCGGTGCACCGCCGCGTGCTCTACGCGATGTACGACAACGGATATCGCCCCGACCGCGGATACGTGAAGTCTGCCCGACCGGTCGCCGAGACCATGGGTAACTACCACCCCCACGGCGACTCCTCGATCTACGACACGTTGGTCCGTATGGCCCAGCCGTGGTCGCTGCGTTACCCGCTCGTCGACGGTCAGGGAAACTTCGGATCCCGCGGCAACGACGGCGCAGCCGCCATGCGTTACACCGAGTGCAGGCTCACGCCGCTCGCGATGGAAATGCTGCGCGAAATCGACCACGAGACAGTCGATTTCACCCCGAACTACGACGGCAAGACGCAGGAACCGACGGTTCTGCCCAGCCGTATCCCGAACCTTCTGATCAACGGTTCCAACGGCATCGCCGTCGGTATGGCCACCAACATTCCGCCGCACAACCTGCGTGAAGTTGCCGAGGCCATCTACTGGGCGCTCGACAACTTCGAAGCGGACGAGGAAGCCACCCTCGCGGCCGTCATGGAGCGCATCAAGGGACCCGACTTCCCCACGCACGGGCTCATCGTCGGTGGACAGGGCATCCAGGACGCCTACACCACCGGCCGTGGCTCCGTTCGTATGCGCGGCGTCGTCGAGATCGAAGAAGATGCCAAGGGCCGCACCACGATCGTCATCACCGAGCTGCCCTACCAGGTCAACCCGGACAACCTGATCACCTCCATCGCGGAGCAGGTTCGTGACGCCAAGATCGGTGGCATCTCCGACATCCACGACGAGTCCTCGGACCGCGTCGGCATGCGCATCGTCGTCACCGTCAAGCGTGACGCCGTTGCCAAGGTCGTGCTGAACAACCTTTACAAGCACACCCAGCTGCAGACCAGCTTCGGCTGCAACATGCTCTCCATCGTCGACGGAGTGCCGCGCACGCTGCGCCTCGACCAGATGATCCGTCTGTACACGGCGCATCAGCTCGAGGTCATCGTCCGTCGTACCAGGTACCTGCTTCGCAAGGCACAGGAGCGCGCCCACATCCTGCGCGGTCTGGTCAAGGCCCTCGACGCTCTGGACGAGGTCATCGCCTTGATCCGTGCGTCGCAGACCGTCGACATCGCTCGCGCCGGATTGATGGAACTCCTCGACGTCGACGAGATCCAGGCCGACGCCATCCTCGGCATGCAGCTGCGTCGTCTGGCCGCCCTCGAGCGTCAGAAGATCGTCGACGAGTTGGCAGAGATCGAACTCGAAATCGCGGACCTCGAAGACATTCTGGCTCGCCCGGAGCGTCAGCGCGCGATCGTTCGTGACGAGCTCAAGGAAATCGTCGACAAGTACGGCGACGACCGTCGTACCCGCATCATCGCCGCCGACGGAGACGTCAACGACGAGGATCTGATCGCCCGCGAAGACGTCGTCGTCACGATCACCGAGACCGGTTACGCCAAGCGCACCAAGACCGACCTGTACCGCTCGCAGAAGCGCGGCGGCAAGGGTGTTCAGGGTGCCGGCCTCAAGCAGGACGACATCGTCTCGCACTTCTTCGTCACGTCGACGCACGACTGGCTGCTGTTCTTCACCACGAAGGGCCGCGTCTACCGCGCCAAGGCTTACGAACTGCCCGAGGCGAGCCGTACAGCTCGCGGTCAGCACGTTGCCAACCTGCTGGCATTCCAGCCGGACGAACGCATCCAGTCCGTCATCCAGATCAAGACGTACGAAGACGCGCCTTACCTGGTGCTCGCCACTCGCAACGGTTTGGTCAAGAAGTCCAAGCTCACCGACTTCGATTCCAACCGCAGCGGTGGCATCGTCGCCATCAACCTGCGCGGTGAAGACGAACTGGTCGGCGCTGTCCTCTGCTCCGCCGAAGACGACCTCCTTCTCGTCTCGGCACAGGGCCAGTCGATCCGCTTCTCGGCCACCGACGAGGCACTGCGTCCGATGGGCCGCGCCACTTCCGGTGTCCAGGGCATGCGTTTCAACGGTGACGACGAGCTGCTCTCGCTCAACGTCGTTCGTGAAGGAACGTTCCTCCTGGTCGCCACGTCGGGCGGTTACTCCAAGCGAACCGGCATGGAGGACTACCCGGTGCAGGGTCGCGGCGGCAAGGGCGTGCTCACGATTCAGTACGACAAGAAACGTGGCACTCTGGTCGGTGCGCTCATCGTCGACGACGACGACGAGCTGTACGCGATCACCTCGGGCGGCGGCGTCATCAGGACGGCTGCCAAGCAGGTTCGTAAGGCGGGACGCCAGACCAAGGGCGTGCGTCTGATGAACCTCGGCGAAGGCGACACACTGCTCGCGATTGCGCGCAACGCCGACGAGCCCGAAGAGCTCGCTGCAGAGACCACCGACAACGCAGACAATGCCGATGGAGCTAAGGAGTCCTAGTGAGCACTCCCAACCAGCCGGGCAGTGACCAGAAGAGCGAAAGCACTTCAGGTTCGACGCCACCGAAGCCGGAGCAGGCAACTGCTCCGGCGGGGCCGCAGACCTCGAAACCTGCAGCTCCAGCGGACGGCGGACCCAAAGCTTCCGAGGCAGCTCCGGCGCCCAAGGCACCGGAGCCGCCTCGCGGCCCGTCGGCTCAGAAGCCGGCGGGTGGGGCTTCCGACGTCGCGGGTGCGGCCAAGGGTCAAGCTCCTTCCGCTCCTTCTGTGGCTCCGGCTGCGCCGGTAACTCCGGCAAAGGGTGACGGTCAGGCTCCGCCGCAACCGGTGGCCAATCAGGCTCGTGGCAGCCAGGCGCCGCCGTGGCAACGCGGACCCCAGCCGTCGGGTCAGCCGCAGGGGCAGCCAGCTCAGAACCCCGCTGCTCAGAACCCCGCTGCTCAGAACCCGGCGTCCAAGGCCCCGGCGTCGAAGGCTCAGCCACCGCAGAATCAGGCTCCGCAAAGTCAGCCGCAGACCAACATCACGCGCCCAGCCGGCGCTGGTGCTCCTGCGGGTCGACCGGCAGCTCCTGCCGGGGGTAAGCCGCCTGCGGGTCCGCAGCGTCCTGCAGCGGCAGGCCCGGCGCAGGGTGGTCCGGCGCAGGGTGGTCCGGCCAAAAACCCCGCGCAGGGTGGTGCGCCGAAGGGACAGCCACAGGCGGGTCGCCCCGCTGCCGGTGCACAGACGGGTCGTCCTGCCGGCAACCCGTCGGCACGTCCCGTCGTGACAGGAACGGCGGCTGCCGCAGCTACCGGTGGCGTCGCCGGCGCGGCAGCAGCCAAGGCTGTTGCACCCTCGGGCGCAAATCCCAAGGCTGCAAACGCCACGGTCGCCAATCCCACGGTCGCTAATCCGAAAGCAAAAGCCGCCGCGATCGACGGGCCGACTCGGCACATCGATCGCAAGGATCTTCCGAAGGACATGCCTGACCTCTCCGAGGCCAAGCATCCGTTGCCTGCTGCGGTGAAGGGTGAGAAAACTCACGCCGTATCGGCTTCGGTCGTGGACGGTGCGCCACTACGCGCAACGGTCCAGATCCGTCGTATCGACCCGTGGTCCACGCTCAAGATCACATCCGTGATCTCGGTGTCGCTGTTCTTCGTGTGGATGGTGGCCGTCGGACTGCTCTACGTCGTTCTCGACGGCATGGGCGTCTGGGATCGCCTGAACAACGCGTTCACCGACATCGTTGCCGACGGCGGCTCCGACGGTCTGGTGACGGCCGGCCAGGTGTTCGGCTACGCCGCACTGATCGGTATCGCGAACATGGTGCTTTTCACGGCACTCGTCACGATCGGATCGTTCATCTACAACCTCTGCAGCGACCTGGTTGGCGGCGTCGAGGTAACTCTCGCCGACCGCGACTGACCTGCGAAAACATTGCTCCGCCGGGCCCGTTTTGGTGTCAGCGGCCCGGTGGGGTAATCTTTGGAATCGGTTCAGGGGCCTATAGCTCAGGTGGTTAGAGCGCTTTACTGATAATGAAGAGGTCGGAGGTTCAAGTCCTCCTAGGCCCACTCCCATGTGCCGAAGAAGGGTTGCTGGAATGAAGGTTTTCCTGCTTGTCGGGGCCGGAATTCTGGTAGCTCTCGGGGTCACCAAGCTGATCAAAAGTCAGCGCGGAGACAAGGTTTGGCACGATTTGGAAACAGGATAGAACCTAGGTACTCTGACTCCGGTCAGAAAACCGAACGGGGCCTTAGCTCAGTTGGTAGAGCGCTGCCTTTGCAAGGCAGATGTCAGGAGTTCGAATCTCCTAGGCTCCACAGTAAGAAAACACCCTCCCGGGATCCGGGAGGGTGTTTTTGTATGCCGATGTACCCGATCTCTGCTCGCCCCGGCCGGTGCCCGACTTGCCCGACTTGTGTGCCCCCTGTTTTTGAGCGAACGGCACTTTCGGCGCACTGGAGGCGATGAACATGCCGTTCGCTCGGAGTGGGGTGGCCAGAACCGCGCCCACTATGGACCGTTCGTCCCGAATTCTCCGGAAAGTCTAGTGGTCATAACCAGCCGGGCGTAGCGTGAGGAGAATCCAATTTCAGGAGGTTCGTAGTGCTTCACAACGACATTCCCAGCCACGGTGAAATTGCCGCACTCGCGGAGGTGGAGGGGCCCACCTGCATCACCATCGTTACTCCGACTGAAGATGCGCCGCAGGATTACGACAAAGCGCGCATAGCCTTCAAGGACCAGGTCCGCTCGGCACTCGCATCGGTGGAGGATCCGGCCGAGCGCAAGCAGTTCGAGGCCGAATACGCAGAGCTCGACGACGACGACGATTTCTGGCGCTTCCAGTCGCGCTCATTGGTCACGTACGCGACGCCGGAGCGTCTGGTGACCTTCCGCCTCCCCAACCGTCTGCAGGCGCTCGAAACGGTCAGCGATCGGTTTCATCTCAAGCCGCTGCTCCGTTCGGTGACGTTCCCCCAGACGGCGTTTGTTCTCGCTCTGGCAGAGGGTTCGGTGCGACTGATCGAGATCGCCGCCGATCAACCGGCCGACGAGGTTCGTGTTCAGGGAATGCCGAAGAATGCTGCGGATCACGCGGGCAAGTCGTCGATCAACAGCCGAACTGAAGCGGGTCGGTTGTCGGGGTCGGACAGCCGAAAGTTGCGCGTCAATCAGTACGCCCGCGCAGTCGATCACGAGGTCCGCGGTGTGCTCGCCGGCCGTGACGTCCCCTTGATTCTGGCCGCTGCGGAACCCATCGCGTCGGTGTATCGCTCCGTGAATTCGTACCGCCACCTGGTCGACAAAACCGTCGAGGGAAACCCGGAAGCCTTGTCGACGCAGGAAGTGGCGGACGGTTCGCGTCCGGCGCTCGACGACTTCCATGCCGAGCAGCTGGCGGCGGTGCGGGACACCTTCAATGTGCGCACGGAACAAGGTCGCACTCAAACCGACGTCGCCGACGTGGCAACAGCCGCGACGTACGGACAGGTCGACACCGTTTTCATCGACATCGATTCCGTCGTACCCGGAAGTCTCGATCCCCAGACGGGCGCTCTCACGACCGGTGAGTCGACCAACGGAAGCACCTACGGGGTCGTCGACGAGATCGCTCGTCGTGCGCTCCTGACGGGTGCACGGGTGCTCGCTGTTCGCGCGGAGGACATTCCGGGCGGCGGCGCAGTTGCCGCGATTTTGCGCTTCGCCCCGTAAACAGACTGGACGCGTGTGCGCTTCGTGACCTGATTCGGGCACGGGGCGCATACGATTCCGGCATGAAACGTGTGTGGGAACGGCTGCGCCTCTACTGCAAGACGCTGCACCCGGTCGGGCTTGCCTTTGCTCTGGTCTTCTTCACCTGGTCGATGAGTCCGTCCCTGTTGCCGCGCGCGTGGTACCTGCAGGGCGTTGCGACGGGCATCTCGCTCGCGATGGGATACGGCGTCGGCGTGACGGTCGCCTGGATGATCCGCAAGTGCGGCGTCGAACCGCAGTGGTCGGATCGCACCAAGAAGATCGGCTGGCGAATCCTGTTGGTCGCGGCCGTCATTCTGGTGCCGACGTTCTTGGTCCTCGGTTCGTGGTGGCAGCAAATCGTTCGCGATCTCGTGGAAGCTCCACGCGCCAATCAGGCGAATTATCTTCTGGTGCTGATGATTTCGCTCGGAATCTGGTTCATCCTGCTCGAGGCAGGCCGTGGTCTTCGTTTCACCACCAACAAGCTCACCGCCGTCGCACTTCGGTTCGTTCCCCTCGAGGCGGCGAAGGTCGGCAGCTTGATCGTCATCTTCGCCCTCGGCATCTTCATCGTGAACGGTGCGCTGTACAACGGGCTGATCGCATTCGCGAACTGGAGTTTCTCCGGTGCGGATCACGAAACACCGGACGGCATCGAACAGCCCATGATTGCAGAGCGGAGCGGTTCGCCGATGTCCGCCGAGGCTTGGGATTCTCTCGGTCAGGAGGGGCGCACCTTCATGGGTAGCGGTCCCACTGCAGCCGAGATCTCTGCATTGACCGGACGTGAAGCGAAGCAACCGATCCGGGTGTATGCCGGACGTGAATCCTCGGACTCGATCAACGGTGTCGCACAGCGGGTCGTCGACGAGTTGGAGCGCACCGGCGGATTCGACCGCGGAACCCTCGCAGTTGTCACGACCACCGGCCGCGGTTGGGTGAACGAGGACGTCGCGTCGGCGTTCGAGTACGTCGAGGGCGGGGACACGGCGATCGCGTCGATGCAGTACTCGTTCCTTCCGAGTCCGTTGGCCTTCATCGCAGACCGCGAGACGCCGATGATCGCCGGGCGGGCACTCTTCAACGCGGTCTACGCCAAGTGGATCGACCTGCCCGTGGAGACGCGTCCCGAACTGGTTGTCTTCGGTGAGAGCCTCGGCTCCTACGGTGGCCAGGCCGCATTCGCCGGCGCCCAGGACATGATGACGCGCGTCGACGGCGCACTGTGGGTCGGAACCCCCAACTTCACTGCTCAGTGGCAGGAAATCACGGACAGTCGTGACTCGGGCTCACCGGAGATTCTGCCGGTGATCGACGGTGGCCAGGCAATTCGGTTTGCCGGTGATCCGGAAGATCTGGAGCTGAAGTCGGACTGGGACGACGATCGCATCGTGTACTGGCAGCACGCCAGCGACCCGATCACGTGGTGGTCCTTCGACCTGCTGCTCAACAAGCCGGATTGGCTCAAAGAACCGCTGGGTCGCGACGTGGATCCGGGAATGACATGGGTTCCTCTCGTGACCTTCTGGCAGGTAACCCTCGACATGGTCTTCTCGGCTGACGTCCCGTCCGGGCACGGTCACAATTACGGCGAGGATGCAGCGGACATGTGGGCCAAGATCCTGCACCCCGAGGCCTGGACCTCGGCTGATACCGACAAGCTTCGTGCGCTGCTGACCACCAATCTGGAGCCCACGAAGTAGTCGTAAACGGTTGTATTTCAGCCTGTTAAGGCGAAAACCTCACGAAAAAGTGTTACGTGAGGTATGTGTTACTCTGCGTTCGCTGTGTGCCAAGCCACAGCGCAGGCGAACGTGGGGAGATCGAAACGTGAAGAGCAGAGCATGGTGGGCGGCCGGGGTCTCCGTCGCGGCACTGGTCATGGGTGCTGTGACGGCCCCTGCCGCAACGGCGGAGCCGGCAGATTTTTACACGCCGCCGGTCGAGCTTCCGGCAGGTGCCAACGGAGATCTCATCAAGAGTGAGCCGTCACCACTGCTGCTGAGCGTGCCCGGATCGAACGGTGCGTGGCCGGCAACCGCCACCAAGATCATGTACCGAAGCGAGGACGCCAAGGGCGCCCCCGTTGCCGTGACGGGCACCTATCTCGAACCGTCGAACCCGTGGACCGGGCAGGGGGCGCGTCCACTGGTTGCCGCAGCGGTAGGAACGCATGGGCAGGGCGATCAATGCGCACCATCCAAGCTGTTCAACACCGGTATCGAGTACCAGTTCCCGACGGACGTCATGGTCGGCTACGAGTCCATCTGGGTGAACACGTTGCTGCTCAACGGCATTGCCGTCGTCGTCACCGATTACGAGGGCCTCGGAACTCCGGGCGATCACACCTACGTCAACCGTGAAGCCGAAGCACACGCGGTTCTGGACTCGGTGCGAGCCGCTCAGCAACTCCCGAACACGAGCATTCCCGCCGACGGCCCCATCGGACTGTGGGGTTACTCGCAAGGTGGTGGAGCTGCCGCTGCCGCAACGGAATTGAAGCCGTCGTATGCTCCCGAGCTTGATCTCAAGGGCACGTACGCAGGTGCACCGCCCGCCGATCTGGCGGCGACGCTGCAGCAGGTCGACGGCACGTTCCTCACCGGAGTGATCGGATACGCGCTCAACGGGATCCTTGCCCAGTACCCCGAGGTTCAGCCGCTGCTCGACGCCGAGATCAACGATCGCGGCCGACAGATGTTGGCCGCCACCAAGAACCAGTGCGTCGCCGAAAGTGGATTGCAGTTCGGCTTCCAGCAGTCGTCGAGCTTCACCAATTCCGGTGAATCACTCTCCGCGGTTCTGGCGCGTCTACCCATGGCGCAGGCAATCCTCGACGAGCAGAAGATCGGCAAGCTGACGCCGGAGTCGCCCGTGCTCATTCAGCATGGCCGCTCCGATGACATCGTTCCGTTCGGCCAGGGACAGCAACTGGCGCGAGACTGGTGCGGCAAGGGTGCAACGGTGCAGTTCTCCGTCAACGAACTGCCCCCGATCATTCCGGGACTGGCAATCAATCACGCGACGCCGTACCTGGTGGGTACCCCCGAATCCATCGGATACATGATCGATCGCTTCAACAACGTCCCGGCACCGTCCAACTGCTGAACGTGAACATCGAAAAGCCCCGGAACACAATCTGTTCCGGGGCTTTTCGTATCTCGACTAAGCGGTCTTCTCGGCCGAGTTCTCCTCGAGGCGAGGGGGTGCGGAAGCGACCGGCGGATGCTCGCGTCGGCGGCTCTTGAAGAACACCGCGCCACCGATCACCGCAACACCGGCGATGACGAACACCGTGACGCGCTTGCGGCCGCGAGGCTTCTCGGTGCGTTCCGCGGACTTCGTGGGGATAGCCTTTGCGCGCTCGACGCCCTTCTTGGCGAGGACTTTGCCCTGACGGCCCAGGAACAACCCGACCTGCCCAGCGCCGCGAGCGACCGACGTGGCGACCACCGCAGCGATGCGGCGAGCGTTGTCGGCTGCCTCGGACTCTTTGATGCGAGCCGCTGTCTCTTCGAGGTAGGCGGCAGTCTCGTCGAAGGTGTCCTCGACGCGGGCGCGCGCGTGATCGAAGGTGTCGGGCAACTGCGTGCTGAGGGACTCGGTCACTCGTGTCATGACTTCACTGTGCCATAACAGTGGGGCGAGGACAGGGAGACTTTTGCGGGGCGACATCCGCGAGAACGCCGGCAATGGCACGATGGTGGTGTGACTTCAACTCATCAGACCGCAACCGCAACGCTGCACACGAACCGCGGCGACATCAAGATCGCTCTGTTCGGCAACCATGCGCCGAAGACCGTCGAGAACTTCGTCGGCCTCGCCGACGGCTCGAAGGAGTACACCACCGCAAACGCCGCCGGCACCAAGACCGGCCCGTTCTACGACGGTGCCATCTTCCACCGCGTCATCGACGGCTTCATGATCCAGGGTGGCGACCCCACCGGAACCGGCACCGGCGGCCCGGGCTACAAGTTCGGTGACGAGTTCCATCCGGAACTGCAGTTCGACCGCTCCTACCTGCTGGCCATGGCCAACGCAGGCCCGGGAACCAACGGCTCGCAGTTCTTCATCACCACCGGCCCGACGCCGCACCTGAACCGTCGCCACACCATCTTCGGTGAGGTTCTCGACGACGATTCCAAGAAGGTTGTCGACGCTATCTCCTCCACCGCCGTCGATCGTGGCGATCGTCCGGTCGAGCCCGTCGTGATCAACAGCATCACCATCTCCTGAACAGGTAAAACAAGCAGATGACGAACCCCGGTTGGGGCGGCGGTGCGAGTGAGGGCATCCCGCCCCAACCGCGGTGCGTCCGCCATCCAGATCGACCCACCGCACTTTCCTGCAATCGTTGTGGACGTCCGGCGTGCCCGGACTGCCTCCGCGAGGCGGCGGTGGGATACCAATGTGTTGACTGTGTAGCTGCCGGCCAACGCGATGTCCGCCCCGTTCGGGGCGTCGCCGGAAACACCGTGAGCCCCGCCCGTGCGATCCCGATCGTGACGTACACCTTAATGGGGCTCAACGTCCTGGCGTTCCTCGCCACCTTCGCGCAGTCGCGAAGCATCATGAACAATCAGGTCGGCTCGTCGATCTTCGCGAACTGGGCACTCAATCCGGGGCTGGTCGCCAGCGGTGACTGGTTCCGGCTCATCGGCTCCGGGTTCCTGCACTTCGGAATCCTGCACCTCGCGGTCAATATGTACGCCCTCTACATCCTGGGCCGCGACACCGAAATCGTGGTGGGCCGCTCGAGGTACATCGGCATCTACCTGGTTTCGCTTCTCGGCGGTTCCGCCTCGGTGATGGCATTCCAGCCGGTGTTCTCTTCGCTCACGGCCCTGTCCTGGACTGCTGGGGCGTCGGGTGCGATCTTCGGCATCATGGGCGCACAGGCAGTTCTTCTCCTGCGTTTGCGTCGAAGCCCGGTCCCGATCATCTCGGTGATCGCGATCAATGTGATCATCAGCATTTCGCTGCCCGGGATCTCGTTCTGGGGTCACGCGGGAGGTCTGGTGGCAGGTGCCGCAACGGCCGCTGCATTCCTGTACGCCCCGCAGTGGTTGGGCGCCGGTGAGAACCGCGTGAAGGCGGTGCGGATCGGCTGGATCGCTTTTGGTGCCGTCACCGTGGTGACAATCGGAGTCATCGTGCTCCGCGTCGTCCAACTGCGCGAACAGCTGGGAATCAGCTAGCAAGAATCCTAGGGCCCAGCCGTTCTATGGCTCAGCCGCCGATGATGGACTCGCAGGCGAACGTGATCTCGAAGCTCGACGTCTCCGTCGGGTTGCCCTTGTCCCGGGCGCCGATTCCCTCGCCCGTCACCACGAAGGTATTGCCGTTCTGCTTGGCACTGGCAGATCCGCCGGGCAGTCCCGGTGCGTATCCGGCGGTGTACGGCAGACCGTTCGATCCACCCTCGCTTCCGGCGATTCCAGCAGTCTGAACCGTGCCGGATTCATCGACGATGGCCGAGACGGTCAACATGCCGTAGGTGGGATTTTCCGCGTCGAGCAGTGTCATAACTGTCGTGCCGCCGTCCTTTGCGCACTTCGTCTCGAATTTGGCGTCGAGCGTCTTCCTGCCGACGGTGGCCGAGGATGTAGCGGACGAGGCGCCGGCAGCGCTCTTGTCGGAGTCGGTCTTGTCGGAGTCGCTGCCGCAGGCGGAGGCGAATAGAGCGACCGCCGCGAGGGTGGCAGCGACTGCGGTGGAGGACCGGCGGGTCATCGTGGTCCGAACCAACTTCGTCATGTTCTGTCCTTCAAGTCACGCGGTGCGTCCGCACTTGCTCTGGCTGTTTCGCCGACAACACTAGCCAGTGACTTGGTGCTGGTAGCTCTAAACCCCCAGCTCAGACGGGTTTGTCGCCTTCGACTGTTCAGGGACGTTCGTCTGGCGGCCCGGGATCATCTGCCGGATCTTTGGGAGCAATCGCACATGCAGAGACGGCTTCTGTAGAGATTGTCCACATAGGTTGGGCTCGGTCGTGCTTCTACTGTGGCTTGAGTCACTTCGTAGATAGCAACGCTGACCTTTTCCGAGGAGTACCCCTGCCATGACCTCCACCGATAGCACCACCACTGACGGTGGGGTTGCGCCGAGCGAGATCGAATCTCGCGTGGTGAAGAAGGTAGCGCGACGACTGATCCCCTTTTTGATCCTGCTCTATTTCGTGAACTATCTGGATCGTACGAACATCGCCTTCGCGAAGCTCACCATGAGCGCCGACCTCGGGATGACCGAGACGATGTTCGGCCTTGCGTCCGGTCTCTTCTTTGTCGGCTACCTGCTGTTCGAGGTGCCGAGCAACCTGGCCCTGCACCGCTTCGGCGCCCGGCTGTGGATCGCGCGGATCATGCTCACCTGGGGCATCCTTGCCGCTGCGCTGGCATTCGTGCCTAACGTGGGCAGCCTCTATTTCCTCCGCATTCTGCTGGGCATCGCCGAGGCCGGCTTCTTCCCCGGAGTTCTTCTCTACCTGACCTTCTGGTTCCCGAAGAAGTACCGCGTACGCCTGATGGGCTTGTTCCTGCTGACACTTCCGCTCTCGTCGGCGCTCGGTGCCCCGCTCTCGGCCGCCATCATCCAGTACGGCGACGGACTGTTCGGCCTCGCCGGATGGCGCGTGATGTACCTGATCGAGGGTCTGCCCGCCGTGATCTTGGCGTTTGTCGTCTGGTTCTACCTCACCGATCGTCCCGCCGACGCAAAGTGGTTGACCCTCGAGGAGCGCACCTGGCTGATGAAGTCGATGGCCGACGAGGAGAAAGAACTCGGCGACGCCGGTCACCAGTCGGCCGGTAAGACCCTGCGTGATCCCCGCGTCATCGGTTTCGGTCTGGTCTACTTCGGAATCACCTACGGGCTTTACGCTTTGAGCTTCTTCCTGCCCAGCATCGTCGCGGGATTCAAGCAGACGTTCGACACCGATTTCTCGCTCGTCGAGACAGGCCTGATCGTGGCCGTCCCCTACGCGATCGGCGCTGTCGCGATGGTGCTGTGGAGCCGCCATTCCGACAAGACCGGTGAACGAATGTGGCACGTTGCAGCCCCGACGCTCCTGGGCGCGGTATCCATTCCGATTGCGCTGTACCTGGATTCACCGTTTACCGTCATGATTGCGGTCTCGCTCACTGCTGTCGGCGTCCTCTGTGCGCTCCCCGTCTTCTGGTACCTGCCCACCACGTTCCTGACGGGTGCCAGCGCGGCCGCGGGTATCGCCATGATCAACTCGATCGGCAATGCGTCGGGCTTCGGTGCTCCGTACATCACCGGCTGGCTCACCGATGTGACCGGAAATGCCAAGGCAGGCCTGTGGGTGGTGGGCGCCGTGATGCTCTGTGCCGCAATTCTTGTGGTGGCGCTGGCCAAGCGATCGAGCAAGACCGCTCAGATCTGACCGAGTTTCCCCGCACTGGCACGAAGCCGGATCAGGAGCGCAAGATCGAGCGCCTGGTCCGGCTGACGCCACTGTGTACCGATCAATCGGTCGATCGATTCGAGGCGTTGGTACAGAGTGTTGGCGTGAATCGCGAGCGCGGTGGCGGTCGCAGAATGTTTGCAATTGTGCGACAGGTACGACGCGAGGGTGTCCAGAAGTGGAACGCCGCGTCGTTGCTCCTCCTCGAGGAGAGGGCCGAGGGACCGCTGCGTCAGCGATTCGAGTTCTTCGCGGCCGGTGCGGCTGAGGAGAATTCGGTAGATACCGAGTGAACTTGCCGGCTCCACGTGGGAGGCCCGCCCGAGAGTCTCGAGGACGTCGACGG
Source organism: Rhodococcus sp. Ni2 (assembly GCF_021352185.1). Taxonomy (NCBI): domain Bacteria; kingdom Bacillati; phylum Actinomycetota; class Actinomycetes; order Mycobacteriales; family Nocardiaceae; genus Rhodococcus; species Rhodococcus sp. Ni2. The sequence continues at coordinate 2,254,420 of NZ_WOXZ01000001.1, forward strand.
TGTGCTGTGCCTCGACATAGGCTCGCGCCAGAGCTTCCGCTCCCACCGCGGGATCGGCGATTCCGACGGTCGGGTTCTCCGCCGGCTGAACCCACGCCTTCGCAACTGCTGCCGGTGACATTCCGGGAATCAGTGCGATGACCCGTGAACCATGTTCGGCAACAACGGTTCCCGAGGGGAATGCAATTTCCTCGATACTGCGCCGCGCACGGTCGACGGCGTCGGCCGGGCGGGCCACCACGACGGTGTATGAGCGGTCGGGGTTGAGTCCAGCCAGGCGGAACTGACCGGTGACTTCGGCCGGCGTCGGCGCTGGCCTGGTGATCAGATCGACCAGAAATGCGTCGCGTGCTCGACGGGTGGCTTCCCTGGCCGCCCGTTCGCCGACCAGTGCCAGCGCAATGGCGGGAGCAGACCTTTCGAGTGCCAATCTCATGGCGGCGGTGGGTTCATGACGCGAGAGTAGGAACAGAACTCCGAGTTGGTCACCGGCACTGCGCACTTCGGTGGCGAACAGGAACTGCTCACCGACGATGAGCGTCACTTCCTGCTCGCGTCGGTCAGCGGCAAAGATGTCGAAGACCCGATGCACGCTCTCGCTGACCCGTTGCAGTCCCGGTGGGATCTCGGATGTTCCGGTCACGAAGAACACGGGCGAGCCCGTCGACGCCGAGGTTTCCTCCACGAGTTCACGGACTCCACCGCCGCGCAGGACAACTTGTGTGAGCGAACGATCCCAGGTCAGCGTCTGTTCGAGAAGTGCTGTGCGCTTGGCAAGTTCGGTGTTCGCTGCATTCACTTCTGCAACCGTCGCGCGATAGCGTTCGAGAGAGCGGGCATTCTCGATGGCTACCGAGGCATGAGCTGCGAGGGCGGACAGCAACGCAACTTCCTCGTTGCCGAATCGACGCTCCTGACGCTTGCACGCGCAGAGGGCACCCAGGATCTTGCCGTTCAAAGTCAGCGGAACGGCCAACAGGCCGCGCATGTTCTCGGCCCGTGCTGCGTCGTCGGCCGGTCCGATATGTGCAAACGAGGGATCGTTTCGGTAGTCGGGAGACCAAGCAGGAGAAGAGTTCTCGACCACGCGACCGATCAGACCTTCGCGGAAGGGAACCGTGAGGCCGAGCAATTGGGAGGTGTACGCACCGCTCGTGACTTCGATGATCAAGATGTCGTCGTGAATGAGAGCAAGGTACGAAAGGTCGACGCCGAGTAGTCGTTTGGCCTGATCCACGATCTCCTGCAGGAGGGCGTGGTGATCGTGCATCGTGGTCAGCAGCGACGCGATGTCGTTGAGTGCCCCGAGTTCGGTGGCGCGCTGTCGGCGCTGAGCCAGGAGACTTCGTAGTTGAAGCGCCGATCGGGCTTCTCGCTCGATCTCGGCGGCGACCTCGGGGCCTGACCCAGCGGCCAACTGATCGCGGTGTTCGATCAGTTCCTCGGTGGATGCCTCGGCCAGGAGAAGCTGTAGCCAGTTCTCGTGCATCCGCGCTCCCTTGTCAGACCAACTCGTCAGACCAACTCGTCAGACCAATGATGAGTATGGAGAGAATGTCCATACAGTTTCCGGTTTCTCGGAGTAAATCTACATGGGGCGGTGTAGCCGCCGTCACTATCGTGGAGACATGACACTCCTCGAGGCGCTCGGCTCGCAGATCGATGCGGATCGACTGATCACCGACCCCGACATCATGGCGAGCTACATCCACGACGACGCCGAGTGGGCTCCCTACGAGATGCCGGTCGCAGTGGTCCGCCCGCGCACAGCCGAGCAGGTACAGACAGTTGTGCAGGCGTGCATCGCCCACGGTGCGCCCGTCGTCACGCGCGGAGCCGGAACCGGTCTGTCGGGCGGAGCCAACGCAGTCGCCGGCGGCGTCGTGATCGCATTCGACGCGATGAACGCCATCAAGGAGATCAACACCCTCGAGCGTTTGGCCGTGGTCGAACCCGGAGTGGTCAACGATCACCTCCGCGACGCGTGCGCCGAGCACGGCCTCTGGTATCCGCCCGATCCGGCGAGCGCGCCCTGGTCGACGATCGGCGGCAACGTCGCGACCAATGCCGGCGGCCTGTGTTGCGTCAAGTACGGCGTCACCAAGGACTACGTGCTGGGCATGCAGGTGGTCACCGGAACCGGTGAGCTGGTTCGGCTCGGGCGTCGAACTGCCAAGGGAGTGGCTGGGTTTGATCTCTCGGCACTCATGGTCGGCTCCGAAGGCACTCTCGGGGTGATCACCGAGGTGACCGTCAAGCTTCGTCCTCAGCGCGATCCCGAACGCACCATCGTCGGATACTTCGACTCCATCGTCGCTGCGGGCAAGGCCGTCGAAGCCGTCGCCGCAGACGGTCTCACGCCGTCGGCCCTCGAGCTGATCGATCGGCAGTGCCTGCTTGCCGTCGATGCCTGGAAGAACATGGGCCTCTCGGCCGACGCCGAGGTTGTCCTGCTCGGCCGCATCGACACACCGGGCGAGATCGGCGACGCCGAAGCCGAGCGAATGTTGGCCTGCTTCAACCGCTCCGGGGCTACCTGGAGCGCCAGATCCACCGATCAGGAGGAAGCCGACGCCTTGTTCTCCGCCCGGCGTCTGGCGTACCCCGCCCTCGAGCGGCTCGGCCCGGTGCTCACCGAGGACATTTGCGTCCCAAAGGCGGCGGTTCCGGAGATGTTGGCGCGCATCGAGGCCATCTCGGCCCGGCACGACACGCACATCGCGAACATCGCGCACGCGGGTGACGGCAACCTGCATCCGCTGCTGATCACGCCACACGACGACGAAGCGGCGCGGAGGCGCGCTCAGGCCGCTTTTGCCGAGATCATCGACAATGCCCTCGAGTTGGGCGGAACCGTCACCGGTGAACACGGCGTCGGCCTACTGAAGATGGGCGGCTTGGCGCAAGAACTGTCACCGGCCGTCGTCGCGATGCATCACGCGATCAAGGGTGCACTCGACCCCCACGGAATCATGAACCCGGGCAAAGTGATCTGAAAGGCTGGCTCCGTAACCGAATCGGTTTCCGGAGTTACGCCGTCGAAATGACGAGTTCCTACGCTCGAGTTGAACCGTTTGGCCAACTCGACGTATGGAGTGATGAATGTTCTCTTCCGATTTGACGCTGGCAAGTGTTGTTCCGCGGCGCGTGGAGACGGTCGAGGCCGTCCGGGCGGCAATCGCTCTCGACGGGGCCGCGGTCTTCGGTGGCCTGCACACCGAGGACGATGCCATTGCCTTCGCGTCGAAGTTGCTCGGTGAGAAGTGCATTCGCGTCGGCCGCCAGTTCGAGGCGAGTGCCAAGAGTCAGGATGCCGAAGCAGCTGTCGTCGACACCCAACCGGTGGACGAACGCGGCAGGAAGCGCTCGTTCGGCATCTCCGGCGAGCGGATGACCGCCCACAACGACGGTTTTGCGTTCGGTGATTACGCGCCCGACTATCTGTTTCTGTGGTGCAAGCGTCCGGCGTATCCGAGTGGCGGTGACTCGTTTCTCATCGATGCGCTCAAACTGACGCGGTTGCTCGCCTTCGATCCCGCAACAGCGGAGCTGGCCGAATTCTGTTGGAGCACAGACATCGACCATTCGGAACCGAACTTCCCGCAGAACACATTCGCGCCGATCGCCCGGACGGTGTCGAGTGGACGCAACCAGGTTCGGTATCACCCATATCTCGCGCCGATCGCCGGCGAATTGGAAGAAGCGCAGTGGCCGCTGGTGAAGCAGTGGAGTGAGGCCGTGATCCACGTGCGAGACAGCGGGCCGATGTTCCGTGCCGAAGCCGGCGAGATGATCTGCATCGACAACTACCGGGTGCTTCACGGCCGCGACGGGTACACCGACCCCGGCCGTGAGCTGTACTCGATCTGGGGATGGTCGAGCGACGCCGTCGCGGTGCCGCAGCAGGCTCTCGACATCGTGCAACCGGACCTCGCGGCACTGGCCATGTAGGTAGCCCGCGCTTACTTCTCGGGCGGCACTAAACCGTGAACGGCGAGCACGTCCAGGACGTCCTCAGGCGACGTGCCGAGATCCCAGCGTCCGAAGATCAACAGCTTCTCCGTGTCGGTGGGACGGTCGACGATGTCGATCTCGAGCATCGGGACGCGTCGACCCAGACGCGGGTAGCGGACGAGACGCACGCGGTCGATCTGTTCGCGGGTGAACTCGTGGCGGGCGCGCAGTCGCTGCACCGCGATCGACTTGGTTCCCGCGTCCTCGATCACAGCCAGGCGGGGACGCTGACGCAGGGCGAGTCCGCCCATCACGAACAGCCCGATCACCGCGAGGGCGAGCAGGAAGCGTCCGGCAGGCTCCGTGGGCGCGATTATCGAGGCGATCGCGAGGGCAATTCCGCCGCCGAACATCGCGTAGACAACACCCATCGGAGTGGCCCACGAGACGACTTCCGTGGCGTTGTCACGAGGCTGTGGATGAAATTCATCCTCGAGCATGTGGATAACTTCCTAGGTTGTCCACAGGAGTTATCCACAATGGGGATGAATGACACCCATGTAATTGAATGACGGTCACGATCCGGGTCGAATCAGATACTCGCTGGTCAGCGCCATCTCATGGTCATGACAAGGCCGACAACCATGAAACCGAAGCCGACGAGGAAGTTATAGTTTCCCAAGTCGTTCATCCACGTGATCGAATCCGCGGCCAAGTAGTACACAATCAACCACGCCAGGCCGACGAGCATGAATCCGAGCATTACGGAGACGTACAACGTGCTCGACGGACCCATCTTCACCTTCACCGGAGTGCGGTTTGCCGGGTTGACTGTGTAGTCGTTCTTCTTACGGACCTTCGACTTGGGCATGACGTCCTCGCTCTACGGTGTGACCTGCATGTGTTACCTACACGCTAACGTAGCTGTGTCCAGTTGGTCACCGGCCGACCTGCACAATCCGGGAGGAGCCACGTGTCTTCGGGTGAATCTTCACGAACCGTCTGGCACATCGGTGTACTTGCCGTCTGCCTGGTAGCCGGTCTGATGGTCGCCACGGCGCAACGATCCGCCGAGGAAAACCAGCTGCAGGTCACCGAAAGCACCAGGCTCTCCGATCTGGTCCGCAGCGCCCAGGCCAATGCCGAAAAAGTTTCGGCCGACCGGGACGAACTTGCCGCTCAGCTCGATTCGCTGCAGCAAGACGCGGCTCGGTCCGACGCCGGAGTGGCCGCCGCGCTCGGTGACATCAAGAACATCTCCGCCGACGCGGGACTGACGGAGATGACCGGCCCCGGCGTCGTGGTCACGATGACGGACGCCCCACGCAACGCCGACGGCAAGTACCCGGTCGACGCCACCCCGGACGACCTCGTCGTGCATCAGCAGGACGTCCAGAGCGTCCTGAACGCACTGTGGGCCGGCGGGGCCGAAGCGGTGGGCATGCAGGACCAACGGATCATCAGTACGTCGGCGCCGCGGTGCATCGGAAACACTCTTCTTCTTCACGGACGTACCTACAGCCCGCCCTACGTGATGAGCGCCATCGGTGACGTTGCGCGCCTCGAGGCGGCCCTCGCCGCCGAACCGGGCATTCGGATCTACAAGCAGTACGCGACCCGCTTCGGCCTCGGGTACACGCAGGCAACGCCGTCGCAGATCACGGTCCCCGCCTATACCGGCGGATAGCACAGGCGTTTACCCTGCTCTCATGAGGATTCTCGTCGTCGACAACTACGACAGCTTTGTGTTCAACCTGGTGCAGTACCTCGGCCAGCTCGGAACCGAAGCCGTGGTCTGGCGCAACGACGATCCACAACTGACGGCAGACCTCGAAGGTGCAGTAGCGCAGTTCGACGGCATTCTCCTGAGCCCTGGCCCCGGAACTCCGCAGCGCGCGGGAGCGACGATGGATCTGGTGAAGGTCTGCGCCGACACCAAGACCCCGCTGCTCGGCGTCTGCCTCGGACATCAGGCGATCGGTGCGGCTTTCGGCGGAACCGTCGACCGCGCGCCCGAACTGCTTCACGGCAAGACGAGTCTGGTTCACCACAAGGACGTCGGCGTCCTGGCCGGGCTGCCCGATCCGTTCACCGCTACCCGCTACCACTCGCTGACGGTTCTCGAGGACACCATTCCCGAGGAACTCGAGGTGACCGCCCACACCGAGAGCGGCGTCGTGATGGCGATGCGCCACCGCGAACTGCCGATTCACGGCGTCCAGTTCCACCCCGAGTCCGTACTCACCCAGGGTGGACACCGGATGCTCGCGAACTGGCTCGCAGTCTGCGGTGAGGCGCCGCCGGAAGGGCTCGTCGCAGCCCTCGAGGCCGAGGTCGCGTCGGCGCTCGGCGGCGCATTGCCCGCAATTCTCTGACACCTGTCCACAAAAAAGTGCCTCCCGGGAATCTCCGGGAGGCACTTTTTCACTTTGCTAGCGGCCGGGGATTCCGAGCGCTCCGACGCTGACGGTGATGACCGCGTCCTTGGAGATCTCCGAGCCCGGAGGCTGGGTCTGCGAGACGATCTTGCCCACCATTTCCGGGGTGAGCGTCGTGCTCTGGTTCTGAACCAGCTGCGAAGCGGTTCCCGCCCAACCGGCTGCGCGAAGCGTGCTCAACGCCTCCGACACCGTCTTGTTGGTCAGATCAGGCATCGCGACCTGGTTGCCGTTGGATACTCGCAGCGTCACGGTCGAACCCTTGGTGGCCGACGTGCCGCCGGTCGGGTCGGTCGAAACGACCTGTCCCTTCGGCAGACCCGAATCGATCTCCGTGATCTGGACGACGAACCCGGCACCTTCGATGTTGGGCCTCGCCACCTCTTCACGCTGACCGGTGACGTCCGGGACACGAACCTGCTCCGGTCCGGTGCCGACGGTGATCGAGACCGCGGAATCGAGAACAACCGACACTCCGACGGCAGGATCCTGATTGACGATCTTGTCGACCTCGGCGACGGTCGATGCCGCCTTGCCGATGGTCGGATCAAGTCGGAGTCCGACGGAGTTGAGCTTCTTCTCCGCGTCGTCCTGGCTCAGCCCGGTCAGGCGTGGGATCGCGACCTGCTCGGGGCCGGTGGACACGTCGATGGTGACGGTGCTGCCCTTCTCGATGCGCACCCCGGCAACCGGACGCGTCGTGATGACGTTTCCGGCGGCGATCACCTTGTCCGTCTTCTGCTGACGCTCCACCTGGAATCCGGCGTTGGTCAGCGTCGCCTCGGCGACGTCGGCGGGCTGGTTGGTCAGGTCACCCGGAACGGTCACCATCTCGACCTTCGGCGAGTTCACCCGAATGAGGAAGAACGTCACCAGACCGATCACCAGAAGCGCCGCGATGCCCATCAGGGCGTAGCGTCCGCCCTTCTTCTTGGCAGGCGGCTCGGCGGCGCGAGTTGTCCTCGCAGCAACCGGCTCGACCGGATCGGGAGCAGTGCGGTAGTTCCCGGTGTCGGAGCCGACGGCGCCGAGGATGGTGGTGCGGTCCTCGTCGTTCATCACCATCGGCGCACTCGGACGCTGACCGCCCAGAACGCGTACCAAGTCGCTGCGCATGTCGCCGGCGCTCTGGTAGCGGTTGGCCGGGTTCTTGCTCATTGCCTTGAGAATGATCGAATCCAGCTCGCGCGGAATGTCGGGATTGATCTCCGACGGCGTCTGCGGATCTTCACGAACATGCTGGTACGCCACGGCGACCGGTGAATCACCCTTGAAGGGCGGCTCGCCCGTCAGAATCTCGAACAGCACACAACCGAGCGAGTACACGTCCGAACGCGCGTCCACCTGCTCACCTCGCGCCTGCTCCGGCGAGAGGTACTGAGCGGTGCCGATCACGGCGGCCGTCTGCGTCATCGGGCTCGACGCGTCGGAAATGGCACGGGCGATACCGAAGTCCATCACCTTCACGGCGCCGGCACGGTTGATCATGATGTTGGCGGGCTTGACGTCGCGGTGCACGATGCCGTTGCGGTGGCTGAAGTCCAAAGCGGCACAGACGTCCGCGATCACTTCCATCGCCTTGCGCGGAGCCATCGGCCCGGTGCTGCGCACGATGTCACGCAACGTGTCGCCGTCGACGTACTCCATGACGATGTACGGCAGCGGCCCGGCGTCGGTCTCGGCTTCACCGGTGTCGTAGACGGCCACGATCGCCGGATGGTTCAGCGCAGCAGCGTTCTGCGCCTCACGACGGAACCGCAAGTAGAACGTGGGATCGCGCGCGAGGTCTGCACGCAGCACCTTGATCGCGACGTCGCGGCTGAGTCGGAGGTCGCGCGCCAGGTGAACCTCGGACATTCCGCCGAAGCCGAGAATCTCACCCAGCTCGTAGCGGGAGGAGAGATTGCGGGGTGTCGTCATTGGTCTTGTCCTAGCGGTTCTTCAGCGTCTCCGGGATCCGCCAACGGCTCAGTGGTCGTTGTGGTCGTCGTTGTCGTCGTGGTGGTGGTTGTGGTCGTCGGAGTTGTTGTTGTCGTGGTCGGCGTTGTCGTGGTGGTTGTCGGCTCGGTCGTGGTTGTCGTCGGCCGAGTCGTCGTTGTTGTCGGCTCGGTGGTCGTCGTTGTCGGCCGAGTCGTCGTCGTGGTGGGCTTGGTCGTCGTCGTGGTCGGCAATGTCGTGGACGTGACGACGGGCGGCGTCGGGTCGCTCGGACCGTCGGTTGCGATCCAGACTCCGCCGATGATCAACGCCAACAAGATCAATCCGCCGCCGGCCCACGCCACGGCCTTCTGCCCACTGGTCAGTCCGCCGGCTGCCGCGTCGTCCGCAGCAGCGGCGCCCGTCACCGGACCCGCGTACGTCGGCGGCATGACCTGCGTGGCACCCGTTGCCGGCAACGCGCTCGCGGCACCGGTGGCGAGCAGACCGGGCGGCGGTGGACGCCTTCCTGCCCGAACGGCTGCAACGGCGTCGGCGAACTCGCCGCCACTGGCGTAGCGGCCGGCCGGATCCTTGGTCAACGTGATGTCGATGAGCTCGCGGATGTTCGGCGGCAGGTCGGCCGGCATCGGAGCCGGGGTTTCCTGCACGTGCTTCATCGCGACGGTCAGCGCGCCGTCACCGGTGAACGGGCGTCGACCCGAAAGTGCTTCGTATCCGACGATTCCCAGCGAGTACACGTCACTCGCCGCGGTCGCGTCCTGACCGAGAGCCTGCTCGGGCGCGATGTACTGGGCGGTGCCCATCACCATTCCCGTGCGCGTGACAGGAGAGTTCTCGACGGCCTTGGCGATGCCGAAGTCCGTGATCTTCACCTGGCCAGTAGGCGTGATGAGGATATTGCCCGGCTTCACGTCGCGGTGCACGACACCGGCGTCGTGTGCGACCTGCAGGGCGCGGCCGGTCTGCTCGAGCATGTCGAGGGCATGCGGAACCGCCAGGCGGCCGACGCGTGCCAGGACAGCGTTGAGCGGTTCACCGTTGACGAGTTCCATCACCAGGTACGCCGTGGAATCACCCGAGCTGTCGCGGGTCTCGCCGTAGTCGTAGATTCCGGCGATACCGGGATGGTTGAGCTGTGCGGTGGTGCGGGCCTCGAAGCGGAAGCGCTCCAAGAACTCCGGATCGGAAGAGAACTCGGACTTGAGTACCTTGACGGCGACGCGACGGTTGAGCCGGGAGTCGGTGGCTTCCCACACCTGACCCATCCCACCGGTGGCGATGAGACGGATCAATCGGTAACGATCGGCGATCAAAGCGCCGTTGTTCAACGCCACGGTTCAGCCCCCTTGGATTCCGGCTGCGATGACTGCACGACCGATCGGCGCAGCAACCGAGCCACCGGTAGCGGCAAGTCCGCGGTCACCACCGTTCTCGACGATGACGGCCACGGCGACCGTCGGATTCTGCGCCGGTGCAAAAGCGATGTACCAGGCGTGCGGCGGAGTTTCCCGCGGATTCACGCCGTGCTCGGCGGTACCGGTCTTGGACGCGATCTGAACGCCGGGGATCTTGCCGTCGCCGCCGGTGAAGTTCTCCGAGCCGATCATCAGATCGGTCAGCGTTGCCGCAACTGCCGGCGAGATCGCCTGACCCATCGACACCGGTGACGGCGTACTGAGATCGGTCAGATCCGGTGCCTGCAACTGGGAGATCAGGTTGGGCTGCATCCGCACACCACCGTTGGCGACGGTAGCGGCGATCACTGCATTCTCGAGCGGGGTCACCGCGACGTCGCGCTGGCCGATACTGGTCTGGCCGAGAGCCGCGTCGTCGGAGATGTCGCCGACGGTGCTGTCCGCAACCGGCAGCGGGATCGCGGGAGTGTTGGGTCCGATGCCGAAGGCGCTGGCCTCGTCCTTGATGGCGTCGGCGCCGTCCTTGATGCCCAGTTCGACGAAAGCCGTGTTGCACGAGCGCGCAAACGCGTCACGCAACGACGCCGTCGGGTTGGGGCCGCACGTGCTGCCGTTGTAGTTCTCGAGGGTCGTGCTGGTGCCGGGCAGCGTGATCTGCGGCGCCGCGGTCAGCTGGTCGTCCGGCGTCGCACCGTTGCCAAGAGCTGCAGCCGTGGTGAGCACCTTGAACGTCGAACCGGGCGGGTAGGTCTGCGAGATAGCGCGGTTGACCAACGGATCGTTGGGATCGGCATTGAGCTCGTCCCACGCCTTGGTGGTTTCGGCGCCGTCGTGGCTGGCAAGCAGGTTCGGGTCGTAGCTCGGAGTGCTGACCATCGTCAGGATGCGTCCGGTGCTCGGCTCGATCGCGACGACGGAACCGGTGTAACCCTTGCTGGTCAGCTGGTCGTACGCCACCTGCTGCATGGCCGGATTGAGCGTCGTGACGACGTTGCCGCCGCGCGGATCGCGTCCGGACACCAGGTCGAAGAAGCGCTGACTGAACAACCGGTTGTCCGAGCCGTTGAGAATCGGATCTTCGGTGCGCTCGAGGCCGGCGCTGCCGTACTGCATCGAGTAGAAGCCCGTGACCGGTGCGTACGGGTACGGATTCGGATACTCGCGCAGGTACTTGTACCGGTCGTCGGTGGCGCGGGAGGCGGCAAGCACCTGACCGGAAGCCGAGATCTGACCTCGCTGGCGTGAGTACTCGTCGAGCAGCACCCGCGAGTTGCGCGGGTCGGCTCGCAGGTCGTCAGCTTTGATGACCTGTACGTACGTGGCGTTGGCGAGGAGCGCGACGACCATCACCATGACGGCCATCGCGACGCGGCGCAGTGGAGTGTTCATACGCGCGGCATCATCTCGGTATTGGCGTCAGCGATTGGGGGCGGACCTTTCTTCTTCGTCACTACCGGCGCACGAGCCGCGTCCGAGATCCGGACGAGGATGGCCAGCAGTAGGTAATTCGCGAGCAGCGACGAGCCGCCGTACGACATGAACGGTGTAGTCAGACCCGTCAGCGGGATCAGCTTGGTGACGCCGCCGACGACAACGAAGATCTGGATCGCGATGGTGAACGACAGACCGGCGGCGAGCAGTTTGCCGAAGCTGTCGCGCACTGCCAACGCCGTACGCAGGCCGCGGACGATGAGAAGCAAGAACAGCATCAGCACAGCGGCCAGGCCGATCAAGCCGAGCTCTTCGCCGATGGTCGCGATGATGAAGTCCGTCTTCGCGAACGGCACCTGGTTGGGTCGACCACTGCCCAGACCTGTTCCGGCGATACCGCCGGTGGCCAGGCCGAACAGCGATTGCGAGATCTGATACCCGGTGTTGGCGTAGTCGCCGAGCGGGTCCAGCCAGGTGTCGACGCGCACGCGCACGTGTCCGAACATCTTGTAGGCGAAGAAGAATCCGATGGCGAGCAGTCCGCCGCCGATCACCAGCCAGCCCACACGTTCGGTCGCGATGTAGAGCATCACCAGCACGGTGCTGAAGAGCAGCAACGACGTACCGAGGTCGGTTTCGAAGACGAGAACGCCCACCGAGACGATCCAGGCGAGCAGGATCGGACCGAGGTCTCGGGCCCGCGGAAAGTCCATGCCCAGGAAGTGTTTACCGGCCGAGGTGAACAGGTCGCGCTTCGCGACGAGCACTGACGCGAAGAAGATGATGAGCAGGATCTTCGCGAACTCACCTGGCTGAATGCTGAATCCGGGCAGGCGAATCCAGATCTTCGCGCCGTTCACGCTCGAGAACTTCGCCGGCAGGATCGCAGGAATCGCCAGGAACACCAGACCTGCGAGGCCGAGGGTGTAGCTGAACCGCGCCATCAGGCGGTAGTCCTTCAAGAACACGAGCAGCAACACGAAACCGGTGATCGCCAGTGCAGTCCACATGACCTGCTGGTTCGCATCCGGTGACGGTGCCTCGACGCCGTTGTAGAGCGCAGTCTGTTCGTCGGCGAGGTCGAGTCGGTGGATGAGCACCAAACCCAGGCCGTTGAGCAGGGCGACGATCGGGAGCAACAGCGGATCGGCGTACGGCGCATACCGCCGAATTGCCAAGTGCGCGATCAGGAACAAGCCCGTGTACGCGAGCGCGTACTTGGCCAGATCGAGAGTGATCTTCTGTTCCTGGCTCGCCTCGACGAGCAGAAGCGAGACCGTCGTGATGATGACGGCAAAGCCCAGGAGCAGCAGCTCCATGTTTCGACGGGTCGACTGGACCGGCGCCGGGGCAAAACCTCCGGGCGGACTCGGAAAAGCCGTCCCCGCAGCTGCGTTGGACGACATCAGTTGACCGTCCTGCAAGTCTGACCGGGAATGTCGGTCGGCGTCGGCGTAGTCGTGGGTGCCGCCGTCGTCGGCGCAGCAGGCTCCCCGGGCGGTGCGGGGGGCGGCGTGGTCTCCGGTGCCGGCGGGGGAGTGGGCGTGGCCGTCGTCGTCGGAATCGGCTCACAACGAGGCAGCAGATCGCCGCCGATGAGACGGATCATCTGGCTCTGCGCATCCTCACGCTTGCCGGACGGCAACCCGGCGCGCACCTGCTCCTGCGCCGACGGCTGCAGATCCGTCACTTCGAGGATGTTGCAGTTGCTGGGAATCGCGTCGGGGGAGACGAGGGTCAGGACGTCGTCGTCGCCGACGCAACCCACCAGATCCGCGTCTTGCAGCGAGTAGCCGAGCACCGAACCGGGGATTCCGCGCAGCACCGTCACGCGACCGTTGTCTTCGCCGACGTAGTAGTTGTTGCGGATGACGGCGCGGCCGATCACGGCGCCGACGCCGACCAGCGCGATCAGCACCACGGCGAGGACCACCCACCACAACCGGTTCCGCTTCTTCTTCGGTTCCGGTTCGGGTTGGGAGACAACTCGCTTGGGCGTCGCGCGCGGCGGACGCATGGCAGCGGCGCGGCCGGCAGCGGTGTTGGGGGGAGGGGCGTCCTCTTCCTCTTCCGTCGACGCGGCGCCCGCGACGATGGGATGCGACTGGCCGTAGTCGAGGTCGATGACATCGGCGACGACGACGGTGACGTTGTCGGGACCGCCGCTGCGCAGCGCCAATTCGATGAGACGGTCGGCGCACTGCTCCTGCGAGCCCTCGCGCATCGTGTTCTCGATGGTCTCGTCGCTGACCACGTCGGAGAGGCCGTCGGAGCAGAGCAGGTAACGATCGCCGGCGCGGGCTTCGCGCACGGTGAGCGTCGGCTCGATCTCGTTGCCGGTCAGCGCCCGCATGATCAGGGATCGCTGCGGGTGCGTGTGTGCCTGTTCGGCGGTGATCCGGCCCTCGTCGACCAGCGACTGAACGAACGTGTCGTCACGGGTGATCTGCGTCAGGTGGTCGTCGCGCAGCAGGTAGGCGCGCGAGTCGCCGATGTGCACGAGGCCGAGCTTGCTGCCGGAGAAGAGGATCGCGGTGAGCGTGGTGCCCATGCCGTCGAGTTCGGGTTCTTCCTCGACGTGATCGGCGATGGAATCGTTGCCCTCGCGGGTGGCTGCCTCGAGCTTGCCGAGCAGATCCTCGCCGGGCTCGTCGTCGTCGAGATGCGCCAGGGCGGCAATCATCAACTGCGACGCGACCTCACCGGCCGCGTGTCCGCCCATACCGTCGGCCAAGGCCAGCAGGCGTGCACCGGCGTAGACGGAATCTTCGTTGTTGGAGCGCACGAGACCGCGGTCGCTGCGCGCCGCGTAGCGGAGAACAAGGGTCACGGGCGTAGCTCGATTACCGTCTTGCCGACGCGAACCGGGGTGCCCAGCGGCACGCGCACCGCAGTGGTGACCTTGGCGCGGTCCAGATAGGTGCCGTTGGTCGAACCGAGATCCTCGACGTACCAGTCGGCGCCGCGCTGCGAGAGCCGCGCATGGCGCGTCGACGCGTAATCGTCGGTGAGAACGAGCGTCGAATCATCGGCGCGGCCGATCATGACCGGCTGAGAACCCAGGGTGATGCGGGTACCGGCGAGGGCGCCCTGCGTGACCACCAGGTACCGAGGCACCTTCGCCTTGCCCAGCGAGGGCAGGACCTTTCCGGCGCGGGTGTACCGCGGCGGAACCCTGACCCCGGAGCCGGCATAGATGTCGGAGCGGAGAGTGCGGAGGACTGCCCAGACGAACAGCCACAGTAGGAGCAGGAAGCCCGCCCGTGTGAGTTGCAGAATCAGGCCCTGCACGGCTGTCCACCTCCTTCTATGGCTCGAGCCCCGCCGCAGCGGGGTTCGAGCATTGTCGACTGGCAGCATCATAGGGGGCTCTGGGCCCCGAAGATCACGATACTGACAGCCGCGTGACGGCGGCGCGCCGACGGACCGCCGAATGTTCGATTGTTATCGGAAAAATCCTGGCGTCCGTTTCTCAGCTCAGAGAATGCGAACCAGAATCTCCGAGTGACCTGCACGAATGATGTCGCCGTCTGCCAGCTGCCAGTCCTGGACCGGTGCTCCGTTGACGGTGGTGCCGTTCGTGGATCCCAAATCGGACAGCATCGCGGTGCGGCCGTCCCAACGGATGTCGATGTGGCGACGTGAGACGCCGGTGTCCGGGAGGCGGAACTGAGCTTCCTGGCCGCGGCCGATGACATTGCTGCCGTCGCGAAGCTGGAAGTGGCGTCCGCTGCCGTCCTCGAGCTGCAGGGTTGCCGTCAGGCTCTGGGCCGTCGGTGCGTAACCACCCTGCGGCTGGGCGTAACCCTGCTGCGGGTAGGCCTGCGTCTGCTCGAAGTTGCCGCCCTGCTCGTAGCCGGCCTGCTCGTACGGCTGCTGTGTGTACGCCTGCTGGTCGTAGCCGCCCTGCTGGTAGCTCTGCTGGTCGTAGCCCGGCTGATCGTAGGACTGGCCGTTGTACGGCTGCTGGTAACCCTGCTGGTCGTAACCGCCCTGCTGGTAGCCCTGCTGGTCGTACCCACCCTGGTACGCCTGCTGGCCGTAGCCCTGCTGGTCGTACGGCTGCTGCTGGTAACCCTGCTGGTCGTAGCTGGCGCCCTGCTGGTCATAGCCCTGCTGGTCGTAACCGGCCTGCTCGTACGGCTGCTGCGGGTTCGGGTACGCCTGCTGGTCGTAGCCACCCTGCTGCTGGTTGTAGCCCTGCTGGTCGTCGCCCGTGCGGTAACCGTCGCCGCGGTCGTAACCGTTCTGGTACGGCGCTTCCTGGCCCTGCGGAGCGGCGTAACCGCCGTCGTCGTGGGAGTACCCGTTCCGTGCCGGCTGCTGCGGTTCGGGCTGGCGACCCGCCGGTTCGCGGCTTGGTTCGTAGCCTGAGTTCTGCGTCATGGGGCCGGCTCCTGGTTGTGACGGGACTGGATTGGAAACAGGGGGAACAATCGGTGCGGGTCGCTGAGGCGGCCGTTGTGGAGGCCGCGACGAAACCTGCGGAACATGCGACGGCGGGGATGCCTGCTCGGCGTCACCATCCGGGTCGACGGTTCCGCGGGTGCGGAACTGACCGGTGTGGAGCGTAGGCGAAGGCTCGAAGGTGACCGAGATGTCGCCGTACGTCTGCCAACCCTGATCGCGGATGAAATCCTGCAGGTGTCGGCTGAAAGCCTTGGTCGTCAGTTCGCGATCGGCTGCCAACTCTTCGTGATCGGAGTTGTTGATGGTGATCACGTAGTTGTTGGGGGCGAGAAGGATTCCGCCGCCGAGGTGCTCGACGCGGTCACGTGCCTCCTGCTGGAGCGCCGCCTCTACTTCCTGCGGCACAACACCACCACCGAAGACCCGCGCGAATGCGTCGCCGACAGCTCCTTGGAGCTTTCGTTCGAAACGCTGCACGATGCCCATCGGGCCCTCCTCTCGCCTCGCATCTACGACGGCAAAATGCTCGGCAAGTAGCGCCGGCACCGCCTTGTCGCGTGTCGTCCAAACTGCTGTACAGGTTCCACGGTACTGTCAAATGTCGCTTCGGCAGTACCTGGCCGCTGTTTCAGCATGGTATCGGTTCTGGGCTTTTGGGTGCTCGGTGTTCATCGATTCGTGCCCTGAACTGCACGAATAGAACTTTCAAAGTTTGTCGTGATAATGTTTCGGCGTTGCTCGGGCGAGTGGCGGAATGGCAGACGCGCTGGCTTCAGGTGCCAGTGTCCTTCGGGACGTGGGGGTTCAAGTCCCCCTTCGCCCACCACAAGACGAGGCCACGAACTCATAAGAGTTCGTAGCCTCGTTTTTTGTTGTCGGCTATCTGGCCGCAGCCTGAATGAAGCTCAGAACGAAGTCCAATGCGGTGCCCGCAAACGGGTCGCCGACTGGTTGAGGGGGCGCGGCGGGCGCAGTGATCTGAGGGGTCATCATCCCTGGCGGCAGTGTGCCGGGTGGGAGATTGATGATGGCGTTGATGTCGTAGATGGTGTTGTCGGGACCGTTGGTCACCGAGAACGAGAGACTGCCGAAGTCGGCGACCGGAGTGTCGGCCGATGCAGTACCAACTGCACTGCCGAAGGTGATCGCGGCAGCGAGCGCGCCGACACCGAGGGCTGCGGTGGTTCGGGACAAACGAGTAGGCGTTGCGGGTCCATTCACAGATGTGCTCCCTTTCGTGGTGACAGCATCCGTGCGCGGGATGCCAAGCAGCCAGGAGATTGCAACTACTGCCGAGGAAGATAACGGACATTCACCCCATGGCGGAGTGGTTCGGCACGAAGTGCTTCGTCGTTCCCAGCAGTCAGAGACTTGGGACTTGCCCGGGTGACTGCCCAGGAGATTCTTGTCGTCTTGGTTGAACGTCTGTTGGCCGACGAACCCTCAGTAACGGGTAAAACGTGACGTTCTCGCTCGACGCTGACCCTTTTCGTATGTACGTATATCCGTAGATGCGGACATACACGGAAAGCTAAATGGGGGTCCCACAAGGAGGCAACCCGGCGAAGCTCCAGACCGGGAACCTTTGGAAGGAAAAACCCGATCATGAACGACTTTAGCCTCCGGGCTGCCCGTATCCAGCTAGGCGCATTGCTCGCCGCACTCGCACTCGCGATCGTCATTGCACTCGGCATCACCACCGGCGCATTCGTACTTTCCTTCGCCGTACAACGCGACCTTGCAAGGCAAGCGCTGATCCCCGAACACCTGACCTGGATTTTCCCGGCGATCGTCGACAGTGCAATCCTCGGCGCGACCATCGCCATCGTCATCATCAGCAAGCTCAACATGAACAATCGCGACAGAGGCTTCTACATAGCGCTTGCAGTCAGCGTTGTCGTGATCAGCATCCTCGGAAACGCGTACCACGCCTATCACGCAGCAATCGCCGCACGGCGGTTCATCGTCGGTGGGGGAGACCTCGGGTTCAGTCCCCTCGCGAGTACAGCACCGCCCTCGACGTCGAGGCTCAACTCCTGTGCTCGCTGCTCTGGGCGCCGGCTGAGAGCGCGAAACGTGCCGTCGCAGCTCTGACCAGCGCAGACTTCTACCGGCCCGTGAACGCGGCACTGTTCACCGCCATCGAGGAGCTAGTCACTTCCGGCAAACCGCACAACAGTGCCCATGTCTTCGCCACCTTGCAGCAGGAAGGACGCACCAGCGGGCACCTCGGGAAACAAATCACCAAAGCACTCACCGACATCAGCACCATCGGCGTCCCGTCCGCTGAACTCGAGCACAAGATTGCCGCAGTCCTCATCCAGGCCTACCGGCGCGGATTCCGCGAAGCAGCACGATCCCTCGCCCAAGCCGCCGAAGAACTCCCCGAAGACCAACTGTTCGAACACCTGCTCAGCATCGGCCGCGAACGCCGCGCAGCCTCCCAACGCCTCGCAGCCATCCGCGAAGGCCGCCCATGACTAACAAACCGAGAGTGTTGAAACACAGCATCTTCGGAGTCCTCGCGCTCGCCGTCGCAGCCCTGGACTTCACCATCGGCACCAAACACATGATCACCGCCGGAATCATCGCCCTCACCGCCTCCGTCTACAGCTTCACCAAAGCCGCCAGCCTCCGAAAAGCCCCAAACGACAAAGGGAATCGACCATGACGACCGAAAAAGACACCAGCAAACCCGGCTGGAAAGCGCACACCGTCGTCGCGCTGATCAGCCTCGCCGTAGGCATCATCTTCCTCACCGGCGGAACAACCATTTCACTCATCGCCGGAACAAGCCTCCTCGGGCTTGCCGTCTACCACTACGTCGTAGCCCTACGCCTCCGCCGAGAACTCAAGACACCCGCCGAAGAGGAGGGTTGAACGTGAGCGACGACGAACACGATGCCTGGCAACTGCACCACCACGGAGCCAGCTGGGACGACATCGGCACCGAAATGGGATGCAGCCCCACCACCGCGCAAACCCTCGCAACCGCCTACGAGAAACGCACCGACAACGCCGCCGCACAAACCCAAAACACTCTGTTCTGAAAACCCGTCCGTAGGTCCGTGTCGGAGCTACCAGGCACAATCGCCGGAAACGACAGAAAGGAACGCCATGAACAACGAGATCACGAATGGCGGAATTGGCAGCGAACCCGATCGACGGACACTTCGACTTCGCGCACCTGCAAGCAATCCACCGACACCTACTCGGCGACCTGTACGAATGGGCCGGTGAAATCCGCACCATCGACACCGCGCCAGGCGATCTCGGCATCCTCCACGACCCACCCGCCGCCATCCCAGGCGAACTCGACCGGGTGTTCACCGACATCAACAGCGGCGTCTACGTCAACCACCACAGCCACGAAGCGTTCGTCCAGGACCTCGCCGGACACTGGGGAGATCTCACCAGTGTCCACCCGTTCGTCGACGGAAACTCCCGCACCCAAAGGGTTTTCTTCGACCAACTCGCACGCGACGTCGGATGGGCAATCGAATGGCGCGAACTCAGCGCCGACGCCGTCCAAGCCGCCCGCAACTTCGCCTACATCGACGGCGGAACCATCCTCGCCGACGTCCTACGACCCGCGATCAAACCTGTCACCGAAGTGCCCATGGACTCCATCGCCACCGCACCCCGCGAGAACGTCATGACGTTCCCCGCGCACTGGCAGGCGATGATCGAGCACTACGACACCATGCCCGAACAGACCTATACCTGGGCGAGCCAGATCAAACCCGAAGCACCACAACATGACCCACAGACCACCGAGATCCGGCCAGCCCCCAAGCCGGCCGCTCCGGAACCGGAACTAGCCGACCTCGACACCACCAAGTTTCACACCCACTGGAGCCCCGAGGTCGACCACCAACTCATGAACAGCCGCACCATCCCACAACACAGCAGCAGACCAGAAGGACCGAGACTGTGAGCATCATCGGATACGCCCGCGTCTCCACCCTCGAACAAAACCCCGAACTGCAAGAACACGCACTCCGCCAAGCCGGAGCGATCCGCATCTTCACCGACTACGAATCCGGCTCCAAAACGCAGCGCCCCCAGCTCACCGAATGCCTGAACTACCTACGTGACCACGACGGTGATGTCCTCGTCGTCTGGAAACTCGACAGGCTCGGACGATCCGTCCGCCACGTCATCGACACCGTTCACAACCTCGGTGAGCGCGGCATCGCATTCCGTTCCCTCACAGAAGGATTCGATACCACCACCGCAGGCGGCGAATTTCTCTTCCACATCATGGCAGCCCTTGCCCAAATGGAACGCCGCATGATCGTCGAACGTACCCACGCCGGCCTCGAAGCCGCCCGACGTCAAGGTCGACGCGGCGGCCGGCCGACTGTCATGACCCCGGAACGCACTGAACTCGCCCGTGCACTGCGCGAGCAAGGGAGGAGTCTTGACTCCATCGCTTCGACACTGGGCGTCGGTCGGTCCTCTGTCGGCCGTGCACTCCTGACGGCCATCCAATAGCTCGATCTTTTTCGGAAGACGGTAGTTCAGTTGTGAATCTTGTTGCAGTCTCTACGAATACCGATGGTACCGGTTGGCTCGGTGAGTGTCCTCTCGGAGGTTGAGGGGCTCGATCACGGTGGACTGACCGAGACTGATACCGACCGAAGCTCCTCAACAGTTTGTGGGCCACCGACTGCACCCGCCAGTGAGCCTAATCATGAAGGCTACGCGTTCGTCTCCGTCTCGTTGGAACGGAGACACGGAGACTTTAGCGCTGAACCGCGATGTAATTCGCTGTTGGAAGGGTGCTCCGCGAGGCTGGAGGAGGACTTCGGGACGGGGAGCCGTCCGGAGTCGAGGAAGATGATGCGACGTTCGATGTCGACGTGTGATTGCAGAATCGTCCGCAGAACCGTCCGAGGAGGGTGAAGCCGACAGCTGTTTGTACTCCGTGTAGCCACTACAGGTGTGGGGAGGCGCAGACCGGCGATCTTGGCTACGTAGGTGCGTCTGGTCGGTAGTGGGTCCGCATGGATGTGGCGTTGCGGCGTTTCCCCATACCGTTGAAGGTCTGTGGTCGGGGCGGGTTTGCGTTGGTGGTGTGTGGGATACCTCTGGGTTGCGGTATCGGGAGCACTCGAAAAGGATTTCGGGGCGCCGCGCAGACGACCTGCCTTCCGGCTGTCCGCTCGCCGGGGGTGGGTCAGCCCCGAAATGGGGCATCCTGGTACGGGCAGTGCCGGGATGCGCATCGGGTTCGCTGGCGTCGGCGCTCACACCTCGGCGCCGGCGAACCACCCTTTGGTTCGGGTTGCTGGTGCGGCGGGACCGCGGCGTCGTGGTGGGGTTTGGTGGTGGTGTGTTCGGGCATTCGTGAGTTGTTGACAAGTGGAGATCGGGGTTTTGCCCATTTTCGTCGTGTGCCGTCACGGTCTCGTGGGAGTGCGTGTGAGGTGTGGGATGGATGTCGTACGAAGCGCTGCTGTCGGTGATGGGTGGTTTCCTCCGCTCGATGCGGCTGCCGAAGCGTTGCAGGATCTGTATCGGGTGTTGAATCCGGCCGGTCACATCGAGAAGTATCTGAACCGGTTGTGTGAGCATGCGGTGGAGTTGATCGAGGATGCGGACATGGCGGGGGTGACGGTTCTCGATGAGGAGGGTGCTGCGTCGACGGCGGCGCGCACGTCCCGTGAGGTCGTCATAGTAGACGAGCTGCAGTATCGGTCGTGGGCGGGTCCGTGTATCGAGGCCGCGGAGAGCGAGCAGATCGTGGTGGCGGACCGCACGACTGCCAGTGAGCGGTGGCCGGGTCTGGCGTCCGAGGCCCGGCGATTCGGGGTGCAGAGTTTCCTGTCGATTCCGTTGCCTGCGGTCGAGCCCGGGGTGCGTGCGGGTGCGGTCAACGTGTACGGCAGCCGTGCGGACGGGTTCGCTCGTTCTGAGGTGGCGTTGATGAATTTGTTCACCACTGCCGCTGGGTATGCGATCGGCAGTACCGAACGTTACCGGGGTGCCCGGCAGTTGGCTCTGCAGCTCGAGCGTGCTCTCGATTCGCGGGCGGTGATCGATCAGGCGAAGGGGGTGTTGATGGCGGTCCACGGTGTCGATGCGGATGCGGCGTTCGCGATGCTGGTCGAGAGATCCCAACGCACCAACACGAAACTGCGGGCGGTGGCAGAGGATCTGCTGGCGAGTGTGCGCATCACCTAGAGATGATGACAAGCCCTCGCCGATGCCGGGCAATGAGCGTGCGAGGGTCCGCGTCCGGGGTCGTGCTGATCGGTTGATGTGAGGTGTGACTCCTCCGACCTGCCGCTGGGCCACCCTACGATCGGCACACACACCGCACCCTCGTTGTGGGGCCGGAACTGTCTGGGTTTCCGAAACCAATGAGAGAGCACTGCATCACACGTGTCGCATTTCAGTCCGGTGAGGGCTGGTACTTTCAGCCGATCGGGTGCAGGGTGAGAATCGTCCCGGTCTGTGCTGGCTCGGGACTGTTGTTCTGCCGGACGTCGACTCCCATCCCCGTCCGGCAGAGCCCGTTCGTAGCGAATCGAGAACCGTTGGTTCGGTGACAAAGCAGGCTCCTCGGCAACAGACGCCTCGTTACCGAGCCACGGACGCGCTCGGAGTTCAGCGCTGGTCGTCGAGCGGGGAGATCGATTGTTCGAGCAGATATTCCTCGGGTGCCGGCCATAGGGTATCGAGTTCGGCGGAGAAGGCTTCCATAAATTGCCTTGCGCGAACTCCGTTCTGCCACAGGATGAACGAGGAGCTAGCTGCGACATTGCTCGACGAGTGTGTGAGTGCTTGACACCCCACCGTCAGTGGCACCACCAGGTCGTCGTCGGTGCCGGCAGGTCGTCGTCGGAACGAATGCGATCGTCCAGTTCCCCAAGGCCTCGGCGCCGACGACTGAACTTCTTCCCAGCCGAGTTCGTTGACGTCCTGCAACCGCGCGGATCTCCCAGAGCGCACGGTCATTGCCACGTCACGTTTCCTCAGTGCGTGAGCTGGGTAACAAATCGGGGGTCGGTGAAGGAGGGCTTGTGGTGGATGTCGCGTCGTGGACGGAGTCCGAAGAGCACGAAAGGTGGTGGCGCGAGATCGTGGGAATCGCACCTTTCGAAGACCGCCGTGTGGCAAGAGATGTCGGAGACTTGCCGTGTGCCAAGGATTCCACGGCCTCCGCAGGCACGAATGGAAGCCCGCTGCGTTTCGCGGCGTGACGGCGGCCTGAGAGCCGGCCTCATAGAAGGGTGGATGCACGGTGCTGAATGTTGTTCTGTTGCTTGTGATGCTGAGTATCGGCATGGGTGTGGTGATGTGTCTGGACTTCCGATGGCTTCGCTCTTCGGCTCGAGATGATCGTCGACGGTTTGCGTATCGGGGAGATGCGGGGATCCCCAAGTCGTAAATCTGTTTCTGACGGCTCAGGTCGCATACCAGCGACCTCTCTGATCGCCTCGCGCACTTCGTGTGTGAACCGTACAGTCGGCGTACGACGCGCGGGGTCAGCGCCTGAGCGTCCATGGTGACGGTACGGGTTGATACGCCGTCGTCGCAGTCGATGATTGAAGAAGCATCGGCTGGGGAAGCCGACCCGAATGGCTACTTACAGAGTGATCAATCCTGCAGGCGACGTCACCGCGACGCGCGAGATCGACAGCGCTGACGATGCGCATGCCTGGTTCGTCGATGCCCGCGCCGACAACTCGGAACTGGGATGGCGCATGGAAGTCCAGCATGACGGTGAATGGTCGTTCTTCGACGACACCGAGGGCGCATCCAGCTGAGCAGTCGCTCGACGGTTGTGACGAAGATGAGGGAGGACGTTCAAGCATGAGTCGACTACTCGCAGGAAAGAAAGTGGCATTCCTCGTGACGACGGAGGGAGTCGAACAAATCGAGTTGACGGACCCGTGGGATGCGTTGGTTGCCGAACACGCTCAGCCGTCGATTGTTTCGACAAAATCCGGAACTATTCAGGCATTCAATCATCTCGACAAAGCTGACGTCTTCGACGTGGATGCGGTGGTCGAGTCGGCGAAGTCGTCGGAATACGACGCACTCGTCCTACCCGGTGGTGTGGCCAACCCTGATTTCCTTCGTGTGAATCCAGGGGCGGTGGCGTTCGCCCGGAGTTTCTTCGACGCCGGGAAGCCTGTCGCAGTGATCTGCCACGGACCGTGGACGCTGGTCGAAGCCGGCGTGGTCGCCGGTCGCACGCTGACGTCGTGGCCTAGTTTGCGTACCGATATCACGAATGCGGGCGGCACGTGGGTGGACGAAGAAGTCGTGGTCTGTACTTCAGGACCGAATACGTTGATATCGAGCCGCAACCCCGATGATTTACCGGCGTTCTGCGCGACACTGACCGACACGCTTCGGCAGCCCCAGGCATCGACGAGGACTTCCGAGGGAAGTTGACCGGGAGGTACATCGTGACTTCTACACCGCCCGAACCAGATCCGGACAATACCCCTGACCTGGAACCCGGAGGCGGGGTCAAGCCGGGGAGCACCCCGCCCGATGCTCCCCAGACGTCGGGATTGTCCGAACCCGAACCCGCGACCGTCAAACGCTTTTCAGGAACCGGAATTGCAGCGATGGTCGCGGTCGCGTTGGTTGTCATCGTTTTCGTCATCGCCGCGGTGGCCATACTGGCATGATTTCTGCGCTTCGGACCGAGCGGTGTCGCATGGCGATTCGTACACAGAAGCCGAGTGTCGGGGTGGACCTGACGCCAAGGGCGAGGTTCAGTGATTTCGGAGGGTATCGATCAGTTCGCTCTTCTTGAGTTTCGAATAACCGTGAAGATCCAGCTCTTTGGCACGCTTCTTCAATTCCTCCACCGTCCAGTCTTCGTACGGCGAAGACTTGCCCCCGGATTTACCCACACTCGACCGCCCACGATTGGCGGCCGCGTTGGAAATCCGTGCCGCCTTCTGCTTCGAATCCCCTTTCTTTCGTAATTCTTCGTAGAGGTCCTGATCCTTGAGTTGGGGTTGTGAGTCTTGGCGAGCCACTGGTGCGTCCTCCCACTGTGCCTTTGAACTGAGGGTCCGGTCTCGTACAGGTGCTACCCGTGAGGTGGACGATCAAACCGGAAAACAAGGCACCCTGTGTCACCACCCGAAAGCAGTCGAGGAGTCGGTCGCATCAGGCACGGCCGTACCTGCGCCCAGCCCGTTCCAAGTGTTTGAGGACTGTGACCAGCGGGTACGTCGCCCTCGATGGGTGATCCGTGTCGAAGGAGGGTCCATGATCATTCTCGGAATTGTCTTGTTGATCGTCGGCTTCTTGACTGGCATCTCGATCCTGTGGACGATCGGCATCATTCTCGTGGTGATCGGGGTCGTTCTGTTCGCGCTCGGCGCCGCCGGACATGCTGTCGGTGGTCGGCGGCACTACTACTGACGCTGCGGCGCCGGCCCCTCGGTCACCGCGGAACTCACGTCCATTGCGCATCTGACATGTCACGGTTGTGCTCTGGGCTCCGTCATTTTTCCTGTTGGGCACCATCGTCACCTGGCAACTGATCATCACCACCGTCACCACCATCGTCACATTCCTCCTCGTGGCGTTGCTCCAAAACACCCAGAAACGCTCCGACGACGCCGTTCAGCACAAACTCAATGCCATCGCAGACGGCCTCGCCGACCTGATGAAGCAGCTCTCGAAAGAGCACCTCGAACTCGGCAAAGACCTCAAAGAAACTACGCATGGCCGGTGGACTCGAAGATCACGAAAGTGCGTCCTGAGCCATCTTGTCCACCGTATGCGTCCGCTTCGCCTGCAGAACCTATGATTCAGTGCCGGATCAGGCCGAACTCATGGGCACACGATCGAATCGGGAGCACATCACACCATCATCCGAAAGCAGTCGAGTGAGTCCTTCGAGTTACCGCGGACCGGGGCGAGCTTCCTTGTCCGTCCTGTTTCGTGCCCATCGTCCCTCAATTGGTGACTTCGCCGATTTCGCGGCGCAGGGACTCGAGAGACCGGCTGAGCAATCGTGAGACATGCATCTGGGAAAGGCCGACCTTCTCGGCGATTTCCGATTGAGTCAGTTCCCCGAAGAACCGGTACACGAGGATTGTCCGTTCGCGTTCAGGCAGAGCGAGGAGCGCAGGCCGGAGGGTTTCGTGGTTGTCGATTCCGTCGAGCGCGGCGTCGTACTCGCCGAGCGTGTCTCCGATTGACGCCCCGTCGGGCGCAGTGACGGCGTCTAGCGATGCGGAATGATAGGAATCTCCGGCCGCCGCGATGTTCACGATGTCGGCCGGTTCGACACCCAGATCTGCCGCGAGCTCGGGGATCGTGGGCTCGCGACCGAGAGTCTGGGTGAGCGTGGCTCGCGACCTTTTGAGGCTTAGGTAATTCTCCTGGAGTGAGCGTGGAACTCGGACATCCCAACCCCGGTCACGAAAGTGCCTGCGCACCTCACCCATCATCGTCGGGACGGCAAAGGACAGAAAATCTTTACCTTTCGCAAGGTCGAAGCGATTGACTGCATTGACCAGACCCAGACTGGCGACTTGGACGAGATCCTCGTGTGACTGGCCTCGTCCTCGATACCGCCGGGCAATGTGATCGGCGAGGGGCAGACAGATTTCGATGATTTCGGTGCGAAGCCGTTCGAAATCGAGATCGTCGGCGGGCAGGGCGGCAAGGCGCACGAACAGAGCGGTGACCTGCGTGTACTCGTTGTCCTCGAGGCCGGGCGGGGTCACGAACCCGCCTGCAACGCCTTGGTGAGTGTGATCGTGGCCATCCAGTTTTTCTCTGGAAGGGTGGGCGGGACCTGCTCGAGGACTACGCCGTCGGCCAGAGTGTCAAGGACGTGCCATATGAAGGAGGAGGTGCTCGTGGTGATCTGACCCGTCGTTGTCGTCGAGAGGATTACCTGCACAGTGGCGACGTTTCCGTCGAATGTGCACGTCAAGGTGCTGAAGGGGAGAGCACGGGAGATGAGAATGGTTGCAGCTTCGTCTGCCGCGAGGACCAGGTCTGACAACCTGCTCAGCGAGAGTGCATAGTGGGCGGCCACGGTCCGGATCAGTGATCGCAGTACTGGGAGTTGGTCAGGTGATGCGGAGACGGACAGTGAAGGTGTCGTTGCGGCCGGTGAAAGGATGGCCCGCTCGAAGGACGTCACGTGAGTGTGCTCCTGTACCTGAGGGGTGCAGGCTGCTCCTGGTGAGAGCCACGGTCGCACACCCGCATAGCCTGACAAACCGTTCAACTGCCCAGCCGTTTTCAACTACGCAGTGGATCGGCGGTCAAACATCGAGCTTAACGCTGTTGACGGTTCTGCAACAGCACTCGATCGAAGTGAGCGTATAGCGCCGGGGAATGGAAATCCCCAGCAACCCGTACGAGGAGCCACGATCTATAGCGGTGCGGCTTCCTGGCTATGGATACCGCCCGTTTCGAATCCTGCACATCCGCCAGTCGACCTCCCCGGACGACACTGACCACCGGAAACGAAGGGCAATTGGCACCACATCAGAAGCATCAATCTTGCATCTGATGCAACCCGTCTCCCTGGCCCAGATATGACGAAGCCGCCGGCACCGAAGGTGTCCAGTGGCTTTTCAGGATCGGTGCCCGTCTTGCGCTTATCGGCAAGCGGCCGCTCGAAGCGGCATTTCTTTCGGTGATACCCCGGCAGAACCGAACACCGACAGGTCAGGCGATCACCGCTGTCCGCGCCGGATGCGCCGCAGCAATCGACGCCGAACGCTGGCTGCTCGACAGCGGCGGCATCACCGCCAACACGTTCCACTCGGCCGGCCATACCGTAGACGCCGTCTGACTCTTACACCCAGCGAAAGGAACTTTGAGCGTGCTCTCGATTCGCGGGCGGTGATCGATCAGGCGAAGGGGGTGTTGATGGCGGTGCACGGTGTCGATGCGGATGGGGCGTTCGCGATGTTGGTCGAGACGTCCCGACGTACCAACACGAAAGTCAGGGTCGTCGCGGAGGAATTGTTAGCGAGTGTGCGCATCACCTAGAGATGACGAGACCCCGCGAACGCGGCGATGGTGAGTTCTCCCGCCTATCGACGGCACGCCGCTTCGTGCCGTCGCAGCGTTCTGACCGGTCGATCGGAAGCCCTATGTATGTTCGTCGTCGGCTGAAATGATCGTCTGACGTGCAACGTCCAGTAAATCCCGCGACTGATGACGTGCTGAAGCCTGGAGTTCGGAAAGCGCGGTCTGGGGGTCTGTATTGCGGCGGATCATCAAGATTCCGACTGCGCGTTCGATGTCGGCACGTGAGGCGATTCCTCGGCGCAGGGCGTTGGCGGCATGTTCGAGTCGATGGTCTGTTGCGATGGCGTCGAGCCCCGCTCCCAGATATTCGGCGATGACGACGACGAGATCGCGGTCCCGGTCCGTCTCTGCCACGGCTGAATGCGAGTACAGGTTCAGTGACCCGACCGGCTCGTTGTAGTTGAACAGTGGTATCGCGAGAAAACCTTCCAATCCGGCGTTGCGCGCAGCAATGCCGAGAGTGGGCCACCGTGTGCCTAACTGCTCGACCGACATTCGGACCGACCGACCCGTGCGCGATGCTGACAGGCAGGGTCCGTCACCGAGGAGATATTGCGTGCGATCGAATTCTTCTACACGTTCATCGGTAGGGGCGACGGTGAACGGTTCGCTGTCCAGGGATGCCGTGACACCGGCGTGATCAACACCGACAACCAGATCGACGGCGGCGATCGTGCATCGAATCATCAACTCCACGACTCGATCCGGGGAATCAGCCGGTATGGAGAGAGATTGTTCGAGGCGATCGATGAGTCGCGGCTCGCGACCCTGTGCTCGCGCGAAGGCGGCCGACGGTCGCGCGCGCGGATGAGAACTGTCGAAGTTCATGATTTCTTGCCCGATCCGCGCGGTGGAAGTGGTCCACCAATGAAAAGTGGCACCGACGCGGCCGACTCGGCCGCGCGCCTGAGAAGTACCTCTATTCGGTAATCTCGACTTTACGCCGGATCGGAGTGACCAGGCGCCGTGTGTGCCCCGTGAAGGCGACTGAGGAGGTGCGTCCTGTGAATGCAGATCCGAGAGGAAGTCAGGACACACCCGAATTTCCCGACGAATCCGAAAGTGAGAGAGGGCGCCGCGCATCAGTCGAGTTGCCGATGACCGCGAAACTGTGTCGACAGTGTTTGAGGCTGGCGGAAGTTCAAGGGGCGGCGATCACAGTGCTCAGCAGCTCTTCGTCGAGGGAATTGATGTACGCGACGGACTCGGTGGCACAACATCTCGACGAACTACAGTTCACCGGCGGTGACGGTCCGTGCGTTGATGCATTCACAACTGAGCGACCGATGTTCTGCAACGACACTTCCAGTGATTCCGCCAATGACATCTGGCCGGGGTTTGCCAGCGAGGCAGACAAAGCCGGTGTCGGATCGGTGTTCGCCTTTCCGCTCAGGGGCGGAGGTGATGTCTTCGGTGTGCTCGAACTGTACCGTCTCGATCCCATTGGCCTCGACGACGAGCAGATCGAATTGGCGACTGCGAGTGCCGCTGCGATTTCGATGGCGATTCTTGCCGAACTTCCTGTCACCGGTGATCTGGATGCCGGGATGCTCGTCAATGCATTTCATCGACCCGAGGTGAACCAGGCAGTCGGGATGATCGCGATCCAACTTCGTGTCTCGGTCGAAGAGTCACTTTCTCGGCTTCGAGCCGCCGCGTACTCCTCGGGGAGGCCGATCTGGGAGATCGCCACAGATGTCGTGAATAGGCGGATCCGATTCACACACGGTGGTGAGGACGGATGACACCTGATTCGGAAAGATCGCGCAACGTGTCTGCAGTACTTGACGATGGGAGCCCAGGATGAACACCCCCGCAATACAATTGAGCATTGCCGAGGTGACTCATCTTCTCACCACCGACTTCGATTCCCTGCGTGTACTCGAGACGATCGTTGAGCGATCGAGACAGAATCTGAGCGGTGTGTGGTGCGCCCTCGTCGTGCGAAACGGGGAGCAAGGTTATCTCGATGTGTTGGTGGAGTCGGCAAATGCCGAGTTCGTTCCCGACCGGACTCTTGCCATATCGGGTCCGGCTGCGCTGAGCGCTGAGAGCGGAGCGGTTGTGATGGTCGACAGCTTCAAAGACGTGGGGGAGCGGTGGCGGAAATTCGGTCGCTCAGGACTCGAACAAGGACTGGGCGGGTGCCGCTGCTTTCCGATGAGGTTGGGTCGGACATCGCTCGGATCACTCGTGGTCTTCACTCACGATTCGTGGCACAGCGCTGAGCGTAGTAATGCATACGGGCAGTCGATGGCAGATTTGGCCGCTCTGACTCTGTCCACGGACAGTCGTCAGGATCGTCATTCGCAGGTGGTGACGGCGGTCAAGAAGCTGATCGCGGTCCGCGGCGACGTGGAACAGGCAGTCGGCATGATCGCCGAACTCGACGGTATTTCGATCGAACTCGCAACTGCACGGTTGGCGGAGAACGCGCGGCGACGAGGGATCAGCGCCGGGGCGTACTCGTCGTTGGTGTTGGCGAACCCGGATGCCCGGTGAGGCAGAGCCTCCTGCGTGGTACGAGCATGAAGTGATCCTTACCGGGAGGTTTTCGTATCGTATGCACTCTCGGATCCGGTCGTGCAGTCGTTCCCGAAAGAGCTGTTAGACAACGTATTCGGATACAGAGATGCCTCGGGTCGGCAGGGCGGTCGTTGCCCGGTTGGTGTAGTGCACCAGGCGGACAGGGAATTTCAGCGTTCGTCGTCGAGCGGGGCGGGTGTCGATTGTTCGAGCAGATCTCCCTCGGGCGTCGGCCATGGGGTGTCGAGTTCAGTGGTGAGGGCTTCGAGGTCGACGGCATCCACTGCATTCGGGTCGGCTGGGATGGTTTGTTCGAGGTAGTCGGTGTCGGGTGTCGCGTCGAGGGCTGAGCGAATGCGGTTGTCTTCCATGGCGGTGGTCCTTTCTCTGTCGGGCGATCACGGACGTTTCTCTGTGTCGTGTGTGTTTTTCCGGCGTAGGTGGGCGTTGTCTGCGCGTAGCCGGGTGTTGTCGCGGCGTAGTAGGGCGGTGCTGTCTTCGAGTTCGAGGACTCGTTTGATGCCGACGAGGTTGATGCCGTCGGCGATGAGTTCTGTGATGCGGCCCAGACGGGTGAGGTCCTCGTCGTTGTAGCGGCGGGTACCGCCGCGGGTGCGGGCGGGGGTGATCAGGCCGTACTGTTCGTAGAGTCGCAGTGTGCCGGCGGTGAATCCGGAGAGCTCCGATGTCACCGAGATCGCGTACAGGCCAGGGGGTTCGGCGATAGCGGGGTTGCGCGCCATGATGGTCCTCCCATCAAAGAAATTTCGATATCTGCGGGAAAGCTCTTGATTCGATGTGTGTTTGATGATATACCAAATCTACAGCATCTACTGTAGAAGTTCGGTGGATGCGGTGGTGGTAGTCAGTGAACGGTTCCAGTGACTTTTCCTGGAGGTGACCGAAAATGTTGATGCGCACCGATCCTTTCCGTGACCTTGACCGCCTGACCCGACAGCTGTTGGGTACTGCGTCGCAGCCGGCGGTGATGCCGATGGATGCATGGCAGGAAGGTGAGCAGTTCGTCGTCGAGTTCGATCTTCCCGGCATGGACCCGGATTCACTCGACCTCGATGTGGACCGCAATGTGTTGACGGTGCACGCCGAGCGGCCGGTTCGCGCCAGCGAGGCGGAGATGATTGCGGCTGAGCGCCCGCGCGGGGTATTCAGTCGTCAACTGTTCCTGGGCGAGAACCTCGACACCGACAATATCGAGGCCGGCTACGACGCGGGCGTACTGAGGTTGACGATCCCGCTCGCGGAGCGGGCCAAGCCCCGCAAGATCGAGATCAGCAGCGCCGGGAACAGCAACGGGAGCAGCAAGGAGGTGGGCCACAAGCAGGAGAGCAAGCAGCTCGATGCGTGAACAGCACGCCGGAACAGTCCGCAGTCCACAACAGCAGGTTTCGAGAGGGTGCAGCGACAATGACTGGGGTCGATGACGTCGAGATCGACCGCATCGCCGAGGATGAGCGTGAAGTAGCCGGCAGGGGTCGGCGCGGCGACTCGGAGTGGGAGAGGCTGGGTATCCGCCTCTGGCACGAACTGGAATATGCTGCCGTGGTGGAGGATTCGGATCGGATTCTCGCCGATGCGCTCACTCC
Organism: Rhodococcus sp. Ni2; assembly: GCF_021352185.1. Lineage (NCBI taxonomy): Bacteria > Bacillati > Actinomycetota > Actinomycetes > Mycobacteriales > Nocardiaceae > Rhodococcus > Rhodococcus sp. Ni2. The sequence continues at coordinate 2,286,184 of NZ_WOXZ01000001.1, forward strand.
GGCGGCGTGGGTGTTGCTCACCCGGATTGCCGGCTGCACCCTCGACCCCGGCTTGGTGGCCCCGCCGATCATGATGTCCCGGTATACGTATCGGGTTCCGGTGATGCGGCCTCGGGCGACCCAACGCTCCCCTCCACAGGGTTAGGGGCGTGGGCGGGCTTCTCGTTGCCCGGCCCTCGACGGCGCAGCGGGGGACCCTCGGGTGTGAGGACTTGCGGGCAGGGTCCGCGGGTTCTTGCGCGGTGGTTGCCGAGACGCTCACACACTGTGACGTCTTTTGCGAGTACCGAGCAGCAGCGGGTACAGGCCTTGGACGGTAGAAAGTGCGAGAAGTGTGACCGGATCGGCAATCACCTTTTCCGGCGCGCAGCGTGAACGCATACCGTGCAGAGTTTCGTCCGAACACAATGTCTACGAGTTATTTTCGGTCTACCAGCTTCTTTCGACAGACGGCGAGGTTGCGTGATGGAACGGTACAGGTTCACGTTCGCGGACGGATCGACCGCCGAGGAGTTCTTCGATTCGGACAACGAGGCGATCGTGGCGGCGACGGCGGCCAACGGCGGTAGTAGTGGGGGATTGCATGTCCAGCGCTACGACCACCTCGGGGCGTTGTTGCCCACGAAACTGCCTCCCGGCGGGCACCGCGGCACATGGTGCCCGAAGATCGGCATGCCGAGCCCGGCGCTGGTGGCGGAGTCGACGGTCGATCCGACGTCGAAGCTGTGAAGGGTTTACAGGACCGTAGGCGGGGTAACAGGTGGTCAGAGGACATGAAGGAGTACTCGCATGGATGTCGATGACCTCGATGTGGTGGTGTGGCCGGAATCCGAGGAACGTGAAGCGTGGTGGCGTCAGGTCGTCACAGGGGGCAGCGCGGGTGCCGCGACGTCGACGATGACACCGAATCGGAGTATCGAGGACGCCTCTTCTCGGATTCTGCACGCTGCGTAGATTCGTCGAGAGCGCAATCCCACCCGCCATGGGCGGTGGCGTGTGTCCGCCGGTGGGGGTCGATAGTTCCCCGTCTGGAATCTATCGACGCCGTTGGCGGAGTGCAGTTGTGCGTCCTTCCCGTCGGCAAGGGCGTGCAGGGTCCGTCTGGTCGTTACTGACGAACGATCAGACGGACCTACCCGGCTCATGTCGTGTGGTCTGACGCCGTTCGGCCGAACCGCTTCTAATCTTCAATCCTCAATGTGTGAAGGACCTTTCAGATGAACGTTCAGACTTCGAGATCGAACTCGTGGCCGACTGTGCACAGCGGTTCGATGAGTACTGCCGAGATCAAGGCTCGTATCGAGTCGATGTACGCCGACCGAGGCGCTCTCGTTCCGAAAGGCACCGGAACAAAGTCCTGAGTATCGGCTGGGACCGAGTTGGGAGCGGCAGTAGGTCGATCCGTGGCCGAGCCCCGGGAGTTCGCGGGTCAGGGTGCGGTGGGGAAACCGTAGCGGCGGCGCATGTGGGCGACGTCGTCGTCGGTGCACGCGGTGGCGGCGATCCATCGGCAGGCCTGCTGAGAGTCGGCGTGCGTCCCGGGCTCGGCTCTCACCGGCGATGCCGAGGTAGGGGCAGTGTTCTGCGGGTGCTGCGTACGAGGATGTTATCCAATCGCAGCTGCTGATTATCCGCGAGGCGAATTTTGTCGTAGAGCACAGTGTGCGGAGTTCCGGTCAGCGAGGTGTGACCGGTTGCGGGCGACCTTTTCGGGGGTTTCGCTGGGTGTGGGCGATTCGCCGGCTGCTGGTGACGGCAGCCGACGAATCGGGCGTATCCCGTTGGCTCGCGTCGTGTGGGATGCGCGCGGGCCGTTACCGGTTGGTGCTTGCCGGGAAGGGCCCTGTTCGGCGACTCGTTGCCTGGGCAGCGTTCCGCCGTCAGGGCGGATTACCCGGCAAGGCGGATGGTGAAACCGGTGCAGCGTCAGGACTGATGCGCGTACACGTCAGTTCTGTCGGCGGCCGCGGATTCTCCCGGGAGTGGGGGGCGGTGTTCGTTGACGATTGCCGATGCGCCGCGTGGACGTCGTCTGTGCGGGGTATGGCCATGGACAGGGGAAAGTCGGCGGGAATAGAGAAGGAGAGAGGGCCATGAGTGGGCTGGAATCCGGTGCGGCGACGGGTACACGGGACAAGGACTACAACTTGATCTGGTTCGTCGAAGCGTCGTTGAGTAATGCGTTGCGTATGCAGACCTACATCGACGATGCCGAGCGTGACGGGGACGGCGAAGTGGCCGATCTGTTCCGTAAAGCCCAGAGCGAGAGCCCCAAGGGTGCGGAGATCGGGAAGAAGTTGCTTCTCGACAGGCTCGCCCAGACTGCCGTATGAGTCTGGTTCACCGTGCGTTGGGACTGACTGACCCCACACGGTTGCCAGAGGGGAGATCGTGATGATCAATGTTGCAGTGCTGGTGATCGTGTTGTGTATAGGGTTGGCTGTCGTTGCGCGCCTGGACTTCCGGGAGCGCTGATCGGCTGGGTGTGGCGGATCCGAACTTCCGGTATGCGGTGGTGACGGTCGGGTCTTCGGGGGATGCAGCATCGCACTCGACTCGCAGCCGAACAACCTTTCGCCGGTTGAGGGATGCCTGTCGCAGCGTTCGGGGATAGGAGGCGCGGCGGTGCGTCGCCCGTTTCGGTGCGGTTGGCGACACCAAAAAGTGTTGGAGTGCGGTTTGTTCGGGTCAGGTGTCCACCGTCGTGAGTGACAGAGTGCGGGTGAGGGCCTGTGTGCGACTCACCGAACCGTTCGCCGCGTGGGGTAGTTACCGAGGGGCCGGCGGGCTGAAACATCGGCGGTGGTGTATTCGGATGCGTGATGCGTCAGCATCCGCGGTCTAATGGTGGTTGCGTGGGTGCTGTGGTTCGTCGGGTTGTTTCTCGGGGCGGCCGAGATGCAGTTGGTGTGCGAAGAGAAGTGGGTAGCAGCACCACAATGTGATTGCCAGAAGTACGGCGCAGCCGCCGGCGATCAGGCCTGTGCTTTTGTTGACGACTACATCGAAAGTCAGGGTGAGAACGCCAGTCAGTGCGCCGCCGAGTAGGAGAAGGCCGGTGACGGCGAATCGTTGACCCTGCTCGACGAGGACGGGGAGGGCGTGACGCCTGAAGAGTAGGCGGTGCATGGCGACAGGTGATACGAGCACGATCGTCGCTGCCGTAGACATTGCCAGCGTGATCAGATACAAGTCCTTCTCGAAAGCTTGTAGATCCGAGAAGCGTTGTTGGAAGGGCAATGTCAGGAGGAAGCCGGTGAGGATCTGCATGCCGGTCTGGACTACCCGGAGCTCTTGGAGGATGTGGGACCAGTTGCGGTCGAGACGTTGGGTGGGTGTCTCGTGGCGGACGCGATAGTTCCATTCTGAATCGGCGCGTGGCGGTGCAGTGGCCTCGGGACGCGGTTCGGGGCGTGGGCGTTGCGGCCGGGCTCCGTCGCCGGTTGGTGCGTGTCCGGTGCTCATCTGGGTGAGCTACCCGCTCAGTGCGTGCGGAAAACAGGCTTCCCCGTGCCACGCGCAGGGCTGGGCACCTGCCACGTGAAGGGTAGGCAGTGATTCCTGTGGTGAGTTGTTCGTTGGGATCGTCGTGTGGTTGAGGTAGCGGGTTTTCGCAAGCTGCCCGTATGGGGGCGTTGCTCTGGTAGTCCTATGGGAGAGCCCCCAGGTGATGGGTGTGCGCAGAGCCGAAGGAAGTCATCATGACGCTGCCTTCGCAGGACCCAATTCGTATGGTCCAGACCCGCATCAGCCTTACGGGCAATCGCCTCAACAGCCCTACGGTTCAGCAGCCAATGTGCCCGACTCCCTGACTTGATTACGGGATCACCGACCTGGGGTACGCCGATACGAAACAACGAGTTCGGGAGGCGCTCAACGGATGAAGGATGTCAGAAAGGCGATGACGGAGACAGAGTTGGTCGAGGAGCTGCATCGACTCGAGAATCTCACGAAACGAAACCGATGTGAGCAGATCCGGCTAGAGATCGTGCACGACGAATTGGTCGGTCGCCAGACCGACTATCGCCGAATGGCCAACAACCATTAGTACGGAGTTCGATAATCCGAAAGTACTAGCGCACAGACTATTTCATTTGTCGGCGGCGTACAGCTTTGCCTGATTACCCGAAAGGATTCAGGCAATGCATACCGATTGTGCGGTTTATAATGGAAGGTGCGGGGCGGATAACTGGCCGCGCATCGAAAGAGGGTCATCTGAGTTGTGTGCTCAACGCAGATGGCGTTTCACTGCCCCGGCTCTGATGTGCAGAGCCGGGGTTACGGTTGCGGCACTGTCGAGCCGCCACAGCTGACCGTCCCTGCCGAGTGGTCCGTTCGGGGGCAGATCTGTTGCAGCTCGACAGAATCCCAGCCGTATCGTTCACCGATAACTTATATTATGTCATTCTATATATGAAAGTCGATGCACTGCAATGAAATACATCCACGGTGAACGTAAATCGTCAGTATCGAGTGTTGGCGCTACCAGAGTGAGAGCGGACGTCCCGCAGCCTCGGCCGCAGCGATATGCTCTTCGATGACATCGCTTCTTACGTGCTGTTCGATCCCGGTACGGATCGCGGTGGCGATGGCGCGAGTGCGACCCGCGGGTCCTCGAACGTCGGCGAGTGGGCTCGCGATGTTGCGTCGTCCTCGCTGACCCCAGGGAAGAAACGGCAGGCGACCAAAATGAAGGGCGACGGCGTATCCATGACCGAGATCGCCGAAGTGCTGAACACCGCCCGCAGTACTCTGTGCCGAAACCTGTAGCGGGAAACAACAGTCACGTTGCAATCGATCGGGCTACGACAATCGCCACCGCGATCCGCTCGGTGCCATCCCAAACCTGATACAAGCCAAACCCGGATATCGGACTTTCAAGCGCGAAGTCGCGTGAGCAATCAGTCGCTGCTCCTCTTCCGCATCCATACCCAAATCCTTCTCCGTCCAGGACAGAACCTCAATGGATCAGCGGTCACGAGCTACTGAGGCGGGGTTTGCGTAACGACGGAATTGGCTATCATTTCTTTGCTGCGGCGATTCTGAGTGGTCAGTTCAGTCGCGCACGGCCTGCCTTCCGGCTGTCGACTCGCCGGGGGTGGGCCCTTCCTCTGTACATCGAAATCGGACCCTGATCTCACCCTGAGGGCGGGGTCACCTTCGTTCGTTTGGTGGATTTCTGTCCAATTTGCGAGTTTGCCTGATGCTTGCCGAATACGTTCGATGAGTCGGATTCGATCGAGGGGTCGGAACCGACATGTAGTTGGTCATTCGTGTTGTGTGCTCAGCACGGGTGGCGTTCGATGGGAACCGGTCACAACTTGGCCAGGCCGGGTCCCCAACCTAGCGCCGGTCTGACCTGATCCCAGCCGTTGTATGGGGCACTGAGGATCCAGCCCTCGGTGGCGTACGGGTTCATCCACTTCGGGTGATGTCCGCTGGCGGTGTTGTCGCGACGATGGGGCGAAGAGTTCGCATTCTGAAGGTAAGGGATGGAGTCGGCCTGTGATTCATTCGTGCACATTGCCAATCTTGAACTCCGACCTGCGTTCTTGAATTCCGGCCTACGTTTTGTGTTCTCGATTCGGAACCGCCGACCGTCTCTTGAGGAGTCCTGATGCCCGCTGATTTCGCCGACCGCACCGATTTCGACAATGCCGGCCGTGGACTGGTTGCAACCCTCGAGCCCGCGCAGGTTCGCGCCGGCGACGGTCGGATTGTGTACGACGCAGCAGGATTCGCCCAGGCGACATCAGGAGATTGTCCTGACACAGTGAACCCCAGCTTGTGGCGTCAAGCGCAGCTGACTGCGATCCACGGATTATTCGAGGTCACCGGCGGCATTTACCAGATCCGCGGTTACGACCTGTCCAACATGACTCTCGTGGAGGGCGACACCGGCGTGATCGTGATCGATCCGCTCGTCTCCGCCGAATGCGCATCGGCCGGTCTGGCACTGTATCGAGAGCACCGTGGCGACCGCCCGGTCACCGCAGTCATCTATACCCATTCACACATAGACCACTTCGGTGGGGTGCTCGGCGTTGTCGATGCTGACACGACGGTGCCGATCATCGCTCCTGAACATTTCCTCGAACACGCGGTCTCCGAGAACGTCTATGCGGGCGGAGCGATGTTGCGGCGCGGGATGTTCCACACCGGCATCGTGCTTCCGGTAGGGGCGGACGGAACACTGGGCGCGGGCCTGGGGCCCAGTACGTCGACTGGAACCGTCGGACTCCTTGCACCGACCTTGGACATCACGCACACCGGCCAGGAAGAAACATTCGACGGCGTGCGCATGATTTTCCAAGTCACTCCCGGTACCGAGGCTCCCTCGGAAATGAACTTCTTTTTCCCCGACCACCGTGCATTGTGCCTGGCGGAGAACGCAACTCACAATTTGCATAACCTCCTGACGTTGCGTGGTGCGGAGGTGCGCGACGCCCGTAACTGGTCGCGCTACCTTGCCGAGGCAATCGAGATGTTCGGCTACGATTCAGACGTCGCCTTCGCCTCGCATCATTGGCCTACCTGGGGCACCGACAATCTGATCGGATACTTGACCGAGCAGCGTGATCTCTACGCCTACCTCCACGATCAGACGTTGCGCCAGCTCAATCAAGGTCTCGTCGGCAGCGAGATCGCCGAAGACTTCGAAATGCCGCCGGCCCTCGACGCGGCGTGGCACACCCATGGGTACTACGGATCAGTCAGCCACAATGTGAAAGCGATCTACCAGCGCTACCTCGGGTGGTACGACGGCAACCCCGCGCACCTCTGGCAGCACCCGCCGGAAGGAGCCGGTGCACGCTACGTCCGCGCGATCGGAGGCATCGAGGCGGCCGTCGCGCGGGCCCGCGAGTTCGCCGATGAAGGGGACTTACGCTTTGCCGCTGAGCTGGCAAGCCACGCGGTGTTCGCCGATCCGGGCCATGCCGGCGCGAAAGCGGTTCTGGCCGAAGCGTTGACACGTCTTGGTTACGGTTCCGAGTGCGCAACGTGGCGAAACAACTATCTCGTCGGGGCCAGCGAAGTCGATGGTCCGCCGCACCCCGCTGAAGTCAGCGCCGCCGGGATGGCGTCCGCGCTCACCATCACCCAAGTCTTCGACAGTGTTGCCATCCGGATCAACGGTCCGAAGGCGTGGGACACGACAGCGACGATCCGCTGGCACTTCACCGACGTCGACCAGTCGTATCGAATGGAGCTTTCGAATGGCGTACTGATCCATTACCCCACGGGGCGGTCCGATCCGGCTGATCTCGTAGTGACACTGACGAAGTCGCAGCTGCTCGGTCTGCTGTCCGGCTCTGGTAGCGACGGTATCGCGATGGACGGGGACGCTACGACGATCAGCAGAATTGTTGCCCTGACCGACCGACCAGATCCTGCATTCCCGATCGTCACGCCATAACGCACGAACATTACGAGCCGGATTTCTTTTGGCGAATACGCCAACCACCCCGCTTACTATCTCGCCTACCGAACTGCTTTGGGCGCGCCGCGAAGTACGGGCCCCGAATCGGCGTGGCTCGCGAGAGCTATCGCAGGAACGTGGTGCTAGCGGCGTGCATCAGCCATGCCCTCGCCACCGAAATCACAGCGACACCTGCTGGCGGCGGTCAGCGCATCCGTGGGCGTCGATTCTGCGGGTCGCTCGATGTCCACAACAGTTCCGATTGCGGGCAACGGCTTAGCCGAAGTAACTTTCGGTGACTAGACGGCTCCCGAATGGGTAGACATCAGTACGGGGATAACGCAACACCATGTCCAGCTCGGCGCTAGTGCGGCATTCGAGGCCCAAAGGAAGGCAAAATAGCCACTCCAGCCGTCGAATTAGCATTCGAAAACCCGGCGTAGATGACGCTCTGGCGCCAAATGAGCAGGGGCATAGCGACTGTCGATCACGGTCTTCATCCGCGCCGTCGCGAGGATTTCTATTTTGAGGTGAGAGTTGACGGCATGCATCAAAATCGTCCGGCGCGTTTCGACGGCGTGTTTGCGCTGTCAGCGGGAAGCCTCTCCGGTGTGGTTGTCGGCGCCATGAGTAGCAGCCTTTGGGAGGGGATCTCCACCGGTTCCGCGATTGCCGCAGCCTTTGTACTGGCACGCCTGCTCATACGGAGTTTACCCTGGCCATCGTTGACAGCGGGGGCGTAATCTTCGACCGTTCATCGGTACCGTTTGTCGGATTGGGAGGGATGCAAGCCGAAATCGGGTGGCTCACCCTCGCGCACGAAGTGACCGCCCGCGAAGCTGTCGCCCATGCTCGCCGTCGCGACCCGCCGCGCCTAGGACGCCGGACAGATCGCACCCTCACGGGTGAATCGGGTTTACGGCCGAGTCGAGCGCGCCGCCGCACTGCACGGAATCCGATTCCGATGGTGAACGCGCCGAGGGCAGAGACGATGGTGGATCCGCAGATGTTCACCGGATGCGTTCTCGCGGGATGCCCGAATATCGTGGCCGAGGACGGAGAAATCTGCTCGCAGTGCCGCCGCATCTTCGGCGACATGATCAGGCCCGTATCCGAGCGAGAGTGCACCGAGACCACCGAACCCCACGGCCCGCCGCGACCGGAGCGCAGTTGTTGACCCGACGCAATCAACGGTGCTGGTTGTGCGAGCAACGCCGCACCTGTACCCGGGTCGGTGGGCAGTGGGAGTGCTGCGACTGCACGCGGCCGGTGGAAAGGTGACGCCTGCCCGGCGGCCGGCCACCTTCGGTGTCCCCCGACATGAACTCCGCTGCGCTCCGTTCTGTGAAAAGCATTGATTTGTTTTCACTTCTGGCCTTCCGATTCTCGTCGGCGGTGACCTGCGCGCAACCCCTGGCGGCGCAAGCGCCGGCCGATGGCTCCGAGAAATTTTTGTCACTCGCACGCTCCCGCCAAAATTTTCTCGGCCCAGGGGTGGCACTCCGGCCCCCTCATGCCGACGCGATTCTCCTTTGCCAGAAGGCGAAAAAAATTGGCGGGGCACGAGGCCTGGTCACTGTCACAGCAAGGGGAACGACATGCAGAACATCCGTTTGAGGACCGCCACCGACGTTTTGGCCGCAATCCCGGCATTGCTCGGATTCGTCCCCGTCAATTCCGTCGTGATGATCGCTCTCACCGGATCACCGGCCACCGTCGCGTTCGTTGCGCGCACCGATGTCGTCGGCGCCGATGCGGCAGTTGACTACAGCACTGCACTCGAGCAAGCCGCAGCCACGTCGGTTATCTGGGTTGTCGTCGGCGCCGGTCCGGTGGCAGCCGCCGGACTCGATCAGATCGAGGCAGCTCAGCGCGAGCTCGACAGCAGGGGAATCCGCAGCGTCCGCACCCTTTTCTCGGAGTCTCTTGAGGTCGGAGCGAGGCGGTTCGACACCAACGGCGAGGTGCCTGATTAGCAATGCATGTCCTGCGTCTCATGCCATTAGTTGCCCTTTCGTGGGTTCGCTTCGGCCATGGGCCGGGCATCTTCGTTTCGTCCGTGTTGGCTGACTGGGTTAGGTGACCATTCAGAAGTCGTTTGTCCGAAATGTCGTCCCCATCGGGGACGCTTCAACCCCGAGCTTTCAGCGCCGCCCGCGCCGCATTGAACCCACCCATCCCGTGGACCCCGCCGCCCGGCGGAGTCGCGGACGAGCAGAGGTACACGCCCGGAACCCCGGTGGCATAGGGGTCGAGCCCGAACCGGGGGCGCGCGATGATCTGCCGCGCAGTGTTCGCCCCCGCGGAGATGTCGCCGCCCACATAGTTGGGGTTGTACGCCTGCATCTGCGGCACATTGCGCACGTGGACGCCCACGATCCGGTCCCGGAACCCCGGCGCAAACCGCTCGATCTGACGCGTGACTACATCGGTCGCGTCGCCCGGATAGCCATGCGGCACATGCGCATACGCCCACACGGGATGGATGTCTCCGACGGAACGGGAAGGGTCGGCCAAGAACTGCTGGCCCAACAGAATGAAGGGCTTGTCCGGCATCTGACCCCGAACGGTCTGACGTTCGACAGCAGCAGTTTGCGAAATCGTCCCGGACAGGTGCAGGGTGCCGGCCTTGCGGGCATGCGGATTCGTCCACGGCACGACGCTTCCGTCGGAGTCACCGCGCACGGCGTAGTCGACCTTGTAGGCGGCGGTGCCGTAGCGGAATTTGCGGTAGGCCCGGGCAATGCGATCAGGCTGCCGGCCGTCGAGCAGGCGCCCGGCCGCATCGGGTGCGATGTCGAGCATGACGATGTCGTAGTCGGCGATCTGGGAGTAGTTGGTGACCCAGTTCCCGGTTTCGATGGTGCCACCGAGGCTGCGCAGAATCGAGGCGAGCGCGGCTGCAATTGACCCCGAACCACCTTGTGCCACAGGCCAACCGTGAGCATGGGCTCCAGCAGTGAGCATCGAGCCGACAGCGCTGGACAGGGGAAGGGTGAGCGTCCCGAACATGTGCGCCGCGACGCCACCGAAGAGCGCCCGCGCTTGTGGCGTCTTGAACATCCGCGCGAAACCCGTCGCGGGAAGCAGAGCGCCCGTCCCGAAACGCGCGAGCATCAGCGGGTGCTTCGGAACGTGCACGATCGGCTTGAAGACGTCCTGCACCAACTCGTCGAAGTTCTCGGAGAGGTATCCGAAGACGTCGAGCCACCTCTTACCGTCGACACCCAGTCCCTCAGCGGTCCGGTTGATGTCGCGCCACAGAACCCCGGCGGTGCCGTCGTCGAGTGGATGGACCAGTTGGATCTCGGGCCACAGCCACGTCAGGCCGTGCTTGGCGAGCCCGAATTCGCGGTCGAGTTCCTTGAAGTAGGGAGACGCCAAAGCTGTGGGATGGAAGGCGGAGCAATCGTCGTGGACGAGTCCGTCGACTATGTATTCGCTACTGCGGGTGCCACCGCCGATCTTGTCCGCACCCTCGATGACATGGACGTCGATTCCTGCGCGGGCGAGTTCGATCGCCGCCGCGAGACCGTTGGGGCCACTGCCCACCACTACTGCTGTTGTCATTTGCGCTTCGCCACCCGTCTTCTCAGGTGTGAGCCTACGGAAATTACAGCGATGGCATTCTGCGAGCAAACAATTCAGGCCTAGACCTTGGTTGATCGATCAACTTTTGTTACAGTTCGAGGCGCACTGGCCGCAGCTGATTCTTATCGCTGCGGCCAGTTGTTGCATTCATCGCCCATCGCGCCTGTTTCCTGCGGATTCGGTATCCTGTGAATCGGAACTTCTCTGCACAGACGCAGCTCCGAAATCTGTCGAGGGGCCTTCTGGCTCCCTGCATCGCCGCAGTTCAGAGCAATTATAGGGCTACCTTAGTTGCGCCCGTGCCGGGGTTCTGAATTATCGTTTTCGTTACACGGTTGACTCACAAAAGTTTCAACCGACCGAAGACTCACGTCGCCGGGTGCCAGAACGCACACCATCGCGTCTGCGCAGGGCGGCTACTTCGGTGGTACCGAACACATCGTCGTGTCGGTGCTTTGAAGGACTTGCATTGCAAGTTGATGGCCATCAGCGCTGCTGGTCGTCGGTGCATCTTTATGGCATACGAAGGCTGGGTATGAAGCAACTTCCAGGCCCCCAGGGCCTCTATCACCCGTCCAATGAGCACGACTCCTGTGGAGTCGCATTTGTTGTCGACATGCATGGTCGCCGCAGCAGGGACATCGTCGAAAAGGCGATCACCGCTCTGGTCAACCTCGAGCATCGCGGCGCTGCCGGATCAGAACCCAACACGGGTGACGGTGCGGGCATTCTGCTGCAGGTTCCCGACAAGTTCTTCCGAGCTGTCGTGGACTTCGCGCTGCCCGCCGAAGGCGCGTACGCAACCGGTATCGCATTCCTCCCGCAGGGCGACGCCGATGCACACGAGGCTGCTGCTGCAGTCGAGAAGATCGTCGTCGAAGAGGGCCTGAAGGTTCTCGGTTGGCGCGAGGTCGGAACCGACGACTCCTCGCTGGGCGCACTGGCGCGCGACGCGATGCCGACGTTCCGTCAGATCTTCATCGGCTCCGAGGGTGACAAGTGCACCGGCATGGATCTCGAGCGTCGTGCATACGTGGTGCGTAAGCGCACCGAGCACGAACTCGGCTCCGAAGGCGCCGGCAAGGGTGGCCCGGGTAGCGAGACCGTGTACTTCCCCAGCCTGTCCGGCCAGACGTTCGTCTACAAGGGCATGCTCACCACCCCGCAGCTCAAGGGTTTCTACCTCGATCTGCAGGACGATCGTGTCGAGAGCGCACTCGGCCTGGTCCACTCGCGCTTCTCCACCAACAGGTTCCCGTCGTGGCCGCTGGCGCACCCGTTCCGCCGGGTCGCTCACAACGGTGAGATCAACACCGTCACCGGTAACGAGAACTGGATGCGCGCTCGCGAGTCCCTCATCGACAGCGACGTCTTCGGTGGCCGCGAGAACCTGGACAAGATCTTCCCGATTTGCACCCAGGGCGCCAGTGACACCGCTCGTTTCGACGAGGTGCTCGAGATGCTGCACCTCGCCGGCCGCAGCCTGCCGCACGCAGTTCTCATGATGATCCCGGAAGCCTGGGAGAAGCACGAGAGCATGGACCCCGCTCGTCGGGCGTTCTACGAGTACCACTCGGCTCTCATGGAGCCCTGGGACGGACCGGCGTCGGTGTGCTTCACCGACGGCACCGTCATCGGCGCCGTGCTGGACCGCAACGGTCTGCGTCCGTCGCGTCTGTGGATCACCGAAGACGGCCTCGTCGTCATGGCGTCGGAGGTCGGCGTCCTGCCGATCGATCCGTCCACCGTGGTCCGCAAGGTCCGCCTCCAGCCCGGCCGCATGTTCCTCGTGGACACCGCGCAGGGCCGGGTCATCAGCGACGAGGAACTGAAGAACGAACTGGCTGCCGAGCACCCGTACCAGCAGTGGATCGACGAAGGTCTGATCCACATGGACGACCTGCCGGACCGTCCGTACACGTACATGTCGCACGAGCGCGTCGTGCTGCGTCAGCAGCTCTTCGGTTTCACCAACGAAGAGGTCAACCTGCTGGTCAAGCCGATGGCTCTCTCCGGTGCCGAGGCACTGGGCTCGATGGGTACCGACACTCCGATCGCCGTGCTCTCGTCACGCCCCCGGATGCTGTTCGACTACTTCTCGCAGCTCTTCGCTCAGGTCACCAACCCGCCTCTCGACGCGATCCGTGAAGAGGTCGTCACCAGCCTCGGCGCGACCATCGGCCCCGAGGGTGACCTGCTGCACCCGAATGCGGACTCCTGCAAGCAGATTGCGCTCCCGCAGCCGATCCTGCACAACGACGACCTGTCGAAGCTCGTTCACGTCAACGACGACGGCGAATTCCCGGGCTTCCGCAGCGTCGTGATCCGCGGCCTGTACCCCGTCAAGGAAGGCGGCGACGGTATCCGTCGTGCGCTCGAGGGCATCAAGTACCAGGTCTCGCAGGCAATCGAGGGTGGCGCGCGCATCGTCGTGCTCTCGGACCGTGAGTCCACCGAGGACTACGCACCGATCCCGTCGCTGCTCCTCACCTCGGCTGTGCACCACCACCTGGTTCGTGAGAAGTCGCGCACCAAGGTCGGCCTCATCGTCGAGGCCGGCGACGCCCGCGAGGTGCACCACATGGCGCTCCTCATCGGCTTCGGTGCCGCAGCGGTCAACCCGTACATGGCTTTCGAGACCATCGACGAGTTCCTGCAGAACGGCGAGCTCGAGGGTCTGACCCTCGAGAAGGGCATCGCGAACTACATCAAGGCAGCCGGCAAGGGTGTCCTGAAGGTGATGTCCAAGATGGGCATCTCGACGCTCGCGTCGTACACCGGTGCTCAGCTGTTCCAGGTCATCGGCCTCTCGCAGGAGCTGACGGACGAGTACTTCACCGGTCTGCAGTCGCAGCTCGGTGGCATCGGCCTCGACCAGATCGCAGCCGACGTCCAGGCACGTCACGCCGTCGCATACCTCGATCGCCCCGAAGAGCGCGCTCACCGCGAGCTCGAGGTCGGCGGCGAGTACCAGTGGCGTCGTGAAGGCGAGTACCACCTGTTCAACCCGGACACGGTCTTCAAGCTCCAGCACGCAACTCGCACAGGTCAGTACGAGGTGTTCAAGGAGTACACGACCATGGTCAACGACCAGTCGGAGCGCCTTGCCGCTCTGCGTGGTCTGTTCGACTTCAACATCGGCAAGCGGCCGTCGATCTCGATCGACGAGGTCGAGCCCGCCAGCGAGATCGTCAAGCGTTTCTCGACGGGTGCGATGAGCTACGGCTCCATCTCCGCCGAGGCTCACGAGACTCTCGCCATCGCGATGAACCGTCTGGGCGCCCGCTCCAATTCCGGTGAGGGCGGCGAACATCCGTCGCGCTTCACGCCGGACGAGAACGGCGATCTGCGTCGCAGTGCCATCAAGCAGGTCGCGTCGGGACGCTTCGGTGTCACCTCGCACTACCTGAGCAACTGCACCGACATCCAGATCAAGATGGCGCAGGGAGCCAAGCCCGGTGAGGGCGGCCAGCTTCCGGCTCACAAGGTGTACCCGTGGGTGGCCGAAGTTCGGCACTCCACACCTGGCGTCGGCCTGATTTCGCCGCCGCCGCACCACGACATCTACTCGATCGAGGATCTCGCTCAGCTGATCCACGACCTGAAGAACGCCAACCCGCAGGCCCGCATCCACGTGAAGCTGGTCTCCGAGGTCGGCGTCGGAACCGTCGCGGCCGGTGTCTCCAAGGCACATGCCGACGTCGTTCTGATCTCCGGTCACGATGGTGGCACCGGCGCCACCCCGCTGACCTCCGTCAAGCACGCGGGCGCACCGTGGGAGCTCGGCCTCGCCGAGACCCAGCAGACGTTGCTGCTCAACGGTCTCCGTGACCGCATCGTCGTGCAGGTCGACGGCCAGCTCAAGACGGGTCGCGACGTCGTCGTCGCTGCCCTGCTCGGCGGCGAGGAGTTCGGTTTCGCCACCGCACCGCTGGTGGTCTCGGGCTGCATCATGATGCGCGTCTGCCACCTCGACACCTGCCCCGTCGGTGTCGCGACGCAGAACCCGTTGTTGCGTCAGCGTTTCAGCGGCAAGCCGGAATTCGTCGAGAACTTCTTCATGTTCATCGCCGAAGAGGTTCGCGAGCTTCTCGCGGAACTCGGTTTCCGCACGCTGCTCGAAGCCGTCGGCCAGGTCGACATGCTGGACACCACGCGCGCTCTCGATCACTGGAAGGGAAGCAAGGCAGGCAATCTCGATCTGTCGCCGATCCTCACCCAGGTCGAGTCCGCGTTCATGGACCAGGACGTCCACTGCACCGGCACGCAGGATCACGGTCTCGACAAGGCACTCGATCAGCAGTTGATCGTCTCGGCCCGCAACGCACTCGACAAGGGTGAGGCGGTCTCCTTCGAGTCCGCGATCACCAACGTCAACCGCACGGTCGGCACCATGCTCGGCCACGAGGTCACCAAGGCGTTCGGTGGAGAGGGCTTGCCCGATGGCACCATCGACATCACGTTCACCGGTTCCGCCGGTAACAGCTTCGGTGCTTTCGTGCCCAGCGGTATGACCCTGCGCCTGCACGGCGACGCCAACGACTTCGTCGGCAAGGGCCTCTCGGGTGGACGCATCGTCGTACGCCCGCCGCTCGATGCAGCGGAAGGCTTTGTCGCCGAGGACAACATCATCGGTGGCAACGTCATCCTGTTCGGCGCCACCAGCGGCGAGGCTCTGCTTCGCGGTGTCGTCGGCGAACGCTTCGCAGTCCGTAACTCCGGCGCCACTGCCGTCGTCGAGGGTGTGGGCGATCATGGTTGCGAGTACATGACGGGTGGAAAGGTGGTCATCCTCGGAGCCACCGGACGTAACTTCGGCGCCGGCATGTCCGGTGGCGTCGCGTACATCTACAACCCCGACAAGGCATTCGAGAAGAACCTCAACACCGAACTGGTGGATCTCGAGGATCTTTCGGGCGACGACTTCACCTGGTTGAAGGGCGCCATCGAACGTCATCGCGACGAAACCGGCTCCGAGGTTGCCACGCGCATCCTCGCTGACTGGTCGCAGCAGGTGGGTCACTTCGCAAAGGTGATGCCCCGCGACTACAAGAAGGTTCTTTTGGCCATCGCGGCCGCAGAGAAGGATGGCAAGAACGTGGACGAGGCAGTTATGGAGGCAGCTCGTGGGTGATCCAAGCGGCTTCCTGAAGCACACGTCGCGCGAACTTCCGGTTCGCCGGCCGGTGCCGTTGCGCCTGCTCGACTGGAAAGAGGTCTACGAGGAGTTCCCGAAGGAAACCCTCAAGACCCAGGCCAGCCGTTGCATGGACTGCGGAATTCCTTTCTGCCACAACGGTTGCCCTCTCGGAAACTTGATTCCCGAGTGGAACGACCTGGTCTACAAGGACCACTGGCACGACGCCATCGAGCGTCTGCACGCGACCAACAACTTCCCGGAGTTCACCGGTCGTCTGTGCCCCGCACCCTGTGAGGCGTCCTGTGTCCTGGGCATCAACCAGGATCCGGTCACCATCAAGCAGGTCGAGGTCGAGATCATCGACAAGGCCTTCGACGAAGGGTGGGTCAAGCCGGTTCGCGCCGCGCACGCCACCAACAAGAAGGTTGCGGTTGTCGGCAGTGGTCCGGCCGGTCTGGCTGCAGCGCAGCAGCTGACCCGCGCCGGTCACGCAGTGACGGTCTTCGAGCGGGCAGACCGCATCGGCGGCCTGCTGCGCTACGGCATCCCCGAGTTCAAGATGGAGAAGCGGCACATCGACCGCCGTCTCGAGCAGATGGAAGCCGAAGGCACCGTCTTCAAGACCAACGTCAATGTCGGCGTGGACATCACCGCGGACGAGCTGCGTGAGCAGTTCGACGCAGTGGTTCTGGCCGGCGGCGCCACGGCAGCTCGCGATCTTCCGATCCCGGGCCGCGAACTGGACGGCATCCACCAGGCGATGGAGTTCTTGCCGATCGCCAACCGCGTGCAGTTGGGTGACCTCGACGCTCCCACCATCACCGCTGAGGGCAAGAAGGTTGTCATCATCGGCGGCGGCGACACCGGAGCGGACTGCCTCGGCACCTCGCACCGTCAGGGTGCGGCCAGCGTCCACCAGTTCGAGATCATGCCGCGTCCGCCGGAGACTCGCGCCGAGCAGACTCCGTGGCCGACGTACCCGCTCATGTTCCGCGTGGCTTCGGCTCACGAGGAGGGCGGCGAGCGTCTGTTCTCCGTCAACACCGAGAACTTCGTCGGTGAAAACGGCAAGGTCACCGGTCTCAAGGCTCACGAGGTCGAGATGAAGTCGGGTCGCTTCGAGAAGGTCGAGGGCTCGGACTTCGAGCTCGAAGCCGATCTCGTGCTCCTGGCCATGGGCTTCGTCGGTCCCGAGAAGCCGGGTCTGCTCACCGATCTCGGTGTCGACTTGAACGAGCGTGGCAACGTCGCCCGCACGTCGAAGTGGAACACCAACGTCGACGGCGTGTTCGTGGCCGGCGACATGGGCCGCGGTCAGTCCCTGATCGTCTGGGCCATCGCCGAGGGACGTTCCGCAGCAGCCGCTGTGGACACCTACCTCGAGGGTGTCACGGCCCTTCCGTCACCGATCCACCCGACAGCGGCTCCGCAGCGCTAGAGGCTCTTACTAAGCCGCACCCCACCGCATTCGGTGGGGTGCGGCTTTGTTTGTGCAAGTAATTCGCGCGATCTGTAACAAACCTTCATCGATCGTGCATCGGACAGACACAACGCCCAGACAGTATGATTCCGGAGCACCGATAGTGGTGTATGGGTTGCTGAAGGTAAAACAGGGGAGTTTCATGCGTGCGAGGCGTCTCGTTGCGGTGTTGTCGGCACTTGCTGCGGCAGTAGTGGTACCGGTTGTCAGTGCTCCCGTGGCGTCGGCTGATCCCTGCCCCAGCCTGTACGTCGTGGCCATCCCGGGAACGTGGGAGCCCTCGGGCACCAGGCCCGGCGCCGGCATGCTCGCCCCGGTGACCAACGGGCTTCCGGGCTCCGTACGCACCGATTACGTCACCTATTCGGCGACGGCCTTCCCCTGGGAATCCAACGTCTACGCCAAGTCGAAGCAGCAGGCTGTCGACAATGCCCGCGGCATGATCGGCGCCATGGCCGCCTCGTGCGGTGACACTCGCTTCGCCATCGTCGGGTACAGCCAGGGCGCCGACGCGGCAGGCGATCTCGCCGCCGAGATCGGAACCGGCATCGGCGTGGTCCCCCCGACTCGCGTCGAGGGCGTCGGCTTGCTGTCCGATCCCCGTCGTTCCGAGTCCGACGTCCTGATCGGCCCCGCTGTCGGCGGTAACGGTGCCAGCGGCCCTCGCATCGGTGGATTCGGTTGGCTGTCAGGCAAAACGGTGACGCTCTGCGCGGTCGGTGACCTGTACTGCTCGACGCCGAAGGACGATTTCGTGATGCGTCTGGCCGGATTCATGGCTCAGGCGTCCGATCCCACTCCGGCCAGTGCGCTCGCGCTGCGCGACGAGGCCGCCGTGATCGTCAATGATCTGATCACCGCAGGCGGTCTCCCCGCTTTGATGGCCCAGCTCGATCCGGGCGCGAACTCGCGGCGCATCGATCAGTTGGTCGACTTCTACGGCTCCCAGGTCCACACCGACTACACGCGTTACGTCGTTGACGGCGCAGGCAATTCGGCTACATCCTGGCTGCACGGCTGGTTGGCCGGCAAGGCCTGATCAGCAGTACGTCTGCTCCGCCGTGTCGACGTAGATCTCGGCAACGCGCTGCGAGGACATCGGCGTGATCTGTGAGTACACCTCGCCGACGGAGTTGAACTCCGCCAGCACTTCGGACCGAGGCATACCGTCAGCGAGCGCCTTGCAGGTGCCGTCGGCGTAGAGGATCTCGGCGGAATCCATTCCGGCGGGCGGGATCCCGGCCAGACGCAGAGCGGCGATGTACCGCTGCCCCTTCTCGCCGGCGTTCGCGACGATCTCTTCCGGTGACCGGGCGTCGATCGGCGCATTGGCCGCTGGCGCTACCGGTAGCGACACCGGCGGGGGCGTCGATTCGACGACGCTCGGCGCGGCTTCCGGAGTTGTTGCGGCGAGCGGGCTGGTCGGCAGCTCGGAAAGCGTACTGGGGGCAGTCGAACTCGACGTCGCCGCAACCGACGTGCTGGTGGCCGCAGAAGTGGATTCCGATGCGTCGCTGTCGGACTGGCTGCTGCAGCCGCTGAGGAGTAGGCCCGCTGCCGCGACGCAGAGGACCAGTCTGTTCGTGTTCATCACCCGTGAGTGTTACACACCGTACCGCTTATTTTGTCCGTTTTAAGGAAACTCCCTTTTGCCCTGTTTTTAAGTCGAAGTCCTGTGATATACATCTGTTCAGTTGTTACTTGTGAGTAGGAGCACACCGCGAAGACCTTGTCGGCGGCGGTCGAAACACAAGCAATGACTGCGAGTTTCGTCCCCCATCACATAAACGGCAGGGAGAAATCAGTGCAGAAATCTCACAAGAACGGCAACAGACGTCTCAGCACGCGCGTGGCCGTCATTGCAGGTACCGCAGGTGCGGTCCTCGCGTTCGCGGCGCCGATGGCCTCGGCTCAGGATCCGGTCGACAATTCGATACCCGGTGCCGCAGTGTGTCCGGCTACTGCCGAATCCTGTGTGTCGGTTGTGGTTCAGAGCGGAACCTTCGACAACAACGGCTTCAACCTCCCGATCGGAAAAGGCGACATGATCATCGCCGCCGAGGCCGGCTCCGGTGAAGGTGAGTCCACCGTTCTTCTCCCGCGCGACGACGGACACCACGGTGTCTACTCCAAGCCGTTGACCGTTCCGGGTGGAGTCCTCGGAATCGACCTGCCGTTCGGCAATCTGTTCGGCCTCGCCGCAGTCACCGCCGAGGTGGAGGCGACAGCTGCCCCGACCCTCAACGGCATCATCACCGACATGGATCTGAGCATCCCGGTGCGGATGAAGATCAACAACGCGTTCCTCGGCGACAACTGCTACCTGGGCTCCGCGGCTGCGCCGGTGAATCTTCGTCTCGCGCCTGACCCGTCGGTGGTACCGACCTACACGGTGCTCCCGGACAATGCACTGAAGGTGAGCCCGGTCGGGAACCAGGCCACCGGCTTCGCGCTGCCCGCCGCCAGTGGTTGCGGACCGTTCGGAGTGCTGAACCCGATCGTCAACTGGCGAGCAAAGGTACCGGCCACGTCCGGAACCTCGCTCAGCACGATCTCCGACGCCTACCTGTACCCGGGCGGCCTCACCGGTAGCGATCCTCTCGACGATCTCGGTGGCGGAACAGGATCCAGCGGTTCCAGTGGCTCGAGCGGTTCGTCCGGAAGCTCCGGTTCCTGAAAAATCGGAAGCCTAGACGCAGCGGTGGTGACGGAATGTCACCACCGCTGCGGCGTCCGACCTGTAATAACCTGTGCCTCAGGGTGGGCGAAGGCGGCACTCCATCAGGAGCACCTGCGCGGCCACGAAATCACAGGGGAGTCCTCAAACATGTTTCGAGACAGCGTTCTTGCCGGTCCGGTCCTGCGCCGGGGTGTGACGGCACTGGCAGTTGCGGCCGCAGCCACCATGTTTGTCGGTACTGCAGCGACGGCGGAGCCGGCGGCAGTCGTCGGTGAGGTGTCCGCGGACTCCATCGCGGCAGCCCGTGCGCAGGCCATCGGAACGACGGTCACCGTCGTGGGAACCGCGACTACGCCGTCGGGAGTCTTCGAATCCAGCTTCTACGACAAGGGCTTTGGTCTCCAGAGCGGCAATTCGGGCATCTACATCAGCGATCCGAACAACTCCGGGATTGCTCTCGGCGATCAGGTTCAGGTCACCGGAGTCCTCGCGGATCAGGAAGGCCTGCTCGTCGTCCGCCCGACTGCCGTCGAGGTAATCGGCACGACTACCCAGATCAGCCCGGCGCGACTGCCCCTCAATGCAATCGGTGAGGGCAGCGAAGGTCGTCTCGTGACGGTGTCCGGAATCGTGAGCGGACCCGTCGTCGACGATCTGCCGTACGGCCACAAGATCCTGGTCTCGGGCGCCGAGGGAAACACCGTCATCTTCGTCAACACACAGACCGGAATCGACCTCGATGCCGTCGCCGTCGGACGCCCGATCACCGTCACCGGTTTCAGTGGCCAGTACGCCAGCACCTACGAGGTTCTTCCCCGCTCGGAAGCCGATGTGCAGCAGGGTTTCACGGGCAGCCTGAGTTTCGGAAGCTGACCTAGATCTCGAACCGAGCTCCGACGCGCATCGACCCGGGAGACAACCGGCTGATGGTGCGTCCGAGCTTGGCTTCGACGGTCACGGGTACGACGGCCTTGTTCGTGCGAACTGCTTTCACGATGGCACTGGCCACTCGATCAGGAGTGAAGTTCCGCTTGCGGTAGAAGTTGTCGACCTTGGTTTGATTTTCGAGTTGTTCCTCGGCGGTGGTCCCGGCAAATTCGGTGGTTTTGAGGATGTTCGTGTGAACGAGGCCAGGGCAGATGGTGCTGACGCCGATGCCGTGTGGAAGCAGTTCTGCCCGTAGGCAATCCGAGAGCATGAATACCGCTGCTTTGCTTGTCGAATACGCGGTGAGCGCCTTCTGTGGCGTGTACGCGGCGGCCGAGGACAGGTTGACGACGTGCCCACCTGTTCCCCGGTCGATCATCATCGGGGTAAAGGCCCGGCAGCCGTAGACAACTCCCCAGAAGTTGATGTCCATGACGCGCTCGAACTGGCGCTGCTCGGTGTCGGCGAACGTTCCCGAGAACCCGATTCCGGCGTTGTTGACGACGATGTCCGGTACGCCGTGATGTGCCGCGACCGTCTCCGCGAACCGAATCACGGCCTGTTCGTCGGACACGTCCACCTGATAGGCGTGGGCACCGCCACCGAACACTGCTTCGGCGCCGCCCGCTTGCGAAGGGATGTTTACAAGTGCCGCAGTGTCCTGCGCGCTTTCGAGATTGATGTCGGAGACCACGACGATAGCTCCCTGGGCGGCGAAGGCGAGGGCCGTTTCACGCCCGATGCCGCTGCCCGCACCGGTGATCACCACCAGCGTGCCGGTGAGATCGCGCAGTCGACGCTGCAACTTCGTTCCGCGTCGCCAGCCGGTGACGTCCTTGAGTAGCCCCATTGGTTGCCCTTTTCGTGTGTACGTTTGTGGCGTGTGTCTCTAGCTGACTTCCCCTCTGCGAAAGGTATCCGATGAGCGAGCTTCGTGTAGTTGCAACCATCCCGGCCAAGTCCGGTTCCGAGGACGACGTCCGATCGGCTCTGACAACTCTCGCGGAGGCGAGTCGGTCCGAGGACGGCTGTGTGTCGTACGAGTTGTTCGAGTCAGCGGCTGCGCCCGGCACGTTCGTCACGATCGAAACTTGGCGCGGGCAGGAGGAGTTGGACGCTCACATGCAGTCCCCGCATCTGCAGGCCGCGCTGGCCGCCGCCGGACCACTTCTCGACGGCGCTCCGGCGATTCATCCGTTGAAAGGCGCCTGAATCAGAATGAATTCCTGACCTTCGCTAAGGGTCTGACCTGCGAATGTCGCTCGAAAACTGACCAATCGTCGCGCTCCATTCCACTGAGCGGGACCTGCGACTAATACCTGTGCCTTAAGTCACAAACTGTCTCGACAATGCTTCACATCACAGTTTCTGACCTGGAGGTTTTGAATGAGTCGCAGTTCTCGGCGCGGTCACCGCAAGGTTGCCGCCGTCGCGCTGGCAGTCTCCGCCGGCCTGTTCGTCTCGTCGTGCGCTGACAGCGGGAACGGGGGTGGGAGCGGCGACGCACCGGACTCCGGTTCGGGATTGTCCATCGGCCCGGTCAACGAGCAGTCCGGCGAGGGCGATCCGGTCAAGGGCGGCACCCTCACGTTCAGCGGGTACTCCGCCGTCACCAATCTCGATCCGGCGAAGACTCAGATCGCCGGTTCGGTCGCCGGTTCGGAGTTGGGCGCGATCTACGACACGCTCCTGCGGTACGACCCGGCGTCCAAGGAATTCGTTCCGAAGCTCGCAGAGTCGATGGAGCCGAGTTCCGACTTCAAGACGTGGACCCTCGAACTGCGTGACGGTGTGAAGTTCAGCGACGGGACGCCGGTGGATTCGGCGGCCGTCTCGGCGAGCCTCAATCGCTACGTCACCAACAAGGGACCGCAGTCGAGTCTGTACGCGTCGAAGGTCGCGTCGGTAGACACTCCGGATCCGTCGACGGTCGTCTTCAATCTCGTCGACCCGTGGACCGGTATCGAGTCACTGCTCTCCACCGGCCCCGGCATGATCGTCGCGCCGAGCGCCCAGCAAGCTGATCAGTTCACCCCGATCGGCGCGGGTGCCTTCACCCTCGAGAAGTTCGCTCCCAACGAGGAATTGATCCTCGACGCTCGGGAGGACTACTTCGACGGTGCCCCGAACGTGGACAAGCTGCGGTTGATCAGCATCGTCGGTTCGCAGTCCACCACCGAATCGCTCAAGAGCGGCGGCACGGACGTCGCGTACATGCGGTCGCTACCGAACGTGCTGGATCTGATCGACTCCGGCTACCCGGGCTTCGTCGACATTCCGTCGCTGTCGTACCTGTCGCTGGTGAACACGGCACCCGGTCGTCCCGGTGCCGACGTGCGCATCCGTCAGGCATTGGCGCTCGCAACCGATCCCGTCGCACTCGACAACCGACTCAACGAGGGCAAGGGTCTGCCCGGGCAGGTCATCTTCCAGGACACCTCTCGCTGGCACAACGACGTCGCTCCGATCGGCGTCGACACCGCCAAGGCGAAGCAGCTTCTCGACGAGGCCAAGGCTGACGGTTACGACGGCAAGATCACATACCTGACGCTGCAGGAGAATTCGGCGCAGGCGATGGCTCTCGCACTGCAGTCGATGGCCAACGCCGTCGGATTCGATTTCCAGATCGAGTACGTCAACTCGGTTGCCGACGTCGTCAAGCGTTTGTACGCCGACCGCGACTTCGACATGGCAACAGGTTCCGCCAGCCTCGCGGAAGCCGATCCTTTCGAGCGTCTGTACTCCAATCTCAAGTCGGGTGGACGGAACAACGCCACGAGCTTCTCCGACCCCGAGATGGATACGCTGCTCGATCAATTGGGTGTCGCGACGTCGACCGACTCGAAGATCGAGGTGCTCGCCAAGATCCAGGAGCGCGCCAACGAGGTTGTGCCGTGGCAGGTTTACGGCAACACCCCGTGGCTCGGTGTGTGGGGACAGAACGTCCACGGCATTCAGCAGAGCCTGGACGGAATCATGTTCTTCGACAAGGCCTGGAAGAACTAGACACCTGAATGACTGACTGGACCCGAGAAGCGTCCCTGCGGGGACGCTTCTCGGCATCAGAGAGTGTGATCGATCAAGAAGTGAGATCGAGGGCAGCGCGGACGATGCTGTCGGAGTCGAGGCCGTGGTACCGGTAGACGTCCTCGAGCGAACCGACCTGACCGAACCGGCTCACTCCGAGCGCAGCACCCGGAACGTTGTTGATTCCCGTCAGGAACGCGAGGGTGTGCGGGTGCCCGTCGAGAACGGTCACCATCGGCGCGGACCGGCTGCTCGGAAAGACCTGATTCAGGATCCACGACGGACCGTCCGCGAGACCGCGCCGAGACTGGAGTGCTTCGAAGAGCAAGCCGGGGCTGGTCACGCAGACGACGTCGGCGGAAATGCCCTGCTCGCTTAGTCTTTCGGCTGCGACCAGTGTTTCGGTGACGGTGGCACCCATGCCGACCAGGGTGACGGCCGGATCAGGGTTGTGCCGCAGTGTGTATGCCCCGGCCACCACCTGACGTCGACGGCGTTCTCGCGCAGCCGGATCGGTCGGTACCGCGGCCAGGGCCTGATCGACCGGACGGGTCGACAGGCGCAGATACGACGAGCTGCCGTCCGGGCGACCGAGGCGTCCGATGCTGTCGAGGAGCGTCCACTCCACGTCGACGGCGAATGCCGGTTCGAAACTGGTGCAACCCGGCTGTTCCAGTCCGATGGACGGGGTCTTGATCGACTGGTGCGCACCACCTTCGGCGGCCAAGGTGACGCCCGACGGAGTGCCGACCATGATCGACTGCCCTCCGGCGTAGATGCCGTACGACCACGGTTCGAGAGCCCGTTCGATGAAGGGGTCGTACATCACCCCGATGGGGAAGAGTGGCTGGCCCCAACGACTCCAGGTCGCACCGAGTTCGCCCATCAGTCCGACCAGGTTGGTCTCGGCGATACCGAGTTCCATGTGCTGACCGGTGGGCTTCTCACGCCAGTGCATGATCGTTTCGGCGTCGTCGGCAAACCAGTTGTGCCGCTCGTCGGGGGACCACACGCCGACCTTGTTCAGCCAGCCTGCGAGGTTGGTGGTGGAACTGACGTCCGGGCTCAGTGTGACAACACGTTTCGCGGCGTCCGGCGCTTCGCGGCTGAGGTCGAGTAGTACCCGGCCGAGAGCTGCCTGAGTGGTGGACGTGCCGGAGGGCGTACGGCCGATGTCTTTCGGAACTGCCGGGGGCACCAGATGCTCCACCTTCGGGCGAGCCAGGCGCCCAGCGGTTTCGGCGCAGATGCGGCCGGACGGGCTGTCGGTCTCGAACCGTTCCCAGGGCTTCGACGGGTCCATGCCGAGTTCCGACGCCAGGTGCTCGTACTGCTCGGCGGTGAGCAGCGACGAGTGGTTCTGCGGATGACCCTGCGTCGGCAGGCCCCGACCCTTGATGGTGTACGCGATGATCACGGTGGGACGGGTGTCGTCGATCTGTGCGTACGCCTCTCGCAGAGCGTCGAGGTCGTGGCCACCGAGATTGCGGATGGCCTCGAGCACCGTGGCGTCGTCGAGGTCGTCGATCAGCGCCGTGATCGCGTCGGCGTCCGCCGCGTCGCCGGGCAGTCTCAGACGTACCTCGTCGGCCGTGCATCGCAGCAGGCGCTGGTACTCCGGATTCGGCATGTCCAGGATTCGTTCGCGCAACGCGGTGCCGCCCGGCCGGGTGAACAGTGATTCCAGCAGCGCACCGAACTTCACGGTGATGACCTGCCAGCCGGCACCCGAGAACATGCGCTCCAGGCGGGTTGCCGCGATGTTCGGCACCACCCGGTCGAGTGATTGGCGGTTGAGGTCGACTATCCACACGATCTCACCCAGTTCGGCAACCGAATGATCGAGAACTGCTTCCCACACCGCGCCCTCGTCGAGTTCGGCGTCACCGACCAGGGAGTACTGACGCCCGGTTCCGGCGCCGCCGAGGGAGGCGTCTACGTATCGGCGAGCGATGGCGCCCCAGATGGGAGCCGTCGCGCCGATACCCACCGAACCGGTCGAATAATCCACCGGATCAGGATCTTTCGATCGACTCGGGTAGCTCTGCAGGCCCCCGAATTCGCGCAGAGTCGTCAGGTAGGACTCGTCGAGTTCGCCGAGCAGATAGTTGATGCCGTGGAGCACCGGCGCCGCATGCGGCTTGACGGAAACCCGGTCGCCGGAACGAAGTTGGCCGAACCACAGCGACGTCATGATCGAGACCATCGACGCGCACGAGGCCTGATGGCCGCCGACCTTGAGCCCACTGGGATTCGGACGGACACGGTTGGCGTGATGGATCATCGCGGTCGACAACCACAGAACGCGCTTCTCGATCTCCGCCAGTGACTCGGGAGCGTTCTGGTCGATGTTGGGGCTGTTCACGGCCGGTCCTGCCTTCAGTAGTGGACATCGATCACCGCACCGCCTGTACCCCAGATCGTGGGGCCGACGATGTGGTTGTGATGTTTGGCAGGACTTCCTGAGGCCGAACCGTTCGGTGCGGCAAAGTCCAGCCGCACCTGTCGATCTGTTGTGCAGATTCTGCGTCAAAGTCCATCATCGGCATACAGATTGAGCAATAGCTACCCGGTGGATTGAGCAATGTGCGCAACACCGAGGGCTGTGCGCCGTGACAGGTGGGCACTATGCGCAGTGCACCGCCAGTCGCGCGCGGTCAGTCCATCAGGTCGTGGACGTAGCACCAGCGCCAGGATTCGCCGGGCTCGTGTGAGCGCATGACCGGGTGCCCGGTTTCGCGGTAGTGGTTGGTGGCGTGCTGATGAGGGCTGGAATCGCAGCATCCGACGTGGCCGCAGGACAGGCACATGCGCAGGTGAGACCAGTTATCCTCACCCAACTCGGCGCACTCCTGGCAGACGCCGGGCGTCAGCGCCGCCGGGTCTGTTTCGGGCGCATTGGTTAGTTCCTCGCAACCGGTGGGAGCGGGTGCGGGCTGCTGTGTGCGAGCTGCTGCTCGCTTCAGGATTTTCTTCATCGCCTTCCATACTGCATGCTGCCAGGGTGAACGGCATATTACTGGGGGTTGTAGTAGCGGCGTTGCTGGTGGCGGCGGTCGCGCGAAGGTTCGGGCTGTCTTCGCCGCTGATCCTCGTCCTGGTCGGTTTGATCGCCTGTCAGATACCGGGTGTTCCGGAATTGGAACTCGATCCAGACCTCGTCCTGTTCGTCGTGTTGCCTCCACTTCTGTACTCGGCAGCACTGGACAGTTCATACCTGGCTTTGCGCTCGAATCTGCGTCCGATCGGATTTCTCGCGGTGGGGCTTCCCCTGGCGACGACGGCTGCGGTGGGCTTTGTCGCCTACCTGATCGTGCCGGAGTTCTCGATAGCGGCTGCTCTGGTTCTCGGCGCCATCGTGGCGCCGCCGGACGCGGTGTCCGCGAGCGCAATCGGACGCAAGCTCGGCCTGCCGCGCCGAATCATGACCCTGCTGGGCGGGGAGAGCCTGCTCAACGACGCCACCGCTCTGACGGCGTACAAGGTCGCTCTCGCGGCTGCCGTCGGTACGGGTGCGACGCTGATCGGCGGCTTCGAGACTTTCCTCGTCGCGGCGGTCGGTGGAACGGTGATCGGCCTCGCGGTGGGGTTCGTCATCTCGAAGGTTCGCGGCAAGCTCCAGGATCCGGTGATGGAGAGCGGAATCGGATTGGTGGTGCCGTTCTTCACCTACCTCGCTGCGGAAGAGGTCCACGCGTCGGGCGTCATCGCGGTCGTCGTAGCCGGATTGTTCCTCGGCCAGCGCTCCACCCGCGCGAGTTATGCGACGCGTTTGCAGGACACGGCAGTGTGGAGGGCCGTCGACCTGATCCTGGAGTCGTTCGTCTTCCTGTTGATCGGTCTCCAATTGCCCAGTGTCGTCAACGGATTGCAGGGGTACAGCACTTCGATCGTCGTCTGGGCGTCGGTTGCCGTTCTCGTGACCGTCGTGGTGGTCCGAATCGCCTGGGTGTTCCCGTTCACGTACGTACCGCGCTGGCTGTCGCCGCGTATTCGAGCGAGGGAGCCGGAGATTTCGGCGCGGGCGGTGTTCGTCGTGTCGTGGGCCGGTATGCGAGGGGTCGTGTCGCTGGCAGCTGCCTTCGCCATTCCGCTGACGGTCAACAGTGGGGAGGACTTCCCGGGGCGGTCGCTGATCCTCTTCCTGACGTTTGTCGTCGTGGTCGGCACGCTGTTGCTGCACGGCCTGACGTTGCCGTGGGTGATCCGTGTCCTCGGCGTGCAGGGGGATGAAGAGCAGTCCGACGCCCGCGCCGAGGCGGCAGCCCAGGACAAGGCTGCACGGGCCGCTGCGGCGCGGCTGGACGAATTGGTCGGAGCCGACGCCGACGACGTCCCTCAGGTCCGCAATCGTGCTGCGGACATCTTGCGAAGCTGGAACACCCACCGCGCGAACTCGGCGTGGGAGCGACTGGGACGCAGCGACGAGGATCTGGGGGAGAGCCCGTCGAACGCCTTCCGCTCGCTGCGCCTCGAGATGATCGATGCCGAGCGAGGCGTCTTCATCGCCGAACGCGATGCCGGCCGGATCGACGACGAGGTCCTCCGGAAGGTGCTTCGCGAGCTCGATCTCGAGGAAGCGACGCTCGACCGGGACTAGACCGGCTGGTCTGCTGTCCACGAAGGTAACCGCTGGCCAGGGTCGGTTTACCTGACTGTTGAGGCCTGCAACTTAACCGATTCCACTGAGCGAGACTCGATCCAATTTTCTGTGCCTCCCATCACAGACTGTTTCGTGTTCAACATCACGTCACGGTCTTACCCCGCCTTGGAGGCATTCGAATGAGTCGTAGTTCCCGCCGCGGAAGTCGCAGATTGGCTGCGGCTGCGCTGGCGATCACCGCAAGTATGTTCCTGGCGTCGTGCGCCGACAACGGCTCGAGCAATGGCGGCGGCGAATCCGCTGATTCCGGTTCCTCACTGAAGATCGGCATGGTCAACGAGCAGGCTGATCCCGGCACTCCCACCAAGGGCGGCACGCTGACGTTCAGCGGTTACTCGGCGGTCACGACTCTCGATCCCGCGAAGGCTCAGGTTGCCGGCGCCACCGGTGGCAGCGAGCTCAGCGCCATCTACGACGTGCTCATGCGTTACGACCCCATCGGGCAGAGGTTCGAGCCCAAGCTCGCTCAGTCGCTCGAAGCGAGTTCGGACAGCAAGACCTGGACGCTGAAGCTCCGCGACGGTGTGAAGTTCAGCGATGGCACAGCTCTCGACTCGAAGGCCGTCGCCGACAGCATCAACCGCTACGTCACCAACAAGGGACCTCAGTCGAGCCTGTGGGCTTCCAAGGTTGCCTCGATCGACACCCCCGACGCGACGACCGTAGTCTTCAACCTCGTTGATCCGTGGACAGGCATCCAGTCGATGCTCGCCACCGGACCCGGCATGATCGTCGCCCCGAGCGCCCAGCAGGGTGACCAGTTCACCCCGATCGGCGCCGGCGCCTTCACCCTCGAGAAGTTCGCTCCCAACGAGGAACTGCTGTTGGCTGCTCGCCCCGACTACTACGACGGCGCACCGAACATCGACAAGCTCAAGCTGATCAGCATCGTCGGCGCTCAGCCCACCGCCGAAGCACTCAAGACGGGCGGCATCGACGCCGCGTACATGCGTACGCTCACCCCGATCCTGGATCTGATCGAGTCGGGTTACCCCGGCTTCGTCGACATCCCGTCGCTCGGTTACATCGCCAACGTGAACATGGCCCCGGGCCGCCCGGGCTCGGATGTCCGTGTCCGCCAGGCGATGGCGCTGGCCGTCGATCCGGAGACGCTCAACACCCGCGTCAACAACGGCAAGGGACTGCCCGGCCAGGAGATCTTCCAGGACACCTCGCGCTGGCACAACGACGTCGCACCGATCGGCGTCGATCCCGCCAAGGCGAAGGAACTGCTCGATCAGGCCAAGGCCGACGGCTACGACGGAAAGATCACCTTCCTCTCCATCCAGGAACCGTCCGCACAGGCAACGGCTCTGGCCATCCAGGCGATGCTCAACGCAGTCGGCTTCGACGCTCAGATCGAATACGTCACCGGTGCAGGTGATCTGGTCAAGCGGATGTACGCCGATCACGACTACGACATGAGCACCGCAGCACTGAGCCTCGCCGAGGCCGATCCCTACGAGCGTCTGTACACGGGCATCAAGTCCGGTGGCCGTAACAACGCGACCGGCTACTCCGACGCCGAAATGGATGCTCTCTTGGACAAGTTGGGCGTCGCAACCACCGACGAGGACAAGAAGGCAGTCCTGGCACAGATCCAGGAACGCGCCAACGAGACCGTCCCGTGGCAGGTGTGGGGCAACGTCGCCGCACTCGACGTGTGGAACCAGAACGTTCACGGACTCGAGCAGAGCCTCGACGGAATCGTGCTCTTCGACGGAGCTTGGAAGTCCTAGAGAGCCTGAAGTTCACAGCCGGCCCCGCGCCCGTATTGCAGCGGATCGGGGCCGGCTGCGAACGAAGAAATGAAATCAGAGGAACTGCTGTGTATTGCGAGCTCGCTGTCCGAAGGAGACGAAATCGATGAACATCGGCGCAATAGGTAAGAAATTGGGCCAGCTCGTCATTGTGATCCTGATCGTCAGCTTCGGAACCTTCGTGCTGGCATCACTGATCCCCGGCGATCCCGCTGTCTCCGTTCTCGGTGAAGGCCGAACGCCTGCCGAGTACGAGGAAGTTCGGCAGCAGCTCGGACTCAACGATCCACTCCTGGTTCGCTATTGGGACTGGCTGACCAGCGCTCTCCAGGGCGACCTCGGCAACTCGCTTGTTCCCCCGCAGCAGGACGTCCTCACCGCGATCAGTTCCGCTCTCCCCGTCAGCGTTCAGTTGGCAGTGATGGGTCTGGTCATCGCACTCGTCGTCGCAGTTCCGCTCGCACTCTGGTCGGCGCACCACGAAGGCGGCGTCATCGACCGCGTCATCAGCGCCGCGACATTCGGTGTTCTTTCCGTCCCGAGCTTCCTCGCCGGTCTGTTGCTGATCATGGTCACCGTCAACTGGCTCGGCTGGTTCCCGCGATCACAGTGGGTGCGCATCGGCGACAGCCTCTCCGGAAACCTCTCACACGCAATACTTCCCGCGATCACCATCAGCCTCCTCGAGATGGCGATGTTCACTCGCGTTCTCCGATCCGACCTGGTGACGACGCTCCGTGAGGATTACATCCTCGCGTCGAAGGCCAAGGGAATGCCCACGCTGCGAGTGCTTTTCAGTGACGCGCTCCGCCCGTCGTCGTTCTCGCTCATCACGATGATGGGTCTGGCTCTCGGCGGCATGATCGGCAGCACCGTGATCGTCGAGACGCTGTTCTCGCTGCCCGGAATGGGCACGCTCATCGTCCGCGCAGCGCAGCAGGGTGATTCGCCGATGCTGCTCGGCGCGGTGGTCGTGATCGCGGTCATCTACGTCCTCGTCAACAGTGCGATCGATGTTCTGTACACCTATCTTGACCCGAGGAGTCGTCGTGTCCATGTCTGAAGTGACGCCAGACGGAGCGGCCCCGTCGCCGGCCCCGTCCGAGGTGATGACATACCGGCAGCAGACAGTCCTGCTGGCTCCCGGTCCCGTCGAGACGCTGGAACAGCCCAAGAATCTGGTCCTGATCGGATCGATTCTCACAGTGGTCGGCGTTGCGCTGCTCGGCACCGCACTCTTCGGTTCAGCGATCATGATGACCGTCCGCATCGTGCTCGCGCTCGTTGCCCTGGTTTTCCTCTTCAAGGGGCTCGGCAAACTCGGTACGTCCAAGTGGGGCAGTCAGTTCGATCTCTCGTACTGGTTGGCGTGCATCTGGCTGGTCGCGCTGATCCTGGCCGCGATCTTCGCGCCGCTGCTGCCGCTCGGTGAGTACAAGGACACGGTCAAGACCTTGGCCGAGCCGGGCTTCGCATCGCCGAGCCTGCTCTCCGATCATCCGTTGGGTACCAACAACTTCGGTCTCGACCTGCTCGCCCGCGCCCTGTTCGGTGCGCGCGCTTCCTTGACTGTCGCCATCTGCGCCGTGCTGATCGGCATGATCATCGGTGGCACCATCGGCGTCATGGCTGGCTATTTCCGTGGCAAGGTCGACGCCGTGGTCGGAATCCTGACCAACTCGCTGCTGGCCATTCCTTCTCTGGTGCTGCTCATCGCACTGGCCGCGGTGCTCACGTCGAACCTGCGCAACATCACCCTCGCACTGTCGATTCTCTGCATTCCCAGCATGGTTCGAATCGCCAGGGCAAACACCATCGTCGTCGCCCAACGGGAGTTCGTGCTTGCCGCGAGAGCCATGGGCGCCACCAAATGGCGCGTCATCTGGCGCGAGTTGGTTCCCAACGTCCTCGTTCCCGTCGCCGCGCTCGGCCTGGTGGCCGTTTCCGGCCTGATCGTCGCGGAAGCATCACTGAGCTTCCTCGGACTCGGTATCGCACAACCTGATCCGACCTGGGGCAACATGATTGCGGAAGGTCAGGGCGGGATCGTGGAGAAGCATCCGTTCATCGTCCTGGTACCAGGCGTCTTCCTCTTCCTGACGGTGTTCTCCTTCAACCTCATCGGCGAGAAGTATCGGAGTAAGCTGTGACCACTTCAGCTCAGAACGGCGTTCCGCTGCTGCAGGCGGACAACATCAGAACCGTATTCGCGACTCCCCGTGGCCAGTTGCGAGCAGTCGACGGTGTCTCGATCCACGTCTCCGCCGGCGAGACTCTCGGCATCGTGGGTGAATCCGGTTCCGGCAAGTCGGTTCTCGGGCGCACCATCATGGGACTGCTCCAGAAGGGTCCGGCTCTCGACATCAGCGGGACGGTGACGTTTGCCGGCCGCGACATGTCGACGATGAAGAAGTCGGAGATGAAGCACTTCTGGGGACCCGAGATCGCCATGGTCTTCCAGGATCCGATGACCTCGCTCAATCCGTTCAAGCGCATCGGTACCCACATCACCGAATCCTTGAAGTTCCACCTGGGTCTGAAGAAGGACGCGGCCCGCGATCGCGCTGCGGAACTCCTGTCGATGGTGGGTATCCCCGAGCCCAAGCGTCGGCTCGATCAGTACCCCCACGAACTTTCGGGAGGTATGCGTCAGCGTGTGGTCATCGCGATGGCGCTGGCCTGCGAGCCGAAACTGCTGATCGCCGACGAGCCGACCACCGCTCTCGACGTGACGGTGCAGAAGCAGATTCTCGATCTGCTCGCCTCACTGAATGACAAGCTCAACATGGCCGTCATTCTGATCAGCCACGACCTCGGTGTGGTCTCGGGCCGATCCGATCGTGTCGCCGTCATGTACGCCGGTTCCGTCGTGGAAACGTCGGCGACCGAAGAGTTGTTCACTCGTCCGCGTCACCCGTACACCGAAGCGCTGATGGCTGCGATTCCGCGACTCGAATCACCGACGCACACAGTGCTGCAAACAATTCCGGGTGGGCTCCCGGACATGACGAAGCCGATCACCGGTTGCCGCTTCGCCGCCCGCTGCCGTTACGCCCAGGACGACTGCCTGACCGGCGACCCGGCCCTGGCTCCCGGCGGACCGGGGGACAACACAACCGAAAGCCACACGTTCGCGTGCCACTACCCGGTCGACACCCCTGAAGGCACAACGGCATTGGTCGCCAACGAGAAGGCCGGCACTACCGCAGCGGGCCTGACGCTCGCGGTGAAGGAGATGGTCTGATGACTGCATCGGTGGATACCAGAAAGCCTGAGACGGTGGACGCGGCCCTGACGGTCGAGGACTTGGTCGTCGAATTCAACGTCGGCAAGGGGCAGACGGTTCACGCCGTGTCCGGAATCAGCTTCACCGTCGCGCCGGGCGAAACCTTGGGCGTGGTCGGTGAATCCGGCTGTGGCAAGTCCACGGCGGGCCGGGCGATCATGCAGTTGCCCTCACCGACGTCGGGCTCGATCCGCCTCGGAGAGACGGAAATGACGGCACTGGGCGCGGAAGAATTGCGTCGCAGCCGCACTCAGCTGCAGATGATCTTCCAGGACCCGATCTCCTCGCTGAACCCACGACGCAAGGTCAAAGCTCTCATCACCGAGGGTCCGTCGATCTGGGGCGGAAAAGACAAGGCCGCCATCGAAGCTCGGGCGCGCGAGGTTCTTGCCGAGGTCGGGCTGGACCCGGACATGGTGTGGGACCGAACCCCACGCGAACTCTCGGGTGGTCAGTGCCAGCGCGTGTGCATCGCCCGCGCATTGATGCTCGACCCCAAGGTCCTGATCTGTGACGAGCCGGTCTCGAGTCTCGACGTCTCCGTGCAGGCGCAGATTCTGAACCTGCTCGAGGACGCGAAGAAGCGTCACGGGCTGTCGCTGCTGTTCATTGCGCACAACATGGCCGTCGTGAAGAACATCAGTGACCGCGTGATGATCATGTACTTGGGCCGCGTCTGCGAAATCGTTCCCGCAGAAGACATGCAGAACCGCGCGCTGCACCCGTACACGCAGCTACTGCTGGCGTCGATTCCCGATCCCGACGCCACCGTCACCGCGGCGCAGAACGTCGAGCAGAAGGTCATCGAACTGCCCTCGCCGCTCAATCCGCCCAGTGGCTGCCGCTTCCGCACGCGGTGCCCGCTGGCTACTGATCTCTGCGCCGAGGAAGTTCCCGAGCTGCGTCTCGTCGAGGGCGGCCATCAGGTGGCGTGCCACAACGTGTGACTACACGCGAAGCATGTTGCGTACGTGACCGGTTTCGTTGATCGACCCGACCCTGCGGCTTCCGTTTCGCGACACGAGAATGCGCGTGACGGACACGTACTCGATCGGGAAGGTCAACGGGCGCTCCAGTCCGAGCAGTTCCTGCAGAACGATGTTGACGACGCCGCCGTGGCAGAAGATCGCCACGGTGGCGTCGTTGTCCGTTGCCGCGACTATCTCGTCGATCGCACCGAGGACTCGCGCACGAAAGGCGTCGCCGTCCACCGACTCGGGGAGCCAGCCGGCTTTGATGCGCGCATAGGTTTCCGGCGCCCGCTCCAGGACCTCGTGCATCGGGATGTAGTGCGGCTGCTCGTAGTCGTATTCCGCCAGACCCTCGCGCTGGGTGACCGGAAGGCCCAATATCTGCGCTACCGGGGCTGCGGTCTCCAGTGCGCGCTTCTGCGGGCTGCTGAAGAGCCCGGTGATCCGGTACGGCGCCAGTGCTGCGGGCAGCCGTAGTGCCTGGGCACGACCTTCGTCGGTCAGCGAGGGATCTGCGCGGCCTTCGGTGACCTCGGCCAGTTCGGGGAGAGCGTGTCGGATCAGGAGTAGTTGCACCTACGTCACCTTGCCATGTACAGATCGAACGCCACCACGAGGTTTCGGCCGTCGCGTTTTGCCTGGTACATCGCGTTGTCGGCGATATCGAGCAGAGTCTCCATGCCCGGCATCGCGCGATCGGCCCAGGCGACGCCGATACTGACCGTTCCCGCGAAACCGCGAATGGATCGCGCGTGGGCCTCTTGCGCCTCTCTGATGCGCTCCGCGAGCTGGATGGCTTCCTCGAAGGTGCAGTCGGCGGCGGCGACGGCAAATTCTTCACCACCCAGTCGGCCGGAGAGTCCCAGCCCTTCGGTAGCGGCGAGGAGGGTGTTTCCGAACTGTTCGAGGACCGAATCGCCGGTGAGGTGGCCGAGGTTGTCGTTGATCGATTTGAAGTGGTCGAGATCGAGCATCATGACGGCGATCGGTCGTTGTGCCGCGTGCTGGGCGTCGAGGAGTTCCTGCGATTGGGTCCAGAACGCGTGGCGACTCAGCGTTCCGGTGAGGGCGTCGCATTCGGCGATGCGTTGGAGTTCTCGCTCAGCGCGCCGCTGTGCGCCAGTGGCGACGGCTACGGCGATGGGGGAGAGTGCCATCAAGATGACGGAGATCCGGGTGGTCACCCCCTCACTGAGTAGGTGCACCGGATCTGCCAGTGCCAGACGTCTCTTACCCGCCATGACCAGTGCCCACGCGCTCCATCCGGCTGCCAGGAGCGAAGTGCTGAACAGTGAGACACGCATTGCGCACCACAGGAGCGCCGGCATCGGCAGCAGCAGCGCAAGGGCTCCCTGGACCTCCAGGGCGAGTGGCAGACAGGCCAGGAGAGCGGCCAGAGGTGCCAGGATCTGTGCGAGCCGCCTCAAGCGCAGACTCTGCCGCACGGACGGCCCGCAGGTTCTTCGAATGTGTTCGAGCGTCGGTGCCGACAGAACGATCGGCAGCACGATCAGATACGTACACAGGTCGGCGAAGAACCACCCCACCAATTCCGTTGCCGCACCGCTTCCTTCGTGGAGTTGAGTGCGTAGTGCGCTGGCGGACCCGGCCGTGAACGACGCCAGAACCGAGATGAGGAAGATTCTGGCCGTGTACTTCGTCTCGGAGATTCGCCGCGGAAAGCAGCCGAGCAAGTTCGCGGCGATCAATCCTGTCGTGACGCCGACCAGATTGATCGCATTCAGTTCGAAGGCCCTCTGCACGGGGCTTCCGGTCGCAAGATCCGCCGTCAGCAGCGCTGCGCCGCCGACAGCGAGTCCGATCGGCGCAAACGAGCGCGGGTTACGGAGGAGAATGCCCAGAAGGATCGCGTTGGCGGGCCAGAAGGTCGACAGAAAACCGGGCGGACGGGCGGCGATGCCCGCCAGGGCGACAACGAGGATCGCCACGAAAATCAGGCACGAGCGCACCCGACGTGTCGAACGGTCCATGGTCAGCCTGTCGTAGAAAGCAGAAGCTGTCCGAGACTAGCAATGATCCGGCTACTGTCCGAGTTGTAACTTTAAGTGTCATCCCCGACGGTTCGGCTGCGTGAGGCGCCGAATCAAGTTCGCCAACTCCTCGGGTTGGTCGATCATCGCGTGGTGATGCGCCGGGCGCAGGACGTGAAAACTCCCACCGAGGTAGGTGGCGAGTTTCTGCTGCTTTGCCATCCAGGCGATGGACCAGGGAGTGGTGTGGCCAGTGTGTGCGGCTACGACGCTGAGGTCGATGTCGGGCAGTGGATGCTTGCTCGAGCGTCGTAAAGCGGTGAGCTCCAGCGCCATATCGGTGTACGCGACGTATTCGATCATCGCCGCTTCCAGATAATGAGGCTCGCGGTAGATCTTCCGGACCCATTCGAGAGTGGCTTCGGACGACCCACTCGGCGGCACGGACTGGTTGAGGATCTTGCGCGTCGTCGTACCGAGGAGTCGTTGGAGCCCGGTGGTGCTGAACGAAGCCGCGGCGGCTCGGGAGGCGATCAGCAGCAGGTCGCGGGGGAAAAGACGTTTCGGCTCCTTCTCGGCACTGGAATCGAGGAGGAGCATCCCCGCCGCCCGATCGGGGAACAGGCGCGCGAAGCCTTCGACGTAGAAGCCGGCGATGGAGTGGCCGACCACCACGGCCGGACCACTCAGTCCCAGAGTGTCGAGCACGTCGCGGATCCGCTGAGCTTCGCCGCGGACGGTCGGAACTTCGCAAGTAGGCTCGCTGAGCCCGAAGCCCGGGCGATCGAAGCGGACGACGGTGTGGTCCGACTGAAGATGACGCGCGCAGTCATCCCAGTCGAACCAATTGCCCGCCAGCCCACCGCACAGGACGACGACGGGGCCGTCGCCCTCGGCAAGAACATGCAGTCGGCTCTCGCCGACCTGCAAGATCTCGCCCGGTGGTTTCACGTGGAACAATTCCGGCACGCGAGAATCCGGACTACTGACGCGGTTTCGCGAGGGGGAAGGCCAGCGTCTCGCGGATGCTGCCACCCGTGATCAGCATGACGATTCGGTCGACGCCCATCCCGAGACCACCCGTCGGCGGCATCGCGTGTTCGAGGGCTTGGAGGAAGTCTTCGTCCAATTCCATCGCTTCCGGGTCGCCGCCGGCCGCGAGCATCGACTGCTCGGTGAGCCGGTTGCGCTGATCCACAGGGTCGGTCAGCTCGCTGTATGCGGTTCCGAGTTCGACGCCCCACGCCACCAGGTCCCACTTCTCGGCGACGCCGGGGATGCTGCGGTGCGGCCGGGTGAGCGGCGACATCGAGGTGGGGAAGTTGGTGTAGAACGTCGGAAACTCCGTGTAGTCCTCGACCAGATGCTCGTACATTTCCTGCGCGATGGCGCCGGTATCCCAGCTGGACTGGTACGGGATCTCATTGGCGTCGCACAACTTCTGCAGGTCTTCGAGACTTGTCTCGGGGGAGACGTCGACACCAAGTTTTTCGGCGACGGCGCCGTGCATCGTCTTCACCGGCCACTCACCGGAGATGTCGACCTCGACCAGTTCGCCGTCCGGGCCGGGACGCATGATGATCTCGCGACCGAATGCTGCGACGGCCGCCGCCTGGATCAGCTCGCGGCACATCCGCATCATGCCCTCGTAGTCGCTGTGGGCTTCGTAGGCCTCGAGGATCGTGAACTCGGGATTGTGTTTGAAGTCGACGCCCTCGTTGCGGAACACGCGGCCGATCTCGAACACCTTCTCCATACCGGCGACGCACAACCGCTTCAGGTACAGCTCGGGTGCGATGCGGAGATAGAGGTCGAGGTTGTACGCGTTGATGTGTGTCAGGAACGGAGCGGCATTCGCGCCGCCATGCACCTGCTGCAGAATCGGGGTCTCGACTTCGAGGTATCCGCGACCACCGAGTGAATCGCGCAGCGACTTCACGACGGCGCTTCGAGCCTCGAGCAGTTCGCGGGCCTTCGGGTTGAGGGCGATGTCGAGGTACCGCTGGCGGACGCGGGTCTCGGGATCCGAGAGGCCCTTCCACTTGTCCGGCAGCGGGTGCAGGCACTTGCCGTTCATGCGCCACTCGACGGCGATGAGCGACAGCTCGCCCTTGCGGCTGCGCCCGATGGTTCCGCTGACTTCGATCAGGTCACCGAGATCGAACTCGGCAGCGAACTCCGCCAACTTCTCGCGGCCGACGTTGTCCTGGTCGACCAGAACCTGGATGTCGCCGGACCAGTCGCGCACGTCCGTGAACACCACTCCGCCGTAGTCGCGGACCCGCAGGAGGCGTCCCGCGATTCGCACGCGGGTGCCCTCCGGTGACTTCGCTGCGGCGGCAATCGTGTGGGTCGGCGGATAGGCGACGGGGTACGCGGCGATCCCTTCGTCGGCCAGTTGCGCGAGCTTGTTCATGCGCACGCGGACCTGCTCGGGTCGACGCGGACCGTTGGTCGTGACCGTCGGCGCCGAGTCCGGCGGGCTGCCGTCGGCATGCAGTCCTTCGGACGTCACCAGAGCTGCCGGCACCGCCGCATGCGTACCGGTGTGCTTGACGACCTGGCTGGACTTGCGCCCGAAACTGGGCAGCACCACAAAGCCTTCGGCGATGGCCGACGCGAATCCGACGCGCGGCAGTTCGCGGTTGTCCTCGAAGCAGAGGAAGCGCGGCGCCCAATCCGGCTGGTATTTCACGTTCGAGCGGTACAGCGCTTCGAGCTGCCACCAGCGGGAGAAGAAGACGAGCACCGAGCGCCAGATGCGGAGGATCGGGCCCGCGCCGATGCGCGAACCTTCCTCGAACACCGAGCGGAACACGGCGAAGTTGAGCGAAACTCGCACGACGCCGATCTCGTCCGAACGTGTGGCCAACTCCGAGACCATCAATTCGACGACACCGTTGGGCGCCGTCGGCTTACGGCGCATCAGGTCGAGCGAAACACCGTTCGGTCCCCACGGCACGAGCGAGAGCATGCCGACGACGCTTTCGTCCTCGGTGCCTTCACCCATGACGGCTTCGACGAGGAGGCAATCGCCGTCGAGGTGATCGCCCAGTCGGCCGAGCGCCATGGAGAAGCCGCGCTCGGTGTCGGTGTCGCGCCAGTCGTCGGCGCGGATGATGACGGCTGCCATGTCCTCGGGCGGGATGTCGCGATGGCGTCGCATCCGCACGGTGACGCCGTGACGCCTCACGCGGGTGACCGCCTGGCGCACCGGGCGCATGTCGCGTCCGTTGAGATTGAACTCGCGGGTGCGCAGGATCGCTTCGTCGCCGAGCTGCAGGACGCTCAGGCCCGCCTTCTTGTATGCCGTCGCCCCGGTTTCGCTGGCGCCCATGACGGCCGTCGCCCAGCCGTACTGCGACGCGAGCCCCTGCCACGCTTCGATGGCGTGCGGCCACGCTTCAGGATCACCGATGGGATCACCACTGGCGAGGCAGACGCCGATCTCGACGCGGTACGTGATCGCGGCCTTGCCGCTCGGCGCGAAGATGACCGCCTTGTCGCGGCGGGTGGCGAAGTAAGCGAGAGAGTCGTCGGCACCGAAGTTCTGGATCAACCCGCGGATCGCGGACTCGTCATTTCCGGTGAGGGCGTTGTTGGAGCGTTGCGCGCGGAAGAGCGTCATGACGGCGGCGAGTAGCGCGATGGCACCGAGGAGACCGAGGACCGTGTTGACGAAGACACGCGGGTGGCCGTCGAACACCTCGTTGTCGACCGAAGCCGCCGCGGTGACGCGGTTCAAGGCCCAGAGGAATCGCTGGTTCTGCGGTAGGTCGCCCGGGAAGAGTTCGACAAGGCCCCAACCGATCACGGTCGCGACAGCCATGCCGCCGATCAGCACGCCGAGTGCTTTCCAGCCGGCGCCGCGCCGTACGCGTGTGTAGAACTCGGGCCTCGCCGCGATGAGAATTCCGATCACGACAAGCAAAACGACAACGGCCACGGCGTTGTTCGGGTTCTTGTCGACGATCGCGGAGGCGATGTTGGTGAGGGTGATCAGTGACAGGTAGATCGTCAGCAGCCACCAGGCGATGCGCTTGCGGCTCGCGAGGGCGGCGGCGAGCAGGGCGACGACGAGCGCCCACGACAGGCTCGTATCCGGTGCGTCGAAGTAGTAGCTGTCGATGTATTCGCGTGGGACGCGGAGGATGTGCCGCAGTACCGGCGAGAGGCTCCACAGGAACACCAGTACGGAGAAGACTCCGAGGATCAGTCCCGAGATATGGGGAACCTGGCTGAACCGCCCTTTGCGGAATCGACGCGCCTGGCGCGGATTTTCGGGTGGCGATTCCACCAACTCTGCAGTGGTGTCCGATACCTCGGTCAATGGTGCCATCGAGCTTCCTCTCCTACCGGTCGATCAGATCCTCACGCTAAGTGTGGTCTGTCGTGTCCAGTTTTGTGGGAGGAGGAAGATGATTGACATGACCGACAACATTCCAGCAGTACCCATCCGCGACGAAATGATTCGGCTCGGTCAGTTTCTCAAGCTCGCGAACCTCATCGAATCGGGCGCGGAGGCGAAGGAAGTGATCGCCGACGGCATGGTTTCGGTCAACGGTGAGGTCGAAGATCGTCGGGGCCGTCAGCTTCGTGACGGCGATGTCGTCGAGATCGGCGGGATGGCCGCCAAAGTGGAAGCCCCCGCCTGATCCCGCGACTTCTGACTAGCTTTCGCGAACGACGACGCCGTCCTGGTCGCTGTAGACGATCTCGCCGGGGTTGAAGGTGACTCCGCCGATTTCGATCGGCACGTTCTTCTCGCCCGAACCGGTTTGCGTGCTCTTGCGCGGGTTGGTGCCCAAAGCCTTGACGCCGATGTCGAGGGTGCGCAGGATCGCGGAGTCGCGGACGGCTCCGTTGACGATGACGCCTGCCCAGCCGTTGTCGACGCCGCGGCCGGCAATGATGTCGCCGACCAGCGCGGTGTGGATGCTCGCGTCACCGTCGACGACGAGGACTCCGCCGTTGCCGGGTTCGCTGAGGGTCTGCTTAACGAGCAGGTTGTCCTGGAAGCACTTGATGGTGGTGATGGGGCCTGCAAAGACTTCACGTCCACCGAACTGGGTGAACTGCGTGTCGCAGCTACGAATGTCGGGTCCGATCTCGTCGGCAAGGTCAGCGGTCGCTACAGGCTCGGTCATGCCCCACAGGATAGTCGGCGAGGTTGGCGCCTAGTTGTCGTCGGGGAGTATGCCGTTCAGCACTATGTCGGCAAGAGAATCGGCAAACGGTCCCGGGTCCGAGACGTCACGAACCGACAGCGCGAAGATGGCCGCGCCCGCCATGATGTCGAGAAGAGCGTCGGCGTCGACGCCGCTTCGGATGTCGCCGCGCTCTCTCGCCGCCTCGAGTCGACGGTTCAGCTCGACGCGGACTCCGGCCAGTTGCCGCACCACGAGAACGTCGCGTAATTCCGCGTTTGTTCGCACTTCGCCCATCAATCCGGGAGCAGCGGCTCGCGTGGCGGGAGCTGCGAACAGAGCAACCGCGCCGTGCACCAGCGCGCGAATCTGATCCGCGATCGTGCCCTCGGCGCCGAGTTCGGTGTCGATGTCCGCGCCCTGTTCGACGTCGAGCACGGGGTAGATCGCGTCGTTGACGATGTGTGCCTTCGACGGCCACCG
Organism: Rhodococcus sp. Ni2; assembly: GCF_021352185.1. NCBI lineage: Bacteria > Bacillati > Actinomycetota > Actinomycetes > Mycobacteriales > Nocardiaceae > Rhodococcus > Rhodococcus sp. Ni2. The sequence goes on from NZ_WOXZ01000001.1 coordinate 2,328,750, forward strand.
ACGGTAGATGGCTGGACGCCCGACTCCCGCGCGCGTCGCGATGGCGTCGATGGATGTGCCGGCGTACCCCTTTTCCTCCAACAGTTGCCTGGTCGCGTCCAGTACTGCGTCGTCGATTGCAGGGTTTCGCTGCGGGCCCAGGCGGTGCTGAGTTTCGGAATCTTTGGACATTTTGGGCAAATCCCTTGCGGTATCGCTGTGATGGCCGTTACATTCTGTCACGGCTTTAGTCGATACAGATTGTATCGACAATCGGCACGTGCGCATCGGCGCCACCGAACCACGAGGAGTGGTGATGAACCTTCGAACCGAAACAGAAAACTCCGGCGAAGATCCCGACTACGCCGAATTTGCCAGGCCCGGCGAATCCCGCAACGACCCGGCGGAGATGCGGCGCAGCCTCGAAGGCTGGCTCGCGACCGTGCTGTGGCGAGGCTCGAAACCTTCCGTGACTTCGGTCGAGGTGCCGGCCGCGAACGGCATGTCCAACGAGACTGTGCTTTTCGATGCGACGTGGATCGAGGACGGGATTCGAGCCGAGCATCGCTTGGTCGCCCGTATCGCCCCGCGGGACAGTGCGGTACCGATCTTTCCGTCTTACAACCTGGACCAGCAGTTTCGGGTCATGAGCGCCGTCGCCGCTCACACGTCGGTGCCGATCCCGCGGGTGTACTGGTCCGAGAGCAACCCGGACGCGCTCGGCGGCGAGTTCTTCGTGATGGAACGGCGTGAGGGCGAAATCCCGCCCGATGTCATGCCGTACACGTTCGGATCCTGGCTCTCGGAAGCTTCGGCCGACGACTGTTCTCGACTCCAGCAGTCATCGGTCCGGGTGCTCGCCGAGCTACACGCTATGGCCGATCCGCACCTCGCACTCCCCGAGTTGTGCCGCGATGGTGCCGAACCGACTGGGGCAGAAGCACTTCGCGCGCACCTCGAGGACCAGCGGCGCTATTACGAGTGGGCAACAGCCGACGGACCAGGATCTCCTTTGATCGAGCGCGGTTTCGACTGGATCGAAGCGAACTTTCCCGTCGATGCCGGTTGCGCAGTGCTCTGCTGGGGTGACTCGCGGATCGGAAATGTCATCTACCGCGACTTCGAGCCGGCGGCGGTCCTCGATTGGGAGATGGCCACACTGGGGCCGCGTGAGCTGGACCTCGGCTGGATGATCTTCCAGCACAGGTTCTTCGAGGATCTCGCTGCCATGGCCGGACTCCCCGGAATGCCGGACTTCCTTCGTCGCGAGGACGTGGCAGAGGCCTACGGCTCGCTTTCCGGCCACCAGGTTGCGGATCTAGATTTCTACATCCTTTACGCCGCGCTGCGGCACGCGGTGATCATGTTCCGAGTCCAAAGCCGCGCAGTGGCTTTCGGTCAGGCCGAATTCCCCGACAACCCGGACGAGATGATCCTGCACCACAAAACACTCGAAGCCATGCTCGACGGCACCTATTGGGAGTCGCTCGCAACATCCCCGCTCACAACAGGAGATGCACGATGACACTGTCCCCGCTCGACGACTACCCGGTACATCAGATCGCCGAGACCATCCGCCACGTGGGCACCTCGGATCGAAACTTCTACGACCGCTACTACTTCAACTGCCATGCCGGCGTCGACGGCGACACCGAGCCGCTGTTTCTCATCATCGGTCTCGGTCAGTACCCCAATCTTGGTGTATGCGACGGCTTTGCGGTTCTTCGGCGCGGCGAAGACCATATTGTCTTCCGGGCATCCCGAGCCTTGGGTGACGATCGTATGGACCTGTCAGTAGGCCCGCTGCGAATCGAAATCATCGAGGGTCTGCACCGCCTACGTGTGGTGTTGGACCCGAGTCCCGAAGCGCCGGACCTGAGCTTCGACCTCACCTTCGAGTCCGACGGCCCCGCCAATCTCGAGGCCAGACATTTCCATCGCCAGCTCGAACGAGTCACCTTCGACACGCAACGATTCGTGCAGACCGGAACATGGTCCGGATCCCTGACCGTCGACGGCGACGTCATCCCGGTCACCCCGGAGACGTGGCGGGGTAATCGCGATCGGTCCTGGGGTGTGCGACCGGTCGGCGAAGCGGAACCGCCTGGACGCAAGGCAGATCCGGCGATAGCCGGCAGTCAGAACTTCTTCTGGATTTACTCGATCATGCAATTCGGCGACTTCACCATCGTCACGATCGTTCAAGAAGATCAGCAGGGACGCCGAATCCTCGAAGATGCGACTCGCGTCTGGGCGGACCGCTCGCGCGAGCTGGAGTGGTTGGGTCGACCGGACCACCAGCTCACGTTCATTTCCGGTACTCGCGAGGTGAAGAGCGGAACTCTGTACTTCCGGCGCCCCGGTGCACCAGGCGAATCCGACCACATCCTGGAGATCACCTGCGAACCGATACTGCCCAACTACATCGGTGTCGGCACGGGCTACGGACTCGAGCAGGATTGGCGCCACGGGATGTGGCAGGGCGAACTGGTGGTTCAAGGCCTGCGGGAAAAGGTTTCGGACATCGAATCGTGGAAGAAGATGCTGTGCCCGGTCGACAACCTGGCTCGGTTCACCCTCGTCGAGGGCGGTGTAACCCGCACCGGGACAGGCCTGTTCGAGGTAGCAGTCATCGGACCTCACCAGCGATACGGATTTACCGGCATCGGTGATGTCGCTCCGTAACTCCAGATCACCACACCACAAATCCCAAACTGCAGAGAGAGGCACTGCCACATGTCCACACGCACACGAATGTTGTTCGCTCGCACTGCAAAGGCCGCCGCATTAGTTGTTACAGGTGGTCTGATGTTTGCTGCTCCCGCCACGGCAATCCCGCTCGACCTGGGCTCTCTCAACACAGGCTCGCTTGGAGCGGTCGATCTCGGCTCGCTCGATCCTGTCCTCGCGCCGACACCGAATTTGGCCTCCGTGGCCAACTTTCGCGACGTTGCCGGCAACGACGGTAGGGGATACGCCACCGTCGACGGCTCACACCTCAAGCGCGGCGTCATCTACCGGTCCAATGCGCTGACCGCTACCACCGACGCAGACAAGACGACACTCACCGGCCTCGGGCTTGCCGACGCCTATGACCTGCGCGGCGCAACCGAGATCTCCAACCCGTTCATCGGTGGCGCGGACAAACTCCCGGACGGTGTGACGTACACGAACATCCCCATCGAGTTCAAGGATCTCACCCAGCTCGCGACGACGATCAAGTCGCCGGAGGAGGCCAAGCAGTTCTTGGTCGACACCAACCGCAGTTTTGTCACCGATCCCGTTCGCCGTGCCGGCTTCAAGCAGGTCCTCTCGGACATCGCTGCGAGTGACGGGGTGCAGTTGTTCCATTGCACCTCAGGCAAGGACCGCACGGGTTGGACCGCGATGTTGCTGCAGTCCATCGCCGGTGTCCCCGCCCAGACGATCATGGACGACTATCTGTTGAGCAACACCTACCTTCAGGCGACCAACGAGAAGATCCTTGCGCAGATCTCTCAGGCCCTGAGCCCGCAGGTGGCGACCAATCTCGAGCCGGCCCTCGGTGTCGATGCGTCATACCTGGAAGCTGGACTCGCGCAGATAGCCAGCGATTACGGAACCGTCGACGGTTATCTCACCGAAGGTCTCGGACTCACTGCGGACACGATCGCACTTCTGAAGGCCAAGCTCGTCGACTAGTTGCGCGCCGCTAAAACGCTTGAACGAACGAGTACCAGTCGCCGTCGAACTCCTGGTATCCGATCTCGCCGTCGCGGCGGGGCTTGCCGAGATATGGTGCGCCGTCGGGTAAGTACGCCAGTCCGATCGAATCGATCAGACCGCCCTCGATGTGGAAGCGGCACCCGTTGCCGACGGGCCAGACCTGCAGGACCCGGTAGACGCCAATTGTTCGGTTTTCCAACGACTTCTGGCAATCCGCGGCCACTGCTTCGAGCGAATCTTTCGACAATGCAAACGCAACATGCGAAGGGACGGACAAGGTCACGAGCGCACCGGTGACGAGCACGATCACCGGCGCGATCGTGCTCAAACGCAGAGTTTTGTACTTCATCCAGCCAATCAGGCTGAGTATCAACCACACTCCGCCCAAACCGAGCAGTACTGAGGCTGCGAGCGCAAAGAACGGAAAGTACACAACCGGCGGCATGAAGGACCACACGATGACGCCGCATGTGAGAGTGACAAGCACTGCGGTGACAATCGCTGTCACCTTCCACCAGGATGCCGGACCTCCACGCCCAGTTGTCGGATCACCGTCAGTCATCGGACAACCCTTGCACAACGCGGTAACTGCGGAGCGGCAACGAATGGAATTGTTCCACTGATTTACGTCGGGGTCGTCCTGCGTGGATCCGAAAATTGAACACTTTCGGCCCGGTCAGTGCGCTGACGCCTGAGGGTATGGTCGGATCGTGAACCAGGATCTGATCATTCGCCGCTACCAGCCCTCGGATGAGGATGTGGTCGTCGACCTGTGGTCGCGCGCTGCCCGTGAAGCCCACCCGTTCCTTGCGGGTGAGGGGACGGGCGAACGCGAGCAGAAGATGCGAGAGGTCTATCTGATTCAAGCCGACAATTGGGTCGCTGAGCACAACTCCGCTGTCGTTGGACTGTTGGGAATGATCGGCTCCGAAATCGGGGGACTGTTCGTCGCGCCGGCGTCACAAGGGTTGGGCGTCGGGCGGGCGTTGGTCGAACACGCCACAACCATGCACGGCGAGGTGACACTCGAGGTCTACACCCTCAACGATCGCGCCCGCAGGTTCTATGCACTGATGGAGTTCGAAGAAGAGGGGCGTCGACACGACGCCGAGACGAACCATGAATTGATCACCCTTCGTCGTACTGGTCGCGACTCCTCCCTCATCTAGGCATGAGAAACGCGAATCAGCCCGGGTGCCAGGAGTTCCACCACTCCACGATGGGGGCCTGCTTACGCTTGGGCCTGCTGGTCTGCCTGCAGGTGCTTGACCGGGCATCCCGTGGGGAAGGTGCCGAGGTCTTCGACCTTGTAACCGTTCGGGTAGCTGCGGATGTTGGGCAGCTCGCGGGCGAATTTCCGCTTCGTACGCACGGGGAAGAACCGCAGCAGGCGCGCGCGGACCTTCAGCGCACCGCGTGAGACGACGCGCATCGCAGTGCTCGGGTGCCTGTAGTGGAAGGCGTCGAGTAGGTGATCGTCCATGAGAGCGAAGGCGAATCCCTTGACCAGAGCCTTCGGTGCCAGGTTGTTGGGCGGGAAGGTGCACATCAGGTCGAGGGTGGAATCAGCGACGGCTCGGGCGCCGGGATCGAATGAAAAGTGTTCGCGCTCATAGTCGTCGAGAAGTTTGACGAAGCCCTCGTAGGTGTCCGGCGTGTCTTTGATGTTCATGTACCGACCCAGGTGGCGGTAATAATTCGTCGACCCGACGATCTCGTTGTCGGTCATCTTCCGCCAGCCGTACTCGTCGAGCCATCTGACCGGCGTGACGACGAAGGTGGCCAGGACATAGAGCATGTCGTCGTTGGAGATGTCGTACGAGCCGTGCATCTGATTCATTCGACGCACGCTCTGGCGGCCTTCGGTGCTGCTGAGGCCGTGCTCGAGGATGGCGTCGAGGATCAGGCTGGTGTCGTCGTAGCGCTTCTGAACCTTGTCGGTGAACTCGCCCGTGGAGAAGAGGAGCTTGCCGATCGAGGGGACAGCGTATGTACGAAACAGTGCGAAGCTGAGCGCCTGATTGATGTCCCAGGGAAACTCTTGCGCCGCGAGAATGCGCGACATCTCTTCGTAATCGGTTTCGGGATCGAGTTGATCCGTGCGACTGCGGAGGTCGTAGCGCTTCATCTGAACACTCCCTGGGACTGGTCTGCGCGCGGCAGAGATAGGTGTGAGCTGCACCACCGACTGTAGTTCTGACAACACGCGTTGTCTAGGGGGTGTGAATAGTCGTCTTTCCTTCGTTTCGGGCGTTGTACCAGGGGTATCCGGAAAGTGTTGTCGACCCGAGGAGCAGCTATGAGCGTCACACGCACGGCCGGGGTTTTCGCGGCCATCGGACTACCGATTGCCGCGAGCGTCATGTTCGCCGGAGTCGCCTCGGCTGATCCGCCCCACCCTTTCGGCGGCGCCGCCGTCACTATCGGGTGTCCGAATCAGGGGTCGCTGGCCTCGTTGACCGGACTCACCGGCCAGTCCGGGCCAGAATCCAATCCGCCCATCGCCAAGGGTGACATTCGCTTCGATTCGTTCCCGGCCGCTGCACCCATCCCGGCGGCGGGTCAGGTGACCGTTGCGTGGGTCAACACCGACACGGGCAAGTCCGGAATCGTCGACCTGGTCGGTACCTATCCGTACCTGTCCGCGACGGTGAACACCGGCGTCGGCAATGTCGTTGCGACGGCGTTCGGTTCGATCAACTGGGGCAGTAGTCCCATCTGCCAGTCGAATCCGACGATCGGCAGGTTCATAGCCTGATCTTGAGCCTCGTCGTCGCGGCCTGGACGGGCACAGGGTTGGCGGTATCGCGTGATTATCTGTCATCTCGGAGATACCGCCGGGTCCGTCCCATCCCATATTCTGAAACATGTTAGGTGAAAGCATATTTCAGGGATGGAAAAGGTGGCGACGTGAACGGGTCGAGCGCGCGTCAGTTGATGAGCCAGATGCTCGTCGAAAAACGAAACAGTCTTGCGCCCGAAAAGGTCGGCATGCGCTGCGAGGGTGCTCGCCGAATGCACGGCCTCAGTCGGCGCGATGTCGCGCAGATTGCCGACATCAGTTTCAATCACTATCAGCGGCTGGAACAGGGTACGTCCGTTGGTGTTTCGGCTCCGGTCATCGTGAGGATCTGCGACGCCTTGTTGATGGAAGACGACGAGAAGGCGCGCATGCTGGCATTGCACCAGGTATGGGCGCGCCCTCGTCGACCGCTGGCTGGATCCCGAGTTGCCGGATCTCAGGCTGCCGGTGAAATCTCCGGCAGGCAGCGGGCCAGTTCGTCCGGCGTGTAGAAGAAACTCCCGGCGCTCACCGGAGCGCACGGGGCAGCAAAGGCCGTCTCGCGCTCGTTGTAGAGCATTCGGACCAGACGCTTACCCTCCGGTCCGGCGTAGACGTCCCACTGCACGTTGGCAGCCATCGGGCTGACCTGTGATCCGCGCCAGGGGTTGTTCGCATAGGTGTAGAGGTCGCCCTCCGCCTGCGAGACGGTGCTTCCCGGCAGTTTCAAGAGTGCTGCGAAGGGGATGATCGTTTCTGCGTGTGCAAACCGGAAATCCGCTCCCGGGACGGCGTCGTCGCCGGTATGTTTCTGCAGGCCGCGCAGGAACTCGTCGCGCAGGACAGTTGCCATCCGGTAGGTGACGTCTTCACCGGTGAAGCCCGGGCCCTTGGCGTAGAAGTCCTCGGCATCGTTCGTGTATGCGAGCCACTGCGCGTCAGCAGGTTCGATGAACCGCTCGAAATTCCACTTGCCTTCTTCGGCCATGCCCGGAGTGATGATGTACGTGTTGTACAGCATGTACGCGGCGTCGACTTCGTTGTCGATCGTGCTGGAACCCTTGCCACGGTCGACGAGTGAGAACTCGCCCGCGCTCAGGCGGTTGACGAAGTCCTCCGAGTAGAGCCTGAGCATCATGTGCCGTGAGACCTCGAGGGTGCGCGGCAGATCGGCGATCTGGTCGTCGACGGCTTTCAGTCGAGGATCGGACTCTTCGTAGTCCTTGTAGTCGGCATTCGCATCCGAGTCGTGGAAGTAGAGGAGATCGGCATCATTCGTCACCGGTGCAACATCATCGGCGACGGCTGGAAACGCACCGGTCAGCCCTTGCGCGAAGTTCTCGGCGCTGTCCACGGCACGGTCCACACCCGACGAGGTCAAGGTGATGGTGCCCTGTTGCGCTGCGATGGCGTCGAACAGTTGGGGGAGGCGTTCGGTGACCCGCGCGCCGAGCTGTCTGTGTTCGGTGATCCCGCGTCCGCTGAGGTTGCCGTACCCCAGCTTCTTGTTGGCGGCCATGAGATCACGGAGGGCCGGGCCGAATTCCTTGCCGACGGGAGTCAATGCGTTCTCGGCTTCGGCGATTTCCCACAGCTGCAGGCTCAGGTCGTCGTACTTCAGGCTCGACAGTGCTCTGGAACCATGGCGCGCAACACTTTCCGTGTACACGGGGGAGTATCCCGTCGGCGGCGCCTGATAGTCGGCGATGCGCTGGCCGGGAGTGTAGGGCGTCTTGGACGTGAAGCCGCCGTCGCTGACGGTTGGTATCTCTGTCGAACCGGAGCTCGAACCGGCGTCGAGCGAACCGAACGGTGACGCCGTGGCGATGGACTGGACGCTGCTGGTGACAAGCACTAGTCCGACAGCGCCGGCAGCGGCCAGCACGCCGAAGCGTGAGCTTCGCATGGTGAGTTGATCCTCTCCGTCGGTGCCGAGGTGACACGACGGAAGGAAAGTTAGAACAGCTAAGCGTCCGAATTGCACCTATTTGCCCATGTGCAGATGGACGCGGGGTTACAAGTTTCGGATTCGCAGAGCTCAGGAGGGTTTGGCGGCAATCCCGATCGACACGGAGAGCGACAACGCGATGAGGGTCATGGCCAGCCACTGGTAGCTCTTGGGCGTGGGCTGCTTCTTACGTCCGAACTTGCTCACTGATGTCTCCCGTTTGTCCGTGGGTACTCAGCACATATTACTGTTCCATTACCCCAATGGCGCGGTCGACCGGAAACTGTGCGCGATCAGACAGCAGGCGGACCGCGAAGTCCGCCCGCTGCCCCGCGATCAAGAGATCGTGCGCAGTTCCCGTCGCAGTATCTTGCCGGTGACGGTCTTGGGCAGTTCCTCCACCAGCACCACGGAGCGTGGGTACTTGTACGCCGCCATCCGCTGCTTGCAGTGATCGATCAGATCTTCCGGGGTGACGGACGCCCCCGCGACGAGGCTGACAAACGCCTTCACCGTCTCACCGCGGTATTCGTCGGCGATCCCGACGACTGCCGCCTCACGGACTGCGGGGTGCTCGGCAAGAACGTCCTCGACCTCGCGTGGCCACACCTTGTAGCCGGACGCGATGATCATGTCCTTCTTACGGTCGACGACGTAGAACCAGCCGGCTTCGTCCATGAACCCCACGTCGCCGGTGTGGAACCACCCGTCGCGAATGGCCGACGCACTCTCCTCCGGCTTGTTCCAGTAACCGCGCACCACCTGTGGACCTCGGACGACCAGTTCGCCGATCTCTCCGATCGGCAGGATCGCACCGCCCTCGTCTTCGATGCGGACCACGGTGTTGGGTACGGGAACGCCGACAGACAGTGCTCCGGATGTGGGGTCGACCGGCGTATCCGCACCAACGGGAACGGCATGGGTCGGCGACGTGGTCTCGGTCAGCCCGTAGATGTTGTGCAGCGCAGCACCGGTCATGGCGCGGACGGCCTCGGCGGCAGTCGGCGAGATGGGTGCGCCGCCGGAGTAGAGCAACCGTATGGAGGTGAAGTCTTCCGGCGCGCAACCCGGAGTGTTGAGCAGTGCCGTAAAAGCAGTGATGGCGCCGACTGTGAATGTCGGTTGGTGCTCACGAATCGCGTCGAGCATCACCTCGGGGTGGAAGCGATAGGCAAGCACCAGCGGCATTCTCGCCAGGACGGACACCGCGATGTGACCGATCAACCCCGTGATGTGGAAGAGCGGTGCAACTCCGAGAACCGTGTCTTTCGGGGTGAGCCCCAACCAGTCCCGGTACACCTGGGCGTTGAAGGTCATGTTCGCGTGAGAGGTCATCGCTCCCTTCGGCGGACCGGTGGTTCCCGACGTATAGGTCAGTACCGCAATGTCTTCCGGTGCAGCGTCAGTGGTGATCGGATCGCCGAGACGATGTTCGTCGATCAGCGTCGCGAGATCGTCGGTACCGAGATCCTTCTTAACAATTCCGTCGAAAATCCTCGGATCGTTGCGACTTTGGTACTCGAGTTCCGAGGTGGTGATAACTCGCCTGACCGGCGAGTCGGAGACGACATTGCGGCCGACGGACTCGTAGAGCCCCTCGAGAGCGATCAGAACCGCTGCTCCGGAATCTTCGAGTTGGTATCCCAGTTCTCGTTCACGGCTCATGGGATTGATCGAGACTGCGACGCCGCCGGCTTTCCAGATTCCGGCGAGCGCAAGCACGAACTGCGGAACGTTCTGGAGGAACAGAGCGACGCGGTCACCCTTCACCAGTCCACCGGCTCGGAGTGCTCGGGCCAGGGCGTCACTCTGCTGATCCAGTTCGGCGAAACTGAGTTGACCGTCGAAGTACTTCACAGCCGTGGCGTCCGGATCAGAGCGGACCGCCGCTGCCAACATTTCGAGCATCGTGGGGTGCTCTACGTCGATGTCGGGGGGAACGTCGTTGCGGTACAACGCCAACCAAGGGCGATCTTCGTATGTCATTTGATGGCAACCGGATTCACGGGAGAGCCGCTGGCCTTGGCAACCTTGAGTGGCGCGGCGACGTACAGGAACGTGTACTGGCCGTCGGCCGCGCAGTCCGCGGCCAACTTCTCCAGATCGCAGATCTCGGTGAACACCACTCCGAGGTTGCGCATCAATGCGTTGTGGAGGACCAGTGCCACACCGTTTTCGGGGTCGGTGGTGACCTCGTTGGCAATGGTGTCGGTGACAAGGTTGGGGATCTCCATGTCCTGGAACCACTGGACGAGTTCGGGGCTGTAGATCAGGCCGGGCTCGCAGAAGCCCTCGTAGAAGGCTTCGCCCTGGTCGAAGAACAGCTTGAGGAAGTTGGTGCGGATGACGAGGATGTCACGCTTCTCGATGGTGACCCCCTGCGCTTCGGCACAGGCCAAAAGATCATGGTGCGTGAAGGTTTCGGCCTTGTCGAGGTTTTCCTTGCCGCGGAACTTTGCCATGTCGAGAAGTACTGCGCGTCCGACGACGCCGCGGTCGGCAATCGGTTCGACGCTGGCCTTCTCCAGGCCGCCGACAGTGGTATCAGCCGAGTATCCGTTCCACAGGGCGCCGTCGTACCAGACATGGCCGAGTGCGTCGTACTGCGTCGAGCCCTGCAGGAACGCGTCGATCTTGTCGTCCGCGTAATGCAGGCCGCCGGGGAAGTTGGGTGCGTCGTCGCCGTCCCAGCTGCTCTCGTCGAAGATCTGTGTGCGCTCGGCGGGGCTCCGGCCCGGCCAGACCGGATCACCCTTGGGATCGCCGATTAGACGTTGGAGTGTGAACACGGAACCCTGCTTGATGGTTCCGACGCCACGAAGCACCTGTCCGGCGTCGAGGTAGTTCAGTGAACCGACCTCGTCGGACTCTCCCCACTTGCCCCAGTTGCTGGGTGCGTCGCGCAGGAGTTCTCCAAGATATGGCGCCTCGGTCATGGTGATTCGATCCTCTCGCTACCGACACCGAACGATCGCTCGGGCGGACCTGGGTCTTTGTGATCCACATCATGTTCAGGCCGATAATCAGTAGTCAACAGGTTCACCGATTGCCGTGGTCATCGCATTGTTGGAAATCCAATGTTCGGGAATACTGAACACTGTGACCGAATTCGAGAATGCCGTCCTGATCGGAGCGTCGATCCGGCAAGCGCGGCGTCACAGCGGGCTCTCGCTGCGTGAATTGGCCAGGCGTCTCGATGTCAGCCCGGCTACCCTCAGCGCTGTCGAGACCGGAAAGACCAGAGTCAGCGTCGACCGGTTGGCGGCAATCGGCGGGATTCTCGGAGTGCGTTTCGACGCTCTGCTCCCGGCTGCGATAGTGCGTCCGCCGGAACAGCCGCGATGGGGAGGCGACGACGCCGACCCGGACGCACATTTTCGCCCGAACGAGTGGCGAAGGTTCGGTCCGAGTTCGTTCGATCCGGTGTTGGCTGCAGCGCTCGCGGAGATGGTGAAGACCGGATATCACGGCGCTGCGATGCGTGAGATCGCCAAACGTGCGCAGATGAGTGTTCCGGGTCTGTATCACCACTATTCCAGCAAGCAACAGATGTTGGCCGAAATTCTCGACCTCACCATGGCTGAACTGAACACGAGATCGTTGGCGGCTATCGACGAGGGCGAAAGTCCCTCCGAAAGGCTGGCTTTCCTCGTCGAATGTGTGACCTTGTTCCATATCTATCGGCGTGATCAAGGATTTCTCGGTGCCAGCGAAATGCGCAGTCTCACAGCCGAGAACAGGTTGCGCATCACGGAATCACGCAACTACCAGCAATGGTTGATGACGAAGCAGGTCGACGACGGAATCGCCGCCGGTGTGTTCGGGACGGATCGGCCGCGACAGGCCGCGCGTGCAATCGTCGTGATGTGTGTCTCTGTCGCGCAATGGTATCGGCCGAGCGGACCACAAACGCCCGAGGAAATTGCACGCGACTACGCGCGTTTTGCACTGGATCTGGTGCGCCTTCAGCGACCGTGACGGACGTCATCCGGTTCGGGTGATGCGCCTGCGGGCAAAGGGGTCCATGCTTGGAAGGTATCCGTACCGCGACTCGAGTAAGGAACGAAACCCAATGTCTTCCAATCTGTCTCACAAGGCCTACATGATCGGTGCCGGCATCGGAAACCTCTCGGCTGCCGTCTATCTGATTCGAGACGGTGAGTGGAACGGTGAGGACATCACCATCATGGGCCTGGACATGCACGGAGCGAACGACGGCGAATCTGCCGCTACGTTTCAGCACCAGTACGGCCATCGCGAACTCGGTAACGACGCGGGTTTCATCAATCGTGGCGGTCGCATGCTCAACGAGGAGACCTATGAGAACCTCTGGGACGTGCTGAGTGTGGTTCCGTCGCTGGACAACCCGGGAAAATCGGTGACGGATGACATTCTCGATTTCGACCACGCACATCCGACGCACGACGTCGCACGATTGATCGATCGCGACGGTATTCGCAACAAGGGTGAAAACGACTACAAGCACATGCAATTCGACAACAAGGATCGGTACTTGTTGACGAAGCTGATGACGATGCCGGAGTCGGACGAGGCAAAACTCGACGACATCAGTATCGAGCAGTGGTTCGAGGACACTCCGCACTTCTTCACCACCAACTTCTGGTACATGTGGGAGACCACATTTGCTTTCAAGCGGGTGAGTTCGGCGATGGAGCTGCGCCGGTACATGAACCGAATGATTCTCGAGTTCAGTCGCATTCAAACTCTTGCCGGTGTCACCAGATCCCCGTACAACCAGTACGAGAGCATCATCTTGCCGATGCGGGCCTTCCTCGAAGGCAAGGGCGTGAAGTTCGTCAACGAACTGAAGATCACCGAGTTCGTGTTCAAGGACACCCCGCTACGAGACGAGATCATCGTGGCGGGACTCGATTACGAAAACGTCCGCACCGGTGAGAAGGGCAGAATCGACGTGGCGGAGGGCGATTTCGTCTTCGACACCAACGGCAGCATCACCGACAGTTCTTCGATCGGCGATCTCGACACGCCGATCGTCGAAGACATGAGATACGCACCGAGTGCGCTGCTGTGGAAGCAGGCCACCGAGCATTTCTACGATCTCGGGAATCCCGACAAGTTCTTCGGGGACCGGGCGCAGAGTGAGTGGACCAGCTTCACCGTCACCACTTCGTCACACGAGCTCATCAACGAGATTTCCCGAATCACCAAGCAGCCCCCCGGAAATGCGCTCAACACATTCGTGGACTCGAACGTGCTTCTGTCGATCGTGGTCCACCATCAGCCGCACTACCACGCGCAGAAGGAGAACGAAGGAGTCTTCTGGGGTTACTGTCTGTTCCCGCGCAAGGACGGCGACTACGTGAAGAAGCCGTTCATCGAGATGACCGGGCGGGAAATGCTGGAAGAGACGCTCGGACACCTCGAGGCGCTCGACGAGAGCGGTGCGCTCGCCGCGCGTCGACAAGAGATTATGGACAGCGTCGTGAATTCGATACCCAGCCATATGCCTTACGCCAGTGCGCTGTTCAATCGGCGCGCCGTCGGCGACCGGCCGCTGGTGGTGCCGAAGCACTCCAAGAACCTGGCGTTCATCAGTCAGTTCGCGGAGCTGCCGTTCGACATGGTGTTCACCGAGCAGTACTCGGTGCGCTGCGCTCAGGTAGCCGTCTACAAGTTCCTGGGGATTCCGGAAGACAAGCTCACCAAGATGCATCACTACGAGAAGGATCCGAAGGTCCTCGCCAAGGCCGCAGTGACGATGTTCCGCTGAGGGGTGCTCAGCGACCGTGCCGCTTCTCGTAGTCCTCGCGAGTGCGATCGGCACGGCGCTGGGCCTTCTCGTCGAGCAGTTCGGGATCGAGTCCGTGGCTCAGCAGGCGGTGACGGCGGTAGATGGTCCCGAGCGCCACGACGAAGTACGCGAGCGGGATGAGCAACAAGGCCATCATGGCCAAGGGAATCCAGATCGGTCCCGGGATCAAGAGGAACAGCAGAAGGATCAGCGTCGCCGGCACGGTGAAGCGGATGATGTAGCGGGCCTGGGCGCCCGGGCCGACCAGATCGTTCCGTACCCAGTCCTGATACCGGTCGGGGAGCGTCTTCCCCAGGAGGTATCCGCAGTACTGAGGAAAGTTCGGGCGAGTCTGTTCGGCCATGGCATCCAGGATAGTGCCTGGTACTGCCGCTTACACCGGTGCCTTGAACGTGCGTCGGTAGGCGCTCGGTGAAACGCCGAGGGCCTCGTTCATGTGTTGACGCATGGATGTCGCAGTCCCGAAGCCGGTTCGAGCAGCAACCGCATCGATCGACAGATCGGATTCCTCCAGTAGTTCCCGCGCCCGATCGACGCGTCTGCTGGTCAACCAGCGGTTCGGTGTGGTTCCGACTTCGTCGCGGAATCGACGGCTGAACGTGCGGACGCTCATGTTGGCGCGCGTCGCCAGGTCCGCCAGGGTGATCGGGTCGTCGAGATGTTCGAGGGCCCAGTGCCGAGCGTCGGCAGTCGATTCCGAAGGTTTGTCGGCCAGGGGGCGTCGGATGTACTGAGCTTGGCCACCGTCGCGCCACGGCGGTACGACGCAACGCCTCGCGACGGTGTTCGCCACTTCCATGCCGTGGTCACGCCTGACGATATGCAGGCAGAGGTCGACTCCCGACGCCACCCCGGCCGAGGTCAGGATGTGGCCTTCGTCGACGAACAGCACGTCGGGATCCACGTTCACCTTGGGATAGACACGCTGGAAATGGTCGGTGTTGCGCCAGTGCGTCGTGGCGCGGAGTCCGTCGAGCAAACCCGCCGCGGCGAGGATGTACGACCCGGTGCAGATCGAGACCAGCCGAGTGCCCGGCCGGATGTGTTGGAAAGCCGCGGCCAACTCGGGGGAGAGGTAGCCGTCTTCGTAGGCCGGACCCAACTCGTACGACGCGGGTATGACGACGGTGTCGGCGGTGGCGAGCAACTCGCTCCCGTGGTCGACCGAGATGCTGAAGTCTGCGTCGGTCTGCACGGGATTGCCGTCGATTGTGCACGTCAGGATCTCGTACAGCGGCCGATCCTCGACGTCGAGGGCACGTCCGAAGATGCGCGCCGGGATGCCGAGTTCGAAGGGGATGACTCCATTCAGAGCCAGTACGACGACGCGATGCGGACCAGACATGGCTTGATTCTTTCATATATTGGCAATCTGGCCACTGTTCTCGATCGAATCCGAACTGCAGAATTCTCTCTGTGACTTCTGAGACCGCTCTCCCCGAATCAGGCCAACAGCAGGTGAGCCCGCCGCGCTTTCACCGCGCCTGGTCCGTCGCGATCGTGGCATTCCTGGCGTTGGTCGGTGCGGCGAGCTTCCGCGCTGCCCCATCGGTGCTGATCGATCCGCTGCACGAGGATTTCGGGTGGTCGCGCGCCAGCATCTCGGCGGCCGTCTCGGTCAACCTGATTCTGTACGGGTTGACCTCGCCGTTCGCTGCTGCCTTGATGGAGAGGTTCGGTATCCGGGCGGTCGTCACCTCGGCGTTGGCGCTCATCTCGCTCGGCAGTGGTCTCACGATCTTCATGACCTCGAGTTGGCAGCTCATTCTGCTGTGGGGTGTCTTCGTCGGTCTCGGTACCGGTTCGATGGCGCTGGCGTTTGTCGCCACCGTCGTCGATCGCTGGTTCGTCGAGAAGCGTGGTCTCGTGACCGGCATCCTGACGGCCGGTGGTGCTGCCGGTCAGCTGGTGTTCCTTCCGGTCCTGGCGAAGATCGCCGAAACGTACGACTGGAAGAGCGTCGCCTTCACAGTTTCGTTTGCCGCACTGGCCGTTGTGCCGTTCGTTCTGCTGTTCCTGCGTAACTATCCGTCAGACGTGGGTACGACGCCTTACGGAGCGCCCGCCGATTACGCCCCACCAGCCAAGCCTGTCTACCAGCGCGGCGGTGCCGGAGGCCGGGCGATCTCGGTGCTGGTGATGGCGTCGAAGACCAAGGTGTTCTGGCTTCTCGCCGGTACCTTCGCGATCTGCGGCGCGAGCACCAACGGCCTGATCGGCACGCACTTCGTCCCGGCGTCGCACGACCACGGAATGCCGATCACGACGGCCGCGTCCCTCTTGGCGTTGATCGGAATCCTCGACATGGTCGGCACCATTGCTTCGGGTTGGTTCACCGACCGGATGGACTCGCGAAAACTTCTCGGCATCTATTACCTGTTCCGCGGAATCTCGCTGCTCTTCCTGCCGCTGCTGCTCGCGAACACTGTGAATCCACCGATGATCGCGTTTGTCATCTTCTACGGGCTCGACTGGGTGGCGACGGTTCCGCCGACCGTCGCGCTGTGCCGTCAACACTTCGGCGCCGACGCCCCCATCGTGTTCGGTTGGGTGCTGGCATCGCACCAGATCGGTGCGGGTCTGGTGGCCTTCTTGGCCGGTCTCGTTCGTGATCAGATCGGCTCATACGACGCTGCCTTCTTGGTGGCCGGCGCGCTCTGCGCGATCGCCGCAGTCATGTCGTTGTTGATCGCAAAACGTCCGAAAGAGGCAGTATTGGTTGACTCTGTCTGATTCGGCACTGTGATCGGTACCACCGACGGGGTAAGTTGTGTGTAACTCCAAGAACTACTCACCAGTAGGGGTACTGAAATGCCTGCTCCGTCCGCTGCGACCTTCTCGCGGCTCGCCGAACTGATCGCCATCGACAATGTTGCCGATCGCCCGACGAAGTCCATCACCGAGGTGTTCACCGGCAAGGAGCTGGCGACCATCCCCGTCGGCACCGCCGACGACGCACTTGCGGCCATCGCCCGTGCCCGCGTCGCCCAGAAGGAATGGGCCAAGCGCTCCGTCCTCGATCGCGCCGCCGTCTTCCACCGCTACCGCGATCTCATCCTCGAGAACCGCGACGCCCTCATGGACATGGCTCAGGCCGAGACCGGAAAGTCGCGTACCGCAGCTCAGGAAGAAGTCCTCGACATCTCGATGACGTCGCGTCACTACGCACGTGTGGCGCCGAAGCTGCTGCGCCCGCGTCGCGTCTCCGGCATGCTCCCGGGTCTGACGAAGACCGTCGTCCGCTACCAGCCCAAGGGCGTAGTCGGCGTCATCTCGCCGTGGAACTACCCGATGACGCTGGCCGTGTCCGACGCCATCGCCGCGCTGCTCGCCGGTAACGCCGTTGTCCTCAAGCCGGACAGCCAGACGCCGTACTGCGCGCTCGCCTGCGTCGAACTGCTCTACAAGGCGGGTCTGCCTCGCGACCTCTTCGCCGTGGTTCCCGGGCCGGGCTCCGTCGTCGGCACCGCCCTGGTTGAGAACACCGACTACCTCATGTTCACCGGTTCCACCGCGACCGGTCAGCTCCTCGCCGAGCAGGCCGGCCGTCGACTGATCGGCTTCTCCGCCGAACTCGGTGGCAAGAACCCGATGATCGTCGCGGCCGGCGCAGACCTGCGCGAGGTCACCGACGCCGCTGTGCGTGCGTGCTTCTCCAACTCCGGTCAGCTGTGCATCTCCATCGAGCGCATCTACGTCGAAGAGTCCATCGCACCCGAGTTCATCCGCATGTTCGGTGACCGCGTCAAGAAGATGAACCTCGCCGCCGGATACGAATTCGGAATCGAGATGGGCAGCCTCGTCTCCGAGGCGCAGGTCAAGGCAATCTCCGCTCATGTCGACGACGCAGTGGTCAAGGGCGCCACCGTCATTGCCGGTGGCAAGGCTCGGCCGGACATCGGACCGCTGTTCTACGAGCCCACCCTGCTCACCGGGGTTCCCGAAGACGCCGAGTGCTACCGCGACGAGACCTTCGGGCCGCTCGTCTCGATCTACCCCGTCAAGGACGTCGAAGAGGCCATCGCTGCGGCCAACGACACCGAGTACGGCCTCAACGCCAGTGTGTGGGCGGGAAGCAAGGCTGCCGGTGAAGCCATCGCAGCGCGCATCCACGCCGGCACCGTCAACGTCGACGAGGGTTACGCACCGACCTGGGGCAGCACCGCAGCACCGATGGGCGGTATGGGTGTCTCGGGCGTCGGTCGTCGTCACGGCGCCGAGGGGCTGATCAAGTACACCGAACCGCAGACCGTTGCCACCACTCGCGTCATGAATCTCGGTGGACCGCGCGGACTTCCGGCCAAGGTGTGGGCAAAGCTCATGCCTCACGCCATCAAGATCATGTCCTGGGTTCCGGGCCGGTAACGGGTGGAAACCGCCAGCGCGTACATCGAGGCAACGCCGGTATCGGTGTGGAAGGTTGTCAGCGACATCGAAGGTATGGGTCGCTTCAGTCCTGAAAATACCGGTGGAACATGGACTTCCGGAACTCCGGGCACTGTGGGTGCAAAGTTCAAGGGCACCAACAAGCATGGTCTGATTCGGTGGAGCACGCACTGCACGGTGGTCGACGTGGTCGACTGCCGGAGGTTCTCCTTCGAATCGGACGAGCCGAAAGCGCGGTGGACCTTTGTGCTCGAGCCTTCGGGAACGGGCACTGTGCTTACCGAGACTCGTGAGATCTATGCGACGCCTGCGCTTTACGTGCGCATGATGTCGGGTAGCGGCCTACTCGGTCGGGGTCGAGATCAGCTGATGCAGACCGGAATGGAAACCACCCTGGCGCGCATCAAGGCGTTTCTGGAGAGCTAGAAACTGACACAAGTGGGGCTGCACTCGATTCGAGTGCGGTCCCACTTCTGTTGTTGGAGATCTAGTTTGCAGTGCTGATGAGCGCAGCGTCGATGAGCGCGGTGTAGACACGCTCCGGCTCTTCGGCGATGCGATTGAGTACGTACAGCCACCACTGTGTTCCGAAGATGACGTATTCGCGTGTGGTGAAGCCCGCTCCTCGGAGTGCGTCCAGTTGCTCGGTACCGAGGCCGAGCAGCATCTCGAACTCGACGTGCTCGCCTCTGAGCTTCGAATCATGCTCGGCGCGTAGTGCTTCGAGGATGTCGCGGTCATGTGTCGCGATGGAGACCTGGTGACCCGAGTCGACGATCCGGGCTGCGTAGTCGAGATACGCGCTGCGCAGTTCGGCACTACCGCGTGGGTAGGCGACGGACTCGGCTTCGAGGAAGGCGCCCTTCACGAGACGGATGCGACCGGGTCGGTTCAGCAGAGCGGCGAGATCCTTTGCCGTGCGGTGCAGTCGGGCCTGAACGGTGATCCCCACGTGAGTGAAGCGCTCGGCCAGTCGCGCGTGCATGTCGAGAACCAGGTCGGTGCGGTCGGACGCTTCGGCGGAGATGATCAGCTCAGCACCGGCGCGTTCAGTGGTCTCGGCCAGGCGCACGACATTGCGAAAGCACTGCTCTGGATCGATCACCAAGCCGATGTGCGAGAGGTCGAACGACACGGTGCTGTCGACGCCCGACGTTCCGAT
Organism: Rhodococcus sp. Ni2; assembly: GCF_021352185.1. Lineage (NCBI taxonomy): Bacteria > Bacillati > Actinomycetota > Actinomycetes > Mycobacteriales > Nocardiaceae > Rhodococcus > Rhodococcus sp. Ni2. The sequence goes on from NZ_WOXZ01000001.1 coordinate 2,348,506, forward strand.
CCGTTCCGCCAATTCCACGAACACATCGGTTTCGGCGTTCGCGAGTTCGGGATCCCGGACGCTTTCCCCGGTGTATTCGATGCTCGCCTTGTGTCCTCGCGCGAAGATCGAGGGGAGTCGGTCGAAAGCGTCGTCGATGGTTTCGCCGCCGATGTAGCGAGCGGCGACTTTCCGTGCGAGTGCTGCCGTCGCAGCGTCCGCCATGGTGCGTTCTTTCAGGGATTCGTCGAGTGCGAGGCGGCGTAGGGCGTCCGCGGCCTGGGCTTGTAGATCCGTGTTCACGGCTTCAGCGTATCCGGACGAGGGTGCGGGAATTATTCTACGAACTCTTGCGTTCGATCTATTGTCGATATATCGTCGATACGTCAAACAAACACAGACAGTCCAGGAGGACAACATGTACGCCCCACACAACAACCCAGAAATGCAAGAACGTCGCGAGCATGGCCGCCGAGGCCCGCATCGTGGATACGGTTTCCGTCGAGGATTCGAGGGCGAGCGACCCGAGGGTCGCTTCGAAGACCGAGCAGAAGGACGCCCCGAAGGCCGGCGCGGTCGACTTGACCAGCGCGGACACGGTCGGCCGGGTTTCGGTGAAGCCGGCGCAGCGCTCCGTCCCGCGATGGGCCTACTCCGAGGTGCCGCTGTCGCGGTAGCCGCAGGTGGGACCGCCGAGCAGGTAGCCAAGGCCGAGGCAATTCTCGCCGAGGCACGCCGAGCACTGTTCGAGATGCTGGCGGAAAAGCCGGCTGACGCGCAGCAGGCTCACGCAGAATCTACCGCCACGCTGCCGGCAGAGTGATCACGGCGCTCAGGCGCCGACGGTGACTTCCTCGCTGTTCATGCCGGAAACGTGGCCGTCGGCGCCCTCTCGCCAGTACCCGACAACATTGTGCTTGTCGCGAGCAATTCCTCGAACTTCCCTCAGATGCTTACGAATGCGACGGCTTGTTGCGCTTTCGCACGCCACCCACGCGTAGATGTCGGCCGATTCGGATTCGGGAAACTCGACCTTCTCCACAGCCTCGAACAGTGCGCTCGGCGCCTTTCCGAGGCCACTCCCCACGAGCCACGTGTACGTGACGTCGCCGCGAGTGACAAATTCCTGTCGATCCTCTTCGGTTTCGACCTCGATGATCGCCTGTGCGACATCGCCCTCTCGAAGTTCTTCGACAATCCTGCCCAGTCCGGGGAGACCCGTGGCGTCTGCGACCAGCAGCTGCCAGCGAGGACCCGCCGGTGCTTGGTAGTGGGACCGCGAACTGTCCGACCAGAAGACGCCTAGTAGGTGACCTGGTTCGGCCCGCAGGGCCCAATCCGCTGCAATACCGCCAGGGTGCACGACGAAGTCGATGTCCAGACGTCGGCCGCCGTCGTGCACCTTGCGCACGGTGTAGTGCCGCCACGGTGGCTCGGTTCCGAGATCGGCCTTGCCGTAGTCGGGATTGTTGAAGTAGTCGTAATCTGCTTCTGTTTCACCGGGTTTCGGGAACGCGATGTCGATGCGCTCGTCGCCTTGTCCGCCGGTCGGCCAGTGCCAGTCGCCTTCTGCCTCGATGCTGATTCGCCGCATGTGCGGGGTCAGGGACGTGACGGTGACAACGCGGGCGGGTTCGCAGAAAGACATGCCTCGACCCTATTGGTCCTGCGTGTCGAAGTGGAGACAGATGCTGTCGCAAGACGGACATCGAGCGCAGCTGAAAACGCCAGCGTATGCCCCGGGGCATGATTCTTCCCCGGTGCACACGCTGGCCTTTTCAGTTATGTCGGTTCACGCCGCTGTCGGTGGGCTGTTCCCGCCGATCGGCTGTTGATACGGGTCGATCGACATCGGTGGATAGAACACCGATTTCCGATCCGGGCCGATCTCCACCCGCCACTCCGTGTGATGCAGCGTCCGATGATGATGACCGCACAACAAGATCAGATTGTCGAGATCTGTTGGGCCGCCATCGTTCCAGTGAACAATATGGTGGGCATCGCACCACCCCGATGGTGTTCCGCACCCCGGAAACGCACACCCACCATCACGAACCGCCAACGCCCGCCGCTGCGGCACCGTCGCCGTTCTCGCTTCCTTACCGCAGTCGAGCGGAACACCATTCTCGTCCAACAAAATTCGCGTGACCGTGCAATCGCAGGCCAACATCCGTGCGGTGTCGATGCTGATCGGGCCCACCCAATCCGTCCACGCGAACCCCAACTCCTCCGTGGACGGCAAGAGGTCCTTCAACGCCTTGAGGTCCGTCATGTCTTTCGCCGACGCAGTCACCGTGATGTGCGGTTTCACCCCGCCCTCGATCGGACCCAACCCCGCCCGCTCATACCGGCGCAACAACTCGCAAAACCCGTCCGCCCGCCGCAATGCCGGCGTACGCGTGTCCTTGACGCCGTCCTTCTCCGGCGTCGGAGCCGACAGGCTCGACAGCAACGTGATCAGACGGGCCCCGTTCACCGCATCCAAATCACCCTTCACAGTGACCCGCCCGTACAAACCTTTCGACGCGTAGAACTCGTTGCGCTCCGAATCCTCGCCGACCGGAACGCCGTCCTCACGCTTGCCGTACTGCTTCTCGATCCGCCGGATCGCCGCCCGCACCGCATCACAATCCGCAATGTTCTGCGACGCCAAACCCAACAGGATCCCGCGAGCCTTGTCCACATCCGCCGGCGTCATGTTCTTGGGCGGATGCTGACAAAACGACGCCACCTGACGGGCTTTCAACGCATCCACGTCACCACGATGAAACGCATCCGCCACAACAGGTTCGAGCATCAACAACCGCGCCAACCCGACCAGCAGACTGCACTCACCGATCTCCAGATTCGTCGAACCATGCAACCACTGCGCGATCGCCCGAAAACCCTTCCCGCCGAGAACCTCCCGGGAAAACATCTCCACGATCAGCAACACCATCCGCGACTGCAACTCGTGCCGGACACGCACCAGATCCAGAACCTCACCCTTGAGGTCCTCGCCATCCAGTTGCCACGCATCCCGACTGTCCATGCTCAAAGTTTAATCGAACAAAGTTTCGAACACAAGAGAATCGCAGGCGAAAATAGCTGCTGTTCAGCTACTTTCGACAATTCGGGCAAATGTCAGATCGAACCCAGCTCCCGCGCACGAGCTACCGCCGACGTCCGCGACTTCACTCCCAACTTGCCGAAGATGTGAACCAGGTGCGACTTGACCGTGGTCTCACTCAGGAACAGTTCTTTGCCGATCTCTCGGTTGGAGCGACCCGCCGCCACCAACTTCAGAACTTCGATTTCCCTTGGGCTGAGGCTGGTTTCGGGTTTGCGTACCCGAGTCATGAGCTTCGACGCGATGGCGGGGGAGAGAACGCTGTCCCCGCTCGCAGCGGCGCGGACGGCTGACAGCAACTCGACCGGTGGTGTGTCCTTGAGTAAGTACCCGCTGGCCCCGGCCTCGACAGCGCTCAAGATGTCTGCATCCGTGTCGTAGTTGGTCACGACGAGTACGTGCGGCGGATTCGGCAGCGCGCACACCGCGCGGGTGGCGTCGACGCCCGTCTTCCCGGGGCCGAATCGCAGGTCCATGAGCACGAGGTCGACCGGCGTGGTGGCGCAGAAGGCTATGGCTTCCTCGGCGGTGCCCGCTTCGCCGACTACCTCGATGTCGGCTTCGCTTTCGAGCAGCGCTCGTAACCCGGCGCGCACGATCGCGTGATCGTCGGCGAGCAGCAGGCGGATCACGGTTCGCCGACTTCGAGAGGAAACGTCACCGCGACGGCCGTGTGTCCCGGCTCGGACTCGATGGAGAAAGTCCCGCCCTGCAGTTCGACGCGCCGGCGAATTGCATTGAGGCCAAAAGATTCCGCGGGGCCACGTTCGAGAACTGCCACCTCGAAACCGCGACCGTTGTCGACCACGTCGAGGCTGACGGTGTCATCGGAATAGGTCAGTGTCACAGCCATTCTGGTTGCATCGGCATGGCGGAGAACATTGGACACCGCGCCCTGAGCGATGCGTACCAATGTTGCTTCGAGGGGCATCGGCAGCCGCACTGCCTCGCCTTCGACCACGGAGCGCGCTTCCAGTTCAGGACTGCTCGCGCGTTCGCAGATTCGACGAAGCGCGTCGGCGAGCGACTGACCGTCCAAGGCCGCGGGCGTCAATTCGGCTATGAGTTGGCGGGTTTCGGCAAGACTGTCCGCGGCAGTTTCCCGTGCGAGGCTGATCTGACGGATGGCCGGGCTGTCCGGATCGGCGCGTTCGGCAGCGTGAAGGAGCATCTGGATGCTCGAAAGTCCCTGGGCCACGGTGTCGTGAATCTCGGCGGCGAGTCTTTCACGTTCCGCGAATTTTCCGGCATCGCGAGACGTCGACGCCAATTCTTCACGAGTATTCATCAACTCGTCGATGAGACGACCGCGCTCGGCTGCCTCGCGGTACAGCGCTTGATATCCGAGGCCGATTGCAACCGCTACGGCAGCGCCGATGATCGGGCCGACGGCGCCGGCAATCGTCCATCCACGATGCAGGCCGGTGCCGACCACGGCGACAGCCGTTGCCGCGGTGACGGCGAGAAGACTCCAGGGGCGTCGCAGAATATGGAGATAGAGGAAGAAGAGTCCGAACGCGAGGTAGGCGGCGTCGGCGGATACCGCCATCGTCGCGATCCAGACGAGGGTCAGCACGGCCAGCCACCAGCGGGCAGCGTTGCCGCGCAGCCTTTTGGCGACCCCGAAAAGATAGACGGCAACAAAGATCACGGCCAACGCGATGATTGTTGCGGTCAGGTCGGATTCGTCGATCAGCGCTCGAAGAAACACCACACCGGCCAGCGCCATGACAAGGACATGCAGGCCCAGTTGTAGGCCGGCGAAGACAGGCGTGAGCGGAGATCGGTGCATCTCGCCCAGCTTAGCGAGGTTCGGGCCTGGTTCATCCATCAAAAGTTGTAAACCGGGATGGTTCTTTCGAGCGCTGGAATGTCGATCCGAGGTGCGATGGAAAGAGTCTGCATCCGCGAGAGCGTAGAGGCAAGCACAGGAAAGGAATTCACAGTGTTTGTCGCAATGAGGGACTTACGGGCAGCGCGAGGTCGTTTCGCGCTGATCTCCGTCGTGGTTCTGTTGGTTGCACTTCTGGTCAGTTTTCTCAGCGGGTTGACTGCAGGACTTCGCCATCAGAACGTGTCGGCCATCGAGGCCATGAATGCCGACACGGTGGTGTTCGCCGACACCGGAGCCGGGGCGTCGTTCGACGAGTCGGCGCTCACGCAGGACCAGGTCAACGCTTGGACCTCCACGTCGAAGGACGTCGATCCCATCGGAATCGGTCGCGGGAAAGCGGGATTGGCCGACGGAAATCAGAAGTCGGTGGCCCTGTTCGGCGCTGATGGCGGTTTCGGTGACGTGACGCCGTCGGCGTCAGGCACTGTGGTGTTGAGCGAAGGTGCCGCCCGCGAACTGGGGGCGGGCGCCGGCGATCAGGTGAGCGTCGGTACGAAGCAGTTCACCGTCAGCGCCGTTCGCGGTGACGACTGGTACAGCCATTCGCCCGTCGTCTGGATGACGCTCGACGACTGGCAGGCGGCCAATCCACGCGGCGGAGTTGCGACAGTACTGGCTGTCACCGGAGCCTCCGACGCTTCCGCAACGGACAAGGCGGCTGCGACGACGTCGACGACGGTCAGCGGTTCGCTCGACGCGATCGGTTCGTACAAGTCGGAGAACGGGTCGTTGACGTTGATGACGCTCATGTTGTTCGCGATCTCAGCCTTGGTGATCGGTGCGTTCTTCACGGTGTGGACGATCCAGCGAACTCCGGACATCGCGACGCTGAAAGCGCTCGGTGCGACTACCGCTTCGCTGGTGCGCGACGCACTGGGTCAGGCGCTCATCGTTCTGATTGCCGGTGTCACCGTCGGAATCGGGCTGACGGCCGTGGCCGGATCGCTGATCGGTGACGCCATGCCGTTTGTCCTGGACGCATCCACCACCGTCGTACCTGCCGTGGCATTGATCGGGCTCGGTCTGCTCGGCGCGGCCTTTGCACTTCGATTCCTCTCGACCACCGATCCACTCACAGCATTGGGGAGCGCACGATGACCATGACAACCGGCACCACAGTTCTCGACATCCAGAACGTCGATCTGACGTTTCCCGATGGGCAATCGCGGGTGACGGCGCTGGACGACGTGTCTCTGCGACTGCACCGCGGCGAGATCGCCGCGATCACCGGGCCGTCGGGTTCGGGCAAGTCCAGCCTGTTGGCGGTGGCGTCGACGCTGATCCGTCCGGATTCCGGGCACGTCTATCTCCGGACGCCGGAAGGCAGCACCGACATCGCTGCGCTGAGTCGGCGGGCGGCGTCGGAGCTGCGACGCTCGTCGATCGGCATCGTCTTCCAACAGTCGAACCTCGTGTCTTCGCTGACTGCACTGGAGCAGCTCGAGGTGATGGCGCATCTGGGGCAGTCCGTGTTCACGTCACGGGCCCGTCGCAAGGCCGTGAAATCAAAAGCGATGGATTTGCTGGACGCTGTCGGGCTCGCGGATCAGAGCGGAAAACGGCCGTCCCAGCTGTCGGGCGGGCAGCGACAGCGCGTCAATCTCGCGCGAGCATTGATGAACGATCCGCAGCTTCTCGTGGTCGACGAGCCCACGAGTGCGCTCGATCAGGAGCGCGGTGCCGCTGTCATGGATCTGATCATCGGGGTGGTGCGGGAACGCGAGGCGGCAACCCTTCTCGTGACACACGACCGAAGTCACCTGTCTCGGATGGATACTGTCTATCGTGTTGTTGACGGTTCCTTGGCGGAGGATCAGGAGGCGCTCGCGGCGTGACTCAGGCGGGCACGATTCGGGCATTCGTCACTGCATCCGGGCGGGAAGTCAACCCGCGATTTGCTGGGCAGTTAGACTGTTGTCGACTCGGGCAACTTGAGAGGACGTGTTATGGAACGCCGCCGCAACGTTGCGCAGCCGCCACAATCGCCGATCGCGGATCTGGAGCAGATGCCTGCCCTGATTCTCCTCGACAGGCTTCCGGTGCCGGTCATGGCCGTTCACCGCGACGGCAGCATCGTTTTTGCCAATCCGTCCTTCGCTGACATGCTGGGATATCCCAAGAAGGCCGTCTCGGCGTTGCGTTTGCAGGACATCCTCTACGACAAGGATGCCGACGACGTCAGTGCAGAGCAGGCCCATCGTGAACTGAGTTCCGAGCCGGGCTCGGTCAAGGAGTTCGTGCACTCCGACTCCACGTTGGTGCGCGCGACGGTCAGCCAGTCTCTGCTCCGACGGGACGACGACACGATCACCCTTGCCGTCCTCCACGATCTGACGGAGCGCCTGTGGAACAACCCACGGCACATCGACGACAAGCCCACCAAGTAATCCCAGCTACTTCCGGGATTTGACGGTTCGGTCCAGGCCGAGGGTGGCGGCAAGGGTGTTGACCACCCATTCTTCGTACTGTTGGCCGGTCCAACCCGCGCCGACCACGAGGTCTGTATAGGTCTCGGGACTGAGCAGCGTGAGTGCGACGTTCACAGCTGTTTCGAGGTCGACGGTTGGCGCTTTTTCGACGATGCCGACCATCAGATGTTCCTGCACAGTGCGTCGCTGAGTGCGGTTGATTTGCCACAGACGGGCGGCGTCCTCGTCGGCGGAAGCGGCGGCCCGCAGTGCCAGGAGGATATCTGCGGTGCGTTCCAGAATGAGCCGTCCGTGGTGAACCTGAATCCGGAGTTGCCCGAGTGGATGTGGGGCGCCGAGTGCTGCCGCCACCCACGGACGGTCGAGAGTTGCCGTCTTTTCCTCGTCGCCCGCAACGGCCACGTCGAGCAGTGCTGACAGCACGCTCGGCTTGTTGCCGAACACAAAATAGACACTCTGCACCGACACGCCCGCCGCCGCGGCAAGCTGCTTGATCGTGGCGGCCGCGTAGCCGGGATCGACAAAAACCTCACGCGCTGCCTCGATGATCTTGCGCCGCGCCGACGTGTCTTCCCGAAGAACCTCAGTCATGATTAGAGTCTAACTCTAGAGTCGAACTCTAGCGACTCGGGAGGCGAAGTAATGACGAAGGTTCTTGTACTCGGTGGCTACGGTGCCGTCGGGATTCCCCTGATGAAACAACTCGCGAAGGTCCCCGAAATCTCCGCGTACTCCGCCGGCCGTGACCCTGCCCGCGCGGACGTCGTCGTTGATCTTAAAGAACCAGGCGCGTATTCGACTGTGGTTCGAGACTTCGATGTCGTGGTGAATGCCTCGGGTTTCGAGGATGTTCGCCTGGCCGACGAAGCGGTACGCGGTGGGGCGGCATTCGTCGACGTCACGGCGACCTCGAACTACTGCGAAGAACTGGAAGCGGTCGACGGACCCGTCCTGATGGGCGTCGGATTGGCGCCGGGATTGACCAGTGTCCTTGCCGCCGAGGCGCATCGACTCGGCGGGGGACCCGTGGACATCGTGATCGGCCTCGGCGGCGGAGAACTACACGGACCGGCCGCGACGGCGTGGACGTACGGAATGTTGGGCACGAGGTTTCCTGATCCCGACGGACGATCGATTCGCAACTACACCGGGATGAAGACGTTTCGAATACCGGCCGATGCGACCGGCTACCGCACCGGTCCTGCTGTGCGGGCCGACTTTTCGGACCAGCATGCGTTGACGCGAGACCTCGGTGTTCCGGTCAGGACGTACCTGCGATTGGACACGTCCACCGCGACGCTCGGACTTGCGGCCATGACGTGGGCACCCGCGCTACAGAAGGTCGTGCCGAAGAAGCTGTGGGGCTCGGATCGTTGGGTAGCGATGGCCCGAGCGGATACCGGCCCGGCGCTGTGGGTTTCGGGGCGTAGCCAGTCGGTCGCGACGGCAGCTATCGCCGCGCGCGCCGTGCAGGTGATTCGGGATGCCGCGATCTCGAAGCCGACGTGGTTCCACGCGGTGGAAACCACCGAGTCGTTGCAAGCGGCGGTTCCCGAACTGTCAGTGCGGCAATGGGATGGTGCGAGCCGATCGTCCGGCAAGACTGTCCACTAGTCGGGGCGAGCCGAGAAACGGCAATCCGGCGGCCGCATTGGTGAGACAACCGGGTACGACGACGCGGACGACGTGCAGGCCGGCGTGGAGAACATCAGTTGTGGTGAGATCGACCCATGCCGGCCGGAAACCGGCTGCCGTCAGAGCGCTTTCGGTGCCGGCGGCTGATGTCAGAGAGTCGAGTCCCACCTCGCCGACGACGGCACCGACCAGCTCACTCTCGAATCGTGCTTGGATCTCCGGGTCCAGGTGAAGTTGCAAGTGGCATCCGTAGTCCATCACGTCGGCAAAATCCGATCGGTAGGCACCTGCATAGCTTCGGTCAGCTCGCCAAGGCGCAAGCGGACTGGTCGGGGAGGCCGCGGCTCGACCGATGCCGCTCTGCGGGTTGTCGTAGTCGGCGGAAAGCAGCTGCAGCTGAAGCGCTTCGCCGAGTGACTTGAACGCAGCGGTCTGGGCGTCTTCGTGGCAAGCGGTACCCATGGTCGAGTATCCGGTCAGTCGGTCGCAAACCAGGGCGCCCAGGACGGGGATCTCAAAATCACTCTCGAATGAAATCCACCTGGTCGAGAGGCTGTCGTGATTGCCCAGTCGAAGAAGCGCCTCGGGCATGCCGGTGACGACCCGAACACCACGCCGCCCGGTCCAGGACAGCGTCATCGCGTCTCGTTCGACTATCTCGCGCAAGGCATTGTCGATTGCGAACTTCACCGAGGGTCCGGCGGCGAGACCCGCCTGAGCTACCGGAGAGATCGCCGGACCCGTCCGGGCGACGAAATGAGGATACGAACCCCAGACGAGTTCGGCCGGTACCCAGATATCCGAACCCGTGATCAGGTCGGCTCCGCGAGTCCAGTCCATCTCCAGATCGTCGGTTGGTTCGACGAACGGGAACTGTGGCCGCGCGTACTGGGCGGCGTCGAAACGCGCGAGTTGTGACAGGTCGATGCTTGCTCCGATCAAGGCATCGGCCGACCCGCGGACGATCGGTTTGGCGACGATGTTGCCGCAATATCGTTCCACCGCTTCGCCTATCGCAGCTGCGGTAGGCCGTGCACGGTTGCCCAGATCGAAGCAATATCCGGCGCCGGCCGAGTCACTGGACCAGGGTGAAAAGCGTGCTGAATCACTGACATACGAGTGAATCAGCTTGAACTCGGGCGGAAAGTGCTGGGGAACAACGGCGTCGACCAGCTCTCGAATGATCCCAGTTCGGCGGTCGACGAGCGAAGATGTCATGCGAGGGGGACCGGCAGATGCAGATGGGTGGTCGATGCGCTGGTCAATCTGCTACCTCCAAGAAGGGGAAAGGCTGCCGGGGCGTTGTTGTACAGGCCCGGAGTCAGGACGCGGACGACGTGCAACCCGGCAATCGAGATGTCGCCGGTGGTGAGATCGACGGAAATCGGCTGGTGTCCCCGTGACGTCAGAAACGCTACGAGAGAAGCCAGATCCAACGGCGCTTCGTCGGGAATCTTTGATACCGAAAGTGTTTCGGTGTAGTCGAAGAGATGTTCCTCTGCGGCCAGAGCCATCGTGGGATCAAGATAAAGTTGGGCGACGGTCGGCAGATCGACGACGTCTTTCCATTGCGGATCGAACTCGTTCCGGTAACGACGGTCGGCCCGAAAGGGTTTGTACAGGTGCGCCGGCAGCGTTCCGTCCGCCACGCTGCGCCAGGTCGGCCCGTCGGGGTCGGCGAGGTCGATCGTGATGGCAAGTACGGCATACGCCTCGACAAGCGCCTTCGAGACTGCCGCCTCCACCGTCGGTCGACAAGCTGTGCCCAGCGCGACCAGTCCACGTCGGTCATCGCGGATCCACGCTGCGGCGACGGGAATGCCGAAGGGGGAGGGAAGCAGCAGCACTCGAACGCTCCGGGTCTGGCTCTCCAGATCTCCGAGTTGGCGGTGCGCAGGCAACCGCTCCCAGTCGGAAAGCTCGATCGCCGGCTGTGACCGGTCCCCGCACCACCACAGCGCGGTGGCATCGCGTTCGAGAAGTTCCAGCAGAGCTGACATCTCGGCCTCGTCGCGTGAGCGTCCCGCTGCGATTCCGGCGTACTGCAACGACGCGATCGGTGGCTCGCAGCGACGGGTGCCTGTGTAGTACCCGAGATAAGTCAGGGCCGCAGGCACGTAGGTGGGCACCTTTTCGTCCATGGTGTGACCCAATGCCCAGCGAATGTTCAGATCAGAGGTGAAGGGAACAAAGGGGAATCCGGGAAGGCGGTACTGATCCTCGCTGTACAACGCAAATTCAGCGGGATCGACGACCCGTGAGCCGGCCAGTTCCAGCGCTGACGCACTGCTGCGGACCAGATCCTCGGGGACCACGTTGCCGCAATATCTTTCGACGGCCTCACCGGTTGCCGCCCCGCGGGCCGCTGCATCGTCGCGTATCGAAGCCCCGAATCCGTAAGGGTCCGCGCGAAACAGTGAACCGCTGCCGCCGAAGTTTCTGGTGTCGGCCACCCTCGCGGCCCAACCGACCCAGCCTGTCGGCATGTCCGAGCGAATGTGTGGTTCCAGTGAGGTCAGCACGCCGCTCCGGTCGTCGACCAGCAAGTCATCCACCGGCAGTTCCTCCGCGTATCGGCAGGGTCAACGACCCGGAAAATGATTGGTGCAGTGCGGTACTGCGTGTTCCTCGATAGCGATCACCGTCTCCGAGATTGCGTGCGAGTCGTGGGAAGTCCGAGCCGGCGATCCGCAGCGTCAAGACATCACCCGCGCGCACAGTGTGCAACACGGGATCGAGATCGATGGTCAACGTGCCGGAGCAAAGGCTGACGCCGGCCCCACGAGCGATCGACCTGGTGACTCCGGCGCTATCGACGACGCTCAGCTCGACGATCCAGTCAGCTTCGCCCTCGGGTGAATGCACTTTCAGCTCCACCGATGGTGTTCCGGAGAGTACGGAGTCGTGCTTGATATCGAAAGTCAAGACAACACAGTTGTTTCGGTCCCGTGAGGCGTCATACAGGAAGCTGTGGGCTGCGTCCTTCCGATCTGGTTCGAGATGAACGCGATTCGCACCCGTGACAAACGGTTCGGTCGACCATTCGCCGACACCCCGGTCGAATACCCGATTGATGGTCAGGGGCCGCGCAGCGAATACCGATTCCATCCACTCGACCTGAAGGCGGCCGAAACTTGTCTCGCCGACCCTTCCAGGGCGGAGGTCGTGCGCCCAGGGGCCCACGATCAAACTCTGCGGCCCGCGCCCCACGGACGTGAAGTGCCGCAGTGTCTCCCGAATCATCGCATCGTCCCAACCGCCGATGTGCAGCCCGGCGATGTCGAGTTCGGAGAGTTCGTCCGCGGACACCAGATCATCGCCACCGAAGTCTTCGCGTTTACGAGCGCGAAGGATCGGCGTCAACCAGCCCGGTGAATCGGAGGTCAGACCAACCTCCTCGATCATCGACTGCACCGGGAGATGTTCCAGCAAAGACGAATCCGAGCGCATCAGGGCAGGGATGAAACCCTCACGAGAGGAAGACGAATCTCCGTGCTCGCCCCACCACGCCAGATGCTCGGCGAGGAGAAGTATCCCCGAGGGATCACGTTTGACGCGGTCGCTTCCGATGGTCGGCACCTTGGAGACGACGCCGTCTACACGAAATGACCGATCGGCGCTGTTGGTCTCGGTAGCAAATGCCCAGGCGGTTCCGGCCGCATACGAAGCCCCGCTTGCGATGACGCACTCCGGTGTCCACGGCTGATCCTGCAGCCACTCGGCCAGGGCGGCGCTGTCCTCGCGCTCGTGGACGTAGGGTTCCCAAGATCCGGTGGAATCGTGCCGTCCACGTACGTCCTGACAGATGAAGGCAATTCCTCGCAATCGCCATTCGATCCCCTCCGCCAGATGCCATCCACGCCCGTACGGGGTGCGGATCACGATCAGTCCCCGCGGTGAAGAATCCGGTGGGAGAAGCACATCCGTAGCCAACGAAGAACCGTCTGCTGCCGGGATCTTCACGCCGAGTGAGATCACCGGAGCGTCGGCGCGGGTTCGAGAACGCCGCCGGGCAGTGGTAGCACGGGATGGCGAGTCATCATGAGGGTTCGCGGATTCATCCGGATCTGGTGGTGAAGGTGTGATGGCGGTGCGCCATGTACACCAGCCACGACGTCCGAACATGCAAGCGCACTGGCCATTGCGGCTGCGGTGGGTTCAAGTTCGAGCGGGCGAGGTTCGCTGCCGGCGAGGTGATTCCACAGTGCCTGCAGATGATCCGGGACGCGCGACGCGGCAAGCCGTCGACCGCAGACGTCCCGGTAGCTTGCGCTGCCGATACCGTCGAAGAAGGGTCCGATGCAGATCTCACCCAGCTCCGCGTGGACGCGTTGCCACGGTGTTTGGTTTCGGCGGCACCAGGTATCGAGTTCCGACCACTCGTCGTGAGGAGGAGCACCGGCAACCGACAGTACGAGGTCCGACGACGCAATGTCGTCTTCGATTGGCGCAGTGGTGGATACGACCTCGAGATGCGGAAGAGCCTTGGAGAGCAGGGCGATGCAAGCATCGGCAACGGGCCCGATCCCGTCCATCAGCACACGCTGTGGGCGCGGAATCTCTGGCACTTGACCTGGAACAGCCAGCACGCCGCGAGAGACGAGGGCGTCGGCGATCTCGATAGCTCCCGGGCCGAGCACCGAACCAGAGCGCCTGAGAAAGTTGTCGAGTTCCGCGAGGTCTTCGGCCGGCGCGCCGATCGTGACCGCGTTCTCGTCCGGTGTCAGGTAATGCCAAACACGGTCCGTGGTCGGATACAGCTGGTGTCCGTCGGCGAGGGCGTACACGGATCTCCTTGTCGGTGCCCGCACCCGACGAGTCGGATGCGGGCGGGGTCATCGGCAGATCAGACTGTCGAAACAGTCTGGATCAGGGGAGGTTTCAGCTCTGGAAGCTGAACGGGTTGTCGACGAGGGCGTTGGTGCCCACACCCTGCAGGGCGTGTGCGGACGTTGCCTCGGCAACCGGCTCGAAGGTGAACGGGTTGTCGACGAGAGCGTTGGTGCCGACGCCCTGGAGTGCATTGGCCGGAGCCGAGTTGGAGATGCTGTCGAACGAAATGTTGCTCATTGTCATCCCTTCCGTAATGGAAACCATTTCCATTACGATGCCACCGTACGAAAGATCGCCACGGAGAGCAACAGGTACAAGAGAGTGCATACATGAGCGAGACCCCGACGACGGGATCCGTCGAAGCGCAACCACATGTCTTTCGGGACAGATCGTTTCGATTGTTCTTCACGGCTCGTACGATTGCCGTAGCCGGTGCGGCGGTCACCGGAGTGGCCATGCCGATCCTGGTGTTCGACATCAGCCGGTCTCCGTTTCTCTCCTCGCTCGCGGCTGCGGGGACGGTTCTGCCGTATCTCGTGTTCGGCTTGTTCGCCGGCGCCGTGGCAGACCGAGTCAACCGGCGGACGGTCATCCTGTGTGCGCAGGCCCTAGCTGCACTTGCTTTGGCGAGTATTCCGGCAGCGCAGGCACTCGGCGTATTGACGGCGTGGCATGCCGTCGGCGTATCGATCTGCATCGGAACGTGTTTCGTGTGGTTCGACGCCGCTGCTTTCGGAGCGCTGCCTGCTCTGGTCGGTCGGCAGAGGATACCGGCGGCCAACAGCGCGCTGTGGACGTCCAGCACGCTGATCGATGTTGTCTTTCCGGCGATAGCCGGCGTGCTTGTGGCCTCGATCGGCCCGGCCTACGCATTGGGTGCTGATGCACTGGCTTACGTACTGGCCGGGCTGGCCATGGCCTCGATCGGAGCCTCGTTTTCGATGACTCCTGCGGCGCCGAAGAAGTCGGGAACCGGAATTGCGCGTGACATACGCGAAGGCCTCAACTTCCTCTGGCAGTCGCCGCTTCTGCGGGCCTTGACCGGCGTCGGCTTCGTCAATTCGCTGACGCAGGGTGCGGTTACGGCGCTCCTGGTGGTGTACGCATCCGAGAGGCTTGGGATTTCGACGTCGAGTCCGATGATCGGCGCCGTGTGGACGGCCGTCTCCGTGGGTGGAGTGGTCGGGGCAGTCTTGCTCCCACGCCTACCGGCGCAGTGGCCGGTCGGGGCGATCACGGTCGGGGCGCTGACCATCGGCCCGGTGGTGCTGTTCGTCGTTGCGACAACCGGCAATACCGGCGCCGCGATCACGGCGCTCGTCGTCTACTCCGGCTGTGCGACCGTCACCATCCTCAATGGCATCGGTGCACGTCAGCGCCTGACTCCAGATCGTCTGCAGGGGCGCGTGAACACCACGGCGAGGATGGTCGCCTGGGGTGGTTCGCCGGTCGGCGCCTTGATTGCCGGGGCAATCGCAGGACGCTGGGACATCGGCACCGCCTACCTCGTTGCGTGCATCTTTGCGCTGGTCGGGGCGCTCTTCGCGTGGGCGAGCGCGCTGCGGACCGACCCTTATCCGCACAAATGAGCATGTGACTATTAATGAAAACGACTGTCGTTATGGTTAGATCCACCTGTTCATGACTGCGAACCCCACCGACTCAGGAGTGCGATGACGCTGACCAGCGAGGCAGCACCACGAGTGCCGTCGCGTCCACATCCCGTCGGCGAGCGCGGGTACGTCCCATTTCTGTTGGCCACGGCGGTTGTGCTTGTCGCGGTCTCCACCGTCGCGGTGTGGTCGGGTGCCGCGTCGGTGTCCTTTGCCGACGTGTTCGCGGTGTTGTACGCACACGTCGGCGGTCCGCCGGTCGACCCGTTGCTCGATCGGATCGTGTGGGGATTGCGGGTACCGCGCATTCTGATTGCGGCATTGGCGGGCGCCGGGCTGTCGCTGGCCGGCGCCGTGCTGCAAGCGTTGGTGCGCAACCCGATTGCCGATCCGTACATTCTGGGCGTGGGTTCCGGAGCATCCTTCGGTGCAGTACTGATCATGACGACCGGCATCGGCACCGGCCTGTCGATCGGTGTTCCGGTGGCAGCCTTCCTGGGGGCCATGGTTTCCCTGATCGCGGTTCTCGTACTGGGTCGGCGAGAGGGAATGCTCGTCCCGCTGCGCATGGTCCTGGCCGGAGTTGCCATCGGCTATCTGCTCTCGGCTGCAACAAGTTTTGTGCAGTTGCGCGCCGATCCGAGTCAGCTTTCGGGAGTGCTCTTCTGGTTGCTGGGCTCGGTGAGCGGGGCCAGTTGGCCGGATCTCGGTGTGCCCGCCGCGGTGATCACCGTCTGTGCGGCAATTCTGTTGACACAATCGCGCCAACTCAACGCGTTGGCCATGGGAGACGAGAGCGCGCAATCGGTCGGCGTGGACGTGCGCCGTACCAGGTTGCTACTACTGGTGATCGCGTCGTTGCTGACCGCGGTTGTTGTATCCGTCGCCGGGGGAATCGGTTTCGTGGGGCTGCTCGTGCCGCACGCCGTACGACTTCTGGTCGGTTCCGATCACGGCAAGCTGCTCCCCGCGACCGCGTTGGTTGGTGCCACCTTCCTGGTGATTGTCGATCTTGCGGCTCGGATGTTGGATGCGCCCAACGAATTACCACTCGGGATCATCACCGCCGGATTGGGTGCACCGTTCTTCCTCTGGTTGCTTCGACGGGACGGCGGTGCGCAGTCATGAGATTGTCGGCCAGCGGAATTCACGTCGTTCGGGGCGGACGCCTCGTGGTTTCGGGTGTAGACCTCGAAGCGCCCGAGGGAAGCGTGGTCGGACTCGTCGGACCGAACGGCAGTGGAAAGTCCTCCCTCCTGCGCGCGTTGTATCGCTCGATGAAGCCTCGAAGCGGAATCGTGAAGGTGGACGAGGTGAATGTTTGGGACGATCTCTCGCCTCGATCGGCGGCACGCATCATCGGTGTTGTGGGGCAGGAGCATTCATCCGATTTCTCGTTCAGTGTCCGCGAGGTGGTTGCAACGGGTCGGACGCCGCATCACAGCGCGTTCTCTCGACTCGGCGAGATCGACCGAGACATCGTCAGCGCCGCACTGGTGCGAACCGGCATGCAGGGCTTTGGATCACGTCTCTTCGCCGAACTGTCCGGCGGAGAAAAACAGCGTGTGATGTTGGCCCGGGCAATCGCTCAACAACCGTCGGTGCTGGTCCTGGACGAGCCCACCAACCACCTCGACATCCGTGCTCAACTCGAATTGATGGAATTGGTCGCCGAACTCGGTACCACGACGATTGTCGCGATCCATGAACTCGCCTTGGCCGCAGCGTATTGCGACTACGTCTGTCTGCTCTCCGGCGGGGTAGTTGTCGCGACAGGACCGACGGCCGAGGTCCTCACCGAGGACCTGCTGTCCGAAGTATTCGGGGTTCAGGTGCATCTCGGCACTCATCCGTTGACCGGGCGCCCCCTGCTCTCGTTCGCCCCTCCGCTCCTACACACGAAAGAAGCAGTGTCTTGAAATCCTCGATACGTACTGCCGCGCTGTTGTGCTCGGCCGTTACCGCCACCGCAGTACTGACCGCATGCGGAAACTCCACGGCGGATTCGGCGGCGTCGTCGTCCGAGAAGATCACCGTCACCAATTGTGATCGCGAGGTCACGGTGCCCAAGACGGCGGAGCGGATTGTCTCGCTGTATCCGTCGATGACGGAACTTCTCATTCAGCTCGGCGCCGCCGACCGCATTGTCGGACAATCGAATACCGACCTCTCTCCTCCCAGCCCCGAACTCGCTGATCAGTTCGCGGCCGTGCCGGTACTGAGCACCGGAGTTCCCGCGAAAGAAGCATTGCTCGACGCCCGTCCGGATCTGATCGTCTCCGACGGGGAATACTGGTTCGACGGTGACCGATTGCAGACCATGGACGAATTGCGTGACCTCGGCATCCCGATCTTCGTGAACAGCGGCTACTGCCACAAGGCCGTCACCGAGGGGCGGATCGACGACGTCTGGTCCGACCTCGACGGTCTCGGCGCCTTGACCGGAACTAGTGACGCGGCAGCAACCCTCCTGGCCGACGGCAAGAAGTCCCTCGCAGCAACCGAGGCATCTGTCGCCGGGCAGGAGCCGGTTCCCACTGTGATGGTTCAGGTTTCGGAGGGACAGTCCTATGCTCTGGCCAGGGGCCTCTACAGCAGTGTGCTCGAGGCCGCCGGGGGAAGCAATCTTTTCGAGAACGACCTTCCCGACGGAAAGTACTTCGGCCAGGTAGCCACGGAATCGGTGCTCGCGAAGTCGCCGAAGGCTGTCCTCGTCGTCTACTCCACCGAGTCGGCTCGGGAATCCACCCTGGATGCTGCGCGGACGGCATTTGCCGGAACCCCCGCCGCGGCGTCGAATGCGATCTTTGCCGTTCCGGAGGCGTGGTTCGCCGGCGAGTTGGTCTCGATCGACGGGGCCGGCGAGGTGTCTCGCCTGCTGCACCCGGGTTCGTGACCGCACTCGAGCGAATCGAGGCCGTCGTATCGCTGCATGCAGTGTTGGACCGGACGGTGAGTCCGTCGGAGCTACCGTTCGACGAGCACGCACTGCCGCCGGTGACGTGTGAATCCGTGGAACTGCCGGCCGCGACGCCACTGCCGGCCTGCAGGTTCGCGGACGTCTTGCAGGCACGACGGAGCCGCTACGACCCCGCACAGACGGTACTCCGAGCAGGCGAGCTGTCAAACGTGTTGCACCACAGCCTTGTCAGCAGCCCGACGGCGGGCGGGATGCGCGAACTGACGCTGTCGTTTGTTCTCAGCCGACCCGGAGACGAGCTCGGAGTCGGGGTATACCGATATGCCCGAGGCCGTGCCGAAGCTGTCCGGCCAGGCGACGTGCGAGAGCACCTTCGAGCGAGCCTTCTCCAACCCGAGTTCGTCGACGTGTTCCCGGTTCTTTTGTTTGTGGTCGCCGACGTGGAAGCGCCGCTCGAGAAGTACGCGATGCGGCACTACCGCACGATGCACGTGGATGCCGGTGTGCTGGTTCAGAATCTGTACCTCGTGACCGAGGCGATGGGACTTGCGGGCTGCGCCATCGCAGGATTCACGGATACGCGAGTGGCATCTCTGTTGAATCTCGCGACGACGCAGCTTCCCGTCATGGCCTTTGCCCTCGGGCGGCCCAGCTAGGTCAGGCGAGAATACGTGCCTTCTGGGTCTCGAACTCGGCCTTGGTCAATACTCCCGCACTCTTGAGTTCGCCCAGCTTGGTGAGCTGTTCGAGCTTCAAGTCCATCGATGCTGCCGGAGCTGCCTGCGGTGGCAGGGGTGGTAGATCGGGAATCGGCGGCACCGGCTGGGCCTGCGCTGCGCGAGCCTGATCTTCGGCGGCCCAACGGGTCCGCTGACGGCGCTGAACATTGCCGTGAATGGAGCTTACGACGGCTACCCGGCCGGCTCGCCTCAAGAAACTCATGCGTCCTTCTCCGTATTGCCTGGTGCGGTGTTGTCGAGTGCGGTGGCAAGTTCGTCCAAGCTCAGGTGACCTTCGGTGACAATCTTTGCGCCGCTGCGTGTCCACGCGTCGATCACCGGCAGTATGGCCAGTTCCTCGTAAACGAGCACGGCGGCAACACTACCGGTGGCCAACTCGTCACCAACGGCGGCGATGTCGCCGGCGTCGAGCAGTCCGGAGGCTGCGCCGTCGAACTGCGCCAGATCGAAATCTGCGAGTTCGAAGGTCGATGCCGGTACGACGGCCACTGATCCATCGGCGGCTTTGGTGACGAACTCGAGGTCGAGGATGCGGATCACGCCGGAGTCGACGAGAGTGAGCAGCTGCTCGAATCCTGCGGAGGTCGGTGCACCGCCGGGAAACTCGACGGCAACGTATTCGATCGGACCGAATTGGTCTTGGTTGGACATCGGTTACTTCTTGCCCTTCGTGGGTTGCGGTTCTTCCAGAGCAGGTACTTCGTCGGGCATGCGGCCGGCCGGAATGATGGCGAGCAGGGAGAGTCCGGCGAGGACGAGTAGCGAGGTTCGCAGGGCGCGCAAGCGCGCTTCGGTGTTGATCCGGATGGCTTCGTCGATCTGTGCTTGTGTCGCCGAGGTGTTTTCGAGCGTCACGACGAGTTGATCGTTGGGGACGAAGTTGACCTGGTCGAGATTGATCCCGGACTCGACCTTGAGTGATGCCGGGATGGTGGGGTTGTCGATCAGCTGCGAGCTGACGAGGGAACCAAGGATTCCGACGGCGAAGACGCTGGCCACCGCGATGCCGACGCTGCCGGACATGTTGTGTACCAGTCCCCGCCAGGCACCGACGTCGCCGGCCAGTTCCTTGGGAGCTGCGGTGAGGAGGGTGTTGAACACCAGCGCAACGATGGCGCCCTGCCCGAGGCCGAGGGTGATCAGTCCGATGACGACAAAGATCTGATGCCAGTCGCCACGAATGGTGAAGGCCAACAAGATGAGTCCAGCGGCAACGACGACGAACCCGGCTCGTGCGATCAGACGCGGGGAGTACGTCTTGTACAGACGCGCGACGACGGTGCTCGCGATGAAGATCGAAAGTGTGTACGGGATGATCGAGAACGACGTCTGCAAGCTGCTGCGGCCCTGGATGATCTGCATGTACAGCGGAATGAGGAAGTTGGCCGCGGTTCCCACGAACATCATCGTCGCCATGCAAATCGTGGTGGCGCGCTCGGCGCCGGTCTTGAGGACGTCGAGGTTGAAGAGCTGAGGCTTGTTCTGCGCCTTGCGGCTTCGCGTCCACTGGAAGAATCCCTGCGCGCAGATGGTGCCGAGGACGATCAGGATGGCCGCGGGTGAAACACCGATGACCGAGAACGGCGCAGCGTCGGTGGCCAGGATGACGCCCCACGAGTTCAGGCCGCTGAAACCGAAGCTGAGCAGGATGACGGCAACGGCAGCAATGGCGGCGCCGGCCCAGTCGATGGTGATGTCCTTCTGCGGGGGAACAGGTTTGACCCGGAAGCTCAGGATCAGGTTGACCACCGCGAGAGCCACGACGAGGGCGAACGAGTATCGCCACCCGATCGTCGTCGCGAAGGAACCGGCGATGAGCAGCGCCAGCACACCGGCCGCCGGGATTGCTGCTGCCAGGTAACCGATGGCCTTTGCCTGCTGATCGCCACTGAAGTTCGTGGCGATGAAGACCGTCAACGCAGGAGCGATGAGGGCGATCACGGCGCCGGATGCAGCTTGGGCCACGAACAGCATTGCCGGGCTCTGACTCAGGGCGACCGCGGCCATTGCGAGGCCGTGAATCGCGACGGCAATCTGGAAGACCAGACGCGTTCCGTAACGGGCGCCGATCTTGGCCCCCAACAGAATGAAGGCAGCCATGGCGAAGGTGCCCGCGGTGATCGCGGTGCCGACACTTGTTGCGGGCGTGTCGAGATCGGTGGTGATGCCGGCCATCGAGACGGTCAGGGCGTTGACGGCGAACGACGCCTGAATCTGGGTGAGGACCACCACGATGAGTGGTAGCCAGGAGGCGGTGCTCACGGCGGCCGTTGTGGCGGCCGCGCCAGGCTTTACGGACATGATGGGTCACGCCTTCCTCGACACTGCGTGTACTCGCGACGTGCCCGGATCAGCCACGCACGGCTACATTAGCCGGAATTGTGCTGAATGGTCGCCTGCAAGTGGTTGGTTTCTTCGCGGTAGACCACCATCTCCCGGTGCAAGGCGCGACGGAAGCGCGGTTGCTCGGCCAGGAGTACGGCCAGCACGGTCAGCAACAGCCACGTCGCGGCCGCGCTCGCGAGGAGCAGCAGGACCGGAATCCACGGACCGCCCATCTGCTCGAGCAGCGTCGTCTTTGCCCAGACGCGCCAGTAGAGCATCAGATTGACGATCAGTCCGACACCGTACGAGATGACGAAGGACAGCAGGAACTGCTTCCACGTGCCGTCGTGGCGCCGCGCCGTCATCGGTTCTGCCCGCAGCGGCAAGCTCACCGACATCACGTTCGCGACCCCCAACCAGAGCAGGATCATGGTCAGCACCTGGCCGCACGCCTTCACCAGGTCAGCACTGCTTCCGGAGCGCCACGCGAGGACGGCGCTGAGCAGGAACCCGGCGCTGCCGACGAGGAGCAGCATCACCGCGTTTTTCGCGACGAGCACGTGCCAGAGCCTCGTTCCACCGGACAACGCAGCGCGCACGCGGCCGGCGTCGAAGCTGAGCGCATTGGTGCACACGACGCTTCCGACCACACCCGAGAGTGCATACAGCGCAAGGTAAGGCAGTCGATCTTCCTTGGTGTCCCACTGGAAGAGGCGAATGAATGCCAGGTACGCCAAGCCCATTCCGAGGCTCAGCCCCAGCCGAAAAGCGATCGACCGAGGCTTACCACTCACCACGTGCCGTGCTTCCTCACGGATCCGTGAGCCGAGATCCTGCACGTGCCGGACGACGGGGTTGCCCGAGTTCAGCGGGACGTAACCACGGATCGCGGCGGCGACGGTATCGGTGTCACCGGCATCGAGCGCGGCGACGCGTGCTTCGAGAACCGCAAGGTGGGCGGCGCGCAAGGCTATCCGTGCGGTGGTAACCGCGGCGACGGCGTCGGCCTCGGCCTGCGCGGCGGTGCCGATGCCGGCGTCGGCGGGCAGTGGCGGCTGCAACGTCGTGATCAGTTCGAGTTGGCGCGCCATGTGCGGCGACGGTGACAACCCGCTGTACGACGGTCGGCTCAGCGCTGATCGTTCGTCGTCGAGCGAATCACGGACGGCCGCGGCAGCCTTGCGGACGGCTGCCGGGTTGTGCCAGCGCACCGACCGGGCGTCACGCTCGGCGGCGACGGCCCGGGAGGCAACCTCGGTCAGATCCTCGACCGCTGTCAATGTCTGCTCCACTCGGTTTAGGTTGGTTTCATGACCACCAACTCGGAAAAGGAAGATCTCCAGCGGTACCTGCAGGCAGCACGTGATGCGCTCGTCTGGAAGCTCGACGGGCTGTCGGAGTATGACATTCGGCGTCCGATGACCCGGACAGGGACCAACTTGTTGGGACTGGTCAAACACATGATCGGCGTCGAGCTCGGGTATTTCGGTCCGACGTTCGGCCGTCGGGTTCCCGATCTCCCCGCGTGGTTGCGTTCGGAGGAACTCAACGTCGACATGTGGGCCCGCGCCGACGAGTCCACTGCCGACATCGTCGAAACCTATCGCCGCACCTGGGCTTTCGCCGACGCCACGATCGAGGAGCACGATCTGGACGCCCCCGGCTTCGTGAAGCACTGGCCGGAGGATCGTCGCGACGTCACACTGCACCGGATACTCGTTCACGTTGTCACCGAGATCCATCGGCACGCCGGCCACGCGGACATCGTGCGGGAGCTGATCGACGGCGCCGCTGGGATGAAGGCGGGCGACAACAATCTGGCTCCCGGTGATGAGGCGTGGTGGGCCGAGTACACCGACCGTCTGGAGACGGCGGCACGCGAGGCCCACCACGCCTGAACTACTCGAATACCGCTGCTGCGCCGATCACCACGACAACGATCACGAAGTTGATCAGTAGCAGTGGCCAGACGAAGCGCAGGAACTTGTCGTAGCCGACCTTCGCCATGGCCAACCCGCCGACAACGACGACGTTGGTCGGGGCAACCATCAGCATCAGGCCGTGGCCCATCTGGAAGGCGGTGATGACGAGTGCTCGGCTGACTCCGGCGAAGTCGCCCAGCGGCGCGAGCAGCGGCATCGCCAGGGTGGCGTGACCGGAACTGGACGGGATCAGGAACGCCAGCGGGATGTTGACGAGCATCACCAGGATCGCGAAGACCCCCGCCGAAGCGCCGCTGACCAATTGCTCCATCGCGTTGAGGATGGTGTCGAGGGTTTCGGTGTTGGTCATGATCACCGAGACGCCGCGAGCGAGCAGGATGACGATCGCCGGTCCGACCATGTCGCCGGCTCCACGCGTGATCAGGGAGACGATCTTCTTCTCACCCATCTTCGCGACTATGCCGACGAGAACGGCGGCGAGGATGAACAGCATCGCCAATTGCGGGAACCACCAGTTCAACTCGAACCAGTAGGGCTCGGTTGCCGTGACGTGGTACGCGTCGTACTCGGCCGGACCGGTAGTGGCGCCGAAGATGCTCGACCACGGGATGACGGAGAAGATCATCAGTCCGAAGGTGAGTCCGGTGATGAGCAGTACCAGCTTCTGAGTTCCGGTGAGCTTGCCGTCGATGTCCACCGGCTCGGCCGGCTCTTCGTCTTCGTCGTCCGCGATGTCGAAACCGACAAGCGACTTGGACGGATCCTTCTTCACCTTTGCGGCGTAGCGGAGAACGAATGCCACTGCCACAGCGGTCAATACGATCCACAGGATCACGCGCAGCACGATGCCGTCACCGATGGAGACGCCTGCCTCACCGGAGGCGACGCCGATCGAGAACGGATTGACGGTCGACGCCATGTTTCCGACCAGAGCGCCGAGGATGATCATGGTGGCCGCGACCATGCGGTCGTAACCCAGTGCCGTCATCAGCGGGATGAGCAGGGCGTAGAAGCCGAACGTCTCGACCGAGAAGCCCATCGTCGAACCGAGCAGCGAGAACAGCACCATGATGACGGTGATGAGCAACCAGCCCTTGTCGCTGAGCTTGGTAGCCAGCTGGGAGACAGCGGTTTCGAGACTGCGGGTGGCAAAGCTGACCGAGATGAACGCACCGAGCGCCATGATGAAGAGGACTACGCCGACCGAACCGAAGAGTCGTCCGATGTTGTCGGTGTCGACGAACCCGGTGATCGAATCCTGTACGCCGTACAGGCCGTTCACGGGGGAGAGGATCAGTTGCTGGATTCGTTCCCAGAACGAGAGCGGAGACGTGACGGTCTCGAAGCTGCCGGGAACGGGTGAGCCGTCCACGTCGACGCCGAAGCGTCCGGCCGGAATGAACAGTGCCGCAACCCAGACCAGAATGGTGACGATCGCGAGCATCGTGACCGCACCGGGAAACTCGAACTTCTTCTTGGCGGGCGTTTGCGCGGATCCCGTATCGGTCTCGGTGCTCATTTCTTCCCCTCGAAGGTGTGTGCGTACTCCTGGAAGAACAGTGCTTTGGCGACGACGGCCTTCTCGAGCTCGTCGAGCAGGACGCGTTCGTTGGGGCCGTGGATGTTCGCGTAACCGTCGGTGGCGCCGAACAACAGCTTCTCGGCGGTGGGCACTGCTGTATCCAAGGCCATCACGAGGGGGATCGAGCCGCCGCCTGCCATCAGCCCGGCCGGCTCACCCCACGACTGCGATAGTGCAGACAATGCCGCGTCGAAGGCCGGTCCACGTTCGGCTGCCGCAAACCCGTCGCCGGTTTCTCCCGCGGTGACGGTCAGTTGCAAACCGAAGGGGCGCAGGGCTTCCAGGTGCCGGACCAGAGCAGCCTGCGCCTCGGTGGCAGGTTGGCGCGGGTGTACGCGCAGATTGATCACGGCGCGGGCAGTGCTTGCGACGGCGTTGACCGCACCGTCCACAGGGGGAGCGTCGATGCCCGTCACGGTGATGGCCGGGCCCGACCAGATGCGTTCGCCGATGCCGCCGGTTCCGAGCAGCGGAAGCCCGTCACGGATCTCGGCGAGGGTGCGGAACTCGTCCTCGGTGTATGAACTGCCGGTCCACGGTTCGCGCATGAGGCCGTCGACCGCCACGTCACCGTTGTCGTCGTGCAGCGACGCCAGTGCGCGGATGAGCGCGAGGCGGGCGTCCGGTGCGGCGCCGCCGTAGAGGCCGTTGTGCTTGTCGGCGCCGAGAGTGGTGAGTTCGACGATCACCTGGGCCGATCCGCGCAGTGCGACGGTCAGGGTCGGTGATCCGGGTCGAACGCTCCCGACGTCGGCGATGACCATTGCGTCGGCCGCAAATAATTCAGGGGCTTCCGGCGGATAGTTGTCGAAGGGGCTGCCGAATTCTTCCTGGCCCTCGATGACGAGCTTGACCGTCACCGGCGGCTTTCCGTCGAAGACTCGAAGTGCACCGATCATGCCGATGACATTTGCCTTCGAATCTGCCGTACCGCGGCCGTAAATCGCGCCGTCACGCTTGCTCGGTTCGAAAGGCGGAGAATCCCAGAGTTCGACGTCGTCGGCGGGAACGACGTCGTAATGCGAATACATCAATACCGTCGGGGATCCGGCGGGGCCGGGCACTGTCGCAATGATGACGGGCGCGGTCTTACCTGTTATTTCGAGTTTCTCTATCTTCGTGACTCCGGATTTTTCCAGTAGAGAAACGATCAGATCGTGAGCCTCGAAGAGGGGTTCGCTGGGGAAACCCTCGGTCGCTATCGACGGGATGCGAACAAGTTCGACTAGTTCCGACTCCAGAGTCGGCATCAAAGCTGCAACTGTTTCCTTGATCGTGGAATAGGAGGGTGACGCGGATTCTTCCGGCACGGAACTGACTCCTTCTGGAAAAGGCGAAAAGCATTAGAGGCAGAGTCTTACACCCGATATATGGGCTGTGAAAGGGCAACCCGAACAAAAGGCCGAAGTCGGTCGTCGGGCCCGCGATTCTTGACATTGACGTCAACGTCAACACACACTGTGACGGTGACCACCAGCGAAACGCAGGAGCGAGCGCGGACAGCCCGCAAACTCGGCGACGGTCCACGCCGTGCCGGACTGCTCGACACCGCTGCCCTCTGCTTCGGCGAACTCGGATACGACGCCGTGACGGTCGAGACGATCACGACCAGGGCTGATGTGTCCCGGGCGACCTTCTACGCGTACTTCTCGTCGAAGGACGAGGTCTTCCGCGCCGTCGCCGAAATGATGTGCCGACGCTTCCTCGACGCTCAGCACATGGAGGGCCCGGCGGCCGAGGATCTACGCGAAGTTCTCCGAACGACCACGTCGGCGTTCATCACGGCCGTGTACACCTACGGTGACCTGCTCGCGGTGATCGAGCATCGGGCGCGGGTGGATTCCGAGGTCGAGCGCAGTTGGTCGGCGGTTCGCGAAAAGCTCGTGAGCCGCTACGTCCGCTTTGTCGAACGGATTCGACAGGTTCACGACGTAGATCCCTGTGTTTCGCCCCCGGTGCTCGTTCAGATGATCTCGGACGCACAGATGGCCGGTGGAGCACGACTGAGTAAGGCGAGTGTCGAAGAGCAGAACCAGTTCATTGCAGATATGACGACGATGTCCGAGCGGTTGATCGGGTTCGAAGAGTCGAAATAGATTTCTTTTACGAATGGAGTGATCGGTGGCAGAACAAGACGTGCTCGAAGCGGCTCTGGCGGAGATCTCTGCGCTGCAACAAGCGCATTGGCCCGCCGGCATTCCCCGCGCCGTCGAGTATCCGCTCGAAGGTGGGGGACTTGTCGATTACTTGCGGCATTGGGCGATCGAGCGGCCGGATACTCCTGCCATCGTCTTCTACGGCCGGGTCATCACGTATTCCGAATACGACGAGCTTTCGGATCGTTTTGCCGGATGGCTGCTGTCACTCGGAGTCGAACGCGGCGATCGCGTCGGCGTTCACCTGGTCAATTGCCCTCAGTTCCATATCGCGATGCTCGGCATTCTCAAGGTCGGTGCGGTTCACGTGCCGATCAATCCACTCTTCCGTGAACATGAATTGATTCACGAACTCAACGATGCCGGCGTCAAGGTCCTACTGACGCAGAACACCTTCTCGAAGTTGGTGAAGAAGGTTCGCTCACAGACTCCACTCGAACACGTCGCGAAGACTGCAGTGTCGGACATGCTGACGGCGATCCCGACCGTCGAACTGCCCTTCGAGGTCGACGATCCGCGCCTGAGCGACTGGCAGTCGATCATCACCAGTGAGCGGGCGACTCCTGTCGCCACCGAACTCGATTCCCTCGCCGCCCTGAACTACACGGGCGGAACGACGGGAATGCCCAAGGGCTGTGAGCACACTCAGCGCCACATGGTTTACACCGCGGCCACCGCGACGCTTGCGGGCGGTGACCAGGTGGGTGCCAATCCGCCGGTGTCCCTGGTGTTTCTGCCGATCTTCTGGATCGCAGGTGAGGACTTCGGCATCCTGGTTCCGCTCGTCAACGGCGGAACCGTGGTCCTGCTGAATCGTTGGGATGCGGAGACCACGCTCGACGCTGTCGAGGCTTACGGCGTGACCTCGCTGGTCGGAACTGTCGACAATTACGTCGAACTGATGGACACGCCAGGATTCGCGGAGCGAAATCTCTCGACACTCCAGAACGTCATGGCAGTTTCGTTCGTTCTCAAACTCGATCCGGCCACGCGCCAGCGGTGGCGCGAGGCTACCGGCGGCGTTCTGCGCGAAGCGAGCTACGGCATGACCGAAACCCACACCGCGGACACGATCACCCTCGGCTTCCAGGGCGGCGACTACGACCTGAAAAGCGAGCCGGTGTTCTGCGGAATTCCGGTGCCCGGCACCGACGTTCTGATCGTCGATCACGACGGCAGGCCGGTTCCCGTCGGCGAGCACGGGCAGATCATCGTGCGCAGCCCGTCCATCCTTTCCGCGTACTACCGGAACGAGGCGGCCACCGCCGACGCCATCCGTGACGGCTGGCTGCAGACCGGTGACGTCGGAAAGTTCAGTGAGCGTGGCGGTTTGCACTATTTGGCGCGGAACAAGGAAATGATCAAGACCAACGGCATGAGTGTCTTTCCCTCCGAGGTGGAAGCGCTGCTCATGCTGCACCCGGCGATCGAAAAGGCTGCGGTGGTGCCGAAACCGGACCCGGACAAGGGGCAGGTGGCTTTTGCGTTTGTCCAACTGGTCGAGGGTTCCGACACTGCGGCCGACGAGATCGTCTCGTGGGCGAAGGAGAACATGGCCACGTACAAGGTGCCCGAAGTGGAAGTGCTCGAGGCGCTTCCGATGACAGCGACAGGAAAGGTGCGCAAGGGCGATCTGTTCGAGCGCACTCAGGGGGACAAGTGAGACTGCTGATTGCGAACCGCGGCGAAATTGCGCTGCGGATCATTCGAACTGCCCGTGAACTCGGGATCGAGACGGTGTCGGTGTACGCCGAGGACGACGCGTCCAGTCCGCACGTCGCGGCGGCCACGGAGTCGGTGCCGCTCGGAGCGTCGGGCTCATCCGCGTATCTCGATCAGGGGGCTTTGCTGAAGATCGCGGCCGAAACAGGCGCCACGCACGTGCACCCGGGTTACGGATTCCTCAGTGAGAACGCCGAATTCGCGCAGGCGTGTACCGAGGCGGGCATCGTCTTCGTCGGCCCGGACGCCCAGGTCCTCCGGACTTTCGGCGACAAGGCCAGTGCCCGCACCGCGGCTGTCGACTCAGGAGTGCCGGTCCTGCCGTCGACATCGGCGAACGCCGACCTCGACGAGGTGCGTGAATTCTTCGAGCGCAATTCCCGCGGGATCATGATCAAGGCGCTCAGCGGCGGCGGTGGCCGCGGCATGCGCGCGGTGCGTGACCCGAAAGCACTCGACGACGCGTACCGTGTGTGTGCGGCCGAAGCCCAGTCGGGATTCGGCAGTTCGGCACTGTTCGCCGAGGTACTCAGTGAGCACGCTCGGCACATCGAAGTGCAGATCGTGGCGGCACCGGGGCAAGGTGGAACCCACGCGCTCGCTCTGGGTGACCGCGATTGCAGCGTCCAACGTCGCCATCAGAAGTTGATCGAGGTTGCGCCCGCGCAGGGGCTGTCGGGGGCCCTGCGCGAGCGTCTTCACGCTGCGGCGGCGAGGCTGTGCGCCGAGGTCGGCTATCGAGGCATCGCGACGGTCGAGTTCCTGGTCGAGGAACGCGGGTTCGTCTTCCTCGAAGTCAATCCCCGAATTCAGGTGGAGCACACGGTGACCGAAGAGGTCACCGGAATCGATCTCGTCGCCGTGCAGCTCGCGATCGCGGACGGAGTTCCGTTCGAGAACCTGGACCTGCCAACAGGGATCACCGCTGTCGAGAAGGCCTCGGAGACAGTCGGATCCGTGGCAAACGCTTCGGGGATTGCGATCCAGGCCCGCGTCAACATGGAAACCATGACGCCGGACGGCAATGCGTTGCCCTCGTCGGGCACGCTCGACAACTTCACTCCTCCGGGCGGGCCCGGCGTGCGAGTGGACACCTTCGGTACGGTCGGACTCTCGCCGAGTGCGCGTTACGATTCGCTCTTGGCAAAGGTGATCACCCACACGCGTCGATCGGATTTCCCTGCCGCGGTGCGCAAGTCGATTGCCGCTTTGAGTGAGTTCGCCATCGACGGCGTAGCGACCAACATCGAGTTCCTGCAGGCAATACTGTCGGACAAGGACTTCCGCGACGGCCTGGTCGACGTCGACTGGTTGGGTTCTCGATTGGCGGACCTCGTCCCCGACGTTGGCCCACAAACGCCCTCCTCGTCTGTGGACGCGGCACCGGACGAGGATGTGGTCCGTGCACAGATGGCGGGCATCGTCGTCGAACTCGCGGCAGTCGGTGACGGCGTCCATGCGGGTGGCCAGGTTGCCGTCCTCGAGGCGATGAAGATGCAGCATGTTCTCTCGGCGCCCGGTGATCTCGAAGTGGTCCGGGTCCTGTCGTCACCGGGGAGGTCGGTGGGTGCGGGCGAACCGTTGCTCGTCGTCCGTAGTGCAAGCGCGGGATCGAAGCTCGCCGAGGTCGACGAGGTGGACCTCGACGACGTGCGTCCCGATCTCGCGGAGATCATCGCTCGCCACGAGGTGACCCTGGACCCGGCCCGGCCCGCAGCCGTGGCGAAGCGTCACAAGCTGGGACGCCGGACTGCTCGCGAGAACGTCTACGACCTGGTCGACGACGACAGCCTGGTCGAGTACGGCGCTCTCGCGCTGGCGGCGCAGCGGAGTCGGCGAAGCGAGGAAGACCTGATCGCCAACACTCCTGCCGACGGGTTGATCGGCGGAGTGGCGACCATCAGCGGCGGCGAGAGCGTCGTGATCTCGTACGACTACTCGGTGCTCGCCGGTACCCAGGGCATGCGCAATCACGCCAAGACCGACCGCCTGCTCGAGATCGCCGATCGCAAGCGAGTTCCGGTGGTGCTGTTCGCGGAAGGTGGCGGCGGTCGCCCCGGTGACACCGACGCCGGCGCCGGGGCGGGCCTCGAGCTGGGAACCTTCCGCGCCATGGCGGCGCTGAGCGGGCGGGTGCCCATGGTCGCCGTCGTGTCCGGGCGCTGTTTCGCGGGCAACGCGGCCCTGGCCGGCGCGTGCGACGTCCTGATCGCGACACCGGACGCCAACATCGGGATGGGTGGTCCTGCCATGGTCGAGGGCGGCGGGCTCGGAAACTTTCGCCCCGAGGACATCGGCCCCATCGACGTGCAGCGCCGCAACGGCGTCGTACACCTGGTCGCTGACGACGACGCTCATGCGGTGGCGCTGGCCAAGCAGTACCTCGGCTACTTCCAGGGTGCGAGCGGAGAGTGGACCGCTCCGGATCCGCGGCTCTCGCGGCATGTGGTGCCGGAGAATCGCCTGCGCTCGTACGACGTTCGTGGAGCGATCGACGCAATCGCGGACGTCGACAGCGTCCTGGAACTGCGTCGAGACTACGGACGCGGTGTAGTAACCGCACTCGTTCGTGTCGAAGGAGTTCCGTACGGTGTGCTGGCGAACAGCAGCGAGCATCTCGGCGGCGCGATCGACGCGGAAGCCTCGGACAAGGCTTCGGATTTCCTGGAACTGCTCGAAGCGCACCGCATCCCTCTGGTGACGCTGTGCGACACACCGGGATTCATGGTGGGCCCGGATTCGGAGGAGGAGGCGACGGTTCGAAGGTTCGGCAGGTTCTTCGTTGCCGGTGCTCGCCTCACCGTGCCGTTCGGAACGATCATCCTGCGCAAGGGTTACGGGTTGGGCGCCATGGCAATGGCCGGTGGTTCCTTCCACGCCCCCGAGTTCACGGTCGCGTGGCCGACGGGCGAGATCGGGCCGATGGGTCTGGAAGGTGCTGTGCGTCTCGGTTTCCGCAAGGAACTCGAGTCCGTCGAAGATCCGGTGGCTCGGGAAACGCTGTTCGGTCAGTTCGTGGAACTGGCCTACGCACAGGGCAAGGCGCTGATGGCGGCGACCACGTTCGAACTGGACGACGTCATCGACCCGGCCGATACCCGTGGATGGATCAGACAACTCGGCAGAAACAGTTGAGATCCTGCTGATTCGAACTGTTGCCGCACGTGGGCGGGGCAACTAGCCTTGCCCACGTGTCGGCTGCGCGAGATAACGTCCTGATCATTCATTGGCACGACCTGGGGCGACACCTCGCGAGTTACGGTGTCGCCGGGGTCAACAGCCCCCATCTCGACCGACTGGCGGCAGAAGGCATCCGGTTCACCGACGCACACGCGACGGCGCCGCTGTGCTCGCCTTCGCGCGGATCGCTCTTCTCGGGTAGGTATCCGCACAACAACGGTCTGATCGGGTTGGCGCACCACGGCTGGGAGTACCACGCGGAGGTGCAGACGCTCCCGCAGATCCTCTCCGACAACGGTTGGTACACCTCGCTGTTCGGCATGCAGCACGAGACTGCGTATCCGAAGCGACTGGGCTATCACGAGTACGACGTCACCAACTCGTTCTGCGACTACGTGGTTCCGCGTGCCCAGAACTGGCTACGACGCTTCCCGCCCGAGCCGTTCCTGCTCACCACGGGATTCTTCGAAACGCATCGCCCGTACCCCGCCGATCGCTATACCCCGGCGGACACCGCAGCCCTGGAGGTCCCCGGATACCTTCCGGACGTGCCACAGGTGCGCGAGGATCTGGCCGAATTCCACGGCAGCGTAGAGGTGGCCGACGCCGCGGTGGGGGAACTGCTCGCGACCCTCGAGGAAGAGGGGCTCGACGAGAACACCTGGGTCTTCTTCCTCACTGATCACGGCGCGGCGTTCCCGCGTGCCAAGTCGACGCTCTACGCCCCGGGTACCGGTATTGCCTTGATCGCTCGGCCTCCCGCGCGGTATCGCAGTGGCGGAAAGGAATACGAGACACTGTTCAGCGGTGTGGATCTTGTTCCGACCATTCTCGATCTGCTCGGAATCGACGTCCCCACCGAGGTGGAAGGGCGCTCGCACGC
Source organism: Rhodococcus sp. Ni2 (assembly GCF_021352185.1). NCBI lineage: Bacteria > Bacillati > Actinomycetota > Actinomycetes > Mycobacteriales > Nocardiaceae > Rhodococcus > Rhodococcus sp. Ni2. The sequence goes on from NZ_WOXZ01000001.1 coordinate 2,381,449, forward strand.
CGATGCCCTCGTCGACCGCGGAACCGAACCGTCCGAGCCCGTTCGTACCTCCTTGTTCACGGAGAAGACCTTTCACGACAGCTTCGATCCCATTCGTGCGGTGCGCACCAAGGACTACAGCTACATCGAGAACTACGCCGTCCGCCCCGCTCTGGATCTACCGCTCGACATCGAGGACAGTCTTTCCGGAAAGGCGCTCGGCACCGAGCATCTTGCGGTACGCGCACCCCGGGAGCTGTACGACCTCCGTGCCGATCCGGACGAGAAGATCAATCTGATCGATCGACCGGAAGTCTCGGCAATACAGGCGGAATTGTCCTCGCAGCTTCACACGTGGCGCGCCGAAACCGATGATCGTCTCCCGGACGAGGCATTGGGAAGCGCGATGGCGGTGCACCGCATGGCGGCGTACCTCGAGAAGATCGGTGTCCGACCCAACGTGCGGTCCGCCTACAGTGCGGACCGCGGTTACCTCGAGTCGGACACCGAAAACCCCTAGGGCCTTGCGGTCTCGCGCTCCTCCAACAATGCGATGACCCGCTCGACCAGTTCGTTGATGTCAGCGCCGGTTGTGTCGAATGCCAGGTCCGGGTCCTCCGGCGTCTCGTAAGGCGCGTCGATTCCGGTGAGCCCCTTCAGTTCACCCGCCCGCGCACGTGCGTACAGGCCCTTGGGATCTCGGCGTTCGCATTCTTCGACGGGAGTGGTGACTGCAACTTCGAGGAAGGTGAGCCCGGCAGCTTCGTTGAGAGCACGCGCAATTGCTCGATCCGAACGCAGCGGCGAGACCATCGACGCGATGGCCACGACGCCGGCGTCGGCGAACAGTCGAGTGAGATGTCCGACGCGCCGGATGTTCTCGGCCCGGTCTCCCGGCGAGAACCCGAGATCGTCGGAGATACCGTGGCGGACGTTGTCACCGTCCAGGAGATACGCGGTGCGTCCCGCGTCGACCAGCGCACGTTCGACAGCCACAGCGACGGTGGATTTTCCGGAGGCAGGAAGGCCGGTCAGCCAGATCGTCGCGCCCTTCTGGGTGGTAGACGCCCACCGCCGCTGACGTTCGAGTGAAGACGGATGCCACTTGATGTCGTTGCGGGTCTGCTCACCGGGAACGACGACGCGTGGCTCGAGAATGGTGCCGGCGCCGACGGTGTCGTTGCTCTGCTCGTCGATCAGGATGAAGGCGCCAGAGTCCCGATTGTGGTCGTAGGTGTCGGCGACCACCACGGAACTGGTTCGGAGCGTGACCGTTCCGATGTCGTTGAGCCCCAGTTCGACTGGGCTGTCCTGCTCGTCGAGCGTCTCGGGGTCGAGTCGGGTGTGCAGTTCTTGAACGGTCGCTCGCACGGTCCGGGACGTGTGTTTGAGCGCTATCCGATCGCCCGCGCGCAACGGTGTGTTGGACAACCAGCAGATGGTGGTTTCGAGTTCTCGGGCCAGAACCGGCAAATGAGCCTGCGCACCGCCACTGACCAGAACGTCGCCACGTCCGACGTCGATGTCGTCGGCCAGTTCCACCGAAACCGACAGTGGTGCAACGGCAGTACTGCGGTTGTCGTCGAGAGTATCCAGACTGATCACGGTGCTCTTCGATCCGGACGGCAGGACCACTACCTCGTCTCCGACGCTCAGTGTGCCTGCCGAAATCCGGCCGGTGTACCGGCGACGATTCTGCGGATCGGGGCGCGAAACCCATTGCACGGGAAGCCGAAGCTCCTCGATGTGCGTCGCGGGCGCATGGAGTTCGACGCCTTCGAGGTACTCGAGGAGCGTCGGCCCCTCGTACCACGCAGTGTTCTCGGACCGCGTCACGACATTGTCGCCGGCTTTCGCGGAGACCGGTATGGCGAGTACGTCCTCGCGTCCGACTTGCCGTGCCAAGGCCCGCAATTCTTCCTGCACCTGAGCGAATCTCGCTTCGTCGAAGTCCACCAGATCGATCTTGTTCACCACGGCTACAAGGTTCGGAACACCGAGCAGTGCGGCGATTCTGGCGTGCCGACGCGTCTGACGCAACACGCCGGTCCTCGCGTCGACCAGCAGGACCGCTACGTGAGCGTTGGATGCTCCGGTGAACATGTTGCGCGTGTAGCGTTCGTGCCCCGGGGTGTCGGCGAGTACGTAACTTCTTGTCGGGGTGGAGAAGAATCGGTACGCGACGTCGATCGTGATGCCCTGTTCACGCTCGGCACGTAGTCCGTCGGAGAGTGCAGCCAGGTCGGCGACACCGTGCTCGTCGGTGACGGAATCGAGGTGATCGGTTGGCAGACTGTCGGTGTCGTGCAACAGTCGGCCGATCAGCGTGCTCTTGCCGTCGTCGACGCTACCCGCCGTGGCCAGCCGAAGGAGTTGGCGAGTGATGGTGGTAGTCATCAGAAGTAGCCCTCACGCTTTCGGTCTTCCATCGCGGCGACCGAGGTTCGGTCGTCTGCGCGAGTCTCGCCTCGTTCGGAAACCGTCGCGGCCGAGATCTCGGTGACGACGTCGTCGATGGTGGTGGCGTGCGATCGAACGGCGCCGGTGATGGTCAGATCGCCGACGGTTCGATATCGCACCCACTCGGTCGTTGCCGCGGCGTTCTCGGCGTCGGTGCTGAATTCGGAAGCAGCGAGGAGTATTCCGTCACGCTCGAATACCCTCCGCTGGTGCGCGAAATAGATGGACGGCAGTTCCAGTTCCTCCTGGGCTATGTAGCGCCAGATGTCGAGTTCGGTCCAGTTGCTCAGCGGAAAGACACGAACGGACTCGCCGCGTCTGATCCGACCGTTGTAGAGCGACCACGGTTCGGCCCGTTGCGCTCGCGGGTCCCACTGGCCGAACTCGTCCCGGAAGCTGAGGACTCTTTCCTTGGCGCGCGCACGTTCCTCGTCCCGGCGGGCGCCGCCGAACGCGGCGTCGAACCCTCCAGCTTCGAGAGCGTCGAGCAGGGTTCTGGTCTGCAGGCGGTTTCGCGATCCGCTGGTCTCGGTCGACTCCTGCACTCTGCCCTGGTCGATCGAATCCTGAACGGAAGCAACCAGAAGTGTGTGCCCGCCCTCCTTGATTCGACGGTCGCGAAATTCGATGACCTCCTCGAAATTGTGACCGGTGTCGACGTGCAGGACCGGGAAAGGGAGTGGGGAGGGCCGAAACGCCTTCTCGGCCAGCCGAAGCAGGACTATCGAGTCCTTGCCGGCCGAGAAGAGCAGTACCGGTCTCTCGAGTTCTGCCACCACCTCTCGAATGATGTGAACCGCTTCGGATTCGAGAACTCGGAGTTCGTCGACGACATCGGTGACGGTGCTCATGTGACGGGATATCCGTTCTGTTCGGCGTCGATGCGATAACGCTGCACCCATTCGCGGGATCGTCCGTCGCTCTGACGACGCAGCGGCGGTGGCGGGGCCAGTTGTCCGTCGAGGCCGAGGGAGATGAGGGTTTTTGCGACCACAGACTGCGGGTCTTCGGTGAGATCGCGGAACCCGACTTCGATGGGAGAGATGTCCTCTTCCTCGAACCAGCGCTTCCATTGGCGTTCCTGCTCACCGAGAATCGTCACCAGGTGCGCGATTCCGACTGCGTTGTACTGCGCACCGTCCGAGAGATTCGGTGGAGTCGCGTCGTCGCGCCAGACCTGTGTCTGCACGGCGCGCCACATCGACACAGCTTGAGCGACGACATCTTCTCGATAGACGTGGATGAACTGCAGGTCGTGATCGAGGGTGTCGTGGAGTGCGGAACGTAGGTCCGTCCCACTGCGCCAGGGCAATCCGGCCGCGCGATCGAGTAGGAGCGGCGTCTGGTTCCACATCAGCTTGCCACCCCAGACTCCGTTGGGGGTTCGGCCGAGTTCGAGAAGTTGTGTGCGCCACTGTTCGGAGGTGCGAGTGTCCGGCGTGCCCGGGTGGAACGGGGCGAGCAGACCCAGGACGGACTCGTCCGTGACGTCTTCGAACCACTGCCTCGGTTGCGGCGATCGCGAGGTCTCGGGGAGGTACTGGAAGAACTCTTCCGGCTCACCCGCGACCCCGGTTGCTCTCAGGGATTCGACCAGCAAAGTACTGCCGCTGCGCTGCGAAGCGCAGACGAGAAACGAGCGTTGGGCCTCCGTCATGCGAGCAACGCTAAGGGGGGCCGGAAACCGCCGCAAGCTGGGAAAATGAACTCACGTAGAGGTTAAATCTCGACGTGAAACGTTAAATGTGCGGGTCACGAAATGTCGCGCTGAGGCACGTCTTACGCAGTTGTCGCAAGGGCCGCGGCAAGCCCGAATGCGATGGCCATGAAGACAACTTCACCGATGGCGCGACGCAGGGATCCGTCCGAACTCATGCGGTGTGCAGCGCTCGCGACCACCCATGTCCGGCGCCACCACCATCCCAGGGCGACGAGCAGTCCGATCGCCACGATCTTGGCGAGGATCACCCGGCCGTATGCGGTGTCGTAGAAGGCGGAGAGTGAGTCGAGTCGCACGACGGCGTTGACGATACCGGTGACGACCAGCGCGAGGACGCATCGCCAGGCGAGAGCGGAGTACTTGGGCAACCAGATCGCCCAGGCACCGCGCGACGGTACGGCAAGCGCGAGTGCGGCGAGCACGCCGAACCACAAGGCCGCAGCGAGGACGTGAACGGCGTCGAGGATCGATCCGAAGCTCTGCTGCGCCATGTGCCCGGTGATCGGGCGGGCGGCGAGCGCCAACGCGGAGACGACCAATGCCGGTGCGACGGGCACCGTCTCGGGATTGGTGAATCCGTAGATGCCGTAACAGACGACGGCAAACGCGCACGCGATGATCGCGACGCCGACGCGGCCGACGTTGACCTCGGAGACGAATGCGCCGAAGTGCCCGATGGTCAGCGAGGTGACCGGGGCGCCGTCGGCCGCTGCGGCATTGAGCACGAGGAGCGTGATCTCGGCGACGAGCCACACTGCTGCCACCGCGGTGAGCTGAGTCCACATGACGGCGGGGGTTGTTGCCGGGCGGCGTTCACTGCGGCCCATCCAGGCGAGCGTCGCGATGCCGAGGGTCAACGAACCACATCCGATCGCGAGAACGCGGACCGTGCTCGACGATTCGGGTCCCGACGGGCTGGCGAGGCCCCAGGCGATCAGGACTCCCAGCAGAGCTGTGGGTACGGCAAACAGCAACCACCACCTGTTTGCCGTACCCGTCACGCGATCAGCTCGACTTCGGCTTACGGAGCACGAAGAACAGCGCACCGCCGAACACGACGACGCCGGCGACGATGAAGATCCACACCGGCATGCTGCCGGACTCCGACTCACCCGTACTCGACGCGGCGGCAGCGCCGGGAGTGCCCGACCCCGCCTCGGTGAGGGTGAAGGTCAGAGTTCCGTTGACGGGGTGGCCGTCGGCGGAAGTGACTCGGTACGCGATGGTGTAGACGCCGGTCGGCCCGAGATCGCCGAGGTCTGCACTGACAGTGGGTCCTTCGACGGACGGATCGCTCTTGGTCCAGAGGTTGCCGTCCGGGCCGGTGACCGTCAGCGCCGCGAACTGTGCCTGCAGAGCCTCGTTGAACGTGACCGAAACCGTGTCAGGCGCAACCTGAATGGACGCACCGTTTTCCGGGTTGGAGCCGACGACCGCGGAGTGTGCACTGGCCGTGCCCATTCCGAGCATCGTGGCCAGCATCGCGAGCATGCCGACGGCGATGACCTTGATCCGGGTACTCATCAGCGCTTGCTCCTGACCAGTGCGCCGAGGCCGAGTGCAGCGCCCAACGCGCCGAGCACCAGGCCGACGCCGCCGAGCCAGCGCGCGGTGTTGTCTGACGAAGAAGATTCGGAAGCAGCGGACGTCTCGGCAGTGTTATCGGCAGCAGGCGCTCCGTGAGCATCGCCGGTGGATGCGGCGAGAGTCAGCGTCGGCGCGGGCTTGTCCGGCTCGCTGCCGTCGGCAAGTTCTTCCTGATCCCAGTTGACGACGTTGCCGTCGCTGTACGTCTGGACGGCCTTGAACTCGACCTCTTCCTGCTCGGGCAGCGGGCCGGCAGAAAGGACGAACTGCTGGAACTGGCCGGGGGCGATTCCGACGCCGGGGTCGGCGGTCCACGTCACGGACTTGGCGACCAACGAGGTGGGGTCCTTCTCCACGACGGCGGTCCAGCCGGGCATCGGTTCGGTGCGTGCCGACTTGAGGTCGGGGAGCGCCACCGTCAGTTTGGTGGTCGAAGCGGTGTCGGATTCGGTGGGCACGCGGAACGTGAGAACGGAGTATCCGCCCTGCGCAGCTCCTGGTGCGACGACGCTGACGTGTGCTGAAGCAATTCCGGCGGCCAGCAGCACGGCGCTGCCGGTAGCGACGGTCGTGACAACCGCGCGCGAAATCAGGGTGTTCTTCATGTCGGGAAGTGTCCTCTTGGTCTGGTGAAGGGGTGGGGCGTTCTACGAATCTTCAGACCAGGGCAGGAGGACCGCGCCGCGAGATGCTGGCGCGAAGTAGAGCGTCGACAGGTCCGTGATGGATTCCGGTCGAGACGGTGTGGCCGCGGGAAGTGACAGCGGCGGGAGCCAGAGACGCCAGGACGACGTGGAGAGCGTGGGTGACAACGCGGTAGAGGCGCTCGGCGGCCAGGACCGCCACCGCACAAGCGACGGTGGCACCGGCGTGAGCACCGAGCATCACCAACCCCGGAGCGGGCGAATGAGCGTGCTCGGAGAGCGTCATGGTGGTGTGCGCGGCCAACTGACCCAGACCCAGAGCAAGGATCAAGGCAGCGGGCCCCCGAGAGAGGGCGGGAAGGGTGGCCGTCACGGCGCCGACGGTTGCACAGACGGCGAGCAACAGGGTCAGCGACGACGACTGTGGCAGCTCGCCTCCGCCGATCCCGTGCGCGGCGACAGCGAGAGCAGCCGAAGCGGAACCGACAGCTGTCCCCCGAAGGGTCGCGGTCTGCTCGGCTGCTCTCACTGGCGTTCTCAGGTCTAGCGCACGCCGAGACGTGCGAGCAGATCTGCTTCGACGCCGTCGAGTTCGGAAGAAATCGCCTGGTGAGCTGCTTTACGGCGAGCCTGCGGCATCTGCTCGGCAGCGCGAACTGCCGTGCTGAGGTCGCCGAGGCGCTCACGGATGGCGGCGGCGAAACGCTGCGTCTCCGCGTCGTCGGGCTTGCGGCTGAGGATCTCGGTGACCGAGCTCTCGGCGCCGGCGATACGAGCGCTCAACTTCGCGCCGTGACCGGTGTAGTCACCGAGCTGGTCGACGGCGATGCCCATCTTCTGTGCACGCGTGGTGTCGAGCTGGGCGCGCACCGCCGTGGCTGCGCGGTAAGCGATCGGCAGGAGAACGGGGGCAAGCAGACGTGCCACTCCCAGGTACTTACGCACCTTGGCGACGGTCAGGCCCTGATTCGCAGCGGCCTTCTCCTGCGCCTTCAGGGTCGCGATCTGCGCCTTTTCGATCTTGTGCTGTGACTCGATCTCGGCTTTCTCCAGCTTCTTGAGCGACTTGGTCTCGACCTTGTCGCGCTTACGCTGGCTCTTGGCGTTGAGCTTCGCCTCGACCTCAGCCTTGTGCTTGAGAGCCTTTGCCTCCGCCTTGCGGGTGGCACGAGACTTTCGCTTCTTGAACAACCCCATCGAAAAGGACCCCGTTTCCAGGTGTTTGTGTGTTGCCAGGTACCTGCGCTTCGGCTTCAGCCTAGGGGAGCACATAATCTTCGTCATCGTGTGTTCCGTTAACAACCCCGCGCCCCAGCTCCCGATCATCGATTCGGGGGCGTTGACCCGATGCCGTCATCGGGTGCGTCTGGACGGGTTGTTTCCCGGGAAATCGGCTTCGGAACCCGTCGACACCGGCATCAAGCAGCGCCAGGATGCCGCGATCGCGAAGCGCGCGGAGATCGCCGAACTCGTGATCGGTGCTGCTCCCGAGCGTTGGGTGAAGATCAACCCCGACCAATCGGCGTCGGCTCAGGCTCGCGACACCTTGGCTGCCTGTGAGGCCGGCGCAGACCGGATCTGGGGCGCGGTCTTGCCGGTCGAGCGCGACACCGGACGCAAGGGCCGCTGCGAAATGCTCATCCGTGACGACGAGGGTGGCGGGTACATCCCCGTCATTGTCGTCAATCACAAGGTGACCGATCCCGGCCAGGGCGCGATCACCTCGGGGCTCTTCGAATGGGAGCCCGCGGCCGATCCCAAACGCAAGGTCCGCAGTCAGGTCCGCGATCAGATGCGCGTCGCGCAGGTCTATCGGATGCTCGAGCGTCGTGGGCTGGCGAGCCCGTCGCTGACGGCAGGCGCGATCGGATACAACGGAGACTGCATCCTCGTCCACGACCTCAGCGCGATTCTCGACGATTACGACAAGCGTTTCGCCGACCGTATCGCTGTGGCCCGCGGTGAGGTGCTGACGTCTCCGTCACAGGTGAGCGAGTGCAAGTCGTGCCCGTGGTGGACCGAATGCAAGCAGGAGTTGGTCCGCAACCGCGACGTCAGCCTGGTGGCTGTCGGATCGCGGGCCGAGCTTCTGCGCGACGTGGGCTGCAACACGATCGATCAGCTGGCCGCCTGGGACGGTGAGCCGCTCGAGGATTGGCCGCACGGAAATTTCGACGACGCAGTGGTGATCGCCAAGGCGTGGTTGGTGGATGCTCCGTTGGTGCGGCGGTTCGAGAAAATCTCGGTGACTCGGGCGGACATCGAGATCGACGTCGACATGGAGAGCTATCAGGAGCACGGCGCCTACCTGTGGGGGACGTTGCTCAATGTCGGTGGCTTCTCGATGTATCGAGGATTTGCGACGTGGGACCCGTTGCCGACACGTGACGAGGCGCGGTCGTTCGCAGAGTTCTGGGGCTGGCTGATGGCGGAGCGTGCCGCAGCCGCCGCTTCGGGTAAAACCTTTGCCGCGTACTGCTATTCGCGTTCGGCCGAGGACAAATGGTTGTTGGACTCGGCGCGCAGGTTTGCCGGTGAACCCGGGATTCCGAGTAAGGACGAGATCCGCGAGTTCATCGACAGTCCGCAGTGGGTCGACATCTATCAAGCGGTGAGTGATCAGTTCATCTGCCCGAACGGCAAGGGACTCAAGAAGATTGCCCCCGTTGCCGGATTCAACTGGCGTGACGCCGAGGCCGGGGGTGAAGCGTCGATGGCGTGGTACCGCGAGGCGGTCGGCTACGACGGTGAGCCGGACGAGACGCAGCGGACACGCATCCTGCAGTACAACGAGGACGACGTCATTGCCACCAAGGTCCTCCGTGAGTGGATGACGGACCGCGCGGAGAAGGAAATTCCGCTGGCTTCCGAGTTGTAGCGCTGATCCGTTCTGTCGCGATTGTCTGAAACATCCTATTTAACAGTATGTTTCAACTCGTAGTTTCTCGTCATCGTGTGTCCGGAACCCGCATCCGCGCTACCTTCATCTGGTCGGCTCCACGATGGAGGGTGTTGCATGCTGAGCAGGCTGACTTCGAGTGCGAGCGACGCCGAACTGTCTGACGTCGAGCGGCGCGACCTCTTCGCACGCCAGATACTGCAGGTGACGACGGTCGCGCCACTGGCCAACATGGTCAATGTACTCAGCGTGTGCGCTTTGCTTGTGTATGTCGTACCCCCCGGTCACAACGAGTTTCGGGTGATCTGGGGTTCTGCGGCCTTCTTGGTCGTCCTCAATTCGGTGCGCGTCTGGATACCGCGAGTCGTCCTGAAGGGCCGGTACACGCCCAAACATACGACGAGGTACGACTACTGGGCGCTCATGCTCGAGGTGATCCTGCTCGGGCTTCTGCTTGTCGTTCTCGCCGCCGCGATGCTTCCCGTGACGGACAACTCGCGAAAGCTTGTGCTTCTAGCGACATTCGCCGGAGTCATGGGCGCCGGCGCCGTAGCGTTGTCGACGGTTCGGTCGATAGCGGTAGCGTGGATTCTGGTGCACAGCATCGGATTGCTCGTCGTTATCCTGCCCAAGAGAACTACGGAATATGCTGTGCTCTCGTTCCAGTTGGTCGTTTACTCGGTGACACTGATTATCGGCGTCGTGTACCTCTGGGCGTCGTTCCGAAGTCGTTGTCTCGCCGAGTTCGAGGCTGCTGCCGAGCGCCAGACGGTCAGTTTGCTTCTCGACGATTTCGAGGGTGGGTCACGCGACTGGCTGTGGGAAGTCGACACCACCGGGACGTTGTCGCACACCTCCGCTCGGCTGTCGCAGATCTCGGGAGTTCCCGTCTCCGACCTGCGAACCCTGTCGCTGCGCGGATTGTTGGATCGGCTCGACGTGGGTTCGACGAAGAGTGGCCGAGCCGCGGTCCAGGTCATCGGAGATCACCTCGACCGCCTCATGCCGTTTCGAGAGGTCGTCATTCCCGTTCGTGTCGACGGCGTCGACCGATGGTGGTCTCTGTCGGGTCATCCCAGGCTATCCGAGGCCACGGAGTTCGTGGGTTGGCGAGGCGTGGGCTCGGACATCACCGAGAAGTACAACTACGAGCGGCGAATTCTGTGGCTTGCTGCAACCGACGGACTGACCGGGCTCCCGAATCGCCGGACGTTCGGCTCGGAGCTGTCCGACGCGCTCGGCACCGTCCGAACCGGCGAGGAAGTCCTTGTCGGAATCCTCGACCTGGACAATTTCAAGTCGGTGAACGACACGTTAGGGCACCCTGTCGGTGACAAATTGTTGATTTCCGTTGCTGCACGGCTCAATCGGGTGGTCGACGGCGCCATGTGCGCGCGAATCGGTGGTGACGAATTCGGCGTCGTCTTGCGGGGAACAGGGGACGGCGGAGAGGTGTTCGCTCGCTATCTGGATGCATTGCGTGAGCCGTTTTACGTGCGGGGGAATCGCATCGAGGTTCGTGCATCGATCGGCTATGCCGGAGCACCCGCAGATTCCGAAGACGCGGACACGCTTGTCATGTCCGCCGACCTGGCGCTGTATGCGGCAAAATCCGCCGGCAAGAACCGGGTAGGAAGATACTCACCGGTGCTGCGGGCGCGGGCCAGGGAGCGAGCATCGGCCCTGCAAGAACTTGGGCTTGCGATCGAGTCTCGGCAGTTCGAGCTGTACTACCAACCGCAGGTTCGTGCGGACACCGGCCGCGTCGAGGGTTTCGAGGCACTGCTTCGCTGGAATCACCCGGTGCGGGGCGTGCTTGCACCGCACATTTTCATCGATGTCGCGGAGGAGACCGGCCTGATAGTCCCTCTGGGGCTTCAGGTACTGAACATGGCGTGCGCCGAAGCCGCGACGTGGCCCGACGACACTTACGTGACGGTGAACGTCTCTCCGGTGCAACTGATGTCGTCCGGCTTCGGATCGGCCGTGAACGATGCGCTGGAGGCAAGCGGTCTGTCCGGCAAACGGCTTCAGCTGGAAATCACAGAGACGGGAGCAGTGGAGGAGCTTGCCGTCGCCGAGTTGGATCGCCTGCGTGCCACCGGAATTGCGATTGCCCTGGACGACTTCGGAACCGGCTATTCGTCTTTCGAGAGTTTGAAGAAACTGCCGTTGGACATCCTCAAGATCGACCGGTCGTTCATCACCGAACTGAGCGAGGGTGATTCGGCAGTTGTCACTTCGGTGGTCGAGGTGGCGAAGGCGCTCGGTATGCAGTCATTGGCGGAAGGCGTGGAGACGGCCGACCAGCTGAGGCTCTTGCTTACCGCCGGTTGCGAATTGGTTCAGGGCTACTACATCAGCCGACCGATGCCGGCGAAGGAAGTGGCCGAGTACCTCAGCGCAACTGCCCACTCCAACGGTGGGTATTTTCATTCGTTCTGACAACTGTGCGCCTTTATTAACCGCGGGCGGTTAATAAAGGCGCACAGCAGGGAGGTTAGCGCGGCGCCATGCGCAGTGCGCCGTCCATGCGGATGGTCTCGCCGTTGAGGTAGTCGTGCTCGACGATCATCTGCGCGAGCTGCGCGTACTCGGACGGCTGGCCCAGGCGCGACGGGAACGGAACGCCGGCCTCGAGGCCCTTGCGGTACTCGTCGGTGACGCCTGCGAGCATCGGGGTGTCGATGATGCCAGGAGCGATCGTGTTGACGCGGATGCCGAACTGCGCAAGGTCACGGGCAGCCGGAACCGTCATGCCGTGCACGCCGCCCTTGGAGGCGGAGTACGCGATCTGGCCGATCTGGCCTTCGAAGGCAGCAACGGAAGCGGTGTTGATGACAACGCCGCGCTGGCCCGACTCGTCGACGGCCTCGGTCTTGGCGATGGCGTCGGCGGCCAGGCGCATGACGTTGAAGGTGCCGAGCAGGTTGACGGTGATGACCGTGCGGAACAGCTCGAGGTCGTGCGGACCCTTCTTCGACAGGATGCGTCCGGCCCAGCCGACACCGGCACAGTTGACGACGATGCGCAGCGGGGAGCCCGACTCGACGATCTGGTTGATCGCTGCTTCGACCTCTTCGCCGCTGGTCACGTCGGTGGGGATGAGGGTGACGCCGGCGGGGACGTTGTCGCCTGCGCGCTCGATCGACGCGGGCAGATCCAGGCCGAAGACGGTAGCGCCGGCGTCGGCGAGGCGCTTGGCTGTTGCGGCGCCGAGGCCTGATGCCGCTCCGGTGACCAGTGCTGCGGTTCCCTTGATTTCCACTTCGTGTGCTCCTCGAGTTAGCGATCGGTAAGGCGGTGGTACGTGTCGAGAACCATAACGCGAGGGTGTATGTGAGGGCGAACGCGCGAGACCCGCGTAGGGCTGGGTACCTTGGACGCGAGGTCTGAGAGCAAAGCACCGGACGAGAGGGGACCTGCGTGAGCAAGGCGCCTGTGCGTCCCGCCGCTTCTGTCGAGAATTTCGAGCGGTTGCAGCGCGACCCGCTCTTCGAAGATCTTGCCGAGCTGATTGCCGAGGTTCTCTCCTACGCGTTCGACGCTCCGGCCGCCGTCGAGATCGAACAGTGGACGATCAGTTGCCTGCCGTCGACCAACCGATCCGCGGAGCGCCATCGCTTGTTCACGCTCAATATCGGTCCGATGGAGATTCTGAGCGTCGAGTGCCATCTGGTCGGCGGTAAGGCGATCGAGCACGTCATGTCCGTGTACGTATCCAGTTCGGCACTGGAATCGCGAACCGGCTGCAGCATCGAAGAACTCGACGCCAAGCACGATCTGGTCGCCATCAGACGCACCGAGTTGGCGTCCGCCGACGGCGACGGGACCGTGATCGACTGCAGTCTCGAGGACTCGGATGCGTTGGAACAGTTTGCTCAACTGCCCGTCGACATGACGACGGTTCGTCCGCTCGCGGAGCATCTTGTTGCCAAGGGCAAGGGCCCATTTCGGCAGTATCACAACGCCGGGTTCGCCAAATATGTACTGGAAAGGTCGCTCGACCATGGTTGATCAGTTGCCCATCCGACTCCCGCGTGTGCTGCGAGACGGGGACGATGACGGCGCGGTCGACGTGCTGCAGGAATATTTCACGAGGCCGCTCCGAAAGACCGGTTATCTCCGAACCGGTGCGTTGTGGGATTCCTGGGATCCCAGTGGCAATCGCGATCGTGATGCGAACATCTTCACCGCGGAAGATCTTGTTGCGGTGACTCTTCTGTCGGTTCAGGTTCCGGCGCAAGGAGCCTTCTTCCTGCTCGGGGAGAACAATGCCGAACTGAACCGACTCCTGGCGGACGTGGGCCCGGATCGCGATCTGTCGAACGAACCCGATCCCTTCACTCCGGAATCCCCGGTGTGGCGGTTGGAGACGGCGCTTCGAGAGATTCACGGTGTCGGGCGAACCATGGCGTCCAAACTGATCGCGCGCAAGCGTCCGCGACTCTTCCCGATCTACGACGACGTCATCGGGCGGGAGTTGGGAACGAAGTCGGCCCACCTGGAACCCGTTCGCGTAGCCATGCGGGAAGACGAGTTGCAGAGTCGACTCCTCGATCTACGTGCACGAGCAGGTCTCGACGAATCCGTTCCGGTCATCAGGGTGTTGGACGTGCTGGCGTGGATGCAGGGTAAGGGATACAAACCGGCACTCTAGTTTTCTTGTCGGTGGGTGGGTTTATTGTCGAATGTATGTTCGATAACGGATCGACGGGCGGTGTGGGCACATCCGTCGATGACGGCCGTCCTGTCGTCGACCCACTCGTGTTGCCGGACATGCTCTTTGCGACGGCGCAGAGCGAGAACATGCTTGCCGCGCAAAAGGTGCTCGGTGCATCCATGTTGTCGGAGTCGCGATTCAACGCCGAACTCGACGTGTCCGGTGATGTCGACAAGGCGTGGCGGATCGCATGCAACGAGATCGCGGTCATGCTCACGTGCTCGCGTCGTACTGCCGAAGTCCACATCGAGATCGGTGATGCCCTACGGGAGTTCCTTCCGCTCACCAAGGCCGCCTTCGCTGCCGGCGAGCTGGACTATGCGCGTGTGCGCAAGATTGTCGACGGACTCACCGGGGCCGACCCGGAGGCGATCGCAGCACTCGAGCGCCGGGTACTTGCCTCGGCGCACCGTCTTCCGCCCGGGCAACTGGAGCGCGACATCGAGCGCCAGCTCTTTGCCTACGATCCGGATGCTGCCGCCGAACGTCGCCGGAAGATGCTGGAACACCGCGATGTTCGCACGCGAGCAGACCGTCACGGACTCGCCCAGTTGCAGGCAACACTCAGCGCGACCGAGGCCGTCGAAGCGCTTGGCCTGATCAACGAGGCCGCCGGAAGCGTCTGCAACCACGATCCACGAAATGTCTCGACCCGTAGGGCCGACGCACTGGTAGCTCTCCTGCACGGCGAACAGGGGCTGACGTGCCAGTGTGGCAGCGAAACGTGCGAGGCAGTATCCCCAGCAGCTCGATCGACTGCGCCCACACGTAGGAAGCCGGTGTTGCACATCGTGTGTGATCTGGCGACGCTCCTCGGATTGACGTCAGATCCCGCGAGCATCGACGGATACGGGCCGATCGATCCTGATTTTGCTCGCGAGCTCGCCGCTGATTCCACCTGGCAGGCCTTGTTCGTCGATTTCCGCGCCCAGGCCGCGGGGAACCGACCGCGTCGGCAGCATGCTCCGACTGTCCTGCCGCTTGTCACCCGACGTGATCGCCCAAGTCGCGATCCGAACGGCTGCGGGGATCGGATTCGGGCGATGCAACGGTTGGTCGCGCGATCCCCGGACATCGTTCGAAGATCGGATGGGCATGGCACCCAACCCGATCCGCCTCCCGGCGCGCTGACCTATGCTCCGGGAGCGGCTCTGGCCGCATTGGTGCGGGCCGTCGACGGTCACTGCCGGTTCCCTGGTTGTTCGGTGCCCGCGAACAGGTGCCAACTCGACCACGTCACCGAGTTCGATCCTTCCGATCCGAGACGCGGTGGGTGGACCATTGCGAGCAACCTCCAATGCTGTGTCGTCATCACCATCAGGTGAATACATACAGGTTGTGGACGCCGGTGATGCTGGAGGACCGTGCCATTCACTGGACCGATAAAACCAGCGGGTTGACGGCGGTCACGGTTCCGGAGAGGCACTGACTTCGAAGATGGTTTCCAGACCGTCTTCTTCGTCCCACTGCTCACCGACTTCGCAAAAATTGTACTGGCTGATCAGGTTTCGAGATGCGGCATTGTCCGGGCTGATGGTCGCGCGAACGATGTGTACTTCGGATTCGCGACTCGCGACGTCGAGAAGTATCTCGAGGGCGGTTCGTGCGTAGCCCTGACGCCGGAACGCCGGGTCGATGCGATATCCGACCTCCACCATCCCGCGCGCATCGGGGCGACCGTGGAATCCGGCCAACCCCACCGGCGTCGAGGTGCGGGCATCGACGGCGATGCGGGTGATCCACGCGCTGTCGAGGGGATTCTCTGCTATCTGCTTGCTCCGGTAGCGCCACAAGCCCTGGCATTCTTCGCCGAGGAGATACGGGGTCAGGAGGTCGGGTGCGAGTTCCATTGCAAGAGTGGCGTTGTCTTCACCCAGTGCGTGCAGGGCGAGTGATGGAACCTGGACCAGTTGAAGTCCACGTCCGCCGAGTGTCCAGGGTAGTTCGGTGACTGTCACAGGTCGGCGATCGGAGTCGACAGCGTTATGTCGACACCGATGCTCCGGAGATTGCCGTCGAGGACTTGCCAGATGGAGCGTTCGAGGAATTCGGCCAATTCCGCACTGGTCACATCGGAACCCGGCTGGCTGAGCCAACGGTTGACGCTGACGTCGACCAATCCGATGACGCCGAAAGCCAAGGGCTCCGCCATCTTCGACGGTTTGCCACGGCTGGTGAGGATCGTGCCCAACAAATTTCCCAATTGGACGGCGATTGCCGTCTTGGTTCCGGTCACCACTTTCGAACCGGTGGCCCGCGTACTCGGCGAGCCCTTGCCTAAAAAGTGGTGCAGTCGTGGATATTTCACAATCCACTGGAGGTAGGTCTCGACGGCCCGTGAGATGGCCTCGCCGACGGTGCCTTGTGGCGTGAGGGTGGGGGTCAGGTCGGTCATCATCATCTCGAGGATGCGGACTCGCAGCTGCTCGTCGAGGTCGGCTCGATCCTTGAAGATCCGGTAGACAACGGAACGGGGGACGTCGGCGCGCTCGGCGATCTGCTGGACGCCGACGTCGGCGCCACCTTCGTTGACTGCATCGAGTGCTGCGTCGAGGATCCGCGCTTTGCGCTGTTCCTTGTGATCATTCCAGCGAGTGCTGCGCCCGTCGGGCTGCGCCGACTCGGCTGTTTTTGTCATAAATCGAACGATACTCACCCCGCCATTGACTGGACAAGATGTCTCACATACTTTGGTGGGACAGCGTGTCACACACAGATACCGTTCTCTTCAGGAGTGGCAATGAGTAACAGGGTTTTTGTCGTCGGCGTCGGCATGACGAAGTTCGAGAAGCCGGGAGCCCGCGAGTGGGACTACCCCGACATGGCACGCGAGTCGGGTACCAAGGCGCTCGAAGACGCGGGTATCGACTACACCGAGGTCGAGCAGGCATACGTCGGCTACGTCTACGGCGAGTCCACCGCAGGTCAGCGCGCTGTCTACGAGCTCGGTCTGACAGGTATCCCCATCGTCAACGTGAACAACAACTGTTCGACGGGATCGACCGCGCTCTACCTCGCCACGCAGGCAGTCAAGAGTGGCCAGGCCGACTGCGCACTGGCGCTGGGCTTCGAGAAGATGCAGTCCGGGTCCCTCGGATCCACCTACGACGACCGTGAACAGCCCCTCATGCGGCACCTCCTCGCTCTCGCCGAGCTGCAGGAGTTCGCGATGCCGCCGGCTCCGTACATGTTCGGCGCCGCGGGCGTCGAGCACATGGAACGCTTCGGAACCACTGCCGAGCAGTTCGCGAAGATCGCCGTCAAGAACCACAAGCACTCACTGAACAACCCGTACGCGCAGTTCCAGGACGAGTACACCCTCGAGCAGATCCTCGAAGCACGCCAGATCCACGGGCCGCTCACCAAGCTCCAGTGCTCGCCCACCTCGGACGGATCCGGCGCGGCGATCATCGCCAGCGAAGCATTCGTCGAGAAGCACGGGCTCGCTGCTCAGGCGATCGAGATCGTCGGACAGGCCATGGTCACCGACATGAACAGCACTTTCGAGGACAAGAGCGCCATCAGCCTCGTCGGCGCAGACATGACCCGCAAGGCCGCCGAGAAGGTATACGCCCAGGCCGGGATCACCGCCGACGACGTCGACGTCATCGAACTCCACGACTGCTTCTCCACCAACGAGTTGCTGACCTACGAGGCACTTGGACTGTGCGCCGAAGGTGACGGCGGCAAGCTCGTCGACGCCGACGACACCACCTACGGCGGACGCTGGGTGGTCAACCCGTCCGGCGGCCTCATCTCGAAGGGCCACCCCCTCGGAGCAACAGGCCTCGCGCAGTGCGCCGAACTCACCTGGCAGCTCCGCGGAACCGCGGACAAGCGTCAGGTCGACGGCGCGAAGGTCGCCCTCCAGCACAACATCGGACTCGGCGGTGCAGTTGTCGTGACCGCATACAAGCCCTACGCACGCTGAATCACACCCTCAACCCGCCAGCTACCCACTAGGAGTTTCATCATGGCTTCCGTTTCCGTCTCCGCCGTACTGCCCGCATCCCCCGAGAAGACCTGGGATGCGCTCTCCGATCTGTCTCGCTGGGAAGAGTGGCTCACCATTCACCAGGGCTGGAAGAGTGAACTCCCCACCGAGGTCGCGTTGGGCGCCAAGTTCACCGAGGTCGTCTCCGTGATGGGTATGGCCAACAAGATCGAGTGGACCGTCGAAGAGGTCGAGGTTCCGAAGATGGTCAAGATTGCCGGTACCGGAATGGCCGGCGTCACCGTCGAATTCATCCTCTCGGTCGAGGCCGACGGTGCGGGTTCGAAGGCAACCGTCGACGCCAGCTTCAAGGGCACCATGATCGTCGGGCCGATCGGCAAGGCAGTTGCCAAGAACGCCAAGGCTGATCTCGAGGCCTCGCTGGCCAAGTTCGCCGAGCTGGTCGGGTAACGGCTCGATGACGACACCGAAGACCAACGCGGTCGAATTCGATACGTCCGGGCTGGACGTATGGACCGATCCGGAGCACTTCGAGGTGACAGCCGAGCGCATCGCCGAATATGCCGCTGCCACAAACGACCCCATCGAGCGACACCTGAAAGGCGAGATCGCTCCGCCGGTCTTCGCGGTGGTACCCGTCTTCATGTCGATGGCACCCGCTGCGCTGTCGGTGGCGCCGGTCGAACTGCTGATGAAGCTCGTTCACGGTGAGCAGGACTTCCTGTTCCACCGTCCGATCTACCCCGGTGACCACCTTGTCGCTCGTGCCAAGCCCATCGGATTCGAGGGCCGGGACAACGGATCCACCGTCGTCATCTACGTCGAAACCAAAACCGACAAGGGTGAATTGGTCAACGAGCAGTGGATGACGGCCTTCTTCCGCAAGGTCGACGCGGGCCCCGGACTTGGCGAGAAGGCTCCCGAACACCGATTCGACGACGCTCTTCGCGCTGGTAGACCCGCAGCGGTGGTGAACCAGCACATCGACGAGGACCAGACATTCCGGTACTCACCGGCTTCCGGCGATCCGATGCCGATTCACCTCGACGAGGAGATCGCTCGGATGTCCGGTCTCCCCGGAATCATCAACCATGGACTGTGCACGATGGCGTTCACGTCATGGGGAGCCCTGACCGAACTGGCAGGCGGCGAGACCGAGCGGTTGCGCCGTCTCGCAGTGCGATTCGCGAAACCCGTACTCCCGACCCAGGACATCGAGACGGTGTTCTACAAGTCGGGTTCGGCAGACGGAGCCACGTCGTACTCGTACGAAACCAGCGCGGTCGGTGACCTGGTCATCAAGGACGGCCTCGCGGTCATCGCCGACAAATGAGTCTTCATGTCCGACAACTGAACTGATGGGAATTTGAACTGATGGGAAGTCTCGACGGTCGCGTAGCGATCATCACCGGAGCAGGACGCGGCATCGGCCGTGAGCATGCGCTGCTCTTCGCTCGTGAGGGTGCGAGCGTCGTGGTCAACGACCTCGGCGGCGCAAACGACGGTTCCGGTGCAGATGCCGGCCCCGCGCAGCAGGTAGTCGACGAGATCGTTGCCGCAGGCGGCAAGGCCGTTGCCAACACCGACAACATCGCCACCTGGGACGGTGCCGAGGGCCTCGTCAAGCAGGCCGTCAGTGAGTTCGGCCGACTCGACGTCCTGGTCAACAACGCCGGCATTCTTCGTGACGCCTTCATCGCGGGTATGGACGAGAGCCAGTGGGACGCAGTCATTGCCGTGCACCTCAAAGGGCACGCAGCGACACTGCACCACGCTGCCGCATACTGGAAGGACCAGAGCAAGGCAGGCGAGACCGTCAACGCTTCGGTCATCAACACTGCTTCGGCTTCGGGTACCTTCATGCCCAATGCGGGCCAGGGCAACTACGGTGCAGCCAAGGCGGGCATCGCAGCCCTGACGTTGGTGGCCGCTGACGAGCTCGATCGATACGGCGTGCGCGTCAACGCAATTGCGCCGATCGCGCGTACTCGACTGACGCTGGCGACACCCGGTATGGGTGCGCTCTTCGCGGCCGAGGTCCCCGAGGGTGAGTTCGACGCGTTTGCGCCGTCCAACATCTCGCCGCTCGTGGCCTATCTCGCGGCGGCGGACTGCAAGCTCACCGGCAAGGTGTATGCCGTTCAGGGTGGGGCCATCACGGAACTCGCCGGCTGGCACGGTGTGAACACCATCGAGAGCGAGGGTCCCTGGACCACCGCTGACCTCGCAGAACGACTGTAAGCGCATGGCACGCAACGCATACGAACTCGGCCTCGGGCTGAGTGAGGAGCACACCGCGCTTGCAGATTCGGTGCGCTCCTTCGCCGAGCGCACCATCACCACCGAGCAGGTACGCGCGGCCGTGGAGTCGCGGACCGAGGACAAGTTCCCCCAGTTCTGGACGGCACTCGTCGGGCAGGACCTTCTCGGGCTCGCGGTTCCGGAAGAGCAAGGTGGTCACGGCGCCGGCCTGCTGACCTTGGCGGTGGCACTGGAAGCATTGGGCCGCACAGTCTCTCCCGGCCCGTTCGTTCCGACGGTATTGGCAAGTGCCGTTCTCGGTGTCGCCGATTCCAAGGCGGGACCCGAGTTCCTGCCCGGTCTGATCGACGGAAGTCGTACGGCAGCAGTCGCCTTGGGTGCACCGTTGGCGGCCGAGTCGTCGGACGGTGGGTACAAGATCACGGGCGCACTCGACGGTGTGCTCGGTGGTGAGCACGCCGACGTACTGCTGGTTCCGATCCAGTTGCCCGAGGGCGTTCGCTACGCGGTGCTCGAGAGCAGCGCAGTCGCGATCACCGTTCAGGACAGCATCGACGTGCTGCGCGGTAGTGCGCGGATCGAAGCTGACAATGTTCAGATCAGCGCCGAACGGATACTCGACGGTCTCACCGAGGCGCGGGTACGGTCCATTGCCGCAGTCGTTCTCGGCGCCGAAGACGTCGGTGTCATGTCCTGGTGCGTCTCCACTGCATCGGAGTATGCCAAGACGCGTGTGCAGTTCGGGCGACCCATCGGTCAGTTCCAGGGCGTCAAGCACAAGTGTGCGCAGATGGGCATTGCGCTCGAGCAGGCACGCGCCGTTGTGTGGGATGCGGCAAGCGCATTGGACAAGGGCGACGACACGGCAGATTTTGCCGCCGACATCGCCGCAGTCATCGTGCCGGACGCCGCAGTGCAGGTAGCGCAGGACTGCGTGCAGGTCCACGGCGGCATCGGCTTCACGTGGGAGCACGACGCCCACCTGTACTACCGGCGCGCGCTCTCGATCCGCGGCATTCTCGGTACCCGCGAGGATCGTGCCAACCGTGTTGCGCAGCAGGCACTTGACGGTGTCAGCCGGGCTTCGGTTCTCGAACTGCCGCCGGAGGCAGAGGAGATCCGCGGCGGCATCGCGGCCGAGCTTGCCAAGTTGGTCGAGCTCGACGAGGACGACCAGCTGATCGCGCTCGGCGACGGCGGCTGGGTTCAGCCTCACCTGCCGAAGCCGTACGGGCGCGGCGCCGCTCCGCTCGAGCAGATCGTCATCTCCCAGGAAATCAAGGCTGCCGGTATCTCGATGCCGCAGCTTCTGATGGGAACGTGGGCAGTGCAGGCCGTCGTGGCACATGGTTCGGACAAGCAGAAGCAAGAGCTGGCCGTGCCTACCCTGCAGGGTGAGCTGGTGTGGTGCCAGCTCTTCAGCGAGCCCGGTGCTGGTTCCGACCTTGCGTCATTGTCCACGAAGGCCGAAAAGGTCGACGGCGGTTGGAAGATCACCGGTCAGAAGATCTGGACCACGGTTGCGCAGTTCTCCGACTGGGCAATGCTGATCGCCCGCACGGACGCCACTAAGCCGAAGCATCAGGGCATCACCTACTTCGTGCTCGATATGTCGACACCGGGCATCACCGTCCGCCCGCTGCGTGAGATGACGGGCTCGGCGTTGTTCAACGAGGTGTTCCTCGACGACGTGTTCATCCCCGACGAGAACGTGGTCGGTGAGGTCAACGACGGGTGGAACGTCGCCCGGACGACGCTGGCCGGCGAGCGCGTCGCGCTCAGCCAGAAGATGGAGGCGTACGCCTCGGACTCCGATCTGCTGAAGTTCGCGAAGTCGGCAGACCTGAGCCCGATCGGACGCTACCGTGTCGGCGAGCTGGTTGCGGAGAGTCAGGCGATCGATCTCATCGGTTCCCGCGTTGTGCTCAAGCAACTTTCGGGAATCGACGTGAGTACGACGTCGAGCGTCGGCAAGCTGTTGGCGATGAAGATCAGCCAGTCGATCGCCGAGTTCGTCGTCGCCGAACTGGGTGCTGCCGGAGCGGTCAGCATCCCAGGTCAGCCAAGCGACAAGGCGATGGAGCAACTCATTTCGGGCCGCGCCACCACCATTTACGGCGGCACAACCGAGGTGCAGCTCAACGTGATCGGTGAGCGCATGCTCGGATTGCCGCGAGACTGAGGGTATTTACCGGCGAGGCTCAGTCCTGGATTCTTCTCCAGGGCTGAGCCTCTTCCAGTTCGAAGGCCAATTCGAGGAGTGTGCGCTCGTCGCCGAGATCGGCGGAGAAATGCGAAGCCAACGGCAAACCGTTGCTGGTCTGATGCATCGGTAGCGAAATCGCGGGACCTCCGGAGATGTTGTTCAGTGGCGTGAACGATGTGTACGCGATCAGCTTGTCGAAGAGTTCCTCGAAAGGCTGAGCGGGAGAGAGGTATCCCAGCTCGGGGGTGGTGTGCCCCAGGGCCGGCGAGAGCACGACGTCGTACTTCAAGAACATGGCGCTGTATTGCTGCTGGAGCCGTCGCAGACGATAGAGCACGCGCGGCGTCTTCACCAGGTTCTTCCGGTACAGCGTGTAGAGGCCCTTGGTGAGATTGTCGGTGCCGGACTTGTCGAAGTCGGGTGCGAGCATTTGTTTGCCACCGGTGGAGATGGCAAACGACAGAAAGCCCCAGTAAATGCTGAAGTCGTCGACGAATTCGGGCCCGACGGGCAGTGCTGCGTCCTCGACATGATGGCCAAGGCTTGCAAGGAGTTCGGCCGTAGCTTCGACGGACTTGCGCGTCTCGTCGTCCGTCTTGGTGACGGTGACGGAATCGGCGATCACGCCGACGCGCAGGCGGGTTGAGCTGGGTCCTTCGATCAAGCGAACCGGTGCGAGTCGCGGATTGCGGTAGTAGTTCTCAGCCGCAGACATCCATCGTGCAGAGTCGCGAACAGTGCGAGTAACGGCGCCCTGGGCGATCAACCGGATCGGCATCGACTTGTCGGCTGGATCGGCGATGGTGCGTCCGCGAGTGGGTTTGAGTCCGACGAGTCCGCAGGCAGCGGCGGGAATGCGAATCGATCCACCGCCGTCGTTGGCGTGCGCGATCGGGAGTACGCCGGCAGCAACAAGCGCGGCTGCGCCTCCCGAGGAAGCGCCCGACGAGTACGCCGGATTCCACGGGTTGTGGACGGGTTCTTCCGTCATGTATTCGGTGGACGCACTGAATCCGAACTCGGGCAGTCGGGTCTTGCCGATCGAAATGGCCCCGGTGGAGAGGAACTGCTTCGCGAAATCGCTGTCGGCTTTGGCGGGGATCGCGGTGAAGGCGGTACTGCCCTGCTGGGTGGGAAGGCCGGCGCTGTCGGTGTTGTCCTTGATCGCGGTGGGGACACCGGCAAAGACGCCCTTGGCGGGCCGGTTGCTCCTGGCGAGGGCACGATCGAAATCAGTGCAGGCCAGACCGTTCAGTTGCCCCTGCACTGCCTCGGCGCGGGCGATTGATGCCTCCATGACTTCCCGTGCGGTCACCTCGCCTGATTCGATCCGGGCGGCGACGCCGGTGGCGTCGAGGTCGCCCAGGGCGTCGTCGGTGAAAGCGTGGATGGGGGTGTTCGCGGTCATGGGGATCCTTGTCAGGCGGAGGCACTCAGGTCGTCCGTCCAGCATATTGGACGGACGACCCCTGAGTGGCGCTATCTGTGGATTGCGGTATCAGCTACCGAAGATCGTCACTGCCTGCTCTGCTGCCTGCGGCGCCTGCTGGAACACTCCCTGTGGGATGAACTGCTGCGGAATGAACTGCTGGGGGCCCAACTGCTGGAAGTTCGTGACCATCGGGTGGATGACGTTGTTGAATACATCGTTGAACATGTGTTGTGTCCTTCGGTTACAGCGTTTTTCGAACTTCTGACTCCATCGACACTAAGCACGGTTCTGACGAGTTTCAACGAAAATTGCTGATACACAGGCAAGTTCAAGTTCATTGCCAGCTGGGGGCCAGGAATCGGTCTTCCTTCACAGCTTGGACGCTGCGCCGTGCAGGTTCTTGGCTGTCGGGGAGGTCTCGACGGATTTGGGATCGGGGTACGTGCCCAGTACTCGATCGGCAGTTCCCGCGGTGGTGACGGTGAACCAGTAGTGCTCGTTCTTGAAGTGGTGGTTGCGGTGGTTGCGCCAAACTGACCGGTAGAGAGCAGTTTTCGGCTTGTAGTCACTGTGGATGAGGAAATGTGTCCACTCGTAACCGAGGCCGAGCACGGAAATGCAGGTCAGGAACGTCAGACCGAGTTCGACGCGGGGAAATGCCAGGAGGGCGACGGCTGTCAGAACGGGAATCACGATCAGGAGCGTCTGCCACGGGATGAAGATGAGTGAGACGGTTCGCGGCGCAAAGTGGTGTTCCCGATGGCTGCGCGCCAGCCGTGAATCGAGTGTGACGCCGGCAATGGTTCGTGGCTTCCAATGAAGAACGAAGACGTGAATGATCCACTCCACGAAGGGGAATGCGGCAAGCATCACGAGCGGAACGAGGGCGTCGGTGATCTGCCAGTTGCCCACTGCGATGCGCGCCGCCGCGGCGGCCAGCAGCATGGTGCCGATCATCCACGGCGTCGGTGACTTGCCGAACGTCCGTGCCGCATCGGCGAGAGTAAGAGGCTTGCTCATGGTTTCAGTCCTTCCAGGAAGGTGAGAGCGTCGCCGATTGCCGTCGTGCCGGTGTGAAGGAGCTGTGCGGCTGACGCCTCGGCAGTTGGCTCGTCGTGTGAAGTGATGGCGGAGGCCAGTTTTCGATACAGGTCGGTCTGGCCGACTTCGGCGACCATGACGGATGCAAGTGCAGTCATAGCCGGCTCGTATGCAGCCCGAAGGCTGTTGAAGATCAAACGGAAGGCAATGGAATCTGCGCTGTCGACGACGACGTCCCAGAACGCCAGAGCGCGGTCTTGCAACTCCACTGGATCTTCGGTGGCGCCTAGTTGATCAACGGCCGTGTCGAGTTCTCGGGCGGATTCCGCGGAGATGCGACGGGCGGCCAGCACAGCGATCTGCGGTCCCATCAACTCGCGAGTTTCCAGGACGCTGCGCACCACGCTCAGGTCGGGGACGCCGTCGCGCACCAGCAGCTGGGGGAGAAGTTCGGGTCCGGCCTGGCGTCGAAAATCGCGCACCGACGTGGACTCGCCCTGGCGGACCTCGACGAGTCCGGCCTGGGCGAGCTTCTGAATTGCCTCGCGGACTGCGGGCCGCGAGACGCCGAATGCCTCGGCGAGCTTGCGCTCGCTGGGTAGTACCTCACCCGCAGCCAGCTCTCCGGCCAGCACTTTCACCGATATCTGGTCGAAGACTGCGCCGGAGGCCGAGGTACGTGCAACGGGTTGAAACATGTACCGACCGTAACCCGCTTCTCGGTAAGAGGTCAAGTGGTAATACCAGTTCAACGATTGGAGGCTTGGCGCGAAAGAGATATGTCTTGGCCAAGAGGCTTCACCGTAACGGCGCAGGTGAGAGTAATTTTAGGTAACCCTAATTCGGATAACCGTCAGGAAACCCATGATATCGCTCCTGTTACCGACTCCAGATACCGATGCAGAGTTCGCTCGCATCACCGCTGCCCTGACTCGACGCGGCTTTCTCGGCGGAAGTGCCGCCGCGCTGTCCACACTTGCTCTCGTCGGATGCAGTAGTGGGGAGGGCGGGGACGGTGCGGACGGCGCAACTCGTACTGTGCAGACGCACTACGGATCCGTGGATGTTCCCGTCGATCCGCAGCGCATCGTCGCCGTCTCATACAACACCCCGTGGCAGTTGCAAGCCGTCGGCGCCCGACCCGTCGCGACGCTCGACTACAGCGCGTACATCGACCAGTTCACCCCGACACAGCAGAAGTTCATCGACGGCTTGTCCACGGTGGGGGTTTTCCTCGAGGTCAACCGCGAAGCCGTCGTGGCTGCCGCGCCTGATCTCATCGTCGGCGATGCGTACGAGATCGACGAGGACATGTTCCGCGAGCTCTCGAAAATTGCTCCGACAGCGGTGTATTCGGGCACGAACCGATCGGATTGGCGCGCTGTCGCCGAGGGTGTCGCAGACGCGGTCAACAAGGGTTCGGCATTGACGTCGAATCGCGAGAAGTATCAGGCGATGCAAGAGCGAATCCGCACCGAATACGCCGCGCAGCTTGGCGAGAATCGGTGGGCCCAGGTTGCTATCGGTGGTTCGGAAGGGCACTTCTCCATCTTGTATCCAACCGGAGTGACCGGCGCGATGCTCGCCGACCTGAACGTGACCCGCGGCGAATTCATCCCGGACCTGCGCCCAGCCACCGGCTTCGAAGCCTTCCCGCTCGAACAACTCGAAATGCTGCGGGACGTCACCGTCGTCATCTACCCGAAGCAGCCGAACGGAACTGATTCTGCAGGAATGAAATCCGTCTTCGCCAGCCCGCTGTGGAGCCGCATTCCGGCAGCAGCTTCGGGCCGGGTATTCGGAATCAGCACTCAGGTCACCGACTACGGCACTGCAATCAATTGGCTCAACGAACTCGAAACCGGCGCTTTGGAGGCACTTTCATGACATCACTTCTATTGCCCAGCGCTGACACCGATGCCGAATTCGCTCGCATCACCGCAGCACTTACCCGACGCGGTTTCCTCGGAGCCGGTGCCTTGGCGGGGATCGGATTGCTCACGGCCTGCGGAACCAGCTCCGGTGAATCGGCCGAGGGTTCGATGCGCACCATCAACACGGCTCTGGGGCAGGTGGAAGTGCCCACCAACCCGCAACGGGTGGTCAGCGCCGATTACTACACGGGCCCCGCGATGTTCGACGCCGGGTTCACACCGGTCGGATTGCCGGTCGACTACGAGAACGCCGACGGCGTCCCGGAACCCTATGCGTCCGCTCTGCGGTCTCTCCCGAAGGTGGGACGCTGGTACGAGCCCAACGCCGAGGCGATAGCGGCTTTGTCTCCCGACCTGATCGTGATGACCAACCTGCTGTCGGAGAACAACCCGGATCTTTACGAGCAGATCCGGTCGATCGCACCGACCGCGGTTTTTGCCGAGGACGGGCAGTACGCATGGAAGGAGCGCGCCTTCGGAGTCGCGGACGCGCTGAACCAGAGCGCGAAGGTTCAAGAGTTGGCAGATCGGTACGAGGCGCGGATCGCCAAGTTCCGCAGCGACAACGCTGATGTGCTGAGCAAGGTGAAGGTCGTCTACACCACGTACTTCGAGGAGAGTGGTTTCTCGCTGTACTCGCCGACCAAGTATCAGACGACGGTCATCAGCGAGGCCGGGTTCCAGTTCAACGACCGTTCACTCGCAATTCCCGCCGGCAGCAACGAGTGGTTCCCGAGGGAGCAGTTGGAGCTACTCGACGAGGCCGACGTCATCATCACGAACAGTGGCAAGGGCCCCATCAACGAGAAGTTGGCGAACGACACCATCTTCCAGCGTCTGCGCGCCGTCAAGAATGATCAGGTGTACTCGTTCGACTACGAGGGCGTCGCGTCCTTCGGTTGGGCCCTGACATTCCTCGAGCAGTTCCAGCCGATCGCTGAGGAGATCAGAGCCAAGCTCTGATCTCCTCAGCAATCAAGAGGACGCCGGCGTCACCACATTCAGCTTCGGTTGATGCTGGTCGGTGTATGCCCACGGGCGGATCTTCTCCAGTGCTTTGCCGATCCGGAACACGGTCGGTTCGTCGTACGTATGGCCGACGATCTGGACGCCCGTGGGAACGCCGTTGTGTGCGTGTCCACTCGGCACCGCCAATACGGGGCACCGATTGGCGACGTTGAACGGCAATGTGAGAAGTGCTTCGGCGGTGTTATTCACGTGCTGACCCGCCACAGTGAGGCCGTCGAGCAAAGACTCGCCTGCCGGGAAGGCGATGGTGCCCGAAGTCGGGCAGATCAGCGCATCGAAGGGAGCCATCGCCTCGGCGAGCTCTCGTTGCATTTGGGTTTCCTTGCGAAGGCCGTCCAGAAATGACATTTCCGCAGCGCCCTTCGACGTGATCGCGACGTTGTCGAGCGTGTAGTCGGCAAGAAGATCACCGTGGACGCGAGCAACTTCCGCGACGGATGCACCCATGATCGTTCCGAAATGGACTTTCACCGCTGCTGCCATCGAATCACGAGTCCACGGCAACTCGATCTCCTCGACGATCGCGCCGGCATCGACCAACGACTGTGCGAGAGCCCGGGTGTTCGCCTCGATGTCAGGCTCGATGGGGAAGTCACCGAGCCGCAGGCACAGGGCAATTCGCATTCCCTCGACCGACGGGTACTCGTGTGGCAGCGTGATCGCCGGCCTCAGGGAAGAATGGTCACGCGGATCCGGCCCGATCAGAACGTTGGCCAAAAGAATTGCGTCGTCGACAGTTCGGGCCATCGGACCGTCGCCACGGTAGGAATCCATGGACAGCGGGGCGACCCCGGCGATACGCCCGTACGAGGCCTTGAGACCGACGGTGCCGGTAAAGCCTGCCGGGCCTCGTGTCGACCCGCCGATGTCGGATGCTGTTGCCAGAGTAGTAGTTCCGGCGGCCAGTGCGGCGCCGGCTCCTCCGGATGAACCTCCGGGGCTGTAATCGAGGTTCCAGGGATTGCGGGTCACGCCCCACAAAGGAGAGTGTGTGAATGCCGCGACGCAGAATTCCGGTGTCGTCGCGCGTGCGTGAATCAGACCGCCTGCTGCCAGAACTCGGTCGATCACCGGTGCGTTCTCGCGGGCGATGTTGCCGCGCCCCGCCAGAGAGCCTTCGGTCAGCGACTTTCCGGCAATGGCATGTTTTTCCTTGGCAGCTACCGGAATTCCCTCCAGTGGCCGCGGGTCGGGTCCTTGGCCGCGATACCGGCTCTCGGCATCCCGGGCGCCTGCGAGTGCCTCGTCGAACATCTCTTCGGTGAAGGCATTGATGTGAGGTTCGAACTTCTGAGTTCGGTCGATGATTGCCTGTAGCAGTTCGACCGGAGACAATTCCCGCGCGCGAAAGTGAGCAATGGCTTCGGTGGCGCTGAGGTAGTGCAGTTCGTCTGACATGACGTTATCTCCCTGGGACAGTATGCGTGGGAATCACGCGCTCCGCGCAAGGGCTCCCAGCGCGGCCGCGGTCATGGCTGTAACACCTTCGGGTAGGGCCGCGGCGGGATCTGGGGCGAAGCGCGGTGAATGATTCGACGGCGTGCCGGGTGGTATCCGTCCCTCAGCGAGCGCGGCAAGGGCGGTTCCGTCGAAACTTTGAAGTGCCGTTCCGCCGAAATGCCAGAATACGGAGGGGCATTGGGCGGCGGTGCCGAAGATGCCGAAGTCCTCGCTACCCGAAAGTGGTTGTGACAGAGTATGCATTCCCAAGCCGGCCTGTCGCAGGTCGGATATCACCGTGGACGTGGCGTCCGGAGTGTTGACCGTGGCCGGAAAGCCGTTGTACGCATGAACGTCCGGCGCGTCGGCGGCGCCTGCCCCGTCAGCTTCTGCGCGAGCGATCCTGCCCACCGATTCGAGCATGTGATCTCGCGACGATGCACTGAAAGTTCGCAGGCTGAGTAGCAGTTCGGCGTCGTCGGCAATGATGTTCGCAGCTGTGCCGGCGTGCAAGGCTCCCACCGTGAGCACAGGTGCTGTCGGGGTTGCCGCTTCATGAGCGACCAGACTTTGAATGCGCAGCGCGAAAGACGCTGCCATCAACAAAGGGTCGATGCATGCGTACGGTGAGGACGCGTGTCCACCACGGCCGTGAAAGACCACTCGTATCGTGTCGGATGCTGCCATCAAGATGTCGGGTTTGCTGACCAACATCCCCGCAGGAGTCGGGCCCACGTGCTGTCCCAGGCAGAGGTCCGGTCGTGGGAAGCGGTCGAAGATTCCGTCGTCGACCATCGCACGAGCGCCGGAGCCGGTCTCCTCGGCAGGCTGGAAGACCGCGACAACAGTCCCGGTGATCGATGTCGGATCCGCGGAAAGTGCTGCGCACGTGGCAAGCAGCGCGGTTACGTGGACATCGTGGCCACACGCATGCATGACTCCATCAGTTCTGGAGGCGTAGGACAGACCGGTGTCTTCTGCCACCGGCAACGCGTCCATGTCGGCGCGTAGCAGGATCACCGGACCGCTGCTCCCTTCGAGAACACCGACGACACCCGTACCGCCGACACCGACCGTGACGTCCCAGCCGCCGATTCGCCGAAGTTCCTCGGCAACAATTGCGGCGGTGCGAGTTTCGTCGCCGGACAACTCGGGGTGTGCGTGTAGGTCCCGGTAGAGCTCGAACCAGTGCGGCTCGACGGTTCGCAACCGCGACGGGTCTCCGAACTCGAGATTCGAAAGCAGTTGATTCATGGTTGATCTTCTTTCAGTTGGCGGTTTTCAGTTGCACCAGGTTCAGCATCTTTTCTCGGGTTTGTGGTGCTGCCATGACCGCGACGATCGCCACGACGGGCCCGAGTGCGAGCGATACGAACGCCGCTGGCCAGGAGAGATGGTCCACGATGAATCCGAATACAAGCGGTGCGACTATTCCGGCGACCATGCCGCCGAAAATGATCATCGACGAGGCTGCTCCGACCACCGACGAAGGCAGGCTACGAAGCGGAAGTGCAAAACACGGCATGAAAGCGAAAGAGGCAGCGGCAGATCCGAGGGTGACGAGAACGACGAACAAGGCCGTGTTGGAGACGAAAGGAATCGAAACGAGCATCACGATGCACGCGAGCATGGACGGCACTACGACGACACGACTGTTGCCAGCCAGCCGATCGGAGATTCGCCCGCCGATGACGGTGGTCACGGCGGCCACCACGGTAGCCGGAATCAGAAGGAGGCTTGCACTCGAGAGGGCGATTCCACGTTCGTCATGGAGGTAGGACGGAACCCACGACGACATCCCCCAGATCACGAAGTCGTATCCGAAGAACATCAAGGCGAAGAGCCACATCGCGCGGGAGCGAAGTACGGTGCGCATGTTGTCCCAGGAGGAATCCGGACCGTGGTCGTTCTCCGCCGGAAGTGCCGGCGGGAGCCACAACTTGATGCTGACAAGCGAGAGTACGCCGAGCGCCGCGACGGCCAGAAACATTCCACGCCAGCCGATCAACGGGAGAAGTGCTGCCGCAACAACGATGGCAAGAAGCGTACCGACGGCGTTGGAACTGTTCATCCATCCTGTGGCAGTGGCACGTTGCTCCGGGATGCTCCGCTCGGCAACGAGCTTTACTGCAGCTGCCGGAAACACGCCCTGCGCGAGACCGAAGAGAAAGCGAACAACCAGAAGCGTCCCGAACGACCAGGCAAGGGCAGTGAGGCCGGTGAAGACACTCCACGCCACCAACCCGATCAGAGCCATCCGGACTGCGCCGTATCGATCGGCGAGCAGTCCACCAGGCAGTTGGGCCAGCGTGTATGCAATGAAGAACGTGGAGATGATCAATCCACGCTGGGAGTAGTCGAGATCGAACTCCTCACCGAGCAAGGGGAGAGCGAGGTTGATCGCCAGCCGATCTATGTAGTCGATCGCGTACGCGAAGAACAGCAACGCGACCGTGACTTTGGTGGAGCGAAGCACTGGGCCTCCAAGTGGTGAACCTGTGAAGTGATTCACACATCTTTGGCAAACAGGCAGGGATCACCGACCAGAATGCAGTAATCCGGCAATACTGGGCCGATGAAGCCGGAATCCGACGCATTTGTCATCGCGGAATCTGATCTGGAGATCATCAATGCACTTCAGCTCAACCCCCGCGCGTCGTGGACGCAGTTGTCGTCAGTGCTCGACATGGATTCGACGACGATCGCCCGCCGGTGGCGTCGCCTCGTTTCGAACGGTCATTCGTGGGTCAACGCGGTCGCAATCGGTCGAACCCACATATTCGGCTATCTCTTGATCAGGACCACACAGGATTCCGTTGCCGACGTGGGGGAGCTGTTACGTCAACTCTCCTGTGCCTATCTGTTGGCCAGGACGGAAGGCGAGTACGAATATTTCGTCGGAGTCGTGGCCGCCGACCACAAGAGTTTGGACGCTTTGGTGTGTGAGCACCTTGCCGCCGATCCTGGAATTCTGTCGATCAGAAGCCGGGTCGGGGTGAAGGTGTACCGGGACGGGTTCAGCTGGGAGCCGGGCGCTCTGGGGCAAGCGGGTCGGGCTCAGCTGGCAACGGCATCGACAAAGGGCGCTGCGGTGCCGGCAGATCCGACAGAGTTCCGCGAGTCCGACGGTGCCCTGTTGGAGGCGCTCGGCCGTGACGGACGTGCCAGCTATGCGCGTCTCGCCGCGATTTGTGGAACGAACGAGACTGCGATTCGACGGCGCTTGGCCCAACTGACTGCGTCGCAACAGTTGATTTTCCGCTGCGATGTCTCGCAACAGGCTGTCGGTTCACCGTTCGAAGTGATCTTCGACGTCGCTGTGGACGGTTCCACCGACGAACTCGGCAATCTTGTGTCGAGTTGGCCGGAGATCAGATTGTTGGTGGCGACTACCGGAACAGCGAACATGTTGATCAGCGTGTGGCTGAGCAGCCTCGCGCAGAGTCTTGTCGTCGAGGATCGACTCCGCCGAATCGGTAGTGTGCGGATCCTCGATCGACGTGTCTCGCTGTACCCGATGAAGCGGTTCGGGCAGCTACTCGGACCGAGCGGAGTGGCGGAAGGTCATGTCCCGGTCGCAATTTGGGGCGCCGGCGACGTTATTCGTTGAGCGTCAGTCGATCGGCGTCCGATTGTCGTCGACGAGGTGTGTATCGGAGTCGGTCGCACGGGAGCGCTTCCAGATCATCCGTGCCAGCGCACCCAGTACGGACACTGCCAGGACAACGCCACCGCCGATGATGCCGGCCGACGAGTCGGGGAAGATGCCCTCGAGCAGCAGCCAGACACCGAAGACGAAGAACAGCACCGCGGCGCCGATCTTGATGAATCCGTCCGGAAGGTGCTTGCCCAGCACCGAGCCGACGATGATGGCGAGAGCGTCGGCCGCCACCATGCCTACCGTCGACCCGATCCAGACGCCGATCCAGTCGTTGTCAGTCGCAAGGGTGATGGTGGCGAGCATGGTCTTGTCGCCGAGTTCTGCCAGGAAGAAGGCCGAGGCGACGGCGATGAAGGCGGATCGCGTGACGCGACCGGCCTTGTTCTGCTCGTCGTCGGTGAGATCGTCACCGCGCAAGGTCCAGAGGCCGAAGATCAGGAAAGCGATACCGCCGACGATGGAAATCGCCGCGGTGGGGAGGGCGACGCCCAGGTAGTGGCCGACGGCGACCGAGACGAGGTGAACAAGGGTGGTGGCGACGGTGATTCCGCCGAGGACGACCCACCAGCGATAGCGCAAGGCAAACGTCATTGCCATCAGTTGCGACTTGTCACCGAGTTCTGCGACGAAAATGACGCCGAAACTCAAAAGTATTGCGGCAAGCAAGATTTACTCCTCCGGTCGGTGTAGGTCGGAGGAAAAATGCGAGCCTCCGGCCTGGGCAGGCGCAGTGGGTGCGCTTGTCCGGCCGAAGGTCTCGCCCACCGAGGCCACAGGACCTTCGGTTCGCCAGGCCGGGTGCTTCGCGATCCGCACCAGGCGGAGCGCGTCGAACCAGTATGTCGACACGGGCGATTGGGGGCTACTCCCCTTCGTTGCTGCCCACGTTAGCGCGCCTGAAACGAATTGGCAAAGCGCACAGCAAGTTTGGGAGTCCGAACTTATCGCTTACCGGGGCCGTCACGAGGCGAGGAGCATGGCCAAAACAGCGGTGTCGGGATCGCTGATCGGATCGATGCCGACACGACTGATCATGGAGACGACTGTGCCGTCCGGCTCAGCCTCGACCCACGCCGCACGATGCTCCAAACCCAGATAGGGAAGGCCTGGCAGCAGTACGCACCCCGACGCGCTGCCCTCGCATTCCGGCAGGCTGGGCGTGGTTTCCGACGGTGGGTGCAGCATGATCAGCGCCGGTGGCTGATGGTCGGAGAAACGGCCGGGTGTCAAGGCGAAATCGCCGAGTACCGGACCTTCGGCGACCACCAGACCGACGGTGCCCGGCTGCGGATCTTCGGGAACGTCTTCACGGACCCCGAAGACCGTCGTGGTCGGCAACAAACCTGGCATCGAGGCCACGCGGACAGCCAATGCGAGAAGCTGCGCCCACTCCTGGGTGGTGTCCGGCCAACGACCGGAAATGACGAACCCCTGCAAAGACCCAGCGGCTTGGAACGGAGAAATGCCTATTGCTTCGTTTCTGTTCATTTCTGTTCCTCCCTCGGTGCTGGGGCAAATCTCGGGCAGACGCGCATGCGTCGGTCCGGCACACCTCGTTGGGTAATCGAAATATGCACCCATTCGGTACTGGCACACAAGAGAGGGAGAGTGCCAGCCAGGTTTGCGCTGGTGAGGGCGGTGGTATGCGCAGACATGACTCTGTCGAAGAACCGTTCTCGGCTGGAAGACCTGGCAACGCAGGCGTGGATCTTCGGATATCCCCTGTTGATTGCTGCGGTATCGCGGGATGTCATGACGGCGGTGCCTTCGCCGGTGGCGATGAAAGCCCCGCTCAACCAGTTCGCATACGCGCGTACGACGCCGGATGCGACCTTCACCGATGTCGTCTCACCCAACGCGGACACTCTCTACTCGTCGGGGTGGCTGGACGTCTCGACGGAACCGCAGGTGCTCTCACTGCCGGACTTCGGCACGCGGTACTGGCTGGTCCCCATCCTCGACGCGTGGAGCGACGTGTTCACGGTGCCGGGATCTCGGACAGTTGGGCGCACCGGGGGACCGTACCTGGTGGCCGGGCCGAATTGGAAAGGCAACGTGCCCAAGGGTTTGACGCTGCTGCGGTCTCCGACGGCGATGAACTGGATAGTCGCCCGCTACGCGACGTCGGGGGGAACGGACCTGGCAGAAGTGCACAGCCTGCAGGACCGGACGCGACTCACTCCTCTGTCGGAGTGGACGGGTGACCCGCAGGACTACACGCCCGGTGAAATGCCGGTGAACCCTGCCGTCGACACGCGGACGCCGCCGGTGGACCAGGTGGCCGCCATGGACGGCGAGGCATTCTTCACCAGACTCGACGCACTTCTCGACGACAATCCTCCGCGTCCGGAGGACACCGAGATGATGAAACAACTGTCCGACATAGGAATCGGCTCCTCCTTGCCCTGGAGGTCGCGTCCGCAGGAGGTACGTGATGCCCTCGATAGAGCTGCGCGAACCGGTATGGACGTGCTGAGCGAGATCGCCGAAGAGGCCGAGGGCAGTCCGAAGAACGGCTGGACGATGCACCGCGGCTTGGGGCACTACGGAACCCATTACGCTCAGCGGGCTCTGATCGTCTGGCTCGGTTTCGGGGCCAATCTCGACGCTGATGCCGTGTACCCGCATGCCACGACGGACGTCGACGGGAAGCCGCTGACCGGGGCGAAGAAGTACGTCCTGCACTTCGAGAAGGACGAGCTGCCACCGGTCGAGGGCTTCTGGTCGCTCACGATGATGAACGAGCGGCAGTTCTTCGTGGACAACCCGATCGACCGATACGCGATTGGCGATCGAAGCGATCTGGTGTTTGCCGACGACGGTTCCCTCGACATCTATCTTCAGCACGAATCCCCTGGTGGTGAGAAGGAGCGGAACTGGCTGCCGGCTCCGTCCGGCGACTTCAACGTCTTTCTGCGCCTGTACTGGCCGAAGGCTGCAGTGCTGTCGGGATCGTGGACTGCGCCCGGTATTCGAGAAGCAAGTATTCGAGAAGCAGGCTGAAAGTCCCCTCGCTTCGTACCCGAAGAGCGCAACTCGGTATCAGCCGCGCGTTTCGATGGGCGGAAAGGTCACAAGAGTCATACGATCTGTCGGTATTGCCCTGTTTGAAGAGCTGTTGAATCGGTCAGAGACACCCGCTTGTTTCGGAGGCTACTGATGGTCACGCAGAATCCGTTCGTGCAGTACGGCAAAGAGATCTGGTGGATGATCCTGATCCGCGGAATCTTCGGCGTGATCTTCGGAATCATCGCGCTCGTGTGGCCGGGAATTACCGTGGTGGCCTTGGTTTTCCTGTTCGGTATCTACTCCATCGCCGACGGTTTGATCACGATAGTTCGCGCCATCCGGGACCGCGAGCATCTGAGCTCGTGGGGTTGGTGGGTGTTCACGGGCGTCGTCTCGGTCGGAGCCGGCATCGTCGCGCTGGTCTGGCCGGGCATCACTGCGCTGGTGCTGCTGTACATAATTGCCTTCTACGCCATCATGTTCGGAATCTTCGGAATTGTCGGCGCCTTCAAGATGAAGGCGCTGCCCGGATCCAGTTGGGGATGGTTGCTCGCCGCATCGGTGCTTGCTGTCATCTTCGGCATCATTCTTCTCATCGCGCCCGGCGAAGGCATCATCAGCCTCATCTGGTTGTTGGGTTGGTACGCAATCCTGTTCGGCCTCTTCATGATCGTGGGAGCATTCCAGATCAGGAGCCGGGCAAAGGAAGCCGGTGTTCTCTAAGCCGGTGTTCTCTAAGAAGGGAAAGCCGGCCGTCGAGGCTCCCACTCCGATCCCCACGCTGTCCGGTAGCGAGAACTGGTCGATCCCGCGCGGTTTGATCGTCCTGCTCGGTATTGCCGCCACCGTGGTCGCCGTCGGCGGAATGAAGGTGTTCGGCGGCATCCTCGGACCGGTATTCCTGGCCCTGGTGCTGACGATTGCCGTTCAGCCCATTCAGGATTGGTCACAGCGCCGAGGGTGGCCCAAGTGGGTCGGGATGCTCGGCTCACTGGTCACCGTGTACTTGATCCTGCTCGGGTTGGCGGCGTCGTTGATCGTGTCGACGGCTCAGTTGGCGACGATCCTGCCGCAGTACTCCGAGGAGATGACCAACCTCCTCAACGAGGGCCGCGACAAGTTGGCCGACTTCGGAGTGAGCACCGAA
The DNA here is from genome assembly GCF_021352185.1 of Rhodococcus sp. Ni2. NCBI lineage: Bacteria > Bacillati > Actinomycetota > Actinomycetes > Mycobacteriales > Nocardiaceae > Rhodococcus > Rhodococcus sp. Ni2. Next base: position 2,418,577 of record NZ_WOXZ01000001.1, read on the forward strand.
CAGATCCAAAGCACGCTCAGCAGTGTCGATCTCACGAAGGTTGTGGGCGTACTCGAAAGCGGGCTGGAGGGCCTGCTCGGCATCCTGTCGGATCTGGTGTTCATTCTCGCGTTGTTGTTGTTCATGGCCTTCGACGGCATGAGCATCCGCTCGCGGTTGCATGTGTTGTCCGAGCAACGTCCCGAAATCTCCTACGCGCTCTCCACCTTTGCCGCCGGAACTCGCAAATACCTGGTGGTCTCGACGGTCTTCGGTCTCATCGTGGCGGTACTCGACGGTGGCGCGCTGTGGCTCATGGGCATTCAGCTGCCCGTCCTGTGGGCGTTGCTGTCCTTCATCACCAACTACATCCCCAACATCGGGTTCGTCATCGGCGTGATTCCACCGGCGCTCCTGGGACTGTTGCAGGGCGGGCCGTGGCTGATGCTGTGGGTGATCGTCGTCTACTCCGTCATCAACTTCGTGATCCAGTCCATCATCCAACCCAAGTTCGTCGGCGACGCCGTCGGACTGTCGGTGACGATGACGTTCCTCTCACTTGTCTTCTGGTCGTGGGTTCTCGGGGCGCTCGGAGCGCTGCTGGCGATCCCGCTCTCGTTGTTGGTGAAGGCCGTCCTGCTCGACATCGACCCAGCCACGCGCTGGGCCGACATCCTGATCAGTGGGCCTCGGGACATGCCGAAGGAGGAACCCGAGGAGTCTGAGAAGCCGGCCACGCCCGCAGACTAGGGCTCTCAGTGTTTCTACAAGTTGTTGCTTTATCGTCTCGCCCATGAGCGCCGAGAACACCACAGAAAACTCCCATCGCCGGCCGTCACGACTCGGTCGACGGCTGGCAGTCGGTGGTGTGGCCGCGATCGTCGCGGCTGCGGTGGCGGGGATCGGGTTCGTGATCTTCGCGGGCGGTGCCGACACCTCGAACACCGTCGCGATCGTGAACGCCGACGCGGGAACCACGCTCGACGGCAAGGAACTTCGGGCCGGCGACACGCTGGTGGACACGTTGGGCAAGAACGAAGACTTCGACTTCCAGGTGGTCGACAACCCCGGCGGGAACTACTTCGCGACGTTGACCGTGCCGGAGGACTTCAGCGAAACCGTCGCGTCGATGTTCGGCATGGATCCACGGCAGGCGAGCGTCGACCTCGAGGTGAAGGGCTCGGATTCGGAGAAGTCGGCCGAGTTGACTCGGGCCGTGTCGGCGCAGGTCGGCGCGGACGGCATCAAGGGTCTGCTGGCTCAGACGTCGGCCGCCAGACGCTCGATCGATCAAAACCTCACCACCGCACAGATTCTGGTCGCCGGAACCAACGAGGCCGGAAAGTCGATCGATCAGGTGAAAGCAGGCGCAGGCACTCTGCTGCCGTACCTCGAGACCGCACGGTCCGGGGCGTTGGAGCTGATGAGCGTCGCGGATCAGGTGTCCGGTGTTGTCGATCAGGCGTCGGGGTCGGCGGAAGAGCTGGCCACGCGCGCGGACTCACTGGGCCTGACGCTGGGGGAGGCGTCTTCCTCGACCGCGGAACTGAAGACACGAATCGACGCGCTGCAGACTGCGCTGAACGGCCTTCCGATCCCGCCTGACGTGACAGCGCAACTGGCCGGTGTGAGTTCGGATCTCGGTGCGCTGAATGCGCAATTGGGCACCGTTCCGGCGCTGTTGGGTGGCTCGGTCGGGCCCGATACGGAGCTCGGGGATCTAGTCCGCACCGCTGTCGGGCAGCTGCAAGGCGCGAGCGATCAACTGAGCAGTGCTGCCGGACAATTGAACGACGGCCTCATTCCCATCGCTGATCAGGCGCCGCAGATGCTCGGTGACGTGACCGATCAGATCACCCAGGGATTCACGACGCTGCAAGGAATCGCCAAGTCACTGGTCACGGGCCTCGACGGCGCAAAATCCGGTATTCCCGCGATGACCACCCCGCAGCAGGTTCAGCTGACCTCGGTGCTGTCGGATCCGGTGGCCGTGAATCAGACCACCGCGAGCAGCGGTGACTCCGGAACTCGCACACTGGCATTGGTCTTCGGAGCCACGACGGTCCTGCTCGGTGGTGCTCTGCTGACACGAACGGCGGCGCCCCTGGTAAGGCGCCGCCGTTCGCAAGAAGCGCGTGACTAGACGATCAGACCTGCGGTCTGGGTACGTGCACGGTCGAAGCGAGCCGAAACGTCGTTCCAGTTGACGATGTTCCAGAATGCCTTGACGTAGTCGCCCTTGACGTTCTGGTAGTCGAGGTAGAAAGCGTGCTCCCACATGTCGAGGAGCAGCAGCGGCGTGAGGCCGATGGAGATGTTGCCCTGCTGATCGTAGAGCTGGACGATGATCAGACGCTGTCCGATCGAGTCCCACGCGAGGATGGACCAGCCGGAGCCCTGGATGGCGTTGGCGTTCGCGGAGAAGTGAGCGCGGAAGAGATCGAACGAACCGAAGTTGTCGTCGATCGCTGCGGCGAGTTCACCTTCGGGCTTGTCGCCACCGTCAGCGCTGAGGTTGTTCCAGAAAACGGTGTGGTTGGTGTGGCCACCGAGGTGGAACGCCAGGTTCTTCTCGAGCAGGTTGGCCTGCGCTGCGATGGTGTCGTTCTCACGAGCCTCGGCCAGCTTCTCGAGTGCAGCGTTGGCACCGGCAACGTAAGCCGCGTGGTGCTTGTCGTGATGCAGCTCCATGATCTTGCCCGAGATGTGCGGCTCGAGGGCTGCGTAGTCGTAGGGGAGTTCCGGCAGCGTGTAAACAGACACGAGGGTCCCTTCTTTGCGGGCTGGTGAGCCCTGGTGCTTTAGAGTGCGTCGATCACCGGTCACGGCGTGACGTCACTCGCGTATGTGCAAATCATTCTTCGGGTTTCCACCCAATAACATTCGTACACCGTCCGCAACAGTCCGGCTCAGGTAGTAATCACCAAAGAATAAAGTTTGGGAAACCGAACTTGCCCCGATCTAAGGGTAAGCTAATATGCGCAAATTCGTCGTAAAGGTGAACGGAACCTTAAACTTGCGCGATGCCCGCACCAGTTTTCCTCCCGGAATCACCAGAGGCGGCCGCGCCTCGGGTGAATCTTCCGGGCGCTGACCTGCTGCGAGCCCTGGCGGTTGCCGCCGTGATCTACTCCCACATCTCTTTCTACGTCATCGACGATCTCGGCTCGGGTTGGTGGGTGATCGACGTCGTCTACGGCGTTTTGATCGAGCCTGCCGAACTCAACCAGCACCTCTCTTTTGTCGGCGTCGCAGTATTCATGATGCTTACCGGTGCTCTGGTGACGCGATCCGCGATTCGCGACGGCCCCGGAAAGTTCTTGACCAACCGATTCAGTCGACTGCTGCCCGCATTCTGGGTGGCGACCGCGATTGCCATTCTTCTGGTCCGCCTCGGAATCAACGGAATGTTCAGCGGTCAGGAAGGTATTTCCGATACCGAAGCGTTGATGAGCTTTTTTCTCGGCGGATTCTTTCTCAAGCCCGAGGTAGCAGTTCTGGGAGTGACCTGGACACTCACCGTTCAATTCCTCTTTTATCTCGCATGTGTAGCGGCTCGCCCGATACTGCGGCTGCGACCGATCGTCATGCCGCTCGCCGGTGGTGCGCTGTGCTCGCTGGTGCTGCTCTACAACGTCTACGCGCCGCTGCCGTACACCGTGCCGATGCTGTCCAAGATCGCCGCGACGCTGCCGGCCGTCTTCCTCGGCCAGATCATGTACCTCGCGTGGGCGAAGCTCGCTCCCGGCCGCTGGCTGATCGCGGCCGTCCTCGTCCAGATGCACGTCATCATCGTGGCGACCCAGTTCCGCGTCTACTGGGCCGGTGAGCACTATCTGTGGACCATTTCGGTAGTCGCCGCAGCGGTAGTTCTCATCGGCCGCTACGACGGCGTCCCGACGCGCTGGCCGGTCGTGAAGTGGCTCTCGACGCGTAGTTACGTCATCTATCTCGTGCACACCCTGATCCTGTACCGCGTCGTCGAGAACACTGTTTTGTACGTCGGACCGACGCTGGCGTTTGCGCTCTTCCTTCTGGCCACGGCCGCGGTAGCAGAAATCGGCTACCGGTGGGTGGAGCTGCCCGGCGCCCGCGCGATCACGGCGTGGCGAAACAGTCGCTCGCGCGTAGCATCGAAGCATGAGCTGGTACGACGACATTCTGGGACGAGCGTCCGCAAAATCCACGCTGATCGCGCCTGAGGACGCACTCCCGGGCCGAGAGCAGAAAATGCCGGTTCCGACCGCGCACTACGTCAACGGGCATCCGTTGACGCCGCCGTTTCCGGCCGAACTGCAGACCGTCGTCGTAGGGATGGGTTGTTTCTGGGGCGCCGAGAAGGAGTTCTGGCAGCTTCCCGGCGTGTACACGACCGCTGCGGGTTATGCGGGCGGCTTCACGCCCAACCCGACGTACGAAGAGACGTGCTCCGGACGTACGGGTCACACCGAAGTCGTGCTGGTGGTCTTCGATCCCGCAGTGATCTCCTACGAGCAGATCCTGGCGCACTTCTGGGAGAACCACGATCCGACGCAGGGGATGCGTCAGGGTAACGACCAGGGCTCGCAGTACCGTTCGGCGATCTTCACGACGTCCGCGGAGCAGGAAGAAATCGCTCATGCGTCGGCCGTCGCTTTCGGTGAACGGCTTGCCGAAGCCGGATATGGAGCGATCACCACCGAAATCGGCCCGCTGCGCGACTTCTTCTACGCGGAGGATTACCACCAGCAGTATCTGGCGAAGAATCCCGGCGGTTACTGCCCGGTGCATGCCACGGGCGTCAGTTGCCCGGTCGGATTGCTCCGTCAGGATCAGGTTCCGGCGCAGACGGACATCCTTCCGCCGAGCGAATAACTGGACAGGTGTTGGAGGACACATGTGATTCAGCTCGTTAACACTTGCAACTAGATCGAAACAAAGGGAATCTCGATGTAAGAGTGTGTCGTCGAGAGAACTGAGCTCACAATGTCAGGTAGTACGCGAGGAACTGCGTCGCTGCTCCGACGCACCATTCATGTAGGCCACGATCCGATGGTTCGCCGCAGTGATCGGATCGAAGGGTTCATGTCCTTCGGTCTGATCATTTTCGCGATTCTTCTGCTGCCTCTCGCGGTATGGGCAGGGGCTGCGACTGCTTCGAGCCAGAACGCACTGATCGCCAAACAATCCGCCGAATTACACAGTATTTCGGCGACGACGACAGCAGATTCGACGCAGACCACCGCCTCGACAGCCGATTACATTGCGCCGACCACCGAAATGGCCAGCGCGCAGTGGAACTGGAACGGCCAGGTTCACACGGGTGATGTCACTGTCGACTCGGCGACGCCCGCCGGCACCGAGGTCCCCATCTACGTCAATGATCAGGGCGACAAGACCGTAGCTCCGATCACTCAGAGCGCTGCCGACGTCGCAGCCGTGGTGACCGGGGTTTTCACCTGGTTCAGCGTGATGTCGCTGCTGGTCATCGCTTTCATGCTGGTGCGCGTCTTTCTCGACCGTTCCCGCTCGGCCCAGTGGGACCGAGACCTACGCGCGTTCCTCGACGCGAACGCGCTGTAGATCCCGGCCCATTCTTTACTGCAGTTGGGGCATGACCTCGCTTGCGACGAGTTCGAGATGATCCAGATCGGCGAGATCGAGAGTCTGCAGATACACGCGCTGTGAACCGGCCTCGGCGAAAGTGCCGATCTTGTCGACCAGCTCCGAAGGTGTTCCGGCCAGACCGTTCTCACGTAGCTCGTCGACGTCGCGTCCGATAGCCTCGGCGCGCTTCTTGATCTCCGCCTCGTCGCGGCCGCAGCACAGGACGAGAGCGTTGGAGTACACCAATTCGTTCGGATCGCGCTCGTGCTCGACGCAAGCCTGACGAACCCGCGCAAAGATGTCCTTCGTTTCCTCGAGGGACTTGAACGGGATGTTGAACTCGTTTGCGAACCGAGCGGCGAGCGCCGGAGTCTTCTTCTTGCCCGTGCCACCGATCAGGATCGGCGGACCGTCGACCTGGTGCGGTTTGGGAAGCGCGGGAGAGTTCTTGATCTGCACGTGCTTACCGTCGTAGTCGAACGTGTCGCCGACCGTCGTACGCCACAGACCGGTCACGACGTCGAGAGTTTCCTCGAGCAATTCGAAGCGATCCTTGAGCGCCGGGAACGGGATGCCGTACGCCTGGTGCTCTTCCTCGTACCAGCCGGCGCCGATGCCGAGGTCTACGCGGCCACCACTCATCTGATCGACCTGTGCGACCGAGATGGCCAGCGGTCCGGCGTGACGGAACGTAGCCGACGTCACCAGAGTGCCGAGGCGGATGGTGGATGTTTCGCGGGCGATTCCGGCGAGCGTGATCCACGCGTCGGTGGGCCCGGGAAGGCCGTCGGAATTCATGGCGAGATAGTGGTCCGAGCGGAAAAATGCGCCGTAGCCGAGTTTTTCGGCGGTCTGGGCAACAGTCAGTAGTTGTTCGTAGGTAGCGCCCTGCTGGGGTTCGGTGAATATACGCAGCTCCATGACTTCCACTCTGCCACTATTTTGCGGAGGTCGGGACGACGGCACCGACTTGTCCGGCGCCGAAACACAGGGTCGGTCCCGGTGTTGTCGGCGTGATCTTCACACTGTTTCCGTGGCCGACCAGGCGCACGAACACCGAGTGCAAACCTTGGGTGACGGGTACGGATACTGCGTCGCCGGACTCCAACGCAACATCGATCGTTCCGTCGGCGCTGGCGAGGTAATTGAGCTGAACCGTCCATTCCCAGCCGGCCAGGGGGCCGTCGAGGGGGAGCTCGGTCGGGCCTTCGGCACGGGTGCCGCAGTTCGGCGCCGTTCCTTCGGGAATCCTTCTCGTCCAGGTCACTTCGGCATCGACGATCTGACCGCTGTCGTCGATGGTGCGCAGAATCGGAGTGCTGGAAGAGAATTCGGGGCGATCAGGCAGCGGCGCGAGAACGTTGCTTGCCAAATTGTTCGGAAAGGCGACGGGAAGGAGCACTTCGATCGCGACGGGTTGCTCGAGCAGTGGAGCATCCTGATTCTGTGACAACGACATTCGCGCGTTCGCGAGGTAGTCGCGGGTCGGGTTCTCGCGCCAGATGTCGACGAACGTGACGGTCGAGACGAGCGAACTGATCACGAGGAGCACTGACAGGCCGGCGGCGACTGCGACGGGTATACGGGCCGGACGTCGCCGAGGCGCAGCGAGAATCAAAGCGGCGGCGAGGGCGAACACCGTCGCCGAATCCGTGAAGTAACGCAAGGTCTGCGCCAACTCGTACGTGGTGTCGGCGTCGGATCGGGTAGCGGTCATCGCCACCACTGAGGCCAGGAAGTACAGCGCCGCGGCGACCCAGATCCAGGCAGCGCCGCGTCGGGCACGCACTGTCATCACGGCCGTCGTCAGCAGCGCGGCCCAGGCTGCGACCACCAAAAGCGTCGGCGGATCGGCCCAGGCGGGGCTGGGGATCCACCGCTCCCAGCGCCAGGGGCCGCCGAGAAGAGTGGGAAGCATCCCCAAAGACGTTCCGTGATGCAGCAGTTCGGTGGACATCGAACGGCCGTATCCGGTGATCGGAGATTCGACAGTTGTCAGATACACCGGAATCCAGATCGCGAGCACGGCGGCGCAGGCCGTCCACAGGAGTCGGCACTTCGTGATCGCACTTCGTATCGGCGTTTCTTCACCTTGTGTGCGCAAGTGCAGCACCAGAAAAGCGAGTGCCACGAACGGAACGAGCACTGCTTTCTCGAAGAACAGCAAGGAGATGACAAAAACCGCGGTGCCCGAGAACACGTAGCGCACCTGCCCGGTGCGGTACAGCTTGATCGCGTCGCCGCATGCCCAGGCCAGCGCGATCTGGAGCGGCAACGCATTGAGCGCGGCTGCCCACCACGAGAACGCCGGAAGTGTCAGCGGGACGAACAGATACAGGAGCAGCGGAATCAACAGTGCCGGTCGCCGGCCGAGGACCAACCGAAGAGTGCGCAGAAGCGCCAACGACGCGGCGGCCTGACCGATGACGAGCAGCGTTGCCGACAGCGCCCAGTTGTACGGCGCGATACGGGCGATCAACCCGGTGAAGAAGAAGGCCGCGGGCATGAAGTGACCGTCGTGGTCGTAGAGCAGGAGTTCGCTCGAGAAGAGTGGGAAGCGTCCTCCGCGGCCCATCAGGATGAGGTCGTCCCAGTAGAAGTAATTGCTCGCGGCAACCCAGACGCGAATGACGAGCTGACATCCGATCAACACGAACGCGAGCTGCGTGACCCGTCTCGGGGTGAACGTCAGAGTTGGCTCGGGCTGTGGAGAAGTCATCGACGGTCATGCTTCCAGGTGTGTCAAAAACCGACTTCTCATAAAAAGGGGATACCGGTCTTTTCTGTCTTTTCGGGAGCAATTTCTGAATGGATTGTGAACTTTGCCGGGATAAATGACGTCGACGCCCGAAAGTTCACTGACCTGCGGTGTCAAATTCATCCTCGAGCCTGTGCATCGTTCGCTAACACCTGTCAGCAAATTCTCAGGGTCTTGCCCGTGACCTGTGGATAAAGCCCGATTCATTCATCCAGAACTGTGGATGAACCTGTGGAAACTGTGGATAACTCGAGTTTTTAAGTGGCGGAGGTCACATTATTCGAACAATGCAGGTGAACGCGGTGGAGGTTCGATCACAAATCGGGAGTGAATCCATTTGCTGCCGTTACCGATACGGCGTGACAGAATCGAAGTTGTGAGTGTCGTTCAGGTCTGCGCCCGGTGCGCCGCACGCTGGCCTGTCGTCGGCGGCCCGACGCAGTGGTGCCCGCGCTGCAGCGGCGTCCTGCTGATCCCCACCCGCACCGAGATCTACCAACCGCCCAACCGCCGTGGCTTCCGCTGGATCGCGCGCTCCCCGTCCGACCCCCGCGGCGTGGGGGACGCACCAGTGCGTCGTAGCTTCTCCACTCCGCGCTACGACGCTGTCCCGCAGTGGGGACTCCAGGACGTCGTCGACACCTCACCGGTGCCGCCCTCGCGAGCGGACCGGATGGCCGACCGAGTCGGGCCGTTGCTGACGCTCGCAACGATCCTCTACGGACTGGCGGTGTTCGCCGAACTGGGCAGATACGCGATCCTGGTCCGCAACCGCACCAGGCTGATCCCGCAGCCGCTGCTCACGGTCTCCGACGCCGCCGTGTACTTCACTCAGTTGGGTGGACTGCTGATCTCGGTCTTCGCGGCAATCGCCGCTGTGTGCTGGCTGCTTCGTCGGCGTCGTGAACACTTCGCAGGTGCCCGGGAATCCGATCCACGCACAGCGTCGGAAGTTGTCGTCGGCTGCGCTGTGCCGATCCTCAACCTGGTGATGCCGGCCGTTTATCTCTTCGAGTTGGTCCGCCGCGATCCGCGCGGAACCCTGTTGGTCAAGATCTGGTGGGGCTTCTGGGCATTCAGCGCTCTGCTGCTGGTGGTCAATGCGTACTGGCGATCACGCCCGGGGATTCAGGCAATGGCCGACGGGGTTCTGCTGAACGCTTTCATCGCACTGATCGCTGCCGTCACCGCGGCGTTGACACTCGTCGTGATCCGCCGGATCGAGCGCAAGAGCTGGCGCGGTGAACCGGAATCGGAAACCCGGTGGGTGCCAGTGCCGCGCTCGGTGCTGGAAGAGAAGACGGTGCTGGACGAGAAGACGGTGCTGGACGAGAAGGAGACCGCTGCCCTGTGAGCCCAGATCGTCGAGGTCCACTCGTCGTTGCGCACCGAGGTGCGTCGGCTGCGCGGCCGGAGCACACCCTCGCCGCCTACGAACTGGCCCTCGAGGAGGGTGCCGACGGGCTCGAATGCGACGTCCGGCTCACCCGCGACGGACACCTGGTCTGCGTTCACGACCGCAAGGTCGACCGCACCTCCAGCGGGACGGGGATCGTCAGCGAGATGACGCTCGATTCGCTGACCGCTCTGGACTACGGGTCGACGAGCGAACCGGCCGAACTGCTGACTCTCTCCGATCTCATCACCCTCGCTCTGGATTTTGCGCGCCCGGTGAAGCTGTTCATCGAGACCAAGCACCCCGTGAGGTTCGGCGGATTGGTCGAAGCCAAACTCCTGGCGGAACTGCACCGCTTCGGGATCGCGTCGCCGCCGTCGGCCGATCACTCGCGGGCAGTGGTCATGTCTTTCTCGGCGAGTGCGGTCTGGCGGGTGCGTCGTTCGGCACCGCTGCTGCCGACGGTCCTGCTCGGTGACGCGTCGCGGTACCTCGGTGGCGGTGCGTCGACGGCTGTGGGCGCTACGGCGATCGGGCCGTCGATCAAGGCGCTGCGCGAACATCCCGATCTGGTCGATCGGGCCGCCGCTGCGGGTCGCGCGACGTACTGCTGGACCGTCGACGACAAGGCGGATGTGGACCTGTGTCGTGAGCTCGGGGTCAGTTGGGTTGCCACCAACCATCCCGGGCGCACGAAGCAATGGCTGGGCAGCGTGTAGATTTTGCCCTCGTGGCCAAGAAGAGCAAAAGAAACAGTGGACCGAAGCAGGGCAGCGCACGCGCAGAGAAGCTGGCGGCACGCCAAGCAGAGCGTGAAGCCGCTGCCGGCGTAGTCAGCCGCCCGTTCGAGGGCCTTGCCGCCGAGTGCGATCTGGTCGCGCTGCGTGAATTCGTTCCGTCCGCCACGGCTCCGTTGCCGGTCATCGGCTCCGACCGTCCCGTCACGTTGGCAACGGTCCTCCCCGGCGCTGTTGCCGCACTCGTCCGCGACGAGGGCGAGACGGCCACTGGATTTGTCGGTGTCCAGGTTCAGGCGCACTCGGCCGACCTCGGCGCAGACCTCGCCGCTTCGGTGAACTGGATCAAGGACGCGGCCCCCGGCGACGCGCTTTCTGCCGCGAACCCCGATTCCGAGACCCCCGCTGTCACCACTGTCGTCGATCCCTCGGCACTGCTCGACATCACCGTGCACCAGAACTTCAACTGGTGGATCCCCGAGGGCGTCGAAACCGATCCCGAGGTTGCCGCCACCGTGCAGCACGCCAACTCGGCGATCATGCCCTCTGCACGCCTCGAAGGCGACGGCCTCGTTGCCGCGTGGTGGGTCGACGCCGGCGAGAAGGCGCACCTGCGTTGGGTTCGTCCCGAGAGCGAAGACGACCTGATGCTCGCGCTGGCGCGCGTGCACGCGACCGGTGGACTGCATCTGGGTGAGGGCTCGCGCTACGCAGGCTCGTTCCGCACCCACGGCCTGTTGGTTCCCGTCTTCGATCTCGACCGCGAAAAGCATGCAAACGAGTGGGTAGCGGCAACCGTCGAGCTCGGTGAGCGTCTTGCCGAGGCTCTGGCCGTCGATGCTCCGCTGACCTCGGCCGAGCTTCGCTCGCGCGACGGACTTCGTGGTCGCCAGGTCACGCTGCGCTGATTTTTTCGCCCGAACTATAGGCGTTACGCGAAGTTACGGTTAATGTTGGTGACATGACCTTGTCGCATGACATCTCCGGTAGTGGTCCCACGCTTGTGCTCGTCCATGGCATCGTCCATCGACGGCAGGCGTGGGATTCGCTTTTGAACCAGCTGACGCCGTACCGCCGCGTCGTCACCGTCGACCTGCCGGGTCACGGAGAGTCGCTGCTGCCCGAACTCGGTCCGGACGTCATGGGACAGCTGATCGACGATGTCAGTGAGTTCGTCAAGGAAGTGACGCCGGCGGGGGAGCGTGCCCACGTCGCGGGAAACTCCCTCGGCGGCTGGATTGCCCTCTCGCTGGCAGCGCGCGGAGATGTCGCGTCGGCGACAGCTCTTTCGCCGGCCGGGTTCTTTGTCAATCACCTCGATCAGGTGCGAGCGATCAACACGTTCCGTGCACTGCGCGGCACGGCCAAGCTCATGGGTGACGGATTGCCACGCGCATTGCGGTACAAGCTGATTCGCTATCCGGCGCTCGCCGCGTTCTTCGCTCATCCGAGTCATGTCGGTTATGCGGCGGCGTTGGCCGACTGCCGTTCGCTCGTGTCGAACGAACTCGTCGATCTCGGTCTCGAGATGGACTTCGTGCTGCCGCCCATCGTGGATCCCACTGTGCCGGTGACGGTTGCGTGGGGTCGACGCGATCTCATCCTGCCCGTGTATCAGGCGCAGCGCGTGAAAAAGCCGTTCCCGCAGGCAAAGTTGATGGTTCTGCCCGGCCTTGGGCACGTACCGATGACAGATGCCCCCGAGCTGATCAGTTCGATCCTGCTGGCAGGAAGCGAACCGTTCGGCTCGAGGGCAAAATCCGTGAGTGCTGCAGGCTAGATGGTTCCGCCGGCTGCGCTCGGTGCACCGGTGGTGTCACCGACGGTGCTCATCTCGCGGGACACGAAGTCTTCGAGGTCGAACAGGTTGGCGCCTGCGCGGTCCGCGATGGTGAGAAGTGTTGTCATGCTTGCAACTTCCTCGACCTGCTCCTTGAGGAACCACTGCATGAACTGCTCGCCGAGGTAGTCGCCTTCTTCGCGGGCAGTGCTCGCGAGCTGGACGATCTGCTCGGTGACCGTCTTCTCCTGCGTCAGCGCGAGAGCGATGGGCTCGCGGGCATCCTTGAAGTCGGCCTTCGCGGCGTCGACGCCGGTGAGTTCGACATTGATGTCGCGATCGAGGAAATACTGAACGATCATCATGGCGTGGTTACGCTCTTCCACAGCCTGCTTGTAGAAGTGCTTTGCCAACTGTGGCAGATCCGCATTGTCGAAGTAAACCGCTGTCGCGATGTACTGATGCGAAGCGTTGAACTCGTTGCGAATCTGGTCTCGGAGTAGTGCGTGGAATTTGGTCATGTGAGTCTCCCCAGAAGTCATGAATTCCAAGATAGTGCAGGTCAGAGGCCCTGTCATCCCAGTATGACCTTATTGTGGTAAGCGTTCCCAAACTAAAGAAGACCTAATTTTTCTTCGAATTCGGTGAGGTTATCGAGCCCGGTGAATTCGAATGTTTCATTTAGGAATGTCCATTTCACCAGGCGAGTTCCGCGCATTTACCGTCGCTTCCCTGTAGTTCCACCTGTACGGTGGCGTGCCCCAGTTCGAATACCTCGGCAAGCAAGGTTCGGGTTGCTGCGAGCACCGTTGTGGGATCGGCGTCACTGACCGCGGTGACGTGAACGGAAGCAACTTCCATCCCCGAGGTGAGTGTCCAGACGTGCAGATCGTGCGCGTCGACGACTCCCGGCAGAGCGTTGATCTTCTCGATGATCGAGGTGACGTCGATGCGGTCGGGAGCCTGCTGGAGGAGGATGCGAACGGCGTGGCGGCCCAGGTTGAAGGCACGTGGCAAGACGAAGAGGCCGATCGCGACGCCGATGACGGGGTCGGCGTAGCGCCAACCGAACGCAAGCGTGACCAAGCCGCTGACCAGGACGCCGATGGACCCGACCATGTCCGCCATGACTTCGAGGTAGGCGCCGCGGATGTTGATGCTTTCCTTCGCGCCGCTGCGCAGCATGAGGAAGGCGATGACGTTCATCGCCAGACCGACGACGGCGACTGTCGCGACGGGAAGGCCGGGAACCTCGGGCGGATCCGTGAAGCGGCTGGCGGCCTCGTAAAGCACCCACCCGGCGACTGCGAAGAGCAGGATCGCATTGGCCAGTGCCGCAAACACTTCCGTGCGGTACATGCCGAAAGTACGGTCGGGGCGCCGGGCGGCACGCTGTGCGACGAGGATCGCGGCGAGCGCCATGAAGATGCCGAAGATGTCTGTGAACACGTGCGCCGAGTCCGAGAGCAGGGCCAGTGACGAGGTGAAGAGGCCGACCGTCACCTGCAGCACGAAGGTCACCAACCCGAGGCCGGCGGCGATCCACAGTTTGTTGACATGCTTGCCGCTGTTGCTGGTCGCAGCCTCGGCGGGGGAGATTCCGTGCCCGTGTCCGTGTGACATCGAAGGTCCTTTCGTCGACGCCAGCCTAGACACATATGCATATATGCGCAATAGTGCATGTCTTAAAAACTATGCAACATAGTTGTAAGGTGGCGGCGTAGACCTTCATTTGTCATCGACGCGAGGACCGAGAAGTGGGAAGACATCGAAAATCCGAGCCGATCAGACCCGGCGGGCGCATGGCCGCGGTTTCCGTGGCGACGGGTGCAATCCTCGCGTCCGGCACTTCCATCGGGCACGCGTCGCCGCCGTCGGTCGTAGTCGAGGATGTATCTGCGGTGTCGGCGCCGGAGATCCTCGACCTTGTCCGGTCGACGGATCTTGCCGGAATAGCCGAACAACTCGGCAAGACGCGACAACTCGAATCCGAGCGAGCGGCGCTGGTGTACGAGGCCGAAAAGCCACAGGTGATGGCCCCCGTCAGCGGGACGATGACGTCCAACTTCGGTCCACGGTGGGGAACCACCCACTACGGTCTCGACATCGCGAACGCGATCGGAACGCCCATCGTGTCGGCGACCGACGGTGTTGTGCTCGAATCCGGTCCCGCCGCGGGATTCGGGCTCTGGGTCCGCATCCAGCAGGACGACGGGACCGTCGGCGTCTACGGACACATCAACGAGGCGCTCGTGGTTGCGGGTCAGAAGGTGCGGGCGGGTGAGCTGATCGCGACCGTGGGCAATCGTGGACAATCGACAGGACCACACCTGCACTACGAGGTGTGGCAACCTGACGGACAGAAGACCGATCCGCTCGCGTACCTGAATTCCCGGGGCGTGTCGTTCGGGGAGAAGACCACGGGCGACTGAAGTTCTGTCACGACGCGATGGAGGAGCAATGCAGGGGCTGGGCGGACTCGAAGCCGAGGTCATGGATGTGCTCTGGCAGTCCGACGACGCGCTCTCGGTCAAGGATCTGGTCGAGATCCTGGGTGAGCGTCGACAACTTGCGTACACCACGATCCTGACCGTCGTGACGCATCTCTTTGACAAGGGCTGGGTGAGTCGTGAGAAGAAGAGTCGCGCCTACTTCTATCGGCCGAGTCGCAGCCGTGAAGAGGCCACATCCAGAGCGCTGCGCGAATTGTTGGACAGCAGTTCCGATTCCGCTGCCGTGCTGTTGCACTTCGCCAAGACCATGACAGATGCCGAGAACGAGGCCCTGCGCCGGGGTCTTTCCGGGGAAGGTGTGCAATGACATTGGCGTTGCCGATGTTTCTCGGTGCGATGCTCGTGGGATTCCTGGTTCCGAGAGTGTTGCGAGCCGTTTCCTCGGCGTTGTCACCGGCGGTGCTGCTCGCGGCGTGGCTCGGCAGCATGGCGTCGGCTTTGTATCTCGCTCTCTCCGCGGTCTTGGTTCTGGTGTGGCCGAGCCACGCGCCGGTCGAGGGGCTGGTCGACGGTATCGCTCGGTGTTTCAGCGCCTTCGCGCACGGCACGAGTTCATGGGTGGGTGAACTGATCACCGGCACAGCCGTTGCTGTGGTGGGTGTGATCGCCGTTCGGATCGTGCTGGCCGGCCGCAAGCAGGCACGTGAGCACGCGAGGGTCCGAGATTTCCATCGTGATGTTCTCTCGATCGTCGCGCGCCGCGACAACTCGGAGTCCGACGTGTTGTGGTTGGATCATCCGCTGCCTATGGCGTACAGCGTCGCCGGAAAGCCTGGATTTGTTGTTGCGACGCAAGGCTTGTCATCCGCTCTCAGTGGAGGCGAGCGTGATGCTGTCCTCGCGCACGAGCGTGCACACCTGAGCGGCGGTCATCACCGAATTGTCGGTGCGTGCGAAGTCTTGGCCGCTGTTCTTCCGCGAGTGCCGTTGTTCGCGGCGGCACCCGCTGCCGTCGGCGCGATCGTCGAACTGTCGGCGGACAGACACGCCGCTCGCGTCACCAGCCCGGCTGCGGTGCGTTCCGCCCTTGCCGTGGTGTCGAAATCGCCGCTTCCTCAGCCGGACTGGAGCTTGAGCGATCGCGGCAGCGCGACCGCGGTGCGATTGAGTTCCCTGGTCGACGGCGACGTGGCGTCGCCTCGGCGACTGACCTGCGCGGTGGCGGCCTGTGCGCCGGCCGCTGTCACGACGGCCGTTGCCGCAGCCGTGACGGTGGCCGTCTCCGCGGGGATCTGCGCTGTTCTGACCTGATCATTCTCCCAAGGCCGAATCGATCTGGGCTTTCAACTGCTCGTAGCTCGGCATCTGGTCCAGCTTCACGTCGTTGAGGAACAGCGTCGGAGTACCTTGGACGCCGAGGCGTCGGCCTTCTTCGAAGTCGCGCTCGACCCGCTCGCGGACGCCGCGGCTGCCGAGGTCGGATTCGAATCGGGCCATGTCAAGTCCGAGATCTTGTGCGTAGGAACGGAACAGCGCCTCCTGTGATTCGGCGGATTCACCCCATTGCGACTGCGTCTCGTACATTTGCTTGTACATCTCGACGAATTTGCCCTGGCGAGATGCGGATTCGACGACCTGCGCCGCGAGAGTGCTGTTGGTGTGACTCGGAATCGGAAAGTATCTGATGCCGAACGTGATTCGACCCTCGTACTCCGCTCTGATCCGCTCCATCGTCGGGTACAGCGCGAGGCAGGCTTCGCATTCGAAGTCGAGGAACTCGACCAGGTTCACCTTGCCGTCGGCGGCCGAGGTCAATCGGTACGCGTCGTCGGTGAGGACGGCGGTGGATTGTGCTGCCCGATCGGCGTTCTCGTTGTCTGCCCGAATCGGATCGACGGTGATGAACGTGATCAGTGCTACCGCGAACACCGCGATCAGGGCGGCGGATATCTTCATGCTTCTGGACACTGCTGTGCACCTGTACCTTCCGTCGAATTCCTAAATACTATCCAACATAGTAGTTAGGTGTAGAGTCGACGGTACCCGCATGGAGACGAAGGAGGACCCGCCGGTGAAGCGTTCGTGAATGACACGCCGCCGCCGTCGATCGGGCAGATGCTGGAGTGGGATACCTCATCCCTCCCGCTTCTTCCTGCCCTGGGAGTTGTTCTTGCACTCTGGTATTGGACTGGCGCTCAGCGAGTTCGCGCGAGTGGGCGACCGTGGCCGTGGCATCGGACAGCGTGTTTCCTCGGTGGGTGCCTGCTGCTGATCGCGGTGACCGGACTGAAGGTCGAGAGCTACGGCTACGAACTCTTCAGCGTCTGGATGTTCCAACACCTGACGCTCTCGATGGCGATCCCGCCGCTCTGGGTACTGGGCTCGCCGGGACTGCTGCTACTACGTTCGACGCCGCACCGAGGAATAGGAAAAGGCATTCTCGCGCTTGCCCTCTCGGCATTGCGCAGCCCGCCGGCGCGGTGGATGCTGCACCCCGGGTTCACGATCCCGGTATTTCTGTTCAGCTACTACGGGATCTACCTGTCGCCGATCTTCGACACCGTCTCGGCGTTACCGGCTGGACACGTCTTTCTCGAGATCTTCTTTCTCGCCAGCGGTCTGCTATTCTTCATGCCGGTGCTCGCCACCGGCCCACTGCCGGTGCGACAGAGCTACCTCGGCCGGTGTTTCGACCTGTTCGTGGAGATGCCGCTGCACGTGTTCATCGGCGTCGTACTCATGATGGCGACAAAGCCGCTGCTGACCACGTTCGTGGATCCGCCTCCCGAGTGGGGCGTGGACGTGATGCAGGATCAGCAGCTGGCGGGCGCCCTCGCGTGGTCGTACGGAGAGCCCGTCGCGCTGGTGGTGGTCGTGATCTTCGCGATGCGCTGGAACCGCGACGACAAACGGATGAATGCCGACCTGGACCGCCGCGCCGAGATCGACGGCGACAGTGATCTTGAGGCGTACAACAATTTCCTCAGATCACTGAACGCCGCCGAGCGGCCTGAGACTCGGTAGGCCGGTGGCCCTCAGACGCCGCCGCCGGCGGGCGTCGGCGCCATTGCATCGGCAGCGGCCGGGGTGTTCATCTCGCGTGCGACAAACGTTTCGAGGTGGAACAGGTTGTCGCCGGCGCGGTCGACGATGGTGAGAAGTGTTGTCATGCTTGCCACTTCCTCGACCTGCTCCTTGAGGAACCACTGCATGAACTGCTCGCCCAGGTAGTCGCCGGTATCGCGCGCGGTGCGTGCCAGCTGCGTGATCTGCTCCGTGACCTTCTTCTCCTGCTCGAGTGCCAACTCGACCGGAGCCCGGACACTGTCGAACTTCGTCACGACGTCGTCGATGCCCGGAACGTCCACGTCGAGGTCGTTGTCGAGCAGGTACTGGATCATCATCATCGCGTGACCGCGTTCCTCGGTGGCCTGGCTGTAGAAGCGCGCGGCCATCTGCGGAAGATCGTGTGCATCGAAGTACACCGCTACCGCGATGTACTGCTGCGATGCAGTGAACTCGTTACGGATCTGCTGACGCAGCAGAGTGGTGAATTCGCTCGAGTTCTTCGCCTGTGTCATCCCAACAGGTTACTGGGTCGTCGCCGCTGAGAGGGAGCTACTTCTTGTCGAGCTGATCGATGACAAAGCCCACAGTTTCCGGTCGGTACCCGTAGACGAACGAGTCCTTTTCGCCGACGTACCAATCGCCGCACTGAAAAGAACTGCCCTTCTCGACCCCCGTCGGCCACCACTGTGCGGACAACGATGCGGGACGAGTTTCGACGGTGGGTCGTGCGATGCAGCTGTTGTGATCTATCTCCGCGATGTTCGCAGTCATTCGCAGGATGCGTTCGTTGCCGGTGGTGCGGATGACCTCGTCGATACCCGTCGCGCCGGCGGGAACCCAACTCGGCAGTGTGTCGATTCCGTTGGATGCTTGTGCAAAAGAGAAGGTTTCGGTTTTCTTGTACGCCTTGGAGTCGTCGAACTTCTCGAAGGTTCCGGAGCAGGACGTCACGAGTGCAGCAGCTCCGACGGCGGCGGCAACGACGGCGAGAGTGCGGAATCGGCGGTGTGTTGTGTTCATACCTTCACGGTATTTTCGGCTGCCGATTCCGCGTCCTGCCGGAAAGCGATTTGTTCGCCGGGCTTGTCCTCCCGCGGTACTACCGGAACTCAGGGCGATTACCCCGTGGTGATCAGATCCTGTGGAATCTGCTGATCGTTGGCCAGGGCGTCGAAGAACTGCGAAGCGCGCGCCTTGTCCCACAACAACACGTTGCCCGAACCGTCCACGTCCTCGAAACCGGCGACCGGAACCGTCGTGGTGGTCATCCCGCCGCGAAGCGCCCAGGCGAGTGAGGCCAGATTCCAGATGTGATCGCCTTCGTCGACCTGTAGAGA
The DNA here is from genome assembly GCF_021352185.1 of Rhodococcus sp. Ni2. NCBI lineage: Bacteria > Bacillati > Actinomycetota > Actinomycetes > Mycobacteriales > Nocardiaceae > Rhodococcus > Rhodococcus sp. Ni2. The sequence continues at coordinate 2,437,672 of NZ_WOXZ01000001.1, forward strand.
TTTGGCGGTATCGGAGACGAGTGGCCACAACCGGAACGGATTGAGGAACGTGGTCGGACTCGTCGCCTTCGACAGCAACGCCGACATGAACTGGCGCTGGTTGTTCATGCGGTCGAGGTCGGCGAGCGCCGTCGCGCGAGTTCGCACGAACCCGAGTGCGTCCGAACCCTTCAAGTCCTGGCATCCGGCGGGGAGGTTGATCCCGGCCAGCGGATCGTCGATCGGCTGTGCCAGGCACACGTTGACGCCACCGACGGCGTCGACGATGCCGGCGAACCCGCTGAATCCGATCTCGGCGTAGTGGTCGATGCGAAGCCCCGTTGCCTCTTCGACGGTCTGCACCAGCAATGGAGCGCCACCGAAGGCGAAGGCGGCGTTGATCTTGTCCGACCCGTAGCCGGGAATCGGAACGTACGAATCGCGAGGGATGCTGACCATGGTCGTCTTCCCACTTTTGGGGACGTGGACCAAGATGACCGTGTCAGTGCGCTTGGGGCCGGTGTCACCGCCCGTCGCAAGGGCTTGCTCCTGCTCTGGGGTGAGCCCCTCACGACTGTCGGACCCGACGATCAGCCAGTTCGTGCCCGGAGTATCGGCGACGCGTCCCGCGTAGTCGGGCAGCGCGTCGATTCGATTGAGCGAACTGTCGACGTAGTAGATCGCGCCGGCCAGCGCGAGCAGCAAGACCAACAACGTGATGCCGATACGTTTACCCCAGCTACGACGCTTGCGGGGGCGTCGCTGCTTCGGAGGTTCGGGAGGGCGCGGCGGGGCGTTCGGCGGGGTTCGGCGCGGCGGTGCGGGCGCATACTTCGCCTGGCGCTGCGGATCCTGACGCGGCGGGCCCTGCCTGCGCGGGTCGTCCTGAAACGGTTGCGGGCGCTGGGTCGGCGCCCAGTCCTCACGCCTGGGCTGCTGCGGCGCTTGTGGTGGGACCTGTGACCAGGCCTGATTGGCCGGATTCTGCTGCTGCGGGCGTCCGTCGCGGCGAATGACCGTCGGCCCTTCCGGCGGCATCGGTGGACGCCGCTGCGGGGGTGGGCCCTGACGGGGTGGATTCTGGCGTGGAGGGTTCTGCCTCGGAGGCATCGGTCCACGCGGAGGTGGCCCTGGCGGCTGGCGCCGCGGAGGGCGCTGAGGATATTCGGAGTCGCCGGTCACCAGTTCACGGTACCGGTCACGGCAGCCAGGAGACGTGATCGCGCAGGAGGGCGTAACCGATGAACGCCACCATGTCGATGAGAGCGTGGGCGATGACCAGCGGCCAGAGTTTCCCGGTGCGCTGCCAGTACCGGCCGAACACGAGCCCCATGATCACGTTTCCGACGCCGCCACCGAACCCCTGATAGAGGTGGTAACTGCCGCGCAGGAGTGACGAGGCGAGCAGTGATTTGTTCTCGCTCCAACCCAGCGTTCGGAGGCGAGTGATCAGGTAGGCGACGACCAGCACCTCTTCGGCACCGGAGTTCGCGATCGCGGACAGTACGAGGATCGGCACTCGCCACCAGTGATCGTCGAGCGCGCTGGCCTGGACGGTGAGGTTGATGCTCAGTGCCTGAGCCACGAGATAGAACAGCAGACCGGGGAGACCGATCACAGCGGCGAGGCCGAATCCCGGAGCGATGTCGCGCCCGAATCGAGGCTTGGGGGTCAGTCCCGCAGCACGTGGACCGATCCCCGAACGCCACAGTAGATAGAGTCCCAGCGCTGCCCACGCGAGAAGCTTTGCGACGCCCAGCAATTGGCGCGCCAGGTCGATCCAGTCGATGGCGGCCCGCGACGGGTTGAGTGCAACCGTCTGATCCGAGAGCGCAACCGGCGTCGCCAGGGATTCGGCGAGCGAGAGGATCCCGGACAATCCGCTGAGTCCGAACGTGACCAGCAGAACGATGGTGATCTCGATCCAGACTCCGCGTCTGGCGGCCGGATCGAGGGCCGGGCCGGCCGGGACGGGAGTCGGCGGCCGTAACCAGGTGCGGACGGTTTCGCGGGCATTCACCCGCGCAACGCTAGCCGTTTGATGCGCCGCCCGATCGGAGGCCGTTGAGGAAAGGGCACCCGACCAGCATGCGGATGGCGCGGCTCAGCGCGGGAGCGTCGTCGACGGGGTTGGCGAACGGCATCCACACGTCGCGGTCACCGGTGTGATCCTCGACCCGCAGGCGAAGTCCGTAGCGGTCGATGCCGAGTGGGCGAACGCGTCCGGTGCGCATGTACGGGGGAAGCTTGCGCACGAGCAGGTCCACGAGGTCGCGGTGGTCTTCGTCGAGATGCTGCAGCCATGCGGTCTCCATTTCCCAGAAGGGATCGGGGCTGGCGTTCAGCAGTTCGTCCACGGCGACGGGTTCTGCCCCCGTTGCATCAGCGACTACAGCCGAGGCCAGGCTCAAGCGAAGGAGGACCGAGGTGTGACCGATGTCGAGGAGCCCCGGGTGGGGATGTTCGGATGCGACGTCGTCGGCGAGAACGCGTGCCTCGTAGTCGGGCACGGCGTGTAACGAGCCGCGAAGCCACACGAGGGAGCGCACGGGCTCACGCAGACGCAGTGGTGCGTGATCGGTGATCTCGAGGACGGCAGGCAGGCCGCCGCCGCCGGAGTTCCAGGCCAGGGCCGCAGCTGCGGAGGCATGTGGGACTGCAACGACGACGTCACCGTTCGAACGCAGGTGATGCACCGACGTGACGGTGGGATCGCTGCCTTCGATGGCGAGAACTGCGTCTTGTGCGCGCACACAGGCGCTGCGGACGCGTTCGGCGGTGGACGGGCCGGTGCTGGTCTTCGTTGCCATGCTGCCCCCTTGGCGGGTGTTCTCTCGAACTCCATCGGATGATGAGGTAACCCTAACCTAAGGTGCTTCGGTGTGAATCGCAAGACTTTTGCGCAACTCGCGTGGAATCCGCCGCCTGCGCCGGGGTTACGGTTTGTCTGTGGCCATTCCTCTCTCACTCGGGCTGCCCGCCCCGAGAAACTCGCGCGGACTCCTCGAAGCACTCTTTCTCCCGGTTGTTCCGGCGTCGGCTCTGATCGGCGGCGAAGCAGCAGGCCGGGTTGTCGTCCGCCTCGATATCGATCCGGAAGAACTGCGTGCGGACACGGAAGCGTCGTACGAGGCCGTCCGTTTCGACGTCGACGTCACCACCGACCAGATCGACGACGCGATCGCGCTGCGCCTGCCCGCTCCGCTCGCTGTGTATGTCGACGGCGGCGAAGAGGATCTGACACCCGCCGAAGCGGCGCTGCGTCTGTGCGAAGGTGGCCGGATCCCCGGACTCGCCGCCGGTCTTACGCCCACCGAAGTGGCTGATTTCCTGGCGGTACTCGCGCACGAGTCCGTCGGTTTCGTAGCCCGCGCGGCCGACGGCGACGAGGTGATCGCCCTGCTGTGTGGCACCGTCGCTGCACTGCGCGGCGACGACGTGCGCGCCGCGATGGTCGATCCGAAGCCGGAAAAACTTGCCGCGCTGATCCCCGAAGCCGCGTCGGCCATGCGTGAGGTGCTGCTCACGATCGAGGTCGCGGATCTGCCTGCAGTGGAAACGGCTTTGCGTGCCGCGGGTTTGCAGTGACCGGCGTGGGTCGGTGCGTAATCTTTTAGGCGTGCCAAGAATCGCGTATTTCGGTCCGTCGGGAACCTTCACGGAGATAGCTCTCGCCCAGTTGGAGGCTGAGGGCGCGTTCGGCGAAACCGTCGAGCGAGTACCGGCCGGCAGTCCGCCGGCGACTCTCGACATGGTTCGCGACGGTTCCGTGGACGGAGCCGTGGTTCCCTTCGAGAACTCGGTGGAAGGCGGCGTAGCTCCGACGCTCGATTCACTCGCTCTCGGTTCGCCGCTGCAGATCGTCGCCGAAACCGATCTGGACGTGAGTTTCTCCATCCTGGTTCGGGCCGGGACCACCGCCGATCAGGTCCGAACGATCGGCGCGTACCCGCATGCGGGCGCGCAGGTCCGCGGATGGATCGCCGAGAACCTGCCCCAGGCCGAGGTGGTGTTGGCCTCGTCCAACGCCGGTGCGGCCCTGGATGTGCAGGCCGGAACCGTCGACGCCGGTGTGTCCACGGCTTTGGCCGGTCAGATGCTCGGACTCGAGAGCCTGGCGGACAACGTCGCCGATGTAGGCGGCGCCCGCACACGTTTCGTGTTGGTCACCAAGCCGGCCCCGGTTCCGGCGCGGACCGGTGCCGATCGCACCGCGCTGGTGCTTCACCTCGACAACGCTCCCGGCTCCCTGGTGCGTGCACTCTCCGAATTCGCCGCTCGCGGTATCGATCTGACTCGGATCGAATCACGGCCGATGCGAACGGAATTGGGCACGTACCGGTTCTTCGTGGACTGCGTCGGACACGTCGAGGACTCGCTGGTGGCCGAGGCGATGCGTGCGCTGCATCGTAAATCCGGAGTCCGCTTCCTGGGGTCGTGGGCGACAGCGAATTCGACCGGGCCACAACCTCCTTCGGACGAAGAAGCGATTCGGTGGATCGACGAACTCAAGCATGGAGGGGGAGAACGATGACCGGAAGGCTCATCCTCGTTCGGCACGGTCAGACGGAGGCGAATGTCGCCAAACGTCTCGACACCGCACTACCCGGAGCAAAGCTCACGCCGGAAGGGTTGGCACAGGCCGAGACTTTGGGCATCGGCCTGGCTTCGGCGCCGCCGCTGGCACTCGTATCGTCGTTGGCTTTGCGTGCCCGGCAGACAGCAGGTTTCGTGGAGCAGGCCGCCGGTGTCTCTCTGGACGTGCGGGACGGATTGCACGAGGTGCAGGCCGGTGACCTCGAAGATCGTACCGACGAGGCCGCGCACCGACTGTTCATGGAGACGTTCCATCACTGGCACACCGGCAACCTCGGCGCTCGCATCCCCGGTGGTGAAACGGGATACGACGTCCTGGAGCGGTACGTCCCCGTCGTCAATTCGTTGCGCGAAGAATTTCTCGAAGGCTCACGAGACGGCGGCGACATCGTCGTGGTCAGTCATGGTGCGGCGATCCGTCTTGTCGCAGCCCAGCTTGCCGGTGTCCCCGGTCTGTTCGCAGCCAACAACCACTTGGCCAACACCGAGACCGTCGAACTGTTGCCTTCGGTCGACGGCGGTTGGGAGTGCCTGCGCTGGGGAACCGTCAACCCGCCGTTCGAGCACCGACTCATCCCCGGTGCCGACGACGTGATGGGCTGACGGCCGGCTTCACCACCAACCGGTCTGGACGCTCAGTTGGCGCCCGAGTTCAGCGGACAGCGTGCTCACGTAGCTGGCTGTCAGGTGGTGGGAATCGTGATACACCAACACATTTCCCTCCACGACGCGGCACAACTCCGGTCCGCAGACGCCGTCGCTAAGGTCGAGTAGACGGACGTTGGTCAGATCGCCGATCGCCGACGGCGCCGGATTGACGTCGCTGAGCATTTCGGACCGTGGCATCGCGCAGTGATCGGGTGACGTGGTTGTCGCCAGACAGTCGATCGCGCGGTAGGCGACGCCGTCGTGGTGCAACCACGGGGTATCGCGGATGGCGAGCACGTCGATACCGTCGCGCCCCAGTTCCTCCCACACGTGTACGTAAGACTCGGGCGTCACGTCGCCAGGGCCGTCGGAGCTCGGCCTGGTTGCCGTCGTGAACACGAAATCGGGTGAGGCGTCGGCCAACTCGGTCAGCACTCCACGCGACCAGTCGACGCAATCCGGATAGTCGTTGTCCGACAACGTCTGCATGGAGTCGATGGTGAGCGGGCAGCCCATCTTCAGATACGTGTCGACGCGGAACCCGTGACTCTTGCCGAGTTCGTCGAGCGCAGTGAGCCAGTGCTCGGAGTGCGAACCACCCGCGAGCGCGATGGTTCTGTCTGCGTCGGCGTCGCCGTAGGTGCAGTGGACGACGTCCCGCTCGAGAAAATCGGCGATACAGCCGTCGAGCGTACTGGCCGGAAGGTCCAGTGGCGCATCGAAGATCGAGGGAACCATCGACGCCTTGGGTACTTCGGCACCGTCGGTGAGCGCGAGTGCGCCGGGATGGGTCGGGAGGTCGAGGGTGTCGACTGCCCGCTGGCCCGTCGTCTGGCTGCTCGCGTACGACTGCCAGGCGACCGAAGCGGCGAGGACCACGGCAGCGGTGACGACGCATGCCAGGACGGTGTACCGGCGCGAGCGGCCTCCACGTTCCACCGGAACCTCGATCAGGCGCCGGAGTGCAAGCGCCCCCGCGACGGAGAGGGCGATGATCAGTGCCCCACCGAGCAGGCCGGCTTCGGGGCGTCCGGTGATCACGAGTGCAAACACCAGAATCGGCCAGTGAATCAGGTACAGCGCGAATGCGAACGAGCCGAGCCACGTCAGTGCCGGATGGGCAAGCGTCTTCGACGTCCAAGGCGTGTCGTCGCCGACTCCGGACAGGATCAGCGCAAGAGTGGCCAGCACCGGCACCAGCGCCCACGGGCCGGGGAACTGCTGGGCGCCGTCGAGCACTATGCCGCACAACAGGATCGACGAAAGCCCCGCCCAGCCGATCGTTGCTCTGACCGAGAACGGCAGGGATGCGATCTGCCGACTGCGTGTGCTGGTCATCAGAACGGCCAGCAGACCACCGAGGGCCAATTCCCACAACCTGGCGCCGGAGTCGTAGTACGCCCAGGCTTGGTGACGCGAAGATTTGGCGAGTGCGTAGAGGAAAGATCCTGCGGTCAGAACCAGAAGGGTGACCGCGAGTGACGGGCGGAAATAGTTGGGATTCACGCGTGAAGCGACATAAGCGATCACGGAGACCAGTGCGATGGCCAGGAGATAGAACTGACCTTGTACGGCCATCGACCACAGGTGCTGCAGGGGAGTGACCGAGCCGTCGGCGGCCAGGTAGTCGCTTGCGGTGCTGGCGAGCTGCCAGTTCTGGAAGAACCCGAGCACCGCGATCAGTTGATCGCCCAGATCGGCCCAGCGTGTGCGTGGCAGCAGCAACGCGGTCCCCAGTGCGGTCAAAATGCTGACCACCGCGATCAGGGGGAACAGCCGCAGAAACACCCGCCGCAGTGCCGGGACCGGGTTGAGTGAACCCCCGGCTTCGGCGCGTCGAACCAGTGAGCCGACGAAGAAGTATCCGGACAGAACCAGGAAGACGTCCACCCCGCCCGATACCCGTCCGAACCACACGTGGAACACGACCACCAAACCGATGGCGAGGCCACGCAGTCCGTTCAGGTCTTGTCGGTGCGGTGTTGTTGCCCGTTCATCGTTCGGCCGGTCGATCGTGGCGACCGAGCCTTGTTCGCCCGGTGACGACGGTTGACGCGAGAACTGCATGCTGAAGTAAGGCTCCGGGCGTTGAAGGGACGCCCCGAGGTTACCCGGAAGTCTCCGGCGCCGATTCCTCGAGTTCAGTTACCAGAGCGTTCACGGCTTGTCGGAGGCGATGGGATGTTCCGGAACTGATGGACGTCCATTCGGTGCCGTCGGCGGCCCGAGTGGTCGAACCGACCAGCCGACCCGACAAGGTGTCGTACACAGTCACTGCGCCGGTCATGAGCGTCGTCGCTCCCAAACTGTGTGGTATTCCGACCAATTCGGCGAAGGCGGTGCATGTGACGATTGCGCTACCCAGTTGGCGCGCGTCGTCTTCGGGTATCCCGGCGTTGATCAAGGCCGAGCTCACGCTGTCTGCATCCGGGCCGGCGCCGAATGCCAGGCTGAGCATCTCGGTCGGTGCGTTGATCACGGCAATCGGCATTGCTTCGGCGCTGCCGAGCGCGGTGACAACGGGTGCAGTCGGTTCGGCGGTGACGCTGCGCAATGCGAACGAAGAACCGGTTGAAGTTGCTTCGACACAAAGGAACTCGCCCTGCGCGACGCAGAGGCGTGAAATCCCTCCACCGACATGCCGACGCAGCGCCAACTCCCACTTGGGGTGGGTCAGGACGCGCAGGCGGGCACTGAGGTCGTGATGGATCTCCCCGCCGGGGAGGAGATCGCGCTCGGAGAGTGAATCTGCCGCGGACTGCATCGCCGTACGGTGAGCGCTCGCACTGCCGTGAATCGTCGCGCCACCGAGAACCACGGGAAGCGCATCGAGTCCGAGTCGCTCACGTACATAGTCGATTTCGTCCTGTGACAGGGCGACGACAGGTAAATTACACCCCTCAGGTGAGGTGCCGAGGTCCACCATCAATGCTCTGCAGTTTCGAGTGCGCCACCGATCACGGACGGGATGACTGTTCGGCCGTCGGCGAAGTGCTCGAAGTGCTTCAGGTAATCGGGTGTGTCGTGCTCGGTCTCGTCTTCAGATTGGGCCGCATGACGGCCGCCGGCGATCGGCGCAGATCCGCCTGCGGTTCGGGCCGGATCCACCTTGACGGTATGCGCGGTGCCCTGAACCGGCGAGGTCACGGGGTTCTGGCGCGTGGCGCTCTGGCCGGTGGAGGGATCAGGAAGAGCGTGCCGACCGGTGTTGCTGCTCGACGACGAGCCCGCGATTGCTCCGGCTCCTGTAGTCGCGGATGCTGCGCTGACCTGTGCCGGTGCCCGGCTTGCCCACGGGGTGCCGAACAGTGATGGTGTGGAAGCGCCGAGTCTTGCGCCGCCGAGTCCCGCGCCGCCCAGTCCGGTGAGTCCTGCTCCTGCCGTCGCGAGAGCTGATGCGGCAGTGGTGGCGCCTGTGACTGCGGTGGTGGTGGCGCTGGCTGCGGTGGCAACTCCACCGGAGATGGCACCGGCCTGTGAGGCAGCGGCGGCAAATACCGGGTTGGAAACTACGGATGCGACAGCAGCGGTGGCGGCGCGCACGGGATCCGCGATTGCGTCAGCGAGCGTGGATGCCGCTTGCACGACGGACTGTCGTGCGGCGCTGCCTGGGCTTTCGGTCGAAGCGGATGCCCCAGCTGTGGGTTCCGCGATGGACGGTGGTGAGTCGAAGTTCTGCTGCACGGCCAGGTGGGCCGTTGCGGCGTCGTACGTTTCCATTGTCACCGCCGCTCGAATTTTGAGAGCTTCTTCGGCAGCCTCGGCGGCGGCGGCACCGCCGACCAGGGCACCGCCGATGGAGTACGCGGCTACCTTTGCCGCTTGAACTGCCGCGATCTCCGCCAGCGACGGCATGGCCAGGGTGGCGACGGTGTAGGAACCGGACTGTACTTGGGCCTTACCTGCGGTTTCTCCCGCGAGCAACGCGGCCGCTGCAGCCCATTCCTGGAACGGTGCGAATTTGCTCAATGCGGCATCCGCTGCTTCTCCGGACCACCCGGTGCGAAGATCCGCCATCACGCGAGAGATGGACGCAGCGGTGTCGGTGAGTCCGGACGACACGGTGGACCAGGCTCCGGCCGCCACGCCGAGAGGGACCGGCCCGGCTCCGGCGACCAGTGCTGCGGAGTTGGGTGCTGCGCCCCGTGGATACCAGATGACGCCGGTGATGCCGACCATTGTTCTTCCCCCCAGGAAGTGTGACTGTGTTGCCGAGTTACCGAGTTCGATTTCTGTCGATCAGATCGGTGCGGCTGCCAGGCTGGACTTGGTGAGCTGGTCTTCGAGCTCGTAGGCAGCTGCATTCTTGCGCAGAGCTGCCGCAGCCGCGGTGAGCTCCTCGATTGCCCGATCGGTGGACGAGGCAAGGCTGCCCGAGATGGTGTTGAAGTAATTTGCCGCGCTACCGGACACTTCCTCGGATCCGGCTGGGAGAACGCGTAGCGTCGGCTGCGCAGTAGAGACGATTCCGCGCAATCGCGTCGCCGCAGACTCGAGTTCCAGTGCGGCGGCAACTAGGGCTTGAGGGTCGACGTGCATAGTGCCGAACTCCTTCCTGACCAGGGCGGATAAGTGGTCGGGAGGCCGTGCGCACAGCCGTCGATATTCCCCCCGCACATACTTTGATGCATACCGCCCGCTTTTGGTTCCCCCCGAAATCGGACGACTTTGTCCTCAGCCCCAGCCGAGTTCGTGCAACCTGTCTTCTTCGATGCCGAAGTAATGCGCGATCTCGTGGATGACGGTCACTGCAACCTCGTGAACTACCTCGTCCTCGGATGCACAGATATCGAGGATCGAATCGCGGAAAATTGTGACCGTGTCCGGCAGGTACCCGCCGTAATGAGAATCCCGCTCGGTCAGAGCGACGCCCTGGTACAAACCGAGCAGCCCCGGTTCTTCCTCGTCACGTGCTTCGACCAGCACCACGACATTGTCGATGGCCTTCGCAAGTTCCGGCGGAATCAGATCTAGTGCCTCGCCGACCAGTTCCTCGAATCGGTCGGGCGTCATAGTCACTGTCATGGCTTACGACGGCGGAGCTGCGCCGGGCAACGGCGTCGGCAACGACCGACCTTCCGGTGCAGCGGGTGGCGGAACCGGAGCGGCACCGTTGATCAGGATCTCGCCCTTGGCGCTTCCGGTGATCGCGGCAAACCCGCCGGTTTCGACCTCTTTGCCGATCGAACAATTGACTCGGCGGCTACCGGCCAACCAGCTTTCCAGTGAAATGTTGTCCCAGAACAGCGTCAGCGTCTTGTCGCGAAGTGCGTCTGCGGAACCCAGGTACTCGTTGGATGCCTGAGTACAGACGCCTTCGAGATAGCGGTCCTGATCTTCCACCGACGGCATCGCGCCGGGGAACTGAGTGCCGAGGTCGATCACCGAAATAACTTCGTATGCATGCGGTTTCGCACAGTCGACCGGATCGGTCGGGAGGTTCTGGTTGATGCCGATGCACGTGCCGACGTCCCACACGTTCGACTGGTCCTGATCCGCCACGCGGCCCGCGAACGGTTGAAGTTCGCCGGTCGTCGTCGAGAACTGCAAGCCGCAACGCAGTGCGCGCTCGCCCGAGGCCCAACCGGATTCGCTCGGGAACATCAGGCCGACGCTGAACTTGCCCTTGGGATCGAATTTCGAACCGAGGTAGGACATGACGATGGGTGTGCAGTGCTCGTCGCGGAGTTCGGCGAATCGAAGGGCGCCCGGGTACCGGGAACCGGGGCCGAACTCGGCGCCGGGGAACACCGACAGGTCGAGTGGACCGGCGACCTCGAAGCGATGCTCACTTCCGCACTGAACCTTCGACATGTCCGTGCGGTCCCCGCCCGACTCGGTCGCAGGCGTCCAGTTGAGGCAGTCTCCGGCCGCAGCCGCGGTGAAAGCGTCGTCGCGAGCAGAGCCCGTCGCTGCTGGACCGCCGCCACTGACACTGACCGAGGACGAGTCGTCCTTGTTCAATCCACCGGAAATCGCGATCGTTGCGATCGCGGCGACCACCGCACCCACCGCGACGGCGGCCAGGACCCGACGGGTGCGACTCGCGGAGACAGTTTTCTTCGCCGGCGCCCCCTGGGGATCTGCCGGATCTGGCGACTTCTCGATCTTGTCTTCGGACATCGATTCCATCATGCCTGTTGCCGTGGCGATATCGAACCTTCACTACAAAACTCACAATCGCGTCTGTGAGTATTTTGTAGTCATGAGCGAAAACACCCCACTCGATCCCGAGGCTGTCGAGCTGGCGGGCCGGCTCTTCGACATGGCACGAACCGGTGATGCAGCCGGGCTGGCGTCGTACGTCGATGCCGGAGTTCCCGTCAATCTGACCAACGAGAGTGGCGACACGCTCGTCATGTTGGCGGCGTACCACGGTCACGCTGACGCCGTCGTTGCCCTGATCGAGCGCGGCGCCGACGTCAACCGGCCCAACGACAAGAACCAGACGCCCCTTGCCGGGGCGGTCTTCAAGGGCGAGGATGCGGTGGTGAAAGCGCTGGTGAGCGGGGGAGCCGACCCGAAAGGTGGACACCCGACGGCGGTCGACGCGGCTCGGATGTTCGGACGCGAGGACTACCTGAGTCTGCTCGAATCGTGATCTCTCCCTCTCCGACGTGGACGTGACCGTCGGAGAGCTGCAGTGAGTGGGTAAAGTTCGAAGTCGTGATTGACCTCAAGTTTCTCCGTGAGAACCCCGAAATCGTCCGCGAGTCGCAGCGCACCCGTGGAGAAGATCCAGGACTGGTCGACGCTCTGCTCGAAGCCGACGCGTCCCGACGCGCTGCCGTTCTGACCGGAGACAACCTCCGTGCAGAGCAGAAGGCCTTCGGCAAGAAGGTCGGACAGGCATCTCCGGAGGAGCGTCCCGCACTGCTCGAAGGTTCCAAGGAACTGGCGGCAAAGGTCAAGGAAGCCGAGGCCGCGCAGCACGAGGCGCAGGCCGCGCTCGACGCCGCACACCGCGCGATTTCCAACGTCGTACAAGAAGGTGCGCCGGCGGGCGGCGAGGACGATTACATCGTTCTCGAACACGTCGGTGAGATTCCGAAGTTCGACTTCGAGCCGAAGGATCACCTCGAGCTGGGCGAGTCGCTCGGCCTGATCGACATGGAACGCGGCGCCAAGGTTTCGGGTTCGCGCTTCTACTTCATGACCGGCTACGGGGCCATGCTCCAGCTCGGACTGCTGCAGTTGGCTGCGCAGAAGGCGATCGCCAACGGATTCACGATGATGATTCCGCCGGTGCTCGTACGCCCGGAAATCATGGCCGGTACCGGCTTCCTCGGTGCTCACTCGGACGAGATCTACCACTTGCAGGATGACGACCTGTACCTCGTCGGAACTTCCGAGGTACCCATGGCCGGCTACCACTCGGGCGAGATCCTCGAACTGAACGAAGGCCCGAAGCGCTACGCCGGTTGGTCCTCGTGCTTCCGCCGCGAGGCCGGAAGCTACGGCAAGGACACCCGCGGCATCATCCGTGTCCATCAGTTCGACAAGGTCGAGATGTTCACGTACTGCCGTCCCGAGGACGCCGACGCCGAACACCAGCGTCTCCTAGGGTGGGAGCGAGACATGTTGGCAGCCATCGACGTTCCGTACCGCGTGATCGACGTCGCCGGCGGAGACCTCGGTTCTTCGGCTGCGCGTAAGTTCGACTGCGAGGCATGGGTCCCGACGCAGGGCACTTACCGCGAGCTGACATCGACGTCCAACTGCACGACGTTCCAGGCCCGCCGCCTCGGAGTTCGGTACCGCGACGAGAACGGCAAGCCGCAGACGGCCGCCACTCTCAACGGCACCTTGGCTACGACGCGCTGGATCGTGTCGATTCTCGAGAACCATCAGCAGGCCGACGGCTCGGTGCGAGTGCCCGAGGCATTGGTGCCGTTTGTCGGCACGGATGTGCTTCGCTGACACGCTGAACCAACACAATCAGGGCCGCGACGGACTCCGTCGCGGCCCTTTTCGTACTTTCGTACTGGTAGGTTTGGAACTTTTTCTGAACTGACGAAATATCAACTTTTTCCCGCCGATTGGCGCGGTGACCACCAAAAGCGTTGTCGATGGGCCGCTTTGGCGATAGTTTTGCGTTCAATCGAGTTTCCATACCCTGCTTTTCCATCCCGCGTCTGGTGATACGAGGGTGAGTCCGGGGTGAATTGGACAAGTGTCTTGCCAAAAGTAGTACACGTACTAGTTTTTTCGTTATGTTGTGACGGCGCGCACACGTTTTGTCCGAATCCACTGCTCATGTTTGCCCTTCCGAAGGAAGTGCCCATGCCCCAAATCTCTCAGTTGCGGCGATTCGCCGTGCCCATAACCGGAACCGCCATGGTCGCCGGAATGCTGCTGGTCGGCACGCCCGCGTCAGCTGCTATCTCGACCACCGGTTTCAAAACAGCGTGCGTTGCCGGATCGATTATCGGAGACGTCCACAAGGTCACCGACAACCTCATCACGGTCGACGCCCCGGCTTCTGTCCAGCCCGGCGAGACTTTCACCTACCGAATTCAGCCGAGCGGAACGTCATATCCGGACAAGGACTCCGGAGCGACTACTACGAACTTGTCACGTCTGAAAATCGACTATGCCATCCCGAGCAATGCGACGTACGTTTCCGCTACCGTCGTCGCAGGTACCTCCATCGGACTCGACAATGTCGCACCGAATGTTCTCAGAGTCAACGATTCTGGCAATGTCGACGGCAGCGGCGGGATCCTGCGGTTGTCAGGAAACAACCAGGTGATCGGCAACAGTCCGACGACGAGCACGAACTCGGAGGGTGGAATTCGAGTACCGAAGTCCAAGAAGAACCTCGATGGCTCGACAAACGGCAACGGAGACACGTGGTTCCGACTTCCCGCAGTCGACGTAACGATGGTCGCTGGTGCGACGGGAGTGATCCAGCCGAAGGTGAGGACCGCGGGTGCGGCCGGCAACCTCGGTGCCAGCGAAAACTTCAGCACTCAGCTCGCAAAGGCGAGTTTCCTTGGTACACAGTGGGCTCCGACCCGGTGCTCGCCTCGCGAGAACAGGGACACCACGCCTCTCAACGCTGGTGCAGGTCCACTCGCGACGATCAGCATTGCTTCGGCTCCGGTGGATGTCGAGACCACGACGTCACTCTCGGTTCCGGCGACGGCCATCACGGGTACGGCGGTTGATCTGACGGCGACGGTTGCTCCGAACACTGCTGTCGGTACGGTGCAGTTCAAGTCGAACGGCACTGCGATCGGTTCTCCGGTGACGGTGAGTGGCGGTGTTGCGACTCTCTCGCACGCGTTCGATGTTGCTGGTGCGCAGAGTGTTACGGCTGACTTCACCGCTGGTGCAGGGTTTGTGAGTTCGTCGGCGCCTGCTCAGACGGTGACCGTTTCTGATCCGGCTCCGGTGGATGTCGAGACGACGACGTCACTCTCGGTTCCGGCGACGGCCATCACGGGTGCGGCGGTTGACCTGACGGCGACGGTTGCTCCGAACAATGCTGTGGGTACGGTGCAGTTCAAGTCGAACGGCACTGCGATCGGTTCTCCGGTGACGGTGAGTGGCGGTGTTGCGACTCTGTCGCACGCGTTCGATGTTGCTGGTGCGCAGAGTGTTACGGCTGACTTCACCGCTGGTGCAGGGTTTGTGAGTTCGTCGGCGCCTGCTCAGACGGTGACCGTTTCTGATCCGGCTCCGGTGGATGTCGAGACGACGACGTCACTCTCGGTTCCGGCGACGGCCATCACGGGTACGGCGGTTGATCTGACGGCGACGGTTGCTCCGAATACTGCTGTGGGTACGGTGCAGTTCAAGTCGAACGGCACTGCGATCGGTTCTCCGGTGACGGTGAGTGGCGGTGTTGCGACTCTGTCGCACGCGTTCGATGTTGCTGGTGCGCAGAGTGTTACGGCTGACTTCACCGCTGGTGCAGGGTTTGTGAGTTCGTCGGCGCCTGCTCAGACGGTGACCGTGTCGGATCCGGCTCCGGTGGATGTGGAGACGACGACGTCGTTGTCGGTTCCGGCGACTGCCGTCACGGGTACGGCGGTTGATCTGACGGCGACGGTGGCTCCGAATACTGCTGTGGGTACGGTGCAGTTCAAGTCGAACGGCACGGCGATCGGCACTCCGGTGGCAGTCTCCGCGGGTGTTGCGACATTGACCCATTCGTTCGATGCTGCTGGCGCGCAGAGTGTTACGGCTGACTTCACCGCTGGTGCTGGCTTTGTGAGTTCGTCGGCGTCGGCTCAGACGGTGACCGTGTCGGATCCGGCTCCGGTGGATGTGGAGACGACGACGTCGTTGTCGGTTCCCCCGACGGCGGTCACGGGTACGGCGGTTGATCTGACGGCGACGGTTGCTCCGAATACTGCTGTCGGTACGGTGCAGTTCAAGTCGAACGGCACTTCGATCGGCACTCCGGTGACGGTGAGTGGCGGTGTTGCGACTCTCTCGCACGCGTTCGATGCTGCTGGCGCTCAAAGTGTTACGGCTGACTTCACCGCTGGTGCTGGCTTCGTGAGTTCGTCGGCGCCTGCTCAGACGGTGACGGTGTCTGATCCGGCTCCGGTCGACAAGGCGACAAAGACGGTGCTGAGTGTTCAGGGTGAAGCCAAGGTCGGACTGCCTGTTGATCTCTTCGCGACAGTGTCCGAAGATCCCTCGGACGCCCTGGTGCCTTCCGGCGGAACGGTCCAGTTCAAGATCGGTGGAGTCGATCTGGGCGCCCCGGTCGCGGTTGTTGACGGAGTTGCCAAGCTCCCGCACGTCTTCGGAGCAGAAGGCACCTTTGCAGTCTCGGCTGTATTCAGTGGATCCGGGGTGTTCACGTCGTCCACTGCGGAGTCTGTCGACGTCAATGTCACGGTTCCGACCCCGTCGGATGTCGAAAGCTCTACGTCGTTGACGGCTCCGTCCTCGGCAAAGGTCGGCACGGCGGTGCAGCTGAAGGCTGTGGTCAGTTCTTCCGGCGCGACGTCGGGAACCGTCCAGTTCTTCGACGGAACGACTCCGATCGGAACTGCCGTTGATGTTGTCGGTGGGCAGGCCGTGCTGAGCCACACCTTCACCACGACCGGCAACCATTCGATCACCGCGGTCTACAGCGGAGCCCAGGGCGTCACGGGTTCCACGTCGACTGCATCGGTTGTGAACGTCGGTAACGGGGGCGGTGACTTCGGTTCGCTCGGTTCGCTGTCGCTGCCGTTCGGTTCATGATTCTCCGATGATGTGATGCCCCCTTGCGCCCATAGGTGCAAGGGGGCATTGCTCTTCGGGAATCGCGGATTGGTCGTTAGCTGAACTATTGGCAATTCGTGAATATTTGTCTGAAATAACTGATACAAGTACTACTTTTGACGGGTACTGTACGAGCGTCCAGCTCCATTCCGATTTCCGCTCTGTTCGAGTGACCTCCTTCCGTGCGGTTCCCGATCCACGTCTGTTGCTAGCTGAGGAGAGTTCGTGTTGGTGAGAAGAAGTTCCGCGGTCGTGGTGGCGGCGTTGGTCGGTGGCGTGCTGGTGGCAGGTGGCGTTGCTTCGGCAGCTCCGACGTCATCTCCCGCGGTGGAGAACTCGATCGGGTTCAAGCTGGGTTGCGATGGTTATGAACATCTGGCTGTTGATATCGCGGATGTGTTTCATTCGACGGGTGTGACGGTGTCTGCGCCGGAGAAGGTGGTGGCGGGGTCGACGTTCACCTATCGGGTTCAGCCGAACGTGATGTCGGTGCCGACGGGTGGGCATGCAGGCCGCAGTGTCGGTAAGTGGACGCGGCTCAAGTACGACTTCGATATACCTGCAGGGGTGTCGTTGGTGGATGCTCAGGTCGTGGCAGGTACTTCGTCGAATTTGTCCGGTGTGACTCCGTCGGTGATTCGGATCAACGACGGCGGTTCGGCGGATGGCGCGGGTACGCATCTGCGTATTTCGGGGAACAATCAGGCTGCTGACTCGAACAACAAGGGCGGTAACGGCCCGAGCACGAGCAAGAACAGTGACGGTGGAATCGAGGTAGGGGCAGGGAAGACCTTCCGGTTGCCGGCGATCGACGTGACGGTGGTTGCCGGTGCCGCGGGTAGTACGGTGCAGCCGAAGTTGCGTGCCACAGATGGTGATTCGGGTGCGTTCAATTCGCCGAAGAATGCGTTCACGTTCTTGCAGTACGAGACCCTTTGGCCGGGGTACTGGGAGCGCTACAACTGCTCTCCGCGCGATTCGAGTGGTGGTGGGTTGAATGCGGGTGGTCAGGCATTGGCCACCGTCAACGTCGTCTCGCAGGCGGCGACCTCGACCACAGTGACATCCGGCGCGGCTGCAACGGTCGGTCAGTCGACCGATTTGGTTGCGCAGGTCTCCCCGGCACCGACAGGCGGCACCGTTCAGTTCAAGGATGGCGGAACTGACATCGGCGCCCCGGTGGCCGTCGTCAATGGCGTTGCCACACTGCCACATACATTCACCGCGGCAGGCGATCACTCCATCACCGCTGTATACGACGGTGTTCTCGAGTTTCTGACATCCACGTCACCAGCACGCACAGTGAGCGTGGCCGCTGCCGATGTACAGACGACTGCGTCGTTGACAGTGCCGAGTAGTGCCGTCGAGCAGACCTCGGTCGCGCTGACCGCAAACATCTCACCGGCAGCTAACGGTGGAACGGTCCAGTTCAAGGACGGTGGCATCGACATCGGCGGACCCATCGCGGTGACTGGCGGAGCGGCGACCCTGGATCACACGTTCACCACGACGGGATCACACTCGATCACTGCGGTCTACTCAGGTACTGCAGGTTTTGGTGGTTCGACCGCGCAAGCTCAGACCATCGAGATCTCGAGCTCAGCGCTGAGTACGACTACAACGCTTCAAGTTCCGGCTACGGCGGTCACGGGTACGGCCGTAGATCTGACCGCTACCGTCGCTCCGAACAACGCTGTCGGCACGGTGCAGTTCAAGTCGAACGGCACTTCAATCGGTTCACCGGTTGCAGTTACGTCGGGTGTTGCGACATTGAGCCATACGTTCGATACTGCTGGTGCTCAGAGTGTTACGGCTGACTTCACCGCCAGTGCTGGCTTTGTGAGTTCGTCGGCGCCTGCTCAGACGGTGACGGTGTCTGATCCGGCTCCGGTGGATGTGGAGACGACGACGTCGTTGTCGGTTCCGGCTACGGCAATCACGGGTACGGCTGTTGATCTGACCGCGACGGTTGCTCCGAACAATGCTGTGGGTTCGGTGCAGTTCAAGTCGAACGGCACGGCAATCGGCTCCCCGGTCACGGTTACTGGCGGTGTTGCGACTCTGTCGCATGCGTTCGATGTTGCTGGTGCTCAAAGTGTTACGGCTGACTTCACTGCCGGTGCAGGGTTTGTCAGCTCGTCGGCGCCTGCTCAGACGGTGACGGTGTCGGATCCGGCTCCGGTGGATGTCCAGACCACGACCTCACTCTCGGTTCCCGCAACTGCCATCACGGGCACGGCTGTTGATCTGACCGCGACGGTCGCTCCGAACAATGCTGTCGGTACGGTGCAGTTCAAGTCGAACGGCACTGCGATCGGCACTCCGGTCACGGTGACTGGCGGTGTTGCGACATTGAGTCATGCGTTCGATGCTGCTGGTGCACAAAGTGTTACGGCCGATTTCACCGCCGGTGCTGGCTTTGTGAGTTCGTCGGCGTCGGCTCAGGCGGTGACGGTGTCTGATCCGGCTCCGGTGGATGTCGAGACGACGACGTCGCTGTCGGTTCCGGCTACGGCGGTTACGGGTACTGCTGTTGATCTCACCGCGACGGTAGCTCCGAACAACGCTGTGGGTTCGGTGCAGTTCAAGTCAAATGGCACTGCGATCGGTTCCCCGGTGACGGTGTCCGGTGGCACCGCGACCCTCTCACATTCTTTCGATGCTGCTGGTGCACAGAGCATTACCGCGGATTTCACCGCTGGTGCCGGATTCAAGAACTCGGTTGCGAGTGCGAAGTCAGTTCAGGTCAGTGTTGCCGACCAGGAATCCGTCGTCGAACTGAATATTCCGACCGACGCCAAAACTGGTGTGGCGACCGACTTGTGGGCAACCGTCCGAACGTCGTCGGATGATGCTGTCGGCTTCGGAACCGTGCAGTTCTACGACGGTGGCGTCGCGATCGGCGGTCCTGAAGCGGTTACGGCCGGCGCTGCGGGCCTGACGCATTCGTTTACCTCTGCGGGTGCGCACAGCATCACTGCGGTCTATTCGGGAGGAGCCGGTGTAGTCGGATCCTCGGCCCAGGCGCGGACGGTGAATGTAACGGACCCTGCGCCTTCGGATGTCACCACGGAGACTGTGGTGACGGTGCCTGGTGATGCCGTGGTGAACAAGTCGGTGACCCTGTCGGCGACTGTCAGTTCGGTGCAGAACGGTGGAACGGTGCAGTTCATGGATGGGGATACTCCGATCGGTGACGCTGTTGCAGTGGTCAACGGGATCGCGGCGCTGAACCACACCTTCACCACAACCGGCACGCATTCGATTTCGGCAATCTACAGCGGGGCAACCGGATTCACAGGATCCACCTCGACGGCCCACGCAATTCAGATCAAGGCTGCAACCGGCGGTGGCACGGGCAGCCTCGGTTCAGGAAGCGCTGGCTCGAGCGATTTCCTTCCGTTCGGTTCCTGACCGGAACAGTTCAGGTCGCGGCCCCGAGGCAATATCCCTCGGGGCCGATCGACAGGGTGAACTGCATCGAGCGCGAGTTACCGGTTCCGTCGCTGACGGGCAGGGTGACACGGACGTAGTCGCCGCGAACCGGAGTGACTGTTGCAGCGTCGGCGTCGAAAGACTTGATACCGGCCAGCTGATTCGGATCGAGCTTGAGAGGCGGCTGGCCGGTGGCGCCGGTGCCGTCCGGATCCCACGGGCTGTTGCCGGGGCAGATCAGTGGATAGAACGTCTCGACGTCGCGGGTATTGACCGGCCGTCCCGTGGCGCGTGAGAGAAACCTGACGACGGCGTGGGAAGCGTCGGCCGCGGTGTAGAAGTTTGATTGCCCCGCAGGGAAGACGAACGGGCACGCATAGCCGGAAGCGATCTCCGAGCGCTTGGCGGCGACGGAGAGTCCGCCGCCGCTCCAGGTGACCGCGTACTGGCCGTCGACGCCTGGTGCGGCGATGGCCGTCAAGATGGCGGGAACATCCGAGTATCGGTCGGCGATCGTTGTGGGCGGCATCGTCCAGCATGCGTTCGTGAGCGCGTCCACGTCCAAGGACACCAGGTCCGTTGCCCAAGCTGCCAAGGCCGGCGCAGCAGCCGGATTGCCGGGCACGTCACCAACCGGAGGTGGCGCGACCGGCGCAGCGGGCGCAATTGTCGTCGTGGGTGCGAGAGTGGTTGTCGTCGTGGTTTCAGTCGTCGGCGGAGACGGTTCGTCCGTCAGGATTCCCGTCCGTCCGTCGTCCTCACATGCGGTTATCGCCAACGTCATGGCGAGTGCGACTGCCCCCACTGCCGCTCGTCCTGCCGACTTCATTCGTTCGTACGCCCCTTTTGCGACATTCTGACCAACATCCACCCCAGAACTGCTGCGGGTCAGATCACGGATTCCCGTCTACGCTAGCGAACTGTGGATCCCGTTTACAGAACAGTCATCGGCATCGCCCGTACCGTCTTCGCTTTCGAGGGCCTGAAGTTCTCCGTCAAGGGAGAGCAGAACATCCCGGCGTCCGGTGGCGCCGTGATCGCGATCAACCACACCGGGTACATGGACTTCACGTATGCGGGACTGCCGGCACGGACCCCGAAGCGCTACATCCGGTTCATGGCCAAGAAAGAGGTCTTCGACAACAAGATCTCCGGACCGATCATGCGGGCCCTCAAGCACATCCCGGTCGACCGCGGCGCGGGCGCCGACTCCTACAAGGCGGCCGTAGATTTCCTGAAGCGCGGCGAATTGGTGGGCGTGTACCCCGAAGCCACGATCAGTCGGAGCTTCGAGATCAAGGAATTCAAGTCCGGCGCCGCCCGCATGGCGATCGAGGCGGGCGTCCCGATCGTTCCCGTCGTCATCTGGGGCGCTCAGCGCGTGTGGACGAAGGGTTATCCGAAGCGTTTGGGCCGCACCAACACTCCCATCTCCATTGCCGTCGGCGAGCCGATTGCACCTTTCGAGCCGGCGAGTGAGCTGACGGCGAAGCTGCGGTCGACGATGCAGGAGTTGCTGCTCGATCTGCAGAAGAGCTACGACCATCCCGCCGGCGAGTACTGGGTGCCGGCCCGCCTCGGTGGCAGCGCGCCGACGCTCGAGCAGGCCGACAAGATGGATGCCGATGAGGCCGAGGCGAAAGCCAAGGCTCGCGAGGCGCGGAAGTCCGAAGGCTGACCGATGTCCTTCGAACCCGTTTACACCGCTGTCGAGGTAGTCGCGCGTGGTCTGAGCGGTTTCCAGGGTGTGAAGGTCACCCGCACCGGGACTGAGAACGTCCCGGTGTCCGGTGGCGCCGTCATCGCGATCAACCACACGAGCTACCTCGATTTCATACCGGCGGCCCTGGCGGTCGGTACCGCGAAACGCAAGCTCAGGGTGATGGCAAAGGCCGAGTTGGCGGACAACAAGGTCCTCGGCTTCCTCATGCGTGGATGCGGCGTCATCGAAGTCGATCGCTCTGCCGGAGCGCAGGCGTATCGAGCCGGAGTCGACGCCCTGAAACGGGGCGAACTGGTGGGCGTCTACCCGGAGGCGACGATCAGCCGGAGCTTCGAGATCAAGGAAATGAAATCCGGAGCAGCTCGGATGGCCATCGACGCCGGCGTACCGATAATTCCGCTGATCGTCTGGGGCGCCCAGCGGATCGTCACCAAGGGCGGACCGAAAAATCTGGGCCGCAATCATTTCCCGATCTCGGTGGAAGTGGGCGCACCGATCGATCCGGTCGAGCCCGCCGAAGCATTGAGCGAGATCCTGCGCATCGAGATGGATGCAATCCTGCGCCACGTGCAGGACGGGTTCGTGCACGAGCCCGGGGCGTACTGGGTGCCGCGCCGACTCGGCGGTGGCGCACCGACGCCGGAGGAAGCTGCGGCCATGGACGCACAGGAACGCGCGAAGCGGGCGCGCTGAGCGAGACCGTCGTACCGGGCAGGCACAATGGCGGTGTGAGCCCAGACCGTCGTATCAGCCCTGACCGCCCAACCTTGGTTGCGACCGATGTCGACGGCACCCTCATCGATCACGACGAGTTGGTCAGTGCCCGCACCCGCGCCGCCGTGCATGCCGTCGTCGAATCCGGCACGCCGTTCCTGCTGGCAACCGGGCGTCCTCCGCGATGGATTTCGCCCGTCGTCGAGGGCTTGGGATACGCGCCACTCGCCGTCTGCGCCAATGGAGCCGTTGTCTACGACAGCTACGCCGACCGCGTCCTCAGCGCCGCGACCTTGTCGGTCGACGCACTCACCGAACTCTCCGAGCTGGCACTGGTTGCACTCCCGGGCGCAGGTTTGGCCGCGGAACGAGTGGGGGAGAGCGCACATGACGCCGCCACCCCACAGTTCGTCAGCTCACCGGACTACGAACATGCCTGGCTCAACCCGGACAACACCGAGATGTCCGAGGACGAAGTGCTTGCGGCGCCGGCCGTCAAACTCCTGATTCGCCGTCCAGGCATGACCAGCACGGCGATGTACGACACGCTCGCTCCGCACGTCGGTGCGCTCGCCGACATGACGTACTCCACCGAGAACGGACTGATCGAACTCTCGGCGCCGGGAATCACGAAGGCGTCGGGCCTGGTTGCCGCCGCGGAGAGGTTCGGCTTCGACCTGTCGGGTCTGGTTGCCTTCGGGGACATGCCCAACGACATCCCGATGCTGGGGATGGCACGCCTCGGCGTTGCCATGGGCAACGCTCACCCCGAAGCCAAAGCCGCAGCCGACGAGGTCACCGACACCAATTCGGCACACGGGGTCGCAAAAGTCCTCGAGCGCTGGTGGTTGTAGAACCCACCAGCGCCCGAGGACGTGTACTGCTCGAGTGTCAGCCGACAGGCGCGCTGTTGGCCATTTCCTGGGCAAAGGTCTCGTTGTAGGTCTTGAGGACCTTCGTGACCATGCCGGTGATCTGGTTGAAGATCAGCGAACCGTTCTCGAAGTCGCTTCGCAGGCCGTCCGGGATCGAGTACTCGTCCGAGATCGGCAATCCCAGTTCACCCGCGTCGGAACCGAAACTCTGCCACGACTTGAAGATCTCGCCGAGCACGGTGAACACTCCGCCGTTCGGCGAGGTGTAGACAGCGCCGTTCTGGAACAGCGCACCCTGGTTGCCGAGCTTCGCCTGCAGAATTCCGGACAGTGCCTGGCCGAGGCGTCCGATCTCGCCACCTTCGGCGATCCACTTCTGCGCGAGCGGTGAATTGTCGGTGATCTGCAGAATCTGGGTGACCAGATCCGGGATCGACGAACCGGTGCCACCGGTGACCGTGTCGACCGGAGTGGTCGGCTTGGGCGCGGGTGTCGACGGATTGGAGGGGTTCGAGGGGTTCAACGTTCCCCCGATGTTCGCGGCCGCGATGTTCCGGATGTCGTTCATGTGTGCGTATGCGGCATCACCCGGGCACGCGGTGTTTCCGACGTCGCGGTGGGCGAAGATGATCGGCAGATCGACTGCTGCGCCCTGCGGGTACGGCGTGAACTCGGTGCCCTCGGAGTACATCGTCGTTCGGCCCTTGGGATCGAGTCCGGCCATGCCGAGCTTCCAACCGAGGAACTTGCCGACGGCGTTGAGCGTCGCCTGCGAAGGCTCGACGGTGGAGTAGTCGCCCATCATCGCGATACCGGTGGTGTTCTCGTTGAATCCACCCGCGTGTGCACCCTGAACTGCCTTGTCGAGTCCGCCTGCGCGGCCTTCGAAGGTCTGACCGTACTTGTCGACGAGGACGTTGTATCCGACGTCGCACCAGCCGAGCGTCTGTGCGTGGTAGGCATAGATCGAGCGGACGATGCCGGCCGATTCGGCCTTCGTGTAGTTGTTGCTACCTGCGGTGTGGTGAACGGTCGCGCCACCGATGAAGTCGTCGTAGGTGGGGGAGTCGCAGCGAAGTGACTCGTCTGCTCCCCACTGAGCACGGGTGATGACGGACGGTCCGCTGCCGCCGAGCGGCGCTGCGACGGCCTGCAGATTGCTGTCTGCCTCGCTGGCACCCGGGTCGATCAACACGGCGGTGACGGCATCTGCTGCCGTCGTCACCTGGCGAAGCGGCTTGGACACCGAAGCGGGTGTGTACCCGAGTTCGCCGGTGGCTGCGGGTGCTTCAGCGGGGGCAGCTTCCGGAGCGGGCGCGGGGGCAGCTTCCGGAGTCGGGGCCGGCACAACCTCGGCTGCGGGAGCAGCGGCACCCTGCGGCGTGAGGATCTGGATGGACTTGGTGGCGCCGACGAAGACCGGTTCGGTGGCGGTACCGGAGTTGGTGGCCTGATCCGAGCTGGCGGAGTCGATGGCGTCAGGGGTGAACCACGGGCCCCAGGTGCCGTCTTCGGCCAGGGCGCGGACCTTGGACTGCGCCGAGGCGATGGTGTCCGAGGTCAACGCGACCATGCTGAACGGAGTGTCGCGGGTGACTTCCTTGACCACGGCACCTGGCTCTTCCTCGGAAGGAACCGGAGCGGTTTCGGTCGGGGCGCCGGGAGCAGCGGGTGCCGGGAACAGCTCGGTCGGCAGCGTGATCCCGGGAGGTAGCGGGATTTCGGTCGGGAGCTTGAGGTTTCTCAGATCACCGAGGTTGATGTCGGGGAGATCGAGACCGGTCAGCTCCTTGACCGGAATGATGATGTCGGGCACCGACGCGAGGAGCACCTCTGCGATCTGGGTCGGCACTGCTACTGACGTCGTCTCGTTCGCGGAACGTACATCGGACGTAGTGCTCGTGAAGCCGTAGACCGCAAAAGGACTTGCGACAGCCACTGCGGCTACAGCCCCGAGTACGAGCGAGGGCTTCGGTCGACGGTGTGGCAAGGGATTACTCCTCGGTTGTAGTTACTTGCGAGCGAACTTCAGGGCCGATGACGGCCGTGAACGGAATCCTTCAAAACCGGATCCGAGCAGGTCGGATGCCATGTTCTGGGGTTGAACTCCAGTTTTCGGACGCGTACGTCTGCAACTCGTGATGCTGATGTGACTCGTGTGACTGGTGTTGCTAACTCCAAACACTCTTGCCACACTAGTCACAAAAGTCCATAACGCTCAACCTTAGGGTGAGACTTTAGTTAAATCGTTGTGGACTGGCCTGCGCGCGAAGTACCGACTTCGCGGACTCGTGAGGCCGGTAGCGATGAGGAGAGCATTGATGGCGAGAAGCGGAAGAAGCGGAACTGCAGGTAAGAAGCCTGTGTCCGGTCGCGCAGGTCGCTTTCTGGTGGGCGGACCCGGGAGGCGAACCTCGCTGATGCGGATCTCGGTCCTCGGTCTCGTTCCGGCTCTTGCGCTCGGCGTCGCGATCGGAGGTTTCACGCAAATCCGCGCTGACGAGCCGTCGATCCTGCACGCCGTCGCTGCCGACACGCAATTCACGCTCTCCGGGCACGGCAACGGACATGGCCGTGGAATGGGCCAGTGGGGCGCTTACGGCTACGCCAAGAACGACGGCTGGTCCGGCGAGCGAATCCTCAGTCACTACTACGGGGGAACCGTCCTGGACTCGATGCCGCCTGCCCAGATGAGTGTGCGGCTCACGGCCCAGGACAACTCGACGCTCGACGTCTACTCCGACGCCGGCCTCGTGGTCAACGGTCAGCGCACCGCGCCCGGCGAGGCTGCCCATCTCACTGCACTGCCCGGTGGCGGTGCGCAGGTAGTGGTCACCAGCGGGTGCGGTGGCGGGGTTGTCTGGGAAGCGGTCACCGACCATCCGTGGGTGGACCCGGTGGACCTCGGTCCTGATCGACCCGCCGACCAG
The DNA here is from genome assembly GCF_021352185.1 of Rhodococcus sp. Ni2. Classification (NCBI taxonomy): domain Bacteria; kingdom Bacillati; phylum Actinomycetota; class Actinomycetes; order Mycobacteriales; family Nocardiaceae; genus Rhodococcus; species Rhodococcus sp. Ni2. The sequence goes on from NZ_WOXZ01000001.1 coordinate 2,463,801, forward strand.
TTCCTGAAGCTGTGCAACAACGACGCGCCCTATCGAGGCGCCCTCGGCGTAGTGCTCGACAACGGCTCGGCTCGGACAGTCAATCTCCTCGACATGGAGGACTACCTGCTCGGCGTGGTGCCGGTCGAAGCGAAGGCCGAATGGGCCGATTCCGGTGGGGCCGAAGCGCTACGGGCGCAAGCCGTGGCAGCACGCTCGTACGCTGCGACCGAGCATCGCAGCTCGTACGCCGACACCTGCGACACTCAGGACTGCCAGGTCTACGGCGGAGCGGGCAAGGAAGATCCCCGCACCACCGAAGCCGTCCGGTCCACCGCCGGCGCCGTTCTGTCGCGTGACGGCAAGATCGTTGCCACCGAATTCTCCTCGTCCACAGGAGGTTACAGCTCCGGCGGTGAATTCCCGGCCGTCGAGGATCTCGGTGACGCCCTTTCTCCGAATCATGACTGGACAGTGAATCTGACCGCAGGGCAGATTGCGGACGCCTTCGATGTGGGTGAGCTGCAATCGCTCAAGATTCTCTCGCGCAACGGATTCGGTACCGACGGCGGGCGAGTGACGGCAGTCGAGGTAGTCGGAACAAATGCAACTGTTGGCGCCACCGGAATTCAGTTCCGCCAGAAACTCGGCCTGAAATCCGACTGGTTCACCATCGGTGACGGTGCGGGTGTGGTAGTGGCACCGGATTCGGAATCGACAGTGCCGGAATCCAATTCGCCATCCGACGATCCATCGGGTACGGTTACGGAGACGCAGATCGAGAAGAAGTATCGGGAGCTCGGCGGTGAAAGCGGCTCTCTCGGTGCTCCTGCCGGCCCGGAGATGCAGTTGCCCTCCGAAGCAGGCACCTTCCGTGTCTACGAAAACGGAACCATCATCTGGACAAAGGTTTTGGGCGCGCAGGTAGTTGATGCCAACGTGCTCCGCGAGTGGATACCGACGGGCGGAAGCTAGGGGAAGGTCGGTCGGTAGCGACTCGCACGTATCGACTCTGAAGGGTCTCTGCCGTAACCCGGCGGAGGCCCTTCAGGTCGTTCAGGGTTCGTTGGTTGTCGGTCAGATGGTCGGGGCGTCGCCGAGCAGGCGGTACTCGAGCCACAACTCCGCACGTTCCGTGGGGGAGCCGAGGTCGAGCTGGAGAAGGCTCTCGATCCGAGCGAGTCTGCTGCGCAACGTATGCCGATGAATATTCAGCGCTGTGGCTGCGGCGTCGCCCACCCCGTTGTGTGCCAACCACATGGCCAAGGTCCGGTAGAGATCGCTACCGCCCTTCGCTTCCAGAAGCGGGCGCAAGTGTGCCGCCGCGAATGCCGTCGAGCGATCCTGGTCGAGAAATGCGGACAATCCGCTCTCCGAGAGTTCGGCGAACCGCATCGAAGGCAGGTTGCGGGCACCGGCCTCGGCTGCTGCCTGCGCGGCTTGGCGTCTGGCGCGCGAGAGATCGTCCCACCACAGCATGTCCGACACGCCGACGGTGACGTCGATTTCGTTGACACGGGCGAGGATTCGCCCGCTGTCGGTAGCCGAGACGACGGCAATCAGTGCACCGTCGGTGATGCCGAACGCCAGATCGCGGCTGAGACCATCGAGCAGTGAGACGGACACGCTCTCGAGCAGGCCACTCGGGCCCGCTACGTGGAAGACCTGGAAAGGCTCGACCGGAAATCCTCCCCACAGTTCCCCGGAGATGTTGCGGGCGAGCGCATTCTGTCCCTCGAACAGCTGATGCATCGCAACGGTACGAAGGTGGTTCATCGTCAGCTGTGCGTCTCGGGTTCGAGCCGTCATCAACGTGAGCAGAGACGCGGCTGCGATGACGATGCCCTGATTCAGTGAACCGACGGCGCCGGGGCAGCCGGCGACGAGGTACCCCATCAGCTTTCCCCTCGACGTCAGCAGCGGATGGGAGATGACGTCCTCGTTCTCACTCGTGAGGAAACTGACTTCCATCGGGCGGGCGTCGCGCTCGGGGGCAGTTCGCTCGATTCCGGCGGCCGCGGCGGTGTGTGAGATCTCGACGGTATGTCCGGCCGAGTCCAGCAGAGCCGCCCATCCGCCGATCAATTCCGCCACCCGTCGTACGACTGCCCGGGTGCCGTTGACCGTCACCGCAGCTTGAAGCAGTCGCCGCAGGCTCTGGTAATTGCTGCGCAGCGCTTTCATGTCGTCGTCGGATTGCGCCTTCGACACCGCTTTGGTCAGGGCGATGAAAGGTGTTCGCAATGGGACGTCGAGAAGGGGCACACTGAAACGGGTGGCCGCATCCACCAGAGTCTGTGGCGCCTGCTCGTATCCGAGGCCGGTTCCGAAACCGATTCCGGCAATTCCGGCCGCCACCAGGGTCCGTACGAATCGGGTCGTTTCCGCGGCCGTCGTCGGTAGTGACACCCCGGTGATGAGTAGTAGTTCACCGCCGTCGAGGAAGGGCGTCGGGTCGGGAAGTTCGGAGACATGTGCCCAGGTCAGGGTGCGATCGAGCTGGTCGTGCCCAGCCAGGACGCGAAGGCCGAACTGTTCGGTCGCACAAAGCTGGCGGAGCGTGATGGGCATGAGTCCAGTCTGACACCTCGAACTCGCCACTTTGTAGTGCCTGCGGTCACGTTTGTACAAAGTGGAGCCTGACGCGAGCTTGCCGAAGGTCCGACACTGGCGCTATCGAAAATGCGCTCCGGATAGAGCGCCACCGAGATCCACGTTCCGAACAGCCCACAAGGAGTACTGATGTCCAGTACAGACCAGCCGGCACTTCAGCACACGCTGAAGAAGCGGCATCTGTCGATGATTGCGATCGCAGGCGTCATCGGCGCCGGACTGTTCGTCGGCTCCGGTGTGGCGATCCAGGAGACGGGACCCGGTGTCCTGATTTCCTACGCGCTTGCCGGCGTCGTCGTCATCCTCGTGATGCGCATGCTCGGTGAGATGTCGGCAGCGTCGCCGGAAACCGGCTCGTTCTCCTCGTACGCCGACAAGGCCATCGGCCGCTGGGCGGGCTTCTCGATCGGCTGGCTGTACGCGTGGTTCTGGATCATCGTGCTCGGCATCGAGGCCACCGCCGGTGCCCTCATCATGAATCGCTGGGTCCCCGGCGTTCCCCAGTGGACCTGGGCATTGATTCTGATGATCGTGCTGACGCTGACCAACATCATCTCGGTCAAGTCGTTCGGCGAGTTCGAGTTCTGGTTCGCCTCCATCAAGGTCGTCGCCATCATCGCGTTCCTCGGCATGGGCATCGTGGCGATCTGCGGATGGATGCCCGGCGTCGAAGCACCCGGAATGACAAACCTGACCGGTCACGGCGGCTTCCTGCCGAACGGAACAGGAGCGATGCTCGCCGCAGTCCTTGTGGTCGTGTTCTCGTTCTTCGGGGCCGAAATCGCCACCATCGCCGCCGGTGAATCGGCCAACCCGCTCGAAGCTGTTCGCGCAGCCGTCAAATCCGTCGTCTGGCGAATTCTCATCTTCTACATCGGCTCGATCGCAGTGGTCGTCACCCTGCTTCCCTGGGACAGCGCGTCGGTTGCACTCAGCCCGTACGTCGCCGTCATGGACTCCTACGGCATTCCGGCCGCGGGCAACATCATGGACGTCGTCGTCCTCACGTCGGTTCTGTCCTGCCTCAACTCCGGTCTCTACACCGCGAGCCGCATGATCTTCTCCCTCGCCGGCCGCGGCGACGCCCCCAAGTCGCTCTCACGTATCGAGAAGACCGGCGTCCCGATGCGCGCTGTCCTGGTCTCGACGATCGTCGGCTTCCTGACCGTCGGCATGAACTACCTCTCCCCGGACAAGGTCTTCCTGTTCCTGGTCAACTCCTCCGGTGCGATCGCGCTGTTCGTCTGGCTGGTCATCTCGGTGTCCCAGCTGCGCACCCGCCGCAAGCTCGAAGCTTCGGGCCAGGAGCTGGAACTCAAGATGTGGTTCTTCCCGTACCTGACCTACGCCACGATCGCCGCCATCATCGCGCTCTGCATCGGAATGCTCACCCTGGACTCGACGCGCAGCCAGATGATCGTGTCCCTGGGACTTGCAGCGATCCTCGTGGGTATCGGGCTCTACCGCTACCGGAACCACAAAGACACCGACGCCGAGGTCGTGCCCGTCGCCGAGAGCGCTCCCACACCCTGACACCAACGTCCCCATCTGCGAGATACTTCGATGTCCTAGTATCGGCCACGGACAGAGAAATCGACGTGAGCACAGCAGATGGGGACAATCATGACCACACCCGAACCGATCGTCATCGTCGACGGGGCCAGGACCCCCGTCGGTAGCTTCGGCGGCGTCTTCAAGGACGTACCCGCGCACGAGTTGGGCGCCGCAGCAGCCAAGGCCGCGCTGAGCCGCGCCGGCGTTGCGCCCGAAGACATCGACGAGGTCGTCATGGGCTGCATCGGCCAGGTCGGCCCGGACGCCTACAACGCACGCCGCGTCGGCATCGCCGCCGGACTGCCCGAGAACGTCCCCGCCTACACCGTCAACCGTCTCTGTGGCAGCGGCCTGCAGGCTGTGTGGTCTGCGGCGATGCAGATGCGATGGGGCGCAGCTGCCATCACGCTCGCCGGCGGTGACGAGAGCATGTCTCGCATGCCCTTCTACGACTTCGCCGCCCGCTCGGGCTACAAGCTCGGCGATCGCAGCCTCGTCGACGGCACCGTCGCGATGCTCACCGACCCGTTCAGCAAGGCTCACATGGGTCGCACTGCCGAAGCCGTCGCCCGTAAGTACGGCGTCAGTCGCGAGCAGCAGGACGAGTTCGCCGTCGAATCTCAGCGCCGCGCGGCTACCGACGCAGCGAAGGCGGCATTCGCCGAGGAAATCACTCCCGTCGAGACCGGTGGTCGGCGCTCCGTCACCGTCACCGAGGACGAGCATCCCAAGCCCGGAACCACCGTCGAAACCCTCGCCAAGCTGCGCCCCGCATTCGAAGAGGGCGGATCCGTCACCGCCGGTAACGCGTCGGGGATCAACGACGGCGCCGGCGCACTCGTCCTCGCGACGGGCACCGAGGCAGCCAAGCGTGGTCTCACCGGACTGGTCACGCTCGAAACCGTCACGACGGCAGCCATGGAGCCCGGCCTGATGGGCTACGCTCCCGTGCTCGCTCTCGAAAAGCTCTTTGCACAAACAGGATTGAAGCCGTCCGACATCGGCACCGCCGAGGTCAACGAGGCGTTCGCTTCGCAGGCCATCGCCGTCATCCGTGACAGTGGCCTGGATCCGGAGAAGACCAACCCGTACGGCGGAGCGATCGCCCTCGGACACCCGGTCGGCGCCACCGGAGCCATCCTCACCCTGCGTGCCGCGCGCGACATGGTTCGCCGCGACCTCGAATTCGGCATCGTCACCATGTGCATCGGCGGCGGTCAGGCACTCGCTGCCCTGCTGAAGCGGGTCTGATCATGGCGACCAAGCGCAAGCCGTCGTGGCACGACGACGAGATCACCGCAGTAGCCGAACTGGCCCGTGGTTTCTTCGATCGTGAACTGATCGCCAAGCGTGAGCAGTGGGACGCTCAGCATCGCGTCGACCGGTCCGTGTGGCTCGAAGCCGGCAAGCTCGGTCTGCTGTGCTGCTCGATTCCCGAGGAATACGGCGGGGGCGGTGGAACTTTCGCGCACGATCTCGCTGTCTTCGAGGCGCAGGGCTACTGCGGTGACTATGCGCTCGGTAACTCCGTGCACAGTGGCATCGTCGCCCACTACGTGCTCGAGTACGGAAGCGAAGAGCAGAAGAAGGCCTGGCTGCCAGGTATGGCGACGGGCGAAATCCTCGGCGCCATCGGAATGACCGAGCCAGGAACAGGTTCCGACCTCAAGGCAATCACCACGTCCGCGATCCGTGACGGTGACCACTACGTCGTGAACGGGTCGAAGACCTTCATCACCAATGGTGGCAGCGCAGACATGATCGTGCTTGCCGTCAAGACCGACCCCAAGGCGGGCGCCAAGGGTGTCTCGCTCCTGATCGTGGATCTTCGTGACTGCGAAGGCTTTGCGGTCGGCCGCGTGCTCGACAAGGTCGGTCAGCACGGCGCCGATACGTCGGAGCTGTCCTTCACCGACGTTCGCGTTCCCGTCTCGAACCTCCTCGGTGAGTCCGAGGGGCTCGGCTTCGGTCAGTTGATGGCGCAGCTGGTGCAGGAACGCCTCATCATCGGCGCGCAGGCCATCGGCACCATCGAGCGTGCAGTCGAGGAGACCGTTGCATACACCAAGGCGCGTCAAGCGTTCGGGCACAGCCTCTTCGAGTTCCAGAACACCGCCTTCGAGCTGGCCGAGTGCCAGACGATCGCACGCACCTGCCGTGTCTTCCTCGACAACTGCATCGAGGATCACCTCAACGGCGAGCTGGACGGCGCAGACGCCGCGATGGTCAAGTACTGGCTCACCGAGCAGCAATGCGCCGTCGTCGACCGGTGCGTGCAGCTCTACGGCGGATACGGCTACATGCGTGAATACCCGATCGCGCGCATGTACGAGGACTCCCGCGTCCAGAAGATCTACGCCGGCGCCAACGAAGTGATGAAGGGCATCATCGCGAGGAGTCTTTGATCACCGGCGTCGAAAACCATTGACACCGACCAGGCACCCACCGAGCATTTCGGTGGGTGCCTTTGTGTGTGCCCACAAGCGGTATCGAGCTGTTCGGAAGGCAAACACTGATGAGCTTCACCATCGACGTCGGGTCGGCACGCGTCACCCAACTGACAGAGCTGGCGCACTGGCCGTTTCCGCCGCGAGAGCTCTTTCCCCAGGCGAGTGAGGCGGAGGTAGAGGAAGCGTCGGCGCGGCTGACACCGGAGTTCTTCGACGCGGGTAGCGGTGACCTCGTACTTGCCATCCACACCTACCTGGTGGAAATCGGCGGCAAGGCCATCGTGGTCGACACCGGCAACGGCAACAGCAAGCACCGGCCGAACCTCTTGCCGCATCACATGTTCGGTACCGACTACCTCTCACGCTTCGCAGCCACCGGTGTGTCCGTCGACGACGTCGATCTGGTGGTCAGCACACATCTGCACCCTGACCACTGTGGCTGGAACACCGCCCTCGACGCCGAAACCTGGCGGCCTACCTTCCCCCGCGCGACCTACATTTTCGATCGCACCGAACTGGCCGCGCTCCAACAACTCGCCGCCGACGGTCCACACGAAGGAGTGGTCTCGGATCTGGCGCAGACCTTCGAGGACAGCGTCCGTCCCGTTCTGGACGGGGCGAAGTGGGAGGCGGTCGACGACGGCCACGTCCTGGTCGAGTCCGAAGGCACACGCGTCGTCGTTCGCAGCGCGCCCGGCCACACGCCGGGCCACATCGTGATCGAGATTCGCACTGCCGACGGCGGCGCCGTCATCTCCGGCGATGTGGTCCACCATCCGATCCGGTTTCTGTACCCGGACCTCAGTCAGGGCGGCGACGCGGATCCCGAGATCGCGAGGGTCACCCGCCGCGAACTTCTCGAACGCTGCGCGTCGGAGGGACTGCTTCTACTTCCCGCACACTTCCCCGTCGACGAACCGATCGTGATCGAATTCGATTCGAGCGGTGCACCTCGTGCTTCCGGTCTGATCGGTCTTGCAACGTCCTGACTTGCCGCATCGTCCCTGGTGACGCATCCAACCCTCGGCTTCCGAACAGGTCCGATACCCTGGTTCATCGTGACCGCTGCAAATTCAGAGACCGCCCGTGCCCAGTACGACCTGATCGTCGTCGGTTCGGGATTCTTCGGGCTGACCATCGCCGAGCGTGCCGCTACCCAACTGGGTAAGCGCGTGCTGGTGTTGGATCGCCGTCACCACCTGGGGGGAAACGCATACTCGGAGGCAGAGCCGGAGACCGGCATCGAGGTCCACAAGTACGGTGCCCACCTGTTCCACACCTCCAACAAGAAGGTCTGGGACTACGTCACCCAGTTCACTGAGTTCACGAACTACCAGCACCGCGTCTTCGCGCTGCACAAGGGGCAGGCGTATCAGTTCCCGATGGGACTCGGTCTCGTGTCGCAGTTCTTCGGTCGGTACTTCACTCCCGAAGAAGCACGCGCCCTCATCGCCGAACAGTCCAGCGAGATCGATTCGAAGGACGCCTCCAACCTCGAAGAGAAGGCGATCTCCCTGATCGGGCGCCCGCTCTACGAAGCGTTCGTGCGTGACTACACAGCTAAGCAGTGGCAGACCGACCCCACCGAGTTGCCCGCCGCGAACATCAGCCGCCTGCCGGTCCGCTACAACTTCGACAACCGCTACTTCAACGACACGTACGAGGGCCTGCCCGTCGACGGCTACACGGCGTGGCTCGAGAACATGGCGAAGGATCCGAAGATCGAGGTCCGCCTCGACACCGATTACTTCGACGTCCGCGACGAACTGCGCACCGCCAGCCCCGACGCCCCTGTCATCTACACGGGCCCGCTCGACCGCTACTTCGACTACTCCGAAGGTGCACTGGGATGGCGCACCCTCGATTTCGAGACCGAGGTTCTGCCCACCGGAGACTTCCAGGGCACCCCGGTCATGAACTACAACGACGCCGACGTGCCGTTCACCCGTATCCACGAGTTCCGTCACTTCCATCCGGAGCGCGAGTACCCGACCGACAAGACCGTCATCATGCGTGAGTTCTCACGTGCCGCGGAGGCGAAGGACGAGCCGTACTACCCGATCAACACTCCAGAGGATCGCGAGAAGCTCTCCGCGTACCGCTCACGCGCCAAGAAGGAGACCGTGGAGAACAAGGTCCTCTTCGGTGGGCGTCTCGGCACCTACCAGTACCTGGACATGCACATGGCGATCGCCAGCGCGCTGACGATGTTCGAGAACACCCTGCGCCCGCATCTCGAAACGGGTGCGGAATTGGCAGGGGAGAGCGAATGAACGCACGTCATCTACTCGAAGGCGAAGATGCCGTCAGCGGCGACGAGGTGACCTACCTCGGCAAGTCCCTGCTTCAGCGGATCATCCTGCCCCGCGCCGGTGAGCCGCTCGACGTCCGCACGTTGTACTTGGAAGAGTCCTGGTCCAACAGTCGGCGGGCGCACTCGACCTCGCGCACGTCGGTAGCGCTCGGCGCCGAGACCGAGGTCTCGTTCGCCACGTACTTCAACGCGTTCCCTGCCAGCTACTGGCGTCGATGGTCCATCCTGAAATCGGTGGTCCTTCGTCTCGAGCTGTCCGGCCACGGCCGCGTCGACATCTACCGTTCCAAGGCGGATTCCTCGCGAATTCACGTGGAAGGCAAGGAATTTGCCGACGGCGATGCCGCGGTCGAGTTCGAGGTGGAACTGGCGCCGTTCGAGGACGGTGGCTGGATCTGGTTCGACATCACCACCGATACGGCAGTGGTCGTCGAGAGCGGCGGCTGGTACGCGCCCGTCGAGGCTCCCGGCGAAGCGACTGTCGCCGTTGGTATTCCGACGTTCAACCGTCCGACCGACGCGGTCAAGGCGCTTGCTGCACTGGCTTCGGATCCGCTGGTGTCGGACGTGATCAAGGCCGTCATCATGCCGGATCAGGGCACCCGCAAGGTGCGTGACGAACCCGGATTCGCCGAAGCTGCTGCAGCGCTCGGTGATCGGCTCGCCATTCACGATCAGGGCAACCTCGGCGGCTCGGGCGGATACAGCCGAATCATGTACGAGGCACTCAAGACGACGCAGTGCCAGCACATCCTGTTCATGGACGACGACATCGAGATCGAACCGGACTCGATTCTGCGTGCGCTTTCGTTCTCGCGTTTCGCGAAGTCGCCGATGCTGGTGGGTGGGCAGATGCTCAACCTGCAGGAACGAAGCCACCTCCACGTGATGGGTGAAGTGGTCGACCGCGGCATCTTCATGTGGACCGCGGCACCGAACGTCGAATACGACCACGATTTCTCGAAGAAGCCGCTGCGCGAATCGAAACTCCTGCACCGCCGCATCGACGTCGACTTCAACGGCTGGTGGATGTGCATGATCCCGCGCCAGGTCGCCGAAGAAATCAAGCAGCCACTACCGCTCTTCATCAAGTGGGACGACTGCGAATACGGTTTGCGCGCAAAGAAAGCCGGATACCCGACCGTCACGCTGCCCGGTGCCGCGATCTGGCACATGGCGTGGAGCGACAAGGACGACGCCATCGACTGGCAGGCGTACTTCCACCTCCGTAACCGTCTGGTGGTGGCCGCGCTCCACATGCCGGGCAACGGCCGTGGCCTCGTGGTCAACACGGTGAAGGCAACGCTCAAGCACCTGCTGTGCCTCGAGTACTCCACCGTCGCGATCCAGAACAAGGCCATCGCGGACTTCCTCGCCGGACCCGAGCACGTCGCGAACATGCTGCCGACGGCACTCGGTGAGGTCCACGCCCAGCGCAAGGAATTCTCCGACGCCGTCGTACTGCCGTCGTCGACTGCGTTGCCGCTGCCCTCCGGTGCGGATGTCGGAGACGTGAGCCTGCCGCTGTCGACCGTCGCGAAGATCACCCGGGTCCTCAGGGCCGGAGTGCACAACGTGAAGCCGGCCAAGCCGGAACACCTCGAGCGCCCTCAGCTCAATGTTCCGACCATCGACGCCCGTTGGTTCCTGCTCTCGCAGGTCGACGGCGTCACCGTCACCACGGCCGACGGTCGCGGCGTCGTCTACCGCAAGCGAAACCCGAAACTCGCGCTCGAACTGCTCAAGGAAGCAACACGGTTGCGCCGCGAACTCGCCGCCCGTTTCCCCGAGCTCAAGAAGCAGTACCAGGACGCCGTTCCTTCACTGACCAGCACGGAAAGGTGGGAACGTGTCTTCGGCATCTCCTGAAGTACAGATTCTGGCCGGGATTCAGTCGACCGTCGGGCAGCTGCCGGGAGCCGTCAAGGTCGCCCGCGGTATGTCTCACTTCGGTGAGCACTCCCTCGGGTGGATCGCGATCGCTGCCGTCGGAGCTGCTGTGGACAAGCCGCGTCGACGGGAATGGGCCGGAGCAGCCGTCGGAGCATTCGGTGCACACGCCGCCTCCGTGGTGATCAAACGAGTGGTCAGGCGCAAGCGACCTTCCGATCCTTCGGTGCAGGTCAACGTCTCGACACCGAGCAAGCTCAGCTTCCCGTCATCACACGCGACGTCGACGACGGCGGCGGCTGTGCTGATCGGTCGGCTCACCGGGCTACCCTTACCGGCGTTGCTGGTGCCCCCGATGATGCTCTCGCGTCTGGTCCTGGGAGTTCACTACCCGACCGACGTACTCGCCGGAGCGGCACTGGGAGCCGCATCCGCGGCGGTAGTTCGCCGGGTCGAAGAAGCCAGAGCCGAACAGAAATGTGGAGATAAATGAGCGAGGAACCGGCTACGGTCAGCGGACCCCCGAAGTCCCTGCCCGCCGGCATCGTCAAGGCGCTTCGCCCACGTCAGTGGGTCAAGAACGTCCTTGTGCTGGCAGCGCCCATCGCGGCCGGAACCGCCACCGAAGCCGACGTGCTGTTGCCCGTCGCGCTGGCGTTCGTCGTGTTCTGTATGGCGGCATCAGGCATCTATCTCGTCAACGACGCGATGGATGTCGAAGCCGACCGTGCTCACCCCACGAAGCGGTTCCGTCCCATCGCGGCCGGCGTTCTACCCGTCAGCATCGCCTACGGCATGGCAGTCGTGCTGCTTGCCGGTGCGATCGGGCTGTCCTTCCTGGCCAACTGGCAACTCGCCGTGGTCATGGGCGTGTACATCGTCATCCAGCTCGCCTACTGCTTCGGTCTCAAGCATCAGGCCGTCATCGACATCTGCATCGTCTCATCCGGCTTCCTGCTTCGAGCGATCGCCGGTGGCGTTGCCGCCGAGATCGATCTCTCGCAGTGGTTCCTGCTGATGATGGCGTTCGGCTCACTCTTCATGGCGGCAGGCAAGCGCTACGCCGAACTGCAGTTGGCCGAGAAGACCGGCGCCAAGATCCGTAAGTCCCTCGAGAGCTACACGATGACGTACCTGCGTTTCGTGTGGACGATGGCAGCGACGACGCTGGTCCTCTGCTACGGACTGTGGGCGTTCCAACAGGACGCCATCAAGGGCACCAACTGGTACGCCATCTCGATGGTGCCGTTCACCATCGCGGTGCTGCGATACGCGGTGGACGTCGACGGCGGCGAAGCCGGAGAGCCTGAGGAGATCGCGCTCGGTGACCGGGTGCTGCAACTCCTCGCGATTGCGTGGATCGGAGTAGTGGGTGTCGCTGTCTACCTCGTCTGAGCCACGCACCGAGGCCGACCCGCACGTCGACACTGCGGCGAATCGCACCACCCTCAGTCGAGGAGTTTTTCTCGGCGGGGTGGTGCTTGCTGCTGCCCTCATGTTCTGGGGTGCGTGGGAGCGTCGCTGGATCGCCGACGACGGACTCATCGTCTTGCGAACCGTCCGCAACCTGCTCGCGGGGAACGGCCCGGTCTTCAACGCGGGTGAGCGTGTCGAGGCGAACACGAGTACCGCGTGGACGTACATCGTCTACGCGTTCAGTTGGCTCACGCAGATCCGTCTCGAATACGTTGTTCTGACGATCGCGCTCGTACTCTCGACTGCTGCCGTCGTGTTGGCGATGCTCGGCACCGGTCGTCTGTACCGCGGCGTTCGGCCGTCGGCGGGCGGAACGATCCTGCTGGTACCGGCGGGTGTTCTCGTCTACATCGCGGTTCCGCCTGCGCGAGATTTCGCCACTTCCGGGCTCGAGACATGCTTGGTGATCTTCTGGATCGCGCTCCTGTGGGTACTGCTCGTTCGGTGGGCGCAGGCGTCGACGCCGTCCACGGCGTCGATCCTGACTCTCTCGTTCGTGGCCGGACTCGGACCACTGGTTCGACCCGAGATGGCGATTCCCGGTGCTGCCGCGTTGATGATGATCGTTCTCTCCGCAGGCCTGACCTGGAAGATTCGCACACTGATCGTCGTCGTCGCCGGACTTGTCCCGGTGGCCTATCAGATCTGGCGAATGGGCTATTACGCCTTGCCGTACCCGAACACCGCGGTGTCGAAGGACGCCGGTGGCGCGAAGTGGGCGCAGGGTTTTGCGTACCTGTGGAACCTGGTCGGGCCGTACCTGCTCTGGTTGCCGTTGCTGTTCCTGCTCATCGGTGCGCTGCTGCTCGTGTGGCGAAGCCGAGCGGACACACCTACCGCTACCGCAGATCAACCCGCACGCCCGCTGTGGCAGCGCTTTCAGCAGTTTCTGCGCACGCCGCGGGCGATTGTCACCTTCATTCTCGGCAGTGGGCTGATCCTCGGGATCTACTCTCTGCGCGTCGGCGGCGACTTCATGCACGGCCGCGTCCTGTTGCCGGTGCTGTTCTGCCTGCTCATCCCGGTGGCGGTCATTCCGTTGCGGGTGCCGGCGCGGGCAGCGTTCGGAAGTAATCGCGACACCGCGATCTTCGGAGTCTCGGCGGTGCTGTGGATCGGCACGATCATCTGGGCCTTCTTCGCCGCGAACACGACGGGTATGCCCGAAGGATCCGTGGTGGGTCGCTCGGGAATCGTCGACGAGCGAGCGTTCTACGCACTCAACACCGGTCACAAGCATCCGATCCTGGCCGAGGACTACCTCGACTATCCGCGAATGCGTGCCATGGTCGAGACCATCGCGCGGACTCCGGAGGGTGGGCTGCTGCTGCCGTCCGCGAGCTACGACTCCTGGTTCGTCGTCCCACCACCCGGACCGATCGAAGAGCCGGCCGAGCACGTCGTCTTCTTCCTCAACCTCGGAATGACGAGCATGAACGTCGGCCTCGACGTTCGGGTGCTCGATCAGATGGGGCTGGCGTACCCCCTGGCAGCTCACACCGAGCGACTCGAGGACGGCCGGATCGGGCACGACAAGAATCTCTATCCGGACTGGGTGGTCGCGGACACGGGAATGATCGACGTTCGACCGTGGCTGCCGTTCTTCCTCGACGAAGACTGGGTTGCGGACGCAAAGCTGGCCATCACCTGCCCGGAAACTCAGGAGCTGCTCACGTCGTACCGCTCCGAGCTGACCTGGGCCAGATTCAAACAGAACTTCCAGCAGGCATTCGACTTCGCGAAGTACCGATTCGACCGGGTTCCGGCCTACGAATTGGAACGCTGCGGTCTCGTTCCACCGGAGTCACCCAGGTGATGTGATCAGCATCACCGACTGTTGAGGGTTTGAATATTTCGATTCAGTAACACCGAATTGATTGGCCACGATGTACTCGAAGACGATTCACCTAACCTGAATCACCCCCGAGGGGTGATGAAGGTGTTGCTCGCGGATTGGGACGTAACGGTCCACCTATTTGTCACAGCTGAACCTGTGACATAAAGTCCAGCGAGCGCAGTGTGACTTGGAAGAGGTCCGCTGCCGACCCGAACTCGTTCGGGCTGGCAGAAAAGCCTGTTCCCCGACGGAATCCGCCGGAACCACTCCACCGAGTGGGTTCCGCAGACGAAGAGAGAGAGCAGTATCCATGCGTTTTGCCAGAAAGAGGCTGACCCAGCGCCTCAAGCACCGAGCGTTGGCCATCGGTGCCGCAGCACTTGTGCTCCCCCTTGCTGCAGGAGTTGCCGGTAGTGCTGTCGCCTCTGCTGCGCCTGCGCACACTGCTCCCAGCCACACCGCCCCCTCCGGCGGATACGACGAGCTGTGGGTGCCCTCCTCGATGGGCAACATCAAGGTCCAGGTCCAGTGGGCCGCTCGCGGCGGAAACGCTGCCCTTTACCTCCTCGACGGCCTGCGTGCGCGTAACGACGCCAACGCGTGGAGCTTCGAGACCAATGCGATGGACCAGTACCGCAACGACAACATCACCCTCGTGATGCCCGTCGGCGGCGAGTCCAGCTTCTACAGCGACTGGTATGCACCGTCGAACTTCAACGGCCAGCAGATCACGTACAAGTGGGAAACCTTCCTCACCGAAGAACTGCCCAACTTCCTCGCGAACTACGGCGTCTCGCCCACCAACAACGCGGTCCTCGGCCTCTCGATGGGTGGCAGCGCTGCTCTGACGCTGGCTGCTTACCACCGTGACCAGTTCAAGTTCGCCGGCTCGCTGTCGGGCTACCTGAACATCTCGGCTCCGGGCATGCGCGAGGCAATCCGCGTCGCAATGCTCGATGCCGGTCGCTTCAACGTCGACTCCATGTGGGGACCGCCGTGGAGCCCGTCCTGGCTGCGCAACGACCCGTTCGTCTTCGCACCGCGTCTGCAGGGCCTGTCGATGTACATCTCGTCGGCAAGCGGCCTGCCCGGTGAATACGACCACCCGCGCGCACCGATCGACTACTACAACACGGCTAACGGCATGGGCCTCGAGGCTCTCGCCCTGGTCAACACCCGTGCATTCCAGATCCGCATGAACTCGCTGGGTATCCCGGCCACCTACAGCTTCCCGTCCAACGGCACGCACTCGTGGCCGTACTGGTCGGCAGAGCTGTGGAAGGCTCGCGGCCAGATCCTCGACACCATGAACGCTTGGTGATCGTGCGCGATCCCGTGACCTAGTCACTTCACCAGTGCCGTTCCGGACTCCTCGAAGGAGAACCGGGACGGCACTTGTGTATTCAGGTGCTGCACAAGCGCCCGATGTCAGTAACAATTGCACCACCAGTAACAGCGCGGCTACCCCAAGCGGGGATCGTTTGCGTGTAGAAATAGTTTCAACGGGGGTCTGGCTGCTCAGGCGGCCACACGATCGACGCGCGGACCGAACGTAAGGAAAGAGAGTGAGCTCATGCGAGTAGGCCTTGCCACGGAGGACCGTCGCCGGTCCCGGGCAACCTTCCGGACAAAGGTCGTCGGCGCACTGGCAGCGATGCTGGTTCTGCCGATCGCCGCGGGCTTGACGACGGCCGGAACCGCGGCAGCCGCGCCGGCACCTGCTCAGGCCGCACCGGCCGCCACCCAGAACCCCACCGGAGCAGCGGTCACGAAGGTCGACTGGCTCAGCGAGCGTCGCGTCGCGCTGTGGGTGAACTCTCCCGCGATGGGCACCCCGATTCAGGTGCAGATCCTCTTGGCCCGCGATTGGAACGTCAATCCGTCGGCCAGCTTCCCCTCGGTCTGGATGCTCGACGGTCTTCGCGCGACCGACAACGAGAACGCCTGGACCTACGAGACCGACGCCGAGTCCTTCTACGCGGACAAGAACGTCAACGTCATCCTCCCGGTCGGCGGTCAGTCCAGCTTCTACTCCGACTGGCTCCAGCCCGACAACGGCAAGAACTACCAGTGGGAGACGTTCCTGACCAAGGAACTGCCCCCCATCCTCGAAAAGGACTGGCGGACCACGCAGACACGCGGTGTCGTCGGACTGTCGATGGGCGGCACGTCCGCCATGTTCCTCACGGCGCGCAACCCCGGCTTCTTCAAGTTCGCCGCTTCGCTCTCCGGCATCCTCACCACCACCTCGCTCGGCATGCCTCAGGCAATCCAGTTCGCGATGACCGACGCCGGTGGATACAACTCCGCCGCGATGTGGGGACCGCCGTCCAACCCGCAGTGGGCTGCACACGATCCGTACGCGCTCGCCGAGAAGCTCAAGGGCGTCAGCCTGTACGTCTCGAGTGGTAGCGGTACGACCGGCCCGTACGACCAGCCGTCGGGAATTCCCGGCGTGAGCACCAACTACGCAGGCATGGGCCTCGAGATCCTCGCTCGCCTGACCTCGCAGACCTTCGCGACCAAGCTCAACCAGCTCGGAATCCCCGCGCAGGTCAACTACCGCCCGTCCGGAACCCACTCGTGGCCGTACTGGCAGTTCGAGCTTCATCAGCTGTGGCCGCAGTTGGCCAACGCCATCGGCGTCGAGGTCGAGAAGCCGGCTTGCGGCACTTCGGGTGAGATCGGTGCGACGGCCGCAGCCAACGGCTGGATCGGTGACTGCATCACCCCCGAGTACAGCGTCGCGGGTGGCCTGGCACAGGACTTCCGCAACGGTCGCATCTACTTCACCAGTGGAACGGGCGCCCAGCCCGTCGCCGGTCGTATCGCCGGCGCGTACATGAACACCGGAGCAGCGGCCGGCCCGCTCGGCTTCCCGCGTACCCCCGAACTCGGTACCCCCGACGGACGCGGACGCTTCAACCACTTCCAGAACGGCTCCATCTACTGGACCCCGCAGACCGGCGCTCACCCCGTCAGCGGCGACATCCTCGCCGAGTGGTCCGCACAGGGTTGGGAAGGTGGCCCGCTCGGCTACCCGACTGCCGACGAGATCGCGACCCCCGGCAAGCCGGGCAAGGTCCAGGGATTCGAGATCGGCGCAATGTACAGCAGCGCCAACGGAACTCACGCGGTTCTCGGAATGATCATGGGCAAGTACGGCGAACTCGGCTGGGAAAACGGCTGGCTCGGATTCCCGAAGTCGAACGAGGTTCCGATCAAGGACAACGGACGCTTCACCGAGTTCGAGGGCGGCAACATCTACTGGAGCCCCGGCACCGGTGCATGGTCCGTCGAGAACGGTCCGCTGTTCGACGGTTGGAAGAGCGTCGGATACGAAGGTGGACGACTCGGATTCCCGATCAGTGACAAGTTCGACATTCCCGGTGGTGTCCAGCAGAACTTCCAGTTCGGCTACATCACGGTGATCGGTGACAAGACAGAAGTTCACTAACTCACAGTGGTGCACGACGGGCGGGCCCGATCACGGATCGGTGCCCGCCCGCGTGCGTTGCGTAACCTGTTGATGGACTTTCGACTGAAGGCAAGGACGGACATTGATGTCGCTTTTCTCGGGTAACCGAAACACTTGTGCACGCGCGATCGCGGTCGGCGCCCTGGCGCTCGCCACCGGTGGCGCGCTTGTCGCGTGCGGTAGTGACGACTCCACTGCAACCTCCAATCCGGTCACCACGACGTCCGCGGCGGCTTCGTCCTCGAGCGGTTCGGCATCTGCGTCCGCCTCTGCGACCACGACGGCGTCGGCTGCGCCCACCAGCCCGGGAGCCGCGGCCACCGCGCCGCCGGAGCAGCCGCAGAGCATCGAGGGCTTCCCGGGTCCCACAGTCGTCGAGGTCAGTCCCGAGGCACAGAAGTTCCTCGACGGACTGAAGGCGAAGGGCATCACCCCAGCCGGTGACGGAAGCATCGCCGTCAACACGGCCAATTACATCTGCGCTGCCGGTCCTCAGACCGACGACGAGGTCCTGACCTTCGTGACCGCCTTCGTCGGCCAGGAAGCGTCGGCGGAAGGCAAGCAGATCACTCCCGAGCAGGCAGGTGCGAACGCTCAGATCTACATCGACGTCGCCAACGCCACCTACTGCAAGTAGGCGCGGGTCATGGCGAGGTCTGGAAAGCGTCGTGGGTGCCTGATCCCGCTGCTGATCATTCTTGTGGTCGCAGCGGTTGTGATCGGCGGTTGGTACATCCTGGCCGGGCGGGTGCCTTCGCCGACTCCGATCCCGCCGAGCCCGGAGCCTCCGGTGTCTCAGCCGGCCAGTTGCCCCGATGTCCAGGTAGTAGCCATACCGGGTACGTGGGAGTCGAGCGCTACCGACGACCCGTACAACCCGACGGCCAATCCGGCGTCGTTGATGCTGAACGTGACCCGTCCTCTGCAGGAGAAGTTCGATACTTCACGGGCCGACGTCTACACCGTTCCGTATGTCGCACAGTTTTCGAATCCGGTTGCGATCCCGCCGGACGGACAGCAGTCCTACAACAACAGTCGGGCCGCGGGAACTGCTGCCACTAACGACTTTCTGATGAAGCGGCACGCCGAGTGCCCGCTCACGAGTTACGTCCTGACCGGATTTTCCCAGGGCGCGGTGATCGCGGGTGACGTCGCCGCGAGTATCGGCGACGGTACCGGCGCGGTGCCTGCCGATCTGGTTCTGGGCGTCGGCTTGATCGCCGACGGTCGGCGCGATCCGGCGTTCGGGAACACCGTTGGCCCGAGCGTTGCCGGTGTCGGCGCCGAGCTGTCGCTGAACGGGCTGAAGCTGCCCGGTCTCACGATGACCGGCCCGAGGCCCGGCGGGTTCGGTGACCTCAACGATCGGACCTATCAGATCTGCGCGCCGAGCGACGGTATCTGCGACGCGCCGGCAGCCGCTCTCAACCCGACCAACTGGCTGAGTTCGGCGCCGCGACTGCTCGAGTACTACAACAACCCTGTGCATGCGATGTACAACTCCTTCCAAGTCGATCCGAACGGCACGACGGCCACCCAATGGATGGCACAGTGGGCTGCGGAGAAGATCGACGCTGCACCGACGCCGCCCCACAGTTGAGTCACCGCCGCACTGTTGATTCGTCACAATCGGGCGTCTCGGGAGTTCGCTCGCGGGTAATCTGCTCGTTTGGTCCCGGTAGAGTGCTGCACGGTCCGGGGGCTTCCTCTACAGTGCTGTCACGTAAGTGACTGGCGAGTAGGTTCGATTTGTCCGAGTTTGTAGTTCGAGTACGACGTACGTGTCCATCACAGGAGATCGATATATGAGTTCCACCCACGGCAGCGATGCCCTACGCAAATTTCGGTTTGCGGCCGGTGGCGAGGGCAACGCCGAAGAGGGTGGTGCGCGACGCTTCGTCAAGCTCGCGCAGAAGGCCGAGGAACTCGGCTACGACTCGTTCATGATTCCGGATCACCTGGGTAATCAGGTCGGCCCGATCGCCGCTCTCGGAGCGCTCGCTGTGGCCACCGACAAGATTCGTCTCGGCACCGCCGTGTTGGCCAACGGCTTCCGTCATCCTGCTGTGCTCGCGAAGGACGCGGCGACAATCGACGTGCTGTCCGGTGGTCGACTCGAACTCGGTATCGGTGCGGGCTGGATGAAGGAAGAGTTCGACAAGGGCGGCATCGCCTACGAAAGTCCGGGCGTTCGCATCGAGAAGCTCGAGGAGTCTCTGCAGATTCTCGACGTTCTGCTGCGCGGGCAGGAATGCACTTTCGAAGGCAAGCACTATCAGGTGCGCGGCCTCAAGGGCAGCCCGCGACCGCGGCAGGGCCCGCGGCCACCGATCATCGTGGGCGGCGGAGGCCCGAAGATGCTTGCTCTCGCGGCGAAGTACGCGGACATCATCTCGGTCGCCACACCGACCAACCGTGACGGGCGGCTTCTGCTCTCCGGAATCACGATGGAAAAGACCATCGAACGTGTCGAGCGGATCCGCGAAGCTGCCGGCGAGCGTTTCGATGAGATCGAACTCAACTGGACCATCACCATGATCATGATCACCGACGATCGAGAGCAGGCTGCCGAAATGGCAATCGCCGCTCTGGACCAAGGTTTTCCGCCGAACATCGAAGTGGATCGTAAGCTGAGCGTGGAGGAGCTGTTGAACTCTCCATACCTGGCTGTGGGCACTTTCGAGGAAATCGCAGACCAGATTCGACTGGTCCGCGAGAAGACGTCGATGTCGTACGTCGGGGTCTTCCCGACGCAGATGGAAGCGTTCGCCCCGATCATCCCGTTACTGGCGGGCGAGTAGGCCGGAGAATACGGACGATGCGAATCTGTAACATATCGATGGTTTGGGATCGATGAAGTGATTCAGGTGAGTTGCGCACAAAGTGCGATTCGATTGATCGAAGATGGACCCGAGAGAGCGAAGGAAGTCTGGGGCGCAGGCATGAAAGACAGTGCTTGTGTGATCGCTTCGGAGGAGATGGAATGAACGCGCTGTTCGATGGCTTTCTCGACGAGAAGGGCCAGATCCGCCTGCAACCAGGCTTCACGCTGGTCGACTACGTCGAGCAACACTCGCGTGTCAACGCGGACGAGCTCGCGTATCGGTACATCGACTACTCACGCGAGCGTGACGGTGAAGCCCTGGAGCTGACCTGGGAGCAGTTCGGTGTGCGTCTGCGCGCTGTTGCAGCCCGTCTGCAGCAGGTCACCAAGCGTGGCGACCGTGTCGCGATTCTTGCTCCGCAGGGACTCGACTACGTCATTTCGTTCTTCGCGGCCATTCAGGCCGGTTCCATCGCGGTGCCGCTCTTCGATCCGGACGAGCCCGGTCACACCGACCGTCTTCACGCTGTTCTCGGTGACTGCAAGCCGACTGCGATTCTGACTGCCGCATCGTCGGCGGCCGGTGTTCGACAGTTGTTCCGCTCGCTTCCCGCTGCCGAGCGTCCGCGCATCATCGCCGTCGACGCGATTCCCGACACCGTCGGTGAAACGTGGGTTCGCCCCGACATCGAACTCGACGACATCGCGTACCTGCAGTACACCTCGGGTTCGACCCGAGTTCCCGCCGGTGTGGAGATCACCCATCGTGCTGTCGGAACGAACGCGCTCCAGATGGTCGACTCCATCGAACTCAACGAGGACTCACGCGGCGTCACGTGGCTGCCGCTGTTCCACGACATGGGCCTGCTGACGGTCATCCTGCCTGCTCTGGGCGGCAAGTACATCACCATCATGAGCCCGCGTGCTTTCGTGCAGCGGCCGTACCGGTGGATCAAGGAACTTGCTGCGGTTTCCGACGGCGCCGGCACCTTTGCTGCCGCTCCCAACTTCGCTTTCGAGCACGCTGCCGCGCGTGGCCTGCCGAAGGACGGCGAGACCCTGGACCTGAGCAACGTCATCGGTCTGATCAACGGCAGTGAGCCGGTCACGACGTCGTCGATGCGCAAGTTCAACGACGCTTTTGCTCAGTACGGTCTGCCCAAGACTGCGATCAAGCCGTCGTACGGCATGGCCGAGGCGACGCTCTTCGTCTCCTCGACCAAGCATTCCGACGAGGCCAAGGTCATCTACGTCGACCGCACGGAACTCAACAAGGGACGCATGGTCATCGTCGACCAGTACTCCGAGAACGCAATCGCGCAGGTCTCCTGTGGGTACGTCTCGCGCAGTCAGTGGGCGGCGATCGTCGATCCCGAGACGCTGACCGAGGTCCCCGACAATCACGTCGGCGAGATCTGGTTGCACGGCGAGAACATCGGTATCGGCTACTGGGGTCGCCCCGACGAGACGGCGGAGACCTTCCACAACAAGCTGGACAATCGGTTGAGCGAAGACAGCCACACCGAGGGCACGCCGGCGGATGCCAACTGGATGCGTACCGGCGACTTCGGCGTCTACGTCGACGGCGAGCTGTACATCACCGGGCGCGTCAAGGACCTCGTGATCGTCGACGGTCGCAATCATTACCCGCAGGACCTCGAGGCTTCGGCTCAGGAAGCCAGCCCGGCTCTGCGCCCCGGCTTCATCGCTGCGTTTGCCGTACCGGCCAACCAGCTGCCGTCCGTCGTGTTCTCCAACACGCACTCGGGTCTGAAGTTCGACGACGACGATTCCTCGGAGCAGTTGGTCATCGTGGCCGAGCGTGCTCCCGGCGCAGGCAAGGCCGATCCGCAGCCGATCGCGGACACTGTGCGTGCGGCGATTTCTTCCCGTCACGGTGTTACGGCCCGAGACATCCTGCTCGTCCCCGCGGGTTCGATTCCGCGTACGTCCAGCGGCAAGATCGCTCGCCGCGCGTGTAAGGCGAGCTATATCGAGGGAACGTTGCGAGGCGGCTATCAGCAGACCGCATTCCCCGATAGCGTTTGAGGAGCAGTCCCTTCATGATCGGTGGCTTGGTGAGTTGATGGTTGAACAAGATGGTGCGCAGAGCAAAGACGTTGTGAGCGAGATGAGTGTCGCGCAGCTGCGTGAGTGGCTTCGCAATTGGATCGCCAACGCGACCGGTCAGCCGGCGGGTTCGATCACGGACGATCGCCCGATGGAAGAGTTCGGGCTCGCCTCGCGGGACGCAGTTGCTCTGAGCGGAGACATCGAGGATCTGCTCGGCGTCACGCTGACCGCCACGGTTGCCTATCAACACCCCACCATCGCTTCGCTGGCTACTCGGATCATCGAAGGTGAGCCCGAGGCGCCGGAGGAGACCGTCGACGCCTCGTATTACGTCTCAGGCGGCACGACGGACGCTCACGACATCGCCATCGTCGGACTGTCCACACGATTCCCCGGTGCCGGGCACACGCCTTCGGACATGTGGGAAATGCTGGCGGACGGACGCGACGGCATCAGCGACCTCCCCGAGGACCGCTGGGCCGAGTTCATGTCGGATCCCGCCATCAAGGCCGCGGTCGAGAACGCGAACACCAAGGGCGGGTACCTCGACGACGTCAAGGGTTTCGACGCCGAGTTCTTCGCGATGTCTCCGCTCGAGGTCGTCAACGTCGATCCGCAGCAGCGCCTCGCACTCGAACTCGCGTGGGAAGCACTCGAGCACGCTCGCATTCCGGCCAGTGGGCTCAAGGGCAAGCAGGTCGGTGTTTTCATCGGCAGTTCCGCCAACGACTACCAGCTGCTCGCGGTCAGTGATCCGACGACGGCGCATCCGTACGCGCTGACCGGAACGTCGACGGCCATCGTCGCGAACCGGGTCTCGTACTTCTTCGACTTCCGTGGACCGTCCATCGCTCTGGACACCGCATGTTCGTCTTCGCTGGTTGCCGTTCACGAGGCTGTGCGCTCGCTGCGCAGCGGTGACTCCAACATCGCGCTGGCCGGTGGCGTCAACATGCTGCTGGCCCCTCCCGGAACCCTCGGTTTCGATCAGACCGGGATGCTCGCTCCCGACGGAAAACTGCGTGCCTTCTCCGCTCAGGCTCAGGGAATCGTTCGCAGTGAGGGCGGCGGACTCGTCGTGCTCAAGCGCCTCGAAGACGCCGAGCGTGACGGAGATTCCATCCTCGCGGTGATCGCCGGATCCGCGGTCAACCAGGACGGCCGTTCCAACGGTCTGCTCGCACCCAATCCCGATGCCCAGGCCGACGTGTTGCGTTTCGCGTACCGCGACGCCGGAATCTTGCCGACCACCGTCGACTACATCGAGGCGCACGGAACGGGTACCGATCTCGGTGATCCCATCGAGGCCGACGCGCTCAGTCGTGTCGTCGGTCGTGGTCGTGACGACGACAAGCCGGCACTGCTCGGTAGCGCGAAGACCAACTTCGGGCACCTGGAAGCAGCTGCAGGCGCCGCCGGCCTGATCAAGGTCGTTCTGGCGATGCAGGAAAACAAGATTCCCGCGACGATCAACTACCTGGGCCCGAACCCGCACATCGACTTCGAGAAGTCGCACCTGCAGGTGACGCCCGAGGCCACCGACTGGCCGCGCTACACCGGCAAGGCTGTCGCCGGTGTCTCCGGTTTCGGTTTCGGTGGAACCAACGCGCACGTCGTGGTCAAGGAGTACGTACCTGCCGAGACGGTAGTCGATGAACCGGTTGTGGATGCCCCGGTGGTCGACGAACCGGCAGCAGAGAACGAGAGCACCGTTGTGCTGGCCGTTTCCGGCGCGCTGCCGTCGCGTCGTCGCCGCGCAGCCGCTGACCTGGCCGACTGGCTCGAAACCGAAGAGGGAAGCAAGACGCCCCTCGCCGACGTCGCCCGCACACTCGCGCGTCGCAACCACGGACGCTCGCGCGCCGCTGTTCTGGCGAAGACGCGCTCCGAGGCCATCAGCTCGCTGCGCGCCGTCGCCGCAGGCAAGCCTGCTCAAGGAGTCTTCTCGGCCGACTCTCCGTCGCCCAAGGGCGCGGTGTGGGTGTTCTCGGGCTTCGGCTCGCAGCACCGCAAGATGGCCAAGCAGCTCTACACGGAGAACTCGGCCTTCAAGGCGGCCGTCGACGAGGTCGACGCGCTGATCCAGGACGAGGCCGGTTACTCGATGGTCGAGATGTTCCTCGACGATTCGATCGAGTACAACGTCGAGACAGCCCAGGTGGGAATCTTCACCATCCAGGTCGGTCTGGCCGCGTTGCTGCGTCACCACGGCGCCGAGGCCGAAGCCGTGGTTCCGCACTCGATGGGTGAGGCCGCTGCCGCGTACGTTTCCGGCGGTCTGAACCTGGAAGACGCTGTCCGCGTGATCTGTTCACGTTCACGGCTGATGGGTGAGGCCGAGGGCGCACTTGTCGGTGACGACATCCGTCTGATGGCTCTGCTCGAGTACAGCGCATCCGAGATCGAGGCGCTGCTGCCCACGTACCCCAAGCTCGAGGTCTGTGTTTACGCAGCTCCGACGCACACGGTGATCGGTGGACCACAGCCGGACATCGAGGCGATCGTCGCGGCCGCCGAGGCCGACGGCAAGATGGCGCGTGTCCTGCAGACCAAGGGCGCCAGCCATACTTCGCAGGTAGATCCGCTGCTCGGTGAGCTTGCCGCCGAGTTGGCCGGTATCGAGCCGACCACGTTGAAGCTCGGCGTCTACTCGTCCGTCGACAAGGACACCTTCTACCGCCCCGGTCACGAGCCGATCCATCAAGAGGCGTACTGGGTCAAGGGTCTTCGCCACAGCGTGTACTTCACCAACGCGGTACGCGGTGCAGTTGCCCACGGCCACACCACTTTTGTCGAACTTGCACCCAATCCGGTGACGTTGATGTCGGTGGCGGCTACTGCTTTCGATTCGGGCCTGCACGACATGGAGCTCATCCAGACGCTCAAGCGTAAGGAAGACGAGTCCGCGGGTGTTCTTGCCGCTCTCGCACAGCTGTACGTGCACGGCCATGCCGTGAACCTCGAGTCTCTGCTTCCCGCAGGCGATTTCGCTTCGGTTCCGCGTACCGCATTCCTGCGTAAGCCGTATTGGCTCGACATTCGCGTCAGTGCCGGCGGTTCGGCTCGCGTACCCGGTTCGCACGTCGCTCTGCCCGACGGCCGCCACGTGTGGGAGGTCGATGCATCCGTCGTCACCGATCTGGCTGTGCTCGTGAGCGCTGCTGCCGGACAGGTGCTCTCGGATGTCGCTCTCACCGCTGCCGTTCCCCATGGTGAGCTGGCCGGCGCTGCGACCCTGACGACGACACTCAACCCGCATCCGGGTGGAGCGTCGGTGCAGGTGCACGCTCGTGAGGGTGCTACGTTCCGTCTGCTCTTCGACGCCGTCGTCACGTCGGGTGAGCCGCTGCCCGAGCTGGTCGTCAGCGCGCCGGTCAAGACCAGTGCGCCGATGGAATCCCTGGCCGAGGTCGTCGAAGACGCCGGAGACAAGTGGGATCCGAACGGTTCGCAGAGCCTCGACGACCGCCTCAAGATCGTGGTTGCCGAGTCGATGGGGTACTCGCCGGAGGATCTGCCGGCCGAGGTTCCGCTCATCGAACTGGGTCTCGACTCGCTCATGGCGATGCGTATCAAGAACCGCGTCGAGTACGAGTTCGACATTCCGCAGCTCCAGCTCCAGGCAGTCAAGGACGCGAGCCTCAACGAGGTCAACAAGTACCTGCGCTACGCGATCGACAATCGCGAAGAGGTTCAGGCGATGGCCGACAAGCAGGCCGCGGAGAAGTTGGCGGCCGACGCTGCTGACGAGGACGTTGCTCCCGCAGAGGTGGCAGTGGAACTACCTACCACTGCTCCGGTTGCTGCTGCGCCTTCCGATCCTTCTCGAGCCGGAACTGCCGACGACGCAGGCTCGGACGTTCCGCCGCGAGATGCGGCCGAGCGCTTGACGTTTGCGACGTGGGCGGTTGTCACCGGGAAGTCGGCCAAGGGCATCTTCAACGATCTGCCGATCGTCGGTGACGAGGTCGCCGAGAAGCTTGCTGCTCGGCTTTCCGAGCGTGCCGGCGGCGAGATCACTCTCGACGACGTTCTCGACTCCACCACCATCGAAGAGCTTGCGGACGTCGTTCGCCAGTACCTCGAGGACGACGGCAAGATCGACGGACTCGTACGTACTCTGCGTGCCCGTCCCGAAGGTTCCACTGCCGTACCGGTATTCGTCTTCCATGCTGCCGGTGGTTCGACGGTGACGTACGAGCCTCTGCTCAAGCGCCTGCCCGCCGGCACGCCGATGTACGGGTTCGAGCGGGTCGAGGGCTCGATCGAAACCCGCGCTGCTGCTTACGTTCCGCTGCTGCGTGAGATCCAGGGCGACGGGCCGTACGTGCTGTGTGGCTGGTCGTTCGGTGGCGTGATGTCGTATGCGGTCGCGAAGTTGCTGCGCGAGCAGGGCGCCGACGTGCGTGTGGTCGGGCTGCTCGACACCGTCATGGCCGGCGAGGTCGTGCCGGACACCGAGGCGGAACGACGCAAGCGTTGGGAGCGCTACGGCAAGTTCGCCAAGCGCACCTACAACCTGGATGTGCCGCTGCCGCTTGACGTTCTGGCTTCCACCGAAGCCGACGAGGATCAGATCCAGATCTTGATGGACATGATCAAGATGAGCGGCGCCAAGATTCCCGGCGGCATCATCGAGCATCAGCGGACGTCGTGGTTGGACAATCGCGCCATCCAGACGGCCGAGTTCAGCAGTTACGACGGCGACGTCGTGCTCTACATGGCTGACAAGTACCACGACGAGCTGATGACGCTCGAGCCTGCATTCAAGACCCGCAAGGCAGATGGTGGCTGGGGTGACTACGTGAAGAACCTCGAGGTCGTCTACATCGGCGGGGACCACCTGCAGATCGTCGACGAGCCGTACATCGCGAAGGTTGCGGCAGACCTCACCACCAAGCTGGCCCAGATCGAGACAGCTCAGACCAAAGCAGCGGAAACCGGAGTTCAGAAGTGACGACAACCACCGCGGAGAAGCTCGCTGAACTCCGCGAAAAGTTGGAGAAGGCAAAGGAACCCGGCTCGGCTCGGGCCATTGCCAAGCGCGATGCAGCAGGGCACAGCACGCCGCGCCAGCGCATCGACATGTTGCTCGACCCCGGTAGCTTCATCGAGATCGGTGCCCTGGTGAAGATGGCGGGCGAGGGCAACCCGTACAGCGACGGCGTCATGACCGGTCACGGAACCGTCGACGGGCGTCCGGTAGCCGTGTTCGCGCACGATCAGACGGTGTTCGGCGGTGCCGCCGGAGAGATGTTCGGCCGTAAGGTCGCAGCTGTCAACGATTTTGCGCTGAAGGTGGGCTGCCCGGTCGTCGGTATCAACGATTCCGGTGGAGCTCGCATCCAGGACGCCGTTTCCTCGTTGGCCTGGTACGCCAACATGGGTTCACGTCAGGAGCCGTTGTCCGGCCTGTGCCCGCAGATCTCGGTCATCCTCGGTAAATGCGCCGGCGGTGCCGTGTACGCCCCGATCAACACGGACGTCGTGGTCGCGACCGAAGAGTCGTACATGTTCGTCACCGGACCCGACGTCATCAAGTCGGTCACCGGCGAAGAGGTCAGCCTCGAGGACTTGGGTGGAGCCCGCAAGCAGGCGGAGTACGGAAACATCCATCACGTCGCTCCCGACGAGAAGGCTGCCTTCGACTGGGTGCGTGAGTACCTGAGCTTCATGCCGTCGTCGTGCCAGGAGAAGGCGCCGCTGATCAACCCGGGCCTCGAACCCGAGATCACCGAGTCGGATCTCGAACTCAATGCGTTCATGCCGGATGCCGACAACGCCGGCTACGACATGCACGACATCATTCTGCGGATCTTCGACGACGGCACTTTCCACGAAATCGGAGCCCAGGTCGCGCACAACGTGATCACCGGATTCTCCCGCGTCGACGGCCTGCCCGTCGGTGTCGTGGCCAACCAGCCCACGTACCTCAGTGGCGCCCTCGACGCGGACAGCTCCGACAAGGCCGCCCACTTCGTGCGTCTGTGCGACGCTTTCAACATCCCGCTCGTCTTCGTCGTCGACACACCGGGCTTCCTTCCCGGCGTCGATCAGGAAAAGGTCGGCGTCATCAAGCGCGGCGGGCGTTTCCTGTTCTCGTACATCGAAGCCACTGTGCCGAAGGTGACTGTGGTGGTTCGTAAGGCGTACGGCGGCGGTTATGCCGTCATGGGCTGCAAGCAGCTCGGTGCCGACATCAACCTCGCGTGGCCGACCGCTCGTATCGCCGTGATGGGCGCCGAGGGTGCCGTCAACATCATGGGGCGGCGTCAGCTCGCCGAGGCCGGTGAGAATGCACCCGCGGTGCGTGCTCAGCTGATCAACTTCTACAACGAGTTCGTCGCGACGCCGTACATCGCGGCGGAGCGCGGATACATCGACGCGGTGATCGAGCCTTCGCAGACGCGTCTCGAGATCCGTAAGGCTCTGAAGTTGCTCGCGGACAAGACGATCTTCAAGAACCCGCGCAAGCACAACTTGATGCCGCTCTAGTTCTTTTTGTCACCGAGGGCGTCGAACTGGCGGCGTAGCGCTTCTATCGCCGCCAGGACGGCCGGCCTTTCGCTGTCTGTCCGCCAGGCGAGGTAGATGTCTCGGCCGAGCGGCGGAACCGTGTCGAGCATTCGAACACCTTCCGGCGGTACAACTCTCGCCAGACGTGGAATCAATGCGACGGCGAGGCCCTGAGCGACGAATTCGACCTGGGTGGGAAACTCGGCGACCTCGTACTCGATTCGTGGGTCGAACCCCTGCGCGCGCAGGGTCCGGACGGTGAAGGTGTGAAAGTCCGTTCCCCGTGTCCACGTCGCCCAGGCATGCTCGGACAGCTCGCTGAGCGCGACGACCTTGTTCTCCGCCAGCGGATGTGACGCCGGGAGAGCGAGCAGCGCCACGTCGTCGTACACGGGCGTGAAGGAGAGTCCGTCGGGAAGTTCGACGGGCAGAGTGCTCCAACTGTCGACCACCACGACATCGAGGTCGCGGCGAATCAGTGCGGGGAGCAGTTCTTCGGATTCGCCTTCGTTGAAGGTGATTTCGAGCTGCGGGTGCGCATGCCTGATTTCGGCGATGGCTCGCGGCAGCACCGTCCTGCTGGGGGAGACCAGGGCGCCGATACGTACGCGGCCCGTCACCTCGCTCTGCAGCGACGCGATTTCCGCCTCGGCCTGGGCGAGCGTCGAGAGAACCTCTGCGGTTCGGCGCGCGAGGATTCGGCCCGCTTCTGTGAGTCGCACACCGCGGCCCTGCGGTTCGAGGAGCGGAACACCGACCTCTCGCTCGAGCTTGTTCAACTGCTGCGAAATCCCGGAGGGTGTGACATGCAAGGTGCGGGCGGCAGCCGCCACTGATCCGTTCTCGGCGACGGCGTGCAGGGCGCGAAGTCTTTCGAGATTCAACACAGTAGCAATGCTACCGAATATACGGTCTGAACATTTGCTTGTGCTGAATAGTTAGCGGCAGGAACATTGTCGAGTGACCACACTGACCTCCGCGACCGCGCAGACACCGACACCCACCCGAACTCCTCGGGGGCGCATCGACCCTCGATTGCTCGTCGTCGGAGGCGCAGCTGCGATCTCGATCAGTTCGCTCCTCATCAAGTTGGCTGATGTCGGGCCCTCGACCGCCGTTTTCTTCCGTTGCTTTCTGGCCTTGCCGCCGCTGTTGTGGTTGGCGTGGCGGGAGTACCGCCGGGTGGGCAAGCCGAGCCGGCGGGCAGTCGTTCTGCAGGTGCTCGGCGGTCTGTTGCTCGGACTGGATTTCGCGTTGTGGTCGCAGTCGATTCTGATGATCGGCGCGGGGATGGCGAGCGTCGTCGTGAACGTGCAGGTGGTCGTGGTGCCCGCACTGTCCTGGTTGGTGTTCGGCCATCGGGTGCCGATGCGGTTCGTCTTCGCCCTGCCGTTCATGTTCACGGGAATCGCCTTGGCGGGCGGCGTGTTCGGGGGTGGGGGAACCGGCGACGACTTGCTGTGGGGAACGGCGCTCTCGCTCGTCTCCGGAATCGCCTACGGCGGCTACATCTTCGTGGTCGGCCGGACGGGCGAGGCGGATCGGGCAGCGAGCCAGGTGTTGATCTCGACGACGTCCGCGGGCATCGCCGGGTCCGTCATCGGATCACTGTGGGGCCGGATCGATTTCGTCCCGGGCTGGGAAGCCTTCGGCTGGCTCGCGGCACTGGCACTGGTCGGCCAGGTGTTCGGCTGGATGCTGATGGGGCACTCGCTCCCTCGGCTTCCCGCCGAGGTGGGCGCGACGCTCCTGCTCATGCAACCGGTTCTCGCCGTGCTGCTGGCAGTTGTGCTGCTCGGCGAACGGCCAGGCGTTGGGCAACTACTCGGGTGCGTCGTCGTTGTCGGAGCGGTCTCGGCCGTCTCCGTACGTCGCACCCGAGCAGTCACCCGAGTAGGTAGCGCAGGCTAGTGCACTCGCATCTCGCCGGGCATCCACATGCCCGAGCGGGTTGCGGTGCCCGTCTCCACCTCTGCCGGAACCGCATTGGGGAAGTACCGGTCGTACCGCTCGAGTGATCCCCAGTCCCGCGCCCAGTCGTCCTTCAGATATGTAGGAACCGTCGTCGCACCGGCAAGAACCTCGGTGAATCCGAGCGGGCCACCGTTGTCCGCGGACTGCCAGGTGTCGGTGGAACTGACCGCAAGAGGACGGTCCGGGAGGATGCGGAAGTTCGGCATCTCGGCCACACCGTTCTGATGTGTGAACGGACGTTGGCACGGGAACTGAAGGCCGACAGCCCAGTCCAGGAGGACCGGCTGCTCGTTGCCGATGTACGAGTTCAGGGACTCGAGCTTGGGCACGCGCGGCGGCGTGAATGCCATCCACTGATCGCCCGTGAGGTTGGGATCGAACGCGACCACCCGAACGGCGTCCGCGTCCGGCGCGAGTTCGTCGATCGGGATACGGACGTTGCGCCACGACGGCGCGGGTCCGATGTCTCGCGGCATGTACGAACCCTGAACCTGCACGGTTCCGTCGGGCTGAGTCTTGCCGTACTCGACCAGAAGTGACTGGCCGTACGTGATCGCACCGGTGTTGTCGACGGACCACACACGCCCGGCGACGGACATGACCACCAGCGGTGATTCTTCACTGCGAGTGGGCAATCCGTACCAACTCGAGATGAGGGAAGCAGGTTCCTGCACGCCGGGCTGGTAGCTGCCCATGACCGGCGTTTTCGACGGATCGAGGCCGAAGGGGAGCTTGGCCGTGCTGCCGTTGACGCCGACGTTGCCGGTGCCGCCGCTGGTTCCGGCACCGGAACCGGTGGCGAAGGTGGGACCGACACTCTGGCTGTCGGTATTGCCCATGCCCTGCTTGACTTCGATGTAATCCGCAGTCAGATCGCTGGGAACCCCATTGGGGGAGAAGCCCTTCGAATCAACTCCGGACAACGGATCCTCGGCATTGAATCCGGGAGCGGTCAGAGGCCGCAGATTCCCGGAATTGACGTCGGTCTCGACCAGAACGTCATCGGCCATGCCGCAGGTCTTGCCCGCGAGTGCCTCGATGTTGCTTCGGCCCAGCGAGTACGCCGGGTACTGCGACACTGCACCCTTGAGTAGCGAGAGCACCTCGAACAGGACCATCAGACCGGCAATCACGGTGAGGGGAGCGGCCGCGAACTTGCGAATTCGTCTGCCCTTGGCCGTGTTCGGCTTCTCGGGCGGGGCGGCGAATCCCTCACGCAGGTACTGCCAGGCGGCAAAGGCCAAGGCGAGAGCAAAGAGCGCGAGGAACAGGGTGTTGGATTCACGGCCGTCGTAGGAGATGGTCTTGTCGAACCACGGCACGCCGTAACTCGAGACGTACCAGTAGCCGTTGATGCCGGCGAACGTCAACGCGAGCATCAGGAGCAGTCCGGCCACGAACACCGATCGGTTACGACGCGAGCGCAGGGCGGACGCGGACACGGCCACGGCGGTCAGCGCGGCGAGAGAACCGGCGATGCCCGCGTACGCACCGAAGTGGTGAGTCCACTTGGTGGGGTTGAACATCATCAGGAACATCGTGCCGAAGACGACGCCGACCAGGCGCCACGACGGACCGGTTGCCGCGCCGGGGACGCGGCCGCGGCGCAACAACACGAAGAGCGTCGTGAAGAGGCACAGGATCATCGTCAAGAACGCGAAGCGTCGGGCAACCGAGCCGTCGACCGTCTGGACGAAGAGGTAGTAGTAGCGCAGGAAGTCCTGGTACCACTCGAGATTGGGCCCGATGATCGTTCGGACGCGCGTGGCTTCCATGACGCCGGCAAAGGTCTGGTCGGCGAAGATGACCACCAGCACGATGGTTCCGGCAGCGGCGATCGGAGCGAGAAGCGGCAGGGTGCCGACCAGTCGGTGACGCTTGACGACGATGCGCACCAACGGGCGCACACCGGCGAGAAGGGCTGCGATACACATCAATCCGGTGGGTGCGGCGGCAAGAGTGAAGGCGCCGATCAAGATTGCCGTGGCCGCGGGCAGCAGACGTCCGGTGGCGATGGCGCGCTCGATGGAGCACCAGGTGAGCAGTGCGCCGAGAGCCACGATGGGTTCGGGGCGAAGACCGTTGTTGTACGCCAGCCAGAAGGACAGGAACACCAGCCCGCCGGTCCAGAGGGCGACGTTGCTCCGGCGAACCGCCCGGCCGAGACGCGGGACGACCTCGCGGCTGATGACCATCCAGCAGAGGATTCCGGCGAGCAGAGCGGGCAGACGCATGAACGGGCTCGCGGTCGAGATCTTCGCCATCACGGCCAGCACTTCGTAATACCAACCGAACGGGGCCTCGGGAACGCCGAACCAACGGAAGTAGTTGGCCATGTATCCCGCGTCCGGTGAGACTCGGGCCATGGTGAGGAGGTAACCGTCGTCGGCGGTGTTCGCGCCGATGAAGTGCCACACGACGAGCGTGCCGACCACCACTCCGTCGATACCGGAGAACTTCCACCAGCGTGCGGGCAGGAAGCGTCGGTGCTTGCGGCCGTCGGTGCCGTCGAGGCGAGCCAGGGCGACCAGCGCGACGATGGTCGAGAGGACGGCCACGATCATCGCGACCAGCTTCAAGACGCTTGGGCTCGACGAGAAACGTGAGTCGATCGTCATCGAGAAGCCGAGGCCCTCGGGGGCAGCGCCGTCGGGCAGGTCGCTGAAGACGCCGACCACCTGCGGGCGGAAGTCACCGTCGAGTTGGCCACGAATCGGGTTGCCGTCGGGATAGGTCAGTCCGACGAACTCTGCCGTGGTTCGGTTGACGTCAGAGCTGAACGCGATGGCGCCACAGCGACTGGACTCGACGTCCTCGCGTGCCGCCGAAGCGACGACGACGTTGCGATCGAGCACGTCGACGCTCGTCGCGGACACCCGGACGAACATCGACGACAGTGCCGCGCCGTCGCCCTGTGCAGGTGCCGTCGACAGCAAGATGCCGCCGCCCTCCGGCAACGAGCTGACCGCGGTACAGGGGATCGATGCGTTGACGTCGATGGGAACCTGCGCCATCAGCGGTGCCTCGACGTCGCCGATCACGCCGTTCTGCGGCCAGTTGACCGAAGCCGTCGTCTGCACGACGGGAAGCAGCGGAGTCGCCAGTGCGAGCACGAAGCCGAGCAAGCCGGCGATGATCGCGACCCATCGCGTGCGATGGAAACGCTCGCGGGCATCCTGACCAGCAGGAGGCGGCGAACTCGAAGTCTGGGGTGAAGCTGTCACGGCGTCGGGCACGGCTACCGATGGTATGTCAGGGCTGAGCGTGGACCTACCGTGCCCAGGTGGTTGGTAGGTCCACGCGTAACAGTTACGACTGGTAACGAATCGGGCCCGGTGTCCAGGTGCCCGACCGGGTCTCGGTGGTGACGTTCATTTGCGCGGGAATCGCGTCCGGATCGAGCGGTGTGTACTGCTCGAGCGAACCCCAGTCACGATCCCAGTCGTTGTCCAGATAGGTCGGCAATGCCCTGGCCGAGAGCAGTTCGGTAGTCCAGCCGAGCGGTCCGCCGCCGTAGTGGTCCTGCCAGGCGTTGGTGGACTCCGCGCCGATGCGGTCGGGCAGGATGCGCCAGTCGGGGATCTCGGCGACGCCGTACAGGTGATCGACCGGACGCTGGCACGGGAAGGCCAGACCGACAGCCCAGTCCATCAGCACGGGATCGGTGGATCCGACGACGTCCTGCAGCGTGCGCATGGTCGGCACTCGTGGCGGTGTGACCGCCAGCCACTGGTCGGCGCTGATGTCGGTGTCACTGGCCACCAGACGCACGGTGTCGGCGTCGGCGGGCAGCTGATCGATCGGAACGCGCAGGTTGCGCCACGACGGCGACGGGCCGATGTCGATCGGATCGACACGTCCCAGTGCGTCGACGCTCCCGTCGGCCTGCTTCTTGCCGTACTCGACCTGCAGCACTGCGCCGGGGGTGACGATGCCGTCGGAGTTGACGTAGCGGATGCGTCCGGCGGCCGCGACGGTCAGGAGCGGTGCGGCGTCGTTGCGCTCGGGGAGTGAATACCAACCGGTGGTCAGTGACGCGTTCTGAGGTGCTCCGTAACTACCGAGCACCGGGGTTTTTGCGGGGTCGAGCCCGAACGGGAGCGCGACGTTGCTGCCGTTGACGCCGGCCGTCGACTGCGAGCCACCGGCGGTGCCGGATCCGGTTCCCGGCGTGGTGGTGCCGGACTGCGAGGTCGAGGTGTCGAGGCTGTTTGCACTGCCTGCCGTCGAGTCTTCTGCGTCGGCCGTGAGGTCGCCTGCAACCCCGTCCGGCGAGAACCCGGTTGATTCGCTCGCACCGAATGCACCCGCGCCGGCGAGATCGGTGGGCCGATCCGTCAATTGCAGAACGCCGGCGTTCGGATCGGACTCGACGAGTACCTCACCCGCGAGACCGCAGCTTCCGCCGAAGACGGATTCGATGTTGGACTTGCCGATCGAATACGCGGGGTACTGCGCGACCGCGCCCTTGAGCAGGGACAGCACCTCGAACAGCACGACCGCTCCGGCCGCGATGGTCAACGGTGACGGGGCGAGAAGGCGGAGTCGCCTGGTCTTCTTGACGCTGTCCTCTGTGCCGTTTCGCCGGCGCGGCTCCATGACGTGGTACCACGCGGCCAGCAGCAGCGCGAGAATCGTGAGGCCGAGGAAGGCCGTCGAGAATCCCTTGCCGGCGATTGACGGCGGCTTGTCCCACCACGGGACGCCGTAACTCGAGACGTACCACCAGCCGTTGGAGCTCGTGAACGCCACAGCGAGGATGAACAGGATGCCCGCGGCGAACAGCGCGCGGTTTCGTTTGGAACGCATGCTCGACGCACTCACACCGACGGCGGCGAGGACGGCCACCGTGGCGGCCAGACCGGCGTACACACCGAAGTGGTGAGTCCACTTGGTGGGGGTGAACTGCATCAGGAGCAGCGACGCGAACACGATGCCGAGGATTCGGCGCGAGGGCCCGATAGCGGTGCCGGGGATCCGGCCCTTGCGCAGGATCATCATGACGCAGAAGACGAGTCCGACGATCATGACGAACATGCCGAAGCGGCGTGCGAGTGAGCCGTCGGGGGAGATGGTCATCAGTGCGTCCCAACGCAACCGTTCCTCGAACCACGGAACGTTCGGCCCGACGGCCGTTCGCACTCTGGTCGATTCGAGAACTGTCGCGAGGGTTTGATCTGCGAAGACCGCGACGAGCACCACGGTTCCGGCGGCGAGAATCGGCATGATCTGGGACAGGAAGCCGACGCGTTTGCCGCGGGCGATCAGGATCTGCAGGATCGGCCTGGCTCCGGCGATCAGCGCGCCGATCGCGATCAGCCCGGAAGGCCCGGCGGCCAGCGAGAATGCGGCGATCAGCACGGCCATCGCGGCGGGCAACAGACGTCCGGTGGCGATGGCGCGTTCGATGGAGCACCACGTGAGCAGAGCGCCGAGGGCGATGATGGGCTCGGGGCGCAGGCCGTTGTTGTACGGCAACCAGAAGGCGAGAAACACGAGCCCGCCGGTCCAGATGGCAACCTTGTTGCGGCGCACCGCAACACCGAGTCGCGGGATCACCTCGCGGCTGATCACCATCCAACACAGAATGCCGGCGATCAGCGCGGGCAGGCGCATCCACATGCTCGCGGTGCTGACCTTCGCGAACAGCGCCAGCACGTCGTAGTACCAACCGAACGGCGCTTCGGGGACTCCGAACCAGCGGAAGTAGTTGGCCATGTACCCGGAGTGCTCCGAGACTCGGGCCATGCCGAGCAGGTAACCGTCGTCGGAAGTGTTGGCGCCGAACACATGCCACAGCGCCAGCGTGCCGATAACCAGGGCGTCGATGCCGGTGAACTTCCACCATCGCGCCGGCAGGAACCGCCGCGCACGACGGCCGTCGACGCCGTCGATCCGGTGCAGTGCGTACAGCGAGACGATGGTCGAGAGTGCCGCCACGATCATCGCGAACAGTTTGAGAAGTGTGGGGCTGGACGAGAACCGCGAGTCGACGTCCATGTGGGCGGACAGTCCGGCGGGCGCTGCGCCCTGCAGGTCGGTGAAGATGCCGACCACCTGTGGGCGGTAGTCACCGGTCAGGGTGGTGC
Organism: Rhodococcus sp. Ni2; assembly: GCF_021352185.1. NCBI lineage: Bacteria > Bacillati > Actinomycetota > Actinomycetes > Mycobacteriales > Nocardiaceae > Rhodococcus > Rhodococcus sp. Ni2. The sequence continues at coordinate 2,500,868 of NZ_WOXZ01000001.1, forward strand.
CGACGCCGTCGATTCCGGTGACCGCCGCGACGGTCTGCTCGGAGTTGGTCGTGATGGTGATCGCCGTGCACCCGCTCAGTTGATCGAGCGGGGTCGAGATCAATACCGAATCGCGGGTGAGTGCTTCGAGGCGGTCGGCAGTGGTGCGGACGGTGAGGCCGCGGGCGTTTCGGTCCGGCGCCCCGTTCGGCATGGTCGAGAGCAGTGTGCCGCCGCTGCCGCCCAACTGGCCGAGAGTGGAACAGGGGATGCTGATGTCGAGCGATGTGGGCGAGTAGGAGATAAGCGGCGACGAAACGCTGTTGACGGTCCCACCCTGCGGCCAGTCGATGCTCGCGGCTTCCTGCTTGACGGGCAGGAAGGGCGTCGCGAGTGCAAGAAGCAGGCCAAGAAGGCCGGTGACTATCGCGATGAGTCGTGCCGTCCGGACTCGCTGGGAATCCGATTCTCGGGGAGCTTCGGGGCCAGTGGGCACGGGTTTCGGGGGCACTACTACTTCAGACGGCACAAGGAACGATGTTAGGCGAGTGTGGGCCCGCACATCCTGAGAGAACTACTCAGGATGCAACTTCCTGTTCGGATTGTGGTGTTTCAAGTGTTCGGGCAATGGTGTCGAGTGAAATACCCAACACTTCCGCGACCGCGCTGATGGTGAAGAAGGCGGGTGTCGCGATGCGTCCGGTTTCGATCTTGCGCAGCGTTTCGACCGAGATGCCGGCATCGAGCGCTACCTGAACCATGCTTCGGTCTCCCCGTGCAGATCGCAGGAGTTCACCCAGTCGTAGTCCTCGTTCGAGTTCTTCCGCCGTCAGCGGTACGCGCACCATGTGCTTATAGTAATACCGGTATAGTTATTCGACAAGGAAGGTGTTCGAAATGGTCGAAATCAAGACCGCAGGGGAAATCGACGCGATGGCGGCGGCTGGGAGAATCACGGCGCAGGCTCTGGCTGCGGCGCGTGAGGCGGCAAGCGTCGGGGTGACGTTGCTCGAATTGGACGCCGTTGCCGCGGAGGTTATTTCGGCGGCCGGCGCCTCGGCGCTGTTCTTGAACTACCGGCCGGCAACGGCACCGACGCCGTTCCCAGGCGCCATCTGTGCGAGTGTGAACGATGCTGTGGTGCACGGTATCCCGAATGAGTACCGGCTTCGCGACGGTGACCTGGTCAGCATCGACTGCGGCGCGAGACTCGACGGTTGGTGTGGTGACTCCGCCATCAGCTTCACTGTCGGGCGGGGGAGCAGTGAGGATCAGGCACTGATCGACGCGACCGATGAGGCACTTGCCCGTGGCATTGCCGCTGCCCAGCCCGGAAACCGATTGGGCGACATCGGTGCCGCGATCGGACAGTACGCGCGCGGCCTCGGATACGGAATGCTCGCCGATCACGGTGGGCACGGCATCGGCCGCGAGATGCACGAAGGCCCGGACGTGCCCAACGAAGGCCGAGCAGGCAAAGGCTTCCGGCTACGGCCCGGCCTGGTCATCGCCATCGAACCGATGCTCATCGCCGACGGAACCGACGACTACCGGCACGACGCCGACGGGTGGACCCTTCGCACCGTTTCGGGCGCCAGGGCTGCGCACAGTGAGCACACGGTCGCGATCACCGAAGACGGTCCGGTGATCATGACCCGCTGATCAACCCGCTCAGCTCTGGTTGGAGGTCTTGCCGCTCACGAGGTCTCGTACGTCCCACACCCACACGTCGTCGACGCGCTTGGCGTCGAAGCCGACCAGCTCGTCGACCGTGTGGCGCAGGGCGTCGTCGCCGGAGAATCGGGGAAGCACCAGTACGTCGGCGTGCCAGTACCGCAGGTCGGTCAGTGCGTTCGCTCTGGTGCCCACGTCGATCAACGGGACCTTGCCGGTTTGTTTGGCATTGACCAGCAGGGTCGAGGTGGGCCGGGACTCGGCGCCGTAGATTCCGGCGCGGGTCTTCGAATCCGGGCCGACGAAGTACCCGCCGGCGATGGGGAAGCCGAAGTCGGCGTCGACCTGCCAGCTCAGTGCGCGGGCGTCTTCGGCGCTCGCGACGGGAACCGTCACCAGGGTGCCGTCGCTGACGTAGTTCTCCCACGAGCCGCTGGTGATGAATTCGGGCGTCGCAGATCGCTGATCGGCGTCGATGGGGGTCGGGATCAGGGGAATCATCGCGACGGCGAGTGCCACCAGCCAGACACCGGCGGCCGTGCGGCGCGGTCCACGAAGTTCGACAAAAGCGCGGTAGGTGCCGAGGGTGAGCAACAGTCCGATCGCCGGAATCGCGCCCATCGCGAATCGGGATTCGAGCACCGATTCGAACAACGGCAAGTCTGCGAGGAGTTTCCACGGCAGGGTGATGCCGGTCTTGTCACCGTCGATGGTCAGTTCGGAACCGAGCGAGAGCACACCCATCACCACGATCACGGCGGCGGCAGCGCGGGTCAGACGGATGCGCCACAGCCACACCGTTGCACCGAGAAGCAGGAGTACCAACGGCCATCCGAAGTACGCGTTCTCCTCGGTCGGGTTCATTCGGAACTCGGCGCCCTCAGGATCTCCCGCAACCGACTCGGTCGGGAACGTGGTGAGGGCAGCGGTGTCGTTGCCTGCCTGACCGTGTGAGACGCCGTCGTAGCTCGCTGGGCCGAAGAACTGCGACCACAGCGGCACCGCGGTGATCAGGAGTGTGACCGCGCCGCCGATCACGAGGCCGGGCATCGCGCGCTTGATCGCCTGGCGCGACTTGGCCAGGTCGGGCAGTGCATAGGCGGCGCCGAACACCATGGCTGACATCGTGAAGATGAGGAGCGGTTCTTCGCCGAGGAAGATCTGCCAGGCGACGAGTAGGCCGAGCACGACACCGTCGCGAACCGGACGCTTGCCGTTCGAAATGCGCACTACCTGCAAGAATATGAACGGAAGTACGAAGAACGCGACGAAGTTCGGGTGGCCGTTGGCATGCGAGATCATGGCGGGCGCAAATCCGCAGAACCCCGCTCCGACGGCGGCGGCGACCTTGGAGCGGACGGAGACTCCGGTCAGTACGTGCCGCGAGAATGCCCAGTACCAAGCGATGGCGGTGCCGCCGAGGCCGGCGGTCAGCCCGATCGCATACGTGGCGGTCGGTCCGAAGATCAGCGTGATCGGGGCCAACGGGATACTGATGCCGAACATCGCGGTATTGGCCATCAGGTTCACGCCGAGTGGATAATTCTGCAGGTCACTGAACAGTGGGCTGCGGAACTGGGCGAGGGCGTGAGCGGTATCGGCGAAGAACCATTCCCACATGGCCTGGTCGCGGCCCGCGTTGAACAGATAGCCGGACTGCAGATCGCTCCACAGGTTGGACATCACGTAGATCGCCGCGACGGTGAACGTCGCCATGATCGCGAAATCGACCAGACGACCGCGCTGGACGACCGAGCGCCGCACTGCTGAACGGACTCGCCCTGGACGTGCTTCTTCGAGCAGTTGGACGTCGGGCAAGGTCTCGGTCATGCAGTCGGTGCCTTTCGGTTCTGGCGCCCATCCCTGAAGTGGCGATCTCAGAAGTTCGGGGTGGCCTACTTAGGTCTCGATTCGATAACTTCCACTGTCAGAGTAACGAACAAAACGGTTCGCGTCCGCGAGCGGGCGCAGTCAGCGGGACAAACCGGTCCGCCCGACTTGTCCGGAAAGTAATGTTTTCGTGCACCGTTTGACGGGTTCGTGACCGGGGTATCGCAACAAGGATCTTGCTCGCGTTTGTTCAGGCAGCCCCGACGAATCCCATCCTCGACGAAGAGTTGGAACCTACGTCCGGGGCCTATACCGGATGGGATGGTGCTTGTGCATGTCGAAGACAGCAGTTCGTAGTAGCGCAGTAGGAGCAGTGGCCCTGTTGGCCGTTGTCCTGGGGGGTGGGACGGCGTCGGCAGGCGTCGACAACACCAGTTCGATCACCGACGTCAAAGGAAATCGGATAGAGGTCTATCAGGCTGATACCGCTATCCACGTCTTTCCACCTCTCGACAGCTCACCGCTGAGTGTCGAGTTCTTCCACGACGGGGTTGCCGGCGTGAAGATCGACGGCCCGGATGCAGCAAGTTTCACCGGAACGAAGCTGACGATCGGTTATCAGATCGGTTACCCGATCGCGTTGACCGGCGCGACGGTCGTTCTCAACAGTCCCGGTCTCGACTGGGCGATCGACAGTGGCACCGACATCGGCATCGGACTCATCCCAGACCCGGCACTGGGCGTGGACTTCACGAATCACGTCATTCTCGGCGGGGACATCATTCCGTCGCAGGAACTTGACGTCGATCTGGCGCCCGGCGGAATCACCGACGTCGCGCTGCTCGAGGATCAGACATTCGACGGTCCCGAGGCCGCTGTCCGTCTATCCGGAGTTCACGGTTATGTACAGGGAGCAATCGGTCCGGTGACCATCAGGCCGTACGCGAAGGCTGTCACGTCGAATGGCGATACCGTCGTCACTTACGGTGTACCGCAGAGGCTTTAGCGAAAGCGGATGCTCCCCCCGTCACGCTGCAACAGCGTGATGGTGGGAGTTTTCCGCGTTCCGTGTGGTCGAATCGGCGCCACGAATCGGCGAAGCGTCCGCCCAGTGGGCACTACGGGAAACACTGACGAGTTTCGCGACCAACCGTGCCGCGATCCACACGAGGTACACGGCGGTGATCAGAAGCAGAAGTGCCCAGTCGTGCGCGAAGAATCCGACTATCCCGCCGATCGTGAACGCGAGGGCGACGAAGACGACCCGTCCGCCCACGTCGGTCTCGACCAGATATTCGGGTTCGATCGGATCGTCGGGTTCACTCGATTCATCGACGTCCTCGGATGACTCGGCCCTGGACTTCTGGTGGTGTTCGGTGGGGATCTCGAGTAGCTCGCCCCATTCGAGCACCGCAACGGTGTGCGCGGTGTCGGTCGGGATCGCGCGGTAGTCGCGGGACTCGGACACGTCGATGAGAGCCCTTGCCAGAGTGAGTACTTCGATGCGATTGCGAATCGCGACGCTCAACACTTCATGGAAAGCCTGTTCGCGCCCGAACGGTTTGCCGCGCGCAATGACCAGAACATGCTCTGCGGAATCGAGAACTGCACGATGCGGTACAAGCTCGCGGCTTTGCGCAACGAGTTCGCTCACTGTCATCACCTACCCCGCCGGTGGTTGATGCGGCCGTTTGCTCGACTGCGCTTGGAGGGGCTGAGTACCCCGGCAGTTTCGGAAACAAACTCGCCGGACAGCGTGTCAGATTTGCGCAGCCGGGGCCGAGAGTGCTCCGAGGCAACTTTCGATCAGGTCGGCAACGATCACGTGAGCACGTTCTCGGCTGTCGACGCGGCCTTCCCACGTGGCAAAAGTGACGACGGTGAGCACGGTCAGAGTTCCCGCCCGAAGTTCGGCGATCTCTGCCGGTAACGAGGACGCAGCGACTATCCGCCGCTGAACTTCGCGGAAACTCTCGGCCTGCATGTGGTCACGGATAGTCGACGACATCGCCGGGTCGAAGATCGACTGCACCAGGAACCGCGCGTACAACGTGCCCTCGCGGTAGATGGTCTGTTCCGCCAACGGCAGGACGAGAGCCTCGACGAGGGCACGCATCGTCGGTGGATTCGCGTCGAGATCGATCGTGTCGAGCAACTCACGACGACGCTCACCGGCAGGTCGCATTCTGGACTCGACGACGGCCGCCAGCAAACCTTCACGTGACCCGAAGTGATACTGCGCAGCCGATTTGTTGGCCTGCCCGGCTTCGGTCTGAACATCACGAAGAGTCAGAGCGGCCAGACCTCGCTCGGCAACCAGACGCTCGGCTGCATCGATCATCGCCGCTCGGGCATCGGTTCGGGGCACGGTATGAAGTTAGGGGTGCGTCGGGGTCGCGTCAACGACCCCGACGGTAAGCCTTTTGTGACGTATCTCCTGGTTAGATTGCGTCAGAGCGGGTAACGACCACAAACGGCCCCTGCTCGGTCACGGTGAAACGAGGATCGTCGAACAGTTCCTTGGGGAACGTGACCGTGTAGCGGCGGACGTTCGGGTCGTTGGGGTAGACGTCCTCTGCCAACCGCAGCGTGTACCCGTCGGCGCCCTGGCGGAAGACGAAGGCGTCGGGGCTGCGCCACGGCGCCGAGTCCAGCGCAGTTACCAGTTCGTCAGGCGTCTTCAGCTCCGACCACTGCTCGATCAGCGCAGCGCGCGCACGGAAATCAGCGAGCGGGTTCGCGTAGTGCGACGTCAGTCCTTGAAAGCCGAAGTACGGGTAGAAGCTCAGGAAGCCGATGTCGGCAGTGAGGACCACCGTGTCATGGGGTTCGCGTCCCAACTGCTCGCGAATGATCCGGTCGATGTCGGCGTAATTGGCTTCGGCACCCGGGGGTCGCTTGTCCCCGCGCTCGCCGTTGCCGTCGGTATCGCTGTATGCCACAGCGATATCCGGCGCCAGCACCTGCGGGATGTTCTGCGCGAAGGCGATGGCTCCGATGACACCGAGTGCAACCAGTACCGCTTTGACGCGAGGATTTTCGCTGGTGGCCAGCACGATCCAACCGGCGAACTCGAAGAAACCGAACACACCGGCGGCTGCAAGGAGTCCGATCAGGACCGGCTCCAGTCGGAAACCGAGGAGCGTACTGCCGGCGACGGTGAACGTCATGGACAGCAATGCCCACAGGTACACGGCAATGACACCGATACCGAGTGCTCGGGCGCGGCGGGAGAACAGGAACCGCGAAATCAGCCAGATCGTGCCGAGTAGGCACAGTCCACCGACGAGGGTGAAGCTCAGCATCGGGAAGGGCAGTACCGCACCGGAATCGGGGAGGTAGTGCATTGCGGTGCCGGACTCTGCGGTGGCACCGGAGAGTGCCTTCAGCAGGTACGGCGTCCAGACGGTCAGAGCCACCAGGCCGGAGATCACCGCGATCACGGCGAGCCTGACGAGGGGGCCCAGTGCGGCTTTCCACGTGTTCTGGGCGCGTGCGGCAAGTACTGCGGCAACCAAGGCCATCAGAGTCACTGCGAACGCGGCGAATCCGAGATAGAGCGTGTAGACCGTTGCGGCGAGACCGAGGAACAGGCCCGTCCCGAGTATTGCGCCGGCTCCGGCAAATCGAGATGCCCCCGGCCGGTCCAATGCGCCCCACGCGAGGATCAGCACTGGCGGGATCAGGAGGTTGATGACGGCGCCGTACGCCTCGGGGGAGTTGTACGCCAACACGACGGCAGTGACGGCCAATGCCGCGACGACGGCCCAATCGCGTCGAATCAGCTTGGTCCACAACACGAGTGCAACGACGGCGACGACAGCCAACGAGCCGATCGCATAAGGCTTGAAGGCTTCCCAGCCGTCCATTCCCAGCAGGTTCGCGACGCGTCCACCGATCCAGAACCAGCCGGCCGGGTAGAACGGCGGCAGATCCACGTACGTCATGTCCTGCAGCGCAGCCGAATCCGTCAGCCGGGTCAGGTACTCGGTCCGGAACTGCTGATCGACCGAGACGCCGTGCAGATACAGACTCGTCGCGGCCAGGGGAAGTCCGAGCGTCGTGGTGACGAAGCCGGAGAGCCCGGCCCACGAGAGGAGTTTTGCGACCCGCTCGGCCTTGCGGGCGCGGAACATCAGAACCGCAACACCGACCACTGCGATGCAGAGCACCTGCAGCACCGTCGTGACGGCCTGCGTGACATTGGAAGAGGTGAACGCCGGCCACTGCACTCGGCCGAAAGCAAAGAGCCCGACAGCGGCTACAACAGCGGCGACCAGCGCTCCGAGGGCCATTTCCACCACCGTCGCCGCGGCATTACGCCACGGCGACGGGGTCGAAAGGTCTGTACTCGGAGCAGTTGTTGTTTCTGGCACGGGAGGAGCTTAAACCGGCAACTTCCGGAAGATCGGGCGCGGCACGTGGCGAAGACCCATCATGACGAAGCGCCACGGGCCGGGAGTCCAGACGATTTCCTTGCCCTTGTCCGAGGCGGCAACAGCGAGCTTCGCGACGATGTCCTTGTTGACCGTCAGCGGAGCTTCCTTGACGTGGGCACTGAACTGCGTGCGCACCATGCCGGGGCGAACGACGGTGACCTGCGGTCCGAATTCCGCGAGAGCCTCGCCGAGTCCGAGGTAGAAACCGTCGAGGCCCGCCTTGGTGGATCCGTAGACGAAGTTGGCACGCTTGACGCGCTCGCCGGCAACCGACGACATCGCGATGATCTTGCCGAAGCCCTGAGCCTTCATCTTCTCGCCGAGAAGAACACCGACCGAGACGGAGGCGGTGTAGTTGACGTTTGCCACCAGAACGGCCTTGCGCTGGTTCTGCCACAGCTCTTCGGAGTCACCGTCCAGTGCGAAGGCGACGATGGCGACGTCGACGTCACCGTTCGAGAACGCCTGGTCGATCACCTTCGGGTGCGATTCGAAATCAACGGCGTCGAAGTCGATGAGCTCCACCGAGGTGGCACCCTTCGCTTCGAGCTGCTTGACCGCAGCTTCGCGTCCCGGATCGCCAGGGAGTGCCGCCAGAACGACGCGGAGCGGCGCCTTCTTCAGGTACTCCTCACAGATGGCGAGGCCGATCTCGGAGGTTCCACCGAGAAGCAAAACGGTTTGCGGGTTACCTACAGCGTTGATCACAGTTCCAGCCTTCTGGACATATCGGAGGCGAAAACGCCTGTGGGGTCGTACTTGCGGCGCGTCGCGATCCACTCGTCGATGCGCGGGTACATGGCGTGGAAGGTTTCCGCGGACGTCCGCGAGTCCTTGGCCGTGTACAGGCGTCCGCCGAATTCGAGGACACGCTTGTCGAGTTCGGTGACGAACTCGTTCAGGCCCGGCTTGATGCGGAAGTCGACGCAGATGTTCCAGCCCGGGATCGGGAAGCTCAGCGGCGCCTGATTGCCTTCGCCGAAGAGCTTGAACACGTTGAGGAACGAGTAGTGCCCGCTGCGCTGGATGTCGACGATGATCTTCTTGAACTCGTCGACGGCCTCCGGCGGAACCACGAACTGGTACTGCAGGAATCCGTTGGATCCGTACGCGCGGTTCCACTCACCGAACATGTCGAGCGGGTGGTAGAACTGCGTCAGATTCTGGACCTTGCCGCGATACTTGCCGGACTTGCGGAACCAGACCTCACCGATCGCGGTGAAGTTGAACTTGTTGGCCAGCCCGTTCGGGAAGACGTCGGGGAACGTCAGCAACTGCGGTGCGTCGAAGGCGAGCGGGTTCTTCTGCAGCTTGGCCGGAAGCTGGTCGAGCTTCGCCAATGACCCGCGCGAGACTGCCGCCCGGCCGAGCTTCGGGGGCGCGGAAATCGCGTCGAACCACGCGCTCGAATACTCGTAGTTGGCCTCACTGCCGTCGCTGTGCAGCGCGATGGTCTCGTCGAGGCTGTTGGTGACGTCGCCGTCGGCGATGAAGTACGCCGTCTCCGTCGGTGTCATCTTGATGGTTGCCCGCAAGATGATGCCCGTCAGGCCCATGCCGCCGATCGTGGCCCAGAACAGTGCGGCCTTCGGGTCGTTGCGCCCGCCCTTGGGGGTGAGCGTGCGAACCTTGCCGTCGGCCGTCAGCAGATCCAACGACACGACGTGGTTGCCGAAGCTGCCCGCGCTGTGGTGGTTCTTGCCGTGGATATCCGAGCCGATGGCGCCGCCGATCGTGACCTGACGAGTACCCGGCAGGACCGGAACCCACAGGCCGAACGGCAGAGCAGCCTTCATCAGCTGATCCAGATTCACGCCGGCGTCGACGTCCACCAGAGCGGTGTCGCGATCGATGCGGTGAATGCGGCTGAGTGCATTCATGTCGATGACCAGGCCGCCGGCGTTCTGCGCTGGGTCACCGTACGAGCGGCCGAGGCCGCGCGCGATGACGCCGCGTCGCAGATGCGAGGGCTTGGAATCGTTCTGTTCCGCAACCTGGGCGACCGCGTTGGCGATCACTTCCACGTCGGGGGTGGACAGCACCTGTGCAGTGGTGGCGGCGGTGCGTCCCCAACCGGTGAGGGTGCGGGTTTGGGTGTGGAGAGCCGGCTGCGGCGTCTCTTCTGCTGTCGTGGACATCAAGGTAGAGGTTACCTGGGAGTAGTGCCGACGGCTCCGACTCGAGTGGTTACTCTCGTCGTCGTGCCCGAAACACCTGCAAGTCACCAGCACGAACCCCACGTCCCGCTGCCCGTCGAGATTCCTGTCACGACGGACATCGCCGACGACGCGATGGACCTGAAAACGCAGATCGTCCGGTTCGTCGCGACGGGTGGGCTGTCGGCGGTCGTGGACTACGGGCTGTATGCATTCCTGTTCAAGGTCGTCGGCCTCGATCTGAGCGTGGCCAAGTCGATCAGCTTTATCGCCGGCACTACGACGGCGTATCTGATCAACCGGCGGTGGACGTTCAAGGCCGAGCCTTCTCGCGCCCGCTTCATCGCTGTTGTCGTGCTGTACGCGGTCACTTTTGCGGTTCAGGTCGGGCTCAACGCGCTGATGGTGCATGTGCTCGCCGACGAGTGGTGGCGCATGCCGCTGGCCTTCGTCATCGCGCAGGGCACCGCGACGGTCATCAACTTCATCGTTCAGCGGGCAGTGATCTTCAAGATCAAGTAACGGTTCGGGGTGGATTAGCGCATTCGTCCGGTTTCTCGAGAGAGAATCGAGCCCATGATCATCGTTCTCGATTCTTCGGCCCTGACCAGGGGTGCACGGTTCGACACTGCCGTCGCCGACGCTCGCGCGCTCGGACACCGCGTCGTCGTGCCGCGATTGGTCGTCCTCGAGGTTGCAAGCCGCTACCGCGAGGAATCGGCGGAGATGATCGCGGCTCTGAGCGTCCAGGCGCGCATGTACGACCGACTGGGGTTGCGGCGTGACCTCACGAGATTTGTCGACGCGGCTCACGACAAGGCCGACGGCTACGTCGACGACGTGATCGAAGACCTCGTGGCGATCGGCGTCGAAGTGGTCGATCCAGTCGACGTGTCGCATCTCGAGGTGGCCGAGAGGGCGATCTCGCTGCGTCGGCCCTATACCGACAAGAAGAAGCGAGACGGATATCCGGCGACGCTGAACTGGCTGACCGTGCTCGATCTCGCCGACCGGAACCCGGGCGTCGACGTGATCTGGGTCAGTTCCGACGCACGGGTATACGGCGACGGCGAAGACGGGGTCTGGCATGGCGATCTCGCACGTGAACTGGCGTCGCGCGGCCTCGAGTATCGGGTCCGCTGGGCGTCGGACATCCCGGTGATCGACGGACCGGTGCAGGTGGAGCAAGTGGCGGAGGTCGAGGAAGCCGCTGAGGTCGCGCCCGAGGCCCCGGTTGCTCAGGGCTTCGTGGAGCCGGAAGCGGTGGTTCCAGCCGAGGTTCCCGAACCCGCGGCACCTGCAGCAGCCCCCGCCCCCAAGCCTGTTCAGCGCGCAGCGCGGACAAGAGTTGCGCCGCAGCGCATCGAACCCGCCCCGAAAGCTCAGTCCGGTGGACTGCGCGGTCTGGGCAAGGTCATCGGCGGGCGGAAACGAAAGGTCACGATCGTCGACGATCTCGACGAAGTCGACCTCTTCGGTGCCTGATCGCTTCTAATCTGGACAGATGTCTCTGTTGCCGACAGTCAGTCGAAGGACCGGAACTCGATACGGCAGGCCGAGTATCGAATCGCAGGTCCTCTACAACGCGTGCCGATGGATGCTTCGGCCCGTGGTCGGGATCGCGCCGCTGACGCCTGGCGCCATGCGCCGCGCCGCAGTGCTGGACTCGGCCGCGGGTGTACGCATTCCGTCCGGGATCGATCGGGAAGCGATTCGCTTTCCAGGTTTCGACGGTGAACTCGTGCGGACGGCAGGCTCGACGGCTGATCTGCGCGACGGTGTTGTTCTCTACCTGCACGGCGGCGGGTTCATGTGCTGCGGGCTCAACACGCATCGGCCGGTCGTTGCAAGCATCGCCAAGCGAACCGGCCTTCCGGTCCTGCACATCGCATATCGACAGTTGCCGAGCACGAGCATCAGCGGGTCCGTCGACGACTGTCTCGATGCATACCGGTGGCTCCTCGAACAGGGAGCCTTGCCGGAAAAGGTTGTCTTCGTTGGCGATTCGGCCGGAGGCTTTCTGGTCTTCGCGACGGCACTTGCAGCTGTTTCCGCGGGGCTCGAGGTTCCGGCCGGTCTTGTCGGGCTCTCACCTCTCCTCGATCTCGATTGCACCACCAAATCAGTCCACGCCAACGCTCGACGCGACGTGATCGCCCCGGTGTCGGCATTGATGGCGATCGGAAAGCTTGGCGGACAGACGAACTCACCCGTCGACGGCGATCTGGCCGCTCTGCCGCCGTCGTTGCTGATCGCCGCCGAATCCGAGGTGCTCAGAGTCGATTCGGAGGTGATGGCGCAACGGCTCGCCGCCGCGGGGGTGCCGTGCTCGCTGCAGATCTGGAACGGCCAGGTTCACGCGTTTCCCGCCGTCTGGCCTGGCTTGCCGGAGAGCCGGGCTGCGCTACGTGACGTTGCCAGGTTCATTCGCGCCAGGCTGGATGCGGTCCCGCCCCAGGTCGCGGGCGAAAGTTGTTCGGGAAGTTGAACTTCCGGTCCGGTTAGGGATTCTCGTGTCCTGACGTTGTGGTAGGTGCCATCGCGCGGGCATAGATCGATTCGAGCTCGGTTACTGCTGAACGTCGATCGACGTTGTCGGGATCGAGGCGATGTTGGAGGTTGATCCCGAGAGTGCCGGCCAGAAGGGTGACGGCAACCAACTCCGGATTGGTGACCGGGGTGTCGATCGAACGCAGGTAGTCCGCGTACAGCGTTCGCATTGCGACGTACTGCTCTGCGTAGGTCTCGCGGATGGTGGACCCGGGAATCACGGCTTCGATCAAGATGGTCGAGAAAATTCGTGCCTCGGGGTATGACATCAGTACGAAGTTGGCTTCGATCAATGCTTCGATTCCAGTCGCCGAGGATGATGCCAACTCTGCGCGTAGCTTTTCCATGCCCCACCGGAATGCGTCCTCGACGACGGCTCGTAGAAGCCCGTCCTTCGATCCGAAGTGCCAGGCCACGGACCCTCTGCTGATACCGGATCTTTCTGCCACGGCTTGTACGGACATCGCGGTCGACCCGCCTTCGGCAGCCAGTTCGGCCGCGGCTTTCACCAGTCGCCGTCTGGTTTCCTCGGAAATCTCCTGCTTGCGTGTCGACGCCATTCGGTGTTCCTGCCTTCTTTCGTTCTCGAGTGCAGCCAATTCCGGCACGCGGTGACGTCGACGCGCCCGTCGGGGCCGAGACCTGCGCACCGCACTCATGCTACGAGGCCGGCCATCGGCCGGCCGTATTCCTCTCGCGACACCCTCTTGCCTATGTTGATCGTCCAGTTCTATGCTGAGCGTCCAATAACTTAACGGAATGGGCGGACATGGAACTCATCGATCTGACTAGAACTCTCGATCCGGCCGATCGGGAATTGCTCCCCGAGGGTTTGAAGGCACTGGCTTCCGTCGTTGCCCCCTCGGTGACCTACTCGCACCCCGCAGGTGCCGGACGCGACGAGTTCGCGGCAGCACTGCAGTGCGGAGTTCATGATCTTCCGGACGGTGAGGGGTGGGGATCGGAGATGTTGAGTGAGTTCAACAGCCATCTGGGCACACACGTCGACGCGCCGTTGCACTACGGATCAACCTCGGAGGGTAAGCCTTCTCGCACGATCACAGACATCGCGTTGGATGAATTGTTCTGCGAGACAGTGGTGCTCGACCTGCGCGGCCGGTGCGAGGCGAATCAGCCGATCTCGGTGGACGCGCTGAAAGCTGCCCTGGCGGAAAACGGTGCGTCCGTTCCCCAGGGTGGTGCCGTGTTGCTCCGTACCGGACAAGAGAGCTTCACCTTGGCTGATCCAGGGTTCTTTCAGTATCCAGGGATGAGTCGCGAAGGCACGCTGTTTCTCGCCGAGCAAGGCGCGAAGGTGCTGGGCACCGACGCTGCCGGCTGGGACTTGAGCTTTGCAGTCATGGCGCAGAAATTTCGTGACACCGGGGACAACTCGGTTCTCTGGGACGGGCACCGGGCCGGACGCGAACGTGAAGTATTCATCGTTCAGCAACTGGCGAACCTCGCCGCGCTTCCGCCCTCGGGATTTCACGTGGCGTTTTTCCCGATCAAGCTTGCGCGAGCCAGCGCTGCCCCGGCTCGTGTGGTCGCGTTCGTCTGAGCAAAATTCCTGCCTCACCTAACGAACAATTCAGTGAAAGGTATTGACTCACAGTGAAACTTGCGACCGTCGAATACGAAAAGACTCAGCAGACGGCTCTGGTGACGGGCAGCGGCGAGCAACTGTTGTTACTCGAGCGAGCTCATCATGATGTGACGGGAAAACCGGCTCCAGAACTGGAAACCATGCAAACCATCATCGAAGGTGGTCCGGCGGCACGGGAGACCCTGGATCGGCTCGCAGACGAGCCGCCGGCAAGTGCAATCGTCGACGCAGGTGATGTGCGCTGGATGTCGCCGCTTCCTCAGCCGGTCCAGATCCGAGACTTCGGCTGCTTCATGGATCACTTCCGCAACGCTCGCGCCCGAATTCAAGGGGTCGCACTCGAGGACGTCGAACTGCCGAAGATCCAGTTGGAGCGCCCGCTGTATTACATAGCGAACCGATTGGCGGTGACCGGACACAAATCTGACGTCGTGTGGCCCGAGTACTCGAGCCTGCGCGATTACGAACTCGAATTCGCCTGTGTGCTGGGGCGCGGTGGAACCGACATCTCACGCGCGGATGCCCCTGCGCATATCTTCGGTTACACCATCTTCAACGATTTCAGCGCCCGCGATACTCAGCTCGAGGAGATCTCCACCGGACTCGGTCTCAGTAAGAGCAAGGACTTTTCGAACGCGAATGTCCTCGGGCCCTGGATCGTGACGGCCGACGAAGTCGGTGACCCCTACCAACTCGAGATGACCGCGAGAATCAACGGAGACGAGGTGAGCCGAGGAACCAGCGCCGACATGGACCATCGTTTCGAGGACGTGATTTCGTTCGCTTCGACTTCCACGCGGCTGTACCCGGGTGAAGTCTTCTGTTCCGGCACCGTGCCGAGTGGATGCGGCTTGGAGCACGGGCGGTTCCTGGAACCGGGAGACGTAGTCGAACTCGAGGTCACCGGCCTCGGTGTATTGAGGAATCGAGTGGTGGCGTGAGCGGCGAAGTCATGGTTCTCGGTGTCGGCGCGACTCTCTTCGGGCGGCACGCGGATACCGCGGCCTCGGAATTGGCGGGGCGTGCGGCGATCGATGCCGTCGAAGACGCGGGCCTGACCCGCGGTGACGTCGGTGCGGTCTTCTACGCGACAGTCAGCCAGAAGGCGATCGACCGGCAGCACATGATCCCAGGCCAGATTGCCTTGAGGCCATACGGTTTCGGGGGAGTCCCGGTCGTCAATGTCGAAAATGCCTGCGCCGGCGGCGCGACTGCACTCTGGCTGGCGATCGCCCACGTTCGCGCCGGTCTGTCCGAGGTCGCGTTGGCGGTCGGGGTGGACAAGCTGGTGTGCTCGGATCCGGCTCGAAGTCTGGAGGTGTTCGACGGTGCACTCGACGTTGCGCATCGCGACGAGACGCTCGCGGGCCTTGCTTCGCTGTCCGCTCCGCTGCCGGATGCACTCGGATCGCAGGGTGAGCGGTCGGTGTTCATGGAGATCTACGCTTCTCTTGCCCGGGCGCACATGGAGAGATTCGGAACCACCGAGTTCGAGCTCGCGTCCGTAGCAGCCAAAAATCATGCGCATTCCGTGCACAATCCGCGGTCGCACTTTCGCAAACTCTTCAGCGTCGAAGAGGTGCTTGCCGCAAGGCAAGTCGCGTGGCCTCTGACAGTTCCGATGTGCTCGCCCGTCAGTGACGGTGCAGCGGCGGTCATTGTGACCAGTGCGGACTTTGCTCGAAGGCACGATTCCTCTCGGCGGGCGGCGCAGGTACTCGGTTGCAGCTTGGTGTCAGGCACGGATCGGACCGCAGATGACGTGGAGAGTCACATCGGTCGCCGTGCAGCAATGAGCGCATACGAGGAAGCCGGAGTCGGGCCAGGCGATGTGGATGTGGCAGAGGTCCACGACGCCACGGCCTTCGGTGAAGTGCAGCAGGTCGAGAATCTGGGGTTCTGCCCGATCGGTGAGGGCGGCGCGTGGTCGGCGTCCGGTGCGAGTTCGTTGGGAGGCGTGCGTCCGGTCAATCCGTCAGGTGGGCTCGAGTCCCGTGGTCATCCGGTCTCGGCAACGGGACTGGCGCAGGTCTTCGAACTTGTCACGCAGTTGCGTGGACAAGCAGGGCGGCGACAAGTTCCGGGTGCTCGAATCGCGGTCGCAGAGAACGGCGGAGGTCTCTACGGCATCGAGGAAGCCGTCGCCGCGGTCACGATCTTGGGAGGGCCACGATGAACGCGGACATCATGAACGATGAACCGATGGCGCCAGGCTTGCACGTGCAAGCGGGATATGCGGATCTGATTCTGTCGGCGCTGCGACGCCGACCAGACCACATCGCGTTTCGATTCACGGATCGGAACGGTGATCGGGCCGAGCTGACATATCGGCAGACTGCGGAACAGATCGAGCGGATTGCAGGTGTCCTCAGTAGCTTCGCTCTGCCGGACGGAGCCGGCGTCGCCCTGCTTGCGGGGCCGTGTCCTGAAGCATTCACGGTCATGGCCGCGGCGTGTCTGGCGGGCGTGCGCTACACGGCACTCCATCCGCTCGCGACCGAAGAGAACGACAGGATGGTGCTGAAAGACAGTGGTACCGATCTCCTGTTGGTTGCCGACGGACAGTTCCAGGTACGCGCCGAAGCGGCACAGACTCGAGTGATGTCACTGTCAGCCCTCGAATCAGCGTGTGAATTGAGTACGGCGGGAATAGGTTCAGGCTTAGGCGGTCAGGGGCGAGCTTTGTATCTCTTCTACACCGGTGGAACCACCGGTGAGCCGAAAGGCGTCATGCTCAGGGACCGATCCTTGGTCGCCAATGCCTGGGCCTGCACAACGTGGGAGTGGCCGGCTGAAACCACCATGCTGCTCACTACGCCGATGTCTCATGCTGCCGGTCTGCTCGTCGCACCCGGTCTGCTGCGAGGTGCAAGCTTCGAGTTGCACAGGTCGTTCGACCCGGACAGAGTTGTCGACGCCATCGAAAATGGCGGAGTCACAGCTACATTCGTGGTTCCCACGATGCTCTATGCCTTACTCGACCATCCACGCCTGTCGGATGCGAATCTGTCTGGGCTGAACTGGATGCTTTACGGTGCTGCACCCATCGACCCCACCAGGCTCGAGCAGGCAGGGGCGGTGTTCGGGCCGATCCTGAGCCAGCATTACGGTCAGGCCGAAGCCCCGAATGCGTTGACGGTACTCGATACACGTGAGCACACGGACGATCCCGCAGTTTTGGGGAGTTGTGGGCGCGCGATGCCAGGTGTCGAAGTGGTGTTGCTTGACGAGCAGGGAAACGAGACGGCGACGGGCGTACCCGGCGAGCTTTGTGTGCGAGGTCCGCTCGTGATGGACGGCTATTGGAACAAACCTGAACAAACCGCTGCAGCGCTCGCGAATGGGTGGTTGCACACCGGCGACGTTGCTCGAATCGACGAAAGTGGGCTCATCTCGATCGTCGACCGCATCAAAGACACGATCATCAGTGGTGGATTCAACGTCTACCCGCGCGAAGTCGAGGACTCACTCGGACATCATCCCGCGGTGGCAGCATGTGCGGTATTCGGTGTCCCCGATTCTCAATGGGGAGAAGCTGTTACCGCCGCAGTCGTACTGAAGACGGGATGGTCGGTCACACCCGATCAACTCATCGCGCACGTGAGATCGCACAAGGGTCCGATCTGGGCGCCCAAGGAGATTTCGATTCTGGAAGCGCTGCCGCTCACTGCTTTGGGGAAGATCGACAAGAAGGCACTCCGTGGCGCGTCACCGACCTAGTGACGCGACAACTGCCCGTGCGAGGGCGTCGGCAGATCCAGGGGCGAATGGCAGAAAGAGTTCGGGCTCGATCAATTCCACTTCCATGAGCAGTGGCTGATCCACCGGGCCCACGACGTCCACACGCGCATAAAGCAATTCGCCGGGGCCGCATGGGGTCGCGGCCAGTGCTGCGTCGGCCACCGCGAGTTCGGCGGCGGACGGTTCGTGGAGGTGGTTGGTTCCACCGTGAAATTCCTGCACGCGGAAGTCGTTGGCGGCCGGGATCTTCCGGACAGCGTGCGAGTAGCGTCCGCCGATGTGGATGATCGAGCGCTCACCGTCGACGACGTCCGAGACGAATGGCTGGACCAACGCGTCGTTGCCACTCTCGAGGATCGAGCTGAGGTGAGCGTGGGCCTGCGCGGACCCCGAGGCAAACTTTCCCACTCCGACAGCGCCGGCGGACACTGCAGGCTTGACGATGACGTCGGCACCCTCGAACGAAGGGAGGGTGAGTGTTTCGCTCTGTCCGGCAGCGATCACAGCGGTGGGGACGATAGGTACGCCGGCCGCGGCAAGTTCGGTGAGGTATCCCTTGTGTGCGTTCCACTTCACGATCGAGAGTGGATTGGCGATCGGAGCGGTCAGCTGATCGAGAACGGCGAGAAATTCGTCGAGGCGCTGGGTGTAGTCCCAGGTCGACCGGATCAGAACCAGGTCGGCGTCGATATCGAGGAGGGACGGGCTCGACCACGGCGCCATCGTCGACGCGATGCCGTAGGAGGTGAGAGCTTCCATGACGAGTTTGCTTTCGACATCCGCCTCGCGGGCGGCGCCGTCACAGGTGAGCAGGAGAACCGTGGTCATGCCACGATGCTTTCACGGCTGGCGCCCTGTACGACTAGCGAGGTGGCCCCTCGTCGAGGACCAGCGACCCGGTCCCGGGTTGCCCGGTTGCGTCCACCCACGTCACCGCGACGGTGTCGCCGGGGCGGCGCGAGCTCATCGCCGCGTTGAGATCAGCGGACGACGCGATCCGGCTGCCACCGAACTCGGTGATGACCGCACCTTTGGTCAGCCCCACCCGCTCGGCCGGCGAATCGAAGCTCACGGCAACAACTTCGGCGCCGGCCGGCATGTCCGCGTGATCCTTCACCGCGACACCGAGTACGGGTGTCGGTCCCACACGCACGTTCTCGGAGGAGCGGCCACCGAGTACCTGCTCGACGATCGGTAGTGCGGTGTCGATCGGTATCGCGTAGGACTGAGGCGCCGGTGAGGTTTCGGTGCGGTCGGTGACGGCGTTGCCCGCGCTGCTGACGCCGATCAGCTCGCCAATGGCGTTGACCAGGGGGCCACCGGAATCGCCAGGCCGGATGTCCGCGTCGACCTCGATGAGGCCCTTCAACTGGTTTCGCGATCCGTCGGACACGTTGCGGGTGTTGACGGTGACACCGAGGTTGGTGATGACGCCGGGAGCAGGGACGGGTACTCCGCCGCCTTCCGCATTTCCGATTGCGGTGACGGCATCCCCGCGAGCGGCTTCTGCTGATTTGCCGACCACAGCCACCGGCAGATCGTCAGCGCCCGCGAGTCGAAGGACGGCAAGGTCGCTGACGCTGTCGTACCCGAGGATCTCGGCGTCGTAGATCAGTCCGTTGGACATGCTGACGGCAGTGACGTCCGAAGCTCCGCTGATGACGTGGTGATTCGTGAGCACCACTCCGTCAGGGGAGAGCACGATCCCGGTCCCAGCAGTGGTGGTGAATCCGGCCGGCGCCGTGATGGTGACGATGGTGGGGACCACCCGGGCCGAGAGCTCCTCCGGCGTGAGTGGAACAACCGGCGCGGGTGGGGTGGTCGTGATGACGGTGACCGGTGCGGACTCGATCGTTCCCGGAGTCAGGGGCGGTGCGACCAGCGCGATACCACCGAGGCCGGCTGCGAGAACGACGGCCGTCCACAGGCCGCGTCTGCTCGCACGTTTGGTCATCCAGCCGTCCGTCCCGCCGGTGTCATGCCATCGAGTCGTGAAAGGTGAAGATTACCGATTCGGCGAATCTTCGGCCACAAAACCGGGCAACATGCCGTCCGCGCGGAGCGTTGCCAGGGACGGCGCGGCAGCGTCCTTTGCGGAGAGCTCGTAGGTCAGAGGGTTGCCCTTACGGTCTGTTCTCGGCCATTCGATCGCGAGTTCCGGATCGAAGGGATCGAGGTCGCGGTCCAGGTGGGGCGAGTATTCGATGCTGCACAGGTACATCACTGTCGATCCGTCTTCGAGTGAAAGGATCGCGTGGCCGAGGCCTTCCTCCAGGAACACCGCTCGTCGATCGACGTCGTCGATCACCACTGCATCCCACTCGCCGAAGGTCGGTGATCCGACGCGCAGGTCTACGACAACGTCGAGGAAGGCACCTTTCACGCAGGTGATGTACTTCGCCTGTCCGGGCGGATTGTCGGTGAAGTGGATCCCGCGGAGGCTACCGGCTTCGGAGACCGAGCAGTTGGCCTGCGCGAGGTCGAGAGTGCGGCCCGTCGCGGCGGTGAAGGCGGAGCTTTTGAACCATTCGAGAAAGACACCGCGGTTGTCGCCGAACTGCTTCGGTGTAATTTCCCAAGCTCCGGCGATCTTCAGTGGACGGATTTCCACGTCACCATTCCTTGCCGTGCTCGAGCAGCTCGAGTAGGTAGTTGCCGTACCCGGATTTGCCCAATGCTTCTGCCTGAGTGCGTAATTGGTTGGAGCTGATGAATCCTTGACGCCACGCAACCTCTTCAGGGGAACCGATCTTGAGGCCTTGGCGGTGTTCGATGGTCCGCACGTAGTTCGCTGCCTCGAGCAGGGAATCGGGTGTGCCGGTGTCGAGCCACGCGGTTCCGCGGGGGAGGACATCGACAGAAAGTTTGCCAGCTTCGAGATAGTGCTGATTGATGTCGCTGATTTCGTATTCGCCACGCGCAGAGGGCTTCAGAGTGCGTGCGATGTCCACGACGTCGCTGTCGTAGAAATAGAGGCCGGGGACTGCGTAATTGGATTTCGGTGACGTCGGCTTTTCCTCGATGGACACGGCGCGACCCGAGTCGTCGAATTCGACGACGCCGTAGGCGGTCGGATTCGAGACCCAGTAAGCGAATACGGCTCCGCCGTCGATGTCGGAGAAACGCCTGAGTTGGGTTCCGAGGCCGGGGCCGTAGAAGATGTTGTCGCCGAGGACGAGCGCCACGGAGTCGGATCCGATGTGCTCTGCGCCGAGGGTGAATGCCGTTGCGAGGCCGTTCGGTTCGTGTTGCACTGCATAGGTGAGGTTGACGCCGAATTGTGAGCCGTCGCCGAGAACCCGGCGGAATTGTTCGGCGTCGTGTGGGGTCGTGATGATCAAGATGTCGCGAATGTCGGCGAGCATGAGAGTGGAGAGCGGGTAGTAGATCATCGGCTTGTCGTAGACAGGCAAGAGTTGCTTGCTCACTCCGAGGGTGATCGGGTGCAACCGCGACCCGGTGCCACCGGCCAGAATGATTCCGCGCATGCGTGCAGTGTCCTGCACTCCTGCCTGCCGACGCAAACGGACATGACACGCCCGGCCGCTAAAGTGGGGTTCGTCCGATGAGCCTGAGGAGATGACGTGCGACTACTGGTCACCGGGGGTGCCGGCTTCATCGGTGCCAATTTCGTTCATCAGACGGTGGCGACGCGTCCCGACGTGGAAGTCACGGTTCTCGACGCTCTGACCTACGCCGGAAATCGCCAGTCCCTGGCGTCCGTCGAGGACCGGATCACGTTTGTCCACGGCGACGTGGCCGACGAGTCGCTGGTCGACGATCTTGTCTCGCGCTCCGACGCAGTCGTGCACTTCGCGGCCGAAAGCCACAACGACAATTCCATCGCCGACCCCGAACCGTTTTTGCGCACCAACGTCATGGGAACCTTCTCGCTCCTGCAGGCTGTGCGTTCGCACGGGGTCCGTTATCACCACATTTCGACCGACGAGGTGTACGGCGACCTCGAACTGGATGATCCGGCGAAGTTCACGGAGACGACACCGTACAACCCGTCGAGCCCGTACTCCGCGTCCAAGGCGTCGAGTGATCTGTTCGTGCGCGCCTGGGTGCGCTCGTTCGGGATCGCGGCGACCATCTCGAACTGCTCCAACAATTACGGCCCGTACCAGCATGTGGAGAAGTTCATCCCACGCCAGATCACCAATCTGCTCGACGGAGTGCGTCCACGGTTGTACGGGGAAGGCCGCAACGTCCGCGACTGGATTCACGTCGAGGACCACAACCGCGCCGTCTGGGACATTCTGGACCGCGGAAAGTCCGGCGAGACTTATCTGATCGGCGCCGACGGTGAAACCGACAACCGGAGGGTGATTGCGGCTCTGCTCGAAATTTTCGGACGCAAGCCGGACGATTTCGACTTCGTCACCGACCGCCCTGGTCACGATCTGCGGTATGCGATCGATTCGACGCGACTACAGCAGGAACTTGGGTGGAAGCCGCAGTACCGCGATTTTCGAAGCGGACTGGAAGCCACCGTCGAGTGGTATCGCGACAACGAGCAGTGGTGGCGTCCGCAGAAGGCCGGCGTCGAGACGCAGTATTCAGCGGCCGAGAAAGTGATCTGACCGAACGTCAGGCTTTGGTGGGGTCCGGCACCCGCGAGCGCTCGTGCACGAGTGCATTGCGCAGGCCTCGTGATCCCGACAGTGCAGCCACGACGCCGGCAAAGACCTCACAGAGGGTGAACAGCAGCCTCGACGCCAGTGCGAGGCCGAGCGCGACGCCGGCATCCATGAACGGTGAAAGCGCTGCGACGATGACGGCTTCGCGGACACCGATTCCGGACGGGACGACGAACACGAGGACGCCCGCGCACATACCGAGGGCGAGAGCGCCGATGCACTGGACGAGCCCACGGATTTCGAAGCCCGCCGAACTGGACGCGAGCAACCACAACTGGATGCCGTAGAGCACCCAGCTTGCTGCGCACCAGCCCAATGCGAGCGCAATCTTGTGCATCGTGAGCGGCTTGTGCAGCGGCGTGCGGCGGAGCAGTTTCAGCGCAAGGTTCACCAGGCGTGTGAGCACCGGCGGGTAGGCGCAGACCAATGCGATCGGTACGAGGATGATCACGCCGACCGCTGCCGCCGTGCTGACCTCGAACAGGGCAGGTAGACCGAAGAGGCCGACGACCAGCGCCGAAGTTGTGCTCAACCCCACCGTGACCAGCACTGCGACAAAGCCTGCGGCACGGGACACACCGGCGCGCCTCACGAGTTCCGTTTGCAGAACGAAGGCCCAGACACTGCCGGGAAGGTACTTGCCGAGTTGGCCGACCAGATAAGCGCGAGCGGCGTCGAAGGCCGGAATCGGTTGTTCGAGGGCGCCGAGTGCGTGTTGCCAGGCCCGCACTGCGGCACCCATACCGAGGAAGATGAACACCGACGAGGCGGCAAGCGTCCACCAGTTCAGCTCGGTGATCGTGTTCTTGACCTCGGACCATTGGGACTTCACCGCGAAGATGATCGCGACGACGATCGCGAGGGTGACGAGGACCTTGAATCCGTTGACGAGAAGGCCGCGTAGAGCGTTCGGCTCTGCGGCCGGTTCGACGTCTTCGACCGGTTGTTCAGATTCGGGAGAGGTACTCACGCGCCTGCATCCCGCCCGTTCGTCATTTCGCAGACGATACCAACCAGGATTTGTCTCGCTAAACCACGAGCGGTTTGTCGGCGCGTTCCCGCCACCAGGTGAAGGCCTCCGACAGCGAGTCCGGAATGGCCGGTGACGTGCCGAAGCTTCCCGCGGCGTACACGGCTTCGATCGCGGCGATGTCCTCCTCCGCGATTCCCGACCGACTCATTCCGACCCGGTTGACACCGTGCAACGACACCGGGTTGCCGAAGGCCTTG
Organism: Rhodococcus sp. Ni2; assembly: GCF_021352185.1. Taxonomy (NCBI): domain Bacteria; kingdom Bacillati; phylum Actinomycetota; class Actinomycetes; order Mycobacteriales; family Nocardiaceae; genus Rhodococcus; species Rhodococcus sp. Ni2. The sequence goes on from NZ_WOXZ01000001.1 coordinate 2,524,716, forward strand.
GAGAAGGGCGGGACGTCCTTGACCACGACGGTTCCCATGCCGATCATGGATCCGGAGCCGACGACGCGTCGTTGGTGCGCGACAGTGTGCATGCCCAGGTTGACGCCGTCTCCGACGCTGACGTGCCCGGCAAGCGTCGTACCGGAGGACACGACGCAGCGGTCACCGATCTGCACGTCGTGCTCGATTCCCACTCTGTTCATCACGAAGCAGTCTTCGCCGATTTCGGTGCGGCGTTCGCTTCCCTGATGGACTGTGCTCAATTCGCGAATCGTCGTTCGAGCACCGATTCGAATTCCCAGACCGGCGCTGACGGACCAGGACGTCGGATGTAACGCGCCGAGGATCTCGGGGGGAGCTCCCAAGACCGCTCCCGAGCCGATCCAGCAGTCGTCGCCGATCTCGAGTGGGCCCGTGAGTACCGCGTTCGGTCCGATCGTGACTCCCGCCCCGATCAGTACGTCGGCGCCGATCACGGCGGTCGGATGGATGTGGCAGTCGGCTCGTTCAGACATGCAGGTTCCGGAATCCTCTCGAAGTATCGAATCGTGTTTCGATACGCTTCCTGGGTTGTCGGGGTATTTCGTTCCGACGACGGTCGGATGAATCTATCGGAGGTAACTCAGTGATCGCGATATCCAGTATCTCGTTCGGGGAAGAAGTCGAGCGCGAGGTGCTGGACACTCTGCGATCGGGGATCGTCGCGCAGGGACCCAAGGTGAAGCGGCTCGAGGACGAGTTCGCGGCGCTGGTCGGAACGCGACACGCGGTGGCGGTGAACAACGGCACGACCGCATTGATCGCGGCTCTTCAGGTCCAGGATCTTCAGCCAGGTGACGAGGTTCTGACCACGCCGTTCACGTTCGTGGCCACCCTCAATGCAATTCTCGAGGCAGGCGCGACCGCGAGGTTTGCCGATATCTCCGAGTCCGATTTCAACATCGACCCGGCAGTCGCTGCCGATCGAATCGGTGACCGCACGAAGGTTCTGATGCCGGTTCATCTGTACGGACAGTCGGCGGACATGGGCGCATTGATGCCGTTGGCATCGAAAAACGGTCTGACTGTCGTCGAGGACGCCGCTCAGGCCCACGGAGCGACGTACGACGGGCGAGGCGCCGGCAGTTTCGGTGTGGGTTGCTTCTCGTTCTATGCAACGAAGAACCTCACGACCGCCGAGGGCGGAATGATCACGACCGACGACGACGCGATCGCCGATCGACTTCGGGTCCTGCGCAACCAGGGCATGCGGGCGCGCTACCAGTACGAGATGGTCGGCCAGAACTACCGGATGACTGACCTCCAGGCGAGCTTGGCTCTGCCCCAGATGGCGACGTACATGCAGCAGGTCGAGGCGCGCCGCCGGAATGCGGAGGCCTTGCGTGTCGGCCTGAAGGACGTCGAAGGACTGATCCTGCCGAGCGAACTGTCCGGTCGTGGACATGTCTGGCATCAGTTCACCTTGCTGCTGGCCGAAGACGCACCGATCACTCGCGACCAGTTGAGTGAGCGTCTGGCCGCGAAGGACATCGGTAGCGGCATCTACTACCCGAAGGCCGTCTACGACTACGAGTGCTACCGCGAACATCCGCGCGTCGTCATCGACGAGACGCCGGTGGCCACTTCGGTTGCGTCGCGGTGCCTGAGCATCCCCGTCCACGCTGCGTTGTCCGCCGGCGACGTCGATCAGATCGTTGCCGCGGTACGCGGCGCCATGGAGGCCTGAAAAATGACTGCTAGCAAGCCACGTATCGCTCTTGTCGGATCCGGTCAGATGGGCTCGCTGCATGCGCGGGTCATCGCGCAGTCGGCGCTGTGCGAGTTGGATCTGCTGATCGAGCCGCGCGAGGAGCAGGGCAAAGCTGTTGCTGCGCGGTTCGATACGCGTTGGGCCGCCGATTTCGACTCCCTCGACGAGATCGATGCTGTCGTGATCGCTGCTGCTACGCCGGCGCACTACGAGTTGGCCGGGCGGGTTCTCGATCTGGGGAAGCCCGTCCTGGTGGAGAAGCCGTTGGCAGCGACGTACGAGCAGAGCGTCGACCTGGTCGATCGTTCACGCGCGTCCGGTGTTCCCCTGATGTGTGGACTGCTCGAACGGTTCAATCCCGCTGTCCGCACCGCCCGTGAGTTCTCCGGCGATGTGTGGCAGGTGAACGGTATCCGCCACTCGCCGTTCGTTTCCCGCATTCCGACGGGTGTCGCGACGGACCTGCTGATTCACGATATCGACCTTGCCATCGGATTTGCCGGCTCGGAACCCAGTTTGGCAAAAGGGGAGTTCGGCTACTTCCACCCGACGTCCGTGCAGAACCGGTCGGAAGATTGCGCCGACGCCGTATTGCGCTTCGGATCAGGTGCTGTTGCAACGATTTCCGCGAGCCGGATCAGTCAGCGCAAGATTCGCCAGCTGTCGTTGCTCGAGGCCGATCGACTCATCGAGATCGATCTCCTGCGTCGCGACATCACGATCTACCGGCACATCGACGACAACATGCCCACCGATCGGGACGGCTACCAGCAGCAGACGGTCATCGAAATTCCGACGATCCGCTACAGCGAGGAACCGCTTGCCGCGCAGCTGACGCATTTCCTCGGATTGGTGCAGGGCACCGGTGACGCAGACGGTGAGCGAGCGTCGATTCTGCCCGCTCACCGCGCGGTTCACGAGGTGACGGAATCTGCGTTGGCTGCAGCGTTGTCGTCCTGACCGCTGCGTCGGCGTCGGAAGGCCCACGCTCCTTGAGACAGTGCCAGGAGCAATCCGACGCCGGCGACAGTCCAGCCGAAAGTGCTTCCGGGTGGACTGAATTCGATGGTGAGGGCAGATCCGGACGTGGCACTCGGCGGTAGATCGACCTGCAACAACCCGCCGGGGCTGGCCTTCGTCTCGACCGTCTGACCATCGACAGTCGCCGTCCAGCCCGGCCAGGCCAGTAGGGCGAATGTGACCGTGCCTGATCCGGTGTATTCGACGGTTTCCCTGGTGTCCGTAGCGGCGGCATCGCCACGTACGTCGAGACCAGGCGTCGCTGCGGATACGCGACCGTCGGGCCACTGATGCTCGGTGGTGCGATGGCCGACCGTGACCACCCGATCCGGCGATACGGTCCACTCGCCCTCGGGTAGGGCGTCGAGGGCGCGTTTTCCGCCGTACGGTCCGGAATTCTGAACGACGACCGTGTCGACTCGCATCGCGTCGAGCCAGGACACACCCGTTCCCGGCGATTCAGCGAGCAGTCGGTCGACGCCGTCCGGACACTGGACGCCGCCGTAGTAGTTCAAGCACAGTGCTTGAACGAAATCGTTGTAGCTGATTCCGGCGTAGCTGTTGACGGCATTGACTCCGGCAGGCTGCCAGGCGTTGCCGAACAGGAGGTCACCCCACTGCCCGGTTTCGTTGTCCGGCGGGATGTTGACGGGGTCGGCAATCGCGAAAGTGGTTCCCTGGTAACGGTCCTCGAACTTGGACTCCAGGAATGCCACCTGCCTGGGGAACTTCCACGGTGTCACGTTGTAGTTTCCGGTGAACCAGAAATTGGTCTGAGCACTGAGCACGACGACGATGCCGACAGCGAGGGCACCGGCGAGGTAGCGGGGCTTTCGGTAGGCCACGACCAACGCGAAGACGGTGAGAACCACGGTGATTATCAGTGATGCCGAGTGAATACCGATGTCTTCCGGGACATTCGACCAGGCAAGATAGAACTGAAGTGCCAACAATCCCGCGGTGATGATTGATCTTGTCCGGATTCGATCACGATGCAGTCCGGCAGAGAGGGCGACCGCCGTGACCACGATGGCGGGCAGTTGACCGTACTCGAGCAGTCGCGCTGGCCAACGGAACAGCCAGAGATTCGACGGTCCGAGAAGTAGTACGACGTAGATTCCGCCGAATACGAACAGCGAGACGCTGTGGCGGCCCAACTTCTTCAGTGACTTCCATTGAATCCACGGTGCGAGCGGTATGAGGAACCAGGCCAGGTACACCAGTGGAATCGTCATGGCAGGCGAAGCGAAAGCGGTGACGTACGGCTGGTTCGACGGGCCGGAGAGGTTGAGCAGATCACCGAGATCGGGTCGAAGCGAACCGTCGTTCGCGATTCCGGACTGAGTACGCACCGACACGCCGGTGGTGAAGAGCAATGGTAGATACACGATCAGCGACATCATGATGATCGCTGCCGCGCTGATCATCAGTGATTTGATGCTGCCTGCGCGTTTGATTGCGATGCATTCCGCTATGACAGCGAGGTAGACGACCGCGACACCGACAGCGCCGTACGGGTTTCCGGTGGTCATCGCAAGATAGCCGAAAACGATCGGTACCAGGGGGTTCACTCGGCCGAGGGCGCTGGCGCGGGTAGACCACCAGACGTGGGGGATCCAGGCGAAGGCGATCAGCCCGGACGCCCAACTGGAGGCGTCGAAATAGAGCGTGTATCCGGCGAACGGCATGGCAAATCCGGCGATGAAAGCCATCGACCGATTGGCGCCGTACTGGCGGGCCACCAGATAAACGCCTACCGCGAGAATCGCCATGAATTGCATCTTGACCAGGGTGATTCCGATTCCCAGGTTCGGAATGAGTGCAATGGCAACCGAATCCAGAAGGATCACGGGATTGTATGTCCCGTAAAGGGCTTCGGCTGTGACATTGCCGCCGGCCCACAATTCGGGGATGAGCGTCGGCCATGACCCGGACAGGATTCGCTCGCCGATCGTGTGCCAACCAGGCGTGAAAGCTGCTGCGCTGTCGTCCCAGTAGTAGAACCACCGATTGGAGATCAGTGGGATGGCGGCGACGATCGACACCAGAGCGGCGAGAAGAATTGGCGGCACCACGCGTTGTGCGAGCGGTAAGTCAGATTTCACGATGTGCTTTCGTCTTCGAGTCGATGGCTGTTGTTCGGAGCCTGGGTCGTGCTCTTTTTCTCGGAGCCTGGGCTGCGCCTTGTTTCTCGGAGCGTAGTATTCCGACGAGTTCGAACTGCAGTCGGGGAAGTAAGGAGATCGGGACGTGGCGACATCGCGAACGGAACCCGTTCGTGGGGAACCAGCTACGCCGGAACTCTCGGTGATCATCCCCGCATACAACTCAGGCGAGGTGCTGGAGTCGACGGTGCGTCAATTCGCCGAGTACTTCACCAGCCGCCCGGCCGAGAGCGCCGGTCAGGTCGAGATCATCGTCGTGGAGAACGGGTCGACGGACAACACTGCCGACGTATGTGCCGCTCTGGCGGCTTCCTGGTCGTGGCCGGGAGTGACTTTCCTTCCGATGAGCAGCGATAAAGGAATGGGTGCGGCGCTTCGCGCCGGGACACTTGCTTCTCGTGGACGGCGCGTGTTGCTCACAGCGGACGATCTTCCGTTCGGTTTCGGTGACATCGAAGGGGCCGACCGCGTGATGGCGGACCTAGGGTCCGTTCCGCCGGTGGTCATCGGTTCGAAGGCTCATTCGGAATCAGAGGTGGAACGTGGCCTGCTGCGTTCGGTGATGACCGGCGGATTCGCGACGCTGCGACGGGTCGTGCTGGGCACTCGCACGGGCGATCCTCAGGGAACTTTCATCGTCGACGGCGTTTTGCTGCGTCGAATCGCACCCTCATTGACCGAGCGTGGATTCCTCTTCACTACCGAATTGGACTACGCGCTCGAATTGGCCGGGGTGCGCCCGGTCGAGGTCCCGATCCGACTCAGTGACGATCATCTGGCACATGCAAGCCGTATCTCGCCGAAGGACGTGATCCAGATGGCAAAGGGATTGTTGTCGCTTCGTCGGCGAAAGACCGAGCTGCGCTCCGCCGCTGCAGTGAGTAATCACGGGTAGACCTGGTGTGACTCGGTGCCCGGGGCGCCGAGGTGCGGATTCGCGATACCCTGCGGGGCGTGGATACCGTGAACACGACCGATGACCAGTCCGATTCCGGAGTCGAGTTGATCGAACGCAGCGCGACGTCGGATCGACTGCTGGCGCAGCGGACGTTGTTCACCGGAACTTCGCCCGTCGCCAGTGACGAACTGTATGCGGTGACCAAGGTCGGAATGTCGACGCGATCGCGATTCGAGTTGCGGCTTCAGCCCGGGGCCGTCGCACACACCAACACCTTCTTCGGTCGTTTTCCGGCCAGCTACTGGCAGCGCTGGACCAACGTCACCGAGGTCACTGTCACCGCGCATGTCGTGGCCGATACCGCTTGCCGCATCCAGATCCAGGCCTCGGACATCGGTGGTCACCGCCGGATCGTGACGAACGTCGTCGTGACCGGCGACGAGCGAGTGTCCATGACCGCCCCGCTCGATACTTTCGTCGACGGCGGGGCACTGTGGCTGCAGTTCGAAGCGCAGGGTGGCGGCGCAGTGGTCGACGATGTGGAATGGACCGTCGTCTCGCCGGAGTCGATTCGCCCGGTAGCCGTGGCGATCTGCACGTTCAATCGTGCGGACGACTGTGCGCGCACGGTCGAGGCCCTCGCGTCCGACGAGCGTGTACTCGCGTTGCTCGACGCTCTGTACGTCGTCGATCAGGGAACGGATCCGGTAGAGAGCCGTGAGCTGTTCCAGGAAGTGTCGAAGAAGTTCGGTTCGCGGTTGCAATATCTGCGGCAGGCGAATCTGGGTGGTGCCGGCGGATTCACCCGGGGCCTGTACGAGGCTTCGGCGGCCGGGCCGCACGCCGACGTGATCTTGATGGACGACGACATTCTGTGCGAGCCCGAATCGGTTCTTCGACTGAGTGCGTTCGCGAACATGACGACGGAGCCGGCTTTGATCGGCGCCCAGATGCTCTTTCTGTTCAACCCCGACTTCCTGTTGGCTTCGGGTGAACGCGTCGATCTGGGCACCCTGCAGCGTGGTGTGCCGACCGACGAGCACGGTGTTCGCAACCGGAGTGTGCTCGAGGAGCTACCGGAACGCCGCGTGGATGCCGAATACAACGGCTGGTGGTCTTGCCTGATCCCTGCCGAAGCCATCGAGCGGATCGGGTTGCCACTGCCGGTTTTCTTCCAGTGGGACGACGTCGAGTACAGCTTGCGGGCCGGGCGGGCCGGGATTCCCACCATCACGTTGCCGTCGGCTGCTGTGTGGCATGCGGACTTCTATTGGAAGGACGTCGACGGTTTCGCGCACTACTTCAGTACGCGCAACGGTCTGATCACCGCTGCGCTGGACCCAGGGTTTGCACCCAAAACCCTCGCGAAGCAGCTCTCCCGGGATATTTCGCACTCGATCGTGGGTTTGCAGTACGGCCTTGCACATACGCAACTCCGGGCGATCGAGGGATTCCTCGAGGGGCCGGCAGGTTTGGCGGACGGTGGGCAGAAGGCGCTTGCCGCGATCAACCAGGAACGTAAGCGCTTCCCCGAGACTGTGACCCGCCCGGCGTCGGAGCTGCCGGGCAGGCTGCCGATCCGCCGCGTTGCGCCCAGCCCGAAACCCGGTTTGTGGACGGACCTCGTTCTGGCGAAACGCGCTGTGATGCAGGCTCGCAATCACCTCGAGCGAGGTCCGGTGGCGATTTCGTACGAGGACGCGCAGTGGTGGCACGTCGGACGTTTCGATCACGTCTTCGTCACCGATGCTTCGCAGGGAGGCGTGCGTGAACGCCGCTTCGACAGCGAGAAGGCCGCCGAGATGAGCGGTCGCCTCGCCGGCGTCATGAAGCGGTTCCTCGCCGAAGCGCCAAGTGTGGCTGAAGCATTCGCTCGTGAGTTCCCGCAGCTCACCAGCCGCGAGAACTGGGCCCGTCTGTACGAAAAGTGAGCCTCAACGCACTATCTTGGCGATGACCTGCTCGTTGTCGACGGTGTACCCGAGATATTCGAACGAGATGCCGGTGCGTGTGACGAACTCCGTCCACGCCCGGCACTCGTGCTGCTGCCACCCGGGATAGTTGAAGAATTCGTCGAAGACGACGATCGACCCGGGTACCAGGCGGTCGCCGAGGAGATCGAGCACCGTCTTGGTGGACGAGTAGAGATCGGCGTCGAGGTGCAGGAACGCAACGGGGCCGGGTTCGTCGTTCAGGAACGAGGGCAGGGTGTCCTCGAAGAGGCCCGGAACAAGTTGCGCTCCAGGTACTTCGGGGACTGATTCCTGAGCGAACTCACCAACCGGGAACCCGGTCCGCCAGGTTTCCGGAAGGCCGGAGAACACGTCGAAACCCGCGACGGTTCCCTCGCGTTCGGTGAATGCCTCCGCGATGATCCTGAGTGTGGTTCCGCTGGCAACGCCGAATTCGAGTGCCATGCCGGGTATTTCGATCAATCCCAGTGCATGGCGAAGCGTGTCGTGTGGGTGGCCGAACGTCTCGGCGACGCGAAGGTGTTCGAGGATGAATTCTGCGGTCGATGCCGTCGCTTGCAGGTCCACGGCGTAGGCCAGATCCCGTCGCTGACGAAATTCCAGTTCGTCGATCCTGGACCGGAGGCCCGCGATGTCACCGCGGGCCCCGGCCAGTTCGTCACGTGAGAGCGTCAGCGCATCGAGGATCTGTTGCGTGCGATCTGCGTTGCGCCGGTCGGCGGCCTCGACCACCTCGGATACCGCACGCTGAAGCTTGGTTCTGGCGCTGGAACGGAACTGCTCGAACATGGCAACCTCTCGTCGGGATCACTCCCATGCTGCCAGGCTTTGTTCGCTACCGGTCCCGACCGCGGTAGTGACTCTTGAGTTGTCGGGAGATCACCTTGATCTCCCGCGTCCTCTCTGCCTGCAGACGAGCATCGCTTCGCGCGGCGTTCCATGCATTCTCTCGCTGTAGTTTCCGGTAGCTCGCGAGCCTCCGCTCATCGATATCGCCACGCCCGAGTGCGCTCAGGACTGCGCATCCCGGCTCGGAGTTGTGTGCGCAATCGGAGAACCGGCACTCTGCAATCAGCTCCTCGATCTCGGGGAACGTCTTGTCGATCCCCTCCGCCGCGTTCCACATGCCGACCCCTCGCAGGCCGGGTGTGTCGATCAGTGTCCGGCCGCCGGAGAATGAGATCAACTCTCTGGTGACGGTGGTGTGGCGTCCCTTTCCGTCACCGGTCCGAACGCGACCGGTCTCGAGTCGATCGGCGTCTGTGGTGTCCGCGAGGAGGGCGTTCGCGAGCGTCGACTTACCGGCGCCTGATGGACCGAGTATCGCCACGGTGCCGTCCAGAACTGCATCGAGTACATCCATTCCTTCGTTGGTCTCGGCACTCACAGCAAGCACGGTTGCGCCGGGCGCGATGGCGCAGACTTGGGTGAGAGTGTCGGAGATATAGTGAGCTGCATCGGATTTGGTGAGTGCGATGACAGGTGTTGCGCCGCTCTCCCAGGTGAGTGCGAGTAGCCGCTCGATGCGCCCGAGATCGACGTCGCCGTCCGAAGCCGTGGCGATGACGACTGTGTCTACGTTCGCAGCCAGAATCTGGCCTTCCGATTTTCCGGATGCCGAGGATCGAACGATGCTGCTTGATCGAGGGAGTATCGAAGTGACCGTGTGCATCTCGGGTTCGCGTGAGTCCCGTAACTCGGCCACGGCGACCCAGTCACCCGTACAGAGTGGATCGCTGCCGCTGAGTGCGCGAACTGTGCCTTCGGCGACGGCCACGTCACACCGCCCTCGGTCGACGCGAAGAACGCGCCCGGGTGCGGAGTCCGGTGGGGCCAGGGCAGTGAATGTGTTCGAGAGTGTTGCGTTCCAACCGTATTCGGTCAGGGGCGTGCTGTTTTCCGGCATGGTGAGTGTGTCCTCGAGTACGAAGAAGTGTGAATGTTGACGGTGCTGAAACTGCGGAACACGACAGTCATCAATACTCACTCCTCGAAAATCTCAGGACGCACCATGCGTCGGATCAGAATCGTCTCAGCCGCAGACGCGACTGTGCAACTGAATTAACTCGGGGCGGCCGACTTAACTCGGACGTTCGAACTTCTCTTCCCGGCCGAGCTTGCGCAATCGCATCCACTCGCGCAGTCCGGCCGGATCGCGGCGTGTGATCAGGAAGTACCAGCCGAACCGAACCCATTCCTGCGGAAGCAGTTTCCGCATTCCCGGTTGGGAGAGGATGTATCCACGGTTGCGGTACGTGAAGTAGCGCTTCGTGTCGTTGTCGGGGTACTGCGTGTGCATGCGTCCGCCGAGGATCGGCTTGAACTCGTCCGCGCCGTTGGGGTGGACATAAGCAGTTTGCAGGCAGGTACCGAACTTCAGGCCGGAGCGCACGAGGCGACGGTGTACCTCGACCTCGTCGCCGCGGACGAACAGGCGTAGATCCGGAACTCCGACGGCATCAATCGCGTCGGCGGTGAACAGTGCGCCGTTGAAGAGGGACGCGATACCGGGCAGGAGATCCTCGTCGCCGAGTTCGGAACGCAACCGGCGCCACGACGTACCGCGGCGAAGTGGGAAGGCGAGGCGGTCGGGGTTGTCGATGTCGCAGACGACGGGGGAGACCTCGGCCAGGTCGTTCCGAATTGCACAGTCGAGCAGTGTTTCCAGGACTTCGGGGCCGTCCGGGCGGCCGTCGTCGTCGGCGAGCCAGACGCGGTCGGCGCCGAGTGAAAGCGCGTAGAGAATGCCAAGAGCAAATCCTCCGGCACCGCCGAGGTTGTGCTGAGAACCGATGTAACTGGTCGGCAGTGGAGCGTTGTCGACGAGCTCTTTCACATCGGCTTCGTCGGCATTGTCGACGACAACCAGATGATCGAGCGGACGCGACTGGGTGCTGAGAACCTTCAAGGATTCGGCCAGCAGTTCACGACGCTTGTGAGTGACGACGACCCCGATGATTTTCTCGGGTGCGCTCACGGGGTGTTCTCCCGTTCCATCTCCTTGATCACGTGGCGCACATGTTCGGCGGCGTCGTCACCTTCGTAGGCGCGCACGACGTCTTCGATGTCGCCTTGCATGCGGATCTGGCCGTGGTCGATCCACATCGCACTGTTGCACAGCTGAGCGAGGAATTCGTTGGAGTGGCTGGCGAATACCAGGATGCCGGAGCGTTCCACCAGCTTCTGCAGCCGGATGCGGGCCTTCTTCATGAATTCCGCGTCGACGGCACCGATGCCCTCGTCGAGAAGCAAGATCTCGGGATCGATACTGGTCACGACGCCCATGGCAACGCGAACGCGCATACCGGTGGAGTAGGTACGCAGTGGCATGGAGAGGTATTCACCGAGTTCGGTGAATTCGGCGATCTCGTCCATCTTCGCGAGCATCTGCTTGCGGGTCTGACCAAGGAACAGGCCGCGGATGATGATGTTCTCGTACCCGGAGATTTCCGGGTCCATGCCGACACCGAGGTCGAAGACGGGTGCGACGCGTCCGCGAATGCTGGCGGATCCCCGGGTCGGTTCGTAGATTCCGGAGAGCAGGCGCAGCAGGGTGGATTTGCCGGCGCCGTTGTGGCCGACGAGCCCGATGCGGTCGCCTTCCTTGAGCGTCATCGTGATGTCGCGGAGCGCTTCGACGACGACGACATCGGAGTCGTTGCGGCCGATGGATCCTCCGGCCTTGCCGAGGAAGGCCTTCTTGAGCGAGCGGGATTTCGCGTCGAAGATCGGGAAGTCGACGCACGCGTTCTGTGTGTGGATGCTGACTGGCTGACTCATGTGTTTCCTCTAGACCCAGTAGGGCACGCGTGCCCGGTACTTGCGGAGTGCCAGAATCGCGACGGCCCAGCCGACGACGGTGAAGGCGATGACGATGTACCAGTGGTATGCCTGCTGGTCGGCCCCGATGAGTGGTGCTCGGATGATCTCGAGGTAGTGGTACAGGGGGTTGAGCTCGGCAAGCCGGACTCGCTCGCTGGCTTGCCCGCCCTGGTCCTTGAGGGCCTGAGTTGTCCACATGATCGGCGTCAGCACGAACAGCAGGAGCGTCATGCTGCCCAGGATGGGGGCGATGTCGCGGTATCGGGTGGAGAAGATGCCGAAGACGATCGAGACCCACAGCGTGTTCGCCACGATCAGCAGGAATGCCGGTATCGCCGCCAGCGCAGTCCAGCTCATGTTCTGCCAGATGCTGAACGCGAACAGCAGAACTATGTAGATCGCAAAGTTGTGCGCGAAGAACAGCACCTGACGCCAAACCAGGCGATATACGTGCACGCTCAACGCCGACGGCAACTGCTTGATCAGGCCCTCGTTGGCGATGAAGACCTCGGAGCCTTCGAGGATGCCTGCACTGATCAGGTTCCACACGATCAGGCCGACCGTGACGTACGGCAGGAACTCCTTGAGCGGAATGTTCAGCAACGCGGAGTACAGAAGACCCATCGCGCCGGCCTGCACGCCGGTGGCGATCGTGATCCAGAACGGTCCGATCACCGACCGGCGGTAGCGCTGTTTGATGTCCTGCCAGCCGAGGCTGAGCCACAACTCACGCTGATTCAGACCGTCGCGAAGGTCTTTGAACGCACGACGGAACGTCTGGGAGTCGGACACGGGCGCAGGTGCGTCCGGCGTCTCGGATTCGATTGCGGATGCTGACACGGAGGTCGAGCCTACCGGCCTGGCGTCGGCGCCGGATTTCCCTCGGACCTAGCGGTGGTCCGAGTTACAGATACTGGCCGGTTCCTGGGCTCTGTTGGTCCGGATGTGCAGGCGAATGCGGAGCCCCGATGCTCATGCCGGGAGGCAGTGCGCCCTGACGCATTTGTTCGAGCTGAGCGCGCGCTGCCATCTGCTGCGCGAACAGTGCGGTTTGAATTCCGTGGAACAGTCCTTCGAGCCAGCCGACGAGTTGGGCCTGCGCGATTCGCAGTTCGGCGTCGGAGGGAATGGAGTCGTCGGTGAACGGGAGGCTCAGTCGCTCGAGTTCTTCACGGAGTTCGGGTGCCAGGCCTTGTTCCAGTTCTCGGATGGACGAGGTGTGGATGTCCTTGAGGCGCTTGCGGCTGGCGTCGTCGAGCGGCGCGGCGCGCACTTCTTCCAAGAGTTGTTTGATCATCGTGCCGATTCGCATGACCTTGGCCGGCTGCTCGACCATCTCGGCGACGGACTCGGCTTCGGATTCCGCGCCTTCGGTGGTGCCGGAGGTGGAGGCCTCTGCCTCGGCCGCCGGCATCGCGACGGGTCGACCGTCGGGTCCGATAACGAGTACCTGCTCTTTGTCGGGGTTCGTCATGCTTCCATCTTGTCGTGTGTGGGCGACAAACGCCGCGTAACCCCCAAAAAGTTAGCTATCGAATAACTGTACTGACGGGTAATTGGGTGACTGCCTTCGACTAAGCGGGCGTCTGCACCTAGAGTGTCGAGCATGGCTTACGACGTTGCCCGCGTACGGGGGTTGATTCCCTCACTCGGTGACGGCTGGATCCACCTCGATCCGCAGGCCGGAATGCAGATCCCGGACGCCGTCTCGCGGACGGTCTCCACCGCGTTCCGTGCCTCTGCATCTTCTTCCTCCGGTCGCCACGTCTCGAACCGTCGTAGTGCTGCCATTCTCGAGAGTGCGCGCACCGCGGTCGCCGATCTGGTCGGCGGAGATCCTGCGGGAGTCGTTCTCGGATCAGACCGAGCGGTGTTGTTGGCTTGGCTCGCCGAGTCGCTCAGTTCGCGGTTGGGCCTCGGAACCGGTCTCGTACTCTCGCGCCTCGACGAAGAGGCGAACGTCGCGCCCTGGCTTCGTGTGGCCAGTCGCTACGGCGCTCAGGTGCGATGGGCAGAGGTCGAAATCGAAACGTGTGAGCTCCCGAGTTGGCAGTTCAACGATCTCATCACCTCGACCACTCGATTGGTGGCCTTGACGGCCGCATCACCGGTCGTCGGTTCGGCTCCGAACGTCCGCGCCGCAGCTGATCGTCTGCACGAATTCGGCGGACTGATGGTGGTCGACGCCGTCGGTGCAGCGCCATATGCGCATGTGGACATGGCTGATCTCGGGGCGGACATCGTTGCCGTCAGCGCGCCGTCGTGGGGCGGTCCGCAGGTGGGCGCACTCGTCTTCCGCGATCCCGGACTGCTCGACCGAATTCCGGCCGTGTCGCTCAACCCGTACGCGCGTGGCGCCGAGCGACTCGAGGTGGGCGGTCATCAGTTCGCGCTGCTGTCCGGTCTCACGTCGTCGATCGATTTCCTGGCGGGCTTGGACGAATCGGCAACGGGAACCAGGCGTGAGCGCCTCGAAACCTCGATCAGCTCGCTGCAGGACTACCAGGACGGTCTGTTCGATCACCTCATGCGTTCTCTCGCAGCCCTACCCAACGTGATGGTGATCGGCGGCGCACCTACGCGGGTGCCGACGCTCAGCTTCACGCTCGAGGGCATGGCGGCAGACAAGGTCGCCGCGCATCTGGCCGACAAGCGCATCGCGACGGTCAGCGGTACGCACGGCGGTTCCAGGCTGCTCGACGCCCTCGGTGTCAACGACGAAGGCGGCGCGGTCACCGTCGGCCTTGCGCCGTACACGACGCGGTACGAGATCAATCAGCTGGTCGCCGAACTCGGCGCCCTGGGCTGATCGATCCCGCTCGGCTCACTTCACGGTGAGGATGACCTTGCCTACGGTTTCCGGCGAATCCAGCAACTGATGGGCTAATGGCGCCTCGGTGATCGGGAGTTCGGTCGACACGATCGGTTGAACCGATCCGTCTGCGATCAACGGCCACAATTTCGCGCGGACGTCGGCGACGATGTCCGCTTTACCGCCGGGGCCGGTGAGCGGACGCCCACGCAGGCCCGTCGACGTGATGTTTCCGCGCTTTCCCATCAGCTTGGCGATGTCGACCTCGCCCTTGCGGCCACCCTGCATTCCGATGATCACGACGTGGCCGTCCATGGCGAGTGCGTCGACGTTGCGCCCGAGGTACGACGCTCCCATGTTGTCCAGAACCACGTCGGCGCCGTGGTTGTCGGTGGCTTCGGCGAGTGATGCTACGAAGTCGCTGTCGCGATAGTTGATGAGAATATCCGCGCCCAATTCGCGGCAGCGGTTCAATTTGTCCTCCGAACCCGCGGTAACTGCGACGCGGGCGCCGAGGGCTTTGCCGACCTGGATGGCGTGGGTGCCGATTCCGCCGCCACCGCCATGGACGAGTAGTACCTGTCCGCGTCGTAGTCCGCCGCGCATCACGACGTTGGACCACACTGTGCACGCAACTTCCGGCAGTGACGCTGCGACACGGAGATCGACGCCAGCGGGAACGGGGAGAAGTTGTGTTGCCGGGACCGCAACCTTCTCGGCATAGCCACCGCCGGCCAGCAGTGCGCAGACTTCGTCGCCGACGGACCAACCGGTGACGTCTTCGCCGAGTTCGGTGATCACACCCGAGCATTCGAGGCCGAGAATGTCACTCGCGCCGGGCGGCGGCGGGTAGAAGCCTTGACGTTGGAGCAGGTCGGCGCGGTTGACTGCGGTCGCGGCGACCTCGACGAGTACGTGCCCGCGAGGTAGTTCAGGATCGGGCTGCTGCGCCCATTTCATGACCTCGGGACCGCCGGGCTGATCGATCGTTATGGCGTACATGGATACGACGCTAGCGAATCTCCCCGCTGACGGGTGTTTTGCCGCTACCGTCGCGGACGTGACTTACTTCGGGAACATGCAGAACGAGATTTATCTGACGGGACTGAGCGGCGCGAAGCCGGCTTTGCCGATGACTGCGGCAGGCTTGGAAGATGCCGCGCGCGAGCAACTCTCACCGGAGGCCTTCGGGTACATCGCCGGTAGCGCGTCGACCGAACGAACCGCGGTGTCGAATCTGCGGGCGTTCGACAAGCATGCGATCGTGCCGCGGATGTTGCGGGGGACTGCGGCGCCCGACGCGCGTGATCTGAGCGTCGAGGTGTTGGGGACGCGGTTGGCTGCACCGATCCTGACGGCTCCGGTGGGCGTGCTCGGCTTGGTCCACGACGACGCCGAGGTTGCGGTCGGTTCGGTCACTGCCGAGTTGGGGATCGGATCGATTCTCTCGACGGCGGCATCCTCGACCATCGAAGACGTAGCGGCGGCCTCCGGCGAGAACTGGTGGTACCAGCTGTACTGGCCGGCCGACGACGAACTTGCGGAGTCGTTTGTCCGCCGAGCGGAGACGGCGGGCGCGAAGGCTATCGTCCTGACTGCCGACACTCCCGGTATGGGTTGGCGTCCAAGGGATCTCGAGCTCGGCCACCTTCCGTTCCTGCAGGCGAAGGGTATTGCCAACTATCTGTCGGATCCGGTGTTCCGCGCCAAACTGGCGACGCCGCCCGAGGAGAGCGCAGAAGCGCTGCAGATCGCGGTTCTCACGTGGGTGTCGTTGTTCGGTAACCATGCGGTGCGGATCGCGGATATCGCGAAACTTCGCCAGTGGACGACACTTCCGATCGCAGTGAAGGGAATTGTCCATCCCGACGACGCACGTGAGGCCGTCGCGGCCGGCGCCAACGGCATTGTGGTGAGCAACCATGGTGGGCGTCAGGTCGACGGGTCGATTTCGGCACTCGACGCTCTCGGTCCCGTCGCTGATGCGGTGGGGCATGAGGTGGACATCCTGATGGACTCCGGAATTCGTTGTGGCGCAGACGTAATCAAGGCTCTGGCCTTGGGTGCCGACGCAGTGCTGTACGGGCGGCCGTGGGTGTACGGGTTGGGATTGGCCGGAGCGGACGGAGTGCGTCATGCGCTCCGGAGTCTCTTGGCCGACCTGGATCTCACCATGGGACTGGCGGGGCTGGCATCGGTCGCCGAAATCGATCGTTCGATCCTGATGTCCAATTCGTGACTTTAGGGTGAGTCTTACTGTGACGGGCGGACACAGGTCTAAACTTGGAACCTGTGACAGCTGAAGCGACAACCGAGGAGACATCGCAGGCGGCGCACGGTGAGACACCGTGGCTGACGCCGTGCGAGATGCGTGCATGGCGCGGCTACATGGACGGTAATCAGCGCCTCATGGAGGTTCTCAACCGCGAACTGCAGGATTCACACGACCTGTCGTTGGCCGATTACCGCATTTTGGTCATGCTCTCGGAGTCAGCTGACGGGTCGTTGCGGATGAGTGACCTGGCAGACGGCGTGCTGTCTTCGCGGAGCCGCCTGACGCACCAGATCAGGCGGATGGAATCTCAGGGCATCGTCGTGCGAGACACTTGCGTCGAAGATGGTCGCGGCGTGCTCGCTCGGATCACGGAAGAGGGTAGGCGTCGCCTCGCCGAGGCAGCGCCTACTCACGTGGCCGGAGTGCGGAACAATCTGGTCGATCTGCTGACTCCCCAGGAACTGGACGTGCTGGCAGACGTCTTCGAGAAGGTCGACAAAGCCATCGGCGAGCGCTGACTCCGGAGCCGTTTTCGCGGTCCGTGGGAACACCCGATAGGATCGCCCACGGAAGCGTGGCAGAGCGGCCGAATGCACTCGCCTTGAAAGCGAGCGTGGCGTTAAACCCACCGGGGGTTCAAATCCCTCCGCTTCCGCCAAAGTCCCTCACTTGTTCATGCAGGTGAGGGACTTTTTTCGATCAAAGTCAGCCACTAGTTCGCATTCTTTGAGCACGTTTTGAGCACACCCGTCTCTGAACGTGCCTGATTCAGTGAGATTCCAATGGCGTCGAGATCGTCGTCGAAGAGGTCCGCGTAGGTGTCGAGGGTCATCGCGGCCGACGCGTGTCCGAGCATGCGCTGTCGCAAGGCCGTGACCGCAGTCGAGAGCATCGGCCACACCGCTGGCACGTTCGTTCTCAGCCCTGCCGATTGGGAGAAGCTCGAGCTTGCCCGCACCGACTCAGCCGGCAGTCTCGAACTCGGTGGTCCGGTTGATCGTGCCAAGCGCACCCTCTGGGGCGTGAACATTGCGATCTGCACGGCACTGCCGGCCAAGACTGCAGTGCTGCTCGACCCGACCGCACTCGCCGTCGACACTGACGCGAACGTGGAACTCAAGTGGGACAGCTCGGGCGACAACTTCGAGAAGAACTTGATGCGTGCCCGCGTCGAGTCCCGCTACCACCTGGCGGTGTATCAGCCGCTCGGCGTCGTGAAGATCGCCACCGCAGCCTGACTCAGGCCGCACAACGGAAGCACCCCGCCTCAGAAACGAGTCGGGGTGCTTCACTACTACCGAGGTAGTTAATTGATTCGCGTTGGGACATGAGCCTTGATCCGCCGACCGGTTCGCGTCCAAGGATGGGGATGCCCATCGGTGAGCTCGTGGAACAGCGCAATGGGCACGTCAGCGTACGAGTAGCGGCGATTCTGACGGAATTCGACAACCAGAGTGCTCGTTGCCGGATCGTAGCCAGCGGCTCGGACATTGGTGGATTGTGGGATCGGGATGAGATTCACTAACAGCCCCTAGAAACGGTTGAGACAGCGGACGCGGATCGGTCCGTGCAAACTGAACGGTCACCTTGTTCGGAAGGTTCCCAAGCCAAGGGGCGTTGGCATCGCTGGGGCCTGGCCGTACGGACCACTTCCGAGCCGAGACTGCGAAATCCCTGGGCGTTGACGCCTCCCAGCGTCGTGTGCAACGCGTGCGCGAGCCCGCTCAGCGCGTAGGAGGGAGAGAACCAGTAACCGGTCATCGGAAAGGGCGTCCGTCGACGTGGACACCCTCGCAGACCTGACCGTGTTTGAAACACGGTCAGGTCGCGGATGGGGTATGTCTGGCATGCCTCATCGCCAGGTCTGCCCTCATCAGTAGTGAGTGCGGCAAAACAGACCCAGTCGAACCTGGGCCTCACGCCGCAGTGGATGTCGATAGCGAACAGTAATCTCTGTCAGGTGGAGCTCGTCAGCTCCACGCTGAGACGAGAGGCTCGCCGATGACCGAAAATTGCTGGCTCAAAACTCTGGATGGCACCGTAGTTCGGCCGTCACTGGCCGTCAGGTTCGACGTCCAGCCGGATTTCTACGATTTGGGACGCCGTGGCAGCCTCATCGTTCTACGAGTCCACGTCAATGGCCCTCGAAGCAGGGACAATGCAGCAACGACCGAAGCCCTCCATCTCTTGGAGCTGCCCAGTGAATTCGCCGGCGGACCGGGCTTCACCGAATTTGACGCGGAGGCAGACGCGCGCAACGCTGCGAAAATCGCACAACTCACAGCTCTCATCGAACCTCTGACCAATGCAATCGCCACCAACGCTGGGAACCGCGGTCTCACCACTATCGGTGTGAGCCTCGACGGAGGAGTCGAAATCCGCCGGCGCAATGAATGGACGGGCGCCGAGGTCGTCAAAGAAGCTGAGGTGAACAACGCCTGATTGGCGATCAGATCCCAAGACCCTGATGTCGGCTGTGCCGACATCAGCTAAAAGGGTGTCGGTAGTACTGACACCCATTGAGTCTTCGCCGATCGGCGAAGACTCCCACCAACGCTTCCCGGCGCCGGGAAACGTTGCGGGATCTCACAAAGGGTGTGCGTTCACCGCACGCCCTTCTTCGCAGTGGCGCGAAAAGGGTACTCACTCAGCGCGTACCCTTGACCGTTTCACCTACGTCACTGAGAAGAGACTCGCAGCCAGACCGAGAATGATGCCGAGCACGAGGCCCAGTAGCCCCGCTCGCTCAAGCCATTTGTTTGGCTCCTTCATCGCTTCTCTGTGTCCGATTACTTGCTCGAGCGCCAGGCGGACGTTTCGTACTCGCATATCCGTTTCGACCGAGGGGCGGATCATCGCCGCGAAACTTTCATCACCGCCTGCGTATTCGACAGAAAGCGGGCCTGAATCCTCGTCGATCTCATTCCAGACCTTCCAAATCACCTGAAGATTGCCCTGCAACAACTGGTCGTTACGCCGCGCACGCAGGAACTCGCGCACCACGATCACGATGCCGAAGAGTTGGAACACGCCCGCCAGTGAGTACAGCAGGTAGATCCCAGCAGACGAGTTCAGAAAATCGATCATGAGGGCACACGTTAGCCCGAAGGGATGTCTCGGGTGTCGTCACGTTCTACGTCGGATCCCACATCGAACGGTGAGGAAGGAACGAGCCGTAGTCGAGCGTTCCCTGAGCACAAATGAGCACACCTACTACAAAATGGGGGTGATTCGGCGTGACCGCACCTGACCCATTACCGCAGGTAGGGCAAAAATCGATCCCCGGCCTGCGGACGCGCAAGAGTTCAAATCCCTCCGCTTCCGTCAAAAGCAAAGGCTCTGACCTAGGACTTCTCCAGGTCAGACCCTTTACCGGTTTCGGAAGTCACACTGCTTGGGTGGTGGCCGTCAGAACCGCACCGTGAACACCACGTGGTGATTCTCTCGGGCCGCGCGCTGGAAAAAGTCCGCCACTTCCTGAAGCCAGCCCCAGGCGTACCGGCGCTCGTCGGGACCGTACTCCGGGTTGCGGTCGTCGAGAGGCATCGCGTCGTAGCGCGCGCCGAACTCGGATTCGGTGATTTCCGCCAGGTACGAGGAGACTTCGGCGACCCGATCGGGTGCCAGGTAGGTGACGAGTTGGTCGTCGGTGTCGGCGTTGAGGTCTTCGTCCCCCAAGATCACGCCGTAGGCCGGCCAGTTCTCGGGCACGCGCTCGTACCCCGTGCTGGAGAGGGCGCACAGGATCGGATCCCACGCCTTGTCCGTGTCGCACGAGAACTCGGATCGGCCCGTCTCCTCGATGTCCTCGACCACAGCGCCGAGTTTGTCGTCGTCGCCGCGCGCGTCCAGAAGTTCCGCTGCCACGCTGTCTGACAGCGCGAAATGCACCCCAAGTTCCATGGCGTGATGCTAACGGCCGACCTTGCCGCCGTCCCGCCGTCACTACAAGACGAATCGACTTAGGTAACGATCCTGCTCTGCCTCCGACCGAAGTTACCCATGGAGGGCCTGCTGTCATACATACTTCATCGGTGATTCCGACAAAACGGACCGGCCTTTCTGTTGTATCGCTGGTGATCCTCGTCGTCGCGGGGTTGCTGGTCGCAGCCCCTGCCAGCAGCGCCGCGCCGCCGCCTGACTGGAAATACACGATGGTGGCGTTCAGCAATGCCAGCGACCGCGACATGGATGTCTACGAGTCGGCTGACGGCACCGGCTTTCAGCTCGTCCAGCAGTCGGCGTACAGGCCGCCGTCTGGGCTCGTGCGTGATCCGAGCATCTTCCGGAACACGGACGGGGTGTACTACCTCACCTACACGACGGGTGGTGGGGCGAACATCGGGTTCGCACGCAGCAGCGACCGCATCAACTGGACGCCGCTGGGGAACTATCCGGTTCCGTTTTGCTGCGCCTTGATGCCTGGTACGGGAGATGGCACCGGTTCTGCGAGCCCCCCTGGCTTCTCGGGTTCGGCCGGTTTCAGCGACGGACCGTCGCTGTCACCATTCGTCACCAAGGCCTGGGCGCCTGAATGGTTTGTGGACGGCGATCGCGTCAACGTCATCCTGTCGATGTCGACCGGTGGAGGATTTGTGCCGTATCTGATGACGGCGTTGGAACCGTCGCTCCGGTTGTGGAGCCCGCCTGTTCCGCTCGCCGGGATCGGTGCGGACCACATCGACACCACCGTGGTCAAAGTCGGATCGACCTATCATGCGTTCACCAAGAACGAGACGAAGAAGGTCGTCGAGCATGCGGTCGCTCCTTCGGTGACGGGACCTTATTCGTTTGTCCCGCCCGGAAATTGGGGTTCGCTTGTCGAAGGTCCGGCCGTGGTTCAGTTGCCGAGCGGCGACTGGCGGATCTATCTCGACGCCTATACCGAAGGAAAGTATCTCTACTCCGACAGCACGGACGGGCTGAACACCTGGTCTCCTGTGCAAGAGGTTCCTGGGGTGTCCGGGACTGCACGGCATCTCGGCATCATGAGAGAACCGGCATAACGTTCGACCCTGAGTTGGTAGGGCTCTGATCAAGGACTCCGGTCTTGGTCAGAGCCTTTTCTCGTACTTGCGTACTACTTGTGTGCGTCGTCTGCGCCTATCAGTGATTGACAAGCTAACGATGCGATGCCCGTGGGTCCGACGAGTTCGCGCCGACCATGAAGTGAGTATCTCCGCGGGAGCTGTGCAGCGTTGCGCTCCCAGGCCCCGCTTGGGCGCCGTACTTCACGATTGATTGCCAGGTAATGCCTGTTAGTTTCATATTCAAGTACGCGCACTGGCTTGATGCCCGCACTTTCTGCCTTCAGCTGCTCTGAGGCCCGCAGGATGCGGGTCGAATCAGATTTGCCGCACTGTTTCTGAGGGGTCTTCTCGTCCGTAAACGGTGACCTTGCTCATAGTGGGACCTAGGTCCTTTTCGCTGCTGATAAGCCTGTCGATATATATCTGTTACCGAAAGTTCACCCTAAATCCAAGATGGGGGAGATGGCGCACTGGCGGGCAAACAGGACGATTGGTACCGTCCGGTAACTAATTCAGTTAGTTGTCGGCTACCGCTCTGGTTGCTGTGTCACGTGGAGGAGCAGTTCATGTCGATCGAATCGCAAAACGGCGTATCCCATCGTCGATCGAGGGCCGCGGTAGGGCTCGCGGCGTGTGCGGTTGCCGCGCTGTCGTCTGGTGTGGTCTTCGCAGGGAGTGCATCGGCAACGCCGACGGCGTTGGCGGACAAGTTCGCGAGCACTGTCACCGATGACGGCTGGTCGTTGGATCTCGCCGCGACGAAACTGTCGGCGAACCCGGTGCCGAACCTGGCGACGACGGCGTTCACCCGTGAGGGGTTCGTGTCGGCGAAGGTGACCGGCACGATTGGTGGTGCGGGCGATTCGGCGGTGAAGACCGGATATGTCGAGCAGGGATTGCAGATCGGCTGCCAGATCGATGTTTCCTCCGGACTTGGCTTGGGGCTTGGCTTTTCGCTCGGCCCGTCTGTCGGTGTGAGTATTTCGGGTGTCCCGTCGGCGAACGTGGGTGTGAATGCGTCGGTGAATCCGAGTATTCAGTCGACGATTGCGCCGGGCACGATCACGACGATTCCGTTGGGGAAGAAGGATCTCGAGTCGTCGAAGGCGTCGATCACGGCAGAGAACGTGCACGTGAAGGTTGATGCGTGCATGGGGCCGGTGACGATCCGCTCGTACGCACAACTCTCGGTGTCGACGGCGACGTCCGACAACACGTTGTTCGTGTACTCCGATCCCACCTGGCTCTAACCCACGCAGCCGTCGTCAGCGCTGCTGGCGACTATTCCCGATCCGTCCCGTCCAGGGGTGGTTACTCATCACGCCCACAAAGGAGAAATCATGAAGATTCGTACCTTGGCCACTGCCGGAACTCTCACCGCAGGTATCGCCCTGATCGGTGTTCTCGGCGCCGGCGTGGCATCTGCCGCAACTCCGATCGTCGAACCGGAACATGGCCGGATCGGTCTGTCGCTCTCGAATGCGGAAACCGCGGCATTGGCGGCGAGCCCGATTCCTGATGCGATTGCGAACATCGTTCCAGGTTCGCTGAGGGGGGTCTGGTTGGCGCCTGGTTCCGCGATAACTGTTACCGATGGCAAGGTCGACGCCCTCGAAGGAGCTGTGCTCGGTGAAGCAGCCGCGCGTGGTGGGCATGCCAATGTCTTTGTCTCCGACCCGAATCACCCCGCCAGTGAGGGGCACATAGTGCTGACGGAGCAGTACTGGAACTGATACCAGGCCGAACGTCGGCGACCCGTTGTCCCCGCTCTCCCTTCCTATTTGGAGTTCCAGCCATGACCGTCAACAACGCCGAACGCCGCAGTGTCCAGTCGGAATCCACTGCCGTCGATAGTAAAGACGTTGCAGACGTTGATGACTGGGATCCGGACAGCGAACTCAGTCCACTTTCCAAGGCTGTGATCGCCACCGCAGTCGGACTGGGGTTGCTGATCGCGGCATTCGCGGTGATCGGGAAGCTCGCCGGCTGGGCGAACGACTACGGGACGATCCTGGTTTACCTGGCATTCTTCTTGTGGATGTCGATCTCCGGACGGTTGTTCTGGTGGGGCGCAGACAAACTCATCGCGCTACTCCGAACGAAGAAGAGTGACAATCGTGGTGCGCACCGGTGAAGTCCGGTAGACGACTTCGCCGGACTCTCGCGGGAGTGCTTGCCGCCGGGGCGCTGTTGACCGGATCGGCCGGAGTGATCGGTGCGGGAATCGCACTCTCCGCCGCTCCGGTCAACTGCGCGGCGGTGCGGGCACGTGATCATCAGATCTACCTGAATCTCATTGCGTCGCTGCCACCTGGTGCACCCATCCCGCCAGAGATCATCAACCCGTGCCTGAGTGCGCCGTCCACGACGGCGACAGTTGCGCCGACGACCACGGTCGGGCTCCCCGGTGCGCAGGCTCCAGGCGGTGGCCCGGATGTCGGCGCGAATGCTCCGACGAACTTTCCCACCTACAACGGCACCCCCATCGTCCCTGTGCCGACGATCGAGGTTCCGCCCATTACTTCCGAGTCCCCGGCCTCGGAAACTGGTGTCGGTGCATTCCCCAATGCATCGGCATCAGCGGTTCCCTCACCCACACCCACCCCGGGTGAGGGAACCACCACCGATCGTGGTCCCGGGCCGATCCCCGCGGATTCGGATTCGAATATCGCACCGGCCCAAACGGTTCCGGACCTGGCAGCGGATGTTTCCACCGCCGGGGAGGACTCGGGCCGTGACCGGTATCTCGAACTGGTCCTCGTCGGGGCCGCGGCGTTCACCGCTGCGGGTATGAGAGTGAGGGGGCGGCCGGGACCGTTCAGTGCGCGTGTGAGCGCGCGTCCGTGGGAGTCGGTTCTCTCCCAGGTAGTCGGTACGGTCGCGAAACCGTTCATGCCGTATTTCGTCGGCGGTCAGGACGTCGTGGTCATCCCCGACCCAGGTGGCGGACAACGCACCATCTTCCTCATTCACGACGAAACCTCCTCGCATGAAGCTGAAATGGTGGTCGACCTACCACCCGGCGGACACATGAGCATCAACGACGACGGGTCCGTCGGTGTCTACGACGCGAACGGAGACTTGCAGGGCACCGTTGCCGCTGCGTGGGCGTACGACGTCAACGGCGATCCGGTTCCCACCTACTACGAGATCCGTGACGGCAAGCTCTACCAAGTCGTTATCCCGACCCCGGGCGTCATCTACCCGGTCACTGCTGACGGCCCCTACGGCGGCAGCGACCCGGTCACCGGACGAGACGTCACCGCTACACCCCTTCAAGGCGGCGGTGAGGTCGTCAACCAGTCCGGCGGACCGGTCATGGTCAACGTCCCGACAGACTCCCCCTACAACGACGTCGGCGGGATCGACCCACTGGGCAATCTCGACATGGATCCGCCGACGCAGCCGGCACCGACAACGCCTCTGCCGTTCGATATCGGATCGCCGACCGACTCGGGCACCGATACGAGCGAGCCTCCGTGGAACCCACTCGACAACCTCGACATGGACGCCCCGACGCAGCCGGCACCGACAACACCACTGCCGTTCGATATCGGATCGCCGACCGACTCGGGCACCGATACACCCGGGGGTACAGCGAGCGAGCCTCCGTGGAACCCACTCGACAACCTCGACATGGAAACGCAGACGCAGCCAGATCCTCCAATGGAATTACCATTCGGGATCTTTGACTCTGATCCCAACAACGGTTTGATCGGCCCCGCGCAGAGGGCCGCGAACCAACGGGCGCTCGCCCATGGCGACGTACCTGCTGACTTCACTGGCAACGTCCCTCTGACCGCACAGCAACAACTTGACGACCTGCAATGGCAGGTGGATCAGATGCGAGACCGCGGCTATACAGATTCCGAGATCGCAACTGTCTTGAGTAAAGGCAGCACCGCGCTCGGTGGCCCCGCCTCGGGCTTGCAATCTGCGGGCGCCCTTGCGAACACCGGTGTGCATCATGCTGGTTCGCTCCCGAGCGCTGCGCAGGCCGCTCGGTCGGCGGCAGTGGGTACTGTTTTAAGCAGATTATCGGTGGCAGTTGAGGTTGCCTCGGGTGTCATCAAGTGGCGCGAAGGCGCGCCACGTGGCGAAACTGTGGGAAATTCCGGTGGCGCAATCGCATTGGGATGGGCAGGCGGCAAAGGTGGCGCCGCACTCGGCGGGTTTCTCGGCGGCCCGATAGGTGCCGCAGTCGGGGGCGGAATCGGTGCAATCGGAGGATCGCTACTCGGGGCATACTTGGGTACCCGGGCAGGCCGATCATTTGATTGAAGCCTTAGACAATGATCGATCGCTCCAAGAGAAGGGACTGAGACCGTGCATTACCTGCTGATCGCTGCCATTGCATTCTGCCTAGCCTCGGGGGTGCTGTCGGCGCTTGATGCCGCAGCAGGCAATCCGATGCGGGGCGCGATAACCTTGGCCGTTTCGTTGACGGCTGCGAGTGGGATGGTGTTCCTCGTGACTGACAATTCGACCACCCGGATCGGCGCTGTCGCGGGCACTGCGGCGGTCCTCGTTTTGCGTTTTCTCCCGAAGAGTTCCATATACCGACGACACACCGTTCCTCAAGCGGAACCGGCACCATGACCACCTTTTATGCGATTTGTGCGATTGCTGCAGGGGCTGTGGCGTTGATCGTATCTACGCCCTACGTGATGTACCGCAGTCATGCGAGAACGATTTACTGGAGTTCGTCGATCCTTACCATCGTTTTCGCTTGGCTCACCGCTCCACAGCGGTCGATTCTCGGACCTGTCCTCTTGTGCGGTTTCGCTGCTGTGTTCGTGGCGTGGTGGTGGACCCCCTTCCTCACGCGAAGGCATCCCACCGGATTCAACGATGTTTTCGGTGCTTGGCTGACACGGGCGCTCTACCGCGAGCAGAAGGATGCACCTCCGGTAAACAGGTACGACAAATTGCACTACAAAGACACTGACCGCCAAGCACGAGATACCGATTCTGACGGAAATCAGGTCAACACCTGAGCCGGCGCGTAGAGCGCTTTGTCCTTGATACCACCCTCGCGCGTACCCGAACAGCTTGTAGTGAGATGCCGTGGGAAACAGTACTTTCCACATGGCGGCGTACACCTGCCCGGTTTGCGTAAGCTGTACAGTAACCAGGATGATCGATGGCTCGAAGCTGCTCTTCGCGCAGCCCAATTCAGTAGCTGTCAGCGCCATCGCGAGCGGTAGTCCTCTTCCCCTAGTCCCTGCAGCTCATCCCATTTTTCGAGCATCCGCCTCGTCTGGATAGTTAATGATATCTAATATATTGAATGGAGTTCAGTAGTGGATCTGGTCAAGATTTCGCGGTGTGTCGACTCGCCCGTGCTTGCGGAGATTGACGACTTGACACCACTTGAACGTATGGCGCTTCCGAATTATTGGTTGGATGCACTAAATGGTGACGTTGCAGCTCGAATTTCTGGGATATTGGACCAATGGGACGTATTTGGGCGACCGATATTGGGCGACACTTACAGAAACATTAAAGATAATCTATCTGATGTGCGGTTGCTCAGGTCTGAAAATAGGTTCTTTCTTCTATATAAAATTAAAATGGCAGACGGGACCGATCTCTACTATTTGGGTACGCCACCGGTAGTGGATGGTGATGAACTTTCAGGGTATTGGAATAAATTCCCCTCCAGTCTAAAGAATTTCTATTCAAATTTGCACAACGGTTGGTACTATATTGCCGGTAAGACTGTCGGGCCACTGCCTCTTGAAGATATGTTTCGAATTGACAGCTTTGAATGGTCTATTCTGGACGGGCTGTCCCCTGAAGAGTACCCAGATCCGGCTCGTTGCATCGCGACATTCAGATCGGGCGGCGGCGGTTATCTTTGCTTGTACTTTGGTGAGGAATCGACAAGGGGTGTTGTGTGGTCATTGACGGAACCCCCTGAACTGGTCGATTACTCCACTTACCTTGATATCTGGACCAACGTCGGACTCGGTGCCTAGAGCCTGCGCCTTGGATAGTCAGACTGGAGACAGTCTAAGCAATTTGTGTGCGGTCTTGCCCCACGTGGCACGTGCCTCGGATCCAGTCTCCAAAGAGCAGATGATCAATTTGTCTGACCAAAAGGGATCTCGAGGTCATGATCGGTTTCGGGGGTACCTCACGCATCGACTCGTTTTCCTGCACCATTGCCGACGAATCGCTGATTGCGCTGGCGTTAAGGGTCGTACGGGGGCAGGCCGATATCTGGGCCTCTCGTGTCACCGTGCTCTACCACCGGACCGAATCATCGCCTCAGCGCAACGTACCCGGCGACGCGATCGTGGGCAGTTCGGGCTCGGTGGAGCATCGGCGACTACCGGCACCTTCAGAATCGGTCGAAAGGTGAGGTGGAGGTGGGATGGGAAACATACTTCCATTCAGGAGTTACGTTCGATCGCAGCAAACTCCCCCAATCTGCGGTGGTGGAGGAACTGCCCATTGGCACGTTGGTTCGGTTGGGGGACAAGCCAATGGAGGTCGCTGCCGCCGACATCGTGGCGGTGCGGGCGGCGTTGGGTTATCCGGTGTAGGCCACGCAACGGGTCCGGAGTTCACCATTGCATCAGACGTCGAGAAATGTGTTAACCGGATGGCCTGCTTCGCCTTTCGATAGTATTGCCAGATGGCACCCCGAACCGACTTGCTCGCGTGGCTCCTCGATTCGGATCCAGCGATTCGGTGGCAGGTGGAGCGCGACCTGCTGAACGAAGCGCTCACTGTGTGGGCGGCGACGCGGGCGTCGATCGCTACCAAAGGGTTTGGTGCACGCCTGCTTTCATTGCAGGACCGAGACGGCCAATGGGCGGGTGGGGCGTTCTTCCCGGCTGAATTCGACTTTGCGGGACCCGAAGCAGCAGAACAAAGTTCGCAACCCTGGACGGCAACTACTTGGACGCTCAACTCCTTGCGTGAGTGGGGCCTCGACGCCAGTGTTCTGCGGGAGCGTCGTACTGCAGAACTGCTCGCGGAGAACTGTCGCTGGGAGTACGAGGGCCGGCCGTACTGGGACGGTGAGGTCGATTGCTGCATCAACGCCTGGACGGTGGCAAACGGTGTTTGGCTCGGCATGCCCGTTGATGAACTGGCTGATTGGTTTGTGCGGCATCAACTTCCGGATGGTGGTTGGAACTGCGAGTGGATCGAAGGTTCGACCCGATCGTCGTTCCATTCGACCCTCAATTCACTCAAAGGGCTTCTCGCGTACGAGATCGCGACCGGGGGAACAATTGAGACG
The DNA here is from genome assembly GCF_021352185.1 of Rhodococcus sp. Ni2. Classification (NCBI taxonomy): domain Bacteria; kingdom Bacillati; phylum Actinomycetota; class Actinomycetes; order Mycobacteriales; family Nocardiaceae; genus Rhodococcus; species Rhodococcus sp. Ni2. Next base: position 2,553,716 of record NZ_WOXZ01000001.1, read on the forward strand.
CGCGCGGCTCGACGATCCGGTGAGGAATTCTTGCTGCAGCGCGGTCTGTTCCGGAGACTCTCGACCGGGGAACCGGTGGGGGACTGGATCGGCCGGTTCGCGTACCCGTTCCGGTGGCGTTACAACGTGCTCAACGCAGCCGACTACTTCCGCGAAGCGTCGTTGTCGGATGGAAATGAGCCTGATCCGCGAATGGCGGACGCGATCGAGATGATCCGGGCCGCTCGAGCCTCGGATGGGACGTGGCTCCAGGCCGGTCGCCAACCGGGGCGGGTGTGGTTCGAGGTCGACACAAAGGCGGGGGAGCCGTCGAAGTGGCTGACTTTGTCCGGCATCCGAGTGCTCGCCTGGTGGGATCAATCCTCCCCTCTAGGTTCTGCATAACAAAATAGTTACAGCGAAAATTATTTCACCTTTAAAGGTTATCGAAAGGTGATCTTCGACTTTCCGGTCGAAATATCCAGTACGGATGAAGAACATATTAACGACAGGATTGCCCTCAGTGCGGTGAAGGTTAATCATCTGAACAGGTGAGAAGATGTTCGGTGAAATTACCTACCCGATTGGATAGGCGGGTCACCGACGTTGGTAATCGCATAAGGTGCTCGCGATTGTCTTGGTTAGGGAGCTAAGTCCCGAGCTGGAAACGGCATTTCTGCTCCGAAAGTGGCGCTCACCTGCGGCTAAGTTCCCCATTTTGCAGGACTTAAACCACTTTCGGCGAGATTTAGTCTCGCAATTGTAGGTTGTGGAGCGTCCGCAATGTTTAGGCAAAGTCCCATCTTTTCCCAGAACAATGCTCTACTAAACGTGAAAACCGGGTGTTCCCCCGATTTTGCTGAGAAGGTGCAACTATGGGGCGTAGCGTAACTGTCGCAGCGAACCGGAACATCGCGAATTGCTGCTCTAACCAATGACTTTGTTCAGGTCCGAATAATGCTCGGAGGTCGTCGATGTCGATGGAAATGGTGTTAGCCGAAGCAGTGATAGATAGTGGGGACACGGCGTGGGTGCTGATCTCCGCGGGTCTGGTTCTCTTCATGGTTCCCGGACTCGCCTTCTTCTACGCCGGTCTGGTGCGTGGTAGCAGTGCGCTCGTCATGTTGCAGCAGAACCTCGTCCCACTCGGACTCGTCTCGATTACCTGGGTCGTGTTCGGATACAGCTTCGCGTTCAGTGGAGACTGGGGTTCCGGCTTCCTCGGTGACCTCAAATTGTTCGGCTTGCAGGACATACACACAGCCGCCGCCCCGGGCTTCCACCTGATCGAAGGTGCAGTCGCGGTACCGACTCTGGCGTTCGTGGTCTATCAGATGATGTTCGCGATCATCACGCCCGCGCTGATCACCGGTGCGACCGCAAACCGGCTCAAGCCCTTGGGCTGGGCCGTTCTGCTCGTGCTGTGGTCGATCATCGTCTACCCCCCGATTGCGCACTGGCTCTTCAATCCCGAAGGCTGGTTGGCGCTCCGCGGAGCTCAGGACTGGGCCGGCGGAATTGTCGTCCACGCATCCGCCGGCGCCGCCGCCCTGGCAATCTTGCTGGTGGTCGGTAAACGTCCGGGATGGCCCAACGCCGAGGCAGTCCCGCACTCGGTGCCTCTGGCGTTGATCGGCGCAGGCATCCTGTGGTTCGGCTGGTTCGGATTCAACGCAGGCGACGGATTGGCCGCCGATGGTGTTGCGGCACAAGCCTTGATGAACACTCACATCGCCGCAGCGGGCGGTATGGTCGTCTGGCTCGTCATCGAAAGGTACACCGAGGGCAAGGCCACGGCGATCGGCGGAATCACCGGCGCGGTAGCCGGTCTCGCGACCGTCACCCCTTGCGCCGGCTTCGTCAGCACCTTCTCCGCGTTGGCGATCGGCGCGCTTGCCGGACTGGTCTGCCACTTCGCGCTCGCGCTCAAGTCGATCTTCAAGTTCGACGACGCGCTCGACGTCATCGCGGTCCACTTCATCGGCGGCATCCTCGGTTCACTCCTTCTCGGTTTGTTCGGCGAAAAAGCCATCAATTCGATCGGCCGCGACGGACTCTTCTTCGGCGGCGGGGCAGGACTACTCGGCGAGCAGGCGCTGGCGTTGATCGTCGTCATCGCTTTCTCGTTCGTGGTGACCTGGCTGATCGCCACGGGCATCGAGAAGACCATCGGTCTCAAGCTGGCCCCGAAAGACCAGGTGGACATCGACCGTCGTCAGCAAGGCATGGACGCATACCGCTACAACGCCGCATTCGTGGACGCGGGTGGTGCGCCGCAGACCAGCGGGTTCGACTCGGGGGTCCTGGTCGAGGGGGCAAAACTTGTTCCGAACCTCGGCGCCCCGAAGCACGAACTCATCACCGCGGTATTGCAGACCATCGAGTCCGAGAAGCTACGGGAGGCGCTGCTGGCCGCCGGAGCGGAGTCGATAGTCGTATCGGAAGCGCATGTCTCCGCGAGTGACTCTGCCTCGCTCAAGTTCCGCGGACAACGCAACGACGTCGTGTTCACCGAGCGGTTGCGTGTCGAGGTGCTGGTCGCCTCGGAACATGCACAGGCGATTCTGGACGCGATCAACGAGTACTCGGGCGGCAGGAGGAGCGGTTTCGTCCAGCAAGCGGCCGAACCTCTCACCGAAGCGACGGAACAGGGGAGCTGACATGTATTTGACGACAGGGAGTTACCGCATGATCGACAAGGAGCGTTCAGAATGCATCTGACACCGCGAGAACTCGACAAGCTGACAATCCTCATGTTGGCGGATGTCGCACTGAGGCGAAAGGCAAAGGGGCTCAAACTCAATCACCCGGAGTCCGTCGCAGTTATCACTGCAGCCGCCCTGGAGGGAGCTCGGGAGGGCAAGACTCTCGAGGAGGTCATGGCCGACGCATCGCACGCCTTGACGGTCGACGACGTGATGGACGGTGTGGCGGAGATGATTCCACGTGTGCAGGTCGAGGCGGTGTTCCTCGACGGTAGCCGGCTCGTCACCGTGCACTCTCCGATCCAGTAGCCCGACCGAGATGTCAGGAGCACTCCAAGATGGCAAGCAAATCGACGAAGAAGGATTCCGGCGGCGAGAAGAAAGTACCGGTCGGCGGATACGTGTTGCGGGACGAGCCGATCGAACTCAACGAGGGCCGTCCACGTTTGAAGTTGCGAGTCCGAAACACCGGTGACCGTCCCATCCAGGTGGGTTCGCACTACCACTTCATGGAAGTCAATCGCGCGTTGTCCTTCGATCGTGAACAGTCCTTCGGCTGGCGCCTCGACATTCCCGCGGGCACGGCGGTCAGGTTCGAGCCGGGCGACGAGAAGGAAGTGACGTTGGTGCCGTTCGGCGGCAAGCAACGAGTGCAAGGCTTCAACGGACTTGTCGACGGTTGGGCGCCGACCCACGCCGCCTACCGGCCGAGGCTCCCCGGAGCCGTCCAGCGTGCCGAAGAACTCGGCTTCCTGTCCGAACCTCAAACCGACTGATTCTCGTTCACGGCGGACGAAGGAGAGCAACACCCATGACAAGCATTTCGAGACAAGAGTATTCGGGTCTGTTCGGGGTCACCACGGGTGACCAGATCAGGCTGGGTAATACCGACCTGTACATCGAGGTCGAGGAAGATCTTCGAACGATCGGCGACGAGTCGATCTACGGCGGCGGCAAGACGCTGCGCGACGGCATGGGCCAGGATCCGGAGTCGTGCAGCATCGACGGTGCCCTCGACCTCGTGATCACCAACGTGGTCATCGTCGATGCAACCATCGGCGTCGTCAAGGCAGACGTGGGAATCAAAGACGGCAAGATCGTCGGCTGGGGCAAGGCGGGAAACTCCAGCACGATGGAAGGCGTCACCCCGGGGCTGACCACCGGTCCGGCGACCGACGCGATTTCCGGTGAGCAGATGATCCTCACTGCAGCCGGCATCGATCCGCACGTGCACCTCGTGTCACCACAGCAGGCGTACCACGCGCTCAGTGGGGGAGTGACGACGCTGATCGGTGGCGGCATCGGCCCGACCGACGGAACCAACGGCACCACCATCACTTCCGGTATCTGGAACATGGAGATGATGCTCAAGGCCAACGAGGGTTTGCCGGTCAACGTCTGCATGTTGGGCAAGGGGAACTCGTCCGGGCATCAGTCGCTGGTCGAACAGATCAAGGCCGGTGCGGCCGGTCTGAAGGTCCACGAGGACTGGGGCGCGACACCGGCCACAATTCGTGAGTCTCTTCGGGTGGCAGACGAAATGGACGTTCAGGTCGCCATTCACACGGATACCCTCAATGAGGCCGGATACGTCGAGGACACCATCGCGGCCTTCGAAGGCCGTACCATTCACACCTATCACAGCGAGGGTGCGGGTGGTGGTCACGCACCCGACATTCTGCGGGTGACGGGCGAGGACAACGTACTTCCGGCGTCGACCAATCCGACGTTGCCGTACGGCATCAACACTCAGGCCGAGCTCTTCGACATGATCATGGTCTGTCACAACCTCAATCCCAAAGTGCCCTCGGATGTTTCGTTTGCCGAGTCTCGCGTTCGCGCGGAGACGATCGGTGCCGAGAACGTACTGCAGGACATGGGCGTCATCTCGATGTTCTCGAGTGACTCGCAGGCGATGGGCCGCGTCGGAGAAAACTGGCTTCGCGCGATCCAAACAGCGGACTGCATGAAGCGGTCCCGCGGAAAGCTGCCAGAGGATTCACCGACACACGACAACTTCCGCGTGTTGCGCTACGTCGCGAAGGTCACGATCAATCCAGCGTTGACGTTCGGTCTTTCGCATGTGGTCGGGTCGATCGGTGTCGGGAAGATGGCGGATCTTGTTCTCTGGGAGCCCGCATTCTTCGGCGCGAAGCCGAAGACGATCATCAAGAACGGTCTGATCAGCTGGCACGCCATGGGAGATCCGAATGCGTCGCTCCCGACACCACAACCGGTGATCTACCGGCCGATGTTCGGTGGATTCGGCAAGGCGTTGCCGCAGAGTTCGGTCTCGTTCGTCTCGCGAGCGGCACTCGACGACGGCATCAAGGACCGGCTCGGTCTCGAACGTCAGGTTGTCGCCGTAGAGGGCACGAGGACGGTCACCAAGCGTGATCTGGTTCGCAACTCGGCCACTCCGGAAATCAAGGTGGACCCGGAGACCTTCGCGGTGACTGCGGACGGCGTCCACGCATACGTCGAACCTGCCGAATCCATTCGCTTGAACCAACTTTACTTCTTCAGTTAGGGGTCTCCAGTGTCGGGAACAATCACACACACGCACGGCGCCGATGCGACGCCACACACGCACGGCGAGATGACCGCGCCGAGCGGAAAGCCGACGCGAGTCGACGCGCTGCTCGGGAAGGAGACCGACGAGGAGTGGGCCGGTCGACTCGACAATGCGGTAGTCGACGTCTTGTCGCTCGATCAGTGGGAAGCGCAGAAGAGTCGGTTACGACGCACCACGATCGGTGGCCGTGAATTGGCCGTCTCGCTCGATCGGGGTATTCAGTTGCAGGACGGCGACATTCTGCTGTGGGACGAGCAGGCGAACACCGTCGTCGTGGCCAGGATCAACCTCAAGGACGTGTTGGAGATCGACCTGAGCGCACTGGTCGAGGTGACGCCCGAGAAGATGATTCAGACGTGCTTGGAGTTGGGACATGCCGTGGGTAACCAGCACTGGCCTGCGGTGGTGAAGGGAATGAAGGTCTACGTTCCGTTGACCGTCGACAAGGCGGTCATGGGCTCGGTGATGCGTACGCATGCTTTCGAGGGCATCGAGTACACCTTCATCCCGGGCGCCGAGGTCATTCCCTACATCGCTCCACACGAGGCACGCCGTTTGTTCGGTGCGGCCGCGCGTGAGGGCGAGGGGCATACCCATGACCCTCTCGTCTGAGGGATCCGGGCTCAGCATCAACCGCGCGATGCGGATGATGCAGTTTTCCGATTCCATGTTCCCGGTCGGTTCCTTCTCGTTCTCCAACGGTTTGGAATCGGCCGTGGCGCAAGGAATTGTCACGGGTGGTCCGTCGCTGCGGGAGTTTGTGCTCTCGGCCGCCCATCAGGGCGCGACGTGCGACGGTATCGCCGTACTCGCAGCGCACCGGGGTGCGGCAGCCGGTGATTTCTCGGCGATCCTCGCCGCTGATCATGCAGTGATCGAACGCAAACTCAACGAAGAAGCACGCACGATGAGTACCCGCATGGGTAAGAAGTTGGCCGAACTCGGCGGGCGCTTGGCCGGTGAGACCCTGTTCAACAAGTGGTTGGCCGCGATCGCATCGGGGGAGACACCGGGTACCTACCCCGTCGGCCTCGGAATTGCTTTCGCGGAGATGGGTTCTCCGGAAGAGGACGCTTTCACGGTCAATCAGTACGGTGTCGCGATGACGTTGCTCGGCGCTGCCCTTCGTATCGTCCGAGTCGATCACCTCGCGACGCAAGAGATTCTGTTCGAGGTCAATCAGAGCGCCGGCCATGAGTACGCCGCAGTGCGTGACTACGGACTCGACGACATGTCCAATTTCGCCCCGATGATCGACATTCTGGCTGCGGTGCACGTCAAGGCGCACGTCCGAATGTTCATGAACTAGAAGGAGAACGATGAAGAAGACAACGCGCATCGGAATCGGCGGACCCGTGGGTTCGGGTAAGACCGCGCTCATCGAGGCGATCACACCGGAGTTCATCAAGCGGGGCACCAGCGTTCTGATCATCACCAACGACGTGGTCACCACCGAAGATGCCAAGCATGTGCGCAAGGCTCTCAAAGGTGTTCTCGTGGAGGAACGTATCGTCGGCGTGGAGACGGGAGCCTGCCCACACACCGCCGTCCGCGAAGACCCGAGTATGAATCTCGCGGCGGTCGAGGACATGGAGAAAACGTTCCCGGACACCGACGTGGTGTTCATCGAAAGTGGTGGCGACAACCTCACACTGACGTTCAGTCCAGCTCTGGTCGACTTCTTCATCTACGTCATCGACGTAGCCGCAGGCGACAAGATTCCGCGCAAGAACGGTCCGGGAATCTCGCAGTCCGACATCCTGGTCATCAACAAGACCGATCTCGCACCGTACGTCAACGCCGATCTCGGAGTCATGGATCGCGACTCCAAGGGGATGCGCGGCGACAAGCCGTTCGTCTTCACCAATTGCATGACAGGGGAAGGCATCAAGGAAGTGGTGGACCTCATCGTGCACGGAGTCCTCTTCGACGAAGAGGAAGTGGGAGCGAGCGCACCGTGAGCGCAACGTCCGTCCCGGGAGCATCGCGGTCGCTCCCGGGGCCGATCCCGACCATCCCGGAACTCGACCAGTACCAGGACCAGCCGAAGCAGGCCCCGGCCGGCAAGGTCGGGAAGACCGGCGTTCTCGAGATGCGATTTGTCGACCGTGGCGACAAGACGATTCTGCGGGACATGTACCGCAAGACACCGCTGCTCGTTCAGCAGGCGCTGTACTGGGACGAAGCGTTGCCGACCATGCCGTGCGTCTACATGATCTCGACGTCCGGCAGTGTGTTGCAAGGCGATCGACTGTTCCTGACCATCGAGATGGAACCGGGTTCCCTCGCGCACGTGACCACTCAGTCGGCCACCAAGGTTCACCGGATGGATGCCAATCACGCGTCGCAACTCCAGAAAGTGGTGCTCGCGGAGAATTCGTATCTCGAACTGATGCCCGGGGTGACGATCCCACACCGCAACGCGAGGTACTACGCGCGCACTGACATCACGGTGGATCCGACTGCAACGCTGTTGTTCTCGGAGATCGTGATGTCGGGTCGCAAGTACCACGACGGCGGAGAGATGTTCGTCTACGACCTGTACTCCACAATGATCAAGGCGGAGCGTCCGGACGGGAAGAACCTCTTCACCGAGAAATTGGTGATCGAACCGGCACGCTTCCCCGTGCGATACGGCGGAATCATGGGCGACCACGACGTGTTCGGCAATGTCATCCTGCTGACACCGAAGGAGCACGCCGACGCGATTCTCGAAGAGGTAGTTCCGGGCCGTGACGGCAAGGTCGTTTCCGGAGCGAGTCGGCTACCGAACGACGCCGGTCTCATCTTCAAAGTCCTCGGTCCGGAGAGCGAACCCGTCAAGGCGAAGGTTCGTGATTTCTGGGCTCTGGTGCGAAAGGCAGTTCTGGACACCACCATTCCGCCCGTCCCGCTGTGGGGATGACGCGGATCGTCGGAGAAGGATCGAGGGACGTGCGATGACCACCATCACCAAACCCTGGGACGACGTCGCGGACAAGAACGTCGTGCTCAGATTCATCGACACCAATCTCAAAGGCTCCGGGCAGGTGATGTTCCAGGGCAATGCGCTGACGGGCCTGCTGTTTCTGGTCGGTATCTTCTGGGGAGCGATAGCCGCGGACACGATCACCGTCGCAATTGGTGCCGTGGTGGGTCTGGTGGTATCCACCGTCACCGGCATGATGCTGCACTCCGACGACGATTCGATGCGTATCGGCCTGTACGGATACAACGGAGTTCTTGTGGGAGCTGCCTTTCCGACGTTCCTTGCCGGCGGTGTGATGCTGTGGATCTACCTCGTGGTGGGAGCTGCCGCGTCGACGATCGCGTTCCTGGCCGTTGCCAATGTCTTCAAGACGTGGGGCGTACCGGCGCTGACCTTTCCGTTCAACCTCGTCAACTGGTTCTTCCTCCTCGCGGCGTTCCAGTTCCTGCGGATCGAAACGTCAGACCTCAGCGCGGGCCAGTTTCCCCAGCACATCGGGGACGCGTCAGTTCATGCCGAAATTACTTTCAGCTTCCTGTGGGACACGCTGTTCCGCAACGTCTCCCAGATCTTTCTGATCAACAACACCGTCACCGGCATTATCTTCGTGATCGCGCTGCTGGTCGCGTCGCGTTGGGCGGCGTTGTTCGCGCTCATCGGTTCCGCGATAGCGATGGGTTCGGTACTGGCGCTGGGCGCAAACACCGTCGACATCGGCAATGGTCTCTACGGGCTCAGTTCGGTGCTGACGGCAATTGCTCTCGGATCGGTGTTCTACAACCCGTCGTGGCGTGTGTTCGTCTACACCGTCTTCGGAGTACTGGTGACTGTTGTCATCCACGGCACGCTGGTGTCTGCCTTTGCTCCGATCAGCCTGCCGGCCGGAACGGGCCCGTTCGTCTTCGCGACGTGGCTGTTCCTGCTGCCGAAGAAGAAGTTCGTTCCCATCCAGCACGACACCATTGAGGGTGGAGCGGCCGAGGGCAAGGATTCGATCGCGAAGGCGAACGGATAGGGCTCGAACGGGCAGAAGTTCCTAGATCGTTCCGCTATGGCACCCTCGCGAACCGGTATCACTCGAGTATTGTCTGGCCTTCGGTAGTCGGGCATGGTCGAAGCATGACCGTGCAGGTAGTTGTGATGGGTGTGGCCGGTGCTGGAAAAAGCACCGTGGCAGTGGGTCTCGCCACGTCTCTCGGGGCAGACTTCGTCGACGGTGACGATCTGCACCCCGAGTCCAATGTCGCCAAAATGCGTTCGGGGACACCGTTGACCGACGAAGACCGTGTGCCGTGGCTCGACGCGATCGCGGCCTGGCTTTCCGAGCGTGCCGATGCGGGACGAACAGGCGTCGTTGCCTGTTCGGCTCTGCGAAAGGACTATCGGGGCCGGTTGCGCCCGGACGGTCTCGACGTGCAGTTCGTCCACCTGGCCGGTGATTTCGAGACTATCTCCGCACGTATGCGTTTCCGCGCCGGGCACTTCATGCCGGAGAGTCTGCTCATCTCCCAGTTCGAGGCTCTCGAACCGCTTACAGACGACGAGCGCGGCATCACGCTGAATGTCGTCTCCGAACCGAGCACACTGGTGGGCGAGGCAGTCGACTACATCCATACATCTCAGAGGAGCGTCACAGCGTGAGTAGCACCGCAAGCCCCGGCCCGTTCGACATTTCCGGGAAGGTCGCGCTGGTGACGGGTTCGAGCCGAGGCATCGGCTCGGCCCTCGCGACTGGTCTCGCCGAGGCGGGTGCGGTGGTGGTGCTCAACAGCCGAAATTCCGACGTGCTCGAAGCCGAGCGTCGACGCATCGCCGACGCGACCGGCGCAACGGTGCACGCATACGCGTTCGACGTCACCGATTCGGCCGCCGTCCGGGATGCGGCGACACGCATCGAGGCGGAGGTCGGCCCGGTCGAGATCGTTGTCAACAACACCGGCGTGCAGCACCGCGCCCCGCTTCTCGAGTTCGGCGACGACGACTTCCGGCGTGTCATGGACACCAACCTGACCAGTGCGTTCTACGTCGGACGTGAATTCGCCCGCGGCATGGTCGAGCGCGGACACGGGAAGATCGTCAACATCTGCTCGGTGCAGAGCGAGCTCGGCCGAGCGGGAATCGCACCGTACGCAGCCAGCAAGGGCGGGCTCAAGATGCTCACCCGCGGAATGTGCGCCGACTGGGCACCCTTCGGTTTGCAGATCAACGCGATCGCACCGGGATACTTCGACACCGAACTGACCTCTGCGCTGGTCAACGATCCGGAGTTCACCGCGTGGCTCGCCAAGCGGACACCCGCCGGACGTTGGGGCCGTACCGAGGAGCTGATCGGGTCGCTACTGTTCTTGGCCTCCCCGGCTTCGGATTTCGTCAACGGTCAGATCCTCTACGTCGACGGCGGAATGACGGCCGTCGTCTGATTGTCCGCTGTTAGATCGTCCGCTACTCGAACAGAAAGCACCCACATGACAGACGCCAGCGCCCCTCGCATCCACCTCGGTCCCGTCGAGGATCCTCACGTCGCCGACGGAATACGCCGAGCCGGTGGAGTTCTCGTTCCACTGGCAGACGCCGAGGGCGTCGTGTGGGTACACGGGCCGGAGACGTTCCCGTCGTCGCTACCCGATTCGGTTCGCTGGGTGCAGTTGCCGTTCGCCGGCATCGAGCCCTGGTTCGACGCCAAGGTGATCGACGACAAGCGGGTCTGGACGTCTGCTGCCGGAGCGTACGCGGGCAATGTTGCCGAACATACGATGATGCTTCTCCTCGCCGGAGTTCGTTCTCTCCCCGAACAATTGGCGGCGCAGTCGTGGCGCAAGGAAGAGTTCGACCCGCGGGTGGGCACTTTGCAGGGCTCGACAGTGGCGATCATCGGTTGCGGCGGAATCGGCCGTGCGTTGATCCCGTACCTCGCCGCGTCCAAAGTCAAGGTCATCGCGATCACCCGCTCCGGGACCCCTGTCGAGGGTGCTTCCGAAACGCTCTCGGCCGACCGCACCGGCGAAATCTGGTCCAAGGCAGATCACTTCGTGATCGCAGCACCGTCGACATCCGCGACGCGGCATCTGGTCGGCAAGGCCGAACTGGACCAGATGTCGGAGTCGAGCTGGATCGTGAACATCGCGCGTGGCACCCTCGTCGACACGGACGCATTGGTCGACGCACTGGAAGCCGGTTCGATCGGCGGGGCGGCACTGGACGTCACCGATCCCGAGCCGTTGCCGGACGGGCATCGGTTGTGGAAGCTGCCCAACGCGATCATCACTCCACACGTCGCCAACCCGGCTACGACGCTCACCCGCGTCCTGGCAGATCACGTTGCAGCCAACGTCGCCCGATTCGCCGCAGGTGAGGACCTCGCCGCCGTGATCGATCCGTCGGCGGGCTACTGACCGCTCGCGTTGGTTCCCTTCACGTAATCGGCAACGACGGTGCGCAGAACATCGCGCACCGCCTCGGCCGGTTTGGAGAGGGGCTGATTGGCCGGGGTGCCAAGGGAGACATGCACTTCGATGCCCGGCTCGATGCGTCGTAGCTCGAGCGCTTCGACGTCCATGACCCTGCGGGCCACCGACCACGGCAGAACCGTCGCGCCCAATCCGGTGCGTACGGCCTCGGACAGCGTCATCACCGATTCCACTTCGGCCACGACGTTCGGTTGCTGCTCTGCACGGTCGAAAGCCTGCTCCACCACCTTGCGGATGGTGTGCATCCGACCCGGAAGCAATAGTGGTAGTTCGGCGATCTCGGGCAGGGAGATGTCGGATCCCGATTCGCCTGCCAGTCCGGTACCGAACGGCGCAACCACCACCAGCTCCTCGGTGAGCAAGCGTTCGAACGTCACACCCTTGATCGGGCCGGCGTCGTACAACAACGCCAGATCCATGCGACCGGTCATCATCGCTTCGCTGAGCACGCCACCGAAGTTCTCGTTGATGTGCAACAAGATATTCGGGTGCTGCTCGCGCACACGGGCCAAGAGCGGCAAGGCGATTGCCGTCGCGGTGCTGTACGGGGCGAGGCCGACCGAGACGCCACCCGCCAGCGCCCGTCCGACCACGGACACCTCGGCCTGAGCACTCTCCACCTGACGCAGAATCACCTGAGCATGCCGATAGAGTGCGTGCCCCGCATCGGTCGGCTCGACACCCTGTTTGCTGCGGATCAGAAGTTGCTGACCGAACTGCGTTTCCAGCGACGTCATCTGTTGGCTCAGGGCGGGTTGTGCGATGTGCAGGATGTCGGCGGCTCGGGTGATGCTGCCGGCATCGACAATTCGTACGAACGAGTAGAGCCTTCTCGTGTCCATGCTGTGCAAACTACCAGCTCAACGGACATATCGAATTCCGATCACCCCAACGCGAAACGGTATTAACAACCCTTTGGCGTTCCTGAGTAGCGTCCCAGAAACACCGAAGTCGACACACAGAACTTCGACAGTCGGACCAACCACGGGCAACGGCGCCCGTACGAACAAGTAAACGAACCGGAAGGACCGAAATGGCAACCAGCATCGATCTTGTCGCCGATCTCGGCGAAGGTTTCGGCACGTGGACCATGGGCGCCGACGATGCTCTGCTCGACACGCTGACTTCGGCCAACATCGCTTGCGGATTCCATGCAGGCGATCCACGAACCATGGATGCGACCGTGCGGGGGTGCGTATCGCGCGGTATCGGCATCGGCGCGCATCCGAGTTTTCCGGACCTCGCCGGATTCGGACGTCGCGCGATGGATCTCAGTGAGAACGAGGTCCGAACCGACGTGCTGTTCCAACTCGGCGCCCTTCACGCCTTTGCGGTCGCGAGCGGAACGTCGTTGTCGCACATCGCTCCCCACGGCAAGCTCGGGAATCTTGTTGCCGTACGCCAAGATTACGCGCGCGCCGTCGTCGATGCGGTCGCGGCCTTCGATCCGTCGTTGATCGTGCTCGCCCAGGACGGGGCGTTGGCCGACGAGGCGACTGCCCGCGGATTGAGCGTCGGCATCGTCGGAATCGCGGATCGCGCATACAACTCCGACGGAACTCTTGTGCCCCGCAGCGAGCCGGGAGCGGTGATTCACGACGTCGACGTTCTGGTCGAGCGGACCGTTCGGATGGTGGTCGAGGAAGTCGTCGAAGCTGTGGACGGCACGTTGATCCCGGTTGTCGCCGATACGGTCCTCGTGCACGGTGACAACCCCGGTGCCGTCGCGAACGCGAAGGCGATTCGCGCCGCGCTCGAGGCCGCCGGTGTCACCATTGCGCCGCTGACCCGGGTCGTGGCGTCACGGCGGGCCCGTGATGTCGGGTGTTCCGCGTGAAGACCTACGTCGCCGACTGCGGTGACGCCGCCGTTCGCGTCAGTGTCAGCGGCGGGACCGCCGAGCAGAACTGGAACACCGTTCGATCGATCGCTGCACGTTTCGATCTCGGTGCCGACGGCATCGTCAGCGTCATCCCGACATACGACGCCCTGCTGGTCGAGTTCGACAACCTCCTCACCGACCACGACGCCGTCCGCGGCCTGGTTCGCGAAGCAACGACTATCCCCCGACCGCTGGAAGGTGAACCTAGGACGTTCGAGATCCCCGTCGTCTACGGGGGCGAACACGGCCCGGACCTGGGTGATACAGCGCGGTTTCTCGGCGTCACCGAAGCCGAAGTGGTGCGCCTTCACTCCGCAGCCCCGTTGGTCATGCGTTGCTACGGCTCACCCGGCGGCGCCCCGATGCTCGACGGCCCGGCGTTCGGCCTTCCCATCCCGCGCCGATCGAGCCCGCGACCGCACGTCGCGGCCGGTTCCGTTGCGGTGGCCGGACGTCAGGCAGTCGTTTCGGCCAGGCCTGCGCCCGGCGGTTGGGCAGTGATCGGCCGGACCCCGCTCATCTTGGTCGATCCGGCGTCGGAGCAGATTTCTGCCTACCGCCCGGGCGATCTGTTCGTCTTCCGTGCGATCGACGCCGATCGCTGGGACGACTTCGACGGACGCTCGCTCCTGCCCGTAGGGGGTGATCCCCATGGCTGAGACCGTCACCGTCCTGACTCCCGGAATCAGCTCCGTCCAGGATTTGGGGCGTGGATCGGCGTCACAGTTCGGTCAGGCGACGGGCGGCGCAGCCGACCAGATCAGCGCGGAGATCGCCAACGCGTTGGTGGGTAGTAGGCGCGAGGCCCCGCTACTGGAGTTGACGGCCCTCGACTTTTCAGCGTCGGCGTCCACGGATCTGCTGATCGCCGTCACGGGTGCACCCGCAACGGTGACGGTGGACGGACATCGGCAACCGCAGTGGGAACCGATCGTCTGGCGAGCCGGTCAGCGGCTTGCCGTCACCGGAATCCACGACGGATTGCGCGTCTACGTCGCCGTCCACGGAGAGCTGACGGCCGACTACCTCCTGGGCAGCTGCGCTCCCGACCAGGTCCTCGGATTCGGCCGTCACTTGACCGCGGGGGAGGCGCTGGTCGTCGACACCGACTGCCCGCCGATCGACCACCCGGTCTTCCGGCTACCGCTGTTCCGGTTGTTGCCCGACCGACCGTCCTTCGGCAACGTGTGGACGCTCGACGTGACCGACGGCCCCGACATCGACGACTTCGGGGAGAGTGCAGCCGCGCTGTTCGGCACCGAATTCGTGGTGGGCGATCAGAGCAATCACATCGGGCTTCGGCTGGCATCTACCGATGAGCAGCCGCTCCCACAGCGCACCGGCACCGGCGAGGTCCTCTCGCGCGGCGTCCCCATCGGCGCCGTCGAAGTACCCGCTGGCAACGAACTTCTGGTCCTGCATCGAGGTAGAGGCGTCACCGCCGGTTATCCGGTGCTGGCAGTCGTCACCACCGTTTCACTCTCACAGCTGGGACAGGCCCGACCCGGGCACCGCGTCCGATTCCGGAACTGCAGCGTCGCAACGGCGGTTGCAGAGCACCGCGAACAGCAGCACCGCATCGCCTTGCTGAGGCGGCGTGTGGAGAACGTATTCACCACCCTCCGGATACCTCTTCACACCTCGGAAGCCCGAGTACCGAGCCACGTCGGCACCACACGCCCCGCGAGCGCTCCGCGCCGCGCGTCTATTTTGGAGACAGCATGACCAACACCATCGAAGCGGTAGACGGCCAGGTAGCCGACCCGCGCAAGGTCCGGAAAGTCGTCGCAGCGGGCTGCGTCGGCATCTTCGTCGAGCTCTACGACAACGGTGTCTTCGCGTTCATGGCGACGGCACTGGCCATCGTGTTCTTCGACGTATCGAAGTCGAGCGACGCGCTGATGCTGGTGTTCGCCGGCTACGCGGTCTCGTTCTTCGTTCGACCCCTCGGCGCGGTGGTCTGCGGCATCCTCGGCGACCGGATCGGTCGACAGAAGATGTTGGTGTTCGTCATCATGCTGATCAGCGTGGCGACCGCCGGTATCGGCTTGCTGCCCACCTACGCGGCCATCGGTATCGCGGCACCGGCACTGCTGATCTTTCTGCGGATCGTGCAGGGATTCTCCGTCGGTGGTGAAGCTGCCGGCGCCATGACGTTCCTCGCCGAACACGCCCCGGAAGGCAAGCGCGGCTTGATCACGAGCTACGCGCAGATCGCGTCGTTCCTCGCACTGCTGACCGGAACGATGATCGCGTTTGCCATGTCGCCGTGGCTCAACGCCGACGCGATCAACGGCGGCGGACTCGCATCGTGGGCGTGGCGCATCCCGTTCCTCATGGCCATTCCGATGGGAATCATCGGCTGGTACATCCGCCGCGCGATCTCCGATACCCCGAACTTCGAGCGGCTCAAGGAATCCGGCGGTTTGTCGCGCAATCCGCTCAAGGAAGCATTCTCCACTCCCGAACACCGTCGCGCCATGATCCTCGCCCTGTTCATCCCCTTGATGAATGGTTCCGGCTACTACGTTCTGTTCTCGTACATGCCCACGTTCCTCAAAGGCGATCAGATCGGATTCTCGACCGGGACAGCGCTTCTCGTCACCGCATCCAGCCTGGTCGCGATCTGCTTCGCGATTCCGTTCATGGGTGCTCTCTCCGACCGGATCGGTCGCAAGAAGGTCATCGCCGGTGCAGCTGCGGCAATGGCGATCGGAGCGATCCCCTGCTATGCCATGATCGTGACCGGCAACGTCGGCCTCGCCGTTCTCGGTGCTTGCCTCATGGCAGTGATCTTCGCCGGGCACACAGCCGTCATCCACATCCTGATCGTCGAACTGTTCCCCACGCGGGTTCGCTACTCCGCCTACGGTTTGGGTTACAACATCTCGTCCGCACTCTTCGGTGGTACCGCACCGTTGTTGATGACCTGGTTGATCCCCGAATTCGGTATCTACGTTCCCGCCTTCTACGCGGTCATCACCGCAGTCGGCACGCTGATCGCGGTCAGCACCATCACCGATCGCGCCCACGTTCCGCTACGCGACACTCTGTGACTTCTCGCGTGAGTCACTCCTGATCCGGCCCGGTGGCCGCCTGCAGTCCGCGGCGGCCGCCGGGTCATACCAATTTCTTCCTGTAGGAGCACACAATGCCTTTCTCCGATTACCGCACAGCTCTCGTCACCGGCGCCAACACCGGAATGGGTGCCGCCGTCACCGAGATGTTCACCAAGCGCGGACTGACGGTCTACGGCGTCGCCCGCAATGCCGACAAGCTCGGTGAGGTTGCCGATCGCACCGGAATGATCCCTCTGCCCGTGGACATCACCGACACCGCCGCGCTCGCCGAAGCTGTCGGCGGACTGGAGATCGACATCCTCGTCAACAACGCGGGGGTGTCCGCAACCGGAAACATTCTCGACGCCGAAGAAGCATCGGTCGACGCGATGGTGGACGTGAATCTTCGTGCGGTGCTGCACCTGTGCCGCATTCTGCTGCCGGGAATGGTGGAGCGCGATCTAGGTCATGTCGTCAACATCAGCTCCATCGCCGGCCTGTACAACTTCTACGGCCACACTGCCTACCACGCGACCAAGGCTGCGGTGCACCAGATTTCGCGCCAGCTGCGAAACGACTGCATCGGCAAGCGGATTCGAGTGACCGAGATCTGCCCTGGCCGGGTCGAGACCGAGATCTTCGGTCGCAACCTCGGCGGCACGCCCGAAGCCATGAAGGAAGCGTGGGAGACCTTCTACGAAGGCTACGAATCCATCACTACCAAGGACATCGCGGATACCATCGAGTTCGCGATCGACGCCCCTGGCCACGTCAATCTTGGTCTCATCGAGGTGCTCCCCACCTTCCAGGTGCCCGGTGGCCTCGACTTCATCCGTCGCAACGACTGAGAGAGCGCATCATGAGTTTTGTACTACCGGAAACGACGCTCGGAGTGGTGGCCCATGCGGCAGGTGACCTGCGGGTCGAGCATGTTGCGTTGACTGCGCCGACCGCCGAGCAGGCAGTGATCGAGATCGCTTACGGCGGTGTGTGTGGATCAGATCTGCACTACTGGACGCACGGCGCGGCGGGGGAGTCGATTCTGAAGGCACCGATGCTGCTCGGTCACGAGGTGGTCGGCACGGTCGTGACGGCCGCGGCGGACGGAACGGGGCCGGCAGTTGGAACTTCCGTGGCCGTACACCCCGCAACGCCCGGTGGGACCGCGCCTCGGTTCCCGAGCGATCGGCCCAACCTCTCGCCCTGCTGCACATACCTGGGAAGTGCAGCGCAGTACCCACACACCGAGGGCGCCTTCGTGAAATACGCAGTGCTCCCGACACGCATGCTCCGGGAACTGCCCGAGGGGTTGGACCTGCGGACTGCGTCGGTAGCCGAACCGGCAAGCGTTGCCTGGCACGCTGTTTCGCGAGCGGGAGACGTACGCGGGAAGAAGGCGCTGGTCGTCGGCTGCGGACCCATCGGCGCACTGGTCGTGGCTGTGCTCAGACGAGCAGGCGCGCAGTCGATCACCGCGGTCGACGTGCACGACGTTCCGCTGCAGATCGCGTCGACGCTCGGTGCGGATCGGGTTCTCGAGGCCACCGACGCCGAGGCAGTCGCCGCATCCGATGCCGACGTGGTCGTCGAGTGCACCGGCAATCATCGCGGGCTCGAATCCGCTATTCGCGGGGCGACGCGCGGTGGACGGGTGGTCATGCTCGGGCTTCTTCCGTCCGGACCTCAACCGGTACACATTTCGCTGGCGATCACGCGAGAGTTGGAGTTGGTGGGCTCATTCCGCTTCAACGACGAAATCGACGAGGTGCTGCTCGCCCTCGCCGACGGTTCGCTTGCTGTCGATGCTGTTCTCACACACGAATATCCGGTCGAGGAAGCTCTGGAAGCCTTCGCAGTCGCCAAGGATGCTTCGGTGTCGGGGAAGGTGCTGTTGCGGTTCTGAGTCCTTCGACCCTGTGCGCCTTTATTAACCGCGGGCGGTTAATAAAGGCGCACAGCAGGTTATTCGACCACCAGGCCCTTGGCTTCCAGCAGGGCAGTCAGATTGCTCACCTCGAGTGGGGTCTCGCCCCGCTTGTAACGCTCGATGTACCCGGCTTCGGCTTCGTCACGGGCACGCGAGAGTTCGATTGCCTCGGCAACCTCCTCGCGGCGGACCACGACAACGCCGTCGCAGTCACCCTTGACGACGTCACCGGGATAAATGACCTGTTCTCCGAAGACCAGGGGATGGTTGATCGGGCCGAGAGATTCCTTGACGGTTCCCTCGATGTACACGTGCTTGGAGAAGACGGGGAATCCGAGTTCGCGGATCTCCCGGGTATCGCGCACTCCGCCGTCGGTGACCAGTGCGGTAATGCCGCGCGCAACACAGGCATTGGCGAGGACATCGCCGAACTGGCCGGCGGCTTGATCACCTGAAGAGACGATCAGGACGTCACCCGGCTGTGCGTAGCTGATCGCAACCTGCAGCATGAGGTTGTCACGGGGATGGCACTTGACTGTGAAGGCGGAGCCGCAGAACTTCATGTCGCGGTCGATCGGTTTGATCGCCGGATGCAGCGACCCCTTACGTCCCTGTGCCTCGTGAATCGTGGCCGCGGAGAACGTCCCCAGTTCGGCAATCAGGTCCTTGTCCGCGCGATCAATTTTCGTCTTGACGTGAATCATCTTGTACTCCAGAAAGTATGAAAGATCAGGAAAGGCGTTCGACTGCCGCGGCGATCTGTGCCGCGGCCTTTTCGAGGACGGCCTCGGAGGTGGCGAAGGAGATACGGAAGTACGGCGATGCGCCGTAAGCCGAACCCTGAATGGTGGCAACCGACGCCTCGTCGAGGAGATAGAGGACGAGATCCTGGTCGGACTCGATCACGGTGCCATCCGGGGTCTGCTTGCCGATCAAGCCGGCACAGTTGACGAACAGGTAGAACGCACCCTGCGGCACGACGGGCTCGAGCCCGGGGACAACACTGAGGAGGTGAGCCGAGAGGTCGCGTCGTCGTCGGTAACTTCGTACGGATTCGGTGAGGAAACTCTGGTCGCCGGTGAGGGCTTCCACGGCTGCGGCCTGGCTGATCGAGGACGGGCAGGAAGAACTCTGACCCTGCAGTTTGTTGACGGCGCCGATCAATCCGGAATTTCCGAGTCCGTATCCGAGTCGCCACCCGGTCATGGCATGAGACTTGGAGACTCCGTTGGTGACCAGTACCTGATCACGGAGGTGCGGAGCGACCTGCAGCAGACTCGGGATCGGAGCGTCGCCGAAGTTGATCTCGTCGTAGATCTCGTCGACCAACACACTGACATGGGGATTGGCCTCTATCACTTCGGCGAGGGCCTGCAGCTGCTCGCGGGTGTACACAGATCCGGTGGGGTTGCCCGGGGCATTGAGGATGACCCACTTGGTGTTCGAAGTGATTGCAGCGGATAGTGCTTCGGCTGTGAGAAGAAAGTTGTCGGACTCCTCGCACTGAACGATCACCGGAGTCCCGTCGTGAGCGAGGACCATATCCGGGTACGAAACCCAGTAAGGGGCGGGAACGATAACCTCGACGCCGGCTTCGACCGTCGCCATGAGAGCGAGGAAGATGACCTGTTTCGCGCCGCCGCCGACGGTGATCTGGTTGTCCGCGTACTGGATTCCGGTTCGCGAAGCCGCGCGTGCTGCGATTGCCTCGCGTAGAGCCGGGATGCCGTTGACTGCGGTGTACTTGGTCTGACCCGTGTTGATCGCAGTGATCGCCGCAGACTTGATGTTGTCGGGTGTGTCGAAATCGGGCTCCCCGACGGTCAGGTCGAGTATTTCACGGCCCTGGGCCTTCAGCTCGCGCACTCGTTGTGCGGCAGCCACACTCGGCGACTCCCTGATTCTGTCGACGCGCGCAGCCGGAACGAAAGTCGCCATGATGGTCTGCTCCTGGGTCCGGGGTGAGCGTGGATTCCCGTCGTCGACGAGCCACAGTTCTCACTCGGTGATCCGTTCGACCATAGGGTCCTACCAGGGCATCTGACCAAGACCGAACCGTTGTGGCCCGATAAGCAAACGTGATGGAGCGGCGACGGAATCAGACCGACAGAACGCGCAGATCCTCGAGACCGTCCACGACGGGAACTCGCCACGACGCAAGCTCTTCCGGTCCCTGCTCGTCCCACAGCTCGAACAGTTCCGAATCGGTCGATGCGATGGTGCGCTCCACCATTTCGATCAGCCAGGTGAGCCGTTCACTGGTCAGAGCCGAGGTGAAGGAGTCGAGATCGAGGTCCTGGGCGGCGGGGTCGCGTTTGCGATCGGCGCGCACGATCAGCACCAATTCGAGCAAGGCGATGGCGATTTGGCCGCCGTCCACCTCGAGGTAGTCGTCCTCGAATGCCCACTCCACCGATTCGAAGGTGAAGTCACCGTGCCCGATGGACGCGATCAAATCCCCTGCACCGTCGTTCTCGAACGGTCCCGATCCCCACGCGCCCACTTCTACTCTTTTCCGATTGCCGTGTCAGCGCGCTTCGAGCGCGATCTTCGCTCCGAATCCTAGAAGAACTGTTCCGGTTATGCGCTCGAGTGCCTGTCGCACTCGGGGCTTTTCGAAGGTGCTACGCGCTCGCGAGAGAAGGACCACGTAGCCACTGAGCCACACGATGGTGATGGCTGCGTGGATGAGCACCAGCAATGCAAGCGACGGTCCCGTCGGCCACCCGGCCGGAACCAACTGCGGCAACAGTCCGGTGTAGAAGACGGCGATCTTGGGGTTGAGCAGGTTGGTGGTGAAGCCCGTCTTCCATGTCCCGGCCTTCTGCGATCGTGGAGCGTCGGCATTGTGTTGCATCCGCGACGTCCGGCTCTCCCACAGTGCTCGCACACCGAGATAGATCAGGTAAGCCGCGCCGGCGAGCTTGACCACCGTGTACGCCTCGGCCGACGCGGCGAGGATCGCCGAAAGCCCGAGGACGGTCAACAGACCCCACACCAGAAGGCCCGAGACGATGCCGGCCGCTACGCGGAAACCGGCGGATCTGCCCGCGCCGAGAGCAGCCTGCGTCACGACGGCCATGTCGGGCCCGGGGACCAGAGTCAGTAGGGCGAGCACAGCTGTGGCGGCGAGCAGAGCGGTCAGCATGCAACAAGTATGAAGTCGGGGTGGGGAGCATTGTCGGCCGGTGGTGTCGGGCCTGTGAACAAAGAGTGGCGCGGCGGTGTGAACTGCATGGACACGCCCGGAAACCGGCGTCTCGCGAGCCCTGTTCGACAAAGTTATGCACACTGTGGGGAAACGAATCGTTGCAGGTAGGAGGAATAACTCTGTTGTAATTCATCCTTTTGTCCACAGGTTATGCACAACTGGGAAGTGGATGTGAATGAAGTTATCCACACCTGTGTGTGCATCGGTGGAGAACTGTCCAACTCCATTGGATACCCGCGAGTAATAAATCCCAACCAGTGGGTTGACCCCGGGACGTTCGTCCTGTCCAATCGAGGGTCAGCGGTAGTCGTGCGATGCTCAGGGGGCGCTTGACGGATGCGGAGATTTGGGTTTGTCGGGATTGTGTTGGTCGTGCTCGCGCTTGTCGTGGGCGGAGTGGCGTATGCCGAACCGGCACCTGAAAACCCACCAGGAGATTCGGCCGGTCAGGCCGGGGCTCACATCAATCGCATAGAGCAGTTGTCGCCCACACGCAGTGCCGTGTTCGTCGAGTCGCCGGCCATGCGACGCGAGGTACAAGTGCAGGTTCTGCATCCAGCGTCGAGCGCCGGTTCACGTCCGTCCTTCTACCTACTCGACGGAGTCAGTGCCGGTTCGGAATCCGGATACTCCGAGAGCACCTGGACCCAGAAGACCGACATCGAAACGTTTTTCGCTGACAAGAACGTCAACGTCGTTCTCCCCGTGGGCGGCACCGGCAGTTTCTACACCAACTGGAAGAACGACGATCCGAACCTCGGTGTGAACAAGTGGGAATCGTTTCTCGCAGAAGAACTTCCGACGTTGATCGATTCTGCGTTTTCCGGAAATGGGACGAACGTGGTCGGCGGGGTGTCCATGGGTGCGCTCGGCGCGGCCAACCTCATCACACATCACCCGAAGCTCTACACCGGATTGGCCTCGTACAGTGGCTGTCTCGACAACTCCGAATCGTCCTCGCAGGATTCCGTGCGGCTCACCGTGGCCAGCAAGGCGGGCGACGCCACCAACATGTGGGGTCCGGCGTCGGACCCCGACTGGCAAAAGCACGACCCGTCCACCAACGCGGAAACGCTGCGAGGGAAGACGATCTACGTGTCCTCCGGTACAGGTGCGCCCGGAGAATACGACAACGTCTTCACCCCGAGTGGACTGCAGACCGCCATCGAAGGCGGACCGCTCGAGGCGCTCGCTAATACGTGCACACAACTGTTCGAAGCGAGGTTGGGCGAGTTGTCGATTCCCGCAGTATTCGCGTATCGGAACGACGGCACCCATTCGTGGCCGTACTGGCAAGACGCGCTTCACGATTCCTGGCCGACGGTGAAGACGGCGCTGGGAATATGAGCTGAGAACTACTCGGCCAGTGCCAGTTCGAGCAATTGGAGGGCGCCGTCACGGGTCTGCGCAGCCGCGATGAACCCGGCCTTGTGGCAGAAGACCGAACTGTCGACGCCCGTCTGGGCGGCAAGATCCGAGCCGTTCAGGCCGCGCCACGGCTCCGGCAACAGCTTTCGTGAACCGAACTTGGAGTCAGCAGGCTTGACCGTCTGAATCGACCAGCCGCCGTTGGTGTTCGGGAAGATGGTGAACAGCAGCTCTGGCTGGGCCGACGCGGCGCGGCCGTGGGGAACGAAGCGTTCCAGCACGACGAAGCGCGGATCCGTTGCTTTTTCGTAGGTCTCGGTGAACTCGCGCTCGGCCGCCGCGTCGCCGGCATACTTGGCGCGCAGGCGAATCAAGACCTGGGTTGCGAGAACGACGGCCAGCTCGAACTGGGTGTCGAACTCCTCGTCGGTGGACGAGATCGGATTGAAAAGGTCCAGCACGGACGACAGATCAAAAGGCTTGGTGCCGTAGTCGTTGAGGGTGTAGATCTCTTGGCCGTTGTCGACGGCGTCGATGCCCTCGACCAGTCGGCTGTCGATACGGCGGAACACGGAGGCGTCGCCTTCACAGAACTGCAGGCCGTATTCCTGCCAGAGCAGACCGAAGGCGGAGTACAGGATGCCGTTGCTGCGCTCGCCGGCATCACGCTGGTGATGGTCGAAGCGCCCCTCGGCCGGGTTGTAGCGACCGCCGACGTCGAGCACGATGTCCGCGCTGTCGAGGACGGACTCGTCACGGCTGCGAACGACGGTGGCGTCGGGGTACAGCTGCTTGAGCAGCGATACGCCGAAGACGTCGTCTGCATGGAACTTGCCGTTATGGGTCGCGATGATCACCCGTCGAGACTAGGCAATCGAGCGCGGGGATGCCTAGTCAGCCGATGGTGCGGATGCGGTCGGTGGCAGGTGGCGAGACCGGTGACCCGGCTGCGAACAGGGCGGTCAAGGCGTCGAGGTCGTTGCCAGCACCGGTCATCTGGGTGGAGTTCTTCAGTGCGGTGAAGCCGTCCCCGCCCTCGGCGAGGAACTTGTTCACCACGACGCTGTAGACGGCGTCGGGCGCGATGTCCTGCCCGTTCAGACGCATTTCCGAGATTCGCGAGCCCGGCGCTGCTCGCCGGTCCATGGCGTAGGTGAAGCCCGCGGACGGGGAGAGGATGCGCTCGGTAGCGGTGCCGTCGAGGTCGATCTGGAATTGCTGTTCGAGAGCGTCCTTCAACACCGCTCCTGTGACGGAGAGCACCTCGAGGCTGTTACCGAAGGGTTGAACACCGTAGGCCTGGC
The DNA here is from genome assembly GCF_021352185.1 of Rhodococcus sp. Ni2. Classification (NCBI taxonomy): domain Bacteria; kingdom Bacillati; phylum Actinomycetota; class Actinomycetes; order Mycobacteriales; family Nocardiaceae; genus Rhodococcus; species Rhodococcus sp. Ni2. Next base: position 2,578,161 of record NZ_WOXZ01000001.1, read on the forward strand.
GGTAGGTGACCTGGCCGGAAGTGCCGAAGTCCAAGTCCTCGCGCATGCCGCCGGGGTTCGTCAACGCTAGTTGGGCGCCTCGTGTCGATCCGGCGGCGAGTTGAGCGTCGGCGACCAGGTTGCCGAGTGTCGATTCGCCGCTGGGGACGCGGTCGCGTGTCAGATCGGCGGTAATGGTCCCCACCGGCCGCTGAGCGCTGTCCGACGCCTCCGACCAGGCCCGGTCGGCGAGAGCCTGAATATCGGGATCCGGCGAAATATCGTGTGTCACTATCTGATTGAACGCGGACGTCTGATCGCGAACGACCTCGCGTGTGTTGCGGTCGATGGTGACGTCTGCGACGGACACGATCCGGCCGTGCGAAGCGCCCTGCATCACGACTCTGGGATTGCCTGCGGGATCAGGGAATTCGCAGTTGTACTGCTGGTGGCTGTCGGCGGTGAAGATGACGTCCACCTTCGGTGAGGCGCGGAGGGCGATGTCGCGGGCCGGGCCGGACTCGACGTTGCAGTCGTTGGGCCCACCTTCGACGGCCGGTTCGTCCCCACGGTGCAGGAGGACGGTGATGGCTTTGACGCCGAAGAAGTCGAGGACGTCGGCGGTGCGGTTGATCGCTTCGACCTCGTCGCCGAACTGCAGATCGGCGATCCCGCCCGGTGTCACGATCTGCGACGTGTTGGCGGGGGAAATCGCTATGACTCCGAGCGGAATGCCGTCGACCATGTTCACGGTGAACGGCAGCGTGGCCGGAGCGCCGTTGGTGTACGTCATGTTCGCGGCCATCAGAGGGAAGTTGGCGCCGCCGAAGGACGGACTGAACGTGCACGCATCGACGGCGGAGCAACCGCCGGACTGCATGCGACGGAACTCGGCGAGCCCTTTGTCCAGTTCGTGGTTGCCGATCGCGGAAGCGTCGATCTTCATCCGGTTCAGGAGTTCGACCGTCGGTTCGTCGTTGAACATCGCCGACTCGAGCGCCGACGATCCCCAGTTGTCACCGACCGAATACAGCAGCGAGTTGGTGGCTTGGCTGCGAAGTTGCGTCACGTAAGCAGCGAGATACGCCGCGCCACCTGCGGGAGTGAGCGAGCCGTCGGCCTGCCTGATCTCGCTGCGAACACCTTCCGGCGGGCGGAGACTGCCGTGCAGATCGTTGAACGCCAACAGACGTACCGACACCGTGTCCTGGGACTCTGCGTTGGCGACGCCACTCAGGGAGGTCGCGGTGGTGGCGAGAAGGGTCGTTGCGAGCACGGCACACGTTCGTGTCATGCGTCGCGTCATGCGTCGTGCTCCCTCACTCGGACCGGCCTCGAACCTCCCTGAGTGTGCCCGTCTGCCGAAACGAATTCCAGTCCTCGGCGTAACAGTTATGTATCGAGTGTCACGCGGTGACGCCGATGCCCGCGGCCTGCTTCGCGACGTCGGTGTTCGCGAAAGCGAGGAATGCGTCGTTCTCGTGTGGATCGCCGATGGTCATCCGGACGCCCTCGACGCCGTACTGGCGGATCAGAATGCCCGCTTCGGTACTCGCCTCAGCAAAAGCGGGAGAGAGTTCTCCGAGGGGGAGATAGACGAAGTTCGCCGACGACTCGGGGACGGTGTACCCGGCTTCGATCAGAGCGGTTCGAACTCGCGTCCGCTCGGCGATGACACCTTCGGTGCGGGCAAGCAGTTCGTCTGCTGCAGCCAGGGAAGCGATTGCGGCGGCCTGCGCGACAGCGCTCACGGTGAACGGGGTGTGCACCTTGCCGAGGGCCACGATGATCTCCGGATCCGCGACCGCGTAACCCACGCGGATTCCCGCGAGGCCGTACGCCTTCGAGAAGGTGCGCAGAACAACCACGTTGGGGCGGCTGCGGAACAGCTCGATGCCGTCGGCGTCCGAGCGTGAGTATTCGAAGTACGCCTCGTCGAGTGCGACGACGACGTGCGCCGGGACCGCGTCGAGGAAGCTCTCGAGCTCTGCCTTCGACAGTGCATTGCCGGTCGGGTTGTTGGGGTTGCATACGAAGATCAACCGCGTGCGATCCGTGATCGCGGCCAGCATCGCGTCGAGGTCGTGGCCGAAGTCCTCGGTCAGCGGAACCTTGACCGAGACGGCATGGCCGACCTGGGTGACCACGGGGTACGCCTCGAACGAACGCCACGCGTAGATGACCTCGTCACCCTGATCGCACGTGATCTGCACGAGTTCCTGGCACAGCGTCACGGAGCCGCAACCAGCGGCGACGTTGGCCGGCTCGACTTTCAAGAAGCTGGCCAGCGCCTCGATGAGTGCAACCGCGGCATTGTCCGGGTAGCGGTTGGCATTGGCGACCGCGTCGGCGACGGCGTCACGCACACCGGGCAACGGCCCTACTGTCGTTTCGTTGCTCGCCAGCTTGATCGCACCCGGAAAATTGCGTCCGGGAACGTAGGCGGGGATGGAGGCGAGGTCAGGGCGAATGTGTGCGGTCACGAGTCGATTATGCGCGCACTGATTTGGTGCGTAGCGGCCGTCTGCGTGTCAGAGTTAGAAGATGTCGGAAATCTTCCGAGCCACCGCGTATCTGCGCGGAGCCGAAGGGGAGGTCGCCACGGCTGTTCCGCTGACCGTGGTGGAGCCGGACGGCCCGACGCGGGGCGGGATCGTCGTCCTGCATGAAGCCCGGAAGTTCAGCCCGGCTCTGCTGAATCTGATGTGCGCGCTTGCCGGCGAAGGGTGGGTGAGCGTCGCACCTCACCTGTTTCACCGCGAACCCGAACACATGCAGGGTGAGGTGTTCGGTGACAACCTCTTCGCCGACTTCGACGCGACCCTCGATTGGCTCGTCGGACGCGAAGTTCTCGCAGACACCATCGGGGTGCTCGGATTCGACGACGCCGGTACCGCCGCGATGCTCGTGGCCACCAGCCGTCCCGTCGGCGCCGCGGTGAGCGTCGCCGCCCGGGGAATCGTCGAAGCCTTGTCGGTGGATGCTCAGGCGCTTGTCGACGCGGCCACTTCCCTGCAGGCGCCGTGGCTGGCGCTGTACGGCGAGGACGATCCCAGCACGCCTCGCGAACACGTGACTCTGCTCCGGGAAGCGACCGCGAAGGCCGACGTCGCGACACTGGTGGTCAGCTACGCCGGACTGGCTCACCGGGCGGACGAGCCGCCACAGCTGTCCGAGGACGCTGACCTCGACGACCCTGATTCGGCCTCGATCATCGAAGCTCAGACCCGGATCTTCGACTGGTTCGACAGCCACCTGCGGTAAGTCCACAAAACAGCCCGCTGACCACACGTTTTGCCTTTGGTGGCGAAGGGTGTGTAATCTTTCGATCCGGCGGTCCGAAAGGATCGGAACCCCCAGGGAGGCGTGCCAGAGCGGCCGAATGGGACTCACTGCTAATGAGTTGTCCCTTTTACGAGGGACCGGAGGTTCAAATCCTCTCGCCTCCGCCAAGCCGGTGATTTTGACCGGCGGGTTAGAAATGATAGAAATTACGACGGTAAGACACGCAAGACCAGCAAGACAACAGAACATGCGCCCGTAGCTCAACGGATAGAGCACTTGACTACGGATCAAGAGGTTAGGGGTTCGAATCCCTTCGGGCGCACAAGAAAGAAGGTCACAGACTTCAGGTCTGTGACCTTCTTTTTGTTGTGGTGCATACGCAATTCTTGAATGTGTGTGAGGTCACCTCGGCGATTTCGGGCGGTGATCCTCGCGATCGTGGGAACCGACAACCGATCCCCGCGACCTATGCTTTCTGCGGAGCAGCCACGCGAACCGAGGAGAACCCGTTGGAGACCGTCGACAGTCGGACGCTCCCGGTCTACTCGGCCGGGGCGGTCGAGGTGCCCTTTGTCATTGCGGGCATGGACGAACTTGTCTCCCGCGAGACCCGGTGGGATGCGCACTCGCACCCGACTCACGAATTGTTGTGGAACGAGCGGGGAGCGTCGAGCGCCACGGTGGGATCGCGCACGTGGACCATTACGCCGACCGTCGGTCTGTGGATGCCCGCCGGCGTCCTGCACTCGGCGATCGCGCCGGCCGGCACCTGGTATCGCGCCGCTCAGCTCGACATCGCATCGGTTCCTTCTCTGTCCGACGTGCCGGTGGCGATCGAGGTCACTCCGCTGCTGCGGAACCTCCTCGAGCGACTGGCAGACGAGTCACTCGGAGCTCCTTCGCGCTCGCTCACGGAGCAGATGGTGATCGACGTGCTGGCACCGTCGCCGAACGAGTTGCTGGTGCTGGTGCCGGACTCGCCACTTCTGCAACCCATCGTCGATGCGATCGGTGACGATCCGAGTGACATGCGAACGCTGTCCGACTGGGCAAGGCTCCTCGGTGTCAGCCCGCGAACCATCACCCGGGTATTTCGGTCGGAGACCGGGATGAGTTTCGGGCAGTGGGTCTCGGCTGTGCGCGCCCAACGAGCGGTGACCCTTCTTGCCCACGGCTTGGATCTACAAGAGGTTGCCGAGCGTGTGGGCTACCACTCGACCAGCGCATTCGGGGCGGCATTCCGGCGCACTACAGGCGCTACACCAGGGATGTTCCGGGCTAGCTGATCGGCCATCACACCTTGTCTCGATCGCTACACGGGGTGTCCCAAACACGCGATTGCGCCACATTGCCCTCCCGTATACGGTTTAGGCAAACCTCACCTAAGTGCCTGATTGATCCGGGTTGAGGGCCGTACCCCTTCTCGAGAGAGTTCTGTTTTCATGCGTTCAAAACGCTTCTTGGCGGTGGCCGCAGCAGCGGTCGCAGTCGCCCTCGGCATGACAGCTTGCAGTTCCGACTCCTCGGAGACCGCCGACGGCGGCAGCGCCGGAAGCGGATACAGCTCCTTCCCTGTCACGATCGAGCACGCTTTCGGAACTACGACGATCGACGCCAAGCCGGAGCGAGTTGCCACCGTTGCCTGGGCCAATCACGAAGTGCCCCTTGCTCTCGGCGTGGTTCCCGTCGGAATGGCAGCGGCGACTTTCGGTGACGACAACGGCAACGGAATGCTGCCGTGGGTCGAGGAAAAGCTCGACGACCTTGGCGCGAAGCCGCCGGTGCTCTTCGACGAGACCGACGGCATCGACTTCGAAGCCGTCTCCGATACGAACCCTGACGTCATTCTTGCCGCATACTCCGGATTGACGCAGGAGGACTACGACACTCTCAGTGAGATCGCTCCGGTTGTGGCGTATCCCGAGGGGCCGTGGGCGACGTCGTGGCGTGACGTCATCAAGTTCAACAGCATGGGCCTCGGCATGGAATCCGAAGGGCAGGAACTGATCTCCACCATCGAGAAGGAGATCGCCGACGAGGTTGCCGCGCATCCGCAGCTTGCCGGCAAGGCAACCATGTTCCTGACGCACGTCGACACCGCTGATCTGAGCCAGGTCAGCTTCTACACGGCGAACGACACGCGCGCCGCGTTCTTCGAGGACCTCGGACTTTCGACGCCGAAGAGCGTTGCCGACGCCTCGACGGGTGGTGAGTTCTCGAAGAAGGTCAGTGCGGAGCGTGTGGACGTCTTCGACGACGTCGAACTGATCGTCACCTACGGTGACCAGGCACTTGTCGACGCACTCAAGGCTGACCCGCTGCTCTCGCAGATGCCTGCCGTCGCCAACAACGCGATCGTGTTCCTCAATGGAACCGGGCCGATGGGAACGGCGGCCAACCCGACTCCACTCGCGATTTCGTGGGTACTCGGCGACTACGTCGATCTGCTCGCCGGGGCCGCTGGAAAGTCGGAGTGACTGTAACCTCGCAGGATTCGACGTCGGGCGCTCGCGATACGCGGCGCCCGACGTTCGGCAATTCGCTGTGGCTGATCGCCCTTCTCGTGGTCCTCGCGGTGCTCATGTGCGCCTCGATCGTCATCGGCTCTCGTGAGGTCGATTGGTCCGACATCGTTGCCGCACTTGGCGGTTCCACCGACAATATCGGTCAGGGCGCGATTGCCAAGCGCATTCCGCGGACGGTGCTCGCGATCGTCGTGGGAGCCGCGCTCGGTCTTGCCGGCGCTGTGATGCAGGGGATTACCCGAAACCCTTTGGCGGATCCCGGAATCCTGGGCGTCAACATGGGCGCTTCGCTCGCCGTGGTGATCGGAATGGCGTGGTTCGGATTGTGGACCCAGACCAGCATGATTTGGGTGGCCGTACTCGGTGCAGCCGGGGCGGCATTGTTCGTCTACGTAGTCGGGTCACTCGGGCGAGGTGGAGCCACGCCACTCAAGTTGGCTCTTGCCGGGGCCGCAACATCGGCTGCGTTTGCTTCGTTCATCACTGCGATCATGCTGCCGCGAAACGATATTGCGGGCAACATTCGTTCGTGGCAGATCGGCGGCGTCGGTGGCGCGAGTTTCGAGGTGATCCGGCAGGGTCTGCCTTTCCTCATTGTCGGCTTCGTGATCTGTCTGCTGTCAGCGCGCAGTCTCAACTCTCTTGCGCTCGGCGACGAGGTTGCGTCAGGTCTCGGCGAACGCGTCGCGGTGGTTCGTGCAGTGGCAGCGCTCGGTGCAGTGTTGCTCTGCGGTGCAGCCACTGCCATTGCCGGACCGATCGGCTTCGTCGGTTTGGTTGTCCCGCATCTGTGCCGCCTGCTGATCGGTATCGACAACCGTTGGCTACTACCGTTTTCTGCGCTGACAGGTGCCGGCCTTCTCGTCGCCGCCGACATTCTGGGACGAATTGTCGCCCGGCCGAGCGAAATCGACGTCGGCATCATCACCGCGCTCATCGGAGCGCCCTTCTTCATCTATATCGTCCGCCGTCAGAAGATACGTGAGCTGTGACCACTACATTCGTTACTCCCGAAGTCGAGGTCGACGCAGTCGGAGCAAGCCGTATCCGGCGAGGTAGACGCCGCCGCATCGTGATTGCCGTGCTGATGGTCCTCGTCGTCGCCTCCTTCGCGGTCACTCTGATGGTGGGAAAAACCTTCTACCCGCCGTCAGATGTGCTTCGGGTCATGCTGGGGGAGAACGTGCCTGGTGCCTCGTTCACTGTCGGCCGCCTCCGGCTGCCTCGCGCTGTCCTCGCTGTGGTCGCCGGAATCTGTTTCGGCTTGGGCGGCATCACGTTCCAGACGATGCTGCGCAACCCGCTCGCGAGCCCCGACATCATCGGAATCAGCTCCGGCGCAAGCGCTGCAGCGGCTTTCGCGATCATCTCGCTTTCACTCGGCGGTTCACAGGTATCGGTTTTTGCTATCGCCGTCGGTCTGGGCGTCGCAGTCTTGATCTACGTTCTGTCTTTCCGGGACGGTGTGGCGGGCACTCGGCTGATCCTGATCGGTATCGGCATGGCCGCGATGCTCGACAGCGTCACCGCCTACCTGCTCAGTACCGCCGCCGCATGGGATCTGCAGGAGACGATGCGTTGGCTCACCGGCAGTCTCAACGGTGCCAACTGGGGTTCGACGGTTCCCCTACTCCTGGCGCTGGTTGTCCTCGGACCGGTGCTGCTGAGCCAATCGCGCAACCTTTCGACCAGCCAGCTCGGTGACGACGCAGCACAAGCGCTCGGCGTCAGAGTGGAACGAACGCGCATTCTGTCGATCATTGCGGCCGTCGGACTCATCGCCTTTGCCACTGCCACTGCGGGGCCCATCGCCTTCGTCGCATTTCTGTCAGGGCCCATCGCCGCCCGCATCGTCGGTCCGGGAACATCACTTTTGATTCCGTCGGCGCTGGTCGGAGCGCTGCTGGTGCTAGTTGCCGATTTCTGCGGACAGTACGCCTTCGGCACCCGCTACCCCGTTGGCGTGGTGACTGGCGCGCTGGGAGCGCCGTATCTCGTCTACCTCATCATTCGCTCCAACCGAACGGGAGGTTCGCTGTGACCGAATCCCATACTCTGACTGCCGAAAACCTCGAACTCGGTTACGGAGGACGGACCGTCGTCGAATCGCTCGACCTCGCGGTGCCGCCGGGAAAGATCACGACCATCGTGGGCGCCAACGCGTGTGGCAAATCGACACTGCTGCGGTCGATGTCGCGGCTACTCAGTCCCCGAAGCGGTCATGTTCTGTTGGACGGCAAGGATGTTCATCGCCTGCCTGCGAAGAAGCTCGCTCGCACGCTCGGTCTGCTGCCGCAGTCACCGATCGCACCGGAAGGGATAGTTGTCGCCGATCTCGTCGGCCGTGGTCGTCATCCACATCAGCGGGTGCTGTCGAGGTGGAGCCGCGAGGATGACGCAGCTGTCGCCGAGGCGCTTGCGGCCACGGACACAACCGGATTGGCCGAACGATCGGTGGACGAGCTTTCCGGTGGTCAGCGCCAACGTGTGTGGATTGCGATGGCGCTCGCCCAACAAACCGATCTGCTTCTACTCGACGAGCCGACCACCTTCTTGGACGTGAGCCACCAGGTTGAGGTCTTGGACCTGCTCACCGACCTGAACCGGACTCGGGGTACAACGATTGTCATGGTTCTGCACGATCTCAATCTCGCCGCCCGCTACGCCGACTACCTCGTCGCCATGGCCGATCGCCGGGTCTACGCGGAGGGTGATCCTGCCGAGGTGCTCACGAGCGACAACGTCCGCACCGTTTTCGGTCTCGAGAGCCGAATCATCCCCGACCCCATCTCGGGTAAGCCGTTGGTGTTGCCGCTCGGGCGCCACCACGTCCTCGACGACGTGTTGACGTGACGGCGTCGAACGCCCCGGGCGGGCGGATCGAATCCGTGGAACAACTCAATGCGATTCTCGGACAGCCCCATCCGACGATCATGGAGAAGCAGACCGCTTACACGACTCCGTTGATCCGTGAATTCATCGAGCAGGCAAGGTTTTTTGTGCTTGCGACATCCGATGCGGCTGGAAATTGCGACTGCTCGCCGCGCGGCGACTTGGTCAGTCAGGTTCTGTTTCCTGACGAGAAGACGCTCGTGCTCCCGGATCGTCCGGGCAACCGGCGCGCCGACTCGTACCGGAACATGATCGAGAATCCTCACGTGGGGATCCTCTTTCTCGCGCCCGGGCACGACGAGATCGTGCGCGTCAACGGCACGGCGACTCTGTCCACCGATCCTGATCTGTTGGATTCGATGGCGATGAACGGCAAGCCTGCACAGCTTGCGGTGATCGTGCAGATCGACGAGGCGTATCTGCATTGCGCGAGAGCGATTCTGCGGGCGAAGCTGTGGGATCCGTCGACGTGGCCCGCATCCGATGAGGTGCCGAGTCTGCGCGACATGATGGCGGAGCAACACAGCCTGCGCGTCGAGGACCTCGAACCCGCCAGACAAGAGGCGTACCGCAAGTACCTGTACTGACCTCAGTCCGTTGGCCTTTCGCAGGAGAACGGACTCCACCAGCTGATCGTCAACTGGTGGAGACCGTCGTTCTTACTGTTCCGGGTTTACTGAAGCGAAATTGTGGCGCCACCGGAGAACATCGAGTCGTGTACCTCGATCTCCTTGGGGGTGGCACTGGTCGGGATGTCGAAGACAATGGTGGTCTTCCGTGTGATGCCGGGGTTTATGTCGCCGCCGATCGCGGTTTCGGCGTCGATATTGATCGCTGCCATCGTGTTGTTGGTGAACTCGCGACCTTCGGTGTCGATCAAGGTCTGATTGGATCCGAAGTAAGCCTGGGGCTTGTCGGAAGTGTTCGTGATCTCGACGTGAACGAGTACGAACTGACCCTCAGCTTGCTCTTGCAAGTAGGGATTGTCGCCGATCGTCGTGAGGCCGGTCTCGATACCCGTCACGACGAAACCGAACTTTCCGTCTCGCACTTCCTCGCCGATTCCGGGATTCGAAGACTTCGTTTCCTTGGGAGCTTCGGCCGGGGCAACTGCGGCCACGGAGGCACCGTTGTCCGCGGCTTGCGTGGTTGTGGGGGCCGCGGCGGATTCTTCCTTGTCTTTGTCCCCGCCGCCAGTGGCGATCGCGACAATCACGAAGAACGCCACGATGCCTCCGACGACCCATGGCCACTTCTTCTTTTTCGCCGGTGAAGGCGGCGGTTGCTGAAATCCACCGGCCGGCTGAGCGTACTGGCCCGGGAACGGCGCGCCAGACTGATCTGGATAAGGCTGTCCATAAGGTTGCTGAGCCGGTGGTTGCTGTCCGTAGGGCTGCTGGGGTTGCTGCCCGTACGGCTGCTGAGGCGGCTGGCCATATGGCTGGTTAGGGTCCTGCGGGGGTTGTGTCATGGCCGTTCCTTCACGTGGGATTGCTCACGCATTACTAGGTGAGCATTCGATACTTCTACCAGACTGACCGGTCGCAATGTGTGCAGAGTGGTCGGTTTTGTCCGACAATGATCCGTGCCTTCAATTGCCTCCTCGCTGTTCTGGATTGCGCTGATCGCGGCCATCGCGCCGATAGTCGCGGGCCTGATCCCGCGTCGACTGGTTCCCGAAGTGGTGTTGCTACTGGTCGCGGGCGCAGTAGTCGGGCCGTTCGCCCTCAACATCGCAGCTGACAGCGAAGCGATCGGCATCCTCCGCGAACTCGGCCTCGGCATGCTGTTCCTGCTCGCCGGCTACGAGATCGACCGACAGGAACTCAGTGGGCGCGGCGGACGTCGAGCGCTCTACACATGGCTGTTCTGCCTCGCGCTGGCGTTCACGGTGGTCTCGCTGCTGGGAATGAGGAACGTGATCTCCGCCGAAGCCGCTGTTGCCATTGCGATGACGTCGACCGCTCTGGGCACGCTGCTGCCGATCCTCAAGGACAACAAACTCCTCGACACACGCTTGGGTAAGACCGTCCTCAACCACGGGGCCGTCGGCGAGCTCGGGCCGGTCGTCGCGATGGCGGTGCTGCTGAGTGCCCGTGGTGCCGTACTGTCGCTGATCGTTCTTGCCGTCTTCGCCGTGATCGCCATCATCGTGGCGGTGCTGCCCGGCAAGCTGATTCACGAAGGCTCGTGGACACATCGCCTGGTGCGGGCAGGAGCGGACACCACGGCGCAGACGACGGTCCGCCTCACCGTTCTGTTGTTGGTCAGCCTCGGAGTGCTGTCGGCCGTGTTCTCACTCGACGTCATTCTCGGTGCGTTTGCCGCCGGCTTCATCCTGCGGCGACTGATGCCAGAGGGCGACGAGCGCCTCGAGATCAAGCTCGACGGGATCGCCTTCGGGTTCCTCATCCCGATTTTCTTCATCACTTCAGGCATGGCGATCGACGTCTCGGCGGTCGCCGCCAGTCCCGGCATACTGATTGCGTTTTTGATCCTGATCGTTGTCGTCCGGGGCGTGCCGGTGTTCTTCGTGACCAAGTTCGAGAAGGTCGAACCGCCCTTCACCACGCGCGAAAGTGCGCAAGTCGCGTTGTACGGGGCTACCGGCCTGCCCATGATCGTGGCGGTCACGGGCGCGGCCGTCGACGCGCATCAGATGTCCTCGGACAACGCGTCGATTCTTGTCGCGGCCGGGGCGATCACGGTTCTGCTGTTGCCGATGATTGCCACTCTGTTGACGAAGAAAGAGAAAGTGTCCTGATTCAGAGATCCAACTGCTCGTCGAGCCAGTCGAACATCCGCTGATCAGTCAGACGCCTCGCCATGGGCTGGCAGTGGAAGTTCGCGCCCTCGGCAGCGGTGAAGGGAACCACCGTCGTCGGTCCGCCGGCGAGGGCGGCAAGCCGCTTGGATTGACCGGGCCAGAACTGTTCACCTTCCGGATCGGTAATCAGCAGGGGAGTGGAGATCGAGCCGGCGACGTGTTCGAGGTGGTACTTCCGAACCTCGGCGAGAGTGTTGTAGTAGCCGTCGGCGAGATACGGACGCGCTCGGAAACGCCAGATCCGGGCGCTGTCCTTCGAGAATTTCATCCCCATCGCCATGTCGCGGTCGAAGGCCTCCGACTTCCCCTCGTCGAGCAGCTTCTGCATGTTCTTGGGGATATGGGCGAGCCACGACGCGGCCACGTCCACGACCCCCGGATCGGCGATCGCTGCCGCGATCCGATGCTCGAACGCCAACGACTGCGGCACCCAGTACCCGCCCTGACTGATCCCGTACATCGCCAGCTTCGACGCATCGACGTCCGGCCGGTCCACGAGATAGTCGACGACGGGCGTGATGACGGCTTCCCAGTCGTGACGGAACGGGATGTTGCGCTCGAAGAGCATCGACTGCTGACCGGGACCGTCGAACATCAACACGTTGTAGCCCCGCTCGAGCGCCCCGGCACCGCCGCTGCCCCACAGCCCGCTGATTGGGCCGTCGCTACCGTTTACCATGATCAACGTCGGCCGTCGCACGTCGCCGGGCGGCCGGAAGAAGTACCCGGGAAGGTAGGTGTCCTCGTAAGGGATCCGGACGCGTTCGACGGGCTGGGAGGTGGTGTCGACGAAGCGGTCCCACGCCTGTCGGTGACGTTTGAAAGTGGGGACCAGAACCGAATCGTCGCTGAGACCGTCGACGGCGTTGATCGCCACACCGAAGTACGACGCCGCCCGCAGGTACGCGTTGGACGCGCTTCGCGAATGCCCGGCCTCGGCTGCCTCATCGGCCTGCCCGAATACCCGTGTACCGAGGTCGAACCAGGCCTCGTACCAGCCTTCGAGGTCCTTCTCGCCGACGTGAGCGATGGCCGAGAGCACTTCGCCGGTGTCTGCCGCGCCGAAGGTGGCTTGCCCGAGAACGACTCGTAGCTCGAAGTCGAAGGACTCGTTGCGATAGAAACCAGCAGTGAACGCCTGGTGCGGATGGGCGAAGAACGACGACGCGAGAGACATGGGCACACCTTCGCTAGTTCGGGGCAGCCATTTTCAGTTGTAGTTCCAGGATCGCCCGAATCGCTTGCCGGAAAACCTGTCAGCGCGGCGACGCCGGGAGCCCGGTGGATGGCGGCCTCGACATCGCAAATGCCAGGGTGCACAACCACAACGACATTCCCAGCACCTGCGCACGTTGAGCGATACCCAGTCCGAGATTACCGCCGCCGGAGACTTCGATGCTGTTGGTCGTCAACATCCACACCGTCGCAAGGGAAGTCAGGATCAGAATGGTCAGACCCGTCGTCCGCAAAGAAGGGTGCTCGCGATACCTGAACGCTCCCACGGTGAATGCGATCATCGCGGTGAAGATCGCGAAGACCGCCACGCTGCTCGTCAACGCGTGAACATGGTGGAGCTGCGGAAGTAGACCGTCGGGTGCGCTCGACGGGCAACCCTCGCCCGAGCATTCGAGGGGGAACGACGCGTCGGCGATGGTCGCGATGCCGAACACCGCCAGCGCAATCCAGCCCGTGACGTAGAGCCTTCGCCGGGGCGTGATCAGCAGACCCAGCGCTCCGGAGATCAACATCAAGATTGCGGACAGGACATCGGCGTTACCGAAGACATCGCGGTATTTCTGGTTCTCGGCATCGAGTTCGCTGAGGAACGATGTCACCGGGTCGAGGCCGGTGTCCAGGAAGAATTCGAGAATCCACGACGAGTAGACGATTCCGCCCAGAGCCAGCGCAGCCACCAAACCCCACCGCGCAACGTTGCGTTCCTTCACGAAATCGAGCTTACGGACCGAGCAGGGCTTTCTGGACGCGTTCGGCCGCTACCAGCGGATCTTCGTGCTCCCAGATGCGGATGACGGTCCAACCCTGCTCTGCCAGACGTGCATCGGTGTCGCGGTCTCGAACCACGTTGGCGGCCAATTTGTCCGTCCACCACTGCGCGTTGTTCTTGGGAAACGTCGCATGCTGCGGGCAGCTGTGCCAGAAGCATCCGTCCACGAACACCGCGACTTTGCGGCGTGGAAATACCAGATCGGCCCGTCGGCGAACACCTTTGACAGGCGCCCGATCCACGAAGTACCGGAGTCCGCGTCGATGCAGCTCGCGTCGTAGTGCGATTTCGGGTTTGGTGTCGCGCCGACGCTGAGCGCTCATCCGAGCGCTGGTGGCAGGATCCGTCGCAGGCACCGTGGTTCCCTCAGCCGTCGGAATCTTCGCTGTCTTCGGGATCGGACCAGGTGGGCGCAAACCTGTTGCGACGCTCCACTTCACCGTGCACGACGGTCACGAAGTCGGTGAACGAGAGCGTCTGAGCTTCGGTGGGGCGTCCGTTGCGCGGCGGCGGCTCGTCGACGTCGAAGAACCGAACTGCGCCATCGGGTTCGTAGAGTCCGATGTAGACCTTCTCGAAGAGGTCGTAGCGGGTGTCCTCGGCGCCGAGATCCACCCAGGCCTTTCCCGGAACGCCGACCACCGCGCGCTTGCCTCGGCCCGAGCGCTTCGAGAGCGTCGTGACGTGGTGTGCAAAAGAGGATTTGCCGGTGTCGCTGGTCTTGGTCGGGTCGCCGTCGTCGCACGTGGCGTACGGCTCGAACATGACGGCGACCAACACGCTGTACGGCTGACGCTGATGCAGAACCATTGCCTCGCCACGCAATTCGTGGTCGTTGCGGACGATGTTCTTGGTCCACCGTCCCAGCTTGCCGCTGCGGGGACTGTAGTCCTGGAAGTTGTACGTCTTGATGGAGACGCAGAGGATCAGGCCGAGAGTGGGGTCGAGTGCCTTGACGTCCAAGCGCTTTCGGCCCTTGGCGACATCGACTGTTGCCTCCTGGCCTTCTCCGGACGCCGTCGGGGTGATGTTGGGATACAGCGGACGCAGAGCGTCGGCGACCGTCTGTGCCAGTTGATTGGACAGTCGCTGGGCGTAGTTCTTCTTCTCGCCGCGATCGGCGTCGGCCGGGGGCTTGTCGCCCGCGAGTTGCAGTGCACTCCACAGTGGTTCGTGTTCCGGCTCGGAAAACAGCGTTTCAGGTTCGGGAAACAGCGAGTCCGTCATGCTGCGGCCTCGGGGTATCCGCCCATCCGCTCGAGATGGCTTTCGACGTCCTCGATGAAACCGGGGATGAACCGAAGATTGCCCATGCGCGCGCGCTTGAGGAAGCCGGCGGTGGCCCGAGCCGACAGCAACCGCGTGTCTTCGAGGAAGCCGCTCAGATCCTCGTAGTCGTACTGGACCGGCCAGGTCGAGGTATGGACGCGGAAAGCCTGGCGGTTACGGCCCCAGGCCGCACTCGGCCAGGCGTCGCCCGGTTCGAGTGGCGTCTCGCCAGCGGCGTCGTATTCGATGGGATCGCTCAACCGGCCACCGACCCACGACGCCATCCGCACGCTCACGGCATTGCCGACGAGCTTCCAGCGATGGCTGTGGCGTAGGCCGGGAACCTCGACGGACGGCAGCGTCCAGTCGGGATCGAAACCCTGCAGTCGCTCGGCATCGACTAGACCGGGAGTGACGATCTCACCTGACGGCAACCGGACTGCCGGCTGACTGGGGATGCCGACGGACGAGCCGCCCTTGAGCGTCGGCACGGCATTGACGGCCCATCCGAGACCGCGAGTGCCTTCGGTCCAGTAGAAGCCGCAGGGGTAGTCCGCGGGATCGCCACCCAGGCGCTCGCCGGCGTCCTGGCCGAACAGGATTTCGCGGGGATCATCTGTGCGCGAGGCAAGCATGATGACTCGCTGGCGACGCTGGGGGAGTCCGAAGGCGCGGGCGTCGACCACCCGGTACGCCCAGGTGTATCCGAGGTCTTCGAGGGCGTCGGTGATGTGCCGCATGGCGGCGCCCTTGCCGAGCTGGAGCATGAACGGAACGTTCTCGATCAACAGCCAGCGCGGGCCCTTCTTGCGCTTGACCAGACGGAACACCTCGTCCACCAGGCCTGAGCGTGCGCCGGTGATGCCTGCCGTTTTGCCGGCCTGAGAGAGGTCCTGGCAGGGGAAACCGGCGGCCACCAATTCGATGTCACTGGGCAGCGCGCGAAGTTTGGTGACGTCACCGTGCAACGGCACGTCGGCGAAACGCGAACGGAGAACTGCCTGCGCGCCCGGATCGATTTCACACAGCAGTTCGGTGTTCCACCCATGTTCCGAGAGCCCCAACTCGAGACCACCGATACCGGCAAACAAACCCACCATGCTCCGCGACGACGTCACAGCACCCTTCCTCACGAACCGACCTAGAAGCACGGTACTCGAGAACTCCGACACCGTTTGCCAACTATTCGGTCCGCGGCGTGCTCCTTACGGAAGAACCGTTGTGAAACGCCTTACATCGAGATCTTCGGGGCCGATCGAAGTCCCTAAAAGGTCCCTGATCGAAGCAATAACCCGAACCAGCGGTGCTCCGTGCCCGTTCGTCCATTACCGTGGTCGGGTGAGCATCCAACCTTCCGGTGACGCGTCCTGGCCCGCGGTATTGACCTGGCAGGCCCACAACGCTCCTCGTATGGAGTCTGTTCGTGTGCAGCTGAACGGAAATCGCATCAAGGCTTCCGGCCGGATCATCGGTGGAGCCTGCAGTGAGCACCCGGCATTCAGCGCGTCGTACGACCTGGTCACCGACGAGGCCGGCATCACCCGCCGGTTGTCCGTGCGGACCGCCCTGGCCGCCGGTGAGCGTCAGATGTCGATCAGCCGGGACGAAGAAGGCACCTGGATGGTCGAGAACGGCGCCAGTCACCAGCGCTCTGCGTTCGATGGCGCACTCGATGTCGACGTGATCCTCAGCCCGTTCTTCAACACGCTGCCCATCCGCCGCGTCGGCTTGCAGAACGACATCGAAGACGCCGAGGTCCCGGTCGTCTACGTCAATCTCCTCGACCTGCGCGTCGAGGGTGCGACCATCACCTACAGCTCCGGCGCCGACGGAATCAGTGTGCTGTCCCCGGTGTCCAGCTCGACGCTGTCCGTCGACACCGAAGGTTTTGTCCTCGACTACCCGGGTCTGGCAACTCGTATCTAGGTTTCGTATCTCTAGGTTGCGTAGTTCTAGGTTGCGGATCGCCGGATGACGCCGCCGCGTCGACCGGCGTCTCGCATCCGGTTGATCCAGTCGGGTTCTCCGGCCTGAACGTCTTCGATGTCCCACCGCTCGTGCGACTCGTAGGCGCCGCGCGCCGCGAACCCTGCGTCCACCAATCGTGCCGTCGAGCCGTTGTCGAGCAGATCGGTACGTGCACCCTGCAAAAGGTCGAGCGCCTCGTCCAGCGCGACCAGCAGGGCGTCGCGGTTGCCCTCGCACATCGCCCGCACCAGGCCAGGAGCGCTCCCGGCCACGCGAGTGCCGTCGCGAAATGATCCGGCAGCCAGCCCGAGAGCCAGTTCGCCTCCGGCAGCTCCGGTGATCGCAAGCGTTTCCGCGAGCAGGTGAGGCAGATGCGAGATTCGCGCGACTGCTCGATCGTGCTCGAGAGATTCGGCCGGCACGACGACCGAGCCGCAGTCGAGTGCAAGGTCGGCGACCTGCGACCACACGTCTGCGTCGACGCCGCTGTCGGTGGCAACAACCCATACCGCGTCGACGAACAGATCGGCATCCCCGACCGCCCAACCCGAAGCTGACGTCCCCGCCATCGGATGACCGCCCACAAACTTGGCGCTCAAGCCCGCTCGTTCGACCGCGGCCTTCACTTCACCCTTGACGCTGACGACGTCCGTGATCGGATTGTCGGGCGCATGCGCGGCGATTGCCTCCAAGGTGGCGTCGACGGCAGGCATCGGCACGGCGACCACGATGATCGCGCCGCTTTCGTTTGCTCTCTGCAGCACTGAAACCAGATCGGTGTCGGCGTCGAAACCGTCGGCTCGGGCCGCGTCGGCGGACTCGCTGGAACGGTTGTAACCCCACGCCCGGCGGCCGGATCGGACGGCGGCGCGAAGTAGCGAACCGCCGATCAATCCGAGGCCGAGAACGCAGACTGGTGGGGCGGAATCGATCGCAGACACGAGTTCAGGTTGGCACATCGATGCTCGGACTTCACTCACTGGCACCAGGCGGGCTACCGTTGCGCCATGGGTGCACAGCGCGCGGGTAACAAGAGCGCCTCTTCGAACCAGTCGGAGGAGCTTGAAGGCTTCGGTGTCGCGGTGGTCCGTGAAGAGGGGCGTTGGACGGTCAAGGCACTGACGCCCGACGCGTTGACCTCGCTCTCGGCCGCCGAAACGCAGCTGCGTGAGCTGCGAAGTTCGGGTGCCGTCTTCGGTCTTCTCGACGTCGACGACGAGTTCTTCATCGTGTTGCGTCCGGCGCCGTCGGGCACGCAGTTGCTGATTTCCGACGCGACCGCCGCCATCGACTACGACATCGCAGCCGATGTCCTCGACGCCTTGCACATCGAGATCCCCGACATCGACCCGGACGACCTCGACGATGTCGAACCCTGGGAAGAGGGCGATCTGTCCGTGCTGGCCGATCTGGGCCTGCCGGAACCCGTGCTCGCCGTCATCGCGGCCGAGACCGATCTTTATCCGGACGAGCAGTTGGGGATGATCGCGCAGCGACTCGGGTTCGCATCCGAGTTCGGCGCAGCGCTCGACAAGCTCCCGCGCTAGATGACTCTCGCTGACGACCAGCGCATGATCCGTGCGGCCATCGTGGCCGCACGTTCCGCCTCCGACGCAGACGTCCCGGTCGGGGCAGTGGTGTTCGACGCAGACGGCGTCGAAGTTGCTCGGGCCTCCAATGCCAGGGAAGCGTCGTCCGATCCGACCGCGCACGCCGAAATCCTCGCGTTGCGTGCTGCCGCAAAAACCTATGGTGACGGCTGGCGCCTGGAAGGTGCGACGCTTGCCGTGACCCTCGAGCCATGCACGATGTGTGCGGGCGCTCTGGTCCTCGCCCGGGTTTCTCGGGTCGTTTTCGGGGCGTGGGAGCCGAAAACCGGAGCCGTCGGATCATTATGGGACGTAGTTCGAGATAAAAGATTGACCTATCGGCCGCAGGTGCGCGGCGGGGTCCTCGAGGACGAATGCGCTGGGCTTTTGGAAGATTTCTTCCGCGAGCAGCGGGCCTGAATTCGGCATTCCCCATTGAGAGTGATCGCACACTCGGGTAGCCGGATCCATCAATCGAGGGCATGGTGGAGGCAGATGCCGTCAGGGCATCGGCGGATCGTCGGAAGGCGATTCGTTCGCGTTCACAGAGGAGTACTCATGGGAATCGCAGACAAGGCTCAGAACAAGGCCGAAGACCTCGGGGGCAAGGCCAAGGAAGCTGCTGGCAGCGCTACCGGTGACCGGGACCTCGAAAACGAAGGCAAGGGCGACCAGGTGAAATCGGCCGTCAAGGATGCAGGCGAGAAGGTCAAGGACGCCGCGTCCAGCATCAAGGACAAGCTCACGTAATACCGCTCCACCTGGCGATTTCAGCCACGGGCACTCCATCCGGTAAAGTCACCAACGGTGGCGTGTCCGAGCGGCCTAAGGAGCACGCCTCGAAAGCGTGTGACGGGTAACCCCCGTCCGAGGGTTCAAATCCCTCCGCCACCGCCAAAGCTCCCCACCTGTTCACGCAGGTGGGGAGCTTTTTTGTGCTTGGTGGCGCCTATAGTCCCGTTGCTCGGACGACGTCAGGGAATCGGTAGGTTTCATCGAGGACTGATTTGTCGGGGACATAGCTGCGAATGATCAGTCGAAATTCGTCGTGCGGAGCGGGTAGCCAGTTGGCACGAGCATCCGGATCGGTCGGCTCGTCGTGAGACAGGTGCAAGGTGAGCTTCCCGTCACGAAAGACGAGATCGCCCGCGTCGAGATTGACGGTGCCGAGGTTGACGCGGTTACCCGGTGCGTCGGCGAGCATAAATGCGTCCTTGTCGTACATGGTCAGAGACCAGAAGCCGCCGCGACTGCGGTCGACGGGTGGGAGTGCGTCTTCTGTGAAGGTCATGGTGTACCGCTCGCGGCCGTGGAGTAACGCTCCGTCGTGGTCGGTACCCCGGATGAGGTAGACAGCCTCGTGAAAGTCGTTGACGTAAATGTAGATGACGGCCGCGAGCGCCCGTCCGAACCAGTCGGTGCCCCACAGGCCACTGTTGCGTTGCCGTTGCCATCCGTTGCCTGCGTCGACCCCGGTTTGGACGTAGCTCGCCGATTGATGGAGGGCGACGTCGGCGCGGAGCGCGGCGCGGTCGAGCAGCGCTCGGTACGACTTGTCCGAACGATACAGTGCGACAAGCGTCTTGGCTTGATCAGCCATCGGGGTGTCTGCTGCGCCCATGGTCGGGTTGAAATCGAGCATTGCTGCAAGATCGGTCCAGAAAGATTCCGGCTTCACCCATTGAGGTCGACTGGCGTCGGGATCGACCGCCAACATTTCGGCGGTGACGCCCTGAGGGTAGATCGAGTTCGCGGCGTGGGCCTCGTAGCCGAAGGACCGCGGGCCGGGTCGATCCTCGCTGAAGGGGTACATGCCGATCTGGTCGAGCACCGACCGCGCCTGCTGCTTGGACGCCTCGGAACGTGCTGCGAAACTGCGAGGGAAGACACCAGCCACGTTCGTCGGTGATCGAAGCACATCGAGGAAGTCTTCCGGCAACTCGCCATCCCAATCAGGTCCGACCAGAAGGAACTTTCCGCCGGGAGTGCCTGTCGCCGAACCAAGTTGGTGAGTCACATTGGTCAGCACGTCGACGATCTGGATAGTCCAGTAATGGCCGTCGGGTACCTCGGTCGGGGTCTGTATCACTGCGGTTTCGTCGGTGAGATCGGCGAATCCTGCGCCGTAGATCGTGTCGTTGTTGGGTGAGACGACCCACCGCTGCGCCGGGCTCATGTAGTCGGTGAGGGCACCTGTGTAATTTTTGGCGGCGCCTGGCAGAAGGCCGAGTTGGAGTCCGGTCTTGCCATCCATGATCTCCCACATGTTTGTACGGCCGAAGGTGTCCACAGCTGGATAGCCCCAGTAATAGACGATCCGGGCGAGGGCTTCCACGTAACTCTCAGCGGCGAGCGTTGCTGGAACTCCGGCCGATCTCGCCAGTTGAGCGTGTGCCGGCGTGAAACCTTGTGCGATTGAGTCGGTCGGGGAGTCCATGAAGTCATGGTGCCGGTGACCGTCCGCTGCATCATCACCCTTGCGGGGTGAACCGGTGAGGAAATCGAAAACCGGTTCTGTGTGCGCAATTCGAACGTTCAGGAGCGGCGGGCGATCCACTCTGCAGCGGCGGCATCGATGTCCTGCTTCAGCTTCTCGAAGAACGAAGGTGGCGGGGTGGGGATCAAATCTGCTGCGGTAGTGAGGGATCGACTGAGGGCGATCCGACGCTCGCGTAACTCGTCGTCGGTCAGGAGCGTCAGGTCCGCCATCGCGAGCTCCCTCGATCGGTGTGATTCGTGTTTCGGGCAGACCGTGCGCATCGGGATCGATGCATGATTCGATGCGCACGGCCCAGGCATTCCAGGCTGGGGGCCGGAATGCACAGTCGACTTTACCAAATGATTACTAATGGCTGTAGACGCGGCTCACCCTTCGGTGTTCGTGGAGCATTTTCACAGGTTTCTCCCAGGTCGTAAGTCCTGACAACTGTTGAAGCTGCAACTATCGTCGAGCCCATGAAAAAGATCTGGTGGATCGGCGGAGCAGTAGTTGTGGTCGTACTCGCCCTGCTCGTGGGGCCGTGGGCGTACGGGAAGTTCATCGCTGAAGACGATGCACCGGCGGCCGTGGTGTCCACTGAGGGCGCGGAGGCGGCGTCCGGATCGATCGACGGGCAATGGACCGTCGTCGCCGGGCAGGGGGACAACCAGACGGCAGCTGGGTACACCGTGCACGAGATTCTCAACGGATCGAGTGTGACCGTCGTCGGAACCACTGGCGAGGTGAGCGGAAACGCGGCTGTCGAGGGTGAAAAGCTCACTTCTGGCGAAGTAACGGTGCAGGTGGCAAGCATCAAGACCGACTCGGATCGGCGCGACGGCCAGTTCACGGGCAATGTGATGGATACCAGCACGTATCCGACGGCGACGTTCACGATCGACTCGCCGGTGGACTTGTCTGCTGTACCGACGGACGGAACAACGGCGACGGTCACGGTGTCAGGAACGCTGACGCTCAAGGGTCAGTCCAAGCCGGTGTCGGTCGACATGACCGTGCTGCATTCGGGTGATTCGCTGATCGCATCGGGCTCGATTCCGGTCACCTGGACCGATTTCGGAGTCGAGCCTCCGTCCCTCGGTTTCGTCACCGTCGACGGCAGCGGCTCGGTGGACTTCCTGGTCTCACTCGCCGCGAGCTGAATTACGTCCACCCGATTCGCACTGCTTCGGGGCGGGCAGGGAAGATTAAGGACATGACCTTCCTTTCTTCTTGTCCGTTCCGAAGGCAGTGTGCGATCTCTGCCCGGACGGAATGAACAGGTGATGCCCCGGTGGAGACCGTTCCGAACGGGCGAAGACCCCGATCCACGGTTCACGCTCGCCAATGAGCGGACATATCTGGCTTGGATCCGCACTGCAACGGCCTTCGTCGCGTCGGGCGTCGGACTCGAAGCGTTCGGCGGCGACATTCTCAACCCGACGGTTCGTTCCGGCTTGGCCGCGTTGTTGCTCGTCGGCGGTGCTCTGATCGCCATCACTTCCTTTGTCCACTGGATCAGCGCCGAGCGTGCACTGCGAACTGAGCGCTCGTTGCCGGTGCCGCTCATGGCGCCGGTCGTCGGCATCGTGCTGGTGATCTGCGCGACCGTCCTGGTGGTCGAGGTCGTGAACTGATTGACCGCGCTGGAACCGTCGGAAGGTGTCAAGCCTCCGGACAAGGGCTTGCAGTCCGAGCGCACATCGCTCTCGTTCGTGCGTACGAGTCTGTCGATCCTCGGCTTGTCTGCCGCCTGTCTGAGATGGTTGCCGCAGTTCGGGTCGGTGGCCCTGATCGGCCCGTCCGTCGCTGCCGTGCTCGTCGTCGCGGTGACGGTCTACGAACGTCGGTCGCGGCCCAGGCGGTTGGCCCAGTTTTCGGCCGAAAAGGCAACGCCCGCTTTGGGTATGGGAGCAACTCTCGCGGTCGCTCTGCTCCTGCTCAGTGCGACGGGGCTGTGGATTCTGCTGAAGTGACCTCGGCTTTCGGCGCCCAGCCGGGCGGGCCGAACACGTAGCCGGCTCGCTGCCGCCACGATGTCGACGCCTTCCAATCGCGAGCAATGGCAGCATATTCGCGCGTTTGGAGCTTCCAGATGTTGTACGTTCCGACCGGCGTCGTGAGTCCGTAGGTGGGGCGGTGGGTTTCGGCTGCGAAGGTTCCGAACATCCGGTCCCAGATGATGAGGATTCCGGCGTAGTTGCGGTCGAGGTACTCGGCGTCGGAGCCGTGGTGGACGCGATGGTGTGACGGCGTGTTGAAGATAAATTCGATGGGCCGCCAGAGTTTTCCGACACGTTCGGTGTGGACGAAGAACTGGTAGACGAGGCTGACGGAGAAGCCGACGAACACCATCCACGGCGGGATCCCGAGGAACGGCAACGGCAACCACATGATGATCTCACCGCTGTTGTTCCACTTCTGCCGCAGTGCGGTGCTGAAATTGAAGTACTCGCTCGAATGGTGAGCCTGGTGTGTGGCCCAGATGACTCGAACTCGGTGTGCGATGCGGTGATACGCGTAATAGAGGACGTCGATTCCGAGCAGCAGGATCACCCAGGAGTACCAGGCAGTCGGCGAGAGGTGCCACGGCGCGAGATACACCCAGATTGCGGAATAGCCGATCAGCGCCAGCACTTTCCAGAAGGTGCTCGTTGCGATCGACACGAGTCCGAGTAGAACGCTGGTTCTGGCGTCGGCGCTTCGGTAGCCGCCCTGTGCCGGCCGTGCGCGTCCGTCGGCGTCGTCGGGATGATCTTCGAGCGCACGGGCCGCGAACCATTCGATTGCGAGGAAGATGACAAACGCGGGGATTGCGAGCGTAACGGGATCATGGAGCGGTTCGAGCAGTGACTTCCATGATTCGAGAAGGGTTTCCCACACGCGATTTGTCCTGTCCTCTAGCTCTGATCGTTACATCATGCATCAAAATGTAACGTCAGGGAACCCTTTGCGGCGAAGAACTCGCAGGTTTGTTGCGACTATTCATAGAACGATGGTAGGAATTGCCGGTGCATATCACCGCGAAGGTGGACTACGCCGTGCGGACTCTGGTCGAGCTCGCGGCAGTTGGTCCTGACCCGGCCAAGGCCGAGTTTCTCGCCAAATCCCAGGTAATACCCCACAAGTTCCTGGAAGCGGTGCTCTCGGACCTGCGGCGCGGCGGCTTGGTCAACAGCCGTCGAGGCCCGGACGGGGGATACTGGCTCGCTCGGTCCGCGGACGAGATCACGATTGCCGACGTCATACGAGCTGTCGAGGGACCGCTGGCTTCGATTCGGGGTCAGCGACCGGAAGACGTCGACTACGGGGGGCCGGCGACGCCCCTCAAGGAGGTGTGGATTGCAGTGCGCGTCAACCTCCGTGCTGTGCTCGAAAATGTCACACTCACCGACGTTGCAGGTGGAGAGTTGCCCGAGTTCATTCACGAACTGACGGCAGATCCCGAGGCGTGGAATCGGCGCTGATACAGCCCGGTTTCAGGGTGCCCGTCGACGCGGAACTGCCATAGGAGCAGTGTTGGCGGTGTTGCCTCCCACGGATTTTGCGTCGTACATCAGATGATCGGCCGCAACGATTGCTCGGGAGAACTCGTTGTAGTCGAACTCTTCCTGATGTGGGATGAAAGGTAGCGTCGCTGCTCCGACGCTGACCGTGGCCAGGGGGTCGTCGGCGGCGTTCACCACGGCTTTGGGCAGCGTCGCGATTCGTTTGCGAAGTCCGTACGGGGTGCCGATCATCACAACGGTGAACTCCTCGCCGCCGGTGCGCGCGGCGTAACCGAAACCGTTCACATGCGCCTGCAGACGCGTTCCGGTCCGGATGATGACGGCGTCACCGACTTCGTGGCCGAACGTGTCGTTCACCGCCTTGAACTTGTCGATGTCGACGACGGCAACAGCAATGTCGGCACGATTTGCCGACGCGACCGACCAGATGCGCTCCGACATGTCCCACAGTCCTCGTCGGTTCAACAGGCCGGTAAGTGCATCCACTTTGGATCCCGTTGCGCGCGCGAGTAATTGCCGCCAGGTGAACTGAATCGTGGCCGGAATGAAGATCACGGCACACAGGACGACGTCCGTGCGTGCGATCACGCTGGTTGTCGAGTAGTCGCCGTTCGTCAGGCCCAGCACCGTCAGGGCGATGACAAATGTCGTGGCAAAGGCGAGATGGAAGGCCAACCAGCGGTAATCGAGAAAATAGGTGAAGTAGGCGCCGGTGGCGACAAAGAGTGCCGCGCCGAAGAGGGCGGCGTTATGACTGGTGAAGGTGATGAGAATCGAGGCAGTTCCGAGATCCGCCCACAGTCCGTAGAGCTTGAGCATGCGTGAACCTCTGATTCGGCCGACAAACCAGAGAATCGTAGGGATCAGGTTGACGGCCGCAATGCCGACGAGCCAACTGCGCGCAAACGGTCCGTCCGGGCCCTCTCCGCTGAGGAGAAACAGGAACGCCACGATCGAGAAATTGAGTGAGCAGAACCCGATGGTGAGACGGACGAGACGTAGTACGGAGCCTCGTCCGGACTTCGATCCCCACAGCATCACCGTGGACGAAACCGGCCAGGTGTGCAGGAGCGGGTCCATCAGATTCCTTCGCCGAGCAAATTGCGGTTAATTCACCGCAAAGTATGTCAGGCCATGTTGATTCACGCGTCAACTTGGCAGGGGGCGTCAGGCGGTGGACTTGCTCGCAACCCTCTCTGTCGCGCTGTTCAGGCATTTGCCGTGCGTGAGTGTGAGGTACGCCTCGAGTTTCCGTGCCGTGTGTTCGATCGCACAATATTGCAGACCTCTGCAAAGTTGCAGAGCTCTGCAAGTTCGGTACCGTGTTGGGGTGATCATCGAACAAGGCCTTCGTGACCGCAAGAAGGCAGCAACCCGTGCCGCACTCAGCGGCGCGGCAGCACGGCTCGCTCGTGCGCTGGGGATCGAATGCGTCACCGCTGACGCAATCGCCTCCGAGGCCGGAGTGTCGACGAGGACGTTCCACAACTACTTCTCCAGCAAGGAGGAGGCAGTGCTCGCCAGTTTCGAGGAATCGGTGAACCTGTGGATCGAGGCGCTTGCGTCACGGCCCGCGGACGAACCAATTCTCGACGTCCTCGAAGAACTTGTGGTCGAAATCGTGAACGACTCAGGTCCGAGTGGGAGTGAGAAGGCAAGTATCTGGCTGCTGTCGGATTCGAGTCCCGCGCTCTACCGGGATGCCGCAGACATGCATCAGCGGATCAACCGTGCAGTCGTTCAGGCATTGGCGGAGCGCACCGGTACCGACGCCGAGAAGGACCTGTACCCGACGCTCCTCCTGGGAGCGGTGGGCGGAGCCGCTAAATCGGTGATCGACGTCTGGACTGGCGGAAAGTCGGAGGCTTCCAGTCCGGAAGAGTTGGTTCACGACGCTTTTCGGCAGATTCGTGCCGGGTTGCCCGCGCCGCCGCCTGCCCCTGAGATGTCGCGTCCCTGAGATGTCTCGTCTCTGAGCCCCACACGTAATACCTGTCCACGTACACGCACCGAAACAGCAAGGAGCCCGTCGTGGCCACCTATCTTTATCGGATCGGCAAGTTCGCCTACCGGCGAAAAGGCGCGGTCCTCAGCGTTTGGCTGATAATCCTGGTCCTGATGGGCGTCGGGGCAGCGACTCTGTCCGGCCCCACCAAGGACTCGTTCTCCATTCCGGGAACCCCGGCGCAGCAGGCGCAAGACCTGATGGCGGAGCGTTTTCCCGACGCGCCCAATCCTATGGATTCGCTGAGCGCGCGATACGTAGTGCAAGCTCCGGCAGGCACGACGCTGGCCGATCCGGCGAACGTCAAGGCCATGGACGACATGCTCGCGAGTATTCGTGGCATCGACAAGGTCGCCGACTCTGCCAAGGTGGACCCGGCGACTGCCACTCCGGAACAGGCCGCGAAGGCGTTGGTCAATCCGGTTACCGGCAACGACTCCATGGTTGCGATGTTCAAGGAAAAGGCTGCTGCGGCTGGAACTTCCGAGACACAGGCCGTGGACGACGCGCGTGCGTTGTCGCCGCTCAGTGCCGACGGCACAGTCGGGTACGTCGAGGTTCCGTTCAGCGGTGACTTCGCCGATCTCGATCAGGCGTTGCGTGATTCGATCAACTCCGCAGCCGATGTCGGTCGGGCCGAGGGACTCAACGTCCAGGTCAGTGGTTCTGCTGCTCAGGAAGCGGAGATGCCCGGTGGTGTCACCGAGCTGATCGGTATCGCCGTTGCCGCTGTCGTTCTGGCCATCACGTTCGGTTCGCTTGTGGCCGCGGGGCTTCCGCTCCTCACCGCGATCATCGGTATCGCTATCGGCAGCCTCGGAATCACGGTTGCCACCGGATTCATGGATCTCAGTTCGATGACTCCGACGCTGGCGATCATGATCGGTCTGGCCGTGGCGATCGACTACTCGCTGTTCATCATGTCCAGGTTCAGGCATGAGCTCACCCTCACTGACAACCGTGCCGAAGCAGCAGGTCGCGCCGTCGGAACTGCCGGTTCCGCAGTGGTATTCGCTGGTTTGACGGTCATCATCGCGCTGGTTGCCTTGCGAGTCGTCGGCATCCCGTTCCTCTCCGATATGGGTGCGGCAGCGGCCTTTACCGTGCTGATCGCGGTTCTGATCGCCCTGACCTTGCTGCCTGCGATCCTGGGTATGTTCGGACGCAAGGCTTTTGCCGGCAAGATTCCCTTCCTCAGCAAGCGCGCTGAGGAGTCCGAAGACGAAGATTCGGGCAAGCCGAAGTTGGCTCTGCGCTTCATCAGTGCCGTCGTCCGTCGTCCGCTCGTGCCGCTGATCGGTGGAGTAGTGCTTCTGGGCGCATTGGCTCTGCCCGCAACGGGATTGAGCCTGGCACTGCCGTCGGAGGCCACCGGTGACCCGGCGACCAGTGCGCGTCAGGCATACGACCTGATCGACGAGGGCTTCGGTGACGGTCGCAACGGACCGCTCATCGCCGTTGTCGACGCGAAGGGGGCCAGCGTTCCCGCCGGGGAGGCCTTTGCGGAGGTCGTCTCGACCATCTCGAGCTTCGATGACGTCCAGAACGCACAGGTCGTCGGGGTCAACGAGGCCGGCGACACCGCGCAGGTACTGATCACTCCGAAGAGTGGTCCGACCGACCCCGCCACGATGGATCTGGTGTCCAGCCTTCGTGGAGCCGAAGGCGGACTCAACGATTCGATCGGCGTCAGCTACGGCATCACCGGTCAGACCGCACTCGAAGGCGACGTCTCGGACACGCTGAAGGATGCATTGGTGCCCTACCTGGCCGTCGTCGTCGGCCTTGCATTCATCTTGTTGCTCTTGGTGTTCCGTTCGATCCTGGTTCCGCTGACGGCGACGCTCGGCTTCCTGCTCAGCGTGCTCGCGACATTCGGTGCGACGGTGGCGATCTTCCAGCACGGTTGGTTGGGCATCATCTCGAACCCGCAACCACTCGTGAGTTTCATGCCGATCTTCCTGATCGGTGTGGTGTTCGGACTCGCGATGGACTACCAGGTGTTCCTCGTGACGCGTATGCGTGAGGAGTACGTCCACGGCGCGAGCGCGAAGGAGGCCGTGACCATCGGCTTCAACCATGGCGCCCGGGTCGTCAGTGCGGCCGCGGTCATCATGATCTCCGTGTTCGGTGCCTTCATCGCGGAACCGAACTCGTTCATCAAGTCGATCGGCTTCGCGCTTGCCGCGGCGGTGTTCTTCGACGCCTTCATCGTGCGCATGGTGATCATCCCGTCCGTCATGGCACTGCTCGGCGACAAGGCGTGGTGGTTGCCGAAGTGGCTGGACAAGATTCTGCCGAACGTCGACATCGAGGGTGAGAAGCTCAGCAAGGCCCTCCGTGAAGAAAAGGAAGCGGAGCTTCAGTCCGCATCTGCTTGATCTCTGCTGTGCGCCTTTATTAACCCCCCGCGGTTAATAAAGGCGCACAGCAGTTTTTGTGTATCGAAATATCCAGCGGCACATGTCGGCCAGGATTGGTAACCTTCGCTCACTATGCTGATCAGGCTGCTGCGCACTTATCTGATGCCGTACCGGGGTGAACTCACGGGCGTTGTCGTCCTGCAGTTTATTTCGACTATGGCGGCCCTTTACCTTCCGAGTCTCAACGCCGACATCATCGACAACGGCGTGACGAAAGGCGACACCGGCTACATCCTCTCCACCGGCGGGATGATGCTGATGGTCACGCTCACGCAGATCCTGTGCTCGGTGGGTGCCGTCTTCTTCGGTGCGCGAGTCGCCATGGGCGTCGGACGCGATCTCCGGGCTTCGGCGCTGCATCAGGTCGGGACGTTCTCGGCCCGAGAGGTCGGGCACTTCGGTGCGCCTTCGCTGATCACCCGCAACACCAACGACGTCCAGCAAGTGCAGATGATGGTCGTGATGAGTTGCACCATCCTCGTCATGGCGCCGATCATGTGCGTCGGCGGCATCATCATGGCTCTGCGCCAGGACCTGAATCTGTCCTGGATCCTGGGGATCAGCGTCCCGCTGCTCGTAGTCTCGATGGGTTTCCTGATTGCCCGGATGGTCCCCGGATTCAGGGTCATGCAGGGCCGCCTCGACGCCGTCAACCGTGTTCTTCGCGAACAGATCACGGGCATCCGCGTCGTCCGAGCGTTTGTACGGGAACCGTACGAGGTAGAGCGTTTCGGCGATGCCAACCGTGAGCTGACGGAGACTGCACTCGGCGTCGGCCGCCTCATGGCACTGATGTTCCCGCTCGTGATGCTGATCAGCAATGTCACCAGCGTCGCGGTCATCTGGTTCGGTGGCCATCAGATCAACGAGGGCTCGATGCAGATCGGCTCGCTCACCGCGATGCTCAGCTACATCATGCAGATCCTGATGGCCGTCATGATGGCCACCTTCATGGCGGTGATGCTGCCGCGTGCGTCGGTGTGCGCCGAACGTATCTCCGAGGTGCTCGACACGGATTCGTCGGTGATTCCGCCCGAGAACCCGGTCCGAGAACTGAAGGACCCGGGAGTCGTCGAACTTCGTGGCGCTCAGTTCCAGTTCCCCGGAGCCGAGGAACCTGTATTGCGCGACATCACGTTCCGTGCCGAACCCGGCAAGACGACGGCGATCATCGGCGGCACCGGATCGGGAAAGACAACTCTGCTTAACCTGATTCCGCGTTTGATCGACTCCACCTCCGGATCGGTATCGGTGGGAGGAGTCGACGTCCGCGACATCGACACGGAACTGCTCTGCTCGGTGATCGGTCTCGTCCCGCAGAAGCCGTATCTGTTCTCGGGCACTGTCGCCACCAATCTCCGCTACGGAAACCCCGAAGCTACCGACGAATGGCTGTGGGAGTGCCTCGAGATCGCCCAAGCTGCCGACTTCGTTCGCGCCATGCCCGAAGGCCTGGACACACCGGTGGCACAAGGCGGTACGACGGTATCGGGCGGCCAGCGTCAGAGACTCGCCATCGCCAGAGCGTTGGTGCGTAAGCCACAGATCTATCTGTTCGACGATTCCTTCTCGGCACTCGACCTCACTACTGATGCGAGGCTGCGTGCGGCGCTCCGGCCGGTCACGCAAGACGCCTGCATCGTCGTTGTCGCGCAGCGTATTTCCACCATCGTGGAAGCCGATCAGATCATCGTGCTCGACGACGGCGCCATCGTGGGGATCGGCACGCACGACGAACTCGTGGTCAGTTGTCCCACCTACGGCGAAATCGTCGCCTCTCAGCTAGCCGTACAGGACGCATCATGAGCAATCGACCGACTTCCTCGCCTCCCATCGGCCCGCCCGGCGGCGGCGATCCCACAAAGAAGGCCATGAACTTCGGCCCTTCGCTCAAACGTCTCCTCGGTCGCTTGAGCCCCGACAAGCCGATCGTCGTCCTGATCTTCGCTTTGGTGACGGCAAGCGTCGTACTTTCCTCGATCGCGCCGAAGATCCTGGGAAACGCCACCAACCTGATCTTCGACGGCATCGTCAGCAAGCAACTCCAGCCGGGCACTACAAAGGAACAGGCTGTCGAGGGATTGCGTGCCTCGGGGCAAGGTCAGCTCGCGGACATGGTGTCCGGCATGGCAGTTGTGCCTGGAACCGGAATCGATTTCGACGCCGTCGGCAAGGTCTTGATGATCGTGCTGCTGTTGTTCGTCTGTGCGTCGCTGTTCAGTTGGTTGCAGGCGTATCTGCTCAACATCGTGGTGCAGCGGACCGTTCGCCGGTTGCGTGAGGATGTCGAGCAGAAGATTCACCGACTTCCCTTGCGGTACTTCGATACCCATGCCCGCGGTGATGTTCTCTCGCGTGTGACCAATGACATCGACAACGTCGCGCAGAGCTTGCAGCAGACGCTCAGCCAGTTGGTCATGTCGGTGATGACCGTCCTGGGCATTCTGGTGATGATGCTGTGGATCTCACCGTTGCTCGCCTTGATCGCGGTGGCAACTGTTCCGCTGTCGATCATGGTCACAGCGTTCATCGCGAAGCGTTCACAGAAGCACTTCGTGGCGCAGTGGAAGAGCACCGGCGGAATCAACGCACAGGTCGAGGAAGCGTTCAGCGGCCACGAGTTGGTCAAGGTGTTCGGCCGCCAGCAGGAGGTCGAGGAGCGCTTCCGCAAGCAGAACGAGGATCTGTACGAGTCCAGCTTCAAGGCGCAGTTCATTTCCGGTCTGGTCATGCCGGCCGTGATGTTCCTGGGCAACCTCAACTACGTCGCCATCGCAGTGGTGGGTGGCATGCGCGTCGCATCCGGAACGATGACGCTCGGCGATGTGCAAGCGTTCATCCAGTACTCGCGGCAGTTCACCCAGCCGCTCACGCAGATAGCGTCGATGACCAATCTGCTGCAGTCCGGCGTCGCTTCGGCCGAGCGGGTCTTCGCGCTGCTCGACCAAGACGAGCAGTCGGAGGACCCGAAGAGCGCGAAGTCGCCCACTGTCGACAAGGGTCGCGTCAAGTTCGAGAACGTCACCTTCAGTTACAAGCCGGAACAGCCGCTGATCGAGGACCTGTCCCTGACTGCCGAGCCGGGCCAGATGGTTGCGATCGTCGGACCCACCGGCGCAGGCAAGACCACCCTCGTCAACCTCATCCTGCGGTTCTACGAACTCAATTCGGGCCGAATCACTTTGGACGGCATCGACATCGCCGACATGACGCGAGACGATCTGCGCTCACGGATCGGCATGGTTCTGCAGGACGCATGGCTGTTCGGTGGAACCATCCGCGAGAACATCGCCTACGGCAAGCCTGGTGCCACCGACGAGGAGATTCGTCGTGCGGCCGAGATGAGCTACGTCGACAAGTTCGTGCACTCTCTGCCTGAGGGTTACGACACGGTCATCGACGAGGAAGGCAGCAACGTCAGTGCGGGCGAGAAGCAGCTCATCACTATCGCCCGCGCCTTCATCTCGCAGCCGTCCATCCTGATCCTCGACGAGGCGACCAGTTCGGTGGACACGCGCACCGAACTGCTGGTCCAGAGCGCCACCGCGGTTCTGCGCAACGACCGAACCAGCTTTGTCATCGCGCACCGTCTTTCGACAATTCGTGATGCGAACCTGATCGTGGTGATGGAGGAAGGCCGGATCGTGGAGCAGGGGAGCCATGAGGCTCTGCTCGAATCCCGCGGCGCGTACTTCCGTCTGTACAACAGCCAATTCGTGGGCGCGGAGATCTGATGCCTCAGTAGACTGGAGCAGACTTGGTCCGCTGGGTGGACCACATTCTGTGTACTGGAGGCGCTCGGCGATGCATTCGTTGCTGGGGAAAGCGCGCCTGATACTCGATTCCTTCGATGCGGATTCGGGTGCGCTGTCGCTGACCGAACTTGCGAATCGGAGTGGTGTTGCGAAGGCGACGGTGCATCGAATAGCCGGTGAACTGGTGTCTCTTGGTCTACTGGAACGGGTCGGAACCAAGTACAGGTTGGGGTTACGGCTCTTCGAACTGGGGCAGTTGGTTCCTCGTCAACGTATTCTGCGCGAGGTGTCCTTGACGTATGTGCAGGATCTTCACGCGGCGACCCGGGAGACGGTTCACCTCGCGATTCGCGACGGCCTCGATGTTCTGTACATCGACAAGATCTCCGGTCATCACGGGGTGGACCTGCCGTCGCGGGTGGCTGGCCGGCTGCCGATGTATGCCACGGCAACCGGCAAAGCGATACTCGCGTACTCACCGGATTCCGTTTTTCGAGCGGTGACAGGCAACGGATTTGTCGAGTTCACCGATCGGACGGTGAACTCGGAAGACGGGTTACGTAGGCAACTCGACGCTGTTCGTTCGCAGCAGTTGGCGGTCGAGACCGAAGAGGTTCGCCTGGGAACATCGAGTATCGCTGCCCCGATCTTCGGTGGACTTGGTGAAGCAGTTGCCGCGATCGGTGTGTCGAGTCCGCGGTATCGAATGG
This sequence comes from Rhodococcus sp. Ni2, assembly GCF_021352185.1. Classification (NCBI taxonomy): domain Bacteria; kingdom Bacillati; phylum Actinomycetota; class Actinomycetes; order Mycobacteriales; family Nocardiaceae; genus Rhodococcus; species Rhodococcus sp. Ni2. The sequence continues at coordinate 2,611,378 of NZ_WOXZ01000001.1, forward strand.
ACACCGAGCGTTTTGCCGAACCGTTGCGCGCGGCGGCCGAAGGGATCAGCCGGAAGGTATCGGTTCTCGAACGCTCGGCATAACCGTTTTATCGACGCACGCAGAGCAGCGCGATCACGCCGAGAACCGAAGCCCCGGTCATGGAGATGGCCACGGCAAGACTGGTGTTGCCGAGAAGGCCGACGATGGGCGCAACCACAGCGGCAGCGCCGAACTGCGCAAATCCGATCAGCGCGGCTGCTGAGCCTGCGGCTTCTCCGTGACGGGACAGTGCAACCGCCGGTGCGTTGGGCATGACAAAACCCGTTGCGCAGAGCATCAGCAGGATGGGGACGGCAAACCCGACGAATCCCCACGAGTTGGTGGCGGCAACAACAACAAATGCAGCGCCGACGGCACTACTGCCCCACATTGCCCAGATCGTGATGGAATTCGGCGACCACCGGCCGAGAAGCACGACGTTGAGCTGGGACGAACCGATCAGAACGACGGCGCCGCCGGCAAAGGCAAATCCGTATGCGGTGGGGCTCAGTCCGAACTGTTCCTGCATCACGTAGGACGACGCGGCGATGTACGACCACAAAACGCCGCGGCCGAGACCGCACACGAGCACCAACACCATGAAGTGGGCATCCTTGCCGAGCGCAATGTAGTTTCGCGCGATGGCGCCGATGCCCTTGCCCGACCGATTCTCGGGTGGAAGTGTTTCCGGCAGCGATACTGCCGCGAGTGCGATCATCGCGATGCCCAGGATGAAGAGAGCGAGAAAGACTCCGCGCCACTGTGTTACGGACATCAGTGCCCCGCCGATGGAGGGGGCCAGGATGGGCGCTACGCCCATGACCAACATCAGCCGCGAAAGTACAACTGCCGCATCGTGTCCGGTGAATAGATCACGAACGATTGCCATCGCGATCACGCCTGTCGCGGCGGCGCCGAAACCTTGAAGGGTTCGCAGCGCAGTGAGGACTTCGATGGACGGAGCAAAGAAGCAGGCCAACGACGCGCCGACGTGAATTACTGTGCCCACGAGCAGGGGACGTCGACGTCCGTAGATGTCGGACAGTGGGCCGATGAGCAACTGGCCGAAAGCCAGACCCAGCAGTGTGCCCGTCAGGGTCAGCTGAACCATCGTGTCCGACGTGCCGAATTCCTGCGTGATCTGTGGCAGCGCAGGAAGATACATGTCGACGGTGAACGGCCCGAGGGCGGTGAGAATTCCGAGAAGCAGTACCAATCGGATCCGTGCACCGCCCGTCGGGGCGATCACCGTTCGTTCAGTTGTGCTGTTGGTCAAGGAAACCCGAAACTACACTGTAGTAGTCGTATGGTCGTTCTTCCTGAAGATGATGCGACGCCTTGTCCATGATGTAGAGATGGCCATGGGGAATCATCCGCGCAAGCATGAGCGGGTAGTCCGGGGTGAGGAATGCGTCGTGCATGCCCCAGGCGAAGAGCGTCGGCGCCTGGATCTGGCCGAGTTCAGCTGTGAGATCCTGCCAATCGCCACGAGGTGAGTCCGCCGAGGCAGCCAGGGCCATTTCTTCGGGGTCGAGACTTTGCTCGTATCGCATCTGGAGGGTTTCGGCGGGCAACTTCGATCCGTCGAACCATTCGAGACTGGTGATCAAGGTGCGGAGTTTTTCGAGGGTGGGGCCGGTGCCGCCGTAGTAGACGTCGCGGGCGTTGCGGCCACGACGGCCATCCTCGGGGAGCGGCGCGAGTGGACCGTAGAAGACGGGCATGCTGCCCGTGATCACCAGGGAGCGAACGCGTTCCGGGTACTTTGCCGCAAGATTGAGCGCTATGGTGCCGCCCCACGAGTTGCAGACGAAGTCTGCGCGTTCGATTCCGAGTTCGTCGAGCAGGGCAACCACCTTGGCGGCGTGGAAGTCCCACATTGGGCCGGCGATGGTGCACTTGTCGGACCGACCGTATTGCAGCAGATCAACGAGAATCGCTCGTCGATCCGAGGCGAAGAGCGGTGCCACTGGCCCGAAGTCGGACCACGCAGTGCAGCCGGGGCCGCCTCCGTGCAGGAAAATCGTGGGGTCGCCCTCGCCGAGGTCGTAGTAATGGAATGTGACGCCATCTGCTTTGGCGTACAAGCTCTTCGGTTGATCAGCCATGGCTATACCTGACCTCGAGGTGAGCGGTATGGGAAGTATCGCGGTCCGGCAGGCGAACCCGGTTCGTGGCTGTGAGACTTCCGAATGCCTAGCGTGCTGGCATGAGAACAGAACTCGAGCACGCGCGTGATCGCGCGGAGGCGATGATCGGTACGCGGGAAACGCGAGAGTTGGGAACGGTGCGTCCGGCGGAGTCGGTTGCGTTTGCGGTTGCCACCGCCGAGACGGACCCCCGGTTTCTCGACCCGGAGCACCCGGCATTTGCCGTCCATCCGATGTATCTGCCTTCGCTTTTGCGAGGACCGCAAGGTGGCTCCGATCGAGAGTACCGAGCAGACGGCATGTTCCGTGACGAAGTGCCGGGCACAGACGGTATCGACGTGCGCTTGATGGCCGGCGGGCAGAGTGTGACTTTCTTGCGACCTGCCCCGCTGGGTGAGGCTGTCGTCGTAGGGCGAGTACTCGATACCGTGACGACCAAGGGCCGGGCTCCGGACGAGTTTCTGCTGCTCTCGGTCACCAAGACTTACCGGGGTGCGCAGTCCGGCGCATTCGCCGAGGTCGTCGAGAAGTTCATCGTCCGATGACCGAAACAGTAGTCGTGGGCACGCCGATCGAATCGGTGACCTTGGTCTGCGATCCGGTTCGGATCCTTCGATTCGGGGCGTCGACGCACAATTCGCACCGTATTCACTACGACGCCTCCTATGCGCAGACGGAGGGGTTGTCCGCACCGGTGGTCATGGCCCAGTTGCAGGGCACGCTGTTCTTTCGTGCCGCGTCACACTTTGCCGGTGGATACGAAGGAGTTGTGTCCGTCTCCTGGCAGAATCGTGCGCCCGCGCCCGTCGGAACCACACTCGAGGTGTCGGGTGAAGTGTCCCAAATCAACAGTGACCAACTAACTTTGGCATTGCGGGAGCATTCGGACAATGGCGTGCTGTGTGCCGTCGGAACCGCTGTGGTGGTCCGGGTCTGCTGAGCGAACCGAATCCATTGGCGTAGACCGCAATCTCACCCAAGATCTGTTTCATTCAAACGTTCAGTGTCGAGAGGACTTCACATGACTGGTGTCGAGGCGTCGGAAGCCACGTTCGCGCTGCCCGAGCGGCCACGAGCGGCCGGTCGGCAGGATTGGACGGCATGGCCGGGTTACAACGCAGCCGGCAGCGGATACCGCGGTTACTGGTACCCGGTCACGTGGTCGAACCACATCACCAAAGACCCCAAGAGCTTCACCATCTGTGGTGAAAAGCTGGCGATCATCCGCGACGCAGGCAAGGCATATGCCCTGCACGATCGGTGCCCGCACCGCGGCGTTCCGTTGTCCGAGGGCGATCAGCAGTTCCCGGGAACTGTCAGCTGCCCGTACCACGGCTGGACGTACCGGCTCACTGACGGCAAGCTGGCCGCGGTCATCACCGACGGTCCGGATTCCAAGATCTGCGGCAAGCTGAACGTCCAGACCTATGCGATCGAGGAGCGACTCGGTCTGGTGTGGGTGTACATCCCGATCGCCAACGAGCCGGCGCCGTCCATCGACGACCAGTTGCCGCGTGAGCTGGTGGAGAACAAGGGTATCGTCGGTGGTCGGATTCAGCCCCGAGAAGGCAACTGGCGCTTCGCATGTGAGAACGGTTTCGACGAGGGACATGCGAAGTACCTGCACCGCACCGCATTGTGGCGTCTGTTCAAGCCGATGCCGACGTGGAACATCACGAGCATCGTTCCGGAGGGACGCTGGATCTACCGCGTGCAGGAAGAGGTGTACTGGGAGGCGGAATTCCCGGGCGTGGGAACCTGGACGAACAAGCGGTGGTGGAAGAAGAAGCCGGACGAGACCCAGATTTCGCAGATCGGAAACGTCGGCGCCGGTCTGGACGTCAATCCTGTGATCGCAGCTCAGAACTTCCCCGGTTTTGCTTCACTGTCCATGCCGGGTGTCCTGCGCATCGCGTACCCCAAGTTCATTCACTACGAGTTCTACGTCCCGGTGGACGAAGACAACCACAAGTACGTCGGCCTCATGGTCAACTTCGTCTCCGGCGCAGCAAAATTGGGCTTCTACGCCAAGTACCTCGGCGCGATCCGCTGGCTGTTCCACGGTCAGTTCTCGGGTCAGGATGCGTGGATGGTCGAGGTCACCGACGCACCGCCGGAGAAGCTGTACCGACCGGACGTGTCGCTGACGACGTGGCGAAATCTCGCAGAGGAAGAGTACGCCGAGAAGATCGCCGACGCGGCCAAGCACACCCCCAAGGCGCCGGTCAGGCCCACCCGAGAGCGCCGGACGCCAACGCCCCGCTCGGCCCCTGTCGCCGACGCTCAGATTCCCACCGGCACCAGCGAATAGGAGAGATACATGTTCAAGATTCTGACGGCTGTCGCTATCGGTGCCGCTGTTGCAGTGGCAGTTCCCAAGCTGTGGCAGCTGGCCGGCGAGCGCAGCAATACTCAGGTACATCAGGTCAATCCATGACCACTGCGAGGGCCGATGCTCTCGCAGGCCTAGGCGACGAGCGCCGGGAATGGGTCGAGCGAGCCTACGCCCATGTCGATCGTGCGCGATTGCGGGATCTCGCCACTTCGGTGGTCAACATTCCCAGTCCGACGGGTGACGAAGCACCGCTGGCCCGCCACATCACGGCGGTCCTGGCAGCGTCGGGCATCGAGGCCCACACAATGGATCTCGATGATCGGCAAGCGAACTCGTGGGGAAGGCTCCGCGGTGACGGGTCCGGACCGGACCTGTTGCTGTATGCGCCGATCGACACCGTCACGACCGGCGATCCGGCGGAAGACCTGCCGTGGGTGGGAAATGAGCTGCGAGCGGATCTGACGCCGCACGCCCAGTTCGACGAAAACTACGTGATCGGATTGGGTGCGTCGAACCCCAAAGGCCACGCCGTCTGCATTGTCGCGGCGGCCGAAGCAATTGCCGCAGCCGGTATTCCGCTCCGCGGTGACCTGGTGCTCGGATTCGGCGCCGGTGGTATGCCGACCAATGCCCGCCCCGGTGTCGGAAACCCCCGACGCAACACCGGCCAGGGCGTCGGCTGCTCGTTCCTCCTGGAACAGGGAGTGTGGGCGGACTGCGCGTTGATCGCCAAGCCCGGCTGGACGGTTTCCTGGGAAGAAGTGGGACTGGCCTGGTTCGAGATCACGGTGCACGGTCTGCACACCTACGTCGGCTCGCGCCACCGGTTGCCGTACCGCAACGCGATTACCGCAGCCGGCGAGGTGGTCGCCAAGTTGGAGGAATGGTTCCCGAAGTACTCGGCGGCGCATCAGGACGGTTTGGTTGCGCCTCAGGGGATCGTTGCCAACATCCGCGGCGGGTGGGAGCGAACAGCGTCGTTCACCCCCGAGCAGGTGCGCCTTACCGTTGATCTACGGCTCAGCCCGCGGACGACGCCCACCGCGGCCAAGCGCGAACTCAAAGCCGTCGTTGCGGAGATCGCACAATCGCTGGATCTGCAGATCGACGTCGAACAGGTTCTTGCCATCCCCGGTGAGGGTTCCGACCCTCGAATGTGGTTGCGCCGCGCCGCAGTCCAGGCGTGGGAAGCTGCCGAAGGAGAGCCGCATCAGGACTTCTTCGACGCGAGTGGAGCCACTGACGCAAACATCCTGCGCAGCCGCGGCATCCCGACGATTCGGGTGGGTATGCCCAAGGTGGTCGACGCACCGTTCGAGGTGGACTTCGCGATGGGGATGAACACTGTGGACCTGGCTGCGGCGGAGAGATTTACGAAGTATCTGATCCGAGTGGCCCTCGACACCGTCACCCGCTCGCTCGAGGAAGTAGGAATCGACTGATGGCGAAGATAGTTCTGGGTATCGGTGCCTCCCACAGCACCTTGATGAACACCCATTGGGAAGAGACGACGCACAAGGCGGAGGCCGAACGCTTCCGGGACGCGCTGTATCTGAGCCGGGAGAAGATCGCGGCGTCGAAACCCGATGTTGTCTTGATTCTCGGCTCCAACCACTTTCGCGGTTTCTGGCTGGATCTGATTCCGGCGTTCACTCTCGGCGTCGGAGAGTGCATTTCCAGTGGCGAGTCAGGAACACCCAAGGGGCCGCAACGGGTCGACGTGGAGTTCGCCAGGCACCTTGCAAACGAGCTGATCGAAGGTGGCCGGTTCGATCTTGCCTACTCGGCGCGATTGCAGATCGATCATGGTCAGTCTCACGCGATTCAGTACCTTCTCGACGGAATCGATGTTCCGATAGTTCCGTTGGTGGTCAACGTATTCGCGCCGCCCCTCCCGACGTTCAAGCGATGTGAGGAAGTGGCGAAGGCCCTGCGGGATGCCGTTGCGTCGTATCCGGCGGATACCCGGGTCGTGGTGATCGCGTCCGGTGGATTGTCTCATCGTCTGCCCTGGCCGGACTGGCGGGATCCGCACGGTGAGGACGAGGATTTCATGGTTCAAGCCTGGCTGGACGGCCGGGAGAACTGGTCCGACTACGACGTCCGGCGACGCCAGATCATCCGCGCAGCCGATGCCGCGATCACTCCGGAGTTCGATGACCGAATTCTTGATCTGTTTGCCAGCGGCAAGGCAAGTGAGCTTGCCGAGTTCACGACGCAGCAGATCGAAGACGAGGCGGGCAACGGTGCGCAGGAGTTGCGGACCTGGCTCATGATGGCCGCGATGCTCGACTACGTTCCGGGTGAACGCCTTGCCTACGAAGCGATTCCCGAGTGGCTCACCGGTATGGGTGTCACGATTCTCGATCCAGCTGGAACAGACAGCGCAACAACATAATCTGCACCTTCAGTAAAGGAAGTTTCTCTGATGACAATCTGGAACGAACTTGCCGGGCTCGATTTCGAGTTGACGACCGTCGACGCCGGCGGTGTGCCCACGCGCTCTCTGCAGGCAGGATCCGGTGACGAGGCCGTGATCTTCCTGCACGGCACCAGCGGACACCTCGAGGCATTTGCACGCAATATTGCACCGCACGCCGAGTCTTACCGGGTTCACGCGATCGACATGCTCGGCCATGGTTACACCGGCAAGCCTGACTACCCGTACGAGATTCCGCGCTACGTCGAGCATTTGGTGAACTACCTCGACGCGGTCGGACTGGACCGTGTGCACTTGGTGGGTGAAAGCCTCGGTGGTTGGGTCGCTGCCTACCTGGCCAGCGAGCAGCCCGAACGTGTTCTGTCGCTGCAGTTGCTGGCAGCAGGCGGAACAGTCGCGAACCCGGTAGTCATGGAGCGCATCAAGACGTCGACCGCGAAGGCCGTCCAGAGTGACGACATCGAATTGACCCGCGCACGTATGCAGTTGCTCATGCATGATCCCGCCGATGCAACCGAGGAATTGGTTCAGGCTCGTCACCGGATCTACCATCAGCCTGACTTTGTCGCCAACATCCACAACCTCCTTTCCTTGCAGGAGATGGAGGTTCGCCAGCGGAACCTGCTGCGCCCGGATCGAATGGCACTCATCAAGGCGCCGACTCTTGTGGTCTGGGGTCAGGAAAATCCGTTCGGTGATGTTCCGGAAGCGAAGAAGATGGCCGAGGATATTCCGGGCGCTCAGCTCGAACTCTACTCGGAGTGCGGTCACTGGCCGCAGCACGAGCAGGCAGCGAAGTACAACCCGCTGAGCCTCGAGTTCTTGGCAAAGGCATCAGCCAGCGCGAAGGCAGCTATCTGAGAAGTTCCTGCCAAATATGCTGCTGCGTAATGGAGCCGGTCTCTCGATTGGGAGGCCGGCTTCCGCGTTTTCGAAGGTACAGTCATCGTCTTACAGCGAAGGAGTTCTCGTGAAGAAAGTACTTCTGCTGACGGCCGACGCCGACAACGGACTCGGTACCGCAATCCGTGACGCCGTCAGGGGTGAGGCGGAGGTAGTTCGATTACCTGAGCGCACCACGGGGGCGCTCCGTGCGGAGTTGCCGACATGCGACGTCGTGGTGGGGGACTGGAGTGGTGATCTGCCACTGGGCAAGGAGGAAGCAGAGCTCGGCCGGAATGTGCTCCTCGTCCAACAGCCTGGTGCCGGAACCAATTTCATCGATGCCGAAGCCTGGCGCGCCGCCGGAGTTCCGGTGGCGAATACTCCCGGTGCAAACGCGAACTCGGTTGCGGAGTGGGCAGTGCTCGCGGCAGGTGTGTTGTGCCGCTCCATGTTCTGGGCGCACAACGAGGTTACCGATGGTCGATGGCCACAGGAATCCATCCTGACGCGCGATTGCCGCGATCTGGCGCAGCGCCGGGTCGGCGTCGTAGGTGTTGGTTCGATCGGCCGCCGGTGTGCAGAATTGTTTGCCGCCTTCGGTTGCGACGTCTATGTCACCGCGCGTTCGAGACCGCGTGACACTGTGGCTGCGACGTTTGTGCCACTCGACGAGTTACTGCCTCTCGCGGATGTCCTGGTGCTGGCCGTCCCGCTTACGGAATCAACTCGGGGACTGATCAATTCCCATCGAGTTGCGCAGTTGCCCACCGGAGCGATCGTGGTCAATGTGGCGCGCGGCGCTGTCGTCGACGACGCGGCATTGGCGCGTGCCTTGCGTTCCAGGCATGTCGGCGGCGCTGCCCTCGATGTGTTCGACGTTGAACCACTACCGATTTCGAGCCCGCTCCGTGGATTCGATTCGACCCTCCTGAGCCCGCACGTCGCCGGCGGCAGCGCCGGAGCGCGTGCGTCGATCTATTCGATGACGGCGCAGAATGTCGCCAGTGCGCTGCGCTCGCAGACAATTCGGTGGACATTGTGATTCGGTGGACATTGTGATCGAGGGCCGTGTTACCGAAGTATTTCGGTCCGCACGTTCCTCCAGGTGCAGTGTTTCGCCGAGGTAAGTTCCTGTCCCCGGTCCGCACGGTGGACCCGGTTGGTTCTCGGGTGTAGGTACACACAGCTAGGTTTGCTCTCCACGACCCGCAACTGCGGCACAGATCACAAACAAAGGTGTGAGTAGATGGCCTCGCTGTCAAAGTTTGGAAGGACTGCTCTTGTTTCGGCTGCGCTGCTGCTGACCGTTGCAACCGGCGCATGCAGCCGCCCGGCGACGCAAAGCACAGCTGATTCTGCCGGAAGTGGACCACTGCGTATCGCAGTCGGAATCGATGCTTCCTACGCTCCGTTCTTCGTAGCGGATCAGGAAGGCATGTTCGACGCTGCCGGTTTGGACGTCGAACTCGTCCAGTTCGGTCGTGGTGGCGAGGCCGTCGACGCACTCTCGACCGGGCAGGTCCAGATCGCCGGTAGCTCCGATACGACAACGATCGCCCAGTTGCGTCAGAATCCGTCGTTGCGCGCGATGTACTCGTACGAGGCGTCGGGTGACTACATCAAGGTCGTGCTGCGTAACGGTGTCGACTCACCGGCTGCGATCAAGAAGATGGGCATCGTCCCGGGTCTCAGCCAGATTTCGACGGACAAGTACCTCGCTGCCAATTCCATTGCCCCCGGTTCGGTCGAGATGATCTCGGCGACCCCGACGGACATGCCCGCACTGCTCAGTCGCGGCGACATCGACGGGTTTGTCCTGTGGGAGCCGTGGCCGGCCACCGCCCTGGATCAGGGAACCGGCCACGTGGTGGCAGTAACCGGAGACTACGGCTGGTTCTATCATCATTGGGCGATCACGACGGCTCCGTGGTTGTCGGCCAACGAAGAGACAGCGCGAACCGTCGCGAAGGTGCTCGACGAGGCAACGCGCAAGGTCGAGTCGGATCCGGGCGTGGCAGCGTCCGCGACCAAGGCGGCTGTGAACGTCAGCGAGGATCAGACTATTGCCGCGGTGGACGAGATCGACTTCGCCGTGGTGAATCTCGAAGCTGCGGATGTCGAGTCGGCTCAATCGATCGTAGATTTCTACAAGTCGATCGGTGTTCTCAGCGACCAGCCGGATCTCGAATCGGCAATGCTTCTGGATTGGTACAAGGATGGTGCACAGTGAGTATCGCAACAAGTGGTTCAACGACCAGCTCGACGAATAGCCCGGGGACAGCCGGCCCCGGCAAGAAGAACACCGGTGTTGCCATCGACGTGGTCGACCTCGGAATCAGCTTCGGCGCGGCGGAGATCGTCGCCGGAATCGACATGCACGTGCAGCCAGGTGAATTCGTCTGTCTGCTCGGTCCGAGTGGCTGCGGCAAGTCGACGCTGCTGTCGTCCATGGCCGGCTTCGTTGAACCCAGCGCCGGCGAGATCGTGTGCGACGGAGATGTCGTCGCCGGCAGTAACCGCCACGCCGGCATGGTGTTTCAGAGCTCCGAAGCGTTGTTCGAATGGATGACCGTGAGCCAGAACGTGGCCTACGGCCCCAGGATGCGTGGAGCGAACCGCAGCGAGCAGGCGAGTATCGCGGCCGAGTACCTCGCGATGGTCGGCTTGCCCCACGCGGGTGCGAAGTTCCCCTCGCAGCTGTCCGGCGGTATGCGGCAACGTGTTCAGATCGCACGAGTTCTTGCCAACCAGCCGTCGTTGGTTCTCATGGACGAGCCGTTCGGTGCGTTGGACGCTCAGACTCGTCAGGTTCTGCAGACCGAACTCGACCGTATCTGGCGGCACACCCGCTGCACCGTGGTATTCGTGACTCACGATATCGACGAGGCACTGACGTTGGCTGACCGTGTGATCGTGATGTCGGCCGGCCCGCGGGCCCGGATCAAGAGCGTCTACGAGGTCAATGCGGCTCGTCCGCGAGACCGCAACGATCCCGAGGTGATCGAGCTCTACGAGAAGCTGCGGGACGACATTCGGGCAGAAGTGGTTGCGTCGCTGCGGAACCAAGGCATTGAGGAGGACGAGCTGTGACGGCTGTAGTGACCGGTGGTTCAGCCGGTGTGAGAACAGCGAAGGTGGCGGAGACAAAAAAGCGTTCGTCGGCGCGGCGATCCAAGATTGTCAAAGCGACGCTGATGTATGCAGCCTCAGCGGCAATCGGTTTGGGCATCTGGTCGTTCCTGGCGTGGTGGTACGGGCCGACCACCATTGCATCACCGGCCGAAGTATGGTCGGCGGCACAGGAACTGTGGGAGAGCGGCGTTCTGTGGTCGTCGATCACCGCATCGGGTCAGCGAATTCTCATCGGCTGGTTCCTGGGTGTCGTGATCGGTGCTCCCGTCGGAATTCTGATGGGCCGCATTTCCATCGTGCGACAGCTCCTCGATCCGTACATCGAGTTCTTCCGGTTCATTCCGCCTATTGCGTTTGTCACTCTCGCCGTCGTCTGGTTCGGCATCGGTGAGACGTCGAAGGTTGTTCTGATCTTCTACACCTCGGTATTCATCGTCACGGTCAGCACGATTGCCGCGACTGTAGCGATCAGCGAGAACAAACTGCAGGCAGCGGCAAATCTTGGTGCCAACAAACTTCAGATCATGAAGACGGTGGTCTTGCCGTCGTCGATCCCCGGCATCGTCACGGGCGCTCGCCTGGCGATGGGCAACAGCTTCCTCACCATCGTGTCGGCGGAGATCGTCGCCGCCGACCAGGGTATCGGTTCGATGATCTGGCAGGCTCGAAACTACGGCCGGATCGACTGGACGTTCGTCGGCATCATCGTCCTGGGCATCATGGGCTTCATCTTCGACCGGATTCTCCGCATTCTGTCCTCGCGGTACCTCGCCCGTTACGGCGTCAAATAGTCAGGAGCGCAGCATGAATCACCCGCTGAGCATTGCCGAGCAGGCCGGAATTCCGGGACCACCCGAGTTCACCGATATCGAGAGTGAGCGGCGTCGTCGCAAGACCGCTGTCATCGGCGGGTATCGGATTTTGTCGAAATTCGGTTTGGACGAGGGAATCTCGGGACATATCACCGCCCGAGACCCAGAAGATCCGGAGACTTTCTGGACTGCGCCGTTCGGGCGGCACTTCTCCCAGGTTCAGCCGGAGGAATTGCTGCATGTGGCGTCGGACGGCGCGGTCATTTCCGGAGACGGACCGCTCAACCGAGCAGCGTTTGTCATCCACAGCAAGGTTCACGAGGCTCGTCCCGACGTCATCGGAGCTGTTCACGCTCACGGTTTGAACGGTAAGGCGTTCTCCTCGCTGCACACCCGCCTCACGCCGATCACTCAGGACGCGTGCGCCTTTCACGAGGATCACTCGATCTACGAGGAGTATCACGGGGTGGCGCTGGACGAAGAGGAGGGGATTCGCATCGCGGATGCCCTCGGATCGAACAAGGCCGTGATCCTCACCAACCACGGTCATCTGACCGTCGGAACTTCCGTGGAGAGCGCAGTGTGGTGGTATGTGTCGATGGAGCGGTCGATGCAGGCGGAGTTGACGGCGCGAGCCGCCGGTGATCCGGTTGTCCTGCACGAGAAGATCGCGGCGCAGACCTACGAAGCAGTCGGCACCGAGAAGGTGGGGTGGTTTGCGTACTCGACCATCATCCAGAAGATCGCAGCAGACGAACCCGAGGTATTCGCGCACTGAATTCTTCGCGCACTGAATTCCTGCGAGCATTGGGCCCGTCGATCGAGAGGTCGGCGGGCCCTTTTCGTGTTGTCCCGCAACTGTTACCGAGGTCTGTTGAGCGGACCGGTTTCATTTGCGTGAGTCCGTCGGCGCAATACCGTATCGAGTGTGAACAAAACGTCTTCCACGGCGACCGACAACGAGATCGGCGTCGATATTCTGATCATTGGTGCCGGCCCCGCCGGGCTGTACGGCGCGTACTACGCAGGCTTCCGCGGCCTCTCGGTTGCCGTGATCGATGCCCTTGCGGAACCGGGGGGACAGGTCAGTGCGATGTACCCGGAGAAGGCGATCCTCGACATCGCGGGATTCCCTTCGGTCAAGGGACGCAACCTCATCGAGGGTTTGATGGCGCAGGCTGCCCCGTTCGATCCGGTGTACCTTCTGGGCATGCAGGCTCGTGAGCTGTCGCATGACGACGACGGCCGGGTGCGGATCACCACCAGCACGGGCCAGGTCGTGGTGGCCGGCGCGGTTGTCATCACCGGCGGCATCGGAACCTTCACCCCGCGTCCGTTGGCGAAGGGTTCGGAGTTCATGGATCGGGGGCTGAGTTACTTCGTCCCGGATTTGTCGGCGCACACCGGGAAAGACGTTGTCATCGTCGGTGGCGGCGACAGCGCGTTCGACTGGGCCGTTCACCTGGAACCGATTGCCAAGTCCGTCACCCTGGTTCACCGGCGAGATCGTTTCCGCGCGCACAAATCCACAGTCGCCAAGGTGCAGGAAAGCAGTGTCCAGGTTCTCGTCAACGCCGATGTCTCGGCGGTACGTGGAAACGGGTGGATCGGCGAGGTCGACATCACCCACAAACAAGACAAGAGCACGTCCACGCTGCCCGCTCAATCCGTCATCGCTGCATTGGGATTCACGGCCGACCTCGGTCCGATGATGGAGTGGGGAATCGAGATCGACAATCGCCACATCGCGGTGAACACACGGATGGAGACGAATGTTCCGCGTGTGTATGCCGCCGGGGACATCACGGACTATCCCGGCAAGGTCCGCTTGATCGCCGTCGGTTTCGGCGAGGCCGCGACTGCGGTGAACAACGCTGCGGCAGTGCTGGATCCGGAAGCAGAAATCTTCCCTGGACACTCCACCGAACAGGAGAGCTAGGCAATGGCATTTGTCATCGGTGAAGCATGCATCGACTACACGGACCGATCGTGCATGGAAGAATGCCCCGTGGATTGCATCTACGAGGGTGATCGCAAGCTCTACATCAACCCGAACGAATGCATCGATTGCGGCGCTTGCGAATTGGCCTGCCCGGTGGAGGCGATCACCGTCGACCGGAAAGCAGACCCGGATTTCAAGGAAGACAACAAGCGCTTCTTCCTCGAGGTCTTGCCTACCCGTAGCGAGCCCGTCGGAAATCCGGGTGGTTCGGCAAAGATCGACATCGTCGGCGTCGATACCCCGATGGTTGCGGCGTTCTGATGGCTGGCGGCCTGCAACTCGGATACGTTGATTCGTCTTTCGGGCAATTGCATTACGCGCAGCAAGGTTCGGGTGAGGCGATTCTCCTGCTTCATCAGGCGCCCCGGTCGTGGGACGAGTTCCGCGAGTTCATTCCACTCCTTGCCGACGACTTCCGCGTTGTCGCGATGGACATGCCGGGGTACGGCAACAGTGCTCCGGTGCCCGGCCCGCAGACCATCGAGACCTATGCGCGAGGCGCGTGGGAATTGCTCGACACCCTGGGCGTCGATCGAGTCACGGTCATCGGTCACCACACCGGTGCGGCAGTGGCGCTCGAGATGGCGGCATCACGCCCCGAGAGGGTGCACGCTGCCGTGCTCTCGTCGTGCCCGTGGACCGACCGCAACTACCGCGAGGGGCACTCGGGACCCGGTGGGATCGACTGCGTCGACCGGGCCGCAGACGGTAGCCATCTGACCAGGCTGTGGGAGATGCGTCGCCCCTACTACCCCGAACCAGGCACCGCACTGCTCGACAGGTTCATCCGAGACGCGCTTGCCTACCGGGTAGATCCGGCGGAGGGGCACAAAGCCTGCGCCCGCTACGTCATGGAGGCGAGAGTCGGTTCGGTGACTGCGCCGGTTTTGCTGATCGGCGCGCAGAAGGATCCCTTCTCGATGCCTAACATTGCGCCGTTGCGTGCACACCTGACGGGTGCGGCAGTGGTGGAAAAGGAGATCGTCGAATCGGGGACCGTCGCACTCGTCGAGGAGCACGCTCCGCAAATTGCATCCGCCGTCCGCATGTTTCTGGAGAATTACGCAGGTAGGCGCCCCGTGTAAACTCTGCGGGACGGGTTCACTGAGCGGACCGTGTGGCGTGCGTCTCATCGTGTCGTCACCATAGTGTCAGTCTCGAAGCACCTGCACCTAACGAGGACCCCGACCGATCTCGGTCGTTGTGGCACTCGGTCTCGGCAGGCTGTCACAGATCGTTCAGGAGGACACTCATGGCCGCTCCACAACAATCCGTCGGGTTCGGATCCGTACTACCCATCGCGTCGGAAACGACCGCTGCATCGCAGCCTGCAGGTGAACTGTCCTCGGTCCTGGGCAAGGCTCGAATGATCTTGGACGCTTTCGACACCGACCACAGTGACCTGTCTCTGACGGAGCTCACCCGGCGCAGTGGGGTCGCGAAAGCGACGGTTCACCGGTTGGCCGGCGAGCTGGTCGAGTGGGGATTGCTCGAGCGCGCGGGTACCAAGTACCGGCTCGGCCTGCGATTGTTCGAGCTGGGCCAATTGGTGCCGCGTCAGCGGATTCTGCGCGACGCGGCGCTGCCGTACATGGAGGACCTACTGCTGGCGACGCAGGAGACGGTTCACTTTGCGGTTCGTGACGGCATCGACGTCCTCTACATCGAGAAGATCATCGGACACCGCGGGCTCAATCAGCAGTCGCGGGTGGCCGGTCGGCTCCCGCTGTACTGCACCGCCACCGGCAAGATCATCCTTGCCTTCTCCCCGCAATCGGTCTTCGACGAGGTAGTCGAGCAGGGTTTCACCGCCTTGACCAGTCGAACGACGATGTCCGTCAGCGTGCTGCGCCAGCAAACCGAGCGGATGCGTAAGGAACAACTCGCGGTGGAGGTCGAGGAGACACGGCTCGGGTACATGAGCGTCGCAGTGCCGGTGTTCAGCGGCCCGCGCACTCTGGCCGGCGCGTTGTCTGTGACAGCGCCGACGGCTCGCCTCAACGTCAGCCGCATCACCGGGGCCCTGCGCACTGCCGGCGCCGGAATCACCCGAAAACTTCATGCCATGAAGTGCACACATTCGCCGAGCGACCCGCTGGCTCTGCGCACGATCTGCAGTCCGGTGATGTGTTCGTTCAACGGTTGCGGCAAGTAGCGAGGCGCGGTCTATCGCCGGGCGCGGAACACGCTCTTCTCGCAGTCCCAGGTGTGTGGGCCGACGCCCCTCTCACGTAGCACTGCTTTCTGTACCTTGCCGGTTTCGGTGAGTGGCAACGTGTCCACGACGTCGATGTACCGGGGAAGTGCAAAGTACGGCAGCTGTTGCTGGGAGAACTCCAGAATCGAAATGGGGTCGAAAGATACTCCGGGGCGCAGTATTACAGTTGCCATGACGTCGTCCTCGGCCAGATCCGACGGTACCGGGAAGACGGCAACCTGACCGACCGACGGATGCAACGCCAGAACGGTTTCCACTTCGGCCCCGGAAATATTTTCACCGCGGCGCCGAATCACGTCTTTGATGCGATCGACAAATCGGAACCAGCCGTCTGCTTCCCGAATCACCCTGTCACCGGTCTGTATCCAACTCTCCGTCGCCGGAATCTCCTCGCCCAGATAGCCCAGTGAACAGGCGCCGGGGATCGTGCTGCGGACCACCAGTTCGCCGGGCTCCCCGTCTGCGGCCGCAGTACCGTCGTTGACGACTGCGGCGTCGTAGCCACTCATCACCCGCCCCATGTACCCGGCCCGCCGATCTCCCGGAAGTGTGCCGATCACGAGATTGGTTTCGGTACTTCCGAATCCGTCCACGAGTTCTACACCGAATCTCTGGGCAAACGGTTCGATCAGATGAGCCGGCGTTGCGGGGGCAAGTGCCACGTGGACGCTGTGCTGTCGGTCTTGCGGCGATGGGTCCGCGTTCATCAACATGGCCACCATCGCACCCAGCAGGTAGTCGACAGTTGCGCCGATCTCGCGAACTTCGCGCCAATGATTGCGGACCGAAAAGCGTTGTCCCAGGAAAAAAGTAGACCCGGCCCAAAGGGACTGAACAAAGGCATTGAGAGCATTGGTGTGAAACAGCGGCAGGCAGTTGTACAGCACATCGTCCCCGGTGAGCCCGAGTGAGGCGCCGACGCCTTTGCCCCACTGCAGGAACTGCGCGTGCGGGCATCGGACGCCTCGGGGCAGACCGGTGGTGCCGGAGGTGAAGAGTATCGCGGCCAGGTCGAGCGGATCGAGGGTCTCGGGCTCACAGCCCGGATGCGAACCGGCAGTGGGGACGCACTGTTCACCCATGACCCACACGGTGCCGTCGAATCCGGCTACAGCGCCTGAGTATTCGGGTGAAACCAGGATCCGTTGTACACCAGCCTGTTCGAGTGCGCTGGCAACACTGTCGGCTCGGAGGGCCGTATTGAGTGGGACGACAACCGCACCGATCCACGCGCATCCGAGAACAAGGTCTGCCAGTTCGATCCTGTTGCCGGACAGTGCCGCCACGCGCTCCCCACGGCCGACACCGTGATTACGGAGATCCGCCCCCATCGACGCTGCACGATCCCGCAATTCGCGGTAGGTGACCGTGATCCCGTCGACGACGAGCGCCGGGTGCTCCGGACGCTCCAAAGCTCGCCTCCGGATCAAATCCGGAAGCGAGCGCGGAATGGCATGTGCGTCGTGGTGCATGGGTAATTGTATCCCTCAGGGTACGACGACGGCCCGGCCGGCAACCTTGCCCTCACCCATCAACTGCAGTGCCGTTGCGATGTCATCCAGCGGAAACTCCTGCACTGCAACGGAAATCTTGCCTTCGATGAGCAGCCGGATCATTTCAGGTGCCAGTTCGGCTTGCCGGGCAGTCTTGCGAATCATGTTGACGGGCAGGATCCGGACATCGCTGAGCAACCAGTTCGGCAAGTCCAGGGTGAGGCTCTTACCCAAGGTATATCCGATCAGGGCAGCCCGGCCACCGGGGACAACACTCGCCAGAAGGTGCGGCAAGCCGTCGCCGCCAAGCGTGTCGATCACGGCGTCGACGGAAGGCTCGGATCCCACCACTCCGGCAAGTTCGTCGCCTTGCCCGACGACGGGACGCACACCCTCCGGAAGCAAGGCAGCCTGATCTTCGCGCGGTACAACACCGATTACCTCGGACGCTCCGGCAAGCAGAGCGAACTGTGCTGCCATCGATCCGACAGCGCCGGATGCTCCGGCGACAACAACTCGTTCGCCGGGAGCGACGGCTGCAATGTCGTTGACGGCAACATAGCCGGTTGTGCTGGGCAGGAAGAAGGTTGCGGCGACGGCCGGCGACAGTGCGGGATCAAAGGGTGTGAACGCCTTGTCTGCCGCTACCAGATACTCAGCCCAGCAACCGTTCTTGAACAGGCCGACTCCGCCGCCTCGGACCAGAAGGCGGGTGCCAGGCTCATAGGTGTCGGATTCGATTACCGTCGCCGCTCCGTCTGTTCCACCGATATGTGGCAGGTTCGGCTTGACTCCGAAGTTTCCGCTCGCGACGGTGATGTCGAGATGGCCGAGCGCGGCAGCGTCGATGCGCACGAGCGTCTGACCGGATTCACGTGTGGGAATGTCGATGTCGTCGATGACCGGTGAAGTGCCGAACTGATGGAGTCGGGCCGCGCGCATTGTGTCTCCTAGTAGCGATCTGTGAATGGATGTACTGAATATGAGTGCGGTCAGGACAGGATCGACTGGTCGCGAAGTCCGGCGATCAGTTCGTCGCTGTATCTGAGCACCGACTCGAGGACGTCGTCGGTGTCCGCGCCCAGCACCGGCGCAGCGCGTCGGATCGAGCCGGGTTCGGAGTTCCGGCGAACGGGGATGCCTTCGTGGAGGAATGTTCCGGCGAGGGGATGTTCCTGTGCCGAATAGAAACTGCGTGCCCGAAGATGTGGATCGCTCTCGACCAGGTCGCGTCCGTCCTGGACGGTGCCGGCCGCGATACCCGCCGATTGCAAGCGTTCCATGACGGTTTCGGGTGACAGAGTCCTGGTCCAGTCGGCGATGGCGTCGTCGATACGTTCGTGATCGGCTTGGCGGCTTTCTGCACTCGCGAAGTCAGGATTGCCGATCCATTTCTCTGCTTCGATGATGCGGCACAATGCATTCCATTCCGTGGTATCGCGAACGGCAATCGAGCACCACCGGTCGCTGCCGAGGCACGGGTACACGCCGTGTGGTGCCAATTCGTGATGGCTGTTGCCGATCGGATCGGGGGACTGTGACCGGGCGGCTCGGAGAACGCTGGTACCCATGTGCGCTGCCATGGCTTCGAGTTGTGACAGGTCTACGTGCTGTCCCCGGCCGGTCCGGTCGCGGTAGTCGAGGGCTGCCAGCATCGCGACGCCGGCTTGCAGTCCGGCGACGATGTCGCCATGGCCGTAGATGACTCCGACAACGTCATCGGCGTTCCAGCCGGTCAGTGCGGTCAAACCGGTACTTGCCGAAACGATGTCGGCATACGACACCCAGTCCTTGCGAGGACCGGTGTGACCCATCCCGGACATCGACACGTAGATGATGTCCGGTTTGAGCTCCCGGAGTTGTTCGTAGCCGAGCCCCATCTTGTCCATGACCGACGAGCTGAAATTCTCGACCACGACGTCGGAGTTCCTGATCAGGTCGCGCAGTACCGAAAGGCCCTCTGCGGATCGGGTATCGAGTGTGATGCTGCGCTTGTTGCGGTTGACGTCGTTGAAGTACCCGCTGGTGTTCGGATTGTCGTGCGGTCCTCGCGAGAGATGCATGAACGGTGCAAAGCGAGTCGGGTCCGGGCGTCCGATCGATTCGACCTTGATGACATCGGCACCGTGGTCGGCAAGGATTCTGGTGCCGTACGGGCCCGCCAACACCCACGTGAGATCCAGGACGCGGACACCTTCGAGGCTGGGCGTGCTGCCACCGCTGAACTCGTGGGTTTCGTTCACTGCCACAGGCGAGGTGGCCTTCAAGAGTTCCTGATGCTGGCCCAACCGGGCAGCCTCGAGCGTTCCGATGCGCCGGCCTTCGGGGAAAGCGAAGCCGAACCCGAGATCGCGGTAGGTACCGTGATCTCCGGTCACGTCGGTGAAGAAGTCCCGGTCGTTGAGTTGCGGGTTACGCAGCAGTTCTTCGGGCCGGTCGACCGCTGCCCACGGCAACTTGCGTGACTGCGCGCTGACCGCGAATTCTTCCTTCGGCCACTTCGCGATGAAGGCGGACAGAACGTCGAAAATGTGTTCCTGATGCGTCTTTCGGTAGACCGCGTCGGACCACTCCGGTTGATCGAGATCGTCCTGAGCATCGTTGTCGATCAGCCAGGCCAGCATGCCGTCCCACATGCGGGGGCTACCGCCGAGGCCGCCACCGACATAACCGTCGGCGGCCTGGAACAGTCCGTGCGGAACGAGCGGATGTACCCGGCCCGGACGCGGTGGTACGCGGTCCTCGTGAATGTAGGCAAGAGTGCCCGCTTCCAGCGCGGCGGCAACACATTCCTGAGCGCTGATCTCCAGCAACGGGTTGTGGCCCTTGGATCGCGAACGCAGTCCGAGAAGCACGCCGATTGCGGCATTGATTCCGGCGAGCTGCTCAGCCTGGAGTTCGGGGAGCAGCAGTGGAGGGTGCTCGGGATCGCCGACCTGGGCCATCATCCCGCCGAGTGCCGCGACGGTCAGATTTGTTGCCTTCCAGTCACTTCGCGGTCCGGTTGTGCCGAAGGGTGTCACTCGTACGTGAACGAGAGATCCTCGGTTGTCGCGTAGAGCGCCGGTCGCGCTGCCGTCGAGCAGGACGTCGGCACTGCGCAGCAGTGCTTCGAAAGCGAGGCGATCGTTGCTGTCGTCGATATCGAGGACAACGGACTTCTTGCCCGCATGCCAATGCAAGTACGAATCACCCTGGGACTCGGTGCGACTGGGGTCACCGGTGGGTGGTTCTACCAGAATGACTTCGAAACCCAGCCCGACCAGGATGCGCCCGGCGAATCGCGCAAACGGACTGGAAATCTCTACGACCCGTACCGGGGGATGCACCACAACTACTCCGTTTCAATCGAAAGATATCGCCGAACCGACTGGTGTCGAACGTAGTTCTGCGGCCCGGTGGGCGACATGATTTCGGTCTGCCCACCGGACCCGTTCTCACTCTCCGCTCAGGCGGCGTTCTGCTCGAACCATCCCGAGAGGAGGACAGCGGACGGATCGATGTCCGCGGAGATCTTGCCCTGCTCGCGGAAGAATGCAACAAGTTCGTTTGCGCGCTCCACGTCGTCCTCGGTGAATCCGCGTCCACCGAAATCGATTTGGGTCACCCGGTCTGCGGCCTCGGCCGGGTCCATCTGTATAGACGCGGCAATTGCGGTTGCAGCCCGATCCGGATCCGAGTTCACGATTGCCGACGCTTCCGAGATCACCTTGAACACCTTGCCTGCGGTTTCTTCGTTCGCGGACAACCAGTTGTCCGAAGCGATGATCCATTGGGCGTACTTGGCGCCGAAGTCGCCGGTCGTGGCAACAACGCGCCCGCCGGTATTGACACTCTGCGTCACCCAGGGGTCGAAGGACAGGAAGCCGTCGATGTCACCGCGCGCCAGCAAAGCAGGCTGTTCGGGCGGGCTTGTGCTCACGAGTGTGACCGTCGTGGGGTCGATGCCGAGACTGGCCAGGTACTGGTTCGTGAAGTAGAGACCGATGCCGGGGAAGACGCCCATGGTCTTGATCGACTTCGGTTCGACGCCGTTCCTCAGTACAACCTGGAAGTACCGGTCGGATTCCTGAAATACGCCCAGCGCCCGCAGGCTCGGATTGGCGGCCATGACGGACAGTGCCGTCGAGTCGGCATTGCCGGAGAGTTCCGAAGTTCCGGCTACGACGTTCTGGGCGCCCGCCGCCCCGCCTTCCGTCTGGATGACCTGGACGTCGAGGCCGGCGGCCTCGAACATGCCCTCGTGGTCGGCCAGGAAAATCGGGGCGTACGACGGGTCTACACCCACCGCGATCCGTACCAGGCCACCACTTTCGGCGGAGTTGTCGGTAGCGGGGCGGGTGCATCCGCTGACGGCGATCGTCAGGGCGGCGAGAGAAGCGACTGCGCCCACCCATTTCTTCTGAAATTTGTTGAGCATGATGGCCTCTCGGTAAATGGGAGCTGTCAGCGTCCCGTGAAGGTGGGGGACCGCTTGTCGAGGAATGACTGAAGTCCCTCAGCAGCGTCGTCCGTCTTGATCAGGTCGAGCACTGCCTCGAATTCGAGATCCAGCGCTTGATCGAGCGGCAACGACATGCCCTCGTCGACAATGCGTTTGATCATTCCGATGGTGGCAGTGGGTTTCGTCGCGAGTTCGCGTGCGAGGTCAGCGCAATGCGCATCGAGGTCGGCGTCCGCAACGACGGTGTCGACCAGGCCGATATCGAGTGCATGCTCGGCGCTGAGGCGCTTGCCTTCGATCATGAGCACTTTGGCTCGGTGAGCCCCGATGAGGCGTGGAAGTCGCTGGCTGCCACCGGCACCCGGAAAAAGCCCAAGTCCGATCTCGGGGAAGCCGATGGTCGCCGACTGCGCCATGATGCGGAAGTCGCAGGCCAACGTCAGTTCTGCTCCGCCGCCGAGTGCGTGCCCGTTGATCTTCGCGACGACAGGTTTGGGAGCCGACTCGAGGATCCGCTGTACGTCGACCCACGGGCGCATCGCGCGCTGAGTTTCTTCCGTCAGCTCGCGCATCACGGTGATGTCCGCACCGGCGACGAAGAACCGTCCAGTGCCCGTCACGACAATGACGCGGACGGTCTGGTCCGACGCGAGTACCGGCAGTATCTCCAGAAGCTCGGCGATCATGCTGGGGTTGAATGCGTTGGCTGGAGGTTTGTCGATAGTCACGGTGGCAATCGAGTCTGTGACGTCGACGGTGACGAAGTTGTAGGTCTGGCCGGTCTGTCTCGTCAAGTGAGCTCCTGTCAGCGGGTTGGCGGGGTAAACCGGTCGAGCCGGGGGATGTGTAGTGGGAAGTATGGTGGGGACCCTCACGCGGCGGTACCGCTCGGGTTCGGTCAGTAGACCAATGCGGATGCTGATCGCGTAGGAACTTTCTTCGCTGTGATCACGGCGATATTTGCTCCTGTGACAGGATTGAGCCCGTGACTTCTGCAGTACCGACACCGCCCGAGCCCGTCGTCGACAAGCGTCCCGAGTCGATTTTCACGATAGGGACCAGGCTCGAGGACCGGCTCGGACGAACCGGAACCATCCACACACCGCACGGCGATATCGCGACGCCGTCGTTCGTGGCCGTCGGAACCAAGGCCACGGTCAAGGCCGTGCTGCCCGAGTCCATGAAGGAACTCGGTGCGCAGTCGTTGCTCGCCAATGCGTACCACCTGTACTTGCAGCCGGGACCCGACATCGTCGACGAGGCCGGCGGGCTGGGCAAGTTCATGAACTGGGACGGGCCCACCTTCACCGACAGCGGTGGCTTCCAAGTCATGTCGCTTGGTGTCGGGTTCAAGAAGGTGCTCGCGATGGAGGCCGTCGGTGTGCAGTCCGACGACGTCATCGCGAAGGGCAAGGAGCGTCTCGCGACAGTCGACGACGAGGGCGTGACGTTCAAATCGCACCTCGACGGCAGTAAGCATCGCTTCACCCCCGAGGTGTCGATGCAGATCCAGCATCAGCTCGGCGCCGACATCATGTTCGCGTTCGACGAGCTCACAACGCTGCTCAACACCCGCGGCTACCAGGAGCGATCGGTCGAGCGCACGCAGGCGTGGGCGATCCGCTGTATCAATGAACACGAGAAGCTCACCGCCGAACGCGCTGACAAGCCCTATCAGGCTCTCTTCGGCGTGATCCAAGGCGCGCAGTACGAAGATCTGCGACGTCAAGCCTGCCGCGGACTCGAGTCGATCGAAGGCGAGAACGGATACGGCTTCGACGGCTACGGCATCGGCGGCGCCCTCGAGAAGCAGAACCTCGGAACGATCGTGCGTTGGTGTAACGAGGAACTACCCGAGAACAAGCCGCGTCATATGCTCGGCATCAGTGAACCGGACGACTTCTTCGTCGCAATCGAGAACGGTGCGGACACCTTCGACTGCGTCAACCCGTCGCGTGTTGCTCGCAATGCTGCGATTTACGTCCGCTCCGGCAGGTTCAACATCAACACCAGCCGATTCCGTCGTGACTTCACGCCTATCGACGACGAGTGCGACTGCTACACGTGCGCCAATTACACCCGCGCGTACATCCATCACCTGTTCAAGGCGAAGGAAATGCTCGCGTCGACGCTCTGCACCATCCACAACGAGCGATTCACCGTGAAGTTGGTCGACGATATCCGAGCCAGCATCGAAGGTGGGTATTTCCACGACTTCAAGGCGGACATGCTCGGAAAGTTCTACGCGGCGAAGACGCCTGCACCTCAGGCGTAGGTCGGTTCGCGCTTCTTCACGTATGCGATGACGCGGTAGGTGATCGGCATGACCAGAACCTCGACAAGCGTCTTCCACAGGAAGCCGACCAGCACGTAGTTGATGAAGTCTTCCCATGTGCTGATGCCGATGACACCGGCCGCGATGGAACAGAAGATGAGGGTATCGGCGAATTCGCCGACGACGGTCGAGCCGATCAGCCGCGCCCACAGATGCTTCTCCTGCATGCGCTTTTTCATCATGACCAGAACCAGTGAGTTCAGTAGCTGTCCGACGAGGTAGGCGGCCAAGCCCGCGACCAGTAGCCGGGGAATGACACCGACCACGGTTTCGAGGGCGGCCTGGTTCTCGTAGAACTCTGCCGACGGGAGTTGCACTGCAATCCAGAAGCACGCAGCGGCAAGAATCAGTGCGCCGAAGCCCAGGTAGATCGCGCGTCGGGTCGCTTTGAAGCCGTAGACCTCGCTGAGCACGTCACCGAGGACGTAGGCGAGCGGGAACAAGAAGAATCCACCATCGGTGATGATGGGCAGAATCTGCAAGGGACCGAGCGAGAAGTCGGAATCCGCAAAGAAGGCGACCCCCTTGGTCGCCGCCACGTTCGAGATCAGCAGCGTTGCGGTGAAGAGCGCGACGATCGTCGGGTAATAACCCCGGCTGACGTGCGCAAATTTGGTTTCGTGGGTCGATTCGTCTTGCTGATCCTGAGCTGTCACGTCCGTCATCCAAGCACCACAAGGCGCTCGGATGCGAGTTGGCGACCGTCCAGTTGCGCAGAACACACCGAAGGCCCTGCGGTTTCACGTGGAACCGCAGGGCCTTCGGTGATGCAAACGAACTGATCAGGCAGCTACATGACCGCCGGTCAGCACGCGGTATGCGTAGGTGCTGGCGATCAGTGCGACGGGCGCCGTCACCAGAAGACCGATTCCACACAGCAGCGCGCCGATGATGTTGATACCGATCAGAGCGAGCGCCAGCAGGACCAATGTCCCGACGTTCGACGAGGTCAACGCGTAACTCGATTTGATGCCCGAAATCGCATCCTGATTCTTGTCCACGATGAAGGTCAGCGTGTAGTAGAGCAGGAACGCCGCGATGATGCCGGGAATGATGCAGAGAGCCAAACCGACGTAAGTTGCCACTGCTACCAGGAAACCGCCGAGAACAACTGCGCCGATGTTGGTGAATTGGAAGAAGGTGCCGAAAGCCGGCTTGATTCCATCCAATTCGCTCAACGCTCCACGAAGGAATGCGGCTTGGATGATGTAGCCGACGATAGCGGTGACCAATCCACCCACAATGGACAGCGCGCTGAACTCTGTGTTGGTGTAGTCGAAACCGTTGAAAGCGCCCTGGATCAGTCCGGCGATCAAGAACGCGATGATCGAGATTCCGATCCAAACCAATGCGTTGTCTTTGAACTTGTTCCAGCCGTAGGTAATTGCGGCGCCCACGGAAAGCTGCGGTCCACCGAATCCTGCGCCGTAGTCATTGGCGGGCGGCGGTGGGAAGTTACCGCCTCCGGGAGGTGGCGGGTATCCACCGGGCGGTGGGTAGTTGCCTCCGGGAGGGGGATAGCTTCCACCCTGCGGAGGCGGCGGATATCCACCTGGCGGCGGGTAATTGCCACCTTGAGGAGGTGGGGGGTATCCACCAGGCGGCGGGTAGCTTCCGCCCTGCGGAGGCCCCGCCGGCGGGGGATAGCTCCCAGGAGGAGGCGTTCCCTGCTGGCCGTAGGGATCCTGGGGCGGGAATTGCTTTCCGTCCTCGGGATTCTGGTTGGGGTCGTGCCCACCGGTTGTCATATGCGCACCTAACCCTTGACTACCTGAGTTCCACCAGCGAGCTCGTCATGCTTGCCCTGCTTGGTGGGGCTGTTGTTGATGGTGACCGCGATGACGATGTACGCAACGAGCGAGAGAAGTCCTCCGATGATCGGAATGATCGACAAGAGGTTGAATGCGTTGCGAATTGCGGACTGCTGCGGAGTGGGAAGGCCCGCGCCTCCCGGGGCCTTCACCGACAGCCCAAGGAGCTTCTTGCCTGGGGTCCAACCTTGTGTGACCTCGAACCCAACGAAATATGCGAATGTCAGAAGGGCAGTCAGCAGGCCTGTTATCCAGTATCCCGAATCGACGAAGATGATCAGGAGCCCGACCACTAGGCCGAGAATGATGTAGTCGATAAGGCGAGCGCCGAATCGAATACCCAGTCCACCGGCTTCGGCGCCAGAGGGCAGCCGGTTTCCTCCGCCGTACGCACCTTGGTCGTTGAACTGCGGAGGCGGCGGGAAGTTTCCGCCCTGGGGCGGCGGCGGGTATCCACCGGGAGGCGGGTAGTTGCCACCCTGAGGGGGCGGGAAGTTTCCGCCCTGAGGGGGCGGGTAGCTACCTCCCTGCGGGGGGCCTGCGGGTGGTGGGTAACTTCCGGGAGGAGGTGTTCCCTGCTGGCCATATGGATCCTGGGGTGGGAATTGCTTCCCGCCTTCTGGATTCTGGTTGGGGTCGTACCCACCGGTTGTCATGTGTTCCCCTCAGTCGTAAATATCGCGCTCGAGTGTGACAGTGGATATGACCCTACTGGGATCAAAGAGCGATGTGGATGACATCTGCTCACTTGGATTCGGAGGTCACCTGTGGTTTAGGCTGCGTTGTATGACGAGTTCCGGGGGCAACAACGACGATTCTTCGAGCGATTACCAGGCAAAACCTGGGTACGGAGAATTTCCGAGCCTGCCTCCTGAGGGGTACGGCGTGTCCCCGTCCGAAACGCAGTCTTCACCTGAAGTTCCCGGATATACCACTCCCAACGAGCAGTACCCGGGTTATCCACCGCCGTCGTACAACCCGCCCGGTAATAACCCCCAGCCGGGCGGAATCGGTGAACCGAACCCGTACCTGCCGCCGCAAAATTTCGGACCGCAGAATCAATATCAGCAGAATCAATATCAGCAACCCGGACAATACGGACAAGCTCAATACGGACAGGCTCAGTACGCTCAGCCGCCGAATGCGTACGGTCAACCGAATCAATTCGCGGGTGGGTACGCACCGCCGATGCAGCCAGTCGGCACCAATGGTCTCGCAATTGCATCGCTGGTTGTATCGCTTGCGGGTGGTTGCTTCTACAGTCTCGGCGGAATCGTCGGAATCATTCTGGGAATTGTCGCGCTCAATCAGATCAAGCAGACAGGTCAACAGGGGCGCGGGCTTGCGATAGCCGGAATTGCGGTCGGCGCGGCCTTCTTGGCAATTTTTGCCGTGATTCTCGTAGTCGCACTCATAGCCAGTGCATCGTCGTCGTACTGAAGTGTCGTCGTGCTGAAGTGGCGAGCGCTCACACGGGAGTGACGATGGACGACGCAGGAAGTGGCTTGCCGAAGTAATAGCCCTGGCCCATATCGCAGCCGGCCCGCAAGACGTTGGCTGCGTGTTCCGCGGTCTCGACGCCCTCGGCGATCGAATCAAGCCCGAGCTTCCGAGCGATGTCGGCGATGGACTCCATGACCATGAAGGCACGGTCTCCAGCACGACCCGCTGCGCTGACGGCCCAGGTCAAGGATTGGTCGATCTTGAGAATGTCGAGCGGCAATTCCGACAATGCGGAGAAAGACGCGAAGCCCGCCCCGAAATCATCCAGCGCGATTCGAATTCCCTCGTTGTGCAAGACGTGGAGTGTCTCGGCGGCATGCCGGCCTACGACGCCGAGTTCGGTGACTTCCACGATTATTCTGCTCAGTGGCGTTTGTGAACTGTCGAGCGCTCCGAGGATCTCGTGAGCGGCGTGCGGGGTAGCGAGTTGGCGAGGCGAAAAGTTGACCGCGACCATCATGTGCTCAGGCCACGACGCTGTTTGGGCACAAATCATTTCCAGAGCTTGTAGCCCGATGGGAATGATGAGCCCAGAGGATTCGGCGGAGCGCATGAAATCTTGAGGTTCGATCAACCCTCGCAGCGGATGGCGCCAACGCAAAAGAGCTTCATAGCTGATAATTGCTGACGAGTTCAGATTGACCTGGGGTTGATACAACACCTCGAATTGATGGTCGTCGAGTGCCTCGCGAAGCTCGCGGACCATGCGTATTCCTTTTCGTCCTGAGTCGCCCGTGCCGCACGTGCGTGTCAGCGTGGATGCTGCAAGTGGGTACTGTGGTCGGATTCCAGGTTCAGATCCCGGGCGTGGTTTTGCAGGAACAACTCGCCCGGAATTTCCTTCGCCAGTCTCGACCGTACTTCACTATTCGAGAATTGCCAACGAATAGCTATTGCGGACGGCTTTGTCATATCGGACAATCGTAGTTTTGTTCCGACGAGGCACCGATTGATACGTCACTTACTTCGCCGGGAAAATCCACGGGGTCCGGGGGATCTTGCGAGAGTCGAATCGATCCGCCAATTGGGGTGGTGTGACAACCTCGCCGGGTTCGGCGAGACCGATGCTCGACGCGATCATCGTCAGAACCTGCTCGGCACTGCGTCCGGCCTCGAGTTGATCTGCCAGAGTCACTGCGCCGTCGCGCTTCGCGAGTCGCTTGCCTTCACTGTTCAAGGCAAGAGGAACGTGGGCGTACGACGGTGGTTCGATGTCGAGCAGCCGGGCAAGGTATGCCTGACGTGGAGCCGAGGTCAGGAGGTCGTCGCCGCGAACCACCTGGTCGATGTTCTGTGCACCGTCGTCGACGACAACGGCAAGGTTGTAAGCGGGCACCCCGTCTCCGCGGAGCAGGACGACGTCGTCGACTGGTCCCGTCACCTCGCCGAACAGTTCGTCATGGACGGTGAACGAGTCGATGCCGGCCCGTAGCCTCAGCGCGGGAGATCGGCCACTTGCCGATTTCTCGGCGCGTTCGGCCTCCGAAAGGTTCCGACACGTGCCGGGGTAGGCGCCGTCTGGAGCATGGGGCGCTGACGGTGCCTGCAGGATCTCCTTGCGTGTGCAGAAGCAGGGATAGGTCAGGTCACGCTCGCGCAATTGGTCGATAGCCTTGTGGTACAAGGGAAGACGGTGTGACTGCAATACGACTGGGCCGTCCCACGTGAGGCCGAGCCTGCGCAGATCGTCGAGTTGTCGTTCCATCGCGCCGGGGCGGACACGGTCGAGATCCTCTACCCGAATGAGGAAGTCGCGCCCGCTGGTGCGGGCGAAAAGCCAAGCCAAGAGGGCGGTTCGGAGGTTTCCCAGATGGAGATCGCCAGACGGGCTCGGCGCGAAGCGTCCTGCTCCTTCCACGTCAGCTGGCGAGCCCGACGGAGGCGAGCGGGTTCTCGGCGTCGTGCAGGGTGAGGCGGATCTGGGTTTCCAAAGCGTGATCGAGGTACTGCGGCGGATACATGGCGGGGCTTCCGAGTGC
Organism: Rhodococcus sp. Ni2; assembly: GCF_021352185.1. NCBI lineage: Bacteria > Bacillati > Actinomycetota > Actinomycetes > Mycobacteriales > Nocardiaceae > Rhodococcus > Rhodococcus sp. Ni2. The sequence goes on from NZ_WOXZ01000001.1 coordinate 2,640,938, forward strand.
GTCGAGTGCCAATCCATTGACGGTTGAAAGCAGAAGTGCCGCTCTGGTTTCCGCTTCCGGAGTTCCGATGCCGATCAGAACTGTCGAGATGCCGGTGCGGATTGTGAACAGGGTTGTCCGGCGAATTTCGGAGAGTGACTCACTGGTTGCGGCGCGCACGGCAAACGCGGCGAGCACATGCGCCTCACGCGTGCGTTGCTCGTCGAGGGGCAGGAGTTGCGAGAGCGCCTGGAACAGGGCGGTATGCGGGTCCGCGTCGGCGGACGATTCGGCCAGTCGCGTCAACAATCGATCGACGAGTGTTCGCAGTGCGAATGCGAACATCTCGTCCTTGGTCGAGAAATGATGTTGCACTGCGCCGATCGAGACACCCGCCCGTTTTGCGACCTCGCGAACGCTGGCATTTTCCAGTCCGGATTCCGCGGCGACATCGAACAATGCCGCCGCAAGCAGGTCTGGACTCGTGGAGGATTTTCGGCGTTCCGGCATACCGCGACATTACATGCGTATGGAAGTAATGCCCACGTCAGGGGTGCTTTTTCACGCCTTCCGGCCGAGGAAGGCAAGGAGTTTCGTCGCTTTGTCAGCGTTGTCCGGAACCTGTATTTCCGGGCCGCACACACCGCTCATGCGGATCGACTCGCCCAGGCCCGCGGCGATCTCCGACACCCACTCCACGTCCGCGTCTCGCATCGTCGTATCGGTGCCGGTTGCGGCCGCGAGGTCCCAACCGTGGATGACCAGATCGAAACACAAGAACCCCTCGACCGTGGCCCCGAGGTTGGTCCTGCCGAAGTGTCCGTCGTATTCCAGGGTGGACTTTGCCGGATCGTCCAGAATTTCCTGCATCGAATTGCGGACGGCCGCCCAGGCTGCCGACGGGTCGTCGTCGACCGACGGACCGGGTGCCAATTCCAGGCCGACTACCTTGACCATGTCTCGTTCGCTGTCGAGCACGTGTCTCACCACGTCGCGGGCGGTCCAGCCCTCGCAGGGGGAATCGTCGTCCCAGCGGTCGGCGGGTACGGCGTCGATCCGGGCCGTGAATCCGGCAGCCAGATCCCGATAACGCTGGGCGGGGGAGATCTCTGTTGAAGTCATGACAACAATCCTTCACCGCCACAGCGCATCGTGATTGATTATTTCGGACATTCACTCGATCTCCGGGGCTTCCGCCCAGATGTCCATCGGTACGACCCCGGCACTCTTGCCCTCGTCGTCGAGAAGTCGGCCCACCCTCTTCATCGATCGCAGCACCACTGACCTGTTCAGCACCACCAGGCCCGGTGCCTCTTGTGCGAGTTGTACTTCGGTAATGGGAGTTTCGCGAAGGGAGTGTGCGGCGATCGCGAGCAGTGTGTTGGCGCGTCCACCGGATATCCGCATGCACACCCGCGTTCCCGGCACTCGCTCCACCAGGGCACGAATCGTCGACCGGTCCGTGGGATCGACATATCCCCACACCCAGGTCACGAGGGGCCAGCCGGACAGTGGCAGAGACACGTCGCAGCGGAACACGATCTGGTTGCGCGACGTCAATTCGGCAAGTCGCCGCCTGACCGTACTTTCGCTGAGGCCGGTACCGACCGTGAGCTCGGCAATCGACGATCGACCGTCCTCACCCAGTTTCAATATCAATTGGCGGTCGACAGCGTCGAACGTCTTCCCGTGATGGCGCTGATCCGTCGGCGCGTATTTGTATCGCACAGGCCGGTCTGTCATCGTCGCTCGCTGCGCGGCATCGAGTACCTGCAATTTCCAGTCGTCTCCGATCGCGAAGACCTCGGTGACGAGGTGTGCACGCGAACTGACGATCCCGGGTACCGACGCGAGCGACCGAAGCAGGAAGCGCGACAGGAAAGCCATGTCTCTGACCTCGACGAGAAGTGTCAAGTCGCCTGGGCCGCTTGTGTGTTCGACGCTCAGTACGTGCGGCCAGCGGGCAAGTCGTTCTGCAATCGTCAACGCGTTCGAAGTCGTGCAGTCGACTTCGACAAAAGCCAGACACGACTCCGGACGGCCATGGCCGGTTGCCCTGGCAGAGACCCAGGCGGTGCCGGAATCCTGTAACCGCTGCCAGCGGCGAGCCACGGTAACCGGATCCACTTTGAGCGCGTCGCCAACCGTGCGCCACGACGCTCGCGGGTCGAGTTGCAGGCAATTGATCAGGGCGAGGTCGACGTCGTCCAGTACGGCGGAATCCTGCGTTTCTTCGATCATGGTGCAAGTATCCTGCATCTTCATTGTGTCTGGGATCACTTCATTCATGCTCGAAGGGCAGAACGCGGTGGCGAGTGCCCACCGCGTTCATGCTGTGAAAGGAGAAACCAGATGTCATCGACCACGTTGCCCGCTGTTCCGACCGAGAGAAGCCTCGAGTGGGTGCAACGCCTCATCGGAATCGATACGACGAGTGCCGTGAGCAATCGACCGTTGATCGATCTCATTGCGGCGGAACTACGTCGCCATGGGGTCGAGCCGGTACTTGTTGCCGATGACGAGGGAACGAAGCTCAACTTGTTGGCAACGTTCACGCCTCCTGACGGAAGTACTGCCGGCGGTGTGATGTTCTCCGGCCATACAGACGTAGTGCCAGTCGACGATCAAGACTGGAGTAGCGACCCTTTCACGCCCGACGTTCGCGACGGAAGCCTGTACGGACGTGGCACGTGCGACATGAAGTCGTTCATCGGGATCGTCGTCGCTGCGATCCCCGACATCGTTGCTCGGCCGCTGGCGAAGCCGATTCACTTTGCATTCTCCTACGACGAGGAAGTCGGCTGCATCGGTGCGGCCGGGTTGGTCGAGGAGGTTGTTTCCCGGAACCTGCGCCCTGATGTGTGCGTCGTCGGAGAGCCGTCGGAGATGCGGGTCATTCGCGCACACAAGTCGATGAACGTCATACGTGTTGATCTGCATGGTGTTTCGGCGCACTCGTCGCTTACTCCGAAAGGAGTCAACGCGATCGAATACGGCGCGGAGTTGATTCGATTCGTCAGAAGCGCGGCCGACGAGCTCCGTGCGTCCGGCCCGTACGACGACGCATTCGACGTTGCCTGGACGACGTGTTCGGTCAATCTCGTATCCGGCGGGATCGCAGTGAACACTGTCCCCGAGGATTGCTCCATCACTTTCGAGTTCAGGAGCATCAGCTCAGCTGGCGCCGCAGATTTGCTCGAACGCTTTGCCGCCGAGACGAATCGGATCGAGAACCTGATGCGGGAAGAAAACCCGTCAGCCTCCGTGACGATGCACGTGTCGGCCTCGGTCCCTCCCCTGGAGACGGATGCGAATGCTTCGGCGGCCGCACTGGTCGAACAATGGGGTGGTCGGGCATCGGACGAAAAGGTCGCGTACGCCACCGAGGCCGGGATGTTCGCGACTATCGGTATCCCCACTGTCGTGTGTGGGCCGGGAAGCATCACTCAGGCGCATGCACCTGACGAGTACGTGACACTTGACCAATTGGCACAGTGCGAGCAGTTCGTTCGGAACGTCATCGCTCACGCCCGCGCCTGACCCACCCTGACCCCCTAAGGAAAACCATGTCCACGGCAACTACGCCAACCTCCGGAACAGTCACCCCGGAACGCCTGGCCGCTGCTCGCAAGGCGGTGATCAGCAGTTCGCTCGGCGCTGCGCTCGAATGGTTCGACGTCATCGTCTACGCATCATTCGCAGTGGTGATCGCCCATAATTTCTTTCCCGGCGGCGACAACACGCTCGGTTTGATACTGACGTTCGCGACGTTTGCGATCTCGTACGTCATCCGGCCGCTTGGCGGGATGGTTCTCGGTAGCTACGCCGATCGTCGCGGGCGCAAGAACGCCTTGACGTTGACGATGATGCTGATGATGATCGGCACGCTCATCATGGCCGTGGCGCCGACGACCTCGATGATCGGACCGTGGGCCGGCGTCGTCATCCTTGTTTCGCGTCTCATTCAAGGATTCTCCGCCGGCGGTGAATTCGGTACTGCTACAACCTTCCTCGTGGAGACTGCGCCACACAAGAAGGCGTTCTACTCTTCCTGGCAAGTTGCCAGCCAGGGTGCCTCGGTTTTCCTGGCATCGCTGTTCGGATACGTGCTCAACACCCACCTTTCGCATGAAGCGCTCTACTCGTGGGGCTGGCGCGTTCCGTTCTTCTTCGGCATCATCGTCGGGCCGGTCGGACTCTACATCCGTGCCAAGCTTGACGAAACGGACGATTTCAAGACGAGCGTTCCGGAAAGGGCTCCGCTGAAGACGACGCTGACCAGGCATCTCGGCCGGGTGCTGACCGGTGCCGCAGTAGTGGGCGTCGCGACGATCTCGATCTATCTCATCTTGTACATGCCGACGTTTGCCGTGAAGAACCTCGGAGTTTCCGCCTCTGCCGGCTATCTCGGCGGCATCGTCGCCGGACTGGTCACCTTGATCACCGTGCCGTTGATCGGGCATCTTGCAGACCGGGTCGGACCGGCGAGAGTTATGACCTGGGCCGCCGTTGCGGCAATCGTCTTGGCCTGGCCGCTCTTCAAATTGATGGTCGATCACCCGTCGACTCTGACCCTCGTCCTGGTTGTTTCGGTCCTGGGTGTCATCATGGCGTTTGCCTTCGGTCCCTTGCCTGCCTTGATGAGTTCGCTGTTCCCGGCAGAGATCCGGGCTACCGGCATGTCATTGTCGTACAACCTCGGAGTGACCTTGCTCGGCGGAATCGCGCCGTTGGTCTTGACCTGGTTGATCAGTACAACAGGCTCGCTCGACGCCCCGAGCTACTACTACATGACCGTCGCAGTGCTCTCCCTCGGCGGGCTGTGTTCGGCAAGAACGCTTTTCAGGCAGAAGTGACGGCGGGGGAGCGCGGTCGGGATTACGCGACCGCGTCTCCCTCTGCTAGCGCGACAACGGTATCCGACCCGTGCCAGTCGGGGGCTTGAGTTCGGAGTAGAGCTGCCGGGGTCAGTGAAGAGATTCGGCGGCATTCACGAGTCAAATGGGCCTGATCGCTGAATCCGCAGTGCGCTGCGGATTCAGCGAGTCCCAGCGCGGGTCGACTGCGAGCGAGCGCCATGAAGCGCTGGAGGCGCAGGATCGAGCGCAGCGTTGCCGGGCCGTATCCGAAGGCGTCGTTGCATCGACGTTGGAGTTGGCGCGAAGTCAGTGCCGCCGCGTCGGCGAGAGAGCTGACATTCCACGAATGTTCGGACAGTGCGGTGCGAACGTGGTTGATCACCGGATCGTGACGGAAACTCGAACTTACCCAACTCCGAACAGCGCTTTCGAGGATGGAGACCTGTTCGTGGTCTTCGGAATTTTCCAAGCGGTTCAACAGTATTCGTTCCGTGCGTGCGTCGGTTACATCGCTGAGATCGGCGCGAGAATCCCGAAGCTCGGACGCCGAGGTTCGCAACATCGGCGATGCCGATCCAGGGCGGAATCGAACACCCACGGAGCGTGTTCCGGGCGGAAGAGTGAATGACCATGCAGCGGTTTCGGGGCCACAGACGCGTATGCCGACGCCGCATATCCACAGCACGTCCATGCAAGCATCGGGCACGAGGAGGTGTTCTCCTTCTGCGCACGCCGTCCAGCCACACACCAGGATGTCGGAGAGATCCGGGGCGACCGATTGTGGTGTGTACCAACCCATGACAAGAGCTTATCGAGCGGCACCGACACGAAGGCGACTTCAGTCGACCGGGCCGAAGCGGTATCCGAATCCCCTGATGGTTTTGATGTACTTCGGTTTCGCGGGATCGGATTCGAGTTTGGACCGCAGGCTGAGAATGGTTGCGTCGACTACACGCGTCCTTTCGTGGTCGGAACCCCACACGTTTCGGATCAGGTGATCACGTGAGTACACGCGCCCAGGCTCGGTCGACAGCTCCAGGAGTACCCGCCATTCGGTCCGACTGAGGACCAGCAGCTTTCCGCCCATCGTCGCCGTCATCGCACGTCGATCGAGGAGCAGGTCACCGTGACGTTGGTGTTTGCCGGGGGCGGGATGTGCGGTTTCACGAAGGATTGCGGTGACCCGAAGATCGAGCGCGTGAGAATCGATCGGGTTCAGCACAAAGTCCGAGACAGCGCGATGTGGTGCTTCGTCGATGTCCTCGTAGGTATCCACCAGCATCATGATCGGCATCGAACTGCGCAAGCGGATCTGCCGTGCGATCTCGTAGCCGTCGATGTCCGGCAGAAGGAGATCGATCACGGCGATATCGAAACTGTCGGTGTCCAGGTCATCGAGTAGTCGACGCCCGGTGCGGACGAGCTGTATCTGGTGCCCGAAATGTATTAATTCGGTACCAAGCGTCTGGGCAAGCTCCGAACGATCGGTAGCTGCAAGTATCAAGCTCACGTGAAATCCTCCCCCCGAAGGTGTTACTAGTCGTAACAGCTTGCATTGTGGCAGATCATCGACCGCGGGACCAGACATAGGGCGGCCGATCGGAAGTCGAGGGGACCGGGGGCGTTCGTCGCTAGACTTCTTTCATGGGCACTCTGTTCGCGTTGACGCTGCCAGGCTTGCTCGTGCTGCTGGTCCTGTTCGCTTTCGCCGAGACTCTCTGGAACCGGCTCACCGGCGGCCGGGCACTGCCGTGGACTCGGGGACGTACGACTCGTCCGGTCTCGGCCGCGGGCTTCGAAGAGGTTGCTGCCCTGTTTCAGGGGTCCAAGCATCATGAATTCGAACAGCGTCAGAGCGCATTGATGCATCGTGAGGACGGAACGGACGGTGACCCGCCGTGGGTGTCTGTCGATCCGGAAGCTAACAAGGTCGTTCTCCGTCGACGGAGTTGACAGTCGCCGACAGTCGACGGAGTTGACAGTCGCCGACAGACGACGGAGTTGACAGTCGGGTTCAGGCCCAGTGGCTGGGGCGGGTCAGTGAATCGGGAAGTGTGGTAGCCGAATCGCCGATCGCCCCGTTGATCTGGAACTGAGTGAGAAAGATACTGCCGCGGAGTTTTGTGCCGCGAATGTCGGTGCCGCGTAAGTCTGCACCGATCAGATCGGCTCGATCGAGTTCGCAGTCGCGGAGGTCTGCACCGATCAGGTAACTCCCGCGAAAGTTGGCCCCACGTAGATCGGAACCACGAAATTTGGCGCCGATGAGGTCTGCGCCGCGGTGGTCGAGTTTTCGACCCTTCTTGGTTGAGATCGGTGAGCGCACAAGGTTACTCGTCTGCAAGAGCAGTGTGTTGACTGCCGCTCGGTGTGCTGAGACGTCGACGGTTTGAATCTGCGAAGGTGTGCCGTTGGTCAGGCTTTCCGTCTCTGCGAGTGCAGCGTCGAGTTCCTTTCGTATCGAGTGGGTTTGCTTCAGCGAGCGGGCTTCGGCGAGATACCAGAGCAGTTCGTGCAACTGGCGTATGACAGGGAAGGTTTCGAACATGTCTGACGCGGTCTCCGGGGCATCACGCCAGCTGACGCCGTCGTAGGTCTGCTGTGAAACCTTCTGTCCCGCACCGAAACAGTCGTAGACGGTGCAACCGGTGAAGCCCTTCTTTCGCAATCCGGTGTGAATGCCGCAACGGAAATCCTGCTGCAGGTTCTTGCAGGGGTCGCCGGCATTCTTGTTGGTCGCGAAGTCGGAGGACTTGGAAAAGGGGAGTGCGACGCAGCACAGACCGAAGCAACTGCTGCAATCTGCGAGCAGATTGGTCTGGCCGGCAATCACGCGTACTCCCGATGGTTGGGTTGGACGGAAAGTCTGTCCTCGGGTTTGTGAGTCTGTCAAACGAAATTGCGTGGTTCGGCAGCAAGAAGTCCAGCGGTTCCGAGGTCGTATCCCGCGCAAATTGCGGGGTACCAATCCGGCAGACGTGATTCTGGACCACGCTCGTGAAGTAGGTCGAAAATCGGGTGGACGGCCCAGCTCGCTGCAACCAATCGCCGTGCGGTACCCGGCGGCAGAACCAGTGCGCCGACGAAGACCACAAATGTTGCGGCCACTGCACTCCATTCGCGAGTGGGAATGGAAACGTCGATCGTGCGCCCAATCGCCACCTAGCCCATCTGCGACCTGGCGAAAATCACTCCCCATCCAGATCGAGGAGCGATACCCCCCGTGCCGTGAGCCGGAAGCGCAGCGGTCTCTTCGTAACCGTCTCAATGATCCCGGCATCGTCCAGGCGCTGAAGTCGCGGGCGGGCGAACTGGCTGGATCGACCCACCACCTCGACCAGGGTGTTCAACTTGATGGCGCGGTTCGCCTCGAAGCAGTGGGTCTGACCCAGGGTGAACAGGACTGCGCCGATGTGGTTGCTATCAACCGGCGGCGTCGACTCGCGATCGAGTCCCAAGTTCAGCGGAAATTCCTCATCCTCCACCAGAACGCGGATACGCGCCTCGAGTGTGTCGATCTTATGCCGCCTCTCGGAGAGGTCGAGCAGCAGTCGATGTTGCGCCTCGGCGATGATCTCCAGCATATCGATCAGGTAGGGCGTCAGATCTCCGCGGTTCAATGGATTCTCCGCGTCAGAGAATGCTTTGTAGTAACGATCCTTGTTGTCGGCGACGGTCGCCGACAATGCCAGGCTCGTATACGGAGCCAACACCTGTCGAAGGTCCAGCGCGAGAAGGTAGCGTCCGGTTCGGCCGTTGCCGTCGTAGAACGGGTGCGTGTACTCGAAGATGAAGTGCGCGACCACTGCCCTGATCAGTCGTGGAATCGAGTCGTCGCCCCCCTGGCTCAGCATGAGGGTCAGCGCGTCGTCGATCGCTGACTCGGGTACCACACCGGTGTGCACGACCTTGATTCCTGACGTGATCGATACTGGCCCTTGCCGGAACCGCTTCCCATCGGGGGCGTCCTCGTCGCGAATCTCGCCCCGAGTTACCGCGTCGTAGACGTCTCGGATGTCGTCGAGCGTCTGTGGACTCTCGGCCTGGTCGTTGCCGATATTGAGATAGAGCCGCACCATCTCGGCGAACCGCTTGTTCGCGAGGGGTTGCTCCGCCCACACCATCTCGATTGCCTCGCTGATCTCCTTCCGGGTTGAGCGGACCTGTTCGATCTCGTTCGTTGCCTGGATCTCGTCGATCACCATGCGATGCAGGTAGTGGGTGCGCGCGAGGGCCGGCAGCCCGTTCCACTCAGCCCGGATCTTCGGCTCGAAGCTCATGATCCGTTCGATCAGCGCTGCGACTTCGGGTGTCATCAGTGCGAACGTCGAGTGTTCGCCGATCAGTAGGTCCCAGTGGACGGCGGCGGGAGAATCGCGTCGCGCTCGCTCCTCAGCATCGGCACCAGCACGATCTCGTTGGTGAAAGATCGATTTCAACGTCCTGTACGCCATCTGGTCTCTCCCTGTATCCACGCTATATTGCCGCCTTGCTTTCCATGCCTATCTTATCCAGAATGGGATCTGGATAAATAAGACTTGCGGCGCGGGTGTCATTTCATGACCAACGCGGGCTGCAGGAGCAGATGTGGCCATAGCTTCCCGAATCGGGTTCGGGCCATCGGCGGGCCACTCGAAATCACGCAGCAGCATTCCGATTCGGCGCGCTGCGGGATCGAAACCACCACGAGTCGGCAGACCGTCTGAGCTCGCAGAACATCGAGCTGAACCGAGACCCTGTTGCATTACTCGTTGCATGAGGACAGAAAAGAACCCCTGTGAACCGCTTCTCAGCAGTTCACAGGGGTTCCTTTGGCGGAGGATAGGGGATTTGAACCCCTGAGGGCGTTAACCCAACCCGCGTTCCAGGCGAGCGCCATAGGCCACTAGGCGAATCCTCCGTGGAGCAGCATACCCAATTGCGGGCGCGAAGCGTTAAACGGGTACCTGACCTGCGAAGAACCGGTGGAACTCGATGTTTGCATCTCGGCCCCGGTAGGTGGTGTGTAGCGGCCGGCGAAAGCCGTCTACACTGTTCATTGGATCCCGCGCGGCGCGCATCCTGTGAACTCCCCCAGGGCCGGAAGGCAGCAAGGGTCAACGGGCTCTGCCGGGTGCGCGGGGTCCTCTATTTTTTCACATACCCGACCCCGCCTCGTCGGTGAAAGGCCGCTCCGGATGCCTATCCAAACCCAGATCGGGTTGATGAGCCATGAAGAACTCACCTCCGAGCATGAGAGCCAGAGCGCGAAGTACACGCAGCTCCAGGCGCAGAAGCTCGCACTCGATCTGACCCGCGGTAAGCCTTCCCCGGAACAACTCGACCTTTCCGCAGAGCTGCTGACGCTGCCCGGCGACGGTGATTTCCGTGACGGAAGCGGCACCGACTGCCGTAACTACGGCGGACTCACCGGTCTGCCGGAACTGCGCGCCATCTTCGGTGAGCTGCTGGGTATCCCCGTTGCGAACCTTCTCGCCGGAAACAACGCGAGCCTCGAGATCATGCACGACAACGTCGTGTTCTCACTGCTCCACGGCACTCCGGATTCGGCCCGGCCGTGGGCACAGGAAGAGAAGATCAAGTTTCTCTGCCCCGCACCGGGCTACGACCGCCACTTCGCGATCACCGAGTCCCTCGGCATCGAGATGATCGCGGTGCCGATGAACCACGACGGCCCGGATGTCGTCAAGATCGCCGAACTTGTTGCGTCAGATCCGCAGATCAAGGGCATGTGGGCGGTTCCGGTTTACGCGAACCCCACCGGGGCCGTGTACTCCGAAGAAATTGTCCGTACGCTCGCGTCGATGCCGACGGCCGCGCCCGACTTCCGCCTGTACTGGGACAACGCGTACGCCGTACATCCGCTTGTCGGCGAGACTGCGCCTTCCTACGACATTCTCTCGATGGCAGCGGAGGCCGGACACCCCAACCGTCCGCTCGTGTTCGCGTCGACGTCCAAGATCACTTTCGCCGGCGCTGGTGTGAGCTTCTTCGGTAGCTCGGCGGAAAACCTTGCCTGGTACCAGAAGTTCCTGGGCAAGAAGAGCATCGGACCGGACAAGGTCAATCAGCTTCGCCACCTGCGTTTCTTCGGCAATGCCGACGGCGTTCGTGCGCACATGGAGAAGCATCGCGCGTTCCTCGCGCCCAAGTTCGAGCTCGTACTGCGGATCCTCGAGGATCGTCTCGGTGCATCGAAGGTCGCGTCTTGGACCGAGCCGAAGGGCGGATACTTCATCAGCCTCGACGTGGTCGACGGCACGGCCAAGCGGGTCATCGAACTGGCGAAGAACGCGGGTATCGCGCTCACCGCTGCCGGATCGGCTTTCCCGTACAGCACGGATCCGGATGACCGGAACATCCGGTTGGCCCCGAGCTTCCCGTCCAAGGCTGAACTCGAAGTTGCCATGGACGGCGTGGCTACGTGTGTCCTGCTCGCAGCCACCGAATCGCGTCTCTCCGAGATCTGAGTTCTCGAAGCGGCGTGCCCGGTCGGTACTTTTCGGTCTCGTCTTGTACCGTTCGGAGCATCAATTCCCGACATAGGGTGTAAATCCCGGAGGTTGTAGTGACGGGCGCGATCAACGCTTCGGATGGGCCTTCTTTCGAGGCGCACACCGCGAAATCAGAGTCGGTCATCGAAGCTGACATACCGCGACGCACGCTCCGTGTCGGTGTTCTCGGATTCTCTTTGCTCGGTGTTCTGGCAGTCGCGTCCGTGCTGATGGTTCTTTTCGCCGTGCCGATGAATACGCGGTACTGGGGGATCTTCGAAAATTTCCTCGATCTCGACGTCTACCGCCACGGCGGCAGCGTTGTGGTTCAGGGCCTTCCGTTGTACGACGGGCCAGTCCTGGACGGGATGATGTTCACGTACACCCCGTTTGCGGCTTTGCTGTTCACGGTGTGGGCGGTGCTCTCGTTCAAACAGGCGATTGTTGTGTGGACGGGTTTGAACATCGCTGCGTTGTTCGCAGTGATCTTGTTGTGCTGGAAGTACCTCGGTTATCGGCTCGACGTGAAGGCGTACGCCGTGAGTGCGTTGGCGACGACGATCTTTCTGTTCATGGAACCGATACGTACGACGCTCTGGCTCGGGCAGATCAACATCTTCCTGCTGCTCTTGATCGTGTGGGACCTCGGTCGGGACGAGAAGAGTCGGCTCCGAGGAATCGGGGCAGGCATCGCCGCCGGCGTGAAGCTCACTCCGGCCTTCTTCTGGGCGTACCTCTTCATCACTCGTCAATGGCGTGCGTTGGTGACGGCCGTCGTGACGTTCGCTGCGACCGTTGCGATCGGCTTCGTCGTGATCTACAACGATGCGTACAAGTACTGGACCGGCACTCTTGTCGACAGCGAACGCGTCGGACCGACGGATGCTCCGAGCAACCAGTCCGTGTCCGGTCTGATCGCTCAGCTCACTCACACTCCGACGCCGTCGCGGGTCCTGGTCCTAGTCTTCAGTGCGCTGGCGGTATGCCTCGGACTCGGTGCCGCGTGGATTGCTCACCGGCACGGCCAGAAATTGCTCGGCCTCACCATGACGGGGTTGACTGCGACCACTGTCTCGCCGTTCTCGTGGGGCCATCACTGGGTGTGGTTCGTCCCGCTGGTCGTCCTCGCCGCGCACTACGCGATGGTGTCGAAGAAGCGCTGGGCGTGGGTGGCGCCGTTCGTTTTCCTGCTCCCGGTCTTGAACTGGTCTCACACCTGGTGGGACCCGTCGGTCATTCCGGGTACGGATCGCTTCATCGGAATGGGCCTGTTCATGTTCGTGCCGCCCGAGTATCTGCGGATTCCGACCGTCGGCGTCTACCTCTGGGTCTTCACGCTTGCCGCGGTCTCGACGGTGGTTCTGTTCGGCTGGAAGAAGTGGAAGATTCCGGCCCCGGATGCGTCGGCGCCGGTCACAACTGCCGCCTGACGTGGCAGTATCGGACTCATGGCACTTCAACTGAACCTTGTCGGTGACCCCGAAGCTGATGCTCTCCTCGCCGAGGACCCGTTGGCGTTGTTGATCGGAATGCTTCTCGATCAACAGGTTCCGATGGAAACGGCCTTCCTCGGTCCGAAGAAGCTGGCGGATCGGCTCAGCGGTATCGACGTCAGGCGTATCGCCGACATGGACACCGACGAGTTCATCGCCGTCTGTGCCGAGCCTCCGGCTGTGCACCGATTCCCCAAGTCGATGGGCGAGCGTATCCAGCTCATGTGCCAGTTCATCGTCGAGAACTACGACGGCGACACCGCGGCGATCTGGACTTCGGGAAATCCCGACGGCAAGGAAGTGCTGAAGCGGCTCAAAGCCCTACCCGGTTACGGGGATCAGAAAGCCCGGATCTTCCTGGCGTTGCTCGGAAAACAGATCGGCGTCGAGCCGAAAGGTTGGCGCCAAGCGGCCGGCGACTACGGGCTCGAAGGTTCGAGGCGCTCGATTGCAGACGTGGTCGACGAACAGTCTTTGCTCGAGGTCCGCGAGTTCAAGAAGGCCGCAAAGGCAGCAGCGAAGGCCGACAAGAAGTAAGCCGCTTTCAGGATTTCCGGGACCCGCTCGCACGCACTACTTTCATCAGGTCTCCTGCGGGACCCTCGAGCTGACGCGGGGGACGCCACACTGCGCGCAGGGATCGGTCGAGTTCCAAGCCTTCGACGGCTACCACCCGAAGTTCTCCCTGCTTCACCTGGTCCTCGACGGCCAGCGTGCTCAGTACCGCCGGGCCGACGCCACCGAGCACGCTGGTTCGAATCGCGGCCGAACTACCCAGTTCCAACAACGGTGCACCGCGCTCGTATTCGTGTAACGCCAGGTCGAGAGTCGTTCTGGTTCCCGATCCGGGCTCGCGCACCAGCAGCGGCGTCGCTGCCAGTTCGGCGACGGTCAGCGGCTTTCGTCGACGCGCCCATGGATGATCCGGATGAACGACCACGACCAGCGAGTCACGCGCGACGGTGACGCTGGACAGGCTCTTCGGAACGGTCGGTGACTCGACGAATCCGAGGTCGCACATTCCCACCTCGACAGCCTCGAGGACGCGGGTCGAGTTGTAGACCTGAAGGTGGACGGTGACACCAGGATGTAGTGACCGAAAGATACCGAGCCAGGCCGGAATCAGATGTTCGGCGACGGTCATGCTGGCACACACGGTCAATTCCGCGGATCGTTCGGTCCGCATCCCTTCGGCGACGTCGAGAAGCTGCCTCGAGTTGGCGAGGACGCGGCGCGCCCAGTGGACGATGACGGTCCCCTGCGGAGTCAAAGTCGCCCCCGTCGACCTTCGGTGTATGAGTGGCATCCCGAGCTGCCGCTCGAGGGCTTTGACGGCGCGGCTGGCATTCGGCTGCGCAATGTTTGCTGAACGGCTTGCCGCACTGAGACTTCCGTGATCATCGATGCCGATGAGTAGCTCGAGAGTGGTGAGGTCGGGCCACCGTCTGGTCATGCAAACAGGCTATACCGAACTTCACGTTCATATCGATTTGATATGCCGTGATGGTAGAAATCGCCCTACCGGAGCGATGGTGGCTCAAGGACGCTGGATGAGTGAACCGTGATGTGAAGTCCGTGGCCGAGAAACCCGCAGTCGCACCTTCGTCAGAAGTACGACGGTGGTCCAGTGTGGCTGCATTGGTGCCCGGAGTTGCGTTGTGCGCCTTGGGGGCCACGGTCGCGCTGATAGCCGGTCAGTTCACCTCCGCCGTGAGTCCGTTGCTGATTGCGATCGTGGCGGGTGCGGTGTTGGCGAATACCGTCTCTTTGCCGGCGAAATTCCAACCTGGCCTGGCATTCTCGGCGAAACGGCTACTTCGGGTGGGTATCGCTCTGCTCGGGCTGCAATTGATATTCTCCGACATCGTCGGTTTGGGCTGGGGAGTGATCGCCGTAGTGGTGGCGATTGTGTTCCTCGGTATCGCCGGGACCATGTATGCCGGAAAACTTCTCGGATTGAGTTGGTCGCAGAGAATTCTGATTGCCTGCGGCTTCTCGATCTGTGGCGCTGCCGCCGTGGCTGCTGCGGACGGTGTGGTGAATGCGCGAGAGGAAGAGTTGCTCACCGCTGTTGCGTTGGTGGTGATCTTCGGAACTCTGATGATTCCGACAATCCCACTGTTGGCCAACGCTTTCGGTATGAACGAGGTCGGTGCAGGCATGTGGGCCGGTGGGTCGATCCACGAAGTGGCGCAAGTGGTGGCTGCCGGCAGCGCTCTCGGCGCCACCGCGTTGGGTGTCGCGACCGTGGTGAAACTTGCGCGCGTGTTGATGTTGGCGCCGGTCATGGCATTTCTGAGTATCCGGCAACGCAGGATGGTCGACAGCACTGCCGCCAAGCGTCCCCCGCTGATTCCGTTGTTCGTCGTGGCATTCATCGGCTGCATGGGCTTGCGCTCCACGGGCATCTTGCCGGATGAGCTTCTGGGGCTGGCGAAGACGGTGCAGACGGCGCTGTTGGCGGTCGCGATGTTCGCACTCGGGCTGGGGGTGCGGTTGAGCGTCATTCGTGGAGTTGGCGCCCGGCCATTCGTGCTGGCCGCGATTTCCACTGTGTGGGTGGCAACGATCGCCTACGTCGGAGTCGTGCTGGTCAGCTGATCGAGCGCTGAGTCCGCCACGCGCTCGGGCTCATCGAGAACTGAGTGCGAAACCAGCGCGAGAAACTACCCTGCGTCGAAAACCCGAGGTGCACAGCCACTTCGGTCAACGAATAGCGAGGGTTGGAGACAAATCGTTCCGCGAGGGAGCTTCGAACCGAATTGAGAACGGCCGTGAACGTATCTCCGGATTCGGCGAGATGACGGTGCAGTGTCCGCCGGTCGAATCCGAGACTGCGTGCCACCTGCTCGACAGAGCAGCGGCCGGTCGGAAGCAGAACTTCGATCAATTCCTTGGTGCGGCTGAGGGTATCGGAGGTTTCCGAGGCGGGAAGCGAGTCGAGGAACTGGCGAGCGTACGGCCGGAGTAACTCGTCGGAAAGTTGGTTAGCCGCATCCAGGTCGGCGGCGAAGAAAACGATACCGGTGAACTCGTGATCGAATTCCACCGTCTCGCCGAGGATTCGCCGATGCGTGCTCGTGTCTTTCGGGGCATTGTGCGTGAATCCCACGCTGACCGGTTGCCATCGAGAACCCAGGAAACTCCGCAGGATCTGCAGTGTCGCGCCGACTGCGAGTTCGACGCTCTGTCTGGTGTCGACCGGTTCGCCGACCTCGAGCGAGATTCGCAGGGTGGCGAGTCCGTTGACCTCGTTCAATCGAATGCGTAATGACTCGTTGTACGTGTGCTCGTATCGCATCAATACGTCGAGTGCGCTCCTGACGTCTGGCTCTTCCCTGATGACCAAGCTGAGGGGGCCGAGATTGGACAGTCGACGCAGGCCGGCGAGTAGAAGCCCGAAGTCTTCGTGTCCGGACTCCGCTGCCGATCGCTCCAGGAGCGATGCGATGGAGGCGGCCGGTACCCATTGGTCGGGGTTCGCCAGGCTTGCCGGGCTCAGGCCGACACTTCTCATGAGGGCCACAGCGTCCACGTCCACTGTTCGGCACAGGTCGACGTATCGGTTCAGTGACGCGTAGCGGGCGAGTGGCTTCATAGGTCCCCCTTTACTCGATGTCCCGAAATGTTGTGTTGTGTGTCTCGTCAAGTTAAGCATGTGAGCCGGATCTCACATAGTTTTGTCCACATCAGTTCGGCACGACCACGAAGCCGAGCACCGACTTCTGGAAGTTGTTGCGTGCGAATACTGCTCGACCGTAATCGAGTCGAGCCCGCCCACAGAATTGGAGAGCAATGATGGCAAACGCCATTCGGTTCCACGAGATCGGCACACCGTCCGTCATGCGTTGGGAAGAGATCGAGGTAGGACGACCGGGCGCCGGAGAGGTTCGGGTTCGTCATGAAGCGGTGGGGTTGAACTTCGCCGACACCTACTTTCGAAGTGGCCTCTATCCTGCGCAATTGCCTGCCGGGATGGGCGTCGAGGGCGCGGGTGTGGTCGAAGAGATCGGCGAGGGAGTAGTCGATTTTGCAGTGGGGGACCGTGTGACCTACACCGGCAGTCCGCTGGGTGCGTACGCCACCGAGCGGATCATGGCGTCGTCCGACCTGATCGCGCTACCCGACGGCATCGCCTTCGACACCGCGGCCGCCATGACCATGCGAGGACTGACTGCCGCCTACCTTCTACGTCGCATCTACCCATTGAAAGCGGGAGACACCGTGTTGCTACATGCTGCGGCGGGCGGGGTTGGACTGATCTTCACCCAGTGGGCAAAACTGTTGGGAATCAATGTGATCGGAACGGTGTCGAGCGACGAGAAGGCGAGCGTTGCCCGAGCTCACGGTTGCGATGAAGTCGTCATCTACACCCGCGAGGACGTCGTCGCGCGTGTCAAGGAGATCACCGGGGGCGTCGGCGTGCCGGTTGTCTACGACAGTATCGGGCAATCCACGTTCGACATCTCTCTCGATTGCCTTGCCAGGCGGGGGCTGCTGGTGTGCTTCGGAACGGCGTCCGGACCGATTCCGCCGATTCAGGCAATGCAGTTGGCAGTCAAGGGATCACTCTTCCTCACACGTCCGGCTCTCGCCGATTACATCGCGGATCCCGAAGAACGTGCCGAACTGGCGGGCGAACTGTTCTCACACGTCGAGTCCGGGCGAATCAAGATCGAGATCAACCAGCGGTACCCCCTCGAAGATGCGGTGCGTGCGCACCACGACATGGAGTCCGGTCGCAGTATCGGTTCCTCCGTCTTCTCCGTCTGAACCGAAACAGCACTTCCCAGAGGAATTGTCATGACCAACACCGCAACGCTCACAGAAAACCTTCCCTCGTCGAGGAATACGATCCGCGTCGAGAAATTGACCTGTTCGATCGGGGCAGAGTTGTCCGGGGTGGATCTCGGCGAGGTCGCGCGAGATGATGCACTCTTCGCCGAAATCAAGGCATTGTTGCTCGAACACAAGGTTCTGTTCTTTCGCGACCAGACCTTCTCCAAAGCCGAGCACGTAGAACTTGCCCAGCGATTCGGTGAACTCGAGGATCATCCGGCTCTGGGCAGCGACCCCGACCACCCGGGCCTGGTCCGCATCTACAAGGATCTGGACAGCCCGCCGGAGCATTTCGAGAATGCATATCACTGCGACGCCACCTGGCGCGTTAACCCGCCCATGGGATGTGTATTGCGTTGTGTGGAAACACCTCCTGTCGGCGGCGACACGATTTGGGTGAACATGGCACTCGCCTACGAGAATCTGCCGGCGCGGGTCAAGGAGCAGATCAAGGATCTGCGTGCCAGGCACAGTATCGAGTCGACCTTCGGCGCTCGGATGCCGATCGAACAGCGGCACCAGCTGAAGGAACGCTTTCCCGACGCCGAACATCCCGTGGTACGAACACATCCGGAGACCGGCGAGAAGATTCTCTTCGTCAATTCGTTCGCCACACACCTCGTGAACTATCACACGCCCGAGAACGTCCGCTATGGAATCGATTACGCCCCCGGCGCCGGGAATCTGCTCACTTACCTGGCGAGCCAGGCTCAGATTCCCGAGTACCAGGTTCGGTGGCGTTGGACCGAAAACAGCGTCGCGATCTGGGACAACCGTTCGACACAGCATTACGCGGTGCAGGACTACTGGCCCGCGGTTCGAAAGATGGAGCGCGCCGGAATCATCGGCGACGCACCGTTCTGATCTCTCTTCCCAGCCCCGAAGATAAATTCATTCACTCGATCGGAGTCACGCTATGCATTTCCACGACGATTCACTGTTCCCCGAAACCCAGGACAAGCTTGTCATCACCGTTGCTCCCTACGGACCGGAGTGGGAGCCGGACGATTTTGCAGAAGACCTCCCTCTGTCGATGGACGAGCACGTCCAGCAAGCCGTCGACTGTTTCAACGCCGGTGCCACAGTTCTCCACATCCACGTGCGTGAACTCGACGGCAAGGGCTCGAAGCGTCTGTCGAAGTTCAACGAGCTTCTCGGTCGCTTGCGTGAGGCCGTTCCCGAGATGATTCTGCAGGTCGGCGGGTCGATTTCGTTTGCCCCGGAGGGGGAAGGTGCCGATGCGAAGTGGTTGTCCGACGACGTGCGTCACATGCTGGCGGAATTGGAGCCGGCTCCCGATCAGGTGACGATCGCGATCAACACCAGCCAGATGAACATCATGGAACTGATGACCGACGACGACATCGCGGGTACGTCGATGCAGCGTCCGGAATTGGCCGATACGTATCGGGAAATGACTGTGCCCGCCGGTCCGGAGTGGGTGGCAGAGCACCTGCGCCGGTTGCAGGCCGCTGGAATCCAGCCGCATTTCCAGTTGTCCAGTATTCCGCAGCTCGAAACGGTGGAGCGGTTGATCCGACGCGGCATCTACACGGGTCCGGTCAACCTCACGTGGGTCGCAATCGGCGGCGGCTTCGACGGCCCCAACCCGTACAACATGATGAACTTCGTCCAGCGTGTTCCCGACGGTGCGTGCCTGACGCTGGAAACGCTGATGCGTAGCGTCCTGCCGGTGAACACGATGGCCATCGCGATGGGCTTGCACGCTCGTTGCGGCAACGAGGACACCATCTGGGGCCGCAAGGGCGAGAAGATGACGTCGGTGCAGCAGATCGAGCAGTTGGTGCGCATTGCAGGCGAATTGGGCCGCGAGGTGGCTACCGCGAAGGAAGCTCGGGACATCTACCGGATCGGCGAGACGTATGCCGACACCGACGAGACGTTGGCGAAGCTGGGTTACGCGCCCAACCGCCGTATCGGCCAGCTGGGATTCACGCAGCACGCCTGAGTTCACACCCTCTCGTACAACAGTTCCGGGGGTACGAACCGCGACGGTTCGTACCCCCGAATCCCCCCGTCTACCTCGAGTACTTCCTAGGAGAGTCATGGGACTGCAAGCTCCCGCCACGCCACGTGTGGACACCGCGCTCGGAATCGGCGGACGACGAAAGTTATACCCGTGGATCGTTTTCGCCCTGGCTTTCGGTCTTCTGCTCTCGGACTACATGTCGAGGCAGGTGCTCAGTGCAGTCTTCCCGATCCTGAAAGCGGACTGGGATCTCTCCGATTCGCACCTCGCCTCCCTGAGCAGCGTGGTGGCATTGATGGTCGGGCTGTTGACGTTCCCGTTGTCGCTGCTCGCGGACCGCTGGGGCCGCGTCAAGAGCTTGATCTTGATGGCGGTGTTGTGGAGTGTCGCGACGTTGCTGTGCGCAATCGCTCAGACCTACGAACAGATGTTGGGCGCCCGGTTCCTGGTCGGTGTCGGTGAAGCGGCGTACGGCAGCGTGGGTATCGCCGTGGTCCTCAGTGTGTTTGCGCCCCGCGTGCACGCAGCTCTTGCCGGTGCCTTCATGGCCGGTGGATCGTTCGGTTCGGTCATCGGTGTGGCAATCGGTGGGTTCATCGCAGTCCAGTTCAGTTGGCGGTGGTCTTTTGCCGCCATGGCGATCTTCGGTCTGATTCTGGTCGCGCTCTTCCGTGCCCTCGTCACCGAGAAGAAGCTCACCGCTTACGCCGTCGAGGCCGCGCCGGATGCCGCCGGGGAAGCGGTGAGACACGACGGTTTTCGTGCGCCGGTGTCCTCGCTGTTCACCAATCCCGCCGTGTTGTTCGCCTACATCGGTGGTGGTCTCCAGATGTTCACCGCCGCTGTACTTCTGGCGTGGTTGCCGAGCTTCTTCAATCGTTACTACGATTTGGCCCCGGACAAGGCCGGCGTCACGGCTTCCGTGTTCGTCCTCCTGGTCGGAAGCGGGATGGTGGTCTGCGGTTTCATCACAGATAGATTCAGCCGCGACGATTCGGCGCGAAAATGGACCACCGCCATTGTCTACTGCGCCATCTCGTTGGTGACGCTGAGCATCGGGCTCCGGTTGGGCACGGGGACAGCACAACTCGTGTTGCTCGGTATCGGTGCATTCTTCTCCGCCGGTTCGTCGGGGCCGACGGCAGCGATGGTCGCGAACCTTACCCATCACTCGATTCGAGCGTCGGCCATGGGAACGCTCACCGTCGCCAACAACCTTCTCGGGCTGGCGCTCGGTCCCTTCGTTGTCGGCATCCTCGCCGATCACCTGGGTCTTCTCGGTGCTCTACAGCTTTCGCCCTTCGTCTATGTCGTCGCGGCCCTCGCGTTGGTAGCCGGCAAGCGTGCCTGTCCCGCCGGGATGAGGCGGCTGGCGACGTTGCAGAATCGGCCCGAGATCCCCGGCGCCACTGAAGTAACAGACGTTCGGAGCTCATGATGAATGAATCAACTACGGTAGTAATGGTTCCCGGTCTGCGGGATCATGTCGAAGATCATTGGCAGACTCACCTCGCGCGCAGGCTCGACAACGTTCTGACGGTTCCTCCCCTCGAGACCGACAAGCTCAGCCGCGATGCGCGGGTTGCGGCATTGAACGAGGTGCTGACAAGTGTCTGCGGGCCGGTGGTCCTGGTCGGGCACAGCGCCGGAGTCATGACAGTTGCTCACTGGGCGAGGGCGCATCATCGAGAGGTTGCGGGCGCACTTCTGGTCACGCCGGCGGATCTCGAACTTCCGCTGCCCGAGTCTTATCCGTCTCTCGAAGATCTCGACCGACACGGGTGGCTACCGATACCGCGTCAGCGTCTGCCGTTTCCGAGCACGGTCGCGGCGAGTCGGAACGATCCGCTGGCCGGGTATCGCCGAGTTGTGGGTTTGGCTGAAGGATGGGGGAGTCGGTTGCTGGATCTGGGCGAGGTCGGACACCTCAATCCGGCGTCCGGATACGGGTATTGGCCGCGGGCGGAATCGTTGGTGTTGGAACTGCTCGAGTCGGTGTCGCACGCCGCCTCGTCTCATGCCACGGATTCCGAGGCGCAGGAGGAACACAGTCGTGCTTGATCTTGCTGCTCTGCTGGAAGATTCGGCCCGGCGATACCCGGAACGGGATGCGCTGGTTCTCGGGGAAGCGAGGCTGACGTATGCGCAGTTCGACGCCTACGCGAATCGCATCGCCCATCTGCTCGTCTCGCGGGGTGTCGAGCCAGGTGACAAGGTGGCGTTGTCCTGCCCGAACGTTCTCGAGTTCCCGATCGTCTACTACGGCATTCTCAAGGCCGGCGGCGTCGTCGTTCCTCTGAACATTCTGCTCAAGGGGCGCGAAATCGCCTATCACCTGGCTGATTCGGAAGCAAAGCTGTACTTCTGTTTCGAGGGAAGTCCCGAATTGCCGATCGCCGAGTACGCCATCGCCGGGTTCGAGCAGAGCGAGACCTGTTCGGCCCTGATCGTGATCAGCGCCGAGTCGGGTGCACCGTCGTCGATCCTCGGAGTCGAGACTCTAGGCGAAGCACTGGCATCCGTGTCCGGCACGGAAACGCCTGCAGTCGCGGTTGTTCGTGAACCGACGGACACCGCGGTCATCCTCTACACCAGCGGCACTACCGGAAAGCCCAAGGGCGCCGAACTCACTCACTGCAACATGGTCTTGAATGCACTGTCGACCAACCGGTTGTTCGAGAGCGTTCCGTCCATGCATGAGCGTTATCTCCTGACTTTGCCGTTGTTCCACTCGTTCGGCCAGACAGTGACCATGAATGCGGGAATCTGCGTCGGTGCCACCTTGGTGTTGATGCCGCGCTTCGATGCGACCGCGGCACTCGAGATCATGGAACGCGAAAAGATCTCGGTCTTCGCGGGCGTCCCGACCATGTATTGGGGACTGCTCGGCGTGCTGGACGAGGTAGTGAAATCCGGAGTGGATATCGAGACCGTTGCACAGAACATGCGGTGCGCGATCTCCGGTGGCGCAGCGCTTCCCGTGGAAATATTGACACAGTTCAGGGAACGCTTCGGTGTTCAGATCCTCGAAGGGTACGGGTTGTCCGAGACCTCTCCGCTGGCCTTGTTCAGTGACCCGGAGAGCGACCCCCGGCCCGGTTCGATCGGCGTGCCGATCTGGGGCGTCGAAGCGCGGCTTGTCGACGACTCTTGGCACACGATCGCCGGCCCCGATGAAGTGGGAGAGTTGGCCATTCGCGGGCACAACGTCATGAAGGGCTATTTCAACCGACCAGAGGCGACGGCGGAAGTCATGCGCGACGGATGGTTTCGCACCGGCGATTTGGCACGGGTCGATACCGACGGAAATTACTACATCGTCGATCGCGCGAAGGACATGATCGTGCGGGGCGGATTCAACGTCTACCCACGCGAAATCGAAGAGGTTCTGCTCACTCACCCAGCCGTCTCACTCGTCGCCGTCGTCGGGGTGCCGGACTCGAGCCTCGGCGAAGAAGTTGTCGCGTTCGTGATCCGAGAGCCGAGTGAAGAGATCTCCGAATCGGATCTCGTGGAATGGACGCGGGAACAGATGGCCGCCTACAAATATCCGCGTCGCATCGAGTTCGTGCCGTCGCTGCCGATGACGGCAACCGGAAAGATTCTCAAACGTGAACTGAATCAAGCATTTTCGATGGTCTGAGGAGATCGATGACTGACGTTCGAGCAAGTGAAGCTTTTCCCGTGACCCAGGCCATGAAGGATTCGGGTGGCTGGAATCCGTTGTGGGACGGACTTTCGGAGCTGGATCCCGAGTGGACCGAGCTGTACATGAAGACAGCGATGCAGCCCTGGAACAGCGGGGTGCTGTCACCTCAGGTGATCCAGTTGCTGTGCATAGCCGTCGATGCGGCGAGCACACACATGTACGCACCCGGCGTACGACGCCATATTCGCGCCGCGCTCGACATGGGAGTGACCCCGAAGGAGATTCTCGAGGTGCTGAAACTGACCACCGTCGTCGGGATTCATTCCTGCAATGTCGGCGTTCCGATCCTGATGGAGGAAATCGCGAACCGGTGAGGGCGGTCAGTCCCGCTCGCGGTTCTCCCGTTCCTCCCGCTGACGCTGGAGGAACGGGCTCGGGTTCTGTCCGCCGATCGGACCGTGGCCGAGGACTCCGTGCTCGTAAGCCGACTCCGCGTGCAGGGCAACGTCGATTCCGCGGGCCTCGTCTTCACGCGAAATGCGGAAGCCGAAGGTCTTGTCGATGAGCTTTCCGAGACCGTAGGTCACACCGAAGGCATAGAGCGCGACCACGACGACGCCGACGAACTGCTTGCCCAACTGTGCGAATCCACCGCCGAAGAACAAACCTTCCGGACCGCCCGTCATCACGGCCGTCGCGAGGAGTCCGATCAGCAACGAGCCGACGATTCCACCGACGAGGTGCACGCCGACGACGTCGAGGGAGTCGTCGTAGCCGAGCTTGTGCTTCCATCCCACGGCGTACGAGCAGACGATGCCGGCGATCAGACCGATGACGAGCGCACCGAACATGTTCACCGTTCCGCACGACGGGGTGATCGCGACCAGACCGGCGACGACGCCCGAAGCTGCGCCGAACGTCGTGGGGTGTCCGTCACGATTCTGCTCGACGAACAGCCAGCCGAGTAGTCCGGTGCAACCGGCGACGAGTGTGTTGAGGAAGATCTGCGAGGCCATACCGTCGGCCGCAAGGGCCGAGCCGGCGTTGAATCCGAACCAACCGAACCAGAGCAGGCCTACGCCGAGCAGGACGAACGGCAGATTGTGCGGACGCATCGACTCGGCCTTGAAACCCATCCGCTGGCCGAGGACCAGTGCCAATGCCAGACCCGACGCTCCGGACACGATTTCGACGACGAGGCCACCGGCGTAGTCGAGTGCGCCCATCTGTGCGAGCCATCCCTGCGGATTCCACACCCAGTGAGCGACGGGGACATAGACGAGCAAGGACCAGATGGGGACGAAGATCATCCAGGCGGAGAACTTCGCGCGGTCGGCGATCGCACCACTGATGAGCGCTGCAGTAAGGATTGCGAACGTCAATTGGAAGGTTGCGAACAACACTTCCGGGACATTCCCGTGCACCGTCGACGGGTCGATGCCCGCCATGCCGATGTGCTCGAGTCCGCCGATGATGCCACCGTGATCGTCGCCGAACACGAGGCTGTAGCCCACGAACAACCACGCAACCGTGACGAGTGCGATCGAGACGAAACTCATCATGATCATGTTGAGTACGCCCGTCGAGCGGACCATGCCGCCGTAGAACAGTGCGAGTCCTGGCGTCATCAGAAGTACGAGTGCAGTACTGACGAGCAACCAGGCAGTTGCTCCGGCATCGATGGTGGCGGGCACAGTTTTCTCCTCACGCACGCGGACCAGCCCGCGTGCACGGAACCCACGATGGGTGCGTGCGGTTTCCTCCGCACTGCGATTGTGTTGCGAACATGTTTCGGGAGAAGTCGGCGTTGCACCCGCACCGGACCACCTGTCGTGGGTCGCCGGTAGTCTTTGCGCGTGGCCCTGTACCGGAAGTATCGACCCGCGTCCTTCGCCGAGGTGGTGGGGCAGGAGCATGTCACCGCACCGCTCAGCACGGCCCTCGACACCGGACGCATCAACCATGCCTACCTGTTTTCCGGCCCGCGCGGCTGCGGAAAGACGTCGTCGGCGCGAATCCTGGCGCGTTCGCTGAACTGTGAGCAGGGACCGACGTCGACGCCGTGCGACGTGTGCGACTCGTGCGTTTCGCTGGGCCCGGGCGGCACAGGCAACCTGGATGTGACGGAACTCGACGCCGCAAGTCACGGTGGCGTCGACGACACCCGAGAACTCCGAGACAAGGCGTTCCACGCACCCGCCGCATCTCGCTACCGCGTCTTCATCATCGACGAGGCACACATGGTGACGGCGGCGGGTTTCAATGCGTTGCTCAAGATCGTCGAAGAGCCGCCGGAACACCTCATCTTCATCTTTGCGACGACGGAACCGGAAAAGGTTCTCCCGACCATCCGTTCGCGTACACACCATTACCCGTTCCGCCTGTTGGCGCCGTCGACCATGCGCGGACTCCTGGAAAAGATCTGCGCCCAGGAGGGCGTACCGGTCGAGCCTGCGGTGTATCCACTGGTCATCAAGGCCGGTGGCGGTTCCCCTCGTGACTCGTTGAGTGTCCTCGATCAGCTGCTCGCGGGCGCAGGAGAAGAAGGTGTCACGTATCCGCGCGCTCTCTCTCTTCTCGGAGTCACCGACGTCGCGCTCATCGACGAAGCAGTAGACGCCCTGTCTGCCAGTGACGGGGCCGCGTTGTTCGGCACTGTCGATCGCGTGATGGACGCCGGTCACGATCCACGCCGATTCGCGCTCGATCTTCTCGAGCGCCTGCGTGATCTCATCCTGATGCAGGCTGTTTCCGATGCCAGCGAACGAGGATTGGTCGACGCTCCGGAAGCGGAGCTGGTCACGATGCGTGAGCAGATTCAACGAGTCGGCCCGGCCACGCTCACCCGCTTCGCCGAGACTGTCCATGCCGGACTCAGCGAAATGCGTGGTGCGACGGCGCCGCGGCTACTGCTCGAAGTGATGTGCGCGCGAATGCTGCTGCCGTCGGCCTCCGACACCGAGTCAGCTGTATTGCAGCGGCTGGAGCGCCTGGAACAAGGTATTCCGGCTGCCGGAGTCGCGGCTGCTCCTCGCGCGGCAGCAACGCCGGCACCCACCGTGCCGCCGCTCGAACCGGAGATTGCTTCCAAGTTCCAACGGCCCTCTCAACGCAAGGCCGAGCCTGAGGCACGGCCGGAACCAGCCCCGCCTGCTCCAGCTGCGGCGCCGCCGGTTGTGGAGGCTCCTGTCGTCGAACCTCCGGTAGCGGCAGTTCCCGTCGTCGAGACTCCCACTGTCGAGATCGTGGAACCGCCGGTTGCCGAAGCTCCGGTGGTTGAAGCTCCGGTTGCCGAAGCTCCAATAGTTGAAGCTCCTGTGGTTGAACCACCGGTTACTGCTCCTGTCGAGGCGGAAGAGCTGATCGGGCTTGCCGAGCCGGAACCCGACTACGAGCCCGAGCCCGAGCCCGAGTTCGACGAGCCGGCGGTTGCCGAAGCTGCGCCGGTCTCGGCAGGCCCCACAGTCGAGACTCTCCGTGAATCGTGGAACACCTTGCGCAACAAGGTCGGTGAACGAAACAAGGTTCTTCCGGCCATGCTGTCCGCTGCGACGGTTCACGACGTGCGTGGACATGTCGTTGTCATCGCTCACGGCTCACCGGTCCTGGGTGCTCGTGTGACGCAACCGCACAACGCGGCGGTCATTTGCGAGGTCCTTGCCGAAATGTTCGGTGGCACTTGGCAGGTCGAGTATCAAGAAGGTGCGCCTACAGCGCCGACAGTATCGAGCGCAACCAAGGCGACGGAAGCTCCGAGCCGCCCTGCCGCTGCGCCCCGCTTCTCTCGCCCCAGTCAGGAGCGCGCAGCGCAGCAGCCCAAGGCCCCGCAGCCCCAGCGCGGAGATTCGGACGACATTCCGCCGCCCGAGGCCCCCGACTATCCGGAAGACCCTGGACCGGCCCCTGCTCCTGAGGTCGACTACGAGGCAACTCCTCCGCCTGCAACGCCGGAGGACGAGGACGAGATGTTTGCGGAGGCGGCGGAGCCCGCTGATCCGACTGCCAGACGTGATCCCGAGGATGTTGCAAAGGAACTCCTCAAGGACGTCCTCGGAGCTCGCCGCCTCGAAAGCTGAGTTGCCGAGTCGGTCCGTGTGCGTGAAACAGCTGTCGGAATCCAGCTGCACCACTGTGTGATCGAATTGTTATAAGTGCCGTTCCCTTTGTGCGCGCGCGTCTCGAAAGCGCGCCGGCTCGGCCTCGCAAAGCTGAATTGTATGTGGCTGGTTTGCTGGCACATTCGTTCGCTCAGTTCCGGTGTAACGAAACGTCGATTCGGACGATGGTCGCCGAAGAATATCTGGAATTTCTCGTTGTCTGATGCGCATTCGAGTGCTGCTGTTAAATTTCGGTGTGTCACGAATGTTCAGATTGATAGTTGTCGGATGTTTGATTTGCGGGGATCGACCAATTTGGGACATTCGGCGAATTGGCCACATATTCGGCATTGCGGCATTTCGGTGCATATTCAACTGAATATTTGCCGATCGCGAGAAAATGGCGGCCGTGAAACCGGGATCCGGTACGGATGTTCAAGCAGGAGCATGACCGGTTGCGAAGCAAATAAGTAACTCCGAGTTACAGCTAACGCTCGATTGCTGTCAAATTGCTGAAACACGTTCATTGCGCCGAACAACCCTTGTTATTTGTTTATGCCTTGAGGTGAATCTGCGTTTTACACACCGATGAGGGCGTGGTTAGTCTTCGATCGATTGAGTCTCCCGTGGATGCGCGCGAAAATAGGAAGTGTAAGATGACTGAAGATTCAACTAATCCTGCGATTGCGATAGTCGGGATGAGCATGTGGTCCCCCGGTGCACATGATCTGCAAGGATTTTGGGAGAACGTCCTCGCGCGTCGGATGCAATTCCGAAAGTTTCCGGAGTCACGGATGTCCCTCGACGACTACTGGAGCGCGAGCCCTGACGACGTCGACAAGACATACGCCGATCGCGGCGCGTTCATGGATGGTTTCGAATTCGACTGGGTCGGTCGCCGGATACCGGAGCGGACCTTCAAGTCGACAGATCTCACACACTGGTTGGCTCTGGAAACAGCACTCGGGGCTTTGACCGACGCGGG
Source organism: Rhodococcus sp. Ni2 (assembly GCF_021352185.1). Classification (NCBI taxonomy): domain Bacteria; kingdom Bacillati; phylum Actinomycetota; class Actinomycetes; order Mycobacteriales; family Nocardiaceae; genus Rhodococcus; species Rhodococcus sp. Ni2. Next base: position 2,669,323 of record NZ_WOXZ01000001.1, read on the forward strand.
CTACAGCCGAGGATCGGTACCCACTGGACGCAGCGCCGCAATCGTCGGCAACTCCCTCACCGGAGAAGAATCCCGGATGTGGTCGATGCGTTTGCGTTGGCCTTACGTCAAGCGCGCACTCGCTGTGGCAGCCGAAGCGCGCCAGTTGGACAGTTCCGTCGCCGATGCTCTCGCCGAGACGATGGAAGAGGTCTACAAGGGCCCATTGGTGGAGCCGAGTGAAGACACTCTCGCCGGCATGTTGTCGAATACGATTGCCGGCCGGATCTGCAATTATCTCGACTTCAACGGCGGCGGGTACGTCGTGGACGGTGCGTGCGCGTCCGGAATGCTCGCGGTGGCGACTGCAGCCGAAAAGCTGGCGTCCGGCGCGGCCGACTTCGTCTTGGCAGGGGGAGTCGACGTCAGCTTGGATCCTTTGGAACTGGTGGGATTCGCCCGTTTGGGTGCACTGACCCGTGGCGACATGAACGTGTACGACGCAAGCCGAAGCGGATTCATCCCGGGTGAAGGTTGCGGATTCGTGGCCTTGAAACGACTCGAGGACGCCAGGGCGGACGGCGACTACGTGTACGCGACGATTCGCGGCTGGGGTATCTCCACCGATGGCAAGGGGGGAATCACCAAGCCCCGCGCCGAAACTCAGGCCGAGATGATCCGTCGCGCATACTCGCGAGCGGGATTCGCGGCCAGCGAGGTTGCCTTTGTCGAAGGACACGGAACTGGTACTCCCGTCGGAGACCCCGTCGAACTGGCCGGCGTCCAGCAGGCCGCTCAGACGGACGGGCCGGTCGAGGCTCGTAGCATCGGCATGACGTCACTGAAGTCGTTGATCGGGCATACGAAGGCGGCGTCGGGCATCCTTGCGCTGATCAAGGCGACCATGGCCGTCAATCAACGAATCCTTCCGCCGCTCGCCGGTTGCACCGACCCGAACCCGGCGTTCGGAACCGAAGCGCCGGCACTCTTTCCGCTCGTCAACGGTGAGATCAGAGATCCGTCCGAGAAGATGCGTGCCGGTGCGCAAGCCATGGGTTTCGGCGGTATCAACTGCCACGTCGCGATCGAATCGGCTGATGCACCATCCAGCAAGCTGACACCCTCGCAAGACGTCCGCACGATGATGGCGTCGTATCAGGACACCGAGGTTTTCGTACTTTCTGCAGATTCCGCGGTGGACTTGGCGACCCGAGCGCGGGATGTTGCAGATCTGGCGGTTCCGTTGAGTGTTGCCGAGCTGCTGGACTTTTCGGCGAAACTCTCTCGAGTGATCTCGCCGACCGCGCCCTTCCGTGCCGCAGTGGTGGCCGGACGTCCCGCGCAGTTGGCCGAACGCATGCGTCAGCTTGCCGTGATCTGCGAGAACTCCGCTCCTGCATCCGGTCAGGTGAAGGTCGTGAGCAACGAGATCTCGATCTCGAACGCCGTCCACCACGACATCGGATTCCTGTTCCCGGGACAGGGATCCCAACAACTAGAGATGGCGCGCGTGCTGATCGAGCGCTTCGAGTGGGCACGCGAACTGGCGACCGAGGCGGACGGCTGGTTGGAGGGAGTTGGAGCGGAGGCGATCACGCCTCGAATTCTGCGGAACCCGGTCAAGAGCGCTGACGCTGCGGAATTGGCGAAGTGGAAGCGGGATCTCGCCCAGACGCAGTTCACCCAGCCTGCCGTCGCTTTGGCTTCGCTGCTCTGGTTCGAGTACCTCCGCCGATTGGGTGTCACACCCAGTGCTGTCGCCGGCCACAGTCTCGGCGAGTTGACCGCGCTCTACGCGGCAGGAGCTTACGACCAGAAGACGCTGATCACCTTGGCTGCGGCGAAGGGTGCGGCCATGGCTGTCAGTGGTGGTGGAAACGGCGCGATGGCGAGCCTGACCTGCGACCGATCGACGGCTGAGGCGATCATCGCGGAAACAAAGGGTTACGCGACCGTCGCGAATCTGAATACGCCTACACAGACCGTGGTTTCGGGCACCAAAGACGCGGTCGACGATGTGGTTGCCATCGCGAAGACGCGCGGAGTGTCGGCTCAGGCGCTTGCCGTGTCGAATGCTTTCCACTCCGAGATGATGAACGAGGCCGAGCGGGAGCTGAAGTCCACTGCGCCCGTTGACGAGCAAGTCGATTCGCTGACTTGCCCCGTGTATTCCTGCGTCGAAGGGAAACGCGTACAGACGCCACTGGCACTTCGCGAATTGGTCACCAAACAGGTTGTCTCACCGGTCGACTGGGTCAAGACGGTAAGTGGAATCTCGCAGGACGTGGACCTGCTCGTCGAGGTCGGACCCGGCCGTGTGCTGACCGGGCTCACCAAGGCGATCAATGGGACCGACGGCGTGCGCTGCTTCCCCGTTGCGTCCAAGTCCGGACGCGACGAGGACTTCAATGTCGCACTGGCCGCGATGTACGTCCACGGCGCTCAGGTCCGATGGAACGAACTTTTCGACGGCCGGTTCGTGCGCGAATTCGTTCCTGCCGATCAGAAGGTGTTCATCGAGAACCTGGCCGAGGCGAAGCTGACGGTTACCTCTGCTCCCGAACCGCTCGCACTTGGTACGTCCGGCGGGGATCCGGCTGCGGCGCTGGCCGATTACCTGAGCCGACGCGGGACCTTCCTCGTCGACGTGATTCGTGCTGATGTAGGCAGTGGAGCGACTTCTCCGTCTTCTCCATCTGCTCCGACTTCGCGGGCAGTCACCAACGGCCACGAATCCGTGGCAGCGAAAGCTCCTTCGCCGGTTTCGGCTCCGGTAGTCGTAGAGCCGGCTGACGCGGGCGCTGGGTCCGTGGAAAGTGAGCTGATCAGGATCCTCGCCGATACGACGGGATTCCCCGCCGAGTCGATCACGACGGATCTGCGTCTGCTCGATGATCTGAATCTCGACTCGATCAGTGCGGCAGAGGCTATTTCGAAGGTTGCGCATCAGTTCGAGGTTGTCGACCTCGACCCTGCCGAGTTGGCCAATGCCACGATCGGAGAAGCAGCATCGCTGATCCTTGCGGCATCACCGAATCCCGGTTCTGCCGTTCCAGCAGCGAGTTCGGTGCAGTCGGACGTGTCGCGAATACTGCTCGAGGTAATCGCGGAGGACACCGGATTTCCGGTGGAGTCTCTCGATGTGGATCTCCACCTGCTCGACGACCTGAACATGGACTCGATCAAGGCTGCCGATGCGATAGCAACTGTGGCAACGCGATTGGGTGTTCAGGGTGATCTGGATCCGGCCGAACTCGTCAACGTCAGCCTGGGTGAACTCATCGAAGTGCTCGATCGATCCGCGAAAGAGAAGTCGGGGCAGCAGCAGCCGGTTGCGCGGGCGCTGCCGGTGAAGGCAAAGGGTCTATCAGCCGACAGCTTCACCTGGGTTCGCGATTACACCCTGGAAAAAGTTCGGAGCGAGACAGCGTTGCACGGAGTCCGAGACCTCACGGACACGACGTTTGTCGTCATCGGTGACGACGCCGGTTTGGTCGGAAGGTTGGAATCCGAACTGCGAGGGCGTGGTGCTCAGGTCGACATTCGCACATTCTCCGACGGCGCTCCTGCGAATGCACAGCACGTGGTTGCCGTAATGCCGCGTGTGACCGATGATTCCGTCACCGAAATCGGCTTGCGCCGTGGGATCGAACACATGCACAAGATGGTTCCGGCGCAGCAAAGTGGAGGCGCACGAACCACATTGGCAGTGATTCAGTTCACCGATGTCGAGTTGGGCAATCCGGAGCCGGTACCGAGTGCGGCGGCTTTTGCCGCTTCGGTGCATCACGAGCGCCCCGAACTGGATGTCCGCGTCATAGGATTCGACGGCTCGACTGCGGACGCGGTGGTGGCAACCACCGTCGTCTCCGAGTTGGATTCGGTTGCATCCTATGTGTTCGCGACTTACGACACCGAGATGGGACGCACGGCACTGCAACCGCGGGTTCTCGCCTCGAGCGACTACACCGTCCGCGAGAGCGGGTTGGGGAGTTCGGATGTAGTGGTCGTGACCGGTGGCGCGAAAGGCATCATGGCGCAATGCGCTCTGGCTCTCGGCCGAAAGACAGGCGCCGAACTAGTGCTGATCGGAAGCTCTCAGCGACAAGCGGGTGACGAAATCGCTTCCACTCTTGCGGACTTCACGTCTGCTGGTTTGAGCGCTCACTACTATCGCTGCAACGTCACGGATGCTGCGGCGGTGGCCGGCGTCGTCGCCCAGATCGAGGTCGAGGTTGGGCCGATCACCGGGTTTGTCCACGGTGCGGGGGCGAATGTTCCGCGGCGGTTCGAGAGAGTCGACAGCGCTGCGGCTTTCAAGGAGGTTGCACCTAAGGTCCTGGGCGCAGCCAACTTCGTCGAAGCGCTCGCTGATCGCGACTTGAAGCTGTTCGTGGGCTTCTCCTCCATCATCGGATTCACAGGTATGCCCGGAAACAGCTGGTATGCATACGGAAACGAGCTTCTCGACGAAATGGTGATGCGATATGCCGCCGGGCACCCGAAGACTCGGACGTTCTCGCTCGCGTACAGCGTGTGGGGAGAGACCGGAATGGGCGCCCGCATGGGCAGTGTCAACCACCTCGCGAAGATGGGTGTCATGCCGATTTCGACGGCTGCGGGAGTGGATCATTTCCTTCGCCTGGTCGACAGCGGACCCGAGACAAGTCGTATCGTCGTGACCAGTCGACTCGGCGGTCTCGACACCTGGGCACCGGCAGCACCGGCTCTGCCGGCGGTGTCGCGCTACATCGACCAAGTGGTGACCTTCGAGCCGCAGGTAGAACTGGTTACCCGGACGACGTTGTCCACCTCGGCAGATCCTTTTGTCCTCGACCATGTCTGGAAGGGATCGGCGCTGCTTCCGACGGTGTTCGGGCTCGAGGCGATGTCGCAGGCGGCGGCCTATGTCACCGGACGCGTGACTCTGGGCCGCGTCCGCATCGACGACATCAAACTGGATCGACCGATCGTCGTCGACACCGTCGAGGGCACCAGAGTCGAGATCAAGGCAAGCGTCGTGGAGCAGGATCGTGATGCCGCAGGAACGCGGGTGCATGTCACGATCGGCACCGAACGGACCGGGTACGGGCGGCCCCATTTCTCGGCCGACTTCATCTTCGGACTGGACGAAACACTGCCGGAGTTCGAGAAGGAGTTGCCGCGACCGGTGCTCGACATCGATCCGTTGGACGATCTCTACTCGTGGTTGCTGTTCCAGGAGGGCGATTTCCGCCGACTCGAAGAGATCTCGAGCCTCGATTCCGAGCACATCCTCTTCAGCGCTATTTCGCGAGCCGACCGTAAGCAGCACCTCCTCGGTGATCCCTACTTCCTCGATTCCCTGCTCCAATCGGGCCAGATCATGGTTCCGCGGGAGATCTGTCTTCCGGTCAACATTGCGCGAATCGACATGTACGACGGACGATTCGAGGCTCGTTCGTTCACCGCGTACGCCTACGACAAGGTGCAGACCGAGACCCACATGCAAGCCGACGTGGCGGTGGTGAAGGACGGACGAGTGGTGATGCAGCTCGAGGGATATCGCTCCCAGATTCTCTCCCACGACGAAAGCCGTCCTACGGCTGAGGAAATCGCGGATCCGACTGCGCGCGACGCACAGATCATTCTCGACAAGCTCGCGCAACACAGCCGGGCGTTGGGAGTGAAGAGCCCGCGGGTTGTGGTCGCGCATACCCCGGGGATTCACGAGTTGACCAAGTCGGAACGCCACGAGCAGGAGAAACCGATCGCCGAGGCGGCCGTGAACATTCATCTCGATGAGGATGTGGTGATCAAATGAGTAATGCCTTTGCCATCGAATGGCAGGAAACCGGAAAGCCCGTCGTCGTCGGTGATATTCCACCCTCTGTGGATGTCTCGCTCTCGCACGACGGCAGTAAGTCACTCAGTTCGGCCGGCGACTGGCCTCAGGGATGTGACATCGAACCGGTTCGCGCCCGAACAGTCATGCAGTGGAAGGCGCTTCTGGGTTCGGCGCGGATTCCGCTGCTGGACGAGTTGATCGCGGGCGGCGAATCACTCGATCGTGCGGGAACCAGGCTGTGGGCGGCGGCCGAGGCGATCCGAAAGGCCACGGGGCAGAGGTCGGTTTCTCTGGCGATGGGCGCCAGGGAGGACGACGCAGTGACCTTCCGCGGCGGCGCAGACGGAAGCGTGGTGGTTCTGACTTTTCCAGCTCTGTTGACGGACAACGAGGAGCGGATTCTCGCGTTTGTGACTCATGAGGAGGATGCGGAAGAACCGGCGCAGGACCCGGCACCGCAGTTCGACTCCGGACCGTTGTCAGCGAAGTCTCTCGCGCAGTTCGATCCGATGGCCTACGGCTCCGACGTGCATGTGGTGGCCCGGAGCGGCTATCCGGCGGTGTCGATCCGGTTCCCCGTCGGGTTCCGGGACGCGTGCAACGTCGGTGGATCAGTGGGGTTCGCGAGCTTCGCGCTGTGGTTGGGCGCTTTGCGAGAGAGGGGAACCGGACCGATCTCGAAGCAGATCGTGGAGGACATGGCGACGGGTCGTTGGGGCATGGTGACCAACAACTCCGAGGTGTTCATCGATGCGAACCTGTACACCGACGACATTGTCGAGGGGACGATCTGGATCACCGAGCTCACCGGTCCGGATCGGGCAACCACCAATCTGCATGTCGAATGGTGCCGGGTCGACGGCGAGACGCGCACTCACATCGGGTGGAGTGCGATGCAGACGACGTGGGTGGAAATCCTCTCCCACGGTGTGGTGGCGGCACGGCCGATGCCGCAGTACTTCCACGATTTCATCGAGCCGATGACGATTCCGACGGGGACGAAGAACATCGCTGTTCCCACCGAACCGAAGAACGTCGATCGTGGTTCCGTGATCCGCTCGGCTCCGATGGTGCCGCGCAATCCGTACCTGCTCGAATCCGAGGTGTTCTCGACGACGATGCAGGACGGAAACGTCGTGGGCAACATCTACTTCGGCAACTATTACATCTGGCAGTCGAGGGTTCGGGACAAGTTCCTGGTCCGTTCTCAGCGTGAGGCCATGGCGGCCAGAGGCGCCCTCGGGGAACTTCGTTGTGTGCACACCAGGGTTGAGCATCTGCGCGAGGTCATGCCGTTCGACGACGTCCTGGTCACGATGTCCCTGTCTGCCCTCTACGAGAGGGGGATCGACCTCGAGTTCGAGTACTTCAAGGTCAATGAGGACGGATCACGGGAGAAGCTCGCGATCGCTCGGCACAGAACTGTCTGGACGATGCCGGGCGCTCCGGGAGAACTGGAAATCTCTCCGCCGTCGAAACTTCCACAGTCGCTGATCGATTCGGTGCTGGAGGCGATCGACGGAAAGTAGGCGGGGGATTTTCCGAGATCGAAGTGGAGAGACGGGTTGCGTTTTCCTTGCGGGAGAACGCAACCCGTTTCGATGGGGAGGGGAATGTATGGGTATCGGGGTTTCCAGAAGATCGGTTCTGAAAGGGTCGGTAGTCGGCACAGCGGCTGTTGCTTTGGGTGCAAAGGCAGGTGCTGCTCCGGCGGGGAGTGTGGATATCGAGTCTCCGTTGATTTTTCATTCGCCGGAGTTCGAGCCGTTCTGTGACGAACTACCGTCGTTGTCAACGCTTTCCGGAAACGAGATCACACTGACAGCGCAAGTGGGGCAACATGCCTTTCATCGGGATTTTCCCTCGTCCCCAGCACTGTCGTACCGCAGCGGAGAGATCGGTGGCGGTTATCTGGGCCCTACCGTCGAGGCGCATTCCGGCGAGCCGATCATGTTGACGTTCGAGAACGATCTGACCGGACATCCGTTGGCAGCGGACATGGATATGACGCTGCACGGAATGCAGGCAGACTTTCGCGCTAACCCGCCGACGTCGTTGCACTTGCACGGGGGAGTCACTTCACCTGAGAGCGACGGCCATCCGGAGCTGCTGGTGATGCCGGGACAGGCTGCGATGCATCACTTTTTGCACGGTCAGGAAGCCGCCCACCTCTGGTATCACGATCATGCGATGGGCATCACCCGGCTCAACGTCTACGCCGGTCTGATCGGCAACTATCTGATCAGGGATGAATTCGACACCGGCGAACTGGGAAATCCGTTGGGGTTGCCGGCCGAGGAATTCGAGATCCCGTTGATCCTGCAGGAGAAGATCTTCACGCCGACAGGCGCCCAGAACGGCCGATCCACCATCTTGATCCCGGAAGGATCGTGGGAAGGCGGCGCGGTGGGCGACGTCGGCTTGGTCAACGGCAAGGTGTGGCCGGAACTGTCCGTGGCTCGGGGCCTTTACCGCTTCCGCATCGTCAATGCGTCGTCGGCAAGTGTGTGGAATCTTCACTTCTCGAACATGATGACGTTCTGGGTCATCGGCAACGACGCCGGAATGCTCGACGCACCCGTCGCGGTCAATGCCTTCCGCTGCGCACCGGGGGAGCGGTACGACCTCCTCGTCGATTTCACCGGACTGTCGGAGGGTTCGACGGTGGAGCTTCGCAACGACGAGGCGCCCCCGCTGCCCGCCGCTGTCATCGGTGAAGTGACTATGCCGCTGTTCTGCCGGTTCCGCGGTGACGCCAGGCGCGGATTCACCGGTGGTGTTCCGTCGCAACTGCGCGGTGGGCGCCAACAACGTGACGTTCTCGCCCCGTTGGAGCAGCCGACGGTAATTCGCACGGTGACGGTGAGCCAGCAACTGGAACTGCGGAATCCACCGGCTCAGATGACGTTGAACAACCTGACGTTCAGCACCACGGACGTCGAGAGGCCGCGGCAAGGCACCGTCGAGCAGTGGAACATCGTCAACACCACGCCGGACCCGCATCCGATACACCTGCACTTGGTGAATTTCCGGATTCTCGGCAGAACACCGATGCGGACGCTGGAGTACTTGATCCGCCATCCGCAGCCGGTGATCGGCAACAAGTGGACTCCGTCGCCCGACGGGTTCGAGGCGGGGCCGATGATCGCGCCGGCGCCGTGGGAAGCGGGGATGAAGGACACCGTCAGGGTGGACGGCGGCACCGTCACCCGGATCATCGTGCGATTCCCCACCGCGGATGAGCTGGGTTTCGATCCCGACGCGATGTTCGATCGTCTTCCGAGCGGTGTGATGACGGGTAGTGGGATGACGGGCGGCGGGCGCCACGATATGGCTGATTCTGGTCGACTCCAGGGATACGTGTGGCATTGCCATCTACTCGATCACGAAGATCACGACATGATGTTGCCGTATCGCATCGTGCCGTGAGTGCTTCCGGGGGCGCTCTCGAAATGAACCGAAGCGGGCAGGCGTTCGCGCACCTGATCACCTCGGTCACCTAGCAGGATCGCTTCGGTCCTTCCCATGAATTTGGAACACGTTCTACAGTGAAAGGGCTGAGGTCTGTACCTCGGCCATGCGCCACCACCGAAGGTGGCGCGGACGATCTGCAGACCGGTTCGACGAATTACACGGAAGGAACACCTCACAGTGACCACAGAGGCATTCATTTATGAAGCCATCCGTACCCCGCGAGGCCGCGGCAAGAAGACCGGGTCGTTGCACTCGGTCAAGCCGATCTCGCTGGTCACGGGTCTGATCCAGGAACTGCGCGTGCGCTTTCCCGACCTCGACGAGGACCGGATCTCCGACCTCATCCTGGGCGTCGTCACCCCCGTTGGCGATCAGGGAATGGACATCGCCCGCGTTGCAGTCAACGATGCGGGACTGCCCGACACCGTCGGTGGCGTTCAGCTCAACCGTTTCTGCGCTTCCGGCCTCGAGGCCGTGAACATGGCTGCTCAGAAGGTTCGGTCCGGCTGGGACGAACTGGTGATTGCCGGTGGCGTCGAGTCGATGTCCCGCGTTCCGATGGGATCCGACGGTGGACCGTGGGCACTCGACCCCGCCACCAACTACGACAACTACTTCGTGCCGCAGGGCGTCGGCGCAGACCTCATCGCCACCATCGAGGGCTTCTCGCGTGACGACGTCGACGCATACGCCGTGCGCTCGCAGGACCTCGCCGCCAAGGCGTGGACCGGCGGATACTTCGCCAAGTCGGTAGTGCCGGTCAAGGACATCAACGGCATCACCATCCTCGACAACGACGAGCACATGCGTCCGGGCACCACGGCAGAGAACCTCGCCGGCTTGGCTCCCGCGTTCGGTGTGATCGGTGAAATCGGCGGATTCGACGCCGTGTCGCTGCAGAAGTACCACTGGGTCGAGAAGATCAACCACGTTCACCACGGCGGCAACAGCTCGGGAATCGTCGACGGCGCTGCCCTCGTGCTCGTCGGTAGCGAGCAGGCCGGCAAGGACATGGGTCTGACGCCGCGCGCTCGCGTCGTCGCCACCGCCACCAGCGGCGCCGACTCCACCATCATGCTCACCGGCCCGACGCCGGCGTCGAAGAAGGTTCTGGCAGCTGCCGGCCTGACGGTCGACGACATCGACCTCTTCGAGATCAACGAGGCATTCGCTTCCGTCGTCCTGAAGTTCCAGAAGGACCTGAACATCCCGGACGAGAAGCTCAACGTCAACGGTGGCGCGATCGCCATGGGTCACCCACTCGGTGCAACCGGCGCGATGATCACCGGAACGATGGTCGACGAGCTCGAGCGTCGTGGCGGCAAGCGCGCCCTCATCACCCTGTGCATCGGCGGCGGTATGGGCGTTGCCACCATCATCGAGCGCGTCTGACGCGGCGTCCGTCCTTCCAACGAGGCTTACCAGGAGTCAAGCAAAGTGACTGATCAGAACATCATCAACTGGGACCAGGACGCCGACGGCATCGTCGTGCTCACCATCAACGATCCCAACCAGGGCGCAAACACCATGAACGACGCGTACATCGCGTCGATGAAGGCCACCGTCGACCGTCTGGTCGCCGAGAAGGACTCCATCACCGGTGCCGTCATCACTTCCGGCAAGAAGACCTTCTTCGCCGGTGGCGACCTCAAGAACATGATCAAGGTCGGCCCCGAGCAGGCCGAGGAGATCTACAACCACAGCGTCGAGATCAAGGCAGACCTGCGTCGTCTCGAAACTCTCGGCAAGCCGGTCGTCGCCGCCATCAACGGCGCGGCGCTCGGCGGCGGTCTCGAGATCGCTCTCGCGACCCACCACCGCATCGCGGCAGACGTCAAGGGCGTCAAGATCGGCCTGCCCGAGGTCACCCTCGGCCTGCTGCCCGGTGGCGGCGGCGTCGTGCGCACCGTGCGGATGCTCGGTCTGCAGAACGCGCTCATGGGCGTCCTGCTCCAGGGGCAGCAGCGTGGACCCGTTCAGGCCAAGGAAGTCGGCCTCATCGACGAGGTCGTCGGCTCGGTAGAGGAGCTGGTTCCGGCTGCGAAGGCATGGATCAAGGCCAACCCCGAAGGCGGCGTTCAGCCGTGGGATGTCAAGGGCTACAAGATCCCTGGCGGAACTCCGTCCACTCCGGCATTCGCTGCCAACCTTCCGGCGTTCCCCGCGAACCTGCGTAAGCAGCTCAAGGGTGCTCCGATGCCGGCTCCGCGCGCCATCATGGCCGCAGCCGTCGAGGGTTCGCAGGTCGACATCGACAACGCGCTGCTCATCGAGGCTCGCTACTTCACCTCGCTGGTGACCGGCCGCGTCGCGAAGAACATGATCCAGGCGTTCTTCTTCGACCTGCAGTCGATCAACGGCGGCGGTTCACGTCCGGCAGGCATCGAGAAGTCCACCATCAAGAAGGTCGGCGTCCTCGGCGCAGGCATGATGGGCGCGGGCATCGCGTACGTCTCCGCGAAGGCCGGCTTCGACGTCGTCCTCAAGGACGTCAGCATCGAGGCTGCCAACAAGGGCAAGGCGTACGCCGAAGGCATTGAGGCCAAGGCGCTCTCGCGCGGCAAGACCACGCAGGAGAAGTCCGACGCACTCCTCGCCAAGATCACCCCGACGGCTGACCCGGCAGACTTCGCCGGCGTCGACTTCGTCATCGAAGCAGTCTTCGAGAGCCAGGAACTCAAGCACAAGGTGTTCCAGGAGATCGAGGACATCGTCGATCCCAAGGCACTGCTGGGCTCGAACACCTCGACGCTGCCCATCACGGGTCTCGCCACCGGCGTGAAGCGTCAGGAAGACTTCATCGGCATCCACTTCTTCTCGCCCGTCGACAAGATGCCGCTGGTGGAGATCATCCGCGGTGAGAAGACCTCCGACGAGACTCTGGCTCGCGTGTTCGACTACGTCCAGGCGATCCGCAAGACGCCGATCGTGGTCAACGACTCGCGTGGCTTCTTCACCTCGCGTGTCATCGGAACCTTCATCAACGAGGCCATCGGCATGCTCGCCGAGGGCGTCGAGCCCGCCACCATCGAGCAGGCCGGTATGCAGGCCGGTTACCCGGCTGCGCCGCTTCAGCTTTCGGATGAGCTCAACCTCACCCTCATGCAGAAGATCCGCAAGGAATCTGCCGACGCCGCCAAGGCCGAGGGCAAGGAACTGCCGGCAGATCCGGCCGGCGAGGTCATCAACACCCTCGTCGAGAAGTTCGATCGTAAGGGCAAGCTCGGTGGAGCCGGCTTCTACGATTACGCCGAGGGCAAGCGCACCGGCCTGTGGTCCGGACTCCGCGAGAACTTCAACTCCGGAACCTCCGATGCTCCGATCCAGGACCTCATCGACCGCATGCTGTTCATCGAGGCGATCGAGACGCAGAAGTGCTTCGACGAGAACGTCCTGATCACCACGGCGGACGCCAACATCGGCTCCATCATGGGCATCGGATTCCCGGCCTGGACCGGTGGCGTTCACCAGTTCATCGTCGGTTACGAGGGCGGCACGGCTGGCTTCGTCGCTCGTGCAAAGGAACTCGCTGCGCAGTACGGCCCGCGGTTCACCCCGCCGGCTTCGCTAGGGGCATAGCCCCCGTGCGCCTTTTTGGTAGTTACGGCTACCAAAAAGGCGCACAGGGGTTCATCCCCAGCTGGTGAGTTATCCACAGACGAACTCCGACAGCGAATTTCACGTCAGTCCTGTCGGAGTTCGGCCTGACGCTTGGTGCCATGACTGCGTCTCATGGTGGAAGCGAGTTTCTCCGGATTCTCGATGCGCAATCCGGTCTGGTACGGCAACAGCAACTCTCGTCATTCGGATGCAACCGAGGGATGCTGCGGAACTTTCTGGACCGCGGCGAATGGCAGCGCGTTCTACAAGGCGTGTATGCAGTGACCGCTGGCCCGCTCACCAGAGAAATGATCTTGAACGCCGCTTGGCTTTATGGTGGCCCGCAAGCGATTCTGAGCCACGACACTGCAGCTGAGGAATGGGGAATGCGTCGCATCGACGCAGACAAGCCAGTCCATGTCACCGTGCCATACGGCAAGTCCGCTCGCTGTCAGTCCGCGACAATCCGCCGAGTTCCAGTGCGAACGTCGGGTGCACTTGTCAGAGTGGGTGGCGTGGTTCACCCTGGGGTAGTCGTCCACCGATCCCGAGCCCACCGATACATCGGCGTGCCGTCAGTCATACCTCGAACGTCGCGGGCGGATACCGCGATTGATCTTGCGACCGCCGAATCCACAGCGCGAAGCGCCTACGTTTCACTCATCACCACAGTCACAAATGCGCGAATTCCGTTGAACGATGTGCGTCGTCGGATTGACGAACGAACACCACATCGATTCAAGGGTGCGCTTTCCGATGCGGTACGACTCCTGGCAGACGGGGTGCAGTCAACGCTCGAATACCACTATGCGGTCGACGTGGAGCAGGCGCACGGGTTGCCGTCGGCCAGACGCCAGTCTCCGGTCCGCGTCGACGGCCGCACGTTGTACGAGGATTGCGACTACAGCGAAGTCAGTGTGCCGCTGATCGTGCGTCTCGACGGTCGGTGGGCGCATTCCATGGCAGAAGTGGCATTTCGTGATCGCCGCCGTGACAATGCGGCAGAGCTGGCAGGTCGTCCGCGGTTGGTCTACGGATTCGACGAGGTGATGAAGACCCCGTGCCAGGTTGCGCACGAGGTGGAGACGGTCTTGCGGCGGGGAGGTTGGGTGAGGACGCAGTCGGGTGCCTGCGGCACCTGTGCGCCTTTTTGGTAGTGCCGACTACCAAAAAGGCGCACAGGGGCTTTGCCCCTAGGCCTTCCACCACGGGCGAAGCGGCACATGCGCCTCACCCTTGGGGCCGAGCTTGACGGCCAGAACCTGGTGCAGCTGAACGACATTGCGCTCGAACCCGAGTCGTGAGCCGGCCATGTACAGGCCCCAGACGCGGGCGGTTCCTTCGCCGACCTCGGCGACGCAGGCGTCCCAGTTGTCGACGAGATTCTGGCACCATCCGGCGAGCGTCAGTGCGTAGTGCTCGCGAAGGTTCTCTTCGTGACGCACCTCGAGGCCGACGTTCTGGATCTCGGAGATGATGCGACCCGAACCGGTGAGCTCCCCGTCGGGGAAGACGTACCGGTCGATGAATCCGCCTGCCTTGGCGCTGCTTCGGTTGTCCGGACGGGTGATGCAGTGGTTGAGCAGACGCCCACCCTCACGCAGCTTGCCCTTGAGGAACTCGAAGTACGCCGGGTAGTTTCCGACGCCGATGTGCTCGGTCAGGCCGATGGAGGACACTGCGTCGAATCCGGTCTCGGCCACGTCGCGGTAGTCGGAGAAACGGACCTGGGCGAGATCGGCGAGGCCCTCGTCCTCGATGGCCGTCTGTGCCCAATCCGCTTGCTCGCGAGAGAGAGTCACGCCGATCACCTTGACGCCGCGCCTGGCCGCGTAGCGGACCATCGAGCCCCAGCCACAGCCGATGTCGAGAAGTCGATCACCCTTCTGGAGTCCGAGCTTCTCGAACACCAGGCGGTACTTGTTCTCCTGGGCTTCTTCGAGCGTCTGTTCCGCATTGTCGTAAGCGGCACAGGTGTACGTCATGGACGGGCCGAGGACGTACTCGTAGAAGGTGTTGGAGACGTCGTAGTGGTGATGGATGACTTCGGCGTCACGAGTCTTGGAGTGACGCAGTCCTTCTGCGACGCGACGCCAGCGAGGGAGATGTTCCTGGGGCGGCGGGGCGATGGGCCGCAACAGATCCCAGCCCAGGGAGCGCGTGATGCTGGCGAGCGTCAGTGCGGACGGGCGCTTGAGGTGGAGTTCGTCACCCATGATGCGCAGGATCTCGTACGGATCACCGGGGTGGACGCCCTCGGCTTCGAGATCGCCGGAGACGTACGCGCGGGCCATGCCGAGGTCACCGGGAGCTGTTGCGAGATAAGTGGTTCCGCGAGTCGACTTGAGGTGCAGTCCGTAGTCGGCATCTTCGGGGCCGGCGGTGCTGCCGTCGTACGCGGTGAATCGAAGCGGCAGCATGCCGTCGGAAAGCGTCTCGAGAATCTCGGCAATAGAGAGCTTGTCCTGGCTTTTGGAGTCTTTGAACGTGGTCATTTACGTTGCACCGCCTTAGAGAATAGATCCAATAAACGGGATTTCGGGTCGTAGCGTTCCTTGAGTCCGATGTACCGGTCGCCGCCGTAGTACAGCTCCTCGAAGTCTTCCTTCGAGTAGTAGGAGTCGGAGTAGAGCGATTTGTGTCCGTCGAAATCGCTGACCTTTTCTTCGATCAGTCGATTTGCTGCCCCCTCGCGCTCACCGGGAACGATCGGCACCGAAGACCAGAAGCCGATGTTGACGTAGGTGCGCTTGGGTTCGAGGGGGTAGAGGGGCCACGGCCGTGATGCAGAAGCGGCGGCCGGGCTTGGCTCACGAAGACGCAACGGGCACAACCACAGTGGTTCGATCGGGATTTCCTCGAGGAACCACGAGACGAAGTCCGCGGTTCGTTCGATGGGTACCTCGACGTCCTGGACGACGCGTTCGCGCGGGGGCTTGCCCTTGCGCTTTTCGAGGCGATCTCCGATGTCGTACTTGTGGTCGAGGGCGATCAGCTTCCAGTAGAAGCTGCTGCGCAGGTACTGCTTGGGCCAGAAGCGCCGGATCTTCGGGTTCTGTGCACCGAAAGCTCGTGAGCACCAGAACCAGTCGGTGTCCCAGCGCCACAGGTAGTCGCGAATGGTCAAGCGATCCGTCTTGGGCTGGGTGAGTGACGAATGCTGGATCGACCGGTAGAAGATGTCCTGGTCGGTGTAATCGCTGACCGGGCCTTCCTCGTCGGTTTGCACGCCGAGTGTGAGGTAGCTCTCGGAATCGGTGAAGACCACCCCGTCGAGATAGTCGACGGCGATCCCGTCGTACTCGCGTTCGGTGACGATGCGATCCATCGTTTCTTCGAGTTTCTTCAACGAATCGAAGCGCACGTGGCGCAAGGCGACGTACTTCTTGACGGGTTCGAGTGCGATCTTCAATCGCGTCGAATAGCCAAGGGTGCCGTAGGAATTGGGGAAACCGAAGAACAGTTCGGCGTGTTCGCCGTCCGGTGTTGCGGTGATGATCTCGCCGCTTCCGGTCAGTACGTCGATTTCGAGTACCGACTCGTGCGGCAGGCCGTTGCGGAACGAGGTGGACTCGATGCCCAGGCCGGTCACCGCACCGCCCAGGGTGATGGTCTTGAGTTGAGGCACGACCAGGGGCGCCAGCCCGTAGGGCAGCGTCGCGTCGACGAGGTCCTCATACGTGCACATGCCGGCGACGTCGGCTGTGCGCGCCTGCGCATCGACGGCGATGACACCTGCCAGACCGCTGACGTCGAGGCCGGGGGCCGACGTCTTGGCGCGAGCGCGGAACAGATTGGATGTCTTCTTTGCCAGGCGTACAGAAGCATCGGCGGGAATGGCGCGGTATGACGCGAGTAGGCGTTCGACGCCTTCTCTGTGCTGCTCGAACCCCATTTCACGCGCAGCATCGGAACCCGGGCCTTGCTTTGTCCGGATTCGATCTAACTTCTGAACTACCCCATTGAACGAGAGAGTCACACCCTGACGCTATCGGTAGTTGCGTGTGCAAGCTATCCGGAGGGGTATTAATGCCCGAATTTGATCGAGTTGTTGCAATCGAACTCGGTAAATGCTCCGAGTGGTGAACCAGCTCACACGGAATGGGTAGATGGTCGAGATACCCGGGCGCAGCAGGCAGTATGGAAAGGAATATCTGCGCAGTTCGAGGTGCGGATTCGGGTAGTCATTCGCGGTATCGAGCCGCGTTGGTCGAGCAAGGAGACGTAGGGCATATGGGTCAGGTCAATGCAATGAGTTCGACAGTCGTCACAGCAGCACCCGACAAGGTGCTCGCGGCGCTCTCGGACTACGAGACGGTTCGCCCGCGAATCCTGTCCGAGCAGTACCTCGACTACAAGGTCGTCGAAGGTGGCCAGGGTGACGGAACCGTCGCGCAGTGGACGCTCAAGGCGACGGAAAAGCGCTCGCGCAACGTCAAGGCGACAGTGACGGTCGACGGCAACGTCATCACCGAGAAGGACGCGAACTCCAGCCTCGTCACCACCTGGACCGTTGCCCCCAACGGCACCGGAACGACGGTGACGACGCTCACCCAGTGGCAGGGTGCCACCGGTATCGGCGGCTTCTTCGAGCGCACGTTCGCTCCGAAGGGTCTGCAGCGCATCCAGGCCCAGGTCCTGGACAACCTCAAGCGCGAACTCGTCTAACCGATCCTGCATCACCGAGATGGCGTCGTACCTTCACCGGTACGGCGCCTTCTTTCATGGGCCGGTAATGATCCGTCCGAATTCGGTGAGTGCGGGGTTTCCGCTTTCCCAGTAATCGCTGTGAACTCCGAACCCAGGCTCCCCGGGAGATCCGGTGAATACCTGCGCGCCGAATTCCGGATCCGACGGGTCGAACCCGTGGACTCCGAGGATCGTGGGGATCAATTGGACCGGATCCCAGAAGGCCGTCGTCGAATGAACATGGCGAGCCATCTCGGCCGAGTCGACGCCGTCCAGGCTCAGTTCGTTCACGCGCTCGGCATCGACGCCGGGGCTTGCGACAAAAACCAGTTCGTCGACGTCGAGGGAAGCGCCACGGGTAGTCGCAGCACCGATGACGGTGCTGCCGTAGGAATGACCGATCACCACGTTGTGCGAAGGCGGACCGTCATGCGAGGTTCGTAACCCGTCCTGGAAGCTGTCGAGCCTCGGCGCTGCGGAGGTGGCGTACCGATCCGAGGCTGCGTCGGGAATGCCTGGGGGAGCGTCGTATCCGGACCACAGGATCACTGATGTGGCTTCCGTCGGTGCTGCCCTTACGGACGCGTCGTACATGGCCTTGGTTCGTTGCAGGTCTCCGCCGACGCCCGACAGCCCGGAGCCGGTTCCGGGAACCAGTGTTGCGACGTTGCCGGCGGCATCGGGATTACCGACTGCCACGACGGCATGCCCATCCGTGACCGAGAGAAGGAACGTGTCCGGTCGAAGTTCGCCGCGCACGGCCGTGTATCCGGCAGCGACCGTTCGATCCGGCAACTGCTCGAGCGCAGAGAGGTACCGCCGGTTGTAGTAGTCCCGGTCGAGAGCGGGAAGGCCGTCGCGGCTACCGATGGACGGATCCCACCTCGCCAACGCGTCTTTCTCGTTGGGCGTGAGCGATTCCCAGAGTCGGTGTAGCTCCGTTGGTGTCCCGGGGAGTGTCGACCTCCCGTCGAGGATGTCGACGACAGTGCGGTCGAGGCGATCAGGCTGATTGCCAAGGTGTGATCCGATCTCTCGGAATGCCGCACGCAGAGCAGTCGCGGCCCGGTTGTCTTCGTCGTCGAGTGCCGTCAATGCAGTGGAGATCTTCTGCTGAAAAACCTGTGCAGCCGTGGCGTTTTCGGAATCTTGCATGGCGTCGGCCAGATTCCATGGCTGCTTCGTCTCAGGTGCCGATACCGCTCCACTGTCTGACACCGTCAAGCCGTGTTCGAGAGTCGCCTCCTCGACCAGGTCCAGAACTGATTTTCGCGCCGCACCGATCGTATTGGCCGCTCCGCCATACAGATCCGCAACTACGCGAACTGCAATCGACAGCCGCGACGAGGAAAGCGAGATACCAGACCACTGCACTGCCGCCGCGCTCGACGCTTGTCCCTGCCAGAATTCGCGGACGGCGTCGATGCTGCGTCCGGCGTCATTGCCGAGGACTTCGATCTGCCGGTCGATGTCGATCAATTCCGAAGCGCTTGTGCGCAATTTCTCCGGTGACCATGTTCGAAGCTGAGAGACGGTGGGCTGCATCAGTAGGCTCCGCGCAGTTCGGACACCACTTCGCCCTCGGCAGCGTCGTACAGACGTGCTGCGGCAGCGGTTCCCGACGCCATGAGTCCCAATTGCGTAGCCAGGTACCGGTACGCGTCGGCGATGACGCCGGCATTCCCAGTCGACACAGCCGCGACAGCGGACGAGTTCAGGGCCGCCGCGGCTTCGAAAATCGGGCCGGCGGAATCGATCCCCGAGATCTGATCCGCGATTCGAGACAGATCAGCCGAAAGTTGCTGCAGAGCAGCGAAATCTACCTGAAGTATCGGCCCCATGGCAGAACCGTATCCAGGTGAGCGGGCTACTTCGGCGGTGCCGACATACCTGTGGACAAGTGGAATTTCTCCACAGAAGACAGGTCAGGGGGTTGTGAGGAAGGCCGTGACTCCGCTGGTGACGGCGGACGCATATTCCTGCTGACCGTCCGGGCTCGTCATGCGCGCTGCCTCGTCGGCATTTCGCATGTTGCCGAGTTCGACCAGAATCGACGGCCGCTGCGACAGATTGAGTCCCGTCAGATCGGCGCGTGGTGCCAGCCCGTCGTCACCGATGTAGGTCGACGGGGTGAGTCCGGCTGTGACGAGTGAGTCGCGCATGGTTTCGGCAAAGGTGACGGACGGGCCTGCCTGCACCGCGTTCAGCGGGGGCGCGGAGTAGCAGACGTGGAAGCCCTCGGCTGCGGCTGCTGCGCCGTCCGCGTGAATGCTCACCACTACGTCGGCGCCGGAGGAATTGGCAGCTTCGGCGCGTGCGTCGACGCAAGATCCGACGCTGATGTCGTCCGGTCGACTCAGGACCACTGTGGCGCCTTGGCCTTCGAGTTCGCTCTTGACCAGGCTCGCGACTTCCCAGTTGAAGGTGTGCTCGGGGAACCCGGCATCGGTGTTGGTGCCGGTGGTCTGGCAGTTCTTGGTGCCGCCGCGGCCCGTGGGGACCTGGGTGTTGATGCTGTCGTCGTTCGCCCCGCTGTGCCCGGGATCGAGGAAGACGACCTTGCCGGTGAGCGCAGCGGGGACGTCAGCGGCGACAGTGCTCAGCGGAGACACCTCGACCGAAGTCGTGGCCTCGGCAGTCTCGGTCGGAATCGTGCACGCAGCGCTCAGAAGCCCGGCCCCGACCACGGCGATCAGGGCAGTGGAGCGGAACACACGTGATGCCATGTTTGACCCTCTTGACGGTTTTACGGTGTCTGACTGGTTCCGGCGCACCCGCTCACGGTAGCGCGCACCGACTACGCTGGTGGGGATAACTCTGTAGAAAGGACCGCTCGTGCAACCAGGTGGAGCACCCGACATGTCTGCTCTGTTGGCTCAGGCTCAGCAGATGCAGCAGCAATTGATGGCGGCGCAGCAGGAAATGGCTCAGGCCGAAGTGACCGGTCAGGCCGGTGGCGGACTGGTTGTCGCCACGGTCAAGGGCACCGGCGAGGTTGTCGGTCTGCAGATCGATCCCAAGGTCGTCGACCCCGAAGATGTCGAGACGCTGCAGGATCTGGTGATCGGCGCGATCGAGGACGCTTCGCGTAAGGCACAGGAAGTCGCTGCTGAGAAGCTCGGCCCGTTGGCCGGCGGACTCGGCGGAGGCCTTCCCGGTCTCCCCGGCTTCTAGAAACGAGAACGCGTGTACGAAGGTCCGGTTCAGGATCTGATCGACGAACTCGGGAAGCTTCCCGGAGTCGGGCCGAAGAGCGCTCAACGCATCGCTTTTCACCTGCTCTCCGTGGAGCCTCCCGAGATCGACCGTTTGAAAAATGCATTGCAGCGCATCCGTGACGGCGTTCAGTTCTGCACGGTGTGCGGAACTGTCTCCGATCAGGAGAAGTGCCGCATCTGCGCCGACGCACGTCGCGATCGCACGGTGATCTGCGTCGTGGAGGAACCGAAGGACGTTCAGGCCGTCGAGCGCACCCGTGAGTTCAAGGGTCGCTATCACGTGCTCGGCGGTGCGCTCAATCCGCTCTCGGGGATCGGGCCTGACCAGTTGCGTATCCGGGAGTTGTTGGCTCGCATCGCAAATCAGGAGGACGGCGTCGACGTGTCCGAGGTCATCATCGCCACCGACCCCAACACGGAGGGTGAGGCGACAGCTACCTATCTCGTTCGCATGATGCGAGACATTCCGGGGCTGACGGTGTCTCGGTTGGCTTCGGGTCTTCCGATGGGTGGCGATCTCGAATTCGCAGACGAGTTGACGCTGGGTCGGGCATTGTCCGGCCGTCGTGAATTGTCGCGGAACGCTTGATGAGCGGCACGGAGCAAGGTCAGCAGGTGCGTCGTACGTCCGAGCAGACGCGTGCGCAGATCATCGCGTCGGCCGGGAAAGCATTCGCGACTCGGCCGTACCGCGAAATCACGCTCAAGGACATCGCCGAAGACGCAGGCGTCAGCGCGCCTCTGATCATCAAGTACTTCGGTTCCAAAGAGCAGTTGTACGACGAGTTGGTCGACTTCCGGGCAGCGGCGGTCACGGTCTTCGATGCCCCGAACGACTCGCTCGGCGAGCGCATGGTCTCGCTGTTCACCAAGCCGTTGGAGTCGTACAAGCCGCTGTCCATGAGCTTGTTGTTCATGAGCGGCGTCAGTGAAGAGAGCAACCGCAAGCTGCGCGAGAACTATTCGACGCAGATGATCGACACCCTCGCCGCTCGCCTGTCCGGCCGCGACGCGAGATTGCGCGCGGAACTGGCGATGTCGATGGTGGTCGGAGTGGCGATCATGCGCCGACGGATGATGGCCGGCCATGCCACCGGCACCCAGGACGAGGTGGTTGCGCTGTACGCACCGCTGGTGCAAAAGCTGCTCGACGGGTGAGCGGCGTCACAATTCTTGCTAGGTAAATATCCGTTCACCTAATGTAGGTGAACGGATATTTACCTAGTGAGAACAGGCGGTGTGGGGTGACGACGCTCGACCGTCCGCCGGGCACGCCTGCAGTCACCACCTCCGATGCGGGACTCGCGCAGCCGCGCTCCCGCTTCCTGTTCCCCATCGTTGTCGCCGCCGCAGTGTTCCAGGCTGTTCTGCAGACGGTCATCGTTCCACTGCTGCCGGAGTTGCCGCACTTCACAGGCGCTGGACGTACGGCCGTGTCCTGGCTGGTGACCGTCACGTTGCTGGTCGGCGCGGTGGTCACTCCCATTTTCGGCAGACTCGCCGACATGTTCGGCAAGAAGAAGATGCTTCTGGTTGCTTTCTCGATGATGACTCTCGGCTCGATGTTGTGTGCGCTGTCGTCGGACATCGCTGTCCTCATCTTCGCGAGAGCGTTGCAGGGAGCCGGGTCGGCGGTCATCCCCATCGGAATCTCCATGCTCCGTGACGAATTGCCACGCAACAAGGTCAACGGCGCAGTGGCCATGATGAGTTCGACGCTCGGCGTCGGAACCGCTTTGGGCATACCGTTTTCTGCGATGATCGCGCAGTACTCGAACTGGCACGTCCTGTTCTGGGTAACCACCGCCATCGGGCTGTCCGTGACTCTTGCTGCGGTGCTGTTCATTCGAGAGTCCGAGCCGAATCCGTCGGGAAGATTCGACGGCGTCGGGGCGGTTGGTCTGAGCGCCGCGATGATTGCTCTGCTTGTGCCGATCACTCAGGGGTCGAGTTGGGGGTGGACCAGTGGAGCGGTGATCTCCATGCTGGCCGCGTCGGCGGTGCTGTTCACGCTCTGGGTAATTCAACAGCGGCGCAACGTCAATCCGCTGGTCGACGTCCGTGCTCTCGTGAAACGTGCGGTGTTGATCCCGCATCTGGCGGCTCTGCTGGTCGGGTTCGCGTTTTTCGGGAACACACTGATCACCACACAACTGCTGCAGGGGATGAAGGGGCCGGGTGCCGGGTACGGCCTGTCGATCATCGCGGCAGCGCTCTGCCAGATTCCGGCGAGTATCGCGATGGTGCTGTTCTCACCGGTTGCGGTGCGTATCACCGACCGCTTCGGTTCACGGACCGCGATGTTGACCGGCGCCGTGTTCCTCGCCGGCGGGTACGGGATTCACGCCGTTGCCGGTAAGCCGCTGTGGGGAGTGGTTGCAGCACTGGGTATCACAGCGGTCGGGACTGCCATCGTGTACAGCACGCTCTCGCTGCTGATTCTGGTTGCCGTACCTCGTCAGCGACTGGCGGCTGCCAACGGGGTGAACTCACTTCTGCGGACGTCCGGAAGCACGATCTGCAGTGCGACGGTGGCAACCATTCTCGCTGCATTCGTGATCAGCGGTTCGGAACATTCCACGTCGTGGACCGGATTCTCCGTCGCCTACCTGGTGTGCGCGGGCTGCGCGGTGGTCGTGTTCGCGGTGTCGATCCTGTTGCCGCAGGGACGAACCCCGAAACATCTGGATTTGCCGGATCTGGTCAGGCGACCCTGAATCCCGAGAGGAAGAGCGTGATCATCAGATCCGCGAACTCGTCGGTGGTGTACTTCTGGCGATCCGGCCAATGCGTTGTCGACCACAAGGTGTCTCGTACCGATCGATAGAAAATTTCCGGTGCCACGTCTTTGCGGAAGATTCCCTGATCGACGCCTTCGGCAATCGCTTTCATCCAATGCTCGCGGACTTGGCGGGAAGGCCCGTCGACGGATTGCAGGAGATCGTTGTCGCGAAGATAAGCCCGATCGTTCTGGTAGATCGCCGTCGGGTGCGGGTGTAGTTCGATGACGACCAGCGTCTCGCGGATCAAGCCGCGCAGGACTTCCTCGGGGTCGTTTGCCGTCTTCTCCACCTGATCGAAGCGGAGCTGAATGTCGGTGATGAAGCCGCGCATGAGCTCGGCAACTATCGCATTCTTCGACTTGAAGTAGTGGTAGAGGCTGCCCGAGAACACACCGGCGGCGTCGCCGATCTCGCGAACGGTCGTGGTGGCGACACCCTTCCTGGCAAACAGCTCGGCTGAGCTCTCCAGGATCTTCTCCCGACGATCTGGTGATGCCACTGAAATCTCCACTGGTTGTCGGTCCTGCTCAGGGCAGGGTTTCGGGGGTGCCGGGCTGCCGGCGTCGAACGTAGCGCAATCCTGCCTGATAGCTCCGGCTCGAACCAATTCGTCGGTGAGATCGCGTGTTTCCACTTCCGGATTCCTATGCTAGCTTCAAAATCAAGCGCTTGCTCAACTTTCGTTCACGGAGGATTTCAGTGCAGAGCCTGCAGACGCAGTTTCCGAATTTCATCGGCACAGAGGCAGAACCACCCCGCGTCGCCCGCTACGCCGTCAACGAGGCGATGATCCGCAACTGGGTCGAGGCGCACGACGACCGCAACTCGATCTACGTCGACGCAGAGGCCGCCCGCAGTACCGGTCGTCGAGACGTCGTCTGTCCGCCCGCCATGATCTCGACCTGGGTGATGGCGGGTTACCGACGTTATCGGCAGGTCCAGCAACTTCGTGCCGACGGAGTCTCCGAGGACTTCGCCTATTCACGACTGCTGGCGCTGTTGGACGAGGCCGGATACACCTCCGTTGTCGCGACCAACGTCGAGCAGGAGTATTGCGCGGAGCTGAGCCCCGGTGACCACGTCACCGCGCATTTCACCATCGAAGCGATCTCGCCGTTCAAACAGACGGCTCTCGGTCACGGGTGCTTCATCACTCTGTTCAAGAAGTACGTGGACCAGGACGGAAAGACGCTGGTCGAAGAGCGCTTTCGATTGCTCAGATTCAAACCAGATGCCCAGACAGATACCAAGCCCGAAGCCCAGGAGGTAATCGCATGAGCGAGACTGGCTCCCGCAACACCGCGGTGCCGAGACTCACCGTCACCGATGACAACGATTTCTTCTTCTCCGCGGCCAAAGAGGGTCGCCTCGAAATCCAACGGTGTGCGGATTGCAAGACACTGCGCCACCCGCCAGCGCCCGCCTGCCCGGAATGCCGCTCGTTCAGTTGGGACACAGTCGAATCCACGCGTCGATGCACGTTGCACAGCTTCACAGTCATCCATCACCCGAAGGATCCTGCCTTCGAGTACCCGCTCGCCGTCGGACTCGTCGATCTCGAAGAAGGCACGCGACTGGTTGCCGACATCGCGGGGATCGATCACGAGGAACTCGAATTCGGCATGGAACTCGAAGTGGCGTTCTCCGAGCACGCTCACGGCGAGATGCTGCCGCAACTGAGGCGACGGGGATCGGTGCAATGACGAAACTGCTTGACTGCGAGGTGGGTTCGGTCCTCCCCAGCCTCGAATTGCCGTTGGATCGAACGCTGATCGTCGCCACTGCGATCTCTTCTCAGGATTTCGAGGACGTGCATCACGATCCGGGCAAGGCCCAGGATCGCGGAACTCCCGACATCTTCATGAGCATCAACACCACCAACGGGCTCATCGACCGCTACATCACCGACTGGTCCGGCCCGGGATCGCGAATCGTCAAAACATCACTACGGCTTGGTGTTCCGAACTTCCCCGGAGACACAATGACATTCACCGGCAAGGTCACCGCCGCAGACGGTCGGGCGCTCACCGTGACAGTTCTCGGGCAGAACGCGCGCGGAACACACGTGACGGCCGACGTGACTCTCGAACCGGTGGAAAGGGTAATCGCATGACACGAGGATTTTCGAGGCAAGCCGCCATCGCCGGGATCGGCGCCACCGAGTTCTCCAAGAACTCCGGCCGCAGTGAATGGCAGTTGGCGTGCGAATCCGTGATCGCCGCGCTCGACGACGCTCACATCGAGGCAGAAGAGGTGAACGGATTTGCGCTGTTCACCATGGAGAACAACCCCGAGATTGCGGTCGCACGCGCCCTCGGGATCCCGGAACTGACGTTCTTCAGTCGTATTCCACACGGTGGCGGCGGTGCCTGCGCACCGGTTCAACAAGCAGCGCTTGCCGTCGCCAGTGGTGTCGCAGACGTCGTGGTCGTCTACCGTGCCTTCAACGAAAGATCAGGTCACCGATTCGGCGCCGGCCCGCCACCTTTTGCGTACAACGCGTCGACGGACCAGGAGTATCGGAACTGGATCAACCCGTACGGGCTTCTGACCCCGGCGCAGCAGGAAGCCTTCCTCGCCAAGCTGTACATGCACAAGTACGGGGCAACAAGTGCCGACTTCGGCCAGATCTCGGTCCTCTCACGCAAGCATGCGGCGAACAACCCCAAGGCCTGGTTCTACGAACGCCCGATCACTATCGAGGACCATCAGAACTCACACATGATCGCCGACCCCATCCGCTTGCTCGACTGCTGCCAGGAAAGTGACGGCGGACAGGCGCTGGTGATCGTCAGTGCGGAGCGCGCCCGCGACCTGCCGCACAAACCTGCGGTCATCAGTGGCGCTGCGCAAGGTGTAGGTCCGCAACAGATTTCGATGAGCAGCTACTACCGAGACGACATCGACAGCATGCCGGAAGTCGAACTCGTGGCGCGCCAACTGTGGGACCAGGCCGGTATCGGGCCGGACGACATCGATGCCGCAATTCTCTACGACGCTTTCACCCCGATGGTTCTGCTTCAACTCGAGGAGTACGGATTCTGCGGTCGTGGCGAGGCAAAAGACTTCATCTCCGACGGCAATCTCGAGCTGGACGGTCGCCTGCCGATCAACACCCACGGCGGTCAACTCGGTGAGGGATACATCCACGGCGTCAACGGTATTGCCGAAGGTGTTCGCCTGATCCGCGGCACCTCCACCAATCAACCGACCAAAACTCTGGACAACGTGCTCGTGACCGGCGGCTCTCCCGTCCCGCACAGTGCGCTCGTCCTCTCGGCAGATCGCTGAATCTGCCGCCTATTCGAGAAAGCAGGAACAAGATGAGCGAGCGGATCACCTACGCCAGGGCCACCCACGGCGAGGAAGAAATACAGGCTGTTGTCGACGTCTTGCGCAGCGGGCATCAAGGATTGCGCATCGGCAAGAACGTCTTCGAGATGGAAGAACGTATCGCGGCCTTGGCCGGCAAGAAGTTCGGCGTCATGTGCAACTCGGGATCCTCGGGTTTGTACTTGGCAGTCGAGCTGCTTGGACTGCCTGCGGGAAGCGAGATCATCACGTCGCCGTTGACGTTCTCCACCGATATCGCACCGATCGTGCGTGCCGGTCTGGTGCCGGTGTTCGTGGACGTGGAACCCAACACGTTCAACGTCGACGTCGCCAAGATCGAGGCAATGGTCACCGAAAAGACCGGAGCCATCCTGATGCCGAACCTCGCCGGCAACTGCCCGGACTGGGACGTCATTCGTGATATCGCTGATCGCCATGGACTCAGAGTGATCGAGGATTCGTGTGACGCGATCGGTGCCACGCTCCGCGGTACTCCCACCGGGTCTCGGGCGGACATCGTCGTCACCAGTTTCTCGATGGCACACATCATCACGTGCGCGGGAACCGGTGGAATGGTGTGCGTCGACGACGAAGCCAGCCGTGACAAGGCGTTGCTGCTTCGCCGCTGGGGCCGTCGTAGCGAGCCGAACCTGTTCGGCAGTACCAAGTCCGGCCGAGTCTTCCGTGAAGAACTCGACGGCGTCGACTACGACAACGACTTCATCTTCGAGCTCATGTCGTGGAACTTCGAGCCCTCCGAACTTGGCGCAGCTTACGGCGTCGTGCAGCTCGACAAGCTGGAACAGAACTACAAGACGCGTAAGGCAACATTTGCGGCCTTCTCGGCGGCATACGGCGCCCATCCTGAATTCTTCACGACGCCGGTAGAACTCGACGGTCTCGACACGGCGTGGCTGTGTTACCCGGTGATGATCAACGAGAACGCCCCCTTCACGCGCAGCGACCTGCAGGAAGCCATCGAGGCCGACGGCATCGACACCCGAACCGTGTGGAGCGGCAACGTCACTCGTCACCCTATGATGAACAACATCGAATTTCGCCAGCCGGCCGAAGGTTTGCCGGAAGCGGACGCAGTTTTTGCCCGCGGCATGACACTCGGCATGAGCCACGGTTTGCGTGACGACGAAGTTGCTCGGATTGCGGAGAGCATCAATCGCTTCGCCGCGAAGTGGAAGTAGCATGACCGATCGCTTCGAAGGACGCCGAGCGCTTGTCACCGGTTCCAGCCGCGGAATCGGTGCAGGCGTCGCAGAGAGGCTGGCAGCGGAAGGCGCTGACGTCGCTCTCGTGGCCCGGACGCTCGGTGCACACGCAACCCTGCCGGGCAGTCTCGAAGAGACTGCGGCTCGAATTGCCAAGTACGGAAACAAAGTCGAGATAGTTGTCGCAGATCTGACGGACGAGCAGCAGCGCGACACCGTTGTGCCGCTGGCGATCGAGAAGCTTGGCGGGACGATCGACATCCTGGTGAACAACGCGGCAGCGGCGATCTATCAGCCGCTCTCGGATTACCCACTGCGGCGGCGACGGTTGATGTTCGAGGCAAATGTCCATGCACCGCTCGATCTGATGCAAGCCGTGGTGCCGGGGATGGTGGCAAACGGATACGGCTGGATCGTGAACGTGTCCAGTGGCACCGTCAAGCCGTGGCATGGCCCGCCGTTCACGTGGGTCGAACCGGGAACTGCCATGACCGTGTACGGCGCGTCCAAAGCAGCGCTCAACAGGATGAGCAACGGCATGGGCGTGGAACTCTACGGCCAGGGGGTTCGCGTCAACACGGTTCAACCGCGGGCAGCGGTGCTCAGTGAGGGCGCCAGAGTCCTGGTCGGTGAGACTATCCGGCCGGATCAGGTCGAATCTATGGAAGAAATGGTGGAAGCGGTCACAGCGCTGTGTGATTGCGACACCGAGTTCACCGCGCGCTCGAGCGTCAGCTTGGACCTGATCGACGAGTGGTCCCTGACCGTGCGTGGTCTGGACGGCGCAGCATTACCGGAGAACCCAGCATTACGAACCGAGGAGTTGGCATGAAGCCCGTCATCGTGGACGCAGCACGAACGCCGTTCGGCAAGCGTGAGGGTTGGCTGTCCGGAGTCCACGCGGCGGAACTGTTGGGTTATGCGCAGAAAGGCGTGCTGGATCGGGTGGGCGTGGATCCTGGCGCGGTCGACCAGGTCATCGGCGGCTGTGTGACGCCTCTCGGTGAGCAGTTCGGAAACATCGTGCGTACGTCCTGGATGCATGCGGGCCTTCCGTTGGAAGCGGGCTGCACCACGATCGACGCGCAGTGCGGAACCGCGCAGCAATCGGTGCAGTTGATTGCCGGGCAGATTGCCATCGGTGCAGTCGACGTGGGTGTGGCGTGCGGTGTGGAACTGATGTCGCGGGCACCACTCACCTACAAGGTGGGTACCGGCCTCGGAACACCACGTCCGGAGTCGTGGTCACTCGATACCGTCGACCAGTACACCGCAGCGGATCGGATTGCTGTCAAGCGCGGTTTCAGCCGCGAGGATCTCGACTCCTTCGGGCTGCGCTCGCAGCAGCGAGCCGCAGCAGCATGGGAGGCAGGACGCTTCGACTCGCACATCATCGATGTGGTCGCTCCGGGCTCTGACGCTCCGGTTCATCGGGATCAGGGTCTGCGCGAATCGAGTCTCGAAGGACTCGCGAAACTGCGGACCGTTCAAGAGGGCGGATTGCACACCGCTGGAACGTCTTCGCAGGTCTCGGACGGTGCGAGTGCCGCTCTGCTGATGTCCGAGGATCGAGCCAGGATGCTCGGGGTGCGGCCGCGGGCAAAGATATTGGCGCAGTGCGTCATTGGCGGAGACATCGAGTTCATGCTCGACGGTCCCGTGGACGCGGCAAACATCGTGCTCGGCCGCACCGGTCTGACGATCGACGACATCGACCTGTTCGAGGTCAACGAGGCATTTGCTTCGGTACCGATGTCGTTCGCGCAGGTTCACGGCGTCGATCCCGAATTGCTGAACGTCAACGGTGGTGCAATCGCGTTGGGCCACCCGGCCGGTGCAACCGGAATCAGACTGTTGGCCAATGCCATCGACGAACTGGAGCGCCGGGACAAGTCCATCGCGCTGATCGCGATCTGCGCGTCCGCCGCAACCACCTGCCTGATTCTCGAACGTATCTGACAAGAACCGAAGATTGAGGAACCTGCCATGGCACTGCCCCTGCTCGAAGATCACCGTGACCTGGCGGAAGCGGTAGCCGCATTCGCGAACCGCTTCGGTGGAATCGCCGATACGCGGAGCAACGTCAAGCGGTACGCCGCCGGTGATCGGCCGGACTCGTGGAATGGATTGGTCCGTCAGGGACTGCACGCAGTGCACCTGCCGGAGCAGTACGGCGGTGACGGGGCAGGGCTTGCCGAACTGGCGGTGGTAGTCGAGCAATTGGGTGATGCGCTTTACCCGGGACCGTACGTTCCGACGGTCATCGCCAGTGGGATCCTCGCGAAAGCTGCCGGCCCGGCTGCGGAATCAATGCTGACCGAATTGGCTGCCGGTGCAACCGGAGCAGTCTGCACCGGCGTGGGATTGCGCGCGGCTCGCAGCGATGCAGGGTGGACCGTGAGCGGTTCTGCCGACCCGGCTCTAGGTCTGCCCGGAGCCGATGTCGTTCTCGTGCAAGCGAACAGCGACGACGGCGAGTTGTGGTTCCGGCTCGAGCAGTCGTCTTCCGCTGCGGTGGAGGTCGAAGACGGAGCGGATCTGACACGCTCGATCGGGACACTGACGTTGACCGATCACAAGGTCGACGCTGGGCTGATCGTCGAGGGTCTCCAGGCGCACCGAGTCGAACTGATCGTCAACACGGTGTTGGCTGCGGAGGCGAGCGGTATCGCCGGGTGGGCGCTACGCACCGCGGTCGACTATGTGAAGTCCCGGCAGCAGTTCGGCCGTCCGGTCGGAAGCTTCCAGGCAGTTCAGCACAAGGCGGCCATGATGCTGGTCCGCTCCGAGATTGCCTGTGCCGCAGCGTGGGACGCCGCTCGGTCCGAAGAGCACGACGAGGATCAGCACAGACTTGTCTCGGCTCAAGCTGCGTTGGCCGCTTTGCCCGTCGGCATCGAGAACGCCCTCGAATGTGTCACGTTGCTCGGCGGAATCGGATTCACCTGGGAGCATGACGCGCATCTGTACTGGCGCCGGGCAATCAGTATCGCTGCGGTGGCGGGATCCGAGGTGAAGTGGGCACACACGTTGGGAGACCGGTCCGCCGATTCGGAACGGGATTTCTCCTTTGTCGACCCGGACATGCTGCCGGAACTACGAGAGCAGGTTCGCAGGGTTCTGGACGAGGTTGCGCTGCTGCCCGACGACGGAACCACCAGCGCCAGTTGGGCGCCGGCCAAGGGGAGCGCTCGACGCGCCCGATTTGCCGACGCCAAACTGGTTGCCCCACACTATCGGGCGCCGTACGGGCTGGGAGCAGGACCGAGAGAACAGGCCGTCATCGCACACGAATTCGCGATGCGAGGTTGGGCTCAACCGTCCACGGTGATCGGGGAATGGGTGCTGCCCACGATTCTCGAACACGGCAACGCCGAGCAGCAGGACAGGTTCGTCGAGCCTTCGCTGCGCGCCGACATCATCTGGTGCCAGCTGTTCAGTGAGCCGGGCGCGGGATCAGACCTGGCCGGTCTGAGCACGAAAGCGCGCAAGGTCGACGGTGGCTGGGTCCTGTCGGGTCAGAAAGTGTGGAACTCGGGCGCGCACGAGGCCGATTGGGGAGTATGCCTGGCGCGTTCGGACGCCGACGCTCCGAAACATCGTGGGCTGTCGTACTTCCTGGTCGACATGACCTCGAAAGGCATCGACGTACGTCCGCTGAAACAAGCCACCGGTAAGTCGGAGTTCAACGAGGTATTCCTCGACGACGTCTTCGTCCCGGACGACTGCCTGGTGGCGGAGCCGGGGCAAGGGTGGAAGCTTG
Organism: Rhodococcus sp. Ni2; assembly: GCF_021352185.1. NCBI lineage: Bacteria > Bacillati > Actinomycetota > Actinomycetes > Mycobacteriales > Nocardiaceae > Rhodococcus > Rhodococcus sp. Ni2. Next base: position 2,701,212 of record NZ_WOXZ01000001.1, read on the forward strand.
CTGCGACAACGCTGTCCAACGAACGCCTGAGTATGGGCAGCACGCTGCACCACGGTTCGAGTCGGCTGTTCCGTCAGGTTATTGCCGACGCGAGCCACGACTGCCCTCGCGAAGATGCAGTGGAGGGCCTCGGCCGCAGTATCTCTCGTGAGTTGGCACTGTCCGCGATGAATCTACGCGGGGTGTCGGCGCGACTGGCGGGTCAGGAACCGGGCTCCGAGATCAGCGTGTCGAAGGTGTACAACGCCCTGGCGCAGCGTGAGGGCTCGCGGGATCTGTTGCGACTGCTCGGACCTCGTGCCGCCGTTGTCGACCCGTCGGCGAATTACGCGATAGACCACATCGGACTTCCCTCGATTCTGTTCGGCGGCGGAACCGTCGAAATTCAACTCAACGTCATCGCGCAGCGCGTACTCGGCCTGCCGCGTTCGTAGATCTTAGGAGTTTCACCATGTACTTGGATTTGTCGGAGGAGTCGAAGACTCTGCGCAAGGAATTGCGGGCGTACTTCGCGGAGATCATCAACGACGAAGACCGCCGTGCTCTCGTGGATCAGACCGAAGGCGGCCCCGTCTTCGATCGCATTCTGCGCCGAATGGGTAAAGACGGTTGGCTGGGCTTGGGGTGGCCGGAGGAATTCGGCGGTCGGGGCGAGAACCCCGAAGCTCTGTACGTGTTCTACGACGAGGTGATTCGCGCCAATGCGCCGCTGTCGCTGGTCACGCTGAACACCGTCGGACCCGCTCTGATCAAGCACGGGACGCAAGCTCAGAAGGACTTCTTCCTGCGTCCGATCCTGGCGGGCGAGTTGATCTTTGCCATCGGCTACACCGAACCCAATGCGGGCACCGATCTCGCGGCCCTCGAAACACGCGCCCGCATCGAGGGTGACGAGCTTGTCATCAACGGCAACAAGATCTTCACCAGCGCCGGTGTGTTTGCCGACTGGGTCTGGCTTGCCGTTCGTACTGATCCTGACGCGCCGACGCATCAGGGCATTTCCGTGGTCCTGGTACCGACCAGCTCGCCGGGGTTCTCGGTCACCGAAATTCACACCGTGGGCGGAATCAGCACTTCGGCAACCTATTACGAAGATGTTCGGGTGCCGATCACCAATGTCGTCGGTGAGCTCAATCAAGGGTGGAAGCTCATCACCAACCAGCTCAACCACGAACGTGTTGCCCTGGCCGCACGCGGTGGTATAGCCAACGAGCTCTTTGCCGAGGTGGTCGAATGGGCAAAGACCGAACCCGCCGGTGACGGCCACGTCTACGACATCGGTTGGGTACGTGAGAAATTGGCGGAAGTCTACGCGCTGCTCAGTGCTGCCGACCTGATGAACCTGCGACTGGTGGCGGACGTCGCCGCCAACACCTTGGGCGGCGGGGATTCGGCCGCGGCCAAGATCTTCGGTACCGAAGCCGTCGTCAGTGCGTACGGCATGCTGCAGGAAGTGCTGGGCGCCAAGGGCTTACTGCGCCCCGGCACACCCGGAGCGGTACTGGAAGGGCGGGTCGAGAACCTGGGTCGACGCGCCCAGAACAACACCTTCGGCGGTGGTACCAACGAAGTGATGCGTGAAATCGTCGCCGCAAAATGTCTGGGCATGGCGCTTGCTGCGCGTCGCCGGCCCGCTGCACAGAACGAAAAGAGCTGACATGGAATTCGAATTCGACGACAACTTGTCCGCCGTGCGGGATCTGAGTGAATCGATCTTCTCGGCGAAGTCCGGAGTGGACCGCCTGCGGGAAGTGGAGGGCGCCGGCGGTTTCGACGCCGAACTGTGGAAGCTCCTCGCCGATTCCGACGTTCTGGGGATTGCTCTGCCAGAGGAGGTCGGGGGAGCGGGACTCGGAATGCTCGGCCTGGCAGCGGTGCTCGAACAACAAGGCCGCCGGGTCGCCCAGGTGCCGCTCTGGTCGGTGATTTCGACGGCAGCGCTGCCGATTGCCGAGTTCGGCAGTAAGGAGCAGAAAGCGTCGTGGCTTCCGGGACTGCTCGACGGCTCGGTGATCGTCACCGGCGCCTTCGACACCGGCTACAACGCCGAGACGGCAGTTCGCGCCGAGCCGGCTCCTGACGGCTGGGTTCTGTCGGGCCACGTCGACTCCGTACCGGCCGCCGAGTTCGCTGCCGCACTGGTGGTTCTGGTGACGATGCCGGACGGCAGTGTCACCGTGATGATCGTGCCGACGGACCGGGACGCGCTGGTGCGTACACCGCTTGCGGTGACGAACCGCGAGAGCAACAGCGCTGTGCAGTTCGACGGGGTTGCGGTTACTGCAGCTGACGCACTTCCCGCGGACGGCGCGGTGGTTCGAGACTGGACGTTACGACGTGCGCGGGTCGCTCTGGCGGCCCTGGCTACCGGCGTCTGCGAGGAAGCGCTGGCGATGACGGCGAAATACACCTCCGAGCGAGTGCAATTCGGACGTCCACTCTCGACCAACCAGGCAGTTGCCGTCCGGGCCGCCGACGCGTACCTCGACACCGAGAGCACAAGATTGACCACCCACCGCGCTGCCTGGCTGATGGACAGCGGAGTCGAGAGTGAAGCGGAAGCGGCTGCGCTGGTCGCCAAATGGTGGGCGTCGCGCGGCGGTTTGCGCGTGGTGCACGCGACCCAGCACATGCACGGCGGAATCGGCGCGGATGTCGACTATCCGATTCACCGCTATTTCCTGTGGGGACGGCAGATCGCCTTCACTTTGGGGAGCGCGGGGGCGATAGGCGCCGAACTCGCCGATCAGTTGGAGATCCGAGCCCAGATCGGGGCGTCGGCGTGAATATCTGAGACGACAGGTTCCAGTCACGGGCAGCGCGTCGGCAATCATCGCGCTACTCTGCCCTTCGTGAATCGCACTAGTTCGTTCATCAGGCCGTTGGTTCCGCGGGACCCGCACGAGCCGCACCGGGTGGCGACGCCGCTCGAACTGCTCACCGACCTCTGCTTCGTCGTGGCGGTCGCTCAAGCGGCCACCGGTCTGCACCACGCGATCAGCGAAGGGCATGCGGCTTCGGGCGTCGGGCACTTCGCGATGGCTTTCTTCGCGATCTGGTGGACGTGGCTGAATTTCACGTGGTTCACCTCGGCGTACGACAACGACGACGGAATCGCCCGGCTGCTGACCATATTCCAGATCCTCGGATCGCTGGTCCTTGCAGCCGGCATCGTCCGCTTCTTCAACGACGACGCCCTGCTGATCATCGTCGGCTACGTCATCATGCGAATAGCCCTGGTCATCCAATGGCTCAGGGTCTCGCGGAACGACCCCGAGCATGCGCTCACGGCGCGTCGATACGCTCTCGGAATCGTGTTGGTCCAGATCGGTTGGATCGGTTTCTACTTCGTGCCGTCCGCCGTTTACGTCCCGACGTTCCTGGTGTTGGTTCTGTGCGAATTCGCGGTACCGATCTGGTCGGAGAAGCCGGGCATGACGCCGTGGCACCCGCATCACATCGCGGAGCGGTACTCGTTGTTCTTCATCATCGTTCTGGGCGAGACGATCCTTTCGACCACCATCGCGATTCAGGACGCCGTGGACGGTGAGCATCCGGCAGCGCAGGTCACCTACGTCGTGATCGGCGGCATTCTGATTGTCTTCAGCCTGTGGTGGTTGTACTTCCAACGCAATGCAGGCGAAGTGATCGGCGGTGACAACGTCTCACCCTTCGTCTGGGGGTTCGGTCACTACTTCATCTTCGCCGCCGCTGCCGCCATCGGTGCGGGGTTGGCCTCGCGCGTCGACTTCTGGACTCATCACGGTGACGGCAGCGCGTTGGTGACGGGTGCTGCCGTCACCGTTCCGGTCGCGGTCATCCTTGCCGCCTTGTGGTTCATCCACATTCGACTACACGACTCCTCGGTACGCACCCTCGTGCCGTTCTCGGTCGCGATAGTCGTCGTGCTCGGTGGTACCTACACCGCGGTGCCCGAACTGGTCGCGGGACTGGCCTGCGCCGCGCTGTTGGCCGTGGAACTGATTCTGACCGAGGGCAAATCCGAAACCGTCTGAACCGGGTCAGCGAATCGCGAGTCGCTCCTTGCGGAGCTTGTCGACCTCGGGCAGATGCAGGGGTTCAAGCTCGTTCACACCCAAGGCGCGCATGAGCAGGAGGTCCGCGAGTTCGGGGTTGCGAGCCAAAGCGGGTCCGTGCATGTACGTCCCGATCACCGAACCCTGCACGACGCCTTCGAATCCGTCGCCGACGCCGTTTCCGACACCATGGGTGACACGTGCGAATCCAGAGGCTGAGCTACCCAGAGTTGTTCCGCCGCGGTGATTCTCGAAACCTGAGAGGGGCGCGGTGAGTCCGTCGATCAGCGGCTTCGTGATGACTTCGCCGATGGAACGCTTCTCCTGCGGCGAGGTTGTGACGTCGAGCATCGAGACACCGTCGACGCGTTCGCCGCTGGAGGTTTCGTACCAGTTGCCGAGCACCTGAATGGCAGCGCAGATCGCCAGAACCGGTGCGCCACGCTCTGCGGCGCGTTGCAGACCAGGGTATTTCGCGAGGTGACGCGTTGCGAGGCGCTGAGCGGAATCCTCGGCGCCACCCAACGTGTACACGTCGAGCGAATCGGGGACCGGATCGCTGAGGGTGATGTCCACGATTTCGGCGTCGTAGCCGCGCATCCGCAGACGCTGACGCAGGATCAGGGCATTGCCGCCGTCGCCGTAGGTGCCCATGACGTCGGGGAGTACCAGACCGATGCGAACTGTCGAGTCAGACATTGCGAGACTCCTTCGCGATGGCAGTGTTGAGGTCACGGAAGGCCGTGTAGTTCGCCAGTACCTCCACACGTCCGGGAGGGCAGGAAGCGATGGCGCGCAACGGGTCCGGGTCGAGAGTGTGCTCGACGCCCGCGTACGTGAGGCGAACTGCCAGATCTGTTCCGCGTTCACCGGCGGCCACTACCTTGACACCTTCGAAGTGCTCGAACTTCACGTCCCACAGCCAGGAGAGGTCCTCGCCGTCCGGCACCTGACCGTTCACCGCGATGACCAGACCGTCCACCGTGGGATCGATCATCGACAGCGCTTCCTGCCAGCCGGCGGGATTCTTCGCGAGCAGCATGTGAACGGAGTGCGGTCCGACCTCGACGGTGCTGTATCGACCTGCGACTTCTTGAACCGTCGATGCGGCGGCAACTGCCCCGACCGGATCTGCACCCAAAGCCGCTGCAGCCGCTACGGCCTGAGCTGCGTTGCCGCGGTTGGCTTTTCCGGGGAGGGTCAACGTCATCGGAATCTTCAGGCCGTCGGGGCCGTAGAGATTGTCGTCGTCGAGCCACCAGGTCGGCTCGGGCCGCGCGAAGTCGGAACCGGTACTGCGCCAGTGCTTTCCCTCCCACACGATGGGTTCGCCGGTGCGCGGGCAGCTGACGGAATCGCCGGCCCAACCGCCGCCGGCAGCAACCCACACGACGTTGGTGGCGTCGTATGCCACGGAGGTGACCAGTACGTCGTCGCAGTTGGCGACGATCACCGCATTCGGATGCGCGTTGACGCACGCGCGCAGTTTCCGTTCGATCATGTTGATCTCGCCGACCCGGTCGAGCTGATCGCGGCTGAGATTCAGCAGCACGATCACTTCCGGGTTCACGGCGTCGGCTACGTGGGGGACGTGCAGTTCGTCGACCTCGAGTGCCGCCAGCGTCGCATCGGTACGCGCGGCCAGGGCGGCCACGATCCCGGCATCCATGTTGGCGCCGTCGGCCTGCGTGGCGACGTCACCGAGTGTCGCGAGCGCTGCGGCGGTCATACGCGTGGTCGTCGACTTGCCGTTGGTGCCGGTGACCACGACGGTGCGCTTGCCGCGTCCGAGCTGAGTCATGAGCGTCGGGTCGATCTTGAGGGCGATCAGCCCGCCGATCATCGAACCCTTGCCGCGACCGGCCTTCTGCGATGCCCAAGATGCTGCTGCGGCAGCTCGCATGGCGAGCTTTCCGCGCGCTGTGATCGATAGTCCAGTTCCCACGGCCCGAGTTTGGCACAGGGCGTCGTCAGACGCCGAGTCGCGCCGGTGGTGAGGCTGCAGGTGTGTCCGAGAAAACAGTGTTCGCGGGCTTACGTCTCATCTGTGCGGCGCTCGCTCCGGCGATCACGATGACCGCCCCGACCAGTGACAACGGGCTCGGATCCTCGTGCAGGAACAGCCAGGACGCGCCGATTCCCACGACTGGCACCAGCAAGGAGAGCGGCGCCACCATGCCGGCGGGATAGCGGCCCATGAGCATCGTCCAGAGCCCGGATCCGGCGATGGTGCCGAGCAGAATGATGTAGGCCAGCCCGACCAGCGACGGCCAGGCGTCGGCGCTGAATGCGGTGCCGAGTGCGTGCCAGCCGACTGTGGGGCCCTCGACCACGGCTGACAGTGCGAGCATCGGCAACGGCGGGATGACACACATCCACAACATCAAGCGCATCGGTGCAGGCTCGCCGACGGTGTTCGCCGCGGCCAAGCGGCTGCCGAGATTGCCGAACGCCCAGGACAGGCCGCCGAGGAGCGTGAGGATGACGGGCAACAGTGCCGCGTGGTGCGAGCGGTCCCAGCCGATCAAGGACATCCCGCCAACGGCGACGGCGATACCGGAGACCTGCCAGACGCTGAGCTTCTCGCGGAGCAGGAACGCGCCGAGTAGGACGGTGAACGGTGCTGACGACTGCAGGACAAGTGATGCAAGGCCCGTCGGCATCCCTGAATGCATCGCCCAGAAGAGGAAGACGAACTGGCCGAATCCGAAACCGAATCCGTAGAGCAGCAGCCAACGGAGCGGCACCTGTGGACGCGGCACGAAGATGACCACCGGAATCGCGATGATCAGAAACCGCAGCGCTGCGAAGAAGAATGGCGGGAAATGATCCAGGCCGACGCGAATGGCCAGGAAGTTCAGACCCCACAAGACGATCACGGTCAGGCCGAGGAGACGGTCGCGGGGAGTCATGCGTTAATCGTGAGCCTTACGAAGCATCAGAACAAGCGAATATAGATGCACTATCCATGTAGTTTTGCTACATGGATATTCGTCACCGTATGGATGCCACGCGCTTGCGAATCCTCCGCGAGCTCGCCGACCGAGGAACCGTCGGCGCTACTGCTCTCGCCCTCTCGATGACGCCGTCCGCCGTCTCGCAACAACTCAAGATCCTCGGACGAGAAGCGGGGGTCTCGCTCCTCGAACCGGACGGGCGCACGCTGCGCCTCACCGACGCGGGTCGAGCGCTGGTGCTTCGCGCCGACGACGTGGTGGCGGCGCTAGACCGGGCGGCGGACGAGATGGCGTCGTACCGAGGCTCGCCGCGGGGAAAGGTGCGAGTCGCGTTCTTTCCCTCCGGCGCGGCGCTCCTGCTGCCCGGTGTCCTGACGGCGCTGAAGAACTCGGACGTGGACATCGACGCCTACGACGTCGACAAACCGGCGTCCGCCGTCCCTGGGCTGTTGGCCGATCACGATGTGATCCTCACTCACCGTGACGAACGCGGAGCCGAGACGTCGTTTCCCCGGGTAAGCGTGCAACCGCTGATGCGTGAACCGATCGATCTGGTGCTGCGGCCTGATCATCCACTCGCCGAGCAGGATTCGGTCCGGCTGGAACAATTGGCCGACGAGAACTGGATAAGCGTGCGCGGCGGGTTTCCGGTCGACGACGTTCTGCTGTCGGTTGCGTCGGTAACCGGCGTCCAGCCTCGCGTCGCTCATCGGATAAACGATTTCCGCGTCATCGAAGAACTGGTGGCGGCGGGCCACGGCGTGGCTTTGATGCCGCGATACGCGATCACGCATCCCGGAGTGTCGAGGAAACCGGTGGCGGGAGTGCGCGCTGCACGAGTTTATGAATTGGCAACTCGGTTACACGCCAACCGCAGTCCGGCTATCGGAGTCGTGCTCGACGCCTTTCGTGACGTCGCGCGTGCTGTCGGTGAATGAGCAGCTGTTGGTGAATGAACACAAAACGGGAGCGACACGATTAGTGTCGCTCCCGTTTCGGTAGTGCAATCCTCACGGTTTAGTGAGGGTCGCTTAGTGAGGGCCGGTATCAGGCGAGAGCCTTGGCCTTCAGTGCTGCGAATTCTTCTTCACTGATGGTGCCGGCGTCGAGAAGTGCCTTTGCATCTGCGATGGATTCGGCCGGGGACTTTCCGGCAACCTCACGGATGTAGCTGTCCTGTGCGTTCTTGACCTGCTGCGCAGCCTCGAGGGACCGCTGTGCCATTCCGTCACTGCGAACGATCAGGTAGACGAGCGAGGTGAGCAGCGGAATGAAGAACAGGAAGACGATCCAGATTGCCTTCACCCAGCCGGAGGTCTTGTGATCGCGGAACAGGTCGGTGATGATCGAGAAGAGCAGGATCAAGTACGCGATGAACGCGAAGCTGATGATGATCAGCCAGAGGAAGTCCCAAAAGGAATCCATTGTCGAGCTCCATTTCACAAGTCGGATTTGTCTGAGCTGACTATCTCACGCGCACGTGGCGTCTGCATCATCCTCGATGGGTGAATTCTTTTTGTTAACTTCGCTAACCGACTCTTTCGGGACCAATGTCATGCCGAATCGAAAACATCGACCGAAAATCTTCAGTGCTCTGAAAACGACCCTGGCCCCACCCGAAAATCGGGTGAGACCAGGGATTGTTCACGAGTCAGGAGCTGAGTGTCAGCTGGCGCGGTTCACTGCCGAGACCACAGCGCGCAGCGAGGCCGTCGTGATCGACGTGGCGATACCCACACCCCAGACGACGGTGCTCTGACCCTCCGGGCCCGTCACGGCGCACTCGACGTAGGCCGCGGCCTGGGCGTCGTCACCGGCGGACATCGCGTGCTCGGAGTAGTCGAGGACACGAACGTCGAAGTTGATGCTTCCCAGCGCGTCGACGAAGGCAGCGAGCGGGCCGTTGCCGGTTCCCGAGATCTCCTGCTCCTTGCCGTTCACCTTGACGATTGCGGTGATCGCATCGGTGCCGCCGTCCTCCTCGGACGCGGTGACCTTCTGCTTCATGCGCTCGAGCGGGGTGATGGGAGCGAGGTACTCCTCGTGGAAGACGTCCCACATTTCCTTCGGCGAGACCTCGCCGCCCTCGCCGTCGGTGATCTTCTGGACCGACTGCGAGAACTCGACCTGCAGACGACGCGGCAGCACCAGACCGTGATCGGCCTTCATGATGTATGCGACGCCGCCCTTGCCGGACTGCGAGTTCACACGGATGACGGCCTCGTAGCTGCGGCCGACGTCCTTCGGGTCGATCGGCAGGTAGGGGACCTGCCAGAGAATGTCGTCGACGTCGGAGTTCTGGCTGTCGGCGTCGACCTTCATGGCGTCGAGGCCCTTGTTGATCGCGTCCTGGTGGCTGCCGGAGAACGCGGTGTAGACCAGGTCGCCGCCGTACGGATGACGCTCGTGGACGGGCAGCTGGTTGCAGTACTCGACCGTGCGACGGATCTCGTCGATGTTCGAGAAATCGATCTGCGGGTCGACGCCGCGCGTGAACATGTTCAGAGCGAGAGTGACCAGGCAGACGTTGCCGGTGCGCTCACCGTTGCCGAACAGGCAGCCTTCGATGCGGTCCGCGCCGGCCTGGTAGCCCAGCTCGGCTGCAGCGACACCCGTGCCGCGGTCGTTGTGGGGGTGCAGCGACAGGATGACCGAATCGCGGCGGGCCAGGTTGCGGTGCATCCACTCGATGGAGTCGGCATACACGTTGGGTGTAGCCATCTCGACGGTGGCGGGCAGGTTCAGGATGACCGGGTTGGCCGGCGTCGCACCCAGGGTTTCGGTGACGGCGTCACATACTTCCTTGGCGTACTCGAGCTCGGTGCCGGTGTAGGACTCGGGCGAGTATTCCCAGCGCCAGTTCGTGTCCGGGTACTTCTTCGACTCGGCGAGGACCAGTTCGGCGGCGTCGGTGGCGATCTTCTTGATCGTGTCCTTGTCGGCGCGGAACACGACGCGGCGCTGCAGAATCGAGGTGGAGTTGTAGAAGTGCACGATCGCGTTCTCGGCACCTTCACAGGCCTCGAACGTGCGCTTGATCAGCTCGGGACGCGACTGCGTCAGCACCTGGATGGTGACGTCGGACGGGATGGCGCCGTCCTCGATGATCTCGCGAACGAAATCGAAGTCCGTCTGGCTCGCGGACGGGAAGCCGACCTCGATCTCCTTGTAGCCCATACGAACCAGGAGATCGAACATACGACGCTTGCGCGCCGGGCTCATCGGATCGATCAGCGCCTGGTTGCCGTCGCGCAGGTCAACGGCACACCACTGGGGTGCTCGGTCGATGATCTTGTCCGGCCAAGTGCGGTCGGGCAGCGTGACCGTCTCGACCTCTTCGGCGAACGGGCGGTAGCGGAACGTCGGCATCGACGAGTTCTTCTGCGTGTTCCACGCAGGCTGGTCGGACGGTGCCGGCTTCGTGGGCGGGGTGATGGTGCGAGTGCCGGTGGTGAATGCGTCAGCGGGGGACATGGGTGTGATCTCCAGGATTGTGGACCCGGCCTGTTGACCTGTTGGTCAAGACCATGAGTCCGGAAGGCTTGGTCGACCGGCGCACAAAAACCCCGCGGCGGGAGGCCAGTCTGGATCAGACCCCGTCGCGGCAACCAAGAAGGAGTGCGCGCTGCATGCACAGCACTCTACTCCTGGATTTCGCGAGAAATCGGTGGGGTTCGCCCTCATGTCCAATTTGTCGCCGAATTGTGCTGCCGTTTCGGCCCCGAAAATGGTGGACTGTCGTCCATGGATCCCCGAATCGCCGTGGCGAGCACGTACCTCGACGCGCTCCGCAGTCACGATGGCAGTTCCGTACCGCTGGCCCCGGACGCGGTACGCCACGAGGTCGGGCTCAAGACCGGATTTTCGGGGAATCATTTGCGGCGCAGCCTTTCCGGAGGTCCTCAGTATCGCGTGATCCGCGACATTCGTGAGGTGGAGTGGACGGTCGACGGGGACGACCTGACGGCTGACTACCTCCTCGACGCCGGGTTGTTCGGGCGGAACCTGATGACCGTTCGGGTTACCGAGACCTTCCGGATACCCGCTGACGATCACCGCATTCACCACATCACCGCGAAGATTCGACCGGCGCGCGCCAAGCACACGTGATGCGCTCGATCCGCTGGATCGTCTGTTCACTGCTGATCGTTCTCGCTGGTCTCGGTGCTGCCGGCTCGGTGCTCGCGCTGTTCGTCCACACCCAGGTGAACGACACCGACAGTTACGTCGAGACGGTTGCCCCGTTGGCTTCCGAACCTGCTGTCCAAGCGGCTGTCGTTGATCGGCTGACCGAGGAACTGACGCAGCGGTTGGACCGGTTTCCGCAGGTGGTGACGAGACAAGCCGAGAAACTTGTTCGGGAGGCGGCTCAGTCGTTGGTCTCCAGCGACCAGTTCGCGACGCTCTGGACCGCGGCCAACCGTCAGGCGCACGCGCAACTTGCTGCGATGGTGACCGGCAGAGCCACCGACGGCATCGTTCGGTCCGACGACAGCGGAACAGTCACCTTGTCCCTCGAGCCGATCATGACAGAACTGCGGACGAACCTCCGCGATCGCGGATTCACCGTCGTCGATCGTCTTCCGACGTTCGATCCGCAGTTCGAGATCCTGCAATCCGACGAGCTGGTGCGGGCCCAGGACCTCTCGGACACTCTCGACCGGGCAGCGGCCTGGCTGCCGTGGGTGTCGCTGGCCTGTGCGATCGCGGCCGTCGCAGTTGCGCCGAGGCGAATGCGCGCACTGTCCCTGGTCGGGCTGGCGACGGCGGTGGCGATGATCGCCCTGTTGGTGGCGCTGGCCGTCGTGCGGCGAGTCTATTTACAGAATTCAGACATACCGTCATCTGAGGCGGCAGTCGCGGTGTACGACGCGCTGGCAGTTTCGCTGGTCAGCAGTATCCGCGTGCTTCTCGCCTGCGGAGTTGCCGTCACGGTGGTCGGTTACGTTGCCGGTGGCTCGCGTTCTGCGACGTTGATGCGATCGCGGATCTCGCAACTGATCCCGCGCGGATCTGAGGCGAACAGCAGTACGCATCGGGAAGTCCCAGGACCACCTCGGTAAGCTCGACCTCTGGTATCTGTAAACAATTTCGACCTGGAGGTAGAAACGCGTGGCTCTCGTCGTCCAGAAGTACGGCGGATCCTCGGTGGCAACCGCCGAGCGCATCCGACGAGTCGCTGAACGGATCGTCGAGACCAAGAAGGCCGGCAATGATGTCGTCGTCGTGGTGTCAGCGATGGGCGATACCACCGATGAGCTGCTCGATCTGGCTCAGCAGGTGTGCCCTTCCCCGCCGGCCCGTGAAATGGACATGCTGCTGACCTCGGGTGAGCGCATCTCCAACTCCTTGGTAGCGATGGCAATTCACTCCCTCGGCGCCGAAGCTCGTTCGTTCTCGGGCTCACAAGCCGGAGTCATCACGACCGGCAGCCACGGAAACGCCAAGATCATCGACGTCACGCCGGGCCGTGTTCGCACTGCGCTGGACGAAGGCTCGATCGTTCTGGTCGCCGGATTCCAAGGCGTCAGCCAGGACAGCAAGGACATCACGACGCTCGGACGCGGTGGCTCGGACACCACTGCCGTGGCGTTGGCAGCTGCACTCAACGCCGACGTCTGCGAGATCTACACCGACGTCGACGGCGTTTTCTCCGCCGATCCGCGCATCGTCCCCGACGCTCACCGCCTCGAGACGGTTTCCTTCGAGGAAATGCTCGAACTCGCAGCGTGTGGTGCCAAGGTGCTCATGCTCCGGTGCGTCGAGTACGCCCGTCGTTACAACGTGCCTGTGCACGTCCGTTCGTCATACACCACCAAGCCCGGAACAATCGTGTCCGGATCGATGGAGGACATTCCTGTGGAAGAGGCCCTGATCACCGGAGTCGCGCACGATCGCGGCGAAGCCAAGATCACCGTTGTCGGATTGCCGGACACACCGGGACACGCTGCCAAGGTGTTCCGCGCAGTCTCCGATGCCGAGATCAACATCGACATGGTGCTGCAGAACATCTCCAAGGTGGAGACAAACAAGACGGACATCACCTTCACGCTTCCGACGGCCGACGGCCCCCGCGCCGTCGAGATCCTGACCAAGCGTCAGGAAGACATCGGCTTCACGCAGATCTTGTTCGACGACCACATCGGCAAGGTTTCCCTGGTCGGCGCCGGAATGCGGAGCCACCCGGGCGTCACCGCCACGTTCTGCGAGGCGCTGGCCAAGGCAGACATCAACATCGACCTCATCTCGACCTCTGAGATCCGCATCTCAGTGCTGGTCAAGGACACCGAATTGGACGACGCTGTACGTGTCATCCATGACGCTTTCGGGCTCGGTGGCGAAGAAGAAGCAGTAGTACACGCTGGAACGGGACGGTAATTTCTCATGACGACTATCGCTGTTGTCGGTGCGACCGGTCAGGTCGGCATCGTCATGCGCACTTTGCTCGAAGAGCGGAACTTTCCCGCGGACAAGGTGCGGTTCTTCGCATCTGCACGCTCCGCCGGTAAGAAGCTGCCCTTCCGCGGCGAAGAGATCATCGTCGAGGATGCGGCCGCCACATCGGATGAGGACCTGAAGGGCATCGACATCGCCCTGTTCTCAGCCGGTGCGACGCTCTCGCGCGCCCAGGCTCCGCGCTTCGCTGCTGCCGGCGCGACCGTTGTCGACAACTCTTCGGCATGGCGCAAGGATCCCGAGGTTCCCCTCGTGGTCAGCGAGGTCAACCCGCAGGACACGAAGAACCTGGTCAAGGGCATTATCGCGAACCCCAACTGCACCACCATGGCAGCGATGCCGGTGCTGAAGGTTCTGCACGACGAAGCCGGTCTGCAGCGTCTGATCGTCTCCAGCTACCAGGCCGTGTCCGGTAGCGGCATCGCCGGCGTCGAGGAACTCCTCGGCCAGGTGCGCGCCGTAGTCGGCGACGCGGAGAAGCTGGTTCACGACGGCAGTGCCGTCGACTTCCCGGCCCCGAACAACTACGTCGCCCCCATCGCGTTCAACGTCCTGCCGCTGGCAGGTTCGCTGGTCGACGACGGAAGCGGCGAGACCGACGAGGATCAGAAGCTCCGCAACGAGAGCCGCAAGATCCTCGGACTTCCCGATCTGTTGGTTTCGGGCACCTGCGTGCGCGTTCCCGTCGTGACCGGGCACTCGCTCGCGATCAACGCAGAGTTCGCCAACCCGCTCTCGGTTGCTCGCGCCAAAGAGATCCTCGCCGACGCTCCGGGCGTCGAGCTGGTCGAGGTTCCGACGCCGCTGGCCGCTGCCGGTGGTAACGCGTCGCTGGTCGGTCGTATCCGTCAGGATCCGGGTGTCCCGGAGGGACGCGGACTCGCGCTCTTCGTTTCGGGCGACAACCTGCGTAAGGGTGCCGCGCTCAACACGATTCAGATTGCCGAGCTGTTGGTCGGCTAGATCTTTCGTTCGGTACCGGCCCCGCATCTAGGTGTGGGGCCGGTGTCGTTTCGACAGGCGCTCTAGTCGAGTTCGGAAATGGCGACCAGGCCACCGAGGTACTCGGCATCCGAATACGCTTTGGCGAGTAGCGCTCCGAGCTCACCGAGAGCTTCGGTGTCGCTGCCGTACGCAACAAACATGCCCGCTTCGGGATCGGTGCCGAAGCGGCCCTCCAGATGCGGTGCATCGCGGCCTACCACTGCGTGGGCGACCGACGCCCAGTCGTAACCGGAGCCTTCGAAACCCTCTACCTGCTCGAATATCGATGCCACCTTGCCGAAATGCTGGTCGGTGAGCATCAGTGACCAGTTGCCCGGAGACGTTTCGAAAAGCTGTAGCGGTTCGATCGATGGTGATGTCATGCGTGTATTGAAGCAGATCCGACCGACAGGTTTCAGTCGGCCGCTAACGCCCGACCGATTGTGCGAGAGCCACGGCAAAACTGGAAAGTCGTTCTCGGGTATAGGTTTCGGGATCACTGACGGCCAGTCGTCCGAGCATTTCGGCGAACGACATCATGGTGTGTGCGAGGAGAACCGGATCAAGGCCTTCGAGCTTCGACTCGAGGGCAATCCCGGCGCGGGCCAGTTCTTCGGCGCGGGCGAAGACAGCTCCGCGAGAGAGCTTCAACAAGCCGTGATACTCGCTGGGGGCGTTCTCGACAGACGTCAGAATCAGGCGCCAGCGCGTCGGGTTCTCCAGTACGGCGTCGACGAAGGCGCCGACGGTCCCGGTGTACGACGCCGCTGGGCCGAGTTCGCTCAGATCTGTCGGCATGGTTTCGAGCACCTGAGCGATGGCTCGCTCGTGCTCGCGGCGCAGCAGTGCAGCGACGAGATCGGTCCTGGTATCGAAAATCGTGTAGAGGACGGGCTTGCCGACACCGGCTTCGGCAGCGACGGATTCCATGCTGAGGTTGTGCAGGCCAACGCGGCCGGTGACCTCGAATGCTGCGTCGAGGAGCTGCTCGCGACGTTGCTCCGGCGCCATGCGAGGGGCGTACTTGCGCCGCGGTGTATCCGTTGCGTCAGCTTGTGACCTGGTCATCGTGTGCATCACCTCCGCTCTCACCCTAATCTGCCTGCCACTTCTTCGTGAATAATACGCAACCGTTGTATTCATCGTCTGCAATTGTTACGGTGGCGTTGTATTCGAATGGTGCTCAGTGAGGCGCCTCTGCCGAGATCTCGAGGAGAACAACCGCTATGACAGCGTCGACCTCTTTAGTGCCGAATGATCTGCTGCTCCATCCCTCCACGTACGATCGGCCGGAGTTCGACGCGACCACGCGGAGACTGCTGGGCGCGACCGTCGACTGGTTCGAGGCGCGTGGAAAGAACCGACTCCTGGCCGACTATCACGACAAGATCTTCTACTCCGATTTCCTCGATTTCGCGGCGAAGGAAGGTCTGTTCGCCACATTTCTGACGCCCGCCCGCGACAGTGGTGGCGACTCTGACAAGCGCTGGGATACCAGTCGTATCGCCGCGCTGTCCGAGATCCTCGGCTTCTACGGACTCAACTACTGGTACCCGTGGCAGGTGACCATCCTCGGTCTCGGGCCGGTGTGGCAGAGCGACAACGAGACGGCAAGGGCGCGAGCAGCTTCCGCTTTGGCTTCCGGAGGCGTTGCGGCATTCGGACTGTCCGAGAAAGAGCATGGCGCGGACGTCTACTCCACGGACATGGTCTTGACGCCCAACGGCAGCGGCGGGTACCTGGCCAGCGGTTCGAAGTACTACATCGGAAATGGCAACTGCGCCAACACGGTCTCTGTCTTCGGCCGTGTCGACGGAGTGGAGGGCACTGATCAGTACGTCTTCTTTTACGCCGACTCGGACCATCCGGCATTCACCGTGGTGAAGAACATCGTTCCGGCCCAGATGTACGTAGCGGAGTTCTCACTCGTCGACTATCCCGTTGCGGCAGAGGATATCCTGCATACCGGCGAGGCAGCATTCAGTGCCGCACTCAACACCGTGAACATCGGAAAGTTCAACCTGTGCTTCGGCGGAATCGGTATGTCGACTCATACCTTGTACGAGACGATTACCCACGCGCACAATCGAATCCTGTTCGGCAATCCCGTCACGGCGTTCCCACACGTACGACGTGAATTCGTCGACGCGTACGCGCGCCTGCTGGCGATGAGGCTCTTCTCGGATCGTGCGGTGGACTACTTCCGCACCGCATCGCCCGAGGACCGCCGCTACCTCTTGTTCAATCCCGTCACCAAGATGAAGGTGACAACCGAGGCACAGAAGGTGATCGGACTGCTCTCCGACATCGCTGCGGCAAAGGGCTTCGAGAAGGACAGCTACCTCGCGGTGGCCAAGATGGATGTCGACGGGCTGCCCAAGCTCGAGGGGACCGTCGCCGTCAATCTCGCCCTGATCGCCAAGTTCATGCCGGCGTACCTCTTTGCCCCCGAGTCATTTCCGGCGATTCCGACGCGCAACGATGCAGCCGACGACGAGTTCCTGTTCCGTCAGGGCCCGGCACGGGGGTTGTCGAAGGTTCGATTCGACGACTGGCGAGCGGTGTACGCGAAGTTCGCGGATGTTCCCAACGTTGCACTGTTCATGGAGCAGGCAGAAGCGCTCGTGACCCTTTTGGCCGAAGCTGCACCGGATGCGGCGCAGCAGGTCGACTTGGACTTCGGCCTGGCGATCACCGAACTCTTCACCCTCGTCGTCTACGGCCAGTTGATCCTCGAACAAGCCGAGATCTTGGGATTGGACGAGGGGCAGCGGAGCGGTGGGGTGCTGGATCAGATCTTCGATGTCCTGGTCCGCGACTTCAGTGCTGCAGCGGTGGAGTTGTACGGAAAACCCAGCGCCAGTGAAGATCAGCAACGGTTGGCACTGGCATCTATTCGGCGCCCCACGTTCGCGGCGGAGCGATTCGAGTACGTCTGGCAGCAAGTAGTCGCCTTGTCTGGTGCCTACGAAATGAACGGTGCCGGCTCAACGAACGGGGAGGAATGAAATGTCTGAACTGACGATGAATCGACCGCGTGAGGATTACGGCTTCTTCGGCCCAGGATCACCCAGTTGGAAGATCTGGGCCGCGCCGACAGCGCTGATCGGGTTCCAGCGGTCGGTGGTGCTCGAGCACTTCGACCCCTTCTTGGCTGCCGCAGTGGCAGACATGAGCGGGATTTACAGCGATCCGGCCGGGCGACTCGACCGAACCTTGGCGTACTTCCTGACCGTCGCCACTGCCGACGGGCGGACAGCACTGGCGCTGTCCGACCACCTCATGACAGTTCATGCTCAGGCTACGGGCGTTGAACCGATCACCGGAACTCGTTACAGCGCAAACAATCCGGCGTCACAACTCTGGATCCACGTGACGGGTTGGCATTCGGTGCTCAAGTGCTACGAGATGTATGGGCCGGGCCCGCTTTCAGCTGTCGAAGAGCAGCGGTACTGGGAAGAATGCGTGATCGCTGCCGAACTACAGACATGCAAGACCTCCGACGTTCCACGCTCCCGAGACGAGGTACGTGAGTACTTCGCTGAAGTCAGGCCCAGATTGTGTACCTCCGAGCGTGCCAACCGGGCGATGCACTACTTGTTGAGAACACCGAGAGCGCAGGGGAAGACGAAGTTCGCGACATTCAGCCGATTGGTCGCGCCGGCCACTATCGCGACTTTGCCCGGCTGGATGCGAACGATGGGTGGGTTCGATCAGCCAGCGTTGTTGGACAGAGCAATTGCGCCCGCGGTGCGAACGGCAGTCCGGTTGGGTAGTTCACCGAAGAACATGACCACTGCTCTGAAAGTCATTGCGCCGATGACGGGCAAGGTGTTGGAGCGCCACCTGCGTGACGAGCAACCCCTGGACCCGAGAGTTGTCACGCCAGCGGAGATTCGGGAGCGATTCCCGCGAGCCGCCAAGGTTGCGCAGGCCGTCTGACGGGTTCGCCACGGCCTGTTGGCACCGCATCGGGGGGATCCCTTCGATGCGGTGCTCGGCCGTGTTCTGTTGTGCCTGAGGTTCGTTCTCAGGTTTTGAAGGTGGTGTTCGCCGGCCGCGGGTGCTGCTGCGGGTCGATCGAGGGCGGCGGGATGAACCAGGGTTTGTTGTCGACTCCGATTCGGATTTCCCATTTCCCGACGAACCCTGATTTTCGGTGCATCAGCCGGTGATGTGAACGGCACAGCAGGACCAGGTTGTTCATCACCGTCGGCCCACCGTTCGCCCAGTGCCGGATATGGTGCGCATCCGTCCAGGCCGGTACACATGTGCAGCCCGGGAAGGCGCAGCCTTTGTCTCGGGCGATGAGGGCGACGCGTTGTTCGGCGGTGACCAACCTCTTCCCTGGTTGCGCATCCAAGGGCGCGCCGTGATCGTCGAGCAGAACGGTCGAGAGGAAACAATCACACCCGAGAAGTCGGGTCTGCGACACCGACAGTGGCCCGAGCCAGGGCATGTGCCCGACATCAAGATCCGACAAGTCCAGATCGGGTGAGCCTTCGTCGTCCACATCAGAAGGCGACGCGGCGCAATCCCGATGCTCAGCCAAATCACGAGCATTGATGTGCACGTTCACGTGCGGGCGTTGACCACCGTCTGTGCCTGTTTTGGCGCAGTCGAGATAGCGGCGGATCAGTTCGGTGAACCCGTCGGCAGTTCGTTTCGCTGCCGACCGAGCATCCGGGGTTCCATCGGGTGCCGGGGTGGGCATCGTCAGATTCGACAACGCCGACAACAGCATTTCGCCGGTGAGGGCGTCGAAATCCCCGCGCACCACCACTCGACCGTTCAATGTCGACGCGATCCGCAGCTCATTCCGGTCGACGTCTTCGGCGGGTGGAATTTCATCGGATTCGAAGATTCGCTCCAAGGTCGCGATCACGTTCCGCACTTTCGTGGTCGTCGCTTCCACGCCCGACGCAGCCGCAAGCAGTAGGTCGATACAGCGAGGGAGCGCGGCGTCTGGCATGCCTTTCGGTGGTGATTCACAGAACGCCACGATCAACACGGCATGCTCGAAGGAGCAGTCCCCGCCATCGAACCGAGCAGCCACCGCCGGAAACGGCCGCAAAGCTGCACCTAACGCGGCGATCTTCTTCCCGTCCCGAACCTGCAACATGGTGTTCGCCGCCAACCAGGACCCCACACCGCGACTGGCAATCACCTGATCATCCGGGCGCAACGACAACTCGTCCACCACCGCCACACGCACAGCTTCGAGACGAAGAATCTCCGCACTCGCCGACACCGCAGCAGCGCGCAACTCGGCAGCAGTCAACCGCCACAACCGTCCGCGTAACCCCACCGCAGAACCAGACACCACGTCCGACAACAAGACAGTCATTGAACCCCCCGATCCCCTCCCCAAATCATACTCGAACATACGTTCGAGTCAAGGGCATATTCGAATCTTCGGCTTCTCGCAAAGCTGCAAGAGTGCATCCGTTGTCCGCAAACGTGTTTCGTCGGGACGGAGGAGGTCGTCGAGTACGGCGACCGGTGCGGTGGGGTAAGGGTCGCCGATTCTTGAGCTTTGGTTGGAGAATGTCGTTGGTGTTTGACCGTGCGAGCACGCGGGTAACCCGCTCCGGATGCCGTCAGCGTGAGGGGGCCGTGAGTGGACGAGTCACACAAGATCCGTCGCCGATCGTTTGTTCAAGGGCTTGGCCTGCTGGCCGGTCTGAGCGCGTTGTCCGCTGGATCAGCGACGGCTCGACCACCTGATGTCGATCCACTGCGCCCGTTCCAACTTCCGTCGCCCCGTCTGGAACCGTTTCGGGAGACCCTTCCTGTCCTGCCGGGCATTTCGGGTGGCAACCTGGAGCTTCGTGCGGCATCGTCGATGCACCGATTCCATCCGGACCTACCGTCGTCGCCGTCGCTGGGTTACGGCGGAATGGATTATCTGGGCCCCACCATCGAAGCTCACGTCGATCAGCTCGTCACAGTCCGATATGCCAATGACATTTCTGCGTATCCGCTTGCCGCGGATGTCGATCCGGGTCTGCACGGCGTCAGCGACCTCGACCGCACACAGGTCCCCACCTCGCTTCACCTGCACGGAGGAGTTACTGCACCGCAGTTCGACGGGCATCCGGAGCTGATCCAGCGTCCGGGCGAAGGTTTGGTTCACGAGTACACGAATGGTCGTGCAGCCGGCAATCTTTGGTATCACGATCACGCCATGGGAATGACGCGCCTCAACGTCTACGCCGGGCTGGTCGGGATGTATTTTCTCCGTGACGACGCAGATACAGGCACCACCGGGAATTCTCTCGGCTTGCCGTCCGGCGAATTCGAGCTTCCGATGATTCTGCAGGACAAGGTCTTCACCTCCGACGGTCAACAGAGTGTCCGTTCCACGTGGCTCACTCCGCAGGGTTCCTGGGATCCGGCGACTCCCGGTGACGTGGGTGTAGTGAACGGCGTCGTATGGCCGAAAGTGGAGGTGGCTCGCGGACTGTACCGATTGCGACTGCTCAATGCCGCAACCTATTCGGTGTGGAATCTGCACTTCGCAAATCGTATGCGGTTCTGGGTGATCGGTTCCGAAGGAGGATTTTTGGCCGCTCCTGCGCCGACGGATCACGTCCGGCTGAGTCCGGGTGAACGCGCTGATCTGCTTGTCGACTTCAGTATGCTCGAGCCGGGCACGACGGTGGAATTGCGCAACGACGAACCGGTACCCCTTGCGGTGGCGCAACGCGGCACGCAGGTGATGCCGGTCTTCTGTCGGTTCGACGTGGGCAGCGCAAAGGGATTCACCGGCTCGATCCCGCAGCAGCTGAATTCCGTTGCTGCCGAACCGGCGTCCCCGGATGTGGTGCGAAATCTCACGATCATGCAGCTGTCGCGTCCCTCGGATTACCCGTCGATCACTATGTCGCTCAACAATTTGCGGTTCACTGATTCGGATATCGAACTGCCGCGTCAGGGAACCATCGAGCAATGGAATCTGATCAACATCACCACGGAACCACATCCGATTCATCTGCACCTGGTGGCGTTCCGCGTTGTGGGACGCCAAAGCCTCGACACTGCAGCACTGATGCAGCGGTATCCGGTGCCTGACTTGGGGGTCCGGTGGACGCCGTCGGCAGAGGAATTCGTGACCTCTTCGCTGCGGCCTCCCGAAGTGTGGGAAACGGGGGAGAAGGACACTGTCATCGTGGATGCCAACTCGATCACCCGCGTGATCGTGCGCTTTCCGACGGCCGACGAGTTGGGCTTCGATCCGGATGCAACTTTCGCGAGAGGTTCCATGGCAGACCACTCGGCACACGGAGAAGCCGGTATGGGGGACCTGCAGGGGTACGTCTGGCACTGCCACATGCTCGATCACGAAGACCACGACATGATGTTGCGATATCGGGTGGTGACGTAGCCTTCAAGGGGAGAAAAGTTCCCAGAGGAGGCAGCTGTGTCGGAAGGTGCGCCCACCGGGCCCCTGGACGGATATCGGGTGATTGAACTCGGAACCTTGATCGCCGGGCCCTTCGCCGGGAAACTGCTCGGCGACATGGGCGCCGACGTGATCAAGATCGAATCGCCGGACCGCCCGGACCCGCTTCGTACCTGGGGTCAGGCCGAGCAGGACGGTCATCGATTCTTCTGGACAGTTCACGCCCGCAACAAGCGGTGTGTGACGTTGGACCTTCGCGTCGACGCGGGACGAGACCTGTTTCTGAATCTGATCGAACATGCCGATGTGGTGGTCGAGAACTTCCGGCCGGGCACCCTCGAGAAGTGGGGCCTGGGATTCGACGTTCTCAGTGCGCGCAATCCGAAGTTGGTGTTGGCCAGGGTATCCGGTTACGGGCAGAGCGGACCGCAAGCCAAGAGCGCCGGCTACGCCTCGGTTGCCGAAGCGGTCAGCGGATTTCGGCATCTGAACGGTTATCCAGGGCAGGCGCCTCCGCGTATTGCCCTTTCGCTCGGAGATTCTCTCGGCGGGATGTTCGCCGTTCAGGGAGTGCTGGCGGCGTTGCTCTCACGAGAGCGGACCGGCCGTGGTCAGGTGGTCGACGTTGCCCTCACGGAATCCTGTCTGGCGGTGCAGGAATCCACGATCCCGGATTACGATCGGGGCGGGATCATCCGGCAGCCCTCGGGAACGAGATTGGAGGGTATTGCGCCGTCCAACATCTATCAGACCTCTGAAGGAAACTGGGTGGTGATAGCAGCCAATCAGGACACGCTCTTCGTGCGTCTGTGCACCATCATGGGGCGACCGGAACTAGCGCATGACGACCGCTTCTCCAATCATGTTGCGCGTGGCAAACATCAGGACGAGCTCGACGAACTGATCAGTGCCTGGGTCGCGCTCCAAGATCCCACCAGCCTGGTGGAACGCCTCACCGAAGTGGGAGTTGTTGCCGGGCCGATCAATACGGTTGAAGATGTCGTCAAGGATCCGCAGCTGATCGAGCGGGGGATGCTCGTCGACCACTACGACGAGCGGATCGGTGAAAACGTCCTCGGCCTGGGCGTCGTGCCTACCTTCAGTGAGACACCCGGATCCGTGCGCAACGCGGGAGCGTCGGCGCCGGGTCACGACAACTCCTCGGTGTGGGGCGGGCTCCTCGGACTCTCGGACGACGAGCAGGCAGAACTGAAGATGAAGGGCGTGATCTGACATGTCGGTACCTGGCGTGGGTATTCCAGCAGTCAGTATTCGTGAAGTCGGACCACGGGACGGGTTGCAGATCGAAGACCCGGTGTCGCTGGCCGAGAAACTTCGTCTTGTCGACGCTCTGGCTGCGACGGGTGTTTCGCGTATCGAGGCGACGTCGTTCGTCTCACCGCGCGCTGTGCCGGCGTTGGCCGACGCGGAATTGTTGGCAGCAGAACTGCACCAGTGGCCCGGCATCGAGTTCTCGGCATTGGTCGCCGGAATCGGTGGAGCGAAACGGGCCGTCGCCGCAGGAATGAAAACCGTCGAATATGTTGTGTCGGCATCGAATGGCCACAGCGAGGCCAACACTCGGTCGACGACGGAGCAAGCGACCGAACGTATCGGAGAGGTCGTCCGGATCGTCCACGACGCCGGAGGACGGGTGGAGGTCATCGTGGCCACAGCCTGGGACTGTCCGTTCGACGGTCCAACCGACCCGGATCGTGTTCTGCGGATTGCGGAGCAGGCCAAGGAGTTCGGTGCTGATCAATTCTCGATCGCAGATACCATCGGCACTGCCACGCCGGGGCGTGTCGGACGATTGATCGACGCTGTGGGCGAAAGAGTAGGTGACTTCGGCTTGGGTGCGCACTTCCACAACACGCGTGGCGCTGGTCTTGCTTGCGCGTTTGCGGCTGTGCAGCACGGTGTTCGAAACCTGGACGCGTCCACCGGAGGTCTCGGTGGTTGTCCGTTCGCTCCCGGTGCCAGTGGCAACATCGCGACGGAGGAACTGGTCTACATGCTCGAAGACATGGGCATCGCGACAGGTATCGACTTGGATGCGAGCATTCGTGCCGCTGCCGTTGCAGAGGAGATAGTGGGCCATACGGTTCCCAGTAATCTTCTCCGCGCCGGCGATCGGAAGCGGTAGGGACCTTTACTCTTCTCGGTTGGGTGATACCAGCTGCAGTCTGACCAGCTGCTCGTGCGCCGCCGGCGGCCAACCGATGCGCTGCTTCTCCAGATACCAGGCACCGGCGGCAAATGCGATCGCGAGGACGATCCAGATCGAGACGCTTCCGATCTGAGAGCCCAGGTCGCTCGACGAGGACACTTCGCCTGTGCTGTAGTCGTATTCCGTTGTCGTGGTGATTCCCTCTACTGCGAAGGTCCACAGAATCGGAAGGGCACACAGTGCGGCGAGGGCACGTGCGACATGCGCTGGACGCAGTTCGAAGATCATTCATTTCTCCTGGTGATCGACCCGGTGAATCTCACTCTCCTCGAAAGCTATTCGGGTTCGACGGCGCTGTCTGTAGTCGGATCGACGGACATGGACGAGGTGCCGAGCTCTCCCCGGCCCCCCTGCCGTAGCAGCTGCATTCCGTTGTGATCGAACTCGATTCGTCGAACGTCTTCAGTATCGACCAGCATCGTGGCCATAGCGGTACGCCGAGGTGGAAGGATCCGTATGGTCACTTTTCCTCGCGTGATCGCGGTGAGTTCCCGGACGATGCTCGAGTGGATTCGGTCGCGCACGTCGGCGTTCGCGCCATCCATTCCGTGGTCGTCGAGCAGGACTACTTCGACGCCGCGGTTTCGAGCGGCACGCACAGCATCGATGACATCTGTCTGTTGTAAGCCTGTCGCCCTCAGTGAATCTCGGAGTTGCGCCTCGAGGAGTTCGCATTCTTGCCGCTCGGTGGTTGTCAGTGGAACCCCGGAAGCGACCCGTTCGAGGAGCGGGCGTGCAAGGACATCGAGCCTGTCGAGTTGAGCGTCGCGTTCCTCGAGAATCGCAGCACTGGCGGATGCAGAGGCAATTCGTTGGGTGGACTGCTCACGAAGTTCGTAGATAACCCTGGCTTGAGGACGGATGGTGTATGCGAAGAAGGTCGACATCAGAACAGGGCCCGCGTTGATGACCGTCAACGACACTCCGTACATGGCCCCCTGGCCGGTGGTGGAGGACCAGATGGCGGTCACCAACACCATGAGTCCAAGCCCGAGCCACGCGAGTGCTGTACGCCCACGAACGCACATGAAGGTGAAGACTGCCGTCGACATCCCGAACATCCAGAGTTGAGTCATGTCGTTGACGGGGACTGGAACCACTGACAACACCAGGCCGCTCGTGACGGCGCCGGTCAGAGACACCAGAACGCTCTGCCCCAGCGGCATCGGGTCGCCTCTGCTCAGAACGAGTGTGAAAGCCGCAGTCGAGCACACGATAATTGCCAAGATCATCGGCCAGACTGCGCGGACGTCGGACGACGTGTAGGCGACCGAGATCACGCAGGTGAGCGCGAAGCATGCAGCCATGAATCGAGCAGCACGGCTGTGCATGCCGAGAAGATCGCGGACATCTCGTCCGTCCGGTCTGGTCATGTCATCACCGCTACGGGCAAGCTCAACGTCAGAGTCACCGAAGTGCCGCGGCCGGGTGACGATCGAATGGTTGCCGATCCGCCGTCGAGTTGACGCATTCTGCCGCGGATGCTGACAGTGATTCCGAGGCGATGCGTCTCGACGGAGCTCGGATCGAAGCCGACGCCGTCGTCGGTGACGACTACTTCGAGGTGGGTGGCGGTTGCCGTGACCGTGACCGAACGCCGTGCACTGCTTCCTGCGTGTTTGACGCTGTTGCGCAGTGCCTCGGCCATCGCACCGGCCATCGCACGAATCGAGTCGGGTGCGTATCCGCTCGGATCAGACCCGTCGGAGAGGGCGGTCTCGAACGTGATGTTTTCGTCCACTTCCGAAGCGGCTGAACGCAACTGAGCGAGGATTCCGTCGAAGTCGAAACTCGTCTCGTGGTCGGTTCCGGAGCGCAGTTCGTCGAGTCTTGCCACCGTCGTTCGCGCCTGAGCGACGACCGAGGGATCGGCATCGTTTCTCGAAGCAGCGAGCAGAGTCGACATCACGGTGTCGTGGATGAGTGCGTCGAATCTCTCGCGTTCGACGGATTTGGCCTCGGCCGCGGCGGCGCCGGCGGCAGCGGCATGAGTGGTGGCGATGGTCGCATCCAGTACTCGTCCGGTTCGCAAGGCCATGACGGCCGCTGCTACGAAAACCGCGCAAAATGTCCAGGCGAAGGCGAGGTCGGGAACCAACAGGTGCGTCGTGGGACTCGTCCGGATTATGTGATTGGTCAACTGTGCGAGTGTTGCCACTACGAAAAGGTGCACGACGGCAGCGGCCGGTCGCCAAGCTGCAGCGGCAGCAAGGCTGGCGACGCCGGGGAAATTGGAAATCCACAAGGTGAAATCTGTGACGTGGTCACCATTCCACGCCGGCCACCACAGGAGGATGACCACGACGTAGAGAACCGCATTTGCGCTCGCAGTTCGTTTCACCCATCGGGTGTCGGCGTGGAACGTCGATGCTCCCAGCGCCAGCCCACTACCGAAAGTCGTGACCACCGCCAGTGGAGTCCACCACGACGCAGACATCGTGGTGGCTTCTGCAATCGCAGGGGCAAGCAATATCAAATAGCAGACATAGCCGGCGCCGATGAAGCGGCCGAAGAGCCTCAGAATTTCGTCAGAAGCACTGGCTGTTTTGTCGAAAGCAACTCTGTCGATCAGAGTTCGTCGATCGTCACTATCTGATCTTGTATCGCTCGCACGAGTAATTCGCATTTCGTCGGTGCGTTCCTTCCAACGTCGGCATACTTCTCGCGAATCCGCGACAGGTGGGTCCCCACCGTTCCCACGCTGATGTAGAGGTTTTGAGCAACGCGTGACTTCGAATCACTCAGTAGCCATTCCCTGAGAACCTCGATTTCGCGCTCCGAAAGGTGCGGTCCGACGGGATCCTGTGCCATGCAGTTTTCCACAGTGACTGTCATGAGTTTCGTCCTTACTTCTCTGTAGCGGAATGACAGACCCCCGACAGTGCCGTCTTCTTGTCAGATGAATGTAATTCGAAGAGGGAAATTTTTCCCAGACATCAATTCCTCTGCCCATATTTTCAGGGGCAGCGCTGTGAGAGTTATTGTTGCCGAACCTCATTGTTAGTCAAAGTCAGCTTTTTTCCGGAAGTAGGCCGTTCAGGAATTGGTAATACCCCGTCTTCGACCGCGCGTTTGTACAAATCCGTTTTTGTCGGTGCGGGTCGTCCGACAGCCGCATATTTCTGCCTGATGCGCTGGAGGTAGTCGTTAACCGTCTGCGGCGCCAAACCGGTGAGTCGCGCAACTCGATCCGCCTTCTCTCCGGATGCGTAAAGTTCGAGGACCTCGAGTTGTCGAGGGCTCAGACCCACTTCGTCGAGACCTGGATCCCCGTCGATTGCGGCAGCCCACTCTGTCGTCACCACCTGCCTTCCCGACGCGGCGGCGCGTATCGCATCAACCACGACGGCAGTCGGTTCGGACTTGCGTACAACACCCAGCACGCCGGCACGGGCGGCCGAGCGAACGAGGTACGGGTTTTCCGCCCCGGTGAAGATCAATGTCTCGAGCCCGGCGGACCGCAGTTGCTCGACATTGCTCTTGGGCGATGACCCGTCGGCCAGTCGGAGGTCGAGGATTGCCAGATCCAAGGCGACGTTCTGAGCGAGCATCTCGGACACAGTGGTCGCGATGCACACCAATTCGAGGTCCGGCTCGTCCTCGAGCATCACAGACACGCCGATTGCTACCGACTCGTGGTCTTTCACCAACCCGACACGGCGGTGTGGAAATGCTGTTTGCTCTGGCATAGCGATTGTTTCCCTCCGCTCGATGCGAGGACGTTATCAGGCAGAGCTGACTGACCGGTATGTTACGTGTCAAGATTTGAAGTCAGCCTGGACTGTTTTACGTTTCGGCTCTACAGTTGTCTTGTGACCGAGACCACTTCCGATGCGAAAGTAAGCCGTACCCAGGCCGAACGTACAGCGGCGATGCGTGGGCGCCTCCTCGACGCCGCCGTCGAATCGTTGGTCGAGCTGGGCTACGCACGGACCAGCACGCAAGAGATCGCCCGCCGCGCAGGCGTCTCGCGGGGTACGCAACTGCATCATTTTCCGACCAAGGAATCGCTGGTCGTCGCGGCCGTCGAGTATCTGGTCGACAAGCGGCTGGAAGAAATCCTCACCGCTGAAGTGGATCGTGGTCGAGGCCTCGAGGTCCTGTCGGACGCGTTCTCCGGGCCGCTGTTCTATGCCGCCCTCGAATTGTGGGTCGCGGCGCGGACCGATCCCGTTCTGCATGCGGCGACGGTGCCCCTCGAACGCAAGGTGAGTGAGGCGCTCGAGTTCGGCAGCGCCGAGTTGTTCGGTGATCGGTTCGATTCCGAGTCGGTCGAACTCACCATCGAACTCGTTCGTGGGCTTGCCGTCTCAGCCCTGTTTCGTACATCCGAAGCCGACGACGCGCTCAGAGCGCGACTGTTGCCGGCCTGGCAATCCCGAGTGGAGAAGAAGTGAAGCTTCCCGAACATGTCGAAACGCTGATCGTCGGTGCCGGATTTGCCGGTATGGGCTTGGCGGCCAGAATGCTTCGCGACAATCGCGCTGCAGACGTCGTGTTGATCGAGCGTGGAGCTGACATCGGCGGCACTTGGCGCGACAACACCTATCCAGGCTGTGCCTGTGACGTGCCGACGGCGTTGTACTCGTATTCTTTTGCGCCGAGCGCCGATTGGAGTCATACCTTTGCTCGTCAACCCGAGATCTACAACTATCTGAAGAAGGTGGCCGCAGACACCGGCATCGTGGAACGCGTAGTCCTGAACTGCGAACTCGAAGCTGCTGTGTGGGATGAGGATGCGGCGCTGTGGCGTATTCGGACATCTCGAGGGTCGTTGACGGCCAAAGCTCTGGTCGCCGCGACCGGAGCGTTGTCGACGCCCAAGATTCCGGGTTTTCCCGGTCTCGACCAATTCTCCGGGACCACTTTCCATTCGGCGACGTGGAACCACGAACACGAACTGCGTGGTGAGCGCGTAGCCGTGATCGGAACGGGAGCGTCGGCGGTTCAGTTCGTTCCCGAAATTGCCGACCCTGCTGCCCATGTCACCGTGTTCCAGCGAACTCCGGCTTGGGTGATCCCTCGGATGGATCGCACCCTGCCTGCTGCACAGAAGGCCGTGTACTCGCGGATTCCCGTTACACAGAAGGTGATTCGAGGGTGGGTTTACGGCTTCCGCGAGCTACTCGGTGCCGCGATGTCGCACGCGACGTGGGTGCTGCCTGCCTTCGAGGCGGCCGCGCGCCTTCATCTGCGCAGACAGGTGAAAGATCCGGAGTTGCGCCGGAAACTGACTCCCGATTTCACGATCGGTTGCAAGCGCATGCTTCTGTCCAACGACTGGTTGCGCACCCTTGACCGCGCGGACGTGAGTCTGGTCGACAGTGGGCTCGTCTCGGTCACCGAAAACGGAGTGGTCGACGGAAGCGGCGTCGAGCACAAGGTCGACACCATCATCTTCGCCACGGGGTTCACGCCGACGGAACCGCCTGTTGCGCATCTGATCACCGGAAAACGTGGCGAGACGCTGGCCGCACATTGGAACGGTAGTCCCAACGCGTACAAGGGTACTGCGGTCAGCGGGTTCCCGAATCTGTTCCTCATGTACGGTCCGAACACCAACCTCGGACACAGTTCGATCGTGTACATGCTCGAGTCCCAGGCCGAGTACGTCAACGACGCCGTGAACACCATGAAGCGAGAGCGGATCGATGCCCTCGACGTGAACGAGACGGTGCAGGTGCACTACAACAAGGGAATTCAGCACGAGTTGCAGCACACGGTGTGGAACAAGGGCGGATGCTCGAGTTGGTACATCGATCCGGAGGGGCGCAACTCGGTGCAGTGGCCGACGTTCACTTTCAAATTCCGTTCGCTGCTGGAGCATTTCGATCGGGAGAACTACTCCGCTCGCAAGATCGAAAGCGTCGAGGCATGACCGCGACGCACTACGACGTGGTGGTTATCGGTTCGGGATTCGGTGGCAGTGTCGCCGCTCTTCGCCTGACGGAGAAGGGCTACCGCGTCGGGGTGCTCGAAGCCGGTCGACGGTTTGCCGACGACGAGTTGCCTGAAACCAGTTGGAGACTTCGAAAGTACCTGTGGGCGCCGTGGATCGGATGTTATGGGGTTCAGCGCATCCATCTTCTTCCGGATGTGCTCGTGATGGCGGGGGCCGGCGTCGGAGGTGGGTCGTTGAACTACGCCAACACGTTGTATCAGCCACCCAATCGGTTCTTCGAAGACCGTCAGTGGGCGCATATCACTGACTGGCACGACGAACTGGCGCCGTACTACGACCAGGCCAAACGGATGTTGGGTGTTCGCACCAATCCGTCCTTCACTCCTGCCGATGCGGTGATGAAGGACGTAGCCGAAGAGATGGGCGTGGGGGAGACCTTCACGTCCACCCCCGTCGGGGTTTTCTTCGGGGAGGCAGGAGTTTCCGTGCCGGACCCGTTCTTCGGCGGAAAAGGACCCGAACGCACAGGTTGCACGGAATGCGGGGGATGTATGACCGGGTGCCGAGTCGGTGCGAAGAACACGCTGGTCAAGAACTACCTCCATCTCGCCGAGCAAGCGGGCGCCAGGGTTCATCCGCTCACGACCGTCACCGACCTTCGGCCGGCGGCAAGCGGTGGTTACCGCCTGCTCGCGAGGCGAACGGACGGCGTCCGCCGGCGAGAAGTTCGGTTCACCGCCGATCAGGTGGTGGTTGCCGCCGGAACGTACGGAACGGCGAGACTGCTGCTCGGTATGAAGGAATCCGGTGCCCTGCCGGGCCTGTCGGACACTCTCGGCACCGTCGTACGTACCAATTCCGAAGCCGTACTGGCCGCAACGTCGAAGTCGCGTCGACGGAACTTCACGCAGGGCGTAGCCATCACGTCGTCCTTTCACCCGGATGATCACACGCACATCGAGCCGGTGCGATACGGCAAGGGCAGCAATGCAATAGGACTTCTGCAGACCGTCCTGAGTGACGGCGGTGGGCGAACTCCCCGGGTGCTGAAGACTCTGGCAGTCGCGGCCCGGCACCCAGGAGCGTTTTTGCGATCGTTGTCGGTACGGAACTGGTCCGAGCGAACCGTCATCGCGCTGGTGATGCAGACCGACGACAACTCCCTCGAACTTTCCAAGAACACCAAACGATTCGGGCGCTCCCTCACCAGTAGACCGGGACCGGGCGATCCACCTCCTCAGTGGATTCCGCAGGGTCATACAGCCATTCGCAAGGTCGCCGAGAAGATCGACGGCGACCCGGGTGGTTCCATCGCCGAGATCGTGAACATCCCGATGACGGCACACTTTCTGGGTGGCTGCGCGATCGGTGACAGCGCGTCGAGTGGCGTCGTCGATCCGTATCTGCGTGCATACGGTCACGAGGGACTGCACGTCATGGACGGTTCGGTGGTGAGCGCAAATCTCGGAGTGAATCCTTCCCTGACCATCACTGCGCAGGCGGAACGAGCGTGCGCGATGTGGCCGAACAAGGGTGGCGCGGACGCCCGCCCGAAGACCGGCGAGCCATACGTACGTATCGATCCGACTTTGCCGTCCGATCCGGTGGTGCCGACGCATGCACCAGGCGCTTTGCGGCTTCCCCTGACCATTCGAGCTGAGAAGGTGTCCGATGTGGAGCGTGCCTGAATCGACAAGTGACCGCGTCGACTGGCCGGTGAGTGATCCGCCGCCGTGGCCGGCTCGCGTTCGCGCGACACTGTGGTGGCACCGCAGTACGTCGGCGGCACGCGAGCTCGGCCCGGATGGTCGAACGATTCCGATGACGGTGGCCATGATGGTGGACTACCTCGCTTCGCCGGTCGGCCCGTATCGCGAGATCCTCGCCAGTCCGGTCTTGCATGCGCCAGGGAAACGGATCGGGCCTATGCCGCGGATGGCGGTCCCTTTCATCGCGGTGGATTCGGAACCGTCGGTGCACGGTGGGCGAGTCCACTGGCAACTACCCAAGGTTCTGGCCGAGTTCGACGGAGACGTGCAGCAGAAATTTACTGCGACCGGCGACGGATGGCGGGTGCGTTCGGATACGCGGATGCTCGGGCCGCGTCTGCCGATTGCCGGGGCGTTGGGATTTGCGCAGCCGGAGTCCGGTGGAGGTCTGGCGATCGCGTCGGCAAGGCTGACGGGATCGTTCCGATACGCGCGCGTGAGCGTCGAGGCAGAGGGGCAGACCCTGCCGGACTGGTTGGCTGCGGGCACCCATCACGGCGTCGTGATTCTGGGCGGAAAAATGACTACGGGAGCGGCCAGGCGTCGGTAACGGGGGTTTGACCTGCGAAAAGCGACCAAGGCCGCCCGTCAGTGACCGGGCGGCCTTGGTCGTGTGGTGTGAAAGTCAGGTGTCGACGTCCCACAGGCGCCTCTCGGCGGGTGGTCGCTCGCAGCGACAAAAGGGGTGGGGCCCGGGGCTTGTTCGGACGCCGACAGGGTGTTCAACGGCGGTCTCCCCGGATTTGTTCCCGTCCTTGATATGTGACACCGGTCTCGATTCAACTTAGGCAATCCTTTTCTTGACTAATTCCAGAAAAGCGGCATACTGGGAAACATGCGAGACGGAGAGCATGACTTCGACCCCCGAGCGCAATTGCGCGCCGTCGGGTTGAGGGTCACTGCTCCGCGCCTCGCCGTGCTGGATGCGGTTACAGCCCAACCGCATTCAGACGCCGATTCTGTTGCAGCACTCGTGCGGCAGCAGCTCGGATCGGTATCCACACAGGCCGTTTACGACGTGCTGAAGGCATGCGTGAACGCAGGATTGCTGCGACGCATCGAGCCGGCGGGTTCGCCCGCACGGTTCGAGACGAGGACTGGTGACAACCACCATCACCTCGTCTGTCGCGGCTGCGGCAAGGTCGTCGACGTCGATTGTGTTGTCGGCCAAGCTCCCTGCCTCGAACCTTCCGATAATCACGGCTTCGAAATCGACGAAGCCGAGGTCGTGTTCTGGGGCCGTTGCGAAGATTGCCTGAAGAATTCTGCCGAATCCGACACCGAGTCGGACGCGGTCTCGCAGAATCGAATTGATGCGTCCAGAACCTCCGAGTCAGCCACCTCGCATGCAGCCCATGCGTTCGACTCGGATGCAGCCCCGCTCCTCTGACGCCCAGCCCACAACGCTAGGAGGCTTCGCCATGACCAAGCCCACCACCAACAATTTCGGTATCGCGGTCGCAAGTGATGACGAATCGCTGACCGCGGGTATTCAGGGGCCGGTGCTCCTTCACGACCACTACCTGATCGAGAAGCTCGCGCAGTTCAACCGCGAGCGTGTCCCGGAGCGCATCGTCCACGCCAAGGGCGGCGGCGCTTTCGGTGAACTCGTCATCACACACGACGTCAGCAAGTACACCAAGGCCGCGTTCCTGCAGCCGGGTAAGAAGACCGAGTCACTCGTCCGCTTCTCCACCGTCGCCGGTGAGCAGGGCAGCCCGGACACCTGGCGCGATCCGCGCGGTTTCGCGATGAAGTTCTACACCGAAGAGGGAAACTACGACCTCGTCGGCAACAACACCCCGGTGTTCTTCATCAAGGACGCCATCAAGTTCCCCGACTTCATTCGTTCGCAGAAGCGACTGCCCGGCTCCGGTCTTCGTGACCACGACATGCAGTGGGACTTCTGGACTCTGCGTCCCGAGACCGCTCACCAGGTGACCTGGCTGATGGGTGACCGCGGTATCCCGAAGACCTGGCGCAACATGGACGGCTTCGGATCGCACACCTACCAGTGGGTCAACGCTGCGGGTGAACGCTTCTGGGTGAAGTACCACTTCAAGACCGATCAGGGCATCGAGTTCCTGACGCAGGCCGAAGCAGACAGCCTCGCCGGTAGCGATCCCGACTACCACCGCGCGGATCTGTACAACGCCATCGAGGCCGGTAATTTCCCGAGCTGGACACTCAAGGTTCAGATCATGCCGGTCGACGAGGCCGAAGGCTACCGCTTCAACCCGTTCGACCTCACCAAGGTCTGGTCCCAGAAGGACTACCCACTGATCGAGGTCGGCAAGTGGACGCTGAACCGCAATCCGGAGAACTTCTTCGCGCAGATCGAGCAGGCTTCGTTCGAGCCGTCGAACGTGGTGCCCGGCATCGGATTCAGCCCGGACAAGATGCTTCTCGGCCGCGTCTTCTCCTACGCCGACGCACATCGTTACCGCATCGGCACCAACTACGCCGACCTGCCGGTCAATGCCCCGAAGAACGAGGTGAACTCCTACTCCAAGGAGGGCGCCATGCGTTACAGCTTCAATTCCCCGTCGACGCCGGTGTACGCACCGAACTCGTACGGCGGACCGCATGCCGATCCGTCGGTTGCCGGTGACGAAGGACTGTGGGCGTTCGACGGCAAGGCAGTGCGCGCCGGATACATCGAGCACGCCGAGGACGGCGACTTCACGCAGGCCGGAACGCTGGTCCGTGAAGTTCTCGACGACGCAGCTCGTGAGCGCCTGGTGAGCAACATTGTCGGCCACGCCCTTGCCGGCGTCAGTGAGGAAGTTCTGTTGCGTGTCTTCGAGTACTGGAAGAACGTCGACGCAGATTTGGGCAAGCGCGTCGAAGAAGGTGTACGCGCAGGTCAGTGACCCGCTGACATGAGCATCGCCTAGGTCTACCGAATGCGGACCGCTGCAAGGGAAATCACTTCCCGGCAGCGGTCCGTTTCCGTCTACCCAACTACAGAAGCGCAAACCAATAGACGAAGCATGCGAGAAGGAATACAACGACTGACTCCATGACGACACCCCTGTTCGACGTGCACTTCTGCTGTTCGCACTCTCCATGATCCGCTTCTCGAGCTGAGAATGCTCGGGGCACAAGTTTCGCGAACCGAGGTGTTGGGCAGTCAATTCCCATGGCAATAGGTGCGGTTCTCTTCGACATCGACGGAACGCTCGTCGATTCCAACTATCTGCACGTAGAAGCGTGGTCGCGAGCTTTCTTCGAGGTAGGTCGCCCGGTCGACGCGTGGCGGGTACACCGCAGCATCGGCATGGACGGAGACCAACTACTGGAGTCCTTGCTCGGCGAAGACATCGACGGGTGCGGACCGCGAGCCAAAGAACTTCACACCACGTACTACCGGCAGTCGGCCGACCGTCTCCGAGTACTGCCGGGAGCGCGCGAGTTGATCCGCCGAGTTCACTCGCTCGGACTGCATGTGGTGCTCGCTACCTCGGCGCCGGACGACGAACTGAAGTTGCTACGCCGGACGCTCGACATCGACGAAATGATCTACGCCGCCACCTCTTCGGAATCCGTCGACGAGGCCAAACCTGATCCGGACCTGATCGAGGTCGCGCTCGCGAAGGCAGGTGTCGACGCGGGCAATGCGGTCATGGTCGGGGATGCCGTCTGGGACATGAAGGCGGCGACATGGGCGGGCGTTGTGGCTGTGGGAGTGCGCAGCGGCGGCATGTCGACCGACGAACTCGAAGGTGCGGGTGCGGCTGCCGTGTACGACGACGCCCGCGACCTTCTCGACCACCTCGACGGCAGTGTGATTTCCGAACTCGTTTCAGGCCTAGATACCGGGAGTTGATCAGTGATGGCACGATTCGGCTACACCTTGATGACGGAGCAGGCAGGTCCGAAAGAACTGGTTCGCCATGCAGTTCGGGCCGAAGAAGTCGGCTTCGACTTCGAAGTGATGAGTGATCACTACTCGCCGTGGCTGACCGAGCAGGGGCATGCACCCTACGCCTGGTCGGTGCTGGGGGCAGTCGCCCACGCCACCGAGCGAGTCGGTTTGATGACGTACGTGACTTGTCCGACCGTGAGGTACCACCCCGCCGTCGTCGCTCAGAAAGCTGCGACGATCCAGATCCTCGCGGACGGACGCTTCACCCTGGGATTGGGAAGTGGCGAGAGCCTGAACGAGCATGTGGTCGGCGAGGGTTGGCCGTCCATCGACACCCGCCAGGACATGCTGCAGGAGGCGGTGAGCATCATTCGCGCACTGCTCGCCGGAGATCTGGTGAGCTGGAAGGGGGAGTACTTCGACGTCCAGTCCGCCAGGATCTGGGATCTCCCCGAGAACCCGGTTCCGCTGGCGCTGGCCATGTCCGGAGACAAGTCCGTCGAGCGTTTCGGTCCGATGGCCGACGATCTGATTGCCGTGCAACCGGATTCGGAGCTAGTGCACTTGTGGAAGCACGTGCACGGCCGAGCATACGGATTGGCTCCCGCAGGCCGGACCATCGGTCAGATTCCGATCTCGTGGGACCCTGATCGCGACACGGCAATTGCACGAGCTCATCAGCAGTTCCGGTGGTTCGGCGGAGGGTGGTCCGTGAACTCCGAACTGCCGACGCCGGCGAGCTTCTCGGGTGCGACTCAGTTCGTGCGCAAAGAGGATGTAGCTGAAAGCATTCCGTGTGGTCCCGATCTCGATGTGATCGTCGAAGCGGTCAAGGCATACACGGACGCCGGATTCACCGATGTGGCACTGGTACAGATCGGTGGAGATACCCAAGACCGATTCTTCGACGAGGCGGCCAAGCCGCTGCTCGAGGCTCTGCACGTCGAATTGGGTTGATCGAGAAGATCAATCGAGTTCCGCCGAGTGGGCTCTTGTCGAGTCGCGCGCTACCGCCGTGCAGCCTCGCCTGCTGCGCGACGAGGGCCAGTCCCAAACCGCTTCCGGCGTCGCCCGCACCGGTACCACGAACGAATCTCTCGAACATAGCTTCGCGTTCCGAAGGCGCGATCACGGTGCCGTTGTCGTCGACGAAAACCGTCGCCGAACCCGTCGCAGCCCCTGATCGGACGGTGATCTCGACTTCGTCGGCATTGCCGTGCCGAACGGAATTGGTGACGGCGTTGGTCAGCACCAGACGGATACCCGCGGGAAAGGCCTGAACCGAAAGTTCTTCCGGTGCTTTCAAACGAACGTCGACCTGCGGGTGCAGACGGCCGGCGTCAGCGACGGCGCGATCGGCAACCTCGACGAGATCGACGTCGGCACAATCCTCGGGATCGGCCACGTCACCCAGGGCTAGAGTCTCGAGGTCGGTCAGGGTGCGCTCGATCTGGCGCTGCGCTTCCAACAATTCGCCGGACAGTTCGCGCCGTTGGCTTTCCGTGAGATCGAGTGTTGCGAGAACTTCGAGATCGGTACGCATCGACGTGAGAGGTGTGCGCAGTTCGTGGGCGGAGACGCGAGCGAAATCGCGTGCCGACTCCAACGCCTCCTCGGTGCGGCTTCGATCGCTTTCGATGCGACTGAGCATGCTGTGGATTGCCTCCGACAGTTCTTCGGCTTCTCGCGTTCCACGTACCGACGGTGCCCGGCGCGAGAGTCCGTCGACGTCGAGGTTGTTGCCGATCGAACTGGTGGTCTCGGTCAATTGCTGTAGTGGCCGGACGGCTCGGCCGGTGAGGAACCAACCGAGCCCGGCCGCGGCAAGGATGGCGACCACTGCTGCAGCGGCCACTTGGAACTGCTGCTCACGGATTGCCTGGGTCAGTGGGTCTTCGGGGATGCTGACGGCCAGTGCGGCGCCGCTGTCGCCGGGCACCAGAACATCACGACTGCGAACATCGGTGGTAGCCAAGGCGCTGACGGTCGCGGCGTTGAATCCGGGGCTGACCACGGATGGTTCTGTTGTTGCAGTTGGTGTTTCGATGAATAGCGGGCTCGGCGCACTCGCCGCGACGCCCAGGGTGACGGAATCGAGAGTGCGTTCGAGTTGTTCGGATCCGTTGACACGCAGAAAGACCGCGAACGCAATTCCGATCGCGGCAATCACGATTCCGGCGGCCAGGCCCGAGGCGATGGCTACGCGAGTCTGAAGTGACAGCGGCCGCTTCATCGTTCGGCCCTCAGGACGAAGCCCACCCCACGCACTGTGTGGATCACGCGGGGCGCTCCGTCGACTTCGAGTTTCTTGCGTAGGTAGGTGACAAAGACGTCGACGACATTGGTGTCGGCGGCGAAGTCGTAACCCCAGACGAGTCGCAGGAGTTGTGCGCGACTGAGTACGACACCGGCGTGCTCGGCGAGTACCGACAACAGGTCGAATTCTCTTTTGGTGAGTTCGATTCGTCTACCGTCGATGTGCGCTCGATGGCCACGGAGATCGACCGTCAGCGGTCC
Organism: Rhodococcus sp. Ni2; assembly: GCF_021352185.1. Lineage (NCBI taxonomy): Bacteria > Bacillati > Actinomycetota > Actinomycetes > Mycobacteriales > Nocardiaceae > Rhodococcus > Rhodococcus sp. Ni2. Next base: position 2,739,337 of record NZ_WOXZ01000001.1, read on the forward strand.
CACCGTGATCGGATGGTCGACCGACGGGGTGGCTCGCGTCGTGCGTCGAAGCAATGCGCGGAGTCTGGCGACGAGCTCGGCCAACTCGAAGGGCTTGGTGAGGTAGTCGTCGGCGCCCGCCTCCAGCCCCGCGATGCGATCACCCACGGAACTTCGGGCGCTGAGCACGCAGATCGGAACCTCGTTGCCGATCGCGCGCAGGGCGGTCACCACCCCGACGCCGTCGAGGCCGGGCATGTTGACGTCGAGAACGAGCGCGGCCGGGCATTGCTTGTTCACCGATGACAAGGCCGATCGTCCGTCGACGGCAGTTGCCGTGTCGAAGCCCGACAATCGGAGTCCACGTTCGAGCGAATTCAGAACCTTCGCGTCGTCGTCAACGATCAGGATGCGCTCGCGTGTACTCACCCCAGCCATGGTGCCATCGGATCAAGGCCTGGGGCCTCGCTCGGAGCGAGGGCCGTCGCATTCTCATCAACTCCTAAGAAACCGACAACAGATCTGCAGTGTTGGCTTCATAACCTCGGGTTTCTCGGATGCGACCGCGCCGAGAACTCGAGAACGTTCGATCAAGGAGAACAACGATGACGCGATTGAAAGTGAACGGCAAGCGGGCCCGCCGGACCGGTGTGGTGGTGGCGTCCGTGGCGGTCCTCGGTATGGCAGTGGCGCCGGGAATCGCCTGGGCTTCCAACCCGATTTCCGACGGGTCACCGGTGGCGGTGCGGTCGATCGCGACCGCTCCAGCCGAGTTGGGTGTGGCTCCCGAAGTAGCGTGTGGTGTCGCGGCGCCGATTTCCGACGAGGAGCTGCAGAAGCTCATCGACGAGGGGAAGGTCGTGCGCGCGGAGGAGGCCGGTACGGCCGCAGTCACTATCGAAGTGCCGAGCGAAGCTGCGACATTCGTTGCGCGTGAAGGGGTGCCGGCGTTGCCGACCGTCGAGTGGGCTCCGACGACCGAAGGTGTTCCGGCAGAGGTGCTCGACATGGCCGGTGTCGCTCCGCTGGAGGAGGGCGTTGCCCTGTCATGCACGGTTGCCGCGGGCTGACGAGCGAAAAAAGCTCCGCATGAACCGCTTTGACCTGGAACGGTACGGCCGTACTCAACTGGGTCTGGAGGTTGGTCAAGCCTGTCGGTAGCACTTGCTACGTTCGGGGCGGTCTCGGCGAGCATGCCGGGGCCGTCGCCGACGGCGTCATGTGTGTGGTGTCTTGCAGAGGTGCGGTACGGCCTGATGCGGGGCGCGTTTCGAAAGGTGTTGTGTTTCATGGTCATGGGCCCCACCCACGCGATGTCCGGTGCTGCTGTGGGGTTGGTGGTTGCGGAGTTGTTGCCTCTCGACTGGGGAGGGCCCACATCCACTGCGGAAACTTTGACCTTTGCCGGGGTGTGCGCCGGAGCCGCCTTGCTTCCCGACCTCGATACCGGTCAGTCGACGGTTTCGAGGTCATTCGGTCCGCTCAGCAAGGCTCTGGCCAAAGGCATCGACGCAATTTCGGTGACTTTCTACCGCATCACCAAAGGCAAGAAGGACGGCAAGCGTCGTGGTGGGCATCGGACGCTCACGCACACCGCGCTGTTCGCCGCCGGGTTGGGTGCCGGGGTCTCGGCGCTGGTTGTTCAGTTCGGGAAGCCAGCCATCATCATCACCCTGTTCTTCTGCCTCGGGTTGGCCATCCGAGGATTGGCGGGTGAATTGGCCAAGGAGAAGGGATGGCTCGCGGTCTCCGCCGTTGCGTTGGTGCTCTCTGCCCTCACCTGGCAGTGGTATCCCAGCGAGGCCGGATCCACGGGGCTAGGTGTTGCGGTGGCACTGGGCTGCGCCACGCACTGTCTCGGCGATGCGATCACCAAGGAGGGAGTGCCGTTTCTTGCACCTCTGATCCCGCTCGGCGGCAAGCGATGGTGGGAGCAACGGCTGCCGTCATTCCTGTCCATCCGTGCAGGTGGGAACCTAGAGAAGGTTCTGATCGGGCCGGCTCTGACGGTTCTGACTGCCTGGTTGATCATCAGTGCGTTCGACGGTGCCCCGGAAGCGATCTACGCGGTATTCGCTCCGATGGTGCAGTGAGCTTCGGAAAACTTTTATTACGGAACCACTGGCATCGTAATCATATTTGTTCTACGTTCGTCCCTGACATGAACCGAGTCGGCTGACGGAGTGAGCAGTGGTGCATCAAGCAGAGCGCATGGCAGAGCACAGCTCGAGCGAAGACGGTGTGAGCCGGCGCGGATTTCTCGCAGCGAGTGCCGGCGCAGCTGCTCTCGCGGGCATTTCCTGGGCACCGGCAGGAGCAGTTCCCTGGGGCTCGGCATCGACCATCGCGCCACCGCCCGGATATCCGTCGGACATTCCGTTGTCACAGTCGGCGTACGCGAACTGGTCGCGAGAAATCATGCTCGACAGCGTGTGGACGGCCACGGCACGTCACAGCGACGACGTCGTCACCCTCGCCAACTGGGCGTTCGACAACGGGTACACAGTGCGTGCGAAGGGAACGATGCACGGGTGGAGCCCGTTGACGGTGGTGCCCGGCGCGCCTTCGGATCGAGTTCTGCTGGTCGATACGATGGCCAACTTGAATTCGGTTGTGGTGCAGCACGGCACGCCCGCAACGGTCACGGCGGGCGCCGGCGCCAGTATCGAAGCGATTCTGACAGCGCTCGAGCGAGAAGGGCTCGGCTGGGCCAACTCTCCGGCGATCGGTGAGCTGTCCATCGCCGGCGCGCTGGCGATCGGTGCTCACGGGGCAACCTATCCGGCGGTGGGGGAGACGATCACCCCTGGTCAATCGTATGGTTCGCTGAGCAACCTGATCACCGAGATCACGGTGGTGGCGTGGGACGAAGGCATCAATCGGTACGCACTGAAGACATTTCACCGATCGGACGTCGAGAGCACCGCCTTCCTGACCCATCTGGGTCGAACCTTCGTCACCTCCGTGACGCTGCAAGCCGGGGAGAATTATCGGCTGCGGTGCCAGAGTTTCACCGACATTCCGTGGCAAGAACTCTTTGCTGCTCCCGGTTCGCCAGGGCGTACCTACGAGAGTTTCGTCGAGAAATCCGGACGGGTGGAAGCAATCTGGTTCCCGTTCACGCAAACACCGTGGCTCAAGGTCTGGACACCGACCCCGGTCAAACCGCCGGAGTCCCGAGAGGTGAGCGGGCCGTACAACTACTTCTTCTCCGACGCGATTCCCGAAGAGGTCACCACCCCGTTGGGGATGGTGGCACAGGGTCTCCAAGGTGCGACACCGCTGTTCGGCGCCTCTCAGTTCGGCGCTGTAGCAGCAGGATTGGTGCTGACCGACACCGACGATCTCTGGGGCTGGTCGAAAGACGTTCTGTTCTACCTCCGGCACACGACCTTGCGCGTCGTAGCCGGGGGCGGAGCCGTGATCACCAAGCGGTCCAACATCGGCCGAGTCGTCCACGAGATGACGAGTTGGCTGAACGAACGAATGACGCACTACGCGTCGCTGGGGCAGTATCCCGTCAACATGCCGTTCGAAGTGCGTCTCTGCGGTGTCGACGATGACGGCGAGGTGTTGGTCGACAGCGCCGGAGTGCCGGACCTGTCAGCGGTGCGGCCGCGGGCGGATCGTCAGGACTGGGACACAGCGATCTGGATGAACGTGGTCTCGATTCCCGGCACCGCGGGATTGCCTGCCTTCCTTCGCGAAATGGAACGGTGGATGGTCGCGAACTACTCCGGCGATTACGCGACCTTCCGTCCGGAGTGGTCCAAGGGGTGGGCATTCACCGATCAGGCGGCGTACCAGGACGACGAATTTCTCACCAGCACAGTGCCTGCCACCTTTCGTGCCGGTGGCGACGGGAATTGGGACTTCGCTCTCGCCACTCTCGACGAGCACGACCCGCACCGCGTCTTCAGCAATACGTTCCTCGACCGCGTATTGCCACCCAGCTGAATCTCCTACTGCGGAAGCGGTTTGCGCCAACATACGTCGGTGACACGGATACGCTGATTGTTGTCACCGTTCCAATCGACGCTCAGTCCCTGAGTTCGGAGTGCGTCGGCTACCTGGCGCCCGACGGTCTGATCGGTGTGCGCAATCATATGTGCCTTGGCGGTTTCGTCGCCGCCGAAGGCAGCGGCGACCAGCGCGGGATCGAGATCGTGGGCCGGACGAAACGCACTGTAGGACAAGTAGAGATCGGACGGCTCGTCGCCGAGACGCTCCGCATCTTGCATGTGGAAGAACGTGTACGCCCACTGAGCAAAGGGATACCCGTTCTCGTCGGGTTCGGACGGCGTGCGTTCGTCGTCGATTTCGGTAGTGCCGCACTGCATGCAGCAGGTGAAGTTCATCCGGGCCACGATGCCGTTGCGTTCGAGTTCGGCGAAGGCTGCGGAGAGGCGCTCGAAGTCTCCGGGAGCCGTCCACTGGGTCTGCTCCTCGACTCTTCGGTCCCAGACCTCACGCACTACTGCGTCGATCTGTCTGCCGAGTTCGTCGTTCTCGAAGCCGCCCTCGACACAGTCTCGGGCGGCTTCGCAGATTTCGTCGAACGTAGCGAAACCTGGGACTACCAGTTCGCGTGCTTGCTCACGTACGGCGACGATGTCGGCCTCACTGAGCACCGGTGCTGACCGTGACTGTGCAGACCGTGACTGTGCTGACCGTGACTGTGCTGACCGTGACCAGGGCAATCGCATACCGGCACCGTACTGCACCGATCCGACCGTCAGGCGACGTCGGCTGCTGCTTTCGTTTCCTCCTCGTTTGACGGGGCAGGCTTGTTCGGGATGAGCGCCGTGGCGATCAGGCCCACCACGACAAATCCGGCCGCAAGGTATCCGCCGAGTGTGATGCCGTGAGTCATCGCAGATTGGGCAGCGTCGGCGACGAAGGCAGTGTTCGGTGAACCGGCCAGCGAGTCGATGGCGGCGCCTGCGCTGTCGGTGACTGCCCGCGTCAACTGATCAGCCTGAGCTTGGTCGACACCGGATCCGGTGAGGTCGTTGTTCAGCGTCGAATTGAGAGTGCTGAAGAAGACCGTGGTGAGGACAGCGATGCCCAGTGCGGACCCGAGTTGGCGGAACGCGCTCTGAATGCCGGAGCCTTGACCGGCGCTCTGCTCGGGAATCTCCTCGAGCACGACGTTGGTCACCTGCGCAGTCGCAAAACCGACGCCGATTCCGTAGAAGAACAGCACTGCGGCGATAGTCCACCAGGGGCTGTCTGTCGCAGCGATGAATCCGAGACCGGCGAGACCGAGCGCCTCGAGAGCCAAACCGATACGGACCAAGCCCAACGGCGAGACCTTCGATGCCAGCCCGAAGCTCGCACCACTGGCGACAAAGCTGCCGATGGCAATGGGAACCAGTGCGAGCCCTGCCTGGAGTGCGCTGTATCCGAGCGTGAACTGGAGCCAGAGAGGAAGCACCGCAACGATTCCGAACTCGCCGAGCCCGATGATCAGCGTCGCGATGTTGCCGTTGCGGAACGACGAGATGGAGAACAACCGTACGTCCATCAGCACCCGCGACGGATCGGCGCTGCGGGTGAGCATGGTTTGACGGTAGGCGAACGCACCGAGCGACAGAACGGCGAGAACCAACGCCACCAGAACCGGCGACGGGCCGCTGGACCATGACAGACCGAATAGATCGAAGGGTTCCTTCGTCGTCAGCCACCCGTACGTTCGTCCCTCGACGAGTCCGAAGGCCAGCAGGCCCAGGCCGGCGATGGACAGTGCCGCTCCGGTGGCGTCGACGCGCCCTGCGGTGCGCGTCGAGGGTGCGATGAACAGCACTGCGCCGATGAGAATGAGCGCAGCAAGCGGAATGTTGATCCCGAATGCCCAACGCCATGAGGCATGTTCGGCAAGCCAGCCGCCGAGCAATGGGCCGAGGGCGGATGCAGCGCCGATGGTGGAGCCCCAGACCGCGAAGGCCTGGCCGCGCGCCTTTCCGGTGAACATCGCGTTCAGAAGCGACAGTGACGTGGGCAGGATCATGGCCGCGCCGGCGCCCTGCAGGAATCGCGCTAGGATGAGCAGACCGCCGTTCGGCGCCAGTCCGGCCAGCAGGCTCGTTGCGCCGAACACGACGACACCGGCGATGAAGATGCGACGGGCGCCGACCAGGTCGGCAACTCTGCCGACCAGAAGCAGGAGTGCTGCGAACACGATTGCGTAGGACTCTTGGATCCATTGAGCCTGAACGGAATTGATCCCGAGATCTTCGATGATCGAGGGAACTATGACGTTGACGATCGTGGTGTCGACGACGATCAGTGCCACGCCGAGTGCAATGGCGATCAGGCCCAACCACTTGCGGGTGGTGGGTGAGATGTTCACGAATAAACCTCCATTGTGAAGTAACTTCATTATGAAGGTATATTTGAGGCGGTAAGTTGTCAACGTGCGCGCTGGGCTCGACCGGCCGCCGTCTGGCACAGGAAAGGTGGGATCACCGAGGTGGAGGCACCGCGCGACATCTCCGTGGAGCGGGAGCGGCTGATGGACGAATTCCGCGCGTACGGTGGCACGTTCACCGAATTCAGCCATCGATTCGCGTCGTGGCTCGGCCTGCATTCCACCGACGCGACTGCCTTGATGGAAATCACCGCTGCCGAGGAGAAGGGGACGCCGCTCTCACCCGCCCGACTCGGAGAGCGGATCTCGCTGACGTCGGGTGCAACCACCGCGTTGCTCAACCGCCTGGAGAAGGCGGGACATATCGTCCGGACCCGAGAGAATGCCGACCGGCGAGTGGTCACGCTGCACAGCAGTGCGCATGTGCAGGACCTGGCGGACGAGTTCTTCGGGCCCCTTGCCGTGCGACTCGACGCCATGATGGCGAAGTACCCGCCCGAACTGCTCAGTCGATTCGAGGAATTTCTCGTCGACCTTCACTCGACGATGAACGAACACCTCGAGCAGGACAACCGCTGAACAAAAAACGCCGCTCGACTCCGGAGAGTCGGGCGGCGTTCTTTGTGCCGGTGACGGCTACTTGCCGAGCTTGGCCTGCAGGTCGTCGAGAACCAGGCCGGCACCTGTCGGGCCGAGGCCCAGGAACCAGGTCTCGTCGCTCACCTCGGTGGCGCGTCCTTCCTTGACTGCGTCCATGCTGGCCCACAGCGGTCCGGCAACAACCGTGGTCTGGCCCGTGTCGGCGGGATTTCCGTAGCTGGAGTAGAAGATTCGGTCACCCTCCGCCTCGGTGATCGTTTCCGGGCTGACCTCGACGGCCAGTTCGTCGATGTCCTGGATCGCCGGGCGGGGCAGACCGACGTCCTTCAAGATGACGCCGATGAACGACAAATTGCCGTACAGGCGCAGCTTCCCGGACATGAAACGAACCAGTGAAACGGTCGGGGAGCCGTCGATCGACTCACGTACCTTGTCGGCGTGCTCTTGGTAGTCGTTGAGAACCTGCTCAGCCTTGGTCTCCTCGCCGAGTGCGTCACCGGCAAGGAGGAAGTTCTCCTTCCACGGAAAGCCGGGGCGGATGCTGAAGACCGTCGGAGCGATTGCCGCGAGTTGCGGGTAAAGCTTGTCCTGGCGCAGCTTGCTGCCGAGGATCAGATCGGGCTGCAGTGCGGTGATCGCCTCGAGGTTGAGGTTGTTGGTCGTGCCGACATCGGGGACACCGACCAACTTGTCCGCCAGGTACGACGGCTGACCGGCGGCGCTTTCCGGGCTGGCGATGCCGACCGGGGTGATCCCGAGCGAGAGAACCTCGTCGAGTTCACCGCTGTCGAGGACGACGACGCGGGTCGGCTTGGCCTCGAGGGTGGTCTCGCCCAGGGCATGGGTGATGGTGCGAGGGAACTCGCCTGGCGCGGCATCGCTGCCGAGCTTCGCGGTTTCCGTGTCGGCGGTGCTGAACAGCTTGCCGCCGGTCGCGACATCGGTGTTGCCGTTTGCGTTGCCGCCGGCGTCGGAAGAGCCGCAGGCCGTAGCGGCAAAAACAGTCGCCAAGGCAACCATGGCGACTCGGACCGACGTGCGGCTCCGGAGAGTGGTGCGTGAGTGCATTAGGCTACCCTACCTTTCGGCTATCGGGCTTGGTCAGGGAGGTATCCGCACCGTTGATGCCAGGTGAGCGGCGCGTCAGGTCTCGCTCAGCGGGACCGCTACGCAATTCGGACTACAGGGTGCGACCAACGTGTTAGCTTCGCGAAAGACCTGTACTGGTAAGCGAAGACGCGTGTAGTGAGGATTTCGATGACCCTGAACATTGCCGATCTGTTCGAGGCCGTTGCCGATGCGATCCCCGATCGAGTTCCCTTGATTCTGGAAGACGTGCGATTGAGCTACGCCGAACTCGAACTGCGATCGAACCGACTCGCTCATCACCTGCAGTCGGTGGGCGTCGAGCCTGGGCAGCACGTCGGTATTCACATGCGTAACTGCGTCGAGTACGTCGAAGCGCTCCTGGCTTGCTTGAAGATCAGAGCGGTACCGATCAACGTCAACTTCCGCTATACCGATGCAGAACTCCTGTACATCTACACCAACTCTCAAATGGTGGCACTGCTGGTCGAAGAGGAATTCGCGCCGACGGCATTGGCCGTGGTTCCGCAGTGTCCGGAGATCACCCACGTGCTGATCGTCGGCGAAGACTACGAGAACGCCCTTGCCGCGCAGACTGATACCCGCGACTTCGGCCCTCGCAGCAACGACGACCATTTCATCATCTACACCGGCGGCACAACCGGAATGCCCAAGGGTGTGGTGTGGCGGCACGAGGACTTCTTCTTTGCCGCCCTGTCCGGAGCGAACCTCAGCGGGCCGCCGCGTCGTAGCCTCGAAGAGGTTGTGGATGCAGCTGTAGCGAACACCAATCCAACTGTGCTGCTACTCATCCCGCCGCTCATGCATGGAGCCGCAATCTATTCACTGCTCACGGCATTCCTCATGGGAGCTCCCCGAGTGCTGACCCGCAGCTTCGATCCGATGGAAGTGTTGCGACTGGTCGAGGCCGAGAAGATCACCGGAATCACCGTCGTCGGCGACGCAATTGCTCGGCCGATCGCCGACGCCATTACCGCAAGCGAAGGGCGCTACGACCTTTCGACTCTCCAACTGATCGGGTCGGGTGGCGCGTTGTTCTCCCCGAACCTGAAAGCAGAACTGACAACCCGACTACCGGGGTTGGTGATCAAGGATGCATTCGGTGCTTCGGAATCCGGCAACGACGGCGTCGTCGAATTCGGTGAGGACGGTTCCAAGCGAATTCGATCCAACCCCAACATGATTCTTGTCGACGACGAATTCCGTCGCATCGAACCAGGCTCGGACACAGTCGGTTTCATCGCCCGGGCCGGCCATGTTCCCGTTGCCTACTTCGGCGACCCGGCCAAGACTGCTGCAACTTTTCCCGTCGTCGACGGGGTGCGTCTGGCGGTACTCGGGGACATGGGCACGATGGAAGCCGACGGAACCATCGTGCTGCTCGGGCGCGGTTCGATGTGCATCAACTCCGGCGGCGAGAAGGTCTACCCCGAAGAAGTGGAGCAGGCACTCAAAACTCACCCGGCAGTTTTCGACGCTTTGGTGGCGGGTGCGCCCGACACTCGATTCGGTGAGAAGGTCGCCGCGGTGGTGCAGGTTCGACCGGGATTCGAAGATGTTGCGACGGAATCATTGTCGGAGCATTGCCGCACCCACGTCGCCGGGTACAAGATCCCCCGCTCGATCGTGCTCGTACCAACCATCCTCCGCTCGCCCAGCGGTAAGGCCGACTACCGTTGGGCTCGCGAAACCGTAGCCGGAGCGTAAATCACCCTTCCGGCACTTCGGACGACGCACCATTCGTTTCCCTCGGGATCCAGTAGCACCTGAAAGGTGCCGGCCGGGTCCTGCTGGACAGTGCCGACCCGAGTTGCGCCGAGGCGCTCGGCAGCTTCGGTCGCAGCGACGACGTCATCCACACTGACGTCGATGTGTAGACGATTCTTCGTCAGCTTGGATTCCGGTACACGCTGGAAGGCGAGGCGAGTCCATCCCGGAGGGTCGACAAACGCCCACTCCGCGCTCCGCTCCACCGGCTGCCCACCGAGGATTCCGGCCCAGAAGGTCGCCAACTGGGCTGGTGCGGAGCAATCCACAACTACTTCATCGACGTGCCCGATCACCGCTTCACAGCTCCGCTGAATTCGGCTGTCACAGCTGCACTCAATTCGGCTGTCACAGCTGCGCTGAATTCGGCTGTCACAGCCAGGGCTCGATCGGCTTCTTCACCCACATGATCTTTTCGTCCGGATGCTTACGCCGAGCTTCGGGACGGTCTGGGTTGGCTGCTGCCCATACGGCTTTCTCGTCGAGCAGTCCGGCCGCGATCGTCCAGGTCTCCCGCGTGCTCGGCGGATTGGCGCCCGCCGCCCGCGCAAGCTTGCGCAGCCGATCGTCGGGCATGTCGAGCAACTCTGCACTACTGATATCGCGATCCCAGGCGAACTTGGCAAGACCGACAGCTTTCTCACGTCGGCTACGGCTCGCCATGTCGTTGTGCGCGAAGTCTGGTTCGGATGCCACGGCTTCACCTTATCGTCAACGAAATCGAGGCCCTCCCGCGTAAGCGGAAGGGCCTCGATTTCTGTTCTTCACTGTCGGGGTGGCGGGATTTGAACCCACGACCTCTTCGTCCCGAACGAAGCGCGCTACCAAGCTGCGCCACACCCCGTGTCGAACCTCGGTTAGCTTACATTACCGAGTCGACTGACATTAAGTCCGCAGGTCAGTTGCGTAGAACCGACGCTGGAGACTCTGCGGAACTGTGTGCGGAGACATGCTCCGGTTCGCGCCTGGTCGCCGGAACCAAAGTCAGCAGAGTTGCCTCGGGGCGGCAGCAGAAGCGTGCCGGAGCCCACGGCGAAGTGCCGATGCCCGCTGAGACGTGCAGCTGGGTGTGCGCGCCCCACTTCGATGGTCCCTTGACCCGGGATCGGTCTATCTGGCAGTTGGTGACCAGCGCGCCGTAGAACGGAAGGCACAGCTGACCACCGTGCGTGTGGCCGGCGAGCACCAGGTCGTAGCCGTCGTCGGCGAACCGGTCGAGAACTCGAGGTTCGGGTGAGTGCGTCAGGCCGAGCTTGAGCTGGGCGACGGGATTGGGTGTTCCGGCGACGGTGTCGTAGCGATCGCGCTTCAGGTGCGGATCATCGACGCCGGCGGCAGCAATGCGAATGCCGGCCACTTCGAGTTCGCGGCGCACGTGGGTCATGTCCAGCCATCCACGTTCGGTGAACGCGGCCCGCAGATCGCCCCAGGGGAGGGGATCGCCGGTGATGCGCTTGTCCTTGTTGAAGATGTAGCTCAGTGGATTTTTCGGTTTCGGAGCGAAGTAGTCGTTGCTGCCGAAGACGAACAGACCCGGCCGAGCCAACAGATCGCCGAGCGCCTGGACCACTGCCGGGACGCTGCGCTGATGCGACAAGTTGTCGCCGGTGTTGACCACGAGGTCGGGGTCGAGGCCTTCGAGTTCACGCAACCAATTCTGTTTCAACCGTTGGTTCGGCATCATGTGCAGGTCGCTGAGATGGAGGACCCGCAGCGACGACGAACCGGGCGCCAGGACTGGCATCGTCACCTCACGCAGTGCAAATGCATTGCGTTCGATGCCGGATGCGTACCCGATCCCTAGTGCAGCGGCGCCCGCGGCACCAAGTGCGGTGCGGGTCAGATTGGTGCGGAACTGGGAAGACACCTCTCAAGGATACGGGTGTGGCGTTCTTCTGCGTCGCTCTCGCTGCCTTTTACAGCTATTCCACAGAGAATTGTGTCCGGGCGGAGGTAACTATCGGCACGCTCGAAACGCCGAGCGCGTAGCGTTTCCACCATGTCCGACACGACACCATCGCTCAAAGCCACCCTCCGAACCGACATGGTTGCATCCATGAAGGCGAAGGATCCGCTACGTACAGCCACCCTTCGGATGCTCATGGCAGCCATCCAGACCGAAGAGGTTGCAGGTAAGGAAGCACGGGTCCTCACCGACGAAGAAATCATCAAAGTCCTTGCAAAGGAATCGAAGAAGCGCGGCGAATCGGCCGAGATCTACACCGAGAACGGCCGCGGTGAACTTGCCGCGAAAGAGCGCGCCGAAGCTCAGATCATCGACGAGTACCTGCCGACGCCGTTGACCGACGCCGAACTCGTCGACGTCGTCGACACCGCCCTCGCTCAGGTGTCCGAGGAGCTCGGTGAGCGTCCGGGTATGCGTCAGATGGGCCAGGTCATCAAGGCCGCCAGCGCGCTGGCCAAGGGCAAGGCCGATGGCGCCCGTATCTCTGCAGCAGTGAAGTCCCGCCTGTAGTAGCGCGCCACCGGAAACCGAAAACGGCCGCGAACTCCGAGTCACTCGGAGATCGCGGCCGTTCTTGTTTTCAGAGCCGTCAGTTTTCAGGGCCGTCAGTTCGGTGGGGTCCCCGCAGGCGGTGCGGGTTCGCCTCCCGGCGGAGTCGCATCCGGGGGAGTCGCGCCCGGTGCCGGAGCCGCGGGGGATGCGGGTGCTGCCGGAGCCCTCACGGAGCCGTCACTGATGTAGATCGTGACGGTCGAACCCGGGATCGCGGACCCGGACGGCGAAACTCCGGTGACCGTTCCCGCCCGTGCTCCGGATGCCGTGGTCACGGAATTGACCGTGAAGCCGGACGCCTGCAACCTCGACGTCGCCGCCGACTGGCTCAGGCCGACAACCTCGGGAACCTGGCCGTTCTGTGATCCCCGTGCGTACTTCTCGTCGATCGGGGGCAGCGAGGTGGGCCCGAAGTTGTTGGCGACCGGGTTCATTGCCGCGAACCAGGATCTCGCCGGTTCGGTACCGCCGTACAGGTTGCCGCTGTAGCAGGGGCGTAGCGGGCTCGAGCAGATCTCGCCGGGCGTCGGGGAGTCGCCGAAGATGTAGACGGCCGCAGCGAGGTTGTTGGTGAAGCCGAGGAACGCCGAGGACTTGTGGGTCTCGGTGGTACCCGTCTTGCCCGACATCGGCAGGCTCCATCCGGCGCTGCTCGCGGCACCGGCAGACGTACCGGCGCCGACGTCGTCACGGCTCATGGCGTTGGCCAGTGTGTCTGCCAAGCCGGGCTCGACGACCTGCTCACAGCCCTGCTCGGTGACGGCCACCGGCTTGCCGTAGCGGTCGAAGACCGAATCGATGGGACTCGGCGGGCACCACTTGCCGTGCGAGGCGAGAGTGGCCGCGACGTTGGAGAGTTCGAGCGGGTTGATCCAGGTGGGGCCGAGGGTGAACGAACCGAGGTTTTGTTCCTTCTGGAAGTCGGCCATGCTGCGCTCGTCGAAGCCCGAGGTGTTGGGATCGGCGTACGAGCGCATGCCGAGACGGACAGCCATGTCGACGGTCGGCGTGACGCCGGTCGCCTCGATGAGCTTGACGAAAGCGGTGTTTGGGGACTGTGCCAGGGCGTCGGTCACGGACAGCGTCGGCGGATAGTTGCCGGCGTTCTCCACGCAGTACGTCGAGACCGGGCAGCCTGCCGCACCACCGCTACCCATGCCCTTGGCTTCGAAGCGCTTGGGCACGTCGAGGGTCGCGTTGATGCCGAGGCCCTTCTCCATCGCCGCAGCGGTCGTGAAGATCTTGAAGACGGAACCCGCACCGTCACCGGCAAGGGAGTACGGCTGCGCCTGGACGGTTTCGTCGGCGTCGGCATTGAGTCCGTACGTGCGACTGCTGGCCATCGCGATGACCTTGTGTGAATCCTGGCCCGGCCTGATCACGTTCATCACGTTCGCGATGCCGTCGAGGTTGGCGCTCGCGTTCGCGTTCAGTCCGGCCTTGGTGGACGCCTGGACCTGCGGATCGAGAGTGGTCTTGATGAGGTAACCACCCTCGTTGATCTGGTCGCGGGTGATTCCGGCATCCGAGAGGTACTTCAGTGCGTAATCACAGAAGAATCCGCGATCGCCTGCAGCGATGCAGCCGCGCGGCAAGTTGTTGGGGGTTTCGAGGACGCCGAGGGGCTCTTCCTTGGCTGCACGGAACTCGTCGGCACGATCCGGAATGTTCGTGATCATGGTGTCGAGCACGGTGTTACGACGCTCGGTCACGCCCTCGACGTTCGTGTACGGGTTCAGCGCGGAGCTGGACTGAACCATGCCGGCCAGCATCGCGGACTGCGGAACGGTCAGATCTGCGGCGTCGACGCCGAAGTAGGTCTGAGCCGCGTCCTGAATGCCGAAGGATCCGTTGCCGAACGGTACGAGGTTGAGGTACCGGGTGAGGATCTCGTCTTTCGTGAGTTCCTTGTCCAGCGTCAGCGCCATCCGGATCTCGCGGATCTTTCGGGCCGGGGTGGTCTCGATGGCAGCGCGGCGCTCGGCATCCGTCTTGGCCACGACCAACAGTTGGTAGTTCTTCACATACTGCTGATCGAGTGTCGACGCGCCCTGCTGCACTTCACCGGTCGTCGTGTTGGTGAGGAAGGCGCGCAGCGTTCCCTGCCAGTCGACGCCCTTGTGGTCGGGGAACCGGCGGTCCTCGATGGAGACGATCGCCAACTTCATGTTGTTGGAGATCTTCTCGCTCGGGACTTCGAAGCGTCGTTGGTCGTACAGCCAGGCAATGGGATTGCCTGCCGCATCGACCATGGTGGACACCGCGGGGACCGTGCCTTCGACCAGTTCGGCCGAGACATTGTCGACGGTATCGGCAGCGCGATTGGACGCGAATCCGAATCCGCCGGCCACCGGGAACATCACCCCTGCGACCAGGACACCCGCCAATGCGGAGCTTCCGGCGAGCTTCGCCACTGTTTTTGCAATCGACACGATCTACAGAGTACGTGTGCCCACCCATTGGAACCGGTTTCAGTGTTTTGCGGGTGTTCAAAACCTCCTGAACACGCGCTTTGTACTGCCGTACCAAAAAATGCTCCCGACCGTCTTGCGTTAGGGGCGTTCTTTACCTAAATTGTGATCAGTGTGATCGACGTAACACTCGATCACGAATGTGTCTCAGCTTTCACGTGCTACCGCGAGACGGCTGAGATGGTGCGCTGCTCGCCTCATGGCGACGGTCAGACTTTGTAGAGGGGACCCAGAATGTACACAGCCACCCCGAGTAGCCGTTTGGACATCGAGCAGGCCGAGGCACGAATTGCCTGGGTAACTCAGGCGCGATGCCGCGAGGTCGATCCCGACCAACTTTTTGTTCGTGGCGCCGCACAGCGCAAGGCAGCCACCATCTGCCGTCACTGCCCGGTCCTCATGCAGTGCGGAGCAGATGCTCTCGACAATCGTGTCGAGTTCGGTGTGTGGGGCGGAATGACCGAACGTCAGCGCCGTGCACTGCTCAAGCAGCACCCCGACGTCGACTCCTGGTCCGAGTTCTTCGAGGACCAGCGCCAGCATCACTCAGCAGTCTGATCCAGGTCGATCGGGGGATCAGCCCTTACGAGTGAGCTGATCTCCCACCGCGCGCAGCGCCTCGAGGTCCGAGACCTCGAACGGTAGCGACGGAACACCGATCAGCGGCACCCTCGGGTGAGCTGCGGTGAATCGACTCAGCAAGGCGATTTCTCGCTTCGCGATCACTGCCCGATGGGCATGGATGCGGAGAACGGCTGCGGTGAGGGCCTCGGCCTCGGTCGCATTTTCCTTCGCTTCCAGTTTGTCGGCGGCGGTCACCGCATGATCGGCAGGCAGAGCCGTCAACGTCGGGTGAGTGCGGTTGAGAACCAGACCGGCCAACGGCATCGAGTCACCCGCAAGGCGATCGACGAAGAACGCCGCCTCACGGAGAGCGTCGGGCTCGGCCGCTGCGATCACCAAGAAATGAGTCCCCGGCTGACGCAGCAACTCGTAGGTCTTCGTGGCGCGTTCACGGAAACCGCCGAACATCGAGTCGAGCGACTGCACGAATGCCGATGCATCCGAAAGCATTTGGCTTCCCACGATGGTCGAGACACCCTTCAGGGCCAATCCCATCGCGCCGGCCACGAGCCTGGTCAGGCCACGGCCGGGTGCCGAGAGCAGCCGGATCATCCGTCCGTCGAGGAATGTTCCGAGCCTCTGTGGAGCGTCGAGGAAGTCGAGCGCATTGCGCGACGGCGGGGTATCGACGATCACCAGATCCCACGCGTCGTTCGACGCCAGCTGCCCCAACTTCTCCATCGCCATGTACTCCTGCGTTCCGGAGAACGATGTGGCAACGGTTTGGTAAAAGGGATTCGCCAGGATCTGCTCGGCCTTCTCAGGGCTCGAATGCTCGATGACCATCTCGTCGAAAGTCCGACGCATGTTCAGCATCATCGCGTGGAGTTCGCCCGTAGCCTCGGGACCCAGCTTCACCGGCTGCGGAGTGTTGTCGAGTTCGGCCACACCCAAGGCCTGTGCGAGGCGACGGGCCGGATCGATGGTGAGGACGACTACGCGTCGGCCCTCTTCGGCTGCCCGCAACGCCAGCGACGCAGCCGTCGTGGTCTTGCCGACGCCACCTGCGCCGCAACACACCACGATCCGGGCCGTCGGGTCCTTGATGATCGCCGAAATATCGAGGGCAGGAGCTGCGCGTCGGCCGGTCCTGGAACTGCCGACCGTCACGTTCTCGGTGGTCTCGGTCATCACACGCCCTGTTCCGTGAGGTATTCGGCCAGCTCGTAGAGCCCACCGAGATCGACGCCGTCGGCGAGTGCGGGAAGTTGCACCCGCGCGCCGTCGATCTCGCGGAGCTTCTCCGCACTGGATTCTTGAGCTTCGAGCACCGACGCGTGCTCGATCGTCTCGGTGAGCAGGCCGGCGAAGTCGTCGTCGGACAGATCGATGCCGACATCGGAGAGCGTCGACCGGATCGAAGCCGCATCGATGTTGCCGGCTGCAGCACCGGAGAGTTGGTCTTCGGGCAAGAACCTCGGGCTGGCGCGGTTGACGATGATGGCACCGAGGTTGAGGTCGTCACGCGCCAGTTCTGCGGCGGCGTCGGCGGTTTCCTGAACGGGCAGCGCTTCGAGAAGCGCAACAAGATGTACGACGGTCTCCGGCGAGTGCAGCAGCCGAACGACGCCTTCACTCTGCGAATGCACCGGGCCGCCCTTGGCGAGGTCGGCCATCGCCTTGGTGACGTCGAGGAAGCTGCCGATCCGCCCGGTCGGGGGAGCATCGACGACAACGGCGTCGTACACGCGTTTGCCGGTTCGATCGGTGCGGATGACGCACTCCTTGATCTTGCCGGTGAGCAGAACGTCGCGAAGGCCTGGAGCGATTGTGGTGGCGAATTCGATGGCGCCGAACTTACGCATCGCCCGGCCGGCGAAGCCGAGGTTGTAGAACATTTCGAGGTATTCGAGGAACGCGGTCTCGATGTCGACGGCCAGAGCCATCACTTCACCGCCACCTTCGGCGGCCGCGACCTTGGTCTCCTGCGGTGGAAGCGGTGGTACGTCGAAGAGCTGCGCGATTCCCTGGCGGCCCTCGACCTCCACGAGGAGAACGCGCTTGCCGCCTTCGGCCAACGCGAGCGCCAACGCGGCGGCAACCGTGGACTTACCGGTTCCGCCTTTACCTGACACAAAGTGCAGGCGGGCCTTCGTCGCAGACTCGGGCCAGGTCCTGCTCAGCTCATCTTGGGATGCAACCACACCGCGAGCCTATAAGTCTGGGGCCGAAGATGTACGCGGGATAGGCTCACCGCATGAGCGAAATAACTTCCTGGGAATACACCGTGACTCCGTTGCTGGTCCACAATCCGAAGGCAATTCTCGACAACTGGGGTGTCGACGGCTGGGAACTCGTCGCCGTCCTGCCGAGCGCGTCGGGCGAGCAGCACGTCGCGTACATGAAGCGTCCGAAGGGCTGAATCACATGGCAGAGGCAACACAGACCTGGTCGGAGCGTCTCGCCGAACTGGGCATTGCACTTCCCGCCGTCGCGGCACCCGTCGCTGCTTACGTTCCCGCGGTTCGCAGCGGCAACCACGTGTACACGTCGGGTCAGCTCCCGTTCGTCGACGGAAAACTGGCGCTGACCGGCAAGCTCGGCGCGGGCGTGTCGGATGAGGACGCCAAGGCCGCGGCTCGCACCTGCGCGCTCAACGCTCTTGCTGCCATCGACGCCCTGGTCGGCATCGACAACGTCGTTCGCGTCGTCAAGGTTGTCGGCTTCGTGGCATCCGCCGAAGGATTCACCGGCCAGCCCGGCGTGATCAACGGCGCATCCGAGTTCCTCGGTGAGGTGCTCGGCGACGCCGGTATCCACGCCCGTTCGGCAGTCGGCGTGGCAGAACTTCCCCTCGGCTCTCCGGTCGAGGTGGAACTGATCGTCGAAGTTCGCTGATGTCGACTGTCCATCCCGCCTACGCGCAGCTTCGCCGCGTCACCGACATCGCTTCGGTCTTGCTCGAGAACAACCCGGGCATGATGACGCTGGACGGTACGAACACTTGGATTTTGCACGCTCCGGGCAGCGTCGAGTGTGTTGTCGTCGATCCAGGCGACAACGACGAGGAACACCTGCAACGTGTCGCTGGTATCGGTCCGGTAGCGCTGACCTTGATCACGCACCGGCACTACGACCACACCGGCGGGGTGGACCGTTTCCACGAATTGACTTCGGCTCCAGTGCGTTCCGTCGACCCAACTTTTCTTCGCGGGGGCGCTTCGGCGCTTGTCGACGGTGAAGTGATCGAGGTAGCGGGCCTGAAGTTGCGGATCCTCGCGACGCCGGGCCATACCGCGGATTCGGTGTCGATAGTCATCGAGAACGATGCGAGCGTGCTGACGGGCGACACCATTCTCGGCCGCGGCACGGCAGTTCTCGACGACTCCGACGGCGATCTGGGGGACTACCTCACCTCGCTGCGATCGCTGGCCGCACTCGGCGAAGGACTGACGGTTCTTCCCGGGCACGGTCCGGACCTACCCGATCTGCAGGCGATTTCGCAGCAGTACCTCGCCCACCGCGAGGAGCGTCTGGATCAGGTGCGGGCCGCTCTGTCGACGTTGGGCGAGTCGGCCTCGGTGCGCGACGTAGTCGAACACGTCTACTCCGACGTGGACCCGAAGTTGTGGCCGGTCGCGGAGAAATCCGTCAACGTGCAGTTGGCGTATCTGCGACGCTGAGGCGCTCGGCGCCGACATGCAGAGCTGAGTTGTGTGGCCGAACTGCCGCCATCTATGCCGATCGAGGTATAGCTGGCGGCAGTTTTTGCATTTGTTTGATATGGGTCACGGGCCAATAGTTAGTCCATGACCTCACAATGCGACGGATGGATCCGCAATTACGTGGACGGCTCCTATGTCGAACCCGACGAGTCGTCGAGCTTCGATCAGGTCGACCCAGCAACGGGCCGTGTTCTCGCCCGGGTCCACGAGGCCGACAAGGCCCTGGTCGATCGGGCCGTGACCTCTGCCAGACGTGCTCTGGACAACGGTTGGGCCGATACGCCGGTTCGAGAGCGGACGGCTCTGCTGCGACGCGCCGCCGACCGGATCGAGGAGCGATTCGAAGAGTTCGTCGCCGCAGAGATGGCGGACACCGGCAAGCCGATCACGCAGGCACGCGAACTCGACGTCGCGCGCGCCCTGACGAACTTCCGCACCTTCGCCGACATCGTCGCCGCGGCGGGACAGGAATCGTTTGTCACGGATCTCGCGGGCGGCAAGCAGGCGCTGAACTACGCGATCCGCAAGCCGCTCGGCGTCGTCGCCGTGATCGTTCCGTGGAACCTGCCGCTGCTTCTCCTGACCTGGAAGGTTGCGCCCGCGCTCGCGTGCGGAAACTCCGTGGTGGTCAAACCCTCCGAGGAGACCCCGGCGACTGCGTCGTTGCTGGCCGAGGTGCTCGAAGAGGTCGGCCTGCCTGCCGGCGTCTACAACGTCGTCCATGGATTCGGTGCGAACTCGGCCGGCGAGTTCCTCACCACGCACCCCGGTATCGACGGCGTCACCTTCACCGGATCTTCGGCAACGGGTTCGCATGTCATGAAAACCGTTGCCCCGCGGGTCCGTCCGGTCTCGTTCGAGCTCGGCGGCAAGAACGCCGCGATCGTGTTCGACGACGTCGACATCGACGAGGCTCTGACGGGTCTGACCAAGTCGGTGTTCACCAACACCGGCCAGGTCTGCCTGTGCACCGAGCGGGTGTACGTGCACCGCAGCATTTTCGACGACATCGCCGGTGGACTCGTCGAGCGGGCAGCAGGACTGCGTCTGGGCGACCCGACGCTCGATGCAACGACGACCGGACCGCTCATTTCGCAGGCACACCGGAAGAAGGTACTCGACTACTTCGAGATCGCCGAGCAGGAAGGCGCGAAAGTGCTGACCGGCGGCGGTATTCCGGACCTCGGACAGGAACTGTCGGGCGGATCCTGGATCGAACCCACCCTGTGGACTGGCTTGACCAACAAGGATCGCGTCGTGCGTGAGGAGATCTTCGGACCCGTCGCAGCACTCATTCCGTTCGAGACCGAAGCCGAGGCAATCGCCCTCGCAAACGACACCGAGTACGGCCTTGCTGCCTCCGTGTGGACCAACGACCTGCGCCGCGGACACCGCGTCGCGCAGAAGATGAACGTCGGAATCTCTTGGGTCAACACGTGGTTCACCCGCGAACTGCGATCTCCCTTCGGCGGCATGGGCCTGTCCGGCATCGGACGTGAGGGCGGCGAGTCCTCGCTGCACTTCTACACCGAACCGACGAATGTATGTGTGCAACTGTGAACATCGAAACCGCAAAAGTTTTCCAGAAATGAGCGAGGCGTGATGACAGCCCCCGAAGACACCGTATCCGCGCTCGCGCGTCGCCTCGACGACGCTGCGCAGACGCGCACCGACACCCCGAGCCTCGCCGACGAACACACCATCGACATCGACCAGGCCTACCGGATCCAGAACGAACTCCTCGAACGGCGCACCAGCCGTGGTGAATCGATTGTGGGCATCAAGCTCGGCTTCACGAGCAAAGCGAAGATGGCGCAGATGGGTGTCTCCGAAGTGATCGTCGGTCAGTTGACCGACGCGATGTGCGTGAGCAACGGCGGCGAAGTCGACCTGAGGACGTTCATTCATCCCAAGATCGAACCCGAAGTGGCATACCGCCTGTCGAAGGACGTCGATCTCGACGATCCGAACGTCGACATCGAAACCTGCGTCGACGCACTGGCTCCCGCAATGGAGATCATCGACTCGCGGTACCGCGACTTCCGCTTCACCTACACCGACGTCGTCGCTGACAACACCAGCGCTGCCGGGTACGTGATCGGGAGGTGGCTGCCGCTACAGAACGTCGAAGACCGTTCCGTACGTATGGAAGTCGGCGGCGAGACGGTAGTCGGTTCCACGTCGGCCATTCTCGGCGATCCGGTGCGAGCTCTGCATGCACTGCTCGACATCGCTCGTCGACGCCGAATCCCGTTGCGCGCCGGGCAGGTAATTCTGGCCGGTGCCGCCACAGCAGCTGTGCGACTCGACGAGGGCGTCGCACAGTGCACGATCGACGGACTCGGAACCGTCACGGTGAAAGGTGTGAAGCGATGAGTGGGGCGCAGGTCATCGAGAGGCTGGCGAAGCCGCGCGGAAAGTTCCCCCACGTCAAGGTGGTCGGCGATTTCGTCTATGTCTCCGGGACCAGTTCGCGTCGGCCCGACAACACGTTTGTCGGCGTCGCGGTCGACGAGATGGGGACCACGGCGCTCGACATTCGGGCGCAGACGCGTGCCGTCATCGAGAACATCGCGGCGATTCTCGCCGAAGTGGGTGGAGAACTGAGTGATCTGGTTCAGGTCACCTCCTACCTGGTGTCGATGAACGACTTCGGCGGATACAACGAGGTGTACGCCGAACTGTTCGACGAAAACGGTCCGACGAGAACGACTGTGGCTGTTCACCAGCTGCCCCACCCTCACCTGCTCATCGAAATTTCCGGCGTGGCGTACGTGCCCGCCTCCCGACGCTCGGCGTCCGAAGATACGGAGAATGCATCATGACCACGATTCCTCCCGTCATCGA
Source organism: Rhodococcus sp. Ni2 (assembly GCF_021352185.1). Lineage (NCBI taxonomy): Bacteria > Bacillati > Actinomycetota > Actinomycetes > Mycobacteriales > Nocardiaceae > Rhodococcus > Rhodococcus sp. Ni2. The sequence continues at coordinate 2,761,285 of NZ_WOXZ01000001.1, forward strand.
CTTCAAGAAGTGGATCGACGACAACCGCCACCTCCTGCAGCCGCCAGTCAACAATCAGACGATGGCGCTCGGAGACGATTTCATCGTGCAGGTCGTCGGCGGCCCCAACCAGCGGACCGACTACCACCTCGATCCGTACGAGGAGTGGTTCTACCAGCTCGAAGGCGACATCCACGTCAATGTCATGACCGAAGACGGTCCTCAGCGCGTCGACATTCGCGAGGGTGAAACTTGGTTGCTGCCAGGAGACATTCCGCATTCGCCGCAGCGTCCCACCGCGGGCTCGATCGGCCTGGTCATCGAACGCGTCCGCAAGGAAGGCACGCTCGAGAAGTTCCAGTGGTACTGCCTCGAATGCGATCACAAGATTCACGAGGTCGAACTTCAGGTGCGCGACATCGTGGCCGACCTTCCGCCGGTGTTCGTCAAGTTCTACGAGAGCGAAGAAGCCCGCACGTGTGACAAGTGCGGCACGCTCCATCCCGGCAAGGGCTGAGCTATGAGCAACCTGATCGACATCCACACCCACTACGTGCCCAACGGGTGGCCGGATCTGACCGAAGACGCGGGGCCGCAAGCGCCGTGGCTGAAGGTCGAGTCGGAAACCGAAGCAATGATCATGATGGGCACCAAGGAGTTCCGCCGCATCCAGTCCGATGCCTGGGACGCCGAGGTGCGGCTTCGGGACATGGATGCCGACGGCGTGCAGACGCAGGTCGTCTCACCTACTCCGGCGTTCTTCAACTACGGCCGGAGCGGTGAGCAGGCAAGTCGCATTGCACGGATCTTCAACGACCTCGCACTCGAGATCGTGGAGCCGGCGAAGGATCGTTTGATTCCCTTCTGCCAGGTGCCTCTGCAAGACACCGACGCGGCGTGCCGTGAGTTGGAGCGGTGCATCGCGAACGGGCACCGCGGTGTCGAGATCGGCAATCATGTCGGCGATCTGGACCTCGACAGCGAGGGCGTGGTGACGTTCCTGCAGCACTGCGCGTCGCTGGACGTGCCGGTATTCGTGCACCCGTGGGACATGGCCAACTCTCCGCGCCTCGATCGCTGGATGGCGCAGTGGCTCACTGCGATGCCGGCCGAAACGCACCTGTCGATACTCGCACTGATTCTCGGTGGGGTGTTCGACAAGATCGACGATCGTCTCAAGATCGGATTTGCGCACGGTGGTGGATCTTTCGCGTTCTGGTTGGGACGGATGGAAAACGCCTGGCACGGCCGCAACGACATCATCGGTACGTCGCAGTTCCCGCCGTCGCACTACCTGGGAAGGTTCTACGTGGATTCCGTCGTCTTCGACGAGCGTGCGCTGCGACTGTTGGTGGACACGGTGGGGGTGGACCGTGTGATGGTGGGTAGTGATTACCCGTACCCCTTGGGGGAGCGTCCGGTCGGTGAGGTGGTTCGCAAGAGTGAGTTCTTGGACGATACTGCGCGCCAACTGATTTCGCGGGGGAATGCCGAACGCTTCCTGGGTCTCGTCTGAGGCCCCGGCTATACCTTTTCCGGTATGGCGGACGGTGAATTCGGCATTTGTGAGTCATGTCTCGAGCGAGCACAATTCCAAACACAACGATCGACGACGCTCGTGATACCGACAATCCCGAAGACGGGGTCGGTGACTACAGACTTCATCGTCCGCCTGCCCCATCCAATCGATAGGTTCCGCGATGTCAGACAAGATATCCAACAGCACTACGAGCGACGGAAAGCCGTTGCCGGAGAAAGCGGCCCGTAGCCGAGTTGCCATGGCAACCCTGGCCGGCACAACTCTCGAATGGTACGACTTCTTCCTCTACGGCACAGCCGCCGCGTTGATCTTCAACAAACAATTCTTCCCGAGCCTGAGCCCCACGGCCGGCACGCTGGCTGCCTTCAGCACCTTCGCCGTCGGGTTCATTGCACGGCCGGTGGGTGGACTCGTGTTCGGGCACTTCGGTGACCGGATCGGGCGCAAGGCCACGCTCGTGGTCTCATTGGTGATGATGGGCATCGGGTCCACACTCATCGGCCTCATCCCGAACTACGACTCCATCGGTTTCTGGGCGCCCGTCCTCCTGGTGGCGATGCGCGTCGTTCAGGGCATCGGTCTGGGCGGTGAAGGCGCCGGCGCGACACTCATGTCGATGGAGCACGCGCCGGCGGGGCAGAAGAATCTCTATGCAGGTTTCCCTCAGATGGGCACACCCGCCGGACTGGTTCTCGCCAACGGCATCTTCCTGACGACCAACGCCGTGATGTCGGACTCGGCATTCGCTTCGTGGGGTTGGCGAATCCCGTTCCTGCTCAGCTTCGTTCTGGTGGCGATCGGTCTGGTGATTCGCCTGCGCGTCACCGAGTCGCCGTCATTCGCCGGGATCATGGAGAAGGGCGAAATAGTCCGCTTCCCGCTGCGTGAGTCGCTCAAGGTCGGCTTCCCCCGTTTGTCTCTCACGCTTGCCGCGTGCTTGGCGAACTCCGCCGTGGCGTACGCCTTCATGGTGTTCACCCTGTCGTACGGAACTCAACATCTGGGCTACGACAAGCAATTCCTGGTGCTCAGCGTGACCGCGGCAGCAGTCCTGTGGTTCCTTTCCATCCCGTTCTGGACAAAGATCGCCGACAAGTACGGGCGTCGGCACATGTTCATCGGCGGATCTGCCGCAATCCTGTTGTGGTGCATCGTGTTCTTCCCGCTCCTCAACACCGAGAACAAAATGGTCGCCGTCATCGCGTTCCTGGGCATGGGCCTGATCGTTCCGGTCACACATTGTGTCCAGGGCAGCATCATCGCCGATACCTTCCCGGCCAAGGTCCGCTATTCCGGCTCGTCTCTGATCCTCCAGAGCGGTGCAATTCTCGGCGGTGGACTGGCACCGATGATCGCCACGGCTCTGCTCGACGCCACCGGATCTTCGGTCGGTGTGACCTGGTATCTCGCCGGGGTGTGCACGATCAGCCTGGTCGGCGCCATCGCACTGTTCAAGATTGTCCCCGATTCGTCGCTGGGCTTGGAGCACGAGGAGATTCGCGTCTCCGAAAACGCCTGAGTCCTGGTTGATCCGACATCGGCCCGTTCCCTCTGGAGGGAACGGGCCGATCGGCGTTTCACGGTCGCATGAGCTCAGTTGCAAAGGACTCCAGCGTCGCGATCAGGGCCTGCGCGGACGGACTCGACGTGCGAGTCGCCGACGAGGTGATGCCGACGCTGTGCCCGATCGGATCGAGTGTGATGGACAGGGTGGTCAAGCGCGCATCGTCGCGGGGGATGAGGCTCGGTAGTACCGCGATCATGTCGGTCTCGACCAGTAGCTGACGCACGGTGAGGAAAGAGGTTGCCTCGACCCGATTTTCGGGCAACGGCAAGCCGTTGCGGGCGAAGAACTCCTCGAGTTCGCGGCGGAGCACTGTCTCGACCCCGGGAAGGATCCAGGGGAAGCCGCGTAGTTCTTCGAGTTGGACGTCCTCGCGGTGAGCGAGCGGGTGATCTACGCGGGTGACGAGTTCGACGGATTCGGCGTAGAGGTTCCGTCTTGTCGCGGTGTCATCGGTAGGTGAGGTGAGCCGGCCGACGATCAGGTCGATTCGGCCCGCTTCCAGATCGGTGAGCAACTGCTCTGGCGTACCTTCGCGCACGACGACGGTGAGCAACGGGTGGTGAACCTTCAGGCGCGCGATAGCGCCGGGAAGCAGCACGTTGGATCCGGCGAGATGTGTTCCCACGATGACGGTTCCGCGATTGGCGTCGGCAAGTTCGACGACGTGTCGCCCGGCTTCGGTCAGCTGCGCGATCACGGCCCGTGCATGAGTTGTGAAGGCCTCGCCGAAAATGGTCGGGGTGATGCCGCGAGGGCCGCGGTCGAAGAGCGAGACGCCGAGAATGGACTCGATGTCGTGCAGACTCCGAGTCGCGACAGGTTGCGTGATGTGAAGTGCGGCAGCGGCGCCGACCACACTGCCCTGACGGCTCAATGCGTCGACGAGCAGGAGATGGCGGAGTTTGAGTCGCCCGTCGAGGAGCTTGGGCATGTCCATGGAGCAATCCTAGACGGGATTTCTCCGGGTGGGTAGGCGCCCGAAGTTGCTCAGGAGAAGGTGATTCCGATCGATTGGGACGAGGTGTACTTCTCCCAGGTTTCGCTGCTGTCCGGACTTCCCGTGTGCGCAAACGACGTCCAGTGCCGGCGTATCCGACGGCCCAGTGCGTCGATGCTCTGCCAGTCGCTGCTGCCCAGCATCGGTGAGCCCTGCCAGGACTGCTCGGTTCCCAACACGAAGGGTAGTTCTATGCAGTGAGTTGCTCCGAAGACGTCGTCCGTCGGTGCCCAGTCGAAGCGGTACGTGTACACCGACGCGCCGGCCGCTGTGAAGGTCTCGGCCAGCTCCATTGCCGGTTCGGCAAACATGTTCTGTGTCAGTGCCTTTTCGGCGACGTGTTCGGGATCGGGTACTCCCGCTACGTCGCGCACGAAAGCAGATCCCTCCTCTCGGGTGTATCCCACGATGACGTCAGGCGCTGTTTCGAAAGTTCGGATCACCGGTTCCAGTTCGGAGATCGGCGCGAAGGGCGGTTGCACGACATTGGGGGACCGCCGGCTGAACTCGACAGCCGTGCCGCGGAATGCGTCGAGAATGTGGGAGAGCGGTGCGGTCCGAGGATCTCCGTCGAGCAGTCGGGCAAACGTCTCCCCGTTCTCGATCGCGGCAGCCTGCGTGAAGTTGAGGTCCGGCCGTGGGGTGCTCTGCAGAATTGCTCGATGGAACAGGGTTCGAGAGTTGTTACTGCTCAACAGATTCACAATGGAATGGGCGCCGGCCGACTGCCCGAATACGGTGACCGAGTCTGGGTCGCCGCCGAATGCCTCGATGTTCTCGCGCACCCACTCGAGCGCCGCGATCTGATCGTGTACCCCGAGATTGCCTTCGCTGACGCCGTCGAGGAGGAGGTATCCGAGCACGCCGACGCGATAGTTGACCGACACCACGACGACGTCGCCCTCGGCTGACAAAGCGCCGCCGTCGTACCAGGGGAGTGAGCCGCCGCCACTGGAGTACCCGCCACCGTGAAGCCACACCATCACCGGGCGATGACCGGTCAGCGACGGGGTTGTGACGGTGACGGTGAAGCTGTCCTCGCTGTGCCCCGGTTCGGGGAGCGGTGGCCCCATGATGCGTTCGAGTCGTGAAGGTGGTTGGGGGAAGACCGTTCCAAGCGCTGTGGCGTCGAAGACGTCGGAGAACGGTTCCACCGGTCGCGGCTTCTCGAAGCGCGGTGCGCTGGCGTAGGGGATCGCACCGAAGTAGTAGGAACCGTCACGCTTTCGGCCGCGGACCTTCCCCGAAGGGGTGGATGCGATCACCGTCTCGAACGAGGGCATGGGTTCCTTTCTTCTTGTGCATGCTTTTTCGAGCATGCCAGGTGGATGCCGCGGCACAAATGCCTTTGTGGTCGTGCGGTATGCGTTACGGCGTGAGTGCCTGTACCAGTCGATCTTCGAGTCGCGTCGTCACTCGGCTGTATACGGAACCGTCGTCCAGGGCCCGGGACATCACGATCGCCCCTTGGATCCCGGCCACGGCTTCTTCGGCGAGTCCGATGGAATCTTCGGCACCGACGAGTGCCGCCTCGAGAGCCGCTGTCCATTCGTCGAAGTATGTTCGGACCCTGGCGCCGAAGCGGTTTCGCTCTTCACCGAGTGCAAATGCGCCGAACAGGCAAATGCGTTGCCCTGACCGAAAGTAGTCGCCCGCGGTAGCGAACATGCTCTGGATGCGCTGCCTCGGTGGAACCGATTCTGCTCGAAGAGGTTCGAAGACTTCGGCGCGAAACCATCCGTCGACCTCGTCGAGTACGGCCTCGGCCATCTCTTCCTTCCCGCGCGGAAAGAAGTTGTAGAGACTGCCTTTGCCTAAACCGGTGTGTTCGGTGATGACGGCCAGGCTTGCTCCGTCGAACCCGTAGGTTCGAAACACGTTTGCGAGAGCGGGAATCGTGTCCGAGCGTTCAGCTACCTGTCTGGCCATGGATTCATCCTTTCATCACAGACCCAACTCGCTCAGGCCCGGATGATCGTGCGGGCGTGGTCCGGTCGGATCCCAGAAGAACTTTCGCTCGGACTCCTCGATGGGAACGTCGTTGATGCTGGCATGACGGTGGTGCATGAGTCCGTCGGCGTCGAATTCCCAGTTCTCGTTGCCGTAGGAGCGGAACCACTGCCCGTCGTGATCGTGCCACTCGTACGCGAATCGCACGGCGATGCGGTCGTCGCTGTGTGCCCACAACTCTTTGATCAACCGGTAGTCCAGTTCGCGGGTCCACTTCTCGGTCAGAAGTTCGACGATCTCGGATCGGCCGGTGACGAACGTCGACCGATTACGCCACCAACTGTCCGGCGTGTAGGCCAGCGACACCTTGTGCGGGTCGCGTGAGTTCCATCCGTCCTCGGCGAGGCGGACCTTCTGGACGGCAGTTTCGTGAGTGAAGGGCGGAATCGGTGCTCGGACGGTCATTGCGGGGCCTCTCGATCAGATATGTACCTATCGGTACAGACTTTACCGATAGGTACAACAAGAGTCCAGTGAACGACTTCGGCCGCCCCCACCGAAGCGGGAGCGGCCGAAAGAGTCGAACCGGAAGAAACTAGCGCGCGCGACGAGCGAGACGCTCGGAATCCGAGATCAGGACGCTCTTGCCTTCGAGGCGAAGCCATCCGCGGTGTGCGAAATCAGCGAGCGCCTTGTTGACGGTCTCGCGGGAAGCGCCGACGAGCTGGGCGATCTCTTCCTGCGTGAGGTCGTGAGTGACGCGCAGGGCGCCACCTTCCTGAGTGCCGAAGCGCTGCGCGAGCTGCAGGAGCGCCTTGGCGACACGGCCGGGAACGTCCGTGAAGATCAGGTCGGCCAGGGTGTTGTTGGTACGACGCAGACGGCGGGCGAGAACGCGCAGAAGCTGCTCGGCGATCTCGGGGCGCTGCTGGATCCATGCCTTGAGAGCGTCGCGGTCCATGCTCACGGCGCGAACCTCGGTGACGGTCGTAGCCGTCGAGGTGCGGGGGCCGGGGTCGAAGATGGACAGTTCGCCGAACATGTCGGACGGGCCCATGATCGTCAGCAGGTTCTCGCGACCGTCGGGTGAGCGTCGACCGATCTTCACCTTGCCGGACACGATGATGTACAGGCGGTCACCGGGTTCACCTTCGTTGAAGATGACATGTCCACGGGGGAAGTCGACGGGCTGCAGCTGCTTTGTCAGCGCCGCTACCGCTGAGGGCTCGACTCCTTGGAAGATGCCGGCTCTTGCCAGGACGTCGTCCACGTGCGCTCCTTGTTGGGATTTGTTCGTTTGTGGTGTCATTTTTGCGCTATCTATCTTTGTACCCGCGCTGCGCACAAACCGTCGTACACAGGCTCAGCCCTCATGAGTGAGACACTGTGTCCAATGCAATCTGTGTTCAATGCAACAGGTACGGCATCGAAGTCTACGTCCCGTTAGCTCGCGACGAGTGATTGATGCCACGTAAGAGCCGAAAATTCTTCCGGAATCCGCTGCGGTGACTACTTTGTATGGCCGTCAACTTGCCCGTTGTGTCCGGATTTCGCCCAGGCTGGCGCTCTCGGGAGCCTCCGACTGACGGCCCTTACGCTTCCGGTGGAAGCGGGCGAACGCATGGGGAAACCCATCGCTTGCCAGGCGGGCGACGTCGTCGTGACTTGCCTGGTCGAGGAAGTCTTCTACTTCATGCTCTTGGACCGAGAGCCGACGCAATCGCCCTTCGACTCGTTCCATCGCCAGGGCAAAGAGCATAAGCAGTAGCGGAAAGAGAATTACTGCGAGTCCTTGCATAGGGGGAAGTAAACACGTCGAAGGTCTCAGAATCGACACGACGGAGTCTCCACTCATGTCGTATCCGTACAGTTGTCTGAGTGCAGACCACCCCGACAGGCAGTTCAGAGCAGCGGAAGAAACCGCGTTCGGGGGTTGCGCGGAAGGAAGAATCACACCTCGGATTGGTACGCCGGGCGCGTCGGATGAATCGTGAGCTCGCTGTGGCTTTCCCACACGTGTACTGCGAACTCGACTTCACGACTCCGTTGGAACTGGCAGTGGCGACAATCCTGTCGGCGCAATGCACCGACGTCCGCGTCAACATGGTCACGCCGGCACTCTTCGCCCGTTATCCCGACGCAAAGGCATACGCGGAAGCCGATCGGACCGAACTCGAGGAGTACATCCGCTCCACCGGCTTCTACCGGAACAAGACGACGTCGCTGATCGGACTCGGTCAGGCGCTACTCGAACGCCACGACGGGCAGGTCCCGAACAAGCTCGAAGATCTGGTGAAACTCCCAGGCATCGGACGCAAGACCGCGAACGTCGTGCTGGGCAATGCCTTCGACATTCCGGGAATCACCGTCGACACCCACTTCGGTCGGCTCGTGCGTCGGTGGAAGTGGACCGAGGAAGAAGATGCCGTCAAAGTGGAACACGCCGTCGGGGCACTGATCGAACGTAAGGAATGGACTCTGCTCTCGCATCGCGTGATCTTTCACGGCCGACGGGTCTGCCACGCGCGCAAGCCCGCGTGCGGTGTGTGTGTTCTGGCCAAGGACTGCCCGTCGTACGGTCTCGGCCCGACCGACAAAACCGAGGCCGCGGCCCTGGTGAAAGGCCCCGAGACCGATCATCTGCTCGCCCTGGCAGGGTTGTGATCGCCGATGACAAGTGCCGGAAGATGGTCTCTCGCTGCGCTCGTGGTCGTCGCGGCTCTCGTCGTGGCGATCTGGCCGCGCGGGGGAGACGACACGACGCCCACGTCGACGGGCCCGTCCTCGTCCGCGTATCAGCCGCCGACGTTCACTCCGTCGTCGGAATCGCTCGATCAACTCCGTAGCCAGGCGGCTCTGGCCTCCTGCCCGACTCCGACCGGCGAAGCGCCTGCCGGCTCGGCTCTCGCCGGAATCACCCTCGACTGCGTCTCCGACGGAGCGCCCGTCGACCTTGCCGCAGCGGTGGGCGGAAAGCCGACCCTGCTCAATCTGTGGGCGTACTGGTGCGCGCCATGCGCCGAAGAGCTTCCGTACCTTCAGGAATTCGCGGAGCGCGCCGACGGCAGCATCAACGTGCTGACCGTGCATTCGGATCCGAATCAGGAGAACGCTTTGACGCGACTCATCGACTACTCGGTGCGTTTGCCCGGCGTCCAGGACGGTGACGGCAAGGTACGGATCGCAGTGGGCGCACCGCCGGTGCTGCCGGTGTCGGTGCTCGTGCGCGCGGATGGAACAGTCGCCAAGGTCTTGCCCCAACCCTTCCGCAGTGCGGACGAGATCGCCGCCGCTGCGGCGCAATATCTGGGAGTCGTCGTATGAGTACACCGGTTCCCGAGTGGTTGCGCGCTGTCGCCAGCACCCAGCCCACCGATCCCCATCGGATCAACCCAGTCCTCGCGCGTCGCGCGCCGCGCGGCACCGTGACGCGTCCGGCCGCGGTGCTCGTGCTCTTCGGCGGACCGCGTGAGGCAGACCCTCTCGCCGTCGGCGGCTTGCCGGAGGGCGCAGACGTCCTGCTGACCCAACGGGCGTCGACGATGCGTCAGCACAGCGGACAGGTCGCATTCCCCGGCGGTGCCGCCGATCCGGGCGACGACGGCCCCGTCGGCACCGCGCTGCGTGAAGCGCAGGAGGAGACCGGGCTCGATCCGAGCGGAGTTCAGCCCCTCACCGTGCTGCCGGAGATCTTCATCCCGCCGTCGGGTTTCGACGTGACGCCGGTGCTCGGCTACTGGGAGCAGCCGACGACGGTGGGCATTCAGGACGAGGGCGAGGTCGGACGGGTGGCCAGGGTGCCGCTGCGCACGTTGCTCGACCCAGACAACCGGTTTCAGGTTCGACATCCCCTCGGGTACCAGGGCCCGGCGTTCCGCGCCGACGGCATGCTGGTCTGGGGGTTCACAGCAGGAATCCTCGCGGCGCTGTTCACGGTGTCGGGCTGGGAGATTCCGTGGAACTACGAGGACGTGAGAGACCTGGACACAGCGCTGTCCGAGTTCGGTGAAGGTGTCGAGGATTCGGCGGTGCCGCGATGACAGGTTCTCGTTGGGTGGACATCGCCATCGTTCTGGTTGCCCTCATCGCGGCCACGTCCGGATGGCGTCAGGGCGCGGTGGCGTCGGCGCTGGCGTTCGTCGGCGTGATCCTCGGTGCCGTCGCCGGGATTCTGTTGGCGCCGCACCTGCTCGTGCACGTCACCGAAGGCAAGCTGCGCATCCTCGCGGGCATCTCGCTGATCGTCGTGTTGGTCATCATCGGCGAGGTCGCCGGCATGGTGCTCGGACGCGCGGCGCGCAGCGGAATGCACAGTCCGACGGCGCGATCCGTCGACAGCGTCATCGGTGCGGGTCTACAGGCGGTGGCTGTCGTGGTCGCGGCGTGGTTGCTCGCGATTCCGCTCACTTCCTCGTCGCAGCCGAATATTGCCGCCGCTGTTCGTGGTTCGGACGTTCTCGCCAGCGTGGACGAAGTGGCGCCGCAGTGGCTGCGCCGCATCCCGACCGAGTTCTCGGCGCTGCTCGACACCTCCGGCCTGCCTGACGTCATCGGCCCGTTCGGGCGCACGCCCATCACCGAGGTCGAAGCACCCGACGCGAGCGTTCTCGCCAGTCCGTTGGCGGCGCAGTTGCGTCCGAGTGTTCTCCGCATCAACGGCGTCGCACCGAGTTGCCAGCGCGCGCTCGAGGGATCCGGATTCATCGTCGCCCCCGAACGCGTCATGACCAACGCCCACGTGGTTGCCGGAACCGAGAGCATCACCGTGGACACCATGGAGGGCGCACTGCCCGCGCAGGTGGTGCTCTTCGACTCCGCCGTGGACATCGCGATTCTGGCGGTTCCCGGATTGGACGCGCCGGTGCTGCCGTTCGCTCCGGAGCAGGCTCGGACCGGTGACAACGCGTTGGTGCTCGGTTACCCCGGCGGTGGTCCGTACACGGCCAGCGCAGCCCGCGTTCGTGAGGTCCTGAACCTGAACGGGCCGGACATCTACAAGGCCGGAACCACCCAGCGTGAGGTCTACACCGTGCGCGGATCCATCCGGCAGGGCAACTCGGGTGGACCGATGGTCGATGATCAGGGGCGGGTCCTCGGCGTCGTGTTCGGTGCTGCCGTCGACGACAGTGACACCGGATTCGTCCTCACCGCGCAGGAAGTCTCGCGCCAGTTGAACGCGGCTGCCTCGGCATCGACGCCCGTACCGACGGGCGCGTGCATCCTGTAGCGGTCACTTCTCCGTAAGGAGGAAGTCCCCGAGTTCGCGATTGACGCGCTCGGGGGCTTCCTGATGCGCGTAATGACCGACTCCGGCAATGGTGCGCAGTTTCTCGCCGGGAGCCCAGTGCTTGTCGCGACGCACAGTACGGGTGAGCACGTACGGGTCGAGTTCGCCGTGAATCTGGACGATCGGAATGCGAAGAACCTGATCCATCAAACGCATGAAACGTCGGCCCTCGGGGCGGAGCTGGCTGCGGAAGGCCCAACGCTGGTACTCCAACGTGGAATGCGCGACGCCCGGGATCCGGATCGCGGACCGCATCTTGCTCATGACGTCTGCGAATTCGGGTTGCTGCGGCCAGGTGGGGCCGGACCGCGAGCGAACCAGACGCTCCACTTCGGCGCCGTTGTCGGCCGTCAACCGACGTTCCGGGCGTAGCGGTACCTGATAGGCCAGGAACGAGGGCAAAAGCGCGCGGCGCTGATAGGGGTCGCGGACGACTGCTTTCTTGAGCGCCATCGGGTGTGGTGACGAGATCAGCGCTATCGACCGCACCAGGCGTGGATGCAGGAGCGCGGTCGCCCAGCACACCAACCCGCCGTCGGCATGACCGATCAGCGTGGCCTTGCCGTAACCCATCGCACGAATGAGGCCGGCTACGTCACCGGCGAGCGTCCAACCGTCGTAGCCGCGAGGGGGCTTGTCGGAATCGCCGTACCCACGAAGGTCCATCGCGACGACGCGGAATCCCTGCTCCGACAGTGCCGTCAACTGATGGCGCCAGGACCACCAGAAATCGGCGAATCCGTGCAACAGGACCACCAACGGAGCATCCGGCTCCGCGTCGCCTACCTCGACGACGTGAAACCGGATGCCGTTGGCGTGAATGTCCCGGTGAATCCAGGGGCCGTCGAACCTGACGGTGGATGGATCTGGGGCTGCCACTTTCGATCAGACTCGCTACCGGCGCGCGTTGAAATCGACAGACGGCTTTGCGTCGTCATGGCTGCCGGGGATGACGTTCTTGGCCTGCTTGAGCGATTCGATCGTCTTCTCCGGAGCCCTCAACTTGCGCACGCGCAGATAACCGAGCAGCGCCAGAATCGCGGTGGTCACCACCATGATCAGGAAGACGATGAGGAACGCCAGCCAGCGCGGCACCCAGGTGTCGAGCATCTCGGCCAGGAAGAAAAAGAAGAAGAACGAGCTGAACAGCAGAACCGTGAAGGCCAGGATGAAGAAGACGCTGCCCTGCAGACCCTTCTTGACCTCGCCCGTCACCTCGGCCTTGGCAAGTTCGACCTCGGCGCGCACGAGGGTGGAGACCTGTGCGGTCGCGTCCTTGACGAGGGCCCCGATGGTGGCCTCGCCCGGCGTGCGGGCGTCCACATCGGTGAGAGGGATGGAAGAGACCGTGTTCGGTACTCCATCTCCGGTGAAGCGCTGGCTCTCTCCGTTGGTCAAGCTCACTTGTCGACCTCTCCAGGTAGTTCTCTCGCGTCCGTGGCAATGGCGGTGGAAGCGTCGTCTCGAGCCGCATGAACTCGTCCACGTCGCCACAGCAGCGCTGATCCGATCAGCGATGCCACCAACGATGTCACGAGAACTGCGGCCTTCGCTATCTCGGCCTCGCTGCCATCGCCGACCCCGTCCAATGCGAGGTCTGCTACAAGCAGGCTAACGGTGAACCCGATGCCACCGAGAACTGAGAGGGCAAACATGTCTCTCAATTCCAGTGTCTTGGGTTTGGTTGCTATCCCCAATTTGATCGCGAGCAGGGAAATTCCGAAGATTCCGACGGTTTTGCCGACCAGAAGACCGACGACGACCGATTGCCCTACTGGGTCGGTGAAAATGTCGCCGAGTACCGCCGCGTTGATCGGAACACCGGAGGCGAACAGTGCGAAGACGGGGACACAGAAGCCTGCGGAGTAAGGCTGAATGCGGTGCTCGAGACGGCTACCGGGCGCGTACTCCTCGTCCGGATCGCGCCTCACCCGGGTGAGTAAGCCGAGCGCGACGCCCGCGAGTGTGGCGTGTATCCCCGCTTCGTGCATCGCGTACCAGGTCAGTAGTGCCAGCGGGACGTAGAGGAACGGCGTCGTGATGCGTTTGTGTTGGGCGTAGGCGTAGGCAGCCAGGGCTGCGGCCGCGGTCAGCAGCCACAACATCGCGAGGGAACCGGTGAACAGTACGGCGATGAGGATGATCGCGAGCAGATCGTCGACGACGGCCAGGCTGAGCAGGAAAACTCGGGCGCTCGCCGGGATCTTCGAGCCGGTCAGCGCGAGCACGCCGAGGGCAAAAGCGATGTCCGTCGCGACGGGAATGGCCCAGCCCTTGTCCATGCCGGGCGTGCCGAAACCGATGGACGCCGCGATGATCGCGGGAACCAGGACGCCGCCGCACGCCGCGATGATCGGGAGCATCGCGGCTTTGCGGTCCGCGAGTTCGCCGACCACCAGTTCACGTTTGAGTTCGAGGCCGGCGACGAAGAAGAAGACGGCAAGCAGTCCGTCCTGCGCCCACGTGCCCAAGCTGAGGTCGAGATGGAGTGCGGACGGACCGATCTGGAAGTCACGTAGTGCGATGTAACTCTCACCGAAAGGAGAGTTCACCCAGATCAGAGCGAGGGCGGCAGCGATCAGGAGGATCGATCCGCCCACCGTTTCGGTGCGGAGGTAGCGGGACAGTTCGGAACGCAGGGTGGAGATCACGCGTGGGGACGACCTTTGTTCGTGCAACCGAATTCGGATGCAACAGACATGAACGTGATCGACGTTGTGACGCATCGAATGCACGTGCCGACCAGACTTCCCGGCTCACCTTTACGGAATTTTATCGCGGATTGCCCGCTGAGCCGAATTCGCGAACCGAATTTGCGTCGGAAAACCCCGCGGGTGTTCAATTCCTACTGATTGGGACACTATCCCACCAATTGGACATCTTTCGTATAACGGCGCAGGAGCATGTTTTGAGTACGTCAGTCAGTGAGAATCCACCCAAGCCGGAGGGCGGCGACGCAGATACCGTCGCCGGAGTGCCGCGCAGCCGAATCGTGGTCGCCAGCATGGTGGGTACGTCCATCGAGTTCTACGACTTCTACATCTATGCAACAGCGGCAGTATCGGTGTTCCCGCACCTGTTCTTCCCGAAGGGCAACGACACCACCGCGCTTCTCGCGTCGTTGGCGACGTTCGGACTCGCGTTCGTCGCCCGTCCCCTCGGTTCGATTCTCTTCGGACACTTCGGTGACCGCGTCGGACGCAAGGCAACTCTGGTCGGCTCGCTGCTGACGATGGGCATCGCGACCTTCCTCATCGGACTGCTGCCCACTTATCACCAGATCGGACTGCTGGCCCCGGCGTTGTTGGCGCTCATGCGTTTCTGCCAGGGTCTCGGGCTCGGCGGCGAATGGTCGGGTGCGGCGCTGCTCGCGACCGAGACAGCCAAGGAAGGCAAGCGGGCCTGGGCGGCGATGTGGCCGCAACTCGGTGCGCCCATCGGCTTCTTCATGGCCAACGGACTGTTCCTGATCATCACGTTGTTCATGAACCACGACAATTCCAGCCCGGACCTCGAGGGCGCCTTCCTGAGCTGGGGATGGCGAATTCCGTTCCTGCTCAGCGCAATCATGGTGATGATCGGCCTGTACGTCCGGCTCAAGCTCGAGGAAACCCCGGTGTTCGCGCGTGCAGTCGAGCGCGGCGAGAAGGTCAAGACTCCGGTCGCCGAGGTATTCAAGACCAGCTGGCGTCAGCTGATCGTCGGTACGTTCGTGATGCTCGCGACGTACACGCTGTTCTACATCATGACCACCTGGGTTCTCAGCCACGGAACCGGCAAGACGCCGGCCGACGGTGGAACCGGTGCGGGCTTCAAGTACACCGATTTCCTTGTCCTGCAGTTGATCGCAGTCGTGTTCTTCGCTGCCGCCGTGCCGGTCTCGGGTTGGCTCGCCGACCGTTACGGGCGTCGTATCACCTTGCTGATCATCACCGGTCTGATCATGGTGTTCGGCTTGACCTTCGGTGTCTTCCTCGAACCGGACGGAATGAACGACGGTCGCATGTTGGCGTTCCTCATCGTGGGCATGCTGCTCATGGGCCTGACCTTCGGCCCGATGAGTGCCGTTCTCCCGGAACTCTTCCCGACCAACGTCCGCTACACGGGCTCGGGAATCGCGTACAACACGGCCAGCATTCTGGGCGCAGCGGTGGCGCCGTTCATCGCCGTCTACCTCGCGAAGAACTACGGCGTCGGTTGGGTCGGCATCTATCTTCTCGTAGCGGCGACGCTGACTTTTGTCGCGCTGCTGGTCATGCGTGAGACGAAGGGTGAGTCGCTCGACGATGTAGGGGCATAACCCTGCTGTGCGCCTTTATTAACCCCCGGCGGTTAATAAAGGCGCACAGCAGTTGTCAGGGAAGCTGAGCAGGCAGGACGTGCTCACCGGTCTTGTCGGTGCTCAAGGCCAGGGAGCTGATGTACTGCTTCTCGCCGTTCGGACCGGGCACGTTCGACGCGAGCATGTCGGGACGCTCGAATTCGATTCCGCTGACGCAGCACAGAAGCGTTTCACCGGAGGGGTTCCCGTACTCGTCGAACATCGGCAGATCGATGCCGTCGTCGGTGCGTCGTAGGTAGTACTTTCCCTTGGTGGCGACGGCCAGGACCGGCGGCATCACCAGCGCGATGACGATTGCGACGATCGGGGAGAACGGCTTGATCGCCGAACCGAAAGCACCGAAGAACACCAGGATCGAAATGCCCGCGGCCAGCAGCATCGACACGAAGCCGACGGGGTTGACGTCGTAGAGCATCCCGCGTCGGAACTCGGGGACTTTCGGGGAGAGCTTCAACCAGTACTTGTTGATCGCGATGTCCGAGGCGACGACCACGACCCAGGCGATACCGCAGTTGGCGTAGAAGCCCAGGATCGTGTTGAGGAAGTCGAACATGTTGGCTTCCATCAAGATCAGTGCGATCGCCAGGTTGACCAGAACGAAGACCATGCGTCCGGGGTAGGTCTTGGTGACGCGGGTGTACGAGTTGGTCCAGGCCAGTGAGCCGGAGTACGCGTTGGTGACGTTGATCTTGATCTGGCTGATGACAACGAGGATCACGGCCAGCGTCATGGCCAGCCAGTGCGGCATCATGTCCTGGTAGATCTCGAGGAACTGGTGCACGGGTTGGTTGGCGATCGAAGATCCGTCGACGACGTTCGCGATGATGTACACAGCGAGGAACAGTCCGACGATCTGCTTGAACGCGCCGAAGATGACCCAGCCGGGCCCCGCGAGAATTACTGCAGCCCACCAACGACGGGTGTTCTCCGGCGTCTTGGGCGGCATGAAGCGTAGGTAGTCGATCTGCTCGGCGATCTGTGCGATCAGCGACAAGCAGACACCCGCGGCCAGCATCACCGATCCGAAGTTGACGCCCTTGCCGTTTGCGCCGTCCTCACCGCCGAAGGCGAAGAACGCGCTCACCGAATCAGGGTGCTTGAACAGCAGATACAGGAACGGCAGCACCATCATGGCGAGCCACAGAGGCGTCGTCCACACTTGGAGCTTTGCCAGAGCCTTCATTCCGTAGATGACCAGTGGAATGACCATCAGGGTCGAGACCGCGTAGCCGATCGAGAGTGGGATCCCGAGCCCCAGTTTCAAACCCTGGGCCATGATGGAACCCTCGAGCGCGAAGAAGATGAAGGTGAACGTCGCGAAGATGACGTTGGTGACCACCGAGCCGTAGTAGCCGAAACCGCTTCCGCGAGTGATCAAATCGAGGTCGATATTGTATCGCGCGGCATAGTAGGCGAGTGGGAAGCCGGTCGCCATGATGACGACGGCAAACACGGCGATGCCCAGAAGTGCGTTACCGGTGCCGTACGAGATGCCGATGTTGGCGCCGATCGAGAAGTCTGCGAGATACGCGATTCCGCCGAGCGCGGAGGTCGCGACGACGCCGGTTCCCCATTTGCGGTAGCTGCGTGGCGCAAATCGGAGGGTGTAGTCCTCCAGCGTCTCCTTCAGTGCGGCGTTCTCACCGAGATCTGCCCTGTCCGGTGCGCCGGCGGACACCTGCTCGTTCACTGCTGTCATGACGTCACTTCCCCTGGGTGCCTGTGCATGTGCACTTTGTGGTGCAGGCACCCAACCTAGGGAGGTGGCGTTACGCGGACATGTTTGAAATGTGTCGCCCACGTTGCGGATTCGATCCGCAACGTGAGCGAGCACTCATGGGACTTTCTTTACCTGTATCTGATCACCAACTGCCCGCGCCTGCAAGGCGAGTGGTTGCGTCCCGACCGGCCGAAGGTCGAGAACGGCGGCGGCCACCGGGTCGGCCAAGACGTTCCGGATGGTGCGGCGCAGGCCACGTGCTCCGTACACCGGGTCGAACCCGCGCCGTTGCAACAGGGCGACGGCGCAGTCCTCTACCTCGACGTCGATGCCTCTCCTGGCCAACCGAGTCGTGATCAGTTCGATCTCGAGACGGGTCACTTGTTCCGCGGTCTGTTCGTCGAACTCGTCGAGGATCACGGTTTCGTCGATGCGGTTGAAGAATTCGGGGTCGAAGAACTTCTCCAACGCGCGTTGCACCAGATGATGACCATGGCGCGGTCGATCGATCCGGACGCGATCGGCGAGCTGCCGCAGGTGGGATCGCCGACGTTCTGCCACCGCAGCAGAGCCGAGATTCGAGGTCAGGAACACGTAGCTGTTGCGGAACGAGATCTTCTGCTGACCGTTCGCCAACCGGAGTTCGCCGTTGTCGAGGACCTGCAGGAGCGCACGCAGCACGGTGGGGTCGGCCTTCTCCACTTCGTCGAACAGGACGATTCCGGGGGTGTACGGATCGCCCTCGACGGTGTTCTTGTCGAACAGCGTGAAGGACTCCTTGCTACCGGCATATCCAGGTGGAGCCCCGGAGAACGACGCCGCATAATGCTCTTGCGCAAGAGCATTCATGTCGATGCGGCACAGATCATCGGGTCCTGACCGTAGTTCTGCGGCCACGCGCCGCACCAATTCCGTCTTGCCGACGCCGGTCGGGCCAACGAGAAGGATGTTGGCGAGCGGACGCGTCGGATCCGTGGCACCGACATGCGCGATCGAAATCGCACGAACCACTGCGTCGACGGCGGCCTGTTGTCCGACGATCTTGGAACTCAGGGCTTTCGAGAGCTTGCGAGCGTCGAAGGCCCCGACCGGTACGGGTTCGGTTCGTTCCTCGGCCGGCGGTGGTGCTGCTGCACTGTTCCGGTCATGGAGCATGTCGGTGATATAAGGCACAGTGAGATCCTTACGCTTCGATTGTCTTCTCGACCGGCAGGTTTCCGACGCGACAATCCGCTACACCCACTGTGTCTCGGGTGATGGCCTCGACGCGTTCCTGAGCCTTCTGGGCGTCGGTGACCCACAGCTTGTAGAACTCGAACGGGCAGTCCGCGACGCCCTTGTCTCCGTCACCTGCTGCGTGGACACCGGAGTAGCCGCGATGGAGGAGTTTGAAGATGTGGTTCTGGGACTGATCGTTCTCGCGTGCGTCGCGAATGGCTGAGACGGAAAGCTGCGCGTACTGGATTCCGTATTCTTCTTCGCCGGTTTCACCCAGCGTCCGGCCGTCGAATCCGATGATCGCGGAGTGTCCGAAGTAGGAGTAGACGCCGTCGAATCCGGCCGCATTGGCAACTGCCACATAACAATTGTTGGCCCAGGCCATTGCCTTGGACATCATCACCTGCTGGTCCTTGGCGGGGTACATGTACCCCTGGCAACGGACGATCAGTTCTGCACCCTTCATCGCGCAGTCGCGCCAGATCTCCGGGTAGTTGCCGTCGTCGCAGATGATGAGCGAGATCTTCAGCCCCTTCGGGCCTTCGGTGACATACGTCGTGTCTCCCGGGTACCACCCTTCGATGGGGCACCAGGGCAGGATCTTTCGGTACCTCTGAACGATCTCGCCCTTGTTGTCGATGAGGATCAACGTGTTGTACGGGGGCTTGTTCGGGTGGTCTTCGTGCTGTTCGCCGGTGATGGAGAAGATTCCCCACGTGTTGGCTTCGCGGCACGCTGCGGAGAAGATCGCGGTCTCGTCGCCCGGGATGGTGGCTGCTGTCGCGTACATCTCCTCCTCGTTGTACATGATTCCCTGCGTGGAGTATTCGGGGAAGACCACCAGATCCATTCCGGGGAGGCCGGTCTTCATGCCGATCATCATGTCGGCGATCTTGCGCGCGTTCTCGAGGACACCGGCGCGATCGTGCAGGCGGGGCATCTTGTAGTTGACCACTGCTACGCCGACCGTGTCGTTGCTCGAGGAGATGTCACCGTGTCGCATTGTCTTTCACTCCTTGGTTGTGTCGATCAGTTGAAGACTGGACGGGATTGGGGTACTGCGGTTTTGGGTGCAGCGAGGATCTTGGCCAGGCCCAGGAGAACCAGAAGCGCTCCGGCCCAACCGGCCGCGACGGCGGGTGTGGTGTGGAAGTTGTCGGTCAGGATCAGAAATGCGGGGACCGTGCACGTGGGCTGGCTCAGAAGGACCGCTGCCCAGCCGGTGAAGCGACTGAGATTCTCGCGGCCGAGCCCGAGTACCAGGAAGAACAGCGTCCACAGCGCTGCCCATGCGAGCCAGATGACCCCGAAGACTGGGTCGTTGCTCACTGTGAAAGAGAGGAAGGAGTACACGAGCGCGGCGCACGCGACGAACAGCGAGAACCACCCGATTCCTTCCGGCTCGAAGCCGGCGAGATTGCTGATGCCCACGTAGAGATAGGTGAATCCGAACAGGTAGAGCCCTGAGGCCGCCAGGACGGCACTCGAATCTCCCTGAGCCTGAATCAACATGACGGTGGGGACGACGCATTGAAGTGCGCCGACGAAGAGGTTGAGGACCGAGGCGGATCGAACGGGAACTGTGCCGAGCAGCATCAGTCCGTTGACGAAGAGGACGGCTCCCACGTAAAGCAAACCAACACTGCCCATCGGGCACCTCCGGTTACTTCGGGACGGTTACTTCGGGACGGTTACTTTCAAATGAAATGATTCCAAATGAAACTAAGTGATGCGCGCCACAGAAGTCAAGAGGGAGATCTCAGGGAAAATCTCAGAGCGTTGCGATGATCGAGAAGTCGAGTCCGTCGGCGACGGCGAGCTGAATCTTCTGCCGTGCAACACGATCACGAAACTCGACGGTTCCGCGAGGCCCGTCGTACGCGGCACCCTCGACGACGGCGTCCAGGTCACGCGGATGTGTGCTGTCGGCGCGTCGAACCAGGGCCGAAAGGGTATGTATCCCTTCGTAACACGACTCGGCAGCGTTGTTCAGTGCCGGAGCGTGCGCGCCGTGCAGTGCGATGTAGCGCCCGAGCAGGTCCATGGAGTTACCGTCGACCATCGAGCGGAAGTACGCCGCCGAGGCAAACAGGTTCCGGGTTGCGCGGGGGCCGCTCGCGAGCAGCATGTTTTCTTCCATCAACGGGCTGAACCGGATCATCGACTCGTCGAGGCCTCGGCGGGCGAAGGCTCGGTTGAAGTCGACGGCGTCCTGCCCGACGAGGAGCATGATCACGCCGTCGCAACCGGAGTTCGAGACGGTCTCGACCAACTGCTTCATGTTTCCGCGCCCGAGGTCGACAAACGAACCGCCGACCAGGCTGAGATCGAGTTCGGTGGCGAATTGCCTCACGGCTCCGAGAGAGCTGTGCGGCCAGATGTAGTCGTCCCCGACGACAAACCACTTACGCGCTCCGACGTTGTCGCGCAGCCACTTCAGCGCCGGCGCGATCTGCTGACGTGGTGTCTCACCCGAGCAGTAGATGCCGGGCCTGACCTCGCCGCCCTCGTAGAGCGAGGTGTACGAGTACGGAATACGGCCTGCGACCACCGGTGCGAGTGCGTGGCGGACCGAGGAGATGTGCCAACCGCTGACGGCGTCGATGTCACCGGCGTCGAGTAGTTGTCCCACGCGGGCGGCGACGACGCTCGGCGAAGCGCCGCCGTCGATCACTTCGATCTGGACTTCGCGTCCCAGCACGCCACCGGAGTTGTTGAGGTCGCGGGCGGCCAACTCGCTGATTGCTTCGCAGGAGGGGCCGAACAGTCCGGCCGGCCCCTGAAGGGGAACCACCATGCCCAGGCGCCACACCGCGCTGCGCGCGCGTTCGAGCGCGCCGGTAGCGCTCATGCGTCGCCGCCGGAATCGGGAGTCAGCGGCCTGGCCTGGGTTACTATCATTTCATTTGAAAGTATTGCCCGAGAAGTGTGAACTGCGCAACAGCGGGGGAGCGATCAGTGGGAAAAAGTGACTCCGGAATTCTTGATGCGTCGCTGACGACTGCGCTGGTCCGAGCAGCTCGAATGGCCGCGGCAGCGGCGGAGAAGGCGCTGGCGGCAGAGAATCTCACTCTTGATCACTGGATGACGCTCGAAGCCCTGGCGTCGACCGAGGGGCTGACGATGGCTGAGCTGCGCGATCGAACGGGAACACCGGCTCCGACCCTGACGCGAGTTGCGGACAAGTTGGTCTCGCTCGCGCTCATCTACCGCGAAGTCGGGGAGGACGACCGTCGGAAGATACGCGTGTTTCTCTCCTCGCGCGGAAAGTCCTTGCACAAGAGGGTTGCCGCAGACATCCGCGTAGCCGAGGAGTCCTGGCTGACGTCGAAAGAGGAAGTGAAGTTGCGAGAGGGGCTTCGCCCCTGTGTGCCTTTCCGGTAGTGGGGACTACCAAAAAGGCGCACAGGGGCCGAAGGCCCTACTTGCCGCGGATGGCGTCGAATACCTTGGGGTCGACCAGGGTCGAGGTGTCTCCGAGGTCGCGGCCTTCGGCGACGTCGCGCAGGAGGCGGCGCATGATCTTGCCGGACCGGGTCTTCGGCAGTTCCGGCACGATCGTGATCTGACGCGGTTTGGCGATGGGGCTGATGTCGGTGGAGACCTGAGCCTTGAGTTCGGCGATGAGGACGTCGCCGGTGTTCTCGACGCCTTCACGGAGGATGACGAACGCGACGATGCCCTGTCCGGTGGTCTCGTCGGCGGCACCGACGACGGCGGCTTCGGCGACTCCGTGATGGTTCACCAGTGCTGATTCCACTTCGGAGGTGGAGATGCGGTGACCGGAGACGTTCATGACGTCGTCGACGCGTCCGAGGACCCAGAGTGCGCCGTCGTCGTCGTACTTGGCGCCGTCACCGGCGAAGTACCAGCCTTCTTCGGCGTAGCGGGACCAGTAGGTGTCGCGGTAGCGGTCCATGTCGCCCCAGATGCCGCGGAGCATCGCCGGCCACGGCTCGTCGAGGACGAGGTAGCCGTTGCCGCCGGGGCCGAGGGGCTTGGCGTCGTCGTCGACGATCTTCGCGGAGATACCGGGCAGTGGGGCCATCGCGGATCCGGGTTTGGTGGCGGTGATACCGGGGAGTGGGGAGATCATGATCGCGCCGGTCTCGGTCTGCCACCAGGTGTCGACGATGGGGGCTTTGTTGCCGCCGATGACCTCTCGGAACCAGCGCCACGCTTCGGGGTTGATGGGCTCGCCCACAGATCCGAGGAGGCGGATCGAGGACAGGTCATGGGCGTCGGGGATCTCGCGGCCCCACTTCATGAACGTCCGCACGAGGGTGGGTGCGGTGTAGTAGATGGAGACGCCGTACTTCTCGATGATGTCGAAGTGGCGGTGCTCGTTCGGGGAGTTGGGGGTGCCTTCGTAGACGACCTGGGTGACGCCGTTCGAGAGGGGTCCGTAGACGATGTAGGAGTGTCCGGTGACCCAGCCGATGTCGGCGGTGCACCAGTAGACGTCTTGTCCCGCTTTGTGATCGAAGACGTTGTGGTGGGTGTACGAGGCCTGGGTGAGGTAGCCGCCGGAGGTGTGGATGATGCCCTTGGGCTTTCCGGTGGTGCCGGAGGTGTAGAGAATGAACAGGGGATGTTCGGCGTCGAAGGCCTGCGCCTCGTGCTCGGGTGAGGCCTGTGCGACGGTTTCGTGCCACCACAGGTCGCGGCCGTCGGTCCAGTCGACGTCGATGCCGGTCCGGTTGACCACCAACACGTTCTGGACGGATTCGGCGCCGGCGACGGATTCGTCGACCGCTGTTTTGATGGGTGCTGCTGCGCCGCGTCGCCACTGCCCGTCGACGGTGACGACGAGTTTGGCTTGGGCGTCGTCGATGCGCGAGCGTAGGGCGGTGGCGGAGAATCCGGCGAAGACGACCGAGTGGGTCAGGCCGAGGCGGGCGCAGGCGAGCATGGTGACGATCGCTTCGGGGATCATCGGCATGTAGATCGCGACGCGGTCACCGGCGACGAGGCCGAGGTCGGTGAAAGTGTTTGCGGCGCGGCTGACTTCGGCGAGGAGGTCGTTGTAGGTCAGGTCGCGGGAATCGCCTGGTTCGCCTTCGAAGTGGATGGCGACGCGGTCGCCGTTGCCGGCGAGGACGTGGCGGTCGACGCAGTTGTAGGCGACGTTGAGTTTTCCGCCGACGAACCACTTGGCGACGGGGGCGTCGGTCCAGTCGAGGACGTCGGTCCATTTCTCGTGCCAGTGAAGGCGCTCAGCCTGATTCGCCCAGAAAGCGAGGCGGTCGGTATCTGCGGCAGCCTGCAACTCCGGTCCCGCGTTGGCGGCCGCAGCGAACTCTGCGCTCGGCGGATATGCCTGGGGGACGTCTGTTTCGGCTGCGCTTGTCATGGCTGACGGCCTTCTTTCCACTTTGATCGACACTTTTCTGACTCCGTGTGAGGGTAGTCACAAGCTCGCGTAAACGCACCGTTGCATCACGTTGCAACCCGTTGTCCTGCGACGATCGGTCGAATTGATGCGACGGGTGGTCGCTTCCGCCGACGAGTGAATGGGCGCGGACAGATTTCCCTCGGAATTGCGGACAATGGGTGCGATGCGCGCCCCGCGTCGGATGTGTCTATTGTCAAACCATTATTCGACCACAACTCGAAGTCACGTTCACTTTCAGTTGTAGGCGACACGACGCCGGCAGTTACGGCTGTCGGCAGGCCGCGAGCATGCTCGGGGTCACTTAGATGTGGAAGGAATTCCTTTGCGTATCTCACGCATAGCGACGGGCGCGGTCGCGCTCGGAATGACGGCAGTGCTGATCACGGCATGTTCGTCCGGCGATTCGTCGGGCGGATCGTCCAGTGGCGTCGTCAACGCCTGGGCGGGCGAGCCTCAGAACCCGTTGATCCCCACGAACACGAGTGAGAACATGGGCGGCCGCGTCCTCGACTCGCTGTTCTCCGGTCTCGTTTCGTACACCGCAGACGGCGGTACGGAGAACGAGGTTGCCGAGTCCATCGAGAGCACCGACGGTCAGAACTTCACCGTCAAGCTCAAGGACGGTTGGACCTTCACGGACGGCACCCCCGTCACCGCGAAGTCGTTCGTCGACGCGTGGAACTACGGCGCCCTCTCCACCAACGCTCAGCTTCAGGCATCGTTCTTCGATCCGATCAAGGGCTACGACGAAGTTGCCGCCGAGGTTCCGACGGCACAGACCATGTCGGGTCTGAAGGTTGTGGACGACTCCACCTTCACCATCGAACTCAAGCAGCCCGAGTCGGCGTTCCCCGATCGCCTCGGCTTCACGGCGTACTACCCGCTGCCCGAGGTCGCGTTCAAGGACATGACCGCCTTCGGTGAGAACCCGATCGGCAACGGCCCGTACAAGCTCGACGGAACCGGCGCGTGGCAGCACAACGTCCGCATCGACACCGTCGTGAACCCGGACTACAACGGCAACCGTAAGCCGAAGAACGCCGGCGTCGACTTCATCATGTACAACAGCCTCGACACGGCGTACACCGATCTCCTGGCCAACAACGTCGACGTTCTCGACCAGGTTCCGCCGAGCGCCGTCACGACCTTCGAGTCGGACCTGCCCGGACGCACCGTCAACCAGCCGTCGGCAACCATCGAGACGTTCACGATCCCGGGTCGCCTGCCGCACTTCAGCGGCGAAGAGGGCATGCTCCGCCGTCAGGCGATCTCGATGGCGATCAACCGCGATCAGATCACCCAGCAGATCTTCAACAAGACCAGGACGCCTGCACTCGACTTCACCAGCCCCGCAATCAAGGGCTGGAACGACTCGCTGACCGGTAACAGCAACGTGAAGTTCGATCCCGAGGCGGCCAAGGCTGCTTGGGCCAAGGCCGACGCCATCGCACCGTGGTCCGGCAGCTTCGAGATCGCCTACAACTCCGACGGCGGACACCAGGAATGGGTCGATGCCACGGCGAACAGCATCCGCAACACCCTCGGTATCGACGCAAAGGGCAAGCAGTACGCCACCTTCGCTCAGATCCGCACCGAAGCCACCGACCGCACCATCCAGAGCTCTTTCCGCTCCGGTTGGCAGGGCGACTACCCGCAGCAGTACGGCTTCCTGGCGCAGAACTACCAGACCGGCGGCAGCTCCAACGACGGTGAGTACTCCAACCCCGAGTTCGACCGCCTCCTGCGCGAATCGGCCGGCCAGACCGATCAGGCGAAGGCTCAGGAACTGCTCGATCAGGCCCAGGAAGTCCTGCTCAAGGACCTGCCCGCAGTTCCGACGTGGTACCGCAACGCTGCCAGTGGATGGTCGGAGAACGTTTCCAACGTGACCATCAGCTGGAACGGTGTTCCGGTCTACGAAGACATCGAAAAGAACTGACGCGTAGAACGATCCGCATCTGAAACGTGAGTTCGGGGCGGCAGGCGCCCTGCCTGCCGTCCCGAACTCGTGTTCACACCGGACTGTCCGCTGACGTACACGATCATCGACAAGGAGGTGATCCGATGCTCTGGTACATCGGTCGCCGAGTGCTTCAAATGATCCCGGTTTTTCTCGGGGCCACTCTTCTGATCTACGCCATGGTCTTCCTGCTTCCCGGTGATCCGATTGCCGCGTTGGCGGGCGACAAGGCGCTCAGTCCGGCTGTGGCAGCACAGCTTCGGGAGCGCTACCACCTCGATCTCCCCTTCTATCAGCAGTACCTGCTGTACCTGAAGGGCATCTTCACGCTGGACTTCGGCACGTCGTTCTCCGGACGACCTGTCAGTGAAGTTCTGGCACAGGCATTTCCGATCACGATGAAACTTGCCTTCATGGCACTGATCGTCGAGACCGTCTTCGGTGTCGGCTTCGGCCTCATCGCCGGCCTGCGTAAGGGCGGATTCTTCGACAGCACCGTCCTGCTGTTCAGCCTCGTTCTCATCGCCATCCCGATCTTCGTGATCGGCTTCCTGGCTCAGTTCTTCATCGGCGTCAAATGGGGCATCGTCCCGCCGACGGTCGGTGGCAACACCAGCTTCACCAATCTCCTGCTCCCTGCCCTGGTTCTGGGTTCGGTCTCGTTTGCGTACGTACTGCGACTGACCCGAACGTCCGTGGCGGAGAATCTGACTGCCGATTACGTCCGCACCGCTACCGCCAAGGGACTTTCCCGTGGACGAGTGGTTCGCGTGCACGTGTTGCGCAACTCGCTGATCCCCGTGGTCACGTTCCTGGGTGCCGACCTCGCAACGTTGATGGGCGGCGCCATCGTCACCGAGGGCATCTTCAACATCAACGGCGTCGGCGGCACGATCTACCAGGCCGTGACCAGAGGTGAAGCGCCGACGGTGGTTTCGTTCGTCACCATCCTGATCGTGATCTACCTGATCGCGAATCTGCTCGTCGACCTCTTGTACGCCGCGCTCGATCCGAGGATCCGCTATGTCTGAGACCGTGAAGACCGGACGCGCAGTCCGGCAAAGTCATTTCGTGGCACCGCCCGAAGTTGCGGCACCGGGGGGGGAGACGGACGCCGTCAAACTCGATCAGGCGCCGACCAGCATGTGGACCGATGCGTGGCGCGACCTACGCAAGCGCCCCCTGTTCATCATCTCGACGATCATCATCCTCGCGGTCATCGTCATCGCAGCGTTTCCGAGCTTGTTCACGAGCACCGATCCGCGGTTCTGCGACCTGACCTACAGCATGCAGGGGCCGACCTCAGGGCACTGGTTCGGTTTCGACCGCCAGGGCTGTGACGTGTACTCGCGCACCATCTACGGTGCTCGCGCATCCGTACTCGTGGGCGTCGGCGTCACGGCGTCGGTGCTGGTGATCGGCGTGATCTTCGGTGCGCTGTCCGGTTTCTACGGCGGATGGACCGATTCGATCCTCTCCCGTGTCGCCGACATCTTCTTCGGCATCCCGCTGATCCTGGCTGCCATCGTCCTGATGCAGCTGTTCACCGATCGCACCATCTGGACCGTCGTCGGCGTGCTGGCGCTCTTCGGCTGGCCGCAGATGGCAAGAATCGCTCGAGGCGCGGTGATCTCGGCGAAGAACAACGATTACGTCATGGCCTCGGAAGCGTTGGGTGTCTCGAAGCTCAAGACACTGATCCGCCACGTCATCCCGAACTCGTTGGCGCCCATCATCGTGGTCGCCACCATCTCGCTCGGTACGTACATCGTTGCCGAGGCGACGCTGTCCTTCCTCGGTATCGGTCTTCCGTCCACCGAGGTTTCGTGGGGCGGCGACATCAGCAACGCTCAGGTGACGCTGCGTCAGGGTTCGACCATTCTGTTCTACCCGGCAACGGCTTTGGCGATCACCGTTCTCGGATTCATCATGATGGGTGACGCTCTGCGCGACGCCCTCGATCCCAAGTCGCGGAAGCGGTGAGCACGATGACCACCAAGGAAACTCTCACCTCGGAGGAAACTCCGTTGCTCGAGATTCGTGATCTCGAGGTGTCTTTCCAGTCCAATTCCGGTCCGGTTCCGGCAGTTCGAGGCGTCAGCCTGACCGTCTACCCGGGTCAGACGGTCGCGATCGTCGGCGAATCGGGTTCGGGTAAGTCCACCACCGCCCACTCGATCATCAATCTGCTTCCCGGCACCGGCAAGGTGACGGCAGGCGAGATCATCTTCGACGGCAAGGACATCTCGAAGGTCTCGGAGAAGGACTTCGTCCACATCCGGGGAAGCCAGATCGGTTTGGTTCCGCAGGACCCGATGTCGAATCTGAATCCCGTGTGGAAAGTGGGCTTCCAGATCGAGGAAGCACTGGCCGCCAACGGGATCGCCAAGGGCAAGGCAGCCAAGGTTCGGGCCGCCGAACTGCTCGAGGAGGCAGGACTCGCCGAAGCCGAGAGCCGGTTGGGGCAGTACCCGCACGAGTTCTCGGGCGGTATGCGTCAGCGCGCACTCATCGCGATCGGGTTGTCCGCTCGTCCGAAACTCCTGATCGCGGACGAGCCGACGTCGGCGCTCGACGTCACCGTCCAGCGTCAGATCCTCGACCACCTCGACGGTCTGACTACGGAACTCGGCACCGCCGTTCTGCTCATCACTCACGATCTTGGCCTGGCCGCCGAGCGCGCCGAGCATCTGATCGTGATGAGCAAGGGTCGTATCGTCGAATCCGGTCCGGCACTGGAGATTCTGAAGCGCCCGCAGCATCCGTACACGCAGAAGCTGGTCGCGGCTGCGCCGTCGTTGGCGTCGAAGCGGCTCAGCTCGTCGGTGGCGCGCGCCGAGATTCGCGAACAGGCGGAAGAGGTCGCCGAAGCGGTCAAGGCCGAGGAAAGTGCGGCAGAGTCGTTCGGCAAGGTGACCGACGACGTTCTTGTCGTCGATCATCTGACCAAGGTGTTCAAGCTGCGCAAGGGTTTCCGCAAGACCACCGACTTCACAGCCGTGAACGACGTGTCCTTCAAGGTCCGCCGCGGAACCACGACGGCGATCGTCGGCGAATCGGGTTCCGGTAAGTCAACGGTCGCACAGATGGTCCTCGGTCTGCTCGAGCCCACTGCAGGCAACGTGGTCTTCGACGGTCAGGACGTGTCGAAGCTCGGTGCGAAGGAAACATTTGCGTTCCGTCGACGAGTGCAGCCGATCTTCCAGAACCCCTACGGCACACTCGACCCGATGTACTCGATCTACCGCACGATCGAGGAGCCGCTGCGTACCCACAAGGTCGGGACCAAAGCCGAGCGTGAGGCTCGCGTCCGCGAACTTCTCGACAAGGTGGGTCTACCGCAGTCGGTCATGCGTCGGTTCCCGAACGAACTCTCCGGTGGACAACGTCAGCGCGTCGCCATCGCGCGAGCACTGGCCTTGCAACCGGAGGTCGTGATCTGCGACGAGGCGGTCTCCGCTCTCGACGTGCTCGTGCAGGATCAGATCTTGACCCTGCTCAACGACCTGCAGGCAGAGTTCGGGTTGACGTACCTCTTCATCACGCACGACCTGGCCGTGGTTCGTCAGATCGCGGACAACGTGTTGGTGATGTCGCGTGGCTCGATCGTCGAATCGGCACCGATCGACGACGTGTTCGGTAATCCGCAACAGGACTACACCCGCAAGTTGCTCGACGCGATTCCCGGTGGGTCCATCAAGCTGGGAAGCTGACGCAACAGGTAGGTAGGCAAGTCCGCAGAGGGGCTGCAAGGGTACCGTCGTTGATCGTGACGGACCCCTTGCAGCCCCTCGTCGATCTTCCAGGCGTACGCGCCGCCGCCGACCATGCGCGCGACGCTCTGGGTGAGGTTCATCGGCACAAGACCAACCGTCGCGGTTGGCCCACGACTGCCGCCGAAGCCGCGGTTCGCGCTGCGCGAGCCTCCGCATCGCTCGCCGGAGGCACCACCGAATTGCCGGCCGAGGGCATGGCCGGTGACCCGATTCTCGCGGGTGCTCTGCGCGTGGCTCAGGCTCTCGACGGCGACAGCCTTCCGCTCATGGAGTCGACGTGGAAGCGAGCCCCACTTCAGGCTTTGGCCCGGCTGCACCTGTTGGCCGCGGCGGATCTCGTCGAGGACGCAGATCAACTGGGGCGGCCACGGTCGGATCGCGGAGTGGGGGAGCGGTTGGACGCTCTCGCCCAACTCGTTACTGGCGGAACCAGTGCACCGGCACCTGTTCTGGCAGCCGTCGTACACGGAGAACTCTTGGCGCTGAGCCCGTTCGGCACCGCTGACGGCATCGTCGCCCGCGCGGCCTCGCGTCTGGTTGCGGTCTCGTCGGGGCTGGATCCGCACAATCTCGGGGTCCCCGAGGTCAGTTGGCTTCGGCGGCCACAGGCGTACACGGACGGCGCGGCAGGATTCGCTTCGGGAAATCCGGCGGGCGTCGGCAGCTGGGTGATTCTGTGCTGTGGTGCTCTCGAAGCCGGTGCGCGAGAGGCGACTTCGATTGCCGACGCCGCTACCGGATAGTCCGGCAAATTGCCCCTGCCGGACATAACGAACGGGCGGCGCTGCCGATAAATCGACTTCGCCGCCCGTCAGCACGGACTACTCGTTACCAAGCGTGCTCGGTGGGTTGTGTGGGTGGCCTCGGCGAGGGATCGCACTTTCTGAGGTCGTCCCCGCAACCTGTGCGGGGTCCTCGCTCAAATTGAACGAATCTCGCAGGCCCACAACGCTTCTGCCCTTATAGTGGCTTGTGCTCCGCGTGGGTGCCCTAGTGCCCGTGCTAGGAATTTCGGTTGGGGAAACGGTCCTTCTCTTCCGAGCCGTTCCTGGCCTTCCGTTCTTCCGTAACTCCTTTGTACCCTGTGTCCGGGCTCACAGCAAGTACCAATTTTTGTTTGTGGGCCTTGGATTTCAGCGTTTCCGGCGCAGTAGCCCGAAGGTCATGGCGCCGGCCACCAGAGCTGCGATTCCCACCGCAGCGGTAGTGGCCACCGTGGTCGTGGACTGGGCCGACAATCGGGCACGAAGTGAGACCGGATTCGAGAAAGTCAGTATGGGCCAACCGTTTACGGCCGCTTCCTTGCGCAACGCTCGATCGGGGTTGACTGCGGTCGGATGTCCGACAGCCTCGAGCATGGGTAAATCCGTCACCGAGTCGGAGTAGGCGTAACTGGCGGCGAGGTCGTAACCGTACTCCGCGGCGAGTTTTTCCATGGCTTCGACCTTGCCGGGGCCGTAGCAGTAGAAGTCCACCTCGCCGGTGTAGTGGCCGTCTTCCTCCCTCATCGACGTCGCGACGGAATGGGTGGCGCCGAGGGCGCGGGCGATCGGTGCGACGATCTCTTCACCCGAAGCAGACACGACGATGACGTCGTGTCCACGCAGCTTGTGATCTGCGATCAGATCGGCCGCCTCGGCGAAGACGAGTGGATCGACGATGTCGTGCAGAGTCTCCGCGACGACGGCCTTCACCTGTTCCACGTCCCAGCCCGCACACATCGCCGTCAGATGCTCGCGCATGCGCTCCATCTGATCGTGATCGGCGCCGGACAGTAGAAACAGGAATTGCGCATAGCTGCTCTTGAGAACCGAGCGTCGATTGATCAGACCCTGTGCGAAGAATGGCTTGCTGAACGCCAGGGTGCTCGACTTCGCGATGATCGTTTTGTCCAAATCGAAGAAAGCGGCTGTCCGCCCGGTATTCAGTCCGTTCGCAGGCTTGTCGGTCACAGGATTGAGGATAGTCCGACAGGCGGTTCGTGTGCTCTTCGGCAAGCGTCCTCTTTCGGCGAAAAACAGCAGTTCAGTGCAGCTCAGGCTTGCATTTCTCGCCGATGGCGGGTGTAAGATCGTTGCTGTTCGATTCGTTCGAACTAGTTCAGCCCGACCCCCCGGGGCTGAACTCAGACGGCCCCCGCCTCCTCCCCCCATTGGCGGGGGTCGTCCTCTGTCTCAGGCCTGTTTCTCCCCAACCTCCCAGTTGTCCACAGGGTTGTTCGGCCCACTGTTTTCGGTGCCGGTGCTCGTTCAGGCTCTGCAGTCATGAACACGACGATCAGCTCTCAGGAAACCGGGGCTCCCATTCTGGTTCTCGTCGACGACGCGAAAATCCTCGCGAGCGTGCGACGCGTCGCTGCCGCGGTGGACCGCCGGCTGGACGAGGCCGAACATCCCGTGTCCCGGCAACAGTGGAACCGGGCCTCGGCGGTGGTACTGGACGCGTCGGCGGCGCGAGATGCTCTGGCTCGTTCCCCCAAGCGAACGCGAGTGTTCCTCGTATGCGACGGCACACCGACCGTCGACGATTGGAAGAGCGCCACCGCGATCGGAGCCGACAGCGTTCTGTCCTTGCCCGAGGAAGAGAACGCGCTGGTCGCAGTTCTGGCCGACCACGTCGACGTCAGTGGTGACGGCACCGTCGTGAGCGTGGTGGGTGGTTGTGGCGGCGGCGGAGCCTCGGCAACTGCTGCGGCAGTCGCGTTGACGTCGGCGGCACGTCACGTCCCGACGCTGTTGGTGGACGTCGACGCACTCGGTTCCGGCGCCGACGTGCTGTTAGGTATCGAGACTGCTCCCGGATTACGTTGGGGTGCACTGACCGTCGAGGGCGGGCGGTTGTCCCCGGATGCGCTGCGCGATGCACTGCCGGCGAAGGGAAAGTTTCTGAGGGTTCTGGCGAGCAGTCGCCGGGAGATCGACGGTCCGACAGTGACCGCCGTTCGCGCCGTGCTTGACGCAGGTCGCAGTTCCGGCGGGCTCGTGGTCTGCGACGTGCCACGGCATCCCAGCGAGGTAGGTCAGGCCGTGTTGGAGATGTCGGATTCGGTGCTCGTGGTGGTTCCGGCCACCGTGGCCGCATGCGTCGCGGCCGAGAAGGTCGGAGCCTGGGTGGTGCGACACAACTCCAACGTCGGTCTCGTCGTGCGTGGGCCGGCACCGGGAGGCCTACGCGGCGCCGATGTGGCAGACATGCTCGGCCTGCCCCTGACGGCCGTGATGCGCGGCCACCGATCGCTGGCGCCGATGCTCGAGCGTGGTGGCCTCGAATTGACCCGCGGTTGTCCGTTGAGTGTGGCGGCAACAGCGGTACTCGACGCCGTCGAATCCGGCGCACGCCCGCGCAGGGCTGCGGCATGAGTGCGTTGGTCACGGCCGAACTGCTCGACCGAGTTCGCGAGCGATTGACGGCGTCGTCGGTCGCCGAGCCGACGGCGGCCACCGTTGCCGATGCCGTGCGAGCCGAGTCCTCCGGCGTTCTGGCGGACACGGATCTGTTGGAGGTCGTCAGGGTGCTCCAGACGGAACTGACAGGCGCGGGGCCGCTCGAACCTCTACTGCACGAACCCGGGGTCGCCGACGTACTGGTGACCGCGCCGGATCAGGTCTGGGTGGACCGCGGGGTCGGCCTCGAAAGGTCGGGGGTCCGGTTCACCGACGAGGCAGCCGTGCGTCGACTGGCGCAGCGGTTGGCACTGTCGGCAGGTCGACGCCTCGACGACGCCCAACCGTGGGTCGACGGCCGCCTGCGGGGCGTCGGCGACGGGCACTTCGGGGTACGACTTCATGCCGTACTCGCACCCGTGGCCCAGGGTGGAACCTGCGTGTCACTGCGAGTGTTGCGGCCCGCGACCCAGGGTCTCGACGCCCTGTCCGCCCACGGCGCCGTGGAACCGGACGCGCGGGAGCTCCTCAATCGCATCATTTCTTGTCGCTTGGCTTTTCTGGTGATCGGCGGGACCGGTGCGGGAAAGACCACGTTGTTGTCCGCCATGCTCGGCGCGGTCGACCCGCGCGAGCGAATCGTCTGTGTCGAGGACGCGGCCGAACTGGCGCCGCCGCATCCACACGTCGTCCGCCTCGTCGCCAGAGCTCCCAACGTCGAGGGCGTCGGAGAGGTGACGGTGCGCGATCTGGTTCGGCAGGCACTACGAATGCGTCCCGATCGCATCGTCGTCGGTGAGGTCCGCGGCGCAGAGGTGACTGATCTGCTCACGGCGATGAACACCGGCCACGACGGCGGCGCCGGCACCGTTCACGCCAATTCGCCCGAAGAGGTGCCGGCCAGACTCGAGGCGTTGGCGGCGCTCGGCGGGATGGATCGCCACGCGTTGCACAGTCAACTTGCCGCGGCAGTTCAAGTGATCCTGCACGTGCACAGATTGGCTAACGGATCGAGGCGTCTCGAACAGATCGGTGTCATCGACCGCGGTGCGGACGGGTATGTACGAATCATGCAGGCGTGGCCGGACGGCGGTTCGGGTCGTGAGCGGCTCGAGCGGATGTTCCGGCTTCGCAATCGAGAGGTCGGGACGTGACGGTTTCCCTCTTGGCCTTCGCGTTGGCGGTCTCGATTGCGCCGGTGCGGGATTCACGTGCTCGGCTCGCCACGTACACCCCGAGCGTCCGCAAGTCCTCCCGGCAGATTCCGTGGCAGTTCGTCGCCGCATTTCTCGCGATTTCGGCCGCGTGGATCCTCGGAGGTCTTCCGGCAGGGTGTGCGGCTGTCGTCCTCGCCGGGACCCTGATCCTCCGTGGCCGACGCGCGAATGCAGCCGAAACCCGGGATCTCTCACAGAAGATGCTGCTCTCCGGTCTGGAGGTGCTGATCGCCGAGCTGAGCGTCGGCGCGCATCCTGCAGCGGCCAGTTCTGTTGCAGGCGAGGAATGTACCGGAGAAGTGAGTGCCGTATTCCGTTCCGCTGGGGCCAGGGCGCGTCTCGGTGGTTCTGCCGCAGCGGCCTTCGCGGTACCGGATTCGTGCATCGAGCGTGAGTTCTCCCGCATCGGATCCGTCTGGCGGGTCGCCGACCAACACGGGCTGGCACTGGCGGAACTACTCGGCGCCGTCCGGACGGACATGTTGGGACGTAGACGCTTTCGTCAGCGTACCGAGGCCGGGTTGGCGGGCGCTCGGGCGACCGCTGCGGTGTTGGCCTTTCTCCCGCTGTTGGGGATCGGTCTCGGGCAATTGATGGGTGCTTCGCCGCTGCGCGTGCTGTTCGGAGGTGGGCTCGGCGGCGTGCTCCTGGTGATCGGAACCGCTTGTGTCTCAGCTGGTCTGCTCTGGACCGACCGGATAACTGCGAAGGTCACGTCGTGAGTTGGGCATCCGTGGCGATGATGGCGTTGGCGTTCGCGATCATTCCCGCTCGTCGCGGTGCTTCGGCCAGGGCGGCAGAAATTCTCTTCGCGGACACAACAACAGAAGATTCGGTTCCAGTCCCGGACAAGCCGGATCCACTCGCAGTTGCCGCAAGTCTCGACCTTCTCGGGGCCTGCCTACGAGCGGGGCTTCCCGTCTCCGCCGCGATCACAGCGATGGCGTCGACGGCACCGAAACCGATGGCCGACTCGCTTCGTCGCGTCGCCGACCTTCTGGCGCTCGGTGCCGATCCCGACGCCGCGTGGAGCGAAGCCGCTCTCGATCCCGATACCGAGGCGCTCGCCAGAATGGCTCGGCGTTCCGCCCGTTCGGGTTCGTCGCTGTCCTCGTCCATGGCCGAACTCGCCGAGCGCAGTCGAGGTGACGCCGAGGATCTTGCTGCTGCCGCAGCCGAACGCGCGGGAGTGCTGATCAGCGGTCCACTCGGGCTGTGTTTCCTGCCGGCGTTCATCGCCTTGGGCATCGTCCCTGTGGTGATCGGGCTTGCCACGACTGTGCTCGGTAACGGCCTGCTGTGAGCCGGATCCGAGTGAAAGCTCCTGCGGCAGAAGTGCTGCCACAGGTTTCGATTGAAGGGGGAGAAATGATCTCGAAGACGCTCAGGACGGTGTCGGCCAGATTTGCGCTGTTGGTTGCCGAGGACGACGGCATGTCCACCGCGGAGTATGCGATCGGCACGATTGCGGCTGCCGCATTCGGTGCCGTCCTGTACACGGTTGTCACTGGCGACTCCATTGTCTCGGCGCTGACAGGCATCATCGACAAGGCGCTCAAGACAGCTGTGTGATGTTGTCCACGAGAGGTATTCGGCAAGCCGACGACGGCGCCGTGACGGTGGAGGCCGCGATTGCTCTGGCTTCGATCGTCACGGTGGTCGTGCTGTGTGTCGGTGGAGTCCTGGCGGTGTCGATGCAGGTTCGGTGTGTCGACGCCGCTCGTGAGGCCGCGCGGTTGGTGGCACGTGGTGATCGTGAGTCTGCGGTCACCACGGCCCGCCTGATCGCACCCGAAGATGCGTCGATCTCGGTGGAGATCGTGGACGGCTTTGCGGTGGCCGTTGTCAGCGCCGAGAGTGCGTTGCTGCCGTTGGTCGACATTTCTTCCGAGGCGGTGGCAGCAGTGGAGTCGGGAGTGGAGGAGGGGTGAACCTACGTGACGACGAAGGTGTTGCCACGGTTCTGGCGTGCTGCGTTCTGGCGGCGATCGTGATGGTGACCGGCGGGATGCTGCATGTCGGTTCCGCAGTGGTGGCTCGGCACACGGCTCAGTCGGCCGCTGATCTTTCGGCTCTCGGCGGTGCGGGCGCCTTGGACGGCGGCGACGAGTCGGCGTGTGAGATGTCCGCGGTGATCGCGGAGCGGATGCGCACGGTGCTCGAGGAGTGCGACGTCCAGGGGTGGGATGTAGTCGTCGAGATACGCGCACCGGTGTTGTTGTCGGGCTTCGGGATCGGGGATGCGCAGGCTTACGCTCGTGCAGGTCCGGTCAGCTGATCGTGTCGATCACGGCGGTCAGAACCTTGACCGCGCCGTCTTTGTCGAGTGGGTCGTTTCCGTTGCCGCACTTGGGTGAATAGACGCAGGACGGGCAACCGTGAGCGCACTCGCAGGACAGTATGGCGTCGCGCGTCGCGGTGAGCCATCGGGACAGTTCGCTGTGCCCTCGGTCGGCGAACCCGGCGCCGCCGGCATGACCGTCGTAGACGAAGACGGTCGGGAGTCCGGTGTCCGCGTGCATCGCGGTGGACACTCCGCCGATGTCTCCGCGGTCGCAGATCGCCACCAGTGGCAGCAGGCCGATTGCGGCATGTTCGGCGGCATGCAGTGATCCGGGGAACCGTTCGGGCGGGACCCCGATGGATTCGAGGAGTTCCGGCGTGACCGTGTACATCACTGCCCTGGTGGGCAAAGTGTGTGCGGGCATGTCGAGTTCGATCGAGTCGAGGACTTCACCCGAAGTCAACCGTCGTAGGTACCCGACGACTTGATGTGTCACCTCGACCTGGACGAGAGCGACGGCGATGTCGCCGTAGTTCTTGTGCTCGAGTTGTTCGGTGATCGTGATTTCGGTGGTCTCGCGAGCCGAGGTGGTCCAGTCCGGATTCTCGGTGTGCACCAGTGCGAGTCCGACGTCGAGGTCCAGTTCGTCGACGACGTAGGTCTCGCCTTGATGGATGTGCACGGCGCCGGGATGAACTGTGGCCGGAGCGCGGCCCGCGTCGACAGTGCCCAGCATCCGGCCGGATTCACCGTCGACAATGGCCACCTGAGTTCCGATGCCGCCGCGAATGTCCAAAGAGCCGTGGGGGTTCGAATCGGCGGTGACGAACCATCCGTGCTTTCGGCGCCGGATCTTGCCTTCCTCGGACAGTCTCGTCAGAACCTCGAGAGCCCCGAACGCGTCCACCTCGGCATCGGAAAGTGGGAGTTCCATTGCAGCGCAGAGAAGTTGTGGTCCCAGGACGTACGGATTTCCGGGATCTGTCACCGTCGCCTCGACGGGTTTGTCGAGTACCGCTGACGGATGGTGAACGAGGTAGGTGTCGAGTGGATCGTCGCGGGCGATCAACACGACGAGTGAACCCTCACCGCGTCGCCCGGAGCGACCCGCTTGCTGCCAGAACGAGGCGACGGTGCCCGGGAAGCCTGCCACGACAACGGCGTCGAGGCCTGCGATGTCGACGCCGAGCTCCAGTGCGTTGGTGGTGGCTGCGCCCAGCAGTGTGCCGTCGGCGAGTGCAGCTTCCAGTTCGCGTCGGTCCTCGGCCAGATATCCGGCGCGATACGACGCGACTCGCTCGGCGAGGTCCGGGTCCACCTCGGCGAGTAGACGTTTGGTGGCCATCGCGGTCAGTTCGGCGCCGCGGCGGGAGCGGACGAAGGTGAGAGTGCGGGCGCCTTCGATCATGAGGTCGGCCATGATCCGCGCGGCTTCCGCGCCCGCGGGACGTCGTACCGGGCTACCGTTTTCGCCGGTCAATGCCTCCAGTAGCGGTGGTTCCCACAGGGCGACGGTGCGTGGGCCGTGCGGCGATCCGTCTTCCGTGACCTCGGTGCAGTGTGCGCCTATGAGCCGCGAGGCCGCCGCGCCGGGATCTGCTGTGGTCGCGCTGGCCAGGATGAAGGTGGGTTCGGCGCCGTAACGGGCTGCAATTCTGCGTAATCGCCGGATCACGAGCGCGACGTTGGATCCGAAGACTCCCCTGTAGGAGTGGCATTCGTCGATGATCACGTATTTCAGGTTGCGGAAGAAGTGTGCCCATCGCTGATGGGTTCTGAGCAGAGAAATGTGGATCATGTCGGGGTTGGTGAAGAGCCAGCGTGAGTTCTCACGTGCCCAAGTGCGGAGTTCCTGCGAGGTGTCGCCGTCGTACGCACTGGCGTTCGTGCTGCGAAGTTCAACGTCGAAGTCGGTGAGGGACAGCACTGCTCGCAGTTGATCCGAGCCCAGCGCTTTGGTGGGGGAGAGGTACAGGGCAGTTGCGAGCGGATCGGTCGCCATGGCCGTCAGCACCGGGAGTTGGTACGCCAGTGACTTACCCGACGCCGTACCGGTGGCCACGACCACGTGTTTTCCCGCGTAAGCGAGGTCGGCGGCCTCACTCTGGTGGATCCACGGGGACCGCACGCTGTGCTCGGCGAGCGCACGTACGACGCTGGGGTGCACCCACTCCGGCCATTCGGTGAACTCGGCTACGCGAGCAGGTAACTGCGCGGTGAACATCAGTGGTTTTTCGCTTCCACTGACCCCGGCGACGACCCGATCGAGCAGCATCTGCCCGTAGGTCTCGCCAGGCTTCCCTCCCGGGGCGGGAGTCGGGGAAGGTGCGTTCACGTGACTCTCCGGGCTCGGCGTTGGGGTGTGGCGGCAATCGGAAACTGTCGCTACCTGCAGTTTTGATGATACGCAACGGTCGGCGGTCTTGGTGGAACCGGGTGCTCGGCGCGCGCGCGGGAAACCACGATCGTGGGCTGTTTTTCTCGTAGCGAACTTTTAACGTTTTTAGTTCCCTTTTCGACTGTTGTGCACGCGGAGAACATGGTTGACTGACAATCGGTCGCAGCTTCTGTGTTCGTAGGCTTGAGAAAGTGCACGCTCGCAGGATCGTTGTTGCGGGCGCGGTGCTCTGCCTTTCCTGAGGGGGAAATAAAGACGTACAGCGGTCGGAACCGGCCCGGTGGACTGTAAGGGCTGTTCACCGAATCCGGTGTTAGAAAGAGAAGGAAAAGCATGGCACAGGGCACTGTGAAGTGGTTCAACGCTGAAAAGGGCTTCGGCTTCATCGCTCCCGAAGACGGTTCCGCAGACGTCTTCGTTCACTACTCCGAAATTCAGGGCAACGGCTTCCGTACCCTCGAGGAGAACCAGCGTGTGGAGTTCGAGGTCGGCCAGGGCACCAAGGGTCCCCAGGCTACCGGCGTTCGCGCGGTCTGATTTTTCCGCTCACTTGCTGAGCGAATAGTTCGGACAGTATTTGTCCCCCATCGCATCCGTGCGGTGGGGGACAAATCTTTTCGGGCTGAGTTAGTACTTTCCCTGTCCGAGGTGAATGCACGCAGCTGTTCGGCCACGGCCGGTCGTCTATGCCGTCGATACCTTCGTGGCTTACGTTTCACTCTGTGAGCCAACTGTCCTTTTTCTCTGCCGAGTCGATTCCACCTGCCGTGACGGACCTTGCCGGAATGCTGGCCGGACCGGGGCAGGTCGTGACCTCGGAGGATCGCGCGCGGATCTCGATCGTCGTGGATCGGGACTGGAGAGCGCAGGCCGTTGCCGAGTTGATCGCGCAGTGCGGACTCGGGGCCGAGGTGACGCGTAGCGAAGAAGGCAGCCCACTCGTCCGAACTCAGTCGACGCCCGCACTCCTTCCGCTGTCCGTGCAATGGACCAAGGGAGCAGTGAAGGCCGTGCCGGTCGGGTGGGTTCCTAATTCTCGCCAACTCCGAGTGTGGGCCGTCGCCGCCGGCCGCCTCGAAGAAGGCGGTGAACGATTCGTGTTCGGCCTCGACCCCCATGCGAAAGAGACACACGCACCGCTGGCTCAGGCCTTGATGAGGGTTGGTATCGCGCCGACTCAACTGGGTAACCGGACACCGGGTCCGGGGCTCCGTGTGTCGGGAAAGAAGAGACTGACAAAGCTCGTCGAATACCTCGGTGAGGCGCCGAAACACGTCGACACCTCTGTCGCCTGGCCACACGTCTGACAGTGCTCATGCCGCGTGTCCGACGGAGCCCATACTGTACTGATCTGCACGAATGTCTTGCGGGTATGTCACTCTGTAAAGAGAGACACGGGGTATAACTTGCTCCACACGTCTAGTTCTGAAGATCTGCCGACGGCAGTGAACGTCCAAAGGAAGGCTCGGGCAGCAGGTGGCTAAAGCGGACAACGGCAGCGGTCAGGGAGCGTCCGGTAACCCTCGTCGCCTCGTGATCGTCGAGTCACCGACCAAGGCGCGCAAAATCGCTCCCTACCTCGGTAAGGACTACGTCGTCGAGGCATCGGTCGGTCACATTCGCGACCTGCCACGAGGCGCAGCAGACGTTCCGGCCAAGTACAAGGGCGAGTCGTGGGCCCGTCTCGGCGTCAACGTCGATCACGACTTCGAGCCGCTCTATGTCGTGAGCCCGGAAAAGAAGGGCAAGGTCGCCGAACTCAAGTCTCTGTTGAAGGACGCCGACGAGCTCTTCCTCGCAACTGACCCCGACCGCGAGGGCGAGGCAATCGCCTGGCATCTCCTCGAGACTCTCAAGCCCAAGATTCCGGTTCGTCGAATGGTCTTCCACGAGATCACCGAGCCGGCAATCCGTGCTGCCGCCGAAGACACCCGCGAACTCGACACCGACCTCGTCGATGCTCAGGAAACCCGCCGCATCCTCGACCGTCTCTACGGTTACGAGGTCAGCCCGGTTCTCTGGAAGAAGGTCATGCCGAAGCTCTCGGCCGGCCGCGTCCAGTCGGTGGCCACTCGCGTCATCGTCCAGCGTGAACGCGAGCGCATGGCGTTCAAGTCGGCGTCGTACTGGGATATTTCCGCGACGCTCGACGCCGGTGCAGAGGCCAGCCCGCGTAGTTTCGGTGCTCGCCTGGTCTCCGTCGACGGTTCGCGTGTCGCCTCCGGCCGTGATTTCGGAGCTGACGGAAAGCTCAAGGGCAGCGCGGTCACTGTGCTCGACGAGGCGTACGCGCGTCGTCTCGCGGAAGCATTGCAGGGCGTCGACCTCACGGTTTCCTCCGCCGAGGACAAGCCGTACACCCGCAAGCCTTACCCGCCGTTCATGACGTCGACGCTCCAGCAGGAAGCCGGACGCAAACTTCGTTTCACGTCCGAGCGTGCAATGCGCATCGCACAGCGTCTGTACGAAAACGGCTACATCACCTACATGCGTACCGACTCGACGACTCTCTCGGAGTCGGCGATCGCTGCCGCTCGTGCGCAGGCCACCGAGTTGTACGGTCCGGAATACGTGCATCCGACGCCGCGTCAGTACACCCGCAAGGTCAAGAACGCGCAGGAAGCCCACGAGGCGATCCGCCCCGCCGGCGACGTGTTCCAGACCCCGGGTCAGCTGCACTCCAAGCTCGATTCCGACGAGTTCAAGCTGTACGAACTGATCTGGCAGCGGACCGTCGCTTCGCAGATGGCCGACGCCCGCGGTACGACGTTGACGCTTCGCATCTCCGGCACGGCAGGCACCGGCGAGGACTGCACGTTCTCCGCTTCGGGTCGCACCATCGTGTTCGCCGGCTTCCTCAAGGCTTACGTCGAGAGCGTCGACGAAGAGGCCGGCGGTCAGTCCGACGACGCCGAATCCAGGCTTCCGGTGCTGGTCAAGGGTCAGGAAGTCACGGCCACCAAGCTCGATCCGGACGGGCACAGCACCAACCCGCCCGCTCGCTACACAGAAGCCAGCCTGATCAAGACGCTCGAAGAACTCGGCATCGGCCGTCCTTCGACCTACTCGTCGATCATCAAGACCATCCTCGATCGCGGATACGTCTACAAACGTGGCAGCGCGCTGGTTCCGTCCTGGGTGGCGTTTGCCGTCATCGGACTGCTCGAGGTGCACTTCGGCCGGCTGGTCGACTTCGACTTCACGGCAGGAATGGAAGACGATCTCGACGCGATCGCCGGCGGCCGTGAGCAGCGCGGCAACTGGCTGAGCAGCTTCTACTTCGGCGGCGAGACAGGCGCCGAAGGTTCGGTCGCCCGCGAGGGCGGGCTGAAGAAGATGGTCGGAGTCAACCTGGAGGAGATCGACGCTCGCGAGGTCAACTCCATTCGTCTCTTCGACGACGCCGAGGGCCGCGAGGTTCATGTGCGCGTCGGCCGGTTCGGGCCGTATCTCGAGCGCATGGTTCAGAATCCGGACGATCCCGAAGGCGATCTGATCTCGCAGCGGGCAAATCTTCCCGATGACCTGCCACCGGACGAGCTCACTCCCGAGTACGCCGAGAAGTTGTTCTCGACACCTCAAGAGGGCCGCAAGCTGGGCGTCGACCCACTGACGGGCCACGAGATCGTCGCGAAGGAAGGCCGCTTCGGTCCCTACGTGACCGAGATCCTGCCCGAACCGCCGGCCGAGCCGGAACCGGACATCGTTCCCGTCACCGCTCCCGAGCCGGAAGAAATCAGTTCGGGCAGCACCAAGACTGCGGTGAAGAAGGCCGCTGCCAAGAAGGCGCCTGCGAAGAAGGCTGCCAAGAAGGTCGCGGGCCCGAAGCCTCGGACCGGATCGCTGCTCAAGTCCATGGATTTGGCGACGATCACCTTGGAAGATGCGCTGCGTCTGCTGTCGCTTCCGCGCGTCGTGGGTGTCGACCCCGAATCGAAGGAAGAGATCACCGCGCAGAACGGCCGTTACGGTCCGTACCTGAAGAAGGGCACGGACTCACGCTCGCTCGCCAACGAAGAGCAGATGTTCACCGTCACGCTCGACGAGGCGCTCAAGATCTACGCCGAGCCGAAGCGTCGTGGGCGTCAGGCGTCTGCAACGCCTCCGTTGCGTGAGTTGGGCGTCGATCCGGTCAGCGAGAAGCCGATGGTGATCAAGGACGGCCGTTTCGGTCCGTACGTCACCGACGGCGAGACCAACGCCAGCCTTCGCAAGGACGACGACGTCGAATCCATTTCCGATGCTCGTGCATCGGAGTTGCTGGCTGATCGTCGTGCGCGCGGCCCGGTCAAGAAGAAGGCAGTGGCCAAGAAGGCTCCGGCAAAGAAGGCCGCTGCCAAGAAAACAGCCGCAAAGAAGGCCCCGGCAAAGAAGGCCGCCGCCAAGAAGGCTCCGGCGAAGAAGGACTCGTAAGGCTTCGTCGGTGCCGACGGTTAGGGTTTTTGCATGAGTACTGAAGTGGCCGAACGAGGTGTGTTCGGTCGGCTGGTGGGTCAGCACGACGTCGAGCAGAGCCTGCGTGATGCTGCACTGTCGGCTCGTGGCGATTCCAGCGGCTCGGAGATGACCCACGCGTGGCTCTTCACCGGGCCACCCGGCTCAGGTCGTTCGGTGGCTGCTCTCTGCTTCGCCGCTGCCCTGCAGTGCACCTCCGACGGTGCACCAGGGTGCGGTGAGTGTCATGCGTGTACGACGACGATGGGTGGAACCCACGGTGACGTACGACGGATCATCCCCGACGGCCTGAGCATCAGCGTCAAAGGCATGCGCGAGATAGTCAACATCGCTTCGCGTCGACCGACGACGGGGCGGTGGCAGGTGATCGTGGTCGAGGATGCCGATCGTTTGACCGAAGGCGCAGCCAACGCCCTCCTGAAGGTTGTCGAGGAGCCGCCGGACCGCACGGTCATCCTGCTCTGCGCGCCGACGACCGATCCGGAAGACATGTCTGTCACCCTCCGATCGCGGTGTAGGCACATGCCGTTGGTGACGCCGTCCGTCGAATCGATCGCCCAGGTACTGATCGACCGCGACGGGCTGGATCCGGAACGGGCGAGAATCGCCGCATCGATCAGCGGCGGACATGTCGGCCGGGCTCGGCGTCTCGCCACCGACGAGAGCGCGCGCGACGAGCGTCAGCGTTCGCTTCGACTAGCCGCCGACGCGATCGGGGCTTCGACGGCGTACAAGGCCGCAGAGAACTTGGTGAAGTCGATCGAGGCTGACACCAAGGCGTTCTACGCCGAACTCAAGGAACAGGAGCTCGAGGAGCTCAAGGTTTCCTTGGGTGGTGGTGGAACCGGCAAGGGAACAGCCGGGACTCTGCGCGGATCGGCTGGTCTGATCAAGGACCTCGAAGCGCGTCAGAAATCGCGCGACACCCGGGCCCGCCGCGATCTTCTCGACCGGACGCTGATCGACCTGGCCGGCATGTACCGGGACGCGCTTTCCTATTCGCTGGGGTCGACGTCGACGGCGACCCATCCCGACATGGCTCGGCAGGCCGCCGAGTTGGCTGCACGAACGTCCCCGGAGGGGTTGCTCAAATGCATCGAAGCGGTGCTCGAATGCCGCGAGGCCGTCGACTTCAACGTCAAGTTGCAGTGGGCGCTCGATGCGATGGTTGCCTCCA
Organism: Rhodococcus sp. Ni2; assembly: GCF_021352185.1. NCBI lineage: Bacteria > Bacillati > Actinomycetota > Actinomycetes > Mycobacteriales > Nocardiaceae > Rhodococcus > Rhodococcus sp. Ni2. The sequence continues at coordinate 2,805,930 of NZ_WOXZ01000001.1, forward strand.
TCGGAGCCGCTTTCCGACCCCCGTTTTCGCGATCCGGGGGTTGACCAGATAGACTCGCCACCGCCGAAAGGCACGCTGCCTTAGCTCAGTCGGTAGAGCATTTCACTCGTAATGAAAAGGTCGAGAGTTCGATTCTCTCAGGCAGCTCAGCCAAGAGCCCCACACCCGGAAATCCGGATGTGGGGCTCTTGTCGTTAGTTCCCAATTCTTGCGTATGTGCGGTTTATCCTGAGTTCGGCGAACACGTGCCTGAACAGGGGAGACCTCGATGTCGGATCAGAACTGGGGACCAGGTCAACCATCGCAGAATCAGCCGCCGTACGGGCAGATGCCGCCGATGCCGCCGCAGGGTTATCAGCCGCCGACGCCCGCCTATCCGTACGCAAGCTGGATCTCGCGGGTGTTCGCGTCAATCCTCGACGGCTTTGTCGTTCCGCTCCCGGGCGTCATCCTCGCGATCATCGGGGCGGTGATCGCGTTCTCCGGATCCGAAGTGACCACATACGACGACGGCAGCGTGAGCGCTGAAGGCGGCAATCCGGTCGGCGTGATCGTCATGGTCGTCGGCATACTGGCGATCTTCTTGATCGAGGTATGGAACCTCGTCTTCAGACAAGGGAACACCGGACAGACACTCGGCAAGAAGTGGCTGGGAATTTCGGTGATTCGGGAGTCCGACGGTGTACCGCTCGGCCCGGTGATGGCGCTGCTTCGTTGGATCATGATGGCGATCCTGGGTGGGGCATGCTTCCTCAACTATCTCTGGCCGCTCTGGGACTCGAAGCACCAGTGCTGGCACGACATGGTGGTCCGGTCGGTAGTCGTTCGCGCCCGCTAGTCGCTGCCGGGGTCTCTTACAGTGGGTGCCATGGAGTTGGAAGCGGTCACAAGTCGACGACGCTCGCTGGCCGCACCCGTCGGTGTTGCTGCAGTGGCCGTGACGGCCGCCGCGGTACTCCACTTCCGTGATCCCCACAGCGCGGGTAGTTACGGCGTTTGTCCGATGTACGCGTTGACGGGATTGTGGTGCCCGGCGTGTGGTGGCCTTCGTGCGGTCAATGACCTGACTAATCTGGATATTGGCGCCGCAGTGTCCAGCAATGCCTTGATCGTGCCGTTTATCGCGGTGTTGGTGATCGCGTGGATCGGTTGGACAGTGCGCCGTTGGAAAGGCACGCGGGATCGCATGATCGTGCTTCGGCCGACTGTGACGATCGTGGTGCTCGGAGTTCTCGTTGCATTTACGGTTGTTCGAAACACCCCGTGGGGGAGCTGGCTCGCGCCGGCGTGACGGTAAGAGGTCGACATGGCACTGCAGGTTTTTTCGCTCATCGTTCTGCTCGGCGCGCTGATCATCTTGATTCCGACGGCACGACGTGTCTTCGGCAAGAAGGACGACGAGTAGGCCTCGACAACTGGGCCCGCGCGGCACATGCTGGCGGTATGGCTGATTCGTTGAAAGCCCGCGTCAAGGAAAAGTTGCTGAGGCAACTCGCCGAGGACGGTCGGCACCCGATTCAGGAAGCTGAGGGTGACGATCCGCGGTTGGTGTCGATCAACGACGATCTCGAAGCGTTGGAGCATGCCGAGGAAGGCGATCCGATCGTCGAAGAACTGGCCGAGAGGTACTGGGTTCCGTGAAGTTAACCGACCGCAGTGCTCTGACCTGGCGATTTGGTGTTGTGTTGATCTTCGCGTAACTTTGTCCAGGTCAGAGCGACACGGACACCGACTCCCACCTGCGAGGGTGAGTGACACGAGGTTGTACGAAGTGCCTGGCG